>OW818646.1:3695000-4173777 GCA_942492845.1 uncultured Flavobacteriaceae bacterium | reverse complement strand
GGTTGATGGTAAATTGCTGCCCGTTGTAGGTGTTTTCAAGGACGGCATCAAACAGGGCGCCGCTGTCGGAGGTGAACCGTATCGTCACTGGCATTTCAAAATAACTGACGGACGGATGCGACTGTGTCTGGCTGATGGTCACAGTTGCCGGTCCCGGGCCGCCTGTAGTGGTCACGGTGTAGGAAGGGTAGCCCTGCTTATACACCCAGTCGTTAAAAAATTCATCCAGGTCCATGCCCGACTGTGCTTCCAGGTGTGCCTGGAAATCGGGGGTTTTGGCATAGGCGTAAGCAAGGTCGGCATCGGCAAGGTAATTGCGCAGCGCCTGGAAAAAATTGTCGTCACCCAGCTTGCGGCGCAGCATATGGAACACCATTCCGCCCTTGTTATACGACAGCCTGCTGCTGAATATGCGGCTTACGCTCAATGTATCGGCATCGGACAAGTAAACCGTCCCTCCCGGTTGCGAAGTAATGTTGTCAATCGTCCAGTACCTCCAGTCCTGAAAGCTGACGGGGCCATCCAGTTCCTCGATCACCAATGCGGCAAGGTAGGTTGCTGCGCCTTCATTGAGCCATATATCTTTCCAGCTGCCGCAGGTCACCTTGTCGCCAAACCACTGGTGGCCCAGCTCGTGTGCTATCAGCTGCCTCCCGAAGTTCCCCATGAACGATACCGTGGTGTGTTCCATTCCGCCGCCAAAGCCGCACTGCGCATGGCCATATTTCTCTTCGTGGAAGGGGTAGGTTTCGAATTTTTGTTCAAAAAAGTTCATTATCGGTACCGTTACCGCCACCTGAGATTGTGCGGTTGCGACGTTCTCAGGATAAAAATAATTTACAATAGGGAAAGTATTGGGCGCCGTGCCAGCCGTTTGCGTATATACGGTATAATTGCTCACCGCGATGGCCACCAGGTAGGCCGGGATGGGATAGCCATGGTGAAAATGCGTGGTCTTGTTGCTGCCGCTTACTACCTGCGACTGCTCCAATCCGTTTGAAACGCTCACGTATCCCGATGGCGCGGTGATGTATACATCAATGCTCTCTATCTTATCGTTCAGGTCCTGCTTGGACGGCCACCAGTCCTTGGCGCCATAAGGCTGTGAAAGTGTCCATAGTATCGGGGTGCCGTTGTGCTCATCGGTAACAAAAGCATCAGAATCCATAGGCGGCGCACCCGAATAATTGATTGTAACCGTTCCCGTAGTGCCTTCAGCCTGGATGGACGGGAAGGTTATAATCAGCTCGTCGTCATTGTTTTGCGTAAAAGCTATACTGTTCCCGTTCTTTATCACCGAACTTACCGTAAGCTGGTTCGTGAGGTCAAAGGTTATGGATGACATATCTTCCAGAGCAATAAAGTTGGTTACAATGCTACCGCTGATGAACTGTACTGCCGGGTTTACGGTAAGGTTAAGGCGGTGGTAGGTAACGTCATAATTGCCGGTATTTTCATTGGCGGTAAAGCGGCTGATGGCGTAGGCCGATTTCATTTCCGATTCTGCGATCTGCTGTAATTCTTCAATCTGGGATTGCGCGAAGGAAGCCGTTATACACAGCAATCCAAATATCGTAAGGGTAAAATTCTTTATCATTAACTGAAATTTTGCCAAATATAATCAGAATTTGATTGAAAAACAGGTTAATAAAGCGTGGTAAAATGTTTTCAGATAAAATTTGTCGCGTACGGCGTGTTTACAATGGACTCGTTTAAACTTTTTTGATTGAAGCGAAAAATGAGGATTTTAGTTTCAAATTTTAGCTTTTTCGCACTGCATAGCAGCGCTACGGAGTAAAAAAAAGGTGAAATTTGGGACGAAAAGACCATTTTGCAGCCAATTGAAAAAAGTTTAAACGAGTTCAATAATAAAACAAATCTTATAATGGGAGATTATTAAAGATTAAGAGTGAATTCTGTGCCATTTTAATTCCGGAAATCCGTGAAGTACAATAGGCACAACAAGTTTCGGGGCTAAATTCCATCTAATTAAAACAAATCATTAAATTTGCTCCACTTATAAAAATCAGCATCATGTTACAGACAGCATTTATCAGGGAAAACAGGGAAAAAGTAATACAGGCTTTGGGCAAAAGGAACTTTTATGCCGCGCCGTTGGTAGACGAAGTGATCGCGCTTGACGAAAAAAGAAGGGCGACACAGGTAGAGCTTGACACCGTACTTTCTGAATCGAACAAGCTGTCGCGTGACATTGGCGAACTGATGAAGGCAGGCGAGAAAGCGAAGGCCGCCATCATCAAGGAAAAAACCACACAGTTTAAAGATAAAAGCAAGGCGCTTAGCGAAACCCTTGATGAGGTTACCGAAGCCCTTACACAGGCTTTATACAAGCTGCCGAACACACCTGCCGACATTGTTCCTGAGGGAAAAACACCCGAGGAAAACCTGGAGGTGCATGCCGAAGGCGAGATACCTGTACTCCATGAAGGCGCCATGCCGCACTGGGACCTGGCCAAAAAATACGACATCATTGATTTTGAGCTCGGAAATAAAATAGCAGGCGCGGGTTTCCCGGTATACAAGGGAAAAGGCGCAAGGCTGCAGCGTGCCCTGATTAGCTATTTTCTTGACAGGAATACCGATGCAGGCTACAAGGAATACCAGGTGCCGCATTTGGTAAACGAGGCTTCCGGCTACGGCACAGGCCAACTTCCGGACAAGGAAGGGCAGATGTACCATGTAGGTATCGACGACTTGTACCTTATCCCAACGGCTGAGGTCCCGGTAACTAATATGTTCCGCGATGTGATATTGCAGGAGAATGAATTACCGGTACTGTGTACGGGCTATACCCCATGTTTCCGCAGGGAGGCAGGTTCGTATGGGGCGCACGTTCGCGGGCTTAACCGCCTGCACCAGTTCGATAAAGTGGAAATCGTACGCATCGAGCACCCTGACAAGTCTTACGAGGCACTTGAAGGAATGGTAGAGCACGTTAAGACATTACTACAGGAATTGAAGCTGCCTTACCGCATACTCCGCCTTTGCGGTGGCGACATGGGCTTTGCATCGGCATTGACGTATGATTTTGAAGTGTTCTCCACCGCGCAGGACCGCTGGCTGGAAATAAGCTCGGTATCGAATTTCGAAACCTTTCAGTCCAACAGGCTGAAGCTGCGTTTCCGCGATAAGGACGGCAAAAACCACCTTGCGCACACGCTCAACGGAAGTTCGCTGGCATTGCCAAGGGTGCTTGCCGGAATACTCGAAAACTACCAGACCCCTGAGGGCATCGTAATCCCCGAAGTTTTACGCCCTTACACCGGATTTGACATAATAAATTAGTAGATTTGTTTTTAAGCATTACGAATGAAACGGATTTTTGCTGGTAATCACGGATTATTATGCTAAAATCCGTTTCATTTCGTTATAACAATAATTGCTGAGAACATCTGTAAAATCAGTTACATCAGTAATATCCGCGTTCCAAATCTGTCGAAATGAAAAAGATAATTGCCATTATAGTGTTCCTGTTCTCCTTTGCCGCCTTCGCGCAAAACGAGCAGCTGGCACAGAATTATTTTGAGAAGGGGGAGTTTGAAAAGGCGCTGGTCATTTACCAGGACCTTGAGAAAAAGCAGCCCCACAACATTTTCTTTACCCAAAAACTGGCGGCGTGCTACCAGCAGCTGCAGCAATATGCCAATGCCGAAAAGCTGCTGAGGGAAAAGCTTCAAAAAATGGGACAGCCCATGCTGTATGTGGAACTGGGGTACAACTACCAGTTACAGAAGGACATGGCCAATGCCGAAAAGAATTACAAAACAGCTTTAGCGGCGATTTCCGAAAACCCATCCAATGTATATAACATTGCCTCTGCTTTTGAACAAAAGGTACTGCTCGAACAGGCGGTAAAAGCCTATGCAATCGCGGTGGAGGCCAACCCCAACCTGAATTTTGACTACCAGGTGGCATTATTGCAGGGGCAGTTGGGCAATGTGGAGCTGATGATAGAAAAACTCCTGAGCTACGCCTACAACAACCCGCAGAACCTCATGACGGTACAAAACCAATTGTCACGTTTTATGAGCGAGGAAGGTGAGGAGAACCCAACCGCAGAAGGTGAAAAAAGCTTCAATACGCTATTGCGGAAGGCATTGCTGCTTAACGTGCAAAAGACCCAGGACATCTTTTGGAACCAGTTCCTTAGCTGGTATTTTGTGCAGCAGCGCGATTATGGTAAAGCCTTTGTCCAGGAAAAAGCCATCTTTAAGCGCGATCCCGATACGTTTTATAACATTGTAAATCTTGCCAAACTTGCCGTTGAAGAAAACGAGGATGCGACTGCAAGGGAGATACTCAATTTTATACTGCAAAACACCACCGATCCTGAATTGCAGATGCAATCGCACTACTACCTGCTGTCGATGGATATTAAGACAGCACAGGAAAAGGATTACCCCGTGATAAACCAGCTTATCAATGGCTTGCTCACGCAATATGGCGTGAGTCCGTACTCCCTTGACCTGCAATTGCTCAAGGCCGATTTTGAAGCATTTCACCTTAAAAACACCGCGGCCGGTATCGAAACACTAAACAACACGCTTAAGCTACAACTCAACAAATACCAGCAGGCACAGGTAAAAATGAAACTCGCGGATGTACTGCTGCTGGAGGAGAAATTCAACCAGGCGATCATTTACTATGCGCAGATCGAGGAAGACCTGAAGAATGATGCTGTCGGCCATGAGGCAAGCCTGAAAATGGCACAAAGCAGCTATTATAAAGGTGATTTCGAATGGGCGCAAAAGCAGTTCAAGGTGCTGAAATCGTCTGTATCGCAGCTTATTGCCAATGACGCGCTGGAGACCTTCCTGCTTATTACGGACAACACTGTAGAGGACAGCACGCAAACTGCCCTGAAGAAATTTGCCCGTGCCGACTTTAAGCTGTACCAAAATAAAAAGGCGGAAGCCCTCGCGGGATTCAAGGAGCTGCTCACCGACCCGACACAAAGCATTCAGGATGTAACGCTGCTGCGCATGGGCGAAATATACCAAAGCTTAGGGCAATACCCTCAGGCGTTGGAATCGTACCAAAAGATCATCGATACCTACAAGGAGGGCATCTATGTCGATGAGGCACTGTTCTTCTCGGCAGAGATCTACAACAAAAAGCTTTCCGACCCCGAAAAAGCCAGGCCACTCTACGAGAAGGTACTGTTTGAGCATGAGGACAGCATTTATTTTATCGAGGCCAGGAAACAGTTTAGGCAGTTAAGGGGCGATACGAATAGTTAGCTGTCAGGGGGGAAATGCAATTCCATTTCGACGCCAGGAGAAATCTCGGAAGTTAAGGTTCAATTTGAGATTTCTCCGCTCCGTTGCACTTCGGTCGAAATGACAAATACACCGAAAATTTTACCACAAAATTAATAGCCCATAACTCCCATTCCTGCTACCTTTGTTAAGGTTAAACCTACCAAATCAACGCATAACCAGATCAACGCATAACCAAATCTACCAAACTATGATCCTCTACAACGTAACCATCAACATAGACGACAGCGTACACGACCAATGGCTTTCCTGGATGATGGAAAAACACATTCCGGAAGTAATGGAGACCGGTAAGTTTTTCAAGGCCAAGATCGTAAAAGTGCTTATTGTGGAAGAGATGGGCGGCTCCACCTATGCCATCCAGTATTTCGCAGAGAATATGGAAAAGCTCCAGGCCTATTATAACGAAGATGCACCACGGTTGAGGGAAGAGGGCGCAAGGCTTTTTGGCGACAAAATGCTTGCATTCCGTACCGAAATGGAGTTGCTAAAGGAATTTAAGCAGGTGTAGTTTTCAAGTTGCATCAGGTTCCATTCCGTCAGTTTGTTTGAAAACACGGCAATAATTAGCCTTTTTTGGTTTTTACACCGATATTTGCAGAATGGATAAAGTAAGAGCGAAAAAACACCTCGGGCAGCATTTCCTGAAGGACGAAAGCATTGCAAGAGATATTGCCGATACCCTGACCCTGAACGGTTATGATAAGGTGCTGGAGATTGGTCCCGGCATGGGCGTACTCACCAAGTACCTTTTAGAAAAACCTGTAGAAACCTGGGTAATCGAGATCGACACCGAATCGGTAGCGTACCTCAATACGCATTACCCCAAACTCGACGGCAAGATCATTTCCAAAGACTTTTTGAGGTACAACATCAGTGAGGCGTTTGGCGATGAACCCTTTGCCATCATAGGCAATTTCCCGTATAATATTTCCACGCAGATTGTTTTCAGGGCGTTAGAGCTGCGCCACAGGATACCTGAGTTTTCGGGTATGTTCCAAAAAGAAGTAGCAGAGCGGATATGTGAGAAGAAAGGCACAAAGGCCTATGGAATCCTCTCGGTACTGGTGCAGGCATTTTACGATGCGGAGTACCTTTTTACAGTTGACGAACATGTTTTTAACCCTCCACCCAAGGTAAAGTCGGGCGTGCTGCGGCTGACACGTAAAGAAAACTTCCACCTCCCGGTAGATGAGAGGCTGTTTTTTACCGTAGTTAAGACGGCTTTTAACCAGAGAAGAAAGACACTTCGTAACAGTTTAAAAACATACAACCTTTCGGATAGTTTAAAGGAAGATAGTATCTTTGACCTCCGTCCGGAACAGCTTTCGGTGGAGCAATTTATAGAACTTACCAAAAAAATAGCGGCCAATGGAGTTTAAGATCAGCAAGGATTTTATTGCCCAAATCGAGCAATACATAAGTGAGAACCGTGAGGAGGAGTTGCAAAACCTGCTTGAAGACATTCACTATGCTGATATTGCCGAGATCATGGAAGAGCTGGACAGCCGGGAGGCCAGTTACCTTTTCCAGATACTGGACAGTGAAAAAACCGCTGAAATACTCCTTGAGCTTGATGAAGAGGTAAGGGAAAAAATATTAAAGAACCTCTCGGCGAAAGAGATTGCCGAAGAGCTGGATGAGCTGAGCACGGATGACGCCGCCGACATTATCGCCGAACTTCCGGCCGATATGAAGGACGAGGTTATCCAGGAACTTGCCGACGATGAGCACGCCAAGGACATTGTGGACCTTCTTCGTTACGACGAGGATACCGCGGGCGGGCTTATGGGTAAAGAGCTTGTAAAGGTAAATGAGAACTGGAATGTGCTTACCTGTGTGAAAGAAATGCGGGTGCAGGCCGAAAACGTGCAGCGGGTCCATTCCATTTATGTAGTAGATGACGAAAACCGGCTGAAAGGCAGGCTGTCCCTGAAAGACCTGCTCACCACCTCTACCAAAACGCCCATCGGCGATATTTACATACCCAAAGTCGATTTTGTAAAAGTAACCACGCCCGATGTAGAGGTGGCGCGCATCATGCAAAAGTATGACCTTGAGGCAATTCCGGTGGTGGATGAGCTCGGCAGGCTGGTAGGGCGCATTACCATCGACGACATTGTAGACGTTATTAAAGACGAGGCCGAAAAGGATTACCAGCTGGCTGCGGGTATCTCCCAGGACGTTGAGGCGGATGACAGCATCATCGACCTGACCAAAGCGCGCCTGCCATGGCTGATACTGGCACTCCTGGGCGGCTTTGTAACGGTAAAGGTTATGGGCCTCTTTGAAGGCGCCATGGAAAACCATAAAGACCTGTTCTTCTTTACCCCGCTGATTGCAGCAATGGCGGGCAATGTGGGTGTACAGTCGTCCGCGATCATTGTGCAGGGCCTTGCCAACAACAGCATCAGCGGCTCGTTGTGGAACCGCCTCGTTAAGGAAGTGCTCCTAAGCCTGCTAAACGGCTCCATCCTGGCCATAATCCTGATACTTGGGAGCCATTTCCTGTTGGACAA
Source organism: uncultured Flavobacteriaceae bacterium (assembly GCA_942492845.1). GTDB lineage: Bacteria > Bacteroidota > Bacteroidia > Flavobacteriales > Flavobacteriaceae > Flavobacterium. Next base: position 4,165,958 of record OW818646.1, on the reverse strand, counting down.
AACCTATGAGGTCGGTCTAACTGTCGCAGTATCACTGCTTTCGGTAATTACCATAGCCTCTTTGCTGGGGACTTTCATACCCATTCTCTTAAATAAATTCGGGGTCGACCCCGCTTTGGCCACCGGGCCCTTTATAACGACCAGCAATGACATTTGCGGGATCCTGATATTCTTCTCCATCGCCAAAGCGATATTAGGATTTTAGGTTTTTTTGCATAAAAAGCACGGATAAGGCCTGTAGAATCACCAAAACGGGACCATGCACAGGCTATTTTTTCGACCTCTCCCTATGACTTTTCAGGATAGGCAGTATGACTTTTGGTGATAGCGGTGGGTATAATTGAGCCCTGCCTCAATTTTCCTGATAAGATGTTTTTGGATTCGGAAAAAAACCACTCCTTTTTCCCTGAAATTTGAAGTGAAAAATTTAAGCGCCTGTTATTTTCAAAATCCATCTTTAATGAAATGAAATGATGGACAGGTTGTTTGTCTTTTGATAAAATCATTAGTCAAATTTGTTTCCTCTCGCTACCGGCTCTAAAAATAACGATTATTTGCTTTGCGGATTGTGTAACTTTGCGTAAACACAACCCGAAACTATGAACCCCAAACCCGGAACTGTAAAAATCCTCCACATCGACAGCAACCACCCCCTCCTTTGGGCACAGTTGGAAGAAGCCGGTTTTAGCAATGAAGCCGACTACAAATCCACCAAAAAAGAAGTGGAAGCCAAAATAGCGGGATACCACGGCATCGTAATCCGTAGCCGCTTCGACATCGACAGGCAGTTCCTGGACGCGGCGGCCAGCCTGCAGTTCATCGCGCGGGTAGGGGCGGGGCTGGAAAGCATCGACTGCGACTACGCGTCACAAAAAGGCATTCACCTGATCGCCGCGCCCGAAGGAAACCGCAATGCCGTAGGGGAGCAGGCGCTGGGCATGCTGCTGTCACTCTTCAACAACCTGAACAGGGCCGACCGCGAAATACGCAGCGGGCATTGGGTACGCGAAGGCAACCGGGGGCATGAGCTGGACGGCAAAACGGTGGGCATCATTGGCTATGGCAATATGGGCAAGGCATTCGCCAAAAAGCTGCGGGGGTTTGATGTGGAAGTGCTGTGCCATGATATAAAGCCCTTTATGGGCGATGCCAACGCCAAGCAGGTTTCACTTGAGGAATTACAGCAAAAAGCCGATGTATTGAGCCTGCACACGCCGCATACACCGGAAACCCACCGTATGGTCGATGCAGGTTTTATCAATGCCTTTGCAAAACCCTTCTGGCTCATCAACACCGCGCGGGGCAAAAGCGTAGTAACGAAAGACCTTGTTCAAAACTTAAAGTCGGGTAAGATATTGGGCGCCGCTCTGGATGTACTAGAATACGAAAAATCATCGTTCGAGCAACTATTTACAACCGACATCCCGGAAGAATTCCAATACCTGCTGGATTCGGATAGTGTACTACTTACCCCCCACATCGCCGGGTGGACGTTCGAAAGCCACGAAAAGCTGGCACAGGTAATTGCGGATAAGATAAAGGCGGTGTATTATAATTTGTAAATGCAATAAGGAAGTTAATTGACTCAAAAACGTATAACTGTTTCAATTTAAAGCGCGTAAGTGCTGTAAAGTTAGTTTCTTGATTCAGTAAAATCTATGAAAATTTTAGATAAAAAACTTACATTTGTTAACGTACAAAAAAACGAAAACCCCATAGCTTGATAAATCAGGGGCTATGGGGAATAATATAGTGCAAATATATAAATTATATTTCAATAAACAATGAGATATTCAGATTTTGAAGATGTAATGTCGGTACCCCGGATGTCAAGATATATGGCTTCTACAGGGAATAATGGTAGAAAGGCAATGACATTATACAGGAAAAATTTACAACTATCGCAAGAAATGTTCACTGTTATAAGTTGTTTTGAAGTTGCTTTGAGAAATAAAATAAATGAGCATTATACGGTAAAATTTGGGAATGATTGGCTGGCGGATAGTATAAATGCAGGAGGATTTTTCAATATCCCTGCTTGCTCAGGAACCGCGAGGATAATTAAAAAAAGCAAATCTAAACTTACACATTACACTCACCCTAAATTGATAGCGTCATTAGATTTTGGATTTTGGAGATATCTTTTTGCCCAGCCTCAATATCTCGCTGGTGGCCAGTCTCTATTGTTAATATTTCCCTCCAAGCCAAAAACGACGCCCCAGATCCAATACAATCACACTTACCTGTTCAGGCAGCTTGAAGCAATAAATGAATTTCGAAACAGGATAGCACACCATGAGCCAATATGCTTTAGTCTTGGCAGCTCGACGATAGACACATCATTCTGTTTGCAAAATTACAATCTTATACTGCAATTATTTCAATGGATGAATATTAATGAAGGTGCATTGCTCTACGGACTTGACCATGTGATGTCAATATGTAAAGAAATTGACTCTTTGTTATAGGAATATTGACTTCTCTGGCTAGAAGTATGTAATAAATTGGTTTAAAAGGTCAATAACCCCTACAACTGCTCCCCCTTTTCCGCCAGCTTCCGCTCCAGCTCTGCCTGGAATTCCTCCATTACAGGGCGTACCGTGCTCTCGGGAAGGTCGGCAATACGGATGTACATCAGCCCATCCACCGAGTTGTTGAACAGCGGGTCCACATTAAAGGCAATGACCCTGGCATTCTGCTTAATGTATTTTTTAATGAGTACCGGCAGGCGCAGGTTCCCCGGCTCTACTTCCTCAATGAATTTGTCGAACTTGTTCAGGTCGGCTTCCGCTTCTTCAAACACAAAATCCTTATCGGCATCCTTCAGTTTTACCTTATACTCCTTTTTGGGGTGGACGTATTGTGCTATGTACGGGTCGTAGTAGTGCGATTTCATGAACTCGATCATTAGTGACTTCGAGAAATCCGAAAACTGGTTGCTGATGCTCACCCCGCCGATCAGGAACTTATGCTCAGGATAGCGAAGGGTTGTATGTACCACGCCTTTCCATAACAGGAAAAGCGGCATGGGTTTTTGCTGGTATTCCTTGATGATGAAGGCGCGCCCCATCTCGATGGATTTGCTCAGCATGTCATATAGTTCGGGTTCAAACCTGAACAGGTCGTGCATGTAGAAACCGTCGATGCCGTATTTTTTATAAATGTCGGTGCCCAGCCCCATGCGGTACGCGCCGGCAATGCATTGCGCCTGCTCGTCCCAAAGGAACATGTGGTGGTAGTATTTGTCGTAACGGTCCAGGTCGAGCGATTCGTTGGTACCTTCGCCTACTTCACGGAACGTAATTTCGCGCAGGCGGCCCAGCTCATGCAGTATGTTGGGTATCTTGTCTGCCGATACAAAAAACACCTCATAGTTCTTGCTTTGCAGCAAACGGTAATCGCCTTTACGAAGGAAAGCGATCTCGTTCTGTATCTGTTCAAGGTTGGCCGGCCCCGCGATCTGCTTAGGGCTTCTCGGCATCTTAAGGTTCAGGTTGGACGTGTCGATAAGCTTGGAATCCTTCTTCTCAAAAGGGTTCGCCAGCATATAGGTCTTGCGGCGCAGGAATTCCGAAAAGGCCTCCAGCCCTTCATGCTCATTCTGTTCTGCTACCGATATGGGTTTGCCTATCCGTACTTTTATAAGCCTGTCTTTTTGCGTCAGGGTTTCCGAAGGCAGCTTGGCGGTGCGCAGGGTATCGCTCAGTTGCGAGAGGAAGTAAAAAAGCCTGCTGTTCTTGGCATGGAAGTATATGGGTACCACGGGTACATTCGCCTTCATGATGAGCTTCATAGCGCCTTCTTCCCACGGTTTGTCTACCATTAGCTTGCCATCCTTGTACGTAGATACTTCCCCGGCAGGGAAAATACCCAGCGGTTTGCCATCACTAAGGTGGCGCAGGGCATCTTTAATGCCGGTGAGGCTCGACTTGGCATCCTTATGGTTTTCAAAAGGGTTTACCGGCATCACATACGGCTTAAGTGGTTCAATGCGGTGCAGCAGGAAATTGGCAATGATCTTGAAGTTCGGCTCTTTTTCCACCATTAGCTTCAGGAGCAATATGCCATCAATCCCGCCCAGCGGATGGTTGGATACGGTAATATAGGCGCCGCTCTTAGGGAGGCGCTTCAGGTCTTCTTCAGGAATCTCGAATTTTATCTGGAACTCGTCAAGAATGGCGTTCAGGAACTCAAGGTCACTTAAGTGCTTGTTCCTGTCGTATATTTTATTCATGGTCGAGATTTTCAGGACCTTCATCAGAAGCCACCCTGAAAAAGTCCCCAAAAACCCGTATTTGTCTGTTTTTATTGCTTTTGCAACTTCTTTAGCTGTAACTAAACTCATTCTCCATCTGTGTTTCGGGCGAAAAACAAAGATAACAATTCTGATGAATTGCAGGCGGGGAATGGTTTTTTTAATTCAGTCCGGAAATCGTTCATAAATCAGTTGACAGGAATTGGCAGGAAACGTTTGACCGTGCGGTTTTTTCTTTATTTTTGGAAACCAAACACAAACGAATGAAGATCATTTCCTATAATGTCAACGGCATCCGCGCGGCATTCAACAAAGGCTTTGTCGAATGGCTCAAACAGGCCGACCCGGACATCATCTGCCTGCAGGAAACCAAGGCGACCATAGACCAGGTGGCCGTACACGAGATTGAGGAAGCGGGATACCCCTACCATTACTGGTTTTCGGCACAAAAAAAGGGCTACAGCGGGGTGGCCATACTCTCAAAGCATAAGCCCAACAACGTGGTTTACGGCACGGGAATTGACCACATGGACTTTGAAGGCCGTAACGTCAGGCTGGATTTTGATGATTTTTCGGTTATGAGCCTGTACCTGCCTTCGGGATCCAATGTGGAGAGGCACACCTACAAATTCCGCTACATGGACGAGTTTAACCACTATATAATGGAACTCCGACAGGAGATACCCAACCTCATCATTTGCGGCGATTACAACATCTGCCACGAAAAGATTGACATCCACGACCCGGTGCGCAATGCCAGGGTTTCCGGCTTTTTGCCGAATGAAAGGGAGTGGATAGGCGGCTTTATGGAAAACGGCTTCATCGACAGCTTCCGCCATTTCAACAAGGAGCCGCACAACTATACCTGGTGGAGCAACTTTGGCAACGCCCGCGCCAATAACAAGGGGTGGCGCATTGATTATGCCATGGTAAGCGAGCCACTGCGCGACCGCCTTACCCGTGCCCTGATACTCCCCGAGGCAAGGCACAGCGACCACTGTCCCATACTGGTAGAATTTGAATAACCACAATAAATCACACATATAACCGGCCGTTGGCCTGTCAACCACTAAAACATAACACACATGATACTACGAAGAATTTCTGTTGGACTGCTGCTTTTGGCGCTTACCACATCCTGCGTGTCCAAAAAGGTATATACCGACCTGGAGAACAAGTATGCCGACCTGAAAAAGGAAAACCGCGAGATGGCCGACCAGAACACCAAGCTTGAAAAGGAACGCAACGAACTCGACCTGAAGTCGAAAGACCTGCAGGCGCAACTGGACAAGATGAAGGCCGACCGCGATAAGCTGGCTACCGATTTTGCCGCTGCACAATCGAGCCTGAATACCCTGAAATCGTCGTACGCCGCACTGGAAAAGAACAGTGGCGACGCACTGGATACCAATATGAAAAAGAACCGCGAGCTGCTGGCACAGCTGGAGGCCAAAGAGAAAGCGCTGGCCGCCGAGCAGGAAAGGCTGAACAAGCTGAACACGGAACTGCAGGAGCGCTCCCAGCGCGTGAACGAGTTGGAAAGCATGATCGCGGCCCAGGAAGCCGGCCTGAAAAAACTGAAGGAAACCCTGTCGAAAGCGCTCAACAGCTTCGAGGGCAAAGGACTTACCGTGGAGATGAAGAATGGCAAGGTGTACGTTTCAATGGAGAACAAATTACTGTTTGGCTCCGGAAGCTGGATCGTGGGCGCCGAAGGTAAAAAGGCAGTGGTGGAGGTAGCCAAAGTGCTTGCCGCGAATCCTGAAATTTCGGTACTTATCGAAGGGCATACCGACAACGTACCATACCAGGGCAGCGGCCAGATCACCGACAACTGGGACTTATCCACCAAGCGTGCTACGGCCATTGTAAACATCATCCGTGAAAACAAAGGCGTGGTGCCGCAAAACCTTACCGCTGCCGGAAGGGGAGAATTTGCCCCGGTAGCAGGCAACGACACCGCCGAAGGCAAATCGAAGAACAGGAGGATCGAGATCATCCTGACGCCAAAGCTGGACGAAATATCAAAAATGCTGAACGAGATTTAATAGTTTGGAATAGTAAAGCATGAAGAAGGCCGGAGTAATTTCCGGCCTTTGTTGTTTATGTGCTTGAGTCATTGCGAGGAGGAACGACGAAGCAATCTTTCTGCTCAAATTAAGGAAAGGTTGCCGCACTCCGTGCCTCCGTTCGAAATGGAAAACGTAAATTACAATTTACCGCACCACCAGCTTATGGTGCTTCACCACTCCCGCCGACTCCAGTTTCATCAGGTACATTCCTGATCCTAAAGCCGAAGTGTCAATGCGTGATTCGCCTTCCGGTGCATCCTGCTGCAAAAGCAGTTTTCCCCTCACGTCAAAAATACTAACAGAAGTTGGAAAAGCAATAGCGCTAAGTTTTACAAACACTTCATTGCCGGCGGGGTTCGGATACACCGCAAATGAGCCGCCGGCAAAATTCCCCGTACCCGCTGCCGAAGCATCGATGACCTTATACACATTCCCGCTGCTCCTTCCGGCCACGTAAATTTCGCCATTCGGGCCTTCGCCAAAAGTTGCAAAGAAGTTCCCCGCAAAGGCAGTGCTCCAGGTGATAGCATTCGAACTGTCGAGCAATCCAATTTTATTATTGCAATAGTCGGCAAAAATATATTTTCCCTGCAGGTTCGGGAATTCAGTACCCGTATATACATAGCCCCCGGTCACAGAGCAGCCCCCTGTGCCATTGTGGGTATATTGCGCCACCGGCATGCTCAATGCGGTGATGCCCGCGCATTGCGACATGTCATATTCAGCAAGGCCCTCATAGCACCTCCAGCCGTAGTTGAGCCCCGGCAATGTGGAAACTACATGGTTGATCTCTTCACGCGCTTCCTGGCCCACATCGGCAATCCAAAGATCGCCGGTCGTCCTGTTGAACGAAAATTTCCACGGGTTGCGTAAGCCAATGGCCCAAATCTCGTCAGCGCCGGCAGTTCCCACGTAAGGGTTCCCTGCGGGACTGGCGTATGGTGAACCGCCGTCCACATCGATACGGAGCATTTTGCCAAGCAGCGTATTGATGTTCTGCGCCCTGTTGCCGGGATCGCCACCGCTGCCGCCGTCGCCCATACCAATGTAAAGGTAGCCGTCGGGGCCAAACTTAATGCAGCCGCCATTGTGGTTGGAAAACGGCTGGTCGACCGTAAGGAGGATCGTTGCGCTTGAAGCATCAGCGGCGTCATCGTCGGTATCGCTTACAGTATACCGGGCAATGACAGTATTGCCTGCCGTATTGGTATAGTTGATGTAAAAATAGCCGTTAGTTTCATAATTTGGGTGGAAAGCCAGCCCTAAAAGCCCTCCTTCATTCGACCCGGTATCCACCAGCGAAGAAACATTAAGGAAGGTATTCATGTCCGGGTCGTCGTCCCCGTCGTTATCGGCAAGCAGCTTTATGAGCCCGCCCTGCTCTACAATGTACATACGTCCGTCATGGTCATGGGCAATGTCGGTTGGGCTGTCAAAGCCGTCGGCATACAGCTCAAGGCCGATTTCCTGGGCGGTCATGAACCCTGAAAATAAGAGGGAGGCGAGAAGTAATTTTGTTTTCATTGCAAAAAAAAATTGTGTTAGTATACGTAAATTTAACGAATAATAACACAATACAAATCTTTGATTAACAAAATATTAGAGATTTCCTACGGCAATGTTCTTCGGATGCCGCACCCGGTAGCTCAGCCGTACCTTTTTAGTCTCACCGGGCTTCAGCTTCATCTGCCATTGCAGCATTCCGGTTTCCTTGTTTACCTCGGCGCTGCTGCTTTCCAGCAATTCCACTTCCAGGTTCTCCAGCGTGCTTATCGGGTATTGGTCCTTCACGGTTATCTGTGCGGTCTCCTTTTTATTGTTGCGTACAATGATGTCATAGGTAAACGTCTGCTCCTTTTTCGATGAAAGGAACTTGCTGCCCGACTTCTCGATCACTTTTATCCTTTCTACGGAGATCTTTTTGTCCCTGCCCATGCTCAGGCTCAGGGTATCGGTAGTCTGTAAGGGGTCGATATAGGTTTTCCCGGCATACATCCCTTCAAAGATAATGTTGGCCTCGCCCTTCAGCAGGTTGTATTTGGAGTAATCCGTGATCTCTGCAAGCAGGTAGGCCTCTTTATCCACTTTCGGAATGGTAAGGTGCCTGTACGATGCAGGAAGTTTGATCTCATTAAGGGTCACACTATGTTTTTTACCATTGGAAAGGATATCATACGGAATGTCGATATTAAAGGAAACGTTGAGTTGGTTTTCCGTGGCAACAGAACCAATTGATTTTATGCTCATATACCCCTGTGTAGAAATTTCTTCGCTAACATTACTAATATCTGCTCTCTTTTCCTTGGCCCATGTATTGGCCACTCCTGTGCTGGCATACGCCGCTGGGTCATACGTCTGTAAAAACCATGGGTTAAGTCCCGGCGCAACGTTGTTCTGGTTCGGCATACCGCTGGAAAGGGTGAGCTTTACCTTCTTCCAGTCGAGGCCCGTTTGCTGTACCACCTGCGCTTTATACACCAGGTTGATGGGTTGCGAAATGTTATCTGCCCTAAGGTCATAAAACACCGTCCACCCCGCGTTTTGTGCCAGGTAATCAATGGTAAGGGGCACATTGCCGGCCACCTCATTCATAACCTGCAATACCAGCTTGCCGTTGGAGATATTTTCTTTGGTTTGGGTGTTGGTTTCCAGGCGGCGGTTCAGCTTCGCCAGCAGTTCGTTCAGCTTTTTCTCTTTTTCGACCAAAGCGTTAATAGCCGTTGCGGTTTCCGTACGCTTAGCCTTGTAGTAGTCGGCCAGTTTCATCAGTTCGGCTACACTAAGCCCCGACTGCTGCCCGCCCACCTGGGTGTTCTTGTCCAGCAGTTCGATGACCTTCATTTCCTGCGCCTTCGCGGTAGTGGTGCGCTCCAGGTCTTTCTGCACCAGTGTAATGCTGTCGCGTACCCTTTTCATGGCCGGAGAGGTTTCATCCGGCTCGTATTCCGAAATGTAGTCGCGCGTAAACTGTACCGACAGCACCGTAAGCCCCGATGGCGCGCCGATGCGTACAGTACTTTCGTTGAGGTAATCGGCTACGTTCTTCACTACGATCTCGCTGCTCCCGGCGGGCAGGTTCACGGTTGCCGTCTGCGAAAGCTCGGCGCCGTTAAAGTATACGGTAGCGGCAACGGCCTTAGCGGTCGTAAATACCGGCTTTTGTGCAAATGCCATTCCGCTGATGAGCAGGATTAGTAAGAATATCTTTTTCATGTAGGAGTATTTTAAAGGTAAGAGCATTTTTTTGTGGCAAAGGTTGGAAGTAAGAATGTTAAAATTCACTGATAAGACCTGACAGGTTTTCAAAACCTGTCAGGTCTAAAGGGATGAAAGCTAATTTAAAAAGCCGTCTTCGACAAATTAAAAAAGAACTCATCCAGTTCCAGGGAATCGCCTTCAAACTGTGGTACTTCGGTGATCCTGAGGCGCGACCTTCCCCGCCCGGAAACCTGGACATCGCCATACTGTGCTATCGTATCTTCCGGCACCAGCAGGCCCCTGCGCAGCATCAGGTCCTTTATGAATTTGTTATGCTTTACGGCATACGGCTTCAATTGGCCGGCACCGTCAAACTGCCACATGAAGGCCTTTGGCCTTGGCACAATGCTCGCCAAAAAAACCGATTCGTCCAGCGACAGCTGCGAGGGGTGCTTCTGGAAGTAATAGTCGGCGGCCTCGCCAATGCCATACACATCGGGCCCCCATTCAATAACGTTGAAATATACCTCCAGCATGCGCGACTTGCCTGCTATGGCGTTGTTTTCCAGAATGTACACCAGCAATATCTCTTCCAGCTTTCGCGAAAGCGTCTTCTCGCGGGTCAGGAATACGTTCTTGACCAGTTGCATGCTTATGGTGCTGGCGCCACGGGTAAACTCCCGGGTCTTCAGGTTTTTAATGATCGACTGCCGGAATGCCTCCGTTATAAAACCCCGGTGCCTGTAATAGGAGGGGTCTTCGCTGGTAAGCACCGCATTTTTTACATAGGGTGAAATTTCCTCCAGCGGTGTAAAGTAGGGGTTGGATGGCCCGACCACAATAGGCCGCTGTGCCCTGCCATTATCAATGGCCCGGTAAGTGAAAGCGCTGTTCAGCTTCGACAAGTTGGCCTCTCCGTATTTAATGATCTTCAGCCCTTCTTTTTTCAGGTTGCTGTCAAATACCAGCGCGCCGGGCTTGTTCTTGTTGTATTTAAACACCAGGTCATAACTAAAGGTACCCTCGGCTTCCATGCCTTCAAAATTGGTGAAAAGCCCTGTGGGTAGCGAGTTGATGAAATCCTGGGCCTTTGTTTTCGGTATTTTAGCCTTCAGTTCGTAAATGGTATCTTCGGCAACGCTGTAACGGGCGTAGGGATTGAACTTTATGTGGTTAAGCTGCACTGTCGAACTGCTGTCGATAGCTACAAAATCAGGCCCAAACAGGAAATGATAGTCAAAGCGGGCCTTGTCGATCACCACGTCTTTTTTGGCGATCTTAGGGTTATTCACCATAAAGTTGCCAATGGAGGCAAACCCGTCAATATGCAGCTCGTCGCCGTCCATATCGATGTTCTGCACATTCAGGTGGATGGAATCAAACCCCGATTTCAGCCCGAAGCGCTCGTATATATACGGTATCTGTATGCGTGAGGTGTCGGAATTAAAAAACTTCAGGTCGGCGCGCTTGTCCCTGGGGTCGGCCATGCCCTTTACTTTCCACGTCTGGCTTATGCTGTCTGCCGTTACCCCAATGGTCGATTCGAGCTGCTCGTCGGCCAGGCGCATCTGCTTTAGGTTGAGGTTCACCTTGCGGCCCATGTCGTCCAGGCGCAGGTTGAGGTTTTCCAGCTTCATGTCGGTAGGCACCAGGTTAAGCGCTGTGTTCAGGATGTTGTAGGCTCGGTCGGCATAGTTGGCTTCTTTCGGCCCGTCATCCTCAACTTTCTCATTATTTTTTTTCAGGAAAGCGTCAAAATTTTTGCCCTTTTCATTGCGTACCAGCTGCACATAGCCGTTTTTCATCTCCAGCGTGCCCAGCTGTACATCGCCGGTAAGGAGTTTGAAGTAGTTTACCGATGTTTTTATTTCCCGAACGTGCAGCAGTGTATCGGCATTGTTGGGCACCAGTGCGATCTCTTTAAGTTCAATCCCCGAAAAGCCTTTAAAAGCGGCTTCCTGTACGGTAAAGCGGCTGTTGTATTCCCGCTCCATTTTGGCCGAAACTTTTGCAACCGCCTTTTGCAGCAGCATATTGCGGAAGGCAAAAAAGCAAATGATGCAGATAATGATGAGTACCGCAACTATCTTTAAAATGAGTAACGCTATTTGTTTTTTACTTCTTTTACGCATTCAGGTTATAATGGCTAACCGAACAGGTGGCCCGCGACATCTTCAATTTTGGCTACCAGCTTTATTTCGATCAGGGTGTTTTTTAATGAGATCTTGTTGTACTTAGATACAAAAATAGTGGAAAAACCTAACTTTTCCGCTTCCAGTATGCGCTGGTCTACCCTGTTTACGGGGCGTATCTCTCCCGAAAGGCCAATTTCACCCGCAAAACAGAAGCCTTTACCCACGGCAATGTCTTCGTTAGATGATAAAATTGCGGCCACCACGGCAAGGTCTATCGCGGGGTCGTCTACGTTGATGCCGCCGGCAATGTTCAGGAAAACGTCTTTCGCGCCCAGCCGGAAGCCTGCCCTTTTTTCGAGCACGGCCAGCACCATGTTCAGCCTTTTGGCGTTATAGCCTGTGGTACTTCGCTGTGGCGTGCCGTATACTGCCGAACTTACCAGCGCCTGTATCTCTACCATCAGCGGGCGCATGCCTTCCATGGTAGTAGCTATGGCCGTACCGCTCATTTCCTCGTCCTTGTGCGAAATCAGTATTTCAGATGGGTTGGACACCTCTCTCAGCCCACTGCCCAGCATTTCATAAATGCCCAGTTCGGCCGTCGAGCCAAAACGGTTCTTTAGCGAGCGGAGTATGCGGTACACGTGGTTGCGGTCGCCTTCAAACTGCAGTACGGTGTCTACCATGTGCTCCAGTATCTTGGGCCCGGCAATGCTTCCGTCTTTGGTAATATGCCCTATCAGGATAACGGGTATGTTGGTTTCCTTGGCAAATTTTATCAGTTCGGCAGTGGTTTCGCGTATCTGCGAAATGCTCCCGGGCGACGATTCGATGTAGTCGGTATGCAGTGTCTGTATCGAGTCGATGATCAGCACTTCGGGCGCAATGGCCTCTATTTGCTTAAAGATGTTCTGTGTCTTGGTTTCGGTAAGGATGTAGCAATTGTCGGCGGCCGGCGTTATGCGTTCGGCGCGCATCTTGATCTGCTTCTGGCTTTCCTCTCCCGAAACGTATAGCGTGCGGTAGGGAAGTTTTAATGAAATTTGCAGCAGCAGCGTACTTTTTCCTATTCCGGGTTCACCGCCCAGCAGTGTGAGCGATCCCGGCACCAGGCCACCGCCCAGTACACGGTTCAGTTCACCGTCGCGCGTATCGAGGCGCAGTTCGGCGGCAGAGTCAATTTCGGTTATCTTTAGTGGTTTTGCGGCCCTTTTGGTTTCACCTGTTGCGGGCTTCCAGGCTTGCTTTTCTTCTTTTTGCAGTACTTCTTCAACTATGGTATTCCATTGCTTGCAGGCATTGCATTGCCCCTGCCATTTGGAATACTGCGTGCCGCAATTCTGGCAAAAAAAGGACGTTTTGAGTTTGGACATTATCGTGCTTTGAGTTTTTCAGCCTGCTCCAGCATGAATTCGGTGGTGTATTCACCAATCGGTTGCATGCTGTAACTGCGCATATAGGCTTTTATGGCTTTTTTGCTATCTCCGGTTTTTTCGTAAAACAGCCCGGAGTAGTAGTCGCTTAGTGTTGTCTTGGGATATTGTTTTGAAGCCACGTCCGAAAGGTCGCGCAGCTCGTCATACACCCCGTTTTTCAGTATGGCGGCTTCAATGGCCTTAAAATCGTTCAGCCGTATGGGTATCTGCAGCCCCAGGTCTCTGTCGATAACATCATAACGGTCGGTAAGATATTTCACGTAGCCCGAGGGCAGCGTTACGATCTTCTCCAGGTACTCGGTAGAGGATATGGGCTGGTAGCAAGAAAAAATGTCATACAGCGATGCCGGTATCGCCCTGGCGACAAGCGAGTAGTGGGAGCAGCCTTTAAAATCGTCAAAAAAATACTTAAGGTTGGGGTTGGTCACCGCCTTTATATTGGTATCCAGTGCTTTTATAGCTTTCTGCTGTTTTGCAAGGTCGCCGTCGGCTGTGGCCAGGTAATAATACACGGGCATTTTCAGCTGGGTGAGCTTTTCGGGAATGTGTGTTTCCATATCGGGAGCCAGTTCGGGGCTCAGCGATATGTAAGCATTAAAGACAGGCTTATCCTTATACAGGAAAAAGTTGAGGAAACTTGCCGTCATGTTATGGCCCGCAATGATTTTGAAAGGCGCAATCCTGTATTGTTTTTCCAGTGCGGGAATCAATTCGTAGGCCAAAAAATCAAAAAACTTCTCGCTTTGGTCAAACGGCAATCCGTTTTGCTCGGCCACCTGGGTGTCCAGTTCCCGCTGTTCGGCATCGTCCTGCGAAAGGGCAACGATAATCACTTCCGGCAGGTCGTTCCAGTATTGGGTATAGGTCACAATGCCGGCAAACGGATCCATGAGGTAATCGCCGTCCATAAGGAACAGCAATGGGTATTTTTGGTTCTTACTCTTGTCATACGACGGAGGCGTGATGATGGTAATTTCACGGCTTGCGTTGAGCATTTTCGACGGAAAATCTTCGACCTTATATTGGGCAGAGACCGGCAAAATTACAGCCAGGACTAGAGTTAATAGTATGTATTTCATAGCTTTACGGGGTTGCAGAAAATAGTTTTGCAAGATAGCAATTATTTTTTTCTGTACAGTAGGGGGAGCAATAAAAATGACAATCCGCCCAGAAATAGTATTTCCATGGTCTGCGAAGTCCATACGATCCAGCCAAAAGCAGCGCCTGCCGGTTTCGGCACACTGTATATGGTGAGTATATTGGCTATCGCGAATGGGAAAAAGCCCGTGCCGCCATTGGTAAACGTAATGACGATGCTGCCGATGACGAAAGCAGTGGCAACCGAGCCAAAGCCAAGGCCGGAGGTTTCGGGGAGGGCGTATATAGTGATGTAAAACATAAGTACATAGCTAAACCAAATGTAGGCAGACAGCAGCAGGAACGGCCATTTGTTGGGCATTTTGAAAACGCTCAGCACGCCTTCGGTAAGCCCGGATATCTTTACCCTGATCTTTTGTACCCAGGCAAGTTTTGAATAGATAAAAAACAGCACCGACCCCAAAAAGAGTATCCCGGCAATGGTACCGAAGAAAAGTAATTTTTTGAATGGGATGTGCACCAGGTAGGTTTTTACCACATCAAACTGGAAGATTACTGTGGCGCTCACTACGATGATGAGCAGTATCATATCGATGATCCTCTCGGCAATTATGGTCCCGAATGCCTTATCGAACGGCACGCCTGCATATTTGCTTATCGCTACGGCACGGCTTACTTCGCCGCTGCGGGGTATGAGCATATTCATAATATAGGTAATGCACACGGCGCCGAACTTTATCCCGAAGGGTACGGTATAGCCCACGTGAGCAAGGGTATATTTCCAGCGGTAGGCACGCGCCCAAAAGCCGGTAAAGCCAATAGCAAGCGACAAGTATACATACAGGTAGTCGGCGGTCCGGAAGCTGTTTTTCATGCCTTCAAGCTCCTCCGGGGTAAACTGCCGGTACATATATATAATTAAAAAGACTCCCAACAATAGTGGGAGTCCAATACTTAGTATCGTGCTTAACTTCTTATTCAAAGCTATGTTAGCGAATTATCATTCTCGTTAGGGAAAATGATCGAAGGCTTAAATACTTTCGCTTCCTCAATGTCGAGTATGCCGTAGGAAATAATGATAATGATATCTCCCCTTTGTACTTTTCTTGCCGCAGGGCCATTCAGCGTTATTTCGCCGCTGCCCCTGTTTCCCCGTATTACATACGTCTCGAGGCGCTCACCGTTATTGATGTTGACGATCGATACTTTTTCACCTTCAATCAGATTGGCCGCTTCCATCAATGCTTCGTCGATGGTAATGCTGCCTATGTAATTTAAATCGGCTCCGGTCACCTTAACGCGGTGAATCTTGGACTTTACAACTTGAATTTGCATGGGGCAAAGGTAATCAATTTAATGAAATATTGTCAATTAGCCGCACATTGCTTAAAAAAACCGCAATGAAAGCCCTGTATTTCCTGTTTTCCTTACTAATCGCGGGTTTCAGGTCGTCTTCGGCAGCGATCTCAAAATAGTCCATAGTAAATTCGGGGTGTGCCGCAAATGTATCGTAGACGTAGGCTTTTACTTCTGCCGGGCTTTGGTTTCCAAAACGTTGGGCGGCCTCCTGCAGCGTTTTGTAAATAAGGGAGGCCTTCTCCCTTTCCGGGCCGCTCAGCCTTTCGTTGCGCGAGCTCATGGCAAGCCCGTTGGCCTCGCGGCTGATGGGGCATCCCACGATGTGTACCGGGATATGGTTCAGTTCGACCAGCTTCTTTACGATCTGCAGCTGCTGGAAATCTTTTTCGCCAAAGTACGCGTTGGTGGGCCGCACAATATCGAACAGTTTTTTTACTATAGTCCCCACGCCGTCAAAATGCCCGGGCCGGAAAGCGCCTTCCATCTGGTTCTCGAGCCCGTCAAAAGAAAAATGTGCCGACACGGTATTGCCGTCATACATCTCCTTTACAGCAGGGGCAAATACGATGATGTCGTCGCTTACCGATTTTATTTTTTCGACATCGGCTTCCAGCGTCCGGGGGTATTGTTCCAGGTCTTCGGGGTTGTTAAACTGTGTGGGGTTCACGAATATGCTGATTACTGTAACGCCGTTTTCCCGCACCGATTGTTCCAGCAGGGATAGGTGGCCTTTGTGCAGTGCGCCCATGGTAGGCACAAAACCAATGCTTGTTTTAACGTTTATATAATCAGATAAAACTTTCGCCAAACCGGCTTTATTGTTGAAAATGAGCATTAACTTAAAATTAAAAATCGAAGCAAAATTAATCTTTTAGTCATAACATGCGTAAAATTGTTTAATTTTGCCTGTTTTTACACCGGAATAAAAATATAAGTTATTGAAGATGGAGGATAAGAGGATATTGTATGTATCATCTGAGGTAGTGCCTTATTTGGCAGAGAACGAAGTATCATTAATGTCGTATGATGTTCCGAAGATGATAAACGACCAGGGCGGGCAAATACGGATTTTTATGCCGCGCTACGGCAATATCAACGAGAGGAGGCACCAGTTGCACGAGGTTATCCGCTTATCAGGCATGAATCTGGTGGTGAATGACATGGACATGCCGCTCATTATAAAAGTGGCCTCCATTCCCAAAGAAAGGATACAGGTCTATTTTATAGACAACGATGAGTATTTTAAAAGGAAAGCTACTTTTACAGATGAAGATGGGGTGCTGTACCCTGATAATGACGAAAGGGCAATTTTCTTTGCCAAAGGCGTGGTCGAGACCGTAAAGAAGCTCAACTGGGTGCCCGACATTATCCACGTACACGGATGGATGGCCGCAATGCTGCCCATTTACATGAAGCACTATTATAAAAATGAGGCGCTTTTTTCGCATACCAAAATTGTTACTTCGGTATATGGCCAGGGATTTGAAGGCACGCTGGACAAGGATATGCTAAAGAAAGTGCTGTTTGATAATGTTCCCGAAAGTGACGTGAAGGTGCTTGAGGTGCCAAATTATGAAAATATACTTAAGGCATCCATAGCCCACTCGGATGCGCTTATTATTGCTTCCGAAGCCCTGCCGGACGGACTTATGCAGGCGGTTGAAGCTTCAGGAAAGCCGTTCCTGCCGTATGTGCCTAAAGAAAATTTTGCCAGCGCATATACTAATTTCTATAGAACTCAGGTTTTATAGATGAACATTTAAAAAAAACCTATGATCAATAGTTCTTTCGTAAAGAAAATAATTTTTGCTTTAAGCGTTGTATTCCTTGCATCGTGCGATACCGATTACAATGCTATCGGCTCGGACATCATTGATGATGACGTGCATTATGGCATGACCAGGCTTACAGCGCCCGTAACAGCATACGACCGTGCTACAGGTGTAGTACAGTCCAACAACCTTTCCCTGAATACGCTTGGTGTTTATGACAATCCTGTATTCGGGAAAACAGTTGCCCACTTTGTAACCCAGGTGCAGCTTGCTACGGCGAACCCGACACTCTATGCACCGGAAATTGATTCCGTATACCTCTATGTGCCGTATTTCAGCACTTTGGACGAAACCAGTTCCGAAACAGGGGTAAGCACCTATGAGCTCGACTCGGTATATCCCGCCACAGGTGGAAAAGTCAGGCTGGATGTATTCAGGAATGGTTATTTCCTGCGCAATTCCGATCCCGGAACGTCATTTGTAGATGGGCAAAAATATTACTCTAACGACAAAAACCTGGTAGATGCCAATATTGTGGGTGGAAGGCTTAATACTTTTTCGCCTGCCCAAAACGACGACTTTGCCATTAGCGCTGCCGAAATAGAGCGTACTGCAATTCCGGAAGGACAAACAGCAGCGAAGGTCGTGGAAAGAAAAGCGCCCGGCATATTCCTTTATTTTGATAAGACGGAATTCCAAAATATCCTCTTCGGCGCGGCAGCACAAGGCAAGCTGGTAAACAACAACGTCTTTATGGAGTACTTCCGTGGGCTGTACTTCAGGGTAACCCAAAACGGCAGCGAATCCGCAATGGCAGTGCCACGTTTCGACCAGGGAACGATCACGATTAAATACAGGGACCACATTGCGTGTTCGACCTGTCCGGGCGGAGTACATAGCGTAGATAAGGAGGAGAAAAGCATGACGCTGAACCTGGATGGCAATACCATTAACTTTTTTGAGAATACGCCAAGCCCTGCATTTGCATCGGCCATCAGCACGTCCGACACTACGTTGGGCGACGACCTGCTTTATGTAAAAGGCGGCGATGGGTCAATGGCATTTATTGATATTGACGAATCCTTTTTAGCAGACCTGAAGCCGGATCCCATAACAGGGCAAAAGGTGCTTGTGAATGAAGCCAACCTTGTGTTCTATATTGATGACGATATTACAACCGGCATGGGTAAGACGGTAAATGGCCAACAAGCCATTGAGCCGCAAAGGATACTGTTGTATGACGTAAACAATAAAAGGCCGCTTGTTGATTATTATAATGATGCGACGTTTATAACACAACGACCAAAATTTGACAAATACGTGCATGGCGGTATAAGGCAGGACGTAACTGTGGGTACGGTTAAAAGGGGGACAGAATATAAAATCAGAATAACCGACCATATCAATAACCTTATCAATAAAGACTCAACAAACGTCAAGCTGGGCCTTGTGGTTACCGAATATATCAACCTTTCGGGCAACGCAGCCTTAAAGACGGCTTTTACCGAAAATGACGTAGAGGTAAAAACATTGCCGGTATCGTCAGTAATACACCCGTTCGGGACCATATTACACGGTACAGGCCCGGGTGCGCCCGAAGGCAAGCGCCTTAAACTTGAAATTTATTATACCAAACCCAATTAATTAGCTAATTTACTATGTGTGGAATCGTAGGTTACATCGGTCACAGGGACGCATACCCTGTTATTATAAAAGGCCTCAGAAGGCTGGAATACAGGGGTTATGACAGTGCAGGCGTTGTGCTTTACAACGGAACTGACATGACGCTTTGCAAAACCAAGGGCAAAGTTTCCGACCTTGAAGAAAAGGCAGCAAAGGAAATAAGCACCGAAGGGACTATCGGCATAGGCCATACCCGTTGGGCTACCCATGGCGTACCTAACGATGTGAACTCGCACCCGCACTTCTCTAACTCGGGCAACCTGGTTATCGTGCACAACGGCATCATCGAGAACTATGAGCCGCTTAAAAAAGAGCTTATCAACAGGGGATATACCTTCCAGTCGGATACCGATACCGAAGTGCTTATCAACCTTATAGAAGACGTAAAGAAAAAAGACAACCTAAAGCTGGGCAAAGCCGTACAGGTGGCCCTGAACCAGGTAGTGGGCGCGTATGCCATTGCGGTATTCGACAAAGAAAGGCCTACCGAGATCATCGCTGCCCGTTTGGGAAGCCCGCTTGCCATTGGCGTGGGTAAAGATGAGTTCTTTATCGCGTCTGATGCATCGCCGTTCATTGAATATACATCGAATGCCATATACCTTGAAGACGAGGAGATGGCTATCGTACGCCTGAACAAGCCGATGAAAATAAGGAAGATCAAAGACGACTCTTTGGTTGACCCTTACATCCAGGAGCTACAGATGAACCTGGAGCAGATCGAAAAAGGCGGTTACGACCACTTTATGCTAAAAGAGATTTACGAACAGCCAAACGTTATAAAAGATACCTACCGCGGAAGGCTTCATGCCAACGAAGGCCTTATAAGGATGGCCGGTATCGAGGACAACCTGCAAAAGTTCCTTAATGCCGACAGGATCCTCATCATTGCCTGTGGTACCTCATGGCACGCAGGCCTTGTAGCCGAATATATTATTGAAGAATTTACCCGCATCCCGGTTGAGGTGGAATATGCATCGGAATTCCGCTACAGGAACCCGATCATAAGGCCAACCGATGTGGTGATCGCCATTTCGCAATCCGGCGAAACTGCCGATACGCTTGCTGCAATTAAATTGGCCAAGCAAAACGGCGCATTCGTGTTTGGCGTATGCAACGTGGTGGGTTCGTCCATTTCGCGTGAAACCGATGCTGGCGCTTATACGCATGCAGGCCCTGAGATCGGGGTAGCTTCTACAAAAGCATTTACAACGCAGATAACAGTGCTTACGCTTATTGCGCTCCGCATTGCGCAGGCCAAAGGCACAATGAACAATTCCCAGTTCCACAGGTATTTGCAGGAACTGGAGCTGATCCCTGAAAAGGTTGCCGAAGCGTTACAGACCAACGACGTAGCCAAAGAGATCGCAGCCATCTACAAAGATGCGCCAAACTGCCTTTACCTGGGCAGGGGGTACAACTTCCCGGTTGCCCTTGAAGGCGCGCTAAAGCTAAAAGAGATATCGTACATCCACGCGGAAGGTTACCCTGCTGCCGAGATGAAGCACGGCCCTATCGCGCTTATCGATGAGCAGATGCCGGTAGTGGTAGTTGCCCAAAGGCAGGAGCACTACGACAAGATCGTGAGCAACATACAGGAAATAAAATCAAGGAGCGGAAAGATCATCGCGGTGGTAACCAAGGGCGACGTACAGGTAAGGGGACTTGCCGATCACGTGATCGAGGTGCCGGATACCGTTGATGCATTATCGCCACTGCTTACTACCATCCCGCTACAGCTATTGTCCTACCACATTGCGGTAATGAGGGGCTGTAACGTAGACCAGCCGAGGAATTTGGCGAAGTCGGTTACGGTGGAGTAATTTCTTGATTTATAATATTCAAAACCCGCTAAGGAAATTTCTTAGCGGGTTTTAATCTTATACAAATTATGTAATATATTACGTCATGTTAAAAGACAACTTAGAAGCCAAGTATAGCGAAAGAGGTTTTTTCTGCTTTGATTTTTCAAATCCTTATAGAGAAGTATGTAACGCACCAAAAGATAGAAGTGGAGTTTATTTGATTTATAAAATTTTTGAAAAGACTGAAACCTTAATTTATATTGGCTCCAGCGGACAACGTAAGGATGGAAGACTAAAAACAAGAAAAGGTGGGATGTTTGATCGACTAGTAAATGGTTATCATCCGAATAGATTTGGGCAAACAAAACGTATTAAGAGACACGTTGCTTTGCCTGCCAAAATGCAAAATGATCTTATTACAGAAATTAAAATTTATTGGTTTGTTACCCATGATGAAACTTATGTTGATTTTCCAACTGATGTGGAAAAAAAATTAACAGAACAATATTTAGTGGAATTTAAAACTATGCCCGAATGGCATCAACAGGCTACAATATTAGAGATTTAACGTAGACCAGCCGAGGAATTTGGCGAAGTCGGTTACGGTGGAGTAATTTTTTGGACAATTTTAGGATGCAAAAAAGCCGTTGCGGAAAAATTTTCGCAACGGCTTTTTTGCATCCTAAAATTCCCTACGTTTGCTAAAACCAATTGTAATACACATATGAAAAATTTTCTTGTTGCAGCCCTGATGCTTTGCTCAGTAGTGTCGTTCGCCCAAAATAAATTTATTGAAGTAGAAGTGACGGATACCATAACACTGAAGCCGCTTACTTTCCAGTGCAGCATATACCTGAAAAGCGATATATATGATGTCATGGTGGACAGTGCCGCAGTCGCCTACGACGACGATTATAACCCAATGGCCGAACAGGAGAAGCAAAAGAACAAATTGCAGGATGTAAAAAGAAAACTGGAGGCCAAAAAATATAAAGTTTTGCCGCTGGAACAAAACGGGCAAAATATGTTGGGCAGGAGTATTTACGGTCAGCCAGAAAGCGGATGGATGGTTATGTTAAACAGCGAAGCGGATGTAGTAAAGCTTAAGGAACTGGTTAAGAATGATGCCTATGTTGAGGTTTCTGTGTTAAAATATGCCGATGAGGCAAAAGCTGAGGAGCAGCTGATTAAAAAACTCGTTGACAAGGCAAAAGCCAAAGCTGTGATCATTGCTTCTTATTCCGGATTAAAGTCGGGTAAAATACTGGAGGTTAGGGAAGGGAAGCGCGGCGGTGAATTGGAAACATTCATGCTTGAGGTCATGAAAACAAGGAACAGCAGCAGAAGCAGTGGCTATAACGGCAGCCTTGCAAAGACGTTTATAGTAAAATTTGCGGCAGAGTAATAGCTACAGCATGAAAAAACTATTTGTTACGGTAGTGTTGTTTTTGTCTGCGATGGTAGTTGCACAGGATAAATTCATCGAAGTGGAGGTCGGGGATACGATTACGCTCAGGCCGGAACGGTTTGAGTACGTGATCAAAATCTACCTACCGGATACGACAGCTGTTGCTGTTGAAGAGGGTTTGCCATATGGCGTAGAAGCTGAAAAAAAGAAGTATGCCGATAAAAAGGAACAATTAAGGAAACTGCTGCAAAAATATAAGTACATTTTCCGGCCAGTCACAGCCGATAATGACCGCGGTGATATGGACTTTTATACGGCTACCGGATTTATCGTAACCCTTAAAAATGAAAAAGAATTTTTGGATGTCCAAAAACTGATTCAGAAAATTGATTATGCATACGGCTCATTTGGCGAGGTAAAATATGCTAACGAACAGAAGGCCGAAGAGGACTTGTATGGAAAACTCCTGGTGATGGCACGGGCCAAAGCCGTTATCATTGCCACGGCGTCCGGCCTTAAAGCAGGAAGTGTCATTGCGGTAACGGAAGTTGAGGGCATGGGCGATCTTGACCTGAACATCCACGACACCTATTTTGTTACCCGCGGCACCAAAAATCTCGAAATGCGGGACGGTAAGCTCGTGGGAAGCCTTTATAAAAAACTGGTGGTACGGTTCGCGGCGGAGTAAGCGGGTGAATTACCACAATTCTCAATTTAAGGCCTGTTTGCAGGAGGTTAGTACACCATATCCCCATCATTCTCCCCTTTTACCGAAAAAAACTCAAAATTAAAATTGCATAATTCACAGATAAAAAACTATCTTTGCACTCGAAAAAATAAGGTTTTTTCGCAATTCGTAAATCGCTGTTTAATAAATACATAAGCAATGTCTAAAGTAATAGGAAAAGTTGCACAGATCATCGGGCCGGTAGTTGACGTAGTGTTCAGCTCGCAGGATGCCGAACTTCCAAAGATCTATGATTCATTAGAGATCATTAAGAAAGATGGTTCAAAATTAATCCTTGAAGTACAGTCGCACGTAGGTGAAAACACTGTCCGTACGATCTCTATGGACTCTACCGACGGTTTGAGCAGGGGCACGGATGTGCTCTCTACAGGTGCTCCCATCCAGATGCCTGTAGGCCCGGATGTTTACGGACGTTTGTTTAATGTTATCGGCGATGCTATCGACGGACTTGAAGAGCTGCCTAAGGATGGTGCGAACGGACTACCGATTCACCGCCAGGCGCCAAGATTTGAAGACCTTTCAACTTCATCAGAAGTACTATACACAGGTATCAAAGTAATCGACCTTATCGAGCCTTATGCAAAAGGTGGTAAAATTGGTCTTTTCGGTGGTGCAGGTGTTGGTAAAACCGTATTGATCCAGGAGTTGATCAACAATATCGCTAAGGGCCACGGTGGTCTTTCCGTATTCGCAGGAGTAGGGGAAAGGACACGTGAAGGAAACGACCTTCTTCGCGAAATGCTTGAGTCGGGCATCATCAAGTATGGTGACGATTTCATGCACTCTATGGAGAATGGCGGATGGGACCTTAGCAAAGTAGACAAAGCCGGTATGAGGCAGTCTAAAGCTACATTCGTATTCGGACAGATGAATGAGCCGCCGGGAGCACGTGCACGTGTTGCGCTTTCAGGCCTTACCATCGCTGAGTACTTCCGTGACGGAGCAGGTGAAGGACAGGGGAAAGACGTACTTTTCTTCGTAGACAACATCTTCCGTTTCACACAGGCAGGTTCAGAGGTGTCTGCACTTCTTGGCCGTATGCCATCTGCGGTAGGTTACCAGCCAACGCTTGCCACCGAGATGGGTGCGATGCAGGAGCGTATTACTTCTACCAAAAAAGGCTCCATTACATCGGTACAGGCGGTTTACGTACCTGCGGATGACCTTACCGACCCGGCACCGGCTACAACCTTTGCCCACCTTGACGCAACAACTGTACTTTCCCGTAAAATTGCCGAGCTTGGTATCTATCCTGCGGTGGATCCATTGGATTCAACTTCAAGGATCCTTACCCCGCTTATCCTTGGCGACGAGCACTATGACTGCGCGCAAAGGGTTAAAGAAATACTTCAGAAATACAAGCAACTTCAGGATATCATCGCGATCCTTGGACTGGAAGAGCTTAGCGAGGAAGATAAGCTGTCGGTATCACGCGCACGTCGTGTGCAGCGTTTCCTTTCGCAGCCGTTCCACGTTGCCGAGCAGTTTACAGGTATCCCGGGTGTACTGGTAGATATCAAAGACACCATCAAAGGATTCAACATGATCATCGACGGTGAGCTTGACCACCTTCCGGAAGCGGCCTTCAACCTTAAAGGGACCATTGAAGACGTTATCGAGGCAGGACAAAAAATGTTGACTGAAGCGTAAACTGTTAACGGTTTACAGTTAACAGTTTACAGCCGTTAACCGTTAACTGTCAACTTATAACTAAATAGATATGTTATTATTAGAAATAGTATCGCCGGAAGGCCATTTGTTTAAGGGAGGCGTTACCTCGGTAACCGTTCCCGGTTCAGACGGCGAATTCCAGATGTTGAACCACCACGCGAATATCGTATCGGTACTCGTAGAAGGCACCATCAAGATAGCAGTCCCTGATTTCAAGACCAACAAGGATTTTTCCGTAAGGTTCAACAAATCAGAAAAAGACCAGAAGTACCTGATGCCTATAAAATCAGGCACCCTGGAACTTAAAGACAACAGGATCATCATATTGGTTGACTAAGTTCAGCCGGTAGAAATACAAAGCCCCTTTCAGGAATGAGAGGGGCTTTTTTTGTTAAATAAAATTCGTAATATCCAATAACTCGAGACATGTCATAACAATACCGAAAATTCCAATCAGTGTTAAAAACGAGGGCATGTAAGCAAGCCGCAAGTCAGAATTTATGATTACCTCGTTTGGGTTGTTTGGATCATAAAGCACCTCAATTTCTTTTCCTTCTGCCATTGGCGGATTTGTACCCACATCAACTTCCTGTGTTATCCATTCATTATTTTCAGTCAAAAAGCGCACAACGGGATAATAGATGCCCCGACTATCTGTTCCCGAAATTTTATAATTATTTTTGAAAACTATTCCTTTTGCCTTTTTTCCAATTTTAGAAAGGCGTTTTCCTTTCTCCATAACCATTAGCCCAAGAGTTAAAAAAACTATCGAAATGATTGCAAGTATAATTTCCTCTTGTGATATAATGCGAAGTATCAATACCTGTTGATAACAGTCCTGTCAGTTATTTTTTCGTCATAATTCTTGACAAAAAGCTCAATCTTGGTTTCATCAAGTTTGCCGTCTTTTGTAAGCACTTCATTTTTCAGTAATAGCTTAATGGCTTCCCTTAGATCGCCTCCGCTTATTTCTGCCTTTTCTCCATTTGTCAGGAATTTGATCTGTGTATAATCATCAGATAGTTCCATATGGGTGCCACCATCATATTGTATTAGCGTTATGATGCGTTTATTTGTCCCGAGTTCTGTCAATTCATAAGAGACGGAACCAAAAGCGCCTCCTTTGGAAAAGGATACCAGCTCGGTATTGTCAACGAGTATTTTGTCTTTCTTGAATTTTATTTTCTGGGCAAAAACACCAAAGGTACAGGCACAGAAGATAGCAGTAAATAAAATCTTTCTCATAAATAAAGTCTGTCAGGTTAAGGTTTTTGTAAAGATATAAAAATATGTTATGAATTATCCACAGTGGGTTACATATGGTAAGCTTCATGATGCCATGGTAATGAACAATTAGGTATGGGTGCGGCTGGATAAGGAGGGGTAAGGTTAATCTCTTTATTTACGGGTATTTAACCTGTAAATAAAATAACACGCTCCAATAATGCATAGAATTAATACTCCTTTTAAGATCTTTGCAGTAAGGCAAAGGTCAGTTCCCGAAACTAGCGAAATACAGTCACCCGGATTTTCTACTTCATATCGAAGGCTGACCCCGGTACCGATCATAAATAATACACTTAACACAATAAGCGCCAAACAAACTATTATGCCAGTTACTAACTTAGCCATGAGTATTAAAAAACCAGCTTTACATTGGTCTCATAATCCCAGCCTTCCATCCAGGCAATTTTCCACTTGCCTTTTTCCCTGACAACTCTGATATGGTAATGCTCCTGTTCCCGGTCCTCGCCAAAGCCCGTCCAGTTCCAGTAGATTTCTGCTGCCTCGTCAGTCATTTTTTCGACGACTACATGTATCTTGTCATAATCTTCTGTTGGCTGGTCCTGGCAGTTGCACCACGGGTTGACATCCGACCCACCAAAAGGAGGCATGTCTCCCTCGTGCCATTGCGCCTCGCCGCTGCGCAGCAGCTCATCCTGCTTGTTGAAGATTTTGGCCATATTATCCATGAATTCATTGGCAAAATAGCCTGAATTATCCAATTGCATCACATAAAGGCTCTGCCCAATGCGGTCGTACCCCACAATCAAGCTGTCCTTTATGAATGGACGGAATGCGTTGTGTGTTTTTACGGTATCGTGCCATTTGTACATGTCTTTTACGAGCCTTGTAATTTCCTGCCTGTCAGGGTCGGCTTCCCGTATTTCGGTTTTAGCATCCGCTGCATTTTCGGGTTTCGTTTCGCCTTTGCAGGAAATGAGGAAAGTGATTGTGCAAAGCAGCAAGGCTATTTTTAAAGGTTTCATGTGCGGAATGTATTACAGGCCTAAAGTAATGATTTTGGAGTATATTGAACCACAAGTGGTTTTGATTTTACCACAAAGTGCACGAAGAATTTCACGGAGTCCACAAAGCTGTGCGGATACGATCACAAAGCGAAGCGTACACCTTTGTGCTCTTTTGGGAGTGATATTACATTGTGTCCTTTGTGAAAAGACTTTGTGCCCCTTGTGGTGGAAAAAATGCCGCTAATTATATTTTTGGCGCAAATTTTTCCAGTTAGTACAACTACAGCTTATTCTCCCGCCTCATCCGAAATATACTCCATGATATCCCCTGGCTGGCATTCCAGCACCTCACATATCGCCTCAAGGGTCGAAAAGCGAATGGCCTTTGCCTTGCCGGTTTTCAGGATGGAGAGGTTCGCTGTAGTAATCCCTACCCTGTCGGCCAGTTCGTTGCTGCGCATTTTGCGTTTGGCCAGCATTACGTCAAGATTGATGATAATGGGCATAGGCTAAATGGTTAGGTCGTTTTCCTGTTGCAGCTCGTAGCCATACTTGAGGAGTTTACTTAGTACTACTAACGCAAGGCCGGTAAATATAGTGATGAGGCTTACATCGTAGCTTATGTTCATGCTTATGACCTGCCTGCTTCCGGGCAAGCCCTCAATTTTTTCAGTATAGGTAATATTTTCTATAAATGATGTAACTATCATGCCGGTAATAAACAAAAGCATTTGGTAGGCCAGCAGGCAATTGCCAATGAGCCAAATGGTTCGACTAAGGTAACTGTTGAAAGAAAAATTATTTTTAAGCCGTTTAAACAGGCGTGTAAGCTGGAAAAGTATAAAGATTATACATGCGGTTGTCGCATAGTTCCTTAAAGCGAGTAACAATGTGAGGCGAATGTCTTTTGGCTTAATTAAAACATAGCCCTTTGCCGTAACAGGAGCCAATTCTACATTGCCTAGATTGACATTGAACTCGCTATCTGAGTGTACATCCTTAGTCTGCCTGATTATTGCTTTTTCATATGCAGTACTGGTCAGAATACCACCAATTTTTTTCTTATCCGACCACTGATTGACACCATTTTTAAGGGTAATAGATCCTGATTCAAAACCATTACTACCAGCCCGGCCCTGACTGTAGTTGATCAATGTGTCGAATGTATTTACACGGATATTGGCAGCCATTGAATATCCTGTGACGTGGTTCGGCATTGAAGTGAAATTTTCAAAAGGCTTTGTTTGAAAGATATCTAAACTAATAGTTAGTAAAGTATTTAAGGCGAACAGGGCCAGTAACCCTAGCGATAGATAATACAGTCTTGAAACCAGCCTGTCTTTACGATTTTGTTTTTCCATTTTTATATTGTTAGCTGGTTTTCTTCCTGTATAAAGGCCCCCTTCTCCGCCATCCCCGAAACCAAGTAGATGAATTTCCCGATAAGGTAAATGGCCAGGAAGGATGGGATTTGCCGGAAGAATATCGTTAGGTCAAAATACAACAGGCTCCCCATGGTGCAGAACAGCAGGTACTTCGACTTCGCAAAAATCACCACGTTTGCTGCTGCCTTGCGGAAAGCCGCATCCTGGCCCGGATCGAACATACCCCCTTTATTGATGCGCTTAAGGCTTTTTTGAAAGCGTCTTAGCCCCGTTACGAAATAAATAAGCAATGCGGCATAGATAACGCAGAAAGCCGACCCGTACCATTCATTATTGCGGTACGGGGTTGATTTGGCCAACGGTGTAAAATAGTCGCTGAAAAATTCCTTTACTAACAATTGGCCATCCTCAAAATGGAATAATACAGCTGCTCCCAGTTGGAAAAATGCCATACAGGAGGCGATTATAATTGCGGCACGGACAGCCAGCGCGATGATGTTGATGTGGTGCTTCATGATGTTATACGGTTAAGTCGTTTTCTTCTTTAAGCCCCTTTGCCATCAGGAACACTTCAGACAGTACCATGAAAAACAGGCCCAGTATAAGGACAAAAATACTCTCTGTCGTAACGCCAAAGCTGAATTCGCCATTGATTACCGTATTATACAGGAAAGTCGAAGCAATGTTGATAAGGAAGCCTATGAGTATGGCTTTGCCCGTCTGGTCGAGCAGTGAAATCACACTTTCGTGGAAAATCTGCCTTTTTTTGAAATGCTTCAACACCGACTTAAAAAGGTACAGTGCGTAGCTCCAGAACCCAAAGGCAATGATCTGTGCGGTAAAGAGTATAAATTCTTCGGGGCCCATGTTGCTGGCAAATGTCCCATTTATTTTCATTGGCACCTCTTCGGGCATAAAAATAGCCATGAGAAGGAAAGGGACGGAAAAGGCCATGCCAATTATGGCGAGGATGAAAAGGATGTTGGTAAGGGTTTCAAGTAATGGAAGTCGTTTCATGGTAAAAGTATTAAATGGTCAGGTCGTTTTCGAGTTTTAGGGCCGCGCCTTTTTTCACGATGTCGGCAACGGCAAGCAAGGCAAATCCAACAAGCAGTACGGTAACATCATAAATAACTTCAATCGCAAAATTGGATGCCCTTTCCTTTGTCACATCTGCGGTATGCATCAGGTTGGGTACGAGGCTGCTTAATGCCGAAGCAGCCAAAATGTAACCTCCTATGGTAAGGTACCAGGCGCTTTTGGTATTGAAATAACCGTGGCGCAGGAACATACCGCAAGCCTGCTTAATAAATGAAAGTCCGATTGCAAGTAACAGGACATTTATAAGCAGCAGCAGTTGGGGAAGCAGTACTTTACTGCTAAGGTCCCGATTAAAATACTGGTCATACAACACGATGGCCAATATGAAGCTAAACAAAATGCAGGCTGACCCTATCAGCAGTACAACGTAATTAAGAATTCTGAATTTTATCATGGCGAAGCAATTATAATGTTATGTTGCAAATATAAATAAATTATCGAATATCAATAATTAATTGTTGTTTTTCGTTCGAATTTGTTTTTCGGCCTGTTGTTTTCTACATTTGGGATATGGAAAAATTCCCGAAATTATTACGGACTAAACTGGAGGTACGGCAGAAAGCCAATGCCTTGCGCAGGCTCGTCGGCCCGGAGGGTTTGGTTGACTTTTCATCGAATGATTACCTGGGTTTTTCTGCCGGCAGGCAAATTTTTGATGCCGCGCACAGCTATCTTCTGCAAAATGGCTTTACACAAAATGGCTCCACCGGGTCACGGCTTATATCGGGCAATCATAAGCTGTATGGCATTGCCGAAGAGTATATCGCAAAGTTTCACAAGGCGGAAAGCGCACTCATCTTCAACTCTGGCTATGATGCCAATGTTGGGTTTTTCTCATCCGTTCCGCAAAAAGGCGACATTGTATTGTACGACGAGTACATCCATGCTTCCATCCGCGACGGGCTGCGGCTTTCTGCGGCGGCATCCTATAAATTCACACACAATGATTTGGATACCCTCGAAAACCAGCTGAAAAAGTACAGGGAAGCCAATGCCAATGCGGAAATTTTCATAGTAACCGAATCGGTTTTCTCTATGGATGGCGACAGCCCGGATTTGGAAAAGATAGCTGGCTTATCAAAAATGTTCGGATGCCGCCTGGTCATCGATGAAGCGCATGACATTGGGGTATTTGGGGAAAAAGGCGAAGGGCTCGTGCAGGATAGTGATATAACTGGTGGTGTTTTCGCAAAGATCATCACCTTCGGTAAAGCCTTGGGGTGCCATGGGGCGGCGGTATTGTGTTCGCAAGAGCTCAAAGATTACCTGGTCAATTTTGCACGTAGTTTTATTTACACCACAGCGTTGCCGCCGCACAGCCTTGCCACGATCTTAACGGCTTATAAAGCGCTCGAAAATGCACCGGAGCGGGAAAAGCTGGCCTCCAATATCCGTCATTTCAGGTCGGAAATTCAAACCCTGGGGCTACAGGATACTTTTATCGAAAGCCATTCTGCCATACATTGTGCAGTCATTCCGGGAAACGAACGGGTGAAGGGCATTGCATCGGTTGTACAGGAAAAAGGTTTTGGCGTAAAAGCAATACTGTCGCCCACCGTACCATCGGGAAGCGAGCGCCTTCGCATTTGCCTGCACAGTTACAATACGGAAACGGAGATTTCCGGCGTATTGGAATTGCTTAAGCAGCTTCTTCTGCTTTAGCTTCCTTTGCCTTATTCCTGCGTTCGCGCCGCCTGAACCAGTTACTGTCTTCTTCGCCAAACAGGTAGGCATACGGCTGCGTTTCAGGGCTTAGTTCAAAGAGTTTTTTAAGTATGGCAATAGTAGGGATGATAAGCACCATTCCGGTAATCCCCCAAATGTAACCGCCTATCAGTAATCCTATAAAAGTTACCAGCGCGTTGAGGTTTACATTGCCGCCGGTTATCTTTGGTGTAAGGAAAGCGCCTTCCAGCAATTGGATAAACGTAAAGGAAACGGCTACTGCAATGGGGTAAAATGCGCTGTCTTTGGTCATTAGTGCAAAAAAGAAAGGCAGTACCGCGCCAAGGGAAGGCCCCAGGTACGGAATGATATTCAGCATTCCGGCCAGCATCCCGAAGAATATAGCATGCTCAATGCCAAGGGCAAAAAGCACACCGGTATTGACAATACCCAGTATGAGCATCACCTTTCCGGCGCCCACGATGTAGGCATGTACTATTTTCCGTATAGATGCCATTTTTTCAAGCAGGCCGTCGTTGTTCTGCCTCCTGAATACCTTGGTGATGAAAATGGCAAGGTGGTCGCGGTAGATGAGCAGGAAGAATATAAAAACAGGCAGCAGTATGATATCGGACAATGTGGCGATAGTGCTGAAAATCAATTGTGTGGGGCTGGCATCATCGGACTGTACAATCTGTACGGCCTTTTGCATCTCAAACCCGTTATGCATCCCCAGGTCTACGCCAAAAGTTTCATACGCCCATTTATTGGCAAGGACCACATAATAATTCAGCTTATCGGTAAAGTTGGTGCCAAGGTCTTCGACAAACCCCCTTACCTGGAAGTAAATAAATACCAGTACACCGGCAATGACCGCTATAAATACGATCAGGCAAATGACGGCGCTGATGGAACGGGGTATTTTTCTACGTTCCAAAAAGTTGCACGATGACGTGAGCAGCATCGAGATATATCCCGATATTAGCAGCGGCACCAGGAGGGGCTTGGCAATTATCATAAAAAACACGATAATGATAATGAGCAGCGCAATGTAAACGCTCTTTATGTAAGCAGGTATCTTTAATGTTTCCATATCAGTAAAAACGTGTTAATTTTTAGAAGTTCCAAATCAAAATTAATAATTGTTAAATCGCTTATTGGTAATATTATATTAAAATTCAGTGAATCATCCGGCAAAGAAGAATAGACCGGTTAAGCGCATAAATCCGGCAAGGTTATTTAGTAAATTTGTATCTGAAACAGACTAATAATGAAACTATTCATAACCGGCATTGGCACCAATGTTGGAAAGACCATCGCCTCGGCAATCATTACAGAAGCCTTGGAGGCCGACTATTGGAAACCCATACAGGCCGGGGATATCCATAATTCTGATACCCATAAGGTCGGGCGCTATATCTCCAATCCTAAAACGCGCCTATTCCCCAACAGCTACGCGCTCAATACACCCGCAAGCCCGCACCTCGCCGCCGGCCTCGACGGGATTACCATAGAGCTGGACAACATAACGGAGCCGGAAACTACAAACCACCTTGTGATCGAAGGGGCAGGAGGCATCCTGGTGCCGCTCAATGGAACGAATGTTGTCGCCGACCTAATACAGTCCGATTACAAGGTGATTGTAGTGAGCCGTCATTACCTCGGCAGCATCAACCATACGCTTATGACCATTGAGGTGTTGAAAAGCAGGGGAGTTGCCATTGCCGGAATACTATTCAATGGCGATGAGCATGAGCCTACCGAGAGTATCATCCTTCAAAAGACAGGTGTAAAAATGATAGGCCGCATTGATAATGAGCCTTATTTCGATAAAAACGTAATCCTTGACTACGCCGACCGTTTCAGGGAAAATTTACTGGATTTATAATGAGTTTAAAAGAAAGAGACGCCCGGCACCTTTGGCACCCGTATACCCAGCACAAAACCGCGGCGCCGCCCGTTGGCATTGTACGGGGCGAAGGCGCATTGTTGTGGGATGAGGATGGTAAGCAATACATCGATGCCATAGCGTCCTGGTGGGTGAATCCCTACGGGCACAGCAATAAATTCATTGCCGACGCCATATACAAACAACTTACCTCACTGGAGCATGTGCTTTTTGGCGGCTTTACGCACGAGCCTGCCGTCCTTTTGGCCGAAAGGCTGATGGAGATACTGCCGTCCAATCAAAAAAAGCTGTTCTTTTCGGATAATGGGTCGACCGCCGTTGAGATCGCCCTAAAAGTCGCGTTGCAGTATTTTTATAATAAGGGTGAAAAACGCACAAAGGTCATTGCTTTCGAAAATGCCTTTCATGGCGATACCTTTGCAGCCATGGCAGCCAGCGGTATATCTTTCTTTACCGAAGCTTTTCGCGGGTCGCTGATAGAAGTACAGCGCATCCCGGTCCCGACAGAAGGCAGGGAAGAAGAGAGCCTTGAAGCGTTACAGAAGCTGGCTGCTACCGGCAAATATGCCGCCTTTATTTTTGAACCCCTCGTTCAGGGCGCTGCCGGGATGGTGATGTATGAACCTGAAGCTCTCGACAGCCTGCTGGCCATTTGCAAAAGCAACAGCATATTTACCATTGCCGACGAGGTGATGACCGGCTTCGGCAAAACGGGTAAAAACTTTGCCTGCAATTACCTTGCGCAACAGCCCGACATGCTGTGCCTTTCCAAAGCGCTTACGGGCGGTACCATCCCCATGGCGATTACCACCTTTACGCAGGAATTGTTCGATGGTTTTTATGACGATGACGTAAATAAGGCGCTGTTCCACGGGCATACTTTTACGGCAAACCCTACAGGATGCGCGGCGGCACTGGCAAGCCTCGACCTGCTGCAAACGGGTGAGATGCAGGAAAACCTCAGGCGCATCAACAGGCAGCACCTCACCTTTAAGCAGGAGATCGAAAACCATCTGCGTGTAAAAACGGTTCGTGTACTTGGTGTTATCATTGCTCTTGAAATAACGCGCGATGGGAGCGAGGACTATTACGGCGATTTCCGTAACAGGCTGTATAATTTCTTTCTGGAAAACGGCATCATTCTGCGCCCGGTGGGGAATATCGTGTACATCCTCCCACCGTATATTATTTCTGACGAACTGTTAGCTACTATTTATGCTGTTGTAAAGCAGGCGATTGACGAGGTGCACTAACCCGCAGGTCATTCCTCTTGGCATAACGGCTTTTTATTGCTTATTTTTGTGCAAATTCTACTACATTGAAAGCTCCTGTATCCATCGTTTCAATCGGCTCCGTTTCTCCCTTAGGCAACAGTCCGGAGGAAGTATGGAATAACTATCTGGACGAAAGATCGCTCATAAAAACAGGAGAACTCAATGTCCCCGTGTCCCAGCTTTCTGAAAATGAAATGGAGGAGGTCGCGCAATTGCAAAGATCCAATCCAAAC
This sequence comes from uncultured Flavobacteriaceae bacterium, assembly GCA_942492845.1. Classification (GTDB taxonomy): domain Bacteria; phylum Bacteroidota; class Bacteroidia; order Flavobacteriales; family Flavobacteriaceae; genus Flavobacterium. Next base: position 4,131,499 of record OW818646.1, on the reverse strand, counting down.
TACCGACATCTCGATAACTCTGTTTTATATGCGATCCTCGCCGCAAGGCAGGCTGTCCAAAATGCCGGATGGGACACCGATGAATTCGGTATCAACATCGGTTCATCCCGGGGCGCTACAGGCTTGTTTGAAAAGCACCATTCCGAATTCCTGAAAACAGGGGTTGCAGGGGCGCATACTTCCCCCGCCACGACACTTGGCAATATCGCCTCGTGGGTAGCGCAGGACCTCAAAAGCGCCGGGCCGGACATATCGCATTCCATTACCTGCTCTACCGCGCTGCATGCGGTAATCAACGGTGTGGCCTGGCTCAACAGCGGCCTGGCCGATAAATTCCTGGTGGGAGGCAGCGAGGCGCCGCTTACCCCCTTTACCATTGCGCAGATGCAGGGTATGAAAATCTATGCTTCAGGAAGTGGCGACTACCCATGCCGAGCGCTCGACCTTGATAAAAAGAACAGCTCGATGGTTCTTGGAGAAGGCGCGGCAATGGCCTGCCTGGAAGCCGGTAAATCCCCAAATGCACTGGCGTATATAACAGGCATGGGCTATGCATCCGAAACGCTGGAGCATGGCGCTTCCCTTTCGGCGAATGCGGAATGCCTGCAAAAGTCGATGCGGATGGCCCTGAAGGATACAGCTGTTTCCGAAGTCGATGCCATAGTGATGCACGCGCCGGGAACCGTAAAAGGCGACCTCTCCGAATACAGAGCCATACATGAAGTGTTTGGTAACAACCTTCCGCTGCTTACGACAAACAAATGGAAAATCGGCCACACCTTTGGCGCGTCAGGGCTCATGAACCTTGAGCTGGCGGTACTGATGCTGCACCACAACAGGTTTATAGAGGTCCCGTTCTACCAACAGGAAACCGGCAGGGATATTAAAAAGGTTTTGGTAAACGCTGTTGGTTTCGGGGGTAATGCGGTGAGTATAATGGTTTCTAAGAAGGATAAGATTTTTTACCCTGACGCTAAAATTTAATTTTCAGGGTCTCTGTCCCTTATCCTTTTTAATTGGAGGATATCATCCAAATCTTTTTGTCGTGGGTGGGCATGTTTTGTTATCATAAGATCTTCAAATGATACAATACATATAATCACATCATTGAAATTTGCTTCCCATCGCCTTGAAAATGATTCATTAAAAGACTTTAAGCCTGAAGCCTCAGGTAAAAAATCAATTTTAAATTCTTTAAATTCAAATTTAAGAAAAGATTTTTTTGGGTTTGGACTCGATTCATTCTCTAAGCGAGTGACATCTTTTCCCAAGGCCTTCATCGCCTTAAGGATGTTATAATAGTTCTCATGCGAAGGATTAAACCAAAAATCAAAATCATGCTTGCCTAACAGTTGTCCTGTATTATCTGTTGTTTCACGGTAGTAACCATGGAAACCCACAGCGGATCCGCCGATGATAAGATATTGAACAGAATAGTCGTTTAATACTTTACAAATTTCCAGAATTCGCTGTAAAAAACTATTCTGCATCTTTATCTACTGTTGATTCAATGGGAACTGCGCATTGACGCAGTAATTCTAAAAAATGCTTTACCTCATCAAAACGGGTTACTCTATCAGATGCTTGTTCAGCATTTTTCAGGTCAGAAAACGATTCGAATTTTTGTACGTCTTTCATTTCACCTATTTTTATATCTGCTAAATTCTTTAAACAAAACTGTAATCTCCTGATTATTATTATAAAGATACAAAATTTTACTCCTCAAACACCATCTCCAGCAACTCCAGCGATTTCTTCAATGATTTTACATTCTCGAAAGTAAGCAGCAGTCGCAGGCCGTTCTTGGTTTGCTTCTCCTTCATTTTGGACAGGGTAGGGAATTGCTGCACGAACTTCAGCACCGTACGGAAAGCCCCGCTCTGGTAGTAGTCGCTCTGCTGGTCACTAACAAAGTACCCCACCATCTTGCCTTGTTTCAGCACCAGTTTTTCCAAGCCCATTTTAGTCGCCACCCATTTGATGCGCATGCTGGTGAGCAGTGCCTGTGCCTGTTTTGGCAGTGGCCCGAAACGGTCAATAAGCTTCTGCTCGTATTCGATGAGTCCGGCCTCGTCCTTAATCGCCGCCAGGTCGTTATACAGGTTGAGCCTTTCGGTAATGTTATTGATGTATTCGTCGGGGAACAGCATCTCGAAGTCGGTATCGATCTGGAGGTCCTTTACATATTCTTTTTCGGTAGTGTCATCGCCGTCATCATACAGGTCTTTGAACTCATTTTCCTTCAGCTCCTCAATGGCCTCGTTCATGATTTTTTGATACGTTTCAAAGCCAATCTCATTGATAAAGCCGCTTTGTTCACCGCCCAGCAGGTCGCCGGCGCCGCGTATCTCAAGGTCTTTCATGGCAATGTTGAACCCGCTGCCCAACTCGCTGAACTGCTCCAGCGCCTGTATCCGCTTGCGGGCATCTTCGGTCATGGCCGAATAAGGCGGCGCGATAAAGTAGCAGAACGCCTTTTTGTTGCTCCTGCCCACGCGCCCGCGCATCTGGTGCAGGTCGGACAGCCCGAAGTTATTGGCATTGTTGATAAATATCGTATTGGCATTGGGTACGTCCAGGCCGCTCTCGATGATGGTCGTTGCCACAAGTACGTCAAAATCGCCTTCCATAAAGGCCAGCATGAGCTCTTCCAGTTTTTTGCCTTCCATCTGGCCGTGGCCAACGCCAACCCTTGCGCCCGGCACCAATCGCTGTATCATTCCGGCAACTTCCTTAATGTTTTCGATCCGGTTGTGGATAAAAAATACCTGCCCGCCGCGCTGCACTTCGTACGAAACAGCATCGCGTATCACCTCCTCGTTAAAGCCCACCACCTGGCTCTCGATAGGGTAGCGGTTGGGCGGTGGCGTCGTAATCACCGAAAGGTCGCGTGCCGCCATTAATGAAAATTGCAGTGTCCTCGGTATCGGTGTTGCCGTTAGTGTAAGGGTATCTACATTAGCAGCAATGGTTTTCAGCTTGTCTTTTACGTTTACACCGAATTTCTGCTCCTCGTCCACGATAAGCAGCCCAAGGTTTTTGAACACAACATTTTTACTCACCAGCTGGTGCGTACCGATCACGATGTCAAGCTTTCCGTCGGCCAGGCCTTTCAGCGTTTCGGCCTTTTGCTTTGCGGTACGGAAACGGTTCATGTAACTTATAGAAACCGGCATATCCTTCAGCCTTTCGGTAAATGTCCGGTAATGCTGGTAGGCGAGTATGGTGGTTGGTACCAATATGGCGACCTGCTTGCCATTATCCACAGCCTTGAACGCTGCGCGTATCGCTACTTCGGTCTTGCCGAAGCCAACGTCGCCGCACACCAGGCGGTCCATAGGGCGTTCGCTTTCCATGTCGGCTTTCACGTCGCGTGTGGCAGTGATCTGATCCGGTGTATCTTCATAGATGAAAGATGATTCCAGTTCGGCCTGCAGATAGCTGTCGGGGGCGTACTGAAAACCTTTTTCCAGCCTGCGCTTGGCATACAGCTGTATCAGGTTGAAAGCAATGTGCTTAACACGCGCCTTGGTTTTATTTTTAAGTGCTTTCCACGCGCCCGATCCCAGCTTGTAAATCTTGGGTGGTGCACCGTCTTTCCCGTTGTATTTGGATATTTTGTGCAGCGAGTGGATGCTCACGTACACAATGTCATTGTCGGCATACACCAGCTTTATGGCTTCCTGTGTTCTGCCCTCTACCTGTATTTTTTGCAGGCCGCCGAATTTCCCAATACCATGGTCGATGTGCGTTACATAATCGCCTACAGAAAGTGAGTTAAGCTCCTTCAGTGTGATGGTTTGCTTTTTCGAATAGCCGTTTTTGATGCTAAACTTGTGGTAGCGCTCAAAAATCTGGTGGTCAGTATAACACGCAATCTGGTTTTCCTCGTCAACGAAACCTTCGTATATCGGAAAGACTATCGTTTTATATTGCTTGCGGGTATCCTCATGGCTGGCCTCGTCAAGGCTTTCGAAAATATCGTCGAAGCGTTTGGCCTGTGCCTCATTGGAACAGAAGAGGTAGTTTTTAAACCCGTTTTGGTGGTTGTCCTGCAGGTTGTTCAGCAGCAGGTCGAATTGCTTGTTGAACGACGGCTGCGGCTGTATGTGGAACTCAAACTGTTTCTGCGTCTTGAAGGTAGCGCGGTTGCCAAGTTCTACTATAGTAAAATCGAGCGCTTTTTTAAGGAACGCCTGCTGGTTCAGGAATAATTCTTCCGGCGAGGCGTGCTTCAGGGCTGTGGATAATTTGGCGAAAGCCTCATTAGCCTTTGTAAAAAGGATGTCCAGTTGTGCCAGTGAGGCATCGGTATCTTTTATGAAGAGTACCGTTTTCTCGCTGATGTATTCCAAAAAGCTTTCCCGTTTTTCCTGCAAAAATTTATTTTCGACATTCGGGATAACCGTAATTTTTTTCTTCTTTTCCAAAGACAGCTGCGAAGCCACATCGAAGGTACGGATGCTGTCGACCTCATTGCCGAAGAACTCGATGCGGTACGGGTTATCATTCGAGAAAGAGAATACATCGACAATACCTCCGCGTACTGAAAACTCGCCCGGTTCGGTCACGAAATCCACACGGCGGAACTCATATTCAAACAGCACCTCATTGATAAAGTCGATAGAAACCAGGTCGCCTGTCGCGATTTTCAGGGTGTTCTTCTCGAGTTCCTTGCGCGTTACCACCTTCTCAAAAATGGCCTCGGCATAGGACACAATTATGGCCGGCTTCTGTCGAGAGTTGATGCGATTGAGCACCTCGGCGCGCAGCAGTATGTTGGCGTTATCGGTTTCTTCTATCTGGTAAGGGCGGCGGTAGGAGCCGGGATAAAACAGCACATCCTGGTCGCCAATGAGCTGCTCGAGGTCGTTAAGGTAATAAGCGGCTTCTTCCTTGTCCTTCAGTATAAGGAGGAACGGCAGCTCGCCCTGGCGGAACAGCGGGTCAATGACAAAAGACAACGATGAGCCTATAAGGCCCCTTACCTGCAGCTTGTTTTCCGGCTGCGCAATGGCGTCCGAAATCTGCTTTACTTTGGGCGACTGCCCGTATTTATCTAAAAATTCAGGTTTCAATTTTGCTTTTTTATAAATCCGCTGCCATTTCCGGGAGACAGGGAACGCTGTGGTACCATTCGTGGCCTTTGCGACGGCGTTGTTGTAGTTTGCGGCTGTGGCTGTGCATCGGGGTTGGCATGGCGCACTGTGTCAAGTGCACGAAGCATTTCATCCTCGCCTATTTCCTTCGGGATTTCCTTTATGCGGATCATTTCATCAAACTGGCTAAAAATGGATGCGGTTTCAGAATTGATGCCTGCCATGATCTCAAATACCTTTTTGACAGGAACCGGATCAACCCCTACATAGGTATGCAGCGATTTTACTTTGGTGATCAATACGTCAAAACGGCTGCTTACCTGCGGCTTTCTAAAGCTGACAGGGATAGTGTTGCGTGCCAGTTCTGTTTTTCTTACAAGCTCCTTGGTTTTTTGGCGAAAGGCAGCCAGGTCGCCTATAGGCTTTTGTGACAGTTCTGTTTTCAGCTGCTCCCATTCGCCCCATACACCCATTTGCTGCTGCACCTTGGCGGTAGGGGTGGGTATGCTGAATTTCCAGTTTTTGGCAAGCGCCTTAACTATGGAGTCGTTTTGCTTTTCTATTCTTTTCGCCTGCGCTGCACGCTTCTCCTGGTCGTCCTCGCAGGAAAACAGCGTTACGGAGAGCAAAAACAAAACTAACAATTTAAAATATTTCATATCATTTCGATTGACGACAAATTTACAAATGTTAGGCCAATGTACTTGTTACCTTTTTAAATTCTTTGTGAATTCAAATATTCTGTTGCCAGGCAGCTAAGATTTACGGATAGTAACCTAATATGCCGTTTAAAATCACAATCTTTTAAAAATTTGTTAGAACAGCATTCAAAAAGAATAAATTTCATAATTCGAAACTGCTATATTTGCATTCAAACCAACACAACGATGGCAAAAATACTCATTATAGGCGCCTGCGGGCAGATAGGTACAGAACTCACAAAAAAACTGCGGAGCATATACGGAAGGGATGAGGTTATTGCCTCCGACGTGCGCAAGGGCGATGCCCAATTTGTAGCATCGGGGCCGTTTGAGGTGATCAATGCCCTCGACTTCAACCAGGTGCAGGCCGTTATTGAGCAATACCATGTTGAAGATGTGTACCTTATGGCCGCACTCCTTTCGGCGACTGCCGAAAAGAACCCCGCCTTTGCCTGGGACCTGAATATGAACTCGCTTTTCCATGTACTCAATATTGCCAAGGCCGGCAAGATCAAAAAGATATTCTGGCCTTCGAGCATTGCGGTATTTGGCCCTACTACTCCTAAGCAAAATACCCCGCAATATACCGTGATGGAGCCATCCACAGTATACGGCATTTCCAAACAGTCGGGCGAGCGATGGGGCGAATATTACCATAATATTTATGGGGTGGATATCCGGAGCATCCGTTATCCCGGCCTTATCAGCTGGTCGACACCTCCGGGTGGTGGTACTACTGATTATGCCGTGGACATTTACCACAAAGCGCTTAGCGATGGCAAATATACCTGCTTCCTTAGCGAAGAGACCCGCCTCCCTATGATGTACATGGACGATGCCATTCGCGCAACAGTCGAAATCATGCAGGCGCCTGCCGAAAATATAAAGATACGCTCAGCCTACAACCTTTCGGCAATGGATTTTACACCCGAAGAAATAGCCGATGCGATCAAAAAGCATATCCCTGATTTTACGATAGATTACACTCCTGATTTCCGTCAGAAGATAGCCGACAGCTGGCCACAAAGCATTGATGACAGCAGTGCGAGGCAGGACTGGGGATGGAAGCACGATTTCGACCTCAATGCCATGACGGCCGATATGCTGGAGCACCTTTCTGAAAAAGCGGAATAAACCTATAGCCAGCGTATGGATATTAAATAGCAATGTGAAATATTCATATTGAGACCTCGTTTAAACTTTTTTGATTGAAGCGAAAAATGAGGATTTTAGTTTCAAATTTTAGCTTTTTCGCACTGCATAGCAGCGCTACGGAGTAACAACAAGGTGAAATTTGGGACAAAAAGACCATTTTGCAGCCAATTAAAAAAAGTTTAAATGAGTTCTTATAATATCTTTGCAAAATGAACTGGCTAACCTCCCTTTTCGGGAAAAAAGAGGAAAAAGAACCCGCAGATCCAATGAAAAAATACCTTATTGCCTGCCTTGGCAACATCGGCGCCGAATATGTAAATACACGCCACAACATCGGCTTTAAAATTGCCGACCATATCGCAAAGCAGGAAGGCGCTTCGTTTGAAACCGCGAAGCTCGGCGCTATGGCCGAAGTAAAGATAAAAGGCAAAACAGTATTCCTGCTCAAGCCAAATACTTACATGAACCTTAGTGGTAAGGCCATAAAATTCTGGCTTGATAAAGAAAACATCCCACTTGAAAACCTCCTTGTGGTGACCGACGACCTCAATATCCCTTTTGGTACCATCCGGATAAAAGCCAAAGGCAGTGATGGTGGCCATAACGGGCTGAAGAGCACGCAGCAGCTGTTGAATACATCCGACTATGCACGTTTCCGGTTCGGTATCAGCGATGATTTCAAGAAAGGACACCAGGTTAATTACGTGTTGGGCGAATGGGATGAAGAGGAAAAGGCAAAACTGCCGGAACGCCTCGATATGGCTGCGGAAGCAGTTAAGTCATTCGTCCTTTCGGGTCTTGCCAATACCATGAGCAGCTATAACGGGAAATAATGGCAGTTATATTGGCCTCAAATTTGTATCTTTCGCTATAAAGATGGGATATGAAAAAAATAGCCATTGCCCTGTTGCCGATCCTTTTAGCAGGATGCGCCCAAAAAAAAGGGGTTTCTGCTTTCATTGCAGGCAGGCATACAATTGAAAGCCAATGCCCAGAAGACGGGAAATGCAAATTCGAAATCATAAAAGATAAAAGCCTCGCCATTAAAACTGACGGGACAGGGATGCTGTATTATTCCCTTGAAGATGCGCCGGGAAAGGTGGTTGTCCGTTATTCTTATGATTACACAGTTCCTAAGGATGTGGAAGATGCGGGATATACAGAAACGATCATCTTTGAAACCGACACTGATTTTTCAAACCTGAATACAGGCAATATACAAGACACGAAAATGCTTTTTGGCGTACAGTGCTTTTGCCGCGGAAAAGCCGGATTTTATAAGGTTACTGAAGGTACAATACGCTATACGGATGAAAGGCTTGGTGTAAAGATTCCGGATTACATTATTGACCAGCAACGTATAAATACGATTGATGCCTCTTTAAAATAACAGTACATAATTTAAAATTTAAAAGGCGCCCCATATTTGAGGGCGCCTTTATATATTTATGGAGTTTCAGGATTAATTCACCACGATCTTTTTCACGGCTTTTCTTGCGCCATCCTGTACGGTTACAAGGTATATACCCGACTGGATGTTGGAAAGGTTAACGTTGCCGGAAAATACTCCTGTATTTTCGTAAGAACCATTATAAACTTCCCGCCCTCTCATATCATGAACGCCGATTTGAATGGCATTTTCAGAGTCGGAGGTAAAGCCAACGGTAAAGCTTCCGGTATTCGGGTTAGGATATAGTGTAAAATCTTTCAGGCTAAACGCATCGGCAGCATTGATAGTTTGCGAGCATATCTCCACCGACCATGAATTTAGCGTTCCGATATCCCCGGCGCCGTAGTCGGCAAATGCCAGTATCCAGTCGCCTTGTGCCTGTGTGCCTTCAAATAAAGACAAGGCCTGGACAGGGACCACATTTCCGGTAGTAGGCGAACCGCAATTAACCGCTGATCCCGAATCGGTAAAGGTAACGTTCATGTTATTGTTTTCGCCGCATGCAAATTGCCATAATGTACGTTGGGTATTATCCGGCCTGGCCACGATAAGTGCAAGATCCCCCACGTAGGTATGGGAAATATTTACGCCTACTTTTACACTTTCAATTGTGGCACTGTCGGGTACATTGATAATGGATGTTGAAAAATTCTGGTTGTTGTCAGGTATGGCAGTAACCGTATTGTTTGTGTAAGTAGTGCATTCGGTTACTACCTGTACACCTATAGAAAACGGTGATTGGTTCACGGCATAATAAATGTTGTCCACTGCTTCTACCATTATACGGCATAAAGCCGCTTGCACATTCGGGGCTGTAACAATTTGTGTTCCGTCATTTGGCGTGTTTGCAGCAAGTACTGTTGGCCATGTAAGTCCGCCATCAGTAGAAAGCAGGATGTTTACATTGGCTGTATTGATGTTGTTTCCCGTCGTGCCGGCTACCTCCCAGGTTACAGTCTGCGTACTGCCCTGATCCCATGTGAGGCTTTCGTCAGCCTGTGAAGTCACTTCGAATGGCCCTGCCGTGTTGCTTACCACAACATTTATGTTTTCTCTTGCGGTCTGGCCCCCATTTGGGGTGTTGTTGTCCCTGACCGTAAGGGCAAAGTTGAGTGTCCTGCCAACTGCAGGTACTACTTCCCAGGTAGGTGTCAGGTTATTATTGAGCACGCTCGACAACACAGGCATATACCTGTCAGGGGAAAGTGATGGATCCAGTGACCTGAAATTCGGCCCGGAGGTGCTTATCGGAGAGGGAGTTACATCTATTGTAGCGTTCGCTCCATTAGCATTGGTTTGCTCCCAGCAGTAGGTAAGGGTGTCTCCATCTTCATCTGTGGCATTGCCTTTTAGTATAAATGCTGTCCCATTCGGTATCGTATAATCAGGAATAAACTCGATAAAAGGGGGGGTGTTGTTGTTGGTTTCCTGTACAGCACATCCGCCGGATCCATTTACAAAATTGACCATTTGGGCAATGCTCACGGCATGAAAGTAGTCGTCCGAATTGCTTTGTACATTTGGTGGGCTGATGCCGGCATAAGCCATTATGGTACTGCCGCTTCCCGGCTCTACCGCTGTGCTTGCGGATCTTTGAAAATCGTTATTGAATGTGTGGGTTGCGCCAAACTGGTGGCCCATTTCGTGGGCTACGTAGTCGATGTCAAAAGGGTCGCCTACCGGAGCGGGGCTTCCGGTAACTCCTTGTGCTTTGGACGAAGAGCATACTGATCCGAGCGATGCGATACCGCCGCCCCCTGTGCCAAAAACGTGTCCTATGTCGTAGTTCGAAAAGCCTATGCCGCTGTTGATGATCGCCTGTATCTGGCCAATCATAGTGCCCTCGTTATTGTTTTGCAGGTTGTCCGAAGTCACAAAAATGATGTTCTCATTCGTAGGCACGATCTGCATTGTTAACGACATGTCTTTTTCATACAGGCCGTTTACGCGGGTCATGGTGACGTTCATCGCGGCAAGCACGGCTGCTTTTCGCTGCTCCAGGGTTCCGGACCCTACACCGGCGGCATTGATATGGTATGCAGCATACTCTATGGTACAGGCAAGCGCCAGGCGATAAGTTCTCAATACGCCGTCGTCTGCCATGGTTGATGGAGGAGGTGGAGGAACATTGTCCAAAGCCTCACCGCTCACGCCACAGCCGAATGTGCGTGCAGTTTTAAGATGGGATTTTTTGTATACAATATAATTTTGCAGGTCGGTAGTATATGGGTCTGTATATGTTGTGCCTTTGTCGGACATAATCATGGCATGCACACCGAACAGGGTAACGCTGAAGCGTACCGATGCCACAGTGTTATCAATGCCGCGTCCTACATACGACTTTATGCCCGGGTGCTGTGCAGCAAGTTCAGGATGGAGCACCGGGGCCTCATAGACCCTGAAATTTTCCAGCTTGCCATCGGCAGTGGGGAAGGGAATAACAACATCGGATACCTGTCCCGAATTCCTCATTGGGGCGTTTGCCAGCCTTGCTTGCAGTTCCGGCAGGTTGATACTGAAGGTATGGAAAGTGGCAGGGCTTGATGCACGTTCTACCTTGTCGGCAGTGGCAAGCCTGTCTTTTGGTACAGCGTTCCAAATGGTTGCCTGTGCAAACGATGAAGTCATGCTAACAATTAATAAAAGGGATAATAGTAGTTTTTTCATGATAAATTTACATTTCAGTAGTGCTAAAATATAAATTTATTGCGAATATTTTAACATAGGATTTGAAAATAACTTTTTTTTAAGTTTGTGATTTTTTTATAACGTCTGCAATTTGTGACTTTATCTTAAAAATATTCCAAAATTTTGCCAAGCTGTTCGCTTTAGTTAAATTTGCTCAACTTAACGCAGCGGTTTGAAAATTTTCAACTCAATACACGAATTCAGTTCCCCTACCAAAACTATCGTAACGCTTGGCACTTTTGATGGTGTACATAAAGGCCACAGGAGTATCCTTGACAAACTTATAAGCAACAGCGCGGCATTGGGGTGCGAAAGCCTTGTGCTTACCTTTTTTCCGCATCCGCGGATGGTATTGCAGCAAAACAGCGACATCAGGCTGCTGAGTACCATTGATGAAAAAGCCGAACTTTTGGAAAAGTACGGGCTGGACAATCTTGTTATCCATCCCTTTGACCATGCATTTTCAAGGCTTACTGCCGAAGAATTCGTCAAAGATGTATTGGTCGATAAACTCAATGTCCGCAAGATCATCATAGGCCACGACCACCGTTTCGGCCGCAACCGCACAGCCAACATAGACGACCTGATACGCTTTGGCAAGGAATACGGTTTCGAGGTAGAAAAGCTATCCGCATATGCCGTAAATGAAATATCAGTGAGCTCAACCAAGATACGCAACGCGCTGTTGGCCGGCGACATTGCCACAGCAAACGGCTTCCTTGGTTACCCTTATTTCCTTACCGGTACTGTGGTAAAAGGAAAACAACTGGGCAGGACAATAGGTTTCCCAACGGCAAATATCCATATAATGGAAGAATACAAGCTCATTCCGGCCAATGGTGTTTATACAGTCTCATCGGTGATCGACGGCAAAACCGTATACGGGATGATGAACATCGGCGTAAGGCCAACAATCAGCGGTACCGGCCTTTCGATAGAAGTGCATTTCCTTGACGTTGATAAAGACCTTTACGATTCCCAAATGCGCATAAGCATCCATCACAGGCTGCGCGATGAGCAAAAATTTGGATCATTCGATGCACTGAAGGAGCAGTTAGTCAGGGACAGGGAAAGTACAATAGACTGGTTTAAAGAAAATAAGGTATGATAAAACAGCTTTTCCGGCCCATTGACAATGCCCCTCTGGTAATCTTTAGAATATTTCTGGGTTTCCTGCTGGCATGCGAAACCTTTGGGGCAATACTCACAGGCTGGGTAAAGAGCAACCTAATCGATCCGAAATTCACATTTTCGCATATCGGGATGGAATGGTTGCAGCCGCTCCCCGGGAATGGCATGTACTGGTATTTTGCCACTATGGGTATATTCGGCCTGCTGGTTATGATCGGCTACAAATACCGCTGGAGCATTGGCCTGTTTACCCTGCTTTGGGCGGGCGCCTACTTTATGCAGAAGACCTCCTACAACAACCACTACTACCTTTTATTGTTGGTGTGCTTCATCATGCTGTTCCTGCCTGCACACCGATATGCCTCTGTCGATGCGAAGTTGAACCCTTCTCTCAAAAAGCTTACCATGCCTGCCTGGTGTTCGCTGGTAATGATACTACAGGTGAGCATTGTATATTTTTACGCCACGCTCGCCAAATTTTATCCCGGCTGGCTCGACGGTACCTTTACCCACGATCTGTTGGACCGGTCGGTTACGAATCCGGCACTGCACGGCATTATGACGCAAAAGTGGTTTTACCTCTTTATAGCCTATGCCGGTATTGCTTTCGATATGCTGGTGGTACCGTTGCTGCTGTTCAGGAAAACGAGGACCATTGCATTTGTCGCCTCGGTCATATTCCATATCTTCAATTCCATTACCCTTCAGATAGGCATATTCCCATTCTTCGCCCTGAGCTTTGTGGTGTTCTTCTATCCGCCCGAAAAGATCAGGAAAATATTCCTCAAAAAGAAGCCTGCTGTTACAGAGCAGGATGCCGATTATGAAGGGCGCGGCATCCTCAAATACCTGTTTGTCCCTTATTTTCTTCTGCAAATCCTGCTTCCGCTTAGGCATTATCTTATAAAAGGTGATGTGCTGTGGACGGAAGAAGGCCACCGCCTGAGCTGGCGCATGATGCTGCGTACGCGATGGGGCGATACCGATTTCAGGATCGTAGATAAAAAAACAGGGCAAAAGCTGTACTACAGCATTAGCCATAACCTTACCCACAAGCAAAAAAGCGGCATGGAAACCCGCCCTGATATGATATGGCAGATGGCGCAGCACATTAAGGAGCATTTCCGGAAGGAGCGCAGGGATGTGGCGGTATATGCCGATACGCAGGTGTCGGTAAATGGCAGCCCTTATAAAAAACTTATCAACCCCGATACCGACCTTGCTGCTGCCGACTGGGATTACTTTTTCCATTGCAAATGGGTGCTGCTGTACGACGACAACGGGAATATAGTGGAGTAATATGATACTATAATAGTGGAGTAATATGATACTATAATGGAGGATTTATTCGATTATATCCTCTTTTAAATCCTCTCATTTAAATTTTCAAGACATTTAACAATCCTTTAATTTAATCATATTTCTTTTATTAAAATTTTATTAATTCATATTTCGATATGCGTTTTTATAGCTAAATTCGACTAGAAATAAGCCGGACTGCAAATTATCAGTAAACGTGCCGCGGTTTTATTTTTAATTCTGCTTAATGCATACTAACTGAATATAAACACAAAAGATAAAAGATTATGAAAGTTTCAAGGATCCTCATTAATGGTTTGATCATTTATATAGGCATCGCTGCCTTCTTCCTTATAGTTGAAGCAGCCGGGCTCAAAGACCAGATATACCTGAGGCTGGTTAATTTCATTTTCGTTATTTACGGGGTGAACAGGACTATTAAAGATAATTTTAAAGACCATATCGATGGCTATTTTACCAACCTTATGGCGGGGATTCTTACGGCAATGGCAAGTCTCGTTCTGGGAATTTTCAGCTTTATGCTTTATGCCGAGTACAAAGGAGGGTCCGAATATCTCCAAAATTTCCCCCACAGCTACATTTTTGGGGGAGGCGAGCCTGAGTTAGGTGAGTTTTGCTTCGGGTTATTCCTTGAAGGCCTTGCGTCATCACTTATAGTATCGTTTGCATTAATGCAATTTTGGAAAGGTAAAGTAGAGAAAATCAACGAGGTGGACGATGTTGCACACAGGCCCCACTAATCTTTATGAGGCAAACGTCGGCAGGTTAACGGGAATTTGTTATTTTTGAAGCAACTTAAATTTCCGTTATGAGCATAAAAAGGCACGACTGGACCAAAGAAGAGATCATAGCTCTTTACAACAAGCCAATGATGGACCTGCTTTTTGAAGCGGCCACCACGCACCGTGAACACCACGATCCTAACGTTGTACAGGTATCGACCCTTCTTTCCATAAAGACAGGCGGATGCCCCGAAGATTGCGGCTATTGCCCGCAGGCCGCCCGGTACCATACTAAGGTAGAAGGCAACGACCTTATGAGCGTGCAGCAGGTAAAGGCGCAGGCATTGCGCGCAAAATCCAGCGGATCATCGCGCGTTTGCATGGGTGCGGCATGGCGCAATGTAAAGGACGGTCCTGAATTTGACCAGGTGCTCGAAATGGTGCGTACAATCAACAAGCTTGATATGGAGGTGTGCTGCACTCTGGGCATGATTACCGAAAACCAGGCAAAACGTCTGGCCGAGGCAGGGCTGTATGCTTATAACCACAACCTCGATACCTCTGAAGAGTATTATAAAGAAGTAATTTCAACACGTGGTTTTGAAGACCGCCTGCAAACTATAGAAAACGTACGTAAAACCAACGTTACCGTATGCAGTGGCGGCATCATAGGCATGGGCGAAAGCATTAGCGACCGCGCAGGGATGCTCGTAGCGCTTGCCTCGCTGAACCCGCAGCCGGAATCGGTGCCTATAAATGCACTCGTAGCAGTAGAAGGCACACCTATGGAAGATGAAAAACCGGTAGAAATTTGGGAAATGATACGCATGGTAGCTACCACCCGTATCGTTATGCCCGAAACACAGGTAAGGCTTTCGGCCGGGCGTACGCAAATGAGCCGCGAAGGCCAGGCAATGTGCTTTTTTGCAGGGGCCAATTCCATTTTTGCGGGAGATAAGCTGCTTACCACTCCAAACCCGGATGTGAATGAGGACATGAAAATGTTCGAAATGCTGGGGCTAATCCCACAAAAGCCATTTACGAAAGTATCCCAACCAAAAACGGTTGAGGCTGAAGATTCGGAATACTTGTCCCTTGGTGAAAAACCGAGATGGACAAGGCCGGGCCACAAGATCGATCGTAACTTAGAGGCTTCAGGTAAAAAGAATACGGAACCTGAACCGGACATGCTGATAGAGAATAATTCGCTTTAAAATAGAAGCTTTCCTGCCCGGGAAAGCTTTTTTATTTTGATGAATACTTATGCTTATATTTGGCGTATCTAAACCGCCACCGTGAAAAAGTATAAGGCATATACCCGCAGCAAAGCAGCCTTTATGGTGGTGTTGTGCCTGTTTATATGCACTTCGGCCATGGCGAATACGATTTCCTATTGTGATGAGCTCATAAAAAAAGGAATTGATGCCATGTGGGAAAAGGAGCACGTAAAGTCGCTCGGGCTGCTTACCGAGGCGCGCAACCTTGCCGAAAAGAACAAGTGGTACAAGCAGCAATTTTTGGCGACCAATAATATAGGCGCTAATTATTACAACATCCTCGAATATGGCGAGGCGCTCCATTACTACCTCGAAAGCTATACTATTGCCGTAAAGGAATTGGGGCCCAAGTATGAAATGGTGGTGCTGAATAATATTGCGATATTGTTCTCTAAGCAAAAGAAGTATGAAAAAGCCAGGGAGTATTTTAAAAAGGCCTACGATATTGCTAAGGAAAACAACTATGGCGAGAAAATAGGAATGTATGCCATGAACCTTGGTAATCTGGCCAATGAAACAGGTGATATAAAAGAAGCAAGGATTTATATGCTTGAATCATTTCCCTACCTGAAATCGGATCCCCAAATGACGGTCCTGGCACAAGTAGGACTGGCTGAAAATGACCTGTTGCAGGGAAACACAAGGCAGGCCCGGGAAAAGGCGATGAACCTTTATAAAAGCGATGTTAACCTGAATTTTAATGAAATAGGCACATCCCTGATGCTTATCATTATGAAAAGCTACCTTAACGAAGGCAATTTCGCAGGAGCTATAGAAAGCGGGCGCAAATTGCTGGCAACCAAACCGAATGCGGATAACAGGAAAAAAATATTTGAGGTGTTGGCAAAGGCCTACGCCAAAAATGGCAATTATACCGAAGCCCTGCAGTATAAGGATTCTATCGTATCGGCAATAGAAGAGCTTGAAGAGACAAAGAACACGCTATTACTCAATAGCAACGAAACAAAGTTTCGCATACAGGAATACAAAAACGAGCTGGCCATTAATGAAGAAAAAAGGTCGGCGGAGCGAAACCTTTTCTATTTCATTATAGGGGGGGTAATTGCTGCTGCAGCCATCATAGTGCTTATAGCGCGAAATATATCCGTAAAACTCCGCCAAAAAAAGCTCATTGCCGAGCAGAACGAAAAAGTGATTTCGTTGGAACTCGAAAAGGAAAAGAGCGAAAACCTGCTTCTCGAAAAACAAATACTGGAAAAAGAAACCCAGGCTTTGCTGGAACAGGAACAGTTAAAGAATGAGATTGAGGCACGCAACAGGAAACTTTCGGCCAAGGCCCTTTATCTTTCGGGAAGGAATGAGCTTATTGAGGAGGTCATTTCATCACTTTCGCAAATACCGGCGCTGGCTGGTGACCGTTCGCTATCCGGTCATATAAAAACCCTGAAAGGCCATTTGAAAACCGATCACGAATGGGACAGCTTTATTACCCATTTTGAAGAAGTGAACCATGGCTTCCTTAACCGCCTTAAGGCTTTGCATCCTTCACTCAATGCAAACGACGTTCGTTTTATTTCCTACATTTATATGAACCTGAGTACAAAGGAAATCTCATCCATGCTCAACATTACCCCCGAAGCAGCGCGTAAAAGGAAAGAGCGCGTAGCCTCTAAAATGGAATTACCGGAAGACGTATCATTATATGATTATTTGTCAAACGTTTAAGTTGGGATAATCACGGATTTTAGGTTTTTATGTCACACTATTTCCGCTTTAAATTTTTGTTATGTAATTGTTTTTACTGAAAATTGTGAAGTGAATAATTACCAACAAAAATAATTTACTATGAAAAAAATTACAACCCTTGCCCTGCTCCTGATGGCTGGCGTTTGCAGCCATGCGCAATACAGTTATGAAGCGGCGGATGATTACGGAAGGCTGGAAGGCATAACCTATGACCTCGAGACCCAAAATAAACTATATGCGGTTTCGCTGAACAACCACATTGTTGTATCCTACGACAACGGTGTAACGTGGGACCTGCTTTTTGCTTTCCCTGATACGACTGCCCGGCTTACAAACCTAAGGATGCTGCCTGGCAATGAAAACCTTTGTTTCTCGGTACTAAACGGAGATTTTGCAAATAACGGCATTCATGTTTTTAATGTCGAAGACAATGAAATTATAAGCACCATACCGATGCCGGTACTTGAAGGTTTTCCCACGGTAAATAATTTTGATATTTATGACGGCGAGGCTTCTACCATAATACTTAATGTTTATAACAGTGGGCACCATATTTTTTATACCACTACAGGTGGTGAAAACTGGACGGAAATTTATGATATGGCGGATTATAACGATGTTGCTATCCAAAGCGTAGCCATTAGCCCCGATGATCCAACCAAACTTTTCATGACACGCGGTGGTAGCCCGAACGATATTGATGGTGGTATTTTCATCTCTACCGATTCAGGCGAAACATGGACAGGAAAGCTTGAAGGCGTAGTGCTTAACCCAATTGCCTTTAAGCCTGGTGTGGCCAGCGAGATCATGGTAGGTACAGATATGTTTGATTTTGATACCCCCGAAAACCTGTACCGGTCTGTTGATGGTGGCGAGACATGGAATATCGTACCAGCTGCATGGACCGATTTTGTAACCGATCACTTTACAGTTATAAAATACCACCCTACAAACCCGGAAATCATTTATGTGCTTGAAGAAAATGAGATTGGCTTTTCTGAAGATGGAGGGACAACCTGGCAAATTACGGCTTATCCTGAAGAGGTTTACTATGTCGGCCTTTCAGTTAGTGTAAATCCTTTCCAGAATAAGGAGGCAGTATTTACAGCAAACATGTATCCGGTGAAAACAGCCGATGGGGGACTTACCCTGACACAGGTTAAAGCGCCTTTCTATAATATCGGCAGCATATCGGCAGTGAAATTCGGCACCACAGAGCATCTGTACTACGGGGCTCAGGGCGGGCTGCTGCATAAAAATTATGCAACCAACGCAACAGATGCTTATGGTATAGAACCGGCGTCAGCATTCAGCCCCAGCCAGAACCAGGTTATTGCCGACCCGCTTAACGAAGGAAGGCTTTTTATATCCGAAGGTGGTGGCTTTATGGGTGGTAACCTGTATGTAAGTACCGACCACGGTGCAACACGCTCAACATTAATGAGCTCTTCGGGCTTCATTAGCCTTGCAGTAGACCCTGCAAATGATAACATTGTTTATGTTGTATTGGACGAATGGGGTAACGGCGCGCTGCACAAGCTTGACATTACAAACCTTGACAATGTGGTGGCTACACCGGTAACTACACCGGGCGACAGCGGCTACATTGGCGGCATCCTTGCGTATACCGGCCATTTGGTACTTGCGAAGAATGGTACTGTATATAAATCGACCGATGATGGCGCTACATGGACGGAACTTTACACAGTAGACGGTGCCACTATTTCCGACCTTTCTGCCAACCCGATAGTCACAAATGGCTTTGGTATTGCGACAAGTAATGGTGTATTCACCACTGCTGATGCCGGAGCTACCTGGACAGAAGCACTTGCCGGTGTGGAAGCGCGCAAACTGGAGTTCTCCGACCTTAATGCAGGCGTTATGGCAGTAGGAGTGTATAATGGCGTAAATACCGCCGATGCCTACATTACTTATTATAACGGAAGCAACTGGGAAACAGTTTCTTCGGAGGAGATGAATTACATTCAATCTTATGGCATGAGCTTCAACTTTATAGGTGGAAATATCAACGCTTACATTGCTACGGTAGACATGGGTGTTATCCGTTACAGCTTCCCGATTGAGAATCTGGGTACAGATACCCCATCTTTAGTATCGGACAAAGTAATCCTTGCGCCAAACCCGGCATCGGATATCCTTACAGTGCAAACCTCACAGCTGGCATCTGTTAAAAACGTGGCCATCTACAGCATCACGGGCCAAAAAGTACTGGAGTCGGCGCAACCAACCATCAATGTTTCGCATCTAAGCAAAGGAATATATGTGGTTAAAGCGGAAACAGCTTCCGGCGAAGTGGCTTCTGTAAAACTCGTAAAAGAATAGTAGTAGCTTTTTTCAAGTTATCCCGGTTTGCAGTCCTCTACGGGGCTGCAAACCATTTAATACCAGTCCTTAAAAAAGGATAAGGCCTAAAGAGCCTCTACAACAAACAGCAAAAAAATCATGAAAAGAATTATTACAGCATTATCCCTTGTACTGTTTTCACTGTGTTGCTATGCGCAGGAATTCAGTGAGGATTTTGAAGGCGCCTGGACTACGGGCACAGGGCCAAACACCGGGCCTGCAGGCGGATGGGGGATCTACGACAACGGCATTGGCCTGGGCGTAAATTGGGTGCAAAGCCCGGCAAACAGCCCTTTACAGCCTCCTTATGAGGGTGTCCGTGCTGCTTATCTCGACAAGCAGAATGTAGCGACCGGAATGGCCGAAGACTGGCTCACCACCCACCAATTTACCGTGCCGCAAAATGCACAGGTACGCTTTTTCTCGAGGCTTACCACACCCCAGATTGAAGGGAATATATACGAATTAAGGATATCTACAGCCCCGGTGCAGGGCGACCTGGCCAGTTATAACGTCCTGGAAGACTGGACCGAAGACGAGATAAACCCTGTGTACGACCAATATACCGAGAAAGTTGTCGACATCCCATCTGCCTACTTTGGGCAGCAGGCCTACATTGCACTTGTTATGAAAAATGACAACGGCGACCGCTGGCTGGTGGATAATTTTAGCGTTGTCATCAAATGTATGCCCCCGACCGATATCACGATACCTACGGTAACATTGGATTCTGCTGAGATTACCTGGACCAATAACAGCGGAGCAACACAATGGGAAATTGAAGTGGTGGAGCAGGGCCAGCCGTTTACCGGAACAGGGGAACCTTTTAGTGGACAGCCCCCCTTTTTAAAGGATGGCCTGGAGGACTCTATGGGGTATGAAGTGAGAGTTCGTGCGATATGCAATACGACTTTTGAGAGCGACTGGAGTGAGCCCTTTACATTTTCGACTGCTTTTACCGCTCCGGCCAATGACGAATGCGCGGCAGCAACAATTCTTGCGATAAATCCTACAGAAGTGTGCGCCGCCACCTCGTCTGGAATCATAAATGGTGCAACGGCATCGGCGGAGGCCAATTCCTGCATCGGGACGGCCAACGACGACGTTTGGTTTGAGTTTACCGCCACCAATGTAAAACACACCATAGCCATAGGCAACGTGGCGGGCAACGACACCGACCTGGTGCATGCCGTATATTCCGGAAGTTGTGGTTCACTTTCGCTGGTCTATTGCAGCGACCCCGACAGCAGTACCGCCAATGGCCTTACCGCCGGGCAAACCTACAGGGTACGGGTATATTCCAAGTCGGCTGCGGCCACCACCACCACATTTACCGTATGTGTGGGGACGCCGCCACTGCCTCCGCCGAATGATGATTGTGCCAATGCAACAACCGTAGCGGTTAATGCCGATGACTCCTGCGCGCTGGTTACTGCGGGCACCATTGCATTGGCTACCGGGTCGCCCGAAGCCAATACCTGTACCGGCAACGATGACGATGATGTTTGGTTTGAATTTACCGCGACATCCACTTCGCACATTATATCGCTGCTTAATGTAACGGGCAGCACCCCTGATTTGTTTCATGTGGTCTACCAGGGCGATGTGTGCGGCTCCCTCACGCAGCTGTATTGCAGCAACCCCGATACCAGTGTGGCCAACGGGCTTACGATTGGTCAAACCTACAAAGTAAGGATATACACCTTTACAGGCACCGGAGGGCAAACCACATCTTTCAACATCTGTGTGGGCACGCCGCCACCGCCCCCTGCCAATGACGGGTGCGCCACGGCAACCGTGCTTACCGTAAACCCCACCCTCGAATGCACCGCCTTTGAAAACGGCACTGTAGAATGGGCAACCCCTTCGGCGGAAGCCAATACCTGTACGGGTAGTGACGACGACGATGTGTGGTATCAGTTTACCGCCACAAGCACCTCGCACAACATCTCATTATACAATGTAACGGGAAGTACCAACAACCTGGTACACGTACTGTATGAAGGGGCAGACTGCGCTACCATGGCCCAGCTGTATTGCAGCGACCCCAATGCCAGCACAGCGCAAAACCTTACCGTAGGGCAAACCTATAAAATTAGGGTATACAGCTTTTCGGCGACCACGGGCCAGGATACGGCATTCAGCATTTGCGTAAGCAC
The DNA here is from genome assembly GCA_942492845.1 of uncultured Flavobacteriaceae bacterium. Taxonomy (GTDB): domain Bacteria; phylum Bacteroidota; class Bacteroidia; order Flavobacteriales; family Flavobacteriaceae; genus Flavobacterium. The sequence continues at coordinate 4,109,726 of OW818646.1, read as the reverse complement.
GCTGCCTGCCCCTCCCGCCAATGACGAGTGTGCCACGGCAACCGTAGTACCCGTAAACCCAACCGACGTTTGCGACCAAAAAATACCCGGAACGATACTGGCGGCAACGGCATCGCCACAGGCAAACGGTTGCGCGGGTTCGGCAGATGATGATGTGTGGTACGAGTTTACCGCTACCAATGCCACGCACCTTATTGGCCTTTCGAATGTAACCGGAAGCGCCCCGGATCTTTACCACTCGGTGTATTCCGGTTGTGATGCATTCACACAGATGTACTGCAGCGATGGCAACAACAGTGTAGCCCTTAACCTTGTACCCGGGCAGGTGTACAGAGTGAGGGTTTACACAACGACCGCACTGCCGGGACAAACCACCGCTTTCGACATTTGTGTATCCACGCCACCGCCACCGCCCGCGAACGATGATTGTGCCAATGCCACCCTGGTTCCTGTAAACACAGGTACCGAATGTGTAGAATCGGCAGCCGGTACAATATACTCGGCTTCGCCATCCGCGCAGGCGAATTTGTGTACCGGCACTGCCGACGACGATGTATGGTACACCTTTACCGCTACCCAAACCAACCACGACATTGCCATTACCAATATTACCGGAAGCACCAACGTACTGGTGCATGCCCTGTACCGCGGATCTGACTGCGGTGCGCTTACTCCGGTATATTGCAGTACGGCCAACGATAGCAATGCTTCTTATTTAACACCGGGCGAACAGTACCTGATCCGTATTTATAGCTTCACCGCCGACCCCGGGCAAACATCGGCCTTTAGCGTATGCGTGACCACTCCGGGCCAACCCATATTTACTGATGATACCACCTATACCGTGCCCGAACTGGTATCGGATGTGGTGGTAAGCACCGCCTGTGCGCAGGTATCTAACCTTACCTGGAAGACCGGCAACACCGACGGCTTTGACTCAGATAACGGCATCGCATATTTCAATTCGAATGGTTCAGGCTTTCCTATAGAGGAAGGTGTGGTACTGAGCACAGGCAATGCCTTCCGTTCCCGCGGCCCGAATACTTCCGAGCTCAACGGCGGCAACGCTGCGTGGAGTGGGGATACCGACCTGTTTAATTATATCCAGGGATTGGGCATTGACGCCGGCCTGGAAGATTATAACAATGCCACGGTACTCGAATTTGATTTTGTACCGCTCACCGGCCACATCAGCTTCCCGTTCGTTTTTGCTTCCGAAGAATACGGGCAGTTCCAGTGTACCTTCTCAGATGCGTTCGCCTTTTTCCTGACCAATACCGTTACCGGCGAAACGACCAACCTTGCCGTGCTGCCCAACAGCAACACACCAATATCGGTAGTAACCATACGGGACGGTGCCAATGCCGACTGTGCCCCGGCCAACCCCGAATATTATGCGCAGAACAACCAGGGCGGCAATGCCATGGCGGCCGACATCAACTACAACGGGCAAACCGTATTGCTTACGGCCCAGTCGGATGTTGAGGTAAACACCGTTTACCACATTAAACTGGTCATTGCCGACAGGAACGACGGGCTGCTGGATTCGGCAGTATTTATCGGGCCGTTCGACATCGGAAACATCGACCTTGGCGAAGACTTTTTGGTGGCAACCGGCAACGCGCTTTGCGAAGGCGAAACCTACACCATCGACAGCGAGCTTGATCCAACGCTCTACAATATAGAATGGCTGCGCAACGATGTGGTGATCCCGGGAGCAACTGCACCGGCTATAACCATCAACCAGCCGGGAAAATACACTATACAGGCACAGTACATCAGTTCTACCTGTGTGGCTGTAGAAACGAAGGTTATTGAGTATTATGATTCGGTAGCCACAGCCACGGGCAACCCGGAAAACCTGGTGATATGCAACACCAACGGTACTGCCGAATTTGACTTTACCGAAAATTCCGAAATAATAATCAATGGGCTGAACCCCGATGAGTATACCATCAGCTACCACACTACCCAGGCCAATGCCAATGATAACGTATCACCTGTGGGTCCGCTATATACCAACACCGTATCACCGCAAACCATATATGTAAGGATTGCGAATGACGTGAACGGCTGCCTTGCCTTTAAGCAGTTTACAATAGCGGCGCAGGTTGTCAATCCGTATCTTGGTTTTGAGGAAGGGTGCCGCGGCAGCCAGTATATGCTGGAGGTGCTGGCGCTCGACGGTAATTTTGACCCCGAAACGGCTACCTATGCCTGGGCGGGGCCTGCCGGTTTTACCGCTGCTACCAGGGAGATCGAAGTGCCAATGCCGGGAGAGTATACCGTTTTGGTAACCACTGCCGAAGGATGTGTGGTAACCGCAAGCCGCATCATAGACGAGTTCAACTGCGTGATCCCACGGGGCATTTCGCCGAATGGCGATGGTAAAAACGACACCTTCGACCTTACGGGCATCAGCGTTACAAAGATATCTTTCTTTAACCGCTACGGGCAGGAAGTATTCAGCTATGGCGCCTATGTGGACCAATGGCACGGGCAGGATGCCGGTGGAAAAGAGCTGCCTTCGGGTACTTATTTCTATTCGTTGGAAACTGTCGATGGGGAAAGTAAAACCGGGTGGGTGTACATCAACCGGGAAGAGTAAAATTAAGGCAGGCTTTTTCATTCAGATATTGTGAAAAAGCCTGTTTCTTTTTTAAAACAATGCATTTTAACATTAAACATACCTTTAAAGTGTACGAAATTCAAAAATTTTCGTTTGCTTTGGAGTGAATTAACCAATTCGGCTGTTTAACCAAACAAACACAAATTGATGAAGAAAGTATACCTTGCAGCACTACTGGCATTGGGTGCGCTGCCGGACGCTACGGCGCAGCAGGACCCGCATTACACGCAGTACATGTACAACATGAATGTGATCAACCCGGCTTATGCAGGCTCGAAGGAAAACCTTGCCTTTGGACTTTTATACCGCAAGCAGTGGGTTGACATCCAGGATTCCCCGAGTACGGGCACCTTTTCGGGCCACAGCCCGGTGGGTAAAAATGTAGGCCTTGGCCTTTCGGCCATTGTCGATGAGATCGGCCCGGTACAGGAAACCAACCTGTATGCCGACTTCTCCTACACCCTGAACCTTGGCGGCGAACACAAGCTTGCCCTGGGATTAAAGGCGGGATTAACCTTCCACGATGTAGGACTGTATGACGACATTGGCAACGGCTATGTTCCGGACCCGAATGACCCTGCGTTTGCAGAGAACGTAAACAATACCTATTTCAACGTGGGTACCGGCGTTTTCTACTACACCCAAAATTACTACTTAGCTTTCTCGGTACCGAACATGCTTAAGAGCAAGCACCTTAATGTAAGGTCGGACAACGGCCAGGACCTTGAGTTCGGATCAGAAGTGTCGCATTACTTTTTAACAGGTGGATATGTGTTTGAGATCGGCGATAACTTTAAGCTGAAGCCATCGTTCATGGTGAAGTCGGCCTTTGGCGTAGACCCGTCCATCGACGGCTCGCTGAACGCGCTATTCTTCAACAAGTTCGAGATCGGCGCTACCTACAGGCTGGACGACTCTTTTGGCGGAATGGTAAACTATGCCATTACCCCGAACCTGAGGATCGGCTATGCGTACGACCACATTGTATCGGACCTGAAAGTGACCACCCCTGCCTCGCACGAGGTGATGTTGCTGTTCGATGTGAACTTCCCGAAAAAAGTATCACGTTCACCACGTTATTTCTAACCTAAAGCGACACATTGCAATGAGAAATTTATACATATCGCTTGGCTTTATGCTTGCTACCCTTGCGGTAACGGCACAAACCAAGGAAACTGCCGAAGCCGACAAGCTGTTTAAAAAGTTTGAATACCTGGACGCGGCAAAGGAATACCAAAAAATAAAATCGAAGGACGGCTACGTGAACAGGCAGATCGCGGAGAGCTATTTTAACGTTTACAACAGTAAGGAAGCGGTAAAATGGTATGCGAAAGCCGTGGAAAGCAGGCAGGATGCCGAAACCTATTACCGCTATGCGCAGATGCTGAAGGCAGAGGGGAAATATGAGGAATCGAACAAGCAGATGCAGAAGTTTGCTTCGATGGCGCCGAAGGACCAAAGGGCTATAGCCTTCAACCAGGATCCGGATTACCTGCCCAAGCTGAAGAGCCAGACAAAACTGTTTGAGGAAAAGCTGCTGGACATCAATGATAAGAAATATGCCGATTTTGGTGCAGTGCTCGTAGACAACACCCTGTATTTTACCAGCGCGCGCAACACCGCGAGGAAAACCTACGGCAGGAATGAGGAGCCGTTTTTGGACATGTACACTGCTACGTACAGCAACGGCGCTTTCAGCGATCCCTCGCCCATAGCGGAACTGAACTCGAAGTACCACGACGGCCCGGCTGCGGTAACCGCCGATGGTACTACCATGTACTTTTCGAGCGAAAGCTTTAAGGAAGGCAACTATGAAAAAGACACTCCGGGACAGCGTACCGGGCTTATTTACCTGTTTGTAGCTACAAAGGCAAACGGGGTTTGGACAAACATTAAGCCGGTGCCGTTTAACGGGAAAACCTGGTCTACCGGAAATCCATCGATAAGTAAGGACGGCAAGACGCTTTATTTTGCATCGAACAGGAAAGGGTCGATAGGCGCTACGGATATTTGGAAGGTTGAGGTAAAAGGCAATAATACCTATAGCGAGCCGGTAAACCTGGGTAAAAAGGTAAATACCGAGGGCAACGAAAATTTCCCATTCATTGCCGACGACAACAAGCTTTATTTTGCATCGGATGGCCGGAAGGGGCTTGGCGCACTGGATATTTATGTAAAGGACCTTAATGCCGACAGCGAGGCGCTCAATCCGGGGCTGCCCATCAACTCGCCGCAGGATGATTTTGGCTTCACGTTTAACACAAAGGCCAACGTAGGCTTTTTTGCCAGCAACCGCGGCGGCAATGACGACCTGTACCTCGCTACGCCAATATGTGGCGTGGATGCCGTGGTAGTGGTAAATGACTCCAAAACCGGAAAGCCGCTGGTAACAGCCAATGTGGCGATACTGGACGGTAAGGGCAACATAATTGAGACACGAAAAACCAATACCGAGGGGTGGGTAACCTACAGCATAGACTGCAACACGCCGTATTCGCTGCTGGTGTCGGCAGATGGGTACACCAGCGTTACAAAGCCGCTGGACAAGCATGCCGGAGGGAAGCAGGAAGCCACAGTAGTGCTGGACCCGGTAGAGAACATCATAAAAGGCGACATGGTGCAGCTGAACGACATTTACTTTGAGTTTGACCAGAGCAACATAACCCAGGAAGGCGCTTCGGAACTGAATAAACTGGTTGAGGTAATGAAGGCCCGGCCAAACATCGTGATCGTTGCGAAGGCGCATACCGATAACCGTGGCAGCGATGAGTATAACCTCAGCCTGTCCGACCGCAGGGCCAGGGCGGTGGTGCAGTACGTGATATCGCAGGGCATTGCCGAAAGCAGGATTTCGGGCAAAGGGTTTGGCGAAAGCCAGCCGCGCGTAAACTGTACCGAGTGTACCGACGAGCAGCACGCGATGAACCGGAGGAACGAGTTTATCATTGTGAAGAAATAAACACTGTATCAATAGAACAAAGGGCTGCCTGATAGTGAAAGCTATGCATGGCAGCCCTTTTTGTAGTGTTACCGGACATAAAACGGAACCTCCCGCTGTAATCCTGCCAAAAGAGCGGGAATTCTTTTTATCTTTACATGGGCTAAAAGCATGAAGAGGGAATGTATAAATCGTATACCGTAGACGAAGCGAAGAAAAAACTGGAATACTACTGCGCGTACCAGGAGCGCTGCCATGCCGAAGTTTCGCAAAAGCTGAAGGAACTTAACATGATACCACAGGCCATCGATACCATCATTGTGCATCTTATTGAGAATAACTACCTTAACGAGGAGCGGTTTGCATGTAATTTTGCACGTGGGAAGTTCAGGATCAAGCAATGGGGGAGGGTCAGGATTACAAATGAACTGAAATCCAGGAATATATCCAGTTATAATATAAATAAAGCGTTAAAAGAAATAGGCGCGGAAGAATACCTTGAAACATTCGAATACGTGTTTACCAAAGAGTGGGAGGGAAGCACCGAAAAAAGCGCGCTGCGAAAGAAAAAGAAGGTAATGGACCACCTTTTGCGAAAGGGATTTGAGAGCAATCTCGTGCTCGACAGGATCCATCAGCAACCCGAAAAATAATTAATAATTAGATATATTGTTTTCATAATTATTTGTTAAATTTGGCTGTAGCCAATGAATGATATTATGACTATTAAAGCTGCTACTATGGCTAAAAGATTATTGTTCCTTTTTATTATTGTGCTTGGTGCGCGGGGCCATTCCCAAAGCTATGATTTTAAGAAGGCTGAACAGGATGCACGGAAAATCATATACTCCAAACCCGACAGCGCACGCGCCATCATAAGGAGGACACTCGCACAAAGGGACGCACATGATACCGTATATGGAAATACCTACAATTTGTATGGTATGTATTATGGTATGACGGGCAACTCGGATTCGCTCATCCATTATACCAAAAAGTCATTAGCCTACCTCGACGATTACCCACGCAACAAGGCCAGGAGCCTGATGAACCTCTCAATAGGGTATCGCAACAAGGCCGATTATAAAACCGCGATAAAGTACATAGAGCAGGCGCTTGCACTGCATCAAAAAGACAAAAATGAAGTGGGCGTGGCCATGGCCTATGGTGAGCTGGCCTCCAACTACACCTATATGCTGGATTATGACAAGTCCATCGAGCTGTTGCTGAAGTCCATTAAAATACTCAAGGCGGAAAAGAACACAAAGCAGCTCGTAGCGATCAAGCAGAAGCTGGCCAATACCTACCTTGCCAAGGAGAATTACAAATTTGCCATAGACCTCTACCGTGAATGCCTTGTTGAGTTTAAGCAGATTGGCATGACTAAAAATTATTGCCTGACCCAAATGAACCTTGGCGAGGCGCTGATACACATAAATGACCTTCAGGGAGCAAAAAGGTCCCTTTCGGAAGCCGTAACAGGGCTGGAGCAGTTTGGCGACAAGGAAATGATGGGGATATGCTACTCTAAAATAGGCAACCTTGAAAATGAACTGGGCGACTATCCCAAAGCTGTGGCATCATTCCAAAAAGCAATTGATTACCTGGCGCCTTCGGGATCCAACAGGGTGGTTAGGATTGCCGGGGAGTATATTAACCTCCTGAACAGGAAAAAGAACTACCAAAAGTCGCTTGAGGTCATTACCCGTGTTGAGAAGCTTAAAAAGTTTAAAAGTGCCAACATACAGGACAGGATGGTATATAAAAATGCCGTTGCAGATACCTATAAAGCGACTGACAATGACAAGGAAGCCATAAAAGCGTACCAACAAACCATTGCCATAATGGACACCATTGCCGCACAGGAGCAAAAAGGCGCCGTGGAGGAAATACAGGCAAAGTTCCAGACCGAACTGCAGCGCGAAAAGAATGTGGCGCTCGAGGCCAACAACAAGGTACTGCAGTCAACCATGAAGTCGGAACAGAATATGATGATCCTATATATACTGGTCAGCATCGCGATCATAGTGCTTATCCTGCTGCTGCTAAGGGGTTACTGGCTCAAGGCAAAGCTACAGAAAGAGGAACTCAGGTCGGTGGAGTCTGAAAAGAACATGATAAAGCAACAGCACCAGTATGAGCAGGAGCTTACCAATGCGCAAAAAGAGGTTATCGAGGAAAAGCAGCGGGAGCTTACATCTACTGCCCTGCGCATGGCCAATTACCAGGATAGCATTAACCAGATCATCGACAAATGCGACTCAAACATATATAATAAGGTAGGCGATGTAAAAAAAGAGCTGCAAAGCCTCATTAAGCAAAAAGATTACTGGAAGCAGTTCGAAACCAGGTTCAACAGCCTGCACCCCGAATTCAGCACCACGCTTACCAACCGCTATGGCAAGCTTACAAAAAACGATGTGGAGTTCTGCTCGCTACTGAAACTCAACTTATCCAACAAGGAAATTGCCTCGCTGCTGCAGATATCGCACGAAAGCGCCATTACCAAAAAATACAGGATAAAAAAGAAAATGGACATCCATGACGATGCCGACTTCGAAAAAATGCTCATGGAAATATAATATGCGTCAATGTGTTTTATTGCTTTTAGTACTGGTTTTCCCGATTGTATCATTCGGGCAGCAACCTTTTGACTATAAGTCAGCCGAAGCAAGGATCAAAAAGCACATCTACTCGTCGCCGGACAGTACCAAAATAATTATTAATGAGGTACTGGCACAAAAAAACCTCCCCGACAGCATTAAAGGCCTGGCGTATAACATATACGGCATATATTATAGCCACATAGGCCAGCTGGATTCGTCTACGGTGCAATACAAAAAATCGTTGCGCTACCTTAAAAAATATCCCGCATTAAAAACCATGGCCCTCGGGAACCTCTCGGTAAACTACCGTAACATGGGGCTATACGACGAATCATTCCGGTGCCTTGAAGAATCCCTTGAAATTTCCAGGAGCCTGGGGCTAAAGGAAAAGGAAGCCGTTGTGTACAGCAATATGTCGTCCAACTACCAGTTCATGCTGGAATACGACAAAGCCGTGGAATATTCGCTAAAAGCCATAAAGATGCTGAAAGAGGCCAACTCCCCGCTCCTGGCCTCGACCACGCAAAAACTCGCGAATGTGTACCTGAAAATGAAGAATTTTAATTTTGCAAGGGACCTTTACCTCGACTGCCTTGCAATATTTAAATCGCAAAACGATAAAGCCAATTATTCGCTTACGCTTATCAATTATGCCGAAGTGCTTATCCACCTTGGGGAGAAAGCGAAAGCACGGAAAGCGTTAACCGAAGCCATAGCGGAGCTAAAGAAGCTGAAGAACCCGGGACACACGGCCATAGCCTATTCCAAGCTTGGCCGCATTGCAAAGGATGAGGGCAGGATGAAGGAGGCGCTTGGAAACTATGGAGCGGCTATGTCGATACTGGTAAAAACCAATTCGTTGAATGTGGTCATCATTGGGGCCGAATATATTGAAGCGCTCAATAAGGAAAAGGAATATGGCCGGGCGCTGCAGCTTATCCGGGATGTAAGGAAACTGCCGATCTTTAACAATGCCAACCAGCAGGACAGGGCAAGGTTTGATGTGGCTGCTGCCGAAACATTCAGCAAAACTAATAATGACAAGGAGGCTGTTGCAGGGCTGGAAAGGGCGATAAAGTTTAAAGATTCGGTTGCCAGGGCAGGGGCTGACACTTATTCGCATGAAATGCAGGCCAAGTTCCAGGCAGAATTGCAAAATGAAAAAAACGCAGCCCTTAAAGCAAAGAACCTCGGTTTGCAAAAAGACAGGGAAGCTGAGAGGACGCTGATGTATGTGTACATTGCCATAAGCCTCGGGCTCATAGTGATTATTTCATCCTACCTGAGGAGTCATTTGCTCAAAGCACGGTTGCGCAGGGAGGCGCTTAAGGTTGCAGAGAATGAAAAAAGCATGCTGCTCAAACAGCATGAGCACGAAAAGGAACTGACGCAGGCCCAAAATGAGATTATAGCCGAAAAGCAAAGGGAGCTGGCATCGTCGGCATTGAAAATGGCGAGTTACCAGGACAACCTGCTCCAGATCATTGAGCGCTTTGAAAAGGAGGGCATAGATAAAATTTCGGATGTAAAAAAAGAACTGGAGGGCCTCGTAAAGCAGAAAGACTACTGGAAGCAATTTGAAACGCGTTTCAATACCCTGCATCCGGAGTTTGGCACTGCGCTTTTAAACCGTTATTCCAACCTCACCAAAAACGACCTGGAATTTTGTTCGCTGCTAAAGCTTAACTTGTCCAATAAGGAAATTGCGCAGCTTCTCCAGATATCCCCAGAAAGCGCGATCACGAAAAAATACCGTATCAAGAAGAAAATGGAAATAACCGATGACGTCGATTTCGAAAAAGTACTGATGGGTATGTAAGCAAATCGACGTTAAGGAGGTGTTAATTCCGATAGAGCCTCATTTTGCCAAATTTTTGGCATTTGTCTATGCATTTTGTCTATGAAATTTTCATTTGATCTGTAAAATACTGATTTTTAGTACTTTTTAGGCTTGAAATTTTTGTTCTGTCTATACTTTGTCTATTAAAGTTTTGTTAATATTTAGAATTTATGATGTTACTTTGCCTCAGAAATAACAGCTGCGGTGCATCTCGTGGCTTTATCTAAAAAGTAGTACTAAAACAATTACATTAATGACCATGAAATTTTTGACGATCCTTAAAGAATAATTTTCTTACCCCCGTGCCTTAATTATATGTAACCAATGATGACCTTCCCCCGACATCCGGTTACCGCCCCCAAAACTTTTTGCACTTACCTGCAAGATGAATACCGTAAAATGCTATTAAAAAATTGGGATAAACCTGTTCTGCGCTTCTGTTGTAAGTCATAATTTAACTTAAAATTAAGCACAAAATAATTTTTCATATTACAACGAATTGTATTACATTTGCCCCCGCAGCCAAAAATCAGTTATGCCCCCCATAACTGCCTTAAATTAAAAACATTACTAAGATGAAAAAGTCACTATTTTTCCTCCTGTTACTGCCGTGCCTTACATTTTCGCAGACGGCTTCTGAACTTTTAGTACGCTGGGAAGGCACCAGGATCAATGAAAGCCTTCCGTCTACAAATCCAATGTATTATTACAATACCCCGAGCGGTACCCTTGCACAGCCTGCAGCTATTTCAGCCCTTAACTGTACAGGTGGCGGCTCCATCAACTTCCATTATGAACCCTATACAGGGTTTGGAGGCCAGAACTGGACTACTGGCGCAACGGAAGAGTATAACAAATACTTCCAGTTTGCAGTGGCGGCAGGGGCAGGTAAAAAAATTCAGGCCAAACATTTTAAGTTTACATACAAAGGGTATTGTTCGGCTTATAAAGTTATCTACCAGATTGTTGATAATTCCGCAGGAGTTCCTTCAGAAAATAGTTTTGCTACTGCGGGAACAGTATTGACAACATTTACCAATGCGAATGCATCAAGTAATGAAGTAGCTGTGCCATTGACTTTTAGTTCTGGTTTGTTTATTAATTCAAATCAAACCATGTATATTAGGATATATCCTTACCAGGTAAACCAATGGAATAATAACACTTTTATGAAGTTCAGTCAGCCTGTTAATAACGTTGGAAACGTAAATAGTATAGGCCCTGCATTTTACGGTGTAGTTAGTGATGCATCGGGTGTTACGGCAGTTGCCGATACTGATACAACTTACGAGTCGGCCCCGATAACTAAGAATGTGATTTTGAATGACATCGCACAGGGCACAACCATTGCAAGCGTACAGATCATCGCGCCTTTGCTTAATGGAGTGGACGGGACAGCTTCTGTAAACGGGAACAGCATCACATATAACCCTACTGCCTCATTGGGCGAAAAGACAATTAACTACAAAATTACAGGTGCTGATGGCTCTACATCTACATCTACTTATAAAGTAACTGTTGTTGCTTACCCAAGCCCTACCGCAAATGACGACGCCGCTACAACCGGTAAAAACATCCCGGCTACCATCGCGGTTACTGCGAATGACGTGGCAGGAATCGGTACGTTTGGCACCATTACCATTACAACCCAGCCGGCTACAGTTGCCGGTACAGCATCGGTATCCGGTTCAAATATCATATTTACCCCTACGGCTACTTTTGTTGGTACAGCCACAATTAAATACAGGGTGAGGAACAGCCAGAACAAACTTTCGAACATTGCCACAATTACAGTTACAGTTGTAAACATTACACCGGTAGTTGCCAATAACGACACTGTATCTACCTCAAAAAATAATGCAGTTACCTTTAACCCGCTTGCTAACGATGTTGCCGGTAACAGTGCAATAACAGGAATTGCCGTTTTAGCTAACCCTGCACACGGCAGCGTGATGGTTAACACCCCGGCAAACACATTTACCTATACGCCTGATGCAAACTATACCGGTACAGATTCTTTTACCTATACAGTAACCGACGCTTATAACACATCGTCTACAGCAACAGTTAGCATGTCTGTACTACAGCCTACAACAACCGGCGCTTTGTGCGGTACGTATGCTATTGGTACTACAGTACAATATGACTATCCACAATTTACCACGATTACTGCCGCGGTAAACCACCTGAACGCAAATGGCGTTACCTGTCCGGTTACCTTCCTGCTTATTGATAACGACTATAATACCGTTACAGGAGAAAGCTTCCCGCTTGTCATCAACCAATTTAGTGGCACAAGCCTTACCAATACGGTTACCTTTAAGCCGGGCCCTGCCAAAAACGTTACTGTTAAGGTAGAGGATATTTGGGTGGACAGCGTAAAATACCAGGCGACCACAGTATTCCAACTGAACGGCGCGGATAACATAATTTTTGATGGCAGCAACACTGCCAACGGTACTACAAGGAACCTGACGCTTTACAACAACAATACAATAGAATATCTTAACCGTTCGGTACTATGGGTAGCGGCAAACGGAAGCAACGGCTCCCAAAACGTTACTGTAAAGCACACCAACCTGAGGCAGGGATACCGTAACCAGGAAGGCATGTACACGCTGGGTGTATTTGCAGGGAACAACTATATTGAAAATGCTACAACCTGGAACAACCGTAACCTTAAGGTGAGTGATCTTGCGGGCGGCAATAACAGCAACCTGTATGTGTGGAATAACGACTTTATAAATACAAAGCAGGGTGTATATGTTCAGGGTAATGCTACTAATGTAACAACAGGTGTAAACGTATTCCAGAATGACCTTGGGGCAGAAGACAACCAGGAATCGGTTATCCTTCCGGTATCGCTTAACAACGTTTCCGATTTCTCAGTATCTGAAAACCTTGTGTATAACCTGTACCGCACGACTACAGCTGCCGACCTTATTGCAGGAGGTATCAACGTAAAAGGGAACTCTGCCAACGGTTCCATAACAAAAAACAACCTTAGGGAACTTCAAAGGCTTACAGCAGATGCCAATACTTTTGCGGGTATCGTGCTTTCTGCAAACAGCGCCAACTCGAACATACTGGTAGCGAATAACTTTATCCTTAACCCAAGGGCAAAAGGTAATGGTGGCGGCTACAGTAACGGTTACGGAATCATTGTTGACAACGGTGGCGGCTACAGGATCCTTCATAATACTGTTGTACTCACCACGAACCAGGAGCTTCCGGGCTACTCTGCCGCGCTGTATGTAAACAGCAATGTGTCTAACCTTGATGTAAGGAACAATATATTTGTGAACAACCAGACCCATACCGGTACAGTAAGGAGCGCTATCATGGTAAACAATGATGTAGATAACCTGAATACCATATTTACAAAACTGGATTATAACAACTATTATTCTGCAGACAAGATCGGTTACATAGCAAACATCCATGGGCTTAACATTACATGGCCGCAAAACCCTGACTTTGTATCGCTGCTTAGCGGCTGGACAGGCGCCCTTAACGCCACCAACAACGCTGCCAATGCAAACAACAGGGATGCACACTCGATAAGTATTAACCCTGCATTTATTTCGGCTACCGATCTTCACCTTGCTTCTGATAATGGTCCTATGAATGACAAAGGCACCTTTATCGCCGAAGTGCCAAAAGACATCGACGGCCAGCTAAGGAATACAACAACGCCTGATATGGGTGCGGATGAATTCGGCGCGATTACATTGCCGGCACCGGGTTCCAATGCAGGAATTTACTGTTCATCGTCTACCACATGGGAAAATGGCGCGTGGAGCAACGGTACTCCTGAGTACGGAAAAGATGTAATATTCAGGTCGAACAAAACCTATGCTGCCGAAGATATCCAGGCGTGTTCGATATTCGTTGAGAATGGTGCGAGCGTGAACTTCATCAGCGAGTCTAATGCCTATGTTACGCACAACGTAAACGTGGAGGAAGGTTCATCGCTTACTTTCGAGAGCAGCTGCCACCTTTTGCAAACAGAGAACACCTATAATACAGGTACTGTAACTATCAAAAGGAACAGTTCGAAACTGAAAAGGCTCGATTATGTAATGTGGTCATCTCCGGTATTCGGCAGCCAGACGCTGCATGACTTTTCGCCAAACACACTGGATAACCGTTTTTATACGTATAGCAACGCGACCAACTTCTATACTAATGTAAATGCTGCTACAACTACATTTGCCAAGGCAAAATCATTCCTTATCCGTATGCCAAACAACCATTCTGAGACTACGCCTACAGTTTTCCCGGCAGAGTTTGAAGGCACACCGAACAACGGTAACGTATATTACCCTTTAGAATATCTGGATGCGGCCCACAGCTTTAACGCGGTAGGTAACCCTTACCCGTCGCCAATCAACGTAACGGCATTTATCGATGCTAACCTTAATAACATTACAGGTACGCTTTGGGTATGGAGGAAAACGAATGACTACACTGAGTCGAGCTACTCTACTATTACCAAAATGGGATATACGGCCAATGCTGCGCCGGGCGGTTCTTCGCAGGATAATGAGCTTGTAGGCGATCCGTTTGAAATTACCAACGCAGGTGTGCTAAACACCGCACAGGGCTTTATTGTAAAAGCTAAGGGCGCTCAAAAGAACCTTGTGTTCAGGAACAATATGCGCCTTGATCTTAATTATAACAACTTCTTCCGTAACGCCAATGATGCAGAAACTCCGGTACAATACGAGTGGAGCCGCCTTTGGCTGAATGTAAAAGGAAGCGAAATAGGATACTCACAAATACTTGTAGGATATTCGTCGCAAACAGGGCTTGGCTATGACGAAGGTTTTGACGGAACAGCGCTGTCAGGTGGCAATGTAAACCTTTCATCAGTAATCACTGATGGTGGGGAGCAAAAGAAGCTGGCTATCCAGGCCCGCCCTTCATTCACGAATGCCGATGTAGTGCCGCTTGGCTTTACAGCAGATGTTGCCGGTACGTTTACGTTCGAACTTGACCACGTTGACGGATTGTTACTTGGAAGCCAGAACATCTACCTTGTGGATAACCTTACCAACACCTTCCATAACATCAAAGAAGGCAGCTATACCTTTACTACAGAGGTTGGAACATTCGACGACCGTTTCAGGATAGTATATGCTACCGACGAAGAGCTTGGTACAGAAGTGCCTGCCATCGATGCTAAAAATGTGATTGTATACCGCGACGGCAAGCAGATCAATATTACAGCGCCGCAGGATATCCAATCGGTAGTGGTATACGATATGCTTGGAAGGGTACTTTATGAAAACAACAATGTTAATGCGGCTAAGTTCGTGACCTCAAACATCGAAACTTCGCAGCAGGTTGTGATCGTAAAAATGACCACTGCCGACAGGCAGGTTGTTTCGAAGAAAATAATGATGAACTAATATAACAATCAGGAAAGGCTGCTGGATCATAACCGGCAGCCGGCTCCCCGAAAAATAATAATCCCCAAAGGTATGGTTGCGCTATTTGCTGCCTGCCCGGCCCCCAAATTATAATGCGTAGTAAACATTATAATGTTTTAGTAAGTTTTTTTAGTGGATACAAGGCCCCTTTAGTTGCAACTTTGGGGCCTTACACTAAAAAAAATCTTCATGAAATTCCAGTCATTTGATATAGCCGGTGGTAAAAGGATTTATGGATGCTTTCCATAATGTTTTAGTAATTTTTTTAGTTGGATGCAATAGCCCCATGCCCTATAAGGTGTGGGGCTAATTGCTTTTAAAAAGTCCGTGTTTTGAAGAAATTATTCACTAATTAGTTTAAATGAAATTTTTGTATAACAATGTATTTTTTTGGTTAATATATTGCTAATAAAATATTTATAATATATTTGCTTACCCAAAAAATACTACTATGCATAAAATTATTCAAAAGATAGCTGGTAAAGTACTGCCCGCTATGTTCCTTGTTTTAGCGGCAGGCAGCGCCAACAAAGCCGTTGCGCAGTGCACGCCTTCAGGTAATCAAACCTCATTCGGTGACAACGAATGGATCGGCTATGTGTATACCGATGTGGATCTGTCGGGGGCAGAAGGGCCTTCAAATGCATTTACCGGTACCTATGCCGGATACATTACACCGGGGCAAACTTTCGATGTCCACCTGCTACAAACAGAACCCCTTACCGGACCCCAGCTCTGTGGCGCATTCCTCGACGGCTATTCTGTACGGTTTAAGATGCACCTCGACCTCGAACCCAATTATTACACCTTCACGGTAGGGGGCGACGACGGCTACCGCCTTAGCCTCGACGGTGGCGACACGTTCCCCGCGGGCCTGCAGGCATGGTATGACCACGGGAACATACAATCGATCCAGACGTATTATATAGATGGCCCGGTGGACCTTGTAATGGAGTATTATGAAGATGCCATTGATGCCGTATTTACATTTAACTACCAGCTTGCCGACTGTAGCGCTACTGTGCCAACATCAGTGCTTAACACTGAGATGGCTGCCTGTGCTGCAAATACAACGGTTACGGCCGTGGGCGGCATAGCAGGCACCGCATTTTACCAGTGGGGCAGTGGCAGTACGGTAGGCAGTAATGTGACAGGTGGCAATGCATCAACCCTTACGGTATATGCTCCCGGCACCTACTGGGTGCGGAGGGGGACCTATTCGCCATGCCGCCAAAATCCTAATGAACCCGACTATACCGATGGCTATGTGTTTGAAGTAACGCAGCAATCTGTAGGTGACCAAACTACCTACGGCAATGGCGAATGGATCGTATATGGCTACCAGGGCAACAATGCCACAATGACGGCCAATGCTTACCGGGGATATTATACCGACAGCAGTCTGAGCTTTAATTCCGAAAGCAAATTTGCGCAGGCAGGGGCAAATCCTTCCAATGCCGATACCTGGGTGGGGTGCACCTGGGAGGGTGATAACGACTTTTGGTTCGAGGCACGCAGGAGTGGCTTCGAATGCGGCGAATATATGCTTTATGCACAAAAATGGGACGATGAGATCTGGGTATATGTAGATGTGGACGGGCCCGGTGCCGGAACCGAAACACTGGCTTTCCATTTTAACGGATGGAGTGGGCCGGTGTTGGTAAACGACTTTATCGGCGCCTATTACCTGAATGCCGACAGCCGTGTGCGCATTGTACTGCGGGAAGCCGGCGGCGATGCAAGCGCGAGGGTGCGCTTCGATAAACTGTCCACCGCGCCTGCGGGTATTACGGGTGATGCTTCGTTATGTTCGGGCAATACCATAACACTCACAGCCAATGGCGGCAACGTGGGGACCTCGGGTACGTATCAATGGGGAAGCGGTACGGTATCAGATGAAAATGTCATCGCGGGCGAGTCCGGGGCTACGATCAGCGTAACCCCGGAAACCACCACTACATACTGGGTACGAATTGCGTTCCCCGGTGCGTGCAGTACCGATGTAACGGAAAACACTTCGCATGAGGTAACGGTATCCAATACGGTTCCGGGCACACTTGCTACAACCCATGCGGCAATTTGTAAAAATACAGGCATTAAGCCAATTGTGCTTTCCGGCCATAACGGCAACGTGTTGCGCTGGGAATCGGCAGATGATGCAGGCTTTACCGAAAATGTGGTAACGTATGATGTCACAGTAGCCGTACTTACCGCAGCGGATACAGGCGATCTGGCGGGATCCAAATATTTCCGGGCGGTGGTACAGGACGGCAGTTGTGCCGAATTGGCCACCCCGGCATTGCTCATAACCGTTACTCCGGCAGTAATATATACTACAGAAAATGGCTGGAGCGGCGCGTATGATGCCACAACGGCGGTCGAGTTTAGGGATGATTATACGATTACGGAACACATGGGAGTTTGCTCGTGCCTGGTAACGGATAACGCCGAAGTAACGGTAGCAGAAGAAATTGATTTTACAGTGCATGACCGTGTTACCGTACATACAGGTGCATCGCTTACCTTTGAAAATAAGGCATCGCTGCTGCAAACCGAAGATGTGGCAAACATCGGCAGCATAAATGTGATGCGTGCCAGCTCGAAAATAATGAGGCTGGACTATACCATTTGGTCATCGCCGGTAATGGGGCAGCAGTTAAAGGAGTTCTCATCGCAGACGCTCGACAACCGTTTTTATAACTACAACACCTTTACCGATCTTTATAACCACCAGGACCCGTTGCAGGATTTTGAAACGGCAAAAGGCTATCTGATACGGTCCCCTAACAACCATTCGGATACTGTGCCGTTGGCATGGACAGGCACCTTTAGCGGGCAGCCTCATAACGGCAATGTTACCCGTGCGCTCGTATATTATGGTGAGAATGAGGTGCCGGAAAGCGAAAATGAGGAAGGGGAGGAGCCGCAATTGCGCACGGCCAGCTATAATGCTGTAGGTAACCCGTATGCATCGCCAATAGATGTGAACGATTTTTTTGATGCCAACGAAAACCTGATCGCCGAGCAGCTGTGGTTTTGGAGAAAGACCAACAACTCTGAAGAGAGTTCGTATTGTACACTGACCCGTTTTGCATTCAATGCCAACTCGGCGCCGGGCGGCAGTAATGATTTTGCGATAGACCCTGATGGGGTGATCAATACCGGGCAGGGGTTCTTCGTGAATGCATTGGCTCCCGGCAACCTGGTATTTACAAACAGTATGCGAAGGGGCACCAGCAGCAACCAGTTTTTCCGCAGCGCGCAAAACAGTGATGCCTCGCGGATGTGGATAAACGTAGCCAATGATAGCGGCGCTTTTTCGCAAACCGTTATAGGGTATACTGCCGATGCTACCTTAGGGTTTGATAATGGCATTGACGGAAAGATACTGGGATCGGGCGCTATAAAGCTGTACAGCAGTATTGATGGGTATTCACTGGCAATTCAGGGGCGGCCGGCATTTGACCCGTCGGATGTGGTGCCTTTGGGTTATAAGGCGGCACAGGCAGGGCAATATGAATTTACGCTGGACCATGCCGACGGTATATTTGCAGAAGGACAGGACATGTACCTGCTGGATGCGCTAACGGGAACGACCCACAACCTCAGGGAAAGCGGCTACAGCTTTACAACAGAAGCGGGCACTTTCGGGGATCGTTTTTCTGTGGTGTATGCCGAAACGCTTGGCAACGGAGGCGTTGACGGATTGGCACAGGGCATTATAGTATATAATAAGGACAAACAGGTAAATATCACTGCCCCGAAAGCAATTGCATCGGTAGCCATTTATGATATGCGCGGCAGGATGCTGTACCAAATCGAAACGGTGAACTCCGAAACATTTGCCACACCAACACTTGCGTTTGCCGAAGGTATCGTTATCGTAAAAGTGAAGCTTGCAGATAATGCATTGTACTCCAAAAAAATAATATTTGAGTAACTGTCTAAATTCTAAAGAATGATTTTAACCACATAGGCACATAGCCTTACAAGGTTATTTTAGGGCTCTTCAAAGCAACACAGAGTTGAAGCTTCGCTTCACTATGTGCGAATATGTTTCCTTCTGTAGCAATAAATCCTATGTGCCTATGTGGTTAATCAAAAATTTAGACAGTTACTGAGTAAACGTATAGTCCGTTTTCGAATAAACGACTGAAAAACAGCTGTATTTGCATTAATGATAATGAACCTCTCAGAGTTTTTCTTTGCGAATTATACAATATTCAATCGTATTGTAATAACTAAAATTTAAATTAATTACACTGTTTGTTAATTTAATGTAAAAATAATATAACACATTGATTAATTAATGTTTAGAAATATCTTTGCACTCATAAAAAACAGGTATACATTATTTGTTTTTTGAATAACATATTATGAGTTGCTCATAATGTTTTAGTAATTTTTTAGTTGGATGCAATTAAATCTCCTTCCTTCCGGATGGGGATTTTTTTGTTTTATCAATCATATGAAAGCTCATCCTGGCATGCTTATCACTGGATTCCGTCAGTCGTAATGGCATATAGTTCACTGCATCAAGTTACATAATTCTATTTGTTAAGAAGTCTTTAAATCAGCAGCATAATCTATCAATATTCAAAATCAGCGTTTCATGCAGATAAATAACTTATGAATGCTTTATTGTAAAGATATTGCAAAGGTTGCATGACATAATTAACGTTTTCTGACGATTTCAAAATTTATAGGTAAGAAAAATCCGATTATATTTATAAAAAAATGTCAAAATACACCCTTGATAATGTCCTTTTGAAAAATAAATTAAAATTTTTTTTGTCTCGAAAAATCGATCAACTGCGTAAAATAACCGTCAAAAGGGCAAATTTTAACAACTATAACGTAATAGACTGATAGATTTCTCTTATGGTAAAATAGCAAAAATCAATTATTTGATTTTCTTATAGTTGGATAGAGAAGAAGTTTTTTCGGGTGTTTATTATATCTTAAAACCAAACCTATCTTTGCTTCAGAAAGTTAACAAAAAATTAAGATTTACCAATTTAAAGAAATGCGAACATTACCACTTTATTTACTTTTATTATTACCCTTTATCAGCTTTAGCCAAACAGACCTTATAAAATGGGGAGGTATATACAACAACCAGCCTTCAAACGTACCAACCTACCTTGCAGGCTATGTAGCGGCAGACGAGTTTACTGCCAGCAGCAGCGTAGGCCTTAACACCAACTGGAATGGATTTGAAACTAACGGCTGGGGCGAGACAAATGCTAATGCAGACTACAATAAATATTACCAGATGAGCTTCAGGCCAACAACCGGGGCATCGCTTACCGTAACAAAGATCAGGTTCAAATACCAGGGTGAATACAGGAAATTTGAAGTACGCTATTCAAAGAATGCCGATTTTTCAGGCTCGGTATCATTGGGTATAACTAACCCTGCACAGTTTTACAACACAGGCACTCAAAAGGACATCAGTACAAATATATTTGTATCGGCAGGCGAGCGCCTTTACGTAAGGGTATATGTATTCGATAAAGTTGGCGGTACAACATGGAGGATCCTTCATACAAACGGCAACAACCTTCCCCCAACGATCCAGGGTGTAGTAACGGCTCCGCAGCCGTTGGCAGGTACATATACGATAGGTCAGGCTTTGAGCAATGACTTTAAAACAATAACCGACGCAGTTAGCGCTATAAATAACATAGGCGTACAGGGTCCGGTAACTTTCCTTCTTAACGACGCGGTATACAACAACACCCTGGGTGAGAACTTCCCGATCATCGTTAACCAGTTTGCAGGTACAAGCGCTGCAAACACCCTGACCATCAGGCCAAACACAGGTGTTAACGCAAGGATAGATGCTTATAACGCAAATGGTACTGTACCGGTACAGGCAGTATTTAAAATGAATGGCGCTGACAACATCATCATCGACGGCAGCAACATAGCAGGAGGTTCATCTAAAAACCTTACCATAGACAACAATGGCCAGCTTACGTATACGAACCGTTCGGTTATCTACCTTGCCAGCCCAAGCAGCAGCAACGCTCCTGAGAACATCACTGTAAAGAATGTTAACCTTCAGCAGAGCTTTACTAACGGCGAAAGCTTCTATACAGTGGGTGTGTATGCAGGAGCAGATACAGCGGCTAACAGCAGCCTAACCATAGGTGCAGCGGCTGCTAAAGTAAAAAACCTTACCATAAGCAACGTAACATTCCTTAACGTTAAAGAAGGGGTTTACATTCTTGACGGTACAGCGGTTTCATCTGCACTTCAGAATGTAGTAGTTGAGAAAAGCACTTTTGGCGGAGCGACAAATGAGGAAAAAACGATCACTGCGATCTACATATCGAACCTTAACGGTTTTACCATCCATAAAAATGCAATAACCGGAGTATACAGGAACCATAACAGTGGCGACCTTGGGTTTGCGGGTATCCAGGTTGCGGGCAACAGTACAAACGGCACCATATCTGCCAACAACATCAACACGGTAGAAAAAACTGTAGCTAACGGTGTAGGTATTGCAGGTATCAACCTTTCATCTACAGCAACTGCCACCAACATTACAGTAGTAAACAACATGATTCTTGACGTAGTGGGACCGGGTAACGGTGGTGAGAACCAAAACGGTTTCGGTATCGGCATCTTCTCAGGAAGGGGTTATAAACTATACCACAACACTGTAAGGCTTACAAAGAAGCAATACAACAATGCAGGTATCTCTGCAGCGCTTTTCATCGAGAACAACGTACTTAACCTTGATGTAAGGAACAACCTGTTCGTAAACACACAAACTGAAAACTCGGCACGTTTCGCCATCTATGTGGCTACAGCAGGACAGGCAACCTTTGCAACGCTGAACAACAACAATTACTACTCTGCAGATAAAATGGGCTCAATAGGCAGCTTTTATACTACAGAAAACGTCAAAACACTTGAACAGTGGAAAGCGGCTACCGGAAAAGACGGCAACGCAACTGCGGTAAACGTGAAATTCGTATCCTCTGAAGATTCACACATTGCCCCGTTCCAGCTGATCAACCAGACCCTTGCGGCAGGTGCGGTACTAAACATAGCTAACGACATAGACGGTGACTCAAGAAGCCTTACAGCTCCTTACAGGGGTGCGGATGAATTCGGAAGCTCGAACTGTGCCAACTCGACAACGTATAATGCAAATGGTACATGGTCTAACGGTTTCCCGGACAGCAGCAAGGCGGTAATCATAAACGGTATATTTGCCCCAACTACTGATATCGAGGCGTGCTCATTGACAGTAACAGCAACAGGGTCTATCATACTTCCTGCAGGCAAAAACCTGTTTGTAGTGAACCAGATTGAAATTGCACAGGGCGGCGTATTTGAAATGAACAGTAACAGCGACCTTGTGCAGGTGAGCAGCACAGTATCCAACACCGGTACAGCTACCATCAAAAGGAACAGCTCGCTTATAAAAAGGCTGGACTACACACTATGGTCTTCGCCGGTAACAGGCCCACAGACACTGTTGCAATTCTCACCGAACACGCTTACTAACCGCTTTTATGTGTACAATACGCACAGCAACATGTATAGTAACGTAGTAGCTGAAACAACAACATTTGCAACGGCTAAAGGATACCTTATCCGTACACCGAATAACCACCCTACCGTTGCCACAGTGATAAACGGTGTATTCTCAGGAACGCCAAACAATGGTACAATAACGGTGCCCCTGGCGTACGAAGGGCCGGCAAATTCTTACAATGCAGTAGGTAACCCTTACCCATCGCCAATCAATGTGAATGAGTTCATCAATGCCAACATCAACAACATCGTAGGTACACTTTGGTTTTGGAGAAAAACAAATGACAACACAAAGTCAAGCTACTCTACACTTACAAAGCTTGCTTACGCTGCCAACAACGCACCCGGCGGAGAGAATGCTTATGCAGTTGACCCACACGGAACGCTCAACACAGGACAGGGCTTTATCGTAAAAGCAAAAAGCGCTTCGAACATTGTGTTCACCAACAGGATGCGTAAGGCAAACAGTTCAGACCAGTTCTTCAGGAACGCGATGGATACAGATAACGAAGAAGCTGGTATTGAAGCTGAGGCATCAAGGGTATGGTTCAACATAACGGCAGAAGGCGATGTGTTTACACAGGCTGTAGTAGGCTACACTTCCGATGCGACACTTGATATAGACAATGGTATTGACGGGGTTTCTTTTGCAGATGGCGCTACAAACATCTACTCTCTTGTTGGTGAAAGCAAACTGGCGATACAGGGCCGTCCTGCCTTTACAGCAGGAGATGTAGTGCCAATGGGCTTTGATACTGAAACCGCAGGTACGTTCACGCTTTCGATTGACCATGTGGACGGACTATTCCTTGGTGACCAGGCGATATTTGTAAAAGACAACATGACAGGAGCCGTGCATAACCTTAAGGACAGCGATTATACATTCGAATCGGAAGCAGGTACTTTCAACACCCGTTTTGAGATAGTGTATGTTACAGAAGCACTGGGTACTGACAACCCGGTAGTGGCGCCTGCACAGGTGATCGTTTTCCAGAATGCAAAACAGGTAACGGTAACTGCTCCTGAAACCATCAAATCAGTAGTTGTGTACGACCTTCTTGGAAAAGTGATCTATGTAAACAATAATGTAAACGCACAGGAACTGACAACTACGACGCTACAGGCACAAAACCAGGTAGTGATCGTAAAAGCCACCCTTGAGAACAGGCAGGTGGTCAACAAAAAAGTCCTTGTGAACTAAAAAGTATAAAATTGGTAGTTTTATAAATTGGTTGGTTTGTTTGAAAACCCCCTGCGGCACGTTTCTGCGGGGGTTTTCTTTTTTAGGGGGATATTGGGAAATTCTTCTACATTTGACGATTATAATCCAAATATAAAATACGTAACAGTTGATGGCTGCCTTAATGGCACCGGCATCAGGGACAAGTATAATGGACGATACCTTTACCCTTCAGAACTAGGCTTAAGCACTGTAATTACAAGCCAAATTGAAGCATGGGTGTCAAAATACGAAAATGAGCATTTCGAAGGATTTACCAACAAAAATGTCATTACAGAACTTGATGCTGAAGGGAGGATAATTGCCCGTAAAATCAAAGAGGAATTAGCAGATGTGAAGATGGAATATTTTTCAGCCGCGACTATGGCCTGGGAAATTATTAATTGAGTTACATGAATTGTAGTAAAATTAGTGTCAACTTCACTAATCCATTGTCCACATAGGTTTTTCTTTAAGCGTCTCGCCATAAATTGGGCAATCTTCTGAATGCGCCCCGCGCAAATAGCCTGTACTCATTAAAAATTCGTTTACAATTTCACCGCCTGTAAAACGGAATGTCTTTTTAAATAGCTTCACCCATTCCTCTTTAGTTTTTGGATGGTGATGTGCCAGCCACTTTTCAAATGAGCCGAATTCTTTCTGCAAATTAAGAATAACTTTTGCATTTTCGATAGCCGCATTTATCTTTAACCTGTTGCGTACGATGCCTGCATCTCCTAAAAGGCGCTCACGATCCGTTTCTGTATATGCAGCTACTTTTTTAATATTGAAGTTGCTATATGCCATTCGAAAGGAAGCTTCTTTTTTCAGGATGGTTTCCCAACTTAGGCCGGCTTGGTTAATTTCTAAGATCAACCTGCCAAATAATTCATTATCATCATGGATTGGAAAACCATAATGGTTGTCATGGTAGTTTTTATGTAATGCCTTCTGTGTTTCAGACTGCATATTTTCAATAGCTTTACAATACGACATTTTTACCGGTGTTAACAGTTACTGAGTGATACACTTATAAGTGAAGAGAAATGGCTAAAATAGCCATTTCCCGATTTATCCTGTAAATTTTAATGATTGTATTAATCCGTCGGCTATCACCAAATGATAATTTAATATGATTGGACTTCCGGGAAAATTGCCTGAAGTTTCCGCTTTAAGGATGCTCCCGGTTTCGTTTTCTTCATAGTCGACAGGTTTTATTGTAGCGCTGTATCGCTCGTTAGCATCGGCGATCCAATCCTCGATCTCTTTCCTTCCGTTGTGGGTTTTTCCCTCATCTTCAACTACGGCGGTTTCAGAGAAACACTTTGCATAGGCAGCACTGTCAAAGTTATGTTGTGCTGCCACTAAATGTGATATTACTTTTGGTAAGTTCATAGTATTATTTTTAAGGTTTTAAACAGTGGGTACGGTTCCGCCGTCGATTACAAATTCGGTTCCGGTTAAATAACCGGCTCTTGGTGAAACAAGGAAACCGACCAATTCAGCCACTTCTTCCGGCTGGGCTGGCCTGCCGTAAGGTATTCCGCCTAATGCATCCATAACACTCTTCTGAGCCTCTTCCACAGTACTGTTAGCGTTTCTGGCAATCTCGCCCAGCCATGCTTCCGATGCTGTTGTATTGATCCATCCCGGAGACACTGTCAGCACACGAACACCCTTAGGGGTAACTTCATTTGACAAGCTTTTGCTATAGTTACGCAATCCTGCTTTTGCGGCAGCGTATGGCAAAGTCGAATCATACAAGGGCAACTTCCCCTGGATAGAAGCGATATGAATGATTACACCGCTTTTTCGATCAATCATTTGTGGTAAAAATCCCCGGTCAAGGCGTACAGGCGCAAGCAAATTAGCCTGCAGGGTAGCTATCCAGTCATCATCACTTAATGTTGAGAAACCACCGGCTGGCGTTGATGAAGCACCAAGGTTGTTTACAAGGATGTCGAGCCTTCCGTAAGTTGACAGCACTTCACTAACCACTTTTTGTGACCCTTCTGCCGTACTTAAATCTGAAGCGATGAAATGCAGTTTGTTGTTGTCTTTTTCAGGCGCGTTCCTTGCGGTGATAATTACAGTCGCGCCTGCTTTCAGCAGCCTTTCGGCAATCGCCTTGCCGGCACCTTTAGTGCCTCC
The DNA here is from genome assembly GCA_942492845.1 of uncultured Flavobacteriaceae bacterium. Lineage (GTDB taxonomy): Bacteria > Bacteroidota > Bacteroidia > Flavobacteriales > Flavobacteriaceae > Flavobacterium. The sequence continues at coordinate 4,083,351 of OW818646.1, read as the reverse complement.
CGTTACTAAGGCAATTTTCCCGGATAATTCATTTTGGTAATCCATGATATAATATATTTAAATTTCTTAGTACAAATTTCGGCTGTACGTTAATTCCTCACAAGTACGGAGTTACGATTCAGATAGGGATAAATTTTTCCCCTATTGCACAAATTGGTATATACACTTAAATTTGTAATATGTATGAAAGAAAAACAATACCAAACCTGAATTGTGGCCTTGACCTGATAGGTGAAGTGCTTTATGGCAAATGGAAGATACGCCTGCTTTGGTTTATTGACCAGGGACACAAGCGCCCAAGTGAATTGCAGCGTAAAATACCGGATGCCTCACGCAGGGTTTTAAATATCCAATTGAAAGAATTAGAAGAGCATGAACTTGTATCAAAGATTATTTACCCTGTTGTGCCTCCAAAGGTTGAATATAGCCTTACAGATTTTGGAAAAACGCTGATTCCTGTCATTTCAGCTATAGGCAACTGGGGAGACGAGCATGATGAGCGTTTAAGGTCTCTGATTTTAAAACGATTAGTTTAAAAACTATGAGAGAATAACCTGTGAGGTAGATTCTGTGAAATCAGTCCGAAGTAAATGCAGTTTCTGTTTAGACTGGAAATTGCTTATACATAATAGGCTGGAAATTAAAAAGCCCCTCATTACTGAAGGGCTTTGTACCTGGAGTGGGAATCGAACCCACACACCTAAGTACACGAGTTTGAGTCGTGCGCGTCTACCAATTCCGCCATCCAGGCTGGTCATTAACGGGTGCAAATGTAAAAATAAAATTTTAATTTCAGGAAAAATAGGAGTAAAAAAACTTTCGGGGTCGGATTAAATTCCTAAATTTGCACCTTGCTTACACAACACAACACTAACTAACTACTAAACAACTGATTAAAAATGCCGCATACAGAACCGGAAGCTAAGATATTTGCATGTTCTAACAGCACATACCTGGCCGAACAAATAGCCAAAAGCTATGGCGTGGAGCTGGGTAAGGTAACGTTCTCTAAATATAGTGACGGCGAATTCCAGCCATCCTTCGAAGAGTCGATCAGGGGGCTAAGGGTTTTTTTGGTATGCTCTACGTTTCCAAGCGCAGACAACCTGATGGAGCTCCTGCTGATGATCGATGCCGCCAAGAGGGCTTCGGCAAGGCACATCACCGCGGTAATACCGTACTTCGGGTGGGCCAGGCAAGACAGGAAGGACAAGCCAAGGGTGCCGATAGGGGCAAAGCTGGTTGCTAAACTGCTCGAAACTGCAGGCGCGACAAGGATCATGACAATGGACCTGCATGCCGATCAGATACAGGGCTTTTTCGAGAAACCGGTAGACCACCTGTTTGCGTCGACCATATTTGTGCCGTACATCAAGTCGCTTAACCTGGAGAGCTTAACCATAGCTTCGCCGGACATGGGCGGGTCGAAAAGGGCGTATGCCTACAGCAAATTCCTGGGCAGCGACGTAGTAATATGCTACAAGCAGCGCAAGGAGGCCAACAAGATTGAAACAATGGAACTTATAGGCGATGTGACCGGAAAGAACATCGTGCTTGTAGACGACATGATAGATACAGGCGGTACGCTTGCAAAGGCCGCCGACCTGATGATAGAAAAAGGAGCTTTGAGCGTAAGGGCAATTTGTACACACGCCATTTTATCCGGCGATGCGTATGCAAAGATCGAAAACTCAAAACTTTCGGAGCTGATCGTAACCGACAGCATACCGCTGAAAAAGGAAACAGAAAAGATAAGGGTAGTGTCGTGCGCGCACCTTTTTGCCGAAGTGATGCACATGGTGCAGAACAATACATCGATAAGCGGCAAGTTTTTACAATAACGAATTTTTAATTATTAACTATATTTTTTTTCAATGAAATCAATTACGATTAAAGGATCTGAAAGAGAAAGCGTGGGTAAGGCGGCAACGCGTACAGCACGTAATGCTGGAATGGTTCCTTGCGTGTTATACGGAGGAGATCAGCCAGTACATTTTACTGCAACAGAAATCGCATTCAAAAACCTGGTTTACACTCCAAACGTACACACTGTGGTAATTGAGCTTTCCGGCAAAACTTACGATGCTATCCTTCAGGACATCCAGTTCCACCCTGTATCTGACAAGATACTTCACATCGACTTCTACCAGCTTGACCCTGAAAAGGAAATCACTATGGAAGTTCCGGTAAAAATTACAGGTACTTCTCCTGGTGTTCTTGGTGGTGGTGTACTTCGCCTTAACCAGCGTAAACTTAAAGTTAGGGCTTTGCCTGCAAACCTTCCTGACTATGTTGAGGCTAACATCTCTGAACTTGAAATGGGCAGCAAGCTATATGTAACAAAGCTTCCTGTAGACAACTTCAAGCTGCTTAACCCTGAGAATACAGTGGTGGCACAGGTGAGGATTTCACGTGCTGCTATGAAAGCTGCACAAGAAGCTGCAAAAGCTGCAAAAGCTCCTGCAAAAGGAAAGAAAAAGTAATTTTATTTTTTCAGTATACAAGAAGTGCTCCGGGAACGGGGCGCTTTTTTTATATCCACCTGTAAAGTAGCACTCTTTGTCATTTCGAACGAAGGCACGAAGTGAGAAATCTCAAAAGAACCTAAGCGATTTCTCCTGAGTTGAAAATGACACAACAGCATCTTTATGACAGGAAGCAATAGTAGAACTATTCTCTAACCCTTATGTCGTTAAATGCCTCTCAGGTTAACATACAAAAAAAGCCACCGGAGGACCCGATGGCTTTTTTGCTATGAGGAGGGATGTTTACTGCACTACAAGTTTCTTTGTAGCAGTTTTGCCTTCTTCGGTAATTTTTACAATGTACACGCCTGAAGTAAGGTTTGATGTGTTTATAGTTCCATTATTAGTAGTGGTATTGATCACTTGTTTGCCAAGTACATCAAATACCGTTATTTTTTTAGTGGCATTAGCATCAGAAGTAATGGTAAGCACGTTTCCGTTAAGTGGATTAGGGAACATTTTTAGTCCCGTAATAAGGTTATCATTAATGCCGGCAGTAGAATTGTCTACAAACGAAAGGTCATCAAAATAAATAAATCCACCGTCATTACCGTCCTGATGGTAGGTCCTTACCTGAAAACGGATTTTTGTTGCTCCTATCGGGGCAGTTGCTGTGAGTGTTTTCTGTACCCAGCTTGAGCTGTTGGTTGAATAATCATTTTCGCGGATTTGCGCCTGTGCAGTATCATTGGTTAACGTTCCTGTATCTGTAAGCCAGGTACACCAAGGCCTTGTACTCGCATTGTTGTCATTATCAAGATACCAGTAGCTAATGGTATAGCTATGCCCCGCTGTTACAGGTATCAGGTTGCTATATTCTAAATACTGTGTAGTCCCTTGTGGCTTTGATTGTTGCTTTGCAGAATTGCTGCCGCTTTTAACTATTGTTGTCTCTTTGGTGATCAGGTCATTGTATATAGGGCTGGTGCCTACTTCAGTAAAGTTCACAGGGTTGGCGCCTGTCCAGTCTTCAAAGCCTCCGTTAAGGATTTGGTTTTGTGCCGAAGCAGCCATTCCTGCCATCATTAGCCCAAGGGCAAAAAAGTATTGTTTTTTCATTTTTTTTCAGTTTTATTTATTGGTGTAAAGGTACTTATGATGATGCCGTTATACGAAAAGCCATTATTGTCAAATTGTTAGGATATGGTTACCAGGGATGAGGTTAGCCCCTAAAACAGAAATCCCTACTGCAATTGTCGCAGTAGGGATTTCCTTTAATTTGGGGGTATTGTATGGCGCTTAGAAAATTATCTTTTTGCTTACTTTTCCTTTTTCAGTTGCCACTTCAATAATAAGCATCTGCTCCTGCGACTGAAGGCCGGTTATTACAGTTTCTGTCGCATTTACGCTATCGTTGCTGTAAAGCAGGCTTCCTCTAAGGTCATATACTTTAACACCTGTCATGGTCGTGATGCCTGAACTGATGCTGATATCCTGGCCCTGCTTGTACACGATAATGCTGTTTGCTACTAGTACCGGGATATCGGTATTCAGAGCTTCGGCATATACTACGTCAAACCTGCCTGCAAAGGTACCCGCTTCTGTAGTAAAGCTATAGGCCGCATCCGTCAGGCTGTGCGTTATGCCAAGCAGGTTGTCCCTAAGGTATATTTCCTGGCCTTCGCCAAATACGCCATCCACATGGTCGAGTGCAATGGTATGGCTTCCGGCGGTCGTTGCCTTATAGCCTACCGGCACCACATCGGTATCTTCGAATGATGCCCTTGCCTGGATGCCTGTTTTAGCCTCGCCAATATAAGTGAATAGTGATACTTCACCATCGGTAAAGGCCCTTCCGTCCCATCCGTAGTCAACACCGTTTGTAGTTACATCAGTATAACCTATGGCCGCCTGCGAGAACCCACCCTGTGTTCCGGTAAGGTTCAGCCAAAGCCTTGAAACTTCAGTTTCGTTTTGTGCCGACCTGAATTGCTGGTCATTGTTAACCGCTACACGCATATCATTATTGAACTGTATCGTGCTGGCTGTCGACTGCACTATGAAGCCCTGCCCCGGGTTGATTACCCATTCGCTCTGGTCGCCTGTAAATACGCCATTGCTGCTGTCGCCCCACTCATTACCCTGGTTTGCAGTATAGGCAAGCTTGGTTACCCTGGCATAGCTTGAGGTATCACCGTCATTTTTCTTCCTCCAGAAGTACAGTGCCGAAAGCGGGTCGATAGCACCTTCGTTAGCATCATAGAAAGCATGGATGTTTATTGGCGACGGGTATGGGTTACCCACCGCGTTGAAGCCGCTGATACCGTCTGTGGTATTTTTGGCAACAACCGCAACATTTATATCACCATTATGAGGTGTGCCTACGAATGAGCCTTCCCAACGTGTACCCATCGGTTCAGCCTGGCCTTCCTGCGGTGCCACATAATCAGTATGTGTGTTCGCGGCACGGATAAGGTAGCCGGTACCTTTTGCAAACGGAATGTTGCCCTCGTTCACGCCGTTGGCCGTATAGTTGTCGGTCAATGCATTATAGCGGTAAAAACGGTTGGTAAGTGTTTCCGGCGAAAAGCCGATAAGGGTTTCACCTGCAACAGGCGATGACCACATGGCATAATCCAGCCTGAACATTGGTGCGCTTTCCTTCTCAACAGTTACAACACCAGTATTGATGTTTGTACCATCGTTATCCTGGATCAGGTTGGCGTTATTTTGTATCGTCAGCTGCCCGCCTGTTATTACGCCGTCTTCGTTAACGGTATTGAGTACTGTAACAGCATTGGTAACCATCAGGTTGCTGCCCGATTGTACTATAAGCTGCCCGGTGCCGGATACGGTTACCGACTCTGCATATGCAGCCTGGTTGCCCGAAATTTCTATTGTCCCTTCGGTAATGGTAGCTGCAATAGCTTCAGACGGCACTACGCCGCACGACCAGTTTTCAGCATTGAACCAGTCAGAATCTACATCGCCCTGCCACTGGTTGCCCGTTGCGGTAAATGCGGCGCTTCCTGTAAGGCCGGCCTGTATAGCCGAACAATTGCTGTCGGTAAGGTTGGTGATGCTATATGTGGTTTCTCCTGTAGCAGGAGTAACGTTTACGGTGTAAATGCCTCCGTTAAGGTCTGCCGAGTCAACATTCACTTCCTGTGTGGCAGCACCGTTAGTATAGGTAAGTTCCCATGGGCCTGCACCTGTAAGGGCTACCTGTATTTCGGCACTTGCACCAAGACAAAGTGCCGAACCTGCAGAAACTATTGCTGCCGTTGGCCTTTCATTAACCACCAGCTCTGTAACGATACCGCTTACGGTAGTGGTACATGCGGTAACGGTATTGGTAACCGACAGGATCTCGATTTCATAGGTTCCCGCAGCAAGAGTGGTTTCAAATGTTCCATTGCCACCTGCATTGGATGTTACGTTAACTTCCATGACTGAACCGCCATCAATACTATAGGCGATCTCAGATGTTGTGTTTGCCAAAAGGCCTTCCATCGCAACCGTAGTTGCTTCACCATCACACGCCGGGACGGCAGTTATACCGGTTACCGTTGGTGCAGGGTAAACAACCACCGTAGCCGAATTATTTGCGCTGAATTCGGTTGCGCAGCTTCCGCTGTCGGTACGGGTAAGGCTGTTTACTGTCAAAGTATTGCCATTGTCAGCATACGTTACAGGAATTTCAAATGAAGCATTTCCTGAAGCATCGGCAGTTACCGTTGCGGTATTTTGGCTGCTGCCAAAGGTATAGGCTACGCTAACTTCGGTGGTAGGTAATAGTCCCGACAGTGTTACCGTCATAGAGTCTCCCGTACACGCAGGGGCTGTTTGTACGCCTGTAAGCGTCGGAAGGGCTTTTATCTCAATATCGCTGCCATTATCATTTAGGCTGAAAGTCAGCAGGGGCGCAGTAGAAAGGTGTACTATACGTACCCTGTAGTTGCCAGTTGTCATTGTATTCGGCAATGTACCACTTATAGGGCTTGATGCCGATGGCGCGCTGATGATGCCCGAGAAATCGGTTGGGAATACGCCTGCGGCATCTGACAATTGTGCATAATAGTTACCTGCAGGGAAAGTACCTGTAGTGGTAAAGGCTACGCTGATGTTGTTTTGCGTACCGGCGCAGTACGGGCCATAAGATGCCGTTCCGGTAGTGATTGATGGCGCTTCTTCTACCACACCTGCAAGCGCTATTTCATACGTGGCTCCTCCACCCGATAGTGTAAGCGTACCCGTATAATCGCCTATGGCAAGGCCTGCTTTCATCCTCACATATATTTGCGGGTTGCTAAGACTAACAGCGCCCCCCGAATAACTAAAGCTTCCTGTAGATGTAAAGCCATTTATGCCAAGTGCAATTTCGAAATCGCCGGTTACGGTAAGGTTGATGTTGCCCGATGCAGGCGAAAGATTGGATCCTGTTACAGAGGCGATCTGTACCTGTGCAGAGGCGCCCTGGCCTTGGTAGGCATGAAGGTTAGTTATAGGACTCGGCGTAGCCGAAAGTGCCGGTTGTGGTACTACAGTATAAGTAACAACTTTTGATCCTGTACCATAATAGCTGGTTGCCGAAACTTTTATGTAATGGGTACCTGCAGGTGTTGTTCCGTTAAAACTTACAAGACCGGTCGATGTATTCACGGTTACACCCGTTGGCAGTGCTGTTGTAGTGCTACCCGCTGCATTGGTGCCCACAGCATTGAAGCTGTTGATTACCGGTGTACCTGTAGCCGTTATCTGGTAAGTGTCCGTATTTCCAAAGGTAGCGCTGTCTGTGGCGCTGCTGGATACCACCGGGGCGGTAGGGGCTGGCGGTGATTGTGTTACAGAGCCGTTGAAACTAAAGCTGTTTACGCTGTAAGTCGCAGTCGAAGATGCAGCTCCCCATACATATAATCGGAATTCTACTGCTTCAGTGAGGTTTTGATAGTCGGTGTCGGAAAGCGATATTGTGGCACCTGTTGATGCTGTCCCAATATTCGATGCAAAATTATCTATGCTCGACCTTAGGGCAAATGAATTAGAACCGCTGCTTACCTGGCCCGCATATACAAAATTGGTCAGGTTCAATTTGTATCCGTTCACAGGTGTAATCGTGAAAGTAAAGTAGGATGTAAGATCTATTGATGTAGTATTCCATGAGTTCATATTGTACCTGTCATTGGCTGCTGTAGCCGATGCACCCGGGCCGCGACCAATACCGCTGACATTAATGTAGTCATCAGCTTGTACCGTTTGACTTGATGTCCAAGGGTTAGAACTCGAAGGACTGGTCCCTGAAATCGGGTCGCTCCAAATTGTTCCGTTAGTGAAAACAGTTGTTTCCGGGTTTGAAATAATCAGGTATCCTGTTACGTAAGTAATATTATAATTCAGCGCATCACCCGGCGTTGCAAATGTAATTGGATATGCTCCTGCAGGCGAGTTTGTTACTGCCGTAGTCGTCAGTGTCGGCGGGGTAAAATCGGCATCATCAGTAGCATTATCAGACCCTGCAAAAGTAGCGTAGGTAACCGTAAGGCTTGGATTTGCAGTACCCTGGTTTTTACTTTTGTTAGCGGCTGTAACGGTAAGCGAAGCCTTGTTGATGGTTCCCGTAAGTAGCGGATCCGGCTGTACAATGCTGTAGTTCACAGCATTTGTGCCTGTAAGTAAAACCGTAACGTTGTGCGTACCTGCATTTGCCGATGCAAATGTACCTGTAGTCGCAGCCACCGTATCGCCGGACTCTACACCTTCAAGGGTTGCGCCGGTTATGGTCGCTGTAGTGTTGGCATTATAGGTTTTTGTAGTAACTGCGCCACCTGTCATCGTAAGCGGTTTGGCGGTAATTACCGCAGTAAGGCCGGCCGGCTGCACAAGCGTATAGTTGCCTGCATCGTCACCGCCAAGGGTATACCCTGTAACTGTTACCGGCCTTGTACCCACGTTATAGTTGGTAAAAGTGGCGATAGGGGTGCCGTCAAGCGATACGTTGTCATTGTTCATAATGCCCGTAAGAACAGGGGCCCCTGTAATGGTAGCCGTGGCCGTCCTGTCATACACTTTACCACTGGCAGTAACACCTGTAATGTTTAATGCTTTCGCAGATATGTTAGCTGTAATTCCGGTTGGCTGTACAAAAGTATAGTTGTCTGCACCTGTACCGGTAAGCACTGATGTAGAGATTATAGTTTTGCCTGTACCCACATCTTCTCCCTGGTCGGCTGCACTTACCGGCGCAAAATAGCCGGTCCTTGACAGGCTAATGCCTGCAACAACATCGGCACTGAATACACCCTGAAGCGATCCGCCCGACAGCGTTGCTGCATTGGTACCGTCATACGTTTTGTTTGCCGCAGTCATTCCGGTAATCGTAGCTTCCTTCGCCAGAATGTTGCCTGTAAGCGTACCCACCTGCGTAAAAGTATAGTTGCCCGCATGTACACCCGAAAGTATTGGTGTAACAGTATTATTGGCAAACGTTACCTGCGATGAGGCATACGTTCCCGATACTACCTGCACATCTTCACCCTCGGCTATACCTGTAATAACAACACCTGTTATCACCGCATCAGCAGTAGTGCGGTCGTATATTTTATCGGCCACTACCGCATTGGTCACGTCAACGATAAGGCTCATGGCAGTAATGTTTGCCGTAAGCCCTGTTGGCTGCGTCAGCGTGTAGTTTCCTGCGTCATCTCCTGTAAGAGTAAGGTTTGCAGTTACCGGTTTGTTGTTGGCCACAGCAGCATCTGCAAAAGTACCACCACCTGTAACCGATACATCGTCACCTTCCACAACACCATTTATAGCGGTCACTGTAATCACAGCTGAATTAAGGCCGTCATATTGCTTGTTTTCGGCATTTGCCGTAACAGTAAGGGCTTTCGCGGTAATATCAGCAGTAGTGCCTGTAGGCTGCGTCAAATAATAATTACCTGCATCGGCACCGCCAAGGGTAGCTGTTGATGTTACTGCAATTCCGGTACCAACATTGGCAGAAGCAAATGTCCCTGTCCCTGTATATGTAACCGTATCACCCGCTACTACACCTGTAAGGGTACCTGTTATTTCGGCATCATTAGTACCATTGTATACTTTGTCATTGGCATCGGCACCTGCAAGTATAAGTTCGGCTGGCAGGATGTTTCCTGTAAGGCTGCCCGGCTGTGTAAGCTGGTAGTTGCCTGCATCGGCACCACTTATTCCGTATACTGTTTCAACGGTAATGCCATTGGCTACATCCACAGTTGTAAACTGGCCTGTTCCGTCAAGGATAACCTCATCACCATTTACAACTCCGTTTGGCGTTCCTGTAAGTACAGCAACATCACCGCCATTATATATTTTATCGGTTACGGCAGCATTAGCTACGGTAAGCGTTTTTTGGTTCACTACCAGATCCTGCGGTACGGCTGGGGCAGGGTTGTAATCATCGTTACCAAGCTGATAGGCCGTAATAGTTGTAGTACCGGCGCCTGTAATAGTAACGGTATTGCCTGATACTGTGGCCACGTTCTCGTCAGAGCTGGTATAAGTAACCGTAAGTCCTGAAGAAGCTGTCGCACCAAGTGTGACAGAAGCATCGCCGTAGGTAACAGGATTAAGCCCACCAAATACAATGGTCTGATTGTCAAGTCCTGTTTCCAGGATATTGGCAGTAAGCCCTTGTGGCTGCGCTAGCGTGTAGTTTGCACTGGCAGCGCCTGTTATCGCATATCCTGAAACGGTAACCGGTATTGCGCCCCCCGGGCCTATATTGTCAAATACAGCGATTGGGGTTCCGCCAAGAGTAACATCTTCACCTGCTACCACGCCAACAAGTTCCGCAGTTCCTGTTATTGCAGCATCAGTGTTTGAATCAAAGTCCTTATTAGCTATAGAAATTCCGGTTATGGTAAGTTCTTTAGCCGTAATGTCTGCATTCAAAATAAGCAGGTCGTCGGCAAGTACATATTTTGCTGCATGTGCTCCTGCCAATGCAAACTGGGCAAGAACATCTTTACCTGTACCTATGTTTTTATCGTCAAATACAGCATCTGTTGTGTTAAGTATTACCTCATCAGCACCTACAATACCGCCGGTAAGAGCAGCGCCCGTAATTGTCGCTGCATCAGTGCCATCATAGGGCTTGTCCTGAGCTATAGCATCGGTAACGGTAAGTTGTTTTTTATTAACCGTAAGGATCTGGTCAACATCTGTAGCGGGACTGTAATTGTCGTTACCTGCCTGCGATGCGGCTATTAAAGTTTGGCCCGGGCCAACAATGGTAATTGTATTTCCGCTTACGGTTGCCACAGTTTCATCGAGGCTCATATAGGTCACCGGCTCACCCGACGCGCCGCCTGTAGCAGTAAGCGTGAATGAAGGGTCGCCATAAGTAACATTGGCCAGTGTGCCAAAGGTTATTGTTTGGGTCGCTTTAGTAATGTTGAAGGCGTTACTGGTTGTGTTCCATCCGCCGGCTGAAGCGTCAAGCGTTAGCCCATTTGCAGCTATCGTATGCGTAAGTTCTGTAAAGGCAGCAAGGCCGTTGGCAGCGTTCACGCTTACCGGAGCGCCTGAAAGTGTACCTGTTGAGGTAAGCGATACGTTACCCAATGTTCCTGTAAAATCAAGGTCGCGGTTTCCGTTAACGTCATTTGCGCTAACTGTAACGTTGGCCATGGCCACATTTACAACGGTATTAGCGGGCTGTGCTACAAAAGCCAACCTGTCGGCGGTTACTTCAATGCGGTTGGCATCACCGCTTACCGAGGTTGCCGCCGCACCTGCGTTGGCCGCCGCAAAAGTAGAACTGGACGATGTAGCTGCGGTTGCAGAACTTACTGTAAATCGCAATTGCGCGTTATCCGTTACAGTAGGTTTGAATGAAGCCCTTAGCGTAAAGGTTTTTGTGCCTCCATCTGTCGTTGCCAGTCCCGAAAGCCCTGTAAAGCTTGCCGTGCCCGAAGTAACAGCAATGTCGCCCCTTTCAGTTGTGCCGTCATATATAGCAAGCCTGCTCAGGTTGGCAAAGTTTGCCACTGTAAAGTTTATGGCGCTAAGTGTTGTGCCATTAGAGTCGGCATCTGTTGTGGTTCCGCCATCACGAATGGTAAAGCTTCCCACCTCAATGGAGTTTGATGTTGTGAGGTTTGAAGTTTCCTGGTATAGCTTATAATCTATATTTGAAGCCTCTGTAAAAGCTGTATTTCGAATAATGTCAGAAGCCGATGATGCAGGTACGGTTCCCGCTGTCCAGCTAACGTCATCTATGTTAAGACGGTTACTGCCGCCTGCTGTTTTTAAAACCCTTACCCTTACGCTGCCACTAATATTTAGGGTCGCGGTAAACGTTTGGAGCGTGGTACTGCTTACACCGGTTACCTCTGATCCCATTTGTGTCCAGCTACCGCCATCATTGGTGCTGTACTCAACTTTAAAGGAACTGGTGTTGCTGTCACCGTTATATTTTCCATATTTCAATGTAAATGTACCAATACCTCCGGCCACACTTGTTTGCATGGTAATATTTCCGGTGTTGCGCATCCGTACTGACCAGGATCCGGCTTTGGCATCATTGGCAAGGTTGCCCACAAGGGCATCTGACATATTCCAGGTAACTCCGTTAAATGTGGCATCACCAGCAGTGTATGATGGCTTGATATTTGACTCAAATCCGGTTGAATATTGTCCCCACGAAACAATGGTGGTTAAAAAAAGGGCCAGTGCAAACAAGCCCTTTAAATACTTTTGATGTAGTAATTTCATCATAGTTTTATTAGTTAATTTTTAGATACAATTTGGGTGAATTTTACCTTGCAAATATTGTATATCTGTGTTAATTATGAGGCGATTAGAGGTTGTATTACGGTAAGGTGTAAGTTATCTTTTAATTAGCTGTGTGTTATGTAGCTAAAGTTTGTGTTAAGCACAAAGCAAGAAGCCCCTCCTGAAAAGGAGGGGCTTCCGCAACTATTTAAGAAATGAGTTCTTAATATACTACTTTTTTAGTAATTACCTCGTGGTCAGTAGTTGCAACTTTAACAAGTAACACCTGGTTGGAAGCACTTACGTTTTGCAGCACTACTTCTTTTTGGTTGTATGCATCTGAAGCAAAAAGCTGTTTGCCCGTAATGTCATATACCGCTACCGAATTGATTTCTGTATTTGCAGAAGTGATTGTTAGCGCACCGTTTTGGTTGTATATTATGATGCTGTTGGCATTATCAAATGCCGCCGTTCTCATAGCAACCCTTACCCCACTTGGTTCTTCCGTGGCTGTTTCAATTACATTGGAGTTGCCGCTAGTGTTTCCTGCAACGGCCCTAACCCTGTAATAATAAGTAGTTCCGGCAACAAGGTCTTCCACTACATGGCTTGTACCTACAACCGAAAGGTCCTCATAACCCGGCACAAACGATGGTGCAGTACCCGAGTAGGTGTGCGCACCCAGGCCGGTTACCACGTTTTGGTTTAATACATCCCACTCCGATTCAAGTGTAGGGAAACCTGTGCCAGAAGGGTCGGCAGTAATACCGCCTGTTACAGTAGCTTTCCTTACAAGTGTCTTGTCTGCGGTAGTGTTGGAGGCGCTTGTCCAGGCAGATCCCGGATCATCGCCAATGTTGCCGATAAGGTCTACAATAGATGCAGAAGATATTTTATAAAGGGCAACCGCGTCATTACCATTGAAGTTTATAGAAGATACTACCGTTGCAGTACCGCCATAAATGGTAGCGCCTGAGTTTTTGATAACCACAACATCACCGTTTGCAATGGTGCCTGAAAGCTGTACGTCGTTAGACCCAACAGCAGCAGTGCTTCCATTAGAGTAAAGCCTTACCCTGTAGTCGGAAAGGTCGATGCTTGCACCTGTACCGTTGTATATCTCAAGATATTTGTTTGTAGACGATCCTTCTACATACTCAGAGAAGAAAAGGTCGGTGGCAAGAATAGCGCTTCCAAAAGTTTCAGATGTGCTCACATCAAGCCTGTAGCTTACCGCGCCGTCAACAGCATTCCAGTTGGCCGTAAAGCTGCTTTCAGTTTCGTCTGAGGCAGCAATTGCTACAGGGGCTTCTACAACATCCGTGGTGAACGTTACTTCGGCGCTGTATGCAGTACCACCATTATTAATTACATAAGCCTTTGCATAATAAGTTGTACCACCGGCAAGGCCTTCCAGTTCCGCCTCATATATGCCTAAGCCTATAGCTCCGTCAATAACTTTTATTACACCCGGGCCATCAATTGCAGGATTGGCAGTAGTAGCATATACAATACCCCTTTCGCTTATTTCAGAACATCCCACAAGGGTAGCGTTAGCTTCAACAATAGCAGTAGAAGCAGAAAGCGCCTCAGCATTGTCTATTACAACGGTAGCCGGAGTGTTTACACCTGTTCCCGATGCCGCTACGTTAATGCTGTCAGCATCACCACCTGCAACAGCGATGTTGCCTGAGAAATCGGTTACGGTAGTCGGCTCGAATTTCACATAGATCACCTGCTCATAATCGGCGCCATCCTGTGTCAGGTCAAGCGAGTCAGTATAGGTGCCCTCTTCTTCAGTCGAGAAGGTATATCCGGTAAGCGGGCCTACAGTAACATTGTCTGTAGAAAGGAAAGCACCCGTGATGGTGAAAGATTCAGGGCCTTCAGAACCGTCGATGCATACTGCGCCAAACGCAGTAAGTTCAGTAGCAGATAGTGTTGGTTCGGTATTCTCTGTAGTAATAACAGTTATCACGTTAGAGTTGCCGCTTGTGTTTCCGGCAACAGCCCTAACCCTGTAGTAATAGGTAGTAACCGGTGTAAGGCCTGTAACCGGCTGGCTTGTGCCTGTTACAGCAAGGTTTTCATATCCGGGAAGGAAAGATGGCGTAACACCTGAGAACGTGTGCGAACCGAGATTTGTTACATCATTTTGCGCGAATTGTGTCCACTCCGATTCCAGTGTTGGGAAACCTGTTCCTGAAGGGTCAACAGTTATACCGCCTGTTACTGTAGATTTACGTACAAGGGTCTTGTCAACAGTAGTATTCGAAGCGCTTGTCCAGGCAGAACCCGGGTCGTTGCCAATGTTACCGAAGATGTCAACATTTGAGGTTGTAGAGATTTTGTAAAGCGCCACGGCATCATCACCGTTAAAGTTTACTGAGGCTACTACAGTGGCTGTACCGCTATAGATAGTAGCGCCCGAATTTTTGATAACCGCAACAGCGCCGTTAGCAAGTGTACCCGAAAGCTGTACGTCGTTTGAAGTTCCTGTAGCCGAGGTGCTTCCGTTAGAGTATAGCCTTACCCTGTAGTCAGCAAGGTCTACACTCGCGCCAGTACCGTTAAATATTTCAAGGTATTTGTTGGTAGATGAACCTTCAACATATTCAGAGAAGAAAAGGTCGGTAGCAGGTGTAGCCGTACCAAACGTAGACGATGTACTTACGTCCAGCCTGTAGCTGGCAGCGCCATCGGTGACTTCCCAATTGGCCACAAAGCTTTCATGGTCAACATCGGTTGCAGCGATGGCAACAGGAGCTGTTACAGGGTCTGTAGTAAAGCTTTGTTGTGCACCATAGCTTGTACCTCCACTATTTGTGGCATAAGCTTTAACATAATAGGTAGTTCCGCCAATCAGATTGCTGATTTCCAGGGCAAACTCTCCGGAGCCTTCAAAAATGTCCGCAACATTTAAAGATCCTGGACCGCCAAGTACGGGGTTTATTACAGTACTGTATACCACACCTCTTTCCGTTACATCGGTACAGCCTTCTTCAGTCACATCTCCTCCGGCCTGGGCTGTTGAAGCAGATGTTACTGCCACCGTACCCGTTGTTGTTACTGAAGCAAGTGTGTTTATCCCCGATCCGGAAGCAGCTACAGTAATTGCCGGAGCATCGCCTCCACTTACCGGGATGTTGCCATTGTATGAACCAGTCACAATTGGCGTAAATGTTACCCATACATCCTGTGTTACTGTCCCGGTTTGCGGGATAACAAGGGTGGCTGTGTAAATACCCATTTCTGTAGCAGAGAAGGTATAGCCATCAAGCGGGCCTACAGTAATGTCACCTGATGTAAGGTTAATGCCGTTAAGTGTAAACATTTCTTTACCCTCAGCAACGTTGATGCACAGCGCACCAAAACCGTCAAGTGTTCCGGCAGTAAGCGTAGGCAGTGTATTTACTTGCGTAGATTCTGTTGCAGTGGGGCCAAAAGCAGTTTCTACAGGAGTAGAAGCATTGTTCCTTGCTTTCGCGCTAAAAGTATAAGCCGTGTCTGGCATTAATCCTGTTACAGTAGTTGTTCCCCATGCAGCAGCTGTCCTCCACACGGCTGTAGCGCCAAGGGCACCACTAGCCTGTACATACTGCCCACCGGCTTCGCGTATGGCATATTGTGTAGCAGACGGATTGCCGTTTTGAGTAGAAGTGATTAAAGTTACGTCAAGTGTCGTAATGCCCGGGGTTTCGATCTCAACAGCTCCGGGAACGTTGGCAAGTGTATAAAAGCTTGCATTTGCGCCATTGGTAGGTGTACTGCCCACTGTGGCAACCGCCCTGAAATTGTATTGTGTATTCGGTGATAATGAAGAAACCGCAGCGCTGATGCTGGTAGCTGATGTACCTGTTACAGATGATGGTGTTGCGGCAACACTGCTTCCGTAGCTTGTAGTAAGCCCGTAGCTGAATGAGGCGGCGGATGTAGCGCCATTGGCGTTGATAGTCCCGTTTAATGTAGCTCCTGTTGCAGTGACAGAAGTAGCCGCAGATGATGTAACTGTAGGTGCAGAATTCCATGAAAGCACCACATTATCCAGTGCAATCGCATCCCTGCTTCCCGAACCGGTAAGTTCTGTATAGCTCCATCGGATCCATACATTGCCACTGGTGTTGTTCAGGGCAGAAAGGTCCAGATTGGCATAGGCTGTGGTTGTGCCCGCAGCTATTGTGCCCGAAGTGTAAGCTCCGCCTGTTACAGCCGTAAAGCCTGTAGTAGCCGACGTGGTGCTTATTTCGAGGTTAAAAGAGTTGCTCCTCGACTCTTCCTTAATCTTTACCACGTCATAAGAGATGGTTAGTCCCGACCTACCTGTTGTGTTGGCAATGTTCAACACAATTGATGAAGGAGAGAAAGCGCTGCCTGACCCAAGGATGCCTATCCTTGACCCAAAATTGTAGTTGCCACCCGAAGCAGAAGAGGCGTTACCTACAGTCATGGCGTTGTCCACAGTGGAGCCATTGTACGACGACCATCCCGTTGGGTACGACGTGCCCGAAGCGCCAGGTGTGGCGTTAAAATTTTCTGAATAGGGCGATGACCCCGGAAGGGTAACCTGGCCCCACATTGCCGTTGTTGCCGCCAGGGCAATTACGACCATCCAGGCATTTTGAAATGCCTTGTGTAACTGTGTTTTCATAAAAAATAATAATTTGTTAGTTGTTGCACTGAATATCAATGCTATACAAACTTAATTACTACTTTCTGTCTTAATTGTACTGGCAGGTTGTCTTACTGTAACGAGGGGGTTATTCTTACCTCAAGCCAATGTTAGCTATTTGAATTTTTTGTTAATCTATAAATATATATTAAATATTTAATCAATTAACGGCTTTTTTTATTTAAAAAATGAATATATGTCAATTTTTATAAATTTCCTGGCATGGTCCCCCTGATAATAAATTTTAAATGAGTATGAATAAAAAAAGGAAACCCCCGCCGTTGGCTGGCAGGGGAATCCGGATCAAAAAACTAACGAACGACTTATTTTTAATTAATGAGGATTATTTGGTGTGCAATCATTTCATTACGATGCAGTATCATCTCAAAAGAGAAAAGTGTGCCTTAAATTCTTTTTGCTCACCCGATTCAGAACGGTACTCAAGTGTAAACCAGTAGTCTGTCGCCGGCAGGGTTGCCCCGTTGTAAGTTCCGTCCCATCCCTGGCTACCCGGTTTCAGCCCTGCGATCACTTTGCCATATCGGTCAAATATGTAAATTTTCGCATCCGGCTGCATCCCTAGCCCGTCAATGTTCCAGGTATCCCGTGCGCCATCACCGTTTGGCGAGAAGAAGCGTGGGTAATTTAGCGCATACACATAAAGCTCAAGAGTACCGCACTCGTTTTTATCTCTTACAGATATATGGTATTCACCTTCGTAAATGTTGGTAAAAGTTGGTTCGTCCTGGAATGGGCCACCGTCCAGGCTGTATTCATAATCGCCCGACCCTCCCGTTATGTGTACCGTTATCGTCTGGTTAAAATGGAAATCGGTAGTAGCATCGGCATAGCCCAGTGCCAGCGATGAGGTGCCCACCGTGGCGGTATCTGTAGCTTCACAACCTGTCATGGTATTAGTTACCTTAACCGAATATTCTCCAGGCTCATTTACAATAACAGATGAGGTGATGGCGGGAAGTAAAGTGCCATTAAGTTTCCACTCATAGGTATATCCTGTGCCGGTTATGCGGCTGGTCAGTAATTTTGGGGTGATTTCGCCGGTTTCATTGTCCACACACAGGTACATATCCCTCAGGTCAGGCTGTGGCAGTGCATTTACTGTAATGATATGGGTGACTTCGTCGGTACATATTGTTCCTGTGGTATAGGTTATAGTCACGGTTCCGGGTAACAATGTGGTTACAAGGCCGTCAGCGTCTACCTTTGCAACGCCTGTATTGCTGCTGCTCCATACCCCACTTGTCACGGTGTTGGCAAGCTGTATTGTTCCCCCTTCGCAAACTGCACTGTCTCCGGTTATCACGCCGGGATTCGGTGCCGGGGCAGGAGGTGTATTTATAGTTATGCCTGTTAGCTGTGACGTACATCCTGCGCTGTTTCTTGCCGTAACGGTATAGGTATTCGGTGCAACATTGCTAAATATCCTCGAGGGCTGGAAGTTGGCGCCGTCTATACTGTATTGCAATCCAAAGCCCACTGGCGAGTTTACGGTTATCGTACCGGTTGCAGTGTCGCAGTCCGGTTGTATAAGGGTTACAACAGGTGTTGCAGGTGTCAAAGGAGGATAATTGATAATGAAATGCGTGTAGGCCGAAATGCATCCTGATGTATTGCGTGCCGTAATTACATAGTTGCCCGGCGCCAGGTTGCCAATGGTTGGCCCTGCCTGATACGGCAGGCTGTTTATGCTGAACATGGTTCCTGGGTCGTTTGGAGAAACAATGGTAATGCTTCCGGTTGCAGTGTTGCAGTCGGGCTGCGTTATGGTAACTACGGGGGCCGGCGGTGTTACAGGCGGAATATTGATGGTTTCAGTTGCAGGAAGCGATATGCAGCCCGCCGCGTTTTTCACCGTAATAGTGTATGTGCCGGGGTCGAGATTGTCAAAAACAGCGCTGTTTTGATAGGTTACGCCATCAATGCTGTAGGTAGTACCATTGCCTGTAGGGGTGGTCACAGCTATGCTTCCCTTTACAGCATTACACCCCGGATGCGAAACAATAAGTACAGGAATCCCCGGCGCTATCGGGACAGGATTAATAGTTACAACCCTTACCGGCGAAACACATCCTGCCGCGTTGGTCACGGTGATGTTATACTGTCCCGGAAGTACATTGTTGAATACGTTCGAAGTTTGGCCCGGTTGGCCGTCTATGCTGTATGTCAGGCCGCCGGACGGGGCAGTAACTGTTATGGTTCCTGTAGCCGAGGTGCAGGTGGTCTGTATAATCGTTACCGTCGGCTGGGCCGGTGTAGCAGGGCCCGGATTGATGATATAAGTGGCCGGAGCCGAAACACATCCCTGGGCATTCTTTACCCTGATGCTATAGGTTCCCGGTACAAGGCCGCCAAAGGTTTCCGATGTCTGGAAATTCACGCCGTCCTTACTAAAGGTAAACCCGTTTGCGCTTATTGGCGAAGTTACTGTAATGCTGCCAGGAGTAGTACAGCCGGGGTCGTTTCCGGTGAGTGTTGGCGAGGCCGGTGGTGAAGGTATAGGGTCTATGGTGCGCACGGTAGCCGTAGAAATACATCCTGCGGAATTGCGTATTGTGATGGAATAAGTAACTCCCGGTGTCAGGCCTGTAAATACCGGGCTGGCCTGATACGTGTTGCCATCCTTACTGTACTCAAGCCCGGTGCCTGCCGGAGGTGTTACTGTAATGCTTCCTGTAGTAACAATACAGGTGGGTTGTGTGACTGTAACAACAGGTGCATTAGGTGTTGCAGGTGCCGGGTTGATAGTATGGCTTGCCGACGGTGATATACATCCCTGCGGACTTTTCACCGTTATTTGGTACGTACCGGGTGGCACATCATAAAATATAGGTGCTGTCTGGTAATCCACACCGTTGCGGCTGTAGGTAAAGCCAGTGCCACCCGGGTTGGTTACCGTTATGCTCCCGGTTGGAGTTTCGCAGTCCGGCTGGCCCGAAATAAGCTGTGGTGCTGCCGGTATGGCGGGTGCAGTGTTTATAATCTGCGTTGTTGCTGCCGAAACACATCCTGATGTGTTTTTTACGGTGATATTATACGTTCCCGCGGGAAGGTTGGTAAACGATGGCGTTGTGAAATAATCCACTCCGTTGCGGCTATAGGTAAGTCCGTTGCCCACAGGCGCAGTAATAACTATTGAGCCATTTGTGTTACATCCAGGCTGGGTCGGGTTCAGCGTTGGTGCATCCGGTGCAGAAGGTATCGGGGCTATGGTGCGAACCGTTACAGCCGATACACATCCTGCCGCATTCCTTGCGGTAAAGTTATACGTCTGGCCGGGAGTAAGGCTGCTAAATACTGGATTGGTTTGGTATACATTGTCGCCTTTGCTGTATTCCAGTCCGGCTATAACAGGTGTTATAGTAACGGTTCCTGTAGTAGTTATGCAGTCCGGCTGTACAAGGGTAACGGTCGGCGCATCCGGAGTGGCAGGCGCGGTATTGATTACCTGTGTTGTAGAAGTCGAAACACATCCCGCAGTGTTTTTTGCAGTGATGCTGTAAGTGCCTGCGTCAAGATTGGTAAATGTTACCCCTGTTTGGTAATTAACCCCGTCTTTACTATAGGTCAAATCTGCGCCAAGCGGATTGGTTATGGTTATTGTGCCTTTAGGCGTGTCGCAATCCGGCTGCTGTGCATCAAGCGTTGGGGCTGAGGGGGTAGCAGGCTGGTCCGGCATTACAATGTTGGTTGGGACTGAAATGCACCCTGCCGCATTCTTCACGGTCAGGTTATAGTCG
The DNA here is from genome assembly GCA_942492845.1 of uncultured Flavobacteriaceae bacterium. Classification (GTDB taxonomy): domain Bacteria; phylum Bacteroidota; class Bacteroidia; order Flavobacteriales; family Flavobacteriaceae; genus Flavobacterium. The sequence goes on along the minus strand of OW818646.1, from coordinate 4,062,703 downwards.
CCTGTCGCTACTGTTGCAAATATCGGCGAAGGGTAAGGATGGTAGTTAATGCCATCAATACTATAGGTAAGTCCTGCGCCCAATGGGGACAATATCGTGATGCTTCCGGTAGGGGTATCGCAATCGGGTTCTGTGTGGCTGGTTACAGCGGCGGCAGGGGCAGCCGGTATTGCACTAATAGCCTGAACCGTTGCCACAGATATGCATCCACTTTGGTTTTTCGCAGTAATGCTATAGGAAGATCCCGGTGTAAGGTTGTCAAAAACAGGGCTTGTTTGATAGTCCACGCCATTTTTGCTGTAGGTAATTCCAACACCCGGTGCAGGCGATGTTACTTCAATAGTTCCGGTTGTGGCAATGCAATTGGGCTGTGTTACTGCCAGTACCGGAGTACCGGGTATATCCGTTCCCGAATTGATCGTTTCAGTAGTTATGGCAGATATGCATCCGGCAGTATTCCTTACGGTTATGCTGTATGTACCCGGCTCCACATCTTCAAAGGTTAGTCCGGGTTGGTAGTCCACGCCATTTATACTATAGGTCAGGCTGGCCCCAACAGGGGTAGTTATGATTATGGTACCGTTCTCTTCGCCGCATCCGGGCTGGGTTACGGTAACAGCGGGCGCATCCGGTGTTTCAGGTTGGTCATTTATAACCACTACCCTTGCTACAGATATGCACCCAGCAGTGTTTTTCACGGTTATGTTGTGCGTACCGGGGTTTAGGGTAAAGGTGGTTTGGTTAGCATAGTCGGTGCCATTTACGCTGTAGGTAAGTCCCGCCCCCAATGGCGAGGTTATGGTAATGCTCCCTGTGGCGGTGTCGCAATCCGTTTGGCTTATGGTAACTACAGGCTGCGCCGGGGCAGAGGGTACCGTATTCATTGCCTGCACTGTTATTTGCGATACACATCCGGCAGTATTTTTTGCCGTAATGTTATAGCTGGTTCCGGGGGCAAGATTGTCAAACAGGGGTCCCGACTGGTAATTAACGCCGTCTTTACTGTACGTGATGCCCGCTCCCACAGGCGTATTTACGGTTATGCTGCCCGGTGTGGTACAGGTTGGCTGTACTGCTGTAAGCGCGGGTGCAGCAGGGGTTTGTGGCTGCTGATTAATGGTTATAGTTGCCGGTGCCGATGTACATCCGTTAACCCGCACGGTAACCGTGTGCGGCCCAGGCAGTACCGAATTAAATGAAGTCCCTGCCTGGTACGGCTGCCCGTCTATGCTGTAGGTGTATCCTGTGCCTGCTGCCGGGGTTACGGTAATAGTTCCCGTAGCTGTGGTACAGGTTGGCTGTGTTGCCGTAAGTACAGGTGCCGCGGGGGCTACCGGTACAGCATCTGTTGTTTTGATGGTTGTATTCGATACACATCCTGCAATGTTTTTCACGGTAATGTTATAGGTCGTGCCCGGTGTAAGATTATTAAAGGTAGTACCGGAAACATAGGTAACCCCATTGATGCTGTACATATAGGTAAGGTTGGGGTCGCCGGGATCACTAAGGGGAGCTGTTATTTCGAAACTCCCTGTGGGAGTGGTGCAGGTAGGCTGGGTTACGGTAACTGTGGGTGCAGCAGGTTTTTCGAGTACGTAAAGCTGGGCGGCATCGGTACGTATCACACAGGTTGCAGAAGTAGCCTCAAGATAATACTGGCTGCCGTCCATAGCAACAGATGCGCCGTTTACCGTAAGCGTAGCTGTTGTAGCCCCACTATATGTGCCATTATTGATCACATTTACCCAGTTGCCCGATGAGGTAAGAATTTTCCATTGAAAGGTAAAGCCTGTGGCAGGGGTTATAAGAGCGGGAAAGGTTGTATTTGCGTTTACGCATACCGTCCTTGGCGCCGGGTGGGTGATGAGCGGCAGCGGGGCGCTTGGCGCAGTAGCCGTATGTACGCCAAGGTTAGAGCAAAACTCTTCACCGTAGGCATTCCAGTCGGCCAGTGCAAATATTGGCTTTGGTGCAACGGCATTGGGCTTACGTATGATGGTATACCCCCTGCCACCCAATTCGCTTGTTCCAAATGGTATATGTACATTATCAATAAGCTCATTGTCCGGATTGAACAATTCAAATTCGTCATTCGCATTAATACCATTCTGCAAAGGGAAATCTGTAGCAATTCCGGAACATGCCCCGTTAATGTTGATAGATACCATATAGCACGCCCCGGGGTTTATAGTTCCTGTCAGCATCATGTTATAGTCAGCCGGATTACCGTTGGGCGAAGCCAGGTTAATATCCCCATATCGTAAAAGTCGGTATCCGGCAAGGTTTACCGGTTGTGTACCGGGGTTGTATAGCTCTATTGAGCCCGGTGTACCTGCATAGGCATCGTATATTTCTGAGATGTATACTTCGGGGGATGTACAGTCGGACGCTATGAACGTAAAGGGTGTGGTTGTTTCGGCGATACAACCTGCTGCTGAGGTTACTGTAATCGTGCCGGTAACGGTTCCCGCAGGCACCATAACTTCTATTTCTGTGTCCGAAATCACAGTGAATGGTGCCGAAGTTCCGTTAAATTTTACTGAAGCCGTATCGGTAAATCCTGAACCTGTGATGGTTACAACGGTATCTTTCGGCCCTGAGGAAGGGAAATGCGAAGTGATCGAATTGGTACAGCCCACGCTGCCGTTCAGGGTAAAATCATCCAGCCTGAAAAAGCCGTTACCGGTTGCACCTGTAAGTGTAAGGACTACTGTTATTGTGCCCGTAAGCCCCGAAACAGCGTTGGCTACCGGTGTTACCCCAAGCGGGGTTCCGGCGGTAGGCATGGTGCCGCTGCCTGCGTTTATGCCGTTTATGGTCATCGCCCAGGCCGAATGCCCAGAACTGCTTCGTTGTGTCCAAAAGTTAAAGGATGTAATGTTAGCATGATAGGGTGATGCAACGTTGAAGGTAAGCGTAATGGTTGTGGGTGCAGTAGTACTCAAAAGCATGATTCCCTGACCCGATGCGCCGGTGTTGCTGGTCCAGGAATTGGTACTGTTAGTCCATGACGACGCTGAAAGGTTGTTCGCCAAAGTTGTCGGCGGAGCCGTGTAAGGGTGGGTACTTATGGTAGAGGTACCAAAATTATGGTAGTAAATTTGAGCCTGGGCTGCATATCCGGATATAAGGACAAAAAAAAATTGCAACAGTAGGATGAGGCCTCTATGCTTTTTGTTTTTTTGCTGCATGTTTTAGTAATTTTTCATAGCGGGTTAAACAGGGCGAAGTTAAAAGGATTGAAGTTTAACAGAATTTAATAAAAGTTATCTTATAGTTGCCTGATTATGATTTAATTGTAAACAATGTAAATAAAAAGTAAAGCCGCCTGTCAGGGGGCGGCTTTACAATGTATAGCAGGGTGTTTAATTTTCCTGGCGGTTGATGTATACCCAACCGGTGAATGATTCGCCCGTTGTTTCTATCATGTAGTAGTAGGTACCCGTTGGCAACTCATCACCATTATCGGCCTGGCCATACCATTGGTTGGTATAATCGCTTTTAGCATATACCTCCTGGCCGTAACGATTAAAAATGGCTATCTTATTGGCATTCAGTCCGGTAATATCAAAGTTGTCGTTCATTGCGTCGTTATTTGGCGATATGCCCCGAGGTATGCTGCAAAAGGCGTTCTCTACGGTAAAGCTATATGTTGCCTGGCAGCCCGCTTCGGTTGTAACGGTGACACTAATCTGTAGCGGATAATCTTCTGCAACTATATTGTTATCAGTAACATACTGCGTTGCGTTGAAGGTATTGTCGTTATTTCCAACCACAATACCCGACTCGTTCCTCCATTCAAAATTGGCAGTGGCCACATCAAATGAATTGTTCAAAGGCAATGCTTCCAACACATAATTACTCCCGAAAAGGGTATCCCTGCACCCCTGTGTACCGGTAGTTTGCGGTCCGGCGGGTATGACATTCAGGGACACTAAAGGTGACAAAGCAGTACACCCATCAGGATTTTTTGCGACCAACGTGTAGGTGGTACCCGGTGTAAGCCCGGCGAACGATGTTCCGGCCTGGAAATTCACTCCATCGACACTATAAGTAATGCCCGGAGCCGCATTTGTGACGGTTATGGTTCCGGCAGGCACCGCACAGGTAGGCTGTATTACGCTTACTGTCGGAATGGCGGGTCCGTTTGGCGCCGGGTCTACAATATGGTTAATGCTTACCGATGTACAGCCGTCGGCATTTTTAACGGTTACCGCATACGTTCCCGGTACAAGTCCTGCAAAATCCGGGTTGCCCTGAAAGTTAACCCCATCAAGGCTGTAAGTCAGTCCTCCTGCCGGATTTGTAATCAGTATCGTTCCCGAAGGGTCGGCGCACGTAGGCTGAATAATGCTCACTGTAGCCGGGGCCGGAGCATTCGGTACCGTGTTGATAATGATATTGCCGGTTATCGAGGTACACCCTGCGGCATTCTTCACGGTAATAGTATAGTTGCCCGGTACAAGTCCGGCGAATGAAGTAGCCGTGCCAAAGTTTACCCCGTCAATGCTGTAGGTCATCCCGGTTGGGGTATTTACGGCTATGGTTCCCGTAGGTACGGTACATGTAGGCTGGGTAACGGTTACATCGGCGACTGCCGGAGCATTTGGTACTGCATTTATCGTAATGTTTCCGGTTACCGATGTACACCCCTGAGCATTCTTCACGGTAATGGTATAGTTGCCCGGTACAAGTCCGGCGAATGAAGTAGTCGTGCCAAAGTTTACCCCGTCAATGCTGTAGGTCATTCCGGTTGGGGTATTTACGGTAATCGTTCCGGTAGGCACGGCACAGTCAGGCTGGGTTACGGTTACATCGGCGACTGCCGGAGCATTCGGCACCGTATTTATGGTTATGTTGCCTGTTACCGATGTACATCCTGCCGCATTCTTTACGGTAATGGTATAGTTGCCCGGTAAAAGCCCGCTAAAGGTAGTAGCCGTGCCAAAGTTTACCCCGTCAATGCTGTAAGTCATCCCGGTTGGTGTATTTACAGTAATAGTTCCGGTAGGCACGGCACAGTCAGGCTGGGTTACGGTTACATCGGCGACTGCCGGAGCATTCGGTACTGCATTTATCGTAATGTTTCCGGTTACTGAGGTACATCCCGCGGCATTCTTTACGGTAATGGTATAAGTACCCGGTAGAAGTCCGGTGAATGAAGTAGCCGTTCCAAAGTTTACCCCGTCGATACTGTAGGTCATCCCGGTTGGTGTATTTACGGTAATGGTTCCCGTAGGGACGGTACAGTCAGGCTGGGTTACGGTTACATCGGCGACTGCCGGAGCATTCGGCACCGTATTTATGGTTATGTTTCCGGTTACCGATGTACACCCTGCGGCATTCTTTATGGTAATGGTATAAGTACCCGGTAGAAGTCCGGCGAATGAAGTAGCCGTGCCAAAGTTTACCCCGTCAATGCTGTAGGTCATTCCGGTTTCAGACGGGCCGGTCACATTTATAGTTCCCGTTGGTACGGTACATGTAGGCTGCACCTGGGTGAATGTGGCCACGGCCGGAGCGCCTGTAATCGGGTCTACGGTTACGGTAATGGTAGACGTACAGTTGCCCGGCGACGATTGTATGGTAAGGGTATGTGTGCCCGGTGTCAGCCCCGTGAATATTGGCGATGCCTGGAAAGGCCCGCTGTCCAGCTTGTAGGTAAGCCCCGTGCCTAAAACAGGTGTAATGGTAAGGGTTGCCGTACCCAATGTACAGTTGGATGTTACAAGGGTTGTTACCACGGGCGATGGCAACACGGTAAGCTCCACGGCGTTGCTGAGCAGTGTGCAGCCCGGCGCGGTAATTTCGCAGTAATACTGGTTGCCATTAAAGGAGTAGGGTACAGGGTCGATGATGAGCATCGGGGTCGTGGCATCCGAATAGTTTCCGCCGTTAGTCACGTTGACCCAGTTCCCCGAGCTGTTCAGCATTTTCCATTGGTAGCTAAAGCCGGTTGGGTCGTCCAGCGCCACGGTTAGCATCGCAAACCCGTTTTCGCAGGTGTCGCCGTTATCCTGCGGCTGTGTTACTATGGTTGGCGGGTTGGTTATGTTGGCGTTGTGCGTCCCCAGATTGCTGCAGGTAAAGTTGCTTGTAATGGTCCAGTCTGAAGCCGAGTAGGCTGCCGATGGTGCAGCAGCATCAGGATTGCGTATTACAGTGTACCATGCATTAACAGGTGCGCGTGCAATGTCGATTACAGAACCGTTCTTGCGCAGCTTAAATTCGTCGTTGCCGTTTATGCCGCCACCAAGGTTGGCAACGGTTGTAACGGTACATCCCTGCACACCAGACCCATAACTGGAAACGAGGTAGGTGGAGTGCGGGGCTATCGAACCCGGCAGGGTAAGGATGTAGCCTGGGGTTGGGTCTGTATCATTGATATCGCCATAGCGTTCCAGCACATACTGGCCGCCAAAGGCAATGGTGTTGTCGGTTGGGTTGTACAGCTCTATTACACCATAGCTGCCGGGGTTATGGTCATACAGCTCCGATATGTAAACGTCGCCTGCCGCGGGCGGGGTACAGTTGGAACCCATCAGCGTAAAGCTGCCACCTGTTGCTGCCGGGCATCCGCCCGACACAAGGCTTATCGCGCCATTGGCTGCCGTTGCGGGTACAACCGCTGTTACTTCGGTATTGGACACCACCATAAAGCTTGCGGCATCCACGCCATTAAACTTTACCGATGTAATGCCCGAACCCGACTGGAAATTGGCGCCGGTAATGGTCACTACCGTATTGGCGGGACCCGAAGCAGGCGATATTGTAGTTACCGACGGGCATTGCGCATACGAGGCAATGGCTCCCGAAATGGCGATCAGGAGGATGAACATCCTGAAAACCGATAGCATAATTTTTTGCATTGTTATTCTTTTAGTTATGTGCAAATGCGGCGCAAGCTACTTTATAATCTAAAATTTGCGATTACGCCAGTTTTATGAAATAGTTATTTGTAGTCTCTTGCAGACCTCACCCCCAACCCTCCAAAGGAGAGGGGAGCAGCTTCCGTCGAACGTGCTTACTCCAACGTTGCAGCATTACACTCAGGAAAGAGTGTTACGTCACGTCACCCTCTCCTTTGGAGAGGGCCGGGGAGAGGATTTTTCAGCAGGAGTGTAGTTCGCTCCCCTCTACTTGGGAGAGGGGCCGGGGGTAAGGACTTTCCCCACCCCCTAATAACCATTTAGTAACAATTATATCACGGCATGTAAACCTTCCTCTTGATACACTCTTCTATTTTTGCTAACGATTATTTAAAGATGGCTAAACTTTACCGCAATAACAGTGCGGTTTATAGCGTCGTAACCTTATTGTAGTATGAAATGAAGATACTTTATGCCATACAGGGGACGGGTAACGGCCACCTGAGCAGGTCGATGGACGTGGTCCCATGCCTCATGAAACACGGTAGTGTGGATATCATTGTCAGCGGCATACAGGGCGATCTTGCACTGCCATTTCCCGTAAAATACAAGTTCAGGGGCCTCAGCTTCATCTTTGGCAAAACGGGTGGCGTAAGCCTTTGGAAGACCTTTGCCAAAACCAACTTCAGGCGCCTGCGCAACGAAATAAGAAACCTTTCTGTGGAGAAGTACGACCTGGTTATCAACGATTTTGAGCCGGTTTCCGCCTGGGCCTGCTATTTTAAGAACAAGCCCTGCATCGCCCTCAGCCACCAGTCGGCAGTGCTCGCGCCCGGTGCGCCACGCCCGGAGCATGAGGACATGATGGGCAAGCTGATACTCAACAATTACGCGCCATCGTCTGCAGCCTACGGTTTTCATTTTACAGGCAATGGCGACACTATTTTTACGCCCGTAATACGCCGGGAGGTACGGGAGCAGGAGGTTTCGGACAAAGGGCATTATACCGTGTACCTTCCTTCGTATGACGATAAGCGCCTCATCAAAAGGCTTTCGGCCTATAAAGGCATCCGGTGGGAGGTTTTTTCCAAGCACAACAAAAAGCCCGTTACCTCGGGCAGCATAACCATACAGCCCATCAACAGCGAAAAGTTTACCAAAAGCATGGCAACAGCTACGGGCGTATTGTGCGGCGCCGGATTCGAAACCCCTGCCGAGGCTCTATTTTTAGGCAAAAAGCTGCTGGTTATACCCATGAAAAGCCAGTATGAGCAGCACCTGAATGCCGCGGCCCTCAAAGCCATGGGCGTGCCGGTGGTAAAAAGCCTCAAGGAAAAGCACGAAGCCCTGATTTGGGCATGGCTGGAGGATGATACCCGCATAAAGGTGGATTATCCCGACACTACACAGCAAATAATAGACAGGATCGTGAAAAGGCACGGCCCTGTTACTACCCACAACCAAAGCCCCAATACTGCCGATGGAGCTTAAAGATAGTTTATTTGGCCGCCACCTTTTTGGAGAGGATTTCAAATGGGGGGTCTCTACCGCTGCTTACCAGATAGAGGGTGGCCACGACGCACACGGCAAAGGCCCGTCGGTATGGGATATGTTTACGGCCAAAAGCGGCGCTATACACATGGGCCACCACGGCAACACGGCGTGCGATTTTTATACTACTTATAAGGGGGACATTGCCCTGATGAAGGAGCTGGGAATTCCCAACTTCCGGTTCTCGCTGTCGTGGCCGCGCATCATCCCCTCTGGAACGGGAGAGGTGAATCAGCACGGCATCGATTTTTACAACAGGGTAATCGACTGCTGCATTGCCAATGGCATCGAACCCTGGGTTACCCTATACCATTGGGACCTTCCGCACGCGCTGGAGCTCAAAGGCGGCTGGACCAACCACGAAGTTGTTTCGTGGTTCAGCGAATTTACAGCGGTTTGCGCAAAAGCCTTTGGCGACCGCGTAAAGTACTGGATGGTTATGAATGAGCCCATGGTGTTTACCGGCGCCGGCTACTTTTTGGGCCTGCACGCACCGGGTAAAAAAGGGCTGAATAACTTTTTGCCCGCCGTACACCATGCCGTACTGGCCATGGCCGAAGGCGGCAGGGTACTCCGAAGCCTTTTGCCGCAAGCCGAAATTGGAACCACGTTTTCATGTTCGCACATAGAGCCGCATACCTCCGGGCGTAAGGATGTGATAGCGGCACGCAGGGTCGACGCGCTACTCAACCGCCTGTTTATCGAACCCGTTTTGGGGATGGGATATCCGGAAGAAGACCTGCCCGTGGCAAAGAAGCTGAAAAAATACATGATGCCCGGCGACAGCGAACGCATGCAGTTCGACTTTGATTTCATAGGGGTACAGAATTATACGCGCGAAGTAGTAAAACACTCCATATTCGTACCGTACCTGAATGCGGTGCTGGTAAAGGCCGAAAACCGAAAAGTGCCGCTCACGGCCATGGGGTGGGAAATATACCCGCCTGCCATATACCACATGCTGAAAAAGTATGCCGAGTATGAAAACATGCCCAGGATGTATATTACCGAAAATGGTGTGGCTTTTCCCGATACTTCTTTAGAAGGAAAGGTAAACGACCCGGAGCGCATTCAATACATCAAAAACTACCTGAAGCAGGTGCTCAGGGCGAAGGATGAAGGTGTGGATGTGCAGGGCTATTTTGTATGGACACTCCTCGATAATTTTGAATGGGCCGAAGGCTACCACCCGCGCTTTGGTTTGGTACACGTGGATTTTGAAACACAGCAGCGCATCATCAAGTCCTCCGGGCATTGGTATAAAGCCTTTTTGAATGGGTAACGGTACTATTCCATTTCGAAGGATAGTTTACTTTTACTTCCTTTCTCAATCATAAATTTAATTTCTTTTCTCTAAAAACAAATCTAAAGGACGATAGGAGAAATGGAATGGCCGTAATTCCTGAATGAGTGGAGTTCCCCTTCTGGGGTACTATCGTGTGGACACATCTTCAAGAATTAATTCCCTACGGGAAAATACTGCACTCTTGATCCAACTTTTACTACCGAAATGGATTCCCTACGGGAAATATCATTGCTTAATTATCCCGTAGGGATTAAATTTCGGTAGAATTAATGCCCAAAGTGAGTGTTTTTTTCCCCGTAGGGAATTAATTTCAGTTCTCAAATAATTGTGTCCACACGATAGTTCTGGGGTTATAGGTCCTACTCCGTATCCAGCTTAAACTGTATCAGCAGCGATTTCACGTCGAGCATGGTGTCAAGGTCTTCGGAGTCGAAGGCATCTTCAAAATCATCGTCATCATCATCCGGCATTTTTTTATAGTCTTCCCTGTAGTTGAAAATGCTCCATTGGCCAAAGTTGTACTCCAGCGCGGTAAGGCTCTCTACCCAGTCGCCGGAGTTCAGGTACATTACCTTGCCTTTTGCAGTGGTAATTTCGCGCATCTCGGGCTGGTGGATGTGCCCGCATATCACGTAGCTGTAGCCTTTGTCAATGGCCAGTTCGGCAGCGGTATTCTCAAAGTTGTTGATGAACTTTACCGCATCCTTAAAGCTCTTTTTTATCTTTTGCGAAAAGCTCATCTTCTCGCGCCCCATTTTGGTAAGGCACCAGTTTACAAAGCTGTTGATGTGGATCAGCGTGTCATAGCCTACAGCGCCCATTTTTGCGAGCCATTTGGAGTTTTGCATGGTAACGTCGAACACATCCCCGTGAAAGAACCATGCCTTTTCGCCATCCAGCTTCATGACCAGTTTATTCTGCAGGCGAAAACTCCCCAGGTTAAGGTCGGCAAACTTGCGCAGCATTTCGTCATGGTTGCCGGTAAGGTAGTATACGGGCACGCCGTCGGACACGAATTTCATGATGCGGCGCAGCACCTTCATGTGCGACTCCGGCCAGTACGACTTGCTAAATTGCCATATATCGATGATATCGCCGTTCAGGATGATCTGTTTTGGATTGATGCTTTTCAGGTAGCGCAGGAGTTCCTTGGAGTGGCAGCCATAGGTACCAAGGTGCACATCGGAAATTACAACTAAGTCTACTTCACGTTTTCTCATGTCAGTCAGGTGTACTTAAATTGCAAGGCAAGTACGCTATTTTGTTTCACATACGTGTTAAGTGATTTTTATGATTGTAAGTTTTTTATGTAGTATTTTTCGCATTATTGCCTCAAAATCATTCCCGGTCCGTTAAAAGTATAATGATTTGGTAATTGGCTGTTAACTTTGAAAGCGCATTGTTGAAATAATTTCGTACAAAATTTATTTCATGGGAATTTTCAAGAAAAAGAAGAATGTAAAGGATTATGGCACAGAAGCGCTGTTTAAGGAAGCCATAAGGGAAATAAATGAATTGTACGATGATGTGAAGTCGGAATACAGCGATATCGAGTCGGTCATATCAGATTTCTCAAATCTGGTAGAGGAAATGAAAGGCAGGCTTGATGCCGGTGATGCCCAAAAGCTGGAGGAGATGTCCACCCGCCTTAAAACAGTGGACCGCTGTTCGAAGAACACGGTACGCGACATAAGGGATGTACTGCGCAACCACAAAAAGCGGCTCGCCGAGATAAAGAGGGACAGGGATTAGAGACTGTTTACGGCTAAAAACATTGCTGTTTTTATCCTATTTTTCCATATTCTGTTGGGTTCCCCGAAAAAATTAATATATTTAACACTATATTAAGGACACGCGCGTCCCGGCAAACCTATGAAACAACGCTACTTTTTTCTTTTTACATTTTTACTCTTCGTCCTTACCGGATATTCCCAGGGGAAAAAGACCTTTGAATACATTACCATGGAGGACGGCCTGCCCGAAAACAGGATAACCGCGCTCCTGCAGGACAAAAAAGGCTACATCTGGATGGGTACCCAGAACGGCCTGGTACGCCACGATGGCTATACCACCAAAGTATATGAACTGAGGACTTCGGCCAAAGTTGATTTTTATTACATCAACTGCCTTTATGAAGATAATAAAGGAATTATTTGGGTAGGTACCGAATATGCCGGCCTTTATCGTTACGATACCGCACGCGATAAATTTATCCTCGCCGACATGGGCAAAGGCGCCGACCTGAAAAAGAAATCGATAAAGTCCATCACCAGCGACCGCAGCGGCACAATGTGGCTCATTACAAAAAATGAGAACAATGAATTTGGCCTCGGTAACGAAAAGGACAACGACCTGTACAAATATGACCCCAAGCTCAAAAAGGCCATTGCATTCGGCAAAGCCTTTAAAGGCAACAATAAAATAGATGCCAACACCCTAAATGTTGTTACCGAAGACAGCAACGGCACCATATGGCTCGGCACCGATAACGGCTTGTTCCGCTACGACAAAAAACAGCAAAAATTTGTGCCCGGCATGAGCGGCAAATCAATAACCGACATCCATTTTATTGAAGAATCGCCGGTTGAAAAAGGCGTGATCTATATTGCCAACCGGGGTTTTATCCATCCGGGGGGAGGGGTAATTAAAATTAACCCATCCACTAAAGCCGAAAAAAGCTACCTCGCGAAAAACGGGCTGGGCTCCGATACGATACTGAGCCTTTATAAGGACAGGCACAAGCGATTGTGGGCAGGAACAATAAGGGGGCTTTCACTTATAGATACCAAATCGGGCAGTATAAAGAACTACATCCCTAAAGATTCCGGCCTGGCTAATCTTGGCTATGGCGGCGCCATGTGCAGCATGACAGAGGCTCCCGGCGATAAAATATGGCTCCTTACGCCCCAGGGCATATTGGTGTTTGATGGCAAAACAGAAGTGTTTACCCGCTACACCGCGCGAAGCAATTCCACGGGAATTGAGCATTTCCAGTTGAATGTAGCCCTGCCCCCCGTTATGGACCGCAGTGGGACGCTGTATGTGCCTACACTGGACCTTGGCCTGATGCGGCTTAATAATTTAAAATCCCATTTTACGGTTTTAAAGGATGATCCCCAAAATGAAAAGGGTTATAATGGCGGCACCGTGTACCGCGTAGCCCAGGGTAAGGACGGCATTTACTGGCTGGCTACCAAAAATGGGGTTATCCGGTGGGACAGGCAGGCCAATACATTTGACAATCTGCCGGATAAAGACAGCAAGCAGGCCGCCTGGAACATCACGGTTGATAACCGCAACCGGATATGGTACACCCTTATTGCCGGCGGGCTGCAATGCTACGACCCTGCTACACGCAAAGTACAAACCTTTGTAAATGACCCCAACGATCCGTCGAGCCTGCCTGCCAACAATGCCTATTCTGTATTTTGCGACAGCAAGGGCAGGATATGGATTGGCACTTATGGCTCGGGAATTTGCCGCTTTGATGAAGCCAGCCACTCGTTTATCCATTACCCTTTTGAAAGGCGGGAAGGCAACGGTATTTGGAAAACCGATAAGCTCGACGACAGCAATGTAGTATCGATAAATGAGGACAGCAAGGGTACTATTTGGGTAGGCACCAACTTTGGCGGGCTCAATAAACTCGACGAGAAGACCGGCAAGTTCTCCCACTACAATGACCGTTCCATCGGGATGATGTGCATTACCTCATTTTTTGAAGGCAAAAACGGCATTATATGGGCGGGATCCTACCTGCATGGGCTTTTCAGGATCGACACAAAAACCGGAAAAATAAAAGCCTACCGGCAGGAAGACGGGCTTTTGGCCAATAACGTCCAGGGGATTATAGATGACAGCGAAGGCAATTTATGGATCGCCTCGGAGCGGGGGCTTACACGGTTTAACCCCTCCACCAACAAATTTTACCAGATAACCAAAGCGAACGGGCTGCCGGAAAGCCAGTTCATCCGCCCGCCCCTTAAGGATGCCAACGGGCAGTTTCTTATGGTAAGCAAGCGCGGGCTGGTAATTTTCGACCCGGCAGCCATAAAGCCGAACGCCATACCGCCTGCAACCCATATACAGTCGGTTTCATGGCCGGGAGAAAACAAGACAGAAAAAACGCTGTTCCTGGCGGGGAATGAAAAACCCGAACTGGAACACAACGAAAACAGGATTACCTTTACTTACATAGGCCTGCATTACGACAACCCAGCACTCAATAAATACCGCTACAAGCTGGAGGGCTATGACGATGCCTGGGTAGAGGGCGGCACACAGCGTTCGGCCACCTATACCAACCTGTCGCCCGGAACATATACCTTTAAGGTGAAAAGCGCCAATGCCGACGGGGTGTGGGACAAAAAGGGAAGCAGCATTACCATAACCATACTGCCACCGTGGTGGAAAACGTGGTGGGCGTACCTTATCTATGCCGTGATCTTTGCAGCGGCGCTGCGGGGCTATATCGTATACCGTTCGCGTGCGCTGAAGAACAAGAACAGGCAACTGGAAGAGAAAGTCGCCCTTCGTACAGAGGAACTGAATGCCTCGCTCGAAAGCCTGAAGACGACGCAAAACCAGTTGGTGCAGTCCGAAAAAATGGCATCGCTGGGCGAACTCACAGCCGGCATTGCCCACGAGATACAAAACCCCCTCAATTTTGTAAACAACTTTAGCGATGTAAGCATAGAACTGCTTGACGAAATGGAGGAAGAAATGGACAAGGGCGATTTGGAAGAGGCCAAAGCCATTGCAGGCGACATTAAGCAAAACCTCGAAAAAATAAGCCACCACGGCAAGCGGGCTGACGGCATTGTGAAAGGGATGCTGCAGCACAGCCGCGCCTCATCCGGGCAAAAGGAACCGACCGACATCAATGCCCTTGCCGATGAATACCTGCGCCTGGCCTACCATGGATTGAGGGCAAAAGATAAATCGTTTAATGCAGAATTGGTTACTAACTTTGATAACAGCCTCCCAAAAGTTAAGGTAATCCCGCAGGATGTGGGGAGGGTATTGCTCAATCTTTTTACCAATGCTTTTTATGCAACGCAGCAAAAAAAGAATGGCTCCACAATCCCCGAAGGCGTAGAAGCCACGGCATACAAGCCAACGATTACTGTAACAACAGTGCAAAAAGGGAATAGGGTTGAGGTCATTGTAAAGGATAACGGTACCGGCATACCCGATGCTATTAAAGATAAAATTTTGCAGCCTTTCTTTACCACCAAGCCTACCGGCGAGGGTACAGGATTGGGCTTAAGCCTGAGCTATGACATAATAGTGAAGGGGCATAGTGGCACAATAGAAATTGATAGTAAAGAGGGAGAGGGATCTGAATTTAAAATTGGCCTTCCAATAACATAATATGAAACATTACCTGTACATACTCCTGTTATTATTTACCATATCCGGGTATTCGCAAAAGGGTATGCAGCCTCCTTTTGTCATCGAAACAGACACGGCTGTTATGATGGAGGTGCCTAAAAGCAGGGTGCAGTATTTTACAGAAGCAACAGGTAAGGCCCTGTCCTTTGACGAGGTGCTGAAGCCCGAAAACCTGGCACGTTTCCGGTCGCTTACCGATACGGCGGTGGTTAAAATTCCTCCTAAACAAAATGTGTGGCTGCGGTACCGCATAAAAAATGCAACAGGTACACCATTAGGCATAACCATACCCGAAGGCGTGGGTCGCGCTAATGTATATATATCAGGACCGTCGGGTACGTGGAGCCATTTTGAAACGGGGACCGACATACCCCACAGCAGGCGCGACGGCTATAAAAGGATACGGCACATTCCCTATACTATTCCCGCCAATGCAGAGATCACGGTGTATGAAAGAAACTATGACAGCAGCCGGTACATCACCATGTCGGTAATGGCGGGCATTGAGAAAAATGTCGTCAGCGATTATTTTGATAATGATAATTACCTGCTGCTGCTAACCACATCCGGGGTGCTGTTTGGGTTTTTCATATTTGGTACAATATTTAATTTTTTCTTCTTTTCCGTGGTTAAGGAAAGGGTGTATTTTGTCTACGGGCTGCTGTTGTTCTTTATTGCATTGTCCTTCTTTTCGGTACCCCTTACAAGCATTATTTTTAAGGATTATCCGGGATACCGTACAATAGACGGGCTAATAGGCAACACGATAACGTTCGGCCTTTTTATCATGACGGCATTGTTGTTCCTGCAGGCTTCAACATACCATCCGCGGTGGAATAAAGTATTATTGGCCCTCGTGGTCATGTTTTTTGCTGTCAATATATACCGCACTTTTTTCGATCCCGGTAACGAGTCAATTATTACGGCCATTTGGGTAGTTCGGTTTGCCATGCTGCTGGGTGTGCTGGGTTTACTCGTTGCCGGGCTGATTAAAAAGCGGCGCCAGGCAGGTATGCTTGCCCTGTCAATGCTGCCTTTCATTGTGCTTTTTGTACTGATGCTTACGCGGATAGGGAATTTTGGCAATTATACAGATCTGGCGGTGGTGTGGGCGGTACTCGTGCTTTCATGGTCGCTGTTCCGCCGTTACAAATACCTTCAGGCCGAAAATACCCGCCAGGCCATTGAAAAAGAGCAGGAGCGCAACGAGCTAATAGCAAAGCAAAATGAAATGCTGGAACACCAGGTTGCCGAACGCACATCGGAACTGACACAGTCGCTGGCCGAGCTGAAGCAGACGCAAAGCCAGCTGATACAATCGGAAAAAATGGCGAGCCTTGGCGAACTCACAGCCGGCATTGCCCACGAGATACAAAACCCCCTCAATTTTGTAAACAACTTTAGCGATGTAAGTATAGAACTGCTTGACGAAATGGTGGAAGAACTCGACAAGGGCGATATTGAAGAAGTGAAAGCCATTGCAGTCGACATTAAGCAAAACCTCGAAAAAATAAACCACCACGGCAAGCGGGCCGACGGCATTGTGAAAGGCATGCTGCAGCACAGCCGCGCTTCATCGGGACAAAAGGAACCGACGGACATCAATGCCCTGGCCGACGAATACCTGCGGCTCGCCTACCACGGATTGAGAGCAAAAGACAAATCGTTCAACGCGGAACTGGTTACTAACTTTGATGAAAACCTTCCGAAAATAAATGTCATTCCCCAGGATATTGGCCGGGTACTGCTCAATTTGTTTACCAATGCTTTTTATGCCACACAACAGAAGAAGAATAACACCTCAACCCCCGAACGGGGAGAAGCCGCGGCCTACAAGCCAACGATCACTTTAACAACAGTACATAAAGGAAATACGGTTGTGATAAACGTGAACGATAACGGCACCGGCATTCCCAATACTGTAAAAGATAAAATTTTACAGCCATTTTTTACCACCAAGCCTACGGGCGAGGGGACAGGCCTTGGCCTTTCGCTGAGTTACGACATTGTGGTTAAGGGCCATGGGGGGACTATAAATATAGCGAGCACCGAAGGCGATTTTAGTACCTTTACCATCGCATTACCACTTTAATACACTGACCATGAAAAAATGCTTATTCTGCCTGCTGCTGTTTTTTGTACTGCCTGTCATGGCCCAGCAGCAAACGCAGGCCGCGTGGCCGGAACCCATCATTTTTACGGATACCCTGCCGGAATACTATAAACTGCCGGACGATAAATGGCAAATGCTGAATACCTTTGAGGAAAAGGCGTCCTTTAAAGAAGTACTGGGCACAAAATACTCGTCCCGCTTTAAAACCAATACCGGCTGGACAAGTGACATGCGTACCAGGTCGCATGTATGGGCGCGCTACCGCCTTAAAAATATATCGGTACACCCCATAATCATTACATTTTCTGCTACCCGCCTCAAAGATAATTATTACATCACCAAAAACGGAAAGTGGAAACACCTGGTTAGCGGCGACATGGTTTCGTGGAGCGAACGCGACGGCATTAAAGGCCTGACCGAAATCCCGTATACCCTTGCCCCCGGTGAGGAAATAAAGGTATACCACAATTTTGGCGATGTAACATTTTGGTCCAATTCGTCGCCCCGCATAGGCAATTACAATAAGATCATCAGCAATACATACGATGAAACCCATAACTACAGCGCTGATGATGTCATCTCCTTCGGTTTCTTCGGCTTTATCATATTTGCAGTAGTTTTCAACCTCTTTTTTTATTACGTAACCCGCGAAAGGGTGTACCAGGTTTTTGCGCTGATGCTCATTGCATCGGCATTGCTGCTTGCGGAAAGTGTAATATCATGGTTTGTATTCAGCGAGTGGAGGAACGGGTATCCCCTTTTCCTGGCAGTTACGATCACGCTGTTCATCGTGATGCTGCTCCATACGGTGCGTTTCTTTTTCAGGGTGCCGGTCCATTTCCCGAAGTGGGATAAATTCCTGGTTTATTTTTCGGTTTACATTGGGCTCAGCGGAACATTGATATACCTCGGCATTGTATATTCATGGGTTGTATTCCTTGTAATTGTTGCGGCTATTGCAGGTTTGTCGGCATTGGTATTCATTGTGGCGGCCATCATCATGATCATATCGTTTGTACGCAAAAAGGACAAAGCGGCACGCCTTTTCGTTATCGCTGCCATGCCATTCATACTCAGCCCTTTCATCAGTATGATCGTCACCAGCATTATTGACTTTGACTGGGTCATTACTACCTGCGGAATGTGGACGATCATGGTGCTGTCCTGGGGGATGTTTGCCCGCTTTAAGTCGCTGCAGGATGCCAACGCCCGTGCCGCACTCGAGCGCGAGGAGGAGCGCAACAGGCTCATAGCCATACAAAAGCAGGAACTGGAGCAACTGGTGGAAGAACGCACCGCCGAACTGACCCACTCACTGTCGGAACTGAAACTGACCCAAAACCAGCTGATACAATCGGAAAAAATGGCAAGCCTGGGCGAACTTACCGCCGGCATTGCCCACGAGATACAAAACCCGCTCAACTTTGTAAACAACTTTAGCGAAGTGAGCATCGAACTTTTACAGGAACTGAAGGAAGAGCTGGAAAAAGGCGACACCGATGAAGCCATTGCCATTGCCGGCGATGTCACGCAAAACCTTGAAAAGATAAACCACCACGGCAGGCGTGCCGACAGTATTGTAAAAGGTATGCTGCAGCACAGCCGGGCATCGTCGGGCAATAAGGAGCCAACCGACATCAACGCACTGGCCGACGAGTACCTGCGCCTGGCCTACCATGGGCTAAGGGCAAAGGACAAATCGTTCAATGCGGAACTGGTAACCCATTTTGCCCAAAACCTCCCAAAACCGGAAGTCGTTCCGCAGGATTTGGGGCGGGTGCTGCTCAACCTGTTTACCAATGCGTTTTATGCCACGCAGCATAAAAAGAAAAACCTTCCCGAAGCGGCGCTTTATAGCCCCGTGCTCATTGTTACCACGCTGCTAAAAGGCAATGCCGTAGAGATAAGCGTAAAGGATAACGGCACCGGCATTCCCGAAGAGATACAGGACAAGATACTGCAGCCGTTCTTTACCACGAAGCCTACCGGCGAAGGTACGGGGCTCGGCTTATCGCTCAGCTATGACATTGTGGTAAAAGGCCACGGGGGCACGATCGATATTAAAAGCACCGAAGGGGAAGGGGCAGAATTTATAATACATATTCCTTTAAAAAATTAGCGCATGATGATCATCCGGGTTTTAATTGGGATTTTGATAGGCGTAACTTTCCGGGCTGCTGCCCAGGATCATTTTCCTCCTGCTCTTGAGATTACCGATGATAATGGGTCAGAAATAATTTTAAATACCCGCTACTTCCGGGTATTGCCCTCTACTTCTGATGACCTTACGCTGGAAGATGTTATGCATGAAAGTGCAGAAACCGCTTTTGTACCCTTTCACGATTCCTTGTTCGCAGGTGCCGGCAGGCGCGTGGCATGGTTTCGTTTCAGGATCAGGAACAGTACGGGCCGCAGCCATATATTCACATTCCCCTACCCTGGCAGGAAGTCTTCATTTTATATAAAGGTTGCGTCGGGCAGGTGGGAGGGCCTCACTACAGGTTATAGTGTCCCGTATAGTGAAAGGGACGGTTTAAAACGACAGATGCGCGTGCTGTATTCATTGGACAACGGCGAGGAAGCAACCATTTACCAAAACATGGAATCGAGCGCAGACGCGGGGGAAATGCGGCCTGCTGTGGCAATTTACGACCCGGTATCCGGCGCCAATAAAGGCGAAGATGCCGCCTACTTTGAAAGTGTGCTCAATGCGGCATTGTTCGGATTCATGTTGTTTGCTGCGCTTTTTAATTTCTTTTTTTTCTTTATCGTCAGGGAACGGGTTTACCTCTTTTATGCTATAACCCTGCTTACTGCTGCCACCTTCACTATTTCAGAACCGCTCTTGTATGTGTTTTTAAGTGAGCGCCCCGGTGCGGTACAAAGCATTCATGCTTTTCTTATGATTGGTATGATAATCCTGGTCCTCCTCACGATAAGGCTATTTCTCAACACAAAGAAAACCTTTCCAATTTGGGATAAATTTTTGGTTTATTTCCCATTTCTAATGATCGGGATATTTACTGTGATCAGGTTCACGGTTCCCGCTTCGCAATTCAGTACCGTAATAGATATCGCCGCTTTCTGCCTGATAGTTTTCTATATCATCGGCATTCTGGTGATGCTCATTATCTACCTGATACGCAGGGATGCCAACGCCAGGCTGCTTACCCTGGCCCTTATCCCGTTCTTCGTTGGGGTCCTGGCTTCCATGGGCGGTTCTTATGAGTGGGTAACCATTACCGGGCTGGTGTGGGCCGTGACCGTAATTTCATGGTCGCTGTTTGCCAGGTTCAGGGCATTGATGGCCGAAAACAGCCGACAGGCGCTTGAAAAGGAAAAATTGGCCCGCGAGAAAGAAGAAGAGCGCAACGCTCTTATCGCGCAGCAAAACGAACTCCTGGAAATACAGGTCGCAGAGCGCACCGCGGAACTGTCGCAATCGCTTTCAGAATTAAAGCAGACCCAAAACCAGCTCATCCAATCCGAGAAAATGGCTTCGTTAGGCGAACTTACCGCCGGCATCGCCCACGAGATACAGAACCCGCTCAACTTCGTGAATAACTTTAGCGATGTGAGCATTGAACTGTTGGAGGAACTTAAGGATGAGGTGGACAAGGGCGACCTGGATGAGGTAAAGGCCATAGCCGATGACGTAATGCAAAACCTCGGGAAAATAGCCCACCATGGCCGCCGCGCCGATGGTATTGTTAAGGGGATGCTACAGCACAGCCGGGCATCATCCGGACAAAAGGAGCCAACGGACATCAATGCCCTGGCGGATGAATACCTTCGCCTGGCCTACCATGGGCTAAGGGCAAAGGACAAATCGTTCAATGCGGAACTGATAACGCATTTTGATGAAAACCTGCCAAAGGCGAATGTCATCCCTCAGGATTTGGGACGGGTGCTGCTCAACCTGTTTACCAATGCATTTTATGCCACGCAGGAGAAACAGAAAAACCAGCGGGTTACAAATTACAAGCCATGTGTTGAGGTAACTACGCTGCAAAAAGGCGATTCCATCCAGATTATGGTAAAAGATAACGGTACCGGTATTCCGGATGCTATTAAAGATAAGATACTGCAGCCGTTTTTTACTACGAAGCCTACCGGCGAGGGAACCGGCCTGGGTTTGTCATTAAGCTATGACATTGTGGTAAAAGGCCATGGAGGGTCAATTGATATTGAGAGTGAAGAAGGGGAAGGGGCAGTGTTTAAGATACTTATTCCGGTGGAAAATACATAACTTTTTGTCCGCACAAATAGAATGAAAGAATTTTTATACTCCCGCAGAATTGTTACATTAGCGAAATTGAGATAAAGCACTTAAAACACACCTATGAAGATACTGGTAGTAGACGACGAGGCGGACGTGCAGCCGCTTTTCCTGCAGCGTTTCCGTAAAGAGATAAAGAACCACGAACTGGACTTTGACTTTGCCCTGTCGGGTGAGGAAGCGCTGGCGTATTTGGAGGACCACCACTCGGAGGTAGTGCTCATATTGTCCGACATCAACATGCCGGGTATGAGCGGGTTGGAACTGCTCTCAAAAATAAGGCACGACTACAGCGCGCCACCACCCGTAGTGATGATGATAACAGCCTATGGCGATGAGGAAAACCACAAGCAGGCCATGGACAGGGGCGCTAACGACTTCCTGACCAAGCCGCTTGATTTTAATGTACTGAAAGAAAAACTTAAACACCTTGATGAATAATGGCGAAGATACTGGTTGTTGATGATGAGGCCGACCTGGAGATATTGGTGAAGCAGAAATTCAGGAAGAAGATCAGGGAGAACATCTACGAGTTTGTGTTTGCCCAAAACGGTCAGGAAGCGCTCGATAGGGTGCACGAGCATAGTGACATTGACATTATACTGAGCGATATCAACATGCCGGTAATGGACGGGCTAACCCTGCTGTCGCACCTGCCCGAAGCCAACCCCGCCATTAAAGCGGTGGTGGTCTCTGCCTATGGCGACCTGCAAAACATACGCGCGGCCATGAACCGCGGAGCGTTCGACTTTGTAGTAAAGCCCGTGGATTTTGAAGACCTGGAGCTTACCATGGAAAAAACCATACTCCATGTGCGGCAGATACAGGAAACCATAAAGGCCATAAAAGAAAACAACATCCTGAAGATGTATGTGGATGAGAACGTGCTCAACTTCATGAACAATAAGGAGTTTGAAAACACCCTGCTGAAGAACGAGATGTTACAGGCTACTGTACTGTTTGTCGATGTATGCGGCTTCACTGCCCTTACCGAGCAGATCCCCGCTAACGAGGTGGTAAAGCTACTCAACAGCCTTTTCGATAAAATAGTAAAAGAGGTAATAGCCCAGGGCGGCCACGTAGACAAATTCATGGGCGATGCCGTAATGGCGGTTTTCCGTGGGGATTATCACCTGGACCGCGCTATCGATGCCGCACTCGCCATAAGACAGGCCATTGGGGCAAGTGAAGAAATCCAGGCAGGCGATAAAGCCTATAAGGCAGCCATATCCATTGGCGTAAATTCGGGGGAGATGGTATCCGGCAACATCGGTTCGGAATCACTCAGGAGGCTCGATTACACTGTAATAGGCGATGCCGTAAACCTGTCGCAACGCTTACAGTCGGCAGCAAAGCCCGGTCAAATACTTATTACAGAGCACGTGTATAACCTTGCCAAAGAATCATTCAATTGTGCACCCGTCGGGGAATTTACCCTAAAGAATAAGGCAAATCCTGTAATGACGTATGAGGTGATTGATTAGGTTTATTATAGTTGGCAACTAACGGGTATTCAGTCATTGCGAGGAGGAACGACGAAGCAATCTTTCCTCCGTCAGAGTAAGACGGTCACATTGAAAGACTGCTTCGTCGTGCCTCCTCGCAGTGACGGATGTAAAATTCGTGGTTAAATCAATGCCTCGCCTTCCTGCTCAATACCCCTCCTGCGGCTTCCTTAATGATATTGGTAAACACAAATGCCTTAGGGTCTATTTCATGAACCATGTTGTTGAGCCTGCGTAACTCCATGCGGGTTACGACGGTAAACACGATGTCGCAATCCTGGCTGATGTCGTAGCTTTCCTTCATAAAGCCCCTTTCGCCTTTATAAATGGTAATGCCGCGGCCCAGGCGCATCACGAGGGCTTCCTTGATCTTTTCGCTTTCGCCGGAAATTATGGTAACGCCGGTATATTCCTCCAACCCTTCGACGACAAAATTGATGGTCTTGGAAGCCGTGTAGTACGTTAGTATCGAATAAAGGGCTGTGGGCATCCCTAATTTTACCGCTGCAACGAGGAAGATGATGATATTTATGCCCAGGATGATCTCGCTGGTCGTAAAGCTCACGCGCTTGCCGGTGTACAATGCGAGTATCTCAACGCCGTCGAGCGCGTAGCCGCCCCGCATGGCCAGGCCGATGCCTATACCCATGAACACCCCGCCGAAAATGGAGACCAGTAATTTATCAGATGTTATTTGTGGATAATCCACAAACAGCAGGCAGAGCCCCAGCCCAACAATGGCCGTCATGGTACGTATGGCAAAGGCACGGTTGACCTGTAAGGCCGCCATGATAACGAAAGGTACATTTGCCGCTATGATCACGTAGGCGATGTTCCAGTGGTACAATTCATGTAACAGCAGCGATATGCCTGTAATACCCCCGTCGAAGAATTTGTTGGGTACCAAAAAGCCTTTCAGCGCAAAGCCGCAAAAAAGGATTCCCGCCACCGCATAGGCAATATCGACCAGGTTGCTTTTAGAATAAAATGGTTTCATTAACGGTTGAGTTTAGCTTTCAGTTGGTTGAGGTTTTCTTGTTTTTTGGCGTTACGCAAAGCTATGTTACTTTGCGTAAAAAAGCGATGGTTCTCAAGGAATTTTACCTGGATGATGTCCCATTCTTTTTCATTGGCCACCACGCCGTCGTGCAGCATTTCGTGGTACAGCCCTTCGCCAGTGGTAAAAAAATCGTCACGGCCGAGATAGTCCAGGTCGGCATCGCAAATGATCTGTCCTGCCAGTGAATCGGGGCTTTGCGGAAGCTGCGTTGCCATGATGATGCGGCATATTGTGTCAATGTCCTCATCGGGATAGCCATAACCCGGGAGCACTTCGCGGGCAATTTCGCAGGAGCGGTCCTCATGCTTTACCCGTTGGTGCAAATAGCCCGCATCGTGGTATATCGCGGCAACCAGCAGCAGTTCCAGCATTCTGCCCGTAAGTCCTTCCTTTGCGGCAATGGCTTCGGCACGGCCATATACATCGAGCGTATGCTCCGGCGTGTGGTACTTCAGGTGCTTCGGCAGTTCATTCCGCAGCTTATCGAGCATGTAGGCGCATTCAGGTCGGAGTTGCATCAGGTTTGGAATATTGGTGCTAATATATAAAAATTAATTTTCAACAGAAACAGCTACTACAACGTTGGAGTGCTGTTGTTTATCTTTGCCGCCGGACGTAAAGCGGATAGTATCGCATATATTTGTAAATGAAATAAACAACAAACATGAAGAAACTTATCGCATTGGCCTGTTTCCTGCTGGCCGCTTTTAGTGCCGTTACTGCACAGGAACTTAAATCGCCGAACGGTGCATTTACCATGAAATTTGCATTGCAGGCAGGCGGCATACCTACGTACAGCCTTGTTTATAAAGGCAAGGACGTGATTAAAACCAGTAAGCTTGGCCTTGAGCTGAAGGATGACAAAAAATCACTGCTCAATGATTTTACCGTTACCGATATTAAAACCGCGACATTCGATGAAACCTGGACACCGGTGTGGGGCGAGGTGAAAACCATCCGCAACCATTATAATGAGCTTGCTGTAACCCTTACGCAAAAAGGTACTGAAAGGTACATGATCGTGCGTTTCCGCCTGTTTGACGACGGGCTGGGCTTTCGATACGAATTCCCGCAGCAGAAGAACCTGACGTACTTTGTAATAAAAGAAGAGCGTACGCAATTTGCCATGGCGGGCAACCATACGGCTTTTTGGATACCCGGCGACTATGATACGCAGGAGTACGATTATACCACATCAAAACTATCTGAAATAAAAGGCCTTGCCGAGAAATCGCGGACGGCCAATCTTTCGCAGAAAGGATTTGCTTCGACTGGGGTGCAAACGTCATTGCAGATGAAAAGCGACAACGGTCTGTACATCAACCTGCATGAGGCCGCGCTCATCAATTATGCGTGCATGCACCTGAACCTTGATGAAAAGAACCTGATATTCGAATCGTGGCTTACGCCCGATGCCATTGGCGACAAAGGCTATATGCAGGCACCGTGCACATCGCCGTGGAGGACTATAATTGCCAGCGATGACGCGCGCGACATACTGGCTTCTAAAATGACCTACAACCTGAACGACCCTTGTAAAATTGAAGATACTTCATGGATAAAGCCGGTTAAGTACGTAGGTGTTTGGTGGGAAATGATCACAGGCAAGACCTCATGGAAATATACCGATGAATATCCTTCGGTAGAACTGGGCATTACCGATTATACCAAGGCAAAACCCAATGGTATGCACGGCGCTAATACAGCCAACGTGAAAAAATACATCGACTTTGCCGCAGCGCATGGGTTTGATGGCGTTTTGGTGGAAGGCTGGAACATCGGTTGGGAAGACTGGTATGGGTTCTCTAAAGATTATGTTTTCGATTTCGTGACACCCTATCCGGATTTCGATGTAAAGGGCATCCATGCTTATGCCAAATCTAAAGGTATCAAAATGATTATGCACCACGAAACATCATCTTCGGTACGCAACTACGAGCGCAATATCGACAAAGCCTACCAGTTTATGAAAGACAACGGCTACGATGCCGTAAAGAGCGGCTATGTGGGGGACATCCTGCCACGCGGCGAAAACCACTACAGCCAGTGGATCATCAACCATTACCAGTATGCCATTGAAAAAGCTGCACAATACAAAGTGATGGTAAACGCGCACGAGGCAGTACGCCCCACAGGCATTGCACGTACGTGGCCCAACCTTATCGGTAACGAATCGGCACGCGGTACAGAATACCAGGCTTTTGGTGGCTCGAAGCCCAACCACGTTACGCTCGTGCCCTTCATGCGCCTGCTTGGCGGCCCAATGGACTATACGCCCGGGATTTTCGAAATGGATATCAGTAAGCTGAACCCGAATAACAATTCCCATGTAAACAGTACGATCGCCAATCAGCTTGCGCTGTATGTAACCATGTACAGCCCATTACAGATGGCGGCCGACCTGCCTGAGAATTATAACAAATTCCCGGATGCATTCCAGTTCATTAAGGATGTGGCTATTGACTGGGACGAGAGCAAATACCTTGAGGCAGAGCCGGGGCAGTACATTACCGTGGCGCGCAAGACCAAAGGCAAAAGCAGCTGGTTCGTAGGCAACGTAAACGGCGAATCGCCCCGTACTGCCAATGTGAATTTCGATTTCCTTGACAAAGGCAAAACGTATATCGCGACCATTTATGCCGATGCTAAGGATGCGCATTACAAAACCAACCCGCAGGCCTATACTATCCGTAAAGTGGCGGTAACAAGCAAGTCGAAACTGGCACAGTTGAGCGCACCGGGCGGCGGATTTGCCATTAGCATTACCGAAGCGACGAAGGACCAGGCAAAAGGGATTAAGAAGCTGTAAGGCTTAAAAAAGGATTATATATGATTACTCGTTAAACGACATTTTTGCATTGAAGAAATATAAGCTCCAACTTATCACTTTTGTAATAAGCTTCATATACGTATTTGTAGGGACTTTGGTGGTTTTGGTCAGCTTTCCTGAATATGACATTATTGGGCTAGATTATGATCATCCATTATGGATGCCGCTTGCCATAATAACTCTTCCTGTAAATGTATTTTTATTTGGTTTGGTTATGATTGATAATTCTATTCTTTATGTAGTTGTATTACAGGCAATTGTATTATTGGTATTTTGGTTTATTTTCTACAAAATATTAGCGCGGCGACGAAATTGATTATCCTTGCGCTTAAGAAAGACTATTACAATTTATAATATCGGAGCCCTGCAATTGCGGGGCTTTTTTGACCTCACCCCAACCCTCTCCAATAGAGAGGGGCAGCTTCACTCATGCACGAATTGTTGCGTACATAGGTCCGGGTCATTGCGAGGCACGAAGCAATCTTTCCTTGGAGAGTATTGCTTTAAGATTTGTAGATTTGCAAAAACGCCCAATTCAAATGTTTTACGCACTCGACATCATCGGTACACTGGCATTTGCCATTTCCGGCGCATTGACGGCAATCAATAAAAAGCTCGACCTGTTCGGGGTGCTTACCATTGCCTTTGTAACGGCTGTAGGTGGCGGTACGTTACGCGATGTGCTCACGGGCAATACACCGGTAGCCTGGATGCTGAGCCTTACCCATGTTTACATCATCCTGCTTGGTTTTATCGTGTCTGTATTGTTTTGGAAAAGGCTTGAAAAGCTACGGGTATCCCTGTTTTTATTCGATACGATAGGGCTTGGAGTCTTTACCATGTTCGGTATCGAAAAAGGACTGATTGCGGGGCTGCACCCCGTAATATGCATTGCGTTGGGTACCATGACGGCGTGTTTTGGCGGGGTCATTCGCGATATTCTTTGCAATGAAATACCCGTCCTCTTCAGGAAGGAAACCTTCTATGCGACCGTTTGCATCTTTGGCGGTATAGTGTTCTTTGCATTAAGGCGGACAGGCCTGAATATCGACATCATTTATGGCACTTCAGCGGCGCTGATAATAGCATTCAGGCTGTTGGCGGTAAAATACAAATGGTACCTCCCGGTGCTGAAGACCTCCTAACCCCAAGGCGAAATTGGAAGAGCAGTATAAGCCACAGTTACCGAATCGCATTTCAAAATTTGTGGAATTCGTGAAATTAGTGGCAAACCTTCCGGAAATTAAATACTCATCAAAAAACCCGTAAGGTTGTCCTTGCGTGTCAGTTCCAGCTTCTTCCGCAGCCTGTAGCGCGCCAGTTCCACACCGCCGTCAGATATGTTCATGATCTCGGCGATCTCCTTGGTCGACATGTTCATGAGCAGGTAGGTGGCAAGGTCCATTTCGCGGGGCGTGATTGCGGGATATTTGTCCTTCAGGCGTTTCAGGAAGTCGAAATGCACGTTACGGATGTGTTTTTCCAGATTGTTCCAGCTCTTGTCACTGCTTATTTCCTTGGCGATGGTTTTGTGCAGCTTCCCAAAACGCGCTTTGGAACTTTCATCCATGGTTTCGGGGTCGATGTCCTTCAGTTTATGGATGATGTCGTTCAGCACCTTGTTCTTCTTGACCACCTGCAGCGAATTGTTTACCAATTCCTTATCCTTGGTAAGGATCTTTACGCGCAGCTGCTCATTCTTGAGGCGCTCAATCTCTTTTTCCAGTTCGTACTGCTCCTCTTTAATCCGGGTTTCTTTTTCCAGGTAAAGCCTCCGCTGTTCGATAGTCTCGTAATATTTGTTCTTGCGGATCTTAACCCTCATGTTCCTCCTGATGTAGAAAAACCCAAATGCAATGATAAGGACATAGGCGATATAAGCCAACGGATGCCTGTAAAACGGTGGCGACACGGTAAAACTTAACGTAACAGGGTCGGACTCCACGCCATAACTGTTGATCACCTTCACCTGCATGGCATAATCGCCTTCGCGAAGGTTGGTGTACTCCTTTACAGGTACGCCCGTCCAGCCGCTCCATTTGTCGTCAAAGCCCTTAAGCTTGTAAGAGAATTTTATGTTCTCGGGATTATCATAGATGGGGGAGGAGAAGGTGAACTTTACGTTATTTGACCTGTACGGGATGCGCATTTCGCTAAAACGGTCCATGTTCCCGGTGATGAGTGTGTCACCGGGGAACGAAAAGCTCCTTATGAAGGCCTTGGGCTTTGCGGTACTTATATACTGCAGCTGCGGATCGTAATGCGCAAGCCCTTCGGTAAGTCCGATGAAGATATTGGAATTGTCTATAGCGTTGATTGACTCAAAGTAATACACCAGGTCGCCGGAAAGGGTCGAAAATGGCGAGAGTACATTCTTATACCCACCTTCGGGCTGTTTGATAAGCATACCCATTGACCCTTCGTAAAAATAGCAGATGTTGCCTATTTTGTCCTCAAAGCAATTGCGGATCACCGGCAGGCTCTTAAACAGGGCAGTCATTTTTTTGTCTTCAACAAAAGTATCGCCTGTTTGTGAGTACCTGAAAAACCGGTTGTTGGTTTGGAAATAAACCACATTATTGATTTGCTGTACACTGGTAATTCCCTTAAGGTCGTTGCTGAGGTGGTCGTGGGTCACGATGACGCTGAACCGCCTGAGGTCGCTGGTGAGCTTTAGCTGATAGGCAACGGCATCCCTGATGAGCCAGATATTTTTGCCATCGGTAGTAAATTTTGCATCCGACATGTTCAGGCCCTCGATCTGGTTTTTGAACGCCCATCCCGAAGGAGTTTTCTCAA
Organism: uncultured Flavobacteriaceae bacterium; assembly: GCA_942492845.1. GTDB lineage: Bacteria > Bacteroidota > Bacteroidia > Flavobacteriales > Flavobacteriaceae > Flavobacterium. Next base: position 4,032,997 of record OW818646.1, on the reverse strand, counting down.
AAATGGCAAACCCGTGGTAGTTGGCGCCGATGAGGTACCCCTGCATCCCCGGAATTTTTTTCAGGCCGAGGTACCCCGTATTGTCCAGGAATTTCCCTGCCTTACCGTCACTTATGGTAAATATCCCCCTGTTATGCAGGCAAAAAAGTTCGCCGTCTATTTCCTGCAGGTTCCAGGCCTGCCCCGTGGTTCCCGGAACAAACCGGAACGACTCCTCCTTGAAAACCTTTGTCCAGTCGTGGTACAGCACACCCTGGTTGGTCGCCACATATAAATTGTTATGGAACAGGGTCGATGAGTATACGGTGCTGAGGTCGTAGCTGGAACCCAAAAAGGTAAAGGGCGAGTTCTCATTGATGAATGCGATCCCGTTATCGAGCCCCAGCCAAAGGTTATTGTTGGAATCGATAAACGAGGTGAGGGCGGTATTATTCTGCAATCCTTTTTTGTTATTGATATGCTGTACGATCTTGCCATCCATGTCACAGATTATGACCCCGTTCAGGACAGAGTTAAGCACGATGAATTTATCGTCAAGGAGCTTTCCACCCAGTGAATTATTTTTTAATGCAAAATCATTGGCTTCGCAATTCCAGGGCTTCACCGTTTTGTTTTGGTACACAAACAGGCCCCTGTCCATGGTGATTATAAGGAGCTTTTCTTCCGAAAGGCGGAGCATTCCCCAAATTTCAGTATTATTAAAGAACTGTGTGCCCGGTAAGGCGACCAGGGTTCCGTTGCGGTATTCCATAAGGCCGGAGGAAATATCCTGGAAGTATAGCTTATTGCCCACTAAAAAGGAAAACTGGAAGCGGTTAGGCGCTTCGAGTATGGTAATTTTATTATCCTTATATATATAGGCCCGGTTAAAGGTCTGGAAAAACACAGCGTCCTTATATATATGTATCTTCCAAACGAAATCCATGAATTTTTTGGAATTCCGGCTAAGGAGTTTTGAGAGGGAATGGTATGCGAGGTTACCTTTATCATCTGTATCGTAGTACCCAAATTCGTTATTGCCTCCCACGTATATCCTTCCCGACTCTGCAATTTTCATTGACCGGATGGTATTGTTGGGAATCAGCGTGCGGCTCCATGACGTACCATTAAATTGCAGCAGTCCGGCGGTATTGGCAAAATACAGGTTGCCTTTTTTATCCTGCCCTATGTCCCAGTTTTGTGCACCACCGCTATAATCCGACTTTTTATAATTGATGATCTTTGGCAGCCCGATGTGCTTCACCTGTGCATGGGAATAGCTAATGGGCAGAAAAAGGATACTAAAGGCAAGAAGTAAAAGCCTCCCTGAAGAGTATCGAAGAGATGGTGTTTTAATAAGCGAATGTATATAAAGCATTGATGCGTCCGTAATTTTTTATAAATGTAATGCTTACTTTTTTTATGTCAAAATGTGCGGTTACATTCCGCTATTATGCGCAACTATCACGTTGTAATTGTGACTAACCCGGCGAAACGAAACAAAAATCAGCAAACTATTCTTACAATAACATCTTTACTATTCGTCTGTCGCAAACGAAATATGCTCCAAAATAGTATCTGAAAAAAAATTATTGTTGTGGTAAATATTATAATAATCATAAAATTTCACCTATACAACGCTACATTATTGTTTATAATATGTTAAAATTTAAAATATCGGTGCATAACTATCACGTTGTAGGGTAAAACAGCTGTTGTAGGGTTTTTTTTGCAGATGTTAACATATTGATAACATTATTTGTTAAAAATAAAATATTGATATACAGTATTTTAAAAATTTAATGATGGGTTTTAATATAGTTTATTTTTTGAGTTGATGGGTTTTTGTAAAGATTTTTCGGTGTCGATATAATAAAAAATTCACTAATATTGCGTGTAATCAACAATTAACCCACCCAAATTTTAACGAGTATGAAATTATTAAAATTACGATTTTTTTATTTTGTCTGTTTGTTGTGCACCCTCTCCGCGTGGGCGCAGGACACAACTGTCTCCGGTAAGGTGACAGATGAGAACGGTATGCCGGTTCCGGGGGCATCTGTTTATGAAAAAGGAAACCAGACATCGGGCACTATGTCCGACATTGATGGTAATTACCAAATTACCGTTGGCCCGAACGCCACACTTGTATTTAGCTATATTGGCTATGCAGCACAAGAAATTGCCGTAAACGGTCAGACTACAGTTAACGTTTCAATGGCGCCCGGATCGGAAGAGCTTGAAGAAGTAGTAGTGGTAGGTTACGGTACGCAAAAGAAAAGCGTAGTAACCGGTGCAATTTCGCAGGTTAAAGCAGAGCAGCTTGAAAACCTGCCGCTTACCAGGATTGAGCAGTCGCTTCAGGGACGTACATCGGGTGTACTTATTGCTGCCAACGCTGGCCAGCCGGGTTCATCTGCCACCGTACGTGTGCGTGGTGTAACCTCTTTCAATGCTGACAGTAACAATCCACTTTGGGTTGTTGACGGTATCATTGTAGACAATGGCGGTATTGGTTTCCTTAATCAGGCCGATATTGCATCGATTGAGGTGCTTAAAGATGCCGCATCGCAGGCCATCTATGGTGCACGGGCAGGTGCCGGTGTAATCCTCATTACTACGAAAAAAGGTAAGGCAGGGAAATTGCAGGTGAACTACAATGGATTTTCAGGTGTGCAAAAAGCAGCCAGGAAACTGGACCTGCTTAATGCTCAGCAGTACGCAACGTTAAGGAATGAAGCGTATGCAAATGGATATACTACAGGCAACTTCCAACTTCCGTTCCCTAACGCTTCAGAACTTGGCAGGGGTACAGACTGGCAGGACATCATTTTTGATGACAGTGCACAAAGGTCACAGCATGAACTTAGCTTAAGTGGCGGTAATGACAAATCAACATTCTACATGTCTTTCGGCTTAGTAGAGCAGGAAGGTATTGTTATGCCGGAAATATCAAGCTATACCCGTAAGAACATCAGGCTGAATTCAGAACACAAAGTAAACAGCTGGCTAACTATTGGACAAACTGTTGGTTTTTCAAGGGAGAAAAATATAGGAATAGGTAATACGAACAACGAATATGGAGGTCCATTGGCTTCAGCGGTAAACCTTGACCCAACTACACCTGCTGTTGTTACAGATTTGGCTACGCAACCTAATGCAGGTGAATACACGAGTACAAACTATGCAGTAAGGGATGAAAATGGTAATTACTACGGTATTTCTCCAAATGTTGGACAGGAAATGACCAACCCGCTTGCTTATGCAAAAGTACGTGAAGGCAATTATGGCTGGGCTGATAACTTTGTAGGTAATGCGTTTGTTGAAATCAAGCCAATCGAAGGCCTGAGGATCAGGTCTACTGTAGGCGGCAAGATGGCATACTGGGGTTCAGAAAGCTTTACCCCGATAAGCTACCTTAATGCTAACAACAATACGATAAGAAACAGCATGTACAGGGAAACCAGGAAAGGTTTCGGCTGGAATATTGAGAATACGATTTCGTACGCTAAGCTTATAGGCGCACATAACTTCTCTGTACTTCTTGGCCAGGCAGCTTATGTAGATGACATTAGCAGCGGCCACGGTACTACGTATCAAAACCTCCCTGTAAATACAGCAGCGGAAGCATCATTCAACTGGCCGGTAGCCCCGGAAGACCAGATTGGTTGGGCTTCTACAGGAAATGAGCACGTAGTAACCTCGCTTTTTGCAAGGGTAACATACGACTATAAAGAAAAATACCTTTTTAACGGTATTATTCGCCGCGACGGTTCTTCACGCTTTGGGGATAATAACAAATATGGTGTGTTCCCTTCATTCTCAGCAGGATGGGTACTTACAAAAGAAGATTTTTGGCATGATACAAAAGTGCTTAACCAGTTCAAGCTTCGTGGAGGCTACGGTGTAACTGGTAATGACAACATCGGTAACTTCCGTTACCTTTCACTTGTAGGCGGTGGACGTAACTACACGATAGGTAACCAGGGATCGGTAGTTGTGGGCAACAGCCCTGATGCACCGGCTAACCCGGATCTTAAGTGGGAAGAAACGGCAATGACCAATATTGGTTTTGATGCTACGATATTCCAGGATTTTAACCTTACCGCTGAGTGGTACAGGAAGAAAACTACAGGCATACTACAGGGTGTGAGGCTTCCGGGCTATGTGGGTGCAACAGGCGAACCTGCAGGTAACGTTGCTGATATGGAGAATACAGGTTTTGAATTTGAGTTGGGTTACAACAAGAAAATTGGCGACCTTAACCTGTCGGTAAACGGTAACTTCTCAACACTTAAAAACAAAGTATTATCTGTAGGTCCGGACAGGCAGTTTAATTCAGGCCCTGGCATACAGTCGGCAGGACCAATCACAAGGTCGGAAGTTGGTCACAGCATCAATGAATTCTATGGCTATGTAACTGATGGCATTTTCCAAAACCAGGCTCAGATAGATGCATATACAGGTACAGATGGCGGCCTTATTCAGCCATTGGCTACTCCTGGTGATTTCAAATTTAAAGACCTTAATGGCGACGGAATGATCAATGACCTTGACAGAAAGTTCATTGGAAGCCCATTGCCGGACTATACCTTTGGTATTACGCTAAACCTTGATTATAAAGGATTCGACCTTATGGCTTTTGGACAGGGTGTAGCAGGAAACCAGATTTTCCAGGCTACCCGCAGGCTTGACATACCAACGGCCAACTGGCAGACAAACGCGCTTAACCGTTGGACAGGCGAAGGTACTTCTAATACGTATCCTAAGCTTTCTTCGGGCGACCCTAATGGTAACTTTAGCAAGCCATCATCTTTCTATCTTCAGGATGGAGACTATTTCAGGCTGAAAATACTTCAGGTGGGCTACTCGCTGCCACAGAATGTTATTGAAACCATAGGACTTTCTAAGTTCAGGGTATACCTTCAGTCAGAAAACCTTGTTACCTTTACTAAATATACCGGTTTCGACCCGGAGATTGGTGGCGACGTAATGGGTATTGACCGTGGCTACTATCCACAGGCGCAATCGTTTATGTTAGGCTGTAATCTTCAATTTTAATAAAAAAAATGATGAAAATGAAACTTAGAAGTGTAAAATTGTCTGTAGCAATGCTTGTTGCAATATCAACATTTACGGCATGCAGCGACGAATTCCTTGATGTTGATCCCAAGGGGACCAACCTGGAGCAGAATTATTACCGAAATGAAACAGATGCTTATTCGGCACTTGTAGCAACATACGACCTGATGAGGAAACAATCAGGTGGTTTCGAGAACATGATCGCAATGCTTAATGCGGGGTCTGATGACTTTTATGCCGGAGGTGGTAACTCGTCCGACGGTGCGGGTATACAGTCTTTCTCGAACTATACAATTAACGCTACAACGATACCAGGAAGCTTTTGGAGCGATTATTACCAGGGTATTTTCAGGGCCAACGTGCTTTTGGAGAAACTACCGGGCATTCCGATGGATGAAGCTAAAAAAGCACGCTTTGCCGCAGAGGCAAAAACGTTGCGCGCCTATTACTATTTCCAGTTGGTAACCATGTTTAAAAACATTCCGCTCTATACCACAAACCTGCTTCCGTCTGAATACTATACCAAAACACAGGCTGACCCTGCAGAGGTATATGCGCAGATAGAACTGGATCTTACCGAGGCTGTCCCTGATCTGCCAATGTCTCTTGATCTTGCTACAGAGGCAGGCCGTATTTCCCAAGGGGCCGGTAAAGCCATACTTGGAAAGGTGTATTTTTATCAAAACAAGATGCCTCAGGCTGCTGCAGTATTGGCAGAGGTAAACGGTACGCCGGGCGGTACGAGCCAATATGGGTACAGGCTTTTGGATAACTACAATGACCTGTGGGTAGTAGATAACAAATTCCATTCAGAATCTATTCTTGAGGTAGCACATACTAAATCGAGCCGTGCAGGCTGGGGTAACTGGGGTTCAGGATCTGACGAAGGAAATTCACTCAATGTAATGGTTGGTCCACGCGGTTACGGTGCATCGGGTGCGCCTGCTTATCAGGCAGGATGGAGCTTTAACCCTGCTACAGTTGACCTTGCGAATGCATTACAGGGAGATCCACGATTTGACGCTACGTTACTTGATATGAACGCGCTTGTGGCTGCCGGACAGGCTTCTTATGAGCCAGGCTATCAGGATACAGGTTATTTCCTTAAAAAGTTCATGCCTAAGCTTTCGGATGTAAGCGACGAGCCGGGTGATGCAGTACTGAACTACAGGCAGAATACCTATGCCATTCGCCTTGCCGATACCTACCTGATGGAAGCTGAAGCACTTGGCGGAACAGGCGCAAGGGCACAGGCACTGCTTGACGCTGTACGCGACAGGGTAGACCTTCCGTCTGTACCTGTGTCAATAGAGAACATTTGGAAAGAGCGCAGGCTGGAGCTTGCAGGTGAAGGCCACCGTTGGCATGATCTTGTACGCACCGGAAGGGCTGCAACTATACTTGCATCCCGCAACTTCGTGGCGGGCAAGAATGAAATATGGCCTATACCGCTAAGGGAACTGGAAAACACTATGATCGAACAAAATCCTGGTTATTAATACTATAGTTATGAAGATAAAAAATATAATGAAGAATGGCTTTTATGCCCTTGCAATCACTGCGATGGGCCTGATGGCCGGATGCTCGCCTGAAGAAGAAACAGGTGGAAATCCGCTTACAATGGCCGATATGGATGCTGCATTTAATGCAACAACGGCCAATGGCAATAATTATACTTTCACTGCATCTGATGATCCAAACATCCTTTACCACACTTGGAAGTATACTTATACGGGTCCTCATGCCGTAACTAACCTTGCTGAAACAAGGGTTTCGGACAACGTGAGGGACATGACCTTTGTATTTCCGGGTACTTATGTAGTGCAGCACAGGGTAGTGGGCCGTACAGGCGGTACTAACTTTGTGTCACAGCAAACTTTTGAAGTAGCCAACCTGCTTCTTGGGCCAAACATCGTTGACAGCCCGAATTTTGAAAATGCTTCCGACTGGACTACGTTCAATACCAGTGGTACACAGACAGTAACATGGACGTTTAATGGCGACAGTGCTACAGCTAACGGTGGGGTTGCAAACAATTATACCGGCCAGGGTATTTACCAGGCGGTCCAGGTTGAGGCAGGTTCTTACCTTGTTGATATGCACGTGGAAGGACCGGGCGCCAATGACTTGATGTGGTTTCAGGTGTTTACAGGCACTACACAGCCGGTTAACGGATCGGATTATGGCAGCGACCCTACTGCAATCCTCGGATTGAACACTTGGGCAGGCTGCGGCATCGCACCTTTCAACGGAATGTTGTCAAGCGTAGGCTGTGTGGGCACCGGCTCACAGGTTACGTTTGCTCAGGCCGGCACTATTTACCTTGTTGTAAAAACAGGTACAGGCGCAAATAACGGAGTTAACAACATTACCGTTTCTGACGTTTCGATGCGTAAATTACCATAAAAAGTTTTGGGTTAGTTATGAATAGCCTGTGATCTTATTGCAAGAAAACAGGCTATTTTTTTAAATATCTCCTTCAGAACTGCAATCCCTAAAATTGCAAAAATTCCAAAAAAACATAATGAAAAATAAATTTTTAGGCTTAGGCCTGGTGGCATTGCTGTCGTTTTCGGCAGTGGCACAACAGGCAAAACAATCCTATCCTGCGGTGGGTAACAAGGTACAGGTATATACCACAGCCGAAAACACAAAGCTGCGCCTTTCCAAAACAGGTGAACTTACCTTTACAGATTCAAAGCAGCCGCTCGAAACAGAATTTTCGGTGTTTGTAGAACCGTCCAAAACATTCCAGTCGATCCTGGGCATTGGCGGCGCAATAACCGACGCGAGCGCCGAGGTGTTTGCCAAACTAACGCCCGCAAAACAAAAAGAATTTTTAAATGCCTACTTCAGCGCAGATGGTATTGGCTACTCCATTATCAGGACTACCATCCACAGCAGCGACTTTAGCAGTGGCAGCTATACATACATCAAAGAAGGCGACAAAAGCCTGAATTCATTCAGTATTGACCACGATAAAAAATACCGTATACCACTTATAAAGCAGGCCATGAAAGCCGCATCCAACAAGGTAACATTTTATGTTAGCCCATGGAGCCCGCCTGCATTTATGAAGGACAATAAAAATATGCTCAGGGGCGGCAAATTACTCCCGGAATACTACCAGACATGGGCCGATTATTACGTAAAGTTCATTAAGGCGTACGAAAAAGAAGGCATGCCGGTATGGGGCCTTTCGGTACAAAATGAGCCAATGGCTACCCAAACATGGGAGTCCTGCATTTATACTGCAGAAGAAGAGCGCGACTTCCTTAAAAATTACCTTGGGCCAACCATAAGGAAAGAGCTTGGCGACAAAAAAATCATTGTTTGGGACCACAACCGCGACCTTATGGTGCAACGGGCAAATACCATATTTGGTGATCCTGAGGCATCAAAATACGCCTGGGGCATGGGCTTCCACTGGTATGAAACCTGGGCAGGCGGCAAGCCGATGTTCCAGAACCTGCAAAAAGTGGCCGAAGCCTACCCTGACAAGCACCTGATGTTTACCGAAGGCTGCGTGGAGAAATTTGACCCGGCACGCTTTCAGTACTGGCCAAACGGCGAGCGCTATGGCGAACAGATGATAAACGACTTTAACAACGGCATGACCGGCTGGACCGATTGGAACATTCTCCTGGACGAAAAAGGCGGGCCAAACCACGTAGGCAACTTTTGCTTTGCGCCAATACATGTAGACACTAAAACCGGCGAGATCATCTATACACCATCATTTTACTACATAGGCCATTTTTCAAAATTTGTACAGCCTGACGCAAAAAGGGTAAGCACCGCATCGAGCAGGAGCCAGTTGCAAAGCACCTCGTTTGTGAATGCCAACGGCAAAATGGTAACTGTTGTGATGAATAACAGTAACGATAAGATCACATATAACCTGATCATCGGTACTACAAAGGCAGTAGCTGAAATTCCGGCCCATGCCATACAGACGTTAACTTACTAAGACACGCACCTATGAAAAAAATATATTACCTAATTTTAATGGCGCTGTCCCTGCCGGCATTCGGCCAGGGATACCTGCACCAAAGCGGCCAGAACATAGTGGACGGCAACGGCAACAACGTGCTGCTTCGCGGTATGGGGCTTGGCGGTTGGATGGTACAGGAAGGCTATATGCTGCAAACCGATGCTTTTGCAGGCACCCAATGGCAGATACGCGATAAAATAAAACAGCTTATCGGCGAGGCCAATACTGAAACGTTTTACCAGGCATATCGTAATAACGGAATTACCAAAAGGGATATCGACTCCCTGAAGGCATGGGGCTTTAACTCCGTGCGCCTGCCGATGCACTACAACCTTTATACCCTGCCGATTGAGCAGGAGCCGGTTGCCGGGCAAAATACATGGCTTGACGAAGGCTTCCAAAGGACAGACCAGCTGTTAGAGTGGTGCGAGCAAAACCAGATGTACCTTATACTCGATATGCACGCTACACCGGGCGGACAGGGTAAGGATGCTAACATTTCCGATTACAATCCGGCAAAACCATCATTATGGGAAAGCGAAGCGAACAAGCAAAAGCTTATTGCGCTATGGGCAAGACTGGCGGACAGGTACAAGAACGAGCCATGGATAGGCGGTTACGACCTGATTAACGAACCCAACTGGGCATTTACCGGCAGTAACCAGAACGGGTGTGACGAAAACTCGAATGCACCGCTAAGGTCGCTGTATGTATCCATTACCAATGCCATCCGTGCGGTGGATACCAACCACATGATCATTTTGGGAGGTAACTGCTGGGGTAATAACTACAATGGCATGTTCCCGCTTTGGGACAACAATATGGTACTCAGTTGGCATAAATACTGGAATGCCAATAACGTTGGCGCCATACAGGGCTTACTCAACCTGAGGACACAGCACAATGTGCCGTTGTGGCTTGGTGAAAGTGGCGAAAACTCCAACGTGTGGTTCAGGGATGCCATTTCGCTATCAGAATCGCTGAACATTGGCTGGGCATGGTGGCCGCTGAAAAAGATAGGCAGCGTTGCCGGTCCCGCAACAGTAACCAAAACAGCACAGTACCAGCAGTTGCTCGATTATTGGGCCAACGGCGGAACGCAGCCAACGCAGGAATTTGCATTCAACGCGCTGATGCAGATCGCAGAAAATTATAAGATACAAAATACTGTAACAAAGCCCGACGTGATCGATGCGATGTTCCGCCAGGTGCAGACTACCGAAACCGTTAAATACAAAACACACAACCTGCCCGGCAAAGTATATGCTACGGAATACGACCTTGGGCCGCACCTGTATGCCTACCATGATACCGACATAGCCAACTACAGGACCGATACCGGAACTTTCCAGGCCTGGAATAACGGCTGGGCGATGCGTAACGATGGCGTGGACATCCAGGAATCGAATGATGGCGGAAATGGTTTCCACGTAAGCCACATTGTAGCGGGCGAGTGGCTATTGTACACGCTTAGCCCACAAAACCAAACTGCCTATGATGTCGACATCCGCTATGCGGGTCTGGGCGGCGCGATCCATCTTGAAGATGCCAATGGCAGGATTTCCGAAAGGATCAACCTTCCATCGACAGGCTCCTACACAACATGGTCGACAGTGACACTTACGGATGTATTGCTTCAGGCAGGCGAAAATAAAGTAAAGATCTACTTTGATGCCGGCGCCTTCAACCTGAACTTCATCGAATTTAAAAACCCGACTACTTCGGCGCAGGCCGACTTTAAAGTGATTGATGCCGCAACCAATGTGCTGGGCGACAAGATCAATGTGGTTTTAAATAAAAACCTACAGACAGGAATCGACTTTGGTGCAAGCGCGCTTACGCTGAAAGTGAATGGCAATGCGGTGGCGATAACTACTGTTGTTATGGGCACGGCGCCAAACAGCTTTGTGTTAACCCCGGCTACCCCAATCAACCCATCAGATGTGGTGACGCTTACTTATGCGGGAACCAACCTTATTGCTGTTGATGCCACCGTGCACGCTCCCTTTGCCGATAGGCCCGTGAGCAACCGCATAGGCAACCTTCAGCAGATATCGGGACAGATAGAGGCCGAAAGTTTTTATGCAAACAGCGGCCTTGAGCTTGAAACCAGTACCGATGCCGGCGGTGGACAGAACATTGCCTATACTGATGCCGGCGATTACCTGGAGTACCTTGTCAACATCAACCAGGCTGGGAATTACAGGATAGAATACCGCCGTGCGGCGCAAAACCAGACGGGCGGCATTAAGCTGCAACTGATTAACGCAACGACGCAGGACATACACACGGTGAGCCTTCCTCCTACAGGCGGATGGCAAACCTGGCAGACACTGGCTACGGATGCCGTGCTTCCTGCCGGGCGCTACTATATGAGGCTCGTGGTTACCGCACCGGGTTTTAACCTGAACTGGGTAAAATTTTCATTCCAGGCGCAGGATTCCGATAACGATGGGGTAGCGGATACCCTGGACCAGTGCCCGAATACTCCGGCAGGTGCCGTAGTCGACTTTAACGGCTGTACCCTGTTTACTCTTCCGTCAAACAACTTTGCCCTGCAGGTAACCAGCGAAACCTGCCGTACGTCCAATAACGGGAGCATTGCCATTACGGCGACGGCCAACCATAACTATGTAGCCACGCTTACGGGTACATCGGGCCAGACGGCCAGTTTTACGACCGGCACCACCTTTGGCAACCTTGCAGCAGGCGACTATAAAGTATGCATTACCCTTCCCGAAGCCCCGGCCTACAGCCAGTGCTTTGATGTGGTGGTGACCGAACCGGGCGACCTTTCGGTACTGCAAAGAATAGCCGTTGCAAATTATACCGTGGACCTTGACCTGGAAGGCGGAAGCCATTATACCATAAACCTTAACGGGAAAGTATACGAAACTTCGGCGAATGCCATAACCCTCGACCTTAAAGGCGGCGAGAATATCCTGGAGGTTAAAACCGACAAGGAATGCCAGGGTGTGTACCGCAAAACCATCATGATGGAAGACAGCCTCCGCGTGTACCCTAACCCTGTTAGCGGCAACGACGTGCATGTGCTTATTCCGGAGGTAAAGAACGGCCCCGTATATGCAGAGGTGTTCTCGACCCTTGGCAACAGGGTAATTGCAGGCAGCTATACCACGCATGACAAAGTGTTTACCGTAAATACAGGCTCGCTTGCGGCAGGCATTTATGTAATTAGGGTGGTTGCAGGCGCGCAGGCGTATAACATTAAAATTGTAAAAGAATGAGAAAGACATTAATAGCATTAACGGCTGTTTTTATGGCCCTTACAGGATGCGGCAGCAGTGACGATGGCGGCGGCAGCGGCAACAACACACAGGCTGCTGTACCGGCTTTCCCGGAAAATAACTCGGAGTGTACCACAGGGGTGGAGGTTTCGGCTACACAGAGCAAGGTGACCTTTTCATGGAATGCCGCGCCCGATACCGAAACGTATTTTGTGTATGTGAAGAACCTTAATACCCAAAACCTCCTGCAATACAACGCGGGAGCCAACCTGTCGCACGAGGTAACGCTCGAAAAAGGCACACCGTACTCCTGGTATGTGAATGCCAACAAAGCCGACGGTACGACCGCGAAAAGCGAGACCTGGAAGTTTTACAACGCGGGGAGCGGGATTGCCAATTATGCACCATTCCCGGCAGAGGTAGTGGCACCGCTCATGAGTTCTACCGTGCACGGGCCAACCGTTACCCTGCAATGGGATGGCAGCGACCTCGACAATGATATCACCGATTATAAGGTATACATGGATACCAATGCCAACCCAACCACGCTGAAAGGCACCGTGACTACGGAGACGATGCCGGGTGTAGCGGTGGTATCGGGCGGGACCTATTACTGGAAAGTGGTTACTACTGATGATGCGGGCAATGTTACCCCATCACCCGTATACCAGTTTAAAGTGTTTTAATACATTTTTATTGTTTTTGTGATTCGGAGGCCGTCGTATGACGGCCTCTGTTTTTTTAGGGCCACAGTAACGCAGGGAGATGGCTGCAAGAACTGACTTCAGGGAATATGAGGTATCTTAAAATTTATTACTTTTAACGGAAATAAAACAATTCATGTCCTTATTCCAAAATTCCGTACTCAATAAATATTTAAAACTACAGGATAAGCAAAAGATCACTGCACAATGGTCGGAATACAAAAATTATTTTCATGATCCGCACATACAGGCAAACATACGCGATTCAAAGGAAGAGGAGTTTCAGGAGGGATTTGTGCGTGAACTGTTTGTCAGGATATTGGGCTATGTGCTTAAGCCACAGTCAAATTATAATTTTGTCCTCGAACAAAAGAATGTAAAGGACAGTAAGAAAGCCGATGGCGCCATACTGATAAACGGCAAGGTTAAAGCGGTGATCGAACTTAAGGGAACCGATACCATTGACCTCGGAAAAATAGAGACACAGGCATTCGGGTACAAGAACAACCAGCCCGACTGTACCTATGTAGTGACATCGAATTTTGAGAAGCTCAGGTTTTACATTGATAACGCCGTTGACTATCTGGAATATAATCTTTTTACACTTACAGAAAACGATTTTAGGGAAATGTACCTGTGCCTCGCGCATGAAAACCTTTCCAACGGGTTGGCAAAAAAGATAAAAGAGGAATCGGTAAGCCAGGAAGATGTCATCACTAAGAAACTCTATAAGGACTATTCTAATTTTAAAACAGACCTGTACCAGAACCTTGTACAGCTGAACCCGCAATACGACCCGCTGCTCCTGTTTAAAAAGTCGCAAAAGCTGCTGGACCGCTTCCTGTTCGTGTTTTTTGCCGAAGACAGGAACCTGCTGCCTACCAACCTGATCTTCCGCATCAATAAGGAGTGGAGGCAACTACAGGAAATGCGTATCGATGTGTCGCTGTACCAACGCTACAAAATGTATTTTAGGGACCTCGATACAGGGGCTAAGGTGACGCTTCCGGCATTTAACCAGACTGCTTCGCTTGAAAAAGAAGTGCACCAGATATTTGCCTATAACGGAGGCCTGTTTAAAGACGACGATGTTTTAAATGACATTGCCATAGATGACGAGCTGCTGTTTGCCCACACACAGACCCTGAGCAATTACGATTTTGACAGCGAAATCGATGTGAACATCCTCGGGCATATTTTTGAGAACTCCCTGAACGAGATCGATGCTGTAAAGGCGCAGCTGGAGGGAGCGGTGATAGATAAAACCAAGACCAAGCGGAAGAAAGACGGCGTTTTTTATACGCCAAAGTACATTACCAAATATATTGTAGACAACACTATAGGAAAGCTTTGCGCGGAAAAGAAAGCCGAATTAATAATTACTGATGAAAATTACCAACCGGGCAAGCGCAGCCGGAAACGGCTCGACAACCTTCAGCAGTATCGTCAATGGCTTTTACAGCTTACAATATGCGACCCGGCTTGCGGCAGCGGCGCGTTCCTGAACCAGGCCCTGGAGTTCCTTATTGCGGAACACCGCTACATTGACGAGCTTTCGGCTACATATAACAAGGATACGTTTGTGCTCTCTGATGTTGAAGCGGCGATATTGGAAAACAACCTCTTTGGCGTGGACCTGAATGAGGAGAGTGTGGAGATTGCCAAACTGTCCCTATGGCTGCGCACCGCACAGCCGCACCGGAAACTAAACGACCTGAGCAGCAACATAAAATGCGGCAACTCCCTGATAGACGACCCCGAAGTAGCAGGCGATAAAGCCTTTAGCTGGGCAGAGGAATTCCCGCAGGTGTTTGCCAGGGGAGGGTTTGATGTGGTTATTGGGAATCCGCCTTATGTCGGAACAAAACAAATACCGGTTAATGATAGAGGTTTTTATTGGTTGGAATATGCTGAATTGCTTTTTTCTGAAATGGATTTATATGAAATTTTCTTATATAAGTCTGCAAAACAATTATTAAAAGCTAATGGTTATCTAGGTTTTATAACTCCAAACTCTTATTACACAAACATAAGTTTTAAAAATTTGAGAGAGTTTCTGTTTACTCAGACAAAAGTTGAAACAATAATAGATTTCCCATACAGATTTTATCCCTTTGATGAAGTAAATACTGAAACAGCTATCATCATCTTGAAAAATGAGTATGATAAAAAAAATTTTATTCATTTAAAAAGCATTAATAAAAATAAACAGCAGATTTTGAATGGGATGGAGAACGTTTATAATAATGAAATTGAGGTATCCCAGAGTTCAATCGTTAGTAAGTTTAATAATATTGTCATTATTAGTTTAACTCCCCTCTTGATTAAGTTAGCATCTTGTAAAAAAAGATTTGGAGATTATCTAGAGTTGCATAAGGGATGGATGAGTATTCCACAACAAGTTGTTTTTGAAAACATTACTTATGATGGAATCTATACCAATGTAGAATTAAAAGAAAGTAAATATTTGGAAGAAAATTCGGCACTTTATCTCGAAGGTCGGGATATTCACAGATATTATAAAGATAATGTGGAGAAATATGTTTTTATAAAAGGAATGGATAAAAAAACTACAACTTGGCATCTTAAACCAAAAATTATTTTGCAAAGAATAGTAGGACAAAATAAAAATAAAATTTTTGCCACTGTTGATTTTGAAAATCATATAATTTTTCCAAATGCGAATTTGGCGAATCTGAAAAATCCTAAGGATGATGTTCGGTTTTACCTTTCAATTTTAAATTCTAGATTAATAAGTTTTTATTACAATCAGTATTTTGGTGAATCGAATACCAATTTGACCAAATTAGCATTTGAATCGTTGCCATTACCAGAAATTTCGAAAGTAAATCATGATCTGTATATAGATATGGCCAATATTATTCTTGTTTCAAATGTTGAAATAAAGGAACGTTCCCAAAAATTCCAGCGTTCCCTGCAGCGTAAATTCAGTCTTGAAGATCTTCCCAAAAAGCTACAGGACTGGTACTTGTTGAGTTACGGCGATTTTATAAAGGAGCTGGGCAAAAAGAAGATAAAGCTTACCCTGGCGCAGGAAGCCGAGTGGGAGGATTATTTTGAGCAGGAAAAGAAAAAGGCGCTGGAACTAAAAGCAAAAATTGATGCTACCGATAAGGAAATAGACCAAATGGTGTATGCGTTGTATGGGCTTACCGCCGAAGAGATCGCGATCGTTGAAAAGGGGTAAGACAGGTTTTCAGCATCTGATTTTAATCCAAATAATCCGCCGCATACAACACCTGCCCGTATTTCTTAGCTGCCGCCTGAACCTTTTCCATTTCTTCAGGCGTTGGTGGCTGTGGCGGCAGGAATTCACCATGGGCCACCGGTTTGCCTACTTCTGCGAAAAAATCCTCCAGTCCGGCGGGGGCAACGGTGCAGATCAGGTGTGCCATGATGTCCGATTTATTCTTAAAAAAATGTATGGGCCCATTCAGGGGAATATTGATAATGTCGCCTTTCGTCACAGTTTGCTTACCATTTTCAGTCGTAAATTCCACTTCGCCGTCAAGCACATGAAAGGTCTCCCAAATAGCGGGGTGCTCGTGTGGCCCGGGTCCGCCGCCCGGAGGGACAAGCATATCGATTACAGCATACGCGCCGCCGGTATCTTTTTCTGAAATGAGTATGCGATAGGTGTTCCCGGCTATGGATAGGCTGGTATCGTTATTGGGTAGGGTGACAGCGTTCTTTTGCATAGGTATAGTGGTTTAGAACTATAAAGTTCGGAAAAACTTTGCGACTCTGCTACTTTGCTGCTTTGAAACTTTTCTAAACCTACTTCCTCACACTATCATGATACTGCGTCGGGATCCCGTTATTCCACAGGGTCATGATGTCGGTGGCTACGGCTGCCCCGCTGCCTGCGGCTATGGCAAGCTGGCTGCGGTGCCCTGCGAGTGTACCGGCTACGTAAATGCCTTCGGCAACCAGGTGGTCGTCGTTATTTAACTGGATGCGGTTTTTCTCGGGGATTGCTTTTTTATGGGGGATAACGTAGTCCATCAGTCCTTCGATCGCAAAAGTATTCGCCGAGCCTATGGCCACGACAACGGCCTTTGCCTGGTAGGTGTTTTTATTGGTAACTACTGTAAAGTTACCTGCTGTACCGTCAATACGCATTACTTTTTCGTTGGGTATCTGCTCCATTTCAGGATATTGGGAGGCGAGCTGCACCAGGCTTTCGTCCATCAGGTCTTTGCCCAGTTTTCCGGGGGGTACGCCATAGGCATTCCAGAATATGGCATCCTGCAGCATTGATGCTTTTTGGTGGGTAAGGATTGCTGCCCGTTTGCCTTCGGCGTAGGGCCTTTTGAGTGCGGAGCCAAGGACGAGGGCGCAGGATGCCCCTGACGCGCCGCCACCAATGATGAGAACATCGAACATAATATTACTGGCGTTTGGTTTTCTCCTCGATGTTTTTGGCGAGCATAAATATCAAAAGGATACACACCGCGCACAGCGATGCAAGGATGCCGACCAGTGCAATCATGCTGTTGCCTTCGGTAAGATGTTTAAAGTCGAGTTGGGTGGCATTAAAGATGATGAGCCCTAAAGCAATGGCCATCAGCGTGTATATAAAAATTTTCATAATGCTTTCTTTATGTGTAAGGTGAGGCTTTACGGGGGTGAAGTTAAGTATATTGATATTAAATAAATAATTGTTTAACATTAGCCGCAAATAATTTAACAGCTATTGCCAGCAGCACCACACCGAATACTTTCCGTATGACACCCAGGCCGTTATCGCCCAAAAGCTTCTCTATTTTAGCGGATGATTTCAGTACGATGTATACTAAAATCACGTTGATTACTATGGCGGTTATAATGTTTATCTTTTCAAATTCGGCCCGCAGCGAAAGGATGGTAGTCATGGTTCCTGCTCCGGCGATGAGCGGGAATGCTATGGGTACGATGGATGCGGTGCTCGGGCTGTCCTCCTTGTAAAGGCGTATGCCGAGGATCATTTCGAGCGCAAGGAAGAACAGTACGAACGCCCCCGCCACGGCAAAGGAATTGGCATCTATGCCGATGAGCTTGAGTATTTCCTCGCCCACGTACAGGAATGCGATCATGATGACCATGGCCACAATGGATGCCTTTCCCGACTGGATGTGTCCCAGCCTGGTGCGCAGGTCGACGATGATCGGGATGCTCCCAATGATGTCGATCACGGCGAAAAGCACCATGGTGATTGTAAATACCTGTTTCCAGTCGAAGTCCATGAGGCATTGCGTTTTAGGGACTGCAAAAGTAGTGCATAAATACGGCATGAATGCTAATACGGCGTTAAATTTTGGGAGGGTTTTGGCTACATGTATACGAGGGGTGCATTTCCACGATAGATAGTTGGCTGCTAAAGAAAATTTACCACAAGGTTCACAAAGATTTTTCACAAAGGCCACAATGGCCGACTGTAAAAAAGGCCACAATTTTACGCTTCGCTTTGTGCCTTAAGCGTACGGCTTAGTGATCCTCGTGTAAACCCCGGTGCCCCTTGTGGTAAAAACAAAAAATATCCGTGGTTAAAATTTATACTATCTTTGCCCCATGTTTCAACTGGGAAAAACAATAGTATCTGAGGATATTTTAGAGAAGGAGTTTGTGTGCAACCTTTCGGCATGCAAAGGGGGATGCTGCGTGGATGGCGATGCCGGCGCGCCGCTGAATGAAGAGGAGACCAAAATACTGGAGGCTATTTACCCCAAGGTGAAACCCTTCCTCCGCAAGGAAGGCATTGCCGCAATCGAGGCGCAGGGTACGTGGGTGAACGGTACCGATGGCGAGCTGGAGACACCGCTTATTGATGATAAGGACTGCGCCTATGTGATTTTTGACGGCAAGACCGCCCTGTGCGGCATTGAGCAGGCATACAACCAGGGCATCATCGACTGGAAAAAGCCCGTTTCGTGCCACCTGTACCCCATACGCGTAAAAGACTTTACCGAATTTGCTGCTGTCAACTACGACAAGTGGGACATTTGCAGTCCGGCCTGTGCCCTGGGCAAGGAGCTGGAGGTGCCGGTGTACAAATTCGTAAAGGAAGCACTCATCCGCCGGTTTGGCGCCAACTGGTATGCCGAACTCGAAAAAGTTGCCGGTGAACTGAAGGGTGAACCGTCGCGCGGAAGGCGCCGCTAAGTGACTTAAAACCCCTGTCATTGCTGCCTGTTCGGGCCATTGTACCGGTATATCCGTGCTTTATAATCATTTGATAATCAAAAAATTACATTTTAATAAATCTTTAACACTTTGTTAAGCGTTGTTAAAAACTATGCCCGATTGTGAATAAGTATGGCTTTGTTTTTCTATCTCAAATGCCAATCTTTGTATCTCCCCCGTAAGACAAAAAACATCTACATCAATATAATAAAAGTCAACGCATTATGTCCGCAATAGAGCCGATATTACAGGAAAATAAAAACAGGTTTGTAATTTTCCCCATCAAGCACCATGATATATGGGAATGGTACAAAAAAATGGAGGCCAGCTTCTGGACTGCCGAAGAGATCGACCTGCACCAGGACATGAACGACTGGAATACCAAACTGAACGAAGACGAGAAATACTTCATCAAGCACATCCTGGCATTCTTTGCCGCATCGGATGGTATCGTAAACGAGAACCTGGCGGAAAACTTCGTGAACGAGGTGCAGTACCCGGAGGCGAAATTCTTTTACGGCTTCCAGATCATGATGGAGAACATCCATAGTGAAACCTACTCACTCCTTATTGATACCTATGTAAAGGACGAGACGGAAAAAGACCAGCTGTTCCATGCCCTTGATGTATTTCCGGCCATTAAGAAGAAAGCCGACTGGGCGATCAAGTGGATAGGGTCCGACTCATTTGCCGAAAGGCTGATCGCTTTTGCGGCGGTAGAGGGGATCTTCTTCTCGGGGGCATTCTGCTCGATCTTCTGGCTGAAGAAGCGCGGCCTGATGCCGGGGCTTACTTTTTCTAATGAACTGATATCGAGGGATGAGGGCGTGCATTGCGACTTTGCGGTACACCTGCACAACCACCACCTCGTAAATAAGGTGCCTAAAGACAGGATAAAGGAAATATTGCTGGATGCGCTCGAGATCGAGAGGGAATTTATCACGGAGTCGCTGCCGTCGAGCCTTATCGGGATGAATGCGGTGCTGATGACGCAATACCTGGAGTTTGTAACCGACAGGCTGTTGGTGGAGCTGGGCTGCGAAAGGCAGTTCAATACCGGCAACCCATTCGATTTCATGGATATGATCTCGCTTCAGGGCAAGACCAACTTCTTTGAGAAAAGGGTTTCGGAATACCAGAAAGCAGGCGTTATCAATAAAGACGGCGCCGATTCGCAGAAGATTAGCTTTGATGCTGATTTTTAAGCAGAATACAATATTAATGATTACCACATAGATACATAGTTTTCATAGTTAATTAGGAGGTATAAGGAACATATAGTAGAAGCGTCGCTTCATCTCTGTGGGCTTTCACTTCAAAACCCGGGAACTTTTTTGTAGGTCTGTTATACCTATGTCGCTATGTGGTTAAAGAAAAAAACTTACTAATTGATTATAAGGTGCGCACCAGCGTACCGTTTACTAACTTTTAAATTTTGGCCCTATGTATGTAGTAAAAAGAGACGGAAAAAGAGAACCGGTAATGTTCGATAAGATTACGGACAGGATTAAGAAATTATGTTACGGCCTTAATGATTTTGTAGACCCTGTAAAAGTGGCTATGCGCGTTATCGAAGGATTATATGACGGCGTAACCACATCGGAACTTGATAACCTGGCGGCAGAAACTGCGGCATCGATGACGGTGAGCCACCCCGAATATGCCCAGCTTGCGGCGCGTATCGCGGTATCTAACCTGCATAAAAACACTAAGAAATCATTCTCGGAAACGATGAGTGACATGTATAATTATGTTAACCCGCGCACGAACACCGCCGCGCCGCTTTTATCGGATGAGGTGTATGAGGCGATCATGGCCAACGCCGAAGTGCTGGACAGTACCATAATATACAACAGGGATTTTAACTATGACTACTTCGGGTTCAAGACGCTGGAGCGTTCGTACCTGCTTAAAATAAACGGACAGATCGTAGAGCGCCCGCAGCACATGCTGATGCGTGTATCTGTAGGGATCCACCTGAACGATATTCCTGCCGCGATTGAAACGTATGAGCTGATGTCGAAGAAATTCTTCACGCATGCCACGCCTACGCTTTTCAACTCGGGAACACCTAAACCGCAAATGTCATCATGCTTCCTGCTTACCATGAAGGATGACAGCATCGACGGTATTTATGACACGCTTAAGCAAACCGCAAAAATATCACAGTCGGCAGGCGGTATCGGCCTTGCTATCCATAACATCAGGGCCACAGGCTCCTACATCAGCGGCACTAACGGTACGTCTAACGGTATCGTGCCCATGCTGAGGGTGTATGATATGACGGCCCGTTATGTAGACCAGGGCGGCGGCAAGCGTAAAGGCAGCTTTGCGATATACATTGAGCCATGGCATGCAGATATCTTCGACTTCCTGGACCTGCGTAAAAACCACGGTAAGGAAGAAATGAGGACGCGCGACCTTTTCCTTGGTATGTGGATTCCGGACCTGTTCATGAAGCGTGTGCAGGAAGATGCAGCCTGGACGCTTATGTGTCCTAACGAATGCCCCGGATTATCGGATACGCACAGTGAAGAGTTTGAGGCGCTGTACTTAGGCTACGAAGCAGCAGGCAAGGGCAGGAAAACCATAAAGGCACGTGACATTTGGGAGAAAATACTGGAATCGCAGGTAGAGACCGGCCTTCCGTACATGCTGTATAAGGATGCGGCCAACAGGAAATCCAACCAGAAAAACCTGGGTACCATCCGTTCGTCGAACTTATGTACCGAGATCATAGAGTACACATCGCCCGATGAGGTTGCGGTTTGTAACCTGGCTTCTATTTCATTGCCGATGTTTGTGGAGAATGGCGAATTCAATCACCAGAAATTATACGATGTTACCAAACGTGTAACCGTCAACCTTAATAAAGTGATCGACAGGAACTATTACCCTGTTATCGAGGCACAGAACTCCAACATGCGCCACCGCCCGGTAGGGTTGGGCGTGCAGGGCCTTGCCGATGCCTTTATCCTGATGCGCCTTCCGTTTACAAGCGATGAGGCCAAGAAGGTAAACCAGGAAATATTCGAAACCCTTTATTTTGCTGCCGTAACATCCTCTATGGAGCAGGCAAAAATCGAAGGCCCTTATTCTACCTACGAAGGCTCGCCGATATCGAAGGGTGAATTCCAATTTAACCTTTGGGGCCTTAACGACAGCGACCTTAGCGGCCGTTGGGACTGGGCTTCTTTACGGAAAGAGGTTATGGAGCACGGTGTAAGGAACTCGCTTTTAGTAGCGCCAATGCCTACCGCATCTACATCGCAGATATTGGGTAACAACGAAGCCTTTGAGCCGTATACGTCCAACATCTATACAAGGAGGACATTGTCGGGTGAGTTCATTGTGGTGAACAAGCACCTTCTTGAAGACCTTGTGGAGCTTGGCCTGTGGAATGAGACGCTTAAGCAGGAAATTATGCGCAACAACGGATCGGTGCAAAACATCGATGCGATACCGGCCGATATAAAAGAGCTGTACAAAACGGTTTGGGAGATGAGTATGAGGGACATCCTTGACATGTCGCGCCAAAGGGGTTATTTCATCGACCAGAGCCAGTCGCTTAACCTGTTCATGGAAAATGCGAATGTAGCGAAGCTTACGTCGATGCACTTCTACGCATGGCAGAGCGGCCTTAAAACGGGCATGTATTACCTCAGGACCAAAAGCGCGGTGGATGCCATCAAATTTACCCTTAACAACGATAAGAAAGCTGAGACTGTACCCGCTGCTGCAAAAGCGGTGCTGGCAGGGGCAGAAGCAGAGCCGGCAATGGCAGTGACCGAATTCCAGGCAATGCTGGAGCGTTCGCGCAACGCCGACCCGGAAGACTGCGAAATGTGCGGATCGTAATCAACATACACAAATAACCATGAAGGAGCAGTATATTTGCTCCTTCTTTACTTTAGAGCACTTATGGAATATAACGCTACCGTACACATAGACAGCTCCATGCTGGTCACCTGGCATAAAAGGCTGTTTAACCTCCTGATTGACATTGCGGTTGTACTTTTTATTTTCATGCTGGTGGGACTGGTAGGGGTTATCGCGTCTCTTTTAGGAAGCGATGCGATATTGGTGTGGTTTGACCAGCTGGACAGCACTACCGACAGGATTATAACCACTCTGGTAATGTCGGCCTATCTTTTTACGTCCGAACTGCTCATGCAGCGCAGTGTGGGCAAACTGGTTACGGGTACTATGGTCGTAATGCAGGATGGCTCCAGGCCCACGGCAAAGGCAGTGCTCATAAGGGCGCTGTGCAGGATACTGTCGATAGAAGCCCTTTCGTTCATCAGCAAGGTTCCGCGCGGATGGCACGATACGGCATCAGACACGTATGTGGTAGACGCTAAAAGATACAAGGCAGCATTGCAGGTTAAAAATTCATTTGAAGAAATAGGCAGGGACTTAAAATACTAAAACATTATGGCAAAAGACGAAAAACCGGTTTACACAGGGATCATAGAGAAGGACGAAGCAGGCAACTATTTTTGCGGCGAATACATGCTGGATTACCGCCAGGTGGAAACCAAATTCCAGTTGGGGGATAAGATCAATATCAAATCGGTTATCGAGAACCCAAGCGATAAGAGCTACGGGCAATACCCGATGAAGTCGAAGGAGTTTGCATTGGCGGACAAGAAGAAGTTTATAAAGTAGATCGTTAGAATTGAGATTTTAGTATTGAGACAGGAGTAAAGCCTGGTACCTCAATACCACCTACAAAGTCTCACTACTCAATACTAAAATCTCAATACTAAATCTATAATGATGCAATGGGAACAGCTCCTGTCACTCAAAAGGCAGGGCGATACAAGCAAGCGATTGCGTAAGGAACAGGACGACACCCGCCTCGGCTTTGAGGTGGATTACGACCGTATAATCTTCTCGTCGGCCTTCCGCAGCCTGCAGGACAAAACGCAGGTGATACCGCTCTCCAAAACCGACTTTGTACACACCCGCCTTACGCACAGCCTCGAGGTATCGGTGGTGGGGCGCTCACTCGGCAGGCTCGTGGGCAAAAAGATCATCGAAAAGCACCCCTACCTCAGCGAGGTACATGGCTACCACATGAACGACTTTGGCGCTATTGTGGCCGCGGCGGCGCTGTCGCACGACATTGGCAACCCACCGTTCGGGCATTCGGGGGAAAAGGCCATTGGCGAATATTTCAAGACCGGCAGGGGCTACCAGTATAAGGAGCACCTTACGGATAAAAAGTGGCAGGACCTCATCGATTTTGAAGGCAATGCCAACGGGTTTAACCTCCTTACGGCATCGCGCCCGGGGGTAGACGGTGGCCTGAGGCTTACCTATGCCACCCTTGGCGCGTTCATGAAATACCCTAAGGAGTCACTACCCAAGAAACCGACAAGCAACATCTCCGATAAAAAATACGGGTTTTTCCAGTGCGATACCGAATTTGTGCAGGAGGTTGCCAAGGAACTCGGCATGATCCCCAACAAGTCCGGTAACGACATCGGCTACGAGCGCCATCCGCTGGCGTACCTCGTGGAAGCCGCCGACGACATCTGCTATACCATCATCGATTTTGAGGACGGCATTAACCTGGGCGTGATCCAGGAGGAATTTGCATTGGAATACCTCATCAAGCTGGTGAAGGACAAGATAGATCGCACTAAATATAATATGCTTACCACCAAGGAGGACCGCCTGGGCTACCTGCGGGCATTGGCCATCGGCAGCCTGATCAATGATGCGGTGGACGTGTTCCTTGAAAATGAGGAGGCGATACTTGCCGGAAATTACCCCCACGCCCTAACGGACCAGGGAAAATATACCGCGCAGATGAACGATATCATCAACCTGAGCATAAAGAACATTTACCAAAGCCGCGAGGTGGTAGAGAAGGAAGTAATCGGCTACCGCATCATTGCTACCCTGCTGGACACGTTTTGCACGGCCTACAACAACAAGTTCGACGGTAATGGCGGCAACTACGACAACCTCGTGCTCAAGCTGCTGCCCGAAAAATTCGTTACCGAAAAAATGAGCCTGTACGACCGGCTGCTGCACATCTGCCATTTTGTGTCAACATTGACGGATGGTAAAGCGGTGCTGCTGTACAATACGATTACGGGGGCGAAGTAGATTATTGCACTGTTGGATTTTGGATAACCAGAATTGTTACAGAAACACAATAGTTAATCCAAAATGTAGTTTTTCACCTCAAAATTGGCGGTATTTCAACGGGTCACCTAAAGTCATATTGGAAGTACTGAAAAATCACCCGGAGGGTGGGGGAGAAGTTACTTTCAACTTTATAAAAGTCATATAAAGTCTACCGGCATATCCTGTAAAGTCACCTTTTTTTTAAAAATTTGTGACCAGGATTGAAAAGGTGTTATTTGTATTCCGGCATAAAAAATATCCATCACCGCTGCCAATGGCAAACGCTGATGGATATGTATTTTTGGGGTATTGCCTGTTGCCTTAAAAAGTATAGCTTAACCCTACGCCCAGCATCTGCTTCAGCTGTATTTTCGGGCCTACCTGTACTACCGCGCCGGCCACTTCTTCGGTAGCCTTGATATCGTCGTCATAGATGATGTGCGTACCTATGTTGGCCTTTACGTATTCGTTTACCGTCATGTCCAGCTGCAGCTGCCAGCTAACGTCGATATTGCCGAACTTGTTCAGGTAATCTGTGTACAGCGTGAGCCGGTGGTCGAGCATGATGTTCTTGAATACCTGGCGTTTGATGTTGTTGGTCAGGAGGATACCTACTTCTGTACGCGAATTGCTTCCGTGTTCAATGATGTTCCCGTCGGCATCCCTGCGGGCGGGATCCACCCCAAAAGCCCCCTTGTCGGCAAGATCCCGATTCATTACCAGGGTCGTTTTATTGGTCAGCGGCGAGAAGTATGCGTTAAGGCCTAAGTCTTTGCGGATGTATTCGCCACCAACCCCAAGGAAGATGTATGCCGGGGAAAAAGGGCCGGAGATCTCGTCGGTGGTATTCGGGTACTGGTAACCGTTGGCAAACTGCGTCTGGAAGTTAAACTTGGCGCTGTAGTACCAGTTCGAAACGGTATCCCTGCGGTAGCCAAAGGTCGAGTTCAGCTGCACCTGGTCGTCGGTCTTGCGGGTCTCCTGGCCCTCCTGGCTGTTAAAGCCATATTTCAGGATCAGCTCATTGTGCCAGTTCATGTACTTGCGGGTATATTTGCGCACAAACTGGCCTTTGCCAAGTATGGCTACGGAATTATTACCCCCCACGCTCCAGTTCACGAACGATATCTGGTTGATGTCGAGTCCCAGGGCATTGGTCCTTTCCCAATAGGTTATGGAGTCCGGCATTGTGGTGGTAATGAGCACCTGTGCGCGGGAAACCTGGGTAAAAATAATAAACAGCAGGGCGATGATGCAGGCTTTAATCTTCATGTAGTAATAGGCTTAGTGGAATGCGGTGCAAAATTCGTTAATTTCAATAACCTGAAAAAATATCTTCTAATGAATTAACGTCAATTCCACAATATTGTTTCAATTGTGTCACCGTGCCCTGTTCAATAAATTCATCAGGAATACCTAAAACCCTTATTTTCAAGGCGTAATTGTGTGCTGCCGCAAATGCCGTAATGCTGCTGCCGAAGCCCCCGGCAACGGCGCCGTCCTCAAGGGTGATAATGCTTTTGTACATACTGAAAATGCCGTGCAGCATCGCTTCGTCCAACGGCTTTACAAACCCGAAGTCATAGTGCGAAAACAGGGCAGAATTTTCGATTTGTGCCAACGCTTTTGCCGCATCATTCCCAATGGTACCGGTAGAAAGGATGGCAACTTCCGACCCCGCTTTGAGTTGGTGTGCCTTTCCGATTGCAATGGTTTCAAAAGGCTGCTGCCAGTCGGCGCTTTCGCCGCGTCCACGAGGGTAGCGTATGGCGATGGGATGGTCCAGCGCCAGCTGTGCGGTATATAAAATGTTGCGCAAAGCCACCTCATTCAGGGGTGCGTAAATGATGAGGTTCGGGATGCAGTTTAAATAGGCCAGGTCGAACACGCCATGGTGCGTAGCGCCGTCCTCTCCCACCAGACCCGCTCTGTCAAGGCAGAAAATAACGGGCAGGTTTTGCAGCGCCACATCGTGGATTAGCTGGTCGTATGCTCGTTGCAGGAAGGTAGAGTAAATGTTGCAGAATACGGTCATGCCCTGCGTCGCCATCCCTGCGGCGAGGGTAACGGCATGTTGTTCGGCAATGCCCACATCTATTGCCCTTTCGGGAAATGCGTCCATCATGAATTTCATCGAACTGCCCGACGGCATGGCGGGAGTAATGCCGATGATCCTGTCGTTTTGTGCAGCCAGTTCTACCAGTGTCAGCCCGAAAACATCCTGGTATTTTGGCGGCAGCCCCTCATCGGCTATGGCGGTAATTTCGCCTGTCAGGCGGTCAAATTTGCCCGGAGCGTGGTATTTTACCTGGTCTTCCTCGGCCTGTTTCAACCCTTTGCCCTTGATGGTTATAACGTGTAGAAAGCGCGGACCCTTCAGGGTTTTCTGGCGTTCCAGTTCTTTAAGCAATGCGGGGAGGTCGTGCCCGTCTATCGGCCCGGAGTAGTCGAAATTAAGCGACTTTATCATGTTGTTGTCGCGGGGGTTGCGGCCTTCCTTCACCTCGGTAAGGTAATTTTTCAGCGCACCCACGCTGGGGTCTATCCCTATGGCGTTGTCGTTCAGGATCACGAGCAGGTTGGCATCGGTGACACCCGCGTGGTTCAGCCCCTCGAATGCCATGCCCGACGCTATGCTGGCATCGCCTATTACGGCAATGTGTACCTTTTCCAAATCACCTTTCAGCCGTGAGGCTATCGCCATTCCCAAAGCCGCCGATATGGAAGTACTGCTGTGCCCGGTGCCGAAAGTATCGTATTCGCTTTCAGATCGTTTTGGGAAACCACTGATACCCCCAAGCTGACGGTTGGTGTCGAAATTGTCCTTACGCCCTGTGAGTATTTTATGCCCGTAAGCCTGATGGCCTACATCCCACACCAATAAATCTTCGGGAGTATTAAATACATAATGCAGGGTGATGGTAAGCTCGGTAACGCCAAGGCTCGCACCGAGGTGGCCTTCCTTTACCGAAACGATATCAATGATGAATTGTCGCAACTCTTTCGCCAGTTGCGGCAGTTGTTGCGGACTGAGTTTCCTCAGGTCGGATGGGTATTGGATATGTTGGAGTAAGTTGCCTGCCATGCAGCAAATTTACGATATTCCTGTGGAACACGTCTTTTCCATTTCGGCAGCAGGAGAAATCTCTTTCATGTCAGGGCTAACCTGAGATTTCTCACTTCGTTCCTCCGTTCGAAATGGAAGAGCCGTTCGTGTTATTTGGAAGATAAAAATCCTTACTTTATAGTGTCAGCATTTTTTTTAAAAAGTGAATCGTTTGCATAAACCGGCGCAACTTCACCCAAAAGTATATCGTCAATCGGTTTTAACGCTTTAGGCGGAACAGGATCAACAATGACTGCCCCTGTAAGCTCTATTTTCCCCATCGGCTCTAACTTATCCAATCGTATTGTGGTAGCGGAATCACCTGATTTTATAGCCCTTGTATCGTTTTTTATACTGTCACGCGCAGCTGTTACCGTATCGGTTTCAACTATTGTTACATCCCCAATGGTTTGACCGTTGTTGCAGCTAAAGAGCGTTGTACCCATCGTTACCAAAAGCGCCAAAAGGAAGATATTCCGGAATTTCGTCTGTGTATAAAGCGCCCTTTCGGGGATGGCAATGGTGACAGTATCCAGCTGGGATGATTTAAGCCTTCCGCATACATTTGTGCCGCTGTTTTCCAGGAGGTAGGATTGTATTTCCAATGCAGCCATTCCTGTAAAATCGGTTACGGTTTTGGCGCATTGCCCGCAGAAACGTCCCTGTTCGTTGGGTGTCATGGCGTTCCAGTCTTCATGACAGGGCCTGGGGATGGATATGCGGTGGGTTTTCATTACAGTTTTGCTTTGAGGGAGTCATTGCGCAGTTCAATGGTAAGGGAATCATGTGCCCGGCGAACGCTGTCAAAGCGTTTCATATCCTCCGGTGTTGAAAGTTCCCCGAGAGGAAAGCCCTGGTCTTTTTTGGAGCAGCTAAATAGGGTCGAACCCATGCTGATAAGCAGTGCCAGCAGGAATATATTGATGAACCGGGTCTGCGAAAACAGTGCCTTTCGGGGTATGGTAACCGTAGTTTCGGACAGCTGTTCCGGACGTAACCGTGCGCAGGTTTTGCTGCCTTTATTTTGGTTGAGAAACACTATAATATCCTCGTTCGGAACACCGGTAAAGTCAAGGACAGTTATGCCGCATTGACTGCAAAATTTGCCTTTCTCTGCCGGAGCCATGGTGTTCCAGTCTTCATGGCAGGGCCTGGGGATGGAAATTTTATAGTCCATAAACAGCCTACTTTATGCTTAGTTTGAGGCTTCTGCGCAACACAACGGTATCGCCGGGAGCGGTAATGGAATCTACAGGAAAATAGATGCTGTCGCCTGGTATCCAAAGCGTGTCGGAAGGGAGGTAAACAGTGTCGCTAACAACAATGGAATCAATGCCGTTGCCGATGCTGTCGGTGGCATTTGCCTCATTTATAAAGGATGCATCAGTGTCGTCGCAGCTGAGGAAAATCAATGCGGAAACAAACGAAAAAGCAATCAGGTAGTGTTTCATAATGGTATGGTTTGTAGTGTATAACGTTGTATTCCTGTTAAATCGTATATTGTAACGTATATTGGTAACAAACTTAGGGTATAATTGTATTTTTGCCTTATGGAAAATATTTTCACCGACGAATATTTCATGAAAAAAGCCTTCCAGGAGGCACAGGCCGCATATGATAAGGGTGAAATTCCCGTTGGCGCCATCATCGTGGTTGACAACAGAGTCATAGCCCGCACCCACAACCTTACTGAAATGCTCAACGATGTGACCGCCCACGCCGAGATGCAGGGGATAACATCGGCGGCCAATTTCCTTGGAGGGAAATACCTTACGGGCTGTACGTTGTACGTGACCCTCGAGCCGTGCCAGATGTGCGCCGGGGCCTTGTACTGGAGCCAGATTTCCAAAGTGGTTTTTGGCGCTGCCGACGACCAGCGCGGCTACCGGGCCATGGGCGGGAAGCTGCACCCTAAGACCATGGTTACAAGTGGTATTATGGAAACGGAATGCGGCAATTTGGTAAAGGATTTTTTTAAGCAAAGGAGAAAGTAACCCGGATTTATAAGGTTGTAATGGTTTTGAAATTTACGAAGCAGAATTTTTGAGATTGTGACTGTGTAAATTCTTGAAAATCAAAACGATATAGAATTAAGAAAAATTTCACACCGGATTGAGAATTTTCTGTAAATTTATTACAATATTTATATCAGATTGATAGTTATAGCGTCCAATAGGGGCTATATAATTATCCTTTAACCATAACCTGAACCAACCATGAAAATCCTGAAACTGGTGCTGTACTTTACAGTCATCACGCTGCTCCTGCATTCCTGCTCCAAACCGGGAAAAGATTTCGATTCCGATTATACCTTGTACAGGGAGTACATTTCCAGTTTTTCATCGGGTATCATATCCACAAAAGCCGACATACAGGTGGGGCTTGCTTCCGGCAAAAAAGAGTGGCAGGTGGGGCAGGAGATCGATGGCGATTATTTTTCCCTTTCGCCCGGCGTTGATGGAAAAGTCTATTTTCTGGAAGGCAATATCCTCGCTTTCCGCCCCGGCAAAGCACTGGAGCAGGATACCGAATATTACGTGACGCTCCACCTCTCGAAATTCATGAACGTGCCGGCTGAACTTGCCGACTTTAAATTCAGGGTGAAAACCCAAAAGCAGGATTTCCTCGTTACCACGCGCGACCTGCAGTCCTATAACCGCGACTGGCAGTACCTCAACGGCAGCCTGAAATCCAGTGATTACCTTGACATGGCTATTGCAAAAAAACTCGTGACCGCCCAACAGGAGGGGCGCAGGCTGCCCGTACGCATACAGGGCAATGCCGCGGGAGGGTCGGAATTTAGTTTCATCATCGACAGCATACAGCGTAAGGCGCAGGACAGCAGGGTAGAGATCAGCTGGAACGGCAAGCCTTATGCCATCGACACGGAGGGTTCAGATGTATTCGAAATTCCCGGCAAGGATAATTTCAAGGTACTGACCATGCAGCCTGCCGAAGGCGACAACCAAACGCTCCTCATCAATTTTACCGACCCGATACGCCGCGACCAGGATTTTTCGGGCCTGGTGGCAGTGCAGCAGATCATTCCGGCAGAAGCAGAGGGTTTTGGCGCGCTTGTGGCTGATATAACAAACCTCAAATATGCTGTGGACGGCAACCTGCTGAAGGTGTTTTTTACCGAACCGCTAAATGGCACTGTAAAAGTGGAGGTTTTCCAGGGGATTGAAAGCGAAGACGGCTTCCGGACCAAAGCTGTGTTTAGCCAAAATGTACTTTTCGAGCAATTAAAGCCCGAGGTGAAATTCCTGAAAAGTGGCACCATACTCCCGGCATCCAGCAACCTCAAGATCAACTTCCAGGCCGTAAACCTGAGCGCGGTGGATGTGAAGGTGTACCGCATTTTTGAGAACAACGTGATGCAGTTCCTTCAGGAAAACGAGATGGAAAGCGGCTATGGGCTGCGCAACGTGGCATTGCCTGTGGCGAAAACCAGGCTGGTGCTAAATACCAATAAAACGCTCAATTACGGTAAATGGAATTCGTATGCGCTTGACTTGTCCAAAATCATAAAGCCCGAGCCGGGAGCTATTTACCATATCGAAATGTCGATAAAAAAGGCGTATTCACTTTATAAATGTGACGAAAGCGAAACTGTGCAGCAGGGCGAAGAACGGGAAGAAGATGAAGAGGAGGATGAAGAGGACTATAGTGAATATGACGACGGGGAGAATGACTATTACAACTATGACTACGACTGGGAACAGCGCGAAAACCCGTGCAGCAGCTCCTACTACTACAACAGGCAGATCGAGACCAACGTGCTTGCCAGCGACCTCGGCGTGATAGCCAAGAAAGGCAGGAACAACAGCTTCTTCTTTGCGGTGGCTAGCATCACGACAACGCAGGCGGTGGCCGGTGCCAGTGTGGAACTGTATAATTACCAAAGGCAAAAGCTGGCATCGGGAACGACCAACAGCGAGGGTATAGTAACGCTGGATTCGGATAAGAAACCGTTTTTCGCCATCATTAAAAAAGGCACGAATACCACTTATGTAAAACTGGCAGACGGCAGCTCATTGTCGTTGAGCAACTATGACGTGGATGGCACCGAACTGCAAAAAGGGCTGAAGGGCTACATTTACGGCGAAAGAGGGGTGTGGCGTCCGGGCGACACACTGTTCATAGGGTTCATTTTGAACGACAAGGAGGCTAAACTGCCACCGTCGCACCCAATAAAGCTGCGATTGAACGACCCTAACGGCAAGATGATGTTCCAGGCAGTGCAGACCTACAACCAAAAGAACCACTTTAAGTTTGTGGTGCCTACGCAACAGGCCGCGCCTACAGGCAATTGGGAAGCCATGGTATCTGTAGGAGGTGCGCATTTTTACAAGTCCATAAAAATAGAGACCATCAAGCCTAACAGGCTGAAGATAAAGAACAGCTTTGAGGGCAGGACGATATTGGCATCTGCCCAAAATACGGGTACGGTGCAGGTGGCATGGCTTCATAGTGCTGTAGCGAAAGACCTGAAACTGGAAATGCAGGCGAAGTTCCTGAAGCAGAAAACGGAATTCAAGGGATATTTCAACTATGTTTTCGACGACCCGACGCAGAATTTCAGCTCGGAGGAAGTGAATATTTACTCCGGAAAAACGGATGCAAACGGTAATGCCACGGTAACGCTGCAGCCGAGGCTGGAATCACGTGCGCCGGGCATGCTGAAAGCGGCCATCATTACCAAAGCCTACGAAAAAGGAGGCGACGTGAGCACCGATGTGGTAACGGCCAGCTACTCGCCGTATGACACGTATGTGGGACTGAAAAAACCACAGGCCAACAAATACGGCATGCTCGAAACGGGCAAAGCCAACAGGTTTGAAGTAGCTACGGTAAGCGACAAAGGCCAACCCAAACGCTCAAAAAGGTTGACGGTAAACGTATATAAAGTAGACTGGCGCTGGTGGTGGGATTCCTCGGGCGACGATGTGTCGGTATACAGCTCGGCAACATCCAACACGCCGGTGTACACTACGGAAGTGTATACCGATGGTTCCGGAAAAGGCAGTTTTGTCTTTACAGCCGATGAGGAAGAGTGGGGCAGGTACCTGGTCCGGGTGACCGATCCCCAGGGCGGGCACTCCACAGGTGAAACCGTGCTGATAGATTATCCTTCGTGGTCGGGACGTTCCCGCGCTACGAGTGGCCAGGAGGCCGCAATGCTGATGTTTACTACCGATAAGGAAAAATATGCCGTGGGCGAAAAAGCCGTGATCTCATTCCCTTCAAGCGAGGGTGGGAGGGCCCTGGTATCACTGGAAAACGGGTCAAAAGTTGTGAAAACCTACTGGGTGCAGACCAAAAAAGAGGAAACGCAGCTTACCATACCCGTAACGCCGGAACTGGCGCCAAACGTGTACGTACACATAACGCTGCTGCAGCCTCATGCGACAACCCTGAATGACTCGCCGATACGCCTTTACGGCATTGTGCCTATTGAGGTTGTCGATAAGAATACTATTCTGCAGCCGCAGATCACGATGCCTGCGGTGCTGAAGCCTGAGCAGAAAACCACCATAAAAGTAAGCGAGAAATCGGGCAAGCCGATGACCTATACCATTGCAATTGTAGACGATGGCCTGCTTGACCTGACACGCTTTAAGACCCCGAACGCGTGGGACAGCTTTTATGCGAAAGAAGCGCTGGGCGTAAAAACCTGGGATATTTATGATGACGTGATAGGCGCCTATGGCGGGCAGGTAAACCAGATATTCAGTATAGGCGGTGATGCCGATATGGGAGGTGGCCAGGCAAAAAAAGCAAACCGCTTTAAGCCGGTGGTCATCTACCTCGGGCCGTATACCGTTGGCGCAGGCCAGACAAGGGTGCATGACATCAGGCTGCCGAAATATGTAGGCTCTGTGCGTACGATGGTTGTTGCAGCCAATGCCGACCTGGATGCGTATGGCATGGCCGAAAAGACGACCCCGGTGCGCAGCCCGCTGATGCTGCTGGCCTCGCTTCCGCGGAAGGTAACGCCTAAAGAAAGGGTAACCCTGCCGGTAACGGTATTCGCGATGGAGAACCAGGTGAAAAATGTAACACTCCAGCTGAAAACAAACAACGGCTTCAGAGTGATAGGCAAAGCAACGCAGTCGGTCAGCTTTACAAGGCCGGACGAAAAGGTGGCCTACTTCGATTTGGAAGTGGCTGACCTGACGGGTATTGGAAAAGTAACGATCATCGCTACATCGGGCAAGGAAAAGGCAAGCTATGATGTGGAGATTGACATTATGAACCCGAACCCTGTAACGACAACTTATAAGGAACTGGTGCTTGAACCCGGAAAATCGGGTAAAATAGACTGGAATTCGTTTGGTGTGGCAGGCAGCAACAAGGCGAGGCTGGAGGTTTCGTCGTTCCCGTCCATCGACTTTAACAGGAGGCTCGACTACCTGATACAGTACCCACATGGCTGCGTGGAGCAAACAACATCGGGCGTGTTCCCGCAATTGTACCTGGCAGACATTGCTGATATTGATGCAACAAGGAAAAATAAAATACAGAAAAATGTAACCGTAGCGATACAAAAGCTGTCGCAATTCCAGGTAGCCGATGGAGGCTTTGCCTACTGGCCGGGACAGCGGGACCCTGATGACTGGGGTTCCAGCTATGCCGGGCACTTCCTGATTGAGGCCGAGAAAAAGGGCTATGCGCTGCCGATGAACATGAAAAAGCAATGGCTGCAATACCAGCAGAAAAACGCAAGGCAATGGCGCTATGCGGAGGGCTACCATAATGATTTTGCACAGGCGTACAGGCTGTATACACTGGCGCTTGCAGGCTCGCCGGACCTGTCGTCGATGAACAGGCTGAGGGAAACTTCGGGCATATCGAATGAATCGAAACTGAGGCTTGCCGCGGCCTATGCGCTTGCCGGGCAGAAGAGTACGGGGCAGTCCCTGCTTAACCAAAGCGTCCTGGAGGATACCGGAGGCGAATACGACTACTATTACTACGGCTCGGCAGACCGCAACCGCGCGATGGCGCTGGAAACACTCCTGCTCCTGGGCCAGAAGGAGAAGGCATTTGCCATGGCGACAAAGCTTGCGAAACAGATGTCGTCCAGTCAGTGGATGAGTACGCAGACCACGGCTTACTGCCTGTATGCCATGTCGAAATTCGCACAGGCAAACGGGACTAAGGGCATTGATGTGAGCTATACGAACAAAGGTAAAACGCAGGCGATAAGCACTGCCAAGACATTTGCGGACCGGACATTGGAACTGAGCCCAAGCAATAGTGTGACCATTAAAAACAACAAGCAGGGGACACTCTACATCAAGGTGGTATA
The DNA here is from genome assembly GCA_942492845.1 of uncultured Flavobacteriaceae bacterium. Classification (GTDB taxonomy): domain Bacteria; phylum Bacteroidota; class Bacteroidia; order Flavobacteriales; family Flavobacteriaceae; genus Flavobacterium. Next base: position 3,997,245 of record OW818646.1, on the reverse strand, counting down.
TAGTGGCATACTCCCCGTGGGCCAGGAGCAAACCGAGGAGCGTGGCCTGAAAGCTAATATTGCATTCAGGGACAGGGGCGGCAAGGCCATCAATCCGTCGACGCTGGCGCAGGGTACTGAGTTCGTGGCTGAGGTAACCATAAGCAACACCAAAGGCGAGAGTGTGGACAATGTAGCGCTTACGCAGATCATCCCGTCAGGTTGGGAAATTGTGAATACGAGGTTTACCGACTTCGGCAGCTTTGCTGAGAATAATGTGGATTATACCGACATCAGGGACGACAGGACGAACTTCTATTTCTCGCTGAAGCACAACGAGACCAAGACGTTCCGCATACTGCTCAACGCTTCCTATCCGGGTAGTTACTATCTGCCGGGCGTACAGTGCGAGGCGATGTATGACAACTCGTTCCTCGCAAGGATCAAGGGGCAGTGGGTACAGGTAGTGAAGTAAAATTTTAGGTACCGTGTCATCCTTCTTTGTTGAAAATGATACGGTACTTTCATTATTTTGTATATTTGATAATCAAAGATAATTGTTATGGAAGCGTATAAACTAAGGGAAAAAATTCTTCGTGAGCTTAATGACGCAGACGAAGTACTGCTAATGGTAATGGAAGATGCAATTGAAGCTTATCATAAAACTCAATTTCCAATGGTCTCTGAGCCAATGTCCATTGAACAATATAATAGGGAATTAGATATTTCATTGGAACAAATTGCAAATAATAACGTATTCACCGAGGATGAGGTTGATGAAATTATTAAGCGATGGGGAAGAAAATAGTATGGACACATAGAGCTTTATATGAGCTATATGATATACATGAATATATTCATAATACCACAAAATCTATAAGAATAGCTAACAGTGTAATTATTCAGATCAGGACCTCCTCTCATATCTTAAGAGACAGTTCTGAAATATATCCTTTGGATACCTATAAGGCATTTAATGACGGAAGCATTCGAGCCTATGAAATTTTTCATTACAGAATATCTTATAAAATAGAAGATGTCGTATACATCATCTCTGTCCGGCATACAAGTCGCGTTCCAAAGTCTTATTAAACATAATTGATGAAAATCCCACACTGGATTAAAGACAACAAGGCAAGGATTATAATAACCTTTATCTTCCTAATCTTTTTTTACTTCTGTTTACCCCGCAAGCTGTTCGATAACCCTTACTCCACCGTGATTGAAAGTGCACAGGGCGACCTCCTTGCTGCGCGCATTGCAGAGGACGGGCAGTGGCGTTTCCCTGCGCAGGACAGCGTGCCGTACAAGTTCAGACAGGGAGTGCATTGTGCATTTTGAGGATCAGCATTTTTATTACCATCCGGGCTTTAACCTGGTGGCGATAATAAAGGCTATGAAACAGAACCACGATGCCGGTAAGGTAGTGCGTGGCGGCAGTACGCTTACCCAGCAGGTCATACGGCTGTCCCGTGATGGAAAGAAACGCAGCTATTTCGAAAAGCTTGTGGAACTGGTATTGGCCGCCCGCCTGGAAACCCGTTACAGTAAGGATCAGATACTCGGCCTGTATGCGGCACATGCACCGTATGGCGGCAATGTGGTGGGGCTTGAAATGGCATCGTGGCGGTACTTCGGCGTGCAGCCGCATCAATTGTCATGGGCCGAAAGCGCCACGCTGGCGGTATTACCCAATGCGCCGGGGCTTATCTTCCCGGGGCGGAACCAGCAGGAACTTCGCGACAAGCGGGACAGGCTTTTGAAAAAGCTGTATGATGAAGCCATAATCGATAAGCAAACCTACGAGCTTTCACTGCAGGAAAACCTGCCGGGTAAACCTTTCGACCTGCCGCAAACCGCCCCGCACCTTCTGCAGAACATTGGGAGGAAAAACGATGGGAAACGTATTAAAACAACGTTAAATACGGCCCTTCAAAACCGCGTGAACCAGATTGCCGCGCGCTATTATCAGGAATATAAGCAGACAGAAGTATACAACCTTGCCATAATGGTGGTAGATGTTGAAACCCGCAATATCGTAGCGTATGTGGGCAATTCACCTACGGACAGAAACCACCAAAAGGATGTGGACATTATTCCGGCGCCCCGCAGTACCGGCAGCATACTTAAGCCATTGCTTTTTGCTTCGATGCTTGATGCAGGCGAAATATTGCCAAATACGCTGGTGGCCGACGTTCCGACGCAGATAGCAGGCTACAGCCCTAAGAACCATGAATTGACCTACGACGGCGCCGTGCCTGCGCAAAAGGCATTGTCGCGGTCGCTGAACATCCCGTCGGTGCTGATGCTGAAGGATTTTGGGGTACACCGTTTTTATGAGCAGCTACAGCATTTTAAGCTAAAAGACATTAACAAGTCCCCTAACCACTACGGGCTGTCGCTGATATTGGGCGGTGCCGAATCGAATCTGTGGGACCTGTGCCGCACGTATGCGGGGATGAGTTCGACGCTGAATTACTTCAATACGCACCAGGCAAAATACCGGTCGAAAGAATTTGCGGAACTGAACTGGGACAGCAATGTGACGAGGGGTTTTGGCATGGAAGTGTACAATAAACCCGAACTTGGCGCAGGTGCAATATGGCTCACCTACAATGCCATGAAAGAAGTAAATCGTCCGCAGGCCGATGAGGCATGGCGCTTTTATGACTCCTCCCTTGAGATAGCATGGAAGACCGGCACTAGCTTTGGCAGCCGCGATGCATGGGCCATAGGCACCAACTCCAAATATGTGGTGGGCGTGTGGGTAGGTAATGCGTCGGGGGAAGGAAGGCCTTCGCTTACCGGGGTTGGCAGTGCCGCACCTATATTGTTTGATGTATTCAACCTGCTGCCAAAGCAAAAATGGTTTGCGACACCTTATAATGATCTGGAAGAAGCCGATGTGTGTAGTCTGAGCGGCCATTTGGCGGGCGAGCATTGCCCCACGGTGAAGCAATGGATACCCCTTAATGGAAAGAAAACTACCGCATGCCGCAATCATATTGTTGCCCATTTGGATCCTACGGGACACTACCGCGTAAACAGCAGCTGCGAAAGCGTAGACAATATGGTAGCGCAAACCTGGTTTGTACTGCCCCCGGTACAGGAGTGGTACTACAAGAAACTGCATATGGATTATGTTACGCTGCCGCCTTTCCGCAGTGATTGCCAGGGAACGGCCGGAACATACATGGACTTCATTTACCCGAAAGAAGACGGTAAAATCTACCTGACAAAAGATTTCAATGGAGTCGTGCAGCCATTTATCCTTAAGGCAGCGCATACTTCGGCGAATGCCAGGCTGTTTTGGTATTTGGGCGAAAAATATCTTGGTGAAACCCATACTTTCCACGAAATGCCGGTGGAGGCCAAAACGGGTAAACACATCATTATCATAACCGATGAAGCAGGGAATGAGATCCGGAGGCGGGTGGAGATAGTTAGTGAGTAATTCACTTCAGATTTCAGAAGGTAGATTTCAGGTTGAGTTTCAATATTGCTGATAATCATGTGATTATACTTGTATTTAGCATTGGTGACAACCTGCAATTTACCTTCTGAATTCTGAAATAGTTCGTTTTTCCCTTAGCAGCATATAGATAAGGCACATGGCCACCACTACAGCCGAACCGTACATTACCGCCGGAACCCGCGCAATGACATCGGCATAATACCAGCCTGCGAAAAGTGCACCCAGGCCTATGCCTGCCTCCAGGGCAATGTACATGGTAGCCATTGCCTTGCCACGGTGTTCGGGGTGGCTCAAATCTATCGTCCAGGCATTTATGGCAGGCGACAGTACCCCCGATGCGACACCGTAAATGCCAGCGCCCATCATCAGTCCGGCAGGTGTGTCGGCATAGCCAATGATCAAAAGCGATAACAGCAGCACGGCCAGCCCTGTGATGATAACGCGCGTACGGCCATACCTGTCCGAAGCCTTTCCGGCTATGAGGCGGATGGCCAGCGATGCTATGGTAAATACCATGAAGAACATCCCTTTGTTGGCAATGCCCAGGTGCGCTGTCCAGTCGGGTATCAGGGTAAGTATTGCGCCATAGCCCGCATAGGACATGAATGTGACGATACCTGCCGGGAGCACTTCTACAGCTATAATATCATGCCTTGATATTTTGAGCAGCGAGGGGCGGAATTTTTGCCGGTTGGCGAGTGTTTCCTTCATATTCATGAGGATGAGGATAGACAGCAATGCAAATGCAGATGAGCAGTAAAACAGTATATCCAGGGAATAGTGCATCCCGATGTAGCCGCCAATGGCAGGTCCCAAGGCGAGTCCGGTGCTAAAGGCCAGTCCGTGAATGCCCATGGCTTCGCCCAAACGGTGTGGCGGCGCAATGTCGGCAACGTAGGCCGCTGTGGCAGTGGGTTTGAACCCGGTTGAGAACCCGTGCAGGAGCCTGAGGAAAAGAAATCCTGCCACACCGGTAAGTACAGGATAAAGGAACCCGCATACAAAACAAACCACCGAACCGAATGCCATGACAGGCACGCGGCCAACCGTGTCGGTTAACCGCCCACTGAAAGGGCGTGAAATGCCGGCAGTAAGGGTAAACAGCGCTACAATGAGGCCTTTATATTCTGCTCCCCCAAGACTGCTGAGGTAGTTGGGAAGCTCAGGGATCAGCATGTTGAAGCTCGCCGAGAACAACAGTGAACTCATGCAGACTAAGCCGAACTGGAGGTTATATATAGGGTGTTTTTGCTTTGACATTTGAAGATTGCAAAGCTACGGATTAGACCTCATGTTATCGATCATGCAGGGATATTTAACAGGAGGCTTTTTATTACATTTGCGGCCTAATAGTATTATTTCATGGAAATTTCTAAAAGAGACTATGTAAAAGCAAACCTTTCACCCTTAAATAAACAGCTCAACAAGCATGGGGGATTGGAGAATAAAATAAAGCTGACAAAGCTGAAACCCGATCAGGTTGATTTCCTGTACGAGATGATGACACAGCACCTGGACGGCTATATAGAATATGCAAGGGCTGAAATACTGGACTTCCATCATGAGGATTTCAAGCGATACCTACATTTGCCTGATTTTAAGGTTGCTGTTGAGATACATGGTATCACGCTCCCCGAAAAAATTGGCCCGGATTGTGAATGGGAACTGCAAATAGGCAGAACCTGGTTTGGTGGCACCCAGATGGGGCTGATCATGAAGGGCTGGGAGATAGACGACCAGTATATCGTGTGATAAAAAAGGGCTGCTTTCAATAAGGCTTCTAATCTTCTGAACTTACTGAGGAATAGAATTGAAAACGCCCTTTTGCAGGGCGTTTAGTATTGATCGGTTAATTATTGCTTTAGCAATGCGATATTCTTAATGTGCGAAAAGCTTTCGTATTTGGAAGCTTCACTCCCCCATTCGTTTGGCCTGGAGAAGGTAAAAGAAAGGGAGTCGATATGTATCTTTCTCCAGTTGTCAGGGTTGCTGAAGTCCAGATCCCTGTGTCCGTTGATGTGGTTGATCCTGAAAACACCCACCCGGGTCGTGCCAAAAAGGTCGTCGGTCATGCGCACTACTTTCCTGTCCATCTGGCCCAGGCTGTAAATGGCATATACTTCCATGCCTTCCAGTTCAAACTCCACCTCGTCGTGGCTGCCCGAAAGGATCAGTTCCCTTTGCCCCGGCGTAAACTCGATATCTTCATCCTCGCCTTCCAACGCTACAACTTCATTATAAATGCTAGTGCTTGCTTCGGTTTCTTCTTCCTCATATTCCACTTCAGGCTCCTGCCTGCTGCCGTTGTCAAAAACGGTTATCTCCTGTGTAAGGGATGGGTCGAACAGGTCGAGCGTCTCCTTAATGTCCACCTCGCATTCTAGGAAGAAGGTAATCCCGTTCTTTTGGGCATTCTCGGGAGTATCACCGCCCCATCCTGCCAATGCCGCGGGCACGTCCATGTCCTTAACCCAGTAACCGTAAGAAACCTCACCGCCACCTTCTACCACGCAAGGGAATTCCTTTACCCACTCTCCGTTGCGCTCCGTGGTAGCACATCGTTCAGCAGTCCTGGTTTCCGTTCCCAACTCAATTCTTTCCTCTACATTGTTAACCGTTCGTTTGGCGTAAAAGGTGCCTTTAACGCCTATAACGGTAACGGCATCTTTACCTGACTTAACGTTTACTGTAGCTTTGATCATCGGGTCGAAGTATGCCCATGGATTCTCTACATACAAAAATTCCAGTTTTACACCGGTGACGCCCACCATGCTCTTTATCTTGTCAAAAAATCCCATAATTATTTACAAAGTTTAATTTCTTTTCCGCTGTCTGAATCCTCAAATTTTTTAAAAAGCTTACCGTCAACATATACCTCGTAGCCTGCTTTTACAGGAACTTTTACTTTTTCACCTGCTTTGTATTTGGAGGTTGACGAAGAGCCGTCAGCACGTACGCGTACCTCGATCTCTTTGGAGCAGTTGTTAATAAGATACACGTCGAAGTAGCCAACAGCTTGTTTAGTAGTTGGCACTACATTTGTTGCGGCACTTACTGCCTGCGATGCCATTACGGCAAGCAATACCATTGCCGAAATCTTTTTAAATGTGTTCATTTTTTAATTGTTTTAAGGTTATAATAAGCTTTACCGAAGGTGTTTTTCTTTCGACACCGGGAGAAATCCCAGTCAGGAATAAGAGATTTCTCTCGTCGTTTCTCTTCGTTCGAAATGGAACAGGCACTAAGGCATAGCGGGCTAAAGTATTAATAAAAATTGTTCATAGCACAACGAAGGTAAAAATTGTTAATTATTTCAAAATTTCATACCGGGTCATTATAAAAGGGCTTCTGAGGCAATTACATTATTTTATGAAACAGTTCTTTTTAGTAATCTGATTTCCTTACCCGATATATGTTGGTTTTACACCATCGCGCCATATTCCTTCAGCCTGTCCTCAATAAAGGTAAGGTTGTTGTCAGGGAAGGCGATTTGCAGGTCGCGGTAGGTTGTCACAAGGTTTTCCATTTCCTTATTGTATGCCGCTGCTTCTTCTTTAGCGATAAAAAGGAGCTGCCAGTTTTCTATGCAATACATTTTAAGGCAGGTTTCATAATACTCCCTAAGCGAAAGTTTCAGGTGATGCACTTTTTCGTCATTAAACAGATAGAGCCTGTTTTCGAATATCGAATTGTCGCTTTTACTGTCAAAACAGATGCACGCAAACTGGTATTTTACGTTGGTATTGTCAATGATGTGCAGCTTCTTTATCAGCTCATAATCTTTGTTATCTTCGGTGGTAAGGTCTGTAAGCCATGGCTTCCTGCTTAAAAAATCCCGTGGGCTCGTAAAGCTGTAAGAGCCTATGTTATCCTGCCTGTGCGTAAGGTTAGGATGGTTGGCCGCATCTTTATTGAAGGAATATTGGAGGTTGTTCTCCCAGGAAGCTTCTATGAGTTCCTTAAACGACTCATCAAGGCTGAAGGTATAGTCGCGCTCATAATCGTCTGTATCGTCGGGCTCACCGTTGAGCACATACAGCTGGATATTGATATGGGCGGGGATAATTTCGAGATAACCATCGCCACAGCTTTCTATGCCGGTCCTGGGGTTATATTGCAACTGGGTTTTAAAGTCTTCGTATTTTTGGGTAAGGCCGTACATAATGGTTTGTTGGTTAATTCAATACAATAGTAGGAAAGAAAAAACAGACCTCAGGGACAAATGAATGTTCGGTGCCTGTAGTTGAAAATTCGTTTCCTGTTGAAAGCAATCCGTTTTTGGATACTACATTTCCCGCATTTTCCTCAGGAACTCCGCGCGCTGCTCCTTTTCCAGTTTTTCGTAGGCATCGGCTTTTGCTTCGTCTTTCGGCACTCCTTCACCATAACGGTACATAAGGCCAAGCGTTTCCGTCGACCTCACATTCCCGAGCACCGACCCTTTTTCATACCATTTCACAGATTCCTCCATGTCCTGCGGCACGCCATTCCCGGTTGCGTAAAAAGCGCCAAGGTTGTAGCAGGCCCTGTCCTGGCCCGCGTCGGCGGCCTTTTTACAATATTCCAGCGCGGTGTTGTTGTCGATTTTTGTCCCGATACCGGTTGAGTAGTACACATAAAGTTCGAACAGCGCATCGGCATTTCCCAGTGCAGCGGCTTGTTGGTGGTAATCCATTGACACAGAATAATCCGATGGCAGCCAGAATTCGCCATTGTAGTACAGCAGTCCGAGTTCGTATAATGCAGTACTGTAGCCTCTATTACCGAGCTCTTTGTAAATGTCGACGTATACGCCAAGTGTTTCCTCTCCAAAGAAAGGCGCCGACTTCATCGACTCAAAATAATATTTGGTGTCCCTGAATAGCCGCTCGTGGGGATATTTGTCAAAAGCATTATTGCTTAGTATGGCTTTCAGCTCATCATGATCAATACGTTCCATGTTTTATTGGTTTAGGTAAGGCTGTAAACATACGAAATTTCTTTATCCATAACGTTAAGCCATAAAAAAACCGCTTCAATTGCTGAAACGGTTTTTATAATTGAAATCTGGCATTAGGATTTAACGCCCGGTACTTCCCAAATGCCCTCGGCTACGCGGCGCACCACCCTTTTGATCTTTTCGCGGGTCATGGGCACTTTATTCCAAAAGGTCAGCACGGCATCGTATCCCGACTGCGCTTTTTGCTCCTCGGTAAGCGGGTAGGGGCTGGAGGCTATGGGCACGGTGGTTTGTTCGATCCTGCTTTTGATGCTGTTGAAGTAATCCTGCTTTCCATACAGCGATGTCCCGGCAGACCCGCCCAGTATAAGGACTTTCTTGCCGGTAAAGTCGAAGCCCCTGCGGTCCAGCTCGCTAAAATATTCGTTCAGGAAGGCTGCTTCCTCATCGGTAAGGGCCGGGTTATTATCTAGTCCGCAACGGTCGGCCTGCTGGGCAAACATGCCCATTGATGCCATGAGTAGTATAAGATGGAGGTAATTTTTCATGGGTGTGGAGTTTTTTACAAAACGTAATTATGGCAGAGATAGTACCTGAATGGTTTATTTTAACTTACTGTATGGGTTAAGACAAGGTGAGGAATTCATCACCTTCGGTTTGTGAACTGAACTTGGGCATCATAGGAGTAGAGTGGTTTATTGGTTACCGGGTGAAATGAAAAGGTGGGCGATCTGATATCTGTCAATTACCAATATTTAAAAGAATCTCTTTTAATATATGTCTTTAAGGTTATTTTCTTTTTGGGACGGGCGTTTAATTGTTCGTGTGAAAATTGTTTTTCTGTAGGTTCAATAAACCACATTTTGAAATTATTTATAAAACCAAATAATGAACTATTCGGGTCAAATGATTCATTTATATTAAAGCTGGAGACTTTATCAATTTGTGGGAGGTTTTTGTAATCTTTGGGTAGGTACCACATAATATTTGCATCATCTTTCCAATTTGAATAATTTCTAACAAGGACTTCGGCATTTTTAAAATCTTTCTCGGTAGGTCTTTCAGTCTGATTAATCCTTGTTGCTGCTATGAGGTTAAAATTATATTCCGTATCCTTTACTGCTTCAAGTACAACTGCTCCTCCATAATTTCCGGTACTTAACTTGAATGTCAGGCAGTCACCTTTTTCAAAAATGGGCTGCCGGATTATTTTCTTCTTCCTGGCTTTAGGCTTTAGACGTTCTGTCTGAATTTGAGTTAAAAACTTAATAAGATATTCTTTTCGCTTCTTCAGTATTTTGTCATCTGCTTCCAATTCTTTCCAAATAGCAATGTCAACATCAGTTTCAATTATAGTTTTGATGCGCTCTAAAACATAAGGATCAAGTTGTTTACACTCCCATTGAGCTTTGGCAAGGGCAAACCAAAAATTATTTGCATCTTCATACATGCCAATGGTTTCCTGATTTTGATCTATAAGTTTTTCGGTGATTTCTGAGACGTCAAAACCATCATCATACATGATAAAGAATTTATCATATATATCAGCGAAAGTGTCGTTAGAAGATATGGCGGTGCCCCAGGTCCCCATCTGTAGTTTTTTATTATCAAACATACTAAATTTCCCTAAACAAAAAAACCGCCCTTACATCAGTAAAGGCGGTTAGTTGTTATTCTGTGATAGCGGTTCCTTTGCTATCAAAAAAGTGGTATTCTAAATACGTGTAAGCGTCACGTGGTATGACTTTCACCCATTTCTTGTGCTCTAAAAACCATTTCGAGCGAATGGATGGAAATCCTTTTGTTAGGTAAGCGGCCACAAAAGGGTGTGCATTGAGCACGATCTTTTTGTGGGTCTTCATAATTCTTTCAAGGTCGGCCGTTATGCGGTCAATAACCAGTATTGGGGCTTCGATCTCCGCATTTTCATTGTTCGGATCTTCTTCCCTGGTCTTGATGTTCACTTCGGGCCTTACCCGTTGACGAGTAATCTGGATGAGTCCAAATTTGCTCGGAGGCAGGATCTTGTGTTTTGCTTTATCGTCGCTCATCTCATCCCGGAGGAAGTCGAAGAGCTTTTTGCGGTTATCGGCGTTGGACATGTCTATAAAGTCCACCACGATAATCCCGCCCATGTCCCTGAGTCGCAGCTGGCGCGCAATCTCTGCGGCAGCGATCATATTGACTTCAAGGGCGGTATCTTCCTGGCTAAGGGCCTTGTTAGAGCGGTTGCCGCTGTTCACGTCGATAACGTGCAGGGCTTCCGTATGCTCTATGATAAGGTAGGCGCCTTTGCTCATGGATACCGTTTTGCCAAAAGAGGTCTTGATCTGCCTTTCGATGTTGTATTTTTCGAAGAGCGGCAGGTCCCTGTTTTGGTAGTACTTCACGATATTCGCTTTTTGGGGAGCTATCTCCTGCAGATAGTCCTTTGTTTGGTAAAACAGGTCTTCGTCGTCCACATAAATACCCGTAAACGTGTCGTTGAACACGTCGCGCAGTATGGAGGAAGCTTTATTGACTTCTCCCAAAACCTTGCTTGGGTGGTGGGCGCTTTGGAGGCGTTTGCACATTGTGGTCCATTTGTCCAGCAAATTCTGCAAATCGCGGTCCAGCTCTGCTACCTTTTTCCCTTCGGCTACCGTACGAACGATAACGCCGAAACCTTTTGGCCTGATCGACTGTACAAGGCGTTTCAGGCGGTCCTTCTCCTCCTTGGACTCCACTTTTTGCGAAATGGATATCCTGTCAGAGAACGGCACCAGTACCACATACCTGCCGGCCAGTGAAAGCTCAGAGCTTATCCTTGGGCCCTTGGTTGATATGGGTTCCTTTACTACCTGCACAAGAACGGATTGGTTTACACTCAGCACATCGGCTATAGATCCGTCTTTGTTGATCTCTTTTTCAAACGAAAAGTTTTTAAGGGAATAATCTTTTAATTTACCTGCGCTTACAAGTTTCATGAATTTCAGCAGGGAAGGGAGGTTGGGCCCGAGGTCGTGGTAATGCAAAAATGCATCCTTCTCGTAACCTACGTTGACAAAGGCGGCATTGAGGCCGGCGACAGGCTTGCGGATCTTGGCAATTAGGATATCACCCACCGAAAACTTGTCCTTGTCTTCCTTTTCCTTGTGCAATTCAATTAGTTTTCCATCTTTTAATAAGGCAAAATCTACGGCTTCAGAACCTGATCGAATAATTAATTCTTTGTTCACACTGTACATTTTTATCCGCAAGGCAAATAGTTTACAGCTTACAGCTTACAGTTTACAGCCCGAGCTGCCACTGTTAACCATCAACCGTCAACCGTTGACCGGAAGCAGATGGATTAAACAAAATTTAAACAGGTATTTTGTGTACCCGGAGATTGCAGTTTTCAGTCGCAGTTTCAGTATCAGTGCAGGAGTGCAGCTAAATCTGAAATCTGAAATCTAAAATCTGAAATCTTGTTTTCAATGAACGTTGAAAAAAGAAAAAGTAGTATTACACTACTTTTTCTTCTTGTGACGGTTAGCTCTCGCTCGTTTTTTACGTTTGTGAGTTGCTACCTTATGTCTTTTTCTTTTTTTACCACTAGGCATAGTGTCGAAGGGTTAGGGTGGTTAATAAATTAGTTTACTTTTGCTTCTGTATTCGTTTTTACACCGTCAACGAATACTTTTGCCGGTTTGAAAGCCGGGATATTGTGCGCAGGTATTTTGATGGTGGTGTTCTTAGATATGTTCCTGCCTGTTTTTTCAGCACGCGTTTTGATAATAAAGCTTCCGAAACCCCTTAGGTATACGTTGTCGCCTGTCTCAAGAGAATTCTTCACTTCTTCCATAAAAGACTCAACTGTTGCCTGTACATCTCCTTTTTCCAGTCCTAGTTTTTCAGAGATTTTCGCTACGATGTCTGCTTTCGTCATTTTCTATTAAATTTATTAATGTGTATTTTTTTTGAGTGTGCAAATATAGGAATTAAAAAAACAATTATTCAACGTTAATCGATTAAAATTTAATAACATAAACTTTACTTTTGCCTGACTACCCCTATTATGATGAAATTTTCTAAGGCTTTAATACAATGGTATTTACAGAATAAACGCGATTTGCCATGGCGCAAAACCACCGACCCATACCGTATATGGCTCTCGGAGATCATGCTCCAGCAAACCCGTGTGGCGCAGGGAACGCCGTACTTTTTGAAATTTACAGAAACATTCCCGACGGTACACGATATGGCTGCTTCCCTCGAAGAACACATCCTCAAGCTGTGGCAGGGGTTGGGCTACTACTCGCGTGCGCGAAACCTCCATGCTACGGCTAAGCAGGTAGCCTTTGACATGGGGGGCAGCTTCCCAGGCAGTTACGCTGGCTTGCTGAAACTGAAGGGTGTGGGCGAGTATACTGCCGCGGCCATCGCATCGATTTCTTATGGCGAACCCGTGCCTGTGGTAGACGGCAATGTGTACCGGGTGCTGGCGCGGTATTTTGGCATTGAAACCGACATATCCGCATCCGGCGCAAAAAAACAGTTTACCGAAGTGGCCGCATCATTGCTGCCCAAAGACGATGCCGCCACCTTCAACCAGGCCATTATGGAGTTTGGCGCCCTGCAATGTGTGCCTAAAAGTCCCGATTGCGGCATTTGCATATTTAACACCGAATGTGCTGCATTCCTTACGGGCCGCGTTGGCCAATTGCCTGTAAAGCTTAAAAAGACCAAAGTGACCAACAGGTTCTTTAATTACCTGATAGTAAACGATGCCGCTGGAAATACCGTGGTTACAAAGCGTACCGCAAAAGGCATTTGGCACAATCTGTATGAATTTCCGCTGATTGAGGCTGAAAATGAGGTTTTGGCTGAAGACATGATGGAGATAATAAAATCGTATTTTGATAAAACACCCCGTTCTTCGGGCATCCCTCCGGGGGATGGGAATGCCGCTCTGCCTGATATGGCTTTTACACCAAAAAGCATTACATTGCTCCATCCCGAACGTATCCTCCACAAGCTGTCGCACCAGCACCTGAGCATCCGATTTTGGGAAGTTGAGGCCGATATGATCCTGTCTGATGCCATTAAAAAAGAGGATGCCATGAAATTTCCGTTCCCAATCGTGATCCATAATTTTATGGAGAAGCATTGGCTTTGAATGGTATTTGTAGTATATTTGAGTGAACAAATACCAGGGCTATGAACGGAACACTTAATAAAGTCCTGCTGATAGGGCATTTAGGCGACGATGTAAAGATGCACTACTTTGAGGGGGGCAACTGCATCGGGCGTTTCCCTTTGGCAACCAACGAAGTTTACATCAATAAACAAACCAACGAGAAGATCACCTCTACCGAATGGCACAACCTTGTGGTGCGCAACAAAGCCGCCGAGATATGCGAGAAATACCTGAGCAAAGGCGATAAGATCTATGTAGAGGGACGCATCAAGTCCCGCCAGTGGCAGGCTGAAGACGGTACCACCAAATATACCACCGAGATACAGGTGACCGAATTTACCTTCCTTACTACCAAAAAGGAACTGGACCTTAACAAGCAGCATTTCTCGGTAGCGGCCGAGCCTGCCAAACCGAACTACGATATACAGAATGTACCCGCGCCCGATACTGACCTGCCGTTTTGATGTGTAACCAATACCCCTGATTTTGGACCCCGAGCCCACGAGTTTGATGGCAATAGATTATAACCTTGTACTTGGGTTTGCGGGAATCGCCATCCTGCTACTTTGCTCCGCCTTTCTCTCCGGAACCGAAACAGCCTTCTTTTCGCTTACTCCGACGGACATCGACAGCCTGAACCAGAAAAGCCCTAAAAAAGCCCGGGTCATTTCCGCCCTGCTCGAAAAACCCAAAAAGCTGCTGGCGACCATCACCATTGCGAATACGTTCGTCAACATTTCAATGATCATATTGTTCTTCAGGCTTAATGCCTTTTCGGCAATTCACATGCTATGGCTGCGCTTTGCTGTAGAGGTAGTAGTGATCACTCTTCTCATACTGCTTTTTGGCGAAGTGATCCCTAAAGTGTATGCGGTGCGCAATAACAAACGGTTTGCGCGGAAAGTGGCGCTGCCGCTGATGGCGCTTAGCCGTGTGCTCTCCCCGTTGAGTATACCGATGCGCGAAATTACACTGAAATTGCAGGAGCGTATTGGCGGTCAGAAAAACGAACTTTCGGTAGACAGGCTTTCGCAGGCGCTTGAGCTGACGGACTATGGAGGTGCGTCGTCCGAAGAGCAAAAACTCCTTGAGGGCATTGTGACTTTTGGCAGCACGGCGGTGACAGAGGTCATGACGCCCCGCATTGACACTTTTGCGCTGGATATCCAAGCGCCTTTTGAAGAAGCGCTTCCGCAGATAGTAGGTATGGGATTTTCGCGCATACCCGTCTTCCGGGACAATATCGACCGTATTGTGGGCGTTCTGTTTACCAAAGACCTGCTGCCGCACATTGATAATGACGATTTCAAATGGCAGGGCATTATACGCCCGCCCTTCTTCGTACCCGAAAATAAAAAGCTCGACGACCTGTTAAGGGAATTCCAAAGTATGAAAAATCACCTTGCCATTGTAGTAGATGAGTACGGAGACACATCCGGTGTCATATCGCTTGAGGATATACTGGAGGAGGTGGTGGGCGATATAAGTGATGAATTTGACGATGACGACATCATTTTTTCAAAAATAGGCGACCGTACCTACCTTTTTGATGGCAAGATAGCGTTAAAGGATTTTTACCGTATCAGCGGGGTAGAAGAAGCAGATTTTGAAGACGCAAGGGGAGAGGCCGAAACGCTTGCCGGGTTCGTGCTCGGGTTATCGGATGATTTTCCGAAAAAAGGAGATAAAATTTACTTTAAGGATAATATCTTTACCGTCGAGATGGTAGACAAAAGAAGGATCAAACAAATTAAGGTTACGCGTACATGAAAACTTTAAACAGAATAACCGTTTTTGGGGTGCTGCTCGTTTTTGCAGCATCCATAATAAGCTGCGGAGAAGAAACCGTGCCGAAACCGGGGGCTTACCTGAGGCTTGATTATCCTGTGGGTACCAATGTGTCTTACAGCGGTGAGTGCCCTTATACTTTCGATTACAATTCACTGGCAAAAGTGACCGACAAAGGGAATTGTAACCTCACCATCCAGTACCCTAAAATGAAGGCTACCCTGTTCCTGACTTATAAGAATGTGGAAGGCAACAATCTTGAAGTCCTGCTGCGGGATGCCCAAAAACTTACCTACGAACACGTTATAAAAGCCGATGAAATACTGGAACGACCCTATATTAACCCTGAAAAGAAAGTGTATGGCATGTTTTACCAGGTGGGAGGGAACGCGGCAACCAATGCGCAATTTTACGTAACCGACAGCACCCGCCACTTCCTGACCGGATCGATGTATTTTTACGCAAGGCCAAACTTTGACTCCATACTTCCAGCTGCAAGCTATATCAAAGAAGATATGCAAAACCTTGTGGAAAGCATTCGCTGGAAATAGTTATTAGCCATTAATTACGATTACAAATTTCGGTTGAGATACGGCTGTAGCCATGCATTCAATGCATCTGCCGTTATGCAAATTATGGCCTTGCATTTGCGATAATCCCCAATTTTTACGCGGTTGCATTAAAATCCGGCAAACAAAAGCCCCCGCCAATTAGCGAGGGTTTGCTGTTTTAATATTCTTATTCAGTAGCAGTGTAGCTCAGTCTTAATTATGAATCAAAATCTGAAATTAGTATCGGTAGTACTGCGGTTTGTATCGCTACCTGATGTGTAGACCGGGAGAGTTATTAAAACAATCTGTGTCCTTTTTTATCAATGTAAAACCAGATTCCATTTTGTTTAACCAAAGCTGCACCCTCACTAAAACCATGCAGATCTTCATACACTTCGGGGATCAGCAATTTTCCCTTTGTATTTAAAAATTGCGCTTTACCATCGGCAATAACACCAAGAGCACCTTCACCAACCTGTATCTGATCGTAAATCGGAGGAATGACTATTTCGCCTTTTTTATCGATACAACCTAACTTATGTTCGATGCTGACCCGTGCCAGGCCATCATAAAAACTATAAACATTACTATATTGTATTGGGATAACCACGTTTCCTGCCTTATCTATAAAACCAAATTTATCATTTAAGCTTACCGCCGCCAGCCCGTCTTTAAAATGGGGGTAACCATCATACAATAACGGAATGACCTCTTCGCCTTTCCGGTTGATAAAACCGTGTTTTTCAAACAGCTCGACCATTGCTAAGCCATCGCTGAAAAAAAACACATATTTGTATTTGGGTTGAATTACGATATTTCCCTGCTTATCCATACAGCCACTTTTTCCGCCTATCTCGATGGACGCAAGTCCGTCATAGAACGAAGAGATGCCGTCACAGTTATGGCGGACAGGTTTCCGGTTATTCATTTTATCAACTATAAACCAGCGGCCGTTTTCTTTTATGGTCGTTAGCTCTTCCGTAAAATCACTGGCATCATCGCAGGTTACGGGTATAATTTCCATACCTTTTTCATCGATGAACCCCCATTTTTCATCCAGCTTTACCATGGCTCTGCCATTTTGGAAATCGGTCGCAAAGTCATATTTGAACGGCGTTATTTCCTTACCTGTAATATCAACAAATCCGTACTTTTCATTTTTTTGAACCATCGCAAATCCGCTTGAGAAATCATGCGCATAATCATATTGGCACGGTATTGTAACATTTCCTTTTTTGTCTATAAAACCATATTTTTTAGCCATTACTACAATCGCAAATCCTTCTTTGAAAGGATATAGATGTTGGTATACTGACAATGGATCATTACTATTCTGTTCCTGATCCAAATTTTGAGCAAGCTCGCTATTTCTCTTAGCAGTGCTGCCATGTCCGCAACCTGAGAACATAGCCAATAGTGAAATTACCGCAACTGTTATTTTCTTAATATCCATAGATTTTTTTATATCTTTCCTTATTACTCAGAATTGTTCGGGCACTAATTTAAGTATAATATCGATTTAGATTGAATTTCAGACGGCAACATCTTCATTTTCCATTTTGAAATTGAAAAAATCAGATTTTATTATTACCATAATCCGGATTGGACACGGCATGGTAATGACCTAAAAAACAAAAGACCCCCGCCGTTCAGCGAGGGTCTTCTATTCTTATTATCTATAATCCCGGTTTTCAATCTGAAATCAAAAATCTGAAATATTAGTAACGGTAGTACTCCGGTTTGTACGGCCCCTGTACCTCCACGCCAATGTAGGAAGCCTGGTCATCACGAAGTGTTTCGAGTTCCACGCCAAGTTTGGCAAGGTGAAGCGAAGCCACTTTTTCGTCAAGGTGCTTAGGCAGCATGTATACTTTGTTTTCGTACTTGTCGCTGTTTGCCCAAAGTTCAAGCTGTGCAAGCGTTTGGTTGGTAAATGAGTTGCTCATTACAAAGCTTGGGTGGCCGGTGGCGCATCCAAGGTTTACAAGGCGGCCTTCTGCCAGGATGATGATGTCTTTGCCGTTGATGGTATATTTATCCACTTGCGGCTTGATCTCCACTTTGCTTGCGCCGTGGGTCTTGTTAAGCCATGCCATGTCGATCTCATTGTCAAAGTGGCCAATGTTGCACACTACGGTTTTGTCCTTCATTTTTTCGAAGTGGCTTCCCATAACAATGTCTTTGTTGCCTGTAGTCGTGATGATAATATCGGCAGTAGCGATCACGGTATCCAGCCTTTTTACCTCATAACCGTCCATAGCAGCCTGAAGCGCACAAATAGGGTCAATTTCGGTAACAGTAACTATGGAGCCTGCGCCACGGAAAGAAGCAGCAGTACCTTTACCTACGTCGCCATAACCGCATACTATTACGCGTTTACCGGCAAGCATAAGGTCGGTAGCACGGCGGATGGCATCCACAGCGCTCTCTTTACAGCCATATTTATTGTCGAATTTCGATTTGGTAACCGAGTCGTTTACGTTGATGGCAGGCATCACAAGGGTGCCGTTCTTCATTCTTTCGTAAAGGCGGTGTACGCCTGTAGTAGTCTCCTCACTAAGGCCTTTGATGCCTGCAGCAAGTTCAGGGAAACGGTCGAACACCATATTGGTAAGGTCGCCACCGTCATCAAGGATCATGTTAAGCGGCTCGCGGTCCTCTCCAAACCAAAGGGTCTGCTCAATGCACCAGTCGAATTCCTCTTCATTCATCCCTTTCCATGCATACACCGATATTCCGGCGGCGGCAATGGCAGCAGCAGCGTGGTCCTGCGTAGAGAAAATGTTGCACGAGCTCCAGGTAACCTCGGCGCCCAGGGCAACCAGTGTTTCTATAAGCACGGCAGTTTGTATCGTCATGTGGAGGCAGCCTGCAATGCGGGCGCCTTTTAGCGGCTGCGATGCGCCGTAGTCTGCACGAAGCGCCATCAGCCCAGGCATTTCGGCCTCAGCAAGGCCTATCTCTTTCCTACCCCATTCCGCAAGCGAAATATCTTTAACTTTATAAGCCACAAAAGGCATTGTGTTAGTACTCATGAATATTGTATATTTGTATTAGCAAAAAATTTCTGCAAATTTAGTGAATTGGTTTTTAATCAGCACTTTTAAACAAATAAATAATGCTTTGGCCTACATCATCCCCTGGTGTTTGCCGTAGTACCGATACCCATGCCTTTATATAAATCTGTCACCATAGCGCCCGGTACGCAGCTGCTTGTCTGGAAGATTACCGAAACCCTTGAGGAGCTTGCGGAAGGCGTGCAGCTTAAGGACGTATGTGTGCTGAAGATGGGTAGGATGAAATCGGAGCAGCACCAAAAGGGCTTTTTGGGTGTGCGCCGGTTGATGGAGGCGGCAGGCTATACCGATTTTGACCTGTACTATGGCCCGGACGGAAAGCCCCACCTGAGGGACGGGGCTACTATATCCATCACGCACTCGTATGCCTTTTCGGCCATCATTATTGGCAAAAGGGTTACAGGCATTGACATGGAGCTGCAGCGCGAAAAGGTGATCACGATCGCCGACAAATTCATTGAGCCCGAGTTTGCCTACCTCGACCCGCTGGACATGGAGGAGTACATGAAAAAGCTGATCGTTATCTGGTGTGTTAAGGAGTCAGTCTATAAAATGGTATCGCGAAAGGGCCTTAGCTTTAAGCAGCACATCAATGTATATAATTTTGACATGGCCGACGGAAAAGGCATGGCCGGCGTATCCTATGAAGAAATAAACGAGGCATACCCCTTTTGTTTTGAAGAGATTGAAAGCTTTACCTTGGCATGGTGCCTTGAAAACAACACAGAAGGCTGATGGGTGAAGTATATGATTTTATTTTCGGGCAGTATAACGATTATACACCACTGGCTCTGGCACTTGAGCTGACAGCCATTTTTTTTGGGCTGCTGAGCGTGGTTTTTTCCGCAAGGAACAGTATATGGGTGTATCCTACAGGGATAATCAGCAGCGCGATACTTGTTTATGTTTTCTATAAAGCCCACCTGTATGGGGATATAATCATCAGCGGGTATTATATTTACATGAGCGTATACGGATGGGTCCTGTGGGCACGGGGCAGTGGTGGTAATCAGCTAAACATAACCACCGTAACGAAGAAAGATAATTTTAAATGCCTTTTAATTTTCATATTTTCGGTTATATTTGTTGCCCTGGTTTATCATTGGGCCGATTATTTCGGTGTTTGGTGGGCCTATGTGGACACCTTTACTACCGGCCTTTTCTTTATAGGGATGTGGCTGCTGGCAAAACGGAAAATTGAGAACTGGATATACCTTATTGCCGGCGATAGTATCGTGATCGGCATCTATTTTTATAAAGGACTTATTTTTACAGGGTTCTTTTATATACTATTAACCATAATCGCCATCTTTGGCTATCGGGAATGGAAGAGAATATTACAAAACAAAAGTCAGCTTCAATAGATATAATCATCTGCACCAATGATACCGCCGGTGGCAAAACACTGGGCAGGGAACTTTCGGAATTCATAAATCCCGATGGTAAGGATGCGCGTGAGTTTGTTTTCCATATTACAGATACTGCTAGTGTTGTTATGGATAAGGCCCATGATGAAAAAACGCAGCTTTATATTGTTGCCAAAAAAGATACCGATACTTCGAATCTCCTTAGGCAGCTGGATAAGAAAAGCCTGCATTATATAACGATACCGGGCGAAAATATCAGGGAAGAAACCAGATTGGCTATTCAAAACCTTGAAAGGACACTTGATTTGGGTTTTACCCCGGCCGATTTTGCGCAAATGGGGCATTGCGGCATCCCTATAGAAAAAGTGCGCAGCCACCTCACGACATTCAGAAACGGCCTTTCGAAAATACAGCTTAAGAAGCCTGCGGTGCTTAATGACGGGATTTTTGACATGTACGGTTCCCGCGCCAATGAGCTTGCAGCCTATTTTGACCAAAAGAGGGACGGCCTGAAGCTGATGAAGTTCGTTCCCGCATCGGGGGCGGCGAGCCGGATGTTTAAGTTCGTGTGCGAATTCCTGGCCGAATTTGATGCTGAAAAAGAGACTATCAATGCCTATATTAACAGGAGGAAGGACGAATCGCTTAAAGTATTTTTCATTGGCCTTGACAAATTCCCGTTCTCTGATGATGTGTTGCGCATTTCCAGGGAAGATCCGGAATACGCCAGCCTTTCAAAAGACCTTCGGTATTTCAGCTTCGTGAAAGCGATGCTTACCGATAAGGCATTCGATTATGCCAATAAACCAAAAGGTATATTGCCTTTCCATAAATATGAGGGTTTCACGGCAACTCCTGTATATGAACACCTGAAAGAATGTGCAGCTTACGCCAGTTCAAAAGGTACAGCCAATGTGCATTTTACCATTTCGGAAGAACATCTGGACGGTTTCCTTGACGCTGTTGAGGACGCAAAAAAAATGGTGGAAGCCGAATATGGCATTACCATTAATTTTAGCTTTTCGTACCAGCATAAGCAAACCGATACCATAGCGGCAGACCTGAATAATCACCCCTTTCGCAATCCGGACGGCAGCCTGCTTTTCAGGCCGGGGGGGCATGGCGCACTGATACAGAACCTTAATGAGCTTGATGCGGACATTGTTTTTGTAAAGAACATCGACAACGTAAGCCTGAATCATACCGAAGCCATAGCGCTGCATAAAAAAGCATTGGGCGGCCAGCTGATCGACTTGCAGGAGCAGGTATTTGCCTGCCTTCGCAAAATAGAGCAGGGCGACGTAACCGAAGAGGAACTAAGGAATATGTTTGCATTTGCAATGGCTAAGCTGTCCATTGACATACCTGAGGAGATAATGAAATTTACACACGAGCACAGGCTTGAGTTTGCCAAAAAAATGCTCAACAGGCCTATGCGGGTGTGCGGCATGGTAAAGAATGAGGGAGAACCAGGCGGCGGGCCTTTTTGGGTGAAGGGTGATAATGGGAAATTATCGCTACAAATCGTTGAAAGCTCCCAAATCGACCTGGATAATCCTGAACAAAAAGCGATACTGGCGGCATCCACACACTTTAATCCTGTAGATCTGGTGTGCGGGCTTAAGGATTACAAGGGGGAGAAATTCAACCTCGATGAATTTATCGATCCCTCTACCGGATTTATTGTTTATAAAAATAAAATGGGCAAAGACCTTAAGGGCTATGAACTTCCCGGACTTTGGAATGGCGCTATGGCAGGATGGATAACTGTGTTTACCGAAGTGCCTATAGAAACTTTCAACCCTGTAAAAACCGTTAATGATTTGTTGAAACCGGCCCACCAGCCTCAATAATTTCAGATTTCAGATTTCAGATTGAGCTTCACTCGGTCGCGAAAATCTTTTATTGTACTTAAGTTATAATTCCAATTTCTTAATCTGAAATCTAATATAAGAAAATGAACAGGGAAACTATCATACAGGAACTCGGCTTTAAGGCAGTTCGCAGCAGCGGGGCAGGGGGGCAGAACGTGAATAAAGTTGCCTCAAAGGTCGTATTGAACTTTGATATGGGCAATTCGAAGTCGCTTACTGATGAGGAGAAAGCCCTTGCCGAAATGCGGCTTGCATCGCGGCTTACCAACGATAACGTCCTGATACTGCAATGCGATGAGGATCGCAGCCAGCTCCGTAATAAGGACATTGTAATAAAACGCTTTTTTGAGGTCATGGAGAACGCCCTGAAGGAAGTGAAACCCCGAAAGGCAACGAGGATTCCGCGCTCTGTCATCAAAAAACGCATTGAGAGCAAGAGGAGGCAGTCCGATATCAAGCAGTCCAGGAGAAGGCCTGATTTTTAAAAAATTTTCAGATTTCAGATTTAGCTTCACTCATACTCTTGAAATCAAAGGGGTTTTTTCGTCCTGATTGGAAAAATCTGAAATCTGAAATCTGAAATCTAAAATTATTGAGTACATTTGCCCCGTCTCAAAGGGGTGCCCTAAACAATCGGGCTGAGATCATACCCAAAGAACCTGGGCGGGTAATGCCGCCAAGGGAAAAAAGGCAACACATTGCGGAGTGCACGCCGCAATATTGCCGGAACATTTATTAATTATAACAAAGAATAATTACCCCTTTTATTCGTAAACTTTTTTACGGATGAGCATTCTATTTTTAAAAAATCGCAAAGTCGCAAAGTCGCAAAGTTGCAAAGTTGCAGTGATTACTGCTTTATCACTTTGCTCAGTTTCTGCTTTCTCGCAGGAGCCTGTGGTGCAGGACACCATTACAACTACCGGGTACAAACTCGACGAAGTGCTGGTACAGGCCGTTCGGGCCAACAGCAAAACCCCGGTTACCTTCAGCAATGTCAGTAAGGAAGAGCTTGCCCCCCGCAATCTGGGGCAGGATATCCCAACACTGCTGAATTACTTCCCCTCTGTCGTTACCACCTCCGATGCCGGCAACGGTATCGGCTATAGCGGCATACGTGTACGTGGCGCCGATGCTACCCGCGTTAATGTGACTATCAACGGAATACCGTACAACGATGCCGAATCGCAGGGTACGTTCTGGGTAAACATGCCCGACTTTGCTTCCTCTGCCGAAAATATCCAGCTGCAGCGCGGTGTAGGTACATCGACCAACGGCGCGGGTGCATTCGGCGCAAGCCTGAATGTGCTTACCGATGCCTTTAAGCATGAGGCCGAAGGCGAAATATCAAACTCATTTGGTAGTTTCAATTCGCGAAAGCATACGGTAAAATTCAGCTCCGGGCTGATGAACGACCGATTTGAGCTGGCAGGCCGCCTGTCCAACATCGCTTCCGATGGCTATATTGACCGCGCGTCATCCGACCTAAAGTCGTACTTTTTGCAGGGAACGTATGTTGGCAATACAACCTTAATAAAAGCGCTGGTTTTCGGCGGAACAGAACGTACCTACCAGGCGTGGAACGGTATTGATGCTGCAACCTTGAAGGAGGATAGGGAATTCAACTACTCCGGAATGTACACCGATGCCAATGGGAACACCCGTTTTTACGACAATGAGACCGACAACTACCAGCAGGACCATTACCAGCTGCATTGGAACGAGCGCCTAAGCGATGCCTGGAGTACCAACCTGGCGTTCCATTATACCATTGGAAAAGGGTATTATGAGAACTACCGCGACAATGATGTATATGCCGATTACGGCCTGCAGTCGGTAGTAGTGGATGGCGTGGAAATTACCGAAGAAGACCTGATAACCCGCAAATGGCTCAAAAATGATTTTTATGGCACGACTTTTTCAGCTAATTATAGCAAAGATGCGCTTGGCATTGTGTTTGGCGGCGCATATAACAAGTACGAGGGCGACCACTTTGGCGAAGTGATATGGGCCAGGTATTCGGCCACCATGCAGCCGGACGATCATTATTATGATGACTATGCCGCAAAGACCGACCTGAATGTTTTCGCAAAGGTAAATTACAGCATTACAGCAAAACTCAACCTATTCGGTGATCTACAGTACCGCACAGTAAATTATAAAGCCAATGGAGTACAGGCCGACCCGGTAGATGATACATTCGATTTCGTTAACCCGAAGGCGGGGCTTACCTATGCTGTGAATGACAAGAATACCATGTATTTCTCGTACGCCCGTGGCAATAAGGAACCGCGCCGCGACGACTATGAGAACGGCAGTACAAAGCCCGAAAGCCTGAATGATTTCGAACTGGGCTGGAGGTTTAAAACCGGGCGTACCAACATTAATGTGAATGGTTATTACATGCGCTACAAAGATCAGTTGGTGCTTACGGGTGGGCTGAACGATGTGGGCGCTCCCGTATATGCCAACAGCGGCGACAGCTACCGCCTGGGGCTTGAAGCCGATGCCGCAATAGCCCTTACCAACGAATTTACCCTGAGGCCGAACGTTGCCATCAGCGATAACAAAAACATTGATTTCTTCAATGAAACCGAAGCAGGAGCGGAGAACCTTGGCAGGACAGAGATCGCATTTTCGCCATCGGTTATCGGTGCGATACAGCTTATGTATCGTAAAAATAATTTCCAAACAATGCTGGCTACCAAGTATGTGGGCGAGCAGTTCATGGACAACCTTGAATCGGATAACGCCAAACTTGCGGCATACACGACGACTGATTTCAACCTGAGCTATGAGTTTAAGCCAAAAAAGATGTTCAAATCAATTATCGTCAGTGGGTTGGTAAACAATATTTTTGATGAAGAATACGTATCGAACGGTTATATGTACGGCGACCCTTATTATTACCCGCAGGCAGGAATCAACTTCCTGGCCGGACTGACACTGAAATTCTAACACACAACTAAAAACTTACTACTACATTGGAAGGCAGGGAACCGGGAGGTTCCCTGTTTTGTTTTAAAAAAACGGGACTATCTTGTGGAAACGTTTTGCGTACAGACGCAGTGCCTGCGTCTAACATGATAAAACCCCTTCATGTAGACCTGCAATGCCTGGTCTCACATAATGAACCTCTTCATATAGAGACGGAGTGTCTCCGTCTCACATAATGAAATCAGGATGTCAGACGCAGGCACTGCGTCTCTACAAAATCGTAGCCATTGATGATTTGTGGAATTTGGGGTTCTATTACCGCTGCTATGTACCGCCCTTGGTAGTGCTGAAAGATAGAATTTCCGATGTTGAATCACTAGATATTGGGTAATTCATGATTATCGTACAAAACAAAAAGCCCCCTTGCGGGGGCCTCAGGAAGGTTTGATTGGTTAATCCTCTCCTGTGTTTTGGCTCTGTTTATTCCTTAACCTTTGCAGATTTTTTGATGATCTCGTATACCTTCATCGCAGCTTCCTCCGTATATACTTTGTCGTCTGCCATAGTCATGGAACCACTGTCCGACAGGCTGAAGAATGCTTTGCCTTCCGTTTGCAGCGCAAAGAAAAAGTGCGATTCCGGATTGTACTTAAAGCCATTTGCCTCAGGCTTCATAGTATAAGTGAATACAAATCCGTTTGGCTCATCCTTCAGGGTTTTTATGTCAACATATTGCGCAGTCCGGCCTGTAGTCAGGTCTTTATTCCCTTTAATCAGCTCCTCCATAGAGCTTACTGCCTGTGCGTAAACGGAGATGACATAGTCTTCGGCAAGCTTCACGTCAACCCCGCCGTTGCCGTTCTTTTCAAGCACCGCATTTTTAGGCAGCTTTACAATAATCGGGGTCAGTGTTGAGGTACCACTCAGGTCGGTTTCTACCCAGTCGGCCTCGTTAACAACATATATTGGGGTTTTTGCAGTTGCTGCAACAGCTTCGGTTTCGGTGGCTGTTCCGGTTTCGTTTGCGGCGGTATCTTTGTCCTTGCACGAGTACAGTGCCAGAGACAGCATCAGCGCCATGATAAGTATCTTTTTCATGATTGGTTTGAATTACTATTTAGTACGATGGTTTGTTTATGCTTGTGCGGGCTGTTTTTTGCCATTGCGCATAGCAAAGGCGAACAGGGCTGCAAGTACGGCAGGCACGGCAACTACAATCGCAAGTGTACGGTTGCTCATTGCGCCGTATTTGCTGCTGAAATCTGGTGAAAGCACTATGGCAACAAGGCTGGCCACAACGGCTGCTCCTAATAGTATTACGGCATTTTTATGGCCGGGCTTGAATAAAAATACTGCTGAGATAAGGCTGATAAGTGCAAGTATAGCCATCAGTATCCCAATAATAGTGTATGTTCCGGGTGATGCAATGTTCAGCAATTCTTCCATATCGGCTATCTCGGTGTTCATGTTATCCGCTTCAAGCCCTGAAAGCTGCTTTACATTTTCTTTCATTACTTCAAGGTCTTTTTTTGCCTGTTCAACCATCGGGGCTGATTCTTTCGCATCTTTGGCATCTCCAAAATTCCTGATAACACCAAGTGTTCCCATTCCTACTGCTGCTATAACAGCGATAATACCTAAAATCCTCATTAAAATTCTCATTTTCTTTTTGTTTATTGGTTAATTAATTAGTGCTAAAGTACAATTTTTATTATACGTCTTTATTTTCGGGTTAATTTTTTCTTAAAATTTACAGAAATTTAATGTTGTGCAATTGTTTACGGTTTGTGTGTGCTTCGAAAGAATTCTCATAATTGGTGTCACCCTGCCAAATTTTACCTGCTGTTACTTAATCACAGGGCAAATGTAAGTAAGGGAATAGTGCAATTTTTAGCAAATGAACAACCGTCCCCACTACATGAAAATTTGGTAAAGTATTGCGAAAATCCGTAAAACTTGTGACACAAAAAATCCCTGACGCAGCCGTACAGGGATTCGAAAAGTGTCAGTTTAAATAAGTACCTGCCGGTATTTACCTTCATCTTCGGCGAATTCCTTTATGATGCGGTTGCGCTCTTCCAACAGGCGGCGCATATATTTTTCAAGGAAAAGGTTATCGGCCATGCGGCCAAAGATGCCGAATGGGCTTTGGTAGTCAAAAATATCGGTCATGCAGGTCATACCTCCTTTTTCCTCAAAAAGATGCTCGTGCCGGAAGCCTTTAAAGGCGCCCTGTTTCATTTCATCCACAAAATAATGCGGCGGGTCGAAGGCTGTTATTTCCGAGGTTAGCCGTTGCCATACCCCGAAATGCCTTGCCCGCCAGGTAACGCTTTCGCCCATGCCGATTAGCCCGGATATTTTCCCGGCAATGGCTTCTTCATTGGTATGTGCAGTAGATATTTTATGCAGGTCAATGCTGCGCGCCAGGTCAAATACTATGGATAGAGGTGCGTAAATAACCGTTTCGAGGACAATCCGCGGCATTAGTTATACACCCTGATGGAGGTTTGGCCGGTAACCGTCACCCTGTAGGACTTGAGGGGGTAACGCACGTCGCCGTCGGGCAGGCCGGTAAACAGGCTGTAGGCTATTTCGTCGCAGTTGCATATTGCGTTGATGCCGTCCAGCGTAAGCCCGGAGCACGAGGTTATGGGCTGGTTGGGACAGGTGGCTTCGTAAGCTACATAGCCGCTGCCGGTGTTCATTACGATGATGCCATTGATGCCAATGCCGGCCTGGTTGATCCTAACCGGGTTGGAAGGAAACCGCAGGGAATTGTACAGGGGCAGGTTAAAATCGATGTCAATCGAAAAGTTGTAATTGGGCAGGTAGCGGTTGTCGTTGTTATAGTCATCGCTCCCGCATCCCGAAAGGAAAACCACCGAAAAAAGCACTATTATATATTTTTTCATAGCGTAAAATTTTGTGCAGATAATTATGAAACAAAGTTAATTTAATTAACTTTGGAGTATGCTATTGCACAATTAAAAATTGGATTAATAAAAAATACTATCTTTGTAGAAAGAATCCCGTCGCGATGGGATTCTTTCTATTTATATATAAACGATGAAGTTATGAGTACAGTATCTTACTACACTGCCGACGGGTTAAAAAAATTACGGGACGAACTTGACCAGCTAAAAAGCATAGAGCGCCCGAAGGCCAGCCAGGCCATAGCCGAGGCCAGGGATAAGGGCGACCTTTCTGAAAATGCCGAATATGATGCCGCTAAGGAAGCACAGGGGCTGTTGGAGCTGAAAATAGCCAAAATGGAAGAGGTTTTATCCCATGCACGCCTTATAGACGAGTCGCAGCTTGACGTTTCGAAGGCGCTTGTCCTTTCTACCGTAAAGATAAAAAACCAGGCCAACGGCATGGAA
Source organism: uncultured Flavobacteriaceae bacterium (assembly GCA_942492845.1). Classification (GTDB taxonomy): domain Bacteria; phylum Bacteroidota; class Bacteroidia; order Flavobacteriales; family Flavobacteriaceae; genus Flavobacterium. The sequence continues at coordinate 3,968,714 of OW818646.1, read as the reverse complement.
ATGAAATATACCCTTGTGGCCGAAAGTGAAGCCGACCTGAAAACCGGTAAAATATCGGTAACATCGCCAATTGGCAAGGGACTGTTGGGCAAATCGGTGGGTGAAACCGCTGAGATACAGGTGCCGAACGGTACGCTGAAATTTGATGTGCTTGAAATTTCGAGGGAAGAACATTAATCTTTTATACTTATGGCCTCTATATTCACTAAGATAATAAACGGAGAGATCCCGGCGTACAAAATTGCCGAAGACGACAACTACCTTGGCCTTTTTGGACGTAAATCCAAACGCTAAAGGCCACACACTATGCATCCCGAAGCAGGAGATCGACAAGATATTCGATATGGAACAGCAGCACTACCTCGGCCTGATGAAGTTTTCACGCACCATAGCCATAGCGCTCGAAAAAACCGTACCGTGCAAACGCATCGGGATGTCGGTAATCGGCCTTGAGGTGCCCCACGCGCACGTACATCTTATACCGCTCAGCGAAATGGATGAAATACGTTTTTCCAATAAAGTAAAAATGGAAAAGGAAGAATTTGAACAGCTGGCAAAAGCCATAGCCGATAATCTTTAGTATTCAGGCAGGACCGGAAGTCCTGCCTTTTTTATACCTTATAAACAAAGTATTATGAAAAGAGTGATCCTGCTTGCTTTGATTTGCCTGACAGCTTTTGCCTGTTCTTCAGACGATGCTCCCGCGCGAAGGGTGACCGAAAGCTTTCTTTCGTTCAAAATATACAAGGACATTGATGGTACCACATTTTCCGAAACCATAGTTGTAAACGACCCGGTAATAGCGCTGGTGAAAAATCATGACCACTATGATATGCTTTTAGAAGGCATAGCCTATTTTGAAGGCACAACGACCGAAAAGTGCCGGGTATCTATAACAATGTCCGACTATAGCATAACAGCTGTCGAAGTTATACATACTATGGAAGATAATGGACTGCACACTACTGCTTACAATGCATTTGTTCCGGGACCCATGGGCTCTTTCAGCCAGTCAGGCTCGAGGACTACCGTGAAGAACAAAACTTCTGCAAGTGTTGAATTTTCCGGAGGACTGATTTCTGAAGCTAATGATGAAGCCTACCTTGCTGAAGGCTATATTACCATGGAAATAGAGTAAAATGTATTATAATAATATTAACGGTAATGATTAACCTTATTTTGTATCATTGCATTAACTTTTTAACGAAACAATCATGAAAAAAATATTTGGATTTGCATTCGCGGCGCTTTGCCTGGCAGGGTGTTCGGATGATGACAAGGCTGACCCCGCGGTAAACCTGGAGCAACTACAAAAGAGGTGGTATCCTGTGTCGTACAAACTGGGCAACCAAACGACCAATTATCCCGGCCACATGCCATGCGGAAAAGATTATATCGAGTTTCAAGCCAATAATGTAGCACGGGATGTAGACTATTTTGACTGCCAGCAAGACCCCGATACGGTTACAGGGACTTATAATGCCACTGAAGAAAGCATTACAACAAACCTGGGCGGTGTAACGGAAACCTTTACCCTGGTAAAACTAAACAGTAGCAGGTTGGAAACGCAGGGAACGCTCAACGGTGCAACGATAACGTATATCTACACCAGCACACCATAGTAATTAACCGGATTTATTCCGGTTTTTTTATTTTTAATGCCCGTAATTGTTTATTCATTAAATAGTGACAGGCAGGCAGTTTCTGTAGAAAAAAACATTATTATTGCCGTTTAACAATAAACTCGTTTAAACGAGTTCTTAAACAAAATCAACTATGAAAAAATTAATTGGCTTAGGCCTTGCTGTAGCGCTTTTCGCGTCATGTTCTGATGATGATGGTGGTATTGACAAAAACAAACTGATGGGCAAGTGGTACAACGTATCCACCAACGCCAATGGGGAAACGGAGCTTTACGATGACCACGAGGTTTGTGGAAAAGACTACATTGAATTTGCATCGGGTGGCATTTTCAGATCTGTGGATGTATATGGCTGCGAGGGTACTGCAGCTGTTTCCGATACAGAAACCGGCACTTATACTACAAGCGGCAATAAACTTACTGTAGGATTTAGTGGTGAAAATGTTGAGGGCGAAGATACAGTAACCGTTACAAAGCTTACTGCATCTGAACTTAAGATATCCTATAGAGATGACGACGACGGAGACGGTGATGAAGAGACCATAATTGTGACCTACACCAGCACACCATAGTAATTAACCGGATTTATTCCGGTTTTTTTTATTTTAATGCCCGGAAATATTTACTGAAAAATCTAAATGAGATCATTCATTAAATATTGATAGGCAGGTAGTTCCTATAGAAAAAAATGTTATTATTGCCGAATAATATTAACACAAAACCAACTATGAAAAAATTAATCGGCTTAGGCCTTGCCCTGGCGCTATTCTCGTCGTGTTCTGATGATGACTCATCCGTAAATATGGATAACCTGATAGGCAAGTGGTACTACGTGTCTGTAACTGCTAATGGTGAAACGGAGCTTTACGATGACCACGAGGTTTGTGGGAAAGACTACATCGAATTTTCTGCAGACGGTACATTGACCAGTGTGGATGTATGGGATTGCGATGGCACTACGCCTGTAACCGATGTGGAGTCGGTGATGTATACCACAAGCGGCAACAAGATCACGGCGATGGCATCCGGACTATCTTCAACGGTCACTGTTACGAAGTTAACTTCAGGCGAACTTGAAATTTCCTACCGTGGCGATGACGACGGAGACGGTGATGAGGAAACCGTAATTGATACATATAGCAGCACACCATAATATCAGGAACCGGGACAACAATCCCGGTTTTTTTAAGGTTGGTTTTAAGCAAATCCCGCAATAGTAATTCTATGGTAATAAAAATCACAAATATACGAATGTAATTTTTGCTCAATTAATTGTAGTATTGGTAAAATTTTAAGAATTTTACAACAACTAAATACTTACTATATGGAAAAATTACTACTATCAGCATGCATTATTGTATTTGCCGCCGGATGTTCGGAAGAAGGGGGCTCTGGCATAGAAAGCGACCTGGTTAACAGGTGGTATATTGTATCCGTCACCGGGGAGAACGGTGAGGTCACTCCTTATGTGCACATGTCGTGCGCTAAAGATTATATTGATTTTTCTTCATCAGGGATTTACAGGAGCCGTACCATTTTGGAGTGCAATGGCAGCGAGGTTGCCGATTTCGACAACGAGGCGGGAGTATATACTAAAGCCAGTAAGCTTGTCACCATTTCCATAGACGGCAGATCGCGCGAGGTCACAATTGAGCGTTTAAAGCCCGATGAACTAAAACTTGCCATGGAGCTTGACGGCGAAGATGTAGTGGTTGATTATACTACTGTACCTTAGATAAGTTCGTTTTATACCCTTTTATAGCTGGCCTGCATCGTGGTGCCTTTGCCCACTTCGGAGGCCAGTACTTTTATTTTGCCCTTATGGTATTCTTCCACAATACGCTTGGTTAAGCTAAGGCCAAGTCCCCAGCCCCTGCGCTTTGTTGTAAAACCGGGCTCAAAAACCTTGCGGAACTGCGCCTTGGGGATGCCCTTGCCGCTGTCGGATACTTTTATCTTTACAAATTTCTCGCGTTCTTCTACCACCACATCCAGGCGGCCTTTGCCTTTCATGGCATCAATGGCGTTCTTTACCAGGTTTTCAATGGTCCAGCTGTGTAGCTCCGGGTTGAGCAGCACCATTACCGGATGGTTGGGCGCCCGGAAATTGAATTCCACCTGGCTCGATGTCCTCGCCCTCAGGTAATCAAAGGCGTTCTCCGTCTCGGCCACAATGTCCCTTTCCTCCAGTATCGGCTCAGAGCCAATTTTCGAGAAGCGTTCGGCAATCGTCTGCAGGCGGTTTACGTCTTTCTCTATTTCCTCAATGGTGGTTTCATCTACATTGTCGGCCTTCATGATCTCGATCCACCCTAATAATGAGGACAGCGGCGTACCTATCTGGTGGGCGGTTTCCTTGGCCATACCGGCCCACAGGCGGCTTTGCGCACTCATTTTGGTAGCACGGTAAAAATTATAGACTACCGCGCCAAACAGCACAATAATAAGGACCAGCGCTATGGGATAGTATTTCAGTACATTGAGCATGATAGAGTTGCCGTAATAGACATATTGTACCTCTCCGGGGGAGTATTCCAGGCTAAGGGGAGTATTTACAGATTTGAATTCCTCAAGCAATTTATAGGCACGCAGGGAGTCAAGTACTACGTCATCTTTTATGATGGTTTCATCAATGTTCTTAGCTTTCCTGATTATGCCTTTTGAATCGGTAAGGATGGTTGGGATGGTGCTATTTCCCTGCGTAATATTACTCAGGGTTTCAAGGCCTTTGTCTTCAGTCAGGCTGTTTATGGCCTCGGTAGCATTGGTCCAAAGCTGCATTTTTTCCCTTTCATCGTCCTTAAACCTCTGGAAAAGGAAATAGGTGTTCCATACGATAAGTATCACAATAAGAAAAGAAGCAATGATGATGAACCAGCGGGTAAAGCTCCTTTTATCGGTAATTTGCATAAGACGTATTTTGTGGCTTAAAGATACTAAAAAGTTGATAAGGGCGGCTGATTGTTCATTTCATCCGAAGAAAACGTGCAATTATGAAACAAATCCCACCAGTCGCATTATTACTTCACTATGAGATACACAATGACGACATACCGGATTAAAATTTTCAACATAAGAAATGCAGTGCTCGCTGTTAATATCTTATGGTTTTTAGCAGGTTTAAATCTGCATAGGGTCGCCGCAAACAATTATCTTTGTGAAAACAACAGACCCGAAATGTTCAGTATTGACCCAAAAGAGATGCCTGTGGCCAAATTCCAGGGCTATTTGCAGGGAGCGGTAGGGCCGCGGCCCATCGCTTTTGCCAGCACCCTCGACCGTAACGGCGTGCCCAACCTGTCGCCGTTCAGTTTTTTTAACGCATTCAGCGCCAATCCGCCCATACTGGTATTTTCACCGGCAAGGAGGGTGCGCGACAATACCGTCAAGCACACGCTGATCAATGCCGAACTGAACCGCGAGGTGGTGATCAACGTGGTGAACCACGACATCGTACAGCAGGCATCGCTGTCCAGCACCGAGTATGCCGATGGCGTGAACGAGTTTGAGAAAGCAGGATTGACCATGTTGCCGTCGGACATTGTGAAGCCTTTCAGGGTAAAAGAATCGCCGGTGCAGTTTGAGTGCAAAGTGCTCGAGATTGTAAACCTCGGCACCGAAGGCGGGGCAGGCAACCTGATCATCTGCGAAGTGCTGAAAATGCACATCAACGAGGATATCCTGACACCAAACGGCGAGGCCATCGACCAGTTTAAGATCGACCTGGTGGCCCGGATGGGGGGCAACTGGTACAGCAGGGCCAATGCAGGGTTATTTGAGGTCGAAAAACCGCTTACCACGCTGGGCCTAGGCGTAGATGCCGTTCCTGCTTTTGTAAAAGAAAGCGGCGTATTCAATGGGAACGACCTCGGCAAGCTTGGCAACGTGGAAACCTTGCCTACCGATGAAGAAGTTGCTATATTTGTAAAAGGCAGCTTCGACATGAAAGCCGTACTAAGCGCCGACGATGAGCAGAAAAAACTGGCTATGGCCAAAGAGCTCCTTGATAAAAACAACGTAGCAGAGGCCTGGAAGGTACTGCTCGCACAGAAAGACTTTTAATTATTTTTTACTAACGATAGCTGTCCCCCGTGGCAGAAAATTAAACAAACAGATTATGGAAGTTTCAGGAAGGATCAAGATGATTGACGAAACCAAGGCCTTTGGCGCGAACGGTTTCAGGAAAAGGGAAATGGTGGTTACTACAGACGAGCAGTACCCGCAGCACATTATGATAGAGTTTACGCAGGACAAGTGCGACCTGCTGAACAACTACAGGGCAGGGGAGCCGGTAAAGGTTTCCATCAACCTGAGGGGCCGCGAATGGGTGAACCCACAAGGTGAGACAAAATACTTCAACTCGATACAGGGCTGGAGGATAGAGAAGATGCAGGCAGATGCTCCCGCAGCAGGAGCCCCTGCACAGGCCTACCCACAGGCACCCGCGCAACCGGCATACGACCAGTTCCAGCCGGCAACCAATTTTAAAGAAGAAGATCACGACGACCTGCCTTTTTAAAATTATTTCCTACTCCCTCTCCTTTGGAGAGGGTTGGGGTGAGGTCTCAAATAACAAATCCCGGAGCCGTAAAGGTGTCCGGGATTTTTTCATTTGTTCGATTTGTATGATCATTTATTTCTCGATTGTAACCGTTAATTCAAATGCATACGGGCCGTGGGCAGGCAGCCACTTTTTGCGTTTAGCACTGTATAGCATTGCTTTGTAGTTTTCGTTTTCTTTGCAACTGCAATCTACTTCAAAATCACTTGCCTTTGCATTATCTTTTTCCACCTTGCGCAGGGCAATATAAATGCCGTTTTCATTTCTTACCGCAAGGTCAGATACATCTATATCCATTTTACCGGAATGGCTGCCCGGTACCATGAAATTTTTTGATCCGATTTTGTCTCCGGGATTGCCGTCTGGCTTCACATCATATAAATTCAATTCTATCAGGGTATCCACATACTTTCCCTTATCCTCGCGGGGAGCGGTATTGTTAAACTCAAAACGTAACGTTTTTAGCATTCCTTTTGGCATATTATAAGCCATACTTGCCATTTCATAACCATCGGATAGACTGGTGTGATAGGTGCAAATACCTCTGCGGAATTTATAGGACACATGCTTGGGCTTATGTTTTTTCCCAGCAATCACTACGCCCTTCATCTGAATGGTATCCTTTTCCATATCTATATTTTGAGCAGCGGCAGAAAGACTGAGGAAAAAAAGGGTAAAAAGGATATTTTTCATAGTTCAACTCTATGTGGAACGCTGTTATTTGTCTGAAGGCTTTTCCAAATATAGGCTAAAAAGCTGAGAAGCAATTGGAATTTTACTTATCCACCACCACCCTCAAATCAACCCTCATCCCGGCGCATACCCATCTCCGTTCCCAGGGGGCGGCTTCGGAGGTACGGGCAAGGGTCAGGAACTTGTCGTGCCCATTGCAAATGCAGTCAAAATACAGGTCGTCAATTACCTCCGGGCCGGATTCCTTTACCAGGCCGATGAACAGTTTGCTTTGGCTTCTCAGGTCGAGCCCGATAATATTAATGGTTATCCTGCCTTTGGCTTTCTCATCCATTACCAGCGCTTTTTTGTCGTACGCAATCCGCTGTCCCGGCTGCCCGTCTTTATCAACGGTGTAGATCAGCACCCCAAAAGTGGACTGCTCGCTTAATTTCTTATCTTCGAAAATGCCATTAAAATAAAAGGAAACCGATTCCAGCGACCCCGCAGGAATGCCCTCCACCAATGTCAGGATCTCGTCGGCATCCTTAAAAGGTTCCGGAGAATAGCAGGGCCCCGTGAGCCTCAGGGTTTTCATTTTAAGCTTTTTGCCGCTGCTTACAACCACTTCCTCCATCTGTATTGTATCCTTTTCCATGTTGATGAAATTCTGCGCGGTCGCCGAAGCGCTCCAAAGAATAAAAAGGAAAAGGAAATATTTCATGCGTGGCAGTCGTTTAATAAGCGAAGGTAAAAAATCATTTTGGCGATGCGATTGTTTTAACTTTAAATTTCAATTCCTAACTTTGAATTGCCTACCAATACTTTATTAAAATGTATTTTCTGTCGCGCGAACTCTATTTTCCCCCTGTGGACGAAGCTTCACCCGAAGGCATCGTGGCCATTGGGGGCGACCTGTCTGCGGAGCGCCTGTTGTTGGCCTACAGCAGTGGCATTTTCCCCTGGTTTGAGGACGATGAGCCCATACTGTGGTGGAGCCCACCCGAGCGCATGGTGCTGTTTTTCGATGAGTTGAAGATATCCAAAAGCATGCGCAATATCCTGAACCGGGGCACTTTCAGGGTGAGCTTCGACATGGCCTTTGAAGAGGTGATCGCCCATTGCCGCGACATTAAGCGCGACGGCCAAAGCGGCACCTGGATAACCGATGACATGGCCAAAGCCTACTGTAAGCTGCATGAATTGGGCCATGCCCGGTCGGTGGAGGTGTGGCAGGGCGATGAGCTGGTGGGCGGGCTATACGGCATCGACCAGGGGCACGTTTTCTGTGGGGAGAGTATGTTCTCCAAAGTGCCTAACGCCAGCAAGGTAGCCTTTATCGCGCTGTGCAAAAAGCTGCAACTGGAAAATTACAAGCTCCTCGACTGCCAAGGTGCACAACGACCATTTGCAAAGTTTGGGGGCAAGGGAAATCGATCGGGAGGATTTCCTGGCTATCCTGAAAAGTTAGGTGACTTTATAGGGTATCAGTCAAATTTTTGGGTGTTTGCAGCGCCTGTTACAGGTGATTTTACAGGACAGTCAATAGGAGTTTATAGGATGAGCAGGGTGCTATTTCCTGACTTGCCATAGTTTGTTGAATGAAAATCACTATTTTTAAATAAAAAATGGAAATTTACATTGAAGACCTGATCAGGAAAGCATACGCCGCTTTCAATTCGCGAAACATCGATGCCGCACTCTCCACATTCCATCCCGATGTCGAATGGCCCAAAGCTTTTGAGGGTGGCTACGTTCAGGGCCACGATGAAATTCGCAGCTACTGGACAAGGCAGTGGTCGGAAATAAATCCTAATGTGTAGCCCACTGAAATAAGGGAGCGTGACAACAGCGCCATCGAAGTTACAGTCCTCCAAAAAGTAATGGATTTGGCGGAAAATGTTTTATTTGACGGGACTGTAAAGCACATCTACACCCTACAGGATGGCCTGCTCCGCAAGATGGATATTGAAGCCTGATCGGTAGTTGTGCAGCATTAAAATTCCCCCAAAAATAAAACCCGTATCTTTGCCCGTATGAAGGCCGCACTCAAAAATACCATGGTACTCCTGCTCGCGCTATGCTACTGCTTAGCGGTGGGCGGCAGCGGCAATGGCAACAGCGCCGCGGTTCCCCGTACTGCATCAGATGCTGCCGGGACAACCTATGAGGCCGGCACCCCCGACAAGCTGGCAGCCCACATCCCGCAAACAGATTTCGTTAAGGCTTTCGCCAAATATGCCCAGCCCCAAAACTTCAAGCTAACGTTTCATGCACTTGCGCCGGTCCCCCAATCAGCAGGGCACTTTATTACAAAAACCTTCAGGCAATATGTACGGAAGTCGCAGAACATGCACCTCCTCACCATTGCCGACATCATTTATCCCTTCCATTCTTTTTGGTGATAAGCTTTTTTCGTACAGGGTTTTTTAATTTCACGCAAAGGCGCAAAGGCGCAAAGACAGGAGCGTTGAAATTGTGCTGTAATAGCTTAGTGCGTTAAAGTCTGTTGCCCGGGCATCAGTCCTGGCGTCTTTGCGTGACATTATTTACCGCGCGAAAATCGTGCGTGCTAATCCTCAGCACAATTTAAACCCGGCGTAGAAAATCTATCGCCGGCAATCACAGAACTCGTTTAAACTTTTTTGATTGAAGCGAAAAGTGAGGATTTTAGTTTCAAATTTTAGCTTTTTCGCACTGCATAGCAGCGCTACGGAGTAACAAAAAGGTGAGATTTGGGACGAAAAGACCATTTTGCAGCCAATTGAAAAAAGTTTAAATGAGTTCATTAAATATAAAAAGAAATGGATTTACAGACCACAATAATAGGTATGGTACTCATAGCGCTTTGCATAGTGCCGTTCCTGTTCATCTATAAAAAGAAGAAAGAAAAACAACAACTGCTGGTTGCGCAGCTTAAGGCTCAGGCCATAACCAGCGGCTGCGCCATTACGCGCCACGACCTTTGGCACAACACCGTAATAGGGATAGACGACAACATGAAGTGCCTGTTCTTTTTACGGAAAACCAAAAACGGCGAAGCCTACGCACAGGCACACCTGGCCGGGATTAACAACTGTTATATTATAGGCGCCGATAGTACCATCGACAAGTTGGAACTGGTGCTGGTGCACAACAGTACAAAAGAACCCGATACCGTGCTTGAGTTTTACAACAGCGCCTCGCTCATGCAGATCAACACCGAACTGCAATTGGTGAAAAAATGGCAGGCCATTGTAGAGGAGAACATCATCAAATAACAGCCAACAAAAAAACCCACTCGGCTGAGTGGGTTTTTATATTTTGGTAAGCGTATTTCTTAAGCTTCGAATGGAAGTATAGAAACAAACGACTTGTTGTCGCGTTTTTTCTGGAACTTAACAACACCGTCAACTTTAGCGTGTAGTGTATGGTCTTTGCCCATGTACACGTTTTCGCCCGGATTGTGCTTAGAACCTCTCTGCCTAACTATAATGTTACCGGCATTAGCAGCCTGGCCGCCATATATCTTAACGCCTAGACGTTTCGACTCCGATTCCCTACCGTTCTTGGAACTACCGACACCTTTCTTGTGAGCCATGATGTTTTCTTTTTAATTGTTAATATTATTCTGCAGTTTCAGTTGTTTCAGCCACATCTGCTTTTTTAGCAGCAGCCTTTTTCTTTGGTGCAGCTCCTACTCCGGTAATGCCTGAGATCTGGATTTGCGTTAAAGACTGGCGGTGTCCGTTTTTCTTCTTGTAACCTTTTCTCCTTTTCTTCTTGAAAACGATTACTTTATCTCCTTTTAAGTGCTGCAGCACTTTGGCTTCTACTGAAGCACCTTCTATAGCCGGGGCGCCTAGGGTGATTGTCCCGTCAACATCAAGCATAAGTACTTTCGCGAATGTAACCGCGTCGCCTTCTTTGCCTTCCAGACGGTGAACAAATACCTTTTGGTCTTTGCTAACTTTGAATTGTTGCCCTGCTATCTCTACGATTGCGTACATAACAATATGGTTTAATTAATTTTTTTTAAGGTTGCAAATATACAACTTATTATTTATCAGCCAACAGGAGCGGATAATATTTCGAAAAAAATCACCGGTATGTGGTTGCTGATTTCATGCATCAATTTTTATTGCAGCTGTCTGTTGGCGCGCAATGGTCAGATATAAACCCAAAGGTAAGATACAAAGGCAGAGCCTCAAAATAGTACACCGCAATGCCCCGGCGGTTTATAACCACACGATTTCCGGCATGAGTCTTTGCGCCTTCGCGCCTTTGCGTGAAATCTAAAAACACTAAATCCTACCTATTATATAAGCATATAATTACGGCTGTTTTTGCATTAAAAACCAACTTCCTAAAATAAATATAATTTTATTGTAACAAATTGCCGAAATTGCAGACCAATTATCAAAAACACAATAATTAGTATTTTTATGAAAAGATCGTTAATCGCTTTGGGTTCGCTTCTTATGCTCGGCGGAACAGCTTCTGCCCAGAAAGTGGCATTCGAAGAATACAACTTGGACAACGGCCTGCACGTGATCCTGCACCAGGACAAATCGGCGCCGGTAGTTATTACTTCGGTAATGTATCACGTGGGTTCTAAAGACGAAAACCCTGAAAGAACAGGTTTTGCACACTTTTTTGAGCACTTGCTTTTTGAAGGCACAGAGAACATCAAACGTGGCGAGTGGTTCAAGATCGTTACTTCGAACGGTGGTAACAACAATGCCAACACGTCAGATGACCGTACCTATTACTATGAGGTATTCCCGTCCAACAACCTTGAGCTTGGCCTTTGGCTGGAGTCGGAAAGGCTGATGCATCCTGTAATCAACCAAATAGGTGTGGATACGCAGAATGAGGTGGTAAAAGAAGAGAAAAGGCTTCGTATAGACAACCAGCCTTATGGTAACCTTATTGCTGAAGTAAAAAGGAATATGTTTAAGGTACACCCGTACCGCTGGGCAACCATCGGTTCTATGGACCACCTTGATGCCGCTACCCTTGAGGAGTTCCAGGCATTCAACAAAAAATTCTACATCCCGAACAATGCGGTGCTTGTAGTGGCGGGCGATTTCGACCCTGCACAGGCTAAAAAATGGATATCGCAATACTTTGCAGCCATACCGAAAGGTACTCCCGTAACACGCCAGAAATTTGAAGAGCAGCCTATAACGCAGAGCTTCAAGGCACGTTACGAAGACCCTAACGTACAGCTTCCGATGGTGATCACCGCATACCGTACCGCTTCGATGAAAACACGCGAAGCAAGGGTGCTGGACATGATCTCATCGCTGCTTAGCGACGGAAAGAGCTCAAGGATGTACAAAAAGATCGTTGACGAAAAGAAAATGGCAATGCAGATCGGCGCGTTCAACTACAGCCAGGAAGATGCAGGCCTTTACATTGTATACGGAATCCCAATGCCGGGCTTTACTGCCGAGGACATCACCAGGGAAGCCGACGAAGAGATCGTGAAGCTGCAAAACGGCCTTATCTCCGAAAGGGAATTCACCAAGCTTAAGAACCAGTTCGAAAGCCGCTACGTGAGCAGCAACTCTAACGTGGAAGGTATTGCCGAAAACCTGGCCTCTTTCTACCTTCTTTATGGTGATGTGAACCTGATCAATACCGAGATCGACATTTACCGTTCGATCACAAGGGAAGAAATAAGGGATGTGGCCAAAAAATACCTGAATCCGAACCAAAGGATGGTACTTGACTACGTAGGAGCAAAAGACAAAGTACAAAACTAAGAATACAGAAAAACGATGAAAAAAGTAATATATATGTTAGCCGGTTTGTTTTTAACGGTAGCTGTGCAGGCGCAACAGAGGCCGATGCCAAAACCGGGGCCTTCGCCAACCGTTAACGTAGGCAAGCCGCAAACCTTCACACTTAAGAACGGGCTTAAAGTACTGGTGGTGGAAAACCACAAGCTGCCACGCGTATCGTACAGCCTTACTATGGACAACGCTCCTTATGCCGAAGGCGCCAAAAAAGGCGTTAGCGACATGACGGCATCCCTGATGGGCAGCGGGACTACAAAAATGTCTAAAGACGCGTTCAACGAAGAGGTAGATTACCTTGGAGCGAACATCGGCTTTGGATCGCAGTCAGCCTATGCCAGCGGACTTTCAAAATATTCGACAAGGATACTGGAACTGATGGCCGACGGCGCACTGAACCCTGTGTTTACGCAGGAAGAATTCGAAAAGCAGAAAGCCCAGATACTTGAAGGCCTTAAGGCTGACGAGAAAAGCGTAACATCGGTAGCAGGAAGGGTAAACAGCGTACTGGTGTACGGTAAAAACCACCCTGCGGGCGAATACCTTAGCGAACAGACGCTTAACAACGTAACGCTGGCTGATGTTAAGGAAAATTACAGTACTTACTTTGTACCGGGCAAGGCATACCTTGTGGTAACGGGCGACGTAAAGTTCAAGGACGTTAAAAAGCAGGTTGAAAAGCTTTTTGGCGCATGGAAGCCGGGCATTGCCCCTAACGTGAGCTACAGCGACCCTAAGGACGTGCAGTACTCGCAGATCAACTTTGTAGATATGCCAAACGCGGTACAGTCTGAAATATCAGTTGTAAACGTGAGCAACCTTAAAATGACCGATAAGGAATATTTTGCAACGCTTCTTGCCAACCAGATCCTGGGCGGTGGTGGCGAAGGAAGGCTTTTCCTTAACCTGCGCGAGGCTCATGGCTGGACGTATGGCGCATATTCTTCAATTAGCGGCGATAAGTATGTAGGCGATTTCTCTTCTTCTACATCCGTAAGGAACACGGTTACCGACAGCGCTGTTGTAGAGATATTCAACGAGATCAAAAAAATGAGGAACGACCTTGTTAGCGAGGAAGACCTTAGGAATGCCAAAGCAAAATACATCGGAAGCTTTGTAATGAACATGGAGAAACCGGGTACTGTTGCGCGTTATGCTTTGCTTACGCAGACACAGGGACTTTCTGAGGATTTCTTCGAAAATTACATTAAGAACATCAATGCCGTAACTCCTGAGGACATCAGGAATGCTGCAAAGAAATTTTTCCTTGCCGATAATGCAAGGGTTGTTGTAGTAGGTAAAGCAGCAGATGTATTGCCCGGCCTTGAAAAAAGCGGCATACCGGTGTTCTACTTCGATAAATTCGGTAACCCGACGGTAAAACCGGTAACGAACAAGCCGGTACCGGCAGGCGTTACAGCCAAAACGGTGCTTGATGGCTACATTAAGGCTGTAGGCGGCGAAAAAGCGGTTAAGGCCGTGAAAACGGTTGCCACCAAGTCATCTGCGTCAGTGCAGGGCATGGCGGTAACATTTACAAGCAAAGTATCGTCTGACAAAAAGCAGGCTGTAGAAATTACAGTTGCAGGCATGGGCTCTATGTTCAAGCAGGTGGTAGGCGAGAAAAGCGGTTACAGCGTTCAGCAGGGACAAAGGATGGAAATGGAAGCCGACGAATTTAAGGAAAGCAAAGAAACTGCAGTTCCGTTTGAAGAGCTTACCATGGCATCCGCTCCTGGCGTTAGTGTTACAGCGATCGAAGCCATTAATGGTAAAGATGCTTATGCGGTTAAAAAAGGTACGGATGCCTACTACTATGATGTAGCTACCGGCTTTAAGATAGCAGAGTCGCACGAACAGGAAGGCCCGGACGGAACGAAAGTGCCAATGTTTACCTATTATGATGATTACAAAGAGGTGAAAGGCGTTAAGCTTCCGCACAAAATCGTTATGAACATCGGTATTGAGCTTGACCTTACAGTGAATGAGGCCAAAATCAACGAAGGCGTAACAGCCGCTGATTTCCAATAGGCATTCAAATGCATTTATACAGAAAGGCTTCCGCATTGCGGGAGCCTTTTTTGTTTAACCACAAGCGGTTTTTTATTTTCACCACAAGGTGCACCACGGATTTTCACGGGGATCACAAAGCGAAGCGTAAAACGTTGTGGCCATTCCCTGCTGTTGAGTTGTGGCCTTTGTGAAAATCTTTGTGCCTTTGTGGTAAAAGCAGGCAAGCTTTAACCACAAGCGGTTTGAATTTTCACCACGGGGCGCACCACGGATTTTCACAGGGATCACAAAGCGAAGCGTAAAACATTGTGGACATTTCCCTGTATGGACTTGTGGCCTTTGTGAAAGTCTTTGTGCCTTTGTGGTAAAAAAACAATGCCGGAAATCACAGTAAAAAAATCAACACAATAACATCTATTACAAACCGTTTTGTATAAATTTGTAATTCGTTTCAAAACAACTTATTAAATACAATAAAAGATATGAATTTCGCAAAGAAACTATCGCTTATCGCACTTTCGGCTCTGCTTTTTGCAAGCTGCAACGACAAATCTAAAGACGGAACAATTGAAGGTACCGAAAAAGACAGCATTACAAAAGACAGCACAATGGCTAAGGAAACGGCTGCCAACCTGGAAACTACCAGCTTTAAGATCGACGGTATGGTATGCCCTACAGGCTGTGCTGCCACGATAGAGAAAAAGCTGGCAGGCATGGAAGGTGTTGAGGATGCCAAAGTGGATTATGAAAAGAAAACGGCTACCATATCATTCGACGCGGCAAAGCAAACCCCGGAGAAGTTCGTAGAAACAGTAGAAGGCCTTGCGGATGGCGCTTACAAAGTATCTGAAGTGAAATCTTCCGGCGATAAGGCATTCTTTTCTGTAGAGCAGGAAAAAGAAAAGAAAAAAGAGAAAGCGGCTAAAAAAGACAAGAAAGCCAAAAAAGAAGCTGATAAAAAAGCAGCTTGCGGCAGTGAGAAAAAAGGCGGATGCTGCTCAGAAACCGCTAAAAAAACCTGCGGCGGGCACGTATAAACTGAAACAATATAATGTACAAAAGCATCCTTACGGGATGCTTTTTTTTTGTCCTTTACCCAACCCTCGGTGCAGGAGAGGTGCTTACTTTCTAATGGTGTTTCATAGTATCGTCGATGAGTGAAGCTCAATCTGAAATCTGAAATCTAAAATCTGAAATCCAAAATCACTTCCGCGTCCAGCACTCCATCACATGGTCGTTCACCATGCCCGTGGCCTGCATGTTGGCATAAATGACGGTTGAGCCTACAAACTTAAACCCGCGTTTCTTCATGTCCTTGCTGATCGCATCCGAAAGGGGAGTGGTAGCCGGTATCTGCCCCATTGCTGTAAATTTATTATCAATGGGCTTGCCATCGGTGAATGCCCAGTAGTAGTTGGAAAAGCTGCCAAACTCGTCCTGTATCTTCATAAAAGCCTGTGCGTTGCTCACCGCCGCGGCCACCTTGAGCCTGTTACGGATGATGCCCGGATCCTGCAGCAGGTCCTGTGTTTTGTCATCACCGTATTGGGCGATCTTCTTATAATCGAAATCGTCAAAAGCCTTACGGAAAGTTTCCCGCTTGCGGAGTATGGTGATCCAGCTCAACCCGGCCTGGAAAGTTTCCAACAGCAGGAACTCGAATAATTTCTGGTCGTCATAAACAGGTTTTCCCCATTCTTCGTCGTGGTATTTTTCGTAAAGCGCGTCGCCCACACACCACCTGCACCGTATTTTGTCTGCCATGTTTAATCGTATGTAATTAAATCCCCAAACATATTGTTAATATCTACTGTCCCGGTTTGTGCACGGCCATTATACTCGTTAAGGGTTTCGTCAATAATATGCTTCTTGTATTTTTCCAGTTCATCCTCATCAAGTATCTCCCGGATCTCGATGCGGCGGTAGGCATGGGTATCGATGGTGCCGTCTTCTTTTTCCAGAAAAGCAACAGCGGCCAGTTCGTCAATGCCGGCCCCGTCATCGTCCGGATCTTTGCTGCTGACCCTGAAGAAATAAAATGCTGCCGTGAATTCACAATAGGGCGCCGATTTCTTCTCTAAAAATTCCAGCAACCGTTTATCCGCTTTCTGGTTGTTCAGGATATGGATAGCCGAAGCGGCTATTTTCTCATCGCTTATCTTTTTGACAAGCTGTTCCTTCGCGCTTACGTTCCCTATGTTGTATACGGTAAATAGTGTTTCGGGGTCATCCAGTAACGGTTTCAGGCTTTCTTCATCAATGTTGTTATTTACGATGTCCAGTCTTGCCAGCTCCAGGATTTCCGGCTTCGATTTAAGTTCTCTCACCGCTTTGAAGAAAGGCCGTATATCCCTGTCGTTGCGGAAAGGGTACAGCAGGTCGATATAGCCCGTAAGCTTGCTGTCCGTACTTTCGTAGTACTCGTCTTCAGCGGCCACGGTAGCGGCAGCTTCTTCAGCCTTGCGGCTTTTGGCACGCTTCAGCTCCAGCTTGGCGCTGGTGAGCACCATCTTTTTATAGGTTTTCACCTTTCCGGGCTTAATAGCCTCTTCGCTAAGCAGGCTGGCGGCAAAGTTCACTATGGGTTCGTGGTATTCCGGTATGCTGAAGAACTGGAAGATATCCGGCATAAGTGCCGACGCGTTTTCAGGGTCGGCCTCAAAGCTGTTGAACAGCCCTGTAACGTCATATTCCCTGTCGGATAGCGGAAGGTCGTATTCCATGAGTTCCAGTATTTTCTTGTAGGCTTCCCTGCTTTTCTGGTTGGCCAGCGCATCCAGCACCATGAACTGCTCCGATGCTGTTGCGCCCTCTTTTTTATATTGTTTCTCCATGAACGGGATCACCGCCGGATGCTTCATCAGCCCTATTTTATTGTAAAGCCCCTGGGCGGTATAGGTCTCGTCTGCTTTAAATTCGAATTCCTTTATAAAGCGCATTATTTCAGGAAGGTCCTTTTCCTCTATTGTAAGGTTAAATGCCGATCGTATGGCCGAATTGCGGATGCTGTCGTGTTCGCTCCCTGCGTCTTCGATAAAACGAGCCACGCGGTCGTAGTCCTGCACGGGTTCGGCGCTGCCGGTGAATTCAAAGGAATTGAACACCTTTTCGATCTCCGGATCATTGTTCCTGTACCCTTTTTCCACAAGCGTACTCAAATCATAGGTGAAACCGTTGCGGTAGTAATAACGCTGCTTCAGGGCCTGCTCGCTGTTGTCCTTTTCGATTTGGAAATCCCATTGGGAGTAGCCTTTTTCTTTATCCTGCGAAAGCTTTTCCCCGGATATCCTGGTTTTGCTTTTCTTCGACAGGTAGCCCCATATCTTTTCCCCCCAGCGTGATGGCGAAATACCCTTCCTGCCAATCATAGGTGTCGAATAATCGTCATCGTCGCCATAGTAATATTCGCTCTCTTCCAAAAGGTTTTTACGTATGCCAGCCCAAACCGAATCGGCCGTTTGTAGCGGCTCATAGATGTGCGCTTCGTTGTAGCTCAGGTCTATTTTCCTGCCCGATGGCAACAGGAACGACACGTTGCCGGATTCGGTGATAAAGTAGTTTACGTCCTTATCGTCGATGCTAAGGTCTTTATGATTGAAAACGAAATCGAGGCGTTCATTCTCCCGCTTGGGTATTTCGAGGCTAAACTGCCCTATGGTATCGGAATAGGTACGGAAATCGTCGCGGAAAGTTTCGGGTGCGACTTTAAAGGATGCGAAAAATTTATCCGTGTCGGCATCTGTAGCGCCAACAGAACCCATCAGGTAATACTTCGGGCCATGGATGACCGACTTCAGGCGGATGCCCTTAGCGCCGACTTTCGAAGAGGAAAGGAAGGCAAGCGGCTTTTGCTCAAAGGAGGTTTTGGTGCTGTCGGCGTCAAAATTGGCGTAATACTCATAATGCATCCGCTGCAACTCGAACCGCGTATCTTCAAGGCTTGGGGAAGCAAGTGTTTTTTCGGTTATAAAATAGGTCGCGCCGTTGTCGTGCCCGTACATTTGGATGTCTTCGGGTGTAAAGCCACCTGTGTCGCCATAAACAGCACGGTTGTCCGGCATTTGTATGCTAAACCCTCCGCGTACCGGCGAAATCTGGCCCCATTTGCCCGTCGGGGCTTTGAGGGTAATATTGTTGAATACATCATTCTCAAACTGGCGCACATAGCTCCCTTCACCCGACATGATTACGGTAATGATCTCAAGCGGGGTAATGTAGTAGCGGTAGCGCTGCGCGTTCCCGGTGCGTGTGGTGCTTTTAATGTCGTAAAAAGGGTAGGTAACCTGGGCATTGAACTTCTTCTCGAGTATCTTGCCCTGTATGTTTTCATAAAAAAGGCTGTCGAGCGAGCGGTGGTCAAACGGCCGGTTGTCCTTTTTCAGGAAGTCGGCCAGCAGCGTACGCTTTAGGGTAATGTAGCCGCCATTGGCCAGGTCGGGCGACTCTGCCATGGCCCTGCTTTCCATTACCTGCATAAACAGGGGCAGCGACACCATGCCATCGGGTGTAGTGTATGGCTTGTAGGAAGGTTTGAGGAAGTAAGCCTCGATCTGCTGTTTTTTCTCCAGCCCCTTTTCGCCGTAAGCGTCATAAACCGGCGTTACGGTATACCCTTTTTTCCGAAGCGCTTCGATCACGCCGTTCTTCCCGGGAAGGTGTGCCGCGCCCACTGCCGCGAACAGGCTGCCTTTCCGCGCAAGGGAGTCGATGGAGTGCGCCATCACCTTGTTGCGGTCATACAGGAGCGCCTTAAGATAATTCTCCGGTACGGTTAGCACCATGATCGAGTCGATCATGTCGAGGTCTTTCTCGCGGTAATAATGCATGATTGCCTCTTCGTAAGGCATGTTTTTGAGTAGCTTTTGCAGGGCGGCCCTGTTGCCTTCAAGTGGCTTTACCGTAGACGGATCTACCTTCATTATCGTCAGCACCGAAGTTTTTGTATCCTCAAGGCCTATGGAAACTTTGTTGTATTTGCGCCCCGTGCGGTATATGAACATGTCGAGATAGGTATCCTCCTGGTTTTCCAATTGCATATCGTCAGTGCGCGACAGCAGTCCGTTCAGCGAGTAGCTGTTACTGCTGAAAAGCTTGCGAAGGCCTTCCTTTTGGATGGGTTTCACGTAAAAGCCCGAATAAAACCCTCCGAAATACGATGGCTTCTGCCGGGCCATCATACCGCTAAGTTCGCTCCAGGTGGCGGGGTCGCTCTCGCCGGCCACAATGTCGGCATCCAGCAAGTGCGTAAAAAAAGCATCGCTCAGGTTGTAGGACACTTTGTTGCTCACGTGCATGGAGCCGTACAGGTAGGAATTTTTAGTGAGGCCGTTGCCCGATATTTCCCAAAGGAGGCTGGGGTATTTTTTTTCTTGTGCAAATAAGGAGGTTGCCGCGCACAGCAACAGTAGGGCTAATCTTTTCAAAGTATGCGTTTTCAGTATATTCAGTATGCCAAATATACTGAACTCATTTAAACTTTTTTGATTGAAGCGAAAAATGAGGATTTTAGGTTCAAATTTTAGCTTTTTCGCACTGCATAGCAGCGCTACGGAGTAAAAAAAAGGTGGAATTTGGGGCGAAAAGACCATTTTGCAGCCAATTGAAAAAAGTTTAAACGAGTTCGCTATACTTTTCGATGTAGAGGCGGGGTTAGCGCGCTTCTTTCACATTTTCATGCTGCGGCTCATCGTCCGGCTTCATGTGCTTACCGATGATGGCATGGCCCACGTAAATGAGGGGTGTGAGCACGATGGCGATGCTCAGCTTAACGAAGTAGCCCGTAAGCCCTGATGCGATATACGTTTCCGTATCCATTTGCCCGGTGGCCCAAAAGGCAATGCCCAGCACGATAAATGAATCGAAGAACTGCGATATCACGGTCGATCCCGTACTGCGCAGCCATATCAGGCGCTTTCCGGTTCGGCGTTTTACAAAATGGAAGATGGTCACGTCGATAAGCTGTGATACCAGGAATGCGGTGAGGCTGCCAACGATGATCCACATACCCTGCCCGAACACCGCCGAGAAAGCCCCGTCCTGCACGCCCATGCCCGGTACAGCCGGGATACCGAGCGCCACCCACAGCACAAAAAAGCAGTATGCGATAAGCCCCGCTGTGATGAACGAAAGCCTTCGTACGCCCTTCTCCCCAAAATATTCATTGATGAGGTCGGTCGTAATGAACACCACCGGCCACGGCAATATCCCCACGCTCATGGGCACCGAACCCACATAAATGAGCTTGCCGCCAATGAGTTCGGCCACCACGGCATTGGTGATAAAAATGCCGGAGAGTATGGTGAAGATGGTTTGTCGTTTGGTAATGGGCATTGATGAGGCTATTTTACAATCCTTTTCCTTTTATTTTCAATAACTAAAAGTTCGCAAAGATGCGGCCAGTTTAGTTGTCTGGACAGTGTTTGGACATCTTCATATTCAATGTGAAACTTTCTCATATTGAAAAAATTGGATTAGCAATTATGCGTTATTGACCAGTTCAAAACCGGCCTGATTTTTCAAAGGTAATAATAGTTATCCCAAGAGTAAATCATAAGAACTTTATTTGTGTCCTCACCCTTTTAAAATCTTCGTCATTCATATCGGTTTCCATACTATAAACTTTATCGCCTTCTTTATACACCAGGCTTTGCAGTTCTTCGATGCTTATCTCATCGCACCCCGTTGGTACAAGGAAAGCTTCAAAGAGCTGCTTCCATTTGCCATTTTGGAAAGTATAGGTAGCCATAGTGTACACGCACCCGTTCATAGGCGATTGGAAAACCGACAGCTCCGCGGCGCCATCACCGTTGAGGTCGCCTTCGCCTACAGGCATCGGATTGCAGCAGCCTACAGCGAGATCCGGCAGTGTTTTGTTGTCGAATGTTATGGTGAATTTACCGGGCGTGCCATCCTCAACAGGATTTCCTGTCCCTTCAATAACGGGTACAGTTATTTCATCATCCGGTTTGCCGTCACCGTTAAAGTCCCACAGGCTTACATCAACGCTTTCAGTGATTTCGGGGGAAACCGGGGCCGGAGCCGAAACCGCAACCGGGGCAGGTTCTTCAATTATAGTTTTTTCAGCCTCTTTTTTTGCATGAAATTGTGGATAATAAAAGAAACAGGGTAAGACAGACGTATTTCATAGGTTAAAAGGTTATGTAGATTGTGGTTCAGGACTTTAAAAACGCTTTCCGGTCCATAGGTTGTGGATTTAATACCAAATATAGAAAATAGTTTTTATTTTTATTTGTAATAATCATATACTGGGTATGTGCGCTAATATTGTATAAATATTTTACAATGACCCCTATATTTTATAGGGTATAATTTATATATTTACAAAAATTAAATATATTACGTTATGAAAATAGGGGTTCCGGTAGAAATAAAAAATAATGAGAACCGTGTGGGCCTCACTCCGGCGGGAGCATTCGAACTGGTAAATTACGGGCATGAAGTGTTCGTGCAGGAGGGCGCCGGAGTTGGCAGCGGCTTTTCTGATGAGGATTACCACGATGCCGGGGCAGTGCTTTTGCCAACCATCGAACTCGTGTATGCCATGGCCGACATGATCGTGAAGGTGAAGGAACCTACACCCTATGAATACCCGCTTATTAAAAAAGGCCAGGTATTGTTTACCTATTTTCATTTTGCCTCCAGCGAAGACCTTACCCGCGCCATGATTGCCAGTAAGGCCGTGTGCATTGCCTATGAGACTGTGAGCGATGAAGACGGCTTCCTGCCGCTGCTGACTCCTATGAGCGAAGTGGCAGGGCGTATGGCCATACAGCAGGGCGCAAAATATTTAGAGAAACCCATTAAGGGCAGGGGAGTGCTGCTGGGCGGCGTTCCGGGGGTTCCACCGGGAAAGGTACTAATACTGGGTGCCGGCGTAGTGGGTATACAGGCGGCCAAAATGGCGGCAGGGCTTGGCGCGCACGTGACGATACTCGACATCAACATGAAACGCCTGCGGTATGTAAACGACATCATGCCCAACCATGTGGTGACTGAGTTCTCCAGTGTATTCAACATAAAGAGGCACATTAAAAACCACGACCTCATTATCGGTGCCGTACTGATACCGGGAGCCAAAGCGCCTAACCTCATTACACGCGACATGCTGAAGGAAATGCGTCCGGGAACGGTGCTCGTTGATGTGGCGGTCGACCAGGGGGGCTGCTTTGAAACCACGCGCCCTACTACACATGAAGAGCCTACTTACATCATCGACGACATTGTGCATTACTGTGTGGCCAACATGCCGGGTGCAGTGCCGTATACCTCGACGTTAGCGTTAACCAACGTTACGCTGCCGTATGTGCTCAAGCTGGCCAACCTCGGGTGGGAAACGGCCTGTGAAAAATATCCCGACCTGGGCCGCGGCCTGAATATCGTAAAGGGCGAAGTGCTGATTGAAGAGATTAGGAATGCTTTTGCAGAGGTTGATTTGTTGATGGGTTGATGCGGTTATTTGGTAATTTGTTGATTTGGAGAAGTAGTACGCCATAAAGACTTAAAAGCGATTTGTAATATATATTTGTTTGTTTGGCCCGGCAACGGGAAAAGAAGAACCCTGCAACTGAGAAGAAGCGGGGTTTTTATTTTACAGATCGGTCAAACCAATTTTCAATTCGAATTCCATCCAAAAGTTCAAAATCTTTAACGTTATCTGTAACAAGGGTTAGATGATTTTCGATAGCTGTAACTCCAATTAAAAGGTCAAATTCATCGTTTATGGGTTTGCCAAGTTTTCGTAATCTTGCTTTTTCTATAGAATATAGCATGATACAGCCAAATATGGGTAATATTGCCATTCCATTTAAGAATCGGTCAACTGCTTTATGAGACTTATCCGGATTATCGCTGTTTTGTGCACCAAATCTTAATTCTGCGACAGTAATTTCAGAGATGTAGCAATTTTCAAGCCCTACTTCTTTAATTATCTTGTCAAAATTTATCTTTCCCCTAAGGAAAAACACAAGGTACTTGTGTCAAGCAGATAAGGCATTAAAATTTAATTTCTTTATTCCTAAACTTTCGGCTTTCCCTGATTTCTGAAATAATTTCTTCCGCAGGTTTATCGGATGCAAAAGCTCCAAAAGATTTAAAAAAAACCTTTTCTTTCGACTTATGGTCAAGCTTCAGTGACTTCACTAATTTCTCAATCAATTCAATTTTATTGACATGGCTTAGGCCTTGAAATAAACCTGAATACGTTTCGATGATATTTTTATCTATAGTAGTCATCTCGATTTTTATTTCAAATATAATAAAAATATTTTTAGGCAGGCACTGCCTATGCTGATGGCAATCATAAATAAAAACCCCCGAAACTTTTCAATTTCGGGGGTTTTAATATGATAAAAAAGGTTTACTTATGCAAGTGCAACCTTTTTGTAACCTGTTACGGTAAGGCCACCATCAACCGACTTAACATACTCGCTTACGCTAAGTTTGTTGTCTTTGATGTAGTCCTGGTTCACAAGGGTGTTGTCTTTAAAGAAACGTCCAAGCTTACCTTTTGCAATATTGTCAAGCATAGCCTCAGGCTTGCCTTCCTGGCGAAGTACGTCTTTTGCGATTTCAATTTCTTTCTCAACAGTAGCAGCGTCAACGCCGTCTTCGTTAAGTGCGATAGGAGCCATTGCGGCAGCCTGCATAGCCACGTTGCGTGCAGCTTCTTCGCCGCCTTCAACATTTGCAGAAAGGCTTACCAGTGTAGCGATCCTGTTACCTGCGTGGATGTAAGAACCTACGAACGTGCCTTCTAGCCTTTCGAAAGAACCGATCTCGATTTTCTCACCGATAACACCGGTTTGCTCGATAAGCTTTTCTTCAACGGTCATGCCGTTAAAGTCGGTAGCAAGAAATTCTTCTTTGGTTTTAAAGTTAAGGGCAAGGTTTGCAAGGTCGTTAGCCAGTTTTACGAAAGTTTCGTTTTTGGCAACAAAGTCAGTTTCACAGTTAAGGGAAATAACAACACCTTCCGTTTTGTCAGCGTTAACTACAGCGATTACAGCGCCTTCAGAAGATTCGCGGTCAGCCCTGTTAGCAGCAACTTTCTGGCCTTTCTTACGAAGGTTTTCGATTGCTTTGTCGAAATCGCCATCAGCTTCAACAAGTGCTTTTTTACAGTCCATCATACCGGCACCGGTAATGGTCCTTAGTTTATTTACGTCAGCAGCAGTGATATTTGCCATTTTAAGTCGTATTTTAAATTTGTTGTTTATAATAAATGATAAAGCCGTCATACCGATAATGCCCTAAAAGTAAACATTACCCCGCATAACGGCTTTACTGTAATGTTATCTTTATTCTTCAGTAGCGGCAGGAGCTTCTGTTTGTGCAGGAGCTTCGGCAGCCGGTGCAGCAGGAGCTTCAACAGCAGGAGCAGCGGCAGCTACGGGAGCAGCAGCTTCTTCACCTTCTGTAAAGTCATCTTTATCAGATTTCCTGTCAGAAAGGCCGTCGATAACCGCGCCTGTTACCAGAGATAAGATTTTGTCAATAGATTTTGAAGCATCATCATTTGCAGGGATAACATAGTCAACCTGACGTGGGTCAGAGTTGGTATCTACCATTGCGAAAACCGGAATGTTTAATTTTTGAGCTTCTTTTACTGCGATGTGTTCAGCCTTTATGTCTACTATGAATAACGCGGCAGGAAGCCTTGTCATGTCGGCAATAGAGCCAAGGTTTTTCTCAAGCTTTGCACGAAGACGATCTACCTGAAGGCGCTCTTTCTTGGAAAGCGTCAAAAATGTACCGTCTTTCTTCATCTTATCGATCATAGCCATTTTCTTAACAGCTTTACGAATAGTAACGAAGTTGGTAAGCATACCGCCCGGCCACCTTTCAGTGATGTAAGGCATGTTGGCAGCGGCTGCTTTCTCGGCAACGATGTCTTTTGCTTGTTTTTTTGTGGCTACGAAAAGGATTTTTCGGCCGGATGCTGCTATTTTCTTAAGGGCTTCGTTAGCCTCTTCAATTTTAGCGGCGGTTTTATACAGGTTGATAATGTGTATGCCATTACGCTCCATGTATATGTACGGGGCCATGTTCGGGTCCCATTTCCTGGTCATGTGTCCAAAATGAACACCAGCTTCCAGTAAGTCTTTAACTTCTACTTTATTTGCCATTTTTTGTAATAGTTTACGTTCTGTTGAGTAAGCAATGGATAAGTGGCGAAATAGTCGGCCTTGCCCATTTAGATGCTAAACTAACCCCACGCCTCAGCGGGCAACAACAACTAGGTTTTTAAATTTCAATAATAAAAATGATCGCCCTTCGACTGCGCTCAGGGTGACAATAAGAATATTAACGTTTAGAGAACTGGAATCTCTTACGGGCTTTCTTCTGGCCGAATTTCTTACGTTCTACCATACGCGGATCCCTTGTTAATAGTCCTTCAGGCTTCAGGATACTGCGGTTTTCAGCATCAACCTCGCACA
The DNA here is from genome assembly GCA_942492845.1 of uncultured Flavobacteriaceae bacterium. GTDB lineage: Bacteria > Bacteroidota > Bacteroidia > Flavobacteriales > Flavobacteriaceae > Flavobacterium. Next base: position 3,942,587 of record OW818646.1, on the reverse strand, counting down.
TAGCGCGGGCAATTGCCATACGTACAGCTTCTGCCTGTCCGGTGATACCACCTCCGTATACATTTACCTTTATGTCAAAGTTCTCAGCGTTATTCGTCATAGAAAGCGGCTGGCGTACTTTGTACTGTAGTGTAGCAGTAGGGAAGTATACTTCAAGTTCTTTTTTGTTTACCGTAATCTTACCTGTTCCTTCAGAAACATAGATACGGGCAACAGCAGTTTTTCTCCTGCCGATTTTGTGGATTGTTGCCATTTACTTTAGATCGTTTAAGTTAACGGTTTTAGGCGACTGAGCAGCATGCTTGTGGTCAGGGCCTACATATACATTTAAATTGCGGAATAGCTCAGCGCCAAGTTTGTTCTTGGGCAGCATTCCTTTTACAGCTTTCTCTACTAATATTGCAGGGTTTTTCGCCTGTAATACTTTAGCAGTTAAAGTCCTTTGTCCTCCTGGGTAACCTGTGTGGCGGATGTACGTTTTGTCATCCAGTTTGTTACCTGTAAGGTTGATTTTTTCTGCGTTGATAACAACTACGTTATCGCCACAGTCAACGTGCGGTGTATAATTTGTTTTGTATTTGCCCCTCAAAAGCATCGCAACTTTTGAAGCAAAACGGCCCAAATTATGACCTTCAGCATCGACAACGATCCACTCTTTCTGAGCAGTAGCTTTGTTAGCCGAAACTGTCTTGTAGCTTAATGTGTTCACAATAAATAATTTTAATTAAACATTCCGTCCCCAATAAAGGGGTTGCAAAAGTACAATTAATAATTAGAAATTCAAACACGTATAAAAAATTATTCTCTACAGATAATTTTTTGAAGATGAGAGAGGTAAAGATAGGTGATTTAATGTGGAAATGGAGCAATTTACTAATGTAGCAATAACCGTGCTGATACAGTACAGGAACAAGTAGGGTACCTTAGTTCCGCTTGTGGCAAAGTGTTTTATATCCTCCTTTGCCCTATTCTTTCGGTACTCTCCCCGCGATCATATTGTCCTTCGCTTCGGCAAAATTATTAGTGTCCCAATAATAATGTTCATCGTTCCTATATTCGCTAAGGTTGATGGTATCAAAGCAATCCAGGCCTTCAGCAGCTACTACGCCAAGGGCAAATAGCACTTCATTGATGCTTTTGTCTTTGAGCTGTACAATGCCCTCCTTATATAACGAAGCGCATTGTGTACCGAAGCCCCCGAAATAATCGGTTTGGATGATGGCATATTCTTTAAATCCAACTTCTTTTGCCAAAAAAAAGGCCAGTGGCGATGCCCAGTGAATTTCGGCACTTTCCGAATCCATGCCAAAGCCGGTTTTGCCATACCAGTAATACATCGACTCGTTAAAGAGGATGATTATGGTAAACTCGTTTTCAAAAGCTGCCGCAAGCGAATAGTTTTGTATTACTTCAACATCCGTTTCACTTTTATGGCCGATGATCGCACATATATTATGCCCCATTGTTAAGAATTTCTGCTAATATAGAAAAATTACTCCAAAGGCCGCAGCGTATTGCTGTACGTAACCGTAAATGGCGTTTTCGATCCCGGGTTCTTCATTACATAAATAAACTTGTGCTTTTGCGCCTCCTTTGCCTCAATCACCACCTCATGGTTATCCGACTTATCATATACCGTAGTGTCCACTGTGTTGTCAATGCGTGCTTTGTCGGCAATGCCGGTCTTAAGGTTGGATATGGCATAGCCGCTATAAAGCTGCCCTTTCACATTGGACACCGTAACCTTTTCACCTTTAAAATTCTGCGTGAACACCAGCACCGAATATTTGTCGCCCGATGCCTTTAGCTCTTTCAGCACCCTGGCCTTCTCCCGGTCAGATGCCGCCCTGAAATCATCTTTGTACTGCACCTTTACCGTCCTGGCCTCATCGGCATCTGCCGAAGCCGCCGCGGTTTTACTACTCTTGCACATCACCAACAGCATTGCCAGGCCTATTATAAATAGTATCTTTTTCATACCCCATCATTTTTAATCAACCTTAAAAATACGATTTGCAGCAGTTAAATGCTATGGGTTTATGATTGTGATAACAAATGGGATACTAAGCTCTAAGCGAAATTTATAGAAGAACACACCCCTAACCCCTCTCAAGAGAGGAACACTCAAACGTGCTTACTCAAACCCCGGATACATAGCGTTGTAACGGCATGAGTGTAGCTGTTCCCCTCTTGAGAGGGGTTAGGGGTGTGTTATACAAAAAGGGCTGCCCCTAAGACAGCCCCCTCCGAATATATTAAAAATAAAATTTACTCTTTCACCAACTTCACCGTACTCTGCCTTCCATTGGCATCCGTCACTTTCACAAGGTAAAGCCCCTTCGCAAGGCCGCTGATATCCAAAGCCGTACCAGCATTTGCTGCTCCATACGATTTTACCAGTTGCCCGGTCAGCGCATAAACATCCGCACGCTCCGTTGCAACGGTAAAGCTAAAACTGTTGCCTGCCGGATTAGGGTAAAGGCCCACTATAACACTACTGTTTTCACCGGTGCCCAGTTGCGCCGTAAATTTGTAAACCATCACGCCCCTGGCAGGCAGTGTATTTAGTGGCAATTCTGTTAAGCCCCCATCGGCATCAAAGGTCATTGCCAACGCGCTGCCGCCCATCATTTCAGTTGCGGTATAATCGCCCGGCGTAACCCCTGCAGCAGGCATAGAGAGCGTCACATCGTTCAGTGCAGCGCCGCCCATGTTGGCTACCACAAGCACATTCTCGCCTTCGTACTGCCTCAAAAAGGCAAACACTGCCGAAGACGATGCGCTAACCGCCTTAAAAGTACCTTTGGTAAGCGCAACTTCATCCTGCCTGATGTTGATAAGGTCCCTGTAATGGTGCCAAAGCGAAGTTTCATTAGCCTGTTGCGCCGCCACATTCTTAGTGGTATAATCAGCGTTTACGGCCATCCAGGGTGTTCCGCTTGTAAAGCCTGCGCCTGTTGTACCTGCCCATTGCATGGGTGTCCTCAGGTTTGGGTCGGGCTTCATCCCGGTCATGCCTATTTCCTCGCCGTAGTAAATATACGGGATACCAGGAAGTGTAAGCAACAGGGCCGACGCTGCCTTCATTTTAGCCATGTCATTGTTAAAAACGCTCATCACCCTGTTGGTGTCGTGGTTGCCCAATATGGTTCCGAATTGCAGGAACGGGTACGCCTTCATCACTTCTTCCATTTGGTCGTTCAGGTCTGTAGCGCTGCCGCTGGTCAGGCCGTTCAATATCGAGTCGGCCAGTTCAAACTCAAAGCAGTAGTCCAGCCCGTTATTATTTACATACTGTGCTGCGATAGGCGTAAGGTCCCATGCCTCGCCTACGGCAAAGGCATCCGGCTTAACCGACTTGTAGAATGCCCTGAACTCCTGCCAATAAGCGATCGTTTCGGGTGTGTTTTGCGTTACGCTGCCGTTTTCATGGAGGAATTTTACGGCATCCAGCCTGAAGCCGTCCACGCCCATGTCATTCAGCCAGAATTCGGTTATTTCCTCAAAGGCTTCGTGCACTTCCGGGTTATAAAAATTCAGGTCGGGCATACCGCCAAAAAATGCGCCATAGTACCAGTCACCATTGTAACCATGCCATGGGGTGTTTTCAAAAGGCCCGGGTGTGCCGGGGTTGTTGTCTTCCCAAATGTACCAGTCCCGCTTGTCACTTGTAGGGTTTTTGCTCGATACAAACCACGGGTGCTGGTCGCTGCTGTGGTTCATCACCATGTCGATGATCACTTTTATGCCGCGTGCGTGCGCCGCCTGCATAAATTCTATGAACTTCGGGTTGTTCCCGTAATCCTGCTCTACGGTCATGTAATCACTCACATCATAGCCATGGTAGGAGGGCGACTGCTGTATTGGCATTAGCCAAATACCCGTAATGCCAAGGTCGGTTGAGGTATTTGGATCGCCGTCATTCAGGTAATCCAGTTTGTCGATGAGTCCCTGCAGGTCGCCCCTGCCATCACCGTTACTGTCTTTAAAGCTGCGCACGAACACTTCATAAAACACGCGGTCGTTCCACCAGTGCGTTTCCATGGCATCGACGCGTATAAAATTAGGAAAGGTTTGCGATGCCGATTCGCCATCCTCATTAGTCACTGTTAAGGTTATATTGTACACACCCGGCGTAGCGTAGGTAACCACGGGGTTTTGCAGCGTCGATGTTTCGGGCGTTGCACCGGGCATCGTCCATTCCCACCCGATAGGATCTCCGGCAGAGCGGTCAAAGTACTGCACTGCCTGGCCGGGCTGCACTACGTAGGCGCTGGCCTCTGCCTGTATGTTGAGCACGTTGGTAGGCAGTTCGTCATTGTACCAATAGGACACAACGCCATTTTGCATAACGGTATAAGTGCGGTTTGGGCCACCGCCCGCAAATTCCTCCGTGCCATTCCACTGCGCGTTGATGCGGGTTTTAAACTGTATGGTCGTGCCTATTGTAAGGCTTGCGGTGCCGGTATATATGCCGTCGCCATCAGTATCCGAAAGCACGGTGGTCGGGGAACCCCAGTTATTGAAGGTACCCGCGACATCCACGGTTTGAGTGAGCGGGTTAAAATTGCCAAGCGCTTCCTGGTAGTTCATGTTTACCTGGAACTGTACGCTGGTGTTTTGTGCCTGTATGCCAATTGCAGAAAGCAATAACAGCAGGCAATAATGGAATTTTGGTACTAGATGTTTCATTGTGTAAAGGTATTGGAGTTATAACAAAAGGCCTGCTTTTTTAACGCAGGCCTTAAGAAACATAACTTATAAAAACTAACTCAAAACTATTCTTTAATAAGTTTCGCCGTGCTTTGGCGGTTGGCTGTATCGGTAATTTTTACCAGGTACATACCAGTGCCAAGGCTGCTCACGTCGAATGATGCATTGGCTTCAGCCGCGCCATACGATTTAACCAGCTGTCCTGTGACAGTGTACACCTCCACTTTTGCAGCGGATGTGCTTATGCTGAACTGGCTGTTGGCAGGGTTAGGGTACAGCGCTACTTTGGCAGCTGTATATTCACCGTTGCCAAGCACTGCGCCGGGTTTATTTCCAAATATCCTGTAATCTCCCGGCTGTAGCGTAATTGAGGTTACACTGTGGGCTACGGTAGTGCCATCCATAAGGTTGTGCCATGTATCGGTTACACCCGCAGGGAAACTGGTGTTTACGGTTTGTGCTGTCGTATTAAAGTTGGCCAGCACAATTACATTCCTCAATTCGGTTGTCGGGATGTTTGTGTCATAAATGTCAAGCCTTGGCAGCAGGTTACCGGACGCTATATCAAAGGTGGTAGTGCTGAAAACCGGGTTCAGCCTTCTCAGTTCTAGCATCTGTGCCCAGGTAGTGTATACCGACATCCTGTCAACATTGTTCTGGTAGCCAAGGGTAAATGGTATTGGCTTCGGATTCGTCCTGCAATCAGAATTGATTGTACCATTCTCGCAATAGTTGATGCTATACTCATAACCAAGTTCGCCAAACTGCCAGATCATTTTCGGGCCCGGTACAGTAAGGAAAACCGCCCCCAGTGCCTTCTGCCTGTTTAGTGCAGTTGCAAGGTCCTTAACATTATATGAGCCGGAGTTTGCGCCGTACTCAAGGTTTTTGAACATGAGCCTTTCTTCGTCATGGCTTTCGGCAAAGCCTACAAGCCTTGGCTGGTTGTAGCCCCTGTTCTGGAAATCCATCGAGTTAAAATTGCTGTCGCTGGCATAGCCCATCGTATTTTGGTTGTATGCGTCGGTCAGCTTGCCCCACAGCATGATGCCTTTGCCTTCGCCCACGCGGTAGTTGGCCCATTCGGTTTCTTCCCCGGCAGAGCTGTTCGGTCCGCTTCCGGTACCCATGTGCTCAAATATCACATAAAAGTCAGGGTCAATGGCCCATTGCATGTCGGCATATTCCTTCAGTACCTGTACCCTGTCGGCCTGGTAGTTGTTGGTGCAGGTATCGCCGGAGCCGCAATTTTGCGTAAAGCCCTTAGTAAGATCCCAACGGAATCCGTCAATGTTAAACTCGTTGATCCAGTGCTCAATGGTCCTTTCCACATAATATTTGGTAAGCGCGCTCTGGTGGTTCAGGTCGGTACCCACGCTATACGAGTGTGTAGCGGTAACATTGCAATAAGGGTTTTCTGTCGTAGTATTGCCAAAACCGTCGCCATCAGGGTCATTTACCCACATACGTGCAAGGGGAGAGCGGCCATATACGTGGTTAAGCGCTACGTCCAGTATTACTGCAATGCCATTTTGGTGGCAAAGATCAATAAACGCCTTCATAGACTCCGCTGTACCATAAGCCTTGTCCGGAGCCAAATGGTAGGCCGTGTTGTAGCCCCACGAAATGTTGCCTTCAAACTCCATCACCGGCATCAGTTCGATAGCGTTGATGTTCAGGTTTTTAAAATATTCGATCTGGTCAATCAGTGACTGCCAGGTTTTTTGGGTGTTAAAATCCCTGATCAGCAATTCGTAGATAACAAGGTCCTCTTTGGCGGGTTTGTTAAAGTTCGGCACCTGCCAGTTGTAAGGCGTTTGCCCTGTTTTGATCACGCTCACTTCAAACGATTGCCCTTCCGGATAGTCCGGCAGCCCGGGATATTGGGCTTCGGTAATATACGGGTCGTCAAATGGAGAAAGCACCAGTGTAGAGAACGGGTCGGCTGTCTTCACCATCGCCGGTGAGTTGGCAACAGGCGTCTGGTCAACTACCCAGTACTGGAACGTATGGTTGTCGTTGGCAGTAAAGGCATACGGAAGCTCCAGCCAAAATTTAGTTCCGTCTTTTTTCATGGCATACGCCGATGTAGGGTGCCAGTTGTTAAAGCTTCCTGCAACATATACAAAGTCTTTGCCCGGCGCGTTCAGCACCAGGGTAACTTTTGATGCATCTCCGGCATGGTAGTTAATACCATCGCGCATACCCGCAGGCAGTGCCGCAGTGGCAGTGTTCGGGTTAACAACAGCTGTAAATTGCTTTGTGATCACATCAGTACCCTGGGTTACCACCAGTTCATAGTTCTGGTTGGCCGTAAGGTTGGTGTGGTTGTAGCTGAATGTCGATACGTTGTTCGACGTTGTTACGCTTGCCCCGTTTGACATCAGGTTGTAATTGGCAGGTCCTCCGGTGTTGCTCGCGGTTATACTAAAGTTAGCGCCCGATGCAAGCAGTGTTGTACTGTTTTCGGCAGGGCTGCCCATAGTTACCTGGAAAGCGCCCACATTTACAGAATAATCTTCCGATTGAGGACTGCCTGCTGATCCTGCTGCCCTGAATACAAACCACATTTTAGTAACAGTGCTTGTGGTTGGCACATTATAAAAAGTGTACAGGTTCGATGGGATTTCCAGCTTGTAGGTTGTGCCGGATACCAGGGTAAGCGATGGTTGTGAAGCGTCGACACCCCAGGTACCTATTACATTGCTCCAGTCGGTTCCGTTCACAGTCAGTCCGGTGTGTACATATATAGTCCCGTTGTAGCTTGCCAGGGGAGTGCCTGCCTTATTGAAAAAAATGGTTACGGGCTGGTCGGCAAGTACGGGGACAGGATTGGTAGTTACCTGTGCAAAGCCCAGGAACCCCAGTAATAGAAATAGAATTGTAAATTTTTTCATGATAAATTATAAAAGATAAAAAAGGGCTGACGAGCAGCCCTTTCTAAAATTAATTTTCTATGAAGATGTAACGCTTGTCAAGGTCGTTGAACCATATTTCGTAGGTTCCGTCCACAGCAACACCCACAAAGTCACCGCCATTTTCAGTCATTTGGCCTGATATAGGTGCATTTCCTGCGCCCCAGTTGCCCGGAAGGTCCCACGAGTCATTAGCCCTGAACTTTAACGCTCCAACTGTTATTGCAACACTTTGCACCCTCCAAAGGTGTGGCTGCTGCGTAGTGTTTGTCATGTTGGTATCGTTATCCCATCCGCCCGGGGTTGCCGCGCCAATAACACCTACCGATGTAAATGTAGGCATGGTTACAGGGTCAACAACAAATGGCTCTATTGAATAGGTCATTTCATCGGTATTCATTGTAAAAGTATAGTAACCTGCAGCAGCAACCGTGAACTGGCCCGGCTCGTTGCTGCCGTCTTCACCGCTCACGCCAAGTACGCCCGGTGATACAGAACCATATTGCGGGTGCCATGCGCCACGTGTAGCAAGTACTTTAAAGCCATCGGCATTAAAATAGCCTGTAAAACGGTACAGGTTGGCATTTTCATGATCCCTGAAAAGTGGGGCATTAAATGCGTTGTTCTCCCATCCGTGCTCTGTAGCGGCACCTACAAGGAACAGGTCCTGAACCGGTACTGTAACAGAATATGGAGTGATGATGTAAGTAATCACGTTAGAGTAAGCTTCCTGTGCTCCGTTAGTGCCTACCCATGATTTTACGCGTACATCAATGGAGCTTGCCACATCAATAGGCAATTCCATAGCAAGCGCTGCGGCATTCAGCTCGCCCATAGTGATGGTCTTGAAGGTAGCGCCTCCCGGTACAGTAGCAATATCACGCGGGTTGGCAAAGTCATTGCCCGTAACATCTATCTGTACGGTGTAGCTAATTTCGGTAGGGTTGCCATACGAAATATCTTCCCATACCAAAGGAAGGCCGGGATTATCAGGCGTATCGCCGTTAAGCACAATAGAACTGCCGGTTTCCGGTGACAATATCTGGAATGATCCTTCGGGCGATAAGTACTTGATCTCCTGTTCATCTTCACATGAAGCAAATCCTCCTGTAATGAGGACAGCTGCGATCAACGATTTAAATATGTTTTTCATTGTAGTATTATATTAGTTTTTGAGTTTAATAGCCTGTATTTTGTGTTAGGTTCGGGTTTGCTGCAATCGAAGCCGTTGGCAGCGGGAATATCCTCAGGTGGTTGGCAATAGCCACACCATTGGCACTGTTCCCTTTCCAGGCCCAGTTATAGCTTCCGCCGGTAAATTTGTTAAAGCGGATAAGGTCCTGCCTCCTGTGTCCTTCCCAATGCAGTTCCCTTACGCGCTCGTCAAGGATAAAGTCAAGGGTAAGCTGTGATTGTGAAATGTTATCCGAAGCATTGCCGTTGGCACGCTCCCTAAGGTCGTTCACATAGTCAAGGGCTACCGAAGGGCTGGTGCCTGCCGCATTCCTTGCCGCACACTCTGCATACATCAGGTACGCATCGGCAAGGCGGAACAGTACAAAATCCGTATCCACAAAAGTAGAGTTAGCGCCTGCAACACCGGCAGAGCTGATGTTTGACCATTTTGTAAGTACATATCCCTGGTTTTTATCGGCAATGTTAACAATGTCCATCTGCCTGTCAGGATGTGCCAATAGCGTATTCCTTGTGTCGTTGTCGGTCACGTTAAGGCCGTCAAATTTAGCAGCCATCTGCTGCCTTACGCGCAGTGCCCCGCTCCATGCCGCTGCACTTACACCAACAGATACACCGTTTAGCTCAAGCGAACCTACCTCACCGTTTATCATTGTGGTTGTAGGGCCATAGTTTTGCGTTAGCTCACCATCGCTTTGAAGCGTAAAGATGTTTTCAGCAGACGTGTGATTGTCAGCCTTGAAGTTATCCAGGTAATTGGGATTCAAAACATATCCTGAGTTGATGATCTCCTGGCATTTTGCGGCACACTCGGCATATTTTGCAGTACCGGTATATACCTCTGCATTAAGGTATAGCTTGGCGAGTACCATGTTGGCAACACCCTGGTCAAGCCTTCCGTATTCGTTAGTACGGGCAGCCTTAAGGTTTGGCAATGCGGCAATAAGTTCGCTTTCTATAAAGTCATACAGCTGCTGTGCGTTGTATTCAGTTCCCCTGAAGTTTACCGGGTCGTTCTCTGTAATGAACGGCGCTTTCCTGAACATGTCGAGCAGGTAGTAGTAGGCCATAGCCCTCAGCACCTTTACTTCATTACGGTACACTTCTATCTCAGTGGCTTCGTCACCGCTAATTCCCCTGCTGCTAAGCTTGTCGGGCGTACTCTGCTTCAGGAATTCGTTAGCCAACGCCACTTCAACCATGGTACGGCTGAACATACCCAGGATAAGCGGGTTCTCGGCATTCCAGATATTGCGTTGCAGTTCGCGTACACCAGGGTCATTTTCATAGCTCCATACTGCCTCATCGGTAGTTAGTTCCTGCATGTACCACAGGCATCGGCCAAACTGGCTTGTACCCGCGTCAACACCCTGCAGGAATGAAGAGCCCGCACCCCCCGTACCGGTTAATGACAGGTTTCCGTATACACCCGCCAACGCCTTCTTGTAAGCGTCGGGCTGCAGGAAAAAGTCTTCTGCCGTAGAGATGTCATCATCTTCCGACTTCACATCCAGGTCGCTCGTACACGCAGAGAACGCGACCGTTAAGCCTAAAAGATATAATAAATTAAGTTTTATTTTTTTCATAGTCAATTAATTAAAAATTTATGTTAGCCCCAAACAGGAATGTCCTTTGGCGCGGATAAATAGTCTGGTCACGGCCGTCATTGGTAATTTCAGGGTCAATGCCCGAGTACTCTGTGATAAGGAATGCATTCTGGCAGCCCGTAAACAGCCTTACAGATCCTTTGTCCAGCCAGTTTTTAAAGGTATATCCCAGCGTTACGTTATCCAGCCTCAGGAACGATCCGTTCTCAACATATACGTCCGATAATACCACGTCAGCTACATTTACGAAATTTGTCTCTAAAACGTTTCGCGGAATGTTAGTTAAAGCTGCATCGGTCTTTAAAAATGACAATTGTGAGTTACCGGCATTCACCGCATTGTATATCCTGTTGCCCACGCTGGCCCTCATGTTGAACGAGAAGTCAAGGTTACCCCAGTTCATGCTTGATGCAAGCCCGAAAGTAGCATCCGGATCCGGGTTTTTGTAAAGATACCTGTCGGCTTCGTTTATAGTACCGTTACCGTCAAGGTCGGCATACGCGCCTTCTATAGGAGCTCCCGTCGTGTCATACAGCTGCTTGTATACATAGAATGAGTAAGGTGTATATCCTTCACGGAAAATCTGCGCCGTACCACCTGTACCTGCACCAGTTCCCCCAAGGAAGATATCCTGTCCATAGGCAAGTTCTTCGATCCTTCTTTCAAATTTGGTAGCGTTAAAGCTAAGGTTCCAGTTAAAGTTATCGCTCTTCACGATATCGGCGCTTATGCTGAATTCGATACCTTTTGTGCTAAAGCTTCCGATGTTCTGCCATCCGCGGTTAGAGAAGTTACTTCCGTCAGGAAACGGCGCTTCCTGCAACAGGTCTTCACTAAGCTTGTAAAATACGTCTACCGCACCGGTTATACGGCTATTAAAAAGGCCATAATCGATACCTGCGTTATAGGTAGTGGTCTCTTCCCATTTGATGGAAGGGTTGTACGGGAGTGATACAGCGATTGGGTATTGCGACCCTCCAAACTGGATCTGGCTGTTACCGTCGCCGGTGTTGTACTGCTGAAGGAAGAAGTTTGGCGCCGAGAAACTCTGCTGGCCGGTAACACCGTAACCAATGCGAAGCTTCATGTCGCTAACTGTAGTAGAGTTGCTAAAAAGGTCTTCCCTCATTTTCCAGGCAAAAGCTGCTGCCGGGAAGTTGCCCCAACGGTTGTCCTCTGCGAAGCGTGATGATCCGTCCCTTCTGAAAGACAGGGTAAGAAGGTATTTGTCGTTGAAGGAAAGGTTAGCCCTTCCGAAGAAGCCAAGGATCACGTTAGGACGGTCAATATCCGTTTCAGGGAAGTTGCTTCCAAGCTGCGGATTGTTTACGTTTCCTGTGTAAAAGCTGGTCTGCTCAAATATCTGGTACGAATAACCTGCGGTAGCGTCGATATTTGTTTTGCCGAATGTCTTGTTATAATTAAGATAGGCATCAAACAACTTGTTCCTAAGGGTCCTTTCGCTATACTCGTTAGTCCCGTAAGGAATGTTATTGTTAGATGGTGAAGAACCTGCATTGGTTGGAACATAACGGTCCCTTTCACCTTTCGACTCGTCAAAGCCGAGGTTAACCACAGCTTTCAGGTCAGGGAAGAAATGGAATCGGTATTCTGTTTCGATGTTACCAAAGATACGGTTGTTGTGGCCTGTATCAAATGTCTGCTCAAGCTGTGCTACCGGGTTTCTTGTACCCAGTGTAAGGGCGTTGTTGGCATCTGCAGCATTGTAATATTCAAAGTAGCCACCATAAGGTGAGCCTGCAACGCGTATGGGCTGTGTAGGGTCGAAACGGAAAGCAGCTCCTTCAACACCATCGGCAAAGCGGTTCTTTTCGTTTGCATAGTTGGCGTTCACCCTGAATTTCAGGTGGTCGTTAAAAAATGACGGGTTCAACGATACCGATACGGTACTACGGTTGAACTTGTTGGTAAGCCTTGCACCTTCCTGGTACGTGTTACCTAATGAAAGGCGTGCAGGGATCACTTTAAACAGGTTGCCGTTTAGCGAAACGTTATTGTCAACAAAATCAGTCCTCCTGTATATGGCATCCTGCCAGTCGGTATTGGCATCTCCAAGAAGGTCCAGGTCAGCCGCGGTCAGTCTTCCTGCAGCTACTCCGTCTGCGATCATGCCCCTGAAGTCGTCGGCGTTGAATACGTCAATTTTGTCGGTTACCTTACCGCTTCCATACGTAAAGTTGTAGCTTACCTTAAGGTCTTTTCCACCTCTTTTAGTGTTGATGATGATCACACCGTTAGAAGCCCTTGAACCGTAGATGGCTGTTGCGGAGGCATCTTTAAGTACAGTCATGCTTTCAATATCGTTCGGGTTAATGCCCGCAAGAAGCGATGTTGAGCCGATATTGGTATTGTTGTCCAATGGAAGGCCGTCCAATACTATAAGCGGGTCGTTTGAAGCGTTAAGCGACGAACCTCCCCTTATCCTGATCATGGAGCCCGAACCCGGTGCGCCGCTGGTGTTTACTGTAACACCCGCCACACGTCCGTTAAGCAGGTTTTCTGCCGTAACGATGGTTCCTTTATTAAAGTCTTTACTGGTAATGGTTGTTACAGCTCCGGTAGCGTCTTTTTTCCTTACGGTACCGTAACCTATCACCATTACTTCTTCCAGTTGCGTAGCATCTTCGCTCATTGTCACGTCTATAGTGCTTTGGCCGGAGTACGAAACTACCTGGTCGGCATAGCCTATGAAGCTGAACACGACCTGGTCTCCGCTGTTGAGTCCGGACAGCGTAAAATTACCGTCCATGTCCGACGAAGTGCCGTTTTGGGTGCCCTGAACAATTACATTTACACCGGGGATGGGCTCACCGGTGGCATTATCACGGACAGTTCCCGATAATGTGCTCTGTGCCAGAACACTTAACGGAAGCATCAGCAATAAAAGTAATAACTTCTGATACATTGTTTTCATACAAGTTGTTTAGGTTAATTTTGCGTTTTGTTTCTGCTTATAATCCACTTCGAATGTTAAAATTATGTAAAAAACATTAACAAAAAAACGTTTTCGTATTTCAGGAGTAGCGAAAACGTTGTCGTGTTGAAAACTTTCCTGAATTTGCACAATTTCAGTAGGATAATTGCTATTAATAAAAATTACTTCTATCTTTATTTTCGAATCCTTATCTCCCTATTTTCGATGAAAAGACAAGTCACCCTGAAACAGATCGCTAAAGAACTTGATGTGTCCATTTCTACCGTCTCTAAATCGCTCCGTAACAGCGCCGAAATAAGCGAAGATACCAAGCTGAAAGTGCAGGCCTTTGCAAAGCTGTACAACTACAAGCCCAACAACATTGCCCTTAGCCTTAAGAATAAGAAAACCAAGACAATAGGGATTATTATTCCCGAGATCGTGCACCACTTTTTCGCAACCGTCATAAGCGGGATAGAGCAGGTGGCCAACGAGAACGGGTACAATGTGATTGTGTGCCTCAGTAACGAGTCGTTCGATAAGGAAGTAATCAACATGGAGGTGCTTGCTACAGGCAGTACCGACGGGTTTATCATGTCGCTATCTAAAGAAACCCAGCAAAAGAAGGACTTCCACCACATACAGGAGGTGATCAACCAGGGAATGCCGGTTGTGATGTTCGACAGGGTAACCAACGATGTGCTTTGCGATAAAGTGATCATCGATGACCAGATGGCGGCCTATGATGCGGTAGATTTCCTTATAGGAAAAAGTTTTAAGAACATAGCGCTGGTGACTACGGTAGACTATGTAAGTGTGGGCAAGCTGCGTACCGACGGCTATGTGAACGCGCTGGCAGACCACGACATACAGGTAGATGAGGACATGATCGTTAAGATCGAGGATATAGACAATTGCGCTTCCAAAATAGAAAAGCTCCTGCAGGACAAGCGCCCCGATGCCATATTTGCGGTCAACGAACTTTTTGCCGTGACCAGCATTAAGCTGGCAGCAAAAATGGGTATTAAAGTGCCGGAAGAACTGTCGGTTATCGGGTTTACCGACGGGATTATCTCGCAATACTCCAGCCCAAGCATTACTACAGTAAGCCAAAACGGAATAAAAATGGGCGGGAGGGCAGCCAAAATGCTTATCGACCGCCTGGAAATGGACGAGGAAAACGAGCAGTACACCACTGAGCTGATCGAGACCAGCCTGGTATTCAGGGAATCTACGTCAACGTTATAGTTGCCTGTAAAATATTTACTTTCAATTCATTGAGAAAACCGTTCCGCCGCATTTGGCGGAATTTTTTTGCTCCTCAATGTTTTTCGGATAAAAAAACATATATCTTTGCTTTAATTATCAACGCTTATAGTCCACTTCAACCCTATAAGATTTGATAAGCCATAAAACGCTTATCGTAGTAATAACCATTTAATTACGATAATGGAAAAGCGTAAATTAGGTTTCTGGGGAATTTGGAACATGAGTTTCGGTTTCCTCGGGATACAAATGGGTTTTGCCCTGCAAAATGCCAATGTCAGCAGAATTTTTCAGACGCTCGGTGCCGAAATAGACGACATACCTGCCCTTTGGGTGGCTGCTCCGCTTACAGGACTTATTGTCCAGCCCATAATCGGGTATTTCAGTGACCGCACGTGGACGAAGCTTGGCAGGAGGAAGCCCTATTTCCTGATTGGCGCATTACTCGCATCTGTTGCCCTTTTCATCATGCCCAATTCTCCTGTACTGTGGTTCGCCGCGGGGATGCTTTGGATACTGGATGCATCAATCAACGTTTCGATGGAGCCTTTCCGGGCGTTCGTCGGCGATTTGCTTCCCGACAGGCAACGGACGGCAGGTTTTGCAATGCAGAGCTTTTTTATCGGGCTTGGAGCGTATGTAGCCTCAAAGCTTCCGAAAATACTTACCTACTACGATGTTAGCAATGTGGCTCCCGCGGGAGAGATACCCGATTCTGTAAAATATTCTTTTTACATAGGCGGTGCCGCTTTTATCATTTCCGTGTTATGGACCATTTTTACCACCAAAGAATATTCGCCCGAAGAACTTGCTGCCTTTGAAAAAAGCGAAGACGAAAAACATGGCGGCAAATACAGTGAAGAAGAAAAACCGGATTCGTGGTTCCGTGCGAATGGCTCGAGGCACTTGCTTATAGGCAGCGTAGCCCTCGCGGTCGGGCTGGCCTTTTCATTTTTCATTTATGAGTACGGCCTCAAAAAAGACCTGTACGTATTATCACTGGGGCTTATTGGCCTTGGCGGGGTTGCGCTCATCTTTTCCGGGCTGTTCCAAAAGTCGGGCAAAACCAGGAATGGGTTCGTGACCATCATGAACGATTTCCAGTTCATGCCAAACGTGATGAAGCAGTTGGCCTGGGTACAGTTCTTTTCGTGGTTCGCGCTGTTTTCCATGTGGATCTATACCACGGGCGCGGTGACAGAACATATTTTTAAAACTACTGATACCACATCGGCAGAATATAATACCGGCGCCAACCTTGTGGGCGAAATGTTTGCCAACTACAACCTTGTGGCTGCCATTGCCGCATTTCTGCTGCCCCTCATAGCAAAGAGGACAAGCCGCAAGTTTACCCACTTCCTTGCGCTTGTAGCAGGAGGTGCAGGGCTGGCATCCATCTACTTTTTAGGAAATGCGGGTATCTTTAATAACGAGATATTCTCTGTTGGCACAGCCGGCACCTGGCATCATTTTACATTTTACATGTATGATTTCTCGATGATAGGCGTGGGTATCGCGTGGGCAAGCATCCTTTCGGTGCCCTATGCCATGCTCTCAGGGTCGCTCCCTGCCTCTAAAATGGGTTACTACATGGGCGTGTTCAACTTTTTTATAGTGATCCCGCAATTGGTAGCCGCCTCTATATTAGGGTTCCTGGTGTCTTACTTCTTTAACAACGAGCCTGTTTACGCCCTGCTTGTTGGCGGTGCGTCGATGGTAATGGCAGGGATATTGTCACTTGCGGTAAACGACAGGGCAAAAATCACAATCAATCAAAAAACAATCAATCAAAAAATTTAATGAATCAAAAAGCTTTTATTTTCGACCTCGACGGGGTTATTGTCGATACGGCCAAATACCATTTCCTGGCATGGCAAAAGATAGCGCACCGCCTCGGGATCGATTTTACGCACGAACACAATGAACATCTGAAAGGGGTGAGCCGCATTCGCTCCCTCGACATCATCCTCGGGCTTGGCAATGTACAGGTGACCCAGGAAGAAAAAGACAAATGGCTGTCTGAAAAGAATGAGGATTACCTGGAGTACATCCACCACATGCAGTCCGATGAGATATTGGAAGGTGTAGTGCCTGTACTACAGTATTTAAAAGACAATAACCAAAAGATCGCACTGGGCTCGGCAAGCAAAAACGCCCGGCCAATATTGGAAAAGGTGGGTATCATCCATTACTTCGATGCGATCGTGGATGGCAACGATGTAACCAACGCCAAGCCCGACCCCGAGGTTTTCATCAGGGCGGCGCAATTGCTGGGCATGCAATCCGAAGGTGCCATAGTTTTTGAGGACTCGGTAGCAGGGGTGCAGGCCGCGAACATTGCCAATATGGTGAGCATAGGCATTGGCAGCAGCGCCGTACTGCACGAGGCGCAATACAACTTCAACGACTTTACAGAAATAGATACAGAATTTTTAGCAACTTTAGTTACTACATAAAAATGAACCAGGATTATATACTACCGGACAATTGGTCGATCATCGAAGAGGGATTTGATGCGGAAAGGGTTGAATCTTCCGAAAGTTTATTCAGCATAGGCAACGGCGCCATGGGACAACGCGCCAATTTTGAAGAAAGCTACTCCGGGCATACGTTTCAGGGCAGCTACATAGCCGGCGTTTATTATCCTGACAAAACCAAAGTGGGCTGGTGGAAAAACGGCTACCCCGAATATTTTGCCAAGGTACTCAACGCGCCCAACTGGATAGGCATCGACATAGAGATAAACGGCGAAAGCCTGGACCTTGCCAAATGCGAAGTGAAAAACTTCAGGCGCGAGCTCAACATGCGGGAAGGCTGGTACAACCGCTCTTTTGAAGCTACATTGCAAAACGGGACGGAAGTTTCGGTAAACATAACCCGTTTCCTTTCGCTTGAGGCGGATGAGTTGGGCGTCATCAACTATGAAGTGAAGCCGCTAAACCGCGCGGCACAAATTACTTTCAAACCCTATGTGGATGCCGGCGTAAAAAACATGGATGCCAACTGGGAAGAGAAGTTTTGGGAACCGCTGGATGTGCAGCATTCGGGCAATGAAGCGTTTGTTACAGCGCGTACGTTCAAGACGCATTTCAATGCCTGTACCTTCATGCACAACAGCATTTTGCTCAATGGTAATGATGTAGAAATACTTCCGTCGAATGCCGAAGCAGGAGATGACAAAGTACAGTTGAGCTACACTATAGAAGCCAACCAAAATGATACAGCTGCCATCGTGAAATTTGGCGGATATACCGTATCGATGAACCATGATAAGGACAAGCTTGTTGCTGCCGCCAAAAAAGTTATCGCCGATGCGAAAGCCAGGGGTTACGATACATTGCTTGACGAACAGAAAGCGGCATGGGCATCCATCTGGGAAATGGCCGACATTACCATAGAAGGCGATGTAGAGGCACAGCAGGGCATACGTTTCAATATTTTCCAGCTGAACCAAACCTATTTGGGCAAAGACCCAAGGCTGAACATTGGCCCGAAAGGCTTTACCGGAGAAAAATATGGCGGGAGCACCTATTGGGATACCGAGGCCTACTGCATACCCTTCTACATGGCGACCAAAGACCAGCAGGTAGCACGCAACCTGTTGACGTACCGTTATAACCAACTGGACAAAGCAATAGAAAATGCGGCCAAGCTGGGCTTTACCAACGGTGCGGCCCTTTACCCAATGGTAACCATGAATGGCGAGGAATGCCACAACGAATGGGAAATTACTTTTGAAGAAATACACCGCAATGGTGCCATTGCCTTTGCCATTTATAACTATTACCGCTTTACCGGCGACTACAGCTACATCCCCGAAAAAGGTCTGGAAGTACTTATCGGTATCGCACGCTTTTGGCAGCAACGGGCAACGTACTCAACTAACAGGAATCAATTTGTGATTCTTGGCGTTACCGGGCCGAACGAATATGAGAACAACGTAAACAATAACTTCTACACCAACTATATCGCGAAATGGTGCATCGATTATGCCGTGGAGCAGATAGCAAGGGTTAGTGAGGAGTATCCGTCAGATCATGACCGCATCATGGAAAAAGTGAACCTTGATGCCGCAGAGATACTGCGCTGGAAAAATGTGGCTGACAATATGTACTTCCCATACTCGGAGGAGTTCGGCGTGTACCTGCAGCAGGACAACTTCCTGGACAAGGAACTTGTTAAGGTCGCCGAATTAGACCCGGCACAGCGCCCCATCAATCAGAAATGGAGCTGGGACAGGATTCTTCGCTCACCCTACATCAAGCAGGCCGACGTATTGCAGGGATTTTATTTCTTCGAGGATCATTTTACAAAAGAGCAACTGGAGAAGCATTTCGATTTTTATGAGCCATTGACGGTACATGAGTCGTCGCTCTCGCCTTGCGTACACTCCATACAGGCAGCAGTGCTGGGCAGGATGGAGCAGGCATATACCTTCTATTTAAGGACATCGCGCCTTGACCTCGACGACTACAATAAAGAAGTGAAAGAAGGGCTGCACATAACAAGTATGGCCGGGACATGGATGAGCATCGTGGAAGGCTTCGGCGGCATGAGGGTAAAAAACGATACGCTGCACTTTGAACCGAGGATACCGGAACAGTGGGAAGGCTACTCGTTCAAGATCAACTTCCGCAACCAGGTGCTGAAAGTATCAGTACATCCGGCAGAAACGAATTTCACATTGGAAGGCGAAAGGGAGCTCACCGTTGTGGTAAACGGCAAAGAAGTGACTGTGGAACCGAATACACTCGTGACGGTGTAAAAACCCCATACCCCCGACGGGTAACAACCGTACTCAACCCCGAAAGCAAAACGGTACGAGTGTAGCTGCTCCCCTCTCCTTTGGAGAGGGGCCGGGGGTGAGGTCCGAAAGGCCTATAAAATGAAATATCTCACTTCACTCTATCCGTAATCATCCGGCAAGAGTGTAGCTGCCCCCTCTCCTTGGGAGAGGGGGTTGGGGGTGAGGATTAACAGTCTTTGTACACCTGACAGTCTTTGTACACCTGACAGGTGTTATTGACCAAATAACAATAAAATGAAAAAACTTTCTTTTCTGCTTTTATTTTTCGTAAGCGCCGCCTTCGCCCAGATCGACCGCATGGAGCCGCCCTTTTGGTACGCCGGGATGCACAACCCCGAGCTTCAGGTAATGTTCTACGGCAAAAATATTGCACAATACACACCATCGGTTTCGAACAATATCGTTATCAAAAATGTGGTGCGTACGGAAAACCCAAACTACATCTTCGTGACCATTGACACCAAAAATGTTGCGGCTTCCGATTTTGTCTTTTCATTTAAAGATGGCAAAAACAAAGTAGCTTTCACCAAAAATTATTCCCTGAAGCAACGCACTCATGGATCGGCTACCAGGGAAAGCTTCGATTCATCGGACATGGTATATCTCATTATGCCCGACCGTTTTGCGAATGGCAACCCTAACAATGACAACGACAAATCCTTAGCTGAAAAATCCGACCGTAGCAAAGATGGTGGCCGTCATGGCGGAGATTTAGAGGGTATTATCAAAAACCTCGATTACCTGCAGGAGCTGGGCGTGACAGCCGTTTGGAACACCCCTGTTTGTGAGGACAACCACTCCCGGGGGTCTTATCACGGCTATGCACAGACCGATGTGTATAAGATCGATCCGCGCTATGGTACTAATGAGGATTACCTTCGCCTTTCGGCAGAACTGAAGAAAAGGGGCATGAAGCTGATACTGGATTACGTGACCAACCACTGGGGTAGTGAGCACTGGATGTACAAAGACCTGCCGACTTATGAGTGGGTACACCAGTTCCCCGGCTATTCGCAATCCAACTACCGCATGACAACACAGTTTGACACAAATGCTTCCAAAATAGATGCGGTGCAGTGTGAGCAGGGCTGGTTCGTACAGTCGATGCCCGACCTGAACCAAAGCAACCCGCTGGTGCTGACCTACCTTATCCAGAACGCGATATGGTGGATCGAGTATGCCGACCTTGGTGGTTACCGAGTGGACACTTATTCCTACAACGATAAGGAGGGCATTGCCAAATGGACGAAAGCCATTACCGATGAGTACCCATACTTCAACATTGCAGGCGAAGTGTGGATGAATGACCAGGCGCAGATGGCCTATTGGCAAAAGGACAGCAAGGTGGCTGCGATACAGAGCTACAACTCGTATCTGCCGAGCGTGATGGACTTTACCCTGCAAAGCGCTATCGGCAATGTTTTCAATGAGGACAAGCCAACCTGGGACCTGGGGATGCAGAAAGTGTACGACAACTTTACCAACGACTTCCTGTACCCGGATATCAACAGCATATTAGTATTTGCCGAGAACCATGACACAGGCCGACTGAATGAAATTTATAAAGGCGACTTTAATAAATACAAAATGGCGATGGCGCTGGTGGCTACCGTACGCGGTATTCCGCAGCTGTACTATGGCAGCGAGATAGGCATGGCAGGTGATAAGGGTAAGGGCGATGGCGACATCCGCAGGGATTTCCCTGGCGGATGGGCAGGCGACAGCAACAACGCATTTACCAAAGCAGGACGCACCGCCGACCAGCAGAAATTCTTTGACTATACGTCGAAACTGTTTACGTGGAGGAAAAATAAAGAAGTGATCCATAACGGAAAAACCATGCACTACCTGCCACAGGATAATGTGTACGTGTACTTCCGGTACAATGATAAGGAAACGGTGATGGTAGTGATCAATAACAGCCCTGAAGCAAAAACATTCAAAACGGCGCGCTTCGGCGAAAGCCTGAAAGGAAAGGTTTCAGGAAAAGATATTATGACGGGCAAAACCGTTGACGTATCCAAAGAAATGACCATGGAACCTAAGTCGGTGCTGATTTTGGAATTGAATTAATTTGAGAAGACACACCCCTGGCCCCTCTCAAGAGGGGAACACTCGGGCGTGCTTACTCAAACCAAAAAAAACCGCTTCTGCTTCGGCATGAGTGAAGCTGTTCCCCTCTTGAGAGGGGTTAGGGGTGTGTTTACCAACCTGAGGTTTCAAAACCTTGTAGGTTTAATAAATTTAGGATAAATAAAATGAAAAAATACCTCATAGCCCTCGCGGCACTAACGCTTACCGGATGCTCATCCACGAAAGTGGCATCGGCCAAAACCCCATTTGTTTGGGAAGGCGCCAATGTGTACTTTTTGCTGACCGACCGCTTTGCCAATGGCGACAAAGGCAACGACGTGACTTTGGGCAGGACAAAGGAAACCGGCAAACTGCGCGGCTTTGAAGGTGGCGATATAAAAGGTATCACCCAAAAGATAGACGAGGGATATTTTGATAAGCTCGGCATCAACGCTATATGGCTTACGCCGATAGTGGAGCAGATACACGATGCGACCAACGAAGGGCAGGGTAATACCTATGGCTTCCATGGCTACTGGGCAAAAGACTGGACAGCGCTCGACCCGAACTTCGGCACAGAAAAGGAGTTGGCAGCACTCGTTGAGAAAGCCCACAGGCACGGCATACGCATTGTGCTCGACGGCGTGATCAACCACACCGGGCCGGTTACTCCGATGGATGCCGTATGGCCAAAGGACTGGGTGCGCACCGAACCGCAGTGCAAATACGATAATTACGAGAACACAACCGCCTGTACGCTGGTAAAGAATCTTCCGGATATACTGACGGAAAGCGATGCCGGGGTAGGGTTGCCGCCCTTCTTAATCGAAAAGTGGAAAAAGGAAGGCCGCTACGACCAGGAAGTAAAAGAGCTTGACGCTTTCTTCAAAAGGACAGGCTATCCGCGTGCGCCTAAGTATTACATTATTAAGTGGCTGACGGATTATATTCGCGACTATGGCATTGATGGCTACCGCGCTGATACCGTGAAGCATTTGGGCGAGGACGTTTGGGCAGCCTTCAGCAAAGAGTGCCAGTATGCCTTTGAGCAATGGAAAGTAAATAACCCCGGTAAAGTTTTGGACAGCCATGGCTTTTTTACGGTAGGCGAGGTATATGGCTATGGGATTTCAGGGCAGCGGTTATATGATTTTGGGGATAAGAAAGTGGATTATTTTGCGAATGGCTTTACGGCACTCATCAATTTTGAAATGAAGTACAGCGCAACGAAGCCTTACGAAGAAATGTTTGCACAGTATTCAGATATATTAAACGGCAATCTGGAAGGCAGGTCGGTACTAAACTACCTGGCCTCCCATGACGATGGTGGGCCGTTCGATAAAAAGCGCGAAAAAGCCATTGAGGCCGGAACCAAACTCCTGCTCACTCCCGGCATTGCCCAGGTATATTATGGCGACGAATCGGCGCGACCATTGGAGATCGCAGGAGCCGAAGGCGATGCCAACCTGCGCTCGTTCATGAACTGGGATGACATTGCCAACAACCCAAAAATCCAAAAGGTACTGGAGCATTACCAAAAGCTCGGCACATTCCGTAAGAACCATCCTGCTGTAGGCGCGGGGGTGCATGCCATGATAACCGCTACGCCATATGTATTCAAAAGGACCTACAGCAAAGGAATGGACGATAGTGTGGTCATTGGGCTGGACCTTCCGAAGGGGAAGAAAACTATTCGGACTGCTGATGTTTTTCCGGAAGCCGCGAAAGTGCGTGATGCTTATTCCGGGAAGACGGCTAATGTGCATTCCGGGAAAGTAGAGCTTGACACCGAATTTGATATAGTGCTTCTTGAAAGGATATAAACAAACAAACGAGATATGAAAAAAACAGTACTAACCCTTATGACTTTGGCAATGATCGCCACCAGCTGTAAGGAGGACAAAAAAGAAGAGGCAAAGGAAACCGCCCAAACGGAAACCCTCGCTCCGGTAAGCGATGCCATTATGGAGAACAGCGTTATCTATGAGGCGAACATCCGCAACTATTCGAAGGAAGGGACGTTCAATGCGTTTACTAAAGACATCCCGGAACTGAAAAAACTGGGCGTAAAAGTAATTTGGCTCATGCCGGTATATCCCATCTCGATGAAGAACAGGAAAGCAACAGGCGACCTTTCGATAGAAGATATCAAAGACCCGAAGGAGCGCGAAAAGTACCTGGGCAGCTATTATGCGATTACCGATTATACAGGCATCAACCCTGACCTTGGTACGCTTGAGGATTTCCAAAAGCTGGTAAAGACAGCGCATGATAACGGCATGTACGTAATCCTCGACTGGGTGGCCAACCACACCGGATGGGACCACAAATGGATTACAGAACACCCTGAATATTACCACAAGAATGCCAAGGGCGAAGTGACCGACCCGCTGAACCCTGAGACCGGCAAAAGCTGGGGCTGGACCGATGTAGCACACCTGGATTATACCAGCAAAGCGCTGTATGAGCCAATGATGAAGGAAATGCTGTATTGGGTAAAGGACCAAAACGTGGATGGCTTCCGCTGCGATGTTGCTGATAACGTGCCAACCGAATTCTGGGACTATACCATCCCGAAGCTGAAGGCTGTGAAGCCGGTGTTCATGCTGATGGAAAGCGACAAGGAATACCTTTTCAAAGGCCAGTTTGACATGGGCTATGGCTGGGTGGCGCACCACCTGATGAACGATGTGGCCAAAGGCAAAAAGCCGCTTGCAGACCTGGCTAAATTCCTTGATGAGAGGCCGGGCAAGTATGAGGCAGACGACTTTTTCATGAACTTTACCACCAACCACGACGAGAACGCCTGGAACGGCACCGAATACGAAAGGCTGGGCGACGGTGCGGAGGCTTTTGCCGCGCTCACCTATGTGATGCCGGGCATGCCGCTCATCTATACGGGGCAGGAATATGATGTAAAAAAACGCATTAAATTCTTTGAGCAGGACCCTATCGAAAAGAATAAAGGTAAGATGTTCGCTGTATATGAAAAATTAGGTAAATTGAAAAACGAAAACCCGGCACTGAACGGTGGCAAAAACCCGGCATCTTACAAAAGGCTGGCTACCTCGGCAGATGATAAAGTGCTGGCTTTCGAAAGGGAAAAGGACGGCAAAAAAGTGGTGTATATGGCCAACCTCTCTAAAGATACGGTAAGCTTTACCTTTCCTGTAGAAGGAAGTTATACCAACTACATGACCGGCGAAAAAGTCATTTTTGCAAAAGGGCAGAAGCTGGACGCTAAGCCCTGGAAGTACTGGATATTGACCAATTAATATTTGCATAGGCCGCAGGCCAATTATCTGCGGCTTTTTTTATATTTGTTTAACTATAACGTTTTTTTAAATTTTTAAAACCTATTCTATGATGAAAAAATTATTTTTATTTGCTGCAGTACTTTTAGGAAGTACAGGCATGTTTGCGCAATTTACGAATATCGGATTCCTTGGTTTTGGTACGCCCGGTGCCTGGGATAGCGATACTGACATGGTTACAACTGACGGTGTAACTTACACCTTAGAGAATTTTACTATTACTCCTGTTGGCGGTTCTGGTGTTAAATTTCGGGAGGGGAATGATTGGAATGGTGAAGATTGGGGAGGAACAGGATGGCCAAGCGGAACAGGGCTTCCAAGTAGTTCAAGTAACATTCCTGCCTTGCCGGGGGTGTACAATATTACTTTCAACCTTAGTACAAAGGAGTATAACTTTGAAGCCTTAGCGGGATTCGATACGATTACCATTAACGGGGGCACTCCAAATACAACTTATACTACAGATGGTATCATGTATTATTCGGATAATGTGGATTTTGCTTCCAATACTGCCGTGACATTTGTTAACGGATCTGAAAACTGGGGCGGAACTGCTTTCCCGAGTGGAACAGCTACCGTAGGTGGAGCAGCGATAAATGTTCCTGCGAACAATTATAACATTTCATTTAACAATGAGACCGGTGCCTATAACTTTGATTATGTTAGGATAAGTATCATAGGCGGTGCCGTAGGCGGTTGGGACAACGCAAATGATGTGAATATGACTACTACAAATGGTATCGACTATACGGTGAATGATGTTACCTTTACTGCTGGTGAGTGGAAATTCAGGATTAATAACGGATGGAGTGTTACCTGGGGTAACGGTACATTCCCAGCGGGTACTGCTGTTGTAGTAGCCGATGGTGGCAACATGATGGCTACTGCCGGAACGTATGACGGCACATTCAACAGAGAAACAGGCGTATTTTCCTTTACTGAATCAACTGCAGGTACTCAGGATTTCAATTCAAAATCCATCACGGTGTATCCTAACCCTTCAAACAGCGTTTGGAACTTCAATGCAGCAAACAACACCATCTCTTCAATGCAGATCGTGGATGTAACCGGCAAAGTAGTCTACACAGCTGCTGTAAATGCTAACCAGGCTACAGTAAACGTTTCCGGATTTGCTTCGGGAATGTACTTCGCAAGGCTTACATCAGGCAATGCTACAGAAACAGTGAGGGTGGTTAAGAACTAATTTCTTCAGTGTTATAGTGACAGGCCCCGGAGTTTTGCTCCGGGGCTTTTTTTGTTGCTCTTTCCTGAGTAGAATTAGTGCAATTTGTGCAATTCGCAGCAAACTTTTTTACCCTTATCTTTACAAAAACTTTATTATGCTAAAAATAGGCCACCGCGGCGCTAAGGCCCATTCGCCCGAAAATACCCTGGCATCCTTCCAAAAGGCGGTGGATATGGGTGTTGGCGGCATTGAGCTCGACGTGCATGCCTGCGCAACGGGCGAACTGGTCGTGATCCACGATTTTACGGTAGACCGGACCACCAACGGCAGCGGCGAAGTACATAAAATGACCCTGGACGAACTGCAAACTCTTGTGGTAGAAGGCGGCCATGCCATACCGACACTCGATGAAGTAATGGCGCTGTGCAAAAACAGGTGTAAAGTAAATATTGAAATGAAGGGAAGGCATACGGCATTGCCTTTAAATGCCTGCCTGGAAAGATATATAGACAAAGGCGGTTGGCGTTATGAGGATATCATTGTGTCGAGCTTCCAACGGGAAGAACTGGAGGAGATGAGCAGGCTTAATCCGGATGTGCCTCTTGGCATACTAACCCAGGCCAGCATGAAGGAAGCGTGGGACTGGGCAGAAGCATTCAATGCCAAAGCCATTCATCCGCATTTTTCGCTGCTTACCGAAAGCAATGTCCGCAAGGCACAGGAGGCAGGCTATAAAATATATACATGGACCGTGAACGACCCCGAAGACATTGCCCGCGTGAAGAACTACGGGGTTGACGGCATCATATCCGATTATCCCGAACGCTTATGAGAAGTTTTGACGTTATAGTGGCCGGAGGCGGGGCGGCGGGCTTTTTTACCGCCATCAACATTGCCGAAGCCAATCCGAAATTAAAAGTAGCCATACTTGAGCGCGGCAAGGAAGTCTTGTCGAAAGTCAGGATATCCGGCGGCGGCAGGTGCAATGTGACGCACGCCTGCTTTGTGCCCAATGACCTCGTAAAGTTTTACCCAAGGGGAGAAAAGGAACTGCGCGGGCCATTCAACCGGTTCTGCTCTGGTGATACGATAGAATGGTTTGAAAGACGCGGTGTGGCGCTGAAAACAGAGGATGACGGGCGGATGTTCCCGGTTACCGATAGCTCCCAAACCATAATCGACTGCTTTATGGATGCCGTGAAAAAGCTCGACATACCGGTGCTTACCGGCGAGAGTATCCAGTCACTTTACAAGTCGGAAACCCACTGGAAAGTAGAGACCAATAAAGACACTTTCCTGGCGGAACACCTGGTCATGGCCACGGGGAGCAATCCCAAAATGTGGGACCTGTTAGCAGAAATGGGACACACCATAGTCCCTCCGGTACCGTCGCTTTTTACCTTCAACATAAAAGATCCGCGTATCAAAGACCTGATGGGGGTGTCGGCAGTGGCATCTGTAAAAGTAAAAGGATCAAAGCTTGAAGCTTCGGGGCCATTATTGATTACGCATTGGGGCATGAGCGGCCCGGGCATACTGCGGCTTTCGGCATGGGGGGCAAGGGAACTTGCCGCTAAAAATTACCAATTCATATTGCAGGTCAACTGGCTTGATGATGTGGACGGCGATGAATGCCTTGAAACGCTAAAAGAATTAAAGCAGGAACACGCCAAAAAGACGGTAGCCAAACAGTCGCCTTTCAGCTTCCCTAACCGCCTGTGGCAAAGCCTTGTGGCGGCATCGGGAATAACTGCTGAAACCCGGTGGGCCGACCTTACCCGAAACCAATTGGAAGCGCTTACGAACCAGTTGGTAAACGGCGAATATAACGTAAATGGCAAGAGCACTTTTAAAGAAGAATTTGTAACGGCGGGCGGTGTCGACCTAAAGGAAGTGAACTTTAAAACCATGGAAAGCAAGGCGCTGGAAAACCTTTACTTTGCAGGGGAAATTATAGATATCGATGCGATAACGGGCGGCTTCAACTTCCAGAATGCCTGGACCGGAGGTTTTATCGCAGCGGAGAGTATTGTGGGGAAGTACTGAATGATGTAGGTTATCTCCGCGGTTGAAAGTGCGCGGTCATTGCGCGGAGGCACGACGAAGCAATCTTTCATCGTCAAAATTGGCATGTGTAGCGTAGGAAAGATTGCCGTGCTCTATAACTATGCTCACACTGGCAGCCCTGGTACAACACACTATACATCTTGCGATTTTAAAATCGCTGTAAGAAAATTTAAATCTTCAACGCAACCGTGTTGGCCCTTTTGCGTCTTAATAATAAAAATCGTACACACTATGAAAAAGAAATTTTTATTTTTAGGATTAGGGCTTGCCTTTTTATTTACGGCCTGTGCCGATGATGACGCTTCATCAAATCAGCCTTCGGGAAACAACAAAGTACTGCTGCTTAAAGTAGACCTGCTTACCAACACTTTTGAAGGTGGTAAGGAACTTAGTTTTGAGGAAGCAGAAGCATTCACCATTTCTCCGGAATATGTTTCCCCGGGCGATTTCGGCAGCATAAAGCTGAAGTATCAGGAAACGGGCGAAACCATTTTTGACGGCAGCATTGTTTGGAATGGCCTTGGGCAAATGACCTATCCTGCAGCGCTTAACGCGGCCAGTTCGTTTGCAGTAACAGATAATGAAGCTGCTATGCCGGAGTCAGATGATTTCGTACACGTTGGTTATGGTGAAGGCGAAACAGGCCTCCCGTTCGTTACCATCGACCACGAAGCGATCTGGGAGTCCATCAATAACTTACAACTCGTGGAGGATTACCGGGTAAGCAATCCCGATGCAAAGGTGAACCTGTTCCTGTATACACCAAGCGTAGGATTTGGTAACCCTGAAGAATGGGATTGGTTCGTGATCCTGAAAAATTAATTTTCACACAAAATTGACTTGTAAGCCTCCTGATAAAGGGGGCTTTTTGCATTTGCTTCGATTTATTGATTTGTGAATTCCCTATCTTTGTGTAAAAGATACGCTATATGTTGCAGAATATAAGGATCGCGGTAGATGCCGTGGTGTTCGGTTACCAAAATAACAAATTGTACGTCCTGCTTATCAGGCAGAAGTTCGGGAGCGAAAAAGCCTACTGGGCGCTTCCGGGAGGCTTGGTACACGAAGATGAGCCGCTTATTGATGCCGTAAAGCGCGAATTACAGGAGGAGACCAACGTAACCGTCAATTACCTTGAGCAGCTCTATACCTTTGGAGACGATATTGCCCGTGATAGCCGCAACAGGGTAATATCTGTGGCCTATTTCGCGCTTATAGATTCTTCAGAAACCAAAATCAAAGCCGCTACCGACGCCGAAAATGTGCAGTGGTGCCCTGTAGATGAGGTGCCGGGCCTTGCTTTCGACCATAACCTGATAATCTCTGCCGCCTATAGCCGTCTCAAGGCAAAACTCACCTACCAGCCTATAGGTTTTGACCTGCTTCCTTCCGAATTTCTTTTTTCGGATATAGAGAACCTGTACTGCACCATCCTGCAAAAGGAAATAGACCGCCGAAACTTCCGGAAAAAGATGATGGGCTTCGGGATCATTGAAGAAACCGGGCATTTATCAGAAAAGAAAGAAGGCCGCCCGGCTAAGCTTTTCCGCTTTAATAAAGCCAAATATAAGGCTATGGACCAACAGGGTTTCCACTTCGAAATAAAGTTTGCGTAAAAAATACACAAAATAATTTGCAGGATAATTTTAATCGGTTAACTTTGTGTAAGAATAACGCAAAATATAATCGCTATGTTAGTACTGAATCTTGATGCTGCTTTCGCACCCATAGAAGGAAGCGGAATAGTCTTTAAAAATTTTACCTTTTCGGGTGGTGAGCCACACATCAAAATAGAGCCGGGTTTTGATGCCTCGCAAACTGTTACAATAACACACCGCGTTAACAGTTTCAGCCGCCTTGGCGAGGTGTGTGTCGCTGTAGATGCGCTGAGGAGGATGGGCGTGAAACAAATCAGCCTTTTCATTCCTTATTTTCCCGGTGCGCGACAGGACAGGATCATGATTCCGGGTGAGCCGCTTACGGTGAAAGTGTACGCTGATATCATCAATGCGATGGGCTTTGCCGAAGTAATGGTATTCGACCCGCACTCGGAAGTAGCGCCCGCCGTGATTACCAATTGTACCATACTTCCAAACCACGATTTTATTACTGAGGTCATTAAAGCTATTGGCACCGATGTAAAACTCATCTCTCCCGATGGTGGCGCCCTGAAAAAAATTTACAAGCTTTCCGAATACCTTGGGGGCGTGGAAGTAGTGGAGTGTAGCAAAAGCAGGGACGTGAAAACCGGCAGGCTGTCCGGTTTTAAAGTATATGCAGACGACCTCGACGGTTCTGACTGCCTGATAGTAGATGACATTTGCGATGGTGGCGGTACATTTGCAGGTCTTGCAGGTGAGCTGAAAAACAAAAATGCAGGAAGGCTATACCTGGCAGTGAGCCACGGGATATTCAGCAAGGGTTTTGATATGTTTAGTGATTTCGAAAGGATATTTACTACCGATTCATTCTCTGATCTTGATAATGATAAAGTGCAACAGATAAAAATAAAGCTATGAGATATTCTGTAGAAAAACTGGTTGCGGATAACGGGCCGAAGAAATTTCTTTTCTTTTGGGGACACCAGCCGTCGAAGGATGGTAGCATCACGAAGTCGTGCTTCAGCCAATGGTGGGTAAGTCCGTTTAGGGTAAACGATATTGAATATAAATCCGCAGAGCACTGGATGATGGCTAAAAAAGCGGCCTTGTTTGGCGATGCCGAAATCGAAGCAAAAATATTGGGATGCCAGTCGCCTGCCGAAGCCAAGAAACTCGGACGTGAAGTGCGTGGCTATGATGATGCCCTATGGACCGCAAATCGCTACGAAATTGTGGTGCAGGGCAATTACCATAAGTTCAGCCAAAATGAAGAAATTAAAAAATTTCTCCTGGGTACGGAAAACAGGATTTTGGTGGAAGCCAGCCCGGTTGACCCGATATGGGGTATTGGCCTGGACGAAAACAGCACAGAGGCATTTCATCCTGAAAACTGGCGCGGGCTTAACCTGCTGGGTTTCGCCCTGATGGAGGCAAGAGAAATGATAAACAATAACGAAATACTATAACACCATGAACCCATTACTTTTAACAGACGGTTATAAGGCCGACCACCGAAGGCAGTACCCCGAAGGCACCACACTGGTATACTCCAACTGGACGCCAAGGAAATCGAGGATAGAAGGCGTGAATGAGGTGGTATTCTTCGGGTTGCAGTACTTCATCAAAAAATATATCATAGAAGATTTTGAACGCTACTTTTTTGCCGCCCCAAAGGGCGATGTGATAAAGCAATATGCCCGCCGCATCAATAACTACCTTGGCGAAAATAATGTAGGGACTGATCATATTGCCGCCCTGCACGACCTCGGCTATATCCCTATGGTATTTAAGGCATTGCCGGAGGGTGCCAGCGCCCCGATCCGTGTCCCGATGTTTACGATGTACAATACCCTGCCGGAGTTCTTTTGGCTGACCAATTACTTTGAAACACTCCTGTCCAATGTGGTATGGCTGCCGTGCAATTCGGCCACCATAGCTAAAGAATACCGCAGGATACTCGATAAATACGCTTCGGAAACATCCTCTGTGCCGGAGTTCGTGAACTGGCAGGCGCACGATTTCTCGATGAGGGGCATGGCAGGTATTGATGCATCCCTCGTGTCATCGGCGGCGCACCTCCTTAGTTTTACGGGTACCGATACCATTCCGGCAATTGAATTCCTGGAGCAGTATTACAACGCCGATTCGGATACTGAACTGGTAGGCGGGTCGGTTCCTGCTACTGAACATTCGGTTATGTGCATGGGGACCACAGAAGGCGAGTACGAAACCTTTGAACGCCTCATAACACAGATATATCCTAAAGGCATCGTATCGATCGTTTCTGATACCTGGGATTTGTGGAAAGTGCTTACAGACTACCTGCCACGCCTTAAAGACGAAATTACAACGCGCGATGGCAAGGTTGTAATACGCCCTGACAGCGGCAACCCGACAGATATATTGTGCGGCAATCCTGATGGGAATACCGAAGAAGAGCGCAAAGGCGTTGTGGAGTTGCTGTGGGATGTATTTGGCGGCAGTATGAACAGCAAGGGCTACAAAGAGCTTATCCCGCAGATAGGTGCGATATATGGCGACAGCATCACGCTGGACCGCGCTACGCAGATATGCGAAAGGCTGAAGCAAAAAGGATTTGCATCGACCAATGTGGTGCTCGGCATCGGCTCATTCACCTACCAGTACAACACCCGTGATACCTTCGGCTTTGCCATGAAGGCAACGTATGGAGAAGTCAATGGCGAAGGGCGCGAAATATTCAAAGATCCTGTAACGGATGACGGTACCAAGAAATCGGCAAAGGGATTGATGAAAATTACTTTGGAAGATGACACCTACAAACTTTACGACCAGGTTAGCTGGGAGGAAGAGCAGCAGGGTGAACTGAAGGAAGTTTTTAGGGACGGAAAGCTGCTAATTGACCATTCCTTAAGCGAAATACGGGAACGGATAACAGGGAAGAGATTATAGACGGATAGAAAAAAGATGATAGGCCGGCACCAACTTTAATCCCGAATAGTAAATATAAAGTAATCAATAAAATTACCTGTTCAGCCACCATATTGAGGCATTCAGTACCGTAGCGAACGTTACCCACAGCAGGTAAAGGATAAAAATGTAGCCTGCAACGCGGTTAATCTTATTGAACTGGATAAACGTTTCGTAGATCATCAGCCAGAGAATAACGATCTCTACTAATGCGAGTAACGGATTGTGGAGCCCGAAAAAGAGATACGACCAAAGTGCATTAAGCGCAAGCTGTACCCCAAAAAAAGCCAGTCCTTTTTTTACGGTTTCGGGCTGTTCGCCAATGCGTCCCCAAACAAGCCCGGCTGCCAGTCCCATAAGCACATACAATGTGGTCCATACCGGCGCGAATATCCAGTTTGGCGGGTTAAACACAGGTTTTTCGACAGTAGTGTACCAGGTAGTAACGCCTTCCTGGGTAAACTCGCCTGATAAATAGCCAATGCCCACACAGGTGGCAACCATGACAAGTATTTTGAAAGTCAGCGATAGAGATTGGTTTTCCATAATGTAAAGTTACAAGTAATTTTAATTTGCTGCGTGAAAATTATTTTAAATGGTTTAGTAAATTTGGGATGCAGGAAAAACAAACAATCCAAAAATATGGCAACAAAAAAAGAACTACCACAGGAACAGCGCGAGGCACTCTTTAAAGTTTTAAAAACCCGCTTTGAAAAAAATATGGACCGCCATAAAGGACTGGAATGGGCAGATGTACAGGCAAAGATTGAGAGTAATCCCGCAAAGCTATGGTCGCTTGACGCAATGGAAGAGACAGGCGGCGAACCGGATGTAGTAGGCTTCGACAAAAACACGGGCGAATTTATTTTCTACGATTGCGCTACCGAAAGCCCCAAAGGCCGCCGGAGCGTGTGCTATGACCACCAGGCTCTGGAATCGCGTAAAGAGAATAAGCCCGGGCACAGTGCTATAGGCATGGCTGCCGAAATGGGCATTGAAATTTTGACGGAAGAAGAATACCGCCAGTTGCAGGAACTGGGTAAGTTCGACCTGAAAACCTCAAGCTGGGTAGCTGTGCCGGCAGCTATCAGAAAACTTGGTGGCGCGGTGTTTTGCGACCGGCGCTATGATACCGTCTTTTATTACCATAATGGAGCCGAATCGTATTATGCCGCGAGGGGATTTAGGGCATCGCTACGAATTTAAAAAATATATAATAGGTGTAATGGAAGCAGCGTGCGTTTTGAGAAAGTGTTGTAGTATTAAAAATAGTCAATCAATAATGGAAATTCAGGATAAAATATTTCTCGGAATTGAAAGGGAGCCGGTTCAACAATCTGAAAGCTTAGCGATAATGGATAAGATTGAAACCCTGAAGGTCGGGAAAGCAGTCTGTTTTGGGAATAATCTTAAAGATGTCGCCGGGCTCCTTAGTAACGAAAATTATTATATAGTATTTGATAACACCATAACTAAGGGTAAACAGCAACTATTTAAAGGGAAAATTATCCGGGTCACTAAAGATGAGCTTCTTGTGTTTATCGAACATGCAATAAAAGGACTCTCTGGGAGGCAGTATTTATTAACTACTGAAAACTTTTCCCAATTGCTTAAAATTTCAGATGAGGGAGGAGTATATTTGTTTTGACGCATGATTTAATTAGTGCAATTGGTGTAATTCGTGGCAAATGAGTTTTACCTTTGCCAAAATTCCCAACCCATGACCGAAAAGGATTTTATCCCTTCCGCATATACCCAAACCGCTGATAAAGGCAGTTTCGAATGGAGCGCCCCGAGTAATATCGCCCTCGTGAAGTACTGGGGCAAAAAGGCCAACCAGGTTCCGGCCAATCCTTCCATAAGCTTTACGCTGAACGAGTGCAAGACGATAACAAAGCTCGCTTATGAGGCTAAAGAAAACCCTGGCGGCATATCCTTCGACCTGCTTTTTGAAGGACAGCCTAAAGAGAGTTTCCGCCCCAAAATCGAAAAATTCTTTGACAGGGTAGTGCAGTACCTCCCATTCCTGAATGACTACCATTTTACCATAGACACCCGCAATACCTTCCCGCACAGCTCTGGCATCGCATCGTCAGCTTCGGGCATGGCGGCATTAGCCATGAACCTAATGAGCCTGGAGCGCCTGCTGGACCCTGATATGACTGACGGGTACTTTTACAAAAAAGCGTCCTTCCTGGCACGGCTTGGTTCCGGCAGCGCCTGCCGCAGCATAAAAGGCAGTGTGGTAGTGTGGGGTGCGCATGCAGAAATTGATGGCAGTTCTGACCTGTTTGGCGTTCCTTTTACCGGGGAAGTGCATGAGGCATTCCGCAATTACAAAGACACCATACTGCTTGTAGACAAAGGCGAAAAGCAGGTGAGCAGCACCGTAGGGCACGATCTGATGCACGGCCACCCATTTGCCGAAAGGCGTTTTGCGCAGGCACATGAAAACCTTTCTGCCATAAAGAAGGCGCTGCTTGAGGGCAATGTGGAAACCTTTATAAAAATTGTGGAAAGTGAGGCCCTCACACTGCATGCCATGATGATGACAAGCCTTCCGTATTTTATACTGATGAAGCCCAACACGCTGGAAATCATCAACAGGATATGGAAATTCAGGGCCGAAACAGGCATCCCGGTGTGCTTTACGCTGGATGCGGGAGCCAACGTACATGTGCTTTATCCTGAAAACGTTGCAGGCAAAGTTTTGCAATTTATTAAGGCTGAACTGCTTGGCTATTGCCAAAACAACCAGTACATTTGCGACGAAATTGGTACAGGCGCGTTAAGTTTGTACTAAAATCCAAAAGTTAACGTTTTTATCGTACCTTTATAGCTCAATAGAACGATACATGAAAGGACCTTTATTTTACTCGAAAATATTACTCTTCGGAGAGTATGGCATCATTAAGGATTCTAAAGGATTGTCCATTCCATACAATTTTTACAACGGCGCGCTCAAGATAGAAGGCAAGGATGCACCCGAAGCCCAAAAATCGAACGCCAGCCTGAAACGTTTTGCCGCTTTCTTGGAAACGTTGCAGAAGGAGCAGCCGGAACTCGTTACGTTCGACATTGACACACTCAACAGGCATATCGATGAAGGGATGTATTTTGATTCTACTATCCCGCAGGGTTACGGCGTGGGCAGCAGCGGCGCATTGGTAGCAGCCATTTACGACCGGTATGCCGACAATAAAATAACCGTACTCGAAAACCTTACACGCG
Organism: uncultured Flavobacteriaceae bacterium; assembly: GCA_942492845.1. Lineage (GTDB taxonomy): Bacteria > Bacteroidota > Bacteroidia > Flavobacteriales > Flavobacteriaceae > Flavobacterium. Next base: position 3,906,729 of record OW818646.1, on the reverse strand, counting down.
AGAAGCTGCTTCAGCTAAAGACGATATTCGGGCAGATGGAGTCCTTCTTCCACGGAAAAAGTTCAGGCCTGGACCCGCTAAACAGTTACCTGAGCATCCCTATCCTGATCAATTCGCAGGACAATATTGAGACGACAGGCATACCGAGCCAGAGCACAAGCGGCAAGGGCGCAGTGTTTCTTCTGGATTCAGGCATTGTGGGAGAGACCGCGCCCATGGTTTCCATCTTTATGGAAAGTCTTAAGGAGCAGGGTTTCCGCGATATGTTCAAAAAAGAATTCGCGAAATATACTGATGCCTGTGTGGACAACTTCCTCCACGGCGACTTTAAGTCTCTATTTACCAATACCAAGCAATTGTCTAAAGTTGTCCTCAACAACTTTAAGCCGATGATACCGGAGCAGTTCCATTCTGTTTGGCAAAATGGCATTGATACCAACGATTACTACCTGAAGCTATGCGGCTCGGGCGGTGGCGGCTACATCCTGGGCTTTACCGAAGACCTTGAGAAAGCCAAAAAATCACTCGAAGGCCACAAGCTGGAGGTAGTGTACCAGTTCTAACCCGTGCACAGCGTAACCGATATTTTGAGCATCTTGCTGTTATCCATCTTAGTGGGTTTCGGTATTATTATTCCTGTAGTAGCACTCATAAAGACTTCCAATCTCAAAGCCATAGTGTTTAAAGACCTGTTTATCCTGACCGGCGTACAAATGGTACGGCTGGCGGGAATTTTTTATTTTATCGTTTGGGGGTTACAGCTTTGGCAGCAATCAACGGCCCTGGCTTCAACAAGCAATGTCTCATTTACAGACCTGATATTTGGGCCGTATTGGCTGATGTATCTGTTTTCCCCTGTAATGCGGCTGCTGCTCTCCCAGCTCTTCTGGATAAAAAAGATCTATTTTAAAAAAGCAACGCTGATAACCGTTGCACTGTTGCTGCTTATCGTGCCATCGCAGCGTATTTTGATGTTTGTTACTTCATTACACAGGGACTATCTTCCCGGCTCCTGGTCGATGAGTACCGGCGATATGATAACCGAAACCATCCTGAATATCGTAGTCTTTATTTTTGTTACGATCACGATAATGCTCGCCGGCGGTAAACTGAAGAAGATAATTGATAAATGATTTAGTGTGGTGGAATGAATTATCCGGGGTATCACGCAACTATCACAACAGATATTTTAATTTTTGAATTTGTAAGCATTTGTAAATATGGATTAATTCAAAAAGTTATCCGTTTCGCAAAAACTGATCTTTGGTATAGTTAATGCAGGTTTTGGTAAAAAGGATCAGGTAGTAAAATTTGAATCTTCCGGAAATTATAAAGGAATTCTAATTAATTCAAGTTGCTAGTTAATAGCTTTGTTCAATTGTAATCCAAAAATAAACAGAGTCAGCTTTATTAGAAAGCCGTCCAGTGTAACCGCGTGTATTGTTCTTGGGAACAGTTTTTTAATATCACTGATAGTTGTCTCGACTCTTTTTCTCATTTTCAATTTCTCATTTTTTTGATCTAATGTATCTACTCTTTTAGAATTTGATTTCCTTTGGATTTTTAATAAGATGGCTTTCCGGGCAAAAGCACTGTCTTCCAAACCATAATCCAAATAGGCGCTATCCCCATATATTGAAGATTCTGCGGGCAATTTGTCAATCATTTTCCCTAATGCTTTTGCATCGGCTGTCTTGCCCGGAGTGAAATGGAAAGCTATGGGGATGCCGTCTTTTGTTGTAAGCAACTGCACTTTTACTCCATAAAAATAACTCCTCATGCTTGCGGTATAGCCCCTCCATTTCTTATCCTTAAGCATCTTACAATTTGCAATCCTCATGTTATTGCACACTGCAACAGGGAAAGAATCAACAATATAATGCAGCTCACAACAAAAATCTTTAAAATAGTCACTTACTATTTCGAATAAATCATAAAGCAACCTTCCAACTTTATGAAGGCGCCTGTTAAATCTGCTCTTGTCAAGCATATTAGGGATAAAACCATACTGCTTTACAAATTCAATCGCAGAAGAATGGTTGCCATAAAAACTCGTTGAAGAAACAATGGCAGTCAATATAATCTCACTATCACTTACTTGCCGCCTCGTATCTTCCTGGTGTCCAATTCCTTTTAAAATATCATCAATTAAACAAAAAATTGAAATAATTTTGTCTCTTGTAAGCATCATAACAGTGGGTGTTTAGTTGTGGTAAACCAAATTTCTCACTTTTGATGCTTACTTTTTTATTTTCTAACTAGCAACTTGAATTAATTAAAAGAAAATAGTGATGGGAAAAGTAAAAAAAAGAAATCCGATTAAAAAATCTATAGAATTTAAGGCCACATATGATGTTACAATAAATGAGGATTTAGATAGTAGTAAATATATTTTCACTTCCAACAAACTTGAAGAAGCTAATAAGGTTTTAAGAAACCTCGAACTTCCTAAATTTGATAAAGACGGCAATTATATTCCGTAACAGCATTGCACCCACAATATCATAGCTCCGGTAAGGGGCTTTTTTTATGTGCCATCACGCAATAACTTCCTATCTTTACAGTTCATTTCTAAAATCAACTTTACCAATAGATGGCATCACGGAAAACACGTCTCACCCGCATGAAGGTACTCAGTATGTTCTCGGTGGTGCGTGGTTACAACATCCCGATCATTGCCCTGGCACAATACCTTTCGGCTATATTCATCCTGGCTCCCGAGCGAAGGGCGCTGGATGTCATACTGGACATCAACTTGTTCTTTATCGTGCTGGCTTCGTCACTTACGATTGCCTCAGGCTACATCATCAATAATTTTTACGATGCCCAAAAGGACCTTATCAACCGTCCCAAGAAATCCATGCTCGACAGGCTGGTGAGCCAGGGGACGAAGCTACGGGTATACTTCATACTCAATTTCATTGTATTCCTGCTGGCACTATTGGTGTCATGGCGGGCTGCCGTGTTTTTCTCGGCCTATATTTTCCTGATATGGTTTTATTCGCACAAGCTAAAACGCTATCCGCTGATCGGCAACCTCACGGCCGCTGTCCTGGCGGTGCTGCCGTTCTTCGGGATTCTCATGTATTTTAAGAACTTTTACGAGGTCATATTCGCCCATGCCACCTTTCTGTTCCTGCTCATACTTACGCGTGAGCTTATAAAGGACCTGGAAAACATTAAAGGGGATATCGTGGCCGACTACCGCACCATACCCGTAATGTTTGGCGAGCGTGCAGCAAAAACGGTTATCATGGGACTGACATTCCTCACCATAATCCCGGTTTTTCTTTTGATAGAAGTGTACGATGTGGGATATATGGACACCTATTTTTACGGGGGGATGATTGTCATCATTTACTTTCTGTACCTGCTTTGGGAAGCCGAAACCCAAAAGGATTACCTGCGCCTGCACAACATATTGAAACTGCTTATCGTAACCGGGGTGTTTTGCATCATACTCATTGATCCGTCAGTAGTAGTGCACGGCAGGAAGCTGTTGTCGATACTGTAAAGGCATCTCCTTGTAATAACTGTGAAAATCCACTCAATCAGCAGTATCCGTGTTCCAAATAATTTAAACTATCTTTGCAGAAATATTTCTACAAATGAACAATGGCAGTAACAGGGGCGGCGGTCCCGGAAGAGGCAACAGTGGCGGTGCAAGGAAAAAAGGCGCAGGCCCGTCGAAACCTATGAACAAAGTGCGCAAGCCAAAACCGTCTGCAAAGCCGGATGAGGCAACTGCAGGCAGCGCGGCGCCAAAAAGGGCAGGCTTTATAAAAGGCAAAGGTCCCGCAGACAGGAGGCCGGCAGCGCCAAAACCCACAGCCAAAAAAACCAATCCCGACGAGATACGCCTAAATAAATACATTTCAAATTCGGGCATGTGCTCGCGCCGTGATGCCGATATTTACATACAATCGGGCAACGTGAAAGTGAACGGGCAGGTGGTTACCGAAATGGGCCGCATCGTGAAACTTACCGACGAGGTAGATTTTGACGGTTCCCGCATTACACCCGAAAAGAAAGAATACATCCTGCTCAACAAGCCGAAGAATTTTACCACATCGGGCGACGAGGAAAATGACCTTCGCAACGTAATGGAACTGGTTCGCTCCGCTACCAAAGCCAAGATACAGCCGATAGGGCGCATGGACAAAAACACTACGGGCCTGCTGATCTTCACTAACGATACCGACATGGTGCGGAAATTCTCGCAGCCGAACCAAAAAACATTCAAGATCTACCAGGTGTCGCTTGACAAGAACCTGAAATACGAAGACCTTGAAAAGATAGCCGCAGGGGTAACACTGGACGGGCATAAGCTTTTCATAGACGAAATCAGCTACATAGAAGGCGAGTCGAAGACCGAAATAGGCCTGAAGCTGCGCACCCAAAACGTAAAGGTAGTGCGCGCCATATTCGAAAGCTTTAAGTACGATGTGCTTAAGGTAGACCGTGTATCGTTCGCCGGGCTGACCAAGAAAAACCTGCCGCGCGGCAACTGGAGGTTCCTTACCGAACAGGAGGTCATTAACCTTAAAAACATCTAAGCAGTGCAGCCACGCGAGATCGAACACATAGCCATGAAGTGGTTTGAAGCCTTCAATACCAAACAGCTTGACCGCCTGCTGGACCTTTATACCGAAGATGCCGAACACTTCAGCCCCAAGCTTAAATTGCGGCAGCCCGAAACACGTGGACTTGTAAAGGGCCGCGAAGCCATGCAGGCCTGGTGGCAGGATGCCTTCGACAGGCTCCCGACATTATATTATAAGGTTACTTCGCTGACCGCGAATGAACATAGGGTATTCATGGAATACACACGCACCGTACAGGGCCAAGACGATATGCTTGTAGCCGAAGTCCTCGAAATAAGGGATGGGAAAATTGTCGCTTCCCGTGTTTATCATGGGTAACATCTAAATCGCAAACATTCCTCTATAAAGACAGTAGATCCGTTGCATTGCAACGGATCTTTTTGATTACATAATGATTTTTAGACGTTGCAATACAAAAAAGCTCTATATGCTTCCAGCTTTGTAAAAACTTTGCAACACTGTTACTTTGCAACTTTGGAACTTTCAAGCCCCCTTTTCCGCAGCAGTGGCTGAATTGATGGCTCCGCACCGCGGAATGCCCGGTACATTAACTGCGCATCACCGGTACCGCCTTTTTCGAGTATGTTGGTACGGAACGATTTGGCCGTAGCCGCATCAAACAGCGATTTTTGTTTAAACGCATCAAATGCATCGGTATCCAGTACGCCCGACCATATATAACTGTAGTACCCTGCCGAATACCCGCCGCTAAAGATGTGGCTGTAATAAGTACTGCGGTATCTTGGTATGATCGATGAGGGCAGCCCTATTTTCTTCATGGCTTCCTCCTCGAACGGGACCACGTTTTGGGTAAGTGGTTTTTCCAGTGAATGGTAGTTCAGGTCGAGGTACGAAGCCGCAAGATACTCCACCGTAGCAAAGCCCTGGTCAAAAGTAGCCGACTCCTGCAGTTTCTGTATCAGTGCATCGGGGATAACCTCGCCGGTTTTATAATGTTTTGCATACATTTTCAGGACTTCCGGCTCGGCCGCCCAGTTCTCCATGATTTGCGAAGGCAGTTCTACAAAGTCGGTCGGTACGCTGGTCCCCGAAAGGCTTTCGTAGGTTACGTTGCTCAACAACCCGTGCAGCGCATGCCCAAACTCGTGGAAGAACGTTGAGGTTTCATCAAATGTAAGCAATGCCGGGTTGCCTGCTGTAGGCTTCGAAAAGTTGCATACAATGGAGATGATCGGAGCGATGCGGGTACCGCCAGTTATTTTCTCCTTACGGTAGGAGGTCATCCACGCACCGCCTTTTTTAGACGCCCTCGGAAAGAAATCCATGTATAATATACCCACATGCTTGCCATTTTGCTCCGTTACTTCCCACACGGTCACTTCCTCGTGGTATTTTGGCACATCCTTCAGTTCCTTGAATTGCAGCCCATACAGGTTTTTTGTGACCCCGAAGATCCCGTTGCGCACATTGTCCAGGCTGAAGTACGGTTTTATCTCCTGCTCATCAAGGTCATAGCGCTCCTTTCGTATTTTCTCGGTATAATACCGCCAGTCATACGGTTGTACTTCATCCTTTATGCCGTCGGCAACCATCATTTTTTTGATGTCGGCTTCCTCGGCTTTGGCCTTTTCAAGGGCAGGTGCCCACAGCTGGTCCAAAAGCGTGTAAACATTTTCCGGTGTTTTTGCCATCCGTTCTTCCAGTACATAAGCGGCGTGCGAAGCATACCCCAGCAGCCTTGCCTTTTCGCTCCGCAGGTTGGCCAGGTGCACCACATTGATGCGGTTGTCTGTTTCGTTGCCGTTGTTGCCCCGGTTTTGGTAAGCCGTCCATATTTTTTTGCGCAGCCCGCGGTTATCGGCATATTGCAGGAACGGCATTACGCTGGCGTTTTGCAGGGTAAACACCCACTTGCCTTCCTTTCCGGCAGCTTTGGCATCATCTGCCGCAGTTTGTATTACCTCGACGGGTAGTCCGGCAAGGTCTTTCTTATTATCAATAACGAGTTGATACGCATTATTCTCGGCAAGCACATTATCCCCAAATTTCAGTGACAGTACAGACAGTTCACTGTTTATAGCCCTCAGCCTTTCTTTCTGTTTGGCATCCAGGTTGGCGCCGCTGCGCACGAATGCTTTGTATTTTTTCTCCAGCAATTTTGCCTGCTCCGGGTTCAGCTTCAGGTTCACCTGCGTGTCCCATATTTTTTTCACCTTGGCAAACAGCTTTTCGTTGAGGTAAATGTTGTCATTGTGCCGCGACAATTCAGGGGCCAGCTCCTGTGCCAGCGCCTGCAATGTATCGTTGGTATTGGCCGAGGTAATATTGCTGAAAATGGTATTGACACGGTTAAGTACCGAACCCGAATTCTCCAGCGCTACTATGGTATTATCAAAGGTGGGCGCATCTTTGGCTACGGTTATCGCGTCAATCTCACCCTGGTGCACGCGGATGCCCTCCAGTATGGCGGGTTTGTAATGCTCATTTTTAATAAGGTGGAAGGGCGGTGCCTCATAAGGCGTTTCAAAAGTGGCCAACAGCGGGTTATCGTCGCCTATGGTAGCAGATGTATTCATTCGGTTGCAGGATATTAGCAGGCCTGTAAAGGCAAGGATTATGGATAGTTTTTTCATTGTGGTCGTTCTCAGTGGAAAAGTAAAGTTACCCTAAACAACGCAATTATCCAAAGTATATTACCGGGAATGATGTATTGGGCGTGCCGGCTTCGTGCCTTCGCCGTCGGTTCGCCGCGGCGAATTTATCCCCGCCGGAAAAAGCGGGGGATGCCGCTGCTGTCCCTCACGCAGACCTCACCCCCGGCCTCTCTCCAAAAGGAGAGGGGAGCAGCTACACTTAGGCGGACAACCCTCGCTTTGGGTGAGGCCCTTCATGCCTTGCAGGAGCACACCACTATAACCCTGAACCCCAAACTCCAAACCCTGAACGTGCATCGGTTTACTAAGGTCAAGTTAAATAAGAACCCCAATTTACAGGAAAAACCTACTTTTATTTCAGATTTTAAATACTATGCCATGAAAACATCCGCAAAAAAAATAGCGCTCAAAATAGGGAAGTGGCTTGGCATCTTTATCGCCTCGGTACTGCTGCTCATGTTCCTGATACCGCTGCTGTTTCCCGGCATGGTTTCCGAACAGGTAAAGGCGCTGGCCAACAAAAGCCTGGCTGCCGAACTGAATTTCTCAAAATCAAAGCTGTCGTTCTTCACTCATTTCCCGTCTCTTACCGTTTCACTCGATGATCTTTCGCTTATGGGTTCGGCGCCGTATAAAAACGATACACTCCTTAAGGCCGACCAGGTGGCATTTGGTATTAACCTAAAGCGGCTTATTTTTGATAATGAAGTAAAGATTGATGAGCTGTATGTTTCGGATGCCTTTATCAATGTAAAGGTGAACGGGAAAGGGGAGGCCAACTATAATGTGTACGTGTCCGAAAAAGACCAGCCTAAGGATACTTTGTCAGAGGGTACGGCCATCCGGCTCGACCGCATCGACCTTGACAATTGCCGCATCCGCTACAGCGACCGCTCGGCGAAGATACTGGTGGATGCGTATGGCTTCAATTATATAGGCAAGGGCGACCTTAGCGAGGATGTTTTCGACCTGCAGACCGATGCCCGTATCGATTCGGTTGATTTTTATTACGACCGGATACCATACCTCGAAAAAAAGAGGCTGCGTGCCGACCTGATAACCCGCATCAATACCAACTCCCTGTCGTTCATACTGCAGAAGAATGAGTTGCGCATCAACAAACTCCCGGTAGAGTTTACCGGAGAGTTTACCATACTCAAAGACGGTTATAATATCAACATCGATGCGGCTTCCGAAAACACGACGGTCAAAGACCTCCTGTCGGTACTACCGCCGCAATACCTTATCTGGCTGGAAGAAACAAAAATTGAAGGGCGAAGCGATTTGCTCTTTACCTTCAAGGGACGATACAATGCCACCACGAACCAACAGCCCGACCTTGGCTTCAACCTTAAGATAAGCGATGGCGCTGTTGAATACAGTGATGCCCCGGTGCCGCTCACCGACTTCAATCTCGACCTCAATGCCATGCTGCCGTCGCTGGATGTAGAAAAGCTGAACATTAACCTCCGAAAGCTGGGCTTTAAGGTAGGGGAGAAGGATTATTTTAATGCCTTCCTGCAAACTAAAGGGCTAAGTGTAATGGATGTCAAGGCTGATATAAAAGGCTCACTAGACCTCAAAACGCTTGATGCCGCCCTTGGGCTACAGAAGATGGACCTTAAAGGCCTGCTAAAAATGGACATTGTTGCTGACGGGCAGTATAATGCAGAAAAGAAAATGTTCCCGAAAGCAAAGGGTGGCATCAACCTGCAAAACGGCTGGCTGAAAACCGACTATTATCCCAACCCGATTACGGACATCAAATTTATAGCCAGCCTGCAAAACGGCAACGGCACGTTTGAGGATTTGAAGGTGGCTGTCACGCCCGCATCGTTTGTGTTTGAGGGCAATCCGGTGTATGTGAATGCGACGGTATCCGACTTTGCTGACCTGTTCTATGACGCGCGCATAAAAGGCGAACTCAACGTAGGCCGCATTTATAAGGTGTTCCAACAGGAAGGGCTGGATGTTACCGGCTATGCCAAAGCCGACCTCGCGCTGAAAGGCCGCCAGAGCTATGCCACAACCGGACAGTACGACAAGCTGGACAATAAAGGCAGCCTGATCCTGAAAAACATAAAGACAACTTCAGAGCTTTTCCCGAAAGCATTTTTGATCAGCGAGGGGTACTTTACCTTCCAAAATGAGAAGATGTGGTTCGACAAGTTTAAGGCAGCGTACGGTAAGTCGGATTTTTCCATTAATGGCTACCTGCTCAATACCATCAACTACTTCCTGGAATCGAACGGTACGCTCGCCGGGAACTTCAATTTAAAATCGAAGCTCATCAACGTGGATGAATTCATGGCGCTTAAGGAAGGGGAGAACAAAGACCGCAAAGCGGAGGTAGAATATGCCAAAGAGGATAACCCAAAAATGAGCGGGGTAATCGTTCTGCCCACCAACCTGAACGTGTCGCTTGTTGCCAATGCCGATAAGGTAGAATATACCGGGCTTGTACTCAACAACCTGGTAGGGAAGGTTGCCATATCAAAAGGAAGGCTGTTGTTGGAAAACACCAACTTTAACATTATTGGGTGTACCGTAGGCGTTGATGCCATGTATAATGACGAGTCACCCATGGCAGCCAATTTTGATGTGCATTTCCGTGCGAAGGATTTCAGCGTAAAGCGGGCGTACAACGAGATCCCGCTATTCCATGACATGGTGAGCGCCGCGGAAAAGGCCGAGGGCATCATTTCTGTCGACTATAAAATAAAGGGAGACCTTGACGGCAACATGAGCCCCATCATGCCCTCGCTGGCGGGTGGTGGTACAATATCCGTAAAAGATGTAAAAGTGGTAGGGCTGAAGCTGTTTGGCGGCATAAGGGACAAAACAGGCTCAAAAGAAATGGACAACCCCGACCTGAAGGACATCACCGTGAAAACCACGATAGACAACAACCTGGTGCGCATTGATGACTTTACATTTAAAGTTGCTGTATTCAGGCCAACAATAAAAGGCACTACCAGCTTTGACGGGCTGTTGGACCTCAGGATTCGCCTCGGCCTTCCCCCGGCAGGGTTGATTGGGATCCCGATCGTAGTGACAGGCTCGCACGAAGATCCCCAAATAAAGGTATTCAGCAAGACCGGTAAAAAAATTACAGAAGCCATTTATAACGAGAAGACCAATAAACTGGTGAAAAAGGAAAAAGTAGTGAAAGATAAAAAAGAGGACAAAAAGAAGAAGGGATAATAAAGCAGTAGCTTTAAATTGAAAAAATTAACCACATAGATACTATTCCATGTGGTTAATTTTTTAAAGTGTTACGCGTTTATCGCTTCTACCTTTATGTCTTCATCGTTCAGCATGTCTTTCAGCATGTTTTCGATACCGCTTTTCAGGGTAAAGGTAGAGGAGGGGCATCCGCTGCAGGCGCCCTGCAAAACAACCTTTACACGTTTTTCCTTTTCGTCGTAGGAGTCAAAGGCAATGTTGCCGCCATCGCCCTGCACTGCCGGCTTTACATATTCTTCCAGGATGTTGATGATGCGCTGCGATGTAGTATCCAGGCTATCGAAATATTCTTCCTTTTGCTTTTCGGCCTGCGGCGTGGCCCTGATCAGCGACTCATCGATGACCGGTTTGCCTGCCTCGATATATTCACGGATAAAGGTGCGCACTTCGCCTGTAAATTCGCTCCATTCGGCCACGGCATACTTGGTTATCGAAATATAATTCTCATCGATGAACACTTCCTTCACGAAAGGGAATTTAAAAAGCTCTTTTGCCATCGGCGATGCAGTGGTTTCATCAATATTCTTGAATTCGGCGGTGGTTTTGGTCATCAGCCTGTTCGATACGAATTTCATCACAGCCGGGTTGGGTGTCGTCTCTACATACACCGTCGACGGCACCTTCTTCGAGGCCTCTTCGTCCTGTTTCACGATCATACCGCCATCATTCAGAAAACCGGCTATCTGCGCGGCTACTTCGTCCTGCACATCTTCCCATTCTACGATCGAATATTTTTCAATGGCGATAAAATTGCCCGATATGTATACAGTCTTAACAAACGGCAGGTAAAACAGCTGCTTTGCCAAAGGTGAGTTGGCAGTGTCATCAATATTTTTATACTCAAAATTGCTGCTTCCGGCAATGAACTCGCTTAATTCAAATTTCACGATAGCAGGATTTTGGGTGGTCTTTATAGTTACAGTTTCCATAAGTTTTAATTTTAAGCAAAATTAGCATAAAAAAAATTTAAAAATAAGGTAGGGTTATCACGTTTTGAAATGTTATTCCCAAAATATATCCGCAACACCAGTTATTTATGTAATAAATTTAAAGAAATTTGTGATTTTTTTGAATTTTCATCCAAAACTATTATTGAATATTTATATTTGGTTCCTTATGGGTATTAACTGTTTGTTTGGTAAACAATAACAAGTTCTTAACAACCGGCCTTTATTAAAAACTGCTATATGAAGAAACTACTACTAATTCTCTTTTTGGCTTTAGGTACACTTGGTGCGAAAGCCCAGTCGAACATCTCTGTTTTCAGCACAAATCCTGAGGGCACTTATGTCCAGGGTGATGTGATGACCTATACCGTAATGGTGACCAATATTGGTCCCGACCCTGCGTCGAACGTGTTGGTATACATGCCCATTCCTGCAGATATACCCATGCCGCCGGGAATTAACAAGTTCTGGTGGACGACCAGCCTTGAGTATGTTCCGCCTCCGGCAGTACAGCCGGTATACATGAACGTGAACCTTAGCTACACCATCCCTACGCTGGCAGTTAACCAAACCGTTAGCTTTACCATCAATATAAGGATACCAAGCGACTACGAGCTTGACATTAATGACGTGAGGGTAACCTATGCGACCCAGTCGGACCTGGTAGTGGTTAACACCAACAACCAGGAACATTACATACCGGGTCAAAACTCGGTATATACAGTTACAGTGACCAATAACGGACCTGAAGATGCCACCCTGGTGCGCGTACTCAACCCGATACCGGCAGGGATAACACAGTTTTCATGGACCGGCAACGGCGCTTCGGGAACAACCGGCCTTAACAATCTTATCCAAACCCTTCCCGTTGGCGAAACGGTAACGTATACCGTAACTGTTGGAGTTCCGGCGACCTATACCGGCAACCTTACCAGTACGACTTCGCTAAACGTTTCGGTTACCGATCCGGTGCCGGGATGTACCCAGTGTGCCGATACCGACACTGCGCCGCCGGTTGCAGATATAGTAGTAACCAATACCGACGGTGAAACAAATTATACACCAGGTGAAGAATCGGTATACACCGTAACCGTTGCCAATAATGGCCCGGCTACAGTAAATAACCTTGATGTAAATGGCGTGCTTCCTGCCGGGGTAACTGAAGTTTCGTGGACGGGCAGTAATGGATCTTCCGGTACCGGCACCATTGATGATACTATTGCTACACTTGCCAATGGCGGTGTGGTAACCTATACTGTTACGCTTGTTGTGCCACTGGGTACAACCGGCGATTTTACGCATACGGTAACTACGGCTGCTCAATTCCTCAACGATCCCCAGCCGGCATGCCCCGCCTGTACAGATACCAATACCCCGGCACCTGTTGCCGATATTGAGGTGGTGAATACCAACAGCCAAACGCATTATAATGCGGGCTCGCCCTCGGTATATACGGTTACGGTTACCAATAATGGCCCTGCTGATGCGGTAAACGTTGTTGTTGAAAATGCCATACCTGCCGGTATAACATCGTTCTCCTGGACGGGAAGCAACGGTTCGGCGGGTACAGATGAGCCGCTTGAAGACACTATTCCGTCGTTGGAGGTGGGCGAAACGGTAACCTATACCATAACGCTCGACGTGCCTGCGGCATATAACGCTCCAACGCTGGTGAGCGCAGCCTCTGCCGTAAGCGACACTACCGACCATGTTCCTGCCTGCGAAGAATGCATGGATACGGATAATATTCCTGCGGCTGATATTGTTGTAGTAAACACCAATGGTCAGTTTAGCTATGTGGCCGGCGCTCCTTCCACCTATACCGTAACGGTTACCAACAACGGTCCGTCTGATGCCGTAAATGTTAGCGTTGAAAATGCCATACCTGCAGGGATAACCGATTTTTCATGGACAGGCAGCAACGGATCTGACGGAACCAATGTGCCTCTTTCAGATGATATCGCATTGCTGGAAGTGGGCGAAACGGTAACCTACACCATTACCCTTGAGGTGCCTGCGGATTATGATGAGCAATCGCTGGTGAGCACTACCGTGGTGACAAGTGATACGCTGGATCCGGAACCTGACTGTGAAGGCTGCACCGATACAGATAATGATGTGCCGCTTGCCGATATAGTGATTGTAAACACTAATAACCAGATATCCTATACTCCGGGTACAACCGCTACGTATACTGTGACGGTTACTAACAATGGTCCGCAGGATGCAGAAAACGTAAGTGTGGCCAATGCCATACCTGCAGGTATAACAGGCTTTTCATGGACCGGTAGTAACGGTTCTGAAGGTACTGATGTGGCGCTGGCCGATGTAATTCCTTCCCTTGCGGTGGGAGAGGCAGTTACCTATACCATAACAGTAGCTATACCGGCTGCTTATGATGAGGATTTCCTTGTGAGTGTAGCCCAGGTAGTTTCCAGTGATACGGATGACCCGGAGCCAGCGTGCGCGGAATGCACCGACACTGACTTTAACATTGCCAATGCAACCGATATTGTTGTAGTAAATACAAATAATACACCGTACTATACGGCCGGGGGCGAATCGGTTTACACGTTGACTGTGACTAATAATGGACCGGCGGATGCGGTAAACGTGGAAGTGTTCAATGCCCTTCCTGATGGTATTACCGATTTTGATTGGACGGGTACCAACGGGTCTTCAGGAACTGATGTAAACCTTGAAGATACCATTGCAACCCTTGCGGCAGGCGCTACAGTTACGTATACCATAACACTACAGGTTCCTGCAGGTTATGACGGATACCTTGTGAGTACGGCATCGGCTACTGTCATTACAGATCCTGATACTGCCTGCGAACAATGCGTGGATACCGATACCAATGACGATGACGAAGCTGACATAGTTGTGGTGAATACCAACAACCAGCAAGCCTATATAGCAGGTACAACAACGGTATATACTGTCACTGTGACTAATGAGGGGCCGGATACTGCACTGAATGTGAATGTAACCAATGCGGTGCCGGCGGGAATTACCACTGTTACGTGGACAGGCAGCAACGGCACTTCGGGTACCGGTGCGCTTTCAGATGTCCTTGAGGAACTGGCCGCCGATGAAACTGTGACCTATACTATAAATGTAACTATACCTACGGGGTTCACCGGCAACCTGGTGAGCGAAACAGAGGTGACAAGCCTTACTGCCGACCCTGTGCTCGCATGCACAGCCTGCACCGATACCGATATTCCTGCCTCGGCGAATATTGTGACTACAAAAACACTGGCATCGGGTACGCAGTATACTGCGGGTACCGATGCTATTTATACTATTACGGTAACCAACCAGGGACCCACCCAGGCTGTTGATGTACTGGTACAGGACCTTGTGCCTGCTGGCCTTGTTGCGGCTGATGCTTCATGGACGGGAAGCAATGGCACTAATGGCACAGGAAACCTTATTGATACTATAGAAGAGCTTGCTATGGGTGAAGCCGTAACCTATGTGTTTACCATACCTGTACCAAGCAGCTACAGCCAAACAGCCAATATTATCAATACGGTTAACGTTACAAGTCCTACACCTGATCCGGTTCCGGCATGCCCGGCATGTACGGTTACGGCGACTCCAAACCCGCTTGCCAACATTGTAACAATAAAAACCAACGGGCAGACTACGTATAACCAAAATACAGTGACCACGTATACCATTACAGTATCGAACCCGGGTCCGAGCGATGCCTATAATGTATATGTGGAAGACTTTAAGCCTATCAATACATTTGTCTTTTCATGGACAGGCAATAATGCGGCAGGCTCGGGGATGCTGCAAAATACCATTGCGGCATTGCCGGCAGGTGAAAGTGTAATATATACCGTGAATGTTACCATACCGCAAGGATATGTGGACAGTACGTATGAATTGAAAAATACAGTGACGGTGACTTCGGATACGCCGGATCCTGTTCCGGGATGTTTCGGGTGTGTAGACAGCGACCTCCCCAACCCGAAATTTGTAACGGTTACCCAAAACGAATATTCTATTGAAGAACTTGTAAGGGATGTCCTTATCGATATCCAGTGCGTTGACATTTCAAACGTTACATGGAGTGCAGGGCCCGGTGATGCCGGTATCGGTTATTTTAAGAAAAATAACTCTACATTTCCTGTAGAGAGTGGTATCGTGATGCAGTGTGGCAATGCCATGCAGGCAGGAGGCCCTAATGTTGGAATGCCAATGAGTACCGGTAACTGGGGGGGCGACGCTCAGCTGCTTAGCTACATACAAAGCATAGGCTTTGACCCGGGAATTGCCAGCTACAATGACGTTTCGAAAATAGAATTTGACTTTGTGCCGCTTGCGCCGAACATGAGTTTCGACTTTGTATTTGCTTCAGACGAATACGGCGATTTCCAGTGTTCCTATTCGGATGCATTTGCGTTCTTCCTTACGAACACTTCAACAGGTGTTACTACCAACCTGGCTTTGGTGCCGTCAACCACTACGCCAATTGCGGTTACAACGATAAGGAACTCCATATATAATTCCGGCGGTAGTACCTGTGGCTCATTAAACCCAACCTTTTTCGGTGCATGGTATGGCGAAAATGCTGCTTTGGCCATAGCCCAAGCTGCACCTATCAACTTTGACGGAAGGACGACTGTGCTTACAGCGACGTCTAACGTTACTGCAGGTGTTACGTATCATATTAAACTGGTTATTGGCGACAGGAATGACCACGCATGGGATTCAGCTGTATTCCTTGCGGCGGGCAGTTTTGACATCGGTCAGCCGGAACTCCCTGAAGATATAACTTTTGCTTCTAACACGGCGCTTTGCGATGGCGATGAATATACCATTGTTCCTACCGTTAGCGGAAGCGTTGAATATTTTTATACATGGGAACGCAACGGCATACCTGTAGAAGACGGACTTGGCAACCTTGTAACCACTCCTACCTTAACAATAGATGAGCCCGGGGTTTATACACTTCTTGCCAGTACTGCTGCTTCACCGGAGTGTAATATTACACAGGACATATTAATTGAATTTTACCCGCCGGATACCTCGGTAGACCCTGAAGACCTTACCGTATGCAGCGATGGTGACGATACCGGCATCTTTAACCTTGAAGAGAACACGGCGCTCATGCTGTCCGGCTTTGGCGACCCGCTGTACTATGAGGTTTATTATTACCAAAGCATGGAGGAGATCGTGAACGATGATCCTAATATCCCGTTCCCGGGAGAATATGAAGGCACCGATGGGCAAACCATTTTTGTAAAAATAGTAAGGTACGGTACCGACTGTACGTATATCAAGACATTTGACCTGAATATAGCAAACTGTAACCTGCCGCTCAACGCGCCGCTTGCCATGCATGTGTGTGAGGACGCACCTTATGATGCTTACGAAATTTTCGACCTAACCAGCCAGGAAGACTATATGATGGAGGATTTTGCTGACCCAACCATCTACACCATTACATACCACGGCAATGCAGCCGATGCCCAGGATGGCGATGACCCTATTGATAGCCCTGCAACGTACAACGGTACTACCGAAACCATATTTGTAAGGGTTGAGGAAACCGCTAACCCGCTTGCTTATGGCACTACGCAGTTTAATCTGATCGTTACCCCGCAGCCTTTCTTTGAAGAGGTGGAAGATATCGAGGTGTGCGACAGCTATATACTACCGGTGTTCGACGAGGGCGATTATTATTCCGGCCCTGACGGTACGGGTACAGTATACGCTGATGGATTCGAAATTACAGAAACCACTACCGTATACAGGTATAAGACTGAAGGCACTGCGCCATACACCTGTACCTACCAGAACGATTTTGTTGTGACCATCAACGAAACGCCGGAAGTGGATACGCCGGATGATGTGGCGGTTTGCGGTAGCTATACCCTGCCGGTCCTTACCGTGGGTGATTACTATGATGCAGATAATAACATTATCGCCGCAGGTACCGAAATAACCGAAACCCAGGATATAACCATTTATGCTGAAACCGGTACTGATGGTATGTGTTCTGACACGCATACATTTACCGTGACCGTTAACATTGCTCCGGTACTTGTCCCTGCTACACCGCTGGAACTGTGTGATGATGATTTTGACGGCCTGGCGATATTCGACCTTGAGCCTTCTGCCGAAGAAGTTATAAATGGCGCAACTAACCTCACGGTAACCTACCACTCCACTCTTGCATTGGCAGAGAGCGGCGATCAAGATATTGATACGCCTTCGGAATACGAGGGAGCCACAGGCAGTATATTCATCAGGGCAGTTGAAACCGGCACAACAACCAACTGCTACGCTATAGAAGAAGTACAGCTTACCGTACATCCAAGGCCGGCCGTACCTGTAGTTAGTGATTATATACTGTGTGATGATAATAACGCACCGGACGGTGTTGAGGTATTTGACCTTACCTCCAAAGATGATGACGCTGTAAATGGTGTTTCCGGGCTTACAGTATCGTATTACGAGAGCGAGGCCGCAGCATTATTGGGCGATGAGCCAATAGATACTCCTGCAACGTACAGCAACACATCGACTCCGCAAACAATTTGGGTGAGGGTGGAAAATGAATTTGGCTGCAGCAGCGTGGGGTCATTCGACCTTATCGTTAACCCATTGCCTGCCTTTGCGGATAACATGGATCCCTTCTATGCCTGTGAAGAAAATGGAGGCGGTGGTATTTTTGACCTTTCTGAAGTAACCCCTGTCGTAACTTTAGATGCATCGGACGTAACGGTAGATTATTATGCCAATGCCACTGAGGCAGCAGATGGTACAGCGCCGGGACTTCCGTTAACGTATACATCAGACACGGCTGTTATTTATGCAAGGATCGAAAATATAGCTACAGGATGCATTGTGGTTGCCCCGGTTGAGCTGGAGGTGATCCCTGCACCGGTTGCTCCGGAGCCAGACCCTATCGAGGTTTGCGATACTGACAATAATGGAACGGCTGTGTTCAACATGAACCCTACTCTTAATACAATGTCAGCAGCGCTTGGTAATACGATAGTCCTTACGGTGCATCGTAATCTGACCGATGCTGAAAATGGCGATAATGAAATCACCAATACAGGCAGCTATACCAACCAACCGGCACTCACGGTTGGGGGAGTACAGACTGTATACATACTGGCACAAAGCACACTAACCGATTGCTACGATATTGTAACGCTGCAATTGATTGTGAACCCTTCGCCGGTAGCAACTACTCCGGAGCCGTTTGTGCTTTGCGACGACAATAACTCCCCTGACGGTGTTGAGGTATTCGACCTTACCACTAAAGAAGGAGAAATACTTGGCGGCCTCAATCCGGCGCAATACACAGTTACCTTCTACACCTCGGCTGCCAATGCGGCTGATAATGTTGACCCTCAGGATGCTGCCAATTATGAGGGCGGCAACGGTTCGGTATTTGCCAGGGTAACCAACAATGCGACCGGATGCTATGATGTTGTGGAACTTGAGCTTGTGGTAAACCCGCTACCGCTGGTAGCTACTGCACTGGAGCCATATTACTCTTGTGAAGAAGAACCGGGACAGGGCTTGTTCGACCTTTCTGAAGTAGATGAAGATGTTACCATGGGCGCGTCGGGCGTAACGGTAGCCTACTATGCTACACTTCTACAGGCACAGGACGGGCTTGACAATTACCTGCCTGCAATGTATCTTTCGGAAACAACAACGATCTATGCAAGGATAGAAGATGCGGTGACCAACTGTGTGGTTATCGGAACCGTTGACCTTGAAGTGCTGCCTGCGCCAATAGCGACAGCGCCTGCACCGCTTAATGTGTGCGATCCGGATAATAATTTGGTGACAGAGTTTAACCTGGATCCTGTGTTGGCGCAAATAGAGGCACAACTGGGCAACGTGGTTACGGCGATTCCTTATGAAACCTATAACGATGCCTTCTACGATGCCACCAATAATATTATACAGAATACAACGGCATACACCAATATTGAAGCTTTAACCAGCAGCGGTGTGCAGACCATATTCATCAGGGTAGAATCGGACCAGACAGCTTGTTTTGATATTGTAGAGCTACAGTTAATTGTTCAGCCTGCACCGAAGCCGGTTGAGCCGGAGCCTTATGTGCTTTGCGACAACGGCAGCAACGATACGGATGGTATAGCCATTTTTGACCTTACAACGGTTGAAGCTGAGATATTAGGCACTGATAATGATCCGGCGCTGGTTACAGTGACATTCTACGATGAAACAGGGTTGATAGCTACACCGGCCAGTTACCCGAGCGTAACCAAAATTATTACAGCGAGGGTGACCGATAATGCTAACGGCTGCTATAATGAGGTAGACCTTGAGCTTATCGTCAACCCGCTTCCGGTGGCTAACTTACCGGAACCATACACGCTGTGTGATGTAAATTCGCCGGGTGATGAAATAGAAGAGTTTGACCTTACGACGAAGATCGACGAGATCATAACAACCCCGGGAGGAGTTCAGGACGGTATCATCGTAACCTTCTTTAAAGACTACAACGACGCTGTAGCCGGAACAGGCGTAAGCCAGATACTAACCCCGGAGGCGTATACCAACACACTGGCAGTTGAAACCATATTCGTGAGGGTAACGGTGGAAGCAACCGGATGTTACAGGATCGTGCTGCTTGATGTACGGGTAGAGCCGGTACCGGTACTGGTGATGCCTACAGATGATGAGTTGACTACCTGCGACACTACAGGCCTTGGGTTTGGGGAATTCAACCTTCAGGATCTTGTGGAAGATATGGTAAATGGCGCTCCTAATCTGTTGGTGACATTCCACCTGACAGCCCAGGATGCCATAGACGGCAACAACCCTATAACGGAAGATCTTGCCACGTACCACAACGTGAACCCGTTGATACAATATCTATATGTAAGGGTAGAGAATACGGTAACCAACTGCGTAAGGCAGGAGCCGTACATGATTACACTTATAGTTGAACCGGCGCCTGATCCAATTGATGACCTTGAAGATTTGGTACAGTGTGACGACCAGGATGCAAACGGTCAGGACGGTAAGGCTTATTTTGACCTTACGGTGCAGGATGATGACATCATTGCACACGTAGGCCCTGCAACCCCGGTTATCATCCACTACTTCACGAGCGAGGAAAATGCAAATGAAGGCGCACCGAGGATAACCAACCCTGCGCAGTACCTGGGTACGCATGAGCAAACGATATGGGTAAGGATCGAGCTTCCTGATACGGAATGCTTCACCACAGCCAGCTTCCAGTTAGAGCTTAACCAGCCATTGCTGCTTACAAGGCCTACTGTATTGGCAGTTTGTGACATACTTGATTCTGACGGAAACAACGCTATGACCACTTTTGACCTTACGGTTAAAGATGAGGAGATACTTGGGCAATTTGGAATAGGACAGGGAATGGTAGTGGAATATTTTGTAAATGATCCGCGCCTGGACCCTGCTGCTACAGCTATTCCGAATCCGGAATCGTATGTAAACGGCCCGCCAATGGTTAACCCGCAAACGCTATATGTAAGGGTTACCACACCAGATGGCTGTTTGAGCTATACAACGCTTACCATAAAAGTGCTTCCGCTACCTGTACCGGATGAAAATGCAGATCCTTTAAGGCAGTGCGACGTGAACAGTTCGCCGGATGGCATGGAAATATTCAACCTGAGCGATGCGGCAGCTGACATAAGGAATGGCGATGCCACAATGGTACTGACGTATTATGAAACCCAGGAGGATGCTGAAAACCGGGAGAACGAAATAACCAACTATACTGCTTATAACAGTGGCAGCAGGACTATTTGGGTGAGGGCAGAGGCCAATACGGGTAACTCCGCAGACCCTGTTTGTTACCGTGTAGTATCTTTCGAGATCATTGTAGACATGCTTCCTGAGCTGGGCGCGGCAGGTGTGATCGAGCCGTATGCGATTTGTGAGCAGAACACTGACGGTATTGCGACGTTCGATTTTAATACCCACATGGATGAGATACTTGGCGCAGGTGTGAACCCTGATGATTATACAGTAAGGTTCTACAGCAGCATGGCCAACATGGGTAATAACATTGCGATGCCTTACATTTATACCAATACAAGTTCGCCGAATCTTCAGACGATATATGTAAGGGTTATGAATGAGGAGACCGAGTGTGTTACATGGGCACCTTTAACACTATTGGTGGAAGAGGCTGCAATTGCCAACCCGATTACAACCGAGTTCTTTGAATGTGACTATGACGGCGATAACGATGGTGTATTTGCCATTGACCTTACCGTGGTGGAGCCGGAAGTACTCGGCACGCAAAGCCCTGCAACCTACAGCGTAACGTATTATACAAGCCTGGTGGATGCAGAAGCGGGTGACAATGCGATAGCAAACCCTACAGCGTATGAAGGGACGCCGGATTACCAGATGATATGGGTGAGGGTGACCAATGAGTCGACCGTAAGCGGATGCTACGACATCACTACCCTTGAGCTGTTTGTGGAGCGCATACCGGAGCCGGTGCTTACTACCGACCATACTACGGTTTGTATCGACTTCATCACAGGGGAGAATGTACGCCCTGCGATCATCAACTCAGGCCTGGATGCCACCCATACCTTTGTATGGTACAATGGCAACGCTGTAATTCCTGGCGAAACCGGCCCTACACTCACAGTGCTTGATCCCGGAAGCTATACGGTTGTTGCCACCAGCGCGACAGGCTGCGTGTCTGACCCGATTGCTCCGGTAACCATTGAAAGGAGCGGCCCTGCAAGCCCGATTAATTTTGGCTATGTGGTAGGCAATCCATTTGGTGAGAACCAGGTGATCACGGTGCTGGTACAAGGTTATGGCGAATATGAATACAGCCTTGACAATGGCCCTTGGCAAAATTCTAACGTGTTTGAGAATGTATCCGCCTATCCTCCAAGTGAAGATGCAAACGGGCATACTATACGTGTAAGGGACGTTGCCACTGCCGACCCATGTGATGACCTGGAACTGATACTCGGACTCGAAGGGGTGGAGCCAATTGACTACCCGAACTTCTTTACGCCAAACGGCGACGGCTACCATGACTACTGGAATATCTTCGGGCTCAACACCGAAGAGAACAAGGATGCTAAGATCTATATCTTTGACCGTTACGGGAAACTGATGAAGCAGATAAGCGCGGAAGGCGACGGATGGGATGGTACTTTTAATGGTATTCCTGCACCTGCAACCGACTACTGGTTCACCGTAGAGTACACTATTGGCGGCGAGAACAGGGAATTCAAGGCACACTTCTCGCTGAAACGATAAATAAATATGTTAAATCTAAAAATGCTGTCAGAATTGGCGGCATTTTTACAATTAAATTACCAACCTAAAATAAAAAATTTATATATTTGACCGCTATGTAAAATTACCGAAAGGAAAAGGTGGTACAGCATTAGGCAAAAGCTGTGGCATGCAACCGTTACCTGATGGGAATGTTACCGGGAATGGTTATAAAGTCATCTCAATTAAACGATAAGGTTAACATGAATTTTAAAAAAATTTACCTGATTTTTGGAGTGCTGGCAGCGCAAATGTCTTTTTCGCAAGAAGGTATAGCGGTTTATTCAGATTATTTGTCAGACAACTATTATCTGATACATCCATCAATGGCCGGGGCGGCAAATTGCGCCAAGATAAGGCTTACGGCACGCCAGCAATGGTTTGGCCAGGATGATGCACCGCAATTACAGACCCTTAGCTTTAATACAGCGATAGGTGAGCAGTCGGGTGTAGGTATCATTGCCTTTAACGACAAAAACGGTTACCATTCGCAAACCGGAGCCAAGCTTACGTATGCCCACCATATCCGTTTCTCAAGAAGCGATTACGATTTGAACATGCTTTCATTCGGTATGAGCGCAGGCCTTATCCAGAGCCGCCTTGACGAGAGCGAGTTTGATCCTGAATTTGACCCTATCGTAGATGGCGGGATGCAGCAGAAGGATTCTTACTTTAACGTAGACATCGGTGCTTCTTACCACTACCTTGACTTCTTTGCCCATTTCACGGCTAAGAACGTTTTGGCCAGCAAAAGGGATATCTATACCGATATTGAGAGCGACAACCTTAAAAAATACCTGATATCTGCCGGTTATGTATTCGGCTCGCAGGAATCTCTGCAATGGGAACCTTCAATAATGTTCCAGGCGGTAGATGAAACCAAAGAGAAGACCATAGACATTAACCTGAAAGTATATAAGGAAATGGACTTCGGAAGGCTTTGGGGCGGACTATCCTACAGGAGGAGCCTTGATGGTGCCCAGTATGTAGACGGCAACGGTACATCGGAGCAGAACCTGCAATATTTTACGCCAATTATCGGTGTGAACTACAAGAACTTTATGTTTGCATATACTTACTCGTATCTTACAGGAAACGTGAAGTTTGATAACAGCGGCTTCCACCAGATCACGCTTGGTATCAACCTGTTCTGCAAGAGGGAGAAATGGGATTGTAATTGTCCTGCAGTTAACTAAATACAGCATAATATATATTATTAATTCCGTCCCGATAATCGTTTATCGGGACGTTTTTTATTACAGCCATGGTCATAAAAGAAGTAAATGGGAAATACCCTCAAATCCCTGAGGATTGCTTTATTGCCGAAAATGCCACTATAGTGGGCGATGTCGTTTTAGGGTCGCAATGCAGCGTGTGGTTCAACGCCGTCATCAGGGGCGATGTAAATTATATTAAGATAGGGGATAAGGTGAACATCCAGGACGGTGCCGTGATTCACTGTACGTACCAAAAGCACCCTACCGAGATAGGCAACAATGTATCCATAGGGCATAATGCCATTGTACACGGCTGTACCGTTAAAGACAATGTGCTCATAGGCATGGGCGCCATAGTAATGGACAATTGCGTAATAGAGAGCAATACCATAATTGCGGCAGGCGCTGTGGTAACGCAAAACACGGTTGTCGAGTCCGGCACTATCTATGCCGGCGTTCCCGCAAAAAAGGTAAAGGATATCAATGCCTCTGATTTTGCCGGCGAGATAGGCCGTATTTCCAATAATTACGTTATGTATTCCTCATGGTTCAGGGAATAGGGAGGGTCAGAAGTCTTTCTTTTCAATAGCATACTTATGGCCCAGTATTTCTTCCAATACGGTAGGGTCAGCGTTTGTATAAAAAACCGGTACGCCTTCATGGCCCGCATTGAGCAGGCCATCCGTTTCAAGCACTTTTCTCGTTTGTCTTGCCACCGCTGCGCCGGAATCAATGATCCTGACATGCGGGGGCAGTATCTCCTTTATTTGTGGCACCAGGTAGGGGTAGTGGCTACAGCCGAGCACGAGGTAGTCTATATTGGCCTCTATCATCGGGCGAAGGTACTTTTCAAGTAATTCCTTTATCTCATCCGATTCCAGTTTGCCTTCTTCAATCAGTTTTACCAGGTTGAAACCTACCTGCTCCACCACGGTTACATCGGTAAATCCCGAAACAGTTTTATTGAACAGCTCGCTTGTGAGAGTTCCTTTAGTCGCGAGAATGCCAATGGCACGGGTAGTGGTATGTATGGCGGCGGGCCTTATGGCGGGCTCGATCCCGATAAAGGGCACATCGTATTTTTCCCGTAATTCAGTGATGGCGTTTGTGGTCGCGGTATTGCAGGCCACAACGATCAGCTTGCAGTTTTGCTCCAGTAGGAATTCGGTATTCTTAAAGCTAAGGCTTACGATCTCTTTTTTGGTCTTTTGGCCGTACGGCGCATTTTTGCTGTCAGCGAGGTAAATGGTGTCCTCGGAGGGTAGCAGGCTGTGTATCTCTTTCCAAATGGAAGTACCGCCAATTCCCGAGTCGAACAGTCCAATAGGGTTTTTGCTTTTCTCCATTTAACAAATATAAAAAAAACGGCTCAATGAGCCGTTCTGTATTTCGTGGTTTCAGGTGATTTTAGAATCCAAGTTCTTTCTTAACATCTGCAAGAAGGTCCGGTCCGTCGTGTACCAAAAGTCCACCGCCCTGTGAAGCATCCAGTACATACTGGTAGCCTTTTGCTTTGGCAACTTTCTGGATGGCCGCCCTTGCCCTGTCAACTATTGGCTTGTAAATGTCTTCCTGTTTTTGCTGAAGTTCTTTAGAAGCATTCTGTTGGTACTCCTGTATCCTTTTCTGCATGTCCTGGGCTTCTTTGCTCCTGGACTCATTCAGTGCATCTCCGGCCGTGGCAGCATCTTTTTCCCACTGTGCCACTTTATTCCTGAATTCGGTAACCATTGCATTATAATCGGTATCATACGTTTTGGTAAGCTTCTCCAGCTGTGCGTCTGCAGCCTTCCTGTCCGGCATTGCAGCCATCAGCTCACTTACGTTTATGTGCGCTACCTTAGCCTGTGCCAATACAGCCTGGCTCGTTCCTACAAAAAGTATCGCCGCAATTAATAAAGATTTCAAATGTTTCATTGTCTAAGGTATTTATAATTAATTTTTGTTTTTGTTCTGTTTTATTCAGGATCATTTGTTTCGGAAGGTGCAGCCGGTGTTGCCTCAACGGGCTTGTTCTTTTTTTCCTTTGCTTTTTGTGCAGCTTCCCTTTTTTCCTTGAGTTGCTGTTTCCTGTCTTCTATTGCCTGTTTCTTCTCTGCGGCTTTTCTGTCCCGTTCTGCCTTCGCAGCAGCGGCAGCATTCTGCTTATCTGTTGTCGCGGACGATCCTTCTTTCGGGGCTTCGTTAGCCGTAGTTTTTACCTCTGTTCCGTTTTCTCCATCAATAACGTCGTCACCCTCTGTTTGTTTCGTATCCGATGACGGCGTGCGCTTATTCGATGATGTCGTGGCATTGCCTTCAGTCGTTTTCGCCGCAGGAGGGGTTGTGCCATTCTTCCTGGCTTCCCTTTCATCGATCAGCTGTTGGCGTTTCGCTTCATAAGCGGCCCTTTTGGCTTCTGCGGCAGCCTTTTTCTCATCCATTTTTCTCTGCTTCTCCGCCTTTTTGTCATCCAGCTTTTTCTGTCTTTCTACAATGTCCGGATTCGTGGCGCGCTCTTCTTCCTTTTCCTGTTCTTCAAGTTTTTTAACCTGCTTGCTGCTCATCGTCTCCTGTTTTGAAGCACGTGCCATCCTTTTTAGCACGAGCTCGCTGATGTCATGCTTGTTGGCGGCAAAGAGCATGGTAAGGTCTGACGCTTTGTCGAACACAAAGTCGTATTTTCTAATTTCGGCAAGATCCTGTACGATCGTAAATATCTGGTCCTGTATCGGCTTCACCAATACAGACTTCTGCGTAATAAGGTCGCCAGTTGGGCCAAACTTCTTTTCCTGGAAGTCAAGCAGCTCTTTTTCAAGGTACGCTATCTCTTCTTCCCTTTCTTCCACAAGCTCTTTGGTCAAAAGCGCCCGCTCAGCCTTCAGGCCTTCGGAAAGCTTGTTGATCTCACCGCGCTTTACATCAATCTCCTGTTTCCATTTCTGGGCTTTCTGCTCCAGCTGGTTTTTAGCTTCTGCATAATCGGGCGCTTTTTCAAGGATGTACTCCATGTCAATATACGCGATTTTTACGCCTTTTGCACCCTGGGCTGTAGCAGCCAGGCAGCTTAATACGGTAACCAGCGTCAATAAATATTTTTTCATAGCTTCTTATGTATTAGAAAATATCATGCCAAATTTTTTTAAAACTGTTGCCCTATGATAAAGTGCGTTTCCCATCCGTTCTTTTGTGTCTGTCCGGGAAGCGGGTCAAATCCATGGGCAAAATCAATTCCGAGCAGGCCAAATGCCGGCATGAATACCCTCAGTCCAAAACCTGCCGAGCGTTTAAGCGCAAACGGGTTATAGTTGGAGAAGCTATCATACGAAGCGCCTGCCTCAAGGAAGGTAAGAGCGTATATCGAAGCCTGCGATTTCAATGTTATCGGGTAGCGCAGCTCCAGTGTAAACTTATTATATATCGTAGCCCCAATCTGTACGCCGGTTTCATCAATCGGCGACAGCGACTGGTTCGGGTAACCCCTCAGCTGTATCACCTCACGGCCGTCAAGCGCATAGTTGGCCATCCCGTCTCCACCAAGGTAGAACCTTTCAAATGGTACCAGACCCCTTTCGGAGTTGTAGGCCCCCATGTAACCAAATTCGCCCAGTGCGCGCAATACCAGTTCATGGCCCTGCGACCCTGCCAGCCTGGTGTAGGCATCGGCCTTGAATTTAAATTTCCAGTACTCAAGCCAACTGAACCTCTTTTGGTCATATTTTGCCTCGTCCAGTCCGGCTTCCTGATAAGTGTCCACCTGCCTTCCGGCACCGGTATCAGGATCAACAGCATAAAACCTGCCCGGCTGGATCGTTGTCCCGCCAACCGTTATAGATTCGCTGCTTGTATTCTTTAGCTTATATTGTTCCTCGTTTTTCAACCCGGCATAATCAATTCCATTTACCAATGATGATGGGAACGTTGTACGGAAACTCGCGCTGAACAATGAACCGTAAGTTGGGTAAATAGGGTTACGTCCCCTGTTATCCCTGCTCAGTTCTACCGTGTAGGCAAGATTCCTGGATGTTCCGTTTCCAAAGGTAAACAATCCTGTGTTATAATTACTTAAGCTGTAATACTGGAATGTCAGGGAGTGCGAAAGCCTCATGTAATAATCCGGTTCGCTTAGCCTTTTCGCCATACCAAGGGATATGGATGAAATGGTAAAACTCCTTGACCTGTCTACATCACGTGATGTATAGTTGTATAAAAACTGCTTACTGTGCGATAGTGAACCGAATAGCTGTATTGGTTTTTTGCCGCCAAACCATGGCTCGGTAAATGATAGGCTGTACGTCTGGAAGTAGGTACTACCCTGCGCACGAAGCGACAGCTTTTGCCCATCGCCCATAGGAAGCGGGTTATAGGCCTCTTTATTAAAGATGTTCCGTATCGAGAAGTTGTTGAACGATAGCCCCAGCGTACCTATGAAGCCGCCGCCGCCATAACCTCCCTGAAGCTCTATCTGGCTCGAGCCTTTTTCGGTAACGCTCCATTCAATGTCTACCGTGCCTGTTGCAGGATCCGGGTTTTGCACGTCAGGACGGATGGTTTCCGGATCAAAAAAGCCAAGGGCACCCAATTCGCGGATGGTACCGATAACGTCTTCTTTGTTCCATTTTTGTCCCGGCCTCGTCCTTAATTCACGGTAAATAACGTGGTCGTTCGTTTTGTCATTCCCAACCACATTCACTTTATTAAAGTAAGCGATCGGGCCTTCCACAATGCGTATCTCAAAATCGATGGTATCGTTGTAGGTCCTTACCTCCACGGCGTTGATGTTCGAAAACAGGTATCCGTTGTTCTGGTACAGGTTGGTAAGGTCCTCGCCGTCGGGTTTGGTAGGGTCGGCAATCCTTTTTTGCAGCATTACCCCATTGTAAACTTCGCCTTTTTTGATGCCGAGTAGCTGGTTGAGCTGGCTGTTATTGTATACCGTGTTCCCCAGGTATTTTATTTCCCCGAAATAATATTTATTGCCTTCTTCTATGTTGATGGTGATGCCAACAGTGTTTTTCTTAGGATTGTATATCACGGTGTCCGACGTTACACGGGCATCACGGTATCCTTTTTCTTTGTATTTGTCTACTATGCTTAAAAGGTCTTCCTTATACTTGTCGGCAATGAATTTGGAAGGCTTAAAGATGCGCAAAGGGTTGAGCGGGCTTTTCCGCTTGGTATTTTTCATGGCGCCGCGCAGCTTGCGGTCGCTCAGCATGGTGTTGCCGTTGAATTCTATATCGGTAACCCTTACTTTTTTGCCGCGGTCAATGTTCACTACCATCTTCACGGTGTTGGTACTGTCGGGTAGTACATTGATGGCTACCTTTGTATTATAGTAGCCGTCTTTGCGGTATTTGTTTTCAATGTAGTTTTTGGTATTGGTCAGGAGGTTCTCATTTACGATCTTGCCCTTGTTAAGGTCGGTATCTTTAATGAGCCCTTCTATTTTTCCTTTACGTACGCCTTTTATCTTTACGTCGCTCAGCTTAGGAAGTTCGTTCAGGTAAAGTTCAAGGAAAATGCTGTCACCTTCAATTTTATTCCGGTAAAAATTAACGTCGCTGAAAAGCCCCAGCCTCCAAAGCTTTTTGATGGCCGCACTTATTTCCTCACCGGGAACGTGGATTATCTGGCCCTTTTCGAGGCCTGTAAAATTCACAACGGTCTGCTCATTATAGCTTATTTTTCCGGTTACGGTAATGTCGGCCAGGATGTATTCCTTTGCCGCATCCAGGTTGTTGTATTCCTGTGCATTAGCTGCGCTGCCGCCAAATAATAAAATGCCAAAAAGCAATGCTATGCCCGTTCGGAGCATATTTGTGTTACTTGACTTGTTCACTGGTTTTTCCAAATCTACGTTCTCTTTTTTGGTAACTGATAAGTGCTTCATGCAAATGTTTTTCCCTGAAATCCGGCCATAGTACCTCTGTAAAATACAACTCGGCATACGCTACCTGCCACAGCAGGAAATTGCTTATGCGTTGCTCCCCGCTGGTCCTTATTACAAGGTCAACGTCCGGGAGGCCGTTGGTATAGAGGTGTTGCCCAATAACAGCTTCATCGATATCAGTTATGTTTAATTGGTTATTTTGTACTTTCTCGCTTATTGTTTTCACCGCTGATATGATCTCTTCCCTGGAGCCGTAGCTCAGGGCGAGGGTAAGCGTCATGCGGGTATTGTCTTTCGTTTTTTCTGTTACATCGAGCAGTTTTTTACGTGCGCTTTCCGGCAGCATTGCGGTGTTGCCTATGGTATTGAGTTTTATGCTGTTTTTCTGAAGTGTGGGCAGTTCTTTTTCAAGGGAACTTACCAAAAGGTTCATCAGGGTTTCTACTTCCAGCTTGGGCCTGTTCCAGTTTTCGGTAGAAAAGGCGTATAATGTCAGGTAGCCTATCCCCAGCCGGGCGCAGTTCTCTACGGTTTCCCTTACTGCCTTGGTGCCGTTTTCGTGGCCAAATATCCGGAGCATCCCTTTTTTCTTGGCCCATCGCCCGTTACCGTCCATGATAATGGCAAGGTGCTTTGGAAGGTTTTCCGTATTTACAGTGGTGGTTGTATCCATGGTTAGTTTGAGCAATAGCAGGGCTTTTCGCCAAAAGTATAGGTTAAGGTAAAGCCGCTGAATACATACCAGTCGTTGCTGTTCAGGTTTCCAAAACGGAATTCCGGGTGGTCCTCATGGTTGCTGCCGTCCAGGTTATCGGTAAAAGTATATCGTGCCCCCACTTCAAATCCAATGATTAGGTTTTCGAATACGTTCGACTTAACGCCCACGGTCATTGGTATGGCCAGCGCGCCTGTCGAATCGCCGCTCGCGGTTTCGCCGTTGGCGGTATTAATGTAAATGTCGTTGTACCAAAAATAACTCAGCCCGCCATATATATAAGGAGTGACCTTAAGATCGGGCTCATGCAGGTTGAAATCAAAAAAATTAAATTCAAGCCCTAAAGATAATTCTTTTACACTGTTTTCAAAGGAATAGCCCCGCTGTTTTCTGCCGGACACTTCTGAATCAGCGTCTTCCGAAGACAGTTTGCCATACGTAAAAGAGGCTCTCCAGGAATGCCTGGGGCTGCGGTTCCATTTATAGATAATGCCAAAGGCAAGGCCGTTCGGGGCAATGTAATCCGTAGGCCCAACATCGCCTATGTAATTAGCGCCGCCGGCGAAAAGTCCCAGCTCGTTGATCTGGGCTTCACTCCTTAATGCCGTTACGATTATCAATATCAAAAATACAGTCCTCTTCATTCTATAAAATTGGGTGCAAATATAGTAATATAGATTTCTAATCTGCCTACATTACCTAATTTACCGCTTTAAAAATTGCATAAATTAGCAAGATACAGACTTGAAAACGGAAGAAGTGCGCGTGTAGTATGCGTGCAGGATAAATTTATGGGCTTTAATTCCGCTTATCCTCTCCCCAAAGTAGTTTTTTCCGGAGGGTATCGGTGAATTTTTCATCGGCAAATTCGACCAGGTTAATCTTGAACCCTGTTTTCCGGATGATGAGTGTGGTTTCTACATCTATGGAAATGATCCGGGAATCCAGCGATACCAGGTGCTGTTCCTCACGGCTGCTCACTTTCAGTTCGATCTCGGTATCGTCGGGGATTACCAGGGGCCGTGCATTCAGGTTGTGGGGTGCAATGGGCGTTATTACCAGGCTGCTCACATCGGGCATCAGCACAGGGCCGCCGCAGCTCAGCGAATAGCCTGTAGACCCTGTGGGGGTAGAGATGATGAGTCCGTCTGCCCAATAGGAATTCAGGTATTCTCCGTTCAGTTTTGTTTCTATGGTAATCATCGAGGTAGTGTCCTTCCGGCTCACGGTTACCTCATTCAGGGCAAAGTCAAGCTCGCCGGGCGCTGTTTCGGGTTTGCCGTCATAATCCAGCGACAGCAGCGTGCGGGGGGAGATCTTGAATTTATTTTCGAACAGTAACGGCAGGAGGTTCGGAATGTTTTCCTGTTGCACCGTGGCCAAAAATCCGAGCCGGCCTGCATTGATGCCCACTATCGGGATGTTTTTGTTTCGTACGTAGGTTGCCGCACGCAGCATGGTCCCGTCGCCGCCGATGCAGATAAGGATGTCGAAACCGTTAAGCTCCTCATGCCCGTAAAATACAGGGTAGTCCCTGCCGGCGAGCAGGTTGTTTTCTGCCAGGGCAGTATGATAATTCGATTCAATGGCAACATGCGGCCCGTAAGTGTCGAATACTGCGAACATCTTATCGATGATCTCTTCGGTATTGTCCTTGTAATACTGCCCGTAAACTGCTATTTTCATTTTGCTTAAATATTCAGGTATTTGTCCAGGTAATCCGACCGGTCTTTGAGCGTATTCAGGTAGGCATCCTCCTGGTGTTCCGAAATAATGTCGTAGTTGTAGCGCCTGAAGGTTTGAATGATCTCGCTCAGCCCGCCAAGGCTTATTTTCAGCGTGATCTCTACCCTGTCAAGGCTGGCCTGCGATATGAAAAAGCCCAGCAGCCTGCCGTTGTTGCTTTCTACTATCTGGGCCACTTCGCTCATGCTGTAGTCCAGTACGCCTTTTTCTACGACAAGTATGCCGCCTTCCTCTTTCAGGAAGGGCGTTTGGTGGAACATCGTAATGATGTCGGTAATCTCATAATAGCCCAGGTATTTGTTGTCTCCGTCAAGTACCGGCAGCAGGTTGGTTTCATTCTTTGCAAAAACCTCCAGTACGTCCAGCCAAATAGCGGTGTCCCGCACAAAAAAGCGCTCAAAGCTATAGCGTAGGTCGCCCATGGTCTTTTCAATATCCATAAGCTCTGTGTCCTCGGCTCCCGCACAGCCAATGTACACGCCTTCTTCCAATACCGGAAAGTAGGAAAAAGGGTACTCGGCAAACAAGTCCTGCGCATCGGCAACGGTATCTGTAGTGCGCAGCGGTTTTACGGTATTGTTAAGAAAATCGGTAATGTCAGTCATCTGGGGTAATGCTAAATATTATGCAAAATAATCAAAAATAAGGATACTCTGCCTTTTTAACTTTGTATTTTTGTCTGAAAAAGCATACTTAACAAAGATATGGCAAAACTTAGCGTAAACATAAATAAAATAGCGACCCTCCGCAATTCAAGGGGCGGCAACGTACCCAACCTGCTTAAGGTAGCTGCCGATGTGCAGAAGTTCGGTGCACAGGGGGTAACCATCCACCCGAGGCCCGACGAAAGGCATATCCGCTACCAGGATGCCCGCGACCTGGTGCCGGTTGTATACACAGAATATAATATTGAAGGCAACCCGGTACCCGAATTTATAAATCTGGTACTCGAAACGAAGCCCACACAGGTAACGTTGGTGCCTGATGCCGATGATGCCATAACCTCCAATGCCGGGTGGGATACCCTAAAACACAAGGGTTTTTTGCAGGAAGTAATACAGGAATTCCGGCGCAACGGCATACGCACCTCGATATTCGTAGACCCTGTAATTGCAATGGCGGAAGGCGCGAAGGAAACCGGCGCCGACAGGATCGAACTGTACACCGAAGCCTTTGCCCATGAATACAGTATTGGCAACCCATTAGGCATAAAGCCCTATGCCGATGCCGCGTCGGTTGCCAACAGCCTTGGCCTTGGCGTGAATGCAGGGCACGACCTGAGCCTTGACAACATCAAGTTTTTTAAGGAAAACATCCCCGGCCTGCTGGAGGTTTCGATAGGCCATGCGCTCATCGCCGAGTCGCTGTACCTGGGGCTTGAGAATGTTATCAATATGTATCTGCAAAAACTAAAGTAATATGCTGAATTCAAGAATAGAAGGCGAAGGGAAGCCGCTCCTCATCATACATGGTTTCCTGGGCACATCGGACAACTGGAAAACCCTGAGCGGGCAATATGCCGACAACGGCTTCCAGGTACACGCCGTAGACATGCGCAACCACGGACGCAGTTTCCACTCCGACGAGTTTACGTATGATGCCATGGTGAAGGACCTTGTAGAATACTGCAATGCTAAAAACCTGGAGAGTACCGACATCATTGGCCATTCGATGGGAGGAAAGGCGGCCATGTTTTTTGCAGCACAGCATCCGGAGCTTGTGCACCGGCTTGTTATAGCTGATATCGGGCCGAAGTATTACCGCCCGCACCATCAGGATATCCTGGCAGGGCTTAATGCAGTCGACTTCACGGCCAAACCCGAACGCAGCGATGTGGAAGCTACCCTCTCGGAATACATAGACGATGCCGGCACGCGCCAGTTCCTGATGAAAAACCTGTATTGGGTGGAGCCCGGCCAGTTGGCCTACCGCTTTAACCTGGAGGTGTTTAATGAACAGATTGAAAATATCGGTGAGGCGTTACCGGAAGGGGCGAAATTTGACGGGCCAACGCTCTTTCTTCGCGGCGACCGTTCCAATTATATTAAGGATGAAGATTTTGACCTGATCAAAACCCATTTCCCGAATTCAGAAATAAAAGACATTGCCAATTCCGGGCACTGGCTGCATGCAGAGAACCCGAAACAGTTTTTGGAGGAGACCCTTGGTTTCCTTACTTTATAAAATAATTCTATACGCAGGGGCCATACGGATGCACTGCGATTGCGGAATATAAAAAGCCCAAAGGTTTCGAAACCTTTGGGCTTTTTAGTAGTGCCAGTTAGCTGAAAACTATTTGCTCATTTCGGTAAAATGCTTGTAGAATAACGGAATAGTCTCAATGCCCTTAAGGTAATTGAACACCCCGAAGTGCTCGTTAGGCGAGTGTATCGCGTCGCTGTCGAGACCAAAGCCCATCATGATCGTTTTGCTCTTCAGTTCTTTTTCAAATAGCGCAACAATAGGGATACTGCCGCCTGAGCGTACCGGTATCGGCTTTATGCCAAAGCTTTCTTCGTAAGCGGCGGCGGCGGCACGGTAGCCTATGCTGTCAATAGGGGTTACATACGCCTGCCCGCCGTGGTGCGGCTTCACTTTTACGCGAACGCCTTTCGGGGCAATGCTTTCGAAGTGCTTAGTGAACAGTTCCGTGATCTCGTGCCAGTCCTGGTCGGGTACAAGGCGCATCGATATTTTGGCGTAAGCCTTGCCAGCGATAACGGTTTTGGCGCCTTCGCCGGTATAGCCGCCCCAAATGCCGTTTACGTCGAGCGTAGGGCGTATGGAGTTGCGCTCGTTGGTTGTATAGGTCGCCTCGCCGTAAATGTCCTCTATGTCCAATGCCTTCTTATAGGCATCGAGCGAAAACGGCGCCTTGGCCATTTCGTCGCGCTCTTCGCGGGAAAGGTCCTGTACCCTGTCATAAAAACCCGGGATCGTGATGTGGTTGTTGTCGTCATGCAGGGAAGCGATCATTTTCGCGAGGATGTTGATCGGGTTCGCTACGGCGCCGCCATACAGTCCTGAATGCAGGTCGCGGTTGGGGCCGGTAACTTCTACCTCTACGTAGCTCAATCCCCGCAGGCCGGTGGTAATGGATGGCTGCTGGTTAGATATCATCCCGGTGTCGGAGATGAGTATAACGTCGTTGGAAAGCTTCTCCTGGTTGCGCTCCACAAACCAGGCAAGGCTTGGTGAGCCCACTTCCTCTTCACCTTCGATCATGAACTTTACGTTACACGGCAATGCATCATTTTGCACCATGTACTCCAAGGCTTTTACGTGCATGTACATCTGGCCTTTGTCGTCGCAGGCGCCGCGGGCAAATATCGCGCCTTCGGGGTGCAGGTCGGTCTTTTTGATGACAGGCTCAAACGGCGGCGATGTCCAGAGGTCTACAGGGTCGGGCGGCTGAACGTCGTAGTGGCCGTATACAAGCACTGTAGGCAGGCTGGCATCGAATATCTTTTCGCCGTACACAATAGGGTAGCCGGGAGTTTCGCAAATCTCGACTTTATCGCAGCCTGCTTTTTCGAGGCTGGCCTTAACGGCATCGGCGGTATTAATTACATCCTGCGAATAGGCGCTGTCGGCGCTCACGGATGGTATTTTCAATAATTCGATCAGTTCGTCTATGAATCTTTGCTTGTGCTGCTGCACATAGTTTTTTATGTTATCCATTTAAAATTAGTGATATACGTTTGTAAGCCAAAAATACGAAAAAATAAAAATTAAAAAATTTCATTTTTTCCTTTGATAATAAGAAACAGTTCGTATATTTGCACCCACGATAATGAAACAAAAACTACTTGTTTAATTATCTCCTGCGGGTGTGGTGAAATTGGTAGACACGCCAGACTTAGGATCTGGTGCCTCACGGTGTGTAGGTTCGAGTCCTATCACCCGCACAAAAGCCTCTGAGAAATCAGAGGCTTTTTTTATTCCCCAGAACTATTTGTTTTGATCCGCCGTTACCCGATCCAACGTTTATCTTCTGCCACCCGCAATGCGTCAGCCTTACTACTCACGGCAAGCTTTTGATAAATATTACGAATATGGCTTCTAACAGTTTCTTTATTAATGAACAGTTCAGTAGCTATTTTCGTGTACGTTTTACCTTGGGCGATACCTTGTAGAACTTGCGTTTCACGCTCGCTTAGTGGCGAATCGGGTGACAGTTTGAATGACCTTACCACCATGCTGGCAATATTGAGACTCATGGGGGCACCACCCGCAAGGGCTTCTTCAATGGCCCGCAATACTTCAGAAATATCAGAATTTTTAACAATATATCCGGATGCTCCTGCACACAGTGATTTAAAAACTTTATCACTATCTTCAAAAACCGTAATGATCAGCACAATTGTATTAGGATAGTTCTTCAAAATTTTGGATGTGCCTTCTATCCCGCTCATGCCTGGCAGTTCAATATCCATAAGTACAATATCCGGGCAATCTTTTGCTAAATTACGAATAGCCTGTTCGCAGGTATCGTAGTGGCTTATAACATCGTATTTCCCTGATGACTGGATTACCGCAGCGAACCCTTCGCGAATGTCCAGGTTGTCATCTATAATTACAATTTTCTTCATCTGTTTGCTGTTAAAGGATAAAAGAACTAACCGGCAGGCTTATGGCAATGCATGTACCACCGGCACTTTTACTGAGCTTGTAGCCGAATCCGGACTTGTCTGACCTTCGCTCTATATTGTTCAGTCCGTAATGCATCGTACCCGGATCTGCTTCTTTCCAACTTCCGTTGTCTGTAAGCATATAGGTCACGTCATGTTCACCATATATCATTTGCATGGTAACATCATCCGCGCCAGAATGCTTAATTACATTACTCATAGCCTCTTTAAAGATATAGATAAGGTTTAACGCAGCAAGTGGGTTTAGCTGCCCTAGTTGTGTTGAGTTACCCAAAGTTATGGCAGAGAAGCCAATATCAAACTGGTTGTAGAAATTTTGTCCGTATGAAGTCAGGTACGCAAAGAGCGTTGCGGGATTGTCGCTGTCATTATTAAGGTTCCAGAGAAAGTCCTTGCTGGAGGCATAAAGGCCATTACTGTTGGCAATGATGCTTTCCACCAAAGGAAGCGCTTTAGCATTGTCAGCAAGCCGAAGCTGCAATAACGCAGCCTGCCGGTTTATTGCCGCGAGCATATTACCTGTCTGGTCATGGAAATCAGCGGCTATAGTCTGGCGCATGCTGTTGAGCTGCTCAGTACGCCGGCGTACGGCCTCATCCAGCAGGTTGATTTTTTGGTCACGAAGCGCAATGATCTTTTTTCGGCTTTTCTCGTTATTTGTAAGTGAGTATGCCAAAAAACTGCCCAGGAAAGCCGTTATCATACAATGCATAATAAGCGCATACAGGGGGCTGCCCAGTGTAGCGTTTAACCCATTATAATTTTCGCTTGTTAGTGTCAGGTAGTATATAAAACTCAGATAGCCGATATTCGTAAAAATGGACAGCCATCCCCATTTTTGGTCGGCCAGTATCCCGCCGAGCAGAAACATGTGGACAATGCAGATATTGGTAGAATAGATGAGCCCCGAATCCTTAAGCCAATAGTAGATGATAAAATAAGTTACAATGCCGGAAATTATATTAAAAAAGCGGTAATGCCCTGTGTAGCGGATAGCAAACAGGGTCGTTGTATTACAGGCGGCATTTAAATAAAACATCCACAAATAATCGCCCAGGTCATACCAGATGAGCAGTATGGGGAAAATACAGGTTGCCGCAGTGCCCATAGCTATAGAACCTGCTATACTGTACAGCTCATAGTGGCGCGGATGCTCTTTATTATTCCGTACGCTTTTGGGCAAAAACCAATTGATAATTTTCTCAGCTTTCATTGGCGTAAATATATTGTAACTATCTGCAATATTGCGATGCTGGTATAAAAATCACCCAATTTGTAGGATTGTGCAAAATATAGCATAGGGGTAGTTTTGTAATAAAACAAATAGTCAAATATTATGAAAACAAAACTACTCAGCGCATTATTTATTGCCGGATCTGCAATAACTGCCCACGCGCAGATTCCGACTGAAATGACAAACCGCTTCCAGGCGGTAATGGACAGCCTTACAGCCAACGTCCATTCAACAGGGACAAATGAAAGCCTTGGTATCTCTTTTGCCATTACAATTCCCGGCTATGGCAGCTGGCAGGGCGTATCCGGGCAGGCGGGGGGCGGTACTCCCCTTACTACCAATATGACAATGGGCATAGCAAGCCACAGCAAGTTATATACTGCTGTAATACTTTTAAAACTGCAGGAAGCAGGCCTGCTTTCTCTTGACGATGCAATTGGGGAGCACTTTGACGCGCCGATTCCTAATGTAGACATGACCATAACTATCCGCCAGTTGCTTCAACACCAAAGTGGCATTTATGATTCCAGTAATGAAGGCAATGTAGTTTTTTGGGAAAACGTATTTACCGATTGGACGGTATTTTGGGATTATGAGGACTTATATACAATGATTGAAGCACCTAACTTTAGTAAGGGTACTGCTTTCAGGTACAGCAACATGGGCTATAGCATTGCAGCCAACATCATAGAAAATGCAACAGGCAACAGCTACTCCCACAACCTTCATCAGTACATTACCGCACCGCTTGGCCTTGACATGACTTTTGATGCTGCTGAAGATACGGAAGCATTGGATGCGATCCAGGAATCACAATCCTATACCGTGGATACCTGGTGGCCAAGGCTGGGTTCGGTAGCGGCGGCCTCACTTATACGTGGTGCGGGCAGTATTGTCGCAACTCCGCAGGATGTGGTAGATTTTTACCAGGCACTATTTAATACACAATTTTTGTCGGAGCAATCTATGGAACAGCTTCTTGATTTTGAAAAGTCATCAGTTTACGGTCTTGGCATACAGACGGCCTATTCACCGTCAAAGGAACGGGATATCTTATATCATGGAGGTTCATGGGTAGGATTTCTTTCAGAGATCACGCACGATCCATTGACGGGTGCTTCCTACTATATGTCTTGGAACAGCGACCAGTTAGATGTTTACATGGCACCTCCACTGCACATTGCGTATGCAGATTATTTTCCTAAAAAAGTAAACGACGCAGGTATTTTTAAAATTGTATCTCCGGTAACCTTTAATTGTGCGGCTACACAATCACCAGTAGTAGAGCTTCGCAACTATGGCAGCAATGCCCTTACATCGGTAGCTGTTAACTATAAAGTAGATAATGGTACTGCCCAGGTACACAACTGGACCGGTAACCTTGCCAGTGGCGAATCTGTAGAG
This sequence comes from uncultured Flavobacteriaceae bacterium, assembly GCA_942492845.1. GTDB lineage: Bacteria > Bacteroidota > Bacteroidia > Flavobacteriales > Flavobacteriaceae > Flavobacterium. The sequence continues at coordinate 3,867,167 of OW818646.1, read as the reverse complement.
ATCAATTTACCGGCAATAGCCGCGAGTGAAGGAAACCATACTCTAACAGCATGGACGTCAGTTCCTAATGCCAGTTCAGAAGGAAATTTATACAATGATCAGGCGGTTGCAAATTTTATTGTTACTCCTGCAGACAACCTGCCTGCAACATTTAGTGAGGGATTTGAAGCTGAAACTTCGTTATTGCATATATGGAATACTGATAACACAAAAGCACATCAATGGGGTGTAACACCGCTAGTGAGTAATTCAGGCAACCGTTCACTGGGTAAAGACTCCATGTTTAACGCTAATATTGGCGGTGAGGAGTTTATAGACCTGCCAATTCTACACCTTGGCGCCGGCTCCCAGCAATTAAACTTTAGCTATGCCTACCGAACATACGGGGACCTGGATAATTCACTAGAAGTATTGGTATCTGATGATTGCGGGACAACATGGACATCGATATTCAATAAACAGGGGAGCGAGCTTGGTTACGGCCAAATATATGAAACTATATATTTTGCGCCATACTATCCTATGACGGATGAGGAATGGCATGATGAAACTGTATCGCTGGATAATTATGCTAACGATAACTTACTCATCAGGTTTAAGCAGGTGAATGGTGGCGGAGGCAATATATATCTCGATGACATTTACGTAGGCTCAGCCCTTGGCATTGCCGACCGCAACAGCAACATCATCAAAGTGTATCCAAACCCTGCCAGTGATAAAGTAACTATTGTTGGCCTTACAGATGGTACAGTTGTGTCGCTATACAACATTTCGGGGCAAAAGCTCCTGGAAGTTACAGCTAACGGCGATACGCCGATAGACATTAGTAGCCTTGCAAAAGGGATGTACTTCCTGAATACAGCTAAAGGCTCTGCTAAAATTATTAAAAAGTAGTTTTTTTCATTTTAATTTTCATGGCAGCAGCGGGATTTTTCCTGTTGCTGCTTTTGTTTTTAATCGGACATTTACATAGAATGTTAGTGTATCGCCATCGTGTTAATAGTTATATTAGAAGGTACTAATGCAGCATCTTTAATTTAATTTACAAGGTGTAGCCCAACGCACTCCTCCGTCAGGTAGTATTTGCCATTTATGTTTATTGCTTCCGAAATAATGAAGCAGAGTTTTTTACCGGAACAGTTAAAATAGATGCGCATGTCGGTAACGTTGACCTGAGAAATTTCCTTGTCTTCCCTTCTTAACTCCTTGGTATGTTCTTCAGCCTCTGTTTTAGTAATGACGACAGTTGACATGTCAAGGCCCAACTCCTTAGCTGCATCCTGCCACGCCTGAAATTTTTCTAAGGCATCAACCCTGTAACTTTCAAAAGCCCCGGGTATCGTTTCGTCAGGAATCGATGGGTCAATTTGCTTCACAAAAATTTTTATCACTTCCGGCGTAGCTAAAAATTGCTCGAACTTCTTTACATCATTGGTCTTACAGGCTTCGAAAACTTTATTGGCATATTCGGCAGCAGTCTCCTGTGCAAGGGCTATGCATGGCAAAAGGAACAATAGCAGGTATCTCATTGTGGTAGTTTTTAGCTAATATAACAAAAAAAAGCGCCCCTCACGGAGCGCTTTCTTATATTGAAATTTCTAACTGTTAGTTGGAAGGCAGCACTGTGGCGCCGGGGTAGCTTCCTGCGCTCACAAATGGCAGTTTTGCGTTGTAGTGCGTGTTAATCACCTTGATCACTTCGTTAGCGATAAGGGCGTAGCCGCGTGCGTTCGGGTGAACACCGTCCAGCGAGAACATTACAGTGCTCAGCGTAGCCGTGCTAAAGTAGTTGGCGGTATAGATCGATCCGTCCTGTACGCGAAGGCCAGACACCAACTGGTTCATTATCGCATTCATATCTACAACACCCAGGTCTTTGGCCTCAGCCGCAGCTTTGATGATGTTGTTGAAGGTAGTCGTGGCGGTAGCTACTTCGGTAACTTCAGAAGCAGTAAGGATGTGCTGGTCATCAAGCGGGTAGGTAACACCATACTTGTTTAGCGGGTCTACGGCATACGGGCTGGTTGGCGCTGTGCCTATAACACCCCTTGTGGTAAGCAGTACCAGGTCTTGTGCCGTTGCATGGCGTGCCTGTCCGAAAACAATGCCTATAACCGCTGCCTGCTGTGCCGGAACCCCGGCCTGTGTAAGCGCGCCTGTAAGCTGGGCCTGCATGTTGGTCAGCGATTCGTCTTTTATAAGAAGGGGGTTTGCTTCGGTAGCCGAAAGCAATTGCAGCCTGTCGCCCTGCCCGAAGGCTGTAAGCACCTGTTTTACCGGCCCTATGAGGGAAGTATTCAGTTGGTTGATAAGCGCTGTTCCATTCGCCTCATTGCCTCCGCCGATTGCCGCTGCGGTAAGCGGGTTATAAGGTACGGTAGTAAAGAACGGGATGGCCGTAACGTTCGGGATGGTAGCCACAACACCTTTTGCGCCATTCGCTGTCAGGGTGTTGATGATCATGTTGTACGATTGCTCAAATACAGTAACCGGGGTAATGTCGCCACCGCCAAGGCCTGCTGTTGTGCCCACGCCGCCACCGGTAGCATAGCCAAGCACGTCGTTGTTGCCTATCCAGTTGGTAAAGAAGGTAGGGTTCTTCATCATTGCGTCGCCAAGTACGGTTGACGAGGCTGAAGTTGCCATACGCACATAGTACGGGTTCGCCGTGGCAGGGCTGGCCATAAGACCTGCAGGATTACCGTAGCCCGGAGCAAGCAGGTGGAATGACTTAGCGCCCGGTACACCCATGTTGTTAAAGGCTGAAGCCTGTGGTGTAAGGGTAATGGTAGAGGTGCCAACTAAATTTTCCGGGCCTCCGGCAGCCGCATCGATGACAAGCCTGGTAGGGAATCCCGGGATCCCGGAAATACCGCCAAGGTTGCCCGTGTCTTCAGCATAAGAAGGCTGGGTGAATTCGCCGCCGCCAACCAGCGCAAACTGCTGCGCAAGGATGTTGGGGAAGGAATAGGTTTGGCCTACCCTCGACATGGTGCCGTCCATGTAGCCTGACGTAAGCGAGTTGCCCACTGCCACATAACTGCTAAAGTCGGCATCGCCGGCGCTATAGCTGCCGTTCGTTACCTCATTTTCAAATTCCGGCTCGCAGGATGCAAAGCCCGCTGCCAGTATTGCTAAGTATATTACTTTGTTTTTCATAGTGATTTTAATTAAAAGCTGTAAGTTAAACCAACGCCGGGAGAGAACACAACGTTTTTGTAAGTTCCGCCGAAAGATACGTTCTGGTTCCCATCTTCTGTAAAGTGGTCGTAAGAAGCATCCACCTCGTCGAAGTGAAGGTAAAGGAAGGATACGTCAACACCAAAGTTTGAGTTGAACATATAGGTAAGCCCGCCGGTAAAGCCCATAGAATCGTTCCTTGGGGTCTCAGGGGCAAAATAGCCGTCCTGTACCGGGCTTTCGTCAAAGTACCAGCCTGCACGGAACGAAAATTTGTCGTTTGGCTTAAACTGTGTACCTACCCTGAATGTACTTGCATCCTTGTAGTTACGCGGGTTTACAGAAGTAGCGATGTTCGGGTTAGCGAAGTCAACTGTAAGTGTTTTATAAACGTTCCAGAATGCCCTGTTGTAATCGAAGGCCACAAGCCACTTGTCGCTTACGTCCCATGAGATTCCCACGCTAAGTTCTGCAGGAAGCGGAAGGTCGGCATTAAAAGTAGTGTTGGTATAAAGTCCCTGTGCAAATGCAGGAAGGTCGTTGAAGGTAGCATCGCCATCGCGGGCTTCCATCGTAATTTCAGAACGGTAGTTAAGCCCAAGCCTTACTTTATCGGCAGGGTTAAACATAAAGCCTGCGCTCCATCCCCATGCAGTAACATTTTTGGCTTCGATAGTCACGTCAGACCTTTCGCCTTCTTCATTGGTGAGGCTGCGCGATACGTTCCTGTTCAGTTCCACTCCGCCGGTTACGAATATAGGGCCACCGCCGATACTGAACTTGTCGGTCAGTTTTATCGAAGCGATAGGCTGCACGTAGATCGCCTGAAGGTCGATGTTATTGACAAGGTGTGAGCCTACCCAGTCCTGTTCCCACTCTACGGCAGAACCGTATGGTGTGTAAACCGCAAGGCCCACCGCTAGCCAGTCGAGCGCTTTGTAGGAGGCATAAAGGCTGAAAGGCGTACCGGTATTCTCGGTAGAGGCTTTCCAGTTATACGCTTCGCTTTGGTATTTGGTCCTGGCAAAAAGCGCGTTGGCGCCTATAGAAATGTTGAAGCGGTCTTTAAGGAATACCGCCCCGGCCGGGTTAAAGAACAATACCTCGGCGCTGTTGGCCACGGCAACGCCGGTATGGCCCATACCCAGCTGTTTCTGCCCCTGAAGGCTCACACGGTATCCTCCTGCAAATGCCGAAGTAGCCGCCAATGCCATCATTGTTAAGGATAATAATTTTCTCATAGTTAAAAATAAGTTAGTTTCTCGTTTATTAATCTTATATCAAATTTAGGATAAAATATGAATTGTACAATAATTTCCTAAAATTTATTATGCATTCATAATAATTAATTTAACAATAAACAGCCTTGGTTTTTATAAATTGGTTATTAATTGCGGCTAAATGATTTCATACCGTTAATAAATTTGCTCATTTTAGGATTACAGAGGTTAATTAAAACCTAAATCGATACGGTATGCCCCCGAATTGTAGTACATTACATCATAATCCCAAAGAAATGAACGTTTTAAAGAAATTTGCTGTCGGCATCCTCATACTCCTGCTTGTGGTGATTCTGGGCAGCTACGGCCTCAGCTGGTATATCGGCAAAAAGTTACCGTCCATTATCCATGCGGAGAAGGATTTCCCGTATAACATCAGCTATAAGGACCTGGACATCGACCTGCTGAGTGGCAGCTTTACGATGCATGACGCCTTTATCGCTCCTAAAGACAGTGTGGGGGCATCCCTCCAGCAGGGCGCTTTCGCAGAGGTTCATGCCATCAGGGTAGAGCATTTTGACATTTGGGCTTTACTCACAGAAGACCGTATCAACGTAAAAAAAGTGATCATCGACGGGCCCAATGTAACGCTGTACCCCCGTGCAAAAAAATACAATACCGATGACGATGTGAAGCCTTTCAAAAACGCCATCCGTACCGGCAGCCTCGAAATACGCAACGGCAAATTCAGGATGTTGGATTCGCTGAAAGGCAGCCTCCTGAGCGCCTCCAACATTAGCTTCGAGCTGAATAACATCCGCATTGACAGCAATACGGTAGAGAAGAACATCCCTGTACGCTACCGCGATTATAGTTTTGCCTGCGACAGCCTGTTTTACCGGGCGGGCCAGTTCTATAACATTACGGCAGATAAATTTTCGTCCTCAGACAGCACGGTTGCCGTAACGAACTTTAAGATGATCCCCAAGCATAACCGCGTACAGTTTACGCAGTTAATGCAGAAAGAGAAAGACCAGTTTGCCATCGTGGCCGAAAAAATAAGCATACCCAGCGCCGACTGGGGTTTTGTGAATGATACCCTGTTTGTGCATTCGCCCGAAATGATACTGGAAAAAGTGAATGCCAACATCTACCGGAACAAACTCCCGACGGATGATCCTTCCATAAAAAAACTGTACAGCGAAATGCTTCGCAGCGTGAAATTTGACCTGAAGGTAGAGAAGCTGCTGCTGAAAAATTCGACCATTGTATATGAGGAGCAACTGGATTTTGAGCGCCCGGCGGCCAAAGTAAGCTTTTCTAAGTTTTATGCAACGATATCGAATGTATATAGCCCGGTAGGCAAAGACAAGCTGCCGGGGACTACCATAGATGTGCAGTGCCTGTTCATGAAGTCGGCGCCACTAACCGTGAACTGGTCGTTCAATACAATGGACCGGAGCGATTCCTTTACGATAATAGGCCGCCTGAAGAATATCCGGAGTGAAGAAGTGAACCCGATTACCAAACCGCTGATGAATGTCACGACTACGGGCGACCTGAACGAAGTGTATTTTACGCTCAACGGTAATCGTAACAGGGCCGAAGGGGACTTTGCCATCAGGTATGACGACCTTAAAGTGGAGGTTTATGATAAAGACGACCTTACTAAGAAAAAGAAACTGGTCTCGGCATTGGGCAACCTCATACTAAAGGACGACTCCAAAGGCAACCTTAAGGAAGTACATATTGGTGTCGACCGGTCCAAGGACAAATCGGTATTCAATTTCTTATGGAAATTTGTACAGGAAGGCCTGGTCCAAACCATATTGCCTAAGCCGGTAGCGAAAGTGGCAAGCAAAAAAATGGATAAGAAGCAAAAGAAGAAAAAATAGGCAGACCCTGCTTTTTGTACCTTCGCACAATGATACTCGCTTTCGATACGTACTATTACGGCAACAACGCAAAAACGGTTGCCCTGCAATTTGCCGGCTGGCAGGATGCTGAACCTGTTGCGGTATATTCTGAAATTATCCAGAGTGTGGCCGATTATGAGCCCGGCGCTTTTTACAAAAGGGAATTGCCCTGTATCCTCAGTCTTTTAAAGCAGGTCGGCCTCGGCGAAATTACCTGCATGGTGATTGATGGCTTCGTATACCTTGACGATAATGGCACCCCTGGGCTTGGCGGCCATCTGTATAATGCCCTTGATGGAAAAATACCCGTAGTAGGTGTTGCAAAGAGCAATTTTGCAACCATCGAACAGCTTAAAGAACCGGTGTACCGTGGCGGAAGCAAAAACCCACTGTATGTAACGGCGATAGGGACCGGCCTTGCCGAAGCAGCACAGAATATCAGGCAGATGCACGGCGATTACAGGATGCCGGCAATTTTGCAAAGGCTGGACGGACTCACCAAGGCCATTGATAACTAAAACTAATTGTTCTTTCCGAAAGCGGCTTTCCATGCCCCGGTGCTCCACAGCGGCCAGATCACCAGAAGCGGGTGCAGGCACAGGCGTATGAGCCTCAGGTTGTCGGTATCCAGTCCAAAAGCGTCGACCTGGTTTTTGTACTGGGCATAATTCCCCGGGAAGATCGCAATGAAAAAGATTGTAGTTACCCACCCAACATACACCTTGTATTTGGAAAGGGCAATAAGCGAAAGGCCCAACACCAGTTCGACAACCCCCGACAGCACTACTACAAGGTCGTCCTCAAGCGGAACCCAGTCGGGTACCTGCGCTAAAAAATCGGTGCGTGCAAAGGTGAGGTGGCTGGTGCCGGTAAATAACAGGAGCAGCCCCAGCAGTATCCGGAACGTATCCCGGGTTTTGGAAACAGGTACATTGCTTTTCATGACAGTGTGTTTATTGGTTCAGTTTAAAGGTAAGAAAAAACGGAGCCAAAACGTTATGTTGCTGAATAATACTACGTTGATTTATTCGTAGGTTGTTGTTGTGTACCCAAAGCCAATGTTGAAGTCGGGATACTCTTTCATTGTGCGCAAATGCGGCTCCTGGATTGTGCGCCACCCGCTGTTACCCGAAAACGGTTCCCTTATATAGGTGAGTGTTCCTTTAGGTATTTTGACCAAAGGAAAATTCGGCTGGCAGTATTTAGGCCATTTTTGAATGCTGCCATCCGGATTTGTCGAGGTTGTGTAGCTTAATTCGCTGTTAAGGCTCCCGTCGGCATTGGCCCTGCCTAAAATGGTTACTTGTACAAACATCCCTGTTTCGGCAACAGGCAGCTCTTCTGCCAGTGTTATTTCAAGAGGCTCATCCTTATCATTGTGTACAAGGGTTACCTGTTCAAAATCAAGCAGTTTTTCGCCGGGAAGCCCGTTGTCATTTTTAAGCACTTCAATTTTTACGAAGGTGCGGAAAGAAATCTTGTCAAACGTGCCCGGCCTGCCCTCCGCTTCAAAGGCCGCCTTAAAAACAGGAAGGGTTATTTTGGTAAGATAGGCTTCCTTCTTAGCTGATTTTACCATAAATGCATAGTGCAGCCCTATTGACGACATAAACAATGCACCATTGTCCCTGTGCAGCATTGGCTTAACAGTGGCTTCGCGCTTTTTGGTTGTTTTTTTCGATACAACCACCTCCTGCAATTCTATGGGCTGCGGTTCAAGCAGTACTAAATCGGTAAGGGCTGAAATGGCAATCTTCTTGTCGCGATACCCAATGGACGATACCGTGATATGGGTTACAGAAGTATCTGTAAGGGTCACGCTGCCATCCTCTGCCGAATAAAGGCCATAACCGTTATTCAGGTTGATGCCGGCATAGGGGATCGGCTCTTTGGTAGTACTGTCGGCAACGGTAAATTTCTTTTGGGCGAAGGCCGCGGTACAGGCAAGCAGGAGTAGTATAAGGTGTTTCATAATAATTGATTATCTGGCAGGTAAAGATTGTTATATTATACTTCACGTCAAAAAAAATCTCTCAAAAAGTTGCACATATTATTTTTTACTCTACATTTGTAGAAGCAACTCTAATGTTGTAGAGCAGTATGCAGTTAACAAAGACCGAAGAACAACTGATGGAACTCCTCTGGAAACAGGAAAAGGCATTTATGAAAGACCTGCTCGACCTGTTTCCGGAACCGAAGCCCGCCACCACGACCGTTGCAACGCTGCTGAAGCGCATGGCCGATAAAGGCTTTGTAGGCTACAAGGAGTACGGCAAGAGCCGTGAGTACTTTCCGCTGGTGGAAAAATCCGATTACTTTTCGAAACAGGTAAACGGAATGATAAAAAGCTTCTTCAATAATTCGGCTGCCCAGTTCGCTTCCTTCTTTACGAAAGAAACCGACCTGAGCGCCGCAGAACTCGAAGAACTCCGCAAGATCATTGATAAAGAGATCCAAAACAAAAAGCAATGAGCCAGTTCCTCATCACATCCACTATAAGCCTTGCGGCCCTGCTGGGGCTGTACCACCTGCTGCTGGAAAGGGAAAAAATGCACCGCTTCAACCGGTTGTATTTGCTGGCTGCCCTGGTAATTTCGATAGCGCTGCCGTTCATTACCATAGAAGTTTACACTGAAGTAACGGCAATGCCAATGCCTGTAACGGAAAACCTGCCTTTTACCCCGGCTGCAGTTACTGCACCCATTGTACAGGAAACCAACTACCTACTATATGGTATTTGGGGAATTTACGGAATAGTGACATTGGGTTTAATAGTGAGATTTGCAGTGAATATCCTTCAGCTTACGCGAAAGATCCGCCGTAATGAAAAGGTGCGCTACGAAGGTTCCGTACTGGTACTGCTGGATGAGCCGGTGTTGCCGCATACATTCCTGAAGTATATATTCATCAGCAAAGGCGACTATGAGCAACGCGGCATCGAAGCGGAATTATTTACGCATGAACTGGTGCATGTCGGCCAAAAGCACACGCTCGACATCCTGTTTATCGAAACACTTAAAACCATCCTGTGGTTCAACCCGATACTGTACTTTTATAAAAAAGCCATACAGCTCAACCATGAGTTTCTTGCCGATGAGGTGGTTGTTGCCGATGCCGATATAGTGGTCTACCAGCAATTGCTGCTTCAAAAAGCCCATCCGGCCACATTTTACCCATTGGCCAGCAGCCTTAATTTTTCTGTAACCAAAAAACGTTTTACCATGATGACAAAAGCCACCACAAGATCGAGGGCGCTTGTACTGAAAATCTCCGCCATTCCCGTAATCGCCGGATTGATCGCCCTGCTGTGCATTGAAACCGTAGCACAGGAAAAAACTACATCAAAGCAACAGACCGCGACAGCTGCACAAACAGCATCGGTTAATGATAATGATGATGAAAAGCGTGACCGTTACTATGCCGGCGTCCATGTAAAGATCATTGATGAGTACAATGGTGTAAACATCGACAAGCCTTATGAAAACCTGACGGCCGCTGAGAAAAGGAAATACCTGCCACTGGTAACTTCCTTCAAAAAGAAGACACCTTCGCAGGCAGAATTCGACAGTTGGAAAGACAAAGCCAAATTTGCCTTGTGGCTGGATGGCAGGAATATCGACAACAAAGCGCTGGCTAAAATGAAGCCGCAGGACGTAGCGTCCTATATGGGAAGTTCCGTGTTCAAAAATGCACGTACCAAAGAGCATCCGCAACCCTACCAGTTCCAACTGTATACAGAAAGCTATTTTGAAAAGCACCTCAGGCCCATGGATGAAAAATACCAGGGAGAAGTGTACACAATGTGTGTGTACAAGGACAAAAGGCCTTTGACGAATTCAACGCCTGCCATGCTTACCGCGGTCAGGATAATGGATTCCAACAATGAAAAGGCAGCAGCTCCGGTGTCAAAACAGGAAAAGTCGGGTAAATGGGAAGACGTTGAAAGCTACCTGCACCAGGATATTCCGTACAGCCCGGAAGACCTGGATGTACAGCCGGAATTTCCGGGGGGCATCAACGCACTGTATACGATCATATTGAAAAATTTCAGGGTACCCGAACTTGACGGGAGCCATACCCTTAAGATATACACCAGCTTTATTGTTGAAACGGATGGCAGCATGTCGGACATCAAAATTGTAAAAGACCCCGGCCACGGCATGGGCGCGGAAGCGGAACGCGTACTGAAGCTTGTTACAGACAAATGGAAGCCGGGCATAAAAAACAAAACGGCAGTACGGACACTGTATACGTTGCCGATAAGCATTAACGTAAGGAATTAATAATAGAGCGTATGATAACTTATTTTATCACATCAGCAATAAGCATGGCAGTACTGCTTGGCCTGTACCACCTGCTGTTGGAAAAAGAAAAGATGCACCGCTTTAACAGGTTTTACCTTTTGGGCGCAATAGTGCTATCGCTTGCAATGCCGCTTATACAGCTTCCTGTAAATATGGGAGCCATAGCCCAAAGGCCCGAAACGGTGTTTGAATTTGCATCCGTGGTTACAACGGCGCCGGTTGCAGTGCAGGCAGAAACGACAGATTACCTTCCGTACATCCTTTGGGTGGCCTATGGCGTTGTTGCATTGGTTTTGGCGGGCAGGTTTGCGGTGAACATAGCACGGTTTAACGGAATTAAAAGACAAGGAAAACGAGTTAGTTATGAGGGTGCGGCACTGGTGCTTGTTAAAGAAGACATCCTGCCGCATACCTTCCTTGGGACGGTATTTATATCTGAAAAAGATTACCACCAAAGGCTGGAAACACCGGAACTCCTTTCGCACGAAATGGTTCATATACGCCAGCGCCACACGCTCGACATACTTTTTATCGAAGCCGTAAAGGTGGCACTGTGGTTCAATCCGCTGGTCTGCCTCTACAAAAGGGCGATACAGATGAACCATGAATTCCTGGCCGACGAAAATGTGGTACGCAGCCACAGCGATGTGACTTCCTATCAAAAACTGCTGCTTGAAAAAGCACTTCCGGCAGGATTATACCCTCTGGCAAGCAATATTAATTTTAACGTAACAAAAAAAAGATTTATTATGATGACAAAAACCACAACAAAAAGTAAAGCGGCGTTGGTGCAGTTTGCCGTATTTTCGGTAACGGCCGTGCTCATGCTGCTGTCGTGCAGTACAGGCGACCTGAATGAAAACCCGGCAGCAGATGCATCAGTAATCACTACTGATGTAGCATCTGTAGGCAGGGTCGACGTGGAGTCGGTTACCGAAGAAGAGAAAAAGGAACTGCTGGTGACGGAGCCTAAAGTGTTTGACGACCCATCGGCAAAATACCACAGGATAAAGATAAAAGAAAACAAAAAGGACGGAAGCTCGTCGGTAAAAGTGACCTATGCAAAAGTCGAAGAACGCAACTATGAACGTGACCAGGAAAGCAGGGTAGCCAAGATCAATCCGAACGACCTTGTAAGTATAAATGTTTATTCGCTTACCCGGCCGCAGATGGATTCACTGCACGTGGCGACACCCAATAAATACAGCGACAATAATCCGCTAAATTACAGTATGATGGTGTATACGATGAAGGATGGGGAGATCATCCGGGAGATTTTCCATAAAACAGGTGTAGCGCTTAAGTAGCTTTCGAAATCCGCCCACCGAGGCGGATTTTTTGTATCTAACGCAAAACGGGCCAGCCGCTTATAACAATGTATCGAAAAACACGTTACATTTGTATCAATCATCATCATCATCAAAAACGAATCATCATGGTAAAAGAATTTTTCATCACCTGTTCCGGTGCGGATAAGGGTATTATTTACAACTGCTCCAACGGCGAGCAAAACAAGTATGCCGGTATTGGCGCCACGGTTTTCTTCACCGCGCTCATGGCATGGATAGCGGCGGGATACGCGCTTTATACGGTATTCGACAATGTTTACATGGCGGCCTTCTTCGGGTTCATCTGGGGACTGCTTATCTTCAACCTCGACCGTTATATCGTGTCCACCATCCGCAAGCGCAACCGCTTCAGCCAGGAAATTTTGCAGGCCACGCCGCGTATCGTATTGGCCATGATCATTGCCATAGTGATCTCAAAACCGCTGGAGATAAAGATATTCCAGAAGGAAATCGATACCGTGCTGCTCAAGGAAAAGAACGATATGGCACTGGCCAACAAAAAGCAGGTGGCCAGTTACTTCCAGGGCGACCTCGACAAAAACAAGGCAGAGACTGACAGCCTTAAATCGGACATCGCCAAAAAAGAAAAAGAGGTGAATGCCCTGTACAGCACCTACATTACCGAGGCGGAAGGCACCAAAGGCACCATGAAGCTGGGTAAAGGCCCTGTGTATGGCGAAAAGCGGCAAAAGCACGATGCTGCCCTTGCCGAACTGGAAGCCCTTCGTAAAACCAATAACGATAAGATAGCGGCAAAGGAAAAAGAAGCCGCAACCCTGAAAACCGACCTTGATAAAAAAGTCACCGATTCCGAGCCTATAATCGACAGTTTCGACGGGCTGATGGCGCGCATCAATGCACTGGACAAACTGCCGTGGCTACCGTCGTTCTTCATCATGCTGCTGTTCCTCGCCATTGAGACTTCGCCCATAATTGCCAAGCTGCTTTCGCCGAAAGGGGAATACGACTTTAAGCTGGAGGATGCCGAAATGGCCATAAAAACCAACCTGGAGCAGAACAACTACCAGCGTGAACTGCTCCGGACTACCGATGCGGGAATTTATGACGATGTTTACGCCGAGATACGCAACGACCGCGAACTCTACAACTATAAGAAAAAGAAAGCCATCGAAATGCTAGAGATGCAGGCCGACCGCTTTGCTGAGAAGCAGAAAGGGGTGATGTAATAGAGGCAGGGGCAGTTTTTCGGCCGAAGATATAACAGGAACGAGAATAATAAGGATGCAAAACACACCCCTAGCCCCTCTCAAGAGGGGAAGAGCTGCACTCATGCCGATAAGGCCGTTCCTGCTTAGGATTGATTAAGTATATCCGGCTGGCTCTTTTTGAGAGGAGTTAGGGATGTGACTTCTGCCTTTCGCAAGCGCAGCGGAGAAATCTCTTTGTCTGCCCTTTAAAATTTCCACAAAAAGCATCTTTAGAAAGGTGCTTTTCGTATTTTTACAGTAATTCTTTACAATTATGAAAACACTTATCAATATATTCTTCACTACGGTTTTCGTATTGCTGCTGGCACACCTGCTACCGGGAGTACATGTTCCTAACTTCATGACGGCGCTGCTGGTTGCACTGGTGCTGGGCCTGCTCAATATTTTTGTGAAGCCGTTGCTGGTGTTGCTCACGCTTCCTGCCACCATCGTTACGCTGGGGTTGTTCCTGCTGGTCATCAACGCGATAATCATCCTGCTGTGTGCCGAGCTGGTGCCGGGATTCACCGTCGACGGTTTTTGGATGGCATTGCTGTTTAGCCTTGTGCTCTCGTTCTGCCAGTCGCTGGTATCGGGGTTTACGAGGGACGAGAAACGGTCGTGACCTATCCTCAAAATTATTTTTCACCCTCTTGTAATCAATATTTTAAAAACTTGTGCAGGTTGTAAAAATTCGATAATTTTGCAACCCAATATTTTATGGTATAAACACATAGTAGAATGAATATTACAAAAGAGCAGATAGACGCATTAAATGCAGTTGTAACGGTAAATGTTGCAAAAGACGATTATAAGCAAAAAGTAGATAAGGTACTTCAGGATTACAGGAAGAATGCATCCATCCCGGGATTCAGGAAAGGCGCTGTGCCTATGAGCCTTATCCACAAACAATACGGCAAGGCGGTTTTGCTGGAAGAGGTGAACAAGATCCTCCAGGCAGCGCTTAACGAGTACATGGCAAAAGAGAAACTTGAAGTACTTGGCAACCCGCTTCCGAAAGTAACGGAAGACTTCAACTGGGATGCGGAAGATTTTTCTTTTGAATTCGAATTGGGACTTGCACCTGAATTTTCAGTAGACCTTGGCGCTAAGAACAAAGTGGTTAAATACAACATTATTGCCGACGATACCATGCTTGATGAGCAGATCGAGCGCATCCAGAAGCAGTACGGCAAACTGGTGTCTAAAGAAACGGTAGCCGAAGGCGACGACATCGTAGGTACTTTCACTAATGAGGAGAAGGGCATCAACAACAGCACAACGATCACTACTGAGCTGTTTAAAGATAAAAAGGCAGCGAATAAATTCATCGGCAAAAAAGTAGGCGATGTGGTTACTGTAGGCACTAAAGGCCTTTTTGACGACGACCACAAACTGATGGATTACCTTGCGGTAAGCCATGACGACGTGCACGGCCTTGATGTTGAGGTAGACTTCACTATTGAGGAGATCAATACACACGAGAAAACAGAACTTAACCAGGAGCTTTTCGACAAGCTTTTTGGCGAAGGCAATGTGTCGTCTGTAGAAGAGCTTAAAGCTAAAATAAAGGAAGATGCCGAGCAGCAATTCGCACAGCAGGCCGACCAGAAATTCCTTAACGATATTACCGAGTCGCTTATCGAAAATACCAAATTTGAACTCCCTACAGGATTCCTCGTAAAATGGCTACAGAATGCAGGAGAGAACCCGTTAACGCCGGAACAGGCTGAGGAAGAGTTTAAAAAATCAGAGAACGGCCTTCGCTACCAGCTTATCGAAGGTAAGGTAATGAGCGAGAACAACCTGCAGCTTACGTTTGAAGACCTTAAAGCCTATACTGCCGAGGTTATTAAAAAGCAAATGGCACAGTTTGGCCAGATGGATCCAAGCGATGCGGATGTAGACGGAATCGTGGCAAGGGTACTTTCGAACAAGGATGAGGTTAAGCGTCTGTCGGAACAGGTAATGAGCGAAAAAATGCTGAACCTTTTTAAGGAAAAAGTGGCTTATGAAACCAAAGAAGTTACATACAATGACTTTATCAAAGAAATGTACGGGGAATAAATTCTCGTAAAAAATGAGTATCTTTGAACGTCAGGCCATAATGCGCCTGACGTTTTTTCGTTTCATTTAATAAACTTAAAAAAATTTTACAAAAACTATGGATTACGGTAAAGAATTCAGGAAATACGCCACAAAGCACCACGGTGTGAATAACTTATATTACGACAAAATGATTGGCCGCGTTACGCCGATGAACCCAACGAACCTTACGCCCTACATCATGGAGGAGCGCCAGATGAACGTTGCGCAGATCGACGTATTCTCGCGCCTTATGATGGACAGGATCATTTTCCTTGGCACCGGCATTGACGACCAGGTGGCCAACATCGTACAGGCACAGCTGTTGTTCCTGGAAAGCACCGATGCTACAAAGGACATCCAGATCTACATCAACTCGCCGGGCGGAAGCGTTTACGCGGGCCTTGGCATGTATGATACCATGCAGTACATTAAGCCGGATGTAGCTACTATCTGTACGGGTATGGCGGCATCTATGGGTGCGGTATTGCTTTGTGCAGGCGCTGCCGGAAAGCGTTCGGCGCTTCCGCATTCAAGGGTAATGATCCACCAGCCGTCGGGCGGCGCACAGGGTGTGGCTACCGATATGGAGATCAACCTTCGGGAAATGCTGAAGCTGAAAGAAGAATTGTATGAGATCATTGCGAAACACTCAGGCCAAAGCTATGAGAAAGTACACAAGGACAGCGAAAGGGATTACTGGATGAAAGCCCATGAAGCGAAAGAGTACGGAATGGTAGACGAGGTTTTGATCAGGGAATAAAAAAATAAAATTTTAAGCTTGTCGCAACCTAAGGCGGTAAAAACACGTCTTAGGTTGTATAAGCAAACAGAAAGATGGCTAAAGAAGTATTAGAATGTTCCTTTTGCGGCAGGAAAAAGCCGGAAACCAACCTGCTTATAGCGGGTATCACAGCTCATATTTGCGACCGCTGCATTGAGCAGGCGCACGGCATTGTGCTGGAAGAGCTGCGCCAAAGCGGGTCGACCGCCATGGCCGCCGAACTGGAACTGAAAAAACCAAAAGAGATAAGGGCCTTCCTTGACCAGTACGTGATAGGGCAGGACCAGACCAAGAAAGTAATGTCGGTAGCGGTATACAACCACTACAAAAGGCTGATGCAAAAGCCGGGCGACGACGATGTGGAGATCGAAAAGAGCAACATCCTTATGGTGGGGCAAACGGGTACGGGCAAAACGCTGGTGGCTAAAACCATAGCGCGTATGCTCAACGTACCGCTTACCATTGTAGATGCCACTGTGCTGACCGAAGCCGGTTATGTGGGTGAGGATGTGGAAAGCATCCTGACGCGCCTGTTGCAGGCCGCCGATTATGATGTGAAGAAAGCCGAGCGCGGCATTGTATTTATCGATGAGATCGACAAAATTGCGCGCAAGGGCGACAACCCGTCCATAACCCGCGACGTGTCGGGCGAGGGTGTACAGCAGGCATTGCTGAAGCTCCTTGAGGGCACGGTAGTGAACGTTCCGCCGAAAGGTGGAAGGAAGCACCCGGACCAGAAATTCATCGAAGTGGATACCCAGAACATCCTTTTTATTGCCGGTGGCGCCTTTGATGGCATCGAACGCATCATTTCGAAGAGGCTGGGCCGCCAGGCAGTGGGCTATAGCAGCAACGCTAAAAACACAGACAATATCGATAAGGATAACCTGCTGCAATATATCATTCCGAAAGATGTAAAGGACTTTGGGCTTATCCCGGAGATCATCGGGCGTATGCCGGTGCTTACGCACATGGACCCGCTTGACAGGGAAACGCTGCGCGCCATCCTTACGGAACCTAAGAATGCGTTGGTGAAACAGTATCAAAAATTGTTCGAAATGGACGATGTGGCGCTTACTGTTGAAGACAGCGCGCTGGACTATATCGTGGAAAAAGCATTGGAGTACAAGCTGGGTGCAAGGGGACTGCGTTCGTTATGCGAAGCCATCCTTACCGATGCGATGTACGAATTGCCGGGATCGGATGATAAGGAACTGCACATTGACCGCGAGTATGTGGAGCACCACCTGAACCGGACGCTGTTGAAACGTTTGAAAACGGCGTCGTAGAACGATACTGTAGAGACGCATTGCATGCGTCTCGCGTAATACAAATCATGAACGATAATGTAGAGACGCATTGAATGCGTCTTATGATAAAATTGTACAGAACGTGAGACGCAGGCACTGCGTCTCTACTGTAGGAAAAACAAAAAAGCCATCGTTTACACGGTGGCTTTTACTTTTTTGGCGAGCTGCCCGGCGGAGGGCAGTGGTGTTTTATCTTTTATTTCTTTTTCAACGATGCATCGTTTCCTGCTGCAGCCATAACGGTGGAGTTTCGGGCCGCATGATGTTAGTAAAAATAATCCGGCAGCAGCGAGTGTTAAGAGTGTTGTCCTTTTCATTTATATCATTTTCATATATAATGCAAAGGTAGTGCCAAAGTGTAAAATGCTGTTATTGTTTGTGTTAAATTTTTATTCCTGATTTTGCCATGCCGGTGTCAGGTTTTGGTTCCACAACTTTTTGGCAAATTTGCGAAAGCTTTCCGGGGCATTAGCGAAAGCGGGATCGAAGGTGTATTCGCCGCCATCATAATGTTTGACTCCTTTATCGTCTGACCCTTCAAACACTTTTTCCCTCCCGCGCATCGCGTGCTTTTGGTTGTCTTCGTACATGATGACCTTCATGTCGGCAGGGCTTACATCACCGTGGCATACCGTTTTGTATATGAGCCATGTTTCGGCAATGCCATCATTATCCAGGTCGGTAATGTTTGGCGCTCCGCCCACAAAACTGGCTTCAATATCGACCGGGCAGTCCGAAATATAATCATAGACCTTCCACGTTTGAGCAGGTT
Source organism: uncultured Flavobacteriaceae bacterium (assembly GCA_942492845.1). GTDB lineage: Bacteria > Bacteroidota > Bacteroidia > Flavobacteriales > Flavobacteriaceae > Flavobacterium. The sequence continues at coordinate 3,849,039 of OW818646.1, read as the reverse complement.
TGCTATCGGTTATTATAAAGTGGTACGCAAACAATTCCGCGTCAACCCCATCACTATCATGTTTGAATTTCCTGTTTTGATAAATCCCCGTTTCGGTCGTGATTACAATATTATCGCCGTTGGCATCTTTCCATTGCAGGGCCGACTTTAGTTTGCCCTCATATTCTATCACTTTCGGCAGTTGCTTTGCATTAAGTTTTGTTGGTGAAAGACTTTCCTGTCCGAAGAGAATTGAAACATTTATGAGCAGGAGGAAGAATACTATTAAGTTCAGTTTGGTTTTCATAAGCGAAAAATTAAGCCATTGACCCATCCTCCACCTGCATGGCCTTCAGTTTTTCCAGGTAATGGCGCTCGTTGGACAGCCTTGGTATTTTGTGCTGCCCACCCAGTTTGTCCTGTTCCTTGAGCCAGTCGTAAAACAGCTTTGGCCGGGCCACGTTGAGTATGAGTGGGTTCAGAGTCATGTTGTTGTAGCGCTTGGCCTCATAATCGGAGTTGAGGGATTGCAAGGTTTCGTCCAGTACGGTGCGGAAATGCTCCGGGTCCTGCGGTGCGTGCCTGAACTCAACGATCCATTCGTGGGCGCCCTTTTCGCGGCCCTGCATGAATACCGGCGCGACGGTATAGTCGATGACCTCCAGTCCGGTAATGGCGCAGGCTTTGGCGATGGCAGTATCGGTATTTTCGACCATCAGCTCCTCGCCAAACACATTGATGTGGTGCTTGGTGCGGCCCGTTATGCGGATGCGGTACGGGTCGACGGACGTGAACCGGATCGTATCGCCAATCATGTAGCGCCACAGCCCGGCATTGGTCGTAATGACGATGGCATAGTTTTTATTCACTTCCACATCGGCCAGCCGGATAACGCGCTGGTTCGGTGTCCCGAAGGTATCCATCAGGATGAATTCGTAAAAAATACCATAGTCGAGCATCAGCAGGAGCTCATTGCTGTCGTTGGAATCCTGTATCGCAAAAAAGCCTTCGGAGGCATTGTAAATTTCGTAGTATTGAAAGGTGCTTTTGGGCAGTATCTTTTTGTATTGCTCGCGGTAAGGCTCAAAGCTCACGCCGCCGTGGAAATACACTTCGAGGTTGGGCCATATTTCGAGCAGGTTGCTTTTTCCGGTCTCCTCGAGTATGCGGTTCAGCAGCACCATCATCCACGAGGGCACCCCGGCAAAGCTGGTCACATTTTCCTGTATGGTTTCCTGCACAATGGCCGCCAGTTTCGATTCCCATTCGCTCATCAGCGATACCTTATTGCTTGGCGTGCTGCTGAACTCGGCCCACATCGGCATGTTATCGATCAGGATGGCCGAAAGGTCGCCAAAAAAGGTGTTGTTGTCCGCATACAGCTGCTTGCTTCCGCCCAGGCGAAGGCTTTTCCCTGTAAACAGCTGCGAGTCTTCATTATTATTGAGGTACAGGCAAAGCAGGTCCTTCCCGGCCTTGTAGTGGCAGTCCTCGAGCGCCTCGGTGCTTACGGGAATGAATTTCGATTTGGCATTTGTGGTGCCGCTTGATTTGGCGAACCATTTTATCGGCGTAGGCCAAAAAACGTTCTGCTCGCCCCTTCGGGTCTGCTCGATGAGTGGCTCCAGGTCTTCGTAGGTCGATACCGGCACCCTTTCGGCGAATGCCCTGTAATTGCGGGCAGATTGGAAGTCGTACTTCACCCCAATGAGCGTGCTTTCCGCGTTGCGGATCAGGTTCATGAGCAGCTCTTCCTGCACTTCATTGGGGTACTTCATGAACAATTCCATCTGGTGGATACGTTTTTTGAGTATCCAGGAAGCAATCGAATTGATTATCGGCAATGCCATATTTTAGTATCTTTATGCCCATAAAAATACTGAAATTTTCCATGCAATACGAAGGCGTACTCACAAAAATGCAAACCGAACCCGGCACTCCCATACAATATTATATGGTTTTCGAAAATAGTTTTTTGAATGTGAACCAGTTATTGGGCAAGGACCTGGAGATTAACTTTATGGGTTACAGCTGCCTGAACTGCTCCAAAAAGAAGAAGATCTACCGGATGGGTTTTTGTTACGACTGCTTTTATGCGATACCATCGGCGGGCGACTGGATCATGCGCCCCGAACTGAGCACCGCGCACCTTGATGTGGCTGACCGTGACCTGGACTACGAAAAGCGCGTACAGCTGCAGCCTCATGTGGTGTACCTCGCCGCGGCATCGGATATTAAGGTGGGGGTAACGCGCAAAACACAGGTGCCTACCCGCTGGATCGATCAGGGGGCCTCGTGGGCCATACCGTTTATCGAGGTGCCCAACCGCTACCTCGCCGGGATAACCGAGGTTGCGCTCAAAAACCATTGTTCCGACAAGATCAACTGGAAAAAGATGCTGTGCAATGAGGTAACCGCGATCGACCTGATTTTACACAGGAATGAGTTTCGCACCCACCTCCCGGATGAGGTAAAAGACTATTTCGATACTACCCCTGAGAAATTATATACCCTCGAATACCCAGTGTTGGAATATCCTAAAAAGATAAAGAGCCTCAACATTGCCACCACCCCGATTTTTAGCGGAAAGCTTGTTGGCATCAAAGGGCAGTACCTCATTTTTGAAGATGGCACAGTCTTTAATGTGCGCTCGTATGAAGGATTTGTCGTACAAATAAACGTGTGACCGCAATACGCCTTAAAAGTGCTGTGGGATGTCACCTAAAGTCATGTGCGCGGTGCGGTAAAGTCATGTTAAGGAGGACTTTTAATTACCTGTCATACGCCGTAAAATCCCCTTAATTAAGGCTTTTCCGTCACGTGGCTGCTTAGGGGCTTCATCGGCTTTAAGTTGCCCGCCGACTTCTTTAAAAACATAGCTGAAGGCAAATTTTGGATTTGCGGGGTCGCTATTGAGCAATCCGAATCGCAGGTCGTTGAAGTAGTACAGGCCATCCTTTTTGGTCACGATGTACCAGCCTTCACTCACGAATTTCAGGGTTTCAAAGTCGGGGTTTCCGGCAAGCTGCTGCGCGGGGGCACTGTTCTTTTGATAGCGCTTGAAAGTGATGGGTTGGCTGTCGAAAATGGAGTAATCGCCTAGCAGATAGCTGTTTGTGCACTCTATATTGGCATTCCATAAAATGCAGTTGAAGGCGGTGGGCTTGACGATCAGGCCGCTGTAGGCTATGTTCTGCTTTTCGAGGGCGTTTTTAAATTGATGCAGCGCGTAAAGCTTTATAAAACAGGTTAGTAGCAGGTATGCGGAGCTGATGTAAATACCTCGTAAAATGTACTTTTTGCGCAATGGAAATTCCCGTTTCCGCCAGGCGATGATAATGCACATAAGAAGCGGAACGGTATACAGTGGGTCAACCACAAAGATGGTTTTAAAGGCAATACGGTAGGGTAACGGCCAGAATACCTGCGTACCCCATGAGGTAAACATATCCAGCGCGACATGCGTGAGCAGGCACCAGAAAACCAGGGTTGATGCGTCAGGCAGACTGATTTTGCCCTTTTCAATTCGCGCAATGACCCTCCCAAGGAGCGGTGAAACAGCCATGAACAGAAACAGCGAATGGCTCAGCCCGCGATGGATGGCAACGCCGCTAACCGGGTCGAGGAATAATTTTCCGATCACCACATCAAGATCGGGTAGCGTTCCCAGTATAGCCCCATACAGGAATGCCCGGCGGCCCAGTGCATTACCGGCATATAATTCGGCAGTCGCAATTCCGAGGGCAATTTGGGTGAGGGAGTCCATAAAAATTTTATTTGGCGAAATTTAGGCAGAGACCCTTACTTTAATTTTCTTTTGTGAGGATTTTTTCGATTGTTGTAAAAGGAAAGTATTTCTATATAATTGCCATTTATCCTATAATAAAGGGAATTGTATTTAGCTACTACAGCTCTTCTTATATCATATCTTAAATCGGAAACCTGAAATACATAAGGATTATTAGCAATTATTTCTAAAACATCGTCAAGTTTGATTGCTAAATTGTGTATTTCCTTCTCACTCCAATTCTCCTCCAAATATGAAATGACTTCGTCTAACTCGCTATCTGCACGAGGAGTCCAAAGTAGTTTATAACCACTTTTCATAACGTTTCCTTACCTCAGAATGAGGTATTAGATTTCCGGCATCTGCCTGAGCAATTCCTTCTTCAATAGCGGCTTTTTCATCATCGCTAATGGTTTCCCACCAGTCTTTCTCCTGTTTTCGCAAAGCCAGTATTTTGTCCAATAATGAAACGTCCTCCACAGTCGAAAGCCACTGGATGAGTTCCAGTTTTTTGTTTTGTATGATTAATTCAATGTCCATAACTCATTCACATTGTGTTATTCAAATGTACAAAATTTATCAGCAGAATTTACACACCAACTAACTGTAAACTATTAACCGTAAACTGTAAACTAACCTTACTTCTTCCCCGTCATTTCCCTGAACACCGTTTCCAGGTTTTTATTCTTTAGCGAAAGCTGCAATGTCTTGAGTCCATTTGCCTGCGCAAAGTCGAACAGCACGGGGCGCATATCGTCTTCGGTAGTAAAGGCGAGTTCCCAGATATTGCCTTTGACATTATTGGATGCTACCAGGTTGGGCAGCGTTTGCAATAGGTCTTTTGTAACCACTTTATCGAACTCTACTTCGATTACCTGGCCTTTTTTGTCCTCTTTTACAAGGTTCTTCAGTTTCTTGTCGGTAACGATTTTCCCGTGGTTAATGATGATCACGCGGTCGCAAATCGCCTCAACTTCCTGCATAATATGCGTGGAGAGGAACACCGTTTTGTCCTTACCAATGTTCCTTATCAGGTCGCGAATCTCCACGATCTGGTTGGGGTCAAGTCCGGTGGTAGGTTCGTCGAGAATCAGTACTTCCGGGTCGTGCAGCAGTGCCGTGGCAAGGCCTACACGCTGGCGGTATCCTTTGGATAGCTGGCCTATTTTTTTGTGGGCTTCGGGGGTAAGGCCGGTTAGGGTGATCACATCGTCGATGCGCGATTTGCTGACTTTATACACATCAGCATTAAAAGCTAGGTATTCCCTGACGTAAAGGTCTAAATACAGCGGATTGTGCTCGGGAAGGTAGCCGACTGACTGCTGCACCGCCTTTTGATGTTCGGCCACATCGTTGCCATTAACGACTGCATTACCGCTATCCGCATTGATAAAGGTGGTAAGGATTTTCATCAGGGTCGATTTGCCGGCGCCATTAGGCCCCAGAAAACCTACAATTTCCCCTTTGCTGACAGAAAATGAAACGGCATCGAGCGCTTTCTGCCCGCCATAACTTTTGGAAATATCCTTAACCTCTATAGACATAGCCTTTGATTTTAAAACAAAAGTAACAATTCCGATGTCCAAATAGCAAATTCCAAATCACAAATTCCAAATCGCAAACGAGGATCCGGTACCTTTCAACTTAGGACTTTTGGCTTTCATCCATTTTATTAACGCAAAACCCATAAATTTGTATCATGATCGAGAAAATGGAAAACGACAAAGGGCTGCGCCAATGGCTGGACGATTTTAAGCTGTCACGCCCATTGGTAATTGCAGGGCCGTGCAGCGCCGAGACCGAAGAGCAGGTGCTGGATATCGCAAGGCAATTGAAAAATTCGGATGTAACCATCTACCGTGCAGGTATATGGAAGCCGCGTACCCGCCCCGGTGGGTTCGAGGGCGTAGGCGCCATAGGGTTGGCATGGCTGCAAAAGGCCAAAGCCGAAACGGGCCTGCTCATGGCTGTCGAGGTTGCTAACGCTACCCACGTAAAACTGGCGCTGGAACACGATATTGATGTGCTGTGGATAGGTGCGCGAACCACGGTAAACCCATTTGCAGTGCAGGAAATTGCTGATGCGCTTGCCGGGACCGATAAAATAGTCCTCGTAAAAAACCCCGTAAACCCCGACCTGGCGCTATGGCTGGGCGGTGTGGAACGCCTCTATAATGCAGGGATCAAAAAGTTAGGTGTGATACATCGCGGTTTCTCTACCTACGAAAAGACCAAATACCGCAACATACCCGAATGGCAGCTGGCTATAGAACTGCACGGGCGCTTCCCTGACCTGCCGATTATCTGCGACCCGTCGCACATAACAGGAAGGCGCGACATGATACAGCAGGTATCGCAGCAGGCACTCGACCTGAATTATGACGGCCTGATGATCGAGACTCACAACAATCCCGACAAAGCCTGGAGCGATGCCGCACAGCAGGTTACGCCTGACAGGCTGAAGGAAATACTGAAAAGCCTCGTGGTAAGGGAGCGCATTGATGAGTCGCATGAATTCAACGGGCACCTGCGCGAAATGCGTATTAGGATAGATGATCTCGACACAAAGATCATTGAACTGCTGGGCAAAAGGATGCGCATTGCCGATGAGATAGGCAGCCTGAAAAAAGAAAATAATGTTGCCGTGCTGCAAAACCGGCGTTGGAAAGAGGTGCTTGAAAAAATGAAGGAAGATGGAAATGGTGAGAACCTCAGTGAAGAATTTATCCTCAGGCTTTTCAGGGCGATACACCAGGAAAGCATTGTGCACCAGGAGAAAATCATCAACACTTCAAATTCTTAACAAAAAGTTAAAATTTAACATTTACAGCTTCCTTCAGTTCGTTTTCTTTTTGTACTATAGCATCCGGAAAACCTAATTAACCAACTATCACAGATGAAGAAAGCAAAAATTGTTTTAGCTGCCCTGCTTTTGGGGATGGGCTCGTTGCATGCCCAAAACAAACTTGACAAAGTCAACATTACCTACGGGGAGGAACTGCCCGATGACAAGCAGGCACTGGTAGAGATACTTGGCGAAGCTAATGGCAAAATTTACGGTGTTGGCTTAAAGAAAGATGACTATTTCCTGAAGATATTCGACAGCAAAAGCATGAAATTGCTGTCATCAAGCCAGATAAAGCTTCCGGATCTTAAAGACAAGGAAGTAGAGTTTGAAAACATTTATTTGCTAAATGGTAAGCTTTATGCCCTGGGTAGTGTTTATAACCGTAAAGAAAAGGCGTACAGTCTTGTAGCCACACCACTATCCGAAGCAGGCAAACTGGGTAAGGACGGTACAGTGCTTTTTAAAGTGCCGGTAGAAAAGAAAAGCGAGATGGGTAGTTTCTTTTTCAGGACCACACAGGATGAGGCAGGCCTTCTGATCATGCATGCCGCGAAAATCAAAAAAGAGGATGCGGTAAATTACCAGATCAAGTTTTTTGATGATAACCTCACCACTATTTTTGACACTACAGAGAAAGTTGTTTTTGAAGACGACAAGAAAAAGGAGGTAACCTTTAACATTCCGGATTTTCAGGTAGGACTTAATGACGACATATATGTTGTGGTAAACGAAGGCTACCGCGACAAGAAAAGCAAGAAGCGCATTGAGACGTTTGAAGTACACGCGTATAAAAGCACAAAAGGCTATGCCAAAGAGGTAATCACGATCAACTCGGAAGGGCGGTACCCCCAAAACTGCCAGATCGTGCCATCGGGCAACGAATTGCATCTTATGGGCTTTTACCTGAGTGTGGATGAAAAAGGGAGGGTAAATTATGACCTGGAGGGTGTATATGCTGCAACCATCGACCTGAAAACCAACACAACCACGTCGCTTAAGTTCAACAAGTTTGACCAAAAGACCAAAGCGAAGCTGATAGGCGAGCGCAGGGCCAAAAAAGACAAGGACGTTGCCCCGATGTATAATATCATCCATGTAATAGGAAGGGCCGACGGTGGTATGACTATACTGTCGGAATTCCAGATGAGGATGGTAGGACAGGGCGCTGGCATATCTATAGGCGGTGTTGGCGTTGGTGTTACATCAATAACGTATGTGAAAGCCGCAATCATTGTAACGTCCCTTTCGGCAGACGGTACCCACGAATGGAGTAATGTATTGCCTAAAGCACAAGTGGCTACGGTAAGCACCATGTTTTTAGGCCTTGCCGCAGGTAGTGTTGGCGATAATTTTTCCGTGGGAGGCGCTATTTCTATCCCCATCGCACAAATGGGAAGTGGGCCGGAGTACCTTGGCGCACTGCCGATATACAAAAACGGTGAGCTGAGCATCATGTTCAACGATAACGTGAAGAACAAAGGGATAACCAACCCGGATGACATCAAGAAAATGGATAGCCCTAATAAATCAGTGCCAACGCTGTTCATTTTTGACAAGGATGGCAACTTTACCCGTAAAGACCCCGAAGAGGCTGTAAAAGATGCCCTTGTGATAAGGCCGGGCGTGAGTTACGAGGTGTCGGACAACGAATACATCATCTACTCTTCCCGAAAAAAAGCCGACAAGCTCGGCAGGATGGTACTTGAAGATTAACTAACCTTATTTCCATAATGATGAAATGCCGCTGCAACTGTAGCGGCGTTTTTATTGCTATAGGGCCAGGCTTGCTGCGGAACCTGCCTTTGATAAGTAGTAATTCTAACGCCATAGACCTGACAGGTTAAAAAAAACCTGTCAGGTCTGAAATCCTAAGAACGTAAAAAGAGTTTGCCTCCATTCCCGCAATTCGTATGACTCCTTCCTATTGGCATCGGCGAGAAATTAGTGGAATTTATGTAATTCGGCTTAAAAAATCAGATGTGGTTTAGCTTTGATTTTCTTTATCTTTGCGGCATGACAGGATTGGTTTATAAATCTACAGGAAGCTGGTACTCCGTAAAAACGGAACAGGGCGAAGTGTACGAATGCCGCATTAAAGGGAAATTCCGCATACAGGGCATCAAGAGTACCAACCCCGTAGCGGTAGGTGATATTGTGGACTTTGACCTGGATGAAACTTCTGATGCGACCACAGGGGTGATACAAAACATACACGAGCGCAAGAACTACATCGTGCGCAAGTCGGTCAACCTTTCCAAGCAGTTGCACATCATTGCATCGAATATTGATAAGGTATTCCTGCTTGTTACGATCAATAATCCACCAACCACGACCAGCTTTATCGACCGTTTTTTAGTCACTGCCGAGGCCTATGAGATCGAAGCCGTACTGGTATTCAATAAGATCGATACCTTTGACGATGCCATGCTCGACGAACAGCTGTACCTACAGTTCGTATACGAAAGGATCGGCTATAAATGCCTGCGCGTTTCATCCACTACACACAAAGGTATTGATAAGCTGAAAGAGGAAATGACACGCAACGTGAGCATGTTCTCCGGCCACTCGGGTGTAGGAAAGTCGACACTGGTAAATGCTTTGCAGCCGGGCCTTAATCTCCGGACTAAACAAATAAGCGAGCAGCACAGCCAGGGGCAGCACACCACTACTTTTGCCGAGATGTTCGACCTTGATTTTGATGCCAAAATTATTGATACCCCCGGTATCCGCGGCTTTGGGATCGTAGACATGGAGAAGGAAGAGATAGGGGGGTACTTCCCGGAATTTTTCGCGCTAAAGCATCAATGCAAATTCCACAACTGCCTCCATAAGGAGGAGCCAAACTGTGCCATAAAAGATGCCCTGGAAAATGATGAAATCGCCTGGTCACGCTACCGCAGCTACCTTCAGATGCTGGAAGGCGATGACGAGCATTACCGCACCGACCATTATGCCGACGGGAAAAACAATGATAACGGCGAAGACTAAATGAAAGCAGTAATCCAGCGCGTAACCGAAGCCTCAGTAATCATATCCGGAAAAAAAGTCGCCGATATCGGGACAGGACTCCTCATTCTCGTTGGAATCGAAGATGCCGATACGCAGGAAGATATCGACTGGCTCGCATCTAAAATAGTGAAACTCCGCATTTTTGGTGATGAAGGAGGCGTAATGAACCTTTCGGTGCAGGATGTTGACGGCGATGTTATTGTCGTAAGCCAGTTTACCCTGCATGCCGCCACCAAAAAAGGCAACCGTCCCTCGTACATAAAAGCCGCCAGGCCTGAGGCCGCCGTTCAGATTTACGAAAAATTCGTTGCAAAAATGGAACAGGAACTCAGTAAAAAAATACAGACAGGGGAGTTTGGCGCCGATATGAAAGTATCCCTTTTGAACGATGGCCCCGTAACCATCATTATTGATACCAAAAATAGGGAATAATGTTTTGATTTGTAGTAAAATCGACTATTTTTGGTGAAAATAAAAATTAACATGTGTTTAAGATTTTGCATGGCTTTGATGCTGTTTTTACAATTGATCGCCAATGCGCAGGAAAACCTTACCGCTTCCGGAATACCTAAAGAATTAATTGAGAACGCCAATGCCGTAATACGGGCCGAAAGGACAGATGTTACCATTTCCTCCCGAAGATCGATGAACATCAAAAAAACGCGTGTCGTGACCATACTTAACGAAAATGGGCTTGGCTACATAGATGCATCGGAATATTTTGATAAATCAACCAATATTAAGGATATCAGGGCTGTCGTTTATAATGCCTTTGGGCAGGAAGCAAAAAAATTTAAGCAAAAAGATTTTAAAGAAAGGGCAGTTTCTGAAGGAGCGGTGATAACCGATAACAGGCTAATCTACCTTGATTATACCCCGGTACAATACCCCTTCACCGTTGTTTATACCAGCGAAACGCAAACTTCTAACACTGCATTCCTGCCCCGGTGGTCGCCTGTCGAAGGCACCTATGCTTCGGTTGAGAAGTCGGAGTTTGTAATTACCTGTAACCCGGAACTGGGGTTCAGGTACAAGGAATATAATTTTTCAGGGCAACCCTTTGAAAAAGCTGAAACAGGAAGTACGCTTTCCATGGCCGCGTCAAACATCGCCGCACCGAAGCGTGAAGATTACTCCCCATCTTACCAAAAGCTGGTGCCCCACGTACTGTTTGGCCTGAAGAAGTTCCATCTGGAAGGTGTAGACGGCGAGGCGGACAGCTGGGAGAACTTGGGCACATGGATGTACAGTAGCCTGATGGCGGGCACCGATGAATTGTCGGCCGAAACACAGGCAAAAATAAAGGCATTGGCAGGCAGTGAAACTGATCCGCTCAAAAAAGCAAAGATAATATACGAATACATGCAGGGCAGAACCCGCTATGTAAGCATACAGCTCGGCATAGGCGGATGGAAGCCGATGTTGGCGAAAGATGTGGACAGGCTTGGCTATGGCGACTGCAAAGCGTTGAGCAACTATATGCGTGCGCTGCTAAAGGTCGTTGGGGTCGATTCCTATTGCGTAGTGGTATACGGGGATACGGACAAGCGCGATATGCGGGAAGATTTTGTATGCATGCAGGGCAACCACATGATACTTGCTATTCCCCATAACGGCAAATATACATGGTTGGAGTGCACCAGCCAGGCGGCGCCATTTGGGTTTCAGGGCGATTTTACCGACGACAGGATGGTACTTGTTGTAAAGCCTGAAAAGAGCGAATTGGTACGGACTTCGATCTACGATAAAAAAGCCAATACCCAGGTGTCCAAGGGGAATTATGCCATAACAGAAACCGGCATGATTAGCGGTGCGGTCATGATCACATCACAAGGTACGCAGTATGACAATAAATATGTGCTGGAGTCAAGATCAAAAGAGGAACTGGATGAGTATTATAAATCGGGCTTTGGCAATATCAGCAACCTGAAGCTAAAAAAGACAGGGCTTAAGAATAACAGGGACAGCCAGGAGTTTGTAGAGGATATTGCCATAGAGGCTGAAAATTATTGCAGCAAAAGCGGCAGTATGATGATGTTTGCCGTTAATGTGTTTAACCAGTATTCGCATATACCGCAAAGATACCGTGACAGGAAAAATCCATTTGAGATACCAAGGGGCTTTTATGATTTCGATGAGATAACAATAACGCTCCCGCAGGGGTATACGATGGATGCGAAGCCGGACAACATTACCATAACCGATAAATTTGGCGAATATACCGCCGAGTATGCAATAACGGCTCCGGGACAGATCCTCTTCAAGCGCTCGCTGCTCATCAATGAGGGCTTTTACGACAGTAAGGAGTATGAAAATTACAGGCAGTTCAGGGAAAAGATTGCCCGCAACGACAATGCCAAGATCGTATTGGTCAAAAACACAAAATAATATATTGCCCGTCAACCTAAACCAACTTATGAAACTACTGAAATTTATTGCCGCATTCCTTATTACAGGCTTTTCTGCCGAAGCGCAGAAGTATGAGCTTGGAGAAGTAACCAAAGAACAGCTTGAGGAAAAGACCCACCCGGGCGACCCATCGGCACCGGCGGCGATCCTGTTCAGCAAAGGGCAAACCTATATGGTGTACTCCGATCAAAATGGTTTTGACCTCGTTACCGAAGTAGACATGAAGATAAAGGTATATACAAAAGAGGGCTATGAGTGGGCCAATAAGGAGATACCGTATTACTTTACTTCGGGCGCGAAGGAAACTGTGGATGTTTCGAAGGCTGTAACGTATAACCTTGTTGACGGCGCCGTAAAAAAGACGAAGCTGAAAGGCGAAGGTGAATTTGATGAGCAGGTGAATAAATACTGGAAACAAAAGAAAATAGTAATGCCCGACGTAAAAGAAGGCAGTATCATTGAATACAGGTATACGGTGAGGTCTCCTTTTATAGAGAAATTCCCGTATTGGCAGTTTCAGGAAAGCATTCCCGTGAACCATTCTGAATATACTACCAAAATCCCGGAATATTACATGTACAACACCAACTTCAGGGGATACCTTGCGCCTAAAGTGACAAAGACCTCTGCAAACAGGTCGATTACTATGACTTCCAAGGAAAGATCGGGGGCGTATGTGAGCAAAACAACTTTTTCTACAGATAAGATAGATTACAATGAGGCGCAGGTGGTATTTGCACTCGAAAACCTTCCTGCCATGAAAGATGAGAGCTTTGTGAATAACATCCTCAACTATACATCGGGCGTGGAGCATGAGCTCACCGTGGTGAAATTTCCCAACTCACCTGTAAAGTCCTATTCCTCCACATGGGAAGACGTGGTAAACACCATATACAAATACGACGATTTTGGACCTGAGCTTAACAAAACAGGCTATTTCGAAAAAGATATAGATGCGCTGCTTGCCGGTAAGACAGCCGATGCGGAAAAAGTGGGTGCAATATTTTCGTATGTAAAGACCAGGATGAACTGGAATAATTATACCGGCTATTCCTGCAACGACGGCGTAAGGAAAGCATATAATGAAAAGGTAGGCAACATAGCCGAGATCAATCTTATGCTCACGGCCATGCTTCGTTATGCCGGGCTGAATGCTAACCCGGTATTGGTAAGCACCCGTTCCAACAAAATATCACTTTTCCCGAACAGGACGGCCTTCAACTATGTAATCGCAGCAGTTGAGGTTGACGGCAAAACGATATTGCTCGACGCAACATCAAAGTCGGCCATGCCTAATGTATTGCCCACGCGCGCCATCAACTGGATTGGCAGGCTGATAAGGAAAGACGGCAGTTCGCAGGCAATAGACCTCACGCCCCTGGTAAATGCTAAAGAGGTGGTGAATGTAGCAGTACAGCTTGATGCCCAGGGCAAATTGACAGGCAAGGCACGGAGGCAATATTATGACCATAATGCATTATATTTCAGGGATAATTATGGCAGTATAACCAAGGAAAGCAATATTGAAAGGTTGGAGAAAAAATATAAAGGCCTCGAAATTAGTAATTATACTACTACTGATGATAAAACAGCGGCAAAACCGGTATTGGAAGAGTATGAGTTTAGCCATAATAGCGTGTGTGATATTATAGGAGACAAGATATACATCAATCCAATGCTTTTCTTAACGCAGAAAGAAAATCCTTTCAGGCAGGAAAAAAGGGAATACCCTATCGACTTCATCTATCCGCACCAGGACAAATACATGATAACCATAGCACTGCCGCAGGGATATGTAGTGGAGTCTTCGCCCGCCCCGGTAAACGTGGTGATGCAGGACGGCATGGGATCCTTCAAATATAATTTAGCAGTAGTTAATAACAGTGTGCAGATAGGCGTGCTTATCGACATAAACCATGCGACCATATCACAGGAGTACTATTCTACTATTAAAGACTTTTTCCAAAAAATGATAGATAAGGAAAGTGAAAAGATTGTCCTGAAAAAAGCATAATTTGGCAGAATGAATAAATTACAACTTCTGTTCCTGCTTGCCGGCTTTATGGCTTTCGGGCAGGACTTCAGGCCGGGTAAGGTAAGCCGGGCAGAACTTGAGGAGAAAATTCACCCGACAGATACATCGGCCCCGGCGGCAATACTTTACAAAAAGGGAAAAACGTATTTTGTGCTTGATATAGACGGCTATTGGTCGATGATTACCGACGTGGAGTACCGCATTAAAGTATATAAAAAGGAAGGCTATAAGTATGCTACGGACAAGCTAACGTATTATACAGGGGGCAAAACCATCAAAGCATATTATTCGGATGCCTATACCTATAATCTGGTAGATGGTAAAATTGAAAAAACAAAGCTAAGAGGCGATGGCGAATTTAAAGACAAAGTAGAGGATAATTACAGTCAGCGCACTATAACCATGCCCAATGTTAAGGAAGGCAGTGTTATTGAATATAAATATACAATAGAAACACCCTATTTCACCGTTTTTAGGGACTGGTATTTTCAGTATGATATTCCGGCAAACTTTGTTTCATACGAAATTGCCGTTCCGTTATATTTTAACTACAACCGGGTACTAAGCGGTTATGTTAAAGTAGACCAAAGCGATGCAAAAGTACGGCCGGGCCAGGGCGGTAGGTTCAATGAAACGGTTACCACATTTACAGCAAAAGATGTAAAAGCCATTAAGGAAGAAAGCTATGTAAATAACCTTAGGAATTACACCTCGATATTGATGCATGAACTGGCATCTACCCATTTTCCTTCGGGAACAGAAGAATATGCTACAAGTTGGGAGTCGGTAACCAAGCGCATTTACGATTCCGAAGATTTCGGGAAAGAGCTGCGGCAGACGGCTTACTTTAAAGAGGATCTTAAAGGGCTTCTTGGATCAACAGCTTCACAGGCGGATAAAACCGACATTATATTCAATTACGTCAAAAACCGTATGAATTGGGATGGCGAAACCGACTATTATTGTGAAAAAGGCGTGAAGAAAGCGTATGAGGATAAGGTGGGTAATTCTGCGGAGATAAATCTCATGCTTACGGCAATGCTAAGGGAGGCCGATATACCGGCGCATCCGGTACTAATAAGCACCCGGTCAAATGGGGTGGCGCTCTTCCCGAACCGCACCGCATACAACTATGTTGTGGCAGGTGTGGAAAGCGGTAAAAACGTTATCCTGCTGGATGCTACAAGCAAATATACTACAAAGAACATAGTACCGCTGAGGGCGCTCAACTGGGAAGGCAGGATGATACGGAAAGACGGGACAAGCTTAGAGGTCGACCTGATGCCCGATACCAACTCGCGCGACATAGTCAGCATAGTTGCTTCCATTGCTACTGATGGTACCGTATCAGGAAAGGTACGGGAACAGCACTATGACTATTACGGCTATATCTTCAGGGATAAATATGCGGGAATGGCTTCGGCAAGCTATATTGAAAAAATGGAAAAAAGGTACGGTACTATGGAGATTATCGACTATAAGGTTGAGAATATGGAAGATGTGTCAAAACCTGTTTCCGAAACCTACACTTTTGAATATAACAGCAGTGTTGAGGTAGTGGGCGATAAAATGTATATAAGCCCTATGCTTTTTTATACCATGAAGCAAAGCCCCTTTTTAAAGGAAACGCGTGAATATCCGGTTGATTTCGGATTTCCTTACCAGGACAGGTATGTATTCACGCTAAACATACCGGAGGGGTATGTCGTGGACTTCCTGCCAAAGCCTGTGGCAATAGGTATGGAAGAGAATATAGGCAGCTTTAAATATAACAGTTCCGCAAAGGAGAATACAATACAATTAGGCATTAGCCTTGATATAAATTTTGCAAACGTATCGCAAAATTATTACCCTACATTAAGGGATTTCTTCGCTAAAGTAATAGAAAAACAAAACGAAAGAATTGTACTTAAAAAGAAATAACAATGGATATACAAAATGCACAGGCTGAAGTGGATAACTGGATAAAGGAACACGGCGTACGTTACTTTAACGAACTGACCAACATGGCTCAGCTTACCGAAGAAGTAGGCGAAGTGGCGCGCATTATTGCCCGTCGCTATGGCGAACAGAGCGAAAAGGAAAGCGACAAATCGAAAGACCTGGGCGAAGAACTGGCCGACGTGGTATTTGTAGTGCTTTGCCTGGCCAACCAAACAGGCATAAACCTGCAGGAAGCCTTCGATAAAAAAATAGACATGAAGTCAAAGCGCGACCATGACCGCCACCACAACAACGAAAAACTGAAGTAAAATCGTTACTTTTGGTAAAAGTCTTTTTATGAAAGCTAAATTGGCCCAGTTTATTGCAGGACTCATTATCTATTTCATCTTCGGAACTTTAATGGTATTTATAGTTCAGGGAAGCCTTACATCCGGCTGGCTTTTTATTGTTATATGGACTATAGGTATGGCACTGGCGCACACCTTTATCATGGAGCCTTTCCGTCAGCGTATGGTGGCCAGGAGGGATAAGCTCAGGAAATAATTTATGGATATCCAATTAAGTTTACCGGGCGCTGTTACAAACAGCCATATTCATGTATCGGGTTCCAAGAGCGAAACCAACAGGCTCCTTTTGCTGCAGGCACTTTTTCCCGGATTCACTATCGAAAATGCCTCTTCGTCAGATGATAGTGAAGTAATGATCAAAGCGCTCAGCAGTAATGATTCTGTAATTGACATTCATCATGCCGGTACCGCCATGCGCTTCCTCACAGCATATTTTTCCCTACAGGAAGGCCGCGAGGTAATGATTACGGGGTCACAGCGAATGAAGGAGCGCCCTATAGCCATTTTAGTGGACGCCCTGCGCAGCCTTGGCGCCCATATAGAATATACAGAAAACGAAGGTTTTCCGCCGCTGAAAATCACGGGCACGAATCTTTCGGGCAGTGAGGTAACGATACAGGCTAATGTCAGCAGCCAGTATATCACGGCACTCCTGCTTATAGCGGCCCGGCTCGAAAACGGCCTGAAGCTAACCCTGGCAGGCGAAATAACTTCCCGCCCCTATATTGAGATGACACTTGCCTTATTGAGGGAGCTCGGTATCGAAATAAAATTTGAAGCAAACAAAATCACAGTCAGCCACGGAAATCTGAAATCTAAAATCTGCAATCTGAAATTGGTTGTGGAAAGCGACTGGAGTTCAGCTTCCTATTTTTATTCGATAGTTGCTTTATCGCCAGAAGGGACATCGATTAAATTATCCTCCTATAAAAAGGACAGCCTTCAGGGTGACAGTGCTATGCAAAATATTTACAGGGATTTAGGAGTAGAAACGGAATTTAATGGAAATACGATAGTACTTCGGCGAACGAATCTGAAACCTCAAACTTTAGACCTGAAACTAATTGCAACACCCGATATTGCCCAAACTATCGCCGTCACCTGTTTCGGACTCGGAATCGGCTGCCACCTTACCGGCCTGCATACTTTAAAAATAAAAGAAACCGACCGCCTCTCCGCCCTTAAAACCGAACTGGAAAAACTGGGTGCGAAAGTAGAAATAACAAATGACAGCCTTACGCTATACCCGCACCAATTATTTAAGGTCTGGAGTGAAGCTGCCCCCCTCTCCTTTGGAGAGGGGCCGGGGGTGAGGTCTATTGAAGCCATCGACACCTACAACGACCACCGCATGGCCATGGCTTTTGCTCCACTTGCACTAAAAAGGGGAATCATCATTAAAGATGCTGGCGTAGTATCCAAATCCTATCCTGCCTTTTGGGACGACCTTAAGCAGCTCGGATTTGAAGTAAAGCCTATGTAAAATATTGATTATAAAGGAAATTTATAAATAAATCGCAAAACACTTGACAACGCCTATCTCACGATAGTATATTTGCACGCAACTAAAAAAATGCCGGGTGCGCCAATTAAGGCTGCCTGTTAGATTAGAAAGCTACATACATGAAATTATCAAACTTCAATTTCAACCTGCCGAAAGAACTCCTCGCCGAATTTCCTGCTGAAAACAGGGACGAAGCACGCCTTATGGTGATTGACAGGAAAACAAAGACCATTGAGCACAAACTGTTCAAAGATGTACTTGATTATTTTGACGAAGGAGATGTAATGGTACTTAATAATACCAAGGTTTTCCCTGCCCGCCTGTATGGTAATAAGGAAAAGACAGGCGCCAGGATAGAGGTTTTCCTTTTGAGGGAACTGAACTCCGAGCAGCGCCTTTGGGACGTTCTTGTAGACCCTGCAAGGAAAATACGTATCGGTAACAAGCTGTACTTTGGCGACGACGATTCGCTTGTGGCAGAGGTGATAGACAACACCACATCGCGCGGTCGTACGCTGCGTTTCCTTTATGATGGGTCGTATGAGGAATTCCGGAGCAAGCTTACGGAACTGGGTGAAACCCCGATACCGAAATACATCAACCGCGAAGTAGTGCCAGAAGATGCCGAGCGTTACCAGACAATATATGCTAAGGAAGAAGGCGCCGTTGCCGCACCTACTGCCGGTCTTCACTTTTCGAAGCACCTGCTCAAAAGGCTGGAAATAAAAGGCATCGATTTTGCAGAGATAACACTTCACGTAGGCCTTGGAACCTTCAATCCGGTTGAGGTGGAAGACCTTTCCAAGCATAAAATGGACTCCGAAGAGCTTATCATAAAGCAGGAGGCGTGCGATACGGTGAATAAGGCAAAACTGGCTAAGAAGAAAGTGTGCGCTGTAGGGACAACTACCATGCGCGCCATGGAAAGCTCTGTATCCTCTGCAAAAACACTGAACCCTTACGTAGGCTGGACCAATAAGTTCATCTTCCCTCCGTATGACTTTAGCGTTGCCGATTGCATGATCACCAACTTCCACACGCCAAAGTCGACCCTGCTCATGATGATTTCGGCTTTTGTTGGCCACGACCTTATGCGCGCAGCCTATGATGAAGCCATCAAGGAAGGCTACCGTTTTTACACCTACGGCGATGCCATGCTAATACTGTAATTAGTTCCGTTATACTATATACTAAAGCAGCTTTTCGGGGCTGCTTTATTGTTTTGCTCTTGTTTTTTCATAGGTAATCGTTATTTTCTGCTCCTCATTTTATTTGCCCGAAAGAATCAGTAGTTTACCGTTCATAGGTATTTTAAAATCACCGCCATTCATTTTAATGTACTGTATTCCTTCCTTCTCAAATATGGAGTAATGCCAAGTCATGGACTAATCACCTTCCTTGCGGAAAACTACTTAGGGTAAAATTACAGAATTTTATGGAGCTTTTAAGTTTGTTCCAAAGTGATTAAAATCATATTTTTACCCTTCAAACAAACAACACATGGATTTTCAAAATACACGCGAATTCGCACAGGGGCTTGATGCCGCCGACAAGCTCGCTAAATACAGGGAGGAGTTCAACTTCCCGCACGTTAACGGCAAACAGGTCATCTATTTTACGGGCAACTCCCTCGGTCTGCAGCCAAAACGTACCAAAGCTTATGTAGATGAGGTGATGGACGACTGGGCAAAGCTTGCCGTAGAAGGCCACTTTTATGCCGACAAGCCCTGGTGGGACTACCACGAGCGCTTTTCCGGGCCGCTGAGCCGTTTAGTGGGTGCGCTGCCATCTGAAGTTACGGTAATGAACACACTTACCGTAAACCTCCACCTGCTCATGGTTAGTTTCTACCAGCCGACCGCCAAACGCTTTAAGATTATCTGCGAGGAAAAAGCATTCCCAAGTGACCAGTACATGATAAAAAGCCAGGTGCGCTTCCACGGGCTTGAGCCTGCCGATGCCATTATTGAAATCAAGCGAAGGGACGGGGAACACAACATACGCCTTGAGGACGTGCTGGACAAAATAAAAGAGGTAGGCGATGAGTTGGCCCTGGTGCTTATAGGTGGCGTAAACTACTATACCGGCCAGGTGTTCGACATGAAAACGATTACTAAGGCAGGGCAGGACGCGGGGGCCTATGTGGGCTGGGACCTGGCGCATGCAGCCGGCAACATAAAGCTGGAACTACATGAGTGGAACGTGGACTTTGCCGCATGGTGCAGCTATAAGTACATGAATTCAGGGCCGGGCAATGCTTCGGGTGCCTTTGTGCACGAAATGCACCATAACGACCTCGACCTCCCGCGTTTTGCCGGATGGTGGGGCCATAATAAAGAACGCCGCTTCCTCATGGAACCAAATTTCGACCCCGTTCGGGGTGCGCACGGCTGGCAGGTGAGTAATCTTCCCATACTGTCATTGGCACCTTATCTTGCATCCGTAGAGATGTTCGACGAAGTGGGCATGGACGCGCTCATCAAAAAGAGGGACTGCATCACATCGTACCTCGAATTCATCCTGCATGAGATCGATAAGGAAGTAGACAGCACCTTCGAGATCATAACACCATCCAACCCGACCGAAAGGGCGTGCCAGCTATCGGTATTCCTCCATGGGGAGGGCAGGAGCCTTTTCGAATACCTGATGAAGAACGGGGTGATAACCGATTGGCGTGAACCCAACGTAATCCGCCTCGCTCCGGTGCCGCTCTATTGTTCTTACGAAGATATGTACGAGTTCGGGCAGGTGCTCAAAGCGGGAATACTTTCGCATAAGAAATGAAGTAGAGGCGCATTGAATGCGTCTCCCGGTATAATCTGTATGACATAATATTAAGAGGCCGTCTCAAAACTGAGGCGGTTTTTTTATGCAATTTTTTTGGCAAAAATTTTATTTTTGATTATATTTAGGTAATGATTATCAATAATTTAAGCGATGAAATTTAAGCCTTACAATCAAAACCAATCCACTCTTTTCCCTCATTCGTTTGATGAATTAATACCTGAGCATCATCCGGTTCGGATAATTAACTCTGTTGTAGAGAAAATAAATATACAGCCATTACTGGAAGCCTACAGTAAGGAAGGAAACCCTGGGTATCATCCCAAAATGCTTTTGAAGGTGATGGTTTATAGTTATATGACCAACATTTATTCCTCGCGCAAAATAGAATTGGCACTTCGTGAAAACATTAACTTCATGTGGCTTACTGCAACCACCTTTGTAGACCACAATACCGTTAATCGCTTTAGGAGCGATAAGCTTAAAAGCAGTTTTAAAGACATCTTTAAACAGGTCGTGCTGATGCTTGCCGATGAAAGATTAATCAGTTTAAAGCAAATCAATACCGATGGCACCAAAATAGAAGCCCAGGCCGGGCGCTACACTTTCGTCTGGGGAAAGGCCATACAGACTAATAAAATCAAAATGCTCTCCCAACTGGAAGAACTTTGGAATTATGCCCAAAGTATAGATAATGAAGACGGCCCTGATAGTGACCCGCCTGAGTTTAAAGAAATAAGCAAAGAGGTAATAGAGAAGACGGTCTCCAAAATTGACCAAAAGCTATCAGGGAATAGTAAGGCGAGTAAAAAATCAAAGGCTAAACTGAATTACATCAAAAAGAACTTCGTCAGTAATCTTGAAAAATATGAGCAGCAGCAGGCCATTTTAGGACAGCGCAACAGTTACTCTAAAACAGATACTGATGCCACCTTTATGCGTATGAAAGAGGACCATATGAAAAACGGCCAGTTAAAACCGGCTTACAACCCACAGATATCTACAGAAAACCAAATCATCGTTCATTATACCATCCATCAAAACCCAACAGATACAAAAACGCTCAAGCCACACCTGCAAAGCCTGAAAGAGCTTTATGGAAAGCGTATTTACCGAAAACTAAAAGAAATCACTGCCGACGCCGGATATGGGAGTGAGGAGAATTATGACTTTTTGGAAAGGGAGAAAAAAACAGCTTTTGTCAAGTACAACACTTTTGATAAAGAACAGGATAAAAATTACCAGAAAAAGCATAAGCCCTTCAGTAAAGACAATCTTCACTATAATAAGGAAGGAGATTACTATGTATGCCCAATAGGCCAAAGAATGAACAAAACCCACCAAAGCAAGCGGATAACCGAAGCAGGATACGAACAAACACTATCTCACTATCAAGCCCAAAACTGTGAGGGATGCCCCATCCGAGGTATATGTCACCAGGCAAAAGGAAACAGGAGTATCGAGCGCAACCACAACCTGGAAAGGCATAAGGAAAAAATAAGGGAACTACTTTTAAGCGAAAAAGGGATACAAAAAAGAAAACAACGCTCTGCCGATGTAGAACCTGTGTTTGCACAGCTCAAACATAACAACAATTTTAGGAGGTTTACTTTAAAAGGACTTGAAAAAGTAGAATTAGAGTTCGGATTAATGGCTTTAGCACACAATCTGAGAAAGAAAATAGCGGCGTAAGCTCCCTTGAAAATATCTCCCAATCAAAAATATATCTCCTAAGATAATAACGCTAAAAATGAAAACCGCCTCAATTGAATATTGAGACGGCTTCTTTTTTATATCAAACCATTTCCTTATTTTGCGGTAAACTGCAAGCCAATAATAATGGATACCCTCCTTTTCATAATCTACATCTTCTTTCTTTTATCAATACTCATCCCGCTGCTGTATTTCATCTTTACGAATGTTATTGAATCGGCATGGATGATCGTTTTCAACCGCCCATTGTACGTCCACTTTTATCTTTTCCCGAAAGCATTGTCCCCCAGTGCCCGCAGCCTGCTGGAGAAAAATTTCAGCTTTTACAGGAACCTGTCAGGGCAGCGTAAAAAATTCTTCCAGCACCGGGCGCAAAGGTTTATGTGCAGGTATACTTTTTTAGGCAGGGAAGGGCTGGAAGTTACGGATGAAATGAAGCTGAAGATTGCTGCGACGTGGGTGATGCTTACTTTCGGGATGCGCCGTTACCTGCCTTCCGTGTTCAGGGCGGTAGTCGTATTCCCGGATATATTCGAATCGGTAAACGGCAACTTGCACAAGGGAGAATTTAACCCTGCGGCAAAAATGGTTGTTTTCTCCTGGAAGCATTTTGAAGAAGGCATGGCATTCGCCACCGATAATGTCAACCTCGGACTGCACGAATTTGCCCATGTGCTACACGTAGCCTCAGTAGGGTTTCGCCGCCCAGGGGCATCCGGTATCATTTACAGCGATATGTTCGATAAAGTCAGGCAGTACATCGATAATGATGCTAACCGCCAAAAACTGCTCGCGGCCGGTTACTTCCGCGATTATGCCTACACCAACAGCCTTGAATTCATGGCCGTAGCGTTGGAATACTTTTTCGAAACCCCTGCCGACTTCCAACAAAAGCTTCCCGAATTGTATGGCATGGTAAAGGTGATGATCAATTATAGGGAAGGTTAGTGAAGGTGCGCGGTTTTTAGTTTAGTTGAAAGAATTTGAATGAATTACCAAAGCGTGGCGTTTCCATTCGACGCAGGACAAATCCCGATTCTTGTGAAGATTCTGAGATTTCTCATTCCGCAGGCTCCATTCGAAATGGAAAACGTGCTCCTTTTTGCTTACGGGATAATTTTTCAAACAACTGTATATAAGGTCTCGTCCAGCGAATATGACTTGCCCTCACAAACAAAAAAAGCAGCAAGTTTAACCCTTGCTGCTTTTCAATTAAGTTCATTTACTTCTAAAGGTCCTCCCGCTTGTGCATCCTGAATCTGGCATTATATTTATTAAATACCACTTTCTCCTTTTCATAGTACTGCATGTCCTTGTGGTCTTCCATAAGGAAGAGCAGGCTCCTGTAGCGCTCAATATTCGTGATGATTTCCATGTGTTCATGCTGCTGCTCTGATGGCGAATACCCAGCGTAAAAATCAAGGTTCTCCTGGTATTTCTTTATAAGTTTGTCCAGTAGTTTGCGCGCCTCGTCTCTTTGGCTGGTTTCATAATATCCCTGTACAAACGGTTCCAAAAGGGTGTAATACCCATAATATTCTACCGGCATTTTTTTCATCGCCAGGGCAATAACATTTTTGGCTTTGTCCCTTTTATCTTCATTGATGAGAGCCTCCATCAGCCTTGCCAGGTTGGTACGGTAGGTAATGCTGTTCTTGCGTGTTTCCGGGTCATGGTATATATCAGGGCTTTCACTGTTACCCCAGTCCCACGACATCACGATGTTGTACATCTTGTCGGTATCAATATGCCCCATGTCCAGCGGGCTTCCGTCCTCAGGTATGGGGGTGCGCACCGGCACAAGCTTGTACACCATCCCGTCGAGCTGCAGGTAATCTTTCATCCACAGGTAGTCGTCATCGCCAAAGCTGCCGCCTGTAAAGTATATCGGGCGCTTCCAGTTGTTCTTATGGAAAATGTCGAGCATGATCATCCGGTTCTTGTACAGCGCCTCGCCCTTAATGTCAATATCAATATAAGGAACAATTGAGTCATACTGTTTTGGCGAAACGACTTTATTCCGTATAATGTCTTCCTTATTAATGGCCATCCTCACCTTATTGGTAGGGTAAAAATTCACCATGTGGCCGTTGCTCAGTTCCCTTTGCGCACGTGGGTCGTCGGTGGCCAGGAAGTTAATGAAATCGCCCAGCTGCCAGCGTGCATCGGTACCTTTGTCGAAGAACATGTAGTCGCGAGTTCCCGGTTTGTACTGCTCGTGGGTAAACGATATCGGCATTGGTGCCGATTCATAGGCCTTGGCCTTCATTTGGTCAATGTACCAGTCGGTCATTAGCAGGCTCGTATTCACAATGCGTACATCGGTACGGAAGCCCTCGATTTCCTGTGCGTACCACAGCGGGAATGTGTCGTTATCGCCAATGGTAAACAGTATCGCATCCTTATCGCACGACGACAGGTAGGCTTTGGCCATGGCAAGTGCTGTGTATTTGCCGGAGCGGTTGTGGTCGTCCCAGTTTTGGGAGGCCATCAGTACCGGTGCGGCAAGAAATGCCACCCCGATAACCACCGGTCCCGCGATCTTTGGCTGGAGATATTTTTTAATGCCGTCGTATATAGCATATACGCCAAGCCCTATCCACATCGCGAAAACATAGAAGGATCCCACCAGTGCATAGTCGCGCTCACGCGGTTCGAACGGCCTTTCGTTGAGGTATATTTTTAGTGCAAGACCTGTAAAAAGGAACAGTGCCAGCAATACGTAAAAACTCTTGGCATCCTTCTTCGCGTGGAATACAAAGCCTATCACGCCAAGTATAAATGGCAGGAAGAAATATACGTTGCGGCCTTTATTATTAGCCTGGTCAGACGGGAGGTTATCCTGTGGCCCGTGCATGGCGGCGTCCACAGTCTTGATGCCGCTTATCCAGTTGCCGTCTATGTTGTCCCAGCGGCCCTGGATGTCATTCTGCCTTCCGGCGAAATTCCACATCAGGTAGCGCCAGTACATATAGCCGAACTGGTATTGGACCATATACTGCATGTTCGACAGGAACGAAGGCTTTTCAACCAATAGGTATCTGCTGTAGCGCTTCAGGAATTTGTCATATTCCTCCATGTCCACATTGCCCTTGTTGTATTCAGTTCTAAATTCGGTCAGTGCGCTTTCTATCTGCCCGCGTGCTTCGGCCATGGCCATTCCAAGGTCTTCATCGCTCATCTGGTCAACAGGCAGGCCATAGCGCATAAGGTCTTCCGCAAAGTCGTACGAAGGGTCTATCCTGTAGTCCAGCGGCTTAGTAAACCTCATGTAGTTAGCCGCGTGTTCCGTGCTCCACATCCT
Source organism: uncultured Flavobacteriaceae bacterium (assembly GCA_942492845.1). Classification (GTDB taxonomy): domain Bacteria; phylum Bacteroidota; class Bacteroidia; order Flavobacteriales; family Flavobacteriaceae; genus Flavobacterium. Next base: position 3,823,376 of record OW818646.1, on the reverse strand, counting down.
CGGCATGAACCCTTTGTGGTTGTCGTCGGTGTTTTGCTTAGCGTTTTTATAGTTGTTTACGATAACATATTTTCCGGTTGCATAATCTCTTTGGTAGTTTGGCTTTTCATCTTCATACGGGTTCGTCTTGTCAAGGCCTGCATAGGTGTCCGAAAACATCGGGCCGTAAAACAGTTTTTGCTCACCATACTGCTCCCTGTTGTAATAGGCGAGTACCTCGGCCGCATCCGAAGGTTTGTTCTCATTAATGACCACATTTGCATTGGCACGTATTGGCAGCATCATCCATGTTGAGAAGCCTATGAAGATGAACAGTATGCAGAGCAGTATCGTATTATACAGCGCTAATCCTTTCTTCCTGGTATAGGTAAGCCCAAAGTAAAAGCCCGCAATAATGAGCAGTGCCATAAAAATGGTACCCGAGTTAAATGTCATTCCCAAATTGTTCACCATGAATATTTCGGTTTTCCCGAATAGCGCCATAGTGTAGGGCAACAGCAATTTAAAGATGCAAAGAAGTACGGCTATGATCACCACGTTGGCAATGATGAAGCTCTTTACCGTAACGGTTTTGTAATTCTTAAAGAAGTAAATGAACCCTATAGATGGGATGGTAAGCAGCGCCATGAAGTGTACCCCGAACGATAGCCCTACCACAAGCGATATGATAAGCAGCCATTTGTTGCCGCGTGGCGTGTCCATTTCCTGTTCCCAACGCAGCCCCAGCCACAACAGCAGGGCAATGAGCAGCGAAGCCATGGCATATACCTCGGCCTCTACGGCGTTGAACCAAAAGCTATCCGAAAAAGTATAGGCCAGCGCGCCAACGGCAGAAGCGCCAAGCACGGCAATAGCATTGTTATTGTTGAAGTCAGAAAATTTACTGATCACGGTACGCATAACGATGGTGAGCGACCAAAAAAGGAACAGTATCGTGAACGCGCTTGAAAATACCGACATCATGTTGACCATCAGCGCAATCTTGTCATCGCCGGTGGCAAACATCGCAAAAAAGGCGCCCATCATTTGGTAGAGCGGCGCTCCCGGCGGGTGGCCTACTTCAAGTTTGGCTGCGGTGGCAATGTATTCGCCGCAATCCCAAAAGCTCAGTGTGGGCTCAACAGTAAGTGAATAGGTAATAAGTGCAACGGCAAAAACGGCCCATCCGAGAATGGTATTCCATTTTTTGAAATTGAATGTTATCATGAAGAATGGGTTATTCTAAATTAATCTAACTGCAAAGAAACTATTTTTTTGCGGAAGGTTAAGGTGTTTTTTAAGCGATGTTCAGAATTTAACCACTCTAATTTGATTTTAAACAAAGGCCGCAAAGCTTTTGAAACTTTGCGGTCCTGTAAAAATGTTTCAAGGAAAGAATACAACTACTTCTTCACTGCCGTGAATTTGCCATTTGGCTGGTGCATTATCAATTCCTTCACCTTGCCGTTTTCAGTTATAAATTCTGCTTTATATCCGTCGAGCGTAGTTATTACATACATCGTTTTTGATGTTGCAGTAAGCTCATATTCCGGTTGCCCCGGTACAAACATATATAGTTTGCCATCTTTTACCGAAACTTTTACGGTCATCCCCATAATTTCGTAGTTACCAGCATATTCATTTAGTATGTCTCCTGATACGGCTACTTCTTTTGGAGTGCGCTTAAATTCGATGGGGTGGTCCAGCGACTGTTCCATTTTTACTTTAACGCCCGATATGTCGCCGGTATCGTTGGTAGAAAAGTTCATGAAAAGGCTGCTTTCTTCCGTGGTGTCTATTTTGTTATCAGTTACTCCATAGGCCGCAAAGATGTCGTAATGCTTGTGCTTTGCGTAAAAACGCACCTGCTTGAATATCGCGAACAGGGAATCGTTTTGCTTTACAATTTCAAAGGTGCCATACCCCGGGTTGGTATACAGCCCTGTATAATCTTCCAATGAGTGCGATGGTGCTTTGGTTATCCCATCTTCACTCTTCTGTGTTTTTTTGGCTTCCGCCTCAGCTTCCTTTTCCTGTTTTTGCGACTTTTTCAATTCCTCATTCCAGTCGGTACGTTTTACGACCAATAGCCTGTCGGCAATGGTGTTGCGTACCAATGATGGGATGGAGGAGCCATTTTGATTGGTAAGCACCACAATACCTATGTTTTCTGCAGGGAAAAATGCTACGCTCGCAGAGAATCCGTCGATGTTCCCGCCATGTTCTACCCTGTAATGCCCTTTGTATGACGAGAGCATCCATCCGTATCCGTAATTAGCCATAAAGTTGGTCGGAAATTCAACGGAAGGCAATCCATCACGTACTACAGCATGCGAGCTCATGGCTTCGTTAACGTAGCTTGCCGGCAATATCTCTTTCCCTTTATATTTCCCTTTGTTCATCCAGATAATAAGCCATGCCGTCATGTCATTTGCACTGCTGTTAATTGCTCCGGCTGGTGCCATAGCGGCAATGTCATAATAATCAGTTTTGGTTATCACATCATTTGTTACGTCATACCCAATCGCCGCGTTGGCCGCTCCCTTCATTTCGGCTATTGATACATTGGTGCGCGTCATTCCCAGCGGGGTAAGGAAGCGCTCCCTAATGTTGTCCTCCCAGCTTTTGCCGGTTATTTTTTCGGCGATCACGCCCTGCACGGTAAACATGAAGTTGTTGTAGTGCCACTGCTCCCTTAGCCCTGTAAACGGCTCCTGGTATTTTATCCTTTGTATGATGCTGTCCCTGTTGTGTGTAGGGAACAGGTACCACGAAAAGTCATGGCGCGGGAGTCCCGTGCGGTGGCTCATAAGGTCCTCAATGTTCACATTCCCGTTAAGGTCATTATTATAAAACTGCAATTCCGGTATATATTTTAGCGGGCTGTCAGTAAAGGCAAGCTTGCCATCGGCCTTTAAAAGTCCCAATACTGCCGACGTGAATGCCTTGGTGCTTGACCCTATCGCGTAAAGCGTATTGGCATCGGCAGGGGTCTTCTTCTCATAATCACTATAGCCAAACCCGGCCGAGTAGATAACCTTGTCCTTTTCTACCACGGCAACAGAGAAACCGGCAGCTTTAGCGGTTTGCAATAGCGCATTCATGTCTTTGTCAATTCCCTTCAGGCGCTTGTCGGTTTGGGCATTCGCCGAAAGGCCCATCAACAATAGTACAGTAAGCGTAATGTATTTATTCATATAGGTGTTGGTTTTATTGGTTGTGGTTAGCCTTATTATAACACACCCCTAGCCCTTCTCAAGAGCGGAACAGCTTCACTCATGCCGATAAGGGGTTGCTTTATGGGTTTGAGTAAGCACTTTTGAGTGTTCCCCTCTTGAGAAGGGTTAGGGGTATGTTCCTTATTGTTTTATTGTTTATAATTACGAAATAATCACTCATTCGGCCTTTTAAACCTTGCAAACAATCCGTTCGACTTATTGAACGCGGCTTTTGAGGCTTCAAAAAATTCCAGGTCATTATTCTCTTCCATGATAATGAGCAACGTCCGGTAGGCCTCGATGGATCCCATTATGTCGCCTGCGCCGGCATTTTGGTCGGCAACCGGCAACGATTTATAATAGTTGAGCGTTTCGTTGTACTTGCCGATCAGAGTCGTCAACAGTTCACGTGCTTCTTTTTTGCGCCCGGTCTGGTAGTATAGCCCTGCAAAAGGTTCAGAAATGAAATAATACCCGTAATAGTCAAGCGGCATATTTTTCATAGCAAGGTCAATCACTTTGCCTGCCTTGTCAAATTTGCCCTCTTTTACTAATGCGTCGCCCAATCGTGCCAGGTTCTTCCTGAAGCTGATGCTGTTCTTTTGCGTCTGCGGGTCATGGTATATGGTCGTATCACCGCCATTGCCCCAGTCCCACTTCATCACAATGTTGTACATGTCGTCAGTGTCAATATAACCCATGTCCAGAGGGCTGCCATCTTCCGGTATTGGGGTTTTTACCGGCACGAGTTTGTACACCATGCCTTCCAGCTGTAGGTAATCCTTCATCCAGGCATAGTCTTCGTCGTCAAACCTTCCGCCTGCAAAATAGATAGGCCTTTTCCAGTTATTCGTACGTATGATGTCGAGCATTATAAGGCTGTGCTTGTATATGGCTTCATCCGGTAACGTAATTTCAATGTATGGTACAATGGAATCATACCGCTGTGGCGAAACTACTTTATTCTTGATGATGGCTTCTTTGTCTATTGGGAAGCGCACGTTCCGCATAGGGTAAAAGTTAACCATGTGGCCGTTGCTTAGCGGCACTTTCGCCCTCTCGTCCTCCAGGGTTACGAATTTCATGAAGTCGTTTATGTTCATAGCCGAGTCCTTCACTTTCCCCAACGGGTTGAAGAAAAGGAAATCGCGCGTACCGTCAACATATTGCTCGTGCGTAAGCGAGATCGGCACGGGATCCGACTTGTATGCCTTCCGCTTCATCTGGTCTATGTACCAGTCGGTTGGCAGCAGTGTAGAGCACACAATCCGCACATCGGTACGGAAACCCTCTACCTCTTGTGCATACCATAATGGGAAGGTGTCATTGTCACCCACTGTAAACAGTATCGCATTCGGCTCACAGGAATCAAGGTATGCCTTCGCCATAGACAACGCGGTGTAGCGTCCGGATCGGTCATGGTCGTCCCAGTTTTGGGCAGCCATGAGTACCGGCGCGGCAAGCAGTGTTATGCCCAGAACTGCGGGTATTGCTACTTTCGGCTGTAGAAATTTTTTGACACCGTCGTAAATGGCATATACGCCAAATGCGATCCACATGGCAAATACATAGTAGGAGCCTACCAACACATAATCCCTTTCGCGTACCTCGAACGGCCTTTCGTTAAGGAAAATCTTAAGTGCGATACCCATGAACAGGAACAGCGCCAGCAGCACGTAAAAGCTTTTCAGGTCTTTGCGGACATGGTATACAGCGCCTATTACGCCAAGAACGAATGGAATAAAGAAGTACAGGTTACGCCCTTTGTTGTTTTTCATGTCGGTGGTGAGCGCGTCCTGCGGCCCCAGCCTCATTTCGTCGATAAACGTGATGCCGCTCAGCCAGTTGCCGTTATTATCATACTCGCCCTGCACATCATTTTGGCGGCCTGTAAAGTTCCACATCAGGTAGCGCCAGTACATATAGCCGAACTGGTATTCGAACATATAGGCCATGTTGTCGCCAAACGATGGCTTCTCCACAATCAGGTATTGTTTGTAATGCTTCAGGAATTTGTCGTATTCCTTGTAACCCATATCGCCTTTCGCGTAATCGGACCGGAATTCGGTAACCACGGCTTCCAGCTCGCCCTTTATCTGGCCTATGGCAGCCATGGCCTGCTGCTCGTCCATTGTCTCTATATCGATGCCATATTTACGCAGCTCACTGCCGTAATCATAGTTCGGGTCAATCCTGAATTGGGGCGGCCCCGAGAATGACATATAGTTGGCGGCATGGTCGGTGCTGGTCATTCGTGGCAGGAAGGCGCTGTGGGTCTCATCCGGGTTTTGCTTCGCGTTCTTGTAGTTGTTCACTATTTTATAAGTGCCTGTCTTGTAATCGCGCTGGTAGTTGGGCTTCGCATCCTTGTACGGATTCTCCTTGTCGAGCCCGCTGTAAATTTCGGTATAAAGAGGTCCGTAAAATGTTTTCTGCTCTCCATATTGCTCACGGTTGTAGTAGGCCAAAAGTTCGGCGGCATCCGACGGCCTGTTCTCATTGATCACCACTTCGGCATTGGCGCGTATCGGCAGCAGCATCCAGGTGGAAAAGCCTATGAACAGGAACAGCAGGCACAGCAGCACGGTGTTGAGCATGGGCTTTCCCTTCTTTTTGGTGTAAGTAAGGCCAAAGTAAATGAAGGCCGTTATAAGCACAAATATAAAAATGGTGCCGGAGTTAAACGGCAGGCCAAGGCTGTTAACCATGAAAATTTCTGTCCTTCCGAAAAGCGCCATGGTGTAGGGAAGCAGGAACTTGAATACGAAGAAGAGTAGGGCAATGGTAACCCCATTGGCAATGATGAAATTTTTAACGGTTACCGTCCTGTAATTTTTAAAGAAATAAATAAGCCCGATGGACGGGATAGTGAGCAGTGCCAGGAAGTGCACACCGAATGAAAGCCCCAGCGCAAGTGATATCAGGAGTAACCATTTGTTGCCTCTTGGCGTATGCATTTCCTCACCCCATTTGAGTCCAGCCCAAAACAGTATTGCTATCAGTAGTGATGCCATGGAGTACACCTCGGCCTCGGTAGCATTGAACCAAAAGCTGTCGGAAAACGAAAAAGCAAGCGACCCAACCGCTGCGCTGCCAAGCACCATAACAGCGTTAGCGTGGTTAAATTCGGTAAAGCCCGATACCAGGTTTTTAAGTAATATGGTGAGTGACCAGAACATCAAAAGTATAGTGAACGCGCTCGATACGACAGATACCATGTTCACCATAAGCGCAACTTTATCACTGCCGGGGGCAAACATTGCAAAGAAAGCGCCTGCCATCTGGAAGAGCGGCGCTCCCGGTGGGTGGCCTACCTCAAGATTTGCGGCGGTGGCAATATATTCACCGCAATCCCAAAAGCTGAGTGTGCGCTCTACAGTCAGGCTATAAACAATAAAGGCTGTGGCAAACAGGCACCAACCTGTAATGGTGTTCCATTTCCTGAAGTCTTGGTTTGTCATGTATTTGGTTCGGCAAGGTTTATTTATCCTACAAAGAAAAGCTATTTTACAACTTACAAAACGGCGAAACTATTTTTTTAATATTTTTCGGGTAAAAATTTGCAATAAAAAAATTATGTGCTACATTTGCACCCGCAATCAGGTACTGTAGCGCTTGTGAAAATAAGAAATGTCAGTCCTGTATAGCTAAATTGACCTATGGTGTAATGGTAACACAGCTGATTTTGGTTCAGTCGTTCTAGGTTCGAGTCCTAGTAGGTCAACAAAAAAACCTCTCAAGTATTTGAGAGGTTTTTTTGTTTGTTCCTGGCATTGCTAATGACAGATGAGAAAATGAGAATATGTGTTTTCAGATATTAGAATTTGCCAATATAAATTTCACTACCATTAAGCTTTTCAATTCTATTTACTTCTGTTTTAAACTCTGTAATAAAACCTTGGCAAACTTCAATCAGATTTGAAGTGACTTTGTATTCATCTTTATAAATGGCGCTAAAAGAAGGAAGGGTGAGTAGTTTTTTATATTTTTCATTATTTAATAAATCGATAGCGTCGTTAAGTTCTATGCTTTTTTCTAAGTTAGTCATTGTTAGAAGTTTAGTTAATGAATAAAGGTAATTCGTGGCTAAAAATTAAATTATATCTTAAACGTTACCACGGGCCTTACCGAATGGTTCACAAGGTCCTCGCTGATGCTTCCGTTGAAGAAGTGAGCAAGCCCCTGCCTTCCGTGCGTGCACATACCTATAAGATCGGCATTCACGCTGTTTGCAAAATGCAGGATCCCTTTTTCTACATTCACGTCATTGTATACATGCGAGGTGTAGCCGTTAGTGATTTCGAACTTCGTTGCAAAATCGTGCATTTTCTTTTCGGCGGCGTGTGTCGACTTGAAGTCGTTTGGTGTGTTAATGAATACCAGGTGCAGGTGTATTTTAAACATATTGGCAAAATCGACCACTTTGGCAAAAGGTTTTTTGATCTCGTCTGAAAAATCAGAGGCGAACACGAATTTTTGTGGGTTGAATTCGCCTTCCTCTTTTTTGATAACAAGCACCGGCACGTCCGATGTCCTTACCACTTTTTCTGTATTCGAGCCGATGAACATTTCGTGGAAGCCGCTTGCGCCGTGCGATCCCATAACAACAAGGTCGATCCCGTGTTTTTTGCTGTGTGATATGATCCCGTCGAAAGCTCTTTCAAACTGTATGGCCTCAACAATAGTGATACCCTGAAGGTACGGCTGCTCAAGTATTTCTTCGAAGCGCTCCCGCGTTTTTTGCATGAAGAACATAACTTCGGGAAGGTCGCTGCTGCTGCCTACTGCATTGCTTTCGCCTATTCCGTCACTGGCAAGAGCTGGAAGTTCCAGCATGTGCAGGAGGAATATCTCGCCGTCATTTTCGCGCGCTATCTGTGCGGCAACTTTTAAGGCGTATTCGGAATGTTCGGAGAAATCAGTAGGTACTAGGATTTTTTTCATGGTTGATACAATTAACAGGATTTTGGTTGGAAATTTAATACAATAAAGGTAAAGATATTTTTTTGATTACCCAATGATTTTCAAGATTTATGCAATGATTTTCAAGTTATAAAAAAAAGTCTTATATTTGCACGGTTATTTAATAATCACTAAATAATGAGGGGACAGGAGTCCCCTCTTTTTATACAATTATGGCATTTAAGGAAAAAGTGGCCGGTTTGCTGGAAAAGGCCCTTGAGGAACGCCCTTCGCTGTTCCTGATCGATCTCTCCATCACAGGCGCCAATAAGATAATGGTAACACTCGACGGCGACAACGGGGTTACCCTGCAGGACTGCATCGACGTGAGCAGGGCAATAGAGCATAACCTCGACCGCGAGGAAGAGGATTTTTCGCTGGAGGTGGCTTCGTCCGGGGCAACAAGCCCCATGACAAACCCAAGGCAGTATAAAAAGAACATAGGGAGGACGCTAATGGTTAAGACTGCGGATCAGGAGATCGAGGCAGAAATTACCGCTGCGGATGACGAACAAATTGTTTTGGAATGGACAGCCCGTGAGCCAAAGCAGGTGGGAAAAGGCAAGGAGACCGTGCAAAAAAAGGTAGCGATACCTTATCGGGACATTAAGGAAGCAGTTGTTATAATAAAATTTTAAAAAAAAATATAAAGTTGGCATGGAAAATCTCGCATTAATAGATTCGTTTTCAGAGTTTAAGGATGATAAGCTTATAGATCGCGTTACACTGATGGCGATACTGGAAGATGTATTCAGGAATGCACTGAAAAAAAAATATGGATCTGATGATAACTTTGATATTATCATCAACCCTGACAAAGGGGATATGGAGATATGGAGAAACCGTGTAGTGGTTGCCGACGGCGAGGTGGAGGACCCTAATCAGGAAATTTCCCTTAGCGAGGCCAGGAAGATTGAACCGGATTTTGAAGTGGGAGAGGACGTGTCTGAAGAAGTTAAGCTTATACAGTTGGGCCGCAGGGCAATACTGGCGCTGCGCCAAAACCTGATATCGAAGATACATGAGCACGATAACACCAACCTTTACAAGCAATTTAAGGATCTTATAGGTGAGATTTATACGGCAGAAGTACACCATGTAAGGCCAAAAGCCGTAATTTTGGTGGATGATGAAGGCAATGAGATCGTTTTGCCGAAAGAGAATCAGATACCATCTGACTTTTTCAGGAAAGGCGACAACGTACGCGGCATCATTGAAAATGTGGAATTGAAAGGCAACAAGCCGCAGATCATCATGTCGCGCACATCAGAAATGTTCCTTGAGAAATTATTCGAGCAGGAAATTCCTGAAGTAGCCGATGGGCTTATTACGGTTAAAAAAGTGGTCAGGATACCCGGGGAAAAAGCAAAAGTTGCCGTCGACTCTTATGACGACAGGATTGACCCTGTGGGCGCCTGTGTGGGCATGAAGGGATCGCGTATCCATGGCATCGTCCGCGAGCTGGGTAACGAGAATATTGACGTGATCAATTATACAACCAATACACAGTTGTTCATATCAAGGGCGCTGAGTCCGGCCAAAGTATCCTCTATCAAGATAGATGAGGCCAATGGCAGGGCAGAGGTATTCCTTAAGCTGGAAGAGGTTTCCAAGGCCATCGGGCGTGGCGGACACAACATCAGGCTGGCAGGATTACTAACAGGTTATGAGCTCGACGTTATCCGTGAAGGCACTGTGGCAGAGGATGAGGATGTTGAATTAACAGAATTCTCAGACGAGATCGAAAGCTGGATCATTGAAGAATTTGCAAAGATAGGGCTCGATACCGCAAGGAGCATATTAAGGCAGGATGTGGCCGACCTTGTGAGGAGGACCGACCTGGAGGAAGAAACTATCCTTGAAGTGGTAAGGATATTAAAGGAAGAATTCGAAGACTAACAGGTTTAACTACACGACACAACACAACAAAGAAGATAATTTAATAAGATTGTATGTCTGAAGAAAGAGCAATAAGAATAAACAAAGTATTAAGGGAATTAAATATTTCGCTTGACAGGGCAGTGGAGTTCCTTAAGGATAAAGGCCACTCTATTGAAGCCAGCCCGAATGCCAAGATATCAGGCGAGGAATATAATGCCCTCTTCAACCAATTTTCTGCTGACAAAGGAAACAAGGTTGCTTCCCTTGAAGTTAGCGAAGAGAAGAGAAAGGAAAAGGAAGCGCTTCGTATTGAGCGCGAGCGCGAGCTGGAAGAGAAGAGAAAGCAGGAAGAAGACAGGCAGCGCCAGGAAGTGATAAGGGCGAAAGCCTCATTGTCCGGCCCTGTTTCTGTGGGCAAAATTGACCTTAATGCTAAAAAAGCCGCCCCCGCTCCAGACACTACACCTGCAAAGCCTGAGCCACAGGTCCAAGCTCCGGTACAGCCAGAGACACAGGAAGCGCCAAAACAACCTGTAGCAGCCGAAGCGCCCGCACAGGAAAAGGCGCCTGAGCAGCCAAAGGAAACTCCGGCGGCACCACAGGAAGTTCCTGTAGCGCCACAGGCAGCGTCCGTACCTGCTGAAGAACAGTCAGCAGAGCCTGCTGCTCCCGGCGATGAAAAGATAACGACCCAGTACCAAAAACTTGCAGGTACTACAGCGACAGGACAAAAGATCGACCTGTCGCAATTCAATAAGCCTAAGAAGAAAAAAGAAGACTTCAGGAAAGACACCCCCAAACCGGGTGGCGCTGCAATTCAGCCCAATAGTGCAAACCAGGGCAGTGCTGCAGACAAGAAGAAAAGGAACAGGATCATACCGAAAGCGCAAAGCCAGGGTACTCCGGGACAAGGAGGACAAAACAGGCCGGCCGGGCAGGCAAGCAATAAGTTTGGGCCTAATACAGGCAAGCGTCCTGCAATAGTTTCCAAAGTTGAGCCTACCGAAGAAGAAGTTAAGAACCAGATCCGCGAAACCCTTGAAAAACTTCAGGGTAAAGGAGGAAAATCCAAAGCGGCAAAATACAGGAGGGACAAGCGTGACAGCCACCGCCAGAAGTCAGATGACGACCAAAGGATGCTCGACGAAGGCAGCAAAACGATCAAGGTTACCGAGTTTGTAACCGTGGGCGAAATTGCGATAATGATGGATGTGCCTATTACCAAAGTAATATCGGTATGTATGTCACTTGGCATCATGGTTACCATGAACCAAAGGCTGGATGCTGAAACCCTGACCATTGTAGCCGACGAGTTTGGCTTCGAGGTGGAATTCATCACTACCGATATCGAGGAAGCGATGGAAGTGGTGGCCGACAGGGAAGAAGACCTTACCCACAGGGCGCCTATCGTGACCGTAATGGGCCACGTTGACCACGGTAAGACATCACTTCTTGACTACATCCGTAAGGAAAATGTAATTGCAGGCGAATCGGGGGGTATCACGCAGCACATTGGTGCCTATGGGGTATCGCTTGATAATGGGCAAAAGATAACATTCCTGGATACACCGGGCCACGAAGCGTTTACCGCGATGAGGGCCAGGGGTGCGCAGGTAACAGATATCGCGATCATTGTGGTTGCGGCAGACGACGACATCATGCCACAAACGAAGGAAGCCATCAACCACGCGCAGGCGGCAGGCGTTCCTATCATTTTTGCAATAAACAAAGTGGATAAGCCGGCAGCAAATCCTGAAAAGATAAAAGAAAGGCTTGCGGGTATGAACCTTCTGGTAGAGGACTGGGGCGGTAAGATACAGTCGCACGACATTTCAGCCAAAACAGGCCTTGGTGTTAAAGACCTTCTTGAAAAGGTGTTGCTTGAAGCAGAGATCCTCGATCTTAAAGCCAATGCGGATAAAGGCGCTGTAGGTACCGTAGTAGAAGCGTTTCTTGATAAAGGGCGTGGCTATGTATCTACCGTGCTTGTACAGGGCGGGACCCTGAAAGTGGGTGACTATGTACTCGCAGGCAAGCACCATGGTAAGATAAAGGCAATGCACGATGAGCGCGGCCATAACGTAAAAGAGGCAGGCCCGTCGCAGCCGATATCCATACTTGGGCTTGACGGCGCGCCAACAGCGGGTGACAAGTTTGGTGTATTCGAGGACGAAAGGGAAGCAAAACAGATCGCAGCTAAACGGACCCAGCTGATGCGTGAGCAGTCGGTTCGTACACAAAGGCACATTACCCTTGCCGAGATCGGAAGGCGTATTGCCCTTGGACAGTTCAAGGAACTTAACATCATCCTTAAAGGTGACGTGGATGGTTCGGTTGAAGCGCTATCCGATTCCTTTTCAAAACTTTCGACCGAAGAGATCCAGATCAATATCATCCACAAAGGTGTAGGCGCGATAACCGAATCTGACGTACTACTTGCCTCGGCTTCCGACGCAATCATTATCGGGTTCAACGTACGCCCTTCTGCCAGTGCAAGGACCCTTGCCGACAAAGAAGAGATCGATATCAGGAACTACTCGATCATATACGATGCTATCGACGACCTGAAGGATGCGATGGAAGGAATGCTTTCGCCGGAGATGAAGGAAGAAGTTACCGGTACTGCCGAGATACGCGAAACCTTCAAGATTTCGAAAGTGGGTACCATTGCAGGATGTATGGTGACGGATGGCAAGATATTCAGGAGCTCGAAGATCAGGCTTATCAGGGAAGGTGTGGTTATCTACACCGGCGAACTGACAGCCCTGAAACGTTTTAAGGACGATGTGAAGGAAGTTTCCAAAGGTTATGACTGTGGTATGCAGGTTAAGAATTACAATGACATACAGCAGCTGGACATCATAGAGGCTTACCAAACGGTAGAAGTGAAGAAAAAGCTGAAGTAATATTTTGCTTTCAATAATAATCGAAACCCATGCGAGAGCGTGGGTTTTTTGGTTTGAGATAATTGATTAACGCACTGCCATCGAGAGGCACGAAGCGATCTTTGGTGCTTTGAAAGACTGCTTCGTGCCTCGTAGTGACCGTAATTTAAATAGGTGCATACAAAAAATGCTCCCTAATACAGAGAGCATTTTGTTATGTAATTCAGTAATAGTTACAGATTAAAAGCGGCTTTTACCTTATCCACATAGTCCAGCTTTTCCCAAGTGAACAGGTCTACAGTAACCTCTTTAGTTTCGCCGTTTGGCGATTTAAAGGTTTTGGTTACGGTTTCGGGCTTGCGCCCCATGTGGCCGTACGCAGCAGTTTCGCTATAGATGGGGTTCCTCAGTTTCAGGCGCTGCTCAATAAAATAAGGGCGCATATCGAATAGTTCCTCTACCTTTTTCGCAATCTCGCCATCGCTAAGGTTTAATTTTGAAGTGCCGTAGGTGTTGATGTAAATACCCATTGGTTTGGCAACACCGATAGCGTAAGACACTTGTACCAGTATCTCCTCAGCTACACCGGCAGCAACAAGGTTCTTGGCAATGTGGCGTGTAGCATAAGCCGCGCTGCGGTCAACTTTACTAGGGTCCTTACCCGAAAAAGCGCCGCCGCCGTGGGCTCCCTTGCCGCCATACGTATCTACGATTATCTTCCTTCCCGTAAGACCGGTATCACCGTGAGGTCCCCCGATAACGAACTTGCCAGTAGGGTTAATGTGGTACTGTATGTTGTCGTTGAAAAGGTGTGCATACTGTGGGTTGTTTTTCACTACCCTTGGTATCAGTATCTCAACGATGTCTTTTTTAATTTTGGCAAGCATGGCAGGCTCTTCATCAAAATCGTCATGCTGTGTGGAGATTACGATAGCGTCGATGCGTACGGGCTTGTTGTTGTCATCATACTCCAAAGTCACCTGGCTTTTAGCATCAGGGCGAAGGTAGCTGATCTCGCTGTTTTCGCGTCGGATGACAGCCAGCTCCTGGAGCAGCTGGTGCGACAGGTTCAGTGCCAACGGCATGTAGTCGGCCGTTTCGTTGGTCGCGTAACCGAACATCATGCCCTGGTCGCCCGCGCCCTGGTCTTCCTTATTCTGGCGATCCACGCCCTGGTTTATGTCCTGCGACTGCTCATGGATGGCCGAAAGCACACCGCATGAGTTGGCCTCAAACATATATTCGCTCTTGGTATAGCCTATCTTCCGGATAACATCGCGGGCTATTTGCTGTACGTCAAGGTATATTTTAGATTTTACTTCTCCCGCAAGGATCACCTGGCCCGTAGTAACAAGGGTTTCGCAGGCAACTTTGGACTCGGGGTCGAAAGCAAGGAAATTATCAATAAGTGCATCCGAGATCTGGTCAGCAACTTTGTCAGGATGCCCTTCGCTCACGGACTCCGACGTAAATAGATATGCCATTTAAATATAGTTTAGCAGGAGGTAAGTGATGCAGCCGCTAAAGGGGAAGGGATTCCTGCTTTAGCATTTTTTTTATGAGGTTGCAATCAGACAAATTTTTCCTCCGGGATTAAATCATGGCAAAGGTATTAAAGAGGGATGGAATAAAAAAAGAGTTTAAAGAATTATTCAGCCAAATAGAAATTTTAGTATAGCGACAGTAACCGAAGTGTATTCAGCACATCTAATTTGATAATTTATTTTCCGGAAGCAAATGCGCGAAAACGTTATCTGTTAAAATAAAAATTATGCTTGCATATATAAAAAATAGTGTCGAAGTTTGTTCAAGTCAAAATCGAGAAAAAATGAACTTTATTAAATGCCAATACCGTTGCTTCATGTGGAACCATTCCACCGGGGCCGTTATTGCATGATTGTAGAGTTTTAACCGACATAATCTGTAAAGGCCCCCGCAATCAAAAGCAGGGGCCTTTTGTTTTAATTAAAATAATAAATATGAATACTATTATCCGCACATCGTCGAACCACCAGCATATCCGTTTTACATGGATGTACTGTATGCGCGCGCCGTTGCCAAAAAGGATAACCCCATCTTAGTTTTTAGAATTCAAATTCAGATAAGGTCCTTTGGCAACAGCGCTAAAGGGCCTTTTTTGTTACAGCCTGTTCAATCATTAATCATCAAAAAAATCGCTATCATGAAAACCCAAATTAACGTACTCGGCTATACCGGCAACAACAGCCAGTTTGTAGTAAAGACACTCAATGCCAACCTGCGGATGGACCAAAACGAAAAATACCCGGAACTTGAAGGCCCCAACCCTTATGAGTACATACTCGCCGGCTTTGCCGGATGCATTAATGCCTTGGGGCAGGTGGTGGCAGCAGAGCAGGGGATCGCATTGCGCTCGTTGCAAATCGAGATAACCGGCAGCCTGGAAACCCCTGAGGGGCGCAGGGTAAAGCCGGGATTCAGGAATATTGAGATAACCCTGAAGCCGTCGGCAGCCGCCCCGCTCGACGCACTCCAAATCTGGATGGAGGAGGTACAGCGCCGGAGCCCCGTGTATGATACACTTGTGAATACTACCCCTGTACATCTCAACCTGTTTAAGGAG
Organism: uncultured Flavobacteriaceae bacterium; assembly: GCA_942492845.1. Classification (GTDB taxonomy): domain Bacteria; phylum Bacteroidota; class Bacteroidia; order Flavobacteriales; family Flavobacteriaceae; genus Flavobacterium. The sequence continues at coordinate 3,807,849 of OW818646.1, read as the reverse complement.
TACACCTATAATTAAGGTAACTAACCCCGAAACACCTGCTTAGCCGGAAAATGCGGCAGGTGTTTATAAAATAAGTGTGTTTAAGTTGTTTTGTTTGTTTGTGAAAGAACTGCCTTCGGGCAACCAGGGGGCAGTTTCTTTTTTAAAAATCTAAAGTACCATGGCCAAAAGAATAAATATAGTGCTGTTCGGCATAGGAAATACCGGAAGTGCACTCATCAATAAAGTAGTAAAGGAGCGCAAGGGACTCACACTGGAGCGAAAGCTCGACTTCAGGTTCCCCGTAATTACCAACTCTACAGTAGCCTTTTTTGAGAAGGAGGGGGTCAACTATTCGTGGGAAGCCAACTTTATACAGTTTGCCATACCATTTAAGCTGGAGGACGTACTGTATTACCTGATGGATAATAACATAGAGAATATAATTGCCGTAGATGCCACCGCCAGCGCCGCCCTCGCCGCCGAATACCCGGACCTACTTAAAAGCGGGTTCAGCATCGTGACGGTTAACGAAAGCCTGGGTTACCTTCCGGATACTTTTGAAAAAGGATTAAAATTCCTGGCTGAAAGCAGGGGGCAGGAATACCGCTCCGTTGCCAGTGCCATAAAAAATAAGGAAGCCGCCGCCGATGCCCTTTTCGAAGCCATACTTGATGTGGCAGAGAAAAGCAGGAAAGTTGCGTAAAGATAAGTTTGTTTGGTTTGTTTGTTTGTTTGGTAAAACCCTGTCGCATAGCGGCGGGGTTTTTATTTTTTAGCGCAAGACGTTTGGTGTGTTGGCATGTTAAAAAAACTACTTCGTTATTATCTTTACTTTCTCCTCAACAATATCCTCACCCTCCTCATTCCAATTACGGTAATGCAGGTAATAACCTTTTCTTTCTTTCTTCACGCGCGAAGCTTCTGGCTCATCATCGTCAAAGGTATTGGCCTCGGCAAGTAGGTTCCATTTTTTACCATCATAGCTCCATACCATCAGGTCGTGGCAGCAGCCATGAAAATAATGCGTTGCCATAATGATCTCATCCCTGCCGTCGCCGTTGAGGTCGGACAGCGGCTCAATGCTCATCCAATAGCAGCTGGATCGTGTGATGTTCGGAATGCCTTTGCCGAATTTCGCTGTCATATAGCACGTGCCGCGCCCGCATTCGTTGCTTATAGTGTCGTTTGCATCAATGACTTTCCCATATTCAATAATTACAATATTCGCTTTTTTATCCCCATCGATATCACCGATGGTGTGTTCATCGCTGAACTGCTGTATCCTCTCTCCTTCCGCCAGGAAAGTAAAAGCTGGGTCAACCCACACCTTGTACGGGATCTTCCCCGGATTATCGATCACCGCTTCCAGTTGGTAGTATTTGCTGTTGCCATCGCAAATTTTCGAGTTATTGACGGTTATGATGATGCTGTCATTTTTTATTTTGGCTGATGCCGAATAATTCCCGCATTCCAGCAAATGAAAATAAGTAGTTGCAGTGATTTGGCTATTTTCTCTTTGTATGTCGATGGTCTCATCTTTTTCCATCTTTTTGATGAGATCGGTTACGAATATATCGGGAAGTTGGGAAATGGTAAGAGTGATGGGTTCTTTTGCGGATACGGTTTGCGCATTAGCATAGCGGGGCCAGCTAATAAGCAGCAGTAATAGCAGAAAAGGTTTCATTATCGCGTATGGATGTTTATATTGTGAAAATATGCCTGACTGCAACAACGTAAAACGCTATTTAATTATTTTTATCGGCTATCTTAAAAACGAATATCTTACACTTATTAGGCAGGTAATCCACATTTGCCAAAAGCGTGGCGGCATTTTCGTTGGGGGTGTTTTCCAAAACTTTACCTTTGGAAAGTTTTACAATAGCATTGGCAATTGTCCGTGCAGACTCTACCCCGTTAAGGTTATTGTTTACGTCGGTTTTATCATTTTTAAAGCCATTCACGTGCCATGATATCTTCCTCATTTTAGTGTTTACGTGCTTCTTCCTTGCAAGGTGGAGGTTTACAGGGCCATTATCGCCATCCTGTTTCTCCGCTCTTTTCCAGTAGTCCATTATGCCGCTTTCCATCCACACGCCTTCTTCGGTAACTTCAATATCGGCAGCATCGCCTATTATTATAATGTGGAACATGTTACGGTCTTCGGCTACCGATGCATTTAAATAGGACTTGAATGATTTCATTTATGGTATGGTGTAGGTTAAGGCGAGAATAGTATTTACGCGAGTTGGTTTTTCCTTTTGTAAATGTATGATTTTTGAAATAAAAAGATATTTGCTAAATAGTATTTTATTCACTTACTTTGTATTGTTCTTTTACAAACTGATACGTTATCACGAAAGGCAGAGGGAATAGACCCGTCGAAGCCTTAGCAACCCTTTATCTTTAAAGAAGGTGCTAAATTCTACCAAACTCACGTGCGGATAGATAACACACGAAATACTTAACGGTATTTCCCACTCCATTTTTGATGACATATAAGTAGTAAAGTAATGCTTAAGCGCGTTTTGCCTAATCGCAGGATTAATAACCCTGAGATCATTGGTTCAATTCCCGTCTTCGCTACTGAAAATTTATGGTTAACGGCAATAACCTTAAACCTGAAGCTTTAAACCTGAAACTTTAAAAATGTCAAAAATACAACAAGCAATACGCGAAAGGATACTCGTGCTCGACGGCGCCATGGGCACCATGCTGCAGCGCCATAACTTTTCGGAAGAAGATTTCCGAGGGGAGCGCTTTAAGGATTTCCCTTATCCGCTGAAAGGCAACAACGATCTGCTGTCGCTTACCCAGCCCGAAGCCGTGAAGGATGTGCACCGCCAGTACTTTGCCGCAGGTGCCGACATCGTCGAGACCAATACCTTTTCCGGTACCACCATCGGGATGGCCGATTACCATATGGAACATTTGGTATACGAACTGAATTATGAGTCGGCTAAATTAGCCCGCGAAGCAGCGGATGAATTTACCGACAGGCCAAGATTTGTGGCCGGTTCCATCGGGCCGACCAACCGTACTGCCAGCATGAGCCCCGATGTGAATGATCCCGGTTATCGTGCCGTGACGTTCGACAGTCTTAAAATCGCTTACAAAGAACAGGTAAAAGCCCTGATCGATGGCGGGGTGGACGTGCTGTTGGTAGAAACCATATTCGATACCCTGAATGCCAAAGCCGCGCTTTTTGCCATTGAAGAGGTAAAGGATGAATTAGGTGTGGATATTCCCGTAATGGTGAGCGGTACCATTACCGATGCATCGGGGCGCACGCTTTCCGGCCAAACGGTAGAGGCATTCCTCATTTCGATATCGCACCTGCCACTCCTAAGTGTCGGCTTTAACTGTGCGCTTGGCGCTGACCAGCTTAAGCCTTACCTGAAACGCCTGGCACATAACACGTCGTTCAGCATATCGGCACACCCCAATGCCGGGTTGCCCAATGCCTTTGGCGAATACGACCAAACCCCGGCAGAAATGCAGCAATTGATTAAGGAATACCTTGATGATGATTTAATCAATATTATAGGAGGTTGTTGTGGGACAACGCCTGAGCATATAAGGCTGATCGCTGAAGTGTCGGCAAAATACGAACCCAAAAGGTTGTCAGTTGTCGGTTGATGGTTGTCGGATTACAAATGAATTGGAATTATTATTTGAAAGAAGATGGATTACACGAAATTGGATGTTTGGCAGGAATCAAGAAAGTTGGCAAACATTATTTATACAATATCGAAACAATTCCCAAGGGAAGAGATATATGGCATCACAAACCAAATGAGAAGGTGTGCAGTGTCGATACCATCCAACATAGCGGAAGGCTGCGGTAGGCAGACATCGAAAGACACGATACAATTCCTCCATATTTCACGGGGATCTTTATATGAATTGGAAACGCAATGCTTTATAGCATCAGACCAGAAATTTATGACTGAAGAACAATTCAACCAGGTGTTCGAATTGATACAGTCCTGCAAAAGGTTACTGAACGGATTTATAAATTATTACAAAAAGCTGTAAGATGTACGAAGACAAATCCGACAACCGACAACCGACAACCGACAACCGTTATTTACGGTTATCTGGTCTTGAACCCTTGATCGTGACTCCCGAGTCGAACTTTATAAACGTCGGCGAACGTACAAACGTTACCGGTTCCCGTAAATTCCTGCGCCTCATTAAGGAAGAAAAATATGAGGAAGCGCTGGACGTTGCCCGTGCCCAGGTAGAAGGCGGCGCGCAGATCATCGACATCAATATGGACGAAGGGATGCTCGACGGCGTGTATGCCATGACGAAGTTCCTCAACCTTATTGCTGCCGAACCCGATATTGCCCGCGTTCCCGTGATGATCGACAGTTCCAAATGGGAAATTATCGAAGCGGGACTCAAGGTGACGCAGGGCAAAAGCGTGGTGAATTCCATTAGCCTGAAAGAAGGCGAAGCAGCGTTTATAGACCATGCCAAAAAGGTAAAGCGCTATGGTGCTGCTGTTATAGTCATGGCTTTTGATGAGGATGGCCAAGCGGACACTTACGAAAGGCGTATTGAGATATGCAAACGATCCTATGATATACTGGTGGACAAAGTCGGTTTCCCGCCCGAGGACATCATCTTCGACCCGAATATATTCCCCGTTGCTACCGGGATGGAAGAGCATCGTACCAACGCACTCGACTTTTTCCTGGCTACAAAGTGGATACGTACCAACCTGCCCCACGCCCATGTGAGCGGTGGGGTGAGTAACGTTTCATTCTCTTTCCGTGGCAACGACAGGGTGCGGGAGGCAATGCATTCGGCGTTCCTCTACCATGCCATACAGCACGGCATGGATATGGGCATTGTAAATCCCGAAATGTTGGAAATATATGACGAGATCGACAAAGAACTACTGGAGCATGTAGAAGATGTGCTGCTCGACCGCCGCGATGATGCTACCGAAAGGCTTTTGGCATTCGCCGAAAATGTGAAAGGCGGCGTAAAGATGACCGAAAAACAGGCGCAGGAATGGCGCTCGCTGCCGGTGCAGGACAGGATAACGCACGCCCTTGTAAAGGGTGTGGACGAATTTATAGAGATTGATGTTGAAGAAGCGCGCCAGCAGGCAGCGAAACCCATTGAGGTGATCGAGATCAACCTGATGGCCGGCATGAATGTGGTGGGTGACCTTTTCGGAAGTGGAAAGATGTTTTTGCCGCAGGTGGTAAAATCGGCCAGGGTAATGAAAAAAGCCGTGGCGTACCTTCTTCCGTATATTGAAGCCCAAAAAGGCGGACGTTCATCGAGTGCCGGGAAGGTTTTAATGGCAACCGTAAAAGGCGATGTCCACGACATCGGTAAGAACATCGTTGCCGTTGTTCTCGCCTGTAACAACTTTGAAATAATAGACCTTGGGGTAATGGTGCCTCCTGAAAAAATCATAGAAACTGCGGTTAGGGAAAATGTAGACATCATAGGCCTGAGCGGCCTCATCACGCCATCACTCGATGAAATGGTGTACCTCGCCAAAGAGATGGACAAGCTGAACATCAGTATCCCGATCATGATAGGCGGGGCAACCACATCTCGTGCCCATACCGCCGTAAAGATCGCGCCGCAGTACCGTGAGACCGTTGTGCATGTGAACGATGCTTCGCGTGCCGTAACCGTGGCGGGCAACCTGCTCAATGCTAGCACGAAAATCGATTATGCCAAAAACCTGCGTGAGGAATACGACAAGCTTCGTGAAGGCTACCTGAACCGTTCGCGCGATAAGGACTTTCTTTCTATTGAGGAAGCGCGGAAAAACAAGCTGCAACTGGAGTTCGACCCTGTAAAGCCGAATTTTATCGGCAGACAAACTATCTATCCAAATCTGGAAGAGCTGGTACCCTACATTGACTGGACACCATTTTTCCAAACCTGGGACCTGCACGGAAAATACCCGCGAATACTCGAAGACGAAGTTGTCGGAGAACAGGCACAGCTACTTTTTGACGATGCGCAAGCTATGTTAAAAAAGATTGTGGAAGAAAACTGGTTTGGGGCGAAAGGCATTTATGCAATTTTTCCGGCTAATAGTGTAAATGATGATGATATTCTTCTAACTCCCCCTTCGAGGCCGGAGAGGGCTGTTCGTTTCCTTACACTTCGCCAGCAATCGCAAAAGACCAAAGGCGCGCCGAATATCGCATTGGCCGACTTCATTGCACCTAAGGATTCCGGTAAACAGGATTACATGGGTGCATTTGCTGTTTCCACCGGTTTTGGTGTTGATGAAAAGGCGGCAGAGTTCGAAAAAGCCTATGACGATTACAACTCCATCATGGCAAAGGCGTTGGGCGACCGGTTGGCTGAGGCATTCGCCGAATATTTACACGAGAAGGTACGTAAGGAAATCTGGGGGTATGCATTGCAGGAGGTGCTGTCTAACGATGACCTGATAAAAGAAGAATATCAGGGTATACGCCCCGCGCCCGGCTATCCGGCCTGTCCCGACCATCTTGAAAAGAAAACTATCTGGCAGCTCTTGGATGTTGAAAACCAGATAGGAATAAAGCTCACTGAGAGCCTTGCCATGTGGCCTGCATCATCTGTTTCAGGCTATTATTTCGCGCATCCGCAAAGCAAGTATTTCGGACTTGGTAAAATAAAGGAAGATCAGGTGGTTGACTATGCTAAGCGGAGGAATATAAGCACCGAAGAAGCCACAAAATGGCTCAATCCTAATATAGCTGATTAAGGTTGTTGGTTTTCGGCTGATGGTTGTCAGATACAGCCGGGACCGACAACTAACAACCGTCAACCAAAAACCAAAGAAAAATGAAAGTAACCGAACATATAGATAACGCTAACGGCAAATGCCTTTTTTCATTTGAGATACTGCCTCCGCTAAAAGGGCAGAACATCCAGTCCATATTCGACAGCATTGACCCGCTGATGGAGTTCAATCCGCCATTCATTGATGTGACCTACCACCGCGAGGAATACGAATACCGCGAGCTACCCAGCGGCCTGCTCGAAAAGCGCATCGTAAAGAAACGCCCCGGTACGGTGGGCATCTGTTCAGCGATACAGAATAAATACGATTTAGATGCCATTCCACACATTCTTTGTGGTGGCTTTACGAAAGAAGATACCGAGAACTTCCTGATCGACCTGGATTTCCTGGGCATACAGAACGTGGTGGCCCTGCGTGGCGATGCTGTAAAGAGCGAGATTTACTTTAAGCCCGAAAGGGAAGGCAACCACTACGCGACAGAACTTGTTTCGCAAATTGATAACCTGAATAAGGGAATTTACCTGGACGATCATTTGCTGAATACCTCGGCGACCAACTTTTGCATCGGGGTGGCAGGATATCCCGAAAAACACATGGAAGCGCCCAGCCTGGACAGCGATATTTATTTCTTAAAGCAAAAGATAAGGAATGGCGCAACATACATCATAACACAGATGTTCTTCGACAATAAAAAATTCTTCGATTTTGTCGACAAGTGCAGGAAGGAAGGCATCAATGTTCCAATCATTCCGGGACTCAAGCCAATCTCCACCAAGAAACAGCTCAACCAGATCCCGCATCGCTTTAAAGTCGACCTACCGGACGACCTTATCATGGCAGTGGTAAAGGCAAAGGATAACGACGCGGTACGACAGGTAGGCATTGAATGGTGTACACATCAAAGCAAAGAGCTTGTGGCTGCAGGCATTCCGGTACTGCATTACTATTCAATGGGCAAGCCGGATAATATTAAGGCGATTGCAAAGGAAGTTTTTTAATACCTTTTGATAATTACAGATTGTAATGAAAGGACTGCAATTTCCCATGTAAACAGCATAATAAAGTCAGGGTAAAAACAGTTTTATCTTATAACCATAGCCAACCTTACATGCGCCAAACACTACTTACTGCACTGCTCATTATTAGCACTGCCGCCTTCGCTCAGGACTATCCTTTTCTTTCTGCTTCCAGCAAGAGAGTAAATATGAGTGATTATGCAGATTATCTCAATAGTTTGCCAAAAGAAACCAGGGACAGCCTTGTCAGCAATACGATATCTTATAAGGAAGACGGCATACGACACAACAAGGCATATTCCGACTCAATTTTCAAAGCAAAGAATTTTTACCGATATACTACCCGGGTTTATAAAGATACCATAGCGAAGACTTTCGCCTACGTAATGCACTGGCGTAACGATGTCGAAATGGAAGCCGACGGCAAGGCGTTCCAGAAAAGCAGCGATGAAGATGAAACAAACCGTAAAAAGCTCATGGGGTCAAAGCTGGACGGACTGACACTTACAGATATGAACGGTATTATCCACACACTTGAAACTCTGAAAGACAAGATAATTGTGCTTGACTTTTGGTTTGTAAACTGTGGAGCATGTATTGAGGAAATGCCGGAGCTGAACAAGATGCGTGAAAAATTTGGAACGGATGATGTTGCATGGTTCGGCATAACGTTCGACAAAAAAGAGAAGGTGGTTAAGTTCTCGCAAAAGGTACAGTTCGATTTTACAATTATACCAGAAAGCCAGCATCTGGTTGACCGTTTCGGAATAAAATTCTTTCCTACCACGCTCATTATTAATCCTGATAATGAAATTGTATACACCGGCAAGCTTGGAGGGATGTCCGGCAGGGCAGACGAAATAAGAAAAGCGTTGAAAAAAGCACTAAAAAAAGAAAAGAAAACCAAAAGAGTAAGCGTAACGGCGGGCCCGGTAGAAAATCAGGAATAGTTGTCAAAATGTATGACGTGTAATTAAAGTGCACCCCACGATATAGCTTTGTGGCAAAAATATAATGTTACTTTCATTACACGAAATATATTCCCATATTTGCCTCACTAATCCACAAAATGAGGCATTTCTATTTTTTACTGCTGCTGTTGCCCATCCTTCTGAAAGCCCAGGAAGCATCCAATGGCACGTTTAGCGTGGATGCCGGCTACTTTTATGGAAATATCATACCGCACCGAAAGTCGATACAACACCTTATAACTGACCACCCCGTGGGTATAATGATCGGTTTCAATCGTAAAACCTTTGGAGATGAGCGGTGGCAGTCGGGCTACAATTACCCTGACTACGGTTTTTCCTTTCATTACCAGGATATGCGGAACGAAACCCTTGGGGAAATGTTCGGCGTTTATGGCCATTATAATTTCTATTTCCTGAAGCGGCACCTGATGTTTCGCGTAGGACAGGGGGTTGCCTACAACACCAATCCATACGACCGCGACATCAATTTTCGCAATTATGCCTATGGTGTCCACGTGATGCCCTCAACCTATTTTATGCTGAATTTTAACAAAGCCGCTATCTGGAAAGGGATAGGTTTTCAGGCAGGGCTAACATTCATCCATCATTCCAATGCCAGCATGAAGGCGCCTAATACCAGCACGAATACTCTCGCGGCCAATATAGGGCTCAACTACACGTTCGGTAGGAGCGAGGAGTACCGCCCTATTTCTGAAAAAGATACCATCGCGTATAGTGAACCGATAAAATTCAACATCGCATTCAAAGGTGGTATTAACGAAAGCGACATTATTGGCAGCGGGCAATATCCGTATTATGCACTGTCGGTCTATGCAGACAAGCGGTGGAGCCGCAAGAGCGCTTTCCAGCTAGGGGCAGAGGTATTCTGGCCGGAGTATCTTAGGGAATATATCCGGTTCAAGTCTATCGCCTATCCGGAGGAAAATGTAGATGGCGGCACGGATTATCGCAAGGTGGGTGTGTTCATAGGGCATGAACTTTTCATTAACAGCTTTTCGATAGAAGCGCAGGCAGGGTACTATGTGTACGCACCGTTCGATTCGACAGGTATGATGTACCAAAGGATAGGGGCGAAGTATTATATTAGCGATAAAATTTTCAGTACGATAGGGTTAAAGACCCATGGTGCCAAAGCTGAGGTAATGGAAATGGGGGTTGGGATACGACTTTAAAATTATGACTTTAAAATTACAAATTACAGTTCTGATGTTGTTGGGCATCTTATGCTCCTGCAACAACGACCTCGCGCCGGAATGCTTTACTGATATGGGTGACCTAATTACTTATAACCCTGCGGTGGATGAATTTAGCAGCATCCACATATCGCCGGGAATAGAAGTTGTCCTCAAGCAGGGGCCGGAGCAGCAGGTGACTATCGTTACAGGAAAAAACATAAAGCAATACCTTTCGGCAGAAGTTAAGAACGGCGAACTGTGGCTTGAGAACGCCAACAACTGCAACTGGGTGAATACCTATAAGACTACTACTGTATATATTACTACACCACATCTTGAAAAGATATACTCAGCATCGCAGTTCGCAGTAAAGTCCGATGGCATATTGGCGTTCCCGAACCTGAGCCTGCAATCAGGGATGTTCAGTGAAACAGCATCCGGTACATTTGAATTGGAATTAAGCAGTGCCAATGTCGTGATAGAGGACAACCAGTCGGCATACTACGTTATTACCGGCGCGGTGGAAAACCTTTCGGTGAACTTCTACTCCGGTGATGCACGTTTTGAAGGTAGTAACCTCGATCTGCAAAACCTGCAACTATTTCACCGCAGCTCCAATGATATCAGAGCTAGGGTTCAGCAAAAAGTAACCGGTATACTGTACTCTACAGGTCATTTAGTACTAAAAAACCACCCGCCCATTGTTGAAGTAGAAAGGCTTTACAGTGGCAGGGTGATTTATGACTGATAATTTCAAATCCATAATCGATAAGTCGGATATTGTCGCGTATTGCCCTGTTGATTGTCGGTTTTGCCCAACTTTTCCTAGAGGTATCTCCCTTAGATTTGAGTAGTAAAAAAATCTAAAATAACAATGGGAAAGATAGTATTATTCATGCATGCATCGCTCGATGGATTTGCCGCCAATCAAAAAGGCGAACTGAACTGGGTCTGTATAGACCAGGAGATTTTTGACTATGTGGAAGAGAGGATATCGAAAACTACTACCGCATTGTACGGCCGGGCCACTTTCCAGATGATGGAAAGCTACTGGCCAACTGCAGCTGACAAGCCTAACGCAACCAAACACGACAGGGTACATGCTGCCTGGTATAAGCATGCGCACAAAGTAGTCTTATCTAATACGCTCGACCAGTCAGCCTTTGCGAATACCACGGTTATAGGAAAGGAATATCCTGCTGCGATTCGTGAATTAAAGAAGGAAACAACAGGAGAGATACTGTTATTTGGCAGCCCTTCCACAGCCCACGCACTTTTCGCAGAAAACCTGGTCGATGAATGCTGGCTTTTTGTCAATCCTGTTTTGTTAGGCGAAGGCCTTCCTGTTTTTAAAGGCATTAGCGAAAAGCAGTCGTTGAAACTACTCAAGACACATATTTTTAGCTCAGGGGTAGTTTGCCTCCACCATGAATATAAGCGTGATAATTAATTCAAGTTGCTAGTTAATAGCTTTGTTCAATTGTAATCCAAAAATAAACAGAGTCAGCTTTATTAGAAAGCCGTCCAGTGTAACCGCGTGTATTGTTCTTGGGAACAGTTTTTTAATATCACTGATAGTTGTCTCGACTCTTTTTCTCATTTTCAATTTCTCATTTTTTTGATCTAATGTATCTACTCTTTTAGAATTTGATTTCCTTTGGATTTTTAATAAGATGGCTTTCCGGGCAAAAGCACTGTCTTCCAAACCATAATCCAAATAGGCGCTATCCCCATATATTGAAGATTCTGCGGGCAATTTGTCAATCATTTTCCCTAATGCTTTTGCATCGGCTGTCTTGCCCGGAGTGAAATGGAAAGCTATGGGGATGCCGTCTTTTGTTGTAAGCAACTGCACTTTTACTCCATAAAAATAACTCCTCATGCTTGCGGTATAGCCCCTCCATTTCTTATCCTTAAGCATCTTACAATTTGCAATCCTCATGTTATTGCACACTGCAACAGGGAAAGAATCAACAATATAATGCAGCTCACAACAAAAATCTTTAAAATAGTCACTTACTATTTCGAATAAATCATAAAGCAACCTTCCAACTTTATGAAGGCGCCTGTTAAATCTGCTCTTGTCAAGCATATTAGGGATAAAACCATACTGCTTTACAAATTCAATCGCAGAAGAACGGTTGCCATAAAAACTCGTTGAAGAAACAATGGCAGTCAATATAATCTCACTATCACTTACTTGCCGCCTCGTATCTTCCTGGTGTCCAATTCCTTTTAAAATATCATCAATTAAACAAAAAATTGAAATAATTTTGTCTCTTGTAAGCATCATAACAGTGGGTGTTTAGTTGTGGTAAACCAAATTTCTCACTTTTGATGCTTACTTTTTTATTTTCTAACTAGCAACTTGAATTAATTAATCAGGGGCAATTGCGTTATATGTAAAAAGTGAAAAAAGTAAGGGCTGCCTCGTTTGAGATAGCCCCTGATTTATTATAAATATGTGTATGGATAACTCTGCCTGCTGGCAACCATCAACTAAAAACTTATCTCTGGTCTTTCTTTTCCTTTTTCTTGAATAGGTCTTTGACTGCGTTTTTCACCCCCTCTTTGGCTTTGTCCTCCACCTGCTGTTTTATTTCCTGATTGGTAGGTGCCTTGGTCGTGCCGGTTGAATCTTTTTTAGTCGTTGAAGTGTTTTTGTTTCCCCCAAGCAGGTTACCCAATGCCTCCCTGCCTTTATCCTGGGCCTGGTTGATATACTTATCTTTCTGCTGTTGTACCAACTGTGTAGTAAGGCTTGTAATGGACTTGGAAAGGTCGGTGCTCACTTTAGGGTTTTTAAAGTTACCCGTAATCACGGCATTTACGGGGACGCTTATTTTACTTCCGTCGGTTTTAAGCCCCGCCAATAGTTTGTTCACATCGGTACCTAAATATTTGGCAGGCACATCGAAGCCTACGTTATAGCTCATTGTCTGGTCAAAACCGTGCTGGCCGCTTATTTTTATGTCAATATCCTGGTATTTCAGAGTAAAAGGTTTAATGTTCACCTTTCCGTTCTCAAATGTAAGGCCGATCTTCTGGTTGAGGTTCAGTTTTTTAAGGTCAAGGAATTTCAGGTTGGACGTTAATGCGGTAAGTACTTTCGATTTCTCGGGGTTTACCGATGTCGAAAGCAATTGGCCCACCAGGTCGCCGGTCAGTGTGTTGAGGTTTGGTGTCATGTCTTTGGCATCAAGGCTTCCGGAGAACTTAATGGTCGTATTCAGCTTACCGGTAATGATGTCTGCAATCGGCGCGATAGATTTCAGCATCTCCAATTGGGTGAACGACTGCGTAATGTCTACGCTGTTCAGCGACAAGTCCATGTTAAAGGTGGGTGAAGTTCCTTTGGTAGACACATTACCATTGGCAGCAATCAATCCACCGAAAATAGAAGTTTTCAAATTTTCAATGGATACTGCTTCGTTCTTAATGGTCATTTTGCCGGACACGTCTTTCAGGTTGAGGTTGTCATACACTACGGTATTTGCCTTGGCTGTTATAGTACAATCGAGGAAAGCCGGGATTTTCACGGCATCGCTTGTGGTGGTTGTTTTCTTTGCTGTCTCACCCTCTTTCTTAGTAGTGGTGGTCGTGGTTTCAGGCGCCATGAAGTCGGCTACCTGCAGCTTGTTTGAATTCATGTTGAAATTCCCTTTCAGCACCTGGTCTTTAAACAGGAATCCGTAAAAGTTATCCAGTGTGCCTGTCACCGAAATATCCGACCCGCCTGTTTTCGCGTTAAAGCGGCTCAGGGTAATTCGGCTTGGGTTGAACGCCACATCGGCCTGGCTGATAACGATAGGCTTGGCCATCCCTTCGCCCGAATAGTTAAATCCGCTCAGGCTCATCGTACCGTTATTTTGTATCTTTTCGTACTGGCTGTTCTCTACGGCCAGCATATCGAACTTGGTTTCGACATCTGCCTTTAGCATCCCGGACAGTGGCATGTCCAGCTTGACAGGATAAGCCTTCCCGAAATTCGTCAGGTTGATGGTGCCTTTCAGCCTGGCATCTACCAACGGATTATCAACGATGTTCTTTATGCTGGCGCTTGCATCGAATATATCCTGGTCAATGCGGAACGACAGCTTGTCGAGGTTTACGTAGGTGTCATTAAGCACACCGGTCTCGTTAATGATTTTTGTGTCGATGACGATGTCCTGTACCGATTTGGGTAAATCAGGATATTTGAAAGACGCATTGTTGGAAGCAATGGCAATATTGAATTTAGGTACGCTGTTGTCGCCATTAATCCCGTTTACTTTCCCATTAATAGTAAAGTCACCCTCTGTTTTCACGTTGGCAAGATTGCCTGAGTATTCTTCCGGTATCAGCCCTAAAAAGTTTTTGAAAGATGAGGTAGGCGTTTTAAAGGTAAGGTCAAATTGCTGTCCGGCTTCCAGTAGGGCAATACTTCCGTCAAACTCCAGGGGTAGTTGGTTAATGAGCGCCTTATTATTCTTGAAGGTATATATACTTTTGTCGAGGTCCAGGCCAAGTACCGCATCCAGGCTCAGTGCCACATTGCGCATGTAGTTGATTTTGTCCATATCAAGCGAAAGCTTTGCAGTGGTTTTGGTGTCCAGGTCCAGCTTGCTTGCGGCAAAATTTCCTTTGCCCTCATGGTTCAGGCTGTCAATAACCATTTTTATCTTCGAGCGCTCGTCATAATATTTAAATCGCAGGTTCTCGATTTTGTAATCCTGAACAGTCAGTGCAAACGGCTTACTTTCTTTTTCGTCCTTCGGTTTCTCTTCATCATCCTTCAGGGCGATGTCAAAGTTCCCCACACCATCTTTATTGAACAGGATGTTGATAACGCCGTCCTTCGTGCTTAACGACTCTACATTCATAGCCTCGCCTTCGCCCTTAAATAGTTCTTTGATCGACATGTCGAGGTTCAGTTCGCCCATATATACCAGCGTATCCCCCGCAAATGGCGCTTTATTTATGATGCTCAGCTTGTCTACGGTAACGTTCGCTTTCGGGAAGCTGCTAAACAGGTTCAGGCTTACGTCCTCAAAAGCAACGGTGGCATCTACCTGCTCGTTGATGGCTTTAGCGATCATCTCTTTTATCTTGTTCTTAAACAGGAACGGCGCTGCGGCCAGTGCTATAATTAAAACCAACAGGGTGATTCCTGTCCATTTCAGGATTTTCTTAACCATAATTCAATTTTGTAATATTTGCATTAAAGATAGGAGTAACTGCATGACTTTTCAAAGATAAAATAAAAAACCACAAGCAGGCTTTTGCAAGCTTTGTGTAAATCCCGATGGCCTTTGCGGTTACTTTTTTAATTCTACCACAGTACGTACAGGAAGTTTTCACTAAAGCCACTCAACAAGTTTGTGGTTAATTCAGATTTTTCAGGCAGCTGCTTTTGTATCTAACGTATTTACCTGATATTTATTTCATATGGCATGATCGCCTGTACGCCCCTCAGCTGGCTTACCCTCCTGATTCGCTCTATCATCTGGTAATTCTGTTCACCCACTTCTTCCTTAATAAAATCTTCTTTGGTTTTGGCAAATGGCATCCCCGTAAGGCCTGCAAACAGTTTTTCGAAGGTCATTTCATATTCCGGATAGGCAACCGTTTTGTAGCTTTTAACTTTGGCCAGCTTAGCGGCATATTTTATAGCATCATCCATTCCGCCTATTTCGTCAACCAGGCCTTTTTCCAGGGCCTCGCTGCCGGTCCATACGCGGCCCTGCGCAATGGCATCTACCTGCTCAAAGCTCATTTTTCGACCTGCTGCCACACGGTTCACGAATGTTTTGTATACATTTTCAACGCTTTGCTGCACTATGTCGCGGGTTGCAGGCTCTAATGGCGTGAAAAGGCTATAGCCCGAGGCATTGCTGTGCGTGCTCACCTTTTCGGTGTGTATGCCCACCCTGTTGGATAGTTCGGTAAGGTTCGGCAGCACACCAAATACCCCTATCGATCCCGTAATGGTACCCGGCTCGGCAAAAATCCTGTTGGCGTTGCACGAAATGTAGTACCCGCCCGATGCGGCATAATTCCCCATCGACACGACTACTGGCTTTTTCTTTTTGGCCATCTCTACTTCCCTCCATATCAGTTCCGAGGTCAGCGCGCTGCCACCCGGGGAGTTTACGCGGAGTACAATCGCCTTCACATTTTCGTCTTCCAAAGCTGCCTTGAACGATTCCCGCATCGGGTCTTCGCCAATGGTGGTCAGGCCACCTTCGCCACCGGTAATTTCGCCCTGAGCGTAAATGATGGCAATATCATCCTTTGCAGCCGACAACAAATCATCAAAAGCTGTGACGCTCACATAATCCAGAATGTCTACCGAGTTGTAATCTTCATTCTTTTTAACTTTCAGTGCCTTTTTAATCCCGTTCTTGTATTCATCCTCGTAGCCTATCTTGTCGATAAGCTTGTTTTCTTTTGCCATTTCAGGTGTGCGGCCTTTGAGGTTTTCGGCGATGCTGTTGAGGCTATCCAATGGAATGTTTCGGCTGTTGGATATGTCCTGCGCGATGGATCCCCATATACTTGTAAGCAGTGCCGTGATCTGCTCTCTGTTCTCAGGGCTCATCTCGTTAGCGAGGAAGGGCTCTACCGCACTTTTGTACTTGCCGTGTCGTATCACTTCCATCTTAATGCCGGTCTTCTCCTGCAGGTCTTTAAAGAACATCACTTCCGATGACAGCCCTTTAAAATCAACCTCGCCTACAGGGTTCAGGTACAGTGTGTCGGCTACTGAGTTGAGGTAGTAATCGCTTTGGGAATAATTATCGGCGTATGCTACAACGAATTTCTTCGATTTTTTGAAATCCTCCAGTTGGTCACGAAGCGATTTCATCTGCGCTATGCCCAGCATGCTCATATTGTTGGTTATCGAAATTCCCTTGATGCGCTTGTCATCCTTTGCGGCCTCAATGGCTTTCAGCACGTCCGAAAGGCCTTCTCTTGGTTCGGAGTTAAGGAAGCTGTATTCATCGTTATAGAAGCTGCCCGAATAATCCTCAGTCACCTTGCTCAGATCGAGCTCTATTACCGAATTGTCCTTTACCTGTACGGTATCTTTGTCACCGCCGCCCGCAGCAATGCCGATGATGAGTATCAGGAAAAAGAAAAGGAAACAAAACAGGAAAAGGCCTGTTAGTGTTGCCAATAGCATTTTTAAAAAAGAAGGTCCGCTCTTAACCTGTTTTACAGCATACTGCTGATTTGGGGTATTGTCCATATTGACTGTCTGTTTATTTTGCAGATAAGTAGCAAAAATACGTAATATGTTACAAGGCAGTATTAGATAAATTGCAATGTGCAATGTAGCACCAAACTTATCAAAAAGCCGAAATACTATTTGAAGCACATCAAAATGTTTGCTTACTTTGCATCCTATGAAATTCCAGAACACGGCGATATTATCTCTCGGCAGCAATATGGGCGACAGGCTCGCGAACCTGCAGTGGGCCATCAAGGCCATCCATACTAAAGTTGCAACAGTTATAGCCGTTTCGGGCATATATGATAACCCGGCATTTGGGTTCGAGGGCGATGATTTTTATAACTGCGCTATCACCGTGCATACCAGCAAAGGGGCAAGGGAACTACTGGATGCCCTTCTTGCCGCTGAACTTGAGGGCGGAAGGGTGCGCAGCTCCACAGAAAGGCATACCTCGCGTACAATAGATATTGACATCATTTCTTTTAATGATGCGATAATTGAGGAGGAGCACCTGCACATCCCCCACCCACGGATGCAGCAGCGCAATTTTGTACTGTATCCCATGCGCGACATTGCCCATGGCTGGGTACATCCCGTATTGAAGCTGGATGTGAATGCCCTCATATCCCAAAGCGGCGACACCAACCCGTGTGAGTTCGTGATGCAGCTCCCGGCACCGCTTGCCGAAATGCAGCCCCATACGTTCAACTATATTGCGATTGAGGGTAACATCGGGGCAGGCAAAACAACACTTGCCGGCAAGATATCCGAAGATTTCAATGCCAAGCTGGTACTGGAACGCTTTGCAGATAACCCGTTCCTCCCAAAATTCTACGAAGACCAGGCGCGCTATGCCTTTTCGCTCGAAATGTCCTTTTTGGCCGACAGGTACCAGCAGCTGAGCGACGACCTCGCGCAATTTGACCTGTTCCGGGATTTTGTGGTGGCCGATTACCATATTTTCAAGTCGCTCATCTTTTCGAAAGTGACCCTTGCGGAAGACGAATACCGCCTGTACCGTAAGTTGTTCGACATTATGTACAAGGATATGCGAAGGCCGGGGCTGTACGTATACCTGTACCAAAATACCGAAACGCTGCTGCACCACATCCGGATGCGTGGCCGCAGCTATGAGCAGGATATCAAGGCCGAATACCTCGAGAGCATCAATCAGGGGTACCTCGATTATATTAAGTCGCAAACCGGCCTCAATGTGCTTGTCATTGACGTGACCGACCGCGATTTTGTACGTAACCAACACGACTATATCTGGCTGCTAGAGCAGATCAATGCGAAAGTGGTTTAAGATTTATTTATATTTACTCCAACCAATCAACAATAAAAAAATATGGAAAAGAAAAAACCTGACGGCTATTCAGAATCCGGGAGCCCTATTTACAAATACGAATCACTGAACCGAGATTTTGAAGCCGTTTCGGGCGATCCGAATGTAATTGAATATATCGATGCGCATCTGGAGCGTTTCTTTAACGATGAAGATGTTACCGTTTTTCACGAGCTCATTTCCGATAAGGTGCATGTTGATATTTACATGATAAGGGGAGGTGATCAGCGTGATTATAACATCCTGATGACCTCGGGAATGAGCAGCCTCCCGATGAACGTGCCTGAAGGCAGGGAAGATCTCGCGTATGCCGAAGTGGTGGCTTTGTTGCCAAAAGACTGGCCGCTGACACAGGAAGCTTTTGAAAATGAAGACCACTACTGGCCTATCCGTCAACTCAAAACCCTCGCCCGCTTTCCTCATTTATATGGTACATGGGTTGGCGAAGGCCATACCATAGCCAACGGTAATCCGCCCCAGCGCATGTCGCCCAACTGTGCTTTCGAAGGCGTAATCCTGCTTCCGGGCTTTGTCCTGCCCGAAGAATTCAATACCATAGAAACCGGCGATAAGGTTGTAAACATCCTGACAATGATACCGCTTTATGCAAAAGAAATGGAGTTCAAGCTGAAAAACGGCGCGAATGCCCTGATGCCTCTTTTCGATAAGTACAATGTTGGAGATATCATCAATGTAAACAGGAGGGATACCTGTAAGAGGAAATTCGGATTGTTTTAAACAGGATGTATAAATATATAGTATTCGATTTTGACGGTACGCTGGTCGACTCGCGTGCCGCATTCCTTTCGCTTTACAATGAAATGGCCCAAAAGCAAGGCTATCTCCCCATGACGCCCGATAACCTCGGGCAGCTGCGGGACATGAGCATTGCCGACCGTTGTAAATTCCTGAAAGTACCCATGTACCGGCTTCCGTTTCTGGTAGCCGAAGCCCTTAAAAAATATAAGAGCATCATCCCGTCGTTGCAGTTTAATGAAGGCATAAAGGAATTGCTGGAAGAATTTTCGGGTAAGGAAATCCCTTATGCGTTGTTATCATCCAATTCCAAGGACAACATACAGGAATTTTTCGGCCTGCAGGGAATCAGGATAGAGGATGTTTATACGTCAGGCAAAATATTCGGAAAGGACAAGATGCTCAAAAAGTTCCTGAAGGATAAAAAACTCAATGCTTCCGAAATACTTTACGTTGGCGATGAATCACGCGATGTGATTGCCTGCAAACAAGTTGGTGTTCCGGTTGCCTGGGTTAGCTGGGGATACGATGCCTTTGCCGCAGTGGAAGGTCATGCTCCGGAATACATGATCAACAGCCCTTCGGAACTGCTCAGAATGATTCTAAGGCAAAAGTAAGCACTTACTAACTCCCAGCTTATTTTAAGATATTGTTTATGAGGTATTTATCGCATCAAACTAAAATGCCCGCGTATTTCCGGTGTTGCATCATCTATTTTCACAACATACCAGTAATCGGTTGCCGGCATGGCAGTCCCGTTAAATGTCCCATCCCAGCTGCGGTTCCTCCTGTTGAGCTGTGAAATAAGCTTACCATAGCGGTCAAAGATATCTACCGTCGCATTCGGGAAAGTATACATTCCTGCAAGGGTGAACACGTCGTTAACGTTATCGCCGTTCGGGGTAAAGAATTTAGGGATCAGGTATACGGCAAAATTGTAAAAATCCTCTCCGCAGCCATTGCGCGAAAGTGCCGATGCCGTATGGTAGCCACTGGTCATGCCATTGAACTGGTTTGAGTCCTGGTACGGGCTACCGTCAATCGAGAACTGGTAGTTTTCAGGGTCATTGTTTTCCATGATTATGATGGCTACATCGGTATTAACGGCAACTATCCGGATAATCGGAGCATCGATTGTCGTGGCTGTAAACGTTCTTGTTGCGCTGCATCCAAAAGGATTGGTTACGGTCACGGAATATTCTCCGGATTCATCGATAGTAATTGTTTGGGAGGTTTGTCCGGTCGACCATAAGTAGGTTACACCCGTAATATCAGCATCAAGGTCGGTATCGCCGTTTTCACAGAAAACCACATCTTCATCAGGCCCTACTGTCGGAAGGTCGTGGTAAAAAACATCTACGGCCTCACGTGCGGCCGAAACACATCCGTTATTAACGGCCTGCCCATAAAAGGTCGTGTCTGCTGTTACGACAGGGCTTTGAATGGTGTTGCCCATTCCAATGAGGTTGCCTCCTGTTGGGGCGTCGTACCACTCTATCGTGCCTGCCGAAGGAATGCCTTCCAGTGTTGCCGGAACCGGGCCGCATACATCTGTAATGGCAGTAACGGTGAGGGTGGGCAGGGGTAATACCAGCGCTTCTACCGGGGTACGTGCCGCCGAAATGCAGCCTTCGGGATTAATGGCTTCAGCATAATAGTTTGTGGTAGCGCTGAGTACGGGAGTAGGAAAGGTTTCTCCCGATGCTATAATAGTTCCGCCGGTTGCCGATGCATACCAGTTTACCACGCCACCCGATGAGGGAACAGCGCCTATGGTTGCCGTGCCCTGTGCACAGATGACCCCATTGGTTGTTGAAGTTATTGTAGGGAGCGGGTGTACAGTAACCGTTAAAGGCTGTCTTGCTGCCGAGCTGCACGATGTGCTTACCGCCTCGGCATAAAATGTGGTTGTGGCAGTAATGAACGGGCTTGTAATGCTGCTACCTGTGCCTATAAGCGTACCCCCGGTAATGGCATCGTACCAGTTTACAGTACCTGCCGACGGGTTGGCCTGTAAGGTTGCAGTCCCTTCGCCGCACAAAGGTGGAGGCAGGGTAGTAGTGAGTGTTGGCAATGTGCTTACATTGATAGTAACAGCAGTGCGCGTTGCCGAAATACACATACCGTTTACGGCCTCAGCATAATAAGTTGTGGTTGACGTAATGGGCGGTGTGGTAAATGCATCACCTGTACCTGCGGCAGTTCCGCCTGTGGCGGTGGTATACCAGTTCACGGTTGCCCCTGCCGATGGTGTTGCCTGTAATGTGGCAGGGCTCCCGTTGCAGGTGGTTACGGGCGTATTGGCTGTTACGGTAGGTAGTGACGTTACGGTAGCTTCAACGGCTGTACGCGTTGCCGAAATGCAGCCGTCGGTGCTCACAGCTTCCGCATAATAGGTTGTGGTGGCGGACAGTACTGGAGTCGTAAAGCCGTTTCCGGTTCCTGCAAGGTTACCGGCAGTAGCAGTATCATACCAATTGATGGTGGCATTGGTTGCTATATTTACCGATAGTGTTGCGGACTGTCCTGCGCACACTGTCGCCGGTACACCCGAATTGATTACGGGCACCGCATTTACGGTAACTGTAACGGCCTGCCTTGATGCAGAAATACAGGAATTATCATTGGCTTCGGCATAATAGGTTGTGGTGGCTGCCAGGTTTGGCGTGGTATAGTTGTTGCCGGTAGCAATAGCGGTTCCTCCTGTTGTAGTTGTATACCAGCTTACATTTCCCGAAGATGGCGTTGCCTGTAGTGTTACGCTTCCCGGCCCGCAAAGCGCAGCAGGTGTGGGTATGGTTACCGTAGGCTGTGGATTTGTAGCGATAGCGACCTCTACACGCGCAGCCGATGCGCAGCCTTGTGCTGATACTGCCTCTGCATAATAAGAAGTATTTGCCGGTATTGCCGGCGTGGTAAAGCTGGTACCGGTACCTACAGGCGTGCCTCCGGTGGCTGCGGTATACCAATTTACTGTCCCTGCAGATGGCGTTGCCTGCAGTGTGGCAGTACTTGCCTGGCAGATACTGACAATAGGGGCGGTGGTAGTTATTGTTGGCAATGGGTTAACCATTGCTATCACTGCTGTGCGTGGCGCTGTGGTGCAGCTGCTGTCGTAAGGCGAAGCATAATAGGTAGTTGTCACGGAGAGTACAGGTGTGGTAAATGTTGCGCCGGTTCCCACTTCGGTAGCTCCGGTAGCGCTGGTATACCAATGTATTGGGGCATTATAGCTCGCTACCGCCGTCAGGGCAACGGTGCCATCGCCGCAACGTGTACCCGGCGTGCTGCCCGTTATCTTAGGCATATTTATTACGGTACTTCCGGATATCTGCAAAACAGGGTCGCCGGGCATGCCGCCAAATTCTGCTATGTAGCCCATGGGGGCATAGTCTCCCCCACTTCCCAAGTTCGGGAGGTCGTTCCATGATCCCGGTACACCTACTCCCGGCGCTGTAATGTGTGCATAATCTTCTTCGCCGGAATTATTGGGTTCACCATTATTCCAAAATGCAAAATTGGGGGTGGAGCCATTTACGCCGCCATTCCAGAAGATTGTCCCTGCCTCCGGGCCGGTCATCCAGCGCCACACGCCTTCTGTCTGCATATCGCTCCCGCCTATCCATCCGGTGCCGGTGGCCTGCTCGCCACACAGCTGTGCTTCTTCGGTCGATAATAATGTGGCAAGATACCCCTGCAGTCCGTAATAATTGCTGGCCTCCGCTGCTGTCCTTGCTGCAGTCCAGCTAATGCCGGGCTGCGATATGAAGCGGTAGTAATGCCCTGTAGACGGCAGGTAGTTGGCCTCGCCTACAGTTATAGAAAATGAACGCGACCCCGTAGGGTTGGTCGAATTGCTGCTGTATTTTACATTATTTACTGCATTGATAAGTGTAGCGTAGGGCAGTTCCTGCCCGCCTACGCCGCGAATGATAAGTTTGGCCGAAGTGGCATTCCATGTTGTCGTTACGTTGGGTATTGCCGGTGTCATGACAAGGAGGTCCTGCCCATTTACATATCCGGAGGATATCTGGATGTATATGGCATCGGTCATGGTGTCATCCGGGTCGGTTACATTGAATGAAGTTACTATCGGCATTTGTGAGCCGGGGCAATAGATTTGCTCGCCCGCTGCTGTCACCACAGGAGGCTGGTCCTGTGCCGTTGCCATTGCGGTTGCTAAAAGCAATAGCAAAAATGAAAACGATTTCGATAAAAAGGCGTCTGTATCCGGTATTGATAAAAAATTCTTCATTTGGTAAAAATAGGTAAATATACTACCGTGTATGTGTTGTATAGTTTTTTTGAAGTATATCCCATACTACAACACCCGTACTTACCGAAATGTTGAGGGAATGTTTAGTTCCTAACTGCGGAATCTCGATCGCGCCGCTGCATTGTTGTATCGCTTCCTGCGATACTCCCTTTACTTCATTGCCGAAAATGAGTGCATAACGGCGGCCTGGCTGTGGTGCAAAATCGTTGAGATACACAGCTCCTGCCACCTGCTCTACGGCCCATACCTCTACACCATCTAATTGCAGGGACGCGATTGCATCCAGTACATTTTTTTGGTATTCCCACGATACGGTGTCGGTAGCGCCGAGTGCGGTTTTGTGTATTTCTTTATTGGGAGGTGTGGCTGTAATGCCGCACAGGTAAATTTTCTCCACAAGGAAGGCATCGGCCGTGCGGAATACCGAACCTATGTTATGGAGGCTGCGGATATCGTCCAGGACAAGTATGAGGGGCGTTTTTTCGGCATCCTTAAAATCGGCAATGCTCATTCGCCCCAGTTCATTATTGGCCAGTTTTCTCATTTAATTTAGGATAGATAAAAGCAAAAATAAGATAAATAAAGGATTTAGGTAAACTTTAACTTTTGAAACGAGCGAAAGTAGGGGCCAGAAGTACTGTGTTTGCTTAGATGCAGCTAATCGGCAGGAGTGTAGCTTTGCGTGAGGGATAGAGCCGATATCCTGCGCAGGCACGGAGCAGATAAAGTCGATAGACCGGCCACTGCGTCGGATGAAGCACGCCCTAAAAATCATCTGGAGTATCGGGTACAGTGCAATCTAATGATCTAATTATCCAGCGATTTAATAATCTGAAACAACAAGTTATCCACCATTTACAAACACTGTGCTTTAGTTTTTTGGAATTTGAGTAAATTCGCCTCTTAATCAAATCATACCCCTACATTGGCAGCCACGAAAGAAAAGATCACGAAGGAAACCCCGTTAATGAAGCAGTATAATGCCATTAAGGTGAAATACCCCGATGCATGCCTGTTGTTTCGTGTGGGAGACTTTTATGAGACTTTTGGCGAGGATGCCGTAAGGGCGGCGGGAATACTGGGCATCGTGCTGACCAAACGGGGCGCAGGCAGCGAAACCGAGACCGCACTGGCCGGGTTTCCGCACCACTCCTTAAATACCTACCTGCCGAAACTGGTCAAGGCCGGGCTTCGGGTGGCTATATGCGACCAACTCGAGGACCCCAAGATGACCAAGACCATCGTGAAGCGTGGTGTGACCGAACTGGTTACCCCAGGTGTTTCGATGAACGATGAGGTGCTGCACTCCAAATCGAACAACTTTTTGGCTGCCGTATATTTCGGACGCAAGAGTATGGGAATATCTTTCCTTGACGTGTCTACGGGCGAATTCCTTACAGCGCAGGGCAATGAGGAATACATTGACAAGCTGCTGCAGAATTTCAGCCCCAGCGAAGTACTTGTGCCCAAGAATGAGAAGACCAACTTCCGCGATATCTTTGGCGATGACTACCACACTTTTTACCTTGAGGATTGGGTGTACAAAGAAGATTACGCGTTTGACAGCCTTACGGCGCATTTTGGCACCAATTCCCTGAAAGGTTTTGGCGTAGAGGAACTGCAGGAGGGCATCATAGCATCGGGCGCGGTGCTGTATTACCTTTCGGAAACGCAGCACAACAGGGTGCAGCACATTACCAACATCCAGCGCATTGCCGAAGACGCCTATGTGTGGATGGATCGTTTTACGATACGCAACCTCGAACTGTACCAAAGCCCCAACCTGAATGCCGTAACCCTGCTCGACGTTATTGACAAAACGCTTTCGCCCATGGGGAGCAGGTTGCTGAAGCGCTGGCTGGCGCTTCCGCTAAAGGATGCCAACAAGATACGGGCACGCCACGAAATAGTAGCCTACCTGAAAGAAAATAAAAGCACATTACAAAAAATACAGCAGCAGGTAAAGCAGATATCCGACCTGGAAAGGCTAATATCAAAAATAGCTACAGGCAAGGTGTCGCCGCGTGAAGTGGTGTACCTGAAAGACTCGCTCGATGCCATTGTACCCATAAAGAGCCTGGCGCTGGAAAGCAACAACGAAGCCCTGAAAGCCATTGGCGACAGCCTTCATGCCTGCGAACTGCTCCGTGAGAAGATAAAAACGACCCTGAACCCCGAGGCGCCGGTTGCCATCAGCAAGGGGAACGCTATAGCCAAAGGCATTCACCCGGAACTGGATGAGCTTCGCGCCATCGCCTATTCGGGCAAGGAATACCTTGAAGGCATTGAAAAACGCGAATCGGAACAAACGGGCATATCGTCACTGAAAATATCCTTCAATAATGTATTCGGTTACTACATTGAGGTGCGTAACACGCATAAGGATAAAGTGCCTGCCGAGTGGATACGCAAGCAAACGCTCGTGAATGCGGAGCGCTACATTACCGAAGAACTGAAAGAATACGAGACCAAGATACTCGGGGCTGAAGAGAAGATCCATCACCTCGAGTCGCAATTGTTCGAACAGTTGGTGGTGTGGATCGCAACCTATATAAAGCCCGTGCAACTCAACGCCAGCCTTATAGCGCAGGTAGACTGCCTTGCCTCATTCGCACAACTGGCTATCGACAACAAATACGTTTGCCCGGAGATTGACGACAGCTATGAGCTTGACATAAAAAATGGCCGCCACCCGGTTATAGAAAAGCAGCTTCCGGTAGGCACTCCTTATATTACCAACGACGTATTCCTCGACAGGATGCAGCAACAGATCATCATGATTACAGGACCCAATATGTCGGGTAAATCGGCTATCCTTCGCCAGACGGTGCTAATTGTCCTGCTGGCGCAAATGGGAAGCTTCGTGCCAGCCGAAAGCGTACGTATGGGTACTGTCGACAAGATATTTACCCGCGTTGGGGCATCGGATAACATCTCGATGGGCGAATCGACATTCATGGTGGAGATGAACGAAACAGCCAGCATCCTGAACAATATTTCCGACCGCAGCCTGATATTGCTCGATGAAATTGGCCGTGGCACAAGCACTTACGACGGTATCTCTATCGCTTGGGCAATTGCCGAATTCCTGCACGAACACCCGGCACAACCCAAAACGCTTTTTGCAACCCACTACCACGAGCTCAACGAAATGCAGGACATCTTCGACAGGATACAGAATTACAATGTGTCGGTAAAGGAACTCAAGGATACCGTGCTCTTTATCCGTAAGTTGGTCAGGGGAGGCTCGGCCCATAGCTTTGGTATCCATGTGGCTAAAATGGCGGGCATGCCACAAACGGTGATACAGAAAGCCCAGAAAATGCTGAAGAAACTGGAGAAAAACCATTCCGGTGAAGCGCTGGGTAATGTAAAGGCCGCCGCCAAAGATGAGCTTCAACTGAGCTTCTTTAACCTTGATGACCCGCTGTTGGAAGAGATCAAACAGGAGATCATCAACATCGATATTAATACCCTTACACCAGTCGAGGCATTAATGAAACTCAATGAAATTAAGCGGATGTTAGTAAGATAGGGTATGCGAATTAAAAGGACCTGAATGCAGACTTTTGGTAACCCTCAATATGACATTTAAGCCCTTCGTTCGATAGCTATGTATTACACCCTTCCTTCATATAACCATTATCCACAAAAAAAAGAGCCCCGCCATGGATAACGGGGCCCTATCGGAGTAAATAAAACAAAGCTACAAAACAAAGTAGGCATTCTTCACAGGCTCAATGTGGCGTGTCACCTGTGGTACTGCCTCGTCATCAA
The DNA here is from genome assembly GCA_942492845.1 of uncultured Flavobacteriaceae bacterium. Taxonomy (GTDB): domain Bacteria; phylum Bacteroidota; class Bacteroidia; order Flavobacteriales; family Flavobacteriaceae; genus Flavobacterium. The sequence continues at coordinate 3,780,539 of OW818646.1, read as the reverse complement.
ATTCATCGCGGTACTCGTATACCATCTGCATGAGGTTTCTTTCAATATTGGTAGATATGGTCATCATCGGGGTGTCGGTAGGCCTGCTTTCAAACGGGTCCTGAAGGTGTATCGCCATCTTCTCAATAAGGAAGCATGCCGCGCCAATAGTGGCTATTATAGGTATCTGCATCCAGCCCAGGTAATCGGTAAGCCCGAATGGCAGCAGCAGTATGAACAGGCACAGCGTAAAGCGGATGTACATGCTGTAGGTGGTAGGGAATATGGTGTTTTTAATACGTTCGCATTTACCCATGGCGTCGCACAGCCTGGTCAGTGTGTTGTCTATCTCCACCTGTTGGTAGGTATTTATCCTGCCATCGTCCTTAGCCTTTTTCAGTTCTTTGGCATGGAGCATCAGTATGGCGTTGGGCACGTGCCTGTGGTTCTTTACAAAGCGCATTTCTTTTTCATTGAGCAGGCCTGTTAAAGGCTTGTAAGGATCCTTGCCCCTGAGTGCCTGGGCGAGCGCAAAACACCACGCCGACTGCCTTTTGGCAAAGCGCTCCTTAAAATCGTGAGCCTCGGTCGAGAAATCAGGGTCTTTGTAAAACGCGATCACCTGGCGCAGCAGGGAGCGGGAATCGTTCACGATGCCACCCCACACAATGCGCGCCTCCCACCACCGGTCGTAGGCCTGGTTCGACTTGAACGCCAGCAACAGCGATATGATGGTGCCTATGATAGTAGGGACGGCTATAGGTATGTTGATGGAAATCGCATGGTAAAAGTGGTGAATCACCTCGAACAATATGGTGTAGGCAATTACCAGCGCAAGCTCGACTTTTATCTTGCCGAGGACATATTTCAATGGTATTTTCTTATTCAGCAGCATAGTCGTTTCATTTTAAATTAATTATTATACCCTTGCCGCCTCTTCATGGATCGAAAGCAGGGGAAGCCCATAGGTGTCTGTTACAGGGTGCCTGCCTGAAACAGTTTTTGGCCTGCGGGTCTCGATCAGCAGGTCAATTCCGTTCTTTTCAATCGCCTCAGTTACAAACGGTGCAAATCCATCCGTGCTGTGCTCCCCGTCAACATTGGCCTGGCTCACGATCCTGAAATCGAATTGCCTGTTGAGCAGTTGCTGCAACTCCTGAATTCCTATGTGGGTATTGTTGCGCTCTATGTAAAGCGCTTTGTTAAACTCCGGCTGGTCGCTGCTGTTGCCAAGATGGAGGATCGGTTTTTTGCAGCCCGACACAAGCTTGCAAAAATATGTATGGATCTTTTTCTTGACGGCTTTATAGGACGGGGACAGTATGATCATTTCGGTGCCGAGGTATTCCAGAAGGTTGCGCAGCAGCGATGCTGTAAGCCCGTACTGGTTGCGTATCTCAAGGGTGCAGTTGGCCGATTGGGCAACTTTTAGCCCGCATTCGTCAAGGAGGTCCGACTGGGCTGCCGTGAGCGGCTTTCTTGTTTTACGTAAAAACTCAACTGCCGAACAGGCATCCGGGGTCTCGGTAAGTGTAAGCAGCACAATGTTGCAGCTTTTGCCCTTAGCATGCCTTATAGCCGTTTCTATAGCCTGCAGCGTATCGTTTTCAAGTACTGTGGGTATGAGGATGCTTTTCATGGTATACCTGTTTTAAAGTTTATACCTGCAAAGCAACAACACGGGAATTAGAGGGGTTTTAAAATAACATTAGAAAATCCTAAGATTTTACATTAGGATTTTTAATGTGGGGCCTGCTGAAGATAATGGTGACCACCGTGCCCTTGTCCGGCTCCGACTGTACCTGGAGCTCCCCGTTGTGCATGCGGATGATTTTCATGGCCAGCGGCAGCCCAAGGCCATAGCCTGTGTAGCGCGATGCTTTTTTGCCCCTGAAGAAAGGTTCATACAAATACGGGATGTCTTCCGGGGGGATGCCTATGCCAATATCGGTAATTACGATCTTTATGGTGCCGGTGTCTGCCGAAAGGTTCACAAACACTTCATTATTATCAGAATACTTTACGCCGTTCGCAATGATGTTGCCCACCGCGAGTTCCAGCAATGGCTTGTTGCAGGGCAATATCAGCAGCGAATCATCCTCGGGCATTGCTCCCAGCATGATGCTGATCCGGTTATCGGGGTACAGCCTGTCAAGGTCGCATTTTACATCCATCAAAAGCTCATCGATGCGGCTAACGTCCTGCACCTGCTTTTTGCCGTCATAGCCCGTCTGCGTAAGCTTGAGCAGGCTGTCGGTAAGGCTGGACAGCCGTGCGGCCTGCCTGCCGATGCTCTCCAGCGAAGCGGTATATTCTTCTGCCGAACGTTCTTTAAGCAATGCTATTTCACTTTCGGCCATTATGGTGGCAATGGGCGTTTTTAGCTCGTGCGAAGCGTTATTGATGAAGTTGGCCTGTATCTCAAAAGAGGTTTCCAGCCGGTCGAGCATGTCATTGAAGGTACGGGTAAGTCCGGCCATTTCATCCGAATCTTCCGTGCCGGTAAGCGGCAGGCGGTTGTGCAGGTTGGAGGCGCTGATGCGGTTTACCTCCTTCGTGATCCTCGCTACGGGGTTCATCACCCTTCGTGCAAGGAACCGGCCCAGGAAGTAGGCCAGGATGACGAATGCCAGCCCGCCGAATATCATGATGCGCGTAAGGTACAGGCTGGTGGTATTGCCTCTCCTGTCCCTTGCCGTGACGATGACCATATACTGGTTGCGCCCTTCGTTGAATATCTGGGCATAATAATACTGGTGCCCTTCCTGCTCCCACCCGGAACCATCCCGCATTACGGCCTGGTAAAAATCGGGCGACAGGTGCAGGTCGGTATTGTACTCAAAAGAGTTGGTGCCGTTTACCCGCAGTACATAGTCTTTCTCATTGATCATTTCCTCCAGCCCGTTGGCCTTGAACTCCCGAAAGTACTCTGCCTTCACGGGGTCGTGCTGGTAATGTATGGAAGCCACGATCTTGGCCCTGTCCTGAAGCCTTTTTAGGAAGTAGTAGCGGTTGTTTTGCTGGAAAAGGAAGAATACCACAAAACACAGCAGCAGTGTGCTGACCACAGAGAGCGCCACATAGGTTATGGTAATCTTTTTCCGTATCTGCATATTATGGGTTTATCACGTACCCAAGCCCCTTTATGGTATGGATGAGCTTATGTTCGTAGGGCTTGTCTATTTTTTTACGAAGGTAATTGATGTATACGTCAACCACATTCGTATTCATGTCAAAGTTAATGTTCCATACATTGTCCAGTATCTTTTCCCTGGAAAGGATGATGCCTGCATTTTTTGCCAGGTAGTACAGCAGCAGGAATTCTTTGGCGGTAAGCTGTATCGTGTCGCCCGAGCGGGTCACTTTTTTAGCGTTAAGGTCCATCTCCAGGTCGTCTACCACAATAACCTCGGCAGGTTTCTGGCTTTGCCCGGCCCTGCGCGCAAGGGCGTTGATGCGTGCCTCAAGTTCAGTGAATTTAAAAGGTTTCGCCATATAGTCATCGGCGCCCGAATTGAGTCCCGATACGATATTCTCGCTGCTGTCCAGCGCGGTAAGCATCAGTATGGGCACAAAGTTACCGGCAGCACGCAGGCGGCGGCATATCTCGATGCCGTTAATGTCGGGCAGCATCACATCCAGCACCACCACATCAAAGGTATTGGTGTCAAGCAGCTGCAATGCCGTAGTGCTATCGAGGGCGGCGCTTACGTCGTGGTTGCGTTCGGAAAGGCCCTTGCGGATCACCGACAGCAGGTTAGGCTCGTCTTCTACTATAAGAAGTTTCATGTGTTTGGAAAAGATTTATTGCAAAAATAAAACCCAAATGTTAAAGGATTCTAAATTAAATCCTCAATGTCACCGATTTGCGATATTCGGAAAAAGATTCGAATAAATTTAGGGAATTTAGAGGATATTCAGCACGGGCTAAAAGGAACTGCCGAAATTATTGTTGGCAGTTATTAACCACAAATTTAATAACAACAAAGCAGCCCCCAAGAGCTGCTTTTGTCTTCAGAAAAATAAAAATTGGAAATTATTTGGCTTTAAGCGTTTTTGCAGCCTCATACATTAGCCTGATGTCGTCTGCGCTATAGTCGGTAAACTGGTCCGGCGACTGGTCACCAATCATTCCTTCCTGCACCATGATGCAGCTTTCTTCGCTCGTTGTCACGGCAGTAATGAACGAGAGTGTACCATCTTTGCTTGCCTTAAGGTAGGAAGTCGGCAGGTCTTCAACCAATTTATCAAAGCTTGGGTTAAGATCTTTATCCGCCTGCAGCTCCTTCATTGTCGCTACGCTGTTCTCGGCAGTTCCCGACATTTTCTTTAGGGTAAGCTTGAAGCGCTCGCCCCCGTATACAAAAATCTCATCTTCGCTAATGGTGCTTTTTATTATTTTGGCATCTTTTGGCGCCTTTATAACCATAGGCATTCCGTTGCTGCTCAGGTCCAGGTCAACGAATTCCGCAAATACCAATGGTTTTGCCGGTGCTGCTGCTTCGGTTTCGGCAGTTTCGGCTTCTGTTCCCTCTGTAGCCTTATCGCCTTTACAGCTGTAGGTCGTAAATGCCAGTGCGGCAAGTGCAGTTGCTAAGAATAATTTGTTGTTTTTCATGGTTTAATTTATAAGATGAAATATAGGTTTGTTCAGAAAACTGAGTCAAAAGTAGCATAATGAAATGTAAGATTTTTGCCCGATGAATATTCGTCCGCAGCAAAAATACATTCGGTAATAATGGGATGATATTCGTATTCAGAAATCCTGACAAATAACAATGAAGCATGATACATAAGACGATTATTTCTTTTTACCACAAGGAAACTTTGTGTCTTCTTTGCGCATCTTTGCGGTATAGCTCCTGCCCAAAAAGAAAACCGTTAAAAATTTCACAGTTTCATTCATACGTTTACCTTTGTGGGTTCTGTCAACAAACATTATTAAGATGAACCAATATAGCAAAAGAAGGGAAGCACTGTTGTACCACGCCAAGCCGCATCCCGGCAAAATACAGGTGGTGCCAACCAAACCGTATGCAACGCAGAGGGATCTTTCGCTGGCTTATTCGCCAGGTGTAGCCGAACCCTGCCTTGAAATTGCCAAAGATGTAAATAACGTTTATAAATATACTGCTAAGGGCAACCTGGTAGCGGTTATCTCCAACGGTACAGCTGTATTGGGTTTGGGCGATATTGGCCCCGAAGCCTCAAAGCCCGTGATGGAAGGAAAAGGTCTCCTTTTTAAGATATTTGCAGATATTGATGTGTTTGACATTGAGGTGGATACAAAAGATGTAGAAGCTTTCATCCAGACTGTAAAAAATATTGCGCCAACTTTCGGGGGCATTAACCTCGAGGACATCAAGGCGCCGGAATCATTCGAGATCGAGCGAAGGCTGGTAGAGGAGCTGAACATCCCCGTAATGCACGATGACCAGCACGGTACCGCCATCATCTCTTCGGCGGCGTTGCTGAATGCTGTCGAACTTGCTGAAAAATACATAGACGATATTAAAGTTGTGGTATCGGGCGCCGGATCTGCCGCGCTTGCCTGTGCCAACCTGTACCTGCTCTTGGGAGTAAAAGTAGAGAACATTATTATGTTCGATAAGGACGGCATGCTGGTGAACAGCCGCGCCGACCTGTCCGACCTACAGCGTAAATATGCTAAAGGAGGCGAGGCGCTTACCCTTGGCCAGGCAGTAGCAGGGTCTGATGTATTCCTTGGGCTTTCAGTAGGTAATGTACTTACACCCGAAATGCTGCTGGGAATGAACGCCAACCCGATTGTATTTGCTATGGCAAATCCGATACCGGAAATAGATTACGACCTTGCCATTGCTACCCGCCCGGACATAATTATGGCAACAGGCCGGTCAGACCATCCCAACCAGGTGAACAACGTGCTCGGGTTTCCGTATATCTTCCGTGGCGCACTGGATGTCAGGGCCTCAAGGATAAACGAGGAAATGAAAATGGCTGCCGTGACCGCCCTTGCCGAGCTGGCAAAAGCGCCGGTGCCGGAGCAGGTGAACATTGCCTACGGCGAGACCAAGCTGAACTTTGGCCGCGACTACATCATACCCAAACCATTCGATCCCAGGCTTATAACTGTTGTTGCGCCGGCCGTGGCCAAAGCAGCAATGGACAGTGGCGTGGCAAAGAATCCGATACACGATTGGGACAAATACATAGAAGAACTGCTGGAGCGCCTGGGCAACGACAACAAAATGGTCAGGCTGCTGACCAACAGGGCCAAAACCGCCCCGAAACGCATAGTGTTTGCCGAAGCCGACCACCTGGATGTGCTTAAGGCTGCGCAAATTGTAATGGAAGAAAAGATAGGTTTCCCTATATTGTTGGGCAACCGTGAAAAGATAAACCTGCTTAAAGAGGAAATAGGGTTTGATGCCGAAGTCGAAATAATTGACCCTAAGACCGATGCCGAGGACGAAAGGCGCTACCGCTATGCCGAAGTGTTTTGGAAGAACAAGCAGCGCAGGGGCGTTAACCTGCTGGATGCGCAAAAGTGGATGCGGGAACGCAACTATTTTGCTGCAATGATGGTAAATGAAGGCGAGGCCGATGCTATGGTTACCGGATATTCGAGGAGCTATCCTTCTACAGTAAAGCCCATCATGCAGCTCATGGGGCGGGCGCCGGGCGTATCGCGAATAGCCACGACCAACATGATGCTTACCAAGCGCGGGCCGCTGTTTCTTTCCGATACCGCAATAAATCCTAACCCGAATGCAGAAGACCTGGCCAGGATCGCCCTGATGACAGCACGCACGGTAAGGATGTTTGGTATGGAGCCTGTAATAGCCATGCTTGCATTCTCGAACTTCGGTTCGTCGACAGACCCGGCAGCGCTAAAAGTACGCCAGGCTGTGGAATATCTCCACAGGGAGCATCCCGACCTGATGGTTGATGGCGAGATACAGGCCGATTTTGCGCTGAATCCTGATATGCTAAAAGATAAATTCCCTTTTTCAAGGCTTGCGGGAAAAAAAGTCAATACCCTTATATTTCCAAATCTTGAATCGGCGAATATTACGTATAAGATACTCAAGGAACTTGACAAGGTGGTTTCCATCGGCCCGATAATGCTGGGCATGGACAAGCCGGTACACATATTCCAACTCGGGGCGAGCGTGGAAGAGATGGTGAACATGGCTGCTGTAGCGGTTGTTGATGCGCAGGAAAAAGAAAAACGCCTGAAAATGCCGAAGAATACTTAAAAGTTGATAACTAACCCCTGAGGATTGCCGGGTACAGATAACCGCTTTCAGGCCTGACGGATTTTTAAAACCTGTCAGGTCTAATGGTATAAAACGGGGACATTATCCGAACTCCTTTTATATTATCGTTGGAGATTAAAGAATTTTACTATTTTTGGGACTTGTTTAAAAAATTGTTATGATAGCACATCTTCAGGGAAAAATGGTTGAAAAAACGCCTACAGGTGTGGTAATAGATTGTAATGGGGTGGGTTATGATGTAAATATATCATTGCACACGTACTCATTGCTGCCTGATTCCGAAAACGTAAAATTGTATACCTACCTGCTCGTAAAAGAGGATAGCCACACGATTTTCGGGTTTGCGGAAAAAGCCGAAAGGGAACTTTTTAAGCTCCTGCTCTCGGTTTCCGGAGTTGGGGCGGGTACAGCACGCACCATGCTTTCATCCCTGGAGCCAAAACATATCATTAATTCCATTGGTTCGGGGGACGTGGGCACCATACAATCCATTAAGGGGATAGGGACTAAAACGGCCCAGCGGGTGATACTGGATTTGAAGGATAAAGTGTTAAAACTATACGATTTAGGGGAAGTTTCCGTTTCGGCTTACAATACAAACAGGGATGAAGCGTTATCTGCCTTGGAGGTATTGGGCTTTAACAAAAAATTGGCAGAAAAGGCGGTCGAAAAGATTGTTAAGGACAATCCGTCAGCAGGGGTGGAGACAATTATAAAACAAGCATTAAAAAACTTATAGTACTTGAAAACTGAATACTCTAAAGATTTATACATCCGGGTAAAATATACGCTTTCCATCATGTTCTTTCTCTTTGGCCTTGCCGCACAGGCACAGGTAGACGAGGATGAAGAGAACGAGGCTGCGCGCGATACCGTTAAGGGCTATAACACAGGTAAGGTAGAGATTGATAACCCCAAGAGCATTGTTGAGGCTTATACCTATGACCCGGTTACCGACCGCTACGTGTATACCAATAAATTTGATGGCTTCAATATCAACTATCCCATAATATTAACCCCTCAGCAGTACCAGGAGCTGGTGCTTCGGGAGTCGATGCGGGATTATTACAAGGAAAAATCCAAAGCCATAGACGGCAAAGGAACCGAGGAGCAGCAGAAAAATCTCCTCCCGCGCTACTATGTGAATTCCAGTTTCTTCGAGACCATTTTCGGGGGAAACACCATAGATATCAAACCACAGGGATCGGTAGAGCTCGACCTTGGCGTGCGCTATACCAAACAGGATAACCCATCACTCTCGCCACGAAACAGGAGTACCTTCACTTTCGACTTCGACCAGCGTATCTCCATGAGCCTTCAGGGCAAGGTAGGTACCAGGCTGGCTGTTAATGCCAATTACGATACCGAATCGACCTTCGCCTTCCAGAACCTTATCAAGCTGGAATATACGCCTACCGAGGACGACATCATACAAAAGATAGAAATAGGTAACGTAAGCTTCCCGCTTTCTAACTCATTGGTTAGGGGTGCCCAAAGCCTTTTTGGTGTCAAGATGGCCTTGCAGTTCGGGAAAACCACCGTAACGGGTATCTTCTCCGAGCAAAAATCGCAGACCAAGACCGTAACGGCACAGGGCGGCGGAACCATACAGGAATTTGAACTCTTTGGGCTGGACTATGACTCCGACAGGCACTTCTTCCTTTCGCAGTACTTCCGTAACCGATATGACAGGGCATTGCGCAACTATCCACTGATTGACAGCCGTGTGCAGATAACCCGTATGGAGGTGTGGGTAACCAACCGGCAAAACAGGATAAACGCGCAGGAAAACAACTCGAGGAACATTATAGCGATACAGGATTTAGGTGAATCGCAGCTTACCAGTACGCGTACCAATGCTGATATTACAGATGAGGCCGTTGGTTTTGCTAACCCTACCCCTGCACCGCCAAATTTCTTTACCGCGCAGCCTAACAGCCCGCCTGACAATAGCAATAATGCCCTGAACCCTGAGATCATACCTTCGGGTATGCTTGCCCAGTCAATAAGGGAAATAGTAACAGTTAATGCTACCAGTTTTACGGGTGGACTTAGTGCCAGTGAGGGCCGGGATTATTCAAAGCTGGAAAATGCAAGGAAGTTGAATTCGAACGAATATACCTTCCACACGCAGTTGGGGTACCTCTCCCTTAACCAAAGGCTGAACAACGATGAGGTGCTTGCGGTTGCGTACCAGTATACCATTGGGAACGAGGTATACCAGGTAGGTGAATTTGGTACCGATGGCGTTGCCGCGACTGTTGTAGACCAAACCAACGCTGAACAGCCTATCCCATCTACCCAGAGCCTTATCCTTAAAATGCTTAAGAGCAACCTGGTAAATGTGAATGAGCCGGTGTGGGACCTGATGATGAAAAACGTGTACCAGATACCGGGAGGATTCCAGCTTACGCAGGAGGATTTCCGTTTCAATATATTGTATACCGACCCTTCGCCGCTGAATTACATTACACCGGCGACCGACCCTGCAGGTACGCCTCCGGGGCCGTATGCTTTCCCAACACCGCCGAACGAAGAAGGCCCTGTTGCCGATACGCCTTTGATGCGCGTTTTCAACCTTGACAGGCTAACGTATGCCAATGACCCGCAGGAAGGCGGCGATGGCTTTTTCGACTTTGTGCCGGGGCTTACCATAGATGCCCAAAACGGTCGTATATTTTTCACTACGGTAGAACCGTTCGGTGAATACCTGTACGACAAGCTGGAAAGGAGTGACGACCCTTCGCCGCCGGAGAACTATAACGACGATACTACCGAGAGTAATTTTAACCCCAACCAACAAAGGTATGTGTACCGCAAGATGTATAAGAGTACACAGGCCGACGCGTTGCAGGACAGCCAGAAGAACAAGTTCCAGCTAAGGGGCCGTTTCAAGTCGACAGGTGGCGACGGCATACCGCTTGGGGCATTCAACGTACCGCAGGGATCAGTAGTGGTAACTGCCGGAGGAAGGGTGCTTGTGGAAGGGCAGGACTATACCGTGAACTACCAGGCTGGAAGGGTGCAGATACTCGACCCGTCATTGCAGGCATCGAACACGCCGATTGAGGTTTCTGTTGAAAACAACTCCGTATTCGGACAGCAGACCAGGCGATTTGCCGGTTTCAACATCGAACATAAATTTACCGATAAATTCCTTGTGGGTGCAACCGTGCTGAACATGTCCGAAAGGCCATTTACCACCAAGACCAACTACGGCCAGGAATCGGTTAACAATACCATTTTCGGGTTAAATACGACCTATTCTACAGAAGTGCCGTTCTTCACAAGATTGGTAAACAAGCTTCCGAATATCGATACCGACGTGCCTTCCAATTTCTCGTTCAGGGGAGAGGTAGCCGTGTTAAAACCTGGTGCATCCAAAGCCGACCAGTTCAACGGTGAGGCAACAACGTATGTAGACGACTTTGAAGGATCGCAAACCAATATCGATATGCGCGGCGCTTTGGGATGGTCGCTTGCCAGCGCGCCGGTAGGGCTTGGCGGGGAATTTGATGTGAATGTCCTCGATTCAGGCTACAAGAGGTCTAAACTGGCATGGTACAGCATTGACCCGTCATTTTATGCCGATGGTTCACGCCCTTCAGGCATCAGCGCTGCCGACATTTCGACAAACAGGACAAGACGGGTGTATTATGACGAGCTTTACCCGGTAACCGATGTGGTGCCCGGCCAGAGCAGGGTGGTAAATACGCTCGACCTTAGCTACTACCCTCAGGAAAGGGGTCCCTATAACTACAACCCGATTGCAGCACCGACCAATGGATTTACAGCCGCTGAGGCCGTGAACAACTGGGGCGGTATTATGCGCGCTATCAACTCGACCAACTTTGAGCAGACCAATGTGGAGTACATCCAGTTTTGGGTAATGGACCCGTATGACGGTACCGATGCTACACCGGCAGCCAATACTGGTTTCCTTGAGATCAACCTTGGTGAAATATCCGAAGATATATTAAAGGACAACAGGAAGCAGTACGAGAACGGCCTTCCGGAATCCGGAAGCAACCAGCCTACCTTTACCACCGCATTCGGTAAGGTACCGGTATCGCAGTCGCTCATTTATGCCTTTGATACCAACACGGCCAACCGTAACGTGCAGGACGTAGGCTTTGATGGTTTGACCGATGATGATGAGCGAATGATGTTCAGCCAATTTGCCGGCCTGGATGACCCTGCCGCGGATAACTACCAGTTCTTCCTCAGTGCAGACGGCAACGTTCTGGACCGGTATAAAAATTATAACGGCACCGATGGCAACTCACCTGTGGATGTGGGCAACAACAACCGGGGTAACAGTACGCTGCCGGATACAGAAGACATCAACCGTGACAATACCATGAACACCATTGATGCCTACTTTAGATATGAAATACCTATTACTCCGGGCGTAATCCCTGGACAGGGCTACGTGGTGGACGAAAGGCGTTTTGACGGTGCACCTGCGGCCGACGGTACTACCCTTTCGGGCCGGTGGCTGTTGTACAAGGTTCCTGTACAGGGAGCGGGAGCGGAAGCAGTGGGCGGCATCAGCAGTGTACGTTCAATCCGCTTTATGAGGATGATCATGAGGGGCTTTAGCGATGAGGTCACGCTGCGTTTCGGTGCGCTCGACCTGGTAAGGGGAGAGTGGAGGCGCTATACCAATACGCTCGATGCTGAACCTGACAATACACAGGATGAAACAACTGGCGGCGATGCTACAGGATTTGATGTAGTAGCCCTTAACATACAGGAAAACGGTGACAGGGAACCTATACCTTATAAATCGCCCCCGGGTGTGGTAAGGGAACAGCTGTACAACAATAATGCGGTTATTAACCAAAATGAGCAGTCACTTTCGTTACGGGTATATGCAACTGACGGGTCGAACTCCAAGGGCCTTGAGCCGGCAGATTCGCGTGCTGTATTCAAGAGCGTTAACGTGGACATGCGCCAGTATAAAAAGATCAGGATGTTCCTGCACGCCGAGGCACTTTCGTCCGATAACGATTCTGACACGCCGGAAGCGAATGGCCTGCTTAGCGGTGAGTTAAAGGCATTCATGCGTTTTGGTAATGACTTTACCGATAACTTTTACCAGGTAGAACAGAAACTGGACGTAACGCCGCTGAATGCATCGGCGGAAGACCAGATATGGCCGGAAGAAAACGAAATATTAGTAGATATCGACGCGCTTACCCGATTAAAAATCGACGTGCTGAACAATGTGGCAGGGGAACCGGATGAGAACGGTATATACTATCGTGACCTTGACGACAGGACAACCATAGGTATAAAGGGTAACCCGAACTTCGGCTACGTGCGCACCCTCATGCTTGGCGTTAAGAACGGCTACGCTATTGCCGATCCTGCGGCACGTCACCTTAGGGGCGAAGTATGGTTCAATGAGTTGCGCCTGTCTGATATGGACAACAAAGGCGGTATGGCGGCCATTGCCAGTATGGATACCAACTTTGCCGATTTCATGACCGTGTCCGGTACGGGAAGGATGAGTACAATTGGCTTCGGTACGATTGAGCAAAGCCCTAACGAAAGGAGCAGGGAAGATGTCAAGCAGTATGATATTGTGACCAACGTTAGCCTGGGCAAGCTCCTGCCAAAGAACTGGCGCATCAACTTGCCATTCAATTATGGCGTGGGCGAGGAAATCATTACACCGGAATACGACCCTTTCCAGCAGGATATCCGACTGGAGCAATTGATAGACGAAACCGACGACCAGGCAACGAGGGACAACCTTCGTAACCGGGCAATAGACTATACCAAACGTACAAGCATCAACTTTATCGGTGTGAAAAAGGAGCGGGGGCCGGAGCAGAAGCCTCATGTGTACGACCCCGAAAACATAACCCTTTCCTATTCGTATAACGAAACGGAGCATCACGATTATGAAATCGAGGACCTGAGGGACCAGCAGGTGAGGGTTTCTGCAGACTATAATTATACCTTCCAGAACAAGCCTTTGGAGCCATTTAAGAATACGGCTTTCATGAAAAAAAGCAATTACTGGAAGCTATTGAGCGATTTCAATTTCAATTACCTGCCGTCGAACCTGTCATTCAGTTCGAACATCATCAGGCAGTTCAACAGGCAGCAGTATCGTAATGTAGACGTTGAAGGTATTCCTATAAACCCGCTGTACAGGAGGAACTATTTCTTCAATTACCAGTATGGCTTTAATTACAATATCACAAGATCGCTGAAGTTTAACTACCAGGTATCAACCAGTAATATTGTACGTAATTACCTCGATGAAAACAATATGCCGATTGACGACCTTACGGTGTGGAACGATTTCTGGAGCACGGGCGAAGCCAACACGCATACGCAGAAGTTTGTAGTGAACTATGACTTGCCACTGAACAAGATACCGGCGCTTTCCTTCATGAAATCGACGTATACCTATACCGGCGACTTTAACTGGATGCGCTCTACAGACGCCCTTTCTCAAATAAATGCGCCCGTTACCGAAGGCGATGAAAGCGGGCCGTATACGAACTTTGATTTAGGGAACACCATACAGAATGCCAACTCGCATACACTGAACACCACACTGAATATGGATTTGCTGTATAAGTATGTAGGGCTTGGCCCGAAAAAGCCTGCCGCTAAAAATGCAGCACCCAAGCCAGCTCCAAAGCCCGGCGAAAAAGTTGCCGCCGCGCCAAAGCCGGCTACGCAGGGCAACCCATTTGTAAATGGGATTATTGGGGTAGTGACCAGTGTAAAGGATGTAAGGATAAGTTATACCGAGACCAATGCTACCGCGCTGCCGGGCTACCTGCCGGGCATAGGTTTCCTTGGCACCACCAAGCCGGGTATTGATTTCGTATTTGGCAGCCAGAGCGACGTACGCTATGAGTTGGCGAAGAAAGGATACCTGACGGACTATTACGGATACAACCAAAACTATACGCAGGTAACTACAAAAGACCTTCAGCTTACAGCCAGGGTAGACCTTTTCCCTGACTTTACGATTGACCTTCGTGCCGACAGGGTATATTCTGAAAACTATTCGGAGCAGTATGATGTAGACGGCGCCGGTAATTATAACCCGCGTTCGCCCTATACATTCGGGAACTTCGAGGTATCGACCATCTTAATAAAAACGGCCTTCAGCTCAAGCGATGTAAATGGTTCGGAAGCATTCGACGCAATGAGGGAAAACAGGCTGGTTATTGCGGAGAGGCTTGCCCAGCAGCGTTATGGTACCACTGAATTCCCACGCTACGCAGCTGACGGTTCGGGCGGTTTTGCCGATGCCAATGCCGGGTATCCTGTAGGGTTTGGCCGTAACAGCCAGGCGGTATTGCTGCCGTCGTTCCTCGCAGCCTACAGCGGGCAGGATGCATCCAAAGCCTCGACGAGTACCTTCAGGAACGTTCCGCTGCCAAACTGGCTGGTAAAATATACCGGATTGATGCGCTATAAGTTCTTTAAGGACAAATTCAAGCGCTTCTCGCTACAGCACGGCTACGAGGCATCGTATAACATCAACGCTTACAGGTCGAATTTTGAAAGCACCGGCGACCAGGACAACAACGGCATAGGTAACTTCTATACAAAGAACATTATTTCCAATGTCAACCTTACCGAACGGTTTAACCCGCTTATCCGTCTGGACTTCGAAATGAAAAACTCGATAAAGGTGCTTGCCGAGATACGTAAGGACCGTACTTTGAACCTTAGTTTTGATAACAACCTTTTGACAGAGGTGAAAGGTAACGAGTACATCGTTGGCCTTGGTTACCGCATTAAGGATGTAACGATCAACTCCAGTCTTGCCGATAACCCGCAAAATGTGATTAGGAGCGATATTAACATCAAGGCCGACTTTACACTGAGGAAGAATGAAACGATAGTGCGCTACCTGGATTATGACAACAACCAGCTGGGCGGTGGCCAGGATATATGGTCGGTGAAGCTGTCTGCGGATTATGCCTTCAGCAAAAACCTTACGGCCATATTCTATTACGACCATTCGTTCTCCAAAGCAGTTATATCTACGGCCTATCCGCTGACCAATATCCGTTCATGGATCACGCTGAGGTATAATTTTGGTAATTAAACTTAAAAAAACATTTTACAGTTTATCTGATAAAACATACATTTGCTAAAAACAAAACAAACTGACAAAACATGAATATTCCGGCAGATTTAAAGTACACCAAGGATCACGAATGGGTTAAGATAGAGGGTGATACTGCAATAGTAGGCATTACCGATTTTGCCCAGAAAGAATTAGGTGACATTGTTTATGTTGAGGTGGAGACCCTGGACCAGACCCTTGATAAAGATGAGGTTTTTGGTACAGTTGAGGCAGTAAAGACCGTGTCTGACCTGTTCCTGCCGCTATCCGGCGAGATCATTGCGTTTAATGATGCGCTTGAAGCCAGCCCTGAGACAGTTAATTCAGATCCTTACGGCGATGGCTGGATGGTTAAAATTAAAATATCCGATGCCTCTGAAGCGGACGGTTTGCTTAGCAGCGAACAGTACAGGGAACTGATTGGTGCGTAACAAATATTTTTGGGCAGCGGTATTCTGGACGGTACTTGTTACAGTGGCCTGCCTTGTGAGCGCAGATAACTTTAAGGATTTCGAAAAGGTTGATATGCCTGTAAAGGATAAAGTAATACATGGAATATTTTATTTTGTGTTTACGATACTTTGGTATCTGGGTTCGCAGCCGATGAATATTTCGGCGGAAGCCAAGAGGCGGCTTTTTGCTTTTGTAATCGCTGTAGGGTACGGTATCCTTATGGAGGTATGCCAGGCAGTAATAACAGACAACAGGTCGGCTGATGTGGCAGATGCCATAGCTAACACCATAGGAAGCGCAATAGCAGTATTCGTGTTATGGCGTTACCAAAAAAGAAAATTAAATTCACAATCCCCGGCTTATTAGTTGGGGATTTTATTTTAGGAACGATGGATATTAAACAATATTTAGACTCTACCTACCTGAAAACGGCAGCACACGCCGGCCTTAACGAAGAAGAGAACCGGGATGTGGTGCGGGATGTGGTACATGAAGCAATACAGGAACACTTTAAGCTGGTTATGGTGCGCCCCGATATGGTGGCCATGGCAAAGCAGATGGCTACCGATGCAGCCAGCAGCGTTACGGTAGGCACGGTAATCGATTTTCCGCTGGGCAACAGTCCGCTGGAAGATAAGCTTAGCGAAGCAACACAAGCTATTGCTGACGGCGCGGATGACCTTGATTTTGTTATCGACTATGAACGGTTTGGTATGGGCGATGTGGCAGAAGTAAGGAAACAGGTGCTGGAATGCACGCGTCTTGGACTGTCGCATGGAAAAATTGTAAAATGGATCATAGAAATAGCAGCGCTAAACGACCATGAGATCGTGCAGCTGAGCGCCCTTGTAAAAAATATTGTACTGGCCAATTTTGAAGAAACGGATTATAGCCGCGTTTTTGTGAAATCGTCTACAGGGTTTTACAAGACGGACGAGGGAAAGCCAAACGGTGCAACCGTGCCTGCTATTACGCTGATGCTCGAAAATGTCTATCCGTTATCGGTAAAGGCGGCAGGGGGCGTGCGTACGCATGAGGAAGCCCTGGAGATGATTGCGCTTGGCGTAAAGCGTATTGGTACATCATCGGCAAAGTCTATCGCAGAAGGCGGCGCAACGGCTGGTTATTAGGTTTTTTCCGAATGTTTCAGGTCAGCAAGTATAAAATTTACCACTTTAGAAACAGGGTCAAACAAAAGAACCTTCCCGTTTCGGGGAAGGCTCTCTCTTTCATAGCAATTTTTCACGAATTTTTCTTTTTCGCAGTACAATTTAAACAACCTTATGAAGTCATTGCATTTATAAGATGCGTCGAAATGCGAAAGGTTGCGTGGAGCATGAGAATTTTTTTGAAATTTTTGAGTTTCTTTTGAGTCATCGGATAATCCAAGGGGCATTATAATGCTTTTGTTTGTGTATTTATACCCTTTAAATTATAATCTGTCCGATTTCCTTCCCCTGTGTTACTTTATTTTGACGAAACATATTTTTTGGAGTATCTTTGCGCCAGTTTTTGCAATACCAATGAAAATCATTTTGAACGCTTCGCAAACCACGATTTCTATACGATCAATTTTTACCGATTTTACAGCCATAACCAAAGCAAGGCTGGCTGTAAGCGTTGTATTCTCATCGGTTGCGGGCTACCTGCTGGGTGTGTCGGATGTTTTTCCGTTCAGCTGGGCTACGCTCCTGCTCCTGACTATAGGCGGTTACTGCATGGTGGGTGCGTCTAACGTCTTTAACCAGATCATCGAAAAGGACCTTGATGCCCTGATGGACCGCACCAAAAACCGTCCCATCCCTTCGGGCACGATATCGGTTAGGAATGCTTTTTTACTGGGGTCGGCGCTTACTATTTTGGGCATAGCGATACTGTACAGCATCAATCCCAAAACAGCGATGTTTGGTGCGGTCTCTATATTTTTGTACACAAGTATTTATACACCTCTGAAAACCATAACGCCACTTGCTGTGTTTGTGGGGGCTTTTCCCGGTGCCATACCTTTTATGCTGGGCTGGGTAGCGGCGACTAATGACTTTGGTATTGAAGCGGGCACATTGTTCCTGATCCAGTTCTTTTGGCAGTTCCCGCATTTTTGGGCTATCGGTTGGTTTTTGTTCGATGACTACAAGAAAGCCGGGTTCTTTATGCTTCCGACAGGGAAAAGGGATAAAAAGACCGCAATACAAACCATACTCTATACCGTGTGGCTGATAGTGGCCTCATTACTGCCGGTTAGCGGCTTTACAGGAGAGCTGAAGCTCAGCGTTGTTTCGGCTGTCATTGTGTTCCTGTTGGGGCTGTGGATGCTGGTGTATGCCGTAAAGCTTTATAATAAAATGGACGGGCCGGCAGCTAAGAAGCTGATGCTGGTAAGCGTTTCGTACATATCACTGATGCAGGTAATATTTGTAGCTGATAAATTCCTCAGGTAATTATGATGACAATAGAAGAACATAACGAAAGAAATGCAAAGTCGAAAAAAATGCTGCTGTGGTTTGGCATGGTGAGTATGTTCATGATGTTTGCAGGGCTTACGAGCGCCTATGTGGTGAGTACCTCAAGGCCCGACTGGCTGAACGACTTTAAGCTTCCTAATGCCTTTATGATAAGCACTGCCTTTATCGTGGCAAGCAGTATCACCTTCCACCTGTCAAAACTGGCCATTAAAAAGGGTGACAGGCAGGGTACTACATTGTGGCTACTGGTTACGCTGGCACTGGGCATTGCCTTTGTTGTGGCACAGTTTTACGGCTTCGGCCAGGTGGTCGAGAGCGGCTATTTTTTTACGGGGCCTGAGAGTACGGTAACCACCTCATTCCTGTATATCGTGGCAACGGTACACCTTGCCCACCTTTTTGCGGGGATTATTGTGCTTTTGGTGGTAATTTATAATCATTTTAAACAAAAATACGATAAGTCACAAACCCTTGGATTAGAGTTGGGTGCAATGTTCTGGCACTTTCTCGATATTTTATGGGTTTACTTGTTTTTATTTTTCTATTTCTATTAATGGAAAAAAAATGTACATTTGAAAACTTTTTAACCTAACAATTTTATATGGCAGCGACAGTTACTACAACAGCTACTACAGGTAAAACATGGGACGGCGGAAATGAGCCAATGGGCGCTAGTTACGGCAAACTGATGATGTGGTTCTTCATCGTATCCGATGCGCTTACTTTCTCAGGATTTCTTGCCGCTTATGGTTTTTCGAGGTTTAAATTCATCGAAACATGGCCTATAGCGGATGAGGTGTTCAATCACTTTCCGTTTCTTCATGGTGTTGACGCGCCAATGTACTATGTGGCATTCATGACATTTATCCTGATCTTTTCATCAGTTACCATGGTGCTTGCCGTAGACGCGGGCCACCACCTGCAAAAGACTAAAGTAGCCATTTACATGGTGCTGACCATAATCGGTGGTTTTATATTCCTTGGCTCACAGGCCTGGGAGTGGAAGAACTTCATCAAGGGTGAATATGGCGCTGTTGAGACAAGAGGTGGCGCTATACTCCAGTTTGTTGATGCAAACGGCAAGAGGGTAGCCCTTGCGGATTTTGCCGCAGATATCCCTGCCGAACGCATACAAAAGAAAAAGAGCGAAGGTATATGGTTCCAGGAAGGCCCTGCCATGTCTACTTATTCTGTGGAAGAGGTTGTGGAAGGCTTTAAGGCACGCCCAGACCTTTTGGTGAGGACAGAAATGCTTACCAGTAAGAAAAAGAAAACGGTACTGACCAGGGAAGAGTCGCTGGCCAGGATGCAGGATATACACTATGTGGTTGAAGGTGCTAACCTTGTAAGGAACGAATACGGGCACAAGCTATTTGCTAACTTCTTCTTCTTTATTACAGGTTTCCACGGTTTCCACGTATTTACAGGGGTTATGCTTAATATCCTGGTTTTCTTCAACGTGCTTTTGGGTACGTATGAAAAGAGGAGAAGTTATGAGATGGTTGAGAAGATCGGTTTGTACTGGCACTTCGTTGACCTTGTTTGGGTATTCGTATTTACATTCTTCTACCTGGTTTAATTAATAAAATTCAGCAAAATGGCACATACGCACGAATCTAATACAAAAAGGATATGGTTTGTTTTCGGACTTCTGTCACTGGTAACCATCGTTGAGGTTATCCTTGGTATCATCAAGCCGGAGGCATTATACATGAACAACTTTCTATACATGAACATCCTGAACTGGATATTCATTATACTTACCATCGTTAAGGCCTATTACATCGTATGGGCATTCATGCACATTGAGGGTGAAAAAGGCAGTCTGAGATGGACGGTGGTGGCTCCTTTGGTGTTCCTGGTCCTTTACTTATTATTCATCATTCTTTTAGAAGGCGATTACATTCACGAAGTATTTAAGACTTCACACTACAAGTGGATATTCTAAAAATATATAATTCATAAAAAAGGCGGTTATTTCAACCGCCTTTTTTATTTTTGTACCGGAAATTCCCACATTATGAAAAGAAAGGTTGTCCTTCTCTGTCTGCTCGTTTTACCACTTACGCTTTATGTCTATTTTTCGATGGTAAAGCACAATTCGCTTTATCTTCCCGTCCTTACAAAAAATGTTGCCGAAGCGCCTTTAGGGAAGACTTTCGACAACAAGCCTGTACATTTGAAAGGTAAAATTTCAATCATAGGGTTTTTAGGTAAGGACATCCGAAAGAAGAAAGAAACCCTGTTCAATATTAACCAAAAGATAAATAATAAGTACCAGGGCTTTACGGATTTCCAGATCGTAATGATAGCCGCCGACGGTGCGCAGGATGAAGTGAAGAAGGTTACGGCAGAGCTGAAGAGCATGGCTGATATATCCAACTGGAAATTCATTTTCGCGCAACCGGATGCCATTACCTCATTTTATAATACGCTGAAAGTACGCGAGCCATTGGATGCGGACCTTTCAACCTTCAATATCTTTATTGTGGACAAAGAAAATAGCCTCAGGGGAAGGAAAGGTGAGAATAAAGAAACCGGCAAGGACGAGTACAAGGACAGCTATAATTCGTTTTCGGCCGCCGAGCTCCACAATGAGATGACCGATGATGTCAAGATCGTTCTCCGGGAATACCGCCTTGCACTGCGCAAAAACGACACACTGAAAGGCGCTAAAAGAAAAATATAATGACAAAGAATCAATATTCTTACATCGGCATTTCGTTCATTGTCCTGATATTCGGTATATGGGTAGTGAATGAATTGGGTGAACGATACGGGAAGTCGGACCTGGTAGAAATTGGCCCTGTGCCTAAATTTGAGCTCACCGACCAAAACGGGAAAAAGATCACAGATAAGGATTATCTCGGCAAAGTATATGTGGTAGAATTCTTTTTTTCGACCTGCCCGAGCATTTGCCCGATCATGAACCGCAATATGCTTACCCTGCAGGATGAGTATTATGGCA
The DNA here is from genome assembly GCA_942492845.1 of uncultured Flavobacteriaceae bacterium. Taxonomy (GTDB): domain Bacteria; phylum Bacteroidota; class Bacteroidia; order Flavobacteriales; family Flavobacteriaceae; genus Flavobacterium. The sequence goes on along the minus strand of OW818646.1, from coordinate 3,759,302 downwards.
ATCCGGAGTTTGGGGTGGCTTCCATCACAATAAACCCTGAACATGATACACCACAGGTATTAAAGGAACATGCCGACAAGCTGGGTGTAAAGCATTATAACTGGCACTTCCTGACAGGCAACAGGGATTACATTTTTAACCTTGCTAAAGACTTTAAACTCTATGCAGGGGCTAACGATGAAGCTGCCGGAGGATTTGAGCATTCCGGGATGTTTGCTCTTGTTGACAAGGAAGGTAATATCAGGAGCCGTAAAGATTCTCATGGCAACCCCATACTGTATTATGACGGCCTTGAAGAACCCGGCGTACAAGCCATAAAAGAAGATATTAAAAAATTACTCGAAGAATAATGGAGAATTTAGAAAATAAATCGGCAGAGAAAAAGTATAATTTTTGGATAATACTGCTGTCTGTTATAATACCTGTGGCTGTAGCTGTTTTATTTAGGATTAAGCTAAAAGATTTAGGATTTGATGTAAAGCCATTGCATTTCCTCCCACCGATATATGCTACAATTAACGGGATTACAGCGGTAGTTTTGGTGGTCGCGGTCTGGGCAATAAAAAACCGAAAGCAAAAATTACATGAAAACCTTATGAAGTTTGCCATTGGTCTTTCGGTATCTTTTTTAGTTATGTATGTTGCCTACCATATGACTACTGAAAATACTCCGCACGGAGGAGAGGGCACCATTTATTATATCTATTTGTTCATTCTTTTAACACATATTATCCTTTCAGTAATCATTATACCTTTCGTGCTCGTAACCTATGTGAGGGCGCTGGCGGGTAATTTTGAAAGGCATAAGAAAATTGCCCGGATTACTTATCCCATGTGGCTGTATGTGGCTGTTACGGGAGTTATCGTTTACCTGATGATATCGCCGTATTATGCGCACTAAAAACTACATATCTGCTGTTGTACTGTTGCTTTTGCCCGTGTTGGCGAATGCCCAGTGCGCCATGTGCCGTGCCGCCCTCGAAGGCAGTGACGGCAACATTAAGGCCGAGGCAGTAAATGACGGTATAGTATACCTCATGGTTTTGCCGTACCTCCTTGCAGGCCTGGTTGGCTATGCTGTATACAGGCTTCGCAAAAAGAAAAAGACTGCTGCGGAATAGTTTTTGTCACTTTCCAGTCGATAGTAAAAATCAGAGCCGTTGCATTTCAACGGCTCTGATTTTTTTAAGTGCGTTAGCACTTAGGCTTGAAACTGTAAACGGAGACTGAAACAAATTACTTCATCCCGTCGATCTTCAGGTCCATTTTGCCGGTGCCTTTTATAAAGGCTATAATGGCATTGTTGGTAAGCTCCACTTTTTGGAATTCAAAGTCATTAAGCGTCCCATTCACGAACACGCCCGGCATCGGGGAGTAATTGTTCAGGTAAGGCAACAGGTTTTTCTTGCCGTCCTCCAGGTTCTGCTTTATCGAATAGCGGCAGTTTTCCTGGATCTTTTTCAGGATCAGCCCTTCGGCAAACCAGTTGGCGGTTTTCATCAGGATGCTTTTTGTGTTCAGCACATAATCCATCTGGTCAAAAAAGATTTCTTTGGTAACGGGATTGTAGTTAGGGTAGCCGCTCAGGTATATTGTGCCGTTAATGCTTCCTGTCATGTCGAGCGCCACGATCATTTTATCATCTTTGCTCCAAAGGTCTACCTTCTGTACGGTAACTTTCCTTTTGCCTTCGCCAAATTCCTGCCCCTGGAAGTTTTTGGTAATTATTTTAGACGCGCTCTCATAGGTTGAAACTGCTGCAACAACCACATCAATTTGGTCCGGCATGGTCTTTACTGCCTTAAGCACTACAGCTTCCTTTTTAAAAGTCTTTTTTGGTTGCTCGCCCACGCGGGTTTCCATCGTACACTTAAGGCCCATATTCATCGTGATCTGTTTTTTGGACAACACTGCATCGGTTACGTACAATTCCACCGGATTCAGCGAGAACCAGGTCTCAAACTGCTCACTGGTAAGAAATGGGGTGGTCATTTTTTCAAGCGCGTCAAGTACCTGCGGCTTAAAGTCGGCCACTTTTGCCAATGATTTGTCGATCTCGCTCTCAATGCGGGACTTGAACATTTTAATGGCTGGGTTGATAAGGTAGGTCACGGATACTTTTTTACCCGCTATGGTGATGCTGGGGCTCTCTTTCCATTCAAGAGATTCGATTGTGGTATCCGTAGTCATCTTCCAGTTAGAAAGGCCTATCTTGCTGTTAAAAGTAATAACAGCATCCATGTTTACCTCGCGGGTATCATGCAGGTCCATGCCAAGCGCAGTGGTACCATAGCGTACATTGGCCGTCACTTTGATCGGAACGATCGATTTAAGCCTGCCTTTATCTTCGGAGAATTTTATAGGGGCGGTTTTCCATACCTTTACCATGATGTCATCATCCTTGATATTATTGTCTTCATAAATAAGGCCGTTCAGGAGCTTGTTTACCTGTGTCTCAACATCTGAAATGCTAATGCTTACGGGAAGGTTTATAAATGACGTAGCGGACTGGTATACTACTTCGCTGGTATTGCCTGGTTCAGGTTTCAGGGCTTCAATCTTTTTAGTGGTGGCGCATCCCGGTAAAAGTAGTGATAATGACAGTAGTAGGGTAAGCAGTTGTGGCCTCATGACGATGGTATGGATTTTTTCGGCTAAAATAGCATTATTTTCGTAACAATTTTAACAGGAAAGCGTCTAACAAAAATATAAAGAGGACTATAGCGTTTACTTATTTTAGTAGATTTGTAAAAATATGCCCAAACACAAGTTATGAAAAGCAAATTGCATTCAATATTGCTGTTTATTTTTATCCTTTTTGCAGGAAACTCCTATGGCCAGGCCAAAAAATGGACCCTGCAGGAATGCGTGGAATATGCAATGCAAAATAATATTTCTATCAGGCAGTCTGAACTTGACCTGAAACTGAACGAAATATCTAAAAAAGATGCGTGGGGTAATTTCCTGCCGACTGCCAACGCCAATATCAATCACTCCTGGAACATAGGTCTTAACCCTGACCCAATTACCGGCATCCAGCAGCAGCAGACTACACAGTTCTCCACCGCTGGCCTGAGCAGTTCGGTAGATTTGTACAAGGGCCTCCAAAACCAGGCGCAATACCGCCGGAGTAAGATGGCAATCATTGCAGGGCAGTACCAGTTGCAAAAAATGCAGGAAGATGTTGCGCTGAATGTAGCCAATGCATTTCTCCAGATATTATTCAATAAGGAAAACCTCAAGGTACAGCAGCAGCAATTGCAAAGTGACCTGGAGCAGACTGAACGATCCAAAGAATTGCTGGAAGGCGGCGCCATACCACGAGGTGACCTGCTGGATATAGAAGCTACAGTAGCAGGTGACCGCCAACGTGTAATTGCAGCTGAAAATACCCTGCTGATATCCAAACTCAGCCTTGCCCAATTGCTACAGCTTGACGACTTTCAGTCTTTTGACATTGCCGATGAGGAGTATGCCATGGAAAATGAGATTTTGCTTCAAACACCAAATGCAATATACGATAAGGCCAAAACCCTGCGCACCGAAATAAAACTTGCACTGGCCAACCTCGACGTGGCTGAGCAGGATGTTAAGGTGGCAAGGGGGGCATACCAGCCAACCTTGCGGGCTTTTTACAGCCTGGATACAAGGGTACTTTATTCGGATTACGTTGATTATGCTATCCCGGAGGGCGGGGTAGAACCAGTGCCGGTATTCCGTAACCAGCCGCCATTTTTCACACAAATCTGGGATAACAAGGGGCATGCTTTTGGGTTCCAGTTACAGATACCTATACTTAACGGTTTTGCCACGAAAAATAATGTGGAAAGGACAAGAGTGGCCCTCGACAGGTCGAAGCTTGCCTTCGAACAGCAGGAACTCGACCTGGAGCGCAATGTATATACTGCTTATACCGATGCGCAAGGGGCACTCAGGGCTTACGAGGCAGCAGTTTCGGCAGAAAAAGCAAGGGCGCAGGCACTTGATTATGCAAAAGAACGTTACGGGGTAGGGCTTATCAATGTATTCGACCTTAACCAGGCACAAACGCTTTCTGTAAATTCGCAGTCGGAAGTATTGCGTACAAAATATGATTACATCTTCAGGGTTAAGATTCTTGAATTTTACTTTGGGGTGCCAATCTCTCAAATTTCAAAAAAATAACGACCATGTCAAAGAGAACGATTTATTTTTTAATAGGCGGTGTTGCGCTTCTGATAATATTGCTGGTTGTCCTTAAAAAGACAGGCGCCATAGGCAACAAGGATGAAGGCAAGGAGGTGGAGACCGCTATAGTGAAACAAGTTACCCTAACCGAAACCGTTTCTGCCACAGGCAAGATCCAGCCGGAAGTAGAGGTAAAGATATCTTCGGAAGTATCCGGAGAGATCATAGAGTTGCCGGTGAAGGAAGGGCAGGCCATTAAGAAAGGCGATTTGCTGGTGCGCATCAATCCCGACCTGTATGAGTCCGGTGTAAGCAGGAGTGCGGCTTCACTATCTACTGCCCGTGCTGGTGTAAGCCAGGCAGACGCGCAGCTGAAAGAGGCAAAGGCCAATTACGACCGCAACAAGCGCCTTTTTGATAAGGGTGTAATTTCGAAGGCGGAGTGGGACAAGATCGTATCGGCTTATGAAGTGGCGCAGGCCGGCAAGCAATCGGCTTATTATAGTATGCAAAGTGCGGGCGCTACCGTTACCGAAGCCAGGGATAACCTGAACAGGACAACGATTTATTCGCCGGTTGACGGGACGATATCAAAACTTGATGCCGAACCCGGCGAGCGTGTTGTAGGGACCCAGCAAATGACCGGTACCGAGATACTGCGTGTAGCCAACCTGAACAACATGGAAGTAGAGGTAGATGTGAATGAGAACGACATTGTTAAGATCGAGATAGGGGATGAGGCCACTATTGAGGTGGATGCCTATCTTAAAAAGAAATTTAAGGGTGTGGTGACGAGCATTTCCAACTCGGCAAGCACAGCGCTGACGGCAGACCAGGTGACCAACTTTAAAGTGAAGGTACGCATACTTAAAGAGTCTTATGAAGATATGGTACAGGGCAAGCCGTCCAACTATTCCCCTTTCAGGCCGGGCATGACGGCTACAGTAGATATCATTACCGAAAGGAAAGAGAATGTGGTTGCCGTGCCTATAAGCGCCGTGGTGGTAAAATCTGACACAACTTCCGTAAAAAGGGATGTCGTGAAAGAGCTTGAAGAAAAAGAGAAAGAAAAAAAGACCGGTGTGGTTGAGAAAAAATATGAATGTGTTTTCGTTAAAGTTGGCGACAAGGCTGTATTGAGGCCTATTACCACAGGTATACAGGACGACACAAACATTGAGATAATCAGCGGGCTTAAAAAAGGCGACGAGGTTATAACCGGGCCTTATGCAATGGTTACGAAAGAACTTAACCCGGACGACAAGGTAAAGAGCGCACCAAAAGATAAAGATTCCAAATAAGGGATGGGTTATATAGTAAACATTGAAACTGCTACAAAAAACTGTTCCGTTTGCATAGCCAAAGAAGGCGCTGTAGTAGTTATTAAGGAATATGCAGGAGAAGGCTACACACATGCCGAAAAACTCCATGTGTTTATTGAGCAAGCCCTTAATCAAGCAGGTTGTACCTTTAAAGACCTGGATGCAGTTGCTGTCAGTATGGGGCCGGGATCTTATACAGGGTTGCGTATTGGCGTTTCGGCTGCCAAAGGGTTGTGCTATGCGCTTTCCATCCCCCTTATCGCTGTTGATACGCTGGAACTGCTTGCACGAAAAATAACTGTGGCAGAAAGTGAAGTGATCATACCTATGATTGATGCGCGACGCATGGAAGCCTACACGGCAGTTTTCGATTCCCGTTGGCAAAAAATAAGGGAGACGAGGGCTGAGATTATTACTGGTGATTCATTTGATTATATAACAGCTAAAGCCCACCTTGCAGGGGATGGCGCAGCCAAATGCAGGGATGTACTTGATGCGGCCAGGTTTGTATATCACGAAGATGTCATTTATCCCTCATCCGCACAAATGGCTTCTGTGTCATTTGATAAGCATAAAAAAAGCGACACCGTTGATGTCGCTTATTTTGAGCCGTATTATTTAAAGGATTTCCTTATTACGAAATAATTATAGTATCGACTGGATGTAACCGGAAAGTTGTTGGAGGTCTTGCTCTTTCTCAAGGTCAATCTTATTCTTTTTGATAAATTCCAATACTTCTTTGCTTTTTCCGGGTACAAGGTTGGCGATATCTTTTTTATCTGATACAAAAACAATACTGCCGTCGTTTATTTTTACATAAAATTCATCATCAGCTCTCTTATACATAGCAGCTTTTGAAGTTTGGTAGCTGTCAACTGCTATTTTACCCGGTTTAAGATATATTCTTTCCCTTTTATATATCTTCACTTTAGAATTGTCGCTGACAATATTGAGGTAGCCATTTATCTCTTCCCCTTTTTCCGTTTTATATTTCTCGAACGAATATACTTCACCTGTTCCGGTGAAGGTAATCGTAGCACCCGCTTGCTTGGGCAGCATTTGCGTATTTCCTTCCTGTGGATTATTAATCTCAAAATAATCGGAATACGCATTATATTTTAATAACATGATTTGTTCACTGCCTGAAGTTTTAGCAGGCATATACTGATCCGCAGTATACATCGACCCTGTAGCGGGCAGTGCCTTTTCTGCTGAAGTTACGATCTGACCTTTTCCGCCCCCGGAATGCATAGGAGTTTGATTAATCTGAGCATGTATAAACAATGGCGAAAATGCCAGAAGGATAGCGGGGATTACATTAAATTTTTTCATTTTGATTGATGTTATTATAGAATTAAAAGTGCCAAATATACTTTGTTTTTGCAAAATCGTTGCATTGAATGCATTAAAAAATTGCAAATAGCATGCCACAAGCAAACTAAACGGCAATTTTAAATGCTTATTACTTTTCGAAATTTATTTTTTAATCTGTACATCCCGCTGCGGATGCGGTATTTCAATTCCCTGCTTTTCAAAGGCTGTTTTTACGTTTTCGTAGAAGTCAGATACCATTGACCCGTAATTAGCCCTTTCTGCCCACACAAATACCATAAGGTCAATGCCATTCTCTCCCAGCGACTTTATTTCGATGAAAGGTTTGGGTTCGGTAAGAATGTTTGGGTCATTCTTAATGACTACAAATAGAACATCCTTCACGTTTTCGAGATTATTTTTGTAATCAATGCTCAGCATAATCTCTGCCCTGCGCAATGGCTCCTGCGAAAAGTTCTTAATAGTACCATTGGACAATGCTCCGTTCGGCATATAAATCACCTGGTTATTGCCGGTTATGATCCTGGTGCTGAAAATCTGGATGCTGTTTACAGTTCCTGCCTGCCCCTGCGCTTCGATATAGTCACCCACGCGGAATGGTTTGAAGAGTATGATTAACAAACCCCCTGCAAAGTTGGACAGTGAACCCTGCAATGCCAGGCCAATGGCAATACCCGCTGCTCCCAGTGCTGCCATGAGCGACGTGGTTTTTACTCCAAGTTGGTCAATTACCGTAACGAATAATATTACCCTGAATATCCACGTAAACACGTCGAGTACGAACTTTAAAAGGGTAGGGTCGAGATCCTTTTTTGTCATCAGGTTCGAAACAATCCTGCGGAAGAGCTTTATGATAAGCATTCCTATAGTCAGGACAATGACAGCCGATATAAGGCTGGGCAGATAATCGACAAGGTTGCTGTAAAAACGGGCAATGTACACGTCGAGGTTTTCGATGGCAAAAAGGGGTATCATTATAGTTCTAATTCGGTTAAGGCATCCTTTAAATTGGAGTGCGGCAGGTTACACGCATTATTGCGGCAAACATAAAACATTAAACTGTTTTTAACAAGGCGGTTTTGCAGGAGAGGAACTGAGGATTCTTCCGTACATCCTGCTATTATAACATGAGGCAGGTAAAGGCGGTTGATTTCGCGGACTGCTTCTGCCGCGTTTTCGCCACATACGGCAAGCTCCCTGTTTTGGGGCGATAACTCGAACCACAGATTGATCCAGTTGGAAAATGCCGAAGGGTAGTCCAGTCCGGGGATGATTCGGTACAGCATCTGCAAGGCCACCTTTTCGTAATATTGGTTGTGGAACAACAGGCTCAGTTTGTAGAGCACATTCCCCATAACCGAGTTGGATGCCGGGATGACATTGTCTTCGGTTTCATAATGCGGAGCGATCAGTTGCTCTTCACTTTTGGATGTGTATGCAAAAAATTGCACCTGTTCATCATAAAATTGTTCAAGGCAATAATCAGTGAGCTGTTTGGCATACAGCAGCCATTTTTCTTCAAGGGTTGCTTCATAAAGCGAAATAAACGCATCGGCAGTATGGGCATAATCCTCAAGAAATCCCTTAATTTTTACCGTGCCGTTCTTGTAGGTGCGCCACAAATGGCCATCACTGTGCCACATCGTCCCCGCGATAAAAAGGGCGCTGCGGCGTGCGGCGGTAAGATATTCTTCGTTACCAAGCGCTTTATAAGCATCGGCATATCCCTTTAGCATGAGCGCGTTCCATGAGGTTAGCGTTTTGTCGTCAAGGCGCGGCTTTTCGCGGTGTTCCCGGGCTTCGTAAAGTAATTGCTCCCATTCGGTTTTCCTGTCCTTTAGCTCTTCGATAGTAATCCCGGCTTTTGCCGCTTGTTCTTCCAGGCTTTCGTTTTGGATCAGCACGAACTTGCCATCTTCCCAAAACCCGTATTCGTTGATGTTATAGATCGTGGCAAACAATTCAAAATCTTCTTCCAAAAGGTCTTTCAGTTCTTCCTTTTCCCATATGTAAAAGGCACCCTCTTCCAAATGTCCCCGCGCATCCAGGCTGTCGGCATCAAAAGCGCTGTAAAAGGCACCGCTTTCGTGGGTTAGCTCATTCTTTATAAAGAAATGCGTCTTTGCAATCACTTCTTTGTATAGTGGGTTTTTAGTTCGCTTATAGGCATTGGAATAAAGGCTCATCAGCTGCCCGTTGTCGTACAGCATCTTCTCGAAGTGCGGCACATGCCATTTCATGTCGACTGAGTAGCGCGAAAACCCGCCGCCTAACGTATCAAACAATCCGCCCCAGGCCATGCGGGTGAGGGTAAGGTCGACGAAGTCCAGCAGTTCCCGATTGTTAGTCTGGTGACCGTAGCGCAGCAGGAACAGATAGTTGTTGGGCATCATGAATTTGGGCGCGCGTGCATACCCCCCAAATTCATGGTCGAAGCTGCGTGCCCATTTTTCCACGATCACTTTTATGCCGGACGGGTCAGGTATCGCTCCGTCGCCCTGCGTATTCACCAGCCCGATATGCCCGATGCCCTGCATGAGCTTTTCGGCATAGTCGGTCATTTTTTCGGGTTCTGTGGCAAAAATATCCTGTAGTTGGGTGAGTGACTCGATCCAGTTGTTCTTCCTAAAGTACGTCCCGCCCCAAACCGGCCTCCCGTCGGGCAGCAACACCACGTTCATGGGCCAGCCGCCCTGCCCGGTCATGAGCTGTACGGCTTTCATATAAGTAGCATCCACGTCGGGGCGCTCCTCGCGGTCTACCTTTATCGAAACAAAATGCCGGTTCATCACTTCGGCTACCTCGGTGTCCTCAAAGCTTTCATGTTCCATTACGTGGCACCAGTGGCACGCCGAGTAGCCTACGCTCACAATGATCAGCCTGTTCTCTTCACGCGCCTCTGCCAATGACTTTTCATTCCATGCCTTCCAATGGATTGGGTTATTGGCATGCTGCAGGAGGTAGGGGCTGGTTTCGAGATGGAGTTGGTTCATAGGGAAGTGTTATTTCGCAAAATTACTCAAACAAAAAGGGCAGGCAAACAATTTAGGTTTTTCGAATAAAAAAAGGAAACTTTACAAGCTAAATTGCCGATAGGCTTGAAAGCGATAAACTCATTCAGACAAATTAATACAATAGTTGTCGGGAGGTATTTAGCGATGAAATCTCGTTTTTTAATAGCTATCTATTTGTTCTCTAAGCCAATCTTCTAACTTTTGAAATTCCAAAGCTGGAATATTTCTTTTGGAGTCATTAATTTTGCTCAGTAACTCTTCGTAATCTTCAGGATCGTAGACATCATTTGGATTTTCGCCATGCTCAATTTTTTCATTATGACTTAGTATCATCTCATTCACTGTGTCTGCATGGGAATCAGCAATAATTTGTCTGTCATCGGTGTAGTTTGCAATTAAATATTCTTCAAAGTTATAATTCCAAAGACTGAAGTCGAGGCTGCTCTTAAAATACAATTTTCCATTTGTGATTTCATAGCGACTGATAATAGAATCCCAGATTACGTAGAATAAGGCATCTTCTATAAGGGGGGACATATTGTGTAGAAATTCATCAAAATCGCTGCCAAAGCCATGCTTACTGCCATCCTGTATGCATACATATATGCCTGGCTCTCCAAAATCTATTATTCGCTCTGTAGCATACATTGCATATCTCCAGATTTCCCCGTCATTGGACTTCGTGACGAATGTATTTGAAAAAATACCATGTCCTTCGGTATTGTCAGGTTGACCGTCAATATATTTTTCGGAAAAAAGCTGCTCTTTATCTTTCCTGACCCGCAAGATAGCGCCTGCATTAATGACTCGCGGCTTGACCTGATATACTTCATGTAGTGTTCCCATCTTTTGATTTTAATTTGCTAATGTAAGCTTAAAAAGCCCGGAGTACATTTGGCTTCAATCAAAAAAGTCAGTACGGTTCAGTTTTTTTATACACTATAAGCGGTTGCAGTGTGATTGGTATATACGCCAAAATTTATGGGTAACTGAACTTTTGGGATATCGCTAAAAGCAAAAAAACTGCAAATCATAAAATTTGCAGTTTCTTGTGCCACCTCCAGGAATCGAACCAGGGACACATGGATTTTCAGCCGCGTTAAATTTCAAATACCCTAAACTCTTTTCTGATCCCTTCTGTCACAAATTGAGGGATGTCCAAATTTTGCGTGATAGCTTCCCATTCTGCGATCGCTCCCTGCACTTCGGCGATAATCCCTTTTGGATTCTTTATAGCAAAAGCTTCTGCAACGGCAAGCAGGTCTTGTAAAGTAATACCGGTGCGCTTCCCGTTTATAGATAAGGCCCTCGATTTTTTCAGGTAGTTGAGCCTGAGGCTGAAGGGATAGGTGAGGTCGTATGCAGGCCCTAGGCGCCAGGAATCGGTGTCTTCGTTATAAATGAAGCTGTGGTTCTTGAGGTGGTCGTCATAATTCGCGAATACCGTATTGAAAACCATTCGCCTGAAAAGGCTGTTCAGGTCATGATGAGGAACCTTCAGGCTGATGGCCAGGCGGAAGAGGTTTTCACAGGAGCTGTTTTCGGGCTTCATAAAGTCCCATCCCGTAAGTCCGGACGCGGTGAGAACGTGCAATTTTTTTCCGTCCTGCCTGTCGTAGCGAAGGGTTGCAAAATGCTTGTCTTCTATCAATTTTGAAGGCATCATTTCCATCCCGGCTTTTTGTGCGAGCAGGTAATAGGAATACTCCACAATTTCCTTGTTATATCCGTCAGTCTCGTCCAGGCACAGTTTTACCAGCCAGTGGTTATATTCGTTAGAATATTCAATGTCGCCGGGAATAATGACCCCGGTCTGCTTGTGTTCGGATATCAGTATCTTGGGGCGTGCGCCACCTGCCGACGTGCCGATCTTAAAAATATTAAGCAATGCAGGATGGCTAAGGTTTTTTCCTGTTGTGTCCTTTTTTACATCAAGCACTTTACGCAATATATTGACAACTTCACCAATGTTTACCGATCCTGTTTTCGGAATTTCTGCAACGGGGCGGTATTCCAGGGCGCCCATGCCGCGGTTAGCCACATACGCAAGTTGTTCCAATGGTGTTATTCGGTCAAATCCTTTGTTGTTGGCTTCGAACCATTCTTTAAAGATGATATTCCCGAACATATCCGGTAACGAGTCGGCAATCATCGGGGGAAGTCCTTTAAATGTTTCTCCTTCATATTCCGAAAATACCTGAACGGGTTTTACGTGCCTGAAAATAAATGGGAACAGGTGGGGATAAGGACGTGATTCAAAAAAAGCAGGACTGTACTGGAAATAACACTTGCGCAGATCGGGGTCATAGCCCAGTTTACCCACTTCGGTGCCAAATATCCATACTTCTATAATGTGGTTTGCAGCCATATCTGTTAATATAAAGATCTCGGTACATCATCCACTTTAAAAAAACCATCAATCGCGGGCAGGCTGTCAAAACGGCTTGCCACCTTTAACAGGGTGTCGAGCGTGACGTTTTTTCCCGATTCCAGTTGCTGTATCGTTACCCTCGACATACCAAGTTCGCGTGCCAGCTCTTCCTGAGAAAGGCCGTACTCCCGGCGTTTACTTCGTATCCATTCGCCGATACGCACTTTCACATCTTTTATAGTTACAATGTTTAGCATAATTGTACAGTATAATAGGCTAAAGTAGTGAATTTACGCTACTTTGCATAGTATACTGTGCTAAATTTTAAAAATATGTAGATGAGAATTGCTCAAAACACAAAAAAACCCACTCGCTATGAGTGGGTTTCTTTTGTGGTACCTCCAGGAATCGAACCAGGGACACATGGATTTTCAGTCCATTGCTCTACCAACTGAGCTAAGGTACCATTATGTTTTGCAATGTTACGGCAGTGTTTCCTGTGCTTCATTGCGGGTGCAAATATAGAACCATTTTTATATTATCCAAAACAAAAGATAAAAAAAATCAATCACTATCTTTGCAGCACTAACATACAGAAAATGCTTTTAGCGGTAGATATTGGCAATACGAAAATCAAAGCGGCTGTATTTGAGGGTACTGTGCTGACTGAAAAGCTTGTTTTTGATAAAGCCAATGCCGCAGAAGAGGTTACAAAAATTTTCGAAAAGTACTCCGGAATCACCCACAGCATACTCGCATCGGTAGGGAAGGAGGAGGAAAGCCTGCTTATTTTGCTTAAGGAAAAAACGCAATTGCTGGAGGTGAACAGGGAATTTGCCTTTCCGTTCCTGAATAAATACGGTACGCCCGAAACCCTCGGGATCGACAGGATGGCGCTTGCCGGAGGGGCTGTGCTGCAGTATCCCGGGAAAAACAGGCTGGTTATCGATGCCGGCACCTGCGTTACGTACGACTTTGTTAACAGCCGCGACGAATATTTAGGAGGGGCCATTTCGCCCGGTTTGCAAATGCGCTATCAGGGCATGCATACTTTTACGGCAAAACTTCCGTTGTTATATCCGGAAATGCCCGAAAGCTTTATCGGGGACTCCACCGCAGCGTCCATGCATTCGGGCGCGGTGAACGGGCTCCTGTACGAACTGGACGGCTTTATTGCGCGGTATGTGGAACAGTATCAGGAGGTAACGATAATTATGACGGGTGGGGATGCTGATTTTTTGGCTAAACGATTAAAAAACACCATATTTGCCAATTCAAATTTTCTGCTGGAAAGTCTGAATTTTTTATACTTATATACGAACAGGAAATGATCAAAAAAATTGTTGCAGGCGTTTGCCTCCTTATGTCCACACTTGCTTTTTCTCAGGAAAATAATGCGTCACCTTATTCCTATTACGGCATTGGCGACATAAAATTCAAAGGTACCGTCGAAAACAGGTCGATGGGCGGCCTGGGAATCATACCGGACAGTATTCACCTGAACCTGCAGAATCCTGCAACCTATTCGTCGCTTAAGTGGACTACCTTTACCCTTGGGGCCACCAATACGCGTACAAAATTCCAAACATCGTCGGCAGAGGATAACGCCCAGCGTACCAACGTTGACTATATCGCGGTAGCCATACCCGTTAATAATTTTGGTTTTGCATTTGGCCTCATGCCTTATACCGCTGTTGGGTACCGCATCCAGAACGAAATGGCAGACCCCGCACAGGACCTAACGTTTGTCAGGCGCTTTAATGGCAGCGGAGGTATTAACCGCGTTTTTGCAGGAGCATCCTATAAGATAACCCCTAAATTCAGCATGGGCGCCGATTTCCAGTATAACTTCGGGCAGGTAGAGACCAAGAGCCTGTCGGGCATTAAAGATGTTGGTGTACAATACAGCACTAGGGAAATCAACAGTACCGATTATAACGGCGCGTCGTTTAACATTGGTGCGGTGTATCAGACAAGGGTTAACGAAAAGTATGAGTGGGTAGCCAGCGCGACCTACACGCCGCAAAGTACGCTTAAGGGCAGTACCGAAAGGGAGATTGCTACCGTAACTGTAACTAATAATGACACTGAAACAGAAGAGGACGTGATAAGCCAGTCGTTTTTGGAGGATGAGATAAAGCTGCCGTCTAAATTCACTTTCGGTTCGGGATTTGGAGAGTCCAGGAAGTGGTTTGTAGGCGCCGAATATACCTTTCAGGAAAGCAATGAGCTGGGTAACCGCTTTGATGCCGTTACCGATGCCGGGTTTGAAACATCGCATAAATTTTCACTTGGAGGATATTATATTCCTAAATTCATGTCCTTTAACAGCTACCTTAGCAGGGTAACTTACCGTGCAGGGCTTCGGTATGAAAAAACCGGCCTTGTCATCAATGGCGAATCTATTAATGATATGGGTGTAAGCCTTGGGCTTGGCTTTCCGCTCCTGGGCGGGTCGAACCTGAATGTAGGTGCGGAATATGGCCAAAGGGGAACCACAACGGCTAACCTTGTAAAGGAAAATTATGTAAACATATTCTTAAGCCTCTCCATAAGCGACAGGTGGTTTGTAAAGAGGAGGTATGATTAATTAAAAATTTTGGCATGAAAACAGCACTACGCATTGTATTCGTACTTTTGATAAGTCTATCCGCACTGCCGGCTGCCGCGCAGGCAACGTCGAAGTGCGAAGCCGCACTGAAGCCGTTTGAGGATGCTGTTGGCGCCCTCAATTACAATGATGCTGCGACACTCATGCCCGAACTTCGCAAAAAATGCCCCGACTACAGTGATAAGCTGTACATCTATGGGCAAAAGACGCTTCAGTACAAGATAGAGACTGCGGCCACCCCGGCCGAAAAGCAGGCATACGTAGACGGCCTTGCCGCGCTCTATACCGAATATGCAAGGTATTTCCCGAAAGGTGACGGCGTTGTAAAAAAAGCCCTTCTTCAAAAAGAATACAAGCTTGCTACGGATGATGAGGTGTACAAGCTGCTGGATGTTGCGCTTGCCGCAAATAAAGATGCCTTTACCGACTATAATGCCCTCGAAGCCTATTACGGGCTGCTCCTGAAGAATTATGAGGAAGGCAAAAAAGGGATAACCCAGGACCAGTTTATCGAAAAGTACGGAGCCATCGCGGCCCAGATTGCCTACGCGAAAAGTAAAATTGCATCCGACAGGGAAAAGCTCCTTAAGAAACAGGAAACCGAAAAACTTACCGCTGCCGAATTACAGCTGATAGCCGATGCCGCCAATGCTGCCGATGCGCTGGATGCCGTAGGCGAGAACATGGCGCTGCAGTCGTCCAGGCATTTTACCTGTGATAAGCTTGAGGCGTATTACAGTAAAAACTACGAGGCCCATAAAACCGACCTGCCCTGGCTTCAGGGGCTTGCCACCGGTATGTATAGTAACAAATGCTATAATTCTGGAGTGCTGCATAATGCCGCACTTGCAGTACACAACGCCGGCCCTACTGCACAAACCGCCTACATGCTTGGAAACATCGAGCTCAGGAGGCGCAACCAAAAGCAGGCGATAGCCTATTTTGAGCAATCGGCTGCACTGGAACAAAGCGTCATTAAAAAAGCCGACCTTTATTACGAAATAGCGTCCATCTTCAGGAATTCCGACAAGGCGAAGGCCAAGGAGTTTGCCCTCAAGGCGATCAATACCAATGCCAAATTCGGGAAGCCACATATCCTTTTGGCCGAGATGTATACTTCGGCAGGCAAAGAGTGCGGCCTTTCGGAATTTGACCGCAAGGCGCTTACCTGGCTGGCTGTTGAAACATTGAAAAAAGCAGAGGTTGCCGAGCCAAGGTACAAGACGACCGTGGCCTCACTCATTAAAAATTTTGAAAAGAACAAGCCGACGAAGGACGAAGCGAAAGCTGCAAAAAGGAAAAAAGGCGATACCATTACTTATGGCTGCTGGATCAACGAAACCATTACCGTTCCTAACCTGTAATTGATGAAGGCGTATAAAATATATATACTAATTACGGCCCTTACGGTAGTGCTGCTGTCCTGCGAGAGCAACTTTAAGGAGGTGCAGCGCATCAATACCATTACCTTTAGCCCGGCAGGCGAAACCGAAAACATCAACCTTAAATATACCGATTCGGGCAAAGTGAAGGCGATACTGGTGAGCCCGCTGATGAAGGATTTTTCGAACCTGCAATATGGCTTCAACGAATTCCCCAAAGGCGTACACGTAACCCTGCTGGACAATTCGCAGAAGAAAAGCTATGTGGTTTCGGACTATGCGATATGGTACAACAATACCGAAGTAATCGACCTGCAGGGGAATGTAAAGATCACCTCCGACGACGGTAAGGTAATGGAAACCGAGCAACTGTACTACGACCAGAAGAACGAATGGTTTTATACCGAAAAAAAGTTTAAATTTACGGATGAGAAGGGGAGCTACATTGAAGGCCCCGGTGTCGACTTCAGTAAAGACTTTAAGATATTCAATGCCCAGCGCAACAATGCGCAGATTAATAATGTTGACTCTTCAGAATAAATGAACATGTACTGGAAATACGCACCCTATTTGTTTTTGGCGCTTGCCGCTTTTGCTCTTTATGATGCTTTTATGAGGATAAACGAAGGCCGTGACCCGCTGATAAGCTTTTTGTTTGCAGGATTTGCCATTGTTTACTTCTTCTTTAAACGTAGTTTTTACAATAAGAGGTTCGGCAACCGGAAATAAAAAAAAAGTCCATGGAAACGGTAGTTATCATAATTTGCCTGCTGCTTTCCGCCTTCTTTTCCGGCATGGAGATCGCTTGGGTATCCTCCAATAAGGTGTATCTCGAAGTCGAGAAAAAACAATCCGGCATCATCTCGAAAATCCTTACCCGCCTCACGGCCAAACCCGCACTGTTCATGGCATCATTGCTCATTGGCAACAGCATTGTGCTGGTTATTTACGGCTATTACATGGGTAATAATGTCCTGCGGTGGGTGTATCCCGCTTCGGGCGAAATGCACCTTTTTTACCAATTGATTTTGCAGGTGGTAATTTCGTCATTCATCATACTGCTCACCGCCGAGTTCATTCCCAAAATATTTTTCCAGGCGTATGCCAACCGGCTCATAAAGATATTTGCGCTCCCTGCGTACGCTTTTTACTGCCTTTTCAGCGGCCTTTCAAAAATTGTTATTGCGATTTCCGATTTTGTGCTGGTAAAAGTACTGCGTACAAAAGGCGATACGCGGCAGGCGCTTTTCAGCCGTGGCGACCTGGAAGCATACGTCACCGGGCAGATGGGTACGGCAGAAGGGCCGGAAGTTGTAGATGCCGAGGTCGAACTCTTCAGGAATGCCATTGGGTTTTCGGCGCTCAGGGCGCGCGATGTGCTTACACCCCGATCGGAACTGGCAGCCATTGAGGTCAACGATCCGGTGGCAGAGCTGCGGCAGCTGTTCATCGAGACAGGCTATTCCAAAATTGTAGTGTATGAAAATACGCCCGATACGCTCATTGGCTATGTACACTCCTTCGAAATGTTTAAAAACCCTAAGACGATACACTCTGCAACCACTCCCATGGATTATGCTCCCGAAGACATTTTCATAAAAGACCTTCTGCACCTGCTTACCCGCAAGAGGAAAGGCATGGCGGCTATCCGGGATGCGGGCGGCATCACGGTGGGTATAGCGACCGTTGAGGATATTGTGGAGGAGCTTTTCGGCGAGATCGAGGACGAGCACGACCTTGATGCGCAGGACCGGATCGAAGTTGCCCTGCCCCATGGCGCTTATCTCTTTTCGGCCAGCCTGGATATTGCATATATCAATCAAAAATACGATCTTAAAATCCCTGAAACTGATGCGTATAACTCGCTCGGAGGGTTCGCTATACATCATTCAGGCCGCATACCCCGGGCGGGCGAAAAGCTGTCGGCGGGTGGCTTTGAAATCACTATTGAACAGGCATCTGCCAAAAATATAGGGCTTATACAACTGCTTCCCCTGCGGGAGGAATAAAAAAAAGCGGCGGTTGGGCAAAAATATAAGCCCACTCCTTTTATTATTAAACAGATAATTGTATTTTCGCCCACTGAATTAAAATTTAACAAAAATAAAAATGGCGGTTTTATCAAAAATCAGGCAGCGTTCGCTCCTACTGATACTGGTTATCGGATTCTGTTTATTGGCCTTCATCATTGGGGATATCATAAACAGCGGTGGATTTGGCGTTACCAAAGAAGTGGGAAGTGTGAATGGCAAGGACATCATGGCCCAGGAGTTTTTCCAGAAAGTAAATGAATTCCAGTCGAGGCAACAGGGGCAGAACGTGAGTACTACCGCGGCTGCAAATGCTATCTGGAACCAGGAAGTGGACAACATCCTTTTCCAGGAGCGTTTCGAGAAGACCGGCATCAGGGTAGGAAGGGACCACGTATTCAATATGTATGCGCAGGACCCGAATGTGGCTCAAAACCCACAGTTCCTTAATGCGCTTGGAAAATTTGACAAGGCCAAGTTCAATGAGTTTCTTGTAAACATGAAAACTACAAATCCCGCGCAGTGGCAGATGATCGAAAAGAACATGCCCCTTGTAGAGGATATGGCGAAAAGGCAGCTGTACGTGACCATGCTGAAGTCAGGTTTTTATACTACCGAAGCCGAAGCCAAAGCCAAATATAAAATGGAGAGCGACAAAGCTTCCTTCGACTATGTATTTGTTCCGTTTACTACGATCAATGACGACCAGGTAAAGGTTTCTGACGAAGAGATCACTGCTTTCATGAAGAAGAACGAGAAAAAATACAAGTCAGAAGCATCACGCGAGATCGAATTCGTGAAGTTCGACAGCAAGCCATCGGCAACCGACGAAGCTGAAGTTAAAGACAAGATCAATGCCCTGCTTGCACCAAGCGTAAGGTATAATAACGAAACAAAGCTAAATGATACCCTTCAGGGCTTCAGCCAAACTACCAATGTAGCCGAATTTGTAGGTGCAAACTCAGAAATGCCTTACGATACTACGTTCGTAAGCAAGGAAAGGCTACCTGTAGAACATGCAGAGCAAATTTTTAACCTTCCTGTAGGAGGTGTTTACGGCCCTTACATTGACAACGGCTACTACAAGCTGACCAGGATGGTGAAAAAAGGGGGAAGCGTAACAGCAAGCCATATCCTTATTGGTTTTGAAGGAAGCGGTATGCCGGGCGGTACAAGGACGAAGGAAGAAGCGAAGCTAAAAGCAGACGACCTTTTGAAGCAGGCTATGGCCAACCCGGGCGGATTTGCCCAATTGGCTAAAGACAATACAGAAGATCCGGGCTCTAAGGAAACCGGCGGCGAATATAAAGACATCGTGCCTAACCAGATGGTGAAGCCGTTCAACGATTTCGTATTCAATAACCCTGTTGGAAAGATCGGTGTTGTTGAGACGCAGTTCGGTTACCACGTGATCAAGGTAACTAGTAAAAGCGACGCTACAAAAGCCGTTCAGGTAGCCACGGTGGCGCTAAAGATACAGGCATCTGAAAAGACGACTGATGAAGTGTTTACAAAAGCTTCCAAAATGGAGATGGATGCAGCTAGCAAGCCGTTTGCAGACCTTGCAAAAGATTACGGGCTTACGGTTACCCCGGCTAACAAGGTGCTTGCCAATGACGAAAACATCCAGGGGCTTGGTAATAACAGGGATATCGTGAAGTGGTCTTTTAACAAAGATACCAAAGTGGGCGATGTAAAGAAATTTGACCTTCCGATGGGCCAGGGCCATGTTGTGGCAAGGCTGAAAGCGGTAAATGAAAAAGGCCTCCTTCCAATGGAAGAAGCAAAAATGGTAGTACTTCCTATCATCCGCAACGAGAAAAAAGCTGAACTTATCAAGAAGAAAATGGCAGGCACTACCCTTGAAGAAGTGGCGCAAAAAACAGGCTCTAGCATAGCAATGGCTACTGATGTTACCCTTGCGGCGCCAATGATACCAAACGTGGGCGGTGAGCCTAAAGTAGTAGGAAAAGCGTTCGCGCTTGCTGCCGGAAAAACATCAGGGCTTATTACAGGCAACACAGGTGTATTCATGCTAAGGTCGAAATCGGTTGCTGCGGCTCCGGAGCTACCTAACTACAGCGCTTATACTACAAGGATGAAAGCGGAGAGCAGGGGCAGTGTTCCTAACAGGATCTCTACCACGCTTAAAGATAAAGCAGACATCGAAGACAACAGGGCTGAATTCAACTAAGAAGCCCCGATTATAAATACAGATCCCCTGCCATTGGCGGGGGATTTTTGTTTTTATGAATATGATGTGAATCATTATAGTAGAGACGCAGTCCAGCAATGCGTCTCTACCAAACCGTTCGCAAGAAATTGCGTTGCTATCTGAAACTAAGACGGTAAAACGCTTCTACCACTCATTCACCTTATTGGCATCCATTTTAATGAAAACGAACAGCAATATGGTAAATGCCCAAAGGCTCGATCCCCCATACGAGAAGAAGGGCAGTGGAACCCCAATGGTCGGGAATAGCTTGATAAGCATGGTGATATTCACGAAGAAGTGCATGAACAATATGGCCGCGACACAATACCCATACGTTCGGCTGAATTTAGTCTTTTGCCGTTCGGCGAGGTAGAGTATCCGCAGCAGCAGTGTGACGAAAATAGCAATGACGCCAACTGCGCCTGCAAAGCCCCATTCTTCGCCTACGGTCGTAAAAATGTAGTCGGTGTGCTGCTCGGGTACGAAGCCGCCCTTGGTTTGCGTGCCTTCCAGCCAGCCCTTGCCCAGCCACCCGCCGGAACCAATAGCGATCATCGACTGGTTGAGGTTATACCCCTCGGCCTGCTGGTTTACATCCTTATCGAAAAGCACGTTGATACGGTCTTTCTGGTGGTCCTCCAATACGTTTTCATAGACATAGTCTACAGAAAAGACGAAGCCCGCTATACCAACAAAAATCAGCGCGGAAAGCACAGGGTTACGGAATGCCCGCCGCGTGAGTACATATTGCACGATTATAATTACCAATGCGATACCCACCAGAAAGTAGGGCTTGACTAGCAACGCCAAAAGGAACAATGCAATGGCGACTGCCCCGGTGAACAGGTACCACCCCGGCAGCCCCTCGCGGTACAGTACCAGGAAGAACGCCGCGAATATCATGGCGCTCCCCGCATCGGGCTGCATCATGATGAGCATTACAGGGAAGGCAATTATGGCAAAGGCTATTAATTGGTGGTTGACTTTGCCAAGGTTGATCTGTACATCGCTCAGGTATTTGGAAAGGATGAGCGCGGTGCCGATCTTGGCAAATTCGGAGGGTTGCATACTGAATCCCCCGAACGCGTACCAGTTCGTTTGCCCCTTGATGGTTTTTCCGGCAACGAACAGCCCCGCAAGCAGGACTATACCGAGCCCGTAAAAGATAAGTGAGTATTTTTCGTAAATCTTGGCGTCCATTGTGAGTACCACAATAATAAGCGGGATGCTTGACATGATAAACATGATCTGCTTGCCATATATCTGCCCGATGTCGAATATGGACGTAGTCTGGTCGGGAAGCGATGCCGAATAGATCGTCATCCACCCCATACTAACCAACATAGCGTACAGCAGAATGGTGATCCAGTCCAGATTATTGGTAACGCCCTGGTTCTTCATTTATTTATTAATGCTAAATGGCTGGCCGCTGGTTACTTTGGCATATTCGTCTTTAAGGCCCTGGGTGAGCATTTTGGTCTCAAGGTCGGTACGGCTTATCGTGCCCTTCAGGTATTTCTCGATCATAAGGCTGGCGATAGGCCCCGCCCAGCGTGCGCCCCAATATCCGTTCTCGATAAATACCGCAATGGCGATTTTAGGGTTATCGCGCGGCGCGAATGCCACAAATATCGAGTGGTCGGAAAGCTGTGTACGTACACCGTTGATCTTGGTAAAGTTCTCCGCAGTACCGGTTTTGCCGCATATTTCAATGCCCTCAATGCGTACGCCTCTTGCTGTACCGAGATTGTACACATCGAATAGGCCATCGATGACCGGCTTGAAGTACTGTTTATCGATGGTGGTCTGGTGCCTTATCTTAAATTTTTTATCGATTTCCTTACCCTCTATTTTTTTGATGATGTGGGGGGTGTAATAGTGCCCTTCGTTGGCAACGATAGCCATCATGTTAGCAAGCTGTATTGGGGTCATCGAAACCTCGCCCTGCCCAATGGAATTCGATATAATGGTCGAGCTTCTCCACCCGCCGTTAGGGTAAAAGCGCTTATAGAACTTTGAGGTTGGGATATGTCCTTTTCTTCCCGGTGGAAGGTCGTAACCCAGAAATCCGCCAAGGCCAAAGCTTTTCAGGTGGTTGCTCCAGGCATCCACGCCATATTGCGGTTTCGGGTATTTATCGATCGTGAGCTTGAAAACGTTGGCAAAATAGGTATTGCATGATTTGTAAATACCGTTGTGCAGCTGTATGGCGCCGCCCGGGCAGTGGCATTTCATGAATGCCCCGCGCCCGTAGGAAAACCCGTGGTGGCACATAAAGGTACTGTTCTCGTCGATCACCTCTTCCTGCAGGCCCACCAGGCCGGTTAGTATCTTGAATGGCGACCCCGGGGGGTATTCGGCCAAAAGCCCGCGGTCGTACAACGGCATGGCTATTGTATCCTTATACATGGTCGTGTAGTTCTTCGAGCGGTCGCGGCCTACCAAAATGGCAGGGTCATATGAGGGCGCTGTTATGAGCGCCAGTATCTCGCCGGTTTTGGGCTCGATTGCCACAATGCCACCGCGTTTTTCGAACATTAGCGCCTCGCCGTACTTTTGCAGTTCGGCATCCAGGGTAAGCGTTATATCCTGTCCCTGTTTGGCAATGGTATCGTATATGCCTTCTTTAAAAGAGCCGATTTCCCGGTTATAGCGGTCTTTCTGGATGTATTTAACCCCCTTAACACCCCTAAGGTATTCTTCGTACATCTCTTCAACACCTTGTTTGCCGATGAGGTCGCCGCTCTTGTAATACGGGTTATTCTTGATTATCGGGTCGTTCACCTGCGCGATGTAACCGAAAACATTGGAGGCCACATTGACCTGGTAATCCCTGAGGGAACGCTTTACAATGTCAAAGCCTTTGAATTTCCGGAGTTTTTCCTGGAAGGCGGCAAATTCTTTTTTGCTGAGCTGCGGCAGGAATACCGAGGGGAGTTTCCAGCTATATACCTTGGCTTTTTCTACCCTTTCTGTAAAATATTCCTTCGAAATGTTCAGCAGCCTGCATATCTCGAGCGTATCGGTGCCGGTTTTGGCCATCTCACCGGGAGTGACCATAATGTCGTAAGAAGGCTGGTTCGCCACGAGCAGCGTACCGTTACGGTCATAGATGTAACCCCGCTCAGGATAGTCGTATTTTATCTTAATGGCATTGTTCTCGGACTTCTTGATATACGAGTCGTCGAGTATCTGCAAATAGAAGAGCCTTGCCACGATCAGTAAGGTTGCGGCAATTATCAGGGTGGGCAATAGTATCTTTCTCATTGTTTGCCGGGCTTAATGAGGTAAATTATAATGATGGAAATGATCAGTGTAAACACGGTAGTGGCCAATACCCGGATCAGGATGTCCAGGGCCAGGCTGAACCTGAATACCTCCAAAAGGTATAAAATTAAATGATGCGTTACAACAGAAATCAAAAGAAATGAAAACCTCTCGGGCGAAAGGCGGTCATTTATCCTTACCGTCTGATATTCGTAGCTGACGCCGAATGAAAATTTAAAGAAAACAGGCCTCAGGTAGGCCAGCGTTACACAGGCCGCAGCATGCGCCCCACCGGAGTTCATGAACATGTCCAGCATAAGCCCCAGTAAAAACGACGAGAGCAAAAGCCCGGCCTTGTTGCCGTTTACCGGATACAGCAATATGAAAAGGATGTAAGGATAGGGGTCGTACTGGCCAAAAAGGTTGATGTTATTGAACACCGCTACCTGCATGGCAAGCAGCAGGACAAACCTGAAGATATTTATGATAAGCGTACTATTCATTTTCCTTAGGTCCCTCCTCCAGCAGTTTTATCTCTTTGCGGTCTTTATTTTCTATGACATATATGTGGCCCAGGCTCGTCATGTCGTTAAACAGGCGTACCTCAAGCGTATAATAGTTGGTCTGCTTGTCTACATATACCCGTTCGATCTTGCCGACAGGAATGTTTTCCGGGAAAATGGTCGACTCCGAACCCGTTACGATCGTATCGCCTTTTACTACCGATGCAAGCCTCGGTACATCGGAAATCTGGACAAATCCGGTATTTTTCCCATTCCAGGTTACAGTGCCTATGTGGTTGTTCTTTTTGATCTTTACTGGCAGCTTGTTATTTCGGTTCAGCAGGCTTATCACGGTAGAATAGCCGTTGGAGCTGTTATCTACCACGCCCACAACACCGCGGCTGCTCACCACACCCATGTCCGGCCCTACGCCGTGCTTGCGCCCGCTGTTGATGGTAAGGTAGTTTTCCTGTTCGGTATAGGAGTTCTTGATTACTTTCGACTGGATCACCCTGTAGCTTCCCGCGCCCTGTGGCAGCTGTACGGGCGGTATGTCGGCGGTGTCCTGTGTGTTGTACAGCAGCCTTTTCAGCTCGGCATTCTCGGCGGCAAGCGCTTCGTTTTGCGAACGGAGGTTCAGGTACTCTTCTGCTTTGTTGATCTGCTCATACACATAGCCTGTCATGGCATTCGCCGAAGACACGGCACGGCTGCGGTGGAAAGAGTGCGCCTGGATGGTGAGCGTTAACGATATGCCCAAAAGCAGCAAAAACAGTAATAAGATACTGTTTTTAAATATAAAATTAAATATTTGCTGCATGCTTTAATGCCGTTATTTTATGAGTATGCTCCTGAATTTCTGTATGTTTTTTAGCGCCATTCCCGTGCCCCTTACTACGGCCCTTAGCGGGTCTTCGGCAATGTATACGGGGAGGTCGGTTTTTTGAGATATCCGCTTGTCAAGGCCCCTTAGCATCGATCCTCCGCCTGCCAGGTAGATCCCGGTGTTGTAAATGTCGGCGGCGAGTTCGGGAGGTGTTTGCGACAAGGTTTCCATAACCGCGTCCTCAATGCGCTGTATCGACTTGTCCAGGGCTTTGGCGATCTCGCGGTAGGATACGTCCACCTGTTTCGGCTTGCCCGTCAGCAGGTCACGCCCCTGTACCGACATGTCTTCCGGCGGTGAATCAAGGTCCTCGATGGCCGCCCCTATGGTGATCTTTATTTTTTCGGCAGTGCTTTCCCCAACGAAAAGGTTATGCTGGGTACGCATATAATACACGATGTCATTGGTAAACACGTCGCCGGCAATCTTAACCGACTTGTCGCATACGATACCGCCCAGTGCGATAACCGCGATCTCGGTAGTACCGCCGCCTATGTCCACGATCATGTTACCCTTGGGCTGCATGATGTCGACACCGATACCAATAGCCGCTGCCATTGGCTCATGGATCAGGTATACTTCTTTACCGTTTACCCTTTCCGCGGATTCCTTTACGGCACGCATCTCCACCTCGGTAATGCCCGACGGGATGCATATTACCATGCGCAGGGCAGGCTGGAACAAACGTTTCTTGAGTGCAGGTATACTTTTTATGAACATCTGAAGCATCTTCTCAGAAGCATCAAAGTCGGCAATAACGCCATCCTTCAACGGCCGTATGGTCTTTATGTTTTCATGGGTCTTACCCTGCATCATGTTCGCCTCCTTACCCACGGCAATTATCTTGCCGGTAACGCGGTCGCGCGCCACAATGGAGGGGCTGTCTATCACTACTTTATCGTTATGGATAATAAGGGTATTTGCGGTACCAAGGTCAATGGCAATGTCCTCAGTCATGAAATCAAAAAATCCCATAGTTGGTATACTGTATTAAGCGTTTACGTGTCTGATTGTCTAAGCCTACAAAAGTAGTAAAATTAATGTTTAAAATGACGGATGCCTGTAAATACCATTGCAACATTATTTTCGTTGCAGTAATTGATGCTCAGTTCGTCTTTTATCGATCCTCCGGGCTGGATCACGGCTGTAATCCCGGCATTTTTTGCAATCTCCACACAATCCGGGAACGGGAAGAATGCATCGCTGGCCATCACGGCGCCATTCAGGTCGAAACCAAAGGAATGCGCTTTTTCAATAGCCTGTTTCAGGGCATCCACTCGCGAGGTTTGTCCCGTACCGGCTGCGATAAGCTGCCCGTTCTTTGCAAAGACGATGGTATTGGATTTCGTGTTCTTGCAAACCTTCGAAGCAAAAAGCAGGTCTTCGGTCTCCTGTGCAGAAGGCGATGTTACGGTAACGGTTTTCAGGTGTTCCCTATCGTCTGTCACGCTGTCTTTGTCCTGAACCAATAAACCGTTCAGGCAGGTGCGTACATTTTTCTGCGGAAGCGCTACCTCATGCTGCACCAGCAGTATCCTGTTTTTCTTTTCCTGCAATATCGCTGTGGCATCATCGTCATATTCCGGTGCGATCACTACTTCGCAAAAAAGTTTGGTTATTTCTTCGGCGGCTTCTTTGTCAATTTTAGCATTGGATATCAGTACCCCGCCAAAAGCAGAAGTCGGGTCGGCAGCCAATGCGTCCAGGTAGGCTTCTTTGACGGTGCCCCTTGTGGCAAGGCCACAGGCATTATTGTGCTTGAGTATGGCAAATGTAGGGCCGTTGTTTTTAAATTCATTGATGAGGTTCACGGCAGCGTCAACATCCAGCAGGTTGTTGTACGAAAGTTCCTTACCGTGGAGTTTGGTGAACATTTTGTCGAAGTCCCCAAAAAAGAACCCCTTTTGGTGTGGGTTTTCGCCATAGCGCAATACCTGTCCGCCGGCAACGCTTTGCTTGTAAAAAGTGTCGTCGGTATTAAAGTAGTTGAAAATGGCCGAATCATAATGTGACGATACATGAAATGCTTTTGTTGCAAACTTCCTGCGCTCCTCAAGGGTCGTGCCGCCATTGTTTTCGGTAAAGGTGTTAAGGAACGACGCATAATCGTCGACCGAAGCCACGATAACGGTATCCTTAAAGTTCTTTGCCGCGGCGCGTATCAGGGATATGCCGCCTATGTCGATCTTCTCGATGATATCTTCTTCGGAGGCGCCCGAAGCCACGGTTTTTTCGAAAGGGTACAGGTCAACGATAACAAGGTCGATCTGCGGGATGGCAAATTCCTTCATTTCCTGCACGTCGCTTTCATTATCCTGGCGGTTAAGGATGCCGCCGAATACTTTCGGGTGGAGCGTTTTTACCCTTCCGCCCAGGATAGAGGGGTAGGAAGTGATGTCTTCAACGGGTACTACGGGTATGCCGAGGTCTTTGATGAATGATTCGGTACCTCCTGTAGAATAAAGTGTTACGCCATATTCGTGGAGTTGTTTTACAATAGGTTCAAGCCCCTCTTTATCAAAAACTGATACCAGTGCCGATGAAATTTTTTTTACGCTCATGTTGTTGTGTGTTTTAAAGTTGCAAAAGTAGTTATTGTACACCGTAGATTAAAACGGTAATTGGCCAAAATTTCATGATTTTTTAACCAAAAGTTGTTTTTTCATAACCGGATAGTTTAGGTTTGAATTTATAAAGGCATATAAAACCGCACTTCCCACTTAAAAAGCGATGTTCGGCGGGTATTTCAACATTTTTTTGAATGGTTTCCGAAAATTTATTGGCATTGCAGTGCAGGTTTTTAAAAAATTGCGGAATTTTACGCAAGCCAATATTTTAAGTATGCTGCTTTACCTTCGTTTGTTAAAAGAAAGCTTCGCGTTTGCCATGAACGCGCTGCGCAACAATATGCTCCGTACCTTCCTTTCGCTGCTCGGCGTAACCGTTGGGATATTTTCCATTATTGCCGTACTGGCCGCTGTGGATTCCCTCGACAGGAAAATAAAGGAAGACATGAGCAGTGTGGATAAAAACACCATGTACCTCAAAAGGTTTTCCTTCGGGCCTTCGGATGTGCCGCGTTGGAAGCGCGAGCAATTTCCGGATGTAACGTACGAGGAGTACCAATACCTTAAAAGTTCGGTAAATTCGGTGCAGGCCATGGCGTTCCAGATATTTACCAAGACAGAAACGGTGCGGTACAACGACCAGTCGGTAAGCAATATCAATATGGTGCCGGTGTCGTATGAGTTTGTCGACATCCAGAGTGTCAAGATCGCAGAGGGTCGCTTTTATTCAGAACCGGAATCGAATGGGGGGAGCGGCGTAGTAGTGATAGGGTATGAAGTAGCCCAACAGCTTTTCGGGAGCGAAAACCCGCTCGACAAGCAGGTGCGCATCTATGGCCGCAAGATGACGGTGATCGGCGTGATGGAAAAGCAGGGTGCGGGAACGTTTGGGCAAAGCAATGATACGACCATATTTTTCCCTGTGAACTTTTTGCGGAAAATGTACGGCGACCATAACGATTTCATGACCCCGGTGATCATTATCAAGCCGCTACCGGGTGAGGAAGCCGAAGCCGTGAAGGCCGAGGTAACCCAAAAACTCCGCAACTACCGTGGGATAAAAAGCGCTGAGATCGACAATTTCAGTATTGACATCCTTGCCGGGTTTACCGAAATGATCGATGACCTTATCGGAATGATGAACATGGTGGGGTGGGGCATCAGCTTCTTTTCGTTGTTAGTAGGCGGCTTTGGGATTGCGAATATCATGTTCGTTTCGGTTAAGGAGCGAACCAACCTTATAGGTATACAAAAGGCGCTTGGCGCGAAAAATAAATTCATATTGTTCCAGTTCCTTTTCGAGGCGGTGATACTTTCGGTGATCGGCGGGATATTTGGAATGCTGCTGGTGTGGGGAGTTACTGTTGTGCTGACGAAGGTATTCGAATTTGAATTTGTACTCGGCCTTGGCAACATCCTATTAGGAACGGGGCTGGCTACGTTTATAGGGCTGGTGTCGGGTATACTTCCTGCGATATCAGCATCAAAGCTCGATCCTGTTGAGGCCATACGCAGCGGTATGTAAAAATGGCGATACGGTACTGCCCCAATACCGTATCGCCGAAATTTAAATAATTACCACTTCAGGTAATTGAGAATATACCTATTGCATTATATATTCATTGCAAATGAACTCATTTTAGGGTGAATAGTTGCAATTTTTAGCATAGACAAAGTGTCGACAAAACTGCATTTCACGTTGTTTTTTATGCATTTCACGACACAAGGTTTAAAATGTGCCGACTTTCTCTAATAATAGTGAGCTTGCCGATTGATTAGCAAGTAAATAAAAATCCCCCTGAGTTGTCAGGGGGATTAGCATTTTTTATCGTACCGGCTGATTTTGTATCAGGTCGAGGTAGAGGTTTATTTTATCTTTCAGTTCCTTGCGCGGGGTTATGAAATCCAGGAATCCGTGTTCGAGTACAAACTCGGCGGTCTGGAAACCTTCCGGAAGGTCTTTACCTGTAGTGTCTTTTACTACCCTTGGGCCTGCAAAGCCTATCAGCGCTCCCGGCTCCGAAATGTTCACGTCGCCCAGCATTGCATACGATGCGGTAGTACCCCCGGTTGTCGGGTCGGTACAAAGTGAGATGTACGGGATCTTCGCGTCGGCAAGCTGTGCCAGCTTCGCGGAAGTCTTGGCAAGCTGCATTAGAGAGTAAGCCGCTTCCATCATACGTGCGCCCCCTGATTTGGAGATCATCAGGAACGGGATATTGTTTTTAATAGAGTGGTCTATGGCACGGGCAATTTTCTCACCTACCACAGCGCCCATCGATCCGCCGATGAAAGCAAAGTCCATACAGGCGATCACCAGGTCCTTGCCTTTTGATTTGCCAACGGCTGTCCGTACGGCATCCTTTAGCTTGGTCTTTTCCATGGCGTCCTTAAGGCGGTCACCGTATTTTTTGGTATCGACGAATTTCAGCGTGTCCTTGGAGGTCATGTCCCTGTCCAGCTCGGTAAACTCGTTGTTGTCAAAAAGTATGTTGAAATATTCCTTGCTGCCTATCCTTACGTGGTAGCCGTCTTCGGGGCTTACGTAAAAGTTACGGGCCAGCTCATCTGCATCTACGATTTTACCGGTAGGCGATTTATACCATAATCCTTTGGGAACGTCCTTCTTGTCTTCAGTCGCTGTCGTTATCCCTTTTTCCGTTCTTTTAAACCAGGCCATATTAATTTTGATTTATAAGTTGTCAGTTGTCGGTTGATGGTTTTCCAGCAACCGGCACCTGACAGCTGTCAACTATAGTGTATTCACGTTGTTAAGGTCGGCAAAAGCCTGCTCGAGCCTTTTGTTGAAGGTCATTTCGCCTTCACGCACCCATTTCCTTGGGTCATAATGCTTTTTGTTCGGAGATTCCGGTCCGTCCGGGCTGCCTATCTGTGTTTTCAGGTAATCTACCTTGCCCACCATATAATCGCGGATACCCTCGGTAAAGGCAAACTGCAGGTCGGTATCAATGTTCATCTTGATCACGCCGTATGAAATCGCTTCCCTGATCTCTTCAAGCGTTGAGCCCGATCCGCCATGGAATACAAAGTCAACCGGGTTAGGGCCTGTTCCGAATTTCTGCTGTACATACTCCTGCGAGTTTTTCAGGATCTTCGGGGTAAGCTTTACGTTGCCCGGCTTGTATACGCCGTGTACGTTGCCAAATGCAGCCGCAATAGTAAACTTGTCAGATACTTTGCTTAGCTCTTCATAGGTATGCGCTACCTCTTCCGGCTGGGTGTATAGTTTTGAGCTGTCAACGTCGGAGTTGTCCACGCCGTCTTCCTCACCACCGGTAATACCAAGCTCGATTTCGAGGGTCATGCCCATTTTGCTCATCCTTTTCAGGTATTCCACACATATCTCGATGTTCTCCTCAAGCGGCTCTTCCGAAAGGTCAAGCATGTGCGAGCTGAATAATGGCTTGCCAGTTTCGGCAAAGTGCTTTTCGCTGGCATCCAAAAGGCCGTCAACCCATGGAAGCAGTTTTTTCGCGCAATGGTCGGTATGTAGTATCACTGTCGCGCCGTACGCTTCAGCAAGGGTATGTATGTGTTTTGCGCCGGCAATGGCTCCGAGGATGGCTGCACGCTCTCCCTCATTAGAAAGCCCTTTGCCCGCATTGAACGCCGCGCCGCCGTTTGAGAACTGGATGATTACAGGGGCCTTTAGCTTTGCCGCTGTTTCAAGAACGCCATTGATGGTGCTTGATCCGGTTACGTTTACTGCCGGAAGGGCGAAACCTTTCTCTTTGGCATATTTGAATATCTCCTGAACCTGGTCTCCGGTGGCTACGCCGGGCTTAATATTGTGGGCCATTGTTTTTTGGGTTTTAGAAAATTGATTTACAAAAATAGTATTTTTATTTTGAGACGGTTGAAATTTTGGAGAAATATGATGGGTAGGGTTGGTGAGACGGCTTTTTATGGGTATATTCCAAAATGTAAATTGATTTATACTGAGCCTGCTAACAAAAAAATGTTTGGAATTTGTTCACTTTTAAGATAACTTTGCTTCATGGCAAGGACAATTCTGTTTCATGATAATCATTTTATCGATTTTTATAAAAGCCAGGATGAAAAGGTAAAGGGCAAGATACAATTTGTACTTGAGCTTATTAAGCAGGTGGACAGAGTTCCTGAAAAATTCCTCAAGCATCTTTCAGGGACGGATGGGCTCTATGAAATAAGAATAGAATACCAATCCAATATTTACAGGATTTTCTGTTGCTTCGATGAGGGCAGGCTGGTAATACTGTTTAATGGTTTCCATAAGAAAACGCAAAAGGCACCTAAGAACGAATTGGATAAGGCAATAAAATTGAAGTCTGACTATTTTGAAAGAAAAAACGAAGCGCTATGAAAAATTACGATAACATAAAATCTTTTGATGCGCTCATTGAAGCAGAGCATGGTAAAATTGGGAGCGAAACCCGAAACCGCTACGACGAGAGCTCTCAATTGTTTATTATAAGCGAAATGCTCAAAGAAGCCCGTAAAGAGGCTAACCTTACACAGGAGCAGTTGGCTGAAAAAACAGGTACCAAGAAAAGCTACATTTCCAAAATTGAGAATGGAAAGGGTAATATCCAGCTTTCGACGCTCATCAGGATTTTTGAAGTGGGCCTCAACAGGAGGATTGGCCTTACTTTCTTATAATATTGTATTGAGCAATTAAAAAGGATAATTTATCCCCACATTATACACGCACTTGTCAAAGTTATACTCCCTGAACCAGCGTTGCCCTTCTTCTTTGCCGGGGTTGTAGGTTTTAAAGCCGACATCAAAGCGAAGCACAAAGAAATTGAAGTCATACCGGAAGCCCATGCCTGTACCAAGCGCGAGGTCTTCAAAGGATTTCAGGCCGTTAAAGGTAAAATCAGTATCATCCA
Organism: uncultured Flavobacteriaceae bacterium; assembly: GCA_942492845.1. GTDB lineage: Bacteria > Bacteroidota > Bacteroidia > Flavobacteriales > Flavobacteriaceae > Flavobacterium. The sequence continues at coordinate 3,726,743 of OW818646.1, read as the reverse complement.
CTTCGTCCCAGATGTTCCAGATGTTACCCACATCGCCAAATATTGCGCCGTTCAGCTTCCCAAAAATATTAAATCGAAGTTCGGCGCTGTAGGCCATTTTAAGGTTGGCCTCGTTAAAATCGTTAAGCCCCCCGCTGCGCCCCGGCCCAAGGCTGTAGGACTGCCACGCACGGTTGTCGTTCGATCCCCCTGCAAAGTAGCTTCGTGCAAACGGTATGGAGGTAGAGTTGCCATACGGTACGGCCAGCCCGAAAAAGGCACGCATGGCCAGCACCCTGCCACGGCGCAGGTCGAAATGCTTTATAAAATCGAGTTCGCCTTTTACGTACTGCGAGTACTGCACGTCGAATATCGACCTGTAGCCAACGGGTACATCCTTATTTTCCGTCATCAGCGGGGCAAGCAGCGAAAGCATAGCGCCGGCGCTTTCGACCTTAGTCTTGAAGATAAAGAAATTATTATCTGTAAGGTCTCTTTTAGTACTTGTAGTATAGGTAAAGTTCGTGGCAAAGATCAGGTTGTTCTCGGTCAGCCTGTCCCTTCGCTCCTCAATGCGATTGATGTTTCTTCGGTCTTCTTCCGCTACGGATATGGACCCGCTTTGGACATCGTTGATGAACCCGTTGGTCCCCTCGTCTATTATGAGTTCCAAATCGCCCAATGCGCCGTCCGGGTCTTCAAAATAGCCCGGCGATACGGTGGTTGCATATTCATTCGCATATTCGTTCAGCCTGTCGTACGATGATTTGTACACATTAAAATAATTCTCAGAATTTACATTGCGGATGTACTGTATGTTAAAAAGGTCAAGCTTTGCAGATCGGGACCGCTGCGTGTCAGTCCGTGGCGGCGTCCAGTTGTACGTAAGCACGCCGGTAAAGTTTTCCTTGTCCAACCCAATGTTGCGCTGCCTGCTGATACCAAAGCTCATAAGTGTTGAGGGGATCATTTCCTTGGGTATGATCTTTTCGGTATTGAACGGGAAGAAGATGCGGGGAAAGGTAAGCTTGGCATCGGCGCCATACTCCAGTATATTAAAGAATGACTTGTCCTGTATGGCCTGGTCGCGCGACGAACCGATGTTGCCGCGGGTCGATATTTCAAGGATCTCGGCGCCCTTAAAGATGTTGCGTATGGTCAGCCCAAGGCTACCCTGTATACCAAAATCCTGGATGTTGGAGTGCGTGAAGTCGGCGCTGGGGGTAAGCCTGAATTTTTTCCTTGGGTTGAGGTAAATGTTGGTAATAAGCGCATTTGGATCTTTAGGGTCTTCCACATACTGTATCGTAGGGTAATTGAAAACCCTCAGGTTGCTCAGGTAGCGCGAGGTAAGCACCCTCCTGTAATCGGCAAAGGTACTGCCCGGCGTTATGAATATGGCATCGGTAAGCGCCTTTGGCCTGTAGTTGAGCTCCCCTGAACTGTACAGGTTAAAGCCGTTATAATTCACGGTGTCGGTCACCTGCTCGGCACTGGTGGGGTTTTTGGTATAAATATTTACCTGGCTTATCGTGTACAGTTTAAACGGCCTCACAAAGGTTGAGTCGCCCTGCCTTACGGTTTCGTTGTCGATAATGAGGTCTACATTGGCTTTGTAGTTATTGCCTACGGTATCGAGTATGTACGATATGTTATTCTGCTGGAAGGTATAGGCGCCGCGGTTCCGGAAATAGGTCGTGATCCTTTCGCGTTCGGCAGTAAAATTCGATTCCCTGTACTGCTCGCCTTTTTTCAGGACAGATGCCGCCACGGACTTTTTATACAGGGTGTCAAGCGCGGGCGTTTCTATAAATGTGGCAATAGAGTCGAGGATGTAAGGCTTACCGGTGGTAACGCTGTAGTTAACTTCGGCTTTTTTGTTTTCCAGGCTATCGATGGTAAAGTCGACCTTCGACCTGAAATAGCCCTGCTTATAGTAATAGGCGTGGAGCCTGTTGCGCGATTTCTTTACGCGGTTCATGTCAACGATCACGGGTGGTTCGCCGGTTTTTTTGGCAAAATTGCTGAAGCCAGAAACAAAAAAGGAATTCCCCAGGCGGTTTACCTGCTTTTCAGAAAGTGTCTTGGTGAAGAAATTATGCCATCCGGGATTTTTTACAAGCCATGCCTGGTAGGAAGAGTCGGCATCTTTGTTGGCCAGGTTGTAAATGTTGAGCCTTATGTGCCATCCCAGCACGTTGGTGTTGGGCAGTTGGTACAGCTGTGCCTTGTGGTCGTCGTCGTTCTTTTCCTCGCCGTTGACGGTAATATCGTTTTTCTTCAAAAGGTGTTTGCCCTCCGGTACGTTCTTTACAAGCGAACAGGAGTACAAAATCAAACCCAATAAGATAATTAGTGCTATTTTTGTTGTTATATTTCTCAAGGCAATTGCTGCAAATAGTAATTCAAAAATACATTTTTTATGGTTAGCAAAAACCAAATTAAAACAATAACAGGCTTACAGCAAAAAAAATACAGGAAGCAGGAAAAATTGTTCTTTGCCGAGGGGATAAAGGTAGTGCAGGAATTGCTGAATTCCAATTTTGAATTGCGCCAATTGTTTACCAATGAAGATATATTTACGGGCATTCCGAAAGGGAAGGTTGAAGTGATCACCGAAGCCGAACTGAAAAAGATAAGCGCGCTTGCCACACCCAATACCTGCCTTGGCTTATTTGAAATACCTGAAGAAAAACCGGTACCGGATTCCGGGCTCATTGTTGCGCTGGACGATGTGCGCGACCCGGGGAACCTGGGTACCATCATCAGGCTGTGCGACTGGTTCGGTATAGCACATTTGGTATGTTCGGGAAATTGTGTGGATGCCTACAACCCGAAAGTAGTGCAGGCGACCATGGGCTCGCTGGGCAGGGTGAATGTGGTGCACACCAACCTGAGTGACTACATTGAAAAAACATCGCTGCCTGTATTCGGAACGTTTATGGATGGGTCAAATATTTACGCTGAAGTACTGCCTGAAAACGGCATCATCGTGATGGGGAACGAAGCCAATGGAATTTCCGCAGAAATCGAAAAATTGGTAACTAATAAAATTGCCATACCGCGCTTCGGGAACCTGCAACTTACGGAAAGCCTGAATGTAGCCACGGCTGCTGCAATTACGCTGAGTGAGTTCCGGAGGAATTTTTAAATAAATTCCTTTAATCGAACCGCTAAGTAACTGTCTAAATTTTGCAGCGATTAATTTTAACCACATAGGCATATAGCTTTTAGATGATGGGTACAGCGTGTAGTAAGTGACACATAGCGAGAAGCTTCGCTTCACTATGCGTAATTCGGGTCTTTTTTTCTAATATTCTTCGCTAAGGGCTGCGTCATTAATCCGTTGTACTACTGCATCTACATAGTCCGGCTTCATCGTTGCCAGGATTGTATTGTCAATTAGTCTTGAAGGCAGGATATTAGCTAAGATGTGGCACCTAACCTGTGATTTTTTTGGCAGGGGTTTACTGAGCATTTTATCTTCTATTTCAAAAGTATATTTGTCATTAAATTCCGAAGAGCCTGTGAGCATTACCACTACATAGCACTCATCATCTAAAAAAACTCCGTCATTTGAAATAATCAGTCCGGGATGCCAATCTTCTTTTTTGTAATTCGGGATTTCGAAAAAAATTTTCACAATATTCCCCCTTGTAAAAGGCATTAAACGGAAAGCCTTTTGGTCAGACTTTCAATATTAATCTTTTCCACTCCTGTCTTTATTGTTTCCGATGTCTTATTTACAGGGTTATCTTTAGTTAATCTAAAATGAATAACATTATTAGTTTTATTTAAAGATTTTAAAACAGATTTGTATCGTTCTTTATAATGAGGGTGTTCAACAAAACTGGAGTTTTGCAACTTTTCATTTAAAGATATAGTTTTATCAATAGTTTTAGTTATCGTGATTTTAAAATCGGATAGCTTGTCTACAGATAATTCATCAATTAAATGGATATTTTCGTTAAGGTGATTCTCTATTTTGTCCCAACTATTAAACAAGCTTTCAAGTACCCTGTCTTTAATTGATGAAGCCAGGCTTTTAAATATATTTTGTTTGTAGAAAAATTCCAGAATCCGGGGCATAAGGCTAAATGTTACTTTAGTAGTAACATTATTTTCAATATACGAAAGATGAAATACGGAAGTGTTCATGGCAGTTTACGAGCAAATATAATACCAAGGCATACGCTGATCTGTAGCTACTATTTACAAATGTACACGATTTTCATTATTGTAACCAATTGTTTTATGAATCTTTTTTAATCAGGCTATGGTCTATTCAGCCTCAAGATAACTTAGTTCGTAGTGAAGCTTTGCGAGACTTAAAAAGTTCTTTATGGCATGTACTGCTTTAATATCTCTATTTCCTGCGAGGTCATATTCTCTAATAACAGGTTAAAGTCAGGATGATAAACAGTATTCAATGTCAATTAATGGAACGTAAAATTCACGAAAACACCCCGTGTCTTCATAGCGCCGACATTACCCGTATACGGGCTGTTCGGGTCGGCATCGCGGATAATTTCATCGTCAAGGCTAAACACTCCACGGATGGAAGGCGAGAATTTAAAGTACTCAAAATAAAGGTCGACACCCACGCCCAACTCATAGTTATTGGTCCAGGTCTTCATACGGAAATTGCCGCCGGTCACGTTGTCGTCCTGAGCATCTTCATTGCTGCCCAGGTTCCACGAGCGCGAAAGCCCTCCCACAAGGTACGGCCTTACGTTGCCTGTCCTTTTGGATGAGAATTTCAGCAACAGCGGAAAATGGATATAGGTCGACTTCACTTCGCGAAGGTTGTCTACCAGACCGTCCTGATGGTATTTCAGGTTGCGCTGCGTATAATACAGGCCCGGCTCAAACCTCAGGTCGATGTATTCAAAAAGGCGCAGGTTGCCCACGAGGCCAACGTTAAATCCAGTAGTGCCCTGTACTTCTATATCCACACCCGGATTGGCATTATAGTCGAATTTAAAATCATAGCTGTTAAATCCGAGGAAATACCCCCAGTGTACACGCTGTTTGTCGAAGTTCTCCAGGTTGATGATCGGGTCGCGCCCAAACACATTCGTACCAAACTGCGCATGGCTTGCAAGGCCCGAAAGGAGGAGTATGTATAAAAACAGTTTCTTCATTTTATTGTTTTGAAGCGGAATAAATGGTTGCCACACCAAAGGTCTGCGGCATATTCTTAACCTCTATAAACCCAATTTTGCGTAAAATATTGTTCAGGGCCTCGCCATGCGGGAAAACTGAGGCCGATTCGCTGAGGTAGGCATACGCCGAACGGTCTTTTGACAGCACCCTCCCGATTAGCGGCAGCATGTACCTGCTGTAAAATGTGTAGCCCTGCTTAAACGGGAATTTGGTTGGGACAGAGGTTTCCAGGATCACCAAAATGCCGCCGGGCTTCAGTACGCGGAGTATATCGGCAAGGCCTTTTTCGAGGGTCTCAAAATTGCGCACCCCAAAAGCGACGGTTATGGCATCAAAATAATTATCGGTAAAAGGAAGGTTTTCACTATCGCCATACACCAGCTTTATGCGGGCATCGAGGTTTTGGGCGGTTACTTTTTTCCGGCCCACTTCCATCATGCCTTCGGAGATGTCGGCGCCTATTATTTCTTTAGCATTGGTCTGTGCCATGAGCAGGGCGAGGTCGCCGGTGCCTGTGGCAATGTCCAGTATGCGTTCGGGGTTTTTGGCGGCAACGAGCCTGAGGACTTTCTTCCTCCACTTTACGTCGATGCCAAAGGAGATCACGCGGTTGAGGCCGTCGTAATTGCTGGATATGGTATCAAACATTTGTGCAACCTGCTCTTTTTTTCCGAGGCCGGAATCTTTATAGGGGGTAACTTGTTGTGACATTGCTATTATTTACGGCGCAAAGATATGAGAAGTTTTGTTAATGGGGAGTTAGAGGCGGGATAAGTATAGCTGTTATTTCTTCCAATTCCCCTTCCTGAAAAATACGTTCCCGAATTTTTTACTGTAAAAGCAAGGTAAAAATCATGTGGGCCTCTATAGGTCGTGGGGTTTTCGGCAATTATGTGATGGGCGGGCTGTTACATTTCCAAAACCAGCCTTTTGGAATAATAAGGTTCTACTGCAGAGATATTTCCTTTATATGTTGTAATGATCCGCTCACTATCAGTATAATGAAAATAAAAGATTAAGACTTCACCAAGCAAGGGAGCTTTATTTGCCACAATATTTTTTAAACGCCTCAAGGGTCATTTTGGTCTTATCTCCCAATTCCACCGACTTTGCCAAATCAGCGCATATAAAGGAAAGGTCGGGTTGTGGTATTACAACATCTTTTTTTGACCGCACAATAACTACACCCGAAACGCCCGGCACTTCCTTTGCGCTGGTAATTTCATGCTTGCGTATCCTTGCAAATGCCCTGTTGCCATAAGCCTGCATATAAAGCGGTTCGATTTCCAGCGTCCGGTCCAGGTCCTGTAAAGCCCCGTCAAATTCCATGTTGTTAAGCTTTGCTGTACCTCTTGCAAACCAGGCGTCTGCGTGGCCGGGCATTAGTTCAAGGCATTTCGAATACTTTTTTATTGAAGTTTTAAAATCACCGGTCCTGTCGGCTGCAACACCTTCATTGTATAGTTCTGCAAATTTTTTAGTATCTTTATTGGTTACTGCTTTACCGCGATCGTAATTATCTTCGCCTTTAAGCATGCCTGTAGAATAGTAGGTTTGGCTTTTGCCGGTCATCAGGCCATTTTCAAAATTTGATCTTTGCTTCAATGCCCCATTTTGATAGTACATTTCCCATAAGCCTGTCTCTTTGTCATTATTATAGGTACCCGACTGCGATAAAACGCCGTTCTCATAATATCTCTTCTCCGTTCCGTGCGGGACCCCGTTCCGGTAGTTTATTTCGTCCGAAACATTTCCGTTTCTATAATACAATGTACGCGGTCCGGTTAGTTTGCCGTCCTTCAGTACTCCCTTACCCTGCATCTTTCCGTTAAGATAGTAGTCAATAAACCTGCCGGTGTATGATTCCTTTTCATTTTTCAGGAACCATTGGCCGTTTATCTTATCCATTGCCTTTGTTGTCGGGATTGCCTTAAGGCTGTCCGGGCGCGCAGCATATTCTTTTGTAGTGAGATAGTGAATGGCATCAACATCTTTATAGCCAAGCTTTATGATTTCATTGCGATCTTTCAGTACGTGAAAGTCACTTACGTCGCCCTCGGCAATATCATCTCCTGGTTCAGGATCGGTCAGGATTGGTACGAAATCTACAACATACAGTATTTTTTCCTGTCCAAAAGATATAAATGGCAACACAGCAAAGCATAAGAGTGTGAGAAGTTTTTTCATTTGCTATAGGATAATGTATAAAACTACGCTTTTTTATCAATTTCCATATCATACAAATCAAATCCCTCTGCCCAGTAATTTTTCACAACGGGATTTTTAAGTTTGAATCCCATCTTTTCATAAAATTGAAAAACGTGTTGGGAGGTACGTACGCCAATTTCAGTTACGCCCAATTTTTGCATTTCCGCAATGCGAAATTTTACCAATTCACTGCCAATTCCCCTGCCCTGCGCATCAGGGTGCAAAATGTCCCATGACAGCGCACCTTTTATCCCATCGGGTGTCCTGTTAAATCCTCCTCCGCCTACTATTTTATCATCCAGTTTTATGACAAAATAGGAGTCAATGTGGTTGGCCAGGTACTCCATGAAATCAGTTTTTTCGCTTTCCGCAAAATAGTGTGGCGTGTTGAGGCGAAGAAGTTCTAAAAGTGCCGGAGCATCGGAAGGGGAGTAGGGACGGATGGTCATGGTTTTCTTTTAAATGTCTGAAAAACAATGTCATACGCGTGCTTCTCGTCTTTCGGATGAAAAACTTCCTGCTTTAAGTCCCATTTAACAAGCTCAATATCAGGGAAAAACGCATCAGCCTCGGGTGATATGCCACGCACGCGGGTCAGTTCAACCTTGTCGGCCCGGTCAATGGATTGTTTATAGATCTCCCCGCCTCCTATGACAAACACCTCCTCATCCTGCGGGCAGGCAGCAATGGCAGCGTCCAGGCTGTTTACGACGATGCAGCCATCGGCAATATAATCCTCCTGGCGGGTAATGATAACGTGGGTACGGTTGGGCAACGGCTTCGGGAAGCTTTCGAACGTCTTGCGGCCCATGATAATGTAGTGGCCGGTAGTAAGCTGCTTAAAGCGTTTAAAGTCGTCGGGCAGGTGCCATATCATCTGGTTGTCTTTACCAAGGGCGTTGTTTTCTGCGGCGGCGGCAATAAGGGTAAGTGTCATTACAGGGGGGTGTTACTGTCTTTTTCTATTTTCTTTTCAAGCTGGCTTATCCGGCGTTCCTGGCGGGCTACGAGCTTTGCGATCTGCTCCTGCTCCCACTTTTTATTGATGAAGCTTTCGGTAACAAATACCTTTATAAAATGAAGGATAAACACAAAAGCCCATGCTGTTATTGCCCATAAGTACCAGTCATCCTGCGGGTCTACGTCAAGATACTTGTTGATGATGTAAAAGAAAATACTACTGACAAAAAACAGTATGAAGTGAAAGTAAACGCGTTTTTTGTCCCTTACGCGCTTCCGGGCATATTCAAAGAGTTGCTGTTGGCTTGGTTCCATAAATCCAGTATTTGGAAACTAAAGATAGCACTTTTTTTTAAACTGCTACGGCTCCTTTAATATGCGGGTGCGGATCGTAATTCTCCAGCGTGAAATCCTCAAATTTAAAATCGAAGATATTCCTCACCTCAGAGTTCAATTTCATCACCGGCAACGGCCTCGGTTCGCGGCTCAACTGTAGCTGCAACTGCTCAATATGGTTGTTGTAAATATGCGCATCCCCAAACGTATGGACGAAATCCCCGGGCTTCAAATCGCAAACCTGGGCTATCATCAGCGTAAGCAGTGCATACGATGCTATATTAAACGGAACGCCTAAAAATATGTCGGCACTTCGTTGATATAGCTGGCAGGAAAGCTTGCCGTCGGCCACATAAAACTGGAAGAACGCATGGCATGGAGGCAGCGCAACCTTGCCGTTAGCTACATTATCAGCAAATGATTTGGAGGTGTCCGGCAGTACGCTTGGGTTCCATGCCGATATCAGCATCCTGCGGCTGTTGGGATTGGTTTTCAGGGTTTCGATAAGCTCGGTAATCTGGTCGATTTCCTTATCGTCCCAATTACGCCATTGGTGGCCGTATACGGGCCCGAGGTTACCGTCTTCGTCAGCCCAGTCGTCCCATATCTTTACACCGTTTTCGTTGAGGTAGCCAATATTGGTCTCTCCTTTAAGGAACCAAAGCAGTTCGTGTATGATAGACTTAAGATGCAGCTTTTTAGTGGTGACAAGCGGGAATCCCTGGCTGAGGTCAAAACGCATCTGGTAACCAAACACACTAATTGTGCCCGTGCCGGTGCGGTCGCCCTTCTGGTTGCCATTCTCTAAAACGTGCTTTACTAAGTCTAAGTACTGCTTCATTTTTTGGTAATTTGGTTATTCGGGGATTTGTTTATTTGGAGCTACAAATAACCGAATTAACAAATCCACAAATCGACATTCAATAAATCAACTTTCTCTCTTCGATATTTCATCCCGTATCTTCGCCGCTTTTTCATAATCTTCGTTCTGTACGGCAGTTTCAAGCTGTTCGTGAAGTTCCTGCAGGCTGAATTGCGAATACCCTCCTGTTGAAACGGTTTCTGTCCCAAAGGTTTGCGGTGGTGTGAGTACATCGTCCGTTTCGCTTTCGGCGTTTTCAGTCTCCGGGTTGATCTTCAGGTAGATACCTGCTTTGTCAAGGATGTTTTTATACGTAAAAATAGGCGCGTTGAAGCGTAGTGCAAGGGCGATAGCGTCAGACGTACGGGCATCGATGATTTCCTCAATGCGGTCGCGTTCGCAAATGATGCTCGAAAAGAATACCCCATCTACCAGTTTATGGATGATCACCTGCTTTACCACAATGTCAAAGCGGTCGGCAAAATTCTTGAAAAGGTCATGGGTAAGCGGCCTTGGCGGCTTGATCTCCTTTTCAAGGGCAATGGCAATGGATTGCGCTTCAAAAGCCCCAATAACTATTGGTAATTTCCTTTCGCCATCCACTTCATTAAGTATCAGGGCATACGCTCCGTTTTGGGTCTGGCTGTATGAAATCCCTTTAATAGTAAGTTTAACTAAGCTCATATATCTCTTGCGTGTAACAAAAAAAGGCTATCCGGACAAAGATAAAACTATCGCTTTCCGGATAGCCCTTTGGAGGGCACAATTTATAATAAAATTATGAGTTTTGAGCCTTGAAAGCCTTAATTTTTTCTGTCAGTTTTGGCAGGATATCAAACGCATCGCCTACAACACCGTAGTCCGCTACTTTAAAGAAAGGAGCATCGGCATCAGGGTTAATGACCACTTTTACCTTCGAAGAGTTGATGCCTGCGATGTGCTGTATTGCACCCGAAATACCTACTGCAATGTACAGATTGGCAGCAACAGGCTTACCTGTCTGGCCTACGTGCTCGCTGTGGGGCCTCCATCCAAGGTCGGATACCGGCTTAGAGCAGGCTGTTGCAGCGCCAAATGCTGCTGCAAGGTCTTCGATAAGGTGCCAGTTTTCAGGGCCTTTAAGGCCGCGGCCGCCTGATACTACAACTTCAGCATCGGCAATAGTTACTTTGCCAGTAACTTTTTCAGATGATTCTACTCTTACAGAGAAATCATTGTCGTTGAGTGACGGGCTGAACTCCTCAGCGGCAGCAGCGCCATTCGACTCAACAAGCCCGAAAGAATTTTTGCCGATAGCGATTACTTTTACATCGGTGTTTATTTCAGTGAAGTTGAACGCTTTATTCGAAAACGCAGTCCGTTTTACGCGGATAGGGGAGAGGCTCTCAGGAAGCGCCACCACATTGGATGCATAGCCAGCCTCAAGCGAAACGGCTACAAGCGGTGCAATGTAAAGGCTGTCGGTAGTAGAGGAAAACAGCACTATTTTAGCGCTTTCCATTTGTGCGGCCTGCTTAATGGCATCGGCGTATGCCTTAGCGTTGAAAGCCGTAAGCTTGTCTGATTTAACGTTAAGTACTTTGTCTACGCCATAAGCTCCAAGGGCAGATGCCTCAGGCCCGTTGATGCTAATTGCTGTAACTGTAGTCCCGGTTTCACCGGCTATTTTTTTTGCGTAAGAGGCAAGTTCGAAAGCTGTTTTCTTGAATTTGCCCTCTGCTGATTCAGCATATATTAAGATTGACATAATTTTAATTTTTTAATTGATTAATGTATCAATGTAACAATGGCATTGCGGTTCTTTATTTGTTACAATGAATAATGGATTCATTGCTATATTGTTACAATTAAATAACTTTCGCCTCATTATGGAGCAGGTTCACAAGCTCATCAAGGTTGTCAGGGCTTATCAGTTTCACGGCTGATTTTGGCGCAGGCTTCTCGAATTTAACTGCTTTGGTTGCAGCTTCTGCCGATACCGGGTCAAGTACGGTAAGGGCTTTTTGCCTTGCCATCATGATACCACGCATGTTCGGGATTCTTAGGTCTTTCTCTTCAACCAGGCCTTTCTGCCCGCCTATAACCATTGGCAATTTAGCACTTAGCGTTTCTTTCCCACCATCGATCTCTCGCACTGCTTTTGCCTCATTGCCGTTCACTTCCAGCTTAATGCATGAGTTTACAAAGTCGCAGCCAAGCAGGCCTGCAAGCATTCCCGGAACCATCCCGCCGTTGTAGTCAAGCGATTCCTTACCTGCAATTACCAGGTCATAGCCGCCCTGTTTTACCACTTCGGCAAGCTGTTTTGCAACGAAAAAGCCGTCGGTTGGGTTGGCGTTGATACGAATGGCCTCATCTGCCCCAATAGCAAGGGCTTTTCGTAAAGTAGCTTCGGCATCTGCGCCGCCTACGTTCACTACTGTAACGTTTGCGCCCTGTTGTTCTTTAAACCATATTGCCCTTGTAAGACCAAATTCGTCGTTAGGGTTTATTACAAACTGCACACCGCTGGCGTCAAACTCACTGTCGCCATTGGTGAAATTGATTTTTGAAGTAGTATCAGGCACGTGGCTGATGCAAACTAATATTTTCATATTTTAATGGTATGAAGTTGATTATTTTCTGGTTACGAAAATAACACTTTTATCGAAATAAAAAACTATGCACGCATAATAAATACTGTTTTTCTAAAAATAGTATCTTTAAAATCTGATTATCATAAAAAATAAGACCATAAAGGTTAATTATTACGAATATGCTGATTAATATGATAAACCTTTGTGCGATGTATTAATTTGGCAAAAGGCAGGCGATAAATAACTTAAAATTTTTATTTTTGCCATTCATTTAATCCGAAAAACATTTACATGAGAACGATACAATTCAGGGAAGCCGTTTGCGAAGCCATGAGCGAGGAAATGCGCCGCGATGAAACGATATATTTAATGGGTGAAGAGGTAGCCGAATATAACGGTGCCTACAAAGCCTCAAAAGGAATGCTTGATGAGTTCGGACCGAAAAGGGTCATCGATACGCCAATTGCTGAGCTTGGATTTGCAGGTATAGCGGTAGGTAGCGCCATGAACGGGTGCAGGCCTATCGTGGAATTCATGACCTTCAACTTTTCACTGGTTGGTATCGACCAGATCATAAACAATGCAGCGAAGATGCGCCAGATGTCTGCCGGGCAGTTCAGTATGCCAATGGTATTCCGTGGCCCTACAGCTTCTGCGGGACAGTTAGGAGCAACACACTCACAGGCTTTTGAAAACTGGTTTGCCAATACACCGGGCCTTAAAGTAGTTGTACCGTCTAACGTTTACGATTGTAAAGGGCTTTTAAAATCGGCTATCCGCGATAACGACCCTGTTATCTTCATGGAATCAGAGCAAATGTATGGCGACAAAGGCGAAGTGCCTGATGGAGAATATACAATCCCTCTTGGTGTTGCCGATGTGAAGCGTGAAGGTAAGGATGTTACTATCGTTACTTTTGGCAAGATCATAAAAGAAGCGTTTATTGCAGCCGATGAGTTGGAGAAAGAGGGGATAAGCGTTGAGATCGTTGACCTTCGTACCGTGCGCCCAATGGACCACGAAACAATACTCAACTCGGTTAAGAAAACAAACAGGCTTGTAGTACTTGAGGAAGCATGGCCGTTTGGCAGCGTTGCTTCAGAGATTACGTATATCGTACAGGAGCGCGCATTTGATTATCTTGACGCACCTATACAAAGGATTACGACTGCCGACACCCCTGCGCCATATTCTCCGGCATTGCTGAAAGAATGGCTTCCGAACGCAGGCGATGTAGTAAAGGCTGTAAAAAAAGTGATGTACAAATAGCCAATAAAACTATTATATTTGAAACTTCATCATACTATTTGATGAAGTTTTTTGTTTAAGCATATATGAAAAGAAAAATACTGTTTTTACTGGGTTTATTTTTTGCGTTTGCAGGGTCGCTTTTGGCGCAGACTAAAATAGGCGGCGTGGTGCTTGACGACAAGGACCAGCCGTTGCCGTATGCCAATGTATCGTTTAAAGGCACCAGCAAAGGGACAATTACCGATGAAAACGGTAAATTTTACCTGGAATCGCCTGAAACTTATACCGAGATACTCGTTTCCTCAATGGGTTACGGTAACAAGGAGGTTATCATTGATAAGGCCGTTAACTATGATATGACGATCGTTATGAATGATGTGCAGGAACTTAAGGAAGTTGTGCTGTATACCGGGAAAACATCCAAAAAGAATAACCCTGCCATAGATATCCTGCGCAAGATATGGGAGCGCCGCCGCAAGAACGGCCTCAAAATGTTCAAGCAATACGAGTACGATAAATACGAAAAAGTAGAGTTCGACATGAACAGTATCGACAGCGCATTCATGAAGAGCAAGATTTTCAGGGGAATGGAGTTTATTTTCGATCATGTAGATACATCCAGTGTTACAGGGAAAACGTACCTGCCCATATTTATCAATGAGGCATTGAGCAATGTGTATGGCGACAATATAAAGAACAGGAAAAAGGAAATTGTAAAGGCAAATAAAAACTCAGGTTTTAGCGACAACCAGCAGATTATTGCTTTTGTAAAGGATTTGTACGCCGACTATGATATTTACGACAATTACCTTAAATTTTTTGATAAGGATTTCGTAAGCCCGCTTTCCAGAACAGGCATTAACGTATACAATTATGTATTGGCAGACAGCACCTACATCGATAAAAAATGGTGCTACAACATAGTGTTTTATCCCCGGCGAAAAGGTGAATTGACCTTTAAAGGAAATTTTTGGGTAAATGACAGTACATTCGCTATTAAGCAGATCGCAATGGCGGCCAGCAAAAGCGCGAATATCAACTGGGTTAAGGATATTTATATAGAACAGGAATTTGATGTGCTTAACGATTCGGTGTTCCTGCTAAAGCGCGACCACATGATGAGCGACTTTGCCCTTAATAAAAAAGACGATTCCAAAGGGGTATACGGAAAACGGACAACCTTATTCCGGGATTATGTTTTTGATAAAAAAAAGCCTGACGAATTTTATGCGGCTGAAGTCAATTATTATGATGACGAAATACACCGCCGATCGGATGATTATTGGGAGGAAAACCGGTTTGAGTCTCTCAATAATGATGAACGGGGCGTGTACAAGATGCTCGATACCCTTAAGACTGTCCCCAAATTCAGGCGAATGTACAGTTTAGTAGCCACCCTGGGCAGTGGATATTACCAAATTGGCAACTTCGATTACGGGCCGATATTCTCCTCTTTTGGCTATAACGACGTAGAAGGAGTAAGGCTTCGTACCGGAGGGCGCACTTATTTTGGGCAAAATGACCCATGGCGTGTGGAAGGATATACGGCTTATGGCTTCAAGGACAACCAGTTCAAGTACGGTATTTCGGGCAAATGGATGCTCAATAAAAAGAACCGTCTTATCATATCAGGGGGTAACAGGCGCGATATCGAGCAGATAGGAGTGAGCCTTACCGCCAGTAATGATGTACTGGGCAGAAGCTTTGCCTCGTCGTCATTGTTTGCCAGCGGCGATAACAGTAAACTGACATCAATTAACTTTACAACTGTTGGACTCGAGATTGAGCCCTTGAAGAACTTTACCCTGCGAACCAGCCTGAATTACCGTACACTGAAATCGGCCTCCCCAACCTTTAGCCTTGATTATTATAAAGACCCCTGGGATCCTTCCAAAGGTGTCGAAGGTTTTGTAAAGCAATATGAATATAATGTACAGGTAGATTATACGCCAAAAAGGAGGAGTATAGGCTATGGTGTGGAACGTTCGGACGTTGACCTGAACTATGCCCGTCTCTTCCTTAACTTCTCACAAGGCGTAAAGGGTATTTTCGACAGTGACTTCGACTACCAGAAACTACAGTTCTTCTACAGGCAGCCTGTTCTGGTGGGAGGTTTCGGCCGATTATTTACAACTTTGGAAGCTGGTAAGATTTTCGGTGAAGTGCCATTGGGACTAATGGGTGTTGTACCGGGTAACCAGTCGTATTTCATTATAGAGAATACCTACAACCTGATGAATTACTATGAGTTTGTGGCCGATGAATACGTGTCGCTGCACTTTGAACACAATTTTAACGGAAGGCTTTTCTCGCGGATACCGGGGCTTCGCGACCTCAATCTTCGTGAGATCATTGGTGTAAAGGGTGTGTACGGAACGGTAAGTGATGATAATGTCAGGCTGAATGCATCCAATATCCAGTACCGTGCACCGGAAGATGTATATTGGGAATATCATGCCGGTATCGGGAATATCTTTAAGGTGTTCCGACTTGACTTTGCCTGGAGGGGCAGCTACCTCAACCTCCCTGATGCTAATAAATTTGCTATTAAAGGTTCATTCGGTTTCTATTTCTGATTTTGTACGGAGTTAACAAAATTTTTGTAAATTCGTTTCGCAATCAACCTTATGATTTTATGAGAACCTTACTGTCCTTGCTGTTTGTTTTGTCAATAATATCCTGTAAAAAAGAGGACTCTAAAGACATTATAGGTAGTATTTATCCTGAAGAAGCAGTGGCCGCAAGCAAGGATGGCGCGATTTCGCTGCTTGATGAAGGTGAGCTTTCAAAGTCTTGGGAAAAACGGATGGATGGGGCAAAACTAAGTGGTTTTGAAGTAGCAAAGGGAAAAACAGAAGGCGATGTTGCCGAAGATTTTTATATGGTTGTCGCAAGGACAGATGAAGGTATAATGGTTGCATCGCTGCTTGAAAAAAAAGGTGATAAATTCTTTTTTAGTACGCCCGGCCCTGAAGGCGGAGATTCCTATCTTTTGGTTATCTGCAAAGGCGAATGCAGCGGGGGATGCCTTCCGGTTGTAAAATCAGCCAATGGTGAAAAGCGTGTTATCTGCTCATCCTGTGCTGATTGTACTAAAAACGAGTTGGAGGTGTTTTAACTGCTGTTACTAAACAATTAACATTTTATTGGGCTGTGCTGATGGTTTTATGTTTTAATTTCGTGAGAAATCAAAACTTACCGCCATGAAACTTTCTTTACTAAAAAGTGCTGCCTGCCTGCTTTTTGTAGCGGCATTAACCTCGTGCAGTACTGAATCGGATGTAGACCTTACCAACAGCAATACAACGGCACTAGATCCCGAAAGGCTAAGCAGGTCTTCAGTATGGGACGGAGAAATTGGTGTTGACGGGGACAGTGTATATGAAATTACAGCAGATAAAAATTTACTTTTGGCTGACCTGCAAAATGTAGCCGGCAAAGATGCCCCGGAGCTAATATCTATAGAAATAGTACGGAAACAAGCACTGAATGCCCCAAGTGATCAGGGTTTTATGCTAATTGCTAGTGGCAATTCAGGATTCTCAATAGGAGTTATGCTTAGCCGCAGTTCAAGCGGATTGCTTATTGCAGAGCGTGGTTTTGCGGGCGCAAACCCTGTAGCTGTTAGCTGTAAAGGATGCGCATCGGGTTGTAACCTGCAATACCTGTACATCAGCGGAAAAAGAGTACCTATTTGCAATGAGAATGGGTGTGTGGCCGATTGTACAAAAACAGAAACAGAGATTGATTAATTACTTGGATTATAAACGAACAAGTCCCGGATTTTCCGGGACTTTTTTGTATCCCTAATTGCATTGAGATACAGTGATGTTTAATAAAAATGTAGTATAGGGCGGCTTTTTTAATGCAATGTGAAAATTTCTTCATAATAAATTATCGATATTATTCTCTAACGGCTATTGATGGGATTATGGACAGGATTAAGTTTATGTAAACCTTTGACTTTGCTGTATTTTAAAGGTATTAAACTTTGTACTTCAATAATTTTTGCAGTACTTTCGCACCCGCTAAATAAGAAAATAGTTAGAAATATGACAGCTGCAAAATTAAAATCGTTTGACGTGCTTATTGAGATACCAAAAGGAAGCAGGAACAAGTATGAATATGATTTCAAGTTAAAGAAAATACGCTACGACAGGATGCTTTTTTCTTCGATGATGTACCCTGCCGATTATGGCTTTATTCCCGAAACTCTGGCTCTTGACGGTGATCCGCTTGACGTACTCGTTTTGGTTCATGAGGCTACCTTCCCAGGTTGTGTTATTGAGGTGAAGCCTATTGGGGTTTTCCACATGGCTGACGAAAAAGGGCCGGACGAAAAAGTAATTTGCGTACCGATATCAGATCCGATATGGAACAAATACAACGACCTGAGTGATCTCAACCCGCATCGCCTGAAAGAAATCGAGCATTTCTTCAAAGTGTACAAAGACCTTGAAAATAAAAAGGTAGATGTTGAAGGATGGGGCGATGTTAACGAAGCGTACCAAATCATTGATGAGTGCCTGGAGCGTTTCGCAGCTATAGAGAACCGGCCTGAAGAGTTATTCAGTATAAAATAAGCCAATACACTAAAAATACTCTACCAAAAAGCAACATTCTGTAAAAGAGTGTTGCTTTTTTTGTTTTGCTTTTGTTACATTTACAAGATATTAACAAAATCAAAAACCAAAAAAACCTTATTTTATGGAGTCAATAATGATTTACGTGCCGATTATTATGGCCGTTGTAGGGCTGCTTTTTATGGCGGTTAAAAGGTCATGGGTGTTAAAACAGGATGCCGGTGATGGAAAAATGAAAGAGATTTCCGACTACATCTACGAGGGCGCCCTTGCCTTCCTCAAGGCAGAATACAAACTGCTTACCATTTTTGTTATTGTGGCGAGCATCGCGCTTGCTGTCATAGCGTATATAGTGCCTACTACCGATATGCTTATCGTGGTGGCCTTTATTTTTGGGGCCATTTTTTCTGCCCTCGCAGGAAATATGGGTATGAAAATAGCAACCAAAACAAATGTACGTACTACTCAGGCTGCACGCACCAGCCTTCCGCAGGCGCTCAAGGTATCTTTTGGAGGCGGTACCGTTATGGGTCTTGGTGTTGCCGGCCTGGCTGTACTGGGCCTTACAGGTTTCTTTATTTTCTTCTTCCATTATTTTATGGGAGGTGTATGGACCAATACTATGGATATGACCATCGTATTGGAAACCCTTGCAGGTTTCTCGCTTGGCGCTGAGTCTATCGCGCTATTTGCCCGTGTGGGTGGCGGTATTTATACCAAGGCTGCCGATGTCGGCGCCGACCTTGTAGGTAAGGTAGAAGCCGGTATTCCTGAGGATGACCCGCGTAACCCCGCAACTATAGCCGATAACGTAGGCGATAATGTAGGCGACGTTGCCGGTATGGGCGCCGACCTTTTTGGGTCGTATGTTGCTACAGTGCTTGCTGCTATGGTATTGGGTAATTATGTGCTTAGGGACATACTTGCGGACAACCCTTCCTGGAAAGATGATTTTGGTGGCATAGGCCCTATCCTGTTACCAATGGCAATTGCCGGTTTTGGTATATTGTTCTCGATCATAGGGACGCTCTTGGTTCGCATTAAAGATAATAACGCTAAAGAAGCACAGGTACAGGGCGCACTCAATGTGGGTAACTGGGTATCGATTGTGCTTGTTGCAATTTCATGCTACGTGCTTGTACAATATATGCTTCCCGTGACCATGCAGATGGAGTTCTATGGTGAAGGCGCCAAGGAAATATCTTCAATGAGGGTGTTCTACGCAACGCTTGTCGGCCTTTTTGTGGGCGGTGTTATTTCCTCCGTTACCGAGTATTACACAGGGCTTGGTAAAAAACCTATTCTTGCTATCGTACAGAAATCAAGTACAGGCGCGGGTACCAATATTATTGCGGGACTGGCAACAGGAATGATATCGACATTCCCTACAGTACTATTGTTTGCGGGTGCTATCTGGGCTTCGTATGCTTTTGCAGGCTTTTATGGTGTGGCGCTTGCAGCCTCTGCCATGATGGCTACAACAGCTATGCAGTTGGCTATTGACGCATTTGGCCCTATATCCGATAACGCGGGTGGTATCGCCGAAATGAGCGAACTTCCGAAAGAAGTGCGTATGCGTACTGATATTCTTGACTCGGTAGGCAACACGACCGCTGCAACCGGTAAAGGATTTGCCATTGCTTCCGCAGCGCTTACATCATTGGCACTTTTCGCGGCGTATGTGACTTTTACAGGAATTGACGGTATCAATATCTTCAAAGCTCCCGTACTGGCCATGCTGTTTGTAGGTGGTATGATACCTGTGGTATTCTCTGCCCTTGCAATGAACTCCGTGGGTAAAGCAGCTATGGACATGGTATACGAAGTAAGAAGGCAATTCCGCGAAATACCGGGTATCATGGAAGGTACAGGCAAGCCGGAGTACGGAAAGTGCGTGGAAATTTCCACTAAAGCGGCACTTCGCGAAATGATGCTTCCCGGTATACTTACCATTGGTTTCCCTATTGCCATCGTAATTTTGGGCATGCTTATCTACCCTGATAATTACCAGTTGGTTGCCGAAATGCTTGGTGGCTATATGGCGGGTGTAACTGTATCCGGTGTACTTTGGGCTGTGTTTCAGAACAATGCCGGCGGTGCTTGGGACAACGCTAAAAAATCATTCGAAGCCGGTGTCATGATCAACGGCGAAATGACCTATAAGGGTTCTGATGCGCACAAGGCTGCTGTAACCGGTGATACGGTGGGCGACCCGTTTAAGGATACATCAGGCCCATCGATGAATATCCTTATCAAGCTTACGTGCCTTATCGGCTTGGTTATCGCACCGATACTAGGCGGCCATACTGCTGAAGGGGCCGAAACTGTGACCACACAAAAAACGGAGGTTGTTTCCGAAGAGCCTGCCCTTACTACCCAGACACAAAGCCAGGAAATTTCGGTGGATCGTCAAAAAGATGCAAATGGAAATGTGACAGCTAATGTGGTAATATCTACCCTGGCTGAAAACAATGAAATTAAGACTGACGAGAAAAATTTTATGGGTACCGAAGCAGAAGTTAATGCACAAATTGATGCTTTCAAAAAGGAAGTGAAAAAGTAATCCTGCCTTATATAAAAAAAGATCCCACGTCATAGCGGCGTGGGTTTTTTGTTTTAGCGGGGATGTCAATGGGTTGCTATAGCATAAAGCCCGGCCATTTCGCCACACTTATGCCAAATAAAAAAGGGCCGTATTGCTACAGCCCTTTCATATAATAATGCGAGAATTAACCGAAAATAGATGTAAATGCACCGTTTAGCTGTTCCTTAATATCAGCTGGAACATCATTAGTTGGGTACAGCAGAGCCAGCTTATCATCGGCTGACTTGCCTATCATGTACACTTTGGAAAGCGTTTTACCCCTGAAGTAATCCATATTGTCAACCTTGATCTGGGATACAAGCGAACTGAACTTTTCTTTTTTAATCTGGAAATCTGATGCCATTAAATATATTTTTATTTACACGCAGTAAATATAATCAATATCTATGGATAATTTTGATAATATAAAATTAACCTATATATAATTAATTCAAGTTGCTAGTTAGAAAATAAAAAAGTAAGCATCAAAAGTGAGAAATTTGGTTTACCACAACTAAACACCCACTGTTATGATGCTTACAAGAGACAAAATTATTTCAATTTTTTGTTTAATTGATGATATTTTAAAAGGAATTGGACACCAGGAAGATACGAGGCGGCAAGTAAGTGATAGTGAGATTATATTGACTGCCATTGTTTCTTCAACGAGTTTTTATGGCAACCATTCTTCTGCGATTGAATTTGTAAAGCAGTATGGTTTTATCCCTAATATGCTTGACAAGAGCAGATTTAACAGGCGCCTTCATAAAGTTGGAAGGTTGCTTTATGATTTATTCGAAATAGTAAGTGACTATTTTAAAGATTTTTGTTGTGAGCTGCATTATATTGTTGATTCTTTCCCTGTTGCAGTGTGCAATAACATGAGGATTGCAAATTGTAAGATGCTTAAGGATAAGAAATGGAGGGGCTATACCGCAAGCATGAGGAGTTATTTTTATGGAGTAAAAGTGCAGTTGCTTACAACAAAAGACGGCATCCCCATAGCTTTCCATTTCACTCCGGGCAAGACAGCCGATGCAAAAGCATTAGGGAAAATGATTGACAAATTGCCCGCAGAATCTTCAATATATGGGGATAGCGCCTATTTGGATTATGGTTTGGAAGACAGTGCTTTTGCCCGGAAAGCCATCTTATTAAAAATCCAAAGGAAATCAAATTCTAAAAGAGTAGATACATTAGATCAAAAAAATGAGAAATTGAAAATGAGAAAAAGAGTCGAGACAACTATCAGTGATATTAAAAAACTGTTCCCAAGAACAATACACGCGGTTACACTGGACGGCTTTCTAATAAAGCTGACTCTGTTTATTTTTGGATTACAATTGAACAAAGCTATTAACTAGCAACTTGAATTAATTATGCAATCGTACACGTAATAAGTAAATCTACAAATCATATCTAACCGTAAGCAATAAATACCTTGGCTGAACCCTGTAGCGTGACGTGTAGGTTGAGAACTGGTTAAAGCTGTCGTCGTTCAGCGAAGTAGTATTGAGCAGGTTAGTGCCCCCCACTTTAAACTCCCAGTGGCTGTTCTTTTTGCGGTACATGATGTCGGCGCTAAGGAAATCGTATTCATTGTCACCTGTCTTGTCGCTATTATAATAATGGTTGTACTCATATTCGGCCCTGATAGTAAACGAATCCCAAAAATAGTAGTTCATGCTGGCGAACGGCTTGTGATTGTAAAAGTTGCTTGTGCCGTAATCATTAACGGAAAAAGTATAACCTACTTCAATATTCGGAATGGTCTTGTAATTGGTGCCAAATGTTCCTGTGTATGTTTGCGATACCTGCTCGTTCACCTGACGGATGGAGTTTTCGATGGTAGCCTGGCCGCCGGCAAATTCTGGATCGAAGCGGAAGTTGTTGTACTTGCTCCAGTTTACCGACACATTAGTGCCTACTTTATAAAAACGGGCAAAGCTCCTGTTATAACCTGCATAAGCCGAAAGCGTTTCATCGGCATACGGTGAGTTTTCCAGTGTTCCTACTTGGTTAATGCCGCTAAAGGCCGAAAGGTTTTTCATCGCGTCCATCATGTGGCTATAATTCACAGCGCCATATAGCTGTGTAAAGTTGAACATATTGTATTTAAAGTACGAAAGGGAGTGGTTTTGGTACAGTCCGTTATCGAGGAACCTGTTTCCCTGAAAGAGCGATTTATAGCTCGTCATCACCAGGCCGCGGGCAAAGTCGGATACATCGGTAAAGTTGGTCGTCATGTTATAAGTGTAGGTAAGCCTTTCCGACTTTCGGATGTTGTATTGCGCGAAAACATCCGGCAATATCCGCCTGAAGTTGTTTTCTACCCTTGTGCCGAGTTGATCATTGAACACATTATATTGGTGTACCGAAAATCCGGGGTTGAATTCAAAGCTTCCTGTCAGCCAGCGGTAGTGTATGCCCAGGAACAGGTCGTTGAAAACATAATCCACATTGTTGCGGGTATTGTCATTCAGGTGATTCACTGCGCCATCATCCATCGTCTGGAACAGTGCCGAATTAAAATTCTGGAACGAATAGGTGTTGCCCAGCGTAAAGTTGATGTTGCTTTTCGGCGTTACCATGTAATAGTAGTCCAGTTTAGCATCGGCTTTGTTGGTCTTGATGAAGCGCTCCTGCGAAATATCATATCGTGCTGCAGGCATCAGGCCCAAAGACAGGTCAGGGTCGGCGCCGGGAATGGTAGGAAAGGGGTTTTCGGCCAGGTTGGCGTTGTATAACGGATCTTCATCCTGGTACATGTGCTGTGCCTCAAAGGCAAAGATGTTTTTGTCGTTAAGTGTATAGTACAAGTTGAGGTTTTGGTTGAACGACAGCGGTTTTTGTTTCTTTCCGGTGTAAATGTCCTGGCTTTGTGATGTTTCAGGGAATACCTGCGACAGCAACGCATTGCCTTCCTCCTGGTTGGACGTCTTCATAAAGGCATCGTAGTCAAAATGGAGGTTAGCATTCGGCTTATAGCTTGAGCTTAGCTTGAATAGTGCAAACTCACTCTTTTGCTGCGAAGTCGACTCGGTATCCTGTATGGTTTCCGGTTCTCCTGTAACAGGGTCGAGGAGTGTGTTGCGGCTCACGGTTTCCATTTCGGTACGATTCGAGTTGATGATGGCAAAACCGCTCAGGATCCACTTATCGGTCATGTTATAGCTGAAATTGCCCGCGCCGAATTTAGTCTCGATCTCCTTGGCCCTGTTATTCCGCATCAGCGAAAGGCCGAGGTCGTTGGAACCGATGTTGAACGACGTTCCGCTTTTCCGCATCAGATTACGGAAGCCGCCACTGAACTTAAAGTAATCTGACATCGTCAGTGGGAGTTCGCCTGTATTATTGAAGTTGCTGATTAAATTCAGGCTGTATTTAGGATTGTAATAGAAGATCTTAGGGTTGAGCAAATACCTTTCGCCCTCGCCAATGCTGGCCCCTGCGGCCATATCACCAAACCAGAAATTCTTTTTGCCGTCCTTCAGTTTTATGTTCATGGCTACGTTATCCTCATTGTTTTGCACTCCCCGTAACTGGCTTACTTCGTTATAATTGCGAAGCACCTCTACTTTACTCACGGCATCGGCAGGAATGTTTTTCACCCCGAGCTTCGTGTCGCCATCAAAAAAATCCTTGCCTTCCACCATAAGCTTCGAAACGCTTTTACCCTCAACCTTCACATTACCGTCGGCATCCACTTCCACACCGGGCAGCTTTTTGAGTATGTCCTCCAGCTTGCGTTCGCTGCCATTGGTAAACGAATCGGAATTATAAACAATGGTATCCCCTTTGATGGTTACAGGCATTTCATGCACGATTTCCAGTTCGTCCATCAATATTCCTGCTGTCATGGTGATTACTTTCACCATGTTCTCTGCGCCTGTTGTGATAGTCTCCTCATAAGGCGCAAAGCCTATGTAACTCGCCTTGATGATGTATTGTGTATTGGCGCTGAGTACCAGTTGAAATTTACCTTTGTCATTGGTTATGGCATACGAGTCCATCGAACTGGTGGCTTTGTTGACCGCCATGATATTGCCCATTTCGAGCGGCGTCCCAAGTGAATCACGAAGGATGCCTTCATAGCGTATATTTTGCGAATAGGACCAGGCGGATAGCAACAAGGTTAGTGCAAGTAGTAACTTCTTCATTGTGTGTTTATTGGTTTATTCTGTGGGGAAAATTAGCCCCCAATGCGTATAACCTTTGTAGTGCGTGTCGTTCCCGGAGCAGCTGGGCCATCATTCATTTCTTCAATTTCTTTGGATTTCTTGTGCATTATATCCTCAAACTCCTTTCTCGTTACCTTGCTGCCCTTTTTCGGCGCTTTGATCTCGAACTTTTCTTTAGGGTTTAGCGTAATCTTAGAGCACAACAGGATAGTTTGGCCATCGTTTACCTCCAGTATAAGTCCGGGAAGACCCCAGTAGTCAGCAGGGCCGTGGCTTACCGGGATATCGGGCGTGTACCATGCGGTAATGTTCGTGTCTTTGGGAGGAGCGGTGGTAAGGGTAACTGCTTTCTCGACTTCATAGCTTTGTTTTACATTTACGACCGCAGTTGCCTTATAGCATGTATAGTTTCCAATTTTCTTTGTGTCGCCACTCATTTTCCAGTCCAGCTTCTCAAGTCCATCAGTAATCAGGAATTCCTTTCCAAATATTTCCGTTTCAGTAAGCGATGTTTGGTCTTTGAGGTTTTTGTACTGCATTCCACCGCCGTTAAAGCTAACCGATACTATTACGGTACCATCACCTGAAGGGTCATTAAGTTTTTCTTCCTCTTTATATAACGATGCCGATTTGTCAAATTTAAGCGTATAGGTCTTTTCAAATGCTTTTTTGAGCTGTTCCTGGATTTGAGCC
Source organism: uncultured Flavobacteriaceae bacterium (assembly GCA_942492845.1). GTDB lineage: Bacteria > Bacteroidota > Bacteroidia > Flavobacteriales > Flavobacteriaceae > Flavobacterium. Next base: position 3,701,364 of record OW818646.1, on the reverse strand, counting down.
TCAATCTCAGGAGAAAGCTGGTCGCCTTCGGTTTTTTTTTCACCTTCGTCAAAATTGAAGGTGGTTTTCGACTCATACACCGCAATCCCTTGGAAATTTTGGGCAAAAGCCGATACCGACACTATGGCAATGAGGCAATGTAAATACTTTTTCATATGGTAAAATTTTAGTTTACTACAAATAAACTAATTATTTAGTTGTAAAACTATTTTTGTAGTTAAAAAACTAAAATAGTAGTTTTAGTCTATCCTCCAATGGTAATTGTCATCGATTTTGACCCTGGCTTTGGCGCGTACATATCTTTCATCTCTGCCGATTTCTTCAACATGATCTCCTGGTATTTCTCCTGCGTTACCCTTTCTCCTTTATTTGGCGCTTTCACTTCAATTTTTTCATTCGGGTTTAGCGTAAGTTTAGTACAAAGCATGGTCATGTTATCTGTGGTCACCCCTAATACCAGTCCCGGCAATCCCCAGTAGTCGCCTGGCCCATGGCTTACGGGTATTTCAGGGGCGTACCATGCCGTAACTAATATTTCCCTGCGCGGCAGCGATGCCATCAGGTCTATGGCCTTATCCTGTCCGGGTTCCGCTTTTGGAGGTTCTATGACAATTACATAAGTAGCCTTATAGCAGGTATAGTTACCTATTTTCTTTGTTTCATTTTCCAGTTTCCATTCCGGCTTCTCCAGCGAATCCTGCACAACGAACTCTTTGTCCATGATGTCCCTTTCTTCCAGGGATATGCCTTCTTTAAGGTTATTGTATTTTTTGCCCATTATAAAAGAGGGTACCCCCGGTTGTGTACCAGGCTTCAGGGTTTCCTCCATCTGGTATACCGATGCAAATTTATCAAACGTGAGGGTATAGGTTTGCTCAACAGGCTTGGCAAGCATTTCCCTCATCTGTGCTTCCATTGCAGGATCCGCGCCGGTCATTTTTATGGTGGCATTTTTTCGGGTACTAACCGATTGGTAAATGGCAACGCCTTTAAATTCCTGGGCGGTGACACTAAGGCCAAGTAGCAGTAGTAGGGTATATATATACTTTTTCATGATTCAGTTAAAGTTATAAAACATCAGCATAATATAAGGCAATCCGTTAAGGCCTTCGCGATTTAGAGCCCCGCATTTCCCGTATCTCTTCTGCCTTTTTGGTAATTATATCACTGAATTGCTCTTTCGTTACTTTTTCCCCTTTATCAGGAACCTTTAGCTCAACACCTTCTTTAGGGTTGAGGGTCAGCTTAGAGCACAGTATGGTCATATTGTCGGTGCTTATGCCCAGTATCATTCCGGGCAAACCCCAAAAAATGCCTGGACCGTGGCTTACGGGTATTTCGGGTGTATACCATGCCGTTATTACTATTTCATCATCAGCGAGCGACCCCAAGAGGTCTACGGCTTTTTCCTGTCCTTCTTCCTTTTTTGGAGGTACTCTCTTTATGGTACAGGTTGCCTTGTAACAAGTATAATTTCCAATTTTCTTCGTTTCGTTAACCATTTGCCACTCGCGCATCTTCACGGAGTCGGTCACTAGAAACTCTTTTCCAAAAATTTCTCTTTCCTCAATGGTTACTTTAGTCTTCAGGTTGCGGTAGGTTTTCCCCGCTACCATTGGTGCTGTCAGCCTTCCTTGCCCCGCGCCCTTAAAATCAAGCTTTTGGTTTTCTTTGTATACCGATGCAGTCTTATCAAAGTAGAGTGTGAATTGTCTTTCAAGAGGCTTGGAAAGCGCCTCTTTCATCCTGGCCTGCATGGCAGGGTCAGGCCTGTCAGGCATCCAGGCTTCAATATTTTTCAGTGTAGTTACCGATTCGTAAACCGCAATGCCTTTAAATTCCTGTGCGGATGATGTGGCTGTAGCCAATACAGCACAGCTTAGCAGTAATTTTTTCATGATAGTTGGTTTAGGTTGTAGCTAAAAGAACAGCAAACACACCTGATTTAGTATATTCATGAAAGAAAAATCTGCAAAAATCAGCTTTTATCCGCCAAAACGCATTCTCCTGCCACCACCTCCGCCCGGGGCTCCGTACATCTCCTGCATTTCCTGGATTTTTTTTGCCATTATGTCGGCAAATTCTGCCTGAGTTACTTTCTCGCCTTTCTTCGGCGCTTTTATCTCCGATTTTTCTTTTGGGTTCAATACTACTTTAGAGCAAAGCAGTACGGTCTTGTCATCAGATATTTCAAGTATAAGGCCCGGTAGGCCCCAGTAATTGGCCGGCCCCTGATTGATGGGGATTTCGGGCGTATACCATGCCGTAATTGTTTTTTTATCCGGCATTTCCACCATTTCCATGAAGTTGGTCTTTTTCAGCTCGTCTTCGCTTTTCTTTTTCATCTCCTCTTCTGCGCCTTTCTTAGGACGGTAGTTCATCATGTTCGATTTGTCAACCGGAATTTCGGCCGTAGCCTTATAGCAGGTATAGTTGCCTATTTTTTTCGACTCATTCACCATCACCCATTTAATGCCGGGCAATGAATCGCTCACCAAAAACTCCTTGCCAAAAATATCCTTTTCCTGTAGCATGGTTTTCGTCTTCACATTTTTGTAATGCTTTCCGCCGCCGCCCATCATTGATCCCATCATTTTAAAGCCCTGCGCCATTGGGTCGTTTGGACTGTCAAGTTTTTCCTCTTCTTCGTAGGTCGATGAAGTGCGGTCAAACTTAAGTATAAAGGTCTTTTCAAACATTGTCTTCATGCGCTCCTCGATCATCTTCTGCATCTCGGGAGTGATCTCTTTATTCTGCCCTCTGAATTTCTTCATGTCCTCCATACTCGTCTTGGACTCATATGTCGCCACGCCCTGGAATTCCTGTGCTGTTGCATTCGCGATCGAAAGCAGCGCAGCGAATAGATAAATGATATTCTTCATAAGATTTTTTAGTTTGCAGGTTAGACGAGTGGAAAGTTGTTTTGTTACAGGCGGGGTTTTAAAATATAACTGTATCCGCTCCGTTATTTTTCCGTACTTTGCCCTTATGAAAAAGCTGTTTTCTTTCATAATATTATTTATTATTACCGCTGCAGTAGCACAGGATGCCTCAATTCCTGTAAAGCTGCTCAGCAATGTCGAGGCTGGGCCGGAGCGTTATTTGGGCGCGGACAGTTATGGTTGGCAATATACCGTACTCGATAGCGAACTCCGCAAAGAAAAAGATGGGCAGATATTAAAGTATAAGGCCCTTTCTCTTGGCGATATTTACCGGGCAGACCTCCAAAATCCCTTACAGGTCGTGTTGTTCTACCGCAAGTTCAATACCGTTGTCCTGCTGGACAACCAGATGAATGAAACATCACGAATTAATTTTTCCAACATACCACAGCCTCTCATTGCCGAAGCTGTAGGACTAGCCTCGCAAAACCGCCTTTGGGTATACGATGTGACAACGCAGCAAATTGGCCTTTACGACCTGGCGCAGGGAAGTTTCAGGACTTTGACACCGCCATTTAACGACGGTATACGGTATTACCAAAATGACTATAATTATTTCTATTGGGTCGATACAGGCAATAATTGGTATGCAGTAAATCTCTTCGGAAAAGTAACTTTGTTGGGGAAACTGCCGGATTTCGAACAGTTGCAGATACTATCGGCGGAGTCGGTACTATATAATAAGGATGGGGTTATTTACCATGCAGATACTGTTGCAGGTACACAGTCGCGCATTGACATTGTGGAAAAAAGCTTCCGGAGTTTTTATTATGCGGGAGAAATTTTGTCTATTTTTACCGACCACGAAATCACTTACTATCAACTAACTTTACGTAAATAATGCATATAGCTGTCGCAGGCAATATAGGTGCCGGTAAGACAACCCTTACGGGACTGCTGGCCAAGCACTTCAAATGGGAACCACACTACGAAGATGTAGTGGATAACCCCTATCTTGATGATTTTTATCACCAAATGGAGCGTTGGTCCTTCAACCTGCAGATATATTTCCTTAACAGCCGCTTCAGCCAGATCATGCTGATACGTGAGAGCGGTAAAAATATAATTCAGGACCGTACCATATATGAGGACTCGCATATTTTTGCGCCTAATCTTCACGCCATGGGTCTTATGACGAACCGCGACTATAATAATTACAAGTCGCTGTTCGAACTGATGGAAACGTTTGTTGGTGCACCTGACCTGCTTATTTATCTACGCAGCTCAATCCCTAATTTAGTAAAACAGATACACAGCCGTGGCCGCGATTACGAAAACTCTATATCCATCGATTACCTGAGTCGCCTTAACGAACGTTATGAAGCTTGGGTGCAGGGGTATGATAAAGGCAAACTCCTGATTATTGATGTTGATAAGCTCGACTTTGTGAACAATCCTGAAGATCTCGGCCAGATTATTAACCGCATTAATGCCGAATTGAACGGGCTTTTTTAAATTTGATTGATGATAACACTATATAGGAGGCGCAGTGGATGCGCCTTTTTTTATGCTCCTGGATGATAGAGCTCTAAAAAATGACTACTCCTGACAGCAATACGTATCGAGTGGTAAAAACCCCAAAAACATTTCGCTTCCAAGTTTCATCCTGTCAGAGTGTTAAGAAAAAGTTACGAAAAACTTTAAAAAAAGGTATTTTAAAAGTTTGGAAAACTGGAAAAGGTTGCTACTTTTGCACCCGCATTAGAGACGATGTTCTTCGACAGACTGAAACGCAGACAACCTTTTAAAACGGGGTCTTTCCTATAGTATAGGAGAGTAATTGTTAAAAGAGGGAGGCTTAAAAAAAAAGTAAAAAAAGATTTGGATGGTAAGGGAAAAAGAGATTATCTTTGCCCTCCCTAACCGAGAGGAAAGGAACTAAGTTCACATCGATTAAATACTGAAAAATAAGCCGACGAAAATAAATCAAAAAAAGTTTTCGAAATGCTTGCGGGTTTAAAAAGAAGTTGTACTTTTGCACCCGCTAACACAGAGAGCCGCAAGGCGAACAAAGTTAGCAGGAATAAAAAAAGAATGATACGTTCATAGACATATTGGATTGACAGCATAAGAGAGAGTAAGAAGCTCTGCTTATTAGAGAATTAAAAGACCTGAATACAGATCGTAAAATATTAAAAACATACGATGAAGAGTTTGATCCTGGCTCAGGATGAACGCTAGCGGCAGGCCTAACACATGCAAGTCGAGGGGTAGAAGTCTTCGGACTTTGAGACCGGCGCACGGGTGCGTAACGCGTATGCAATCTGCCTTACACTAAGGGATAGCCCAGAGAAATTTGGATTAATACCTTATAGTATATAGGAGGGACATCCCTTCTTTATTAAAGATTTATTGGTGTAAGATGAGCATGCGTCCCATTAGCTAGTTGGTATGGTAACGGCATACCAAGGCTATGATGGGTAGGGGTCCTGAGAGGGAGATCCCCCACACTGGTACTGAGACACGGACCAGACTCCTACGGGAGGCAGCAGTGAGGAATATTGGTCAATGGGCGCAAGCCTGAACCAGCCATGCCGCGTGCAGGATGAAGCATCTATGGTGTGTAAACTGCTTTTGTACGGGAAGAAACACCTCTTCGTGAAGAGGCTTGACGGTACCGTAAGAATAAGGATCGGCTAACTCCGTGCCAGCAGCCGCGGTAATACGGAGGATCCAAGCGTTATCCGGAATCATTGGGTTTAAAGGGTCCGTAGGCGGTTTTATAAGTCAGTGGTGAAATCCGGCAGCTCAACTGTCGAACTGCCATTGATACTGTAGAACTTGAATTATTGTGAAGTAACTAGAATATGTAGTGTAGCGGTGAAATGCTTAGATATTACATGGAATACCCATTGCGAAGGCAGGTTACTAACAATGGATTGACGCTGATGGACGAAAGCGTGGGGAGCGAACAGGATTAGATACCCTGGTAGTCCACGCCGTAAACGATGGATACTAGCTGTTCGGAAGCAATTCTGAGTGGCTAAGCGAAAGTGATAAGTATCCCACCTGGGGAGTACGGGCGCAAGCCTGAAACTCAAAGGAATTGACGGGGGCCCGCACAAGCGGTGGAGCATGTGGTTTAATTCGATGATACGCGAGGAACCTTACCAGGGCTTAAATGTAGGTTGACAGGCTTGGAAACAGGTTTTTCTTCGGACAACTTACAAGGTGCTGCATGGTTGTCGTCAGCTCGTGCCGTGAGGTGTCAGGTTAAGTCCTATAACGAGCGCAACCCCTGTCGTTAGTTGCCAGCGAGTCATGTCGGGAACTCTAACGAGACTGCCGGTGCAAACCGTGAGGAAGGTGGGGATGACGTCAAATCATCACGGCCCTTACGTCCAGGGCTACACACGTGCTACAATGGCCGGTACAGAGAGCAGCCACTGGGCGACCAGGAGCGAATCTATAAAGCCGGTCAC
>OW818646.1:3180000-3690000 GCA_942492845.1 uncultured Flavobacteriaceae bacterium | reverse complement strand
GGTTTCATTGAGCCAGCGCCGCCTTTTTATATGAAGGAAAACCTGGTGGCCACGGATATGAAAATCCTGTACTGTTATTTCATCAAAGAACCCTTTGGACTGCAATTTATCAGATGAGAATTCCTTTGGCTGCTTGTTAAGCTCTTCAATGTAAAGATGAAGAACTTCTTGTGTTTCATCTATTTTGGTTAGTTCGAAATACTCGAATATAATGGGAGGAAGTAAAATATTTATCAACTCCCTGATTGAATTGTCAATCTTTAAAGTTTAAAAGGACAAATATCATTTATATTATATTTCCCCACAACTTTTTGTATTGATCCCTATTTCAGGACGCGACATTTAGATGAAATAAAAAACTCCGGTAATCAGCCGGAGTTCAATCATCAATCAAAAAACGAACAGTTATTGAACTGTAGGTGCGTTATATACTTTATCGGTGTATTACGTAATTATACCGCCAAAATACAAATTATATTTAAAATATAAAATTTTGGGCGGTATTTTTTGCGTGCCGTAATTATCCAAGGTATGTTTTAAGGATTTTGCTTCGGGAAGTATGCTTTAACCTCCTGATAGCCTTTTCTTTAATCTGGCGTACGCGCTCACGGGTAAGGTCGAAAGTTTCCCCTATTTCCTCAAGCGTCATCGGGTGCTGGTCGCCCAGTCCAAAGTACAGCCTTACCACATCGGCCTCACGCGGCGTCAATGTTTCCAATGCACGCTCAATTTCAGTGCGAAGCGACTCATGGATAAGCTCCCTGTCCGGGTTTGGCGATTCACCTGAACGCAATACGTCATAAAGGTTAGAGTCTTCACCCTCTACAAGCGGCGCATCCATCGAAAGGTGACGGCCTGAGTTCTTCATGCTCTCCTTAACGTCGTTCACGGTCATGTCAAGCTCTTTCGCAATCTCTTCTGCCGAAGGGGCACGCTCGTTGCTTTGCTCCAGCAACGCGTACATCTTGTTGATCTTGTTGATGGAACCGATCTTGTTCAGCGGCAGTCGGACAATACGTGATTGTTCGGCCAATGCCTGCAGTATCGACTGGCGGATCCACCATACCGCATACGATATGAATTTAAAACCCCGTGTTTCGTCGAAACGCTGCGCGGCTTTAATAAGTCCTAAATTTCCTTCATTGATAAGGTCGGGAAGGGTCAATCCCTGGTTTTGGTACTGTTTTGCAACCGATACCACGAAACGAAGGTTCGCTTTCGTTAATTTCTCAAGTGCTTTTTGGTCTCCGGCTTTTATACGTTGTGCTAACTCTACCTCCTCATCCGCTGTGATCAAATCCACTTTTCCAATTTCCTGAAGGTACTTGTCTAATGATGCAGTTTCCCTGTTGGTTACCTGCTTTGTAATTTTTAATTGTCTCATTAAGATTCGCGAGTTTTAAATATGTATTAGTTATACGTAACGAAAACGCTAAAAGTTACATAAAATGTAGTTTTTCGCAAACTTTAACAAAAACCCCGGCCTTTGGGGGAGGGCCGGGGTTACTAGCAACCAATTAAAAATAGCAATTATAAAAATGTCACAGTATTTGATATCAGGTGTATTAATACATTAGTCCCGCAATTGCAGGATGTTATCTTTGTTTTTTCTTTTTCCTTTCGGATTTCTCCCTGCCGTACAGCTTATTCAGGCTGTCGGCGATCCGTTTAGTATCCAGTTTTTTTTCTTTTTTTATTTTCAGGCTATCGGATCCATAGCTTACACCGCTGAGGTCGAGCATCCGGAATTGGCCCTCACTTTCGTTTAAAGTGGGTGGCTGTACTAACGGAAGTTTAGGCGCTGTTTCACTAGTGTTACCCGCAGGCGTTATCGCTTCTGCTTTATTCCCTTTTAAAGGTAAAAGGTTGCTTTCGGATGCCGGCCTGGGGCTGTCAATCCTTTTAAATGTAGTTGCGGGAGGTTGGGCGCCTGCTGTTTTAGCGCCTGAGCTTCTCACGGTAATGTCCTTTCCTACCACCGCCGCCGGATCATTTAAAGTCGCGTCATGGTGCGTTGCGGCTGAAATACTGTCGGTATTATTATCCGTCACAACAGGGTTTTTGGTTTCTGCACCTTCTTTTGCACGGTCGTTGTATTCTTTCGGCATCCTCATGTAAATATGCGGTACGTGCTCTTCCCAAAGCGGGTAGGTCGCCACGGCTGCCACTATCATAACGAGGCTTGAGATGGCGGCGATGCGCAACCAGCGGAATTTAGGCGGCTTTTTCATTTGGCGCAGTTCACCGGAAATGGCCTTCCAACCACTCTGGGGCGCGGTTCTGTCCAGGCGGTCCAGTTTTTCGCGGAATGCTTTCCCTATGTCTTTCTTATTTTCCATTGCTTACATTATAATTAGGGCGTGGCTTCTTACCGGTTATTTTTTCTTTTAGTATCGATTTCGCACGATGCAGGTTGCTCTTGGACGTTCCTTCGCTAATATCCAGCATCGCCGCAATTTCGCCATGAGAATAGTCATCCAGTTCATACAGCGAGAACACGAGTCTGTACTTGTCGGGCAGCTGCTGCACAATTTTAAGCAGGTAGTCCAGTGGCAGGTCCATTTCGGCCTCATTCACATCCGTATCTCCTCCATAGTCATCCCGCACAGGGACCAGCTGTACGCTCTTTTTATAACTGTCGATCGCTTTATTAATGGCTATGCGCTTCATCCATCCTTCAAACGAACCCGATCCTTTGTACCTTTCAATGGTCGTAAGGATCTCGATAAACGTATTGTGCAGGTTGTCCTCGGCTTCGGCCTCATTCCTGCAATATTTCAGGCTTACTACAAAAAGCACGTCCTTATAGCGGCGGTACAGTTCTTCCTGCGCGCCGGTATTGTGCTTAATACAGCCTTTTATGAGTTGTTCCTGATTCAAATAGGGTTGGTTTTTTGGTTTGGCAATTTACTGGAATGCCTGTCCTTTTTATATAGTCTTTGTGTAGTACAAATGGTTGCGTCCGTAATTAAAAAAAGCTTTCCTTTTCATAGCAGCTTTATACTATAGTGCCAAAAACAAAAAAAGGTTGCGTGCGGGTTGCAGTTTTTTTAAAAATTTAAACTGACCTCGCTCTCCATACGTTGCAGGTAGAAGTCCACTTTCTGGTGCGCCTTATTAAAAAACAGCTTCCTGTCACGGGTACCCGACTCGTTCAGCGCTTTGGAATTTTTCAGTTGGTGCTTAAAAAAGTCGAGTGCATTGCCGCAGGTATCCGCATCGTTAGTGATAAAGTACCCCAGCATGGTATAGGGCACGAACAGCGATTGCTTGCCGGGAGCCGACAGCAGTACGTTATTGTTCAGTATCAACAGCTCATTATAGTACAGGTGGAAGCGCGACGTGCCGTTGCAGCACCGCTCTTCGGCAGTCTGAAGGATGGCTTTCAGGTCGGCGCATAACAATTGGGCATTCGCCAAAGTGAGCAGCCCCGATTGGTAAAAGTAATAGATCTGCTGCAGGCTGCTGTTGATGGTGGTATCATTCCATATTTCGTGTACTTCCACGCTGTCGTACACCTGCTTCAGCTTCATGCTGTGTTCCAGCAGCGAGCGGTCTACTGTAAAATTCTCAAAGCTGTCCTGGTTTTGCGTCCCCGCCAGCAGATTGATCCATACATACAGCTTGAATTTCGACAGCAGTGTACCGCCAATTGTGTAAAACAGGGGGATGTCCTTGGCCGAATAATACATTTTTGCACCCGGGTAATCCAGGAAGCTGCTGATGTTCTCTGCCGACTGCCGGAAGTAGCTCGCCATGTCTTCCATCGAGCGGATCTCGCTCGTTTTCTCCACGATCACTTTTTTCCCGTCGGCAAACAGCACGTCCATCGACAGCGAATAGTGCCGGCACAACGCCACGACTTCTTCGATAGAGAACTTGCTTTTTTGCGAAACCCTTCGGTGGGCCGCGTCATAGCTGATGTTCAGCACGGCAGCGATCTCGTCGATTATCGAAGCCGACTTTTCAATTTTTTTCCTGATGGCCTTCAGTAGGAGTTCCTGGTTGTCCATGTTTTGCGATTTTCACAAATGTAGGTTTTTTATTAATTCAAAAGCACAATTTGAATTGCTGTAATCACAATAGATTTGGCTTAGAAATCAAAACATCACTGCCATGAAAACGAAATTATTAATGCTGCTTTTATTCCTGAATTCTTTAGGATTTGCCCAGGGCCGCGCCCAGGTATTCAGCTTTACGCCATTGTCAAAAAATGTGGTTGAGGTCAATGGCCTCGCATTGGGTATCGGGCATTGGTTGGGAAGCCAAAATGGTGCTACCATCAATGGCATCAATATCGAGATCAACCCTGTATCGCCATTCTTTATTCTTCTCCAAGACCCTTCGAAGGGAGCACGGTCAGGCGAGTCGTCGGTTGATGTTAACGGGCTGCACATTGCAGTAGGCGGTTTCAATGGCAATGGGTCGGTCAACGGGCTGGGGATATCGGTCTATAACATTGGTTATGCCTGCAACGGCGTGAGTATTACAGGGCTTTATAACAATAGCGATACGCTCAACGGGCTGCACATTTCAGGCATTGCCAATAAGGCGGGTAATGGCGTGGGGGTGACCATTGCACCGATTAATACCGCTGATCAATACGGCGGATTACAGGTTGGTCTGTACAATAGTGTCGACAGTTTTACCGGCGTGCAGATAGGGCTTTTTAACCGCTCCAAAGAAATGAAAGGGCTTCAGGTGGGGTTGTGGAACAGGAATGGTAAACGGTCGCTGCCCTTTATAAACTGGTAAGTCATGAGAACCGCAATTTTATTTATGGTTCTTTGGTCGGGATTGGCGTTCGGTCAGTCAGTTAAGGATGAAAAGGTAAAGGTTTTCAGCTTCACACCCCTTGGCTGGAAAACAGATAAAGTGAACGGGCTGGCATTCGGTTTAGGGCATTTTAGTTTTACAGAGCCGGTAAAGAAGCCGGAAAAGATAAGGGTGACCAACGGCCTGAATCTCGAAGTGAATCCTTTTGGCGCTTTGCTGCTTATGTTTCAAAACCCTTTTGACGAACCGGATAAAATTATCGCGATGCAGGTCAACGGCCTGCACATTTCGACTTCAGGTTTTGACGGGCGGGTACAAATGAACGGCCTTTCAGTATCACTTTACAGTATGGGTGCCGAAACAAACGGCGTCAGCATTACAGGCACATTTAACTGCATGGCAAAATTAAACGGCTTTCACATTGCGGGGATGGTTAATTCATCAAATGGTTCTACTGGTTTTCTCATTGCCCCTTTCAACTACGCCGAAAGTTTTAATGGACTAGAGATAGGTGTGGTCAACCAGTCGCTAACCTTCAAAGGTGCCGCTATCGGGATTGTCAACATTGCCGATATGTCCATGACGGGAATCCAAATAGGACTGATCAATATTTCAGGCAAAAACAAAGGATTGCAGATAGGGCTGTGGAATAAAAACGCCAAACGCTCACTGCCCATAATTAATTGGTAACCATGAAAAAGATATTTATAATAATTGCGATACTGCTTAGTTTACCGGACTGTTCCGCCCAGGGTTATGAACGCTTTGTAGGCGAGGCTGGAATGCGTATGCCATTAGGCAGCCTGGCCGAAAAAATTGGGCCGTCACCCGAGCTCGGCTTATGGTTCCGCAGCCGTATGGACGAGGACTGCAACGATATGATTGATATTGGCGGGAGTATACACATTCCATCAAAGAGGCGTGAATTTGATTACACCACACCCGATACGCTTTTCAGGGTAAAGGCCAAAAGTGTTTCGGGCATGGCAGGTTTCCGCGCGGTCAAGGTGTATACCGTTGGCTTTGACCTTAGTTTGGAATGGATGTCTACCTTCGGTTACGCCTTTATGCTTTACGACGACGAAGAAGCCAGGTACAAGCACAAAACGTTTCCTGAAGAGTTTAAGGACAGCGATAATAACTCTTTAACCAAAGCCTTCAGCACGTTTCATGTCGGGCAGGGCATACGCCTGAATTATGCCAATGTAGGCCTGCAGGTACAGTATAACTACACACCCTACGGCCTTTTTACCGATTATGTCCCGCAAAACTTCGGGTCGCACAGCCTGAGTTTCGCCATTGTTTACCGTCAATAAATCTGTTAACCATGAAACCAAGACTGTTTATGATTATGCTATTCCTTATCAATTCCCCGGTGAAGGCACAGAAAGTGCAGCACCGCAAAACACGGTTCCCTGTTGGTTTGTACACCACAGGTGACAGTGATATCTACGGAATTTCTTTCGGCGTCGGGTCAGATACCTATATGGACTCCGATTATGTAAGCGTACGGTCCAATGGCATCCGGATCGAACCAATATCGCAGTCACTGCTGTTTTTTACGCTTATTTTTCCGGTTGACAGGGTACGCTATCCTGATACACCCAAAGCGATAAGGGAATTCGAAAAGAAGATACCTAATGAAATAATCAACGGACTTAACCTCTCTTGTGGTACCAATGCCTTTGCCGATGTGAATGGAATAACAATTTCCGCTTTCGTACAAACGCTGAGGCAAACCAACGGACTATCTATAGCCGGATTTTCCAGCCAGTCCTTCCGAAACAATGGCGTTCAGTTTGCTGCATGCTTTACAGAAGCGGTTTACAGCAGCGGGGTATTGGCTGCGCTTTTTGGTACAGCGACAAATGAGGGCAAAGGACTACAGGTGGCAGGACTTCATAACGATTATAAAATTTTTACAGGCTTGCAAATAGGCATTCTCAACGGGGCCTATGGCAAAGCTGAAAAATTTACCGGACTCCAAATTGGGCTTTTCAATAACACTAAAAAACTCAGGGGTATCCAGATTGGCCTCATCAACAGGAACGAGAAACGGATATTGCCATTTATTAACTGGAATTTTAAAGATTAACAGCCTCACCCCCGGCCCCTCTCCTTTGGAGAGGGGGGCAGAAACAACCAGTGTGTCAAACAAGCATTTTCTTACCTAAGTATTTTCAACAATCTGAGTGTAGCTTCTCCCTCTCCTTTGGAGAGGTCGGGGTGAGGTCAAAAAGAATATAATAAAACCATGAAACACATACCCATTATATTAATTGCCTTCCGCTTTGTGCTGGGGCCAGTGATGATCGCCATAACCTATAGTTATGGCACAACAGCCAGAATAGTATTAATGATACTACTGCTGCTGGGCATACTTTCCGATATCTTCGATGGTATCATTGCCCGCAAATCTGGAGTTTCCAGCGAAAAGCTGCGCCGTATGGACAGCCAGGCTGATCTTGTGTTTTGGCTTTGTGCCGGGTGGTGCAGCTGGCTCCTTAGTCCTGAAATTATAATAAATAACAAATATGCCATCATTACCATCTTTGCCATGGAAGGGCTGACCTATGTACTTAGCATCGCTAAATTTGGTAAAGAAACCTGTACCCACGCGCTGCTTTCAAAGCTTTGGGGTATAACACTTTTTGCAGCGTTCATTTCCATTATCGGTTTTGGGTATGGCGGCGTACCATTGGCCTTGGCAGTCATCTTCGGCATCATATCGCACATCGATGTATATTTGATCATATTAATTCTTCCAAAATGGACACACGATGTACCCAGCGCGTGGCACGCTTGGCAGATACGCAAGGGGAGGGATATTAAAAGGTATAATTTGTTTAATGGATAAATATATAACCAAAAAACCCTGCCACTTCACAGCGACAGGGTTCCTCCTGAAATTGTCGAAGCGATATTATAACTTTCTTAAATATTCTTCAGTTACTTCTTTTATCTTTTGCTTTATTTGAGGCCATGTATCTTGTATAATCATAATTGGCATCGCTTCCTCATCAGCATCTTCAAAATAGGTTAAGCTTTTGAGAACAAGAAATTCCGATCCGTCATGATATTTTTTTTTGTAGAAGGCTATCATTTCATCAAGGGAGTATTTCGCCAACAGGACAAAAAGGTCGATGAAGTCTTTTTTACTTCCTCTTCCTGATATCGCATTGAGTTTCATAGCGGCAATATCTTTTTCGGAAACCATCCTGATATTTTGGGTGGTAGTTACTTTTTTCAACAAGGGATATTTATAATTTACGAAATCGACCTTTATCCCATTAATGCTGTAAATTATTATGTTTTTGCTTTTTTTTACTACGGTTACGTTTCCTAAATTTTTTATTACATCCTCAAATTCTAATTCATTAATTTCAGAATCTCCAAATAGGTCAATGTCAATCGAAACCCTGTGTCCGTTTATCAACGCTAATGCAGTACCGCCAACTAAATTGAAATCTTTAAAAATTTCGGATGCCATTAGCTTATTCAATAAGTCCAGGAGCTCTTTGTTGACTGTTTGAGTTTGTAGCATCTGAAGTCTGTTTTTTGTAAATGGAGGATCGTACACAAGAATGCAAGAGTAACATCGTCAAGCGTACGAAGGCCTATTGCTATTTCTTTTATTTTAGATAAGCCGTAGCGATTTTTTATCAACTGCCAGTCGCTCAGCAGGCCATACTCTAAAACCCTGTGGGTGATGAGTTTTGCATCGGTATCAAAATCCAACGCATTAATGTCTGTATCCCAAAAAATATGGGATGAAAGATCTGTAATTTGAGGATTTTGATTGTCCATTGGATGCATATAAACAAATATACTAAAAAACGATGAAAAATTTTAAAACAAAAAACCCTGCCACTTTACAGCGACAGGGTTCTTCCTGAATTAACCTTAAAAAGTAATTAAGATTCTTGTGGCTCTCCGCCATTATCTTCGTTACGCGGTTCCCTTGGTTCCCTAGGGGCGTCGTCTCTTCTTTCTTCTCTTGGGCCACGGTCGCGGGAGTTCCTGTCGTCTCTTCCACGGTTATCGCGTCCACCGCCATTGCGGTTATCCCTGTAGCCGCCACGGTCGTTATCCCTTGGGCGGTCATCACGTTCCCTTGGAACATAGTTCTCATCCCTCGGAGGCCTTGGCATAAGCGCTTTCCTTGAAACTTTCTCTTTGCGTGTCTTAGGGTCGATGCCAATGTATTTCACATCAAACACGTCGCCCATGTTCACCACGTCAGATACGTTTTCGGTACGTTCCCATGCCAGCTCACTTACGTGAAGGAGTACTTCGTTGCCCGGAGCATCAAGGTATTCCACTACCGCGCCAAAGTCAAGCATTTTGATGACTTTTACGCTGTACGTCTCGCCAACGGTCGGTTTGAATATGATCGAGTCGATTTTGTTCAGTACCGCCTGGATACCTTCAGGGCTTGTACCAAGGATCTCCACTTCGCCCTGCTCGTCTACCTCGTTGATAACGATAGTAGTGCCGGTAGCTTTCTGAAGTTCCTGGATAACTTTTCCACCAGGGCCGATAAGGGCTCCGATGAATGCACCCGGAATGGTAACTTTTATGATTTTCGGAGCGTGGCGTTTCACGTTTTCCCTTGGAGTATCAATAACTTCGGTCAGCTTGCCAAGGATGTGAAGGCGTCCTTCACGTGCCTGGTTAAGCGCCTGTTCCATGATCTCGTATTTAAGGCCGGAAATTTTGATGTCCATCTGGCAGGCAGTTATACCCTCTGATGTTCCGGTTACTTTAAAGTCCATGTCACCAAGGTGGTCTTCGTCGCCCAGGATATCCGAAAGTACAGCCCAACGGCCTGTAGCATCATCAGATATCAATCCCATAGCGATACCCGATACCGGGCGTATCATCTGGATACCTGCATCCATTAGCGCAAGCGTACCTGCACAAACCGTTGCCATTGATGACGAACCGTTTGATTCCAAAACTTCAGATACGATACGCACTGTGTAAGGAACTTCTGCCGGGAGCATGTTTTTAAGTGCACGCTGGGCAAGGTTACCGTGTCCTACTTCGCGCCTTGAGGTACCCCTTAGCGGTTTAGCTTCACCCGTAGAGAACGGAGGGAAGTTGTAGTGCAGGTAAAAACGCTCCTCACCCTGGTCTGTAGGGCGGTCAATGATATTGGCCTCACGTGATGTGCCAAGCGTTACCGTAGCAAGCGCCTGTGTTTCACCCCTTGTAAAAAGGGCAGAACCGTGTGTAGACGGAAGGTAATCCACCTCACACCATATCGGGCGTATCTCGTCTGTTTTCCTTCCGTCAAGGCGTGTGCCGTTGTCAAGGATCACATTACGTACCGCTTCTTTGTTAACTTTAGAAAGGTATTTGCTGATAAGGTCGCCGTTTTCAAGAAGCTCATCATCGGTAAACAACGCTTTCACTTCTTCTTTCACGCCTGCAAATTTCTCAGAGCGCTCATGTTTCGCAGAACCTTCATTGGCGATTGCAAAATACTTGTCATACGCCAGTTCTTTTACTTTTGCAAGGATGGTCTCGTCGCTTCTTTCCTGCTCATACGTCCTTACTTCTTTTTTGCCCACAGCGGCCTGTAGCCTTTCCTGTGCGGCGATCTGTACTTTAATGGCTTCGTGGGCAAACTTAATGGCCTCGATCATTTCAGCTTCAGATATCTCTTTCATCTCGCCTTCAACCATCGCAATAGAATCCATTGACGCGCCGATCATCATGTCGATGTCCGACTCTGCCAGTTGTGCCTTGCTTGGGTTGATAACGAATTCGCCATTGATCCTCGCTACACGTACCTCAGAGATAAGCGTTGCAAAAGGAATGTCAGAAAGTGCAAGCGCTGCAGATGCTGCCAGTCCGGCAAGTGCATCGGGCATTACTTCTTCGTCATGCGACATCAGCTGGATCATTACCTGCGTTTCGGCATGGTAATCCTTGGGGAAAAGCGGGCGCAATACACGGTCTACCAAACGCATTGTAAGTACTTCGCCGTCGCTTGGCCTTGCTTCACGTTTGAAGAAACCGCCCGGAAAACGTCCTGCAGCGGCAAATTTTTCGCGATAGTCAAGCGTTAGCGGCAAAAAGTCAATGCCCGGGCTTGCTGTGCGTGCAGAAACCACAGTGGCAAGCAGCATGGCATTGCCCATTTGTACTACTACGGCTCCGTCGGCCTGTTTGGCAAGTTTGCCTGTCTCGATCGAGATGCTTCGTCCATCTCCCAGATCGATGATCTCTTTAATAACGTTAGGGATCATAAATTCTAATTCTTTAGATTAAACAATGGGTTTAGTTGTTGTGTTGTTGTAGTTGTTGTATGGAACCCAATGAAAAACCTAAAACTTTTTCTGCAATATGTAATAAAACAAAAAGAGGCGCGCGGGCACCTCTTCTCATCTCGATTATTTCCTGATGTTCAGTTCTTTGATAATCTCACGATACCTGTTGATATCTTTCTTTTTCAGGTAGTCAAGAAGGCTTCTCCTTTTACCTACCAGCATTACAAGGGAGCGCTCAGTATTAAAATCGTGGCGATTTTTTTTAAGGTGCCCTGTAAGGTGGTTGATCCTGAATGTGAACAATGCGATCTGCCCTTCTGCAGATCCTGTGTTAGCTTCTGCTCCACCGTGCTTGGCGAAAATTTCTGCTTTTACTTCTTTAGTTAAGTACATGCTAATATTATGTAAATGATTATTATGTATTCAGGTTTATCCTGATTGGGTGCAAAGGTAATCATTATTTTAAAACACGCAAGGTCTATAATGTTATAAAAGTTTCAGGTTTCAGGTTTAAAGTTGTCCACTCATGCTCAGCAAGTTGGGAAAGCTTCTTGCAATGCACAACTGTCAGAAAACTTTAAACCTGAAACTTTAAACTAACTAAACAACTTCGCCACCTCCTCATTTACAAATTCCAAAAACCTTTCATCCATTTCGGTAAACGGATCCAGAACACCGGAGTCGATGTCGATCTGGCCAACGTTTTCGCCATTTACGAAAAGCGGCACTACGATCTCCGACTTCACAGACATGCTGCACACTATATAATTGTCCTGCGCGCTCACATCGGGCACTACAAAATTTTGGTTGGATACCGCCACCTGGCCGCAGATGCCTTTCCCGAAAGGTATTACTGTATGGTCTGTAGGCTCACCGGCATAGGGACCGAGCAACAGCTCTTCTTTTTCGCCGTTTCGAAAGTAGAAGCCTACCCAGTCGTAATAGTCAATGTTTTCTTCTAAAAGGTGGCACAGTTGCAACAGCTTTTCGTCGCGTAGCATGTTGTCGTGGTGCAGTATGTCGATCACTTTTGGTTTTAGCTCTTCAAATGTCATATCGTTAAATCTTTAGTGATGCAAAAGTATTTATTAAAGGTGTTCGATTTTGCATATTTTTGTTAAAAACTAATTGCTGATGGGTGTCCTTCAAAATAACAAGGGCTTTTTTCTTTTCCTTATAAAATTTGCCGGCAGCTACCTGTTGCTTTCAGTTTTGTACTGGGCCTACCTGAGCCGTTATGATGCCGAAGCCTTCGAACCCGACGGCATGACCACCCTTGTGGCAGAACAGGCTTCCGCATTTGTAAACCTGACAGGGGAGGAGTCGCACATTAAAGAGCATCCCAAAGAAGCCTCATGGTTTTTCTTTGTGAATGGAAAACGTGTGGCAAGGATCGTTGAAGGCTGCAATGCCGTGAGCGTCATGGCGCTTTTTGCGGCTTTTATAATAGCTTTTTCGACTACATTTAAAAGGACGTCGCTTTACATCGCGGGCGGAATTGTACTGCTGCATATCCTTAATGTAGTGCGGGTAGGGCTTCTCGGGCTTGGGCTTTTTTATTATAAAGAACACGGACCCTTGCTGCACGACATTATTTTTCCGCTCTTTATTTATGGTGTGGTCTTCGCGCTGTGGGTTGCGTGGGTCATGAAGTTTTCAATAACCAAAATTAAAAATGCCAATGCCCTTGCAGGCATTCTGGTGCTGCTCGTGCTTTTGGTGCTCGTGCGCTTTTACGAAGAGTCGCTATTTTACGACCCGCTGCTGCCTTTCTTTAAAAAAGAAGGCAAAACCCTGCCTGAATACGACAGCCTGAAGCTATTTCTTGGGATAGCCTTTCGCTACGGCATCAATATGATTTTTTCGCTGGGTATCATTTGGCTGGCATTTAAGGACAGGGCAATCCTCAGGCTGGCTATACTTTTATATGGTGCGTTTTTTGTGGTGCTGGCTACAATACTGTTCGTTGCCCTCAATACCGAAAATCCTAACCTGTTATTAGTCTTCTATATACGCAGGTTCCTCATTCAGCCGTTATTACTGTTGCTGTTCCTCCCTGCCTTTTATTACCAGAAGCGGCAGAAATAATTTTTGGGCAAATGTCACGTTATCAAGATAAATGTCTAATTTTGCACTGTATGCAAATAAAAAAGTACATAAGCGGCCTTCTCACAATGCTCATATTGGTTTCCAGTATGGGGCTGGCGCTCAATGTGCACTATTGCCATGGCAATGTATCCTCTGTTGCGTTTGCTTATAAAAAAGCAGATTCCTGCAATGGACACAAGAGCGCGAAGAAAGCCCATGCCTGCGGGGTGGAAAAAGACTCCCACAAAAAATGCTGCAAAGACGACCTTGTAAAGCTTAAGGACACCAAGTCGGATAACGTTATTACAAAATCACTCCAGCTTGACCTCGGCGCTTTCTGCCTAACGGGAGAGTGGAATCCCCAAACCCTTCATAGTACTTCAGCGCCGCTTGTAACAAAAGATTCCCCTTCTTTCTATTGCGAATCGCATGCACCACCGCTATACCGGCTCTACTGCCAATATATTTTTACGCCTAAGTTCAATGTTCTTACAACCTCCGTATGCGCGGAGGGATCTTAGTAATAACATTAAACTTTTTTTATGCGTAATTTATTCATTTATATAGCATTCCTGTTTTCCGGCTTTTTTGCCAATGCACAGGAACCCCTAACAGGCCTGGTGTCCGACGAAACAGGACAGCCGCTGCCCGGAGCTAATATCAGTTGGCTAAACCTTGGTATTTCAACCTCAACAAGAGAGGATGGCAACTTTTCAATACCCTTTGCGGGAGATAACGACCGACTGATTATCAGCTACATTGGTTATAAGACAGATACCCTTACTGTCTCGTCCCCCAATTTCATCAACCATAAAATGACCGTTGATAATGGACAGGAACTTAATGAAGTTGTGGTAGAAAAAACCCGCAGGAGCCTTGAGCGCTCCCGTGTGCAAACAACAAATGTTTCGACCATGAGCCACAAGGAGCTGCTTAAAGCCGCTTGCTGCAACATAGCCGAAAGCTTTGAAACCAACCCCTCTATCGATGCCAGCTTTTCGGATGCCCTTACCGGCAGCCGCCAGATAAAAATGCTCGGGCTTACAAGTCCCTATTTATTGATTGCAGAAGAGAACATACCTTCGATACGGGGTGCATCACAGGCCTATGGACTTTCATTTGTGCCCGGTACCTGGGTCAACAGCATCCAGATCACCAAAGGCGCGGGGCCGGTGGTAAATGGCTACGAAAGCATCTCGGGCCAGATCAATTACGACCTTATAAAACCGGCAGACGACATTCCGTTTTTCCTAAATGCTTATGGCTCTACCGACAGCCGCTTTGAGCTGAACACCCATTTCAACAAAAAATTCTCCGACAAGTGGAGCAGCAGCCTGTTCGTTCACGGCAATACCCGCATTGGGAAAAATGACATGAACGACGATGGGTTTCTCGATAACCCGCTGGCAAAGCAGGTAAACGTAATGAACCGCTGGCAGTATAATGATGCCGAAAAAGGATGGGTAAGCTTCATCAACCTCCGCTACATGCGCGATGAAAGGCAGGCCGGCGAAGTGGATTATGATCCCGATCGCGACAGGGGCACTACCAACCACTGGGGTTCTGAGATCAATACCGATAAGGTGGATGCTTCCGCAAAGCTGGGGTATGTATTCCCGGATATGCCGTACCAGAGCATCGGTCTGCAAACCTCGTTCAACTGGCACAACCAGGAGTCCTACTTTGGTTTCCGCACATACGACATCGACCAAAAGAGCGTATACACCAACCTGGTGTTCAGTTCGATCATTAACAATACCATGAACAAATTTACAACCGGCTTTAATTTTACCCATGACAGCTATGGCGAATTTGTAAACGTAACGGATTTTAGCAGGAAAGACAATTCGGTAGGTACGTTCTTCGAATATAATTATGACAATGCCAACGATTTCAGTATTATACTCGGTGGGCGCTTTGATGTGCATAACCGCCTTGGGGCATTTTTCACGCCGCGCATGCACCTGCGATATAATCCTTGGGAGGGCGGTACATTCAGGGCTTCTGCCGGAAGGGGTAAAAGAGCAGCGAACATTTTTGCCGAGAACCAGTCGTACTTTGGCAGCTCGCGTGCGCTCAACATTATGGGCACGGGAGGTAAACTATATGGGCTTGATCCCGAAATCGCCTGGAACTATGGGGTAAGCTTCATTCAGGGCTTCCCACTATTCAATAAGAATGCCGAGTTTGTTATTGATTTTTACCGTACCGATTTCCAGAACCAGGTGGTAGTAGATGTTTTTGGCTCTCCGCAGGAAGTGAACTTCTATAACCTCGACGGGAAGTCCTTCGCAAACAGCCTCCAGGTGGAACTCAACTACGAGATCACGCACCATTTCAACATCCGTACTGCCTATAAGTATTATGATATCCAGACAGATTATATCTCGGCCGGTACTCAGGAGAGGCCACTTCAGGCTAAGCACCGCTTCTTTGCCAATGTATCCTACGAAACCCATGTTAGCGATACAGGACAGCAATGGAAGTTCGACTTCACCTATAACTGGATGGGCAAGCAGCGGCTGCCGAATACCGACAGCAATCCAACGCAGTACCAGTTGGGTAACTATTCGCCGTCGTTCTCACTTATGAACGCGCAGGTCACGCACAGCTTCTCGAGTGTGTTTGAGATGTATGTTGGCGCCGAAAATCTGGGGAACTACCAGCAGAAAAAGGCAATTTTAGGCAACGACAACCCTTTTGGCGCGTATTTTGACAGTTCTATAATTTATGCGCCCATATTCGGCCAGATGTATTATGCCGGATTGCGGTTCAAGATCAATTAATTATATTTAAAACCTCTAACAACTATCAATATGAAAAAACTCGTTTTAGTTATGCTTGTGCTTTTCGCGGGAATATCCCTTCAGGCACAGGAAAAAAAGAATAAGAATGCAAAAGCCGAGATCGAAGTGAAGGGCAATTGCGACCAATGTAAAAAACGCATTGAGAAAGCTGCCTACAGTGTTAAGGGAGTGAAGTCGGCTACATGGCACCAGGATCACCAGGACCTGCACCTCATTATTGATGAGACCAAATGCAGCCTTGACGATGTGCGCGCCGCGGTGGCAAAGTCCGGGCATGATACCGATAAGGTAAAAGCAACAAAGGAAGATTATGATAATCTTCATGCCTGCTGCAAGTATGATAAAGGCTGATACAGCCAAAACGCAAAATGCCCCGGAAATCCCAGGGCATTTTTTATTATCCCGCTCCTGGTTAATTGACAGGGAGTGTTTTAATCTCTGAAATAAGTTTTCCGTCAGCACTAAAGCCTTCAATGATTATCTTCATTTCTTTTTGCCCGGTTTTTGGGAGCGTAAGGTCAAACCCGCCATCCTCACCGGTCATAATTACCGGTTCCCATCCGATTACCCCAAAGTTTTCGAAGCCTTTGTCGGATGTCGACCCATAGCGTACATTTTCAAAGGGTTGCATCTTTTTAAATCCGTTCTTCAAAATAATGGTAGGTGTGTTGTTTTTGGTGATGCCACTGGCACCTTTTTTTAAGTATATCCTTATTACCCCCATATAGTTCCTTACCGAAGGAACTATAGCGTGAGGACTCATATATACTTCGTCAACTTCGCTCATTTGTATCTGTTTAAGCATTGAGTAGTCAAATAGTTGTGCATTGTCAATGTAAACGATGGGGCCATTTTGGGCAGCATTTATACTATTGGTTGTCCGGCTGTATATCGCTACGTTGCCTTCTTTATCTTTAACATCAAAGCCGCCGTAAGTTGTTATGAAATTCAGAAGGTTCTGGTACATATTGGCCTGCATCTCGGATATTTTATACGCCCTCAGGTTGCCGTTACCCAGACTATTGGCATATTTCAGTCCCGTAGCTTCAATAGTTACTTCCTTTAGCTCGGTCATTTCACCATAAATTCCGGGAATGGCAGCCTCCGCACCCGCGATGGGTTGTGCGTAATATTGGGGATCCGGCCTGAAGGGCTTATTGAATTTTTTATTTCCGTTCAGCGCCATTGGGGCAAGAGTGAGTTCTTTAGGCTTATCTCCCTTTCTCAGGAGGGTAAAATTTACGTATGCCGAATCGGCAAAAATAAGATTATTGAAATAAAAATCCCTTTTCTCATCTACTTCCGTAATTTCATCTATTCCCGAAGTAAGAGAATAAAGGCGCACTTTTGCAAATTTCGCGTCACCTGCGCTTTTTGGTAAAGAACCTTTTACGGTAAGCCCCATGTCGAAGGGATAAATGTTTTTTGGAGGGTTGAGTTTTATGGACCGCCATTCATACCTGCTTTCCTGATTCATCAGGTAAAGATCCAGTTCATACATTTTTACTTTGGTAATATTGGAAAAGTAATACCGTCCTGATGCGCCACTGTATCCTTTTACATAGGGCAGGAGCAGAAATGAGTTATAGATGTCATTCGTTTCGTCCAGGCTTATAGTGTTTTCCGGCAATGCAGAAACGCTAAGGCTCATGTTAGGATAGTTTACTTTTCCTTTATACATAAGCGTATCGGCTACCTGCCCTGTTTTTCCCAAATCGCTTCTGAGCATTGACTGTGGATATTTGTACATAAGGCGCTCAGCAAGCTGGTTGAGGTCGCTATCCAGTATGCGTAAGGTATTCATCCCGTCAAAAAGGTCAGCAGCCGGTATAGCAATGGCTTGTTCGGTACTGCCGTTTTTAAAGGCGATTTCATACACTATGGCTTTATCATCCTGGTGCAGCACCGCGAATAGTGGTTTTCCGGACAATGCATCTGCTGTAAGTGCATTTGTCTTTATTTTTATGGTAGCCTTGTCCTGCAGGTTGATAACATCCAATGTTATCCCTTTTGCCTGTGACTGAGGTAGCGCCTGTTCAAATTTTTTGCCATCAATGGTCGCGACTGCTTTGTAGCCGGAGGCATCGGCAGGCAATACAAATTTGCCGTATCCTTTTTTATTCACCTGTACCTGCAACATTACCTTCCCGGAAGCATCAGCAATGTCAACTGCCGAAACGGGGATAGGCTTGTGATTGCAATCCGCTATGCTGATACCTATTGTATTAGGTATGCCGCTTACCAGTGTGCCTCCTTCCGGCCGAAAGGCAATGCTTATTTTTGATGAGTCGGCTTTTGCCAGGGCATTTCCTGCACCCTGTGCCTCGTTAATGATGGCGATCTCGTAAACCGATGATTCATCTTCAATAAAATTGTTCATCCAGTTGGTGTAGAATTGCAGGTAGTATTTTCCGGATTTTAAATTGCTGTTGAGGTTAAAGCTGCCCGAAAAGCTGCCGATATTTCCGTATACAAGCTGTGTTTCAAGTATCTTACCCTCCGTGTCAATTAGTGAGGCATAAATATTTACGCTGCTAAAAAATGGGATATTCTTTTTGCGGTGGAACACATATCCCTTAAACCACACCTGCTCATTGGTCATGTACACGTTTTTGTTGAGGTGTACATGGATGTTTTCACGTTCCAGGAAAAAATAGTCGGTGAGGTATTTTGCAATCTGTTCTTTTTTGTTTTCCTGGGCATTGTTTTTTTGACTGTAGCAAAAAAATGCCAGGCATAGCAAGGCGGGTAATATTCGTTTCATAGGTAATTAGTTGGTTAAATAGTTTTGTACAAATACTATTCCCTAAACGCATAGTTTTAAAACATTATTAGCGCTTTATGTAAAAATTAACATAAAAAAAGGGAACGTTTTTACGCGTTCCCTTTAGAATAATCATACATGATCTTACATCATCCCCGGCATACCGCCGCCCATTTGCATTCCGCCGCCGGCATTTTCGTCTTTTATGTCAATAAGTGCACATTCAGTGGTAAGGATCATACCCGCAACCGATGCCGCATTCTCAAGCGCCACACGTGTTACTTTCTTAGGGTCAATGATACCTGCCGCAAGCATGTCTACATATTCGTCAGTCTTGGCATTGTAACCGAAATCACCGGTACCTTCGGCAACTTTCGCTACCACTACCGATCCTTCAAGACCTGCATTCTCAACAATCGTCCTTAATGGCGATTCTACAGCACGGGCAACAATCTGTATGCCTGTTGCCTCATCGGCATTTTCAGCTTTGATGCCCGCAAGTGCATGTTTTGCCCTAAGCAAGGCTACACCGCCACCGGCTACGATACCTTCCTCTACGGCAGCCCTTGTAGCGTGCAGTGCATCATCTACACGGTCTTTTTTCTCTTTCATCTCTACTTCAGATGCTGCGCCTACATACAGTACGGCAACACCGCCTGCCAGTTTCGCAAGGCGCTCCTGAAGTTTTTCCCTGTCATAGTCCGATGTTGTAGATTCAATTTGTGCTTTTATCTGGTTCACGCGGTTCTTGATCATGTCCGCTTCGCCTGCACCATTTACAAGTGTAGTGTTGTCTTTGTCGATAACCACTTTTTCGCAGGTACCAAGCATTTCAAGGGTAGCATTTTCAAGGGTATAACCGCGTTCTTCAGCGATTACGGTGCCCCCTGTAAGGATTGCTATGTCTTCCAAAAGCGCCTTTCTCCTGTCGCCAAAGCCAGGGGCCTTAACAGCAGCGATCTTAAGGGCGCCACGAAGCTTGTTTACTACAAGGGTAGCAAGGGCTTCACCGTCAACATCTTCAGCAATGATCAATAACGGCTTGCCTGACTGGGCTATAGGTTCCAGTATAGGAAGAAGCTCCTTCATCGAAGATACTTTTTTGTCGTATAATAAAATGTAGGGCCTTTCAAGTTCAGCCTCCATTTTTTCAGAGTTAGTTACAAAGTACGGAGAAAGGTAACCACGGTCAAACTGCATGCCCTCTACCACATCTACATACGTGTCGGTTCCTTTGGCTTCCTCAACAGTAATAACACCTTCTTTACCTACTTTGCCGAAAGCCTTTGCGATAAGTTCGCCAATAGTTTCGTCATTGTTTGCCGATATCGATGCAATCTGCTTAATCTTTTCACTGTCAGAACCTACAACTTTAGCCTGTTGGGCAAGGTCGCCCACAATAGCTTCTACAGCTTTGTCAATACCGCGCTTCAGGTCCATTGGGTTAGCGCCCGCTGCTACGTTCTTAAGGCCTTCTTTTACGATAGCCTGTGCAAGCACGGTTGCTGTGGTAGTACCGTCACCGGCAAGGTCGTTGGTTTTTGAGGCAACCTCTTTCACCATCTGCGCGCCCATGTTTTCAAGGGTATCAGCCAGCTCGATCTCTTTAGCTACCGATACACCGTCTTTGGTCACCGTTGGCCCGCCAAACGATTTGCTGATGATTACATTACGCCCTTTTGGGCCAAGGGTTACTTTTACCGCATTTGCCAATGCATCCACACCGCGCTTTAAGCCGTCGCGTGCTTCAATATCAAATTTTATCTCTTTTGCCATTTTGCTTTTAGTTATATGTGTTTAAATAATAAACTCTTAGATTACTGCGAAAATTTCTTCTTCTTTCATGATAAGGTAATCCTTACCTTCAAACTTCAATTCGGTGCCTGCATACTTTCCGTACAAAACAGTGTCGCCCACCGTTACGGTCATGTCATGGTCTTTAGTGCCATTTCCAACGGCTACCACAATGCCTTTTTGCGGTTTTTCTTTAGCAGTGTCAGGAATGAAGATCCCGGAAGCAGTTTGGGTTTCTGCAGCAACCGGTTCAACGAGAACACGGTCATGAAGCGGTTTAATGTTTAAAGCCATATTATACTCTATTTTATGTTTGTTATTAAAATTTGTTTTTGTTTTTTCAGAAATTATGCCAGTTGATTGAAGGCTGACAAATTTACAGATACAAAAAATGCCGACACAAATGAGCCGGCATTTTTTATGGTTTTATTATGACACTTATTGCGCAGGCTGTGTAGCCGGTGCACCCTGTGGCTGTGTGCCAGGTGTTGCAGGTGCTCCCGCAGCCGGTGCTTTCGCGGCCGGAACAGCGCTTTCGTCAATTATGCTGTCTTCCCCGGAGTATCCCGTAGAGAAGCTAAGGCTCGACAATAATATAAGGGCTATGAGTATCGTGCCCAGTGTCCATGTACTTTTATCAAGGAAATCGGTGGTTTTCTGCACGCCGCCCATCATCTGCGTTCCGCCAAGGGTAGAAGATAAACCGCCGCCTTTAGGGTTTTGAACCATAATTACGACTATCAGCAGGAAGCTCACTATCGTTATAAGCACCAGAAAAATTGAAAAGTTAACCATCGTTATTAATTATTATTTTGTTGTAAAGTCTTTATATCCGAAATACGGTCTGCAAAGAAAACACTTTTTTCCGGATATTTCAAAATTAAAATTTCATATGCCTGTATCGCCTTAGAATATTTTTTTTGCTCAAGGTAAACCCGTGCCAGCGTTTCGGTCATGTAGCTCGAATTGTCTTCTACACTCCTTTGGATATTTGCAGGCGCGGGAATTGTTTTGGCAGGCTCTATCTTCGGTTTGGTCTCAATGAATTTATCAATGAGTTCGAGTTTTTTTGCAAGCATGCCGTTCTCCGGGCCTGTGCTTTCGGTGTCCGCAGGCGTTTCTTCTTCCCTGGTTATGGGTGCCAGTTTCGAAAGCTGCAGCCATTCAGCAAAGGAGTGCCGCTCACTTTCATTGAACTCCAGTGGCTTTCCTATAGTAAGGTGCTCTTCGGCTTCAAGTATTTTTTCCAACTGGGCAGGTTCTTCTGGCAAAATGACTTCCGGTGCCTTTTTGATAGTGGTTTCCGGTCCGGGTTCGGCTTCAGTAATTATTTTTTTTATAGATTCTTCAAGCGTATTGGCTACAGTCGGTGCTGCAACCTCCGCTTCGGTAACACTAATCTCTGCAACCACTCTCTCTTGTTCGTCAAAAAACTTTTTTTGCACGCTCTGGAACTGTTCCGAAGTGATGTAGTCAAACAGCACCGACCGGTCTGTGGTGTGTGCCGCGGTTTTCTTCAGTTCGGTATTATACCTGAAACTATCCTGGTTGTACAGCCCTTTTAAATAAACGGCACGCGCGCTTTGCAGGAAAGGGAATTCACCAAGAATCCGTTCCAGTCCGGCCACCTGCTTCTCATTCAGCGAATAAGGCTTGTTTAAAAGTTGTATGTAGTCTTTTGTGTTCAAATTAGTTTAGAGTTTACAGTTGTCAGTTTACAGTTTACAGTCGGATAGGAAAACTGTCAACCGACAACCGACAACTGATAACTTTCAACCAACTTACCATTTTGCCAGCGATTCATTAAATACGTCCTGTGTTATCCTTTCAAAAATCTCCTCAAGGGCGGCTGTGCGTATCGATCCTGTAGGCAGCCCGTCACCGGAGTAATCATAATAAAAGCTAAAGCGCTTCTCAAAATCGTCGTCCTCTTTTTTCTTGTTGGTAAAGCGCACCATTACCGATATGGTCAGCCTGTTCTGCGACGCACGCTGGTTTGCTGTGGCGGTCATCGGAGTCACCCGGTATTCCACAATCTCGCCTTCATATACCAAGTCGCCGCCGGAGTTCGTAAGTGTCAGTCGGGACTTGTCTTTTATCTGATCCTGCAATTTATTGATAAATATCCGCTCAATTCCCGGCTCCACAATTTCTGCATTATTTTGAAATGACTTCACTTCAAACGTCTTTATATCTTCGGGGATATTAGTGTCCGATAGTGTATATTTCGACTTACACCCGGTCAAAGCAATCACGGTAAGAATTACCATGGCGCTCAAAACTGTCAACCGACAGCTGATAACTGTCAACCAATTTACCATTTCGCCAGCGATTCATTAAATACATCCTGTGTTATCCTTTCAAAGATCTCTTCAAGGGCGGCTGTACGTATCGATCCTGTGGGCAACCCGTCACCGGAGTAATCATAATAAAAGCTAAAGCGCTTCTCAAAATCGTCGTCCTCTTTTTTCTTGTTGGTAAAGCGCACCATTACCGATATGGTCAGCCTGTTCTGCGACGCACGCTGGTTTGCCGTCGCGGTCATTGGGGTCACGCGGTATTCCACGATCTCGCCTTCATATACCAGGTCGCCACCGGAGTTCGTAAGGCTCAGGTTCGTTTGGTTTTGGATCAGGTTTTGAAGCCTTTGCGTAAAGTCACGCTCAATACCCGGATCTACAAGGTCGGCATTGTTCTGGAAATAATTTACCTGGAACGTCTTGGCATCAATCTTGCCCGTCCCGGTAAAGTTGTAAATGCTGCATCCGCTAAGGGTGAACAAAATAGTCAATGCAACCAGTATTTTTATATTTTTCATTTGATCGGCTATAGGTCAAATTGTTTAATCTTCCTGTACAATGTCCTTTCAGAGATGCCCAGCTCATCGGCTGCGGCCTTGCGCTTGCCTTTGTTGCGTTCCAGGGCTTTCTTGATCAGCTCTATCTCTTTTTCGTCCAGTCGGAGTGTTTCTTCCTCCTCAACGGTTTCGGCAAACAGGTAATTGTCTTCGTCATCGTCGTGGTGTTCCACAGGCTCGGGTCGTTGTGGCTTTTGCGGCGCGAATACCTCTGAACGCGGCAGGTCTTCAAATTCGCTGTGGTTGTCCCCGCCGTTGCCATATATTTTCTGTATCAGGCCTTTATTCGATTCGTGTACCTTATTATTATTGCCGTTCTGCATTAGTTCCATGGTCAGCTTCTTCAGGTCGTTGAGGTCGCTCTTCATGTCAAACAGCACCTTGTATAATATCTCCCTTTCGTTGCTGAAATCGCTTTCCGCCTTTTGGCCCTTTACCACGGCAGGAAGGTTGCTGCCCGCTTCCGGCAGGTAGTGGCGCAGTGTAGCGAGCGATATGTTGCGGTTTGTCTCTAAAACGGAAATTTGCTCTGCCGCATTGCGCAGCTGGCGTATATTTCCGCTCCAGCGAAAGTTTTGCAGCAATTGCACAGCATTATCATCCAGTTTTATAGGCGGCATTTTGTACTTATGCGCAAAGTCCGAAGAGAATTTACGGAACAGTAAATGAATATCGTCCTGCCTTTCGCGCAGTGGCGGCAGCATAATCTCTACTGTGCTAAGACGGTAATACAGGTCTTCCCTGAACTTGCCTTTTTCAATGGCGTCGAACATGTTCACGTTGGTCGCAGCCACAATGCGTACGTTGGTCTTCTGCACCTGCGAGGAGCCTACCTTTATGAATTCGCCGTTCTCTAAAACGCGCAGCAGCCTTACCTGTGTAGTAAGCGGCAGTTCGCCCACCTCGTCAAGGAAAATGGTGCCGCCGTCGGCTACCTCAAAATAACCTTCGCGTGCGCCGGTCGCTCCTGTAAACGCGCCCTTCTCGTGCCCGAAAAGCTCGCTGTCTATAGTTCCTTCCGGAATGGCGCCGCAGTTTACGGCTATATATTTGCCATGCTTCCTGTGCGACAGGGCATGTATGATCTTCGGGATGCTTTCCTTACCCACACCACTCTCGCCTGTTACCAATACCGAAATATCGGTTGGTGCCACCTGTATGGCTTTCTCCACGGCACGGTTAAGCTTGGGATCATTCCCTATAATTTCAAATCGTTGTTTTATCGCTTGTACGCTTTCCATATTATTTTTTGCCGCTAATTACTTAACTGCTACTTTTACTTTGGGCGGGAGCTGTCTGAAAAACATCCTTAAATCCTCCGTTGTATAACTTTTAAGCTGAGCTTTATCAATTATGTGTGCCTGATGCCTATCTATAAATATCAAGAACCATTTTTCCCGTTCCTTAATTTTATAGTAATTTTCCCATTGATTTTTATTGTTAAATTCCTCTCCTTGTATATTTAATCCCTCGGGAGTAAGCGTGAAAGTTATATTGTTATAATAGCGTGGATTTTTTTTATAATTCCGGATTACTGTTTTGCGAGTGCTGTGCCAAACACCAAAGAACACTATTATTGGGATCAAGAAAGGGATGAAAGTAAATACATCCGGCGGTGTATCTCCAAAGTCATGCAAACCAGTAATCACATTTATAATCACAAAAATTATAAGTACTACAATATATATTATTAGGCGGCCGCTTAATAATATTTGAATACTGGCCTTTATAAGTGTTTTTTCATCAAGGCTTTGTGTAATTATAATTTCCTTATCCATATTATACGCTTTCCATAAATTTAGTTTCAGGTTTAAAGTTTCAAGTTGCCAATAGTCCCATAAGTTGTTAGCGGTTTCAATAACCTGAAACTTGAAACCTGAAACAAAATAAACTATTGCATTTGCGAATACCCCAACGCTTCGCCTATCAGTGTCGACGTCGTGCAGTCGCTTGTCAGAACGTTCACAAAGTCGCCCGGCTTGTAATTGCCTTTTGGGAAAACCACGGTAGTGTTTTGCGAGCTGCGTCCGCTCCAGTGATCTGCAGAGCGCTTCGATTCTTTCTCGACGAGCACTTCCACCACCTGGCCTACAAAACGCTGTGTACGCTTGAGCGCCATAGCCTGCTGCACGTTAATGATCTCAACAAGCCTGCGGTTCTTTACCTCTTCAGGTACATCATCCACCATCTTTCGTGCAGCCAGTGTGCCGGGGCGCTCAGAGTAGGCGAACATAAACCCGAAATCGTACTGGCAATGTTCCATGAGGCTCAGGGTATCCCGGTGGTCTTCCTCGGTTTCGGTAGGGAAACCGGCGATCATGTCCTGCGAAAGCGAAATGTCAGGGATAATCCTGTATATGTTGTCTACCAGCGCCATATATTCCTCGCGGGTGTGCTGGCGGTTCATTTCCTGTAATATCCGGGTGCTGCCGCTTTGTACCGGCAGGTGGATGTACTTGCATATATTATGGTGTTTCGCCATTACCTCTATCACCTCCAGGTGCATGTCCTGCGGATTGGAAGTAGAAAAACGGAAACGCATTTTCGGGTACGTTGTCGCTACCATGTCCAAGAGCTGCGCAAAATCAACCGCGGTGGCCTGCTGCATTTCAGAAGCCTTTACGTAATCTTTTTTCAGGCCGCCACCATACCACAAATAGCTGTCGACGTTCTGCCCTAATAGGGTGATCTCCCTAAAGCCCCTGTCCCAAAGATTTTTTATCTCGTCCATAATGCTGTGTGGCTCACGGCTGCGTTCGCGCCCACGGGTAAATGGCACCACGCAAAAGGTGCACATATTGTCGCAGCCACGGGTAATGGAAACAAAAGCTGTAACACCGTTGCTGTTTAGGCGCACGGGCGCTATATCGCCATAGGTCTCTTCTTTCGAAAGGATAACATTGATGGCATCACGGCCTTCGCCAACTTCCTTCAAAAGATTCGGGAGGTCTTTGTAGGCATCCGGCCCTACCACCATATCCACAATGTCTTCTTCCAGGAACTGGCTTTTCAGGCGCTCGGCCATACAGCCCAGCACGCCCACTTTCATTCCCGGATTTATCTTTTTTACGGCATTATATTTTTCAAGCCTTTTGCGCACGGTCTGCTCGGCCTTATCACGTATCGAGCAGGTATTTACCAAAACAAGGTCGGCCTCTTCCAGGTTTTGTGTGGTGTCAAAGCCTTCATTTGCAAGGATGGATGCAACAATTTCGCTGTCCGAAAAATTCATCTGGCAGCCATAGCTCTCTATAAAAAGCTTTTTTGTGTTTCCTTCTCTCTGCGCCAAAACAAGGCTTTGTCCCTGTTTGTTTTCTTCAATTATCTTTTCCATATCACTCCTGTGGTGCTTTTTAGAACGGCAAAGATACAGTTTTATTCAATATTATGACAAGTTGGCAGGAACGTATTTGGAAACTCAAATACCTTAACCAAAGATGCTTGATATTACGTTGATGTGAGTTTGACATTGTGAAATCAGTGAAATTTGTGGCTAAATCTTCCTGCTTACGGCTGTTATCAGTATCACAAAAATGATTTTTAAAATCCGTAAAAAACCAATATTTAAAAAATTCGCATACTTTTGCCCCCAAAGAAACATATAATGGCAAAGAATTTAGTGATCGTTGAGTCGCCTGCAAAGGCAAAAACCATAGAAAAATTTTTAGGGAAAGACTTCCAGGTAGAGTCAAGTTACGGACACATTGCCGACCTTCCAAGTAAGGAAATCGGGGTGGATGTGCTGAATGGCTTCAAGCCGAAATACGAAGTGTCTCCTGATAAAAAGGCATTGGTCAAAAAACTCAGGGATCTCTCAAAATCGGCCGAAATGGTTTGGCTGGCTTCCGATGAGGACCGCGAAGGGGAGGCCATAGCATGGCACCTCGCGGAAGAACTGAAACTGGACAAAGCGAAAACAAAGCGCATCGTTTTCCATGAGATCACCAAGACGGCCATACTAAAAGCGATCGATAATCCAAGGGATATCAATTATAATCTGGTAAATGCACAACAGGCCCGTCGCGTACTCGACAGGCTTGTGGGCTATGAACTATCGCCTGTGCTCTGGAAAAAAGTAAAAAGCGGCCTTTCGGCTGGTAGGGTACAGTCGGTTTCCGTACGCCTTATCGTAGAGCGTGAACGTGAGATACAGCATTTTAATGCAGAAGGTTCGTATAGTATAACCGCCGAATTCGTAAACGAGGCGGGCAAGACATTTAAGGCAAAGCTGCCAAAGAATTTTTCGACAAAAGAAGAAGCCCGTGATTTTTTAAATAAAAATATCGGTTCTATATATAAGGTGTCTGACCTTGAAACCAAGCCGGCCAAAAAATCACCGGCAGCGCCGTTTACCACGTCAACATTACAGCAGGAAGCCGCCAGGAAGCTTTACTTTCCGGTAGGTGTTACCATGATGATGGCACAGCGCCTGTACGAAGCCGGGCTTATTACTTACATGAGGACCGACAGCGTAAACCTTTCGCAGGAAGCCATGGGTGCCGCGGAAGCCGAGATCATCAGGTCGTATGGAAAGGAGTTCAGCAGGCCGCGTAACTATGCAACCAAAAGCAAGGGAGCACAGGAAGCGCACGAAGCCATCCGACCAACCGATATGACACGCCACACCGTAAATATCGACCGTGACCAGGCAAGGCTGTACGACCTGATATGGAAACGTACCGTGGCTTCGCAAATGAGCGATGCCCAACTGGAGCGCACCAATGTAAAGATAGAAGCCAATAATCATAAAGAGGTATTTGCGGCAGCAGGTGAAGTCCTGTTGTTTGAAGGCTTCCTGAAAGTATACCTTGAAGGTAGTGATGATGAAGATACCGAACAGGAGGGCATGCTCCCTGCGTTGAGGGTAAATGAAAAACTCCTTAATAACTATATCACTGCAACCGAACGCTTCTCAAGGCCGCCTGCACGTTATACCGAAGCAGCTTTGGTTAAGAAGCTGGAAGAGTTGGGTATTGGCCGGCCGTCAACTTATGCCCCTACCATTTCTACCATCATCAACAGGAATTATGTGGAGAAGGGAAGCTTTGAAGGCCAGGAAAGGAAATACAGCCAGATGGTGCTGAAAGGCGCTTCTGTTTCCCAACAGGAACTTGCAGAGAATGTAGGGTCTGATAAAGGAAAACTGGTACCAACCGATATCGGGATCATTGTGAATGACTTCCTTGTAAACCATTTTGAAACAATACTTGATTATAACTTTACCGCCAAGGTAGAGCAGGATTTTGACGAGATCGCTTCCGGGAACGAAGACTGGACCAGGATGATGGGTGATTTTTACGGGCACTTCCATCCGAGAGTACAGGATGTTGAAAAAAATGCGGACCGGGAGTCGGGTGAAAGAATATTGGGCACCGACCCCAAAACCGGTAAGCCGGTAAGTGTACGCCTGGGCAGGTTTGGCGCCATGGCACAAATAGGTGATGCTGAGGATGAGAACAAACAATTCGCGAGCCTTATGCAGGACCAGAATATTGCAACCATTACGCTTGACCAGGCACTGGCGCTGTTCATGCTGCCGAAAAGCCTGGGAACCTATAAAGATGAAGAGGTAGAGGTGAATAATGGCAGGTTTGGGCCATACGTTCGATTTGGTAAAATGTTCATATCCCTGCCAAAAGGGGAGGATCCGCTGGATGTGACTTTAGAAAGGGCACAGGAACTGATTAGCGAAAAAGAGCAGGCAGATGCACCAATAGGTATGTTTGACGGGCAGCCGGTGCAAAAGGGCGTTGGCCGTTTCGGTCCGTTCATCAAGTGGAACGGCATGTTTATAAACGTAAGCAAAAAGTATAATTTTGAAAGCCTGTCACAGGGAGATTTAGAAAACCTGATAGTGGACAAGCTACAAAAAGACCAGGATAAAGTACTGCATAATTGGGAGGCCGAAGGCATAAAGGTAGAGAAGGCGCGCTGGGGTCGTTCCGTTATTCTGAAGGGCAAGACCAAGATCGAGCTTAATAAAGATATCGACGCGGCAAAACTTACCCTTGACCAGGTAAAAGCAATGATAGAAGAAAAGGCGCCTGCAAAAAAGGCTACAGCCAAAAAAGCTCCGGCTAAGAAAGCCCCGACAAAAAAAGCAACCGCAAAAAAGAAATAAGCAGCTATGCCTTTTGAATTTTTAGAACCTTTAGATGCTACCCTTGTAAGTTACATACAGGAACTCCCTGCCCAGTCGCTTGGAAAAAAAGCGATATTGCATACAGAGGATGTTTTCCCGGAAACTGAAACCGCCGCAATAGCCATCATCGGGGTACCGGACAATAGAGGTATGAACGATAAAAAGGATCATGTACACCTTAATTATATAAGAAAAGAACTGTACAGCCTTTTTCCCGGCAATTGGGATAAGGTAATTATCGATTTGGGTAACATACCTTCGGGGGAAACAGTCCAGGATACGTATTATGCCCTAAAAAGTATTATTGAGGCACTTATTAAAGGTAACGTGATACCTATTGTCATCGGGGGTTCGCAGGATCTTGCCTACGGAATGTACCGCGCCTACGATAAACTGGAGCAAATGGTGAACATGGTCGCTATCGACAGCAGGTTTGATTTCGGTACGGAGGATGAACCCATATCTGCAAAGTCCTACCTGACAAGGATTATAATTGAGGAGCCTAACAATCTCTTCAACTATAGCAACATAGGATACCAGACCTACTATAATTCGCAGGAGGAGATTGATCTGATTGAAAAATTGTATTTTGATGCCTACCGTTTGGGTGAAATCAGCAATGATGCCTCGATTGCCGAACCTGTTTTCCGGGATGCCGACATGGTATGCATTGATATGACATCAGTTAGGTCGGCAGATTCCGGTAATATTGTTAAATTTATACCAAATGGTTTTGATGGCAAAGAAATTTGTACTTTAGCGCGGTACGCCGGGATCAGTGACAAGGTCACGTCTTTTGGGATATTCAACCAGGAGGACACCCGGCAGGAGGCAGCGCTCATAGCGCAGGTTATATGGTACTTTATTGAAGGCATGCATTACCGTTCCAATGAATACCCGTTTGGCAGTAAAGAGCGCTACATTAAGTATATTGTGCCGATGGAAGGGGAGGAGCTCATATTTTATAAGAGTGACAAAACCGAAAGATGGTGGATTGATATCCCGTTTGTATCGGGAGTTGATAATAAATTGAAACGGAATACGTTATTACCATGTAGCTATCAGGATTACATTAGCGCATGCAACAACGAGTTTCCGGAAAGATTATGGAAAGCTCAAAGAAAAAACATAATTTAACATTTTTGTTATAAAAAAGGCGTGTTTATCGCTAAGAATTGAAATGTTTGCTTTTTGACACGGTTTTTTTATTAAAAAAATTGTTTTTTTGAAAATAAATAAATAGGTTTACGCCCTTAAAAATAGAATACATAAACAACCCAAATCTATGAAGAAGTTCATTGCATTAACAGCAACTTTATCATTTTTAATCAGCTGTGGTTCCAGTGACCGGGGGGAACTGGTAGGTGTTAGAGGAAAGAAGTGGAGGCCGGAGAAGCCTTATGGTATGACTTTAGTTCCGGGCGGCGCATACATTATGGGTAAGTCGGACGATGACTTGGCAAATGTACAGGATGCTCCTACTAAAACCGTAACTGTGCGTTCTTTCTACATGGACGAAACAGAGATTACAAACAGCGAGTACCGCCAGTTTGTGGAATGGGTTAAGGATTCAACTATCAGGACCAGGCTTGCTATCCAGGCAGATGATATGGGTGCTACTCCGGGAAGCGGGGGCATAGGTGAGTATGCCTTCAAGGGTACGGAAGAAGGTGAGGAAAAAACCCCGTATGAAACGTATATGGAGGAGAATTACTGGAGTCTTCCCGATCCTAACAATCCTGACGACCTGTATGCTGGAAGAAAGCTAAACCATAAGCCGAAACTGATAACCGATCCTTATAAATACCCGGATGCCGATTACGTTGAGGTGATGGACTCTATGTATCTGCCTGAATCAGAATCGTATAATGGCCTCAGGACTATTGATGTTTCTAAATTGGTTTTCCGTTACAAGTGGATGGATATCGAGGCTGCGGCCAACGATAGGTCTACATCGGTAAGCTCAAGGGAGAAGAGGAGAAAATATATTAAATCAGAACCTGTAGCAATCTACCCGGATACAACAGCTTGGATTAAAGACTTTGCTTACTCGTACAACGAGCCAATGCACAACGACTATTTCTGGCATGATGCATACGGCGAATATCCTGTGGTAGGTATTTCGTGGAAGAAAGCCAAAGCATTTTGTGCATGGAGGCACCTGAATAAGAATGCTTACCAAAAAGAAAAGAAAAGGCAGTTTGTAAACAAGTTCCGTCTTCCTACCGAAGCAGAATGGGAGTATGCTGCAAGGGGCGGCCTTGAGTCTGCAACATTCCCTTGGGGTGGTCCTTATGCTAAGAATGACACAGGGTGTTTCCTTGCTAACTTTAAGCCAAACAGGGGTGATTATGCTGCCGACGGAGCCCTTTATACTGTAGAGGCGCAATCATTCGATCCAAACGATTTTAACCTGTACAACATGGCCGGTAACGTTTCTGAATGGACCGATTCATCTTATGATGCTTCATCTTATGAATATGTGTCTACAATGAACCCTAACGTTCCTGACCAGACCAATAACCGTAAAGTAATTCGCGGCGGCTCTTGGAAAGATGTAGGGTACTTCCTTCAGGTAAGTACCAGGGATTGGGAATATGCCGACTCTGCAAGGAGCTACATAGGTTTCAGGACCGTTCAGGATTACATGGGTACAGAAAGTACCGCAAATCAATAAGTAACCAACATTGTCTTTTGAATATTTAAATTTAACTTAACTAAAAACTAAAAATTATTTTTATTATGGCACTACCTAAAAGAGTTATGAATTTTGCCTATGGTATGGGAGCGGCGGTTGTAATTATCGGAGCACTTTTTAAAATACAGCACTGGGAAGGCGCGAGTATAATGCTCATCGTAGGACTTGGCGTTGAAGCTCTTATTTTCGGTTTATCAGCATTTGACCCTGTTGAAAAAGAACTTGACTGGTCTTTGGTTTATCCTGAACTTGCAGGTGGCGAGGCTAAGAAAAAAGAACTTAAAAAAGAAGACCCTAAAGAAGCTCAGGGACTTTTGTCACAAAAACTTGACAACCTTTTGAAAGAAGCTAAAATTGACGGCGCGCTTATGGAAAGCCTTGGTAACAGCATCAAAAATTTTGAATCTGCTGCTAAAGGAATTGCTCCTACTGTTGATTCAATATCTTCTCAGAAAAAATACAGCGAGGAAATGTCTATGGCTGCCGCTCAAATGGAGTCACTGAACAGCCTTTACAAAGTACAGCTTGAAAGCGCTTCCCGTAATGCTGAGGCAAACAAGGAGATCGCTGATAACGCAAGTAAACTAAAAGACCAAATGCAGACTATGACGCAGAACATTGCTTCTTTGAACAATGTTTATGGTGGTATGCTTTCTGCAATGGGCAACAACAGGGGCTAATCCTAATTAGCAATCAATCTTATTTTAAACTAATAGAAACAGACTAATTAGAAATGGCAGGAGGAAAATTAACCCCAAGGCAAAAGATGATTAACCTTATGTACCTGGTTTTCATCGCGATGTTGGCATTAAATATGTCAAAAGAGGTACTATCGGCTTTTGGATTATTAAATAATAAAATTGTAGAATCCAATGGGATTGCTGAAGCAAGAAACCAAAGCTCTTTCCAGCAACTGGCACAAAAGGCAGTAGATCAGCCAGGTCAGTTTGGTGATAAAAAAGCTAAAGTAGACAAGATCAGGTCTGCATCAAAAGAATTCTATGATTATATAGAAGGTCTGAAAACTGAGGCGACCAAAGCATTGGAAAGAGATAAAGAAGGTAATCTTCCTTACGAGCAAATGGATAGCAGTGAGTACTTTGATAACTTTTTCTTTGCTGGCGATAAAGTTTCAAAGAATGGGGAGGAATTTCTAAACAAGCTTAAAAATTATCCTGCACAGATCAAACAAATCAGTGGCAGTTCTATCGCAGCCAGTGAAATGGCTAAAATCGAAAGCAGGTTTGCTACTAAGGATGTGTTTTCTGAAAAAGTAGGTGCTACACTTTCATGGATCGATTATCACTACAAAGGCTTTCCGCTTATCGCTTCTGTAACTAAGCTGTCGCAAATACAGGCGGATATTAAAACAACTGAAGGTGATATCATGGCAGGAATGTTCCAGTCGGATCTTGTTGCTGCTGCGTCACTTACAGCTTATCAGCCTATCGTTGTTCCGGATAAAACTGCATTCTTCCAGGGTGAAGCCGTAACAGGTAAAATTATCCTTGGTAAGTTTGATCCAACGCTTAAGGCTAAATCAGTTGTTGTAAACGGTAATAGTGTTTCTGCTGAAGCAGGGCAGGCTAAATTCTCATTTGGTGCAGGTGCTCTTGGTGAGCATGATATCACTGGTTCATTCAACTTTGATGAAAATGGCAAAGTAGTTAGCTTGCCAATAAAAGGAAACTATGTTGTGGTTCCCAAACCAAATTCTGCAACAATTTCTGCAGATAAGATGAACGTTGTTTATCGTGGTGTTGCTAACCCAATGACTATTTCATTTGCAGGTATATCAGCTGATAAAGTTAATGCTGCAGCGCCAGGCCTTGTTAAATCAGGTAAACCTGGGCAGTATATGATGAACCCGGGTGCAGGTCGTGAGGTTACGATTACAGTAACAGGTACACTTCCTGACGGGACTACTAAAGTTAATGACAGGAAAATATTCAGGATCAAAAACATTCCTGGTCCTACAGGTGCTCTTAGGGGCAGGGAAACAGGAACTATTAAAGGTCCTAAATCTAACCTTGAAGTACAGACAGTTAATGCTATCCTTGAAGACTTCGATTTCGATGTTAGGCTTAATGTTACAGGATTCAATATCAAAGTTCCCGGACAGCCTACGGTTGTAGTAAGCGGTAGTAAAATGGATTCAAGGGCAAAAGCAGCTATTGGAAGAGCAGCCCGTGGCGATGTTATTATTATTTCTGAGATCAAAACAAAACTTGAAGGTAGTTCTATCATGCTTCCTAAAACGGCTCCTGTAGCTTGGGAAGTAACACAATAAATTTTAAAAGTAGGAGTTTATATATAAACGACTTAATAAACAGTTACGATGAATTTTAGAAATTTTTCCTTTGCACTGGTATTGTTGATGTCATCTGTTGCTTGCTTTGCACAGTCAAATCTTCTTAATGCCAAAACTCCTGACCAAATCGGTTTGAAAACTGCTCAGCAGGACTCTTTGGACAACGATAAACCATTACCTTATGGTTATGTGGGTGACCGTGATGTGCTTATGGGAAGAAAAGTTTGGGAAATGATCGACCTTGACCAAAGGGTTAACTTTCCGATGTATTTTCCTGTAGACGAGAACTTAGGACCTAACCGTAAGTCGCTTTATCAGACACTTATCGATGGTATCAAAGGTGGGAAGATTACTGAAGTATACGACGATAGTTATTTCACGACAAAGAGGACTTTGAAAGATATGTCAACTGCGTTTATGAAAATTGACACTACCGATGCAGGTAGGGAGCAATATAACGCAGGTGAAAAGATTTCAGAGGAATTCATTGTTACAACTGAACTTGTCGCTGCTGATGTTGCTGCTTATAAAGTAGTTGGTTACTGGTACTTTGACAAACGCCAGGGTGAGCTGAAATACAGGATGATGGGTATTTGCCCTGTTGTTCCGGATATTCAGGTTGACAGCGAAGAAAAAGAATACATTGATCTGTTCTGGATTTACTTCCCTGCTGTTCGTGACGAATTGCATAAAGCGAAGGCTTTCAATGAGAAAAATTCAGCTATGCCTATAACTTTTGACCACCTTCTGAATTCACGACGTTTTAGCGGAGTGATTTACAAAGAGGAGAATGTTTATGGTGACAGGCTTGTTGAAAAGTACCTTAAGGACAATTCGCAAATGCAGTTGCTTGAAGCGGAGCGTATCAAAGATAAGATACGCAACTTTGAGCAGGATATGTGGAATTACTAATCTCATTGTTCTAAAATAACAAAAACTCTTACCAAAACGGTAAGAGTTTTTTATTTTTGCCCCATGAAAGATTTTATCATTGTTGGTGCTGGCCTTGCAGGAATCAGTTTTGCCGAAACAGCTTTACGGGAAGGGAAATCATTTACAGTTGTTTCCGACGACTCCCAAAATTCGTCGCTGGTAGCAGGTGGTTTATACAATCCTGTTATTCTGAAACGGCTGAGTATGCCGCAGGATGCCGTAGCACATATGGCTTTTATTAAGCCATTCTATAAAGCCCTTGAAGACCGGCTCGGCATAAAGTTTGATATAGGCATCCACACATATCGTAAATTTGCCTCCGTAGAAGAGCAAAATAATTGGTTTGCCGCCGCCGATAAACCCGGCTTGGATCAATTTTTATCCCTGATTGTAATTCATAAAAGCTATCGCGGCCTTCCTGCTCCGTTTGGATTTGGGGAAGTATTGCATACAGGGTATCTTGATACCGCAGCTTTGGTTGCCGCCTATCACTCGTATTTGCGGCAAAGCGAAAACCTGATCGAGGAGCAATTTTGCCATGATGATTTAGTTGTGCATGACGGCTATATAGAATACCACGGGGTGCGGGCTTCCCATATCATTTTTGCAGAAGGATATGGCGTAAGGCAAAACCCTTTTTTCGGCGATTTGCCGCTTAACGGGACAAAAGGTGAGATGCTTATTATAGAGGCCCCCGCACTTCAGTTGGACGTTATTGTAAAGGCTGATGTGTTCATTCTTCCGCTTGGTAACGGGTTTTATAAAGTTGGCGCTACCTATGAGTGGGATGACAAAACAAACATTCCCACCGATGCCGGACGAAAGGAACTGTGTGACCGGCTTGAAGAAATCATCACGTGCGACTATACTGTCGTAAACCACTTGGCAGGCGTACGCCCAACAACCAAAGACCGCAAACCGTTGATCGGTACGCACCCATTGCATAAGAATGTCCACCTGCTAAATGGCCTTGGTACCCGTGGTGTAATGCTGGGTCCCCCAATGGCGCGGGAGCTTTTCGATTCCATAATTTCCGGCAGGCCGGTAAGAAAAGAAGTAAACCTCACGAGGTTTATGTAATAACCGATTGTAAATGCTACCTTTGCAAAAAATTTCGGTTACGGTACCATAAGAATTACAATTAATGCTGAATATACATAATTTATCGGTGTCCTTTGGCGGGACCTTTTTGTTTGAGGAAGTAACGTTCAGGCTCGGAGC
The DNA here is from genome assembly GCA_942492845.1 of uncultured Flavobacteriaceae bacterium. Classification (GTDB taxonomy): domain Bacteria; phylum Bacteroidota; class Bacteroidia; order Flavobacteriales; family Flavobacteriaceae; genus Flavobacterium. The sequence continues at coordinate 3,653,331 of OW818646.1, read as the reverse complement.
GGGCGACAGGGTAGGCCTTGTGGGTAAGAATGGTGCAGGTAAGTCGACCATGCTCAAAATACTTTCTGGGGATATTGCCCCGGATTCGGGTGTTATCGCTACCGAAAAGGAAGTTAAGATAGGTTTCTTAAGGCAGGACATCGACTTTGTAAAAGGGCGCACGGTGCTTGATGAGGCTTATCAGGCATTTGAGGAGATAAAAGATGTGGAAGGCAAGATCGACTCCATTAACCATCAACTGGCAACACGTACCGATTATGAAAGCGAAGCCTACTCTAAACTCATAGAGGATCTTAGTGACCATTCGCATCATTATGAGATTTTGGGAGGATACAATTATGTAGGCGATACCGAGAAAATCCTGCTTGGCCTGGGCTTTAAGCGCGAAGATTTTGATAAACCTACCGATACATTTTCCGGCGGGTGGCGTATGCGTATTGAGTTGGCAAAACTCCTGCTTCAAAGCAATGACATACTGCTGCTGGATGAACCCACCAACCACCTTGATATCGAGAGTATCATCTGGCTGGAATCGTTCCTCAGAAACTATCCCGGCGTAGTGATCATTGTATCACACGATAAAATGTTCCTCGACAACGTAACCAACCGTACGATTGAAATATCCTTGGGCAAAATATACGATTTCAACAAGCCGTATACGGAATACCTTGACCTGAGGCATGAAATAAGAGAGAAGCAGCTTGCTACCCAAAAAAATCAGGAGAAGAAGATCGAGCAGACCGAGAAACTCATAGAAAAATTCAGGGCTAAGGCATCAAAGGCATCTATGGCGCAGTCGCTCATCAAAAAGCTGGATAAGGTAGAGCGTATTGAGGTGGATGAGGATGATAACTCGGTGATGAGTATTACCTTCCCCGTTTCCATTACCCCCGGCCGGGTGGTGGTTGAGGCAGAACACGTTACCAAAAAATATGGCGATAAAACGATTCTAAAAGATATTAACCTGTTGGTGGAGCGCGGGAGTAAAATTGCTTTCGTGGGCCAAAATGGACAGGGCAAGTCGACTTTGATCAAAGCTATTACCAAAGATATTGATTACACCGGCGTCATAAAGCTTGGACATAACGTTCAGTTAGGCTACTTCGCACAGAACCAGGCCGAATACCTTAATGGCGAGATCACTCTCCTTGAAACCATGGAGAATGCAGCTACTGACACCAACCGCTCCAAAGTGCGCGATATGCTGGGTGCTTTCCTCTTCAGGGGCGATGACGTGGAGAAAAAAGTAAAAGTGCTTTCAGGTGGCGAGAGGAACCGTCTTGCGCTTTGCAAACTGTTGCTCCAGCCTATCAACGTGCTGGTGATGGATGAACCTACCAATCACCTTGACATCAAGTCGAAGAACGTTTTGAAGGCTGCACTGCAAAAGTTTGAAGGCACACTGCTGCTGGTATCCCACGACAGAGATTTCCTGCAGGGTATGGCGAATACGGTTTACGAATTCAAAGACCAAAAGATAAGGGAATACCTAGGCGATATAAACTTTTACCTCGAGCAGCGCAATATGCAAAATATGCGCGAAGTGGAGAAGAAAGATGTGGTAAAGGACGCTCCAAAAGCTGCACCCAAACAGCAACTTTCCTATGAAGACCAAAAAAAGGGTAAGGCGCTTCAAAACAGGTTAAGCAAGGTGGAAAGCCAGATAAAGGAGGTTGAAAGGGAGATACAGAAGGATGACCGCGTACTGGCCGAACACCCGGAAAAACTGACTGGCGATGCTTCATTCTTTTCGGCTTACGAAAAGAAAAAGAAAGACCTCGATGCCCTCATGTCAGAATGGGAAACTGTGCAGGAAGAAATTGACAGGGCATAATCTGCCGACTATATTACTTTAAGCGTAATGAAATGCATACAAAAGGGGTTGTCTTCAAAGACAACCCCTTTTGTATTAATTCCCGGTTTTAATTTCGACCTCTTTCTTTTTGTTCGTGATGATGACATTGTTCTTTTTGTCGCCATCTTTGCTTTGGATGCTTACGCCGTCTTTGCCGAGGCTGATGGATGTTCCGTCAGGATCTTCTTCCTCAACTTTTGTTGTCGTGGTTGTTGTTGTAGAAGTACTGGTATTGTTGTTGGCCTGCGGCTGTGGTGTGGGAGCCGGCGCAGGGTTTTCAACAGGTGGCGGGGTTACCGGTACAGGTTCTTCTTTCTTTTTGCAGGATGCCAGCAGTAGTACCGACAGTCCGGCCATCAAAATTACTTTTTTCATATTTCTTACTTTAAGGTTATTAACACGGTATAAAATTAACTATATTGTAAGGTATTTTATGTAAAAATATCCTAAAATAATTATTGGTTAAGATCCTTCTGTCGATTCCAGTCGCAAGGTTTGCTTATGCGATCAGCCCGATCTGCTTCGAGTGCTCAATCGCCTCGCTGCTATCCCTAAAATAGCATACCGAGACCCCCATCGACTCAATATTTTTAATTGCCCTTACTGCTTTACTTTTTTGGTGACGGCCCGTTTGGCGGATATAGACTGCCTTTACCGTAACGGGGAATATTTTGCATATATTTTCATAAAGGAATGGGTCGTGCTGGGAGTCATCACCAAGCAGCGTATATTGCAGGTGGGGATAAAATTCAAGTATGTGCTTTATCTTGTCAAATTTATGGTTGTGGTTGCCCCGCCCGGTAACGAAAAAATCCATAAGGCTGGTCTTTATGTCTTTCAGCAGCAGCACCGCACGGGGCAGCTCATGCTTTTCGGTAAACTTTACGATAAAGCTGTACAGGTTCCATTCACTGCTTGACACATAAAAAAAAGCATTGGTTTCTTCTTTGGTATTACGGCCCGATGTACTCAAAGCCTTGTAATGAGGCACGACATCTTCGTAAATTTTGCGCTTATTGATATTCTTCCATAAAAGGATGTAGAGTTTCTTAAAGGCATTCCGCGTATGCGAAACAAGGAAGGTGTCGTCTATATCTGAAATGAAGCCGAGGTTGCCCTTAAACGGATGCAGAAAGGAGCCTTTCTCCCGAATCTCATCACCTTCGTGAAAAGTGCTTACATAATAATCTCTCCATCCGTGGCCCGTTACTTGATCAAGGGGTATGCAGAATTTAAAATAGCCATCGTCCATTGCTTTGGTATGGATTTTCATGCCGTTATGCTCCAGATACACATCGGCATTAGAAATGGTCTTGATCCGGAACATGCGGATAATAGACTTAGCGTTCTTAAATCGCTTTTTTTCAAATTCATAGTTACCTGCCGTATTTGGCCTGAAAACATGGCCAAAAACGATGAGTTCCTGTTCGTTGGCGTAGCCCCGGTAAAGTTTTAAAACTGGCTTCATTAAAATTTATAAATTTGATAAGAGTTTTCGGATTCTATTTTTCTAAATTTAGTAAAAAAATCAGGATGGATACCCTAAAGAAATGTTTATTGATTGTTAATCCGATTGCCGGCGGGAACGATAAGACGGAAATCATTAATGCTACGCGTGATTATGCTGCCAAAGAGGGTGTAGAGCTAGTCGAATTTGAAACCACGGGGGAAGATGATGAAAACGCCATTCGGTCGCTTTATGATGAACATAAGCCGGAACGCATTCTCGTTGCCGGCGGCGACGGTACCGTAAAAATGGTAGCAGAAGCTGTGGAACATCACGACGTAATAATAGGGGTACTGCCTGCCGGTTCGGCCAACGGTTTGTCTGTTGATTTGGAACTCCCGGACGACCTTCAGGAAACATTGAAAATAGCCTTTCATGGCAATGTTATGGAAATGGACATGGTGTGCATCAACGGAAAAAAAAGCCTGCACCTTAGCGATATTGGCGTAAATGCCGAACTGATCCGTAATTACGAAGGCAGCAGCATACGTGGGAAATTAGGTTATGCCCTGCAGGCTATCAGTACGCTTACCGACCTCGACCCACCGTTCCACGTCAAAATAGAGGCTAACGGCAAAACCATTGAAACTGAAGCACGAATGGTTGTAATGGCCAATACCCAGCGCTACGGTACCGGCGTAACCATCAACCCTGTCGGTATCATGGATGACGGCAAATTTGAGGTTGTAATACTAAAGAGCATGGATGTGTTTCTGTTAGGCAAGATAATTTCAGGCAACATACCTGTAGACAGTGTTGAAGATGTGGAGATAATATCCACGGAAGAAGCGCTAATAACGACCAATGTACCCGTATGCTTCCAAATAGACGGAGAGTACTGCGGTGAGGAAGACAGGCTTGAAGTGAAGATACTGCACAGGCAAATGAAGGTTGCAGTGCCTTAGGACGTACATGTTGTCATGAATTTATGCTAGAGGCGCAGAGCCTGCCTCTCGTAAGAAGGAATGTGTCTCTACCCCCCCCAATTATCTAAACGGACTCCGTTCCTTCCATTCCACTTTCGGGTCGAAATAGGGGAACAGCCTTGCCATGAAATAATTCAGCAATGGGTTGGTGTGCTTTATCATGCCATATACTTCTTCGGCTTTAGCGCCCACCGAACTCTTTATCTCCATCGCCGACCGCGCAAAAATTACGTGCTTAAATCCTTTTTTTATGGCATAGCTTACCATGTCGAACAGCATATTGAGGTACAGCATTTTTTCTTTTTGAATGCTGTCATCATAACCAAGGAAATAAGTATCCATATCTGCACCGTTCTTAATAAGGGTATTGAAACCAACCAATCTGCCATCAAGAAAGTAACCGTAAAAAAGAAAATTATCCTTTAATTGCTCTTTAAAAGATTCAAAGTGGCTTTTCGGTAAGTGGAACGTGTTAAAGGATGCATTACCCGCCACAGTGAGGTACAGTTCATGAATACGGTCCCGGTTTTCCTTAATTTCTTCAAGGGTTAGCTTTCGTTTATCGATTCCTTCTGCCTTTTTCCGCGCCCGGTTATATTGAGTGCGGTACTTGGTATTCAGGTCGGCCAGATAATCCTCAATGCCGGTCCAGTTTTCTTTTATCGAAAAGATCATATTGGGCTGGGTACAGAATTCATAATACCCCCTAAACCCCGCTGCCTTAAAGTCGGGCAGCTCTTCGCGGTTAAAATCCTTTATCGCAAGCAGGTTAATGTAAATGCATTTTTTGCGGTAGTCGCGTGCCATTTGCTGCAATGCCTTGCGTAACAAAGATAATGCAGTGGTTTCAGGGATTGCATCAGTAAGCAGGTAGGCGTTCTGGCCGGTAAGCGTGTTATTGCCTATGACAATGATATGCGACGAGAACTTTTTGAATATGTAATCCTTAAGGCTAAAGCTCTTTTTAACGGTCTCAATACCCCTCAGGTTAACATACTGCGCCAGTGCTATGCCGCACAGTTCGCCATTTTTAAAAAGCCCGATAAAATGGCATTCCATATTATCGGGCGCTGTTTTTTCAAGTACCGAAAGGTAACTACGCGAAAGAAAGATGTTATTTTCGGCTATGGCATCCCAACCTTCGGGGAGCGCTTTGGCACAATTATAAAGGGTAAAAGAAAAGTTTGGATCCAAAGTTTGTATTTAATTTTTGTCATTCAGACGAAGAAGAATCTCCGTTTCTGATTATTAGGGATTATTCCCAGGCGCAAATTATCCCACCCATAAGGGTAAGGCACACCATAAAATAGCCTGCATTTATCAAAATATATTTCCAGCTTTTGCTCTCGAATTGCGCATTGATGCCAATAGCAGGCAGGATAATGAATAGCCCGGCCATAAAGCCATGCAGCGCGCCGTGCTTAAAGGTCCGGAAATGATGGGCGTAGTCCTTCGCGAATTCGTGGTAAGAAGGCAGCGCCTTTGCCGGGTCGCCACCCGTAAGTTGCAATGCGCCAACCTGGTGGATAACAATGGTAGGGAGGATAAAGGCCAGCATGAAGGAGAAAAGGAGGGTAAGCCCAAATACCTTCAGCATATTGGCTTTGTGGGCGCTTTCTTCGGTAATGCCGGTTTCACGCATCCATACGGTGCCGAAAACATTTTTGTGGTACCAGATAAAGCCTATAGGTAACGTAACGAGGGTTGCCACAAGAATGGCTAAATAATTCATTTGCATAATTGTTTTGTTTTATGGTTTGTTACAACAAATGTAATTTTTTATTGCAACACCATAATGTCTTAAATGATTAATTTTCAACACCTAAGAACTTTATAAAATTCCACAACGGCCTCTTTTGCAAATACGTCAGGTCGGCTTCATTGGCATACGCCTCCCGCTCAAAGCTGATGTTGCGATAGGCTGTTTTTGCGTCTTTATACTTCAGACGATTAATGAGGTATTCTGTTACATACCAAATGTAAAAAGGGAGTAGCAATAGTTCGAGCTGCTGCCGGAGGTGTATGCGCTCGTGGTTTATGAGAACCCGATTCTCTTTCATTCTTTGGTTGTGAACAAAAATAAAGGGGAATATAGCCATGGCGGCATAGCCTTTAGGTACTAAATATCTGGAGGTAATTATCATTTATATTCGTTTACTTCTGCTCAAACGATACCGCCAATTAGCGTTTTTCTCTCTCAACTCAAAATGTTCAAATTTACCCTCATTGTAAATTTTAAACGTAAAGGTATAATTGTTTGAGAACCAGGTATTGTTGTCTTTTTCAGGCTTTAAATTAAATTCGATAGTGGAATCTGTGATATTCCATTGAAAGTTGCTTTTATCTCCCGAAGCATTTTTAAAAAATCCTGTAACATTTTTATCGAAAAATACTTCACGGCATATATTGGAAATAATTTGCTGTTCATCATTTCCTTCAGCACAAAAACTCCAATTGCCTTCAATATTTTGACTAACCTTGTGTTCGCTGGTTAAAAATAATAGCGCACTGATAGCGATAAAAAACATTTTAAATTTTATCATTAGTGGTCATAATTTAAATATTCAAACGTAATAGTGTCATTAAATGTAAAGTTCCTAAATTTGCGCGTATGACAGGGCAAAATTTAGGAAATAATTTAATAGAGGGTGAAGATTACTACCTTACGCCCGAAGGTTACAAAGTGTTTACCGAGGCATTCCACCTTAAAAGGGGTTACTGCTGCAAAAGCGGCTGCCGCCATTGCCCTTACGGATTTGACAAACGAACAGGAACCAATAGAAAATAAGCTGCTTCCGGCATTCGGATGCACCTGAAAACGAACAGCCAATGACATTCCAACAACAAATACAGGAAGGTATCCCTACAGTCTTACCACAGCCAAAGCCTTACGAAACGGACATCAACCACGCACCCAAGCGTAAGGAGATACTGTCTCCGGAAGAGAAGAAACTCGCGCTCCGCAATGCGCTCCGGTACTTTGAGCCGCAGCACCATGCCGAACTGGTAAAGGAATTTAGCCATGAACTTGAAACCTACGGGCGCATTTATATGTATCGCCTGCGTCCGGATTACAGGATGTATGCGAGACCAATTTCCGAATACCCCGGCAATAGCGAGCAGGCCAAAGCCATCATGCTCATGATCCAGAACAACCTGGACTATGCCGTGGCGCAGCACCCGCACGAGCTGATAACCTATGGAGGCAACGGTGCGGTATTCTCCAACTGGGCGCAGTACCGGCTTACGATGAAGTACCTCAGCGAAATGACCGATGAACAAACACTCGTCATGTATTCGGGCCACCCTATGGGGCTGTTCCCTTCGCATAAGGAAGCGCCAAGGGTAGTGGTGACCAACGGCATGATGATTCCCAACTACTCCAAACCGGACGACTGGGAGAAATTCAACGCCCTTGGCGTAACACAATATGGCCAGATGACCGCGGGAAGCTATATGTACATTGGCCCGCAGGGCATTGTGCATGGCACAACGATTACGGTACTGAACGGCGGACGCAAAATATCCAAAAACGGCGAAGGACTGGAAGGAAAGGTATTCCTTACCTCCGGACTTGGCGGTATGAGCGGAGCACAGCCCAAAGCCGGTAACATCGCGGGCTGCATTACCGTGTGTGCCGAGGTAAATCCGAAAGCGGTGCACACACGCCATTCGCAGGGATGGGTAGATGAAGTGGTTACCGACATCGATGAACTCGTAAAACGCGTCCGTTCGGCGAAAGCCAATAAGGAAGTTGTATCGATAGCCTACCAGGGTAACGTGGTAGACGTTTGGGAGGAATTCGACAGGCAAAACATATACATCGACCTGGGCAGTGACCAGACCTCGCTGCACAACCCGTGGGCGGGCGGCTACTATCCGGTCGGGCTCTCTCTGGAAGAAGCCAACGCCATGATGGCCGATAACCCGGAACTATTTAAGGAAAAAGTATACGCATCGTTGCGCAGGCAGGCAGATGCCATCAATAGGCATACGGCGAAAGGCACGTATTTCTTCGATTATGGCAATGCATTCCTTTTGGAAGCATCACGTGCGGGTGCTGATGTAATGGCTGCCAACGGTATCGACTTTAAATACCCGAGCTATGTGCAGGATATTATGGGGCCGATGTGCTTCGATTATGGGTTTGGGCCATTCCGATGGGTATGCGCTACAGGCAAGCCAGAAGATCTCGCAAAGACCGATGCCATTGCTGCAGAAGTTTTAGAGGAAATGGCAAAAACTGCACCCGATGAGATAAAGCAACAGATGCAGGACAATATAAAATGGATACGCGGTGCGCAGGAAAACAAGCTGGTGGTAGGGTCGCAGGCACGCATACTCTATGCCGATGCCGAAGGGCGCATCAACATCGCAAGGGCGTTTAATGAAGCTATTGCAAATGGCGAGATAGGCACTGTGATACTGGGGCGTGACCACCATGATGTTTCCGGCACGGATTCACCGTATCGTGAAACCTCCAATATATATGACGGTTCGCGCTTTACAGCCGATATGGCAATACACAACGTTATCGGCGACAGCTTCCGCGGGGCAACGTGGGTGAGCATCCACAACGGCGGCGGTGTGGGCTGGGGCGAGGTGATCAACGGGGGCTTTGGTATGGTTCTTGATGGTTCTTCAGATGCATCAAGGCGCTTGGAATCAATGCTTTTCTGGGATGTGAACAACGGTATTGCAAGGCGCAGCTGGGCCAGGAACGATGAGGCGATCTTTGCTATCAAACGGGCTATGGAAGCGCAGCCGCTGCTGAAAGTCACCCTCCCGAATAAAGTTGACGATACCTTACTCTAAACGGTATTCATAAAGAGGTTGATTCGAAGGTTTGGTGTAGTTGCTTGCTATGAATAATTAACTCTCTTTTTATGAAAACAGTAAAATTGCTATCGTTACTATGTATCACTGCGCTCACGATGTCGTGCAGCTCGGTGCGGGTTTCATCGGACTATGATGAGGCCGTCGACTTTAACCAGTACAAAACCTATGGCTTCCTGAAAAGCGGTATTGACAAGGCGGAAATATCCGACCTTGACAAGAAACGGATCATGCGCGCCATCGAAACCGAAATGCAGGAAAAAGGCTTTACTAAAAGCGATAAGCCTGCCTTGCTGGTAAACATTTTCACCAAAGCCAATAAGGAAGTAAACGTGAACCAATGGGGTGGCGGTTACTACGGTATGGGCTGGGGTGGCGGCTGGGGTCCCGGATGGGGCTGGGGCGGACCCTGGGGCTGGGGCGGCAACTACAATTCAGTGAGTACCTCCACCGAAGGGACACTTTTCATTGACCTTATTGACGCCTCCAAAAAAGAACTGGTTTGGCAGGGTGTGGGTAAAGGCGTACTTACCCTTGACCGTGACAAAAAACAGGAACGCATCAATGAGTTTGTTGAAGAAATCATTAAGGAGTTCCCGCCGAAGAAGAAAAAATAATCGTATTCTTACTTTTTATTATTAAGCCCGTTTTTGTAGCGGGCTTTTTTATATATTTATCACAACCAATTGCAAACCAATCAATAATGCTATGAAAAAAACTTTACTATTGTTATCGCTGTTGTTTCTAGGAATAGTACAGGCACAGATCGTGAACATACCTGATGCGAATTTTAAAGATAAAATGGTGAATGCTTCTACAGACAATCCGGCTGCAAGGGACATAAATTACAATCCGATTGTGGTAGATACAAATAATGATGGGGAAATTCAGCAGAGCGAGGCTTTAGCCGTATATGTCATACATGTAGGAGGAGCAAATATTTCTTCTTTCGTCGGAATTGAAGCTTTCTCCAATGTGCAGGAAGTTGTTGCAGGCTCAAACAACCTTACAACATTCGATGCCACTGTTCTCCCAAATCTTAAAAAGATATTTATTTCTGATAATTATAATTTAATATCAATTAATGTATCCGGTATGACATCACTTGAGGAACTTTACATATCATCAAATGCCCTCGCCTCACTAAACCTCAGTTCGCTTCCAAATTTAAAAAAAATACATTGTGGTGAAAATGACCTGACGAGCCTCACAATATCCGGACTGCCGAATTTAACCCATATCAACCTACAAGAGAATTTTTATGGTGATCCTTCCACTTTGCAGGAACTTATTATTTCTGATTTGCCTGCCATCCGGGAAATCGATATTGAAAATTGCCAGCTTTCTTCTCTTGATGTTTCAGGTATTCCAAGCCTGCGCGCGTTTTTAGCCGCCCACAATCCTTTCAACCAGCTTGATTTGAGTAATTTGCCATTGCTTATGAGGATAGACCTCAGCTATTCACAAATAACGAGCCTTGATTTGGGCAATTGCTTGGTTTTGAATACTATAAACTTTCAGCATAATCCGCAGCTTAAATATATCAACCTGAAAAATGGTTCAGCGTGTAATCTCTATTTAATATCCCAAAATCCTGCTTTAAAATACATATGTATTGATGCAGAGGAAGAAACTGCCATTCTCGAGGATCTTGCCTTTTACAATGTTACTAATGTTCAGGTAAATTCCTACTGCACCTTTACACCCGGGAGCGAATACAATATCATCACAGGCTCACTCCTTTTTGATAACGAAGGCAATGGATGCGACACCAACGACACGGTTATCAGCAACATAAAACTTAACATCAATGACGGTACCGAAAGCGGCTCAACCATTAGCAGTACCGGCGTTTACAGCTTTTACACCCAATCAGGTACGTTTACGGTTACCCCTGATTTTGAAAGCGACTACTTCACCATCACCCCGCCATTCGCGGAAATAAATTTCACCGAAGTCGACAGCCTTGTTACTACCCAAAACTTCTGCTTAACACCCAACGGCAACCATCCTGACCTCGATATCGTAATCGTTCCTTTTGGCGCACGCCCCGGCTTTGATGCCGACTATAAGATCATTTACAGGAACAAGGGCAACCAGACACTTTCGGGCGGCATCGCGTTTGCCTATGAGGAAGATGTGATGGATTTTGTTTCGGCCAACCCGTCGGAAGATTCCTCATCTTCAGGAACACTCACGTGGAACTACACCGGCCTGGCGCCTTTCCAACAACGGGAAATATTAGTAACGCTGAATGTAAATGGCCCGATGGAAACTCCGGCAGTGAATATTGATGACAATCTGCAATTCACGGCAACTATAAACCCCATAACGGGCGATGATACGCCATTGGATAATGTATTTGGCCTGAAGGAAACCGTGATAGGCTCCTTCGACCCGAACGACATTACCTGTCTTGAAGGCGATTCGGTTAATCCCGATAAAATAGGGGAGTACCTGCACTACAACATCAATTTTGAGAACACTGGTACTGCGCCTGCGACTTTCATCGTTGTAAAAGATGTGATTGATACTGCTCAGTTCGACATGGCTACTCTGCAAATGATCAATGCCTCGCATCCCGTTCAGGCGAAAATCACAGGCAATAAAGTCGAGTTCCGCTTTGATGACATTAACCTTGGGCCGGAAGGCAAGGGCAACGTGGTGTTCAAAATAAAAACCCTCAATACACTCCAAACCAACGACGATGTGACCCAGCAGGCAGACATTTTCTTTGACTACAACTGGCCGATACAAACCAACGAGGCCACAACGGTTTTTGAGGTGCTCAGCCGAGGCGAATTCGAAAGGGACAACTCGGTGAAAGTATACCCGAACCCTTCCAACGGCATGGTGAACATTACGGCTGCCTCAGAGATCAGGTCGGTAGAATTATATGACATACAGGGCAGGCTGCTTCAGGCGGGAAGCAACGACTCGCTGGATATTTCGGGCAGGGCCGCCGGAATGTATTTTGTAAAAGTGCTAACCGAAGCCGGAATGAAAGTCGAAAAGGTGGTGAAAAAGTAATCCTTTAGCTCATAATGATGTAAAGCCGTAAATTTTTTGCGGCTTTTTCATTTTTGTACGCAACCTTTCAGAAAATTCTGTATCTTTTTACTAAAACCAACTACTATGAAAAAAACATTACTATTGTTATCGCTGCTGTTTGCAGGGATAATGCAGGCGCAGATCGTGAACATTCCGGATGCCAATTTTAAGAATTATTTGCTAAGCAGCAATTTAGCTTCTACGTTTATTATTGATACAAATGATGACGGTGAAATACAAATTTCTGAAGCCCTTGCGGTTACTACATTGCAAATATTTGAGTATCCTGAAATCACAGGCATTTTTGATTCATTTGAGGGATTAGAGGCATTTACAAATCTTAACTATTTGCATGTTATTACAAATGGTACGACGAATCTGGATTTGTCGGTGCTAACATTACTTGAAAATATCGTTATACAATCCAATTTAGGTAGTGTCGATTTATCGGGGCTTTCAAATCTTTTATATGTAAAGATTGACAGCACCCACCTTACAAGTTTGAATCTGACGGGACTGGACAACTTGGTTCGTTTGGAGATTGATAATGCACCAATCTCTACGCTTGATGTTTCAGAACTTTCAAATTTAGCACTAGTTCACTTGTCGAATCTCCATTATCTCACATCTTTTAATGTTGGAAATAATAATGAGTTGAATTATATATTTGTTAATGATATCAACGTTACAACCTTAGATTTAAGTGGATGTCCAAACTTAGAATCACTACAACTTATGTTGAACAATGAGGATAGTGATGTGTATGTAAATCTCAAAAATGGAAATTCATCATATGCCTCTAATAACCCTCCTGCAATTTATTTAACCGATTCAGATGGTGGAAATGGGTCGGTATATAATTGTTTTCTGTGTTTAGATGAAGGTGAGATTGGTAACTTTCAATATATTGATCCAAATATCCTTATAAGCACCTACTGCACCTTCACACCCGGCGGCGATTACAACGTCATCACAGGCTCATTGCTGTTTGATAATGAAGGCGATGGGTGTGATTCAAATGACACGGTTATCAGCAACATAAAACTTAACATCAATGACGGTACCGAAAGCGGCTCAACCATTAGCAGTACCGGCGTTTACAGCTTTTACACCCAATCAGGTACGTTTACGGTTACCCCTGATTTTGAAAGCGACTACTTCACCATCACCCCGCCATTCGCGGAAATTAACTTTACCGAAGTCGACAGCCTGGTTACCACCCAAAACTTCTGCCTTACGCCAAACGGCAACCACCCGGACCTCGACATCGTGATCGTACCTTTTGGCGCACGCCCCGGCTTTGATGCCGACTATAAGATCATCTACAGGAACAAGGGCAACCAGACACTTTCGGGGGATATCGTTTTTAACTATGAAGAGGACGTGTTGGACTTCGTTTTGGCTAACCCTCCTCAGGATTCATCAACTTCGGGAACGCTGACGTGGAACTACACCAACCTGTCGCCTTTTCAGCAACGGGAAATATTTGTGACGCTCAACGTAAACGGACCTATGGAAACCCCGCCTGTAAATATTGATGACAATCTCCAATTCACGGCTACCATCAACCCTGTCGCGGGAGATGATACGCAATTTGATAATGTTTTTGGCCTGAAGCAAACCGTCATCGGCTCTTTCGACCCGAACGACATTACCTGTCTTGAGGGCGATTCGGTTAATCCTGATAAAATAGGGGATTACCTGCACTACAACATCAATTTTGAGAATACCGGTACAGCTCCTGCGACTTTCATCGTTGTGAAGGATGTGATCAACACGGCACAGTTCGATATGGCTACCCTGCAGATGCTCAATGCCTCGCACCCCGTTCAGGCAAAGATCACAGGCAACAAAGTCGAATTCCGTTTTGATGACATTAACCTTGGGCCGGAAGGCAAAGGCAATGTGGTGTTTAAAATAAAAACCCTGAATACGCTCCAGGCGAATGACGACGTAACCCAGCAGGCAGATATCTTCTTTGACTACAACTGGCCGATACAAACCAACGAAGCCACGACAGTATTTGAGGTGTTGAGCCGTAGCGAATTTGAAAGGGACAATTCGGTGAAAGTATACCCGAACCCTTCCAACGGCATGGTAAACATTACGGCTGCTTCAGAAATCAGGTCAGTTGAATTATACGATATACAGGGCAGGCTGCTCCAGGCCGGAAGCAGTGCATCACTTGATATTTCGGGCCGTGCCGCAGGAATGTACTTTGTAAAAGTGCTGACGGAGAATGGTATGAAGGTAGAGAAAATCGTTAGGGAATAATAGGTCGAATATTTATATAGTAAGAACCGCAAATTAATTTTTGCGGTTTTTTTATTTTTTTGCGCAACCTTTTTGCCTTTAGAGGACTATTAAGAAAATAAATCTAAAACCATGAAACGAATTTTACTTTTTTTATTGCTTTTCTCTGCCGCGATTCAGGCGCAGGTAGTGAATATTCCCAATGCTAATTTCAGGTCATTATTATTAACCGGAAGCGGAAACTACGCTGTTGATTCAAATGGGCAGCCGATGATCATAGATGTAAATAATGACGACCAGATTCAGGTTATTGAGGCAGAGGCGGTATGGGGGTTGGATCTTTCGGGCACCTCGGTAAATATAACTTCGCTGCAGGGCATTCAGTCATTTGTTAATCTGAGGTATCTTATAATTCCCTATCTTAATATTACTGTGCTCGATATTACAGCATTAGCCCATCTTGAAGAATTGGATTGCAGAAATTCTAAGCTTACATCATTAAACTTATCAGGGTTAAGCAGCCTGAAAACAGTTGATTGCAGTGGTGGTAGCGGTCTTGTCTATATAAACACTTTGAACCTTAGTGGAATGCCGGCTCTGGAGACCCTACGTTGCAACGGCCATAAAATTGTATCGCTCGATCTTTCAGGGAAGCCAAACCTTAGGGAGTTCAGTTGTAATGGAAATGAGATCACTTCTCTTGATCTATCAGAACTTTCAGGTTTGGAATACCTGGAATGTGAATATAATCATCTCGTACAGCTTGATATTACAGGTTCACCATTAATAAAGGAATTGCGCTGTTTTGACAATGCTATATCCGAAATTATAATCGGGGATAAAGAATACCTTGAAGTGTTGCGTTGCGATGAAAATGAGCTGCATGAAATGGTGTTGGGCGTAATGCCGAATCTTAAAAAAATACATTGCTCCAAAAACCAGGTGGAAGTCATTGATGTCAGTGGCTGCCCGGCCCTGAATGAGTTATTCGCCTACTCCAATCCCCTACGTTACATAAACATGAAGAACGGCGATACAGGCCTTAATACGCTTCAAATATTACAGGGGACTAATCTTATCGACCAACTTTATATTTGCGTAGATGAAGGCGAGGAAACCGATATATTGGGTTGGCTGGGTACACCAGCTACGGCATATATAGATTATTACATGAGCACCTACTGCACCTTCACTCCAGGCGGCGATTACAACGTCATTACAGGCGCATTGCTGTTCGACAATGAAGGCGATGGCTGCGATACTAACGATACGGTTATCAGCAACATAAAACTTAACATCAATGACGGAGCGGAAAGCGGTTCAACAATAAGCGGTACGGGGCTTTACAACTTTTACACCCAGGCAGGCAGCTACACTATTACCCTGGATTTTGAAAACGACCACTTCACCATTACCCCACCATTCGCAGAAATTAACTTTACCGAAGTGGACAGCCTTGTTACTACCCAAAACTTCTGCCTTACGCCAAATGGCAGCCACCCCGATCTGGATATCGTAATTGTTCCATTTGGAGCACGCCCGGGATTTGATGCCGACTATAAGATCATTTACAGGAACAAGGGAAACCAGACGCTTTCGGGGCATATCGTGTTTAACTATGAAGAGGACGTGTTGGACTTCGTTTCGGCCAACCCGTCGGAAGATTCCTCATCTTCAGGAACACTCACGTGGAATTACACCAATCTCGCACCTTTCCAGCAACGGGAAATATTTGTTACCCTTAATGTCAATGGGCCCATGGAAACCCCGGCGGTTAATATTGAGGATAATCTGCAATTCACGGCAACTATAAACCCCATAACGGGCGATGATACGCCATTGGATAATGCATTTGTCCTGAAGGAAACCGTTGTTGGCTCTTTCGACCCGAACGACATTACCTGTCTTGAGGGCGATTCGGTTAATCCGGACAGGATAGGGGAGTACCTGCACTACAACATCAATTTTGAGAATACCGGGACAGCGCCTGCGACTTTCATTGTTGTGAAGGATGTGATTGATACCACGCAATTTGATATGGCTACCTTACAGATGCTCAATGCCTCGCATCCCGTTCAGGCGAAGATTACCGGGAATAAAGTCGAATTCCGTTTTGATGACATCAACCTTGGGCCGGAAGGCAAAGGCAATGTGGTGTTCAAAATAAAAACCCTCAACACACTCCAAACCAATGACGACGTAACCCAGCAGGCGGATATCTTCTTTGATTATAACTGGCCGATACAAACCAACGAGGCGACGACCGTATTTGAAGTATTGAGCCGTAGCGAATTTGCAAGGGACAATTCAGTAAAAGTATATCCCAACCCTTCCAACGGAATGGTGAACATCACGGCTGCTTCAGAAATCAGGTCGGTAGAATTATATGATATACAGGGCAGGCTGTTGCAGGCCGGTAGCAGTGCATCACTGGATATTTCGGGACGTGCCGCCGGAATGTATTTTGTAAAAGTGCTTACCGAAGCCGGGATGAAAGTCGAGAAGGTAGTTAAAAAATAAATTTACCCTGTGCGATACTAAAAGAGGATATTCTATAGTTTTATAAAGACTGTTTTATTACTGTTATTTCAAATTATTACTTTGTTTCTGTTCTGAGCCGTGGTGAAAGCCGCGGCTTCTGTATTTTAGTGAACACAGTAAGGTAAATTGTTTAGGGTATTAGTTTGATTATTTATTAATCAGGGGTTTGTAATGAATGAAATTTGAATATAAACTGTACGTATTATTGGTTTTAAATGAGAAATTCTTAATTTTACGAAGTTACTAATGAATAAACTATGAATGCACCCATTGAGAGCAATCCTTTAATTGACAGGCTTCCGAAGCATTTGAGGCAATTTATAAAGCCGCAGGATTACAGCGACTACACCCCCATCAACCAGGCGGTGTGGCGCTACGTTATGCGCAAAAATGTAGACTACCTGAGCAGGGTGGCGCACAGTTCGTACCTGGACGGGCTAAAGAAAACAGGCATTGAGATAGACAACATCCCGAGCATGTATGGCATGAACAGGATACTCCGCGAAATAGGCTGGGCTGCTGTGGCGGTGGACGGATTTATACCCCCAAATGCCTTCATGGAGTTCCAGGCGTATAACGTACTGGTCATCGCATCAGACATCCGACAGTTAGAGCACATCGAATACACCCCCGCGCCGGATATCATTCACGAAGGGGCAGGGCATGCGCCTATAATAGCCAACCCGGAATATGCAGAATATCTTAGGCGTTTTGGCGAAATAGGCTGCAAGGCCATATCTTCCGCACGCGATTATGAAATATACGAGGCAATACGTCTGCTGTCCATACTAAAAGAAGCCGAGGGCACGCCGCAGGATGAGATCGATGCCATTGAAAAGCGTGTTGACGAACTGCAGAATGAAGTAGTAGAGCCATCGGAAATGGCGCTCATCCGCAACCTGCACTGGTGGACGGTCGAGTATGGCCTTATTGGCACAGTTGACAACCCCAAAATTTATGGCGCCGGACTGCTTTCCTCTATTGGCGAAAGCGCATGGTGCATGACGGATAATGTAAAGAAGCTACCGTACGACATTGAGGCCGCCTACCAGGGTTTTGATATCACCAAACCACAGCCGCAGCTTTTTGTAACGCCCGATTTTGCTTTCCTGAGCCAGGTGCTGGAGGAGTTTGCCAACAAAATGGCGCTGCGTACGGGCGGCCTGTCCGGAGTGAAGAAGTTAATGAATTCCAAAGCCCTCGGTACTATCGAACTGAGTACGGGGATACAAATATCGGGACTGCTGACCAACGTGATCGAGAACGAAGGCAAGCCCGTTTACATACAAACCACAGGTAAAACGGCGCTGTCGTTCCGCGAAAAGGAACTGGTGGGCCATGGCGCCGACTATCACGGCGAAGGCTTTGGCAGCCCCATCGGCAAGCTGGTAGGCATTAACCTTGCCATTGAGGATATGAGTCCGCGCGACCTCCAGGCGTATGCCATTTATGAAGGCGAGCGCGTGACACTCGAATTTGAAGGCAACATCAAAGTGAGTGGGCAGATCATTACCGGTACGCGCAACATACAGGGCAAGATCATCATCATCAGCTTTAAGGATTGTACCGTTACCCACGGCGATACGATATTGTTCCGTCCCGACTGGGGGGTGTATGACATGGCTGTAGGCAAAAAAGTGGTGTCGGCTTTCTCCGGCCCTGCCGATGTAAACAGCTTCGACCTGATTACGCACGTGCCGTCGAGCAAGACGATAAAAGCTATAAAATCGCCTGAAAGGGAAGAGTTGGAAAGCCTCTATAAAAACATAAGGGACCTACGGGAAGGCAAAGGGCAGGCGCTAAGCATTGCCGAAACGTTTTCAAAACTTAAGGCCAGCCATCCGAACGACTGGCTGCTGTCGGTAGAGATCGCCGAGATATTGAACAAGAATAACGATACAGAATTGCTGCCGGAGGTCATGGCGCACCTGGATGCCGTTAAAAAGAACCGCCCCGAGGTTGCCCATCTTATCGATGGTGGCCTGGAACTTATTTTTGAAAAAGAGAGATCAGTTTAATTGCTGTTACAGGCTGCCCCAAAGCTATTTATTAGGAGTTACCGGATAGGCAGATTGTTGCTTATCAAAGTTTCCTTCAAAGTAAAATGGTTTTTGGGGCGGCTTTTGTATCCGGACCGGACTAACTGATGCCCTTTCCGGCTATACTTCTGTAGCCAATACTTCTTTCCCTGATATGTTTGGAGCAAATGCAATATTTAAACTTGTTTTTTTGTTAATATTGCACAACGCATAATAACCCACTATGAAAAAGATTTTCGCAACAGCAATCCTTGCCCTGCTCGTAATCACATCGTGTTCCGATGACAGGACTCCGAATACGGGTGATGCCAATGTGGTATTGCTAAAAAAAATAATCGAACAGCAGGAGGACGGAAGCATAGTTACTTCATTTTATGAATACGACGGCACAAAATTATTGGGCATCAGCCAAAGTGACGGGAATGGAGCTAATTATAGTTACACAGGCGACCAGGTCACAAAAGTTGAATATATCGAAAATAATGCTGTAGCAAGATGGGCCGACCTTATGTATGATGCGGAAGGCAGGGTTGCCGAAATGATCCTGTACGGCTATGATGAGGTACCAGGCGAAGAGGGGGAGGAAACTGTACAAATAACGTGGGCAGACAGGACTACATATACCCATAACGGCGACGGTACCATTTCGTTGGTAATGTATACCGGCGACCACGAATCGCAAACCGAAATTACGGATGAAGGGACCCTGACAGTAACCGATGGCAATGTTACCGCTTATTCATCTGCATCCGGCAATTCCACGTATACTTTTGATGCCGGCCATAATCCGGAAGGTAACATATTGGGTATGAATCCCCTGAACGTTGCCATGCAATACGGAGGCGTTAATAACATCACCGCTGCCTCCTACAGCAACGGTTCGGCTGCCTATTCCGCGACTTATACCTACAATTCCGATAATTATCCTGTCTCGGCTGTAGCGGTTGAGGGCGGGGTAACTACAAATATCTGGTTCATGTATTAATTGGGATCTATGCAGTTTACAACCCAAATACCCATCCCAAAAAGCAGTTATCCTATTGATTACAACAGCCGGGTGGTGTCTTTGGGTTCGTGCTTTGCAGTAAATATGGGGCAAAAGCTGGATTACTTTAAATTCAGGAATACTACTAACCCTTTCGGGATACTGTTCCACCCACTTGCCCTTGCAAGTTTTATCGCCTTCGCTGTACACGAAAAAACGTTTACCGAACGCGATATTTTTTTTCATAACGAACGCTGGCATTGCTTCGATGCGCACTCCGACCTCAGCCATCCGGACAGGAACGTTTTGCTATCTAACCTCAATAATGCCACAGCTTTGGCAAATGCCGAAATTAAAAGCGCCACTCACCTTATCATTACGCTGGGTACGGCCTGGGCATACCGGCACAAAGCCACGGGCGGCTACGTGGCTAACTGCCATAAAGTGCCTCAGAACGAGTTCACCAAAGAGCTGATTCATATTATGGAAGTTGAAGACATCCTGTCCTCAATCATCAAACTATTACATATCCTGAATCCTGAATTGCAGGTTATTTTTACCGTTTCTCCCGTACGCCATATAAAAGACGGCTTTACCGAAAACCAATGGAGCAAGGCCAATCTCATTGCCGGCGTCCATGAAACCCTAGACCCGAAACACGGCAACAGGAATTACAGTTATTTCCCTTCCTACGAAATAATGATGGACGAACTGCGTGACTACCGCTTTTATGCCGAAGACATGGTCCACCCGAACCAAATGGCAATTGACTACATCTGGGAGCGCTTTACCGAAACGTTTATCACCCCCGATGCCCAAGGTACAATGAAGCTGGCCGACAGCATACAGAAAGGCCTGCAGCACCGCCCTTTCAATCCCGATTCACAGCAGAACAGGGATTTCTTATCAAACCTCAATGATAAGATGGCTGCTTTGCAGTTACAGTACCCGCACATCCGGTTTTAAATATACGTATAGTTTCGTATTGAGATGACGCGTTTGGATTTACATCTTTGCAATGTAAAATTCAAACCCGATAAATATGAAACTGAACAAAATTTTTCCTGTATTTTTCTGCATTGCCGTAGGGCTTATGGCCTCATGCTGCAGCGAAGATTCCACTAACGAGAATCCCGGGCCGGGAGAGCCCGGCGAGCTTGTGCTTGTAGCCATCGATACTGCCAAAGTAGTCACCATGAACCAAACCGGCGGTGGTACTGCCGTGGTGGTGAACCGCCTGAATAATTCCAGCAGTTACTTTAGTGCGCTCTCTATTAGCCCTGACGGCACAAAAATCGCTTATGGCGACTACCAGACAGTGACGTTTTCACCCGATTTAGTAAAGACCCGTCAAATACGTGTAGCAGGCATTGACGGTGCGGGGGATAACGAAATCTATTCGGCTGAGGACACAAGCATATCTTTTGGTGCGATCAGGTATCTGAGCGGCAATAAAATATTTTTTGTGGAAGAAACCTACTGGCCGGACGCTACCCGCAAACTAATGGTAGTGAACAGTGACGGGACAGGACTGCAAACCCTCCCCGGGCATTATGATGTTGCAGATATCACGGATGACCTTGCCTACTTACTAGTAGCGCCTGTCATGGGGGCTAACGGTCCATTTGTCCAGATAATAAACCGTACCGGCGACAATGGTGCAGGAAGCCTGCATCATAACGAAGCATTTGACGGCATTGGCGAATATGCAGTGGGCAGCGGTGTGTTTACCGCAGATGGGAAGCTGGCGGTAATACCGTATGTATCCGGCAGTGAGATAAAAGCCCGCGTAATAAATATGGATGCTAAAACTTCGTCGGACGTTACGTTGGTAAGCGGACTTTCGGGCGGATGGCTGTCGTATCGCCTTGCAATGGCTTCAGATTCTAACAGGGGTGTCATAACCGTTACCGGCGAAGGATATGCAAAATCGAAATCGTATGTCTTTAACCTTTCGGAAAATTCGGTGGCAGCCCCATTTGAAAATAATGATGAAAACGTACTTAACGTGTACATGCATTAATATTTAAAATATACGCAACTCTACGTATTGAATGGCATGCACTAAAACCGAACCTTTGCCCTACATAATTACTTAATCATTTTATACTATGAAAACAATCTACAAAACAGCAATGGCGCTTATCGCCGCAACAACATTACTAACCTCATGCGGTGATGACGACGGTGGAAGCACCAATCCCAATGTGCCCTCTTCAGGAAGTTACATCAGCGCCAATGTGGGCGGAACAAATTTTGAAACCTTGTCGCAGCAAGGCTTTAACGCAGCGTCGGCTACCAATCAGGTTATAGGCGATGATACCTTTATCACCATTACTGCAACAAGTGGTACTACAAATACCATGGTGATCACGCTGATGAACGTAACGGCTACCGGTACGTATGATGTAGGCCCGTCGTCAGACAATGCTGTGGCCTACTTTGACACCCCAACCGAAACAGCATTTGTGAGCAGTGCAGACTGCGCCGGCGCCACAGGCGAACTTAAGGTTACCCACTACAGTGCCGAAAAGATCGAGGGTACATTTACGTTTACAGGCAAGAACGATGATAACTGCTCCGAAAGCAAAACGGTAACGCAAGGGAAGTTCAGGGGCATTTATGCCAACTAACTACTAAAGTAATGTTTTAATTAATTTGTTGGTTACTCAGGAAATACGGCTCAGGCCGTATTTCTTTTACTCATTAATACCGCGGACAAATGACACTCCTTATTATCCTCAACATCGCGCTCGTGGCCCTTATGGCAGCAATCATCATTAAGGCGAGAAACTCCGTTACAGAGCACCGTAAAAATATGGAGCTGCTGCATGGTATGATACAGGATGTAATCGCCATTAATGAGTCGCAGGCCGCGGAAGCAGAAATTTCGCTGGAGCTGGAACAAAAAATGAAGCGTGTAAAAACCCGCCTGCTGACGGATGTCGAAGAACTGCTTAGGGAATTTTTGAATGCAGCATCTGAAAAAAAAGGGTAATTCGGGAGGCAGCTCATTTTTAACTATATTTATTACAAATTTTGGATCATGGTGAAAAAATTACTTACACTTCTGTTTTTTATCGCGGGCCTTCACCTGTATGCCCAAAATCCAAAAAAAATGATCGACACGCTGAAGGCAGAGCTTTCGCGTCCGGTATCCCCCGAAAGGAAAGCTACAATATACAGTGACCTCGCATGGTACTATGCCAATGTATCCATCGACTCTGCCCTTACTTATGGCAAAAAAGCGCTGGCCCTGGCCAAAACGCTAAACAATGACAAACTGGTGGCGCAGGTACACAGCGACCTTGGTGCCGTTTACCTGAATAAAGGTGCCATAGACGATTCCTATGAAAATTATCGGGCCTGCCTGAAGATACGTCGTAAGCTGAAGGATGCATCGGGCATAGCGGGCACGATGAGTAACCTGGGCGTTATCTACGAGCGCATCGGGCAGCGGGACAGCGCCATGGCAAATTATACGCATGCACTGGGTTATTTTGAGTCGGTAAAGGACCACAAGAAGGTGGACATGCTGAAGAATAATATAGGGGTCCTGTATGAAAATATGGAAAACTACCCGCAGGCCGAAAAGCTGTATAAAGAGGTCGCAGCGTACCGCAGGGCAGCCGGACAAAAGATTCCCCTGGCTATGGTACTGATCAATCTGGGTAACCTCAGCAGGATGGAAAAACGCCTGCCCGAATCGGAAGCCTATTATAAAGAAGCCCTGGAGATAGCGCTAAACCAGAACGACCCGACTGTTATTTCCACATCGTACATGAACCTTGGCTTTTTGTACAACACAATGAACAAGCCAAAGGATGCGATACCCATGTTCGAAAAAAGCCTGGCATTGGCGCAGAAAGTGAAGTCCAATTTTGACATTGCCAAGATCAATAACGGGTTGGGCATGGCTTATAAAAAACTGGATCAGGACGAAAAAGCCAAAAGCTATTACCTGAAGGCTCTGGGTGAAATGAAAAAAATGGACCGCCGAGAAACGGAGAGGCTCCACCTTGACCTGATACCTATATACGGCTCGCTGGGGATGCAGGACAGCGCCGACTACCATTTGCAAAAGTATAAGGATGCCCTGGGTGATAAAGTAGAGGAGCGCGTGCTGGGCGAAGCCATGGAACTGGAAAAAAAATACCAGACCGAAAAGAAAGAGAAAGAACTACTGATAAAGGAAGCCGAGGCACGGAAGCGCAATACCCTCATTGCGATACTCTCGATAGTGGTGGTATTTTCGCTAATCGTGAGCTACCTCATCTACAGGCAGCAGAAACTTAAGAATGCCCAGATGCAGCAGGAATTTACCCTGAAGGAAGCCCTCAAGGAAATAGAAACCCAAAACAGGCTACAACGCCAGCGACTCGAAATATCCAAGGACCTGCACGACAACATCGGGTCACAGCTTACATTCATCATTTCGTCGGTCGATAATATCAATGAGGCCTATACCATAGAGAACCCCGCCATCGCCAACAGGCTGAACAACATCAGCACCTTTACCCGCGATACCATTCTGGAACTTCGTGACACCATTTGGGCGATGAACACCAGGGATATCTCATTCGAGCAGCTGCGGGTGCGGATATTCAATTTTATCGATAAGGCGCAGCAGGCAAAGGAAGGCGTGGACTTTACCTTTACCGTGGCCGAAAGCCTTGAAAAGATGAACCTTACCTCGCTGGAAGGGATGAACATTTACCGTACTATACAGGAAGCGGTAAATAACGCAATCAAGCACTCGGGTTCCACAGCAGTAGTGATAGCTATTACGCATGAGGATGGCTTTATCAGCATCAACATCCGTGACAACGGGAAGGGCTTTGCGATTAATGCTACTGACAAAGGCAACGGCCTCTTAAACATGGAAAAACGCATTGAGGATATCGGAGGCAGGTTCGAAATTGCTTCCGCACCGGGCGAAGGGACCGCCATAACTGCCATCCTTCCCGATAAAAAACACAACGTATAAACCAGCACCATGATACGAATAGCCATCGCCGAAGACAACACCTTCCTCCAAAAGGCCATCATCGAAAAAATATCTTTCTACGAAGACCTCGCCTGCCGCTTTACCGCCATTAACGGAAAAGAATTGCTGGAGAAGCTGGAGGCCAACCCAAACATCGACCTCATAATCATGGATATTGAGATGCCGAAGATGAATGGCATTGAGGCTACCTTTGCCGTTAAGGCGAAATACCCCCATATTAAGATCATCATGCTGACGATATTTGATAATGACGAACGCATATTCGATTCCATAAAAGCAGGCGCAGACGGTTACCTGCTGAAGGAGGTAAAGTCGGGCGAGTTGCATAAAGGCATCCTTGAGACCATGGAAGGCGGTGCTGCCATGACACCCTCCATTGCACTGAAGGCCCTTAAGCTGCTGCGTAACCCTATTGAGAACCGCAGCCCTGCATCGGCCATTGCTGTGGCGCTCACCTCCCGCGAAACTGAAGTGCTGGAACAGCTGAGCAAAGGCCTCAACTACAACCAGATCGCGACCAACCTGTTCATCTCCACAGGAACGGTACGCAAGCACATCGAGAATATTTATTCCAAGCTACAGGTGCATAACAAAATGGAAGCGGTTGAAAAGGCGAGGAACAATAATATTATTTAGTCTGAAAGTTGAAAAGTTTAAAGTCATAAGGTCGAAAGTATCACGTGCTGAAGGTTTTAGATTTGTTTTTTGTTCTATGGAATTTCAGGAATCAGGACCAACTTTAAGCTAATTATAACATCACTGCCTTATTATTCTTACTAACTTTAAACAAAAAGATGGTTAAGAAGGCACTGCTTGGTATTATTGCGATTGGGGTTATCATATTACTGTTCAAATATTGCGGGTTTAAAGACGATAACGGCACGACGGTAATCGAGGAAAGCGCATTGATACAGGAGCAGATACGCAATGTAGGCAAGCTGGTGGTTACCGAGGGACATTTTAGTGAGGTGCTCACCTATAAGAATACCAAGAAAGGTTTCCTGAACCTGTTTGATGCCGAAAAGAAAGCCATTGTGATCGTGAATGCCGACGTGACCGTAGCGT
Source organism: uncultured Flavobacteriaceae bacterium (assembly GCA_942492845.1). Lineage (GTDB taxonomy): Bacteria > Bacteroidota > Bacteroidia > Flavobacteriales > Flavobacteriaceae > Flavobacterium. The sequence continues at coordinate 3,627,265 of OW818646.1, read as the reverse complement.
ATGACCTCAGCCAGATTAAATACGACATCAACGAAACGACCAAGACCATTACGATTTTAAACATTCCCAAAGAAGAGATAAAGATAAACCCCGACCTTAAGTACTACGACGTGGAGCAGAACGGCTTTAACGAGTTTGGCGGCGAAGATTACAATAAGATCAATAAGCAGGTAAGGGAAAGCCTTGCGAAAAAGATTGAAAAATCCAGCCTCAAAAGCAATGCGCAGAACCGCCTGATCAGCGAATTGGGAAAAATATTGATACTGACCAACACCATGGGCTGGACGCTTAAATATAACGGGAAGCAGATCGACAACAGCAGACTGAACGACGGTATTTTTAAATAAAATATTATGCTTCTGAATAAAATAATTCACGCAAAGGTGTAAAGCGAACGCCACATTTGCATTCCGCTTTTACATCTTTGCGTGACGGATTATAGCACGAACTATACGCTGAACGTTATTTACTCGGTAATCTTAATCCAATGCATGGACAACAGGCTATTGATAAAAATACTCTATTGTTTCAGTGTCCCCATCGCCTGCATCTTCTATTGATTTTACAGGAAAGCCCGCGGAATTGTATTGAAATGTTGTAGTATATTCTTCCATGTCAGGGCTGATGGTGTACTTTTTTATGTTGTTGACACCCCCTTCAAGGTAGGTTAGGTTCAGGACATCATATCCAACTGAATTCTTAAGCGGGTTAAATTTGGTGTCAAATTCATAATTGAAGACTTCGGTTTCCATATCGGCATATACTGCCGTATAGCGGGTAATGTTGCCATTTTCCATAATAAGGGTGCCTGTTTCCTCAAGTTCCAGTTCCGTTTCGGTAATCCCGCCGTAAATCTGTACGCTTATCGTGCCATCAGTATCGTATGCATAAACAGTCTTGCTCACACCGCTAAATTCAGGGTCGTACTCATGCATTGTTGAACTTATAAGCCGATCTTGGGCATCATACGTTAAAATCTGTTCTTCCAGAAGATTGCTGTCTTCAAAATATTCAACTTTCGTCAGGAGCATACCTGTATATGTGAATGCCTCGTAACTGCTACCATCATATATGATACGGCTTATCTTGTTGCCATTATATTGAAACGTTCCGGTGGTTACCCCGCCAAAATCATCCGTTAGCTTAAAAGATTTCAGCAGGGCTGTATCGGGATTAAGGTTTTCTGTATCGGAACTGTCGTCATTGCCGCCACAGGCAAACAATATGGACACTGTAAATACTAAGGCACATAATTTTTTCATTGGTTTGTGTATTTGTTAAATGGTTGGTGATACTACCCAACTGAAACATACAATTAGTAAATATATTGCGTGGCGGGATTATAAGAGTATACAAAGTCAGGAATAAAAAAGTGGCAGCGTTACAAAGTAAATGTTTCCCATAAACTTTGCAACGCTGCCACTTTGAGGCTTTGTAACTAAAAACTTATTTCACAAACTCCACAGCCGCGCCCAGCGCTTCGTTGATGCCGCCTGCATTCTTGCCGCCTGCCGTTGCGAAGAAAGGCTGTCCGCCGCCGCCGCCCTGGATGTACTTACCCAGTTCGCGAACTACCTGTCCGGCATTAAAGCCTTTTTCAGCCACAAGCTCTTTAGAAATGTAGCACGTCAGCATAGGTTTGCCTTCGTCATTGGTAGCGAGTACGATGAACAGGTTGGTTCCAAGACTGCCCAGTTCGTAGGCAAGGTCTTTTGCGCCGGTAGCGTCAAGGTCCACCTGTTTGGCAAGGAACTGTACGCCGTTAATATCCTGTAGCTCTTTTGCAAGGTCACCTTTCAGGCCTTTGGCCTTATCGCGAAGTAATGACTCCAGTTGTTTTTTTAGTTTTGTATTTTCATCCTGCAATGATACCACTGCTTTCAGGGTATCCTGCGGGTTCTTAAGTGTTGCATTTATTTCTTCCAGCGCTTTTTCCTGTTTTGAAAAATAGTCCTTCACAGCTTCGTTGGTAATGGCCTCGATCCGGCGTATGCCTGCTGCCACCGCGCCTTCGCTAACTATTTTGAAATACCATATATCGGCTGTGTTCTTCACGTGGATGCCCCCGCAAAGTTCCATGCTCTCGCCAAATTTAATGGCACGTACGTTATCACCATATTTCTCACCGAATAAGGCCATCGCGCCTTCCTCAACCGCCTGTTTGAACGGGATGTTCCTGCGCTCAATAAGCGGCAGGTGCTCCTGTATGCGGGCATTCACGAAGTCCTCCACCTGTTGCAATTCGGCATCGGTCACTTTTGCAAAGTGTGAGAAGTCGAAGCGGAGGTAGTTCGGGCTAACGAGCGATCCTTTCTGTTCCACGTGCGTGCCGAGAATGGTCCTCAATGCCTGGTGAAGCAGGTGGGTAGCCGAGTGGTTGCTCGCTGAATCGTCGCGTAGTTTTTCGTTCACCTTAGCGGTAAAGGTACCTTCGATATTTTCCGGCAGTTCCTGCGTAGTGTGTATGATGAGGTTGCTTTCCTTTTTGGTGTCGAGTACCTCTATGCGATCATTGGCAGACAATAATGTGCCACGGTCACCTACCTGCCCGCCACCCTCAGGGTAGAATGGTGTTGCATCGAGTACTATTTGGTACTGAACGCCGTCTTTAGCAGAATCTACTTTACGGTAACGGGTTATCTTTACTTCATTTTCAGTCTGGTCGTAGCCAACAAAGCTTTCGGTATTGCCCTCTGCTAAAATGACCCAGTCGCCCTTAGCCACTTCATTAGCTATACGGGAACGGTCTTTTTGTTTTTTCAGATCGGCATCAAAAGCTGCTTTGTCGTAGGTGTAGCCTTTTTCCTTTAAAATAAGTGCAGTAAGGTCTTCAGGGAACCCGAAAGTATCATACAGCTTGAATACTTTGGCGCCCTCAATTTCATTGCCCTGTGTTTCGGCAACAACATCGTCCAGCAGTTCCATTCCAAGAACCAGTTTCTGAAGGAACGAAGCCTCTTCCTCACGGATAACATTCGTCACCAAACCCTGCTGGTTCCTGATCTCAGGGAAAAACTCGCCCATCTGGTCGGCCAGCACAGCTACCAACTCATAGATGAACGGCTCTTTTTTATCAAGGAAGGTAAAGCCGTAACGTATCGCCCTTCTCAATATCCGGCGTATTACATATCCCGCACCACCGTTAGAGGGCAGCTGGCCGTCGGCAATGGCAAAAGCCACTGCACGAATGTGGTCGGCAATAACACGGATAGCGATGTTAGTCTTCTCTTCGGCATCATTGGCAGCCTTCGAGTTGTATTTTGCACCCGTAAGGGCTTCTATTTTTTCTATAAGTGGGGTGAAAACGTCGGTGTCATAGTTGCTGGTCACATTTTGCAGCACCATGCACAGGCGTTCGAAGCCCATGCCGGTGTCCACGTGCTGTGCCGGGAGTTTTTCCAGTGAGCCATCGGCCTTGCGGTTGAACTCCATGAATACGTTGTTCCATATTTCCACTACCTGCGGATGGTCGTTGTTCACAAGGTCTTTACCCGAAACTTCCGCTTTTTCCGCGGCGGAACGAATATCGACATGTATCTCAGAACACGGCCCGCACGGACCCTGGTCGCCCATTTCCCAGAAGTTGTCTTTCTTGTTGCCCAACAGGATACGGTCTTCGGATATAAGGCCTTTCCAGATATCGTAGGCTTCCTGGTCGAAAGGCACGTTATCCTCAGGGCTTCCCTCAAACACGCTAACATAAAGTATGTCCTTGGGTACACCGTATACTTCTGTAAGCAGTTCCCACGCCCAGTGGATGGCTTCTTTTTTGAAGTAATCGCCAAAGCTCCAGTTGCCCAGCATTTCGAACATGGTGTGGTGGTAGGTGTCAAAGCCTACATCCTCCAGGTCGTTGTGCTTGCCGCTTACGCGAAGGCATTTCTGGGTGTCGGCAATACGCGTGCTCTTAGGCGTGGCGTTCCCAAGAAAATATTCCTTAAACTGCGCCATGCCCGAGTTGTTGAACATTAGGGTGGGGTCGTCTTTGGTTACGATAGGGGCCGATGGCACGATGAGGTGGCTTTTGCTTTCAAAAAAATCGAGGAATTGCTTCCTTATGTCGCGGGATTTCATATCTGAAATTGTTGTTTTTGTTTCCTTAAAATTGGCTGTAGCGAAAAAAGCATTCGGTAAAACCGTAACATTTATTACATTTGTTCGTTCATCACTTTACACAGTACAGGCCTTCTTTTTCTGTAAGGTGCAAAAATAGAATATTTTAAAACATGGCGAAGGTAAAATATTACTTTGATACCGAAAACCTGGCCTACCGGAAGATAAAGACAAAGCTGAGCAAAAAGGTAGGCGTGGTGCTGCTTTTCCTTACGGCTGCAGCGCTCTTCGGGTTCCTTTGTTTTGTGGCGCTGCTCAACACGCCCTATTTCGAAACGCCCAAGGACAGGCTACAGGCGCGCGAGATCGAGAACATGAAGATCCGCTACGAGATACTCAACCGCAAGATGGACGAGATTGATGAGGTGCTGGCCAATGTAGAGGACCGCGACAACAACATTTACCGCACTTATTTCAACACGACTCCTATACCCGAAGAGCAGCGCAAGGCCGGCTTTGGAGGGGTGAACCGCTATAAGGATATGGAGGGCTATAACAACTCCGACCTCGTGATCAATACCACCAAAAGGCTGGATGTGATTTCGAAAGAGCTGGTGATCCAGTCGAGGTCACTCGACGAAATTGCCAAACTGGCTAAAGACAAAGAGAAGCTTTTGGCCTCCATACCGGCGATACAGCCTGTTAAAAATGAGGACCTGCGGCAGATGGCTTCGGGCTTTGGTTACCGGAGCGACCCGTTTACAAAGATACGGAAGTTCCACGCGGGGATGGACTTTTCGGCACGCACCGGTACCCCTGTTTTTGCTACGGGCGACGGGGTAGTGGCAGTGGCGGACAACACCATGTCGGGCTACGGCAACCGCATCGTGATACGCCATGGTTTTGGGTATGAAACGCTGTACGGGCATTTGAGTAAATTCAAGGCCAGGGCGGGGCAAAAGGTAAAGCGCGGCGACATTATCGGCTATGTGGGCAGCACGGGCAGGAGCGAGGCGCCCCACCTGCATTATGAAGTCCACAAGAACGGTGAGGTCATCAATCCGATTAATTTCTATTATGGTAATATTTCTGCTAAAGAATACATTTTAATTTCTAAATTAGCTAACCAGGAAAACCAATCGTTAGACTAATGCATTTAGACCTACCCGAAAAAAGATATTACAGCATAGGCGAACTCGCGAAGGCTTTCGACGTGAATGCCTCGCTCATCCGTTTTTGGGATAAGGAATTTGATATCCTGAAGCCAAAAAAGAACGCCAAGGGCAACCGCATGTTCACGCCTGATGATGTGAAGAACCTCCAGCTGATTTACCATTTGGTAAAGGAACGGGGCTTTACACTGGACGGGGCCCGGGTACACCTGAAGGAAGGGCAAAAAAAAACCATGGATAAGTTTGAAATTATCCGTAAACTTGAAACAATTAAATCAAACCTTATAAATATAAAAAATGAGCTCTAGTACAGTAAAAAGCGGCAGGCCCGGATGGGTAATACCCGTAATCATCATTGGCATCCTTGCCGTGATCATTTTCTTTTGGTCGGTAAATGTTAAGAACAGCGCATTGGAATTCAGCCAGGGCGTTTCCAAATCCTGGGGTGACGTAAATACATCGTACCAAAGGAGGAATGACCTTATTGGCAACCTGGTAAAAACCGTTGAAGGCGCTGCTAATTTCGAGAAAGGTACGCTTACAGCCGTTACCGAAGCAAGGGCTAAGGCCAGCTCTATACAAGTGGATGCATCGAATGCCACACCGGAGCAGCTTAAGGCATTTGGAGAGGCTCAGGCTGGGGTATCCTCTACCTTCGGAAGGTTATTGGCTACGGTTGAAAACTATCCGGTACTGCAATCCAACCAAAACTTCCTGAAACTGCAGGATGAGCTGGCTTCGACCGAAAATGAGATACGCACCGCAAGGACACGCTACAATGAAAAAGTAGAAGTATACAATAATTATGTGCTGCGTTTCCCGAACTCGATGTTCCTGGGCAGTTATAGGGAAAAACCGTATTTTGAGGCAGTAGCTGGTGCCGAAAAGCCTAAAGAGGTAGAATTTAACATCAAGTAAAATGGCTAAGGCAACAGATTTCCTTACCCCAGCTGAAGAAGAAGCTATTATAGCTGCGATAGGCCGGGCAGAGAAAAATACGTCGGGCGAGATCCGCGTGCATGTCGAAAATACTTCTAAAAAACCTCCGCTCGAAAGGGCACAGGAGGTTTTTCAGCAATTAGGGATGCATGCCACAACTGCGCGCAACGGGGTATTGTTTTATGTGGGTGTTAAAGACCATTCCTTTGCCATTGTAGGCGATGAAGGTATTGATAAGGCGGTAGAAAATGATTTTTGGGATTGTACCAAAGACCTTGTGATAGGCCATTTTAAAGAAGGCCGCTTCAGCCAGGGGCTTGTAGAAGGCATACTCCGCGCAGGGGAGCGGCTAAAAACCTATTTCCCGTTTGCCGACAGTGACAAGAATGAACTCCCTGATACCATTTCTAAAGGATGAGAAAGGCAGCCTATATAATTACGCTATTGGCAGTACTCCTGCCCACAGCAATTTTTGCGCAATTTAAAATCCCGGAAAAGCCATCCCTGCAAACCAGTGTGTATGATTATGCCAAAGTTCTGGCAGCGGATGAGAAAAGCGCGCTGGAGCAAAAGCTGGTACAGTATTCTGACACTACGTCCACGCAAATTGTGGTAGTTACTATCGAATCCCTCAAAGGCGAAAGCATTGCCGACCTCAGTACCCGTTGGGCGCAGGGGTGGGGCATAGGCCAGGCGGACAAAGACAACGGTGTGCTTATACTATTGGCAAAAGCCGAGCGCAAAATATGGATCACACCCGGGTACGGCGTAGACGACAGGCTTACCGCAGGGGAACTGGGCCAGATGACGCGTGATGTGATCATCCCCGAATTTAAGGCAGGCAGTTATTACAACGGCCTGGACAAAGGCACCGATGCCATTTTCCAAATGCTTACGGGCAAGTATAAGGCCGAAACCAAGCGTGAGGACAAAAAAGACTCCGATGGCGGGCCGGGAGGGTTTATCTTTATTGTAATCATCATCATAATCATTGCTGCGGTCGTTTCAAAGCGTGGCGGCGGCGGAGGCAGAGGCGGACGTGGCTTTACCGGCAGCACCCTTGGCGACATCCTTGTACTGAGCGCCCTTGGGCGCGGTGGACGGAGCGGTGGCGGCTGGGGCGGAAGTTCCGGTGGCGGAGGTGGTTTTGGCGGCGGATTCGGCGGCGGCGGTTTTAGTGGCGGCGGCGCGGGCGGAAGCTGGTAGTTTTAGCGCATCCTAACCGGATTACAGTACCTGAATAATGCAAAAATCTATTCCTGTAAAATGTATCGCTGTACTATTGCTGCTGATGCTGCCGTTTGCAGTATCAGCACAATATGACATACCCGATAAACCGGAGCTGCAGACAAGTATGTACGATTATGCCAATGTACTCAACGGCAATGAAAAACAGGTGCTCGAAAATAAGCTGGTAAACTACGCAGACACAACTTCCACCCAGATCGTAGTGATCACCATCGAATCGCTAAAGGGCGAAAGCATTGGCGAACTGACCCCGAAATGGGCACACGAGTGGGGTATAGGCCAGGCCGACAAGGACAACGGCGTGCTTATATTGATGGCTAAGGAAGAACGCAAAATCTGGATCTCGCCGGGGTATGGGGTAGACGACCGGCTTACCGCCGGTATTTTAGGCCAGATGATCCGCGACGTCATTATCCCCGAGTTTAAGGACGCGAATTATTATTCGGGCCTTGACAAAGGTACGGATGCCATTATCCAAATGTTAAAGGGAAAGTACAAAGCTGAGCCTGAGGAGGAGGATCCGTGGTGGCTAAAGGCTTTGAAGTTCCTGCTCGGGTCAACGATAATTGGAATGATAATTATGCTGTTCGCCAGGCTGTTTAGTATGGGTGGCGGTACATCGTATAAAAGTTCGGGCAAATCGTCAGGAAGAGGTTTTAAAAAAGGATTTGGCGGCGGTGGCTTTAGCGGCGGCGGCGCGGGAGGTAGCTGGTAAGCCCGCGGATTATTTGTTGATTTGTTTATTTGTTGATCTGGTAATCTGTATTGGCAAAATGTATAAAAAAAAGCTGTTTCCTGCTGAGCGAAACAGCTTTTTTATTTGTCCCAAACGTACAATTTTGAAGGATTTCCCCGTTATATTTTTGTAGTAAAATTACCAACCATGAACCTGAGATTTTTATACCTAATGTTGTTCTTTGCTGTTTCCAGCGCTTTTTCACAGCACCGTATTAGCGGAAGGGTGCTGGACAAGGATACCGGTGAGCCCCTCGCATTTGCCTCTCTCATTTTTAATGACAATCCCCGCTTCGGTACTACGAGCGACATCGACGGCAGGTTTGCGTATTCCGGCGCCGAAGCCATCCGTACCCTCAAATGCAGTTATGTGGGCTATGACGACCGGGTATTGCCCATCAGCGGTAATATGAAGGACATTGTCATTGAACTGGCATTCGCCGAAAGCATATTGGATGAGGTAATCGTTAACCAGGGCGAGAATCCGGCCAATGTGATCATGCGGAAAGTGATCGCCAATAAGGACCTGAACAATCCCGAAAACATTAGCTCGTTTAAATACAATTCGTACAATAAGGTCATTTACGACTTTAAGGCGAAAGACAAAAATGACAGCATCAAAATTAAGCAGCAGCTGAAAAACGGGCATATCTTTATGATGGAGTCGGTTACCGAAAGGAAATTCATTTCGCCCGACAATAGCGAAGAGGTGGTACTGGCTACCAAAGTCTCGGGCTTTAAAAACCCTTCCTTTGCCTCATTGGCCACCGATTTGCAGCCCTTTTCTTTCTATAAGGACAATATCCCTTTTATCAACGTGAACTACCTGAACCCAGTGAGCAGGGGCAGCCTCAACAAGTATAAATTTACGCTTCAGGACACGCTTTACCGGGGCAATGATACGGTCTATGTCATCTCCTACAAACCGTTGCCACGTAAAAATTTCGACGGGCTTACCGGGCTGCTGTACGTTAACACCAACAAATATGCCCTGCAAAACGTATCGGCGACACCATTCGAGAAAGGCAAGATTGACATTAAGATACAACAGCAATATTCGCTTATCGATGGGCAGTGGTTTCCGCATCAATTGGAGTACGCACTCATCCTGAACGATTACCCCACCAAAAAAACAGGCATGGTTGTACAGGGCAGGAGCTACATCGACAATGTAGCCCTTAATGTGCCATTGCGTAAAAAGGACTTCAGGCTTGAGTCGGTATGGATAGACGACAATGCCGCCAAGAAGGACAGTGTGTACTGGCGGTCGGCGCGACGCGAGGGGTTGAGCACCGAAGAGGCCACTACCTACAGGGTTATTGACAGCATTGGCGAAGAGAACAATTTTGACGGATTGCTAAACCTTGTCGAAAAACTGGTACGTGGAAGGATTCCCGTGAAATTTGTTGACATCGACCTTGGCAAAACGCTGGTGTACAATAAGTACGAAGGCTTCAGGCTTGGGCTTGGGCTGTATACCAACGAAAAGCTGTTTGACAGGCTTACGCTGGGCGGCTTCTTCGGCTACGGCCTCAAGGATGAAAAATGGAAGTATGGCGGGGAGATCAGTTATGAGCTTTCCAAAAAGCACGAGTTTACCATCGGAGCGAAATACCAGGACAACCTGGTGGAAGTTGGGGAGCACGGCTTTAAGTATGCTAATTTCAATTATTACAATTTCCGGGATGTTATTGCGTATAAAATGGACCGTATACAGGAAACGCAATTCACTACAAGCTTCCGCACGTTCCGCTATTTCAAATGGAATTTTAATGTAGGGCATACACGGGTAAACCCGCTGTACCCTTATGTATTCGCTAATGATGGTACTAATTACACCGCTTACGATAACGGAACGGTGGGCGTGAACCTCAGATTCGCCTACAAGGAAAAGATCATTAACTCGTTCCGGCAGAATGTTAGTGCGGGAACCACCTGGCCTGTCCTTTATCTGTATTACACTAAGGGTATTAAGGATATGTTTGAAGGCGATTTCAATTACAATAAGATAGAAGCAGTTGTGGAGCATTCCTTTTATACCAAAAACCTGGGCAGGACCAATTACAGGGTCGAGGGCGGCTACATCGATAATCCGGTGCCGTACGGCCAGCTGTTTACCGGAGAGGGTAGTTATGATGACGACGCGAAGATCATTGTGAAGAATACGTTCCAGACTGTCCTGCCTTATGAATTCCTGTCGGACAGGTATGTCAATCTTTTTACATCCCATAATTTCGAAAGCCTGCTTTTTAAAACCTCATGGCTGCAGCCAGCGCTGTCCCTGCACAACAACTTTGGCTACGGCGACCTGCGCAACCCGCAAAGCCACCTGACCGATTTTAAGGTAAAAAACAAGGTGTTCATGGAGACCGGCCTCCAGGTAGATAACATTTTCAAGATGAATTACATGAACCTCGGTTACCTGGGCATTGGCGCCGGGGTATTTTGCAGGTATGGGGGCTATGCGTATGAGGATTTTAATGACAACCTCGCGTTTAAACTTACGGCGAGTTTTTCGATAAAGTAGTGTTTTACCCTTTATAAAGATATAATAGCATCAGGGTTAAAGTCAAAAGAAGGTTGTATATTCATATTTTTAATCCTTATAAATATATGCCGTTCCTCCGGAACTCAAGAGCACGGTTGCAATTGTTTTCTATAAATATACCGTCCCTCCGGGACTCATGAGTGGCAGCCCCGGTCGGGTGTAATGTTTATAGTACTATGGGCTATGGAGGCTAAGAACTCCGTAGAAGTGTCAGATACCCATACTCACTAATACTTATCTTTCGAAAGGCCTTCCAGATTTGTTTAACCCAACCCTAAGAAAACCCAAAAAAAAGCTGTCCTTTCAGACAGCTTTCCATGGTACTTATTAAAACCACCAAAATGGGCTTCCGCCTTCTTCTTTTTTCTTGGCAAATTTATCGAGTTTAAAGGTAAGCGAGAACATTACGTAACGTTTCAGTACGATGTTTTCCTCATCGCGGATGCTGGTTGCGGTGATGCTCCTTGTTGTGCCTATGTTCTGGTTGAGCATATCGTAAACTTTAACCTTAAATAAAAGGTGGTCCTGTAAAAAGTTGTAACCAAGGCTGCTGTTCCAAAGGAAGAAATCCCTTTTAAACCCTTCGGCTATCTGGGTAGTGTAATTGTAGCCAAAATCGTTGCCAAATACTACATGTTTCGGCCAGCGGCTTGTTGTTTGCAGGTTCAGCCTGTGTACTACGTTGCTTGCCTGGTCAACAGGATAGTTGCCCGAAAAATTATTTTGGCTGTATGTAAAGCTATAGGAAGGGTTTATGGTAAGCAGCTCGCCATATTCATACGTAAAGTTTAGCCGGGGCGTAACCCTTAGCCCTTTTGAGGTGTACATTTCGGTATTCAGGAAGCCTTTATTTACATTATAAGATCCATTTACGCCAAAGCTAAAACGGTATGTACTGCCGCCTTCGGTCTTTATCGATTTGCTGAAGTTACCGCCAAACCAGGTGTAGTAGGTGCCCGAAACGTTGGTGTACTGGCCTGTCCTTTCCGCTTCGGGGCTTACTTCGGTATAAAACTTTATTTCATCTTCATTAAATTGCCCGCCTGCCCAAAAGTTGTATCCAGAGCGCGTGGCATAGTCAAAATCGCGAAAGCTGAGGTTGAAATTATGGTACTTTTGCGGGTTCAGGTTCGGGTTACCCACGGTAATTGACAAGGGGTTGCTTACATCTTCAACGGGCAGGATTTGTTCCGGCTGCGGGAAGTTGACATCATAATTGTAGCCAAAATATACCGACCGGGATTTGGTCATGCTGTAGTTTATCCCCAGGTTGGCCGATGGCAGTATGTAGTTTTTTACCAGCCTTGTATTTTCGCCCATGTACAGCGCGTAGTTGTCAAACTTTGTTATTTGTGGCCCTGCTTCAAAGTTAAACCACAACTTACCTTTGCTGATGCTAAAGCCGGCTGTAGGTCGAAGTGTATTGGTTTTTGAGGTCAGGTAATTGGTCAGGGAATCGTTATAAACAGTATACCTGTCGGTCAGCGGGTCCAGGTCAAAGCCCTCCCTGTCCTGTAACATTCTTTCGTGTTCGTAGGCCACACCTATCTTTACCTGCATGGAGTCGGTTACCGGCTCAATATATTCAAATCCCGCGGTATAATTGTCGTTAGCCTGGCGGTTGTTGCGCAGCTGGTCCCTGTTCCGGTTCCGGATGTCCTGCGTGCCATCGCCATCGTACGTATAGGTGTTGATGTCGTAGCGGTTCAGTTCGCGGCCATCGTCTACTTTATTGTCGTTTTGGAGTACCACGTTCATCGACCTGCCTTTCTTTTTAAATGCTTTGTTGAATACAAAATAGCTTTCGAAGCCCTTGTTGTCATTTTCATCAAAGCTATACGTATCACTGTCGTTCAACAGCCTTTCGTCAACCACCCGCCTTGTTTCCTGGAATGCCGAATTTTTATTTTTCGAATTTGCCAATACAAATTTCGGTGCAAAATATATCGTGGCGGTTGAATCGATCTTTATGTCAAATTCGGTGCTGAAGTTATGGGCATACCGGCTGTTGTTTATATCGGATCGGGAATCTACGTGGTAACTCGGATCGGTAGGGTCTGTGGCATTGGGGTCAACGGGTACGAAGTTGGTTTCGCTGGTACGGTTGCGGTTTTCGGTATCGGCGCTGCTGTAAAAATAGCTGCCTGTGCCGTCAAAGCCCTTCATCCACTCATCGGCATAATTAAGGCCGAGAATGTTAGACTGCGTGATGCCCCTGCCGCCGCCAAACTGCATGCCGTTGATGTTGAATCCGCCGTCGTCATTCATCCATACATTGGTATTCCTGCCACCCCCCATGGTATCGAATATCTCATCCATTGAGAAACCACTGGAGTTAATATTGTTCGAGGAGCCAAGGACACTTATCTTCATGGGCCCTTTAAAATAATTGGCCAACAGGCTGCTTTCGTATCGCCCATCGCTGCCGTAGCCGCCCATGAGCTTCCCGAAATGGCCTTTGTTCTTTTCCTCGTCTATGGTAAGGTTAATGCTGGCGCTGTCGCCCGTGGCCTTTTGGCCGGAAAGTTCCTCCTGCTTGGTCTTGGTGTCGCTTACCTGCACCTTGTTGATGATATCGGCAGGCAGGTTTTGCAGGGCTATCTTGCCATCGCGGTCAAAAAATGGCTTTCCGTTTACCAGTATCTGGTTTACTTCCTTTCCGTTTACGGTGATCTTGCCTTCCTCGTCAATGTCTACGCCGGGCAGCTGCTTGAGGAGCGCCTCTACATTGGCATCCGGGCGAACTTTAAACGATGCGGCGTTGAATTCGAGCGTATCCGACTTTATGCGTATGGGGGGAATTTCCGATTCGATGATTACCTCATTAAGTTCCGAAGGCTTGTCTTCGAGCTTCACGGTACCGAAATCACGGTCTTCGGCAACCGCTTCGATCAGCTGTTTGTGGTCGGCCATTCCGATGAACGAAACTTTAAGGTATACGGGCTGCGTGATCTTGCGGGTCTTTATTTCCCAGTTGCCGTTTTTGTTGGAAATGGTGTAGTCGATCATGGTCGAATCTTTTGCGGAGGTAAGGTAAACCGTGGCCGATTCAAGAGGGATGTCCTGGTTGTCGATGATTTTTCCTTTTAAGGTAATGGTCTGGCTGAAACTTAATGTGGTACAGGCTAAAAACAAAATGAGGGTAAGTAATCTGTGCATGCAATGTGGGTAATTGGTTGGTTTGGTAATAAGTAAGGTTTCCCTGATAAAACTGCGAAGTAAACAATTTATTATGAATATCCTGCGAAGCCGGGTATTTTTAACTAAAGCATTCTTCGGCGGCCACCATTGCCGCGCGGCACTTCCGGTGCAGTGCCGGTGCCAAATTTGTTGAATTTCCACGTAAGTGAAAACATTACATACCGTTTCAGCACTGTGTTTTCCTCATTGCTTACCGATGTAGGCTCAATAGTCCTCCTGATGCCGTTATTTTGGTTCAGCAGGTCATATACTTTTACCTTAAACATCAGGTCGTCCTTCAGGAAATTGTACCCTACGCTGGTATTAAGGAGGTAAAAGTCCTTGCGGAAACCGTCGGGAATGTTAGAGTTGTAGGTGTAGCCAAAGTCGGCGCCCACTACGGTATGTTTCGGCCAGTAACTGGTGGCCTCCATGCCTATGGTGTGCATAAAGGTAGAGGCGCTGTTCACGCTATAGTTTTCATAGCGGTACTCGTTGTAGCTAAAGCTGTAGGAAGGGCTGACGGTAAGCAGTTCGCCATAGCGGTAGGTCACCCCGAAGTTGGGGCTGATGCCAATGGATTTCGAGTTGTACAGCTCGGTGTTCAGGTAGCCTTTATCTGTGCTAAAGCTGGTATAGAATCCGGTATTCAGCAGCCATTCGTGCTCTTCCTGCTTGAACGATTTGTTCCAGTTTACCGAAACCGACGCATTCATATTACCCGAAATGTTGCGGTAGCTGGTGGTACGCTTAGCGCTTTCGTCAATAGTGGTGTACTGCACCACCTGGTCGTCATAAAACGTAGCGCTTGCGCCAAGGTTAAGCCCAGCCCGCTTGCCATTGTTGTAATTGCGGAAGCCCGCCCGGATGTTGTGCGACTGCGTAAGGTCGAGGTCGGGGTTGCCCACAATGGTATTGAGCGGGTTGCTCAGGTCTTCCACAGGAAGCAGCTGGCTGGCCTGCGGGAAGGAAACCGAATAGCGGTAATTGGCATATACCGACTTTGTTTTGGTAAACCGGTAGGTCGTCCTGAGGCTTCCCTGTGGCATTAGGTAGTCCTTGTCCAGGTTATAGATCTGCCCAAGGTATTCAGCATTGTTCCTGAATGACGAGTATTGCGCGCCGAACTCGCCATTCATGCGCAGCTTGCTTTTGTCCAACGAAAACCCTGCCGCAGGTGAAAACGAATTGGTAACCGATGCCAGGTAATTGGAAAGCGAATCGTTATACACCGAATAGGTATTCGTCACGGGGTCATAATCATAGCTGTTGCGGCTGCTCGTGTTGCTGTCGTTGCTGTACCTCGCACTGATGTTGATGTTCAGGGAGTCGGTAAGCGGTTCTATAAACTCAATATTTGCTGCATAGTTGGATGTATTGGCCCTATTGTCCAGTATCTGGTTCCGGTTGTCCGTTTCGGTCTCGGTGATATCGCCGGGATACCTGTATTTTAGGAGTGTGGAGCGGTTCAGGTTGGAGCGGTCACTATCGTTGCTGTTGGTGTTGAGGTTGAGGCTCAGTCCGCGCCCTTTTTTAGTAAACCGCTTAAAAAAGTTGAGGGAGTTGCCAAAGTTACGCGTATTGCCCTCTGAGTAGGAATTGGATGTACTTTCATTCAGCAACCTGCCATCGGACAGCCTGTTGGAGAAACTGCTGGAGGACGAGGTGCTTGTTGAGTTGGAGAGCCGCAGCCGTGGCATGTAGTTCAGCGTAGCGGTGCTGTCGATCTTATACTGCAATTCGCTGTTTATGGCATGCGAAAATGATTCGCTCTCACTGCGTGATTCCGATCTTGTAGTATAACTTTTATCGATGAAGGTGCCGGGGTTGTCGGCATCCTCACCTTCGGGCAGGTACTCTATGCCTTCGAACTTGCGCCGGTTTTCGGTAGTGGCGCCGGAATAATTGTAGCTCACGCCCGGCTCAAAGCCCTTAAACCATTCGTCGTTATAGTTTATCCCGGCAGTACTGCTCACGGTTATGCCCGGCGTATTTCCGGAACCGCTCATCACTGTCCGCGGCCCTGCGCCACGGCCTACGCTGCCAAATACTTCATCCATCGAAAAGCCCGACGAGTTGATGTTGTTGGACGATGCCAGTACGCTTATCTTCCGCTTTTCCTTAAAGTAGTTGAGCAACCCACTGGCTTCATACCGCCCGTCGGTGCCGTAACCGCCCGTGACCCGCCCAAAGAGGCCTTTGTCCTTGTCTTTTTTAATGGTAAGGTTGATGCTGGCGTTGTCGCCGGTGGCCTGCTGTTGGGCAAGCTCTTCCTTTTTGGTTTTGGTATCGCTCACCTGCACCTTGTCGATCATGTCGGCAGGCAGGTTTTGCAGCGCGATCTGCCCGTCGGCATCAAAAAAGGGCTTCCCGTTTACGAGTATCTGGTTTACTTCTTTCCCATTTACGGTAATTTTCCGGTCGGGTGTTATCACAACGCCCGGCAGCTGCTTCAGTAAAGCCTCCACATTGGCATCGGGCCTGACTTTGAAAGATGAGGCATTAAACTCCAGGGTGTCCTTTTTAATCCGGATGGGTGGGATCTCGCTTTCTATGACGACTTCATTCAGTTCGGTGGTCAGGTCCTGTAATTTTACCGTCCCGAAGTCGCGGTCTTTTTCTGCAGATGCCATTGCCTCTGTATAGGTTTCCATGCCTACAAACGAAATTTTCAGCGTGGCCGGAGCGGATACTTTGGGTACTTTAAGCTCCCAGCCACCGCTTTTTGAGGTGATGGTATAATCTACGACCGATGAATCTTTGGCCCGCATGAGGTAGACGGTTGCCGATTCGAGCGGGACGGAAGCGCTGTCGGTGACAACGCCGCGAAGTGTGACCGACTGCCCATATCCGGAAAGGCTGAAAAGCAATAAAAGTAAGAATAAACGCATAGGCAGGTAGATGGCTGTAAGTAAGGTTATGTTACTAACAGCCGATTTTGTGGTTTTAGTATCCGACAGGGTAAAAATACCTACTTATGGGTATTGCCTGCAACTATTATTATCGGGAATTTTACAGTATAACCAATCAATCCTAATTATGAAATTCAGTACACTTTACAGGAACCGGCTATGCATCGTGGCGTTCCTGCTATTCGCGGTAAGCGCATTCGCACAAAAGGAAGCCGATTATACCAACTGGTTCTTTGTACAATCCGACAAAGCCATGCAGGTGCGCTATGCGCTGGTAAAGCAGGAGGGGGATATGGGGCAGTACAGCGTGCAGTTCCGTATCAACCAGGAGGATGGCATTTTTTGCAAAAGCGCCGACTGCGAAGGCTATGTTATGGCGTTTTCTTACCCCACGGCCGACAACAGCAGCAGCATTTACCATCACTTCATATTCTACAACACCTTTAAAGGCGTGTATACGATGAAAAGCCTTATGCCCATAAAAAATAAGTTTGCCGATGGCTCAAAGCGCTTCCTTTCCAAAACCGCGGGGATGATGTATGAGCTTGCTAACGGGCAGCAGGGCACCGCAGATGTGTTTTACAACTGTGTGGATGAAAAGCTGAAAAGCACCACTAAGACGCGTTGCGAAGGCAGCGGTTCCTACCGGAATATTTTTAAGACAGCCGAAGCGATAATAGTGAAGTAGGGAGAGGATATTTTGTTTACTGAAAAACCCGGAGTGAGAGCCCCGGGTTTTGTTTTATTTTTTATTCAGGGTTGTAAAATCGATAATAAAATTCGATGATTTGTCTGGCTTTGCTGTGGTAGGGAACTTTTTCATCTGCATGGAAAGTTTTAGGAAACGCATCACGCGTTCACCTCCGGACAGCTTCAGGAATTCTTCCTGCCGCCGCCTGTTGCTTTCCTCTTTGGTTTCAAACCGCATTTCCATAACCATCTGCTTTTACACAAATTTAAACAAAAAAGCCGTGGTTACTTCTGCCTGAAGTAAATATCAATCGGCACGCCCGACAGGTTGTATATTTCGCGCATCTTGTTCTCCAGGTAACGCTTGTAAGGTTCTTTTACATACTGCGGCAGGTTGCAGAAGAACACGAACTGCGGCGTAGGGGTAGGCAGCTGCATGCAGAATTTTATCTTTACATACTTGCCTTTCAGCGCCGGTGGCGGGTTGTTCTCTATAATAGGGAGCATGACCTCGTTCAGCTTGGACGTCGCGATGCGCTGTTTCCTGTTCTCGAATACCTCTACGGCAGTTTCCAGCGCTTTCAGCAAACGCTGCTTGGTAATGGCCGACACAAAAAGGATAGGCACATCGGTAAACGGTTGCAATTCTTCACGTATTTTGCGCTCATAGTCGCGGGTAGACATGGTCTCCTTTTCAACAAGGTCCCATTTGTTCACCAGTATTACCACACCTTTGCGGTTCTTTTCGGCAAGCCAGAAGATGCTCTGGTCCTGGCCTTCAAAGCCACGGGTCGCATCAATAACCAGTATAATGATGTCACTATGCTCAATGGCACGTACGGAACGCATTACCGAATAGAACTCCAGGTCTTCCTTCACCTTTGCCTTACGGCGGATACCCGCAGTATCTACGAGGTTGAACTCAAATCCGAAACGGTTATAGGTAGTGTCAATGGAATCGCGCGTAGTCCCGGCAATATCGGTAACGATGTAGCGGTCTTCGCCGATAAGCGCATTGATGAATGAGGATTTACCCGCATTCGGGCGGCCTACCACGGCAAAGCGCGGCAGTGCAACGGCATTTTCATCGGGCGGTACAGCATCCGGCATCAGCTTTACGAGGGCATCCAGCAATTCGCCGGTACCCGAGCCGCTCATTCCCGCAATGGTATAGTATTCGCCAAGGCCAAGGTTGTAAAACTCTACCGCGTCTTTCTCACGCATGGAGTTGTCCACCTTGTTCACGGCCACCAGCACAGGCTTTGTTACTTTGCGCAACAGTTTTGCCACTTCATCATCCATGGGCGTAATGCCTTCCTCGACATCCACCAGAAATATGATCACGTCGGCTTCGTCTATGGCCAGTTCTACCTGGCGGCGTATCTCGGCCTCAAAAACATCGTCAGATCCTTTAATGTAGCCACCGGTATCGATCACCGAAAACTCTTTGCCGTTCCATTCGCTCTTGCCGTAATTACGGTCACGGGTCACCCCGCTTACCGAATCGACAATAGCTTCCCTTCGCTGTATCAGCCTGTTAAAAAAAGTGGACTTACCCACATTCGGCCTACCTACTATGGCTACGATATTATTCATTCCTGTATTTTAATTTTTTGCAAAAGTAGTCTTTTAATTTCAGATTTCAGATTGTAGATTTCAGATTGAGCTTCACCCGCCTGATTTCAGATTGTAGATTGTAGATTTCAGATTGAGCTTCACTCACCGGATACCTTGGTGACCTGCATTACGATAGCTTCGCCTTAACTGTTTTGAGTGAGCTTACAAAAATTGCGGTCAGCTCATTTGCCTCCTTCCAGGCAGGCTCGGTTACAGTTTTTTCAAGCCAGTTCTTTTCCATTATTATCTCAAGCCAAAATAGGGTTTCGTCAGCTTCTTCAAGCACAATTTCCATTTTTGCTATGAATTCCTTATCGCTCCTTGCCCGGCATACCGCCCTGTAATTTGCCCCCACAGAAGTCCCGCTTTTAGCAATCTGGTAAGCAACTATTTTCGATGCAGCAGTAACAGGCAGCTTTTCAACCAAATCAATAATAGATAAGGAGAATAATTTAGTCCTGATTTTTAACTGCTCTGCTGTCATTATTAGTCAATTAAGTTTTAGGGTATGAGTGTAACTCAATCTGAAGTCTGAAATCTAGATTCTGAAATTACTTCAGGAGTGTAGCTCAATCTGAAATCTGAAATCTACAATCTGAAATTACTTCAGGAGTGTAACTCAATCTGAAATCTTAAATCTACATTCTGAAATTACTTCAAGAGTGCAGCACAATCTGAAATCTTAAATCTACATTCTGAAATTACTTCAGGAGTGTAGCTCAATCTGAAATCTACAATCTGAAATCTGAAATTATTTTTGATTATACCCAAACCTCCTCAGCTGGTAGCTGTTGCTGCGCCAGTCTTTGTTGACCTTTACGAACATTTCGATGTGTATTTGCTTGCCAAAGAATTTCTCGAGGTCGGCGCGGGCTTCCATGCCCACACGCTTGATGGCCTCACCTTTATGGCCTATGATGATGCCTTTTTGGGTGTCGCGCTCCACCATGATCACCGCGCGTATGCGGATGATGGTGTCGGTTTCGACAAACTCTTCGGTCTCGATCTCCACGGCATACGGTATCTCCTTATCATAATGCAGGAGGATCTTTTCGCGGATGGTCTCGTTGACAAAGAAGCGTTCCGGCTTGTCGGTCAGCGCATCTTTAGGGTAGTAGGGCGGCGACTCCGGCATGAGTTCGATAATGCGGCTGAATACCTCCTTAACATTGAAATTCTGCAATGCGGAGATAGGATATATCTCGGCATTAGGAACTTTTTCTGTCCAAAACTGCACCTGCTCTTCCAGTTGCTCCTGCTTAGACTTGTCGATCTTGTTGAGCAGCAGCAGTACGGGGATCTTCGCATGGATGATCTTATTGAAAAAGGCTTCGTCCTTGAGTTCCTTTTCGCCGATCTCCACCATATATATAAGGATGTCGGCATCCTCGAAGGCCGATTTTACAAAGTCCATCATGGAGCTTTGCAGTTCGTATGCCGGCTTGATGATGCCCGGCGTATCGGAGAGCACCACCTGGAAGTCCTCGCCGTTGACGATGCCCAGAATGCGGTGCCTGGTAGTTTGTGCTTTGGAGGTAATGATGGAGAGGCGCTCGCCCACGAATGCGTTCATGAGGGTCGATTTCCCAACGTTGGGATTGCCTATTATATTAACGAAACCGGCTTTATGTGACATGATAAAATAATTATCCCGCAAAGGTAGGCATATCAGCGGAATAGTAGAAATAAAAGATTTTTATGCATTTTCACTTGCTATTTCAAATAACCGTCGTATATTTGCACTCGAAGATCGCGGGATAGAGCAGTAGGCAGCTCGTCGGGCTCATAACCCGAAGGTCACAGGTTCGAGTCCTGTTCCCGCTACTAAGACAACCCATCAGGAAACTGGTGGGTTTTTTGTTTTTACAAAATATCGCATAGTCGGAGGGTTCCTATCCGCCGCCGCGGACACAGGTTCGAGTCCTGTTCCCGCTATGAATATCAGTAATGCCACTTAGCCACCCATCCCTCCTGAAACCCCGTAAAATCTACTGTTTACAATCTATTTACAAAGTTTACAATTTAATTTACAATCCAAATTGCCCAGCCGTGAAATATCAAGGTAGATTCGCTGAATCAATTTAAAAAATGAAACAGATGAAAAAAAATCTCTATTTGCTGATCTTGCCACTCGTTGTGGTAAGCGGACTGCTATTTGCCAATTGCGAAATTAAAACTGAAACCGCGCCATCCCCAAAGGCGTTGTCTATTGCTGACAACAGTGTCGGGCAGGATGAGAAGAAAAAATGGGAGGCATCGCCGGACGGCCTAAAGTACAAGGAGTGGGAGGCTTCCCCGGAAGGTATAAAAGTGCATGCCAGCCATGATAAAATAAGGGCGAACATAAAGGCTTTTACCAATATGGAGGCCGTTGTAACCTCGGTTACCTTTCAGCGCGACGGTGCAAAATCAGGTCCGAAATGGCTTATCGTCAGGATTGGTGGTGAAGAGTACATGATGCAATTTACCCCTGAGGAATTCCGGCAGTTGAACAGCCTGAAAGTTAACGACAACATAATAGTAAGGAGCCGCAGCGCAGGGTATTCGAATCATCATCCCTACTTAATTGTATCGGGCGACTACATTGAGCAAAATGGCAGGGTGCTTTTTAAACGTGACTTTAGCAAAAATAAGGGTTGCTAGGATTCGCTTAATTTAACAAAAGCCATTCAGAGATGAGTGGCTTTTTTGGTTTGTGGCAATCCATAAGAATATTTTATCTTTACAATAGTATTGATTACGGAGATGATCAGAAAATGAAATTATCCATATGCCCCGGGAACACAATAACCTAACCGAAGAGGATTACAAAACAATCGACTCCCGTCGGGAACGACACCTGAATGGAGAAAGCAAATCCTATTCATGGGAAGAAGTGAAGGAAAAAATTCGCAATAGATAGCAACAACCAGAATCCTTAACCTATTATTTACCAATGGGTTTTGCGCTTTAATTTTATTTCCGTACTTTTGCCGGCGCTAAACTAAAGCACAATTACAGAGGAATTTATGAATATGAACAAAATTGTTGAGTACCGCAAGCTGCTCGACGTTACCAAAGCCGCGACCCTTAAAGAACTGAAAACCATTTACAGGAACAGCATGAAAGACTGCCATCCTGATACCTGCACCACCGATGAGGAAAGGCATGCGGCGGAAGACAGGAGCAAGGCGATCATTGAGGCGTACCACTTTTTGGTAAGCATCGCACCCGAGACTTCGGACAAAAACAAAGAGGAATATACAAAGACTACGTCGGCATCGCCTATTACCGAATTTTATTTCGAAAAGCAGGCGCTGTACATTAACTTCCTTGACGGAAGCAGCTATGAGTATTTTGGCGTACCAAGGAATGTCTATGTGAAAATGGTCAATGCCGAGTCACCGGCCCGTTTTGCCCGCAGGCATATTTATGGAACCTACCTGTACCGCAGCGCCCAAAAGATCGTTGCCAACGCAGAGTAATTCTGTGTAGATAATATCTTACAAAAAGCTTTCCGTAAGGAAGGCTTTTTTGTTTTATGGCGAATGTAGTGCGATTTTGACGGGGTGTCCCATTAAGTCATACGGGATGTCCTATAAAGTCACCCGTGATTGTGAAGATTGGGATGTTAAGTCATGTTATAGATACCCTAAAGTTACCTGATGTGTCCTAAAAAGTCCCTAAATTTGAGTAAAACAGACAAATTATGGAAGCAAAGAAAACACTGGTTATGGGTGCCTCGACCAACCCGGGGCGGTATGCCTATAAAGCGATAAAGATGCTGCAGCGGTATGGCCATCCGGTAGTGGCGGTGGGCAGGAAAGAGGAAGACCTGGACGGGTTGAAAATCGAGAGGGAGCAGGCGCCTTTTGACGGTGTGGATACGGTTACGCTGTACCTGAATCCCATGAACCAAAGGCCTTACTATGACTATATTATTGGTCTTGAGCCGAAGCGGGTTATTTTTAATCCGGGGACGGAGAACCCTGAGTTATATACATTACTGAGGAAAAACGGCATTGAGATCGAGGTGGCCTGTACGCTGGTTATGCTCTCGATAAATCAATATTAGCCGTTTTTTTGCTGATGCATAAAAGAAGGAGGAAGGTTATCAATCCGTTGACGATGATGAGTTCATTGTCAAACACATAGCCAAAGAACAACTCCTTTGAGTAGGTTTGCAATACGAATGTGATGAGCGGGGAGGCAATGCATAATGCCGGTACCAGCTTGTCTTTTACGCTGTAGTTCTTTACAAACAGCCCAAACGAGTACAGTCCAAGCAGGGGGCCGTAGGTATATCCCGCAATACGAAATATCATGCTTACCACCGAATCGTCATTAAGTACGTTGAAAACTATTATGACCACAAACATGAGCAGTGAGAAGGAAATGTGTACGAGGTGCCTTGTCCTTACATTGCCGGTTTTGGCGATATTTTCGGCCTTGTCCATCCCGAGGAAGTCGACACAATAGGAGGTGGTGAGCGCCGTTAGCGCGGAGTCGGTCGTGGCAAAGGTAGCCGCTGTCAGCCCCAGCAGGAAAATGATGGAGGGGATCAGTGCCAGATGGTTGAACGCTATTTCGGGGAACAGCAGGTCGGTGCTTGGCAGGCCGTTTTTGAGCGGAATGGCTACACCGTTATTCTCGGAGTAAACATACAGCAAA
Source organism: uncultured Flavobacteriaceae bacterium (assembly GCA_942492845.1). Taxonomy (GTDB): domain Bacteria; phylum Bacteroidota; class Bacteroidia; order Flavobacteriales; family Flavobacteriaceae; genus Flavobacterium. The sequence goes on along the minus strand of OW818646.1, from coordinate 3,603,521 downwards.
GCCCCAACACCCAGGAAAAACAGGTTGAGCACAACAAAGATGCCGGTAAACGTAAACATATTGCGTTGTGCTTCGCCAATGTTTTTGCAGCTCAGGTTTTTCTGCATCAGGTCCTGGTCAAGGCCCACCATTGCTATGGTTACGAAGATACCGCCCAGTATTTGCTTTACAAAATGGAACCTGCTGCCGATGAAATCCTCAAAAAAGAATATTTTGGAGTAATTGCTTTCTTTCACGGTTTCGAATGCTTCGGGGATGCTGAGGCTAAGGCTGTCGCAGATGAAATAGATCGTGAAGAACACTGATGATACGAGGAACAAAGTCTGCAGCGTATCGGTAATGATAATCGTTTTTAACCCTCCTTTGTACGTATAGGCAAAGATGAGAAGCAGCGAGATGAGCACTGTTGCCCAAAATGGCATTCCAAAGGCATCGAATACATAACGCTGCAGTACTAAAACGACCAGGTAGAGCCTGAATGCCGACCCTATGGTGCGGCTTATCAGGAAGATCATTGCCGAAGTTTTGTAGCTATAATACCCCAGGCGGCCCTCGATGTAGCTGTAGATGGACGTCAGGTTGAGCCTGTAGTACAACGGCAACAGAACTTTGGCTATGATGATAAACCCTATGGCGTTGCCCAGGATAAACTGAAAATACTTGAATTGCGCGCCACTTGGCGCACCCACTTCTCCCGGAACCGATATGAAGGTGACCCCCGAGAGGGCCGTGCCTATCATCCCGAAGGCGACCAGGTACCATTTTGAGTTCTTATTCGCCTTGAAAAAGGTGTCGTTGCTACTGTCTTTGCGGCTCACGACCCGAGAAATGAGTATGAGCAGGCCGAAGTAGACAACGATTATAGCGAGTATTGTAAGTGGCTGCATTGTGTTTGTATTTGATGTACAAAAAAAGTGAAAATATTTTATATAATGCGACAAAGCTAAAATTGTATCAGTATTGATCAATATTTCGCGGGTTTGTTACCTTTGCACCATGATGGAAATCTCTTCAAAATTACTGGAAAGGGCGGTAGCCGAAATATCCCAACTGCCCGGAATCGGCAAGCGTACGGCGCTACGGCTGGCGCTGCACCTGCTGAAACAGCCGGAGGAGCAAACGCAGGAACTGGCATCGGCACTGCGCAAAATGAGGGAGGAGATACAGTTTTGCAGGCAATGCCATAACATAGCCGATGTTGAGGTATGCGGGATATGTGCCAATGTTTCCCGAGATAAGTCCATAATATGCGTTGTGGAAGATGTACGGGATGTTATGGCTATCGAGAATACAGGCTTTTTTAAAGGCACATACCATGTGCTTGGCGGAAAAATATCGCCGATGGACGGAGTAGGGCCGGGCCAGCTGACCATCGCATCGCTGGTGGAAAAGGCAAAGTCGGGCATGGTAAAGGAACTTATTTTTGCACTAAGTTCAACCATGGAGGGCGATACGACCAATTTTTACATTTACAGGCAAATTAAGGATTACAGTATCATAACCACCACAATTGCACGTGGAATTGGTGTGGGAGATGAGCTGGAATTTGCCGATGAAATTACCCTTGGCAGGAGCATTATGCATAGGGTACCTTTCGAAAATATGCTTAAGGGAATATAAAGATTATTGCTAAATATTTAAATTTTAAATAATCATAGCTTTACGTAAAACTGTTATCAAATTGTTATTTTCAAAGCGGTTTTTTCTGTCTTCAGGATGCGGCTATATGTCTTTAAATTAATAGGTTAAATTAATGGCGAGTGCTTTGTTAGCCTATATGATTATAGTAGATAATCCAAAGAATAGGTTATATTATTGAATTAATAAAAAAAGCAGGGAAGTAAAAATAAAATAATAGTATGTTAAAATATTAGTGTTTATATTTGCAATCCAAACCAAGTGCTGGTATACAGCAAAAAACCAATTTTAATGCAGGCTGAATCAAAGACAAAAGTTCTTATAACGGGTGGTGCGGGATTTATCGGTTCAAATTTGTGCGATCACTTTATAAATAAGGGGTTTAGAGTAGTTTGCCTTGATAATTTTGCCACGGGCCACAGGAAAAATATTGAACATCACCTTGCCAATCCTGACTTTACGCTAATAGAGGGAGATATCAGGAATATCGATGACTGCATGAAGGCAGTTGAGTCTGCCGACTATGTTCTGCACCAGGCCGCTTTAGGGTCGGTGCCGCGTTCCATAAAAGATCCGGCTACCAGCAATGATGTGAATGTTAGCGGGTTCCTTAACATGATCATAGCATCGAGGGATGCAGGTGTTAAGAGGTTCATTTATGCAGCGAGCTCTTCAACCTATGGCGATTCGGAATCCCTTCCGAAAGTAGAGGATACCATTGGCAAGCCGCTTTCCCCTTATGCTATTACAAAGTATGTAAACGAGTTGTATGCCGATATTTTCAGCAAGACCTACGGTATTGAGACCATTGGCCTGCGCTACTTTAATGTATTCGGCAGGAGGCAGGATCCCAATGGCGCTTATGCTGCCGTGATACCGAAATTCGTGTTGCAGTTCATGAAGCACGAAAGCCCGGTTATAAACGGTGACGGTAACTATTCGAGGGACTTTACCTATATAGATAACGTGGTGCTGATGAACGAACTGGCCATAACTACCGAAAATACCGAAGCTGTAAACACAGTATACAATACCGCCTTTGGCGACCGCAATACACTAAATGACCTTATCGGGTACCTGAAGCAATACCTTGCCGAATACGATCCGGAAATAGCGAATGTAGATGTCATATACGGCCCCAACAGGCAGGGCGATATCCCGCATTCACTGGCAAGTATCGATAAAGCGAAGCAAATGTTGGGTTATGACCCGAAATTTTCACTGCAAAACGGACTGAAGGAAGCCGTGGGATGGTATTGGGAAAACCTTAAAACTACAGAAATAGCAAAATAATATATGAAAATAGCAGTAATTGGATTAGGATATGTAGGACTGCCTTTAGCCAGGCTGTTTGCTACGAAATATTCAGTAATAGGATTTGACATCAACCAGGGGCGCGTTAACGAGCTCAATTCCGGAAAAGACAATACCCTTGAAGTAGAGGATGACCTTCTTCAGGCGGTGCTTGTTAAAAAAGCGGGCGACCAGGGACTGTATTGCTCAACCAATATGGACGATATCAAAGACTGCAATTATTATGTGGTTACCGTTCCTACCCCTGTTGACAAGAACAACAGGCCTGACCTTACGCCGCTTTACAAATCCAGCGAAACTGTTGGTAAAGTGCTGAAGAAAGGCGATATTGTTATTTATGAATCGACTGTATATCCGGGTGTTACCGAGGACGAATGCGTGCCGGTACTGGAGCGCGTAAGCGGCCTTAAATTCAACGAGGATTTCTTCGCAGGCTATTCGCCGGAGAGGATCAACCCGGGAGATAAAGAACATACGGTAGAAAAAATATTGAAAGTAACTGCCGGTTCAACCCCTGAGGTTGGCCAAAAGGTAAACGAACTTTACAGGTCGGTTATCAAGGCGGGTACACACCTTGCGCCGACTATACGGGTTGCCGAGGCTGCAAAAGTGATAGAAAATTCGCAAAGGGATATCAATATCGCCTTTGTAAATGAGCTGGCCAAAATATTCAACTGCATGGATATCGATACGCATGCGGTATTGGAAGCTGCGGGCACAAAGTGGAATTTCCTTCCGTTTAAGCCGGGGCTTGTAGGCGGGCACTGCATCGGAGTTGACCCGTACTACCTTGCCCAAAAAGCACAGGAAGTGGGATACCACCCCGAGATCATCCTTGCGGGCAGGAGGCTTAACGACAGCATGGGCGAATATGTTGCCTCACAAGTGGTTAAGTTGATGATTAAGAGGAATATAACGATTAATAATTCCAACCTGCTGATGCTGGGCATCACGTTTAAGGAAAACTGCCCGGACGTGCGCAATACAAAGATCATCGACGTGATAAAGGCGCTTAAGGATTATGGTATAAACATTACCATTTTCGATCCGTGGGCCAGCCCTGCCGAAGTGAAGCATGAGTACGGACTGGAAACAGTTACCGAACTGCCTGCTGATACGTTTGACGCCATAGTGCTTGGCGTTGCACACAACGAATTTAAAGAGCTTGATTTTTCGCAGATAAGGACCGCAAACAGCATCGTTTATGATGTAAAGGGCATATTGGGCGACAAAGCAGATGGTAAGCTCTAATATTGATATTTACACTACTAATACCATGAAAATAACAAATATATGCTGTATAGGGGCCGGATATGTAGGCGGGCCAACAATGGCTGTCATTGCGCATAAATGCCCTGATATTAAAGTAACTATTGTCGACCTGAATGCCGAAAGGATCGCTGCCTGGAACGATGAGGATATTGACAACCTGCCGGTATACGAGCCGGGGCTTGGCGAAATTGTACAGTCGGCCAGGGGAAGGAACCTGTTCTTTTCAACCGATGTTGAAAAAGCGATAGATGAAGCCCAGATGATATTCATTTCAGTGAATACCCCTACCAAAACCTACGGGCTTGGGAAGGGTAAGGCAGCCGACCTTAAATATATAGAGCTTTGTGCAAGGCAGATTGCTGCTGTAGCCAAAGACAACAAGATCGTGGTTGAGAAATCGACCCTGCCTGTACGTACTGCCGAGGCGGTAAGGAGTATCCTTGACAATACCGGCAACGGCGTAAAGTTTCAGATACTTTCCAACCCGGAGTTCCTTGCCGAAGGTACAGCGGTGGAAGACCTGCTTAGCCCGGACAGGGTACTGATAGGTGGCGATACCGACGCTGAAGGGCAGGAGGCCATCAATGCGCTTGTGGATGTATATGCGAACTGGATACCGAAAGAACGCATACTTACTACGAATGTGTGGTCGTCTGAGCTATCCAAGCTTACAGCGAACGCTTTCCTTGCACAAAGGGTATCGTCTATAAATGCGATGTCCGAACTTTGCGAGAAAACCGGCGCAGATGTTAACGAAGTAGCGAAAGCCATTGGCATGGACAGCCGTATAGGACCAAAGTTCCTTAAGGCATCGGTTGGTTTTGGGGGTTCATGCTTCCAGAAGGATATCCTTAACCTGGTGTATATCGCCAAATCCTATGGCCTTGACGAAGTGGCTGATTACTGGGAGCAGGTAATTATAATGAACGACCACCAAAAGAGGCGTTTTGCGGCTAATATCGTGAAAACGCTTTATAATACCGTATCGGGCAAAAAGATTACATTCCTGGGATGGGCTTTCAAAAAAGACACCAATGATACCAGGGAATCGGCAGCGATCTATGTGGCAGACGACCTGTTGAATGAGCAGGCAAGCATTGCCGTTTTTGACCCTAAAGTGGAAGAGGTAACGATATTCAGGGACCTTGATTACCTTGCTACAAGGACACCGGAGCAAAACAGGGCCGGCGTTACTACTTTTGAAGATCCCTACGAAGCCTGCCATAATGCACATGCCATAGCCGTACTAACGGAATGGGATGAGTTTAAGGATTATGACTGGCAGAAGATATACGACAACATGAAGAAGCCTGCCTTTGTTTTTGATGGCAGGAATGTTCTTGATGCAGGCAAACTGATGGAAATCGGGTTTATTTTTAACGGGGTAGGAAAAGCTTATTAACACAGCCCTTCGGATTTGGATACAATTAATTAATAATACTGATGTTGGCCCAATGATAATTGGGACTGACGGGGCGGAGCCATGAAAAGACGGGCTACTGAAAGGAGTTAAAAATGCCGTGGTACGTAATTTACACCAATCCCAAAGCCGAAAAAAAAGTTTCCCAGCAGCTTGAAGCGATGGGCATTGAAGTGTACTGCCCTTTGGTTACAAAGGTACAGCAATGGTCTGACCGGAAGAAAAAGGTTGAGGTTCCGCTGTTTACATCCTATGTGTTTGTAAACATCGCCGAAAAAGATAAAAATATGGTTTTTGCTGCAAAGGGAGTTGTGAAATACCTTTTTTGGCTGGGAAAACCCGCTATCGTGAGAACTGAGGAGATTGATGCCATAAAGAAATGGCTTACAGATGAGGTAACAGACATTGAGTTAGGCAGTATCCGGAAAGGCGACCTTTTTGAAATAAAAGAAGGTCCTTTTAAAAGCCAGTCAGGCATGGTGCAGGAGATTAATAAAAATACACTGAAGCTGGTGATCGAATCTATAGGTGTGGTGCTTACCCTGAAATATGCGGCAGGCAAAGAAATTACATCCAATAAAAACTGATATAAAATGAAAATACTGGTTACAGGCGCAGCAGGATTCATAGGCTATCATCTCAGTGAAAGGCTTTTGGCCATGGGCCATGAAGTGGTGGGGCTTGACAACATCAACGATTACTATGATGTGAACCTTAAGTTTGGCAGGCTGGAGCAGCTCGGCATAAGCGATGTACAGGACAACGTTTTGCAAAAGAGCAGTACCCATGAAAAATTCAGCTTTGTAAAAATGGGCCTTGAAGACAGGCAGGCTTTGCCGGCACTGTTTGAAGAGCAGAAGTTTGATATCGTGTGCAATCTCGCAGCCCAGGCAGGGGTAAGGTATAGCCTTGAGAACCCGTTTGCTTATATAGACAGTAATATCGTAGGCTTTACGAATATACTTGAAGCATGCCGCAATTACAACGTGAAGAACCTGGTATATGCCAGCAGCTCCAGCGTTTACGGCCTTAACGATAAGATACCTTTTTCTACAGATGATAACGTAGATAACCCTATCAGCCTGTATGCCGCTACCAAAAAAGGAAACGAGCTGATGGCGCATACCTACAGCCACCTTTTCGGCATCAAGACTACCGGCCTTCGCTTTTTTACGGTATATGGCCCGTGGGGAAGGCCTGATATGGCGATGTTCCTGTTTACAGATGCTATTATAAACGATAAGCCTATCCAGGTATTTAACGAAGGAAGGCTTTCGCGGGACTTTACCTATATTGATGATATTGTGCAGGGTATAGTCGACACGCTTTTTGATAAAGAGAAAGAAACGCTATACAAGGTATACAACATAGGTAACAGCAAGCCTGTAAAGCTTTTAGATTTTATAGCTGAAATTGAGAAAACCATAGGTAAGGAGGCAGAAAAGAATTACCTGCCTATGCAGCCGGGCGATGTAGAACGTACGTGGGCGGATGTTGGCCCCCTCAACAGGGATTTTGGGTATGAGCCTTCTACAGACATAAGTGTTGGCGTAAGGAAATTTGTGGACTGGTACAAGATGTATTATAAAATATAAGTTACACCAAAAGTACAAGTCAAGGTGTTGAATTTTAGATGTATAAAACATTCCAGTTGGCTTAATTAAAGGGATTTTACGTTGCAGGTTATGAAATAACCATTATATTTGCCGCGATCTGAAATTTAACATTTCAATTACATCCGGGCTGATATAGAAAATTTGAAAAACAATTACCTATTATACGACAAACAAACAAATGGATCAAAACTACAAGACAGCCATCAAAGCAAGTATTGAGGCAGGAGAGGCAATCATGCAAATTTACGTAAAGGACTTTACAGTCGACTACAAGCAGGATGAGTCTCCCCTTACAGATGCTGATAAGGCCGCAAATGCCGTTATCATGGAACACCTCCTGCCAATGGGGATCCCTGTTATCAGTGAAGAAAACAAACAATTACCTTTTAATGAGCGTGAAGGATGGGAATCCTGTTGGATAGTAGATCCCCTGGATGGAACAAAAGAATTTATAAAAAAGAACGGCGAATTTACGGTTAATATTGCATTGGTTACCAATGGCGTTCCGCAGTTCGGCGTTATATATGTACCTGCAACTAAAACAGTATATTACGGCAATATTGCTGAAAAGGCTTCGTACCGTGCTGAAATTGACAGTACATCTGAAGATATTGAAACTGTTTTGAATAAAGCTGTTGCCATAGGGCCGCAACGTGACGAAAAGGCGATGCGTGTAGTAGGTAGCCGCTCACACATGAGCCAGGATACACTGGATTATGTAGAAGGCCTTAAGCAGGTTACAGATAAGGAAATAGAGATTGTCTCTAAAGGCAGCTCCCTAAAATTCTGCCTTGTGGCAGAAGGTAAGGCTGATGTTTACCCCCGCTTTGCCCCAACCATGGAGTGGGATACTGCCGCAGGCCAGGCAATTTGCAAGGCTGCAGGTGTATCGGTTATAGATTATAGTACTAAAAAGGAAATGCAATACAACAAAGAGAATCTGTTGAATCCTTATTTTTTAGTGTCTTATGAAGGATAATTCACATAAGAGGCATCTTGTAAAAGCTGTTTCATGGCGGATGGTAGGTACCATTGATACCATGTTGCTAAGCTGGCTCATTTCGGGCGATCCAATGATTGGCGTGAAAGTGGGTTTTGCCGAAGTAATGACCAAGATATTGCTGTACTACCTCCATGAGCGCGCATGGTTTAAAATTAACCTTTCTAAAGAAGGTATATTAAGGGAAAGCCGCAAGCGTCACCTTGCAAAAACAGTGAGCTGGCGTATGGTGGGTACTATTGACACCATGATACTGGCATGGATAATTACTGGTAATCCCCTTACCGGGCTGAAGATTGGACTATCGGAGGTTTTGACTAAAATGACACTGTATTACCTGCATGAAAGGGTATGGTATAAAGTGCGATACGGATTGCCCAAACAGAAGCCTGAAGAAGATCCGGACCCGCAAAAAAGCATATAGATATGAGCGAGAATATTGTTGTACATGATTACATTGTTTCCAGGGAAATGCGTAATCATAAGAATAGCCACAAGTCAGTTGTGTTATGGTTTACCGGCCTTTCAGGTTCAGGAAAATCAACGATAGCCAACAAAGTGGAAGAAGCGTTGTTTCAGGATAATCTGAAGACCTACACACTTGACGGTGACAATATACGGTCAGGAATTAATAAGGGGCTTAGCTTTTCTGAAGCGGACAGGCATGAAAACCTGAGGCGTATTGCAGAAGTTGCAAAGCTTTTTGTAGATGCCGGAATGGTTACCATAGGCGCATTTGTATCGCCACTTACAAAAGACAGGGAACTGGTAAGAAATATTGTGGGCGATGCGGATTTTGTAGAAATATTTGTAGATACCAGCCTGGAGGAATGTGAGCGCAGGGATGTAAAAGGATTGTATAAAAAGGCCAGGGCCGGAGAGATAAAGAATTTCACAGGGATAGATGCCCCTTACGAAAAGCCCCAAACCCCGGATGTTTTAATCGAAACTGAAAAAGAATCGATTGATGACGCAGTGAAAAAAGTAGTTACATTTGTAAAGCATAAACTTGAAATTTAAAGCAATGAGCAAATATTATTTGAATTACCTTGATGAGTTGGAATCCGAAGCAATATATATTCTTCGTGAAGTATGGGCACAATTCCAGAATCCGGTTATCCTGTTTTCGGGAGGCAAGGATTCGATAGTTGTAACCCATTTGGCTAAAAAAGCTTTTCACCCGGCAAAAATACCATTTGCTTTATTGCATGTTGATACAGGCCACAATTTCCCTGAGACAATGCAATTCAGGGACGACCTTGTAAAGGAACTTGATGTAACCCTGCTTGTGGGATCGGTACAGGAAGCCATTAATAAAGGCCGCGTTACCGAAGAAAAAGGCAAGAATGCAAGCCGTAATGTGCTTCAGATCACTGCCCTGCTTGATGCTATTGAAAGTAACAAAATTGACTGCGCCATAGGCGGAGGCAGGAGGGACGAAGAAAAAGCAAGGGCAAAAGAACGCTTCTTCTCGCACAGGGACGATTTTGGACAATGGGATCCTAAAAACCAGCGCCCGGAACTTTGGAACATGCTTAACGGAAAGCACTTTATGGGCGAGCATTTCAGGGCATTCCCGATAAGTAACTGGACGGAGATGGATGTTTGGAACTATATCATGAGGGAGAATATTGACATTCCTTCATTGTACTTTGCACATGACCGTGAAGTAGTTTGGCGCAACGACAGCTGGATACCTAAATCGGAGCACCTGACGCTTGACAGCCGGGAAGAGGTAATAACAAAAAGGATACGTTTCAGGACGCTTGGCGATATTACCATCACAGGTGGTATTGAGTCGGATGCCGACACACTTGCGAAAATAGTTGATGAAGTATCGACAATGCGCCACACCGAAAGGGGTAACCGCTCTGATGACAAGCGTTCTGAATCTTCAATGGAAGACAGGAAGCGTGAAGGATACTTTTAACATACAGCATTAGCAATCCATAAAAAGAAATTGTACAATCTAAGCCCGGGGCTTAAAACTTATATATCATACAATGAGCATTGACAATAACCAGTTATTACGATTTACAACAGCAGGAAGTGTTGACGATGGTAAAAGTACCCTTATAGGAAGACTTTTATATGATTCCAAGTCTATTTTTGAAGACCAGCTTGAGGCTATCGAAGCGACCAGCAAGAGAAAAGGACATGGCGGGGTTGACCTTGCATTGTTTACAGACGGTCTTAGGGACGAACGTGAGCAGGGCATAACCATAGATGTAGCTTACCGTTACTTTACAACACCAAAGCGTAAATTTATCATTGCCGATACACCGGGCCATATCCAGTATACACGGAACATGGTAACCGGAGCATCGACAGCCAACGCTGCAATAATACTTATTGATGCACGCCACGGGGTTATAGAGCAAACAAAAAGGCACGCCTTTATTGCTTCGCTGCTGCAAATACCGCACATAATTGTATGTATCAATAAAATGGATCTTGTTGATTTCTCAGAAGAGATCTATTACAAGATCGTTACCCAGTTTGAGGAGTTTTCATCGAAACTGAATGTAAAGGATGTCCATTTTATTCCTATCAGTGCCCTGGATGGCGATAATGTAGTGAACAGGTCTGTGAGGGCCGACTGGTACCAGGGTTCACCGTTATTGCACGTGCTGGAAACACTACACATAAGCAGTGATATTAATAAAATTGACGCCCGCTTCCCGGTACAAACGGTTATCAGGCCACAGCGCGATGGATTCATCGACTACAGGGGTTACGCGGGCAGGATTGCCAGCGGTATATACCGTGTGGGCGATGACGTAGTAGTACTGCCTTCCGGCTTTACGTCTAAAATAAAATCTATCAATGCTGGCGAAGTGGAAGTGGAAGAAGCTTTTGCTCCAATGTCGGTATCGATCCAACTTGAAGATGACATTGATGTAGGCCGCGGCGACATGATTGTAAAAGCAAATAACCAACCGGAATTATTCCAGGAATTTGATGTTATGCTCTGCTGGCTTAACAATAACCCGATGAAGCCGGGAGCGAAATATACGTTAATGCATACTTCGAATGAGCAGCGTGCGATAATAAAAGAGGTGGTTTATAAAGTTGACATCAACACTTATGAGAGGATCACTGATGATAAGTCTCTTAGCATGAATGACATTTCGAGGGTGACAATGAAAACAAACAATCGCCTGATGATCGATTCATATCGCGAGAACCGTATAACCGGAAGTATAATTCTTATAGACGAAGGCACTAACGAAACTGTTGCTGCCGGTATGGTTATAGGATAATTGCCAATAATAATTTATTTTTTTGCTATTAATAACCAAATTACGTCCGCAGGCTAATGGCTAATTTTTTGAAAGGAAAAGGTTTAAGCTACCTTGATAGAGTTACAAATCATATCGTTAGAAATGTTTCCGAGGAAATAGAGAAAAATAATAGTATTGGTAAGCTTCAGTTGCGTAATCTTGATTCAGATGAGTCAATACTCGGTGATTCTGTACCCAACCTTACCGTATCTTTAACGACTTTCGGCAAAAGAATAAAAGATGTATTTCTGGCAATTGAAAGTATTGGAATGCAGACGCTTAAGCCTTCCAGGGTGGTTTTGTGGCTGGCAGAAGATGAATTTAATGATGACAACATTCCCTATAGCCTAAGAAAATTACAAATAAGAGGGCTCACTATCGGATATTGTAAAGACACCAGGTCCTATAAAAAAATAATCCCTTCGTTAAAAGCATACCCGGATGATCTCATCCTTACCCTTGATGATGATATGATGTATAATTTTGACCTGGTTGAAACATTATATTCCAACTATGTAAAGGCTCCCGGGATAATTTATTGCGGTGCGGCAAGAAGGATAGGTGTAGCTAATGGTCGGCTTACAGAATATAATGAGTGGGTAAGGCAGCATAGCACATTGTATGAAGCTTCGAAGCTTAATATGGCAATAGGTTTTGGTGGTGTATTATATTTTCCCGGCTGCCTGCATAATGATGTTTTGGATGAAGCAAAATTCATGAAGCTATCCCCACATGCTGATGATGTCTGGTTAAAGACGATGAGCTTGATCAATGATGTAAAAGTACAATGCGTAAACAATAAATTTTCGGTAGCCTCTAAACAGATCGCTATAGAAAAAGCACAGAAAGACTCCTTATCAATGATAAATGTTTCAAATCGCAAAAACGATGAACAGCTGAAAAATGTTTTTGACGTCTATGATGGTATGCAGCATTTATTAAAATAAAAAGCAGGATATGGAAAATTACATACAGCCCGATTTTGCACACCTCAAAGGTAAATAGAATATATACAGATGTATCCCGAAAAAAAAATCTTTATTTGCGGAAACCACAAATCCGGCACTTCTTTATTTAGAAACCTGCTGGACAGCCATCCTTCTCTTAATGTTGTTCCTATTGAAACACACTTTATAAAATGCGCCGGTTTTCCGTTGGATTATTATTACCAAAGGCAAATTAAGAAATTTCAGTTCAGCAGGGAAGAATTTGCCAAGAGGGCTGTAAAGATACTGGAAGGGTATAATACGAACCAGGACAAATATAATGATGCTGATTTTTATGGTCTTGTAGACCTGGATAAGGTCAATACAAGCCTCAAAGAACTGTATGGACTTACCGAAATGAAAGATGTGTATGATTGGTATATGAAAACGATCTACCATTCAACCATGAACGTTATTCCTGATCCGGCTAATAAATTTGTAGAGAAAAGTGTGGAAAATGCAGAAACTGCAAGATATTATAAGATGATATTTCCTTCTGCAAAATTCATTCACATTGTAAGGAACCCCTATGCCAACCTGGTTTCATTGCGAAAATACAAATCGGGAAACAAGATATCGCATTTATCCCATTATATAAATATACTGAGGAATAATATGCTTTTGGCCATGCAGAATAAATCCGTATATGGGGATGATTATTATATACTTAAATACGAAGATCTGTTACTTGATAGTGAAGGGAAAATGAAAGATATAGCTTCATTTCTGGAAATTGATTATAACGAAACATTACTTACCCCAACAGTTTCGGGGAGTAACTGGGTAGGAAACAGTGTCAGCAATGAAAAGTTTACCGGATTAAGTAAAAACACACTTCATGGCTATAAAAAGAGCATGACGCCTATTGAGGTCCACGCTGTAAATTCCCACTTGTCGGACTTTATGAAAGAGTTTGGCTATGAAAAAGAAATTATGCCTTCCAGTAAAATTTATTTCCCAAACAAGGGTGAAAGCCTTGGGTCATATTTTGTTAATAGGGCTTTTTTAAAATCTAAATACTAATTATGAAAAAGATTGTCGCTGTAAATATTGCTTTCCGCGATGAAAGGATGTATAAGCGCTGGAGGCTTTTTGCAAACGAATATAATGTAGATGTAACCCTTATCGGGCCTAAAACATATAGCTATTCCGGATTCGGGAAAGTTCAGGTAACTGTGCCAGACCCTATAGATGAAAAAAACTTCAGGGTAAGGCATGTGAATATGGAATCTAAAAAACACCTGGGTAATGACTGGTTCAGTTGGGAGTATATCAAAATACTAAAAGAAGTAAAGCCTGACATGGTCTACCTCGTTGGGTATGAGATAAGGAATGTAGTATTTATGACGGCCTTAGCACGGAAACTGTTTTTTCCAAAAGCTATGATCGGAAGCTTTACAATGAGGGGAATAGACATGCCACTCCATGGAAGGGCTTTTAGTTTAAGGTGGAAAAAGGCCATGAAGATTTTCGATTTTGTAAATGTGCATTACCCTCATGGTTTGGATATTATCAAAAACCAGGGCGGATATAAAGGCCCCGTCCAAATGCAGACACAAATTGGGGTTGACAAGGATATTCATTACCCTAACCCTGCAAAAGGTAAAAATATACGTGATAAATACGGTATCAAAGAAGATGAATTTGTTTTCAGTTCTGCTATACGTTTTCAGGATAAGAAAGGCGTATTCGAAACAATTGAAGCCTGCAGGATGATAGACAAGCCATATAAATACCTCCTCATGGGCAATGGCGATGATTTCGATAAAGTTAAAGGGCTGGTTGCTAAATATAATTTAGAAGATAATGTAATTTTGACAGATTACGTTAATAACGGCAGCGATGTTGCCGATCATTTAAATGCGAGCAATTGCTTTATACATATCCCGAAGACTACAAAAAAATGGGTAGATACTTTTCCGGTTGCCGTAGTGCAGGCAATGGCTTGCAGGTTGCCTATAATAGGATCTGATTCCGGTGCTGTGCCATACCAATTGGGCGACAGCGGATATATAATTCCTGAAGGTAATGCACAGGCACTGGCCGATGCCATGAATTATGTACTGGACAATAAAGGCCTGGCAGCAGAAAAAGGAAGGGAATTGTATGAAAGGGTGCTTAATTCCTTTGAAATCCGTCACTTAAATAAATGCCTTTATCAAACCATACAGGCATTTGAAAATAATGAAAAAGATAAGATCATATTCGATCAGGTAAATGCATTTCAAAAAAAATAATAATTGAAACCCGGATATGGCCGAGATAAAGAAATTAAAAAGCTATCTTAAAACAGATACTGCTAAGACAATTGCACGCTTTACCGGAGGTAACCTTATCGTTATCCTTATAGGTGGGCTAAGCTCGTTTTTATATGCCAGATGGATTGATCCCGAAACAATGGGGGAATTTCGTAAATATGCTATCTTAACAGGTTATCTGGCGTTGGGAAATATTTTTATAGATTCTGCCTTCAGAAGAAATTTCACCTATTTATTGGGTAAGGGAGAGGAAAAAGAAGCGCTTTATCTGGCATCTGTATGTAAATGGTTTTACCTGGCTTTATCCTGGGTTGGTGTAAGTATATTTTTAATATTAGCCACAAGGTCGCTAATTATGGGCGATTATTGGGCAATGACCGGGTGGCTCACACAGACTACTATATTTTTTGCATCTACCTATAGCAATTACTTAAATACGCTTTTCAGGAGTAATCAACATTTCGATAACTTAAATAAGTCTCTTATTTATACATCTTTATCGGGTTTGGTTTTTTTGCCTTTAGTTTATTATTTTAAATATTTTGGTCTGTCCATACGGTCGGTTTTACAAGATTTTGTAAAGCTTTCAGCATTAACATCATATGCTCCTTACAAACAGGTGAAGGCTAGATTTGACTGGGCAGAACTTAAAAGGATAGCTAAAGTATCCGTGCCCCTACAGATACCGGTAGCATTGGATTCATATATTTTAACACCTTCTTTAAGCTTCTTTGTTTTTGTTATGCTGGGTGAATATGAACTTGGAATATACTCCATGGCTATGACATTTCTTACTATCCTGGGTGCATTTACATCATCTATCAATCAGATTTTTATAACAAAATCAATGTTGAATTATGGTAAGCACGATAGTATAGTGAAGGCCTTTTCATACATAATAAGGCCAACTATATACGCAACGGTTTTCATGATCGTGGTTATTATTGTATTTGTCCTTTTTCTTGATTTCTTTTTTGCGTTCTATGCGCCTAAGTATATTGACTGTGTACCGTTACTCAGCATTTTATCTTTTGAAATAGTCTTCAAAGTTGTATGCCAGCCTTTTGAGATTATGGTTGCATCTTTAATGTATAAAGAGCGCATTATCATTCGGGTAGTTAAAATCGTGGTAATCTTTGTTTTTATTTCATTGCTTCCTATTAATATTGTTAATGTTGCCTGGGCACTCATTGCAGGAGCAACTTCCAGTACTATAGTAGGGTATTATATTTTATTTTCAGCTATGAAAAAAGAAAAGGCAATGCCAAAAAAAGTTGCCGGTTCTCAGTTCATTTCTGATGATAATGTTTCAGGAGTTGAATAATCTGAACTATCACAGCTTCCTTCATGACTATTTTTAATTAATATTACTATTTCACAATAATTTCTTTAAATGGAATTCGAATTATATAAAGAAGCCAGTTTAATTTTCAGGACTCCTGAAAATGAATCGTATAAATTTGGATATTACAATTATTCGCCCATCAGTAACGACGGGAGCAGGCTTTTAGGGCACAAAGTTTTTTTTGAGGGCAGGATGCCGCTTCCGGAAGATAAGGTTGAAATAGGATATTTTACCCTCGATGACCAAATATGGCATAAAGTTGCTGAATCAAATGCCTTTAACTGGCAGCAAGGATCGATGCTGCAATGGCTTGGGCCTGATTTCAATTCTAAAATAATATTCAATGACAGCGATGGTGGGAAATATATAGCCCGTATAATCGACATTAATACACTGGAAGAAAAGGTTATTCCCAAGGCTATATATGGAGTTACACCAGATGGGAAAACATCGGTTTCATTAAACTTTGAGCGCTGCAATTTTACGAGGGCTTACAGTTATGCCCCTATAGTGGATAAATCCTGGGATGTAAAAATACCGGAAAAGGATGCTGTTATAAAAATAGACCTTACTACGGGAGAATATAAAAATATAATTGCAATTAATGATGTGCTTGATGGTGTCGAGTTGAATGAAGAAGACGGGCATTGGTTTGAGCACATAACACTTAACCCGGAAGGCAGCAGGTTTTCTTTTTATCACAGGTATGGAGGCAGTGTGTTTACAACACGTGCATTTACAGCAGATATGGATGGAAAAGACCTGTGGCTCCACCCAAATACCAGCACGGAGAAAGTAACCCATTTAGGTTGGAGAGACAGCAAATCCTATGTGCTTTATACCGTTGTCCAGTCTAAGCTGAACATTATGATGGGGGGTAAGAACAAAAAGAAGAAGCAAAAATGGTACCTTGCAGTATATCGTTCATTGATCAGGCCATTTGTGCCCAGAAAATTGGTAAAGACATTGCCTAAGCCAAAATCGTTTTATACTCTTACGGAAGACAGAAATGGCGTTATTGCCAAATATAATCCGCAGCCGGGCAATATGGACGGGCATCCGGGCTTCACGGCCGACGGAAGATATATGCTTACAGATACATATTCTGATAAAGATAATTACAGGCATTTACTGATTTACGATACCAAGAAAGATAAATCGTATATGCTTGGCAAATTTTACAGTGTATATAATAATTGCGGATGGAGGACCGATTTGCATCCCAGGTTCTCAAAAGATGAAGAAAAGGTAATAATTGATAGTAATCATAATGGTAATAACAGCATTATGGTTTTAAATATAAACTGGGACCTGATAAGGCCCTGATCCAGATAGATGACATATATTTATATACGGAGATACTTTCTGTTTGCACTTGCAGTTATATATTTTTTTACACTAATAGTGCCTTTTTTTAAGTCACTGCCACTTACCCCGGGAGAAGGATTCTATATGTATCTCTGGCTGGTAACTCTTTTTATATTAAAGCCTGATATCCTGTTTACGAAGGAATTCGGTATGTGTTCATGGTTTTTGGTGCTGCACTTTTTCTATCTGATTATTGATCATTATATCTTCTTGGACGAGCGTATAACACAAACAATGTTGGAGGTATTTGTGGCAATGTTCTTTCCCATGAGCATATGGGCATATTTCAGATTAGAAAGGGATATGGAAAGAATGAAGTGGCTGTGCAATTCTATTCTCGTCTTTATATTTATAACAACTGTAACTACTTTCACGGCATTACAATTTTACCCTTCTGCAGTAAGGGATTTGGTTGGGAATGATAATGTTTCAGAAGTTAGTTTCTATCTCCGATTAAATATTGGCAGTTATTTTTTCCAATATCTTTTAGTTTTTGTAACACCACTCATGCTGTATTTTTATAAACTGCATAAAAACAAAATCTGGCTTATACTTTTTTTTGCTTTTGTTATTGAAATCGTATATGCACAAATCATGGGTGCTATCGTCATGATGCTTTTTAATATTTTTCTGACCACCTTGTTAATATTCACGAAACAAACAACTTCCAGATATTTTTCAACGCTTGTTATTATGGGTATATTCTTCCTCGCCATAAAGGATTTCATCGCTCAGTTTTTCTACTTTTTGGCTGAATCGTCAGTAGGGTTTTACTTTCTTTCGGAGAAATTCTATGAAATAGCTTCTTATATCGAAACTGGCGGTGAGGTAGATAAATCGTCCGAGAATGCCTATGCCTATGAGATGAAGTACCAAATTAGCGAAAGGGCCTTTTTAGATAGCCCTATTACCGGCGGAACAGGAGAGTCCGGAGGACACCAATTCTGGATTGACAACCTGGCAGAGCACGGAATCGTAGGAACAATAGGCTGGTTTGTTATATTCATAATCTTTTTCAGGACGGTAAAAAAATATTTTTCTGCACAGGAAGGCGTATTGATACTTAACTCATTGATCGTGTTTTTCTTAATAGGTATCGGTAAAAATATCATTATTAGTACTATGTGTGTAATCATATTTTTTATCGTTCCCTTTTTTCTTTATTTCTATGGTCAGCATAGTGTCCAAAAACAAAATACTTAATTATGGATAAAGTCAAAATTCTGTTTATTCATCACGGAATCGGAATAGGAGGTGCGCTTATCAGTATGATAAACCTGATAAAAAACCTGGATAAGGACAAATATGAGGCAAAAGTTGGGTTATTGCAGGGAGGTATTTCTGAAAACATATTACAGGATTACGGGATTGATTTTGAAGTTATCGATGCTTCAAGGGCTTACTTTGCACATGCACAAACAGGAAAGATCCAGTGGTATCATTTTTTAAGGTACATTAAAATTTACAGGAGTTGGCAAAATACAGCAAAGGAAATTGCACCTGCTTATTTAAAGACACAGGATGCGGATATAGTCCATTTAAATTCACACGTCCTTACAGACTGGGCGTATGCAGCCCATAGGGCAGGGAAGAAGGTCGTTTTGCACAACAGGGAAGCTGTTGCAAGGGGTTATCTGGGATTCAGGCACAGGATACTTAAAAGATTGATCGAGGAAAATTGTGACTATATAATTAATATCAGTGAAGACAACCTAAACAGGCTTGGGATTAAGGATAAGGCATGTGTTATCTATAATTTTGTTGATATTCCGGCTGCATACAGACCAAGCATGTCTGAACCCCGAGAGAAGATAAAAGTTTTGTACCTTGGCGGTACTTCAAAAATTAAAGGTTATAAGACGGTAGTTGAATGCCTGCCCCATCTTAATGATAATATCATTTTCCAGTTTGCAGGCGGTACCTTGTCACTTAAAAAAGGAAAAAGTCTTAAGGAAAAAATTATATATCTGATAAAAATATATTTATACCCGGGTTCCTATGGGCTATTTAAAAAAGTGCAGGAAAGCAGGAATGTGGAGATCTTAGGATTATTGCAAAGGCCCCTGCCTGTAATTGATGCCTGCGATATAATGGTAACCCCCTTTAAGATCGAGCATTTTTCAAGGCCGGCTGTTGAGGCTTTTGCTTATGGAAAGCCTGTTATCGGCAGTGATGTGGTTGGAATGAATGAGATAATCAGCCATAATATAAATGGGTTGCTTGTTAAGAAAAACGATCCCGAAGCTTTGGCCACAGCAATAAACTCCCTAAGCCGGCAGCCTGAACTGGCAAGGCAAATGGGTAAAAACGGACGTGAAAAAGCCGTACAGCTATTTTCTCCAGATAAAAATACAAGACAAGTAGAAGCTGTGTATAATTCATTAATAAGTTAGTTATGAAATTAGTTTATGTTATATCAATGGGACACTCCGGATCCACATTACTAGATTGTATATTAGGGCACCATTCTGATTTCGTTTCATCAGGAGAAATGACATTCCTTCAATGGCAGCTTTACCGGACAAAGAATGTAAAAGCGTCTGTTGCTATGGGAGATATATGTACATGCGAAAAAGATTTTCGCGATTGCATGTATTGGTCAAAAGTATTGAAGGGCATACAAAACAAGACAGGTATCGATATCAAAAATGATCCTGTAGCATTTGACACTGCCTTTTTCAGTAAATTTTCATATCATGGAAGGGGTGGCTTTAAAATAAAGCTGAAGGACAGGATCAAAGGTTATATAGTGCGCAACTGGCTGGAAATGGGCTGGAACCTGAATAAGATAATGTGGCTTGAGCCAAGGATGAAGCAATGGCTGGAAAACAGCTGGCTGCTTTATGAAACCATGGCGGAGGCGGGAGAAAAGAATTTTGTTGTCGATTCTTCAAAAGACCTTCTAGTAGCATTGCTTCTGCAGCAATACAGGCCGAAAGATGTTACGCTGCTTTTCCTTCACAGGGATATACTCGGACTTGCTGCTTCGTCAAAAAAATATGGTAAGTCGCCCTACCTGCCTATTGGGGCTAAGAAAATTTTTGAGAAACGTGTAGTAAAATACCAGAAGAACCTTAAGGACTTGAAGTATTTTGATGTTAATTACGAGGATTTTGTTTCCAGGCCAAATACTTTCCTAACGGAATTAGCGGCTTTTGTTGGAGCAAATAAAAATGAAAATCCTCAAACAGATGATAACTTTTACATCAATCCTCCCGAACTTCATATTGTAGCGGGAAATCCTATGCGTTACAAGGGTAAAAAGAAAGTTAGTTACGATGACAGATGGAAGGAAACCTTGTCTGATGAAGAGATAAGCCACATCCATTCGGAAATGAATAAATAAAGCCGCTTAATGTAAAGGTAATTTTTGATGAGTAAAAGAATAATGATAGCCACCACAGGTGCATATCCTGACGGAATGGCTTCCGCATATCGCATTCATTGCTATGCCCGGGGGCTTGCGGAATCCGGCACTCCTGTAAAAGTGGTTTCAACAGAATCCCATAAACTGTATCCCGGCAAAAGATTTCTATATTCCGGATCGCATCAGGATATACCCTTTACCATATTATGGAATAAAAAAGTAAGTTTAGGCGGGTTTAAAGAAACTTTATGGGGAGAGCTTAAATCATATGCATTGCTGTTTTATTGCTTCTGCAAAATGCGCAATTATGATATTGTTTGGCTGTACAACATGGGTCTGCTCCCAAGGCTACTGCTGCTTCCTGTACTGCACCTTTTCGGAAAAAAAGTTGTGTTAGAACTGAATGAATTCCCATATAGCACGGGGGGGAATAAATTTACCAGGATACGTGCTGTTAATAAATTAATGAAATGGTGTACCCTCAGGCTGGTTTACCGGCAGCTTGACGGGATAATTGCCATTTCTGAAAACCTTGTGAAGGTTATTGAAAAGAATGCGCCGAAAGTGCCAATGATCAAGATCCCGATTTTGGTAATACCCCCTCAGGATGATGCTTTGCCGAAAGAGGATAGGATTCCTCACGGAAATCCATATATATTTCATGCAGGTTCACTTTCCAAGCAGAAGGATGGTATTGTTAAAGTAGTAATGGCCTATGCCCGGACTGCAAAAAAGCTACAATCAGAGAACATCAAACTCGATCTTGTCTTAACAAATAAGAAGACCAACAAGGATGTTTTGGACAATATCGAGGCAGTGCTCAATGAAAACGGGATTATAGATAATCTTGTCGTCACAGGCTTCCTTGGAGACAAGCAGTTGCATGCCTATCTGAGACATTCATCTGCTCTGATCATAAATAAGCCGGCTACCATCCAGAATCTTTATAACTTTCCAACAAAGCTGGGGGATTACCTGCTAAGCGGGACACCGGTAATTGTTGCATCGAAAGGAATTGAACTAAATAAATTCGTTAAAAACGGTGAGAATGGGATTGTTGTTCTTCCGGACGATGTAGACGCTATGAGCGACGCCCTGTATACACTGTGTACCGATGAAGAAAAACGCAATACCCTTGGTGCAAAAGGCAGGTCGACTGCAATTGAATATTTTGATTACAAGACCAATGCCGGTATTATACAGGAATTTTTAAACAAGGTATAAATGAGTATCGCGAGGATTATCAGTAAAAACCTGACTAACTACGGAGGCTGGAAAACAAGCCGGAAGATAGTGGTAATAGAAAGTGATGACTGGGGCAGCATAAGGGTGCCTAATACGGTCAGCGGGGAACTTTTTGGCTCCAGGGGCCCGCTGAATCCTTACAGCAGGTTTGATACCCTGGCGTCAGGCGGTGATTTTGATCCTCTTTTTGCTGTGCTGAAAAAACACGTTGATAAAAACGGCAATCATCCTGTAATAACAGCTAATACGGTGGTGGGAAACCCTGATTTTGAAAAAATTGAGGGATCGGGGTTTAAAGAATATTTTTATGAGCCTTTTACACAAACGCTGGAAAGGTACTATCCCGGCGAAAATGTATTTAAATATTGGCAAAAGGGGATGGAGGAAAAAATATTTTTCCCGCAATATCACGGGAGGGAGCATGTAAATGTACCCTATTGGCTAAAAGGCCTTCAGGCAGGCGACCCTTTTTTGATTAATGCCTTTAAGGTAGGCTGTTGGGCGCTCCCAGCCGAAGCGCCAGCTAGCAAAATAAACCTACAGGCATCATATGATACCGAATATAATGAGGATTTTTTATTCCATAAGCAATCAATAAAAGAAGGGCTGCAATTATTCAGGGAAATCTTTGGATACGCTTCAGAATCGTTTATTGCCAATAATTTTATTTGGTCTTCGGAACTGGATGGGCAGCTTAATGAAAGTGGTATAAAATATATACAAGGGATGAAGTATCAAAAATTGCCACTGTATTACAATTCTTCAAAAAGGAAAATGGTCAGGCACCACTTTGGCAGGTGTAACCGCTATGGGCAATGTTACCTGATTAGAAATTGCACATTTGAGCCTTCGCAGCAAAAACAGGGCTTTGATTCTGTTAGCAGCTGCCTTTCGGAAATAAAGAATGCGTTTTTTTGGAAAAAACCTGCCATAATAACCACGCACAGGCTAAATTTTATAGGAGGACATGCGGTGGAGAACAGGGAGAAAAATCTTGTAATGCTTGATGAGCTTTTAAAAAACATTTTAAAAAACTGGCCTGATGCTGAATTCATTACTTCTGTTGACCTTGGCCGAATAATAATGGAATAACCCACCACAATACTTCATGAAAAATAAGGATATTAAAATTATTTATATAGCGGGCAATGGCCACTCGGGCTCTACACTTCTTGATATAATTATTGGGTCAAGTCCCGATATATTTAGTTCAGGAGAGCTTACTTTCATTACGCGTGATACTATTTTAAGGGAATATTGCTCGTGTGGTGATAAAATCAGTAATTGTGAAGTATGGTCGGAGATCATGAAACGCTGGCTGGCTAAAAGCAGCATTTCCTTGGATCAGTATAAAAAATTAAGGTTAAAATTCGAGCGGAGTAAAACCACGCTTTCGGCTTTAAAAAATTCGATCAGTCCTTCTAATCAGTTTTTGGAATACTGTGATTCGACCCGTATTCTGTTTGAAGCGATAAGTGATGTAACAGGTAAGAAAGTAATTGTAGATTCTTCAAAATCACCGCAGAGGATTCCTGTTTTAAAGCGTGTAGCCAATCTCAACGTGCTGCATATATGCAGGAACGTAAAAGGAGTGCTGAATTCGGCAAAAAAAACATTAAAGAAAAATATAGAAGCGGGAATTGAAGCGGATGTAGCTCCGCGCAGGACATGGAAAACATTTACTGAGTGGGTCTTTGTAAATTTTGTAACGGAATTGTTTTGCATCGGGGTAAAATCCAAAAAAGTTTTTTATGAAAAGTACATAAATGATCCTTCTTCACTTGAGGCTCTCGACGAAAATATAAAAATTGATAGCAATTTATTTTCTACAGATCATATGATAGCGGGTAACTCGCTCAGACTGAAAAAAAATATAAAGATAAGTCCTGAAATAGGGTTTCACTATCCAAGGCTCACTAAAAGGCAGCGTGTTATTGCTACCGTTTTCGATGTAGTCTTTTTCTTTTGGCATAAATAATTTAAACCGCATTACTATTGTTATCTCTTGGAAAAAAATATATATATCTGGCAGTGATTAGAACTACTACTACGTCTGTACGGAATTCCTCGTGAAAAACTACCCTACTGCATCAAAGAACAATATTGAGATCGAAGTAAAGCGCTATAAGTTCAGGGAACATGACTCCGGATAAGAGTTTTGAGGTTTTAGGAGGACATGCAGGCGAATTTAAATTATTCGATTCATAAGGAATCCGCTTTCGCGTTTAGTATCTGGTCATTTCTTTTATAGAATGGGCGCAAAGGAAAAATATACCAAATCAAAAGGCAAGAAAGGATTAATGTTTAAATAAGGATCAAATTTGCACAAACAGTTCATTTTAAAATACATGTCATTGTTGTATCCGTATAAATCGATTATGAAAAATTTTTATCATAAAGACAATAAGTTGATTGTTGAATATATAGGCGTTTTTGAAAACCTAAAACAAGACCTATCCTCAATCCTGGAGAATTTAAATGTTAATTCAGACACAAGCTTTGCCTTACAATAATTCTATCGAAACATGACTCAAATGAAAAGTATTTTAAGCAGAAATGGTTTGTCAATTTATTGAAGATACTTCACCCTCAACTTAAGAAAGACTTGCGAATGTTATGAAAAATATTCGACTAAGCAGGGTGTAGGTCTTAATCAAAAAGATTTGAAAAAATTATCATCAGGAACTCACAACGACCAAATTCATTAAATGACAAATAACTATCTGAAAATAACATGCATCATCCATTCTCTCCCAATTGGCGGAATGGAACGGGTCATGTCCATTTTGCTAAATGACTTCAGTGCAAGGAACGGTGTCCGGGTCGACCTGATTTTGATAGGCAGGGAAAGAAATGTTGTTTTTGACCTGAACGATTCTGTCAGGATACACCGCCCGGATTTTAAATTCGATAATAATAAGCGCAACTACCATACACTGAAGACCCTTATTTTTCTTAAAAAAACAGTAAAGGAAATACAACCCGACACGATTTTGAGTTTTGGTGAAATGTGGAATAATCTGGTTTTGATTGCTTTAAGTGGATTAAAATCCCCGGTTTTTATATCCGACCGGAGCCAGCCGGATAAAAATCTTGGCAGGCTCCATAATATTCTGCGTAACAAGTTCTACCCCAAAGCGGCAGGTTTTATTGCCCAGACAAAATATGCGGCACAGAATGCTGCCAGAAATAACTGGAATGATAACATTATAGTTATCGGTAACCCGATAAGGCAAGTTGAACATAAAGTTCCGGAAAAAAAGGACAAGATACTTTTATCGGTTGGGCGCCTTATCAGGACCAAACATTTTGATGACCTGATCAGGGTTTTTGCCGCACTCGATGTGCCGGACTGGAAGCTTATCATTATTGGCGGCAATGCAAAAAACATCGATATGCTATCACCACTTAAGCAGTTGGTTAAAGACCTGGATGTAGAAGAAAGGATAGAATTGACGGGCGAAATAAGGAATGTTGAAGAGTACTATCGCAAGGCTTCTTTATTTGTGTTTCCGTCAAGTTCTGAAGGGTTTCCCAACGTGATTGGGGAAGCGCTGTCTCATAATTTGCCTGTAGTGGCCTATAACTGCGTTGCCGGCCCGGCCGACCTAATAATTCCTGAAAAAAATGGTTTTTTAGTAGAAACGCATGACCACAAAGATCTCGCGGAAAAACTGAGATTGCTGATGGAAGATGATAGTTTGAGGGATGAATTTTCTAAAAGGGCTCCGGGATCTGTGTCAAGGTTTTCCGAGAAAGAAATTGCAAACCAATTTTTTAAATTCATAACCCAATGAGGCTGCTCATCAATACGGCAACGACATATAAAGGTGGGGGGGTGCAGGTAGCTACTTCCTTTATTGAGGAATGCCGAAACTTTCCGGAGCATCAATACCATGTAATATTGGGCGAAGGAGTATCCAACAGTATTGCTGCAGATAAATTTCCTGCCAACTTCACGTTTTATAAAATTCCCTATAGGCCTGCGGAGAAAGTATTTTCATTTCAAGACCAGGCCGCATTCATGAAAAATGTAGAGAGGGAGTCAAGGCCCGACTGCGTGTTTACAACATCGGGACCGGCATACTGGAGGCCGAAAGCCCCACACCTGATGGGTTTCAACCTGCCTCATTACCTGTACCCGGAGTCGCCTTTTTTTAAAATGATAGGAAAAGTGTCCCGGATCAAATGGTTTTTGAAGGGATCTGTGATAAAATATTTTACAAAACGCGATGCCGATGCCTATGTGGTACAGACCGAGGACGTAAAGCAAAGGCTCGCCAAATGGATAGGCAGCCCCAATGTGCATACAGTTACCAACACCTACGGCAGCCAGTATAATACAAAAACTTCGGGTATGGTGCAATTTCTGCCCGCTAAAAAAAATAATGAATTCAGGCTGCTGATGCTGAGTTCCTACTATGCGCACAAGAATTTTGAGATCATCAATGATATTATTGCAGTGCTTAGCGAAACCGAAAAGGAAAGTATCAGGTTTGTCCTTACACTTCCTGACGATGTATATAGCAGTCTGTTCCCTGCCGAAAACCATAAGTACATTTATAATACGGGGCCAATAAAGCCCGCAGAATGCCCGCAGCTATATGCAGAATGCGACGCGGTTTTCCTGCCTACGCTGCTGGAGTGCTTTTCGGCAACCTATGCAGAAGGAATGAAAATGGAGCTGCCGATACTAACTACCGACCTTGGGTTTGCCCATACGGTATGCGGAAAAGCCGCTTTATATTTTACTCCGCTGAATGCTGTTGACGCTAAAAATAAAATAGTACTTTTGTGGCTTAACAGCGAAATGAGGCAGCAACTCGTTAAAGCTGGTCGCGATGAAATGAAAAAGTTTAACAGTTCCGGCGAAAGGGCTCTCAGGTTCCTTGAGATTGCAGAAAATTTAATCAAAAAGATTTAAGATATGAATACGAAGATATATATAGCGGGCCATAGTGGAATGGTTGGTTCTGCCATTTGGAGGGCTCTTGAAAAAAAGGGTTACACCAACCTTATCCGGCGTACGAGTACAGAACTCGACCTGAGGAACCAGGCTGCCGTAAACGAATTTTACGCAACTGAAAAACCGGAGATTGTGATCGACTCTGCGGCAAGAGTTGGCGGTATACTTGCCAACAATAACTATCCATATAACTTTTTGATGGAGAACATGCTGATCCAGAATAACCTTATCGACGGCGCGCTGAATAACGACGTTGCAAAGTTTATCTTCCTTGGCAGCTCATGTATCTATCCTAAGCTGGCGCCGCAGCCGCTAAAAGAAGAATGCCTGCTTACATCGTCGCTGGAACCGACGAACGAATGGTATGCTATAGCCAAAATTTCGGGGGTAAAAGCCTGCGAAGCAATAAGGAAACAATATGGTAAAGATTTCGTAAGCCTTATGCCTACCAACCTTTATGGGTCATTTGATAATTTTGACCTCAAAACTTCCCACGTACTTCCTGCCATGATGCGCAAGTTTCACGAGGCAAAGGAAAATGGCAATGTACCTGTTACTCTTTGGGGAAGCGGAACGCCAATGCGGGAGTTCCTGCATGTGGACGACCTGGCCGAAGCGGTAGTTTTTGCAATGGAAAATAACTTTGGAGACAACCTGTATAATGTGGGTACCGGAACCGACCTGACAATTAAAGAACTGGCAGAATTGATCCAGAAAACAGTTGGCCATACCGGGGAGATCGTATGGGACAGCACCAAGCCTGACGGTACGCCGCGCAAGCTGATGGATGTTGAAAAAATGGCAAGCGCAGGATGGAGAGCCAAAATAGGGCTGGAGGAAGGAATAGCATCCACTTACGAATGGTTTTTAAGCAATATAGATAGCTTTAAGGAAGTGAAAATGTAACGGGATACTGCCGTTCATGACTTTTTTATGCCTTTTCACAACGAAACGGCACAGTACGGTGGCATCTGTAAATTATTTAACTACCTTTGCCGCCAAAATAAACCACCCATATCCGGGGTTCAGGATGTTGATATAGAGAGGAATATAGCCTTCAGAAATAAAAGTATAACAGAAACCAAACAATTAGAAACATGAAAGTTGCTTTAATAACAGGAATTACAGGACAGGACGGCGCCTACCTGGCGGAACTACTATTGGAAAAGGGATACATGGTACACGGTGTAAAGAGGAGGGCTTCCCTGTTCAATACAAACCGTATTGACCACCTATACCAGGATCCGCACGCCAAAGATGTTCGTTTGAAACTGCACTATGGCGACATGACAGATTCTATGAACCTTACACGTATCATACAGGAAACACAGCCCGATGAAATATACAACCTGGCTGCGATGTCCCACGTTAAGGTTAGTTTTGATACACCTGAATATACTGCAAATGCCGATGGTATTGGTACGCTAAGGATACTTGAAGCTGTAAGGCTTTTGGGTATGGAAAAGAAAACAAGAATTTATCAGGCATCTACATCCGAGCTTTACGGCCTTGTACAGGCGGTTCCACAAAGCGAAACTACTCCATTCTATCCAAGGTCACCCTATGCGGTAGCTAAAATATACGGATACTGGATCACGGTAAACTACCGCGAGGCTTATGGCATGTTTGCCTGCAATGGTATTCTTTTCAACCACGAATCTCCGCTTAGGGGCGAAACATTCGTAACACGTAAAATTACAAGGGCGGTATCTAAAATAGCGCTCGGCCTACAGAAAGTATTCTACATGGGTAACCTTGACGCACAGCGCGACTGGGGCCATGCCAAAGATTATGTTGAAGCTATGTGGCGTATACTACAGCAGGATACCCCTGAAGATTTCGTTATAGCAACAGGCGTAACCACACGGGTACGCGACTTTATAAAAATGGCTTTCTCACAGGTGGGCATCAATGTTCGTTTTGAAGGACAAGGCGCTGATGAGCAAGGTGTATTTGACTCGCTTGATACCGCTAAATACGAACTTGCCACCGGCCTTAAAGCAGCAGACTTCGTGCTTAGCGAAGGTGATGTAATGGTGAAAGTAGATCCAATGTACTTCAGGCCTACAGAGGTTGACCTGCTTATAGGCGACCCTACAAAATCGCAGACAAAACTTGGATGGATACCTAAATACGACCTTAAGATGCTGGTTGAAGAAATGATGGCATCTGACGTGAAGCTGTTCCAAAAGGACCTTCACCTCGTACAGGGCGGACACACAATATTAAACCAGGCTGAATAATTTTTTTGATGGAGAAAATTACTGACAGGAAAATCGTAGTCATCAACCAGGCGGTAAACTATCTCACCATTGGCTTTTGCAATGCCTTTTATGAAAAATTTGAATCGGTAACGCTAATAACGGGCGGTATACACGCACAGGGCGAAGAACTTGATCCCGGCATCCATGTTGAATATATCAACAAATGGGTAGAAAGGCCGGCGAAGGCAAAGATGATGTCTTACCTTAAAGCCCTATGGAAAACATACAGGCTCCTGAAGACCAAATATAAAGGCCATGAAGTGTTTTTCGTTTCGGTTCCGCCGATGGCCTATTTGTTAAACCTAAAGGTATCAAACAGGTTCAGCATGGTGATTTGGGATGTGTATCCTGATGTCTTTAAGATTACCGGCATGAAGGAGACTCACCCTGTGTATAAAACATGGGCGCGGCTTAACAGGAAGTCATTCAGGAAAACCTACAAACTTTTTACGATCAGTGATAAAATGGCTGATTTGGTAGAGCAGTATGTAAGCAGGGATAAGATCATAATTCAGCCAATCTGGTCTATATTTCAGGAAAACAGGCGTACAGTAAGGGAAGAAAATCCATTTATAGCCGAACATAAACTTGAAGGTAAATTTGTGGTCCAATATTCCGGAAATATAGGGCTTACACATAAGGTTGAAGTGCTTGTACAGATAGCAGATATACTAAAAGACTATGATAATATCGTCTTTCAGATTATCGGGAGGGGCCCAAGGGTTCCTGTATTGCAGGCCATGGTTGAGGAAAAGAACCTGCCGAACTGCATGTTCCTGCCTTTCCAGTCGGATGAGATGTTTCCCCACTCATTGTCCGCAGCCGACCTTGGTGTTGTAATTTTAGATGAACTTACTTCAAAAGGCAGTGTCCCGAGCAAATCTTACAATCTTATGAGCTATGGTATTCCATCGCTGTATATTGCCGGAGCCGACTCGGAGTTGAACAGTTATGCGGAAAAGTTTCACCATGCAGGATGCTTTTCGGAAAACAGCCTAACGGATGCAGCAGAATTTATTTTAAAGATCAGCTCAAGTCCGGACGACTGGAAAACGATGTCAGGTAATTCGATAAAAGCATCACATTGCTTCAAAAGGGATAACGCAGATAAATTTGTTGAATTATACTTGTCATGATACGATCGTTAAAAGAAAATATCTTTCAAAACGCTAAAAATATTTACGGCTGGAAAACAAACCGTAAAATAGTTGTAATTTCTGTAGACGATTACGGCAATGTGCGCCTTGACTCAAAGAAAGCCCGTGCTAACATGGATAAAGCAGGGGCAAAGACCAAGTCCCGCTTTGATGCCTTGGATACCCTTGAAAATACAGAAGATCTGGAAATGCTTTTTGAAGCGCTTTCATCGGTTTCAGACAAAAACGGGAATCATGCCGTGTTTACGCCTTTTGCCATGTCATGTAACATTAATTTCGAAGCCATGGCAGAGGATAATTACCGTGAATATATCCCGGAGATGCTACCGGAAACATATATGAAACGGGAAGCCTATGATCCACATGCTTACAAAGGTACGTGGGCATTGTGGCAGGAAGGGATTGCAAAAGGGCTTATGGTGCCGCAGTTTCACGGGAGGGAGCATTTTAACCTGAAAGTTTTCAGGGAGAAACTTGCAAAGAAAGACGAATCTGTGTTACTGGCATTGAAGAACAGGTCATATACTAGCATATCCGACAGCGGGTACCCTACAATAAGCGTTGCTGCGGCATTTGAATTTTGGGATTTTAAGGAAAATGAAGCTTTTAGGGAAATAATACTTGACGGGCTTAATGCATTTGAGAAAGTTTATGGCTACAGGTCCGATTACTTTAACCCGCCGGGCGGCCGCGAGCATCCTGTAATACACCAATACCTGAAAGAAGGCGGCATTAAATATATGGATACTGGACTTATAAAGATGGAGCATCAGGGGCACGGAAAGTATAAGCGCACCTATAATTATACCGGAAAAAAAAATCCTTTGGGGCAAATATATCAGGTGAGAAATGTCGTTTTTGAACCCGGAGGCGAAAGAAATATTGATTGGGTTAACTATTCGATGATGCAGATTGAAGCGGCATTCAGGTGGAATAGGCCTGCCGTGATTAGTTCCCACAGGGTTAATTTTTGTGGGCATATCGACCCGGCCAATCGCGAAACAGGCATTACAGGACTTAAAACCCTGTTGCAAAAAATAGTCCGAAAATGGCCGGATGTAGAATTTATGAGTGCCAACCAATTGTTAGATATTGTTTCCAAACCATAGTATGTATGCTGAATTTTAGAAGTTTTGGATTTAAAATTTTAGATTCCGTTAAAGGAGGCTTTGTAAAAAAGGAGATTTTAAATATAAAAAAGGGGATTGTAAATTATGATTCTGCAGGAGATGAAAGGGCCAGGAGGCTCAGCCATTTATGTGATGCCATAAGCAATAATGTGCCCTACTATTCTGCATTGTGCGTTAGGGAATACAAGGATTTTCCGGTTATCAATAAAAATAGCATAAAAGAAAACCTTGACTCGTTTATCAATAAAAACTACAAAAAAGAGGAACTGTATAAAATGGTAACAAGCGGCTCTACAGGGACTCCGTTTACCAGCTACCAGGATAAAACAAAAAAAATAAGGAATACGGCAGATACCATATTCTTCGCGTCGCTGGCAGACTTTGAGGTGGGCGATAAGCTGTTTTACTTTAAAATATGGAACGATATCAATAAAAAAAGCGGCCTCTCAAAGTTTATTGAAAATGTGGTTCCTGTGGATGTGACTAACCAGTCGGAAACTGAATTGCTGAAATTTATATCGTTTTTACAAGGCAATGCGTCACGTAATATTGCTTTTTTGGGCTATGCTTCCTATTTTGAAGCCCTGATAAAAGCAATAGAAAAATTTAAGCCTGAAACCAGGATTACCTGTGTGAAGTCGGCGCTTACAATGTCTGAAGGGCTGGATCCGCAGGCTAGGGAAAAATTTAAAAAATATTTTGGGATCAATATATATTCAAGATATTCCAATATGGAGAATGGGATTATCGCGCAGCAGGCGGATAACTCAGGGGATAATTTTGTGGTTAATTGGAGCAGTTATCATATTGAGATATATGATTTCGAAAAAGACACTCCCGTTCCTTTTGGAGAAAAAGGCAGGATAGTCTTAACCGACCTGTATAATACTGCGATGCCTTTTGTCAAATACGATACAGGTGATATCGGTGTGATGGAATGGTCTGATGAACTTAAACAGCCTGTACTGTCAAAAGTTGAAGGACGGAAAATGGATTTGATATATAATGTTGACGGTGAGCTGGTGTCTTCATTCATTATCACTAACAATATGTGGTACTTTACTGAAATCCTGCAGTACCAATTTATACAATTAACAGAAATTGATTATAAATTTATACTGAACCTTGGGGAGGGTACGCCTTTTACGAGGGAAGGAGAACTTATTAGCTTATTCAGCAATATTTTAGGAATCACTTCGAATATCACGATCGAATATGTAGATGAGATACCTTTACTCAATTCCGGAAAAAGGAAAAAGGTGATGAGCTTATTAAAAAAGTAAACGGGATTAATTTAAAAGAGTAAGCAATGCAGGAAATTATACTTGATGATGACCTTCTGATATATAGCAGCGATAAATTTGCTTCTACTGCTATTGATTATGATAATTATGATTTCAGGATATGGACACCTGCTATTTCCAATATGATCCCTCCGCGAAAGCCTAAAAAATATTTACTGTTTACATTATTCCACTATTTGGGGATATTCAGGAACCCGAATTACTGCGCTGTGCTGGTATATGATAAAATGGCAGGTGTAGATCATTGCATCGCCTCGTTGCTGGTTGTCCCGAAATATTATAAATGGCCGTTTATGGCGAAGGGCGATTTGCAGTTTATTTATGTCATGACCAATAGCGAATACCGGGGCAGGGGACTCGCCACGATGATGATGAGCCATGTTTCGCAACTGGAAAAATATAAAGGGAAAAGGTTTTGGTACGTTACAAACGGATGGAACAAGGCATCGCAGAAAACGGCCGTTAAAACTGGGTTTGCCTTAGCAGGCACAGCAATAAGGCATACAACAGTATTTGGGCAAAAAGTACTGACCCTTAATAAAACGTAACATATTCTACCAAAATATATATAATGTACAAGTCTTTTTTTAAAAGAATTTTTGATTTAATATCCGCAGTACTTGCGTTTATTGTCCTGTTCCCTGTTTTTGCGGTCGTATGGGTGATGCTTTTTTTCCAGAATAGCGGTAATGTATTTTTTTACCAAACCCGTCCCGGATATAAGCAGAAAGCTTTTCGGATCATTAAGTTTAAAACAATGACTGATAAAAAGGACAAAGAAGGAAATCTTCTACCGGATACCGAACGGATAACCGCTTTTGGCGGGACGATAAGGAAACTGTCGCTGGATGAGCTCCCACAGCTGATAAATGTAATAAAAGGGGATATGAGCCTTGTTGGCCCCCGCCCACTGTTGTTTAAATATATACCGCTGTATAGCGAAGTGCAGTTAAAAAGGCATGATGCAAGGCCGGGTATTACAGGTTGGGCACAGGTAAACGGCAGGAATTCTATTTCATGGACGAAAAAGTTTGAGCTGGATGTTTATTATGTGAAACATCTTTCTTTTATATTTGATATCAGGATATTGCTGCTTACTATAAAAAAAGTGGTACAAAGGGAAGGCGTAAATAATTCTGATGCGCGCCCTATGTATCCATTCGACGGAACTAATTAAATCACTATATGAAATCAATTTTAATAAATGGAATTGGGGGACCTACTCCAAGATCAATAGCTAAATCAATAAGAAAAGCTTACCCGGACTATAGGATAATAGGAATTGACGCTAATCCCAAAGCTATAGGCTTTTTTATGGAAGGCCTTGTAGATGCTTATTACAAATCCCCAAAAATGAGCCATCCCGATTATTGGGATTTCATACACAAAATCATTGCCGATGAAAAAATTGATATGGCTTTTGTACAGCCGGAGAAAGAAGTAATAGGCTGGGGAGATTATTTCAACCAAAAAGGCAATTTCCCGTGTCCGGTGCTTATTCCGCCAAAAGACCTTGCACTTACCTTAATGGATAAGTCCATAATGGCTGATATACTTAAAGGTTCAAAATTTATCCCTAAAACAATAAAAGTTACCCAGGACGAACCAAAATTTGATGAAGTGGCGAGCGAGATAGGCTTCCCTTGCTGGATCAGGGCGACACAGGGCTCAGGGGGACTCGGGTCTTTAAAGCTTGAAGATACCAGCAGCTATAAATCATGGCTGTTTATTAACAGCGACCTTCATGAGTTTACCGTTAGCGAGTTCCTTACAGGCAGGCATTTGGCAACACAAATGCTGTACATTGACGGAGAATATGTAAAAGGTGCATCACTTGAATGTGCCGAATATGTAATGGCAAGCATCGCGCCGTCAAAAGTAACCGGGAACACTTCTTTTGGTAGGTTCCTGAATGAGGATATCATCCTTGAGTTTTGCAACCAATGTATAGAATATGTATCTGAAAAACTGCAAATACCTGCCCACGGGGTGCTGTCTTTTGACCTTAAGGAGGACTCTGACGGCAACCTGAAAGTTACCGAAGTGAACATCAGGCATATGGCATATACTGGCGTTATGTCTAGGGTAGGTTTCGACCTGGTGGCAGATACCATACTTTACCTGAATAACGAGACAGACAAAATTGAAAGGGCACCTTATTTTCATTATGATAAACCTTATGTATTTTTAAGGGATGTGGATATCGAGCCTATAATCCTTGATAGTGAAGAAGAATTTTTAAATTAAAACGGTTACTTCAGTGCAATCTAAATAGCGATATCCTGTTGCTTATTATACTGGAGCGTTTTTTGGGACACTATGGCTAAGAGGCTGTTTGACATTTGTTTTTCTTTAATAGCGCTGCTCGCTACAGGATGGCTTTTAGTACTGATCTATATCCTGGCATGCATCGATATAAGGGGCAACGGCCTTTTCCTGCAAACCCGGATAGGGCGATACGGAAAGCCTTTCACTATTTTAAAAATAAGGACTATTGCTACAGAAAGTGGTCACATGTCCTCTTTCGGCCGCCAATTGAGAAACTTTAAGCTAGACGAGCTTCCTCAACTATTAAATGTCTTTTTTGGCAACATGAGCATAGTTGGCCCACGGCCGGACATACCGGGATATTACGACCGGCTTACCGGCAATGACCGGCAGGTACTTCAGCTTCGCCCCGGAATCACTGGCCCTGCAAGCCTTAAGTATGCCAATGAGGAAGTGTTGCTGGCTTTACAAAAAGATAAAGTAAAATATAACGATGAAGTAATCTTTCCTGACAAAGTAAGAATTAATCTTGCCTATTTAAAAGAGCGGTCGTTAATGCTGGATATTGAGATTATTTTACGTACGCTGCTGGGCAGTAAAATGAAAAAAGGGAATCTGTGCTGAATTTTATTTATACTGCATATGCCGTATTGTTTTAATGTACATTTGTAATTTAAATTTGTTAACTTATTTTCAGGCATGAATAGTAAAATATGGCTTTCATCCCCACATATGGGCGGAAACGAACAAAAATACGTAAAAGAAGCTTTTGATACCAACTGGGTAGCTCCGTTAGGACCCAATGTTACGGGTTTTGAGGAAGACCTTGAGAAATATCTTAATGAAGATAAATTTGTTGGTGCCCTTAGTTCGGGTACCGCTGCCATCCATTTGGGGCTAATTTTACTAGGGGTAAAAGCCGGTGATGAGGTGATATGCCAGAGTATGACGTTTTCGGCATCTGCAAATCCTATAGCATACCTTGGCGCAACGCCAGTGTTTATTGATAGCGAGGAAGAAACCTGGAACATGGATCCAGCAGCCCTTGAAGAAGCTATACTTGACAGGAAGAAGCAAGGTAAAAACCCTAAGGCCATTATTGCCGTACATTTATACGGAATGCCTTATAAAGCTGATGAAATACGTAAAGTTGCAGATAAATATGGCATACCGGTACTGGAAGACAGCGCCGAAGCTTTGGGTAGTACATACAAAGGGCAAAAGTGCGGTACTTTTGGCGATATAGGCATACTTTCATTCAATGGGAATAAGATCATAACTACTTCTGGCGGTGGCGCTATTGTTACCAATACTAAGGAAATAAAAGATAAAGTAGTTTTCCTTTCGACTCAGGCTAGGGATAACGCACCACATTATCAGCACAGTGAAATAGGCTATAACTATCGTATGAGCAATATCTGCGCAGGTATTGGGAGGGGACAGATGGAAGTACTGGACAAGCACATTGGCCTACGCAGAGACATGCACTCATTCTATGTCGCTTTATTTGAAGATATTGAGGCTGTTACGGTTTTTAGCGAGCCAAACGATGACTATTTTTCGAACCACTGGCTAAGCGCTATATTGGTCGACAACGAAAAGAAAGGTAAAACACGTGAAGATCTCAGGTTGGAACTGGAGAAGTCTAATATTGAGTCCCGTCCGTTATGGAAGCCGATGCACCTCCAGCCGGTTTTCGAAAAGTATCCATATTATGGAGGTAATGTGTCTGAAAAGTTATTTGTAAACGGGCTATGCCTTCCTTCGGGATCAAATCTTACAGAAGAAGATAAGAACAGGATAAAAGAAGTGGTACTACGTTTTTTTGCTAAATAATTTTACATATTATAAATGTTAAAATTTAAATTAGTATTTTTATAATTGGGATAAAATTAGTAGCGAATTAAATAGAGAGAATGGACAAAAAAATTAAGGATAATGTTGCAGAGGCTATGAGCCATACATTCAATAATGCCAAACTCTGGCAGTCTGTGAATAGTTTGGGTTATCTTCCCAGATGGATTATCTTGCTTATTGACGTAACGGTTGTTTCTATAACGGGCCTCCTAACCTATATGATTATCCACAGGACGGGTGTTTTGTACATAAAATCCAACCTGTATGTTATAAGCATACCTGTTTACCTTTTAATAAGTATTGTAACCTTCAGGGTTTTCAGGACCTATTCAGGAATAATCCGTCACTCGTCCTACATTGATGCCGTAAAAATATTCTTCTCGCAGTTTACCACAGCATTTCTGTTGCTGGCGTTTAATAGTATCTACAAAACGATTACGGATGACCTGGTTTACCTCAATATAGGGATTTTTATAAATGCAGTATTCTCATTTGCCAGTCTTTTCCTTTACAGGGTGTTGGTAAAGCAATTCTTCGAAAATTACCTCAATGCCTCAAGGACCCAAAAACTTGTAAAGGCAATAATTTACGGTACCGATGCCAATGCTATAGCCGTTGCCAATGCATTAAAATCTGAAATACCGAGCCGCTTTAAGCTGGTGGGTTTTATTGATAAATACAACCAAAACAAGTCCAAGATGATACTGGGTTTGCCGATCCTTCAGCATAAGAAGAAAACGGCGGTCCTCATGCGTATCTTTAAGGCTGAAGCCCTTGTTATTGCAGATAAGAGTCTCTCTAAGGATGAAAAACTTGCTATTGTTGACGAATGTTTGGAATTCAACTATAAAGTATATACTGTTCCATTGGTAAGCGACTGGGAAGACCAGAAAGAAATCTCAAGGAAAGTTAAGAATTTTCAAATACAGGATTTGCTTGAGAGGAAACCTATCGTACTTGATAATTATTCTATTTCTACGCAACTCAAAGGCAAGACAGTACTCATTACAGGTGCTGCAGGCTCCATAGGTAGTGAGATCGTTAGGCAGGTTGTGCAATTTAACCCGAAGTGTCTTATTATGCTCGACCAGGCAGAAACGCCTTTGCATAATCTGAATCTTGAGATAAGCAAGATTGATACCAATTCGCAACTATGCCCCATCATTGCAGATGTTAGGAATAAAGAAGAAATTAAGCAGGTATTCCGTCGTTTCAGCCCGGATGTAGTTTATCATGCCGCAGCTTACAAGCACGTTCCCCTAATGGAGGAAAACCCTTCGCAGGCGATTTTTGTAAATGTATCCGGGACAAAGAATATAGCTGACCTGTCTTGTGAATATAATGTAGACAGTTTTGTGATGGTGTCTACAGACAAAGCTGTTAACCCAAGCAACGTAATGGGGGCCAGCAAGCGGATAGCCGAAAAATATGTACAATCCCTGCATAATAAATATAGTAGTGACGGCACCGTAAGAACCAAGTTTATAACCACTCGTTTTGGCAACGTATTGGGGTCTAACGGCTCTGTTGTACCATTGTTTACAAAGCAGATAGAAAGTGGCGGGCCAATAACACTTACGCATCCCGATATCATCAGGTATTTCATGACCATACCCGAAGCATGCCAGCTTGTGCTGGAAGCGGGCGCAATGGGCCGCGGTGGTGAGATCTATATATTTGATATGGGCAAACCGGTAAGAATCATCGACCTTGCCAAAAAGATGATAAGGCTTGCCGGCTTTATTCCGGATAAAGATATCGAGATAAGGATCATAGGGCTGCGTCCGGGTGAGAAATTATATGAAGAACTGTTGAATAATACTTCAAAAACATTACCAACACATCATGAAAAAATAATGATCGCCCAGGAAGCGTTTGATGAATTCGATAAGTTGGGCTACCTTATAGAATCTCTTGTGGAGTGTGCAACTACTTATTCCAATGAAGATGTGGTAGGGAGGATGAAAGAGATAGTTCCGGAATATATCAGCATGAACTCAAGCTTTGAATCGCTTGATAAAAGCGTCATCTGAGCATCATTAATTTTGAATATATACTCCCTTCATAACAATAAAAAATTATCTTTGCGCTGAATTTTAAGAATTAGCAGCTTTACATCGTTAGTTTTTAATCAGTAATAAAAATCCCCATGATAAAAAAAACAGTTGCGTTTTTTATTTTAGCCTTGCTTTTGAGCTCATGCGCATCAAAGAAGAAGTTTGTATACCTCATTAATGGTGAAATGCCAGCAAATAGTGCAGTACAATTCGAAACTACCCTACAGCCAGATGACAATTTAATTATTACAGTAACTGCAGATGAACCTGCTCTGGCAAATGATTTCAACCTGCTTTACCTTATAGCCAAAAGTAATGAGTCTGGGCAGTTAGTGGGTAATGAAATGCTTTTTAGTTATTTAGTGGATCAAAAAGGAGATATTGACTTTCCGATATTAGGAAAAATACATCTCTCTGGGCTGACTCGTATTGAAGCTGAAGCTAAACTAAAGGATTTGCTAAAAGGAGAATTGGCGAACCCTGTTGTAAACCTGAGAGTAATAAATTTTAAGGTATCTGTTGAAGGTGAAGTTGCCCGCCCGGGACAGCAAAGTGTAATTGGGGACAGGATTACAATTTTTGAAGCTTTAAGTACTGCTGGCGGAATGACAGTTTACGGAAAACGAAATAATGTGTTGGTTATCAGGGAAAAAGATGGTTTAAAAAACATTATCCATGTGGATCTTACAAAGGCAGACATCATTAATAGCCCCTACTATTACCTGGCTCATAACGATGTTATTTATGTTGAGCCAAACCAGACTAAGGTTAATTCATCCGTAATCGGGCCAAACCTGACTGTTGGAATTTCAGCAATTTCACTGATAGTAACTATAATCGCTCTAAGTACAAGAAATTAATTATGCAAATACAAAACGAACACGACGCTACTGCATCAACTCTGAGCTATAATATAAAGGAAATTTTTTTTAGTTTCCTTTCAAAGTGGCCATGGTTTCTGCTTAGTATAGCATTATGTCTTTCATTAGCATTCATTTTTTTGCGGTACTCAATACCGCAATATAGTGCTTCTGCAATGATTTTGGTGAAGGATGACAAAAAAGGAGGTTTAGTATCTGAACTTGCCGGATTGAGTGACATGGACCTTTTGGGCAAAGTAAAAAGCAATGTTGATAATGAAATTGAAGTGATCAGGTCAAGGAGCATTGCAGAATATGTTGTAAGGGAACTGGAATTAAATATATTTTATACTAGTATAGGTGCAGTTAAAAGTAAAAGCCTATATAAATCGGCCCCGGTCAAAATAATTTTTTCGAATAGGGAAGCCGTACCCGGTACGCATTTCATAATTAAATATAGCAAAGGCAATAATTATACTTTATTGGATGGAGAAGAAAATAAGATAGGTGTATATAATTTTGGGGAGGCTGTTGAAGTAAAAAATACAAGTTTCACTATCATTAAAACTTTTAAAGACCAATCTGACGAATTCACAGTTGATATCAATGTGGCTTCGGTCCTGAAAGTGGCTGAGAGCTATAAAAGAAGGCTCGTGTCCGAATTGGTCGGCGAAAACACCAGCGTTGTAAAGCTATCGATAGTTGACCCGCTCAAAGAGAGAGCGGAAGATTACCTGAATTCCCTCATTAAGAATTATAATGACGATGCAATTGAGGATAAAAATATTGTATTTAAAAATACAGCTGATTTTATTGATGAAAGGCTGGAACTTATTACTAAAGAATTGGACGATGTAGAAAAAACCGGAGAGATATACAAGAAAACCAGCGGCGTAACCGACATTGTTTCGGAAGGGGGTATTTTCCTGAATAACGCTACGATGTATAATAATGATTTGGATGCTACCTACACCCAATTGACAATTGTTGATTACTTGCTCGATTATGTGAAAAATCTTCCTAAGAATGAAACGATCCCAAGCAATGTTCTAACAACCAGTTCTGCAGATGCCAGTACCGTTCCAACATTGATATCAGAATATAATCAGGTACAATTGCTAAGAAACCGTTATGTAAAATCAGCTGGGGCCGAAAGTCACAAGATACAGCAAATGGACGATCAGCTTGTCGCTGTTAGGGAAAATGTTATTTCTAACTTGGAGAGGCTTAAAGATGTACTTAATATACGTAGGAGTGACCTGGCAAAAAAATTGGCTTCAACGAGGGGTAAAATATCCGAAATACCTACGCAGGAAAGGGAATATAAAACTATTGCACGTCAGCAAAGCCTGAAGGAAGCGCTGTATTTATATTTGCTTCAAAAGCGTGAAGAAACTGCGATCTCTACAGCTTCTACCGGCCCAAGCGCTAAAATTATAGATGCCGGCCTTGCATCCGATATACCGGTTTCTCCAAATACACAGATGATATACTTCGCGGCATTATTCTTTGGAGTATTTATTCCTTTCGGCCTCATTTATATTGGAGGGTTGATGGATACGAAGATTCATGGCCAGGCAGATATCCAGAAACTTTCTGTGCCATTCCTTGGAAGTGTGCCAAGGTCTGAGGTCAACAATCAGATTGTTACCCTTAACAGCAGATCGAGTACAGCTGAATCATTAAGGATAATAAGAACAAATCTTGAATTTGTTTTTGGTAATGTTACTAACAACGTGAGGGCTAAAACTGTTTTTGTCACCTCAACGATACCTAAGGAAGGTAAGACATTTATCTCTGTTAACCTAGCAGCTACAATTGCACTATCAGGAAAGAAAGTGCTGCTGATAGGGCTGGATATACGCAACCCTAAACTCGACGAATATATTGCTGTGCCTTCGAAAGGTGTAACTAATTATCTTTCTAAGAGCGACGAACCGATCTCCTCTTTTATAAATAAAGTAGATGGCTTTGATAACTTATTTATCCTGCCTCCAGGAATTATCCCTCCAAACCCTGCAGAGATGCTCATGGGCCAAAAGGTTAGTGATATGTTTGACGAACTGAAGCAGGAGTATGATTATATTGTTGTAGATACTGCACCGGTTAGCCTTGTTACAGACACGATCGTGGTGGCAAAATATGCAGATAGTTTTGTATATGTTGTACGTGATGGCCACCTTGATAAGCGTATGCTACAGTTGCCGGAAATGCTTTACAAGGAAAATAAGCTTCCAAACATGGCAATTATACTGAATGATACCCACCAAAAAAGTGGTTATGGCTACGGTTATGGATATGGCTACGGTTACGGTTACGGCTATGGTTATGGCTACGGCCCCGAAAAGAAGAAAGACCATACCCTGCTGGACAAAATATTGGGCAGAAATAAATAGAGATCCGGAGCGGGTTCCACCATTTATAACAACAATTCCCTTTTTAGATATTAAAAATGGAATTGTTGTTTAAAGCCTTGATTAAATTATCCTGTTGCTTCAGCATAACCGGATTTTTGAATGCCTCAACATGCCGCTCATGGTGCGTATCGGAGCCTGTAAGGTCTATCATATTATTATCAATGAGTTTTTTCGCGACATCCAGTACCGGTTTACCGTAATAACCTGTAACAGAAAGCAAATTTAGCTGGAACAGGCAGCCGGCCTTTTTTAATTTGGTGTATTCCTCAAATTTAAAGTGGTAGAACATATAGCGTTCCGGGTGGGCGAGCACAGGTTTATAGCCCGCCAGCTGAAGCTCGAACA
Organism: uncultured Flavobacteriaceae bacterium; assembly: GCA_942492845.1. GTDB lineage: Bacteria > Bacteroidota > Bacteroidia > Flavobacteriales > Flavobacteriaceae > Flavobacterium. The sequence continues at coordinate 3,560,783 of OW818646.1, read as the reverse complement.
ATATATCGTACAATTGCATTGGAGGACTGATATAGGACATCTCAACTAAAACGTAATTATCTTTTAGTGTTAGTAATTCTTCTTCTTTCAGCAGCTTGTAAAAAGCCTCATCCATCATGTATTCAGCTGCAGCTTTGAAAGGAGCATTGATTCCATTTGAAGCCATAGATGTTATTGTTGAGGCCTCTTTTACCTTTATATTCTCATAGGTGTTGTTCCATACCCCACTGATAATGTGTGGTGTTGTTATGAATTGGGAAAACCCATAATCCTTTAAGCTGTTTATAAGAAAAAGCGAATTTTCTTCATCTGTGGCACCGTCATCAATTCCCGGAATTAGATGAGAGTGGATATCTGTATATCCATCAGGGATTATATCTGCAAGAGTGGTCTTGGGCTTTTTGTTAAAGAAAAACAAGATGATGCTTTTTATTGGTTATTACAAATGTAAAATAAAATGAACTGCCGGAGTATTAACGAGGCGTATTTAATTGAATAGCTTTACTTTCAACAATTGTGTGCAGCAAAGCGATAACTGTAAGTATAACAAAAGGCAGCATCATCACAAAATGGGGTTTATTTATTAATAATGCAAGGTATGCAACCATACAAGCCAAGCATAAATAGGCCGTCATTTTCGCGGCATTCGTATTCCCTGCAAAAATAAATCCGAGTAACAGGAGGTAAAGCGGGTTGAACATCAGTATATTGTAATTTTGCTGTAGTTCGGCATGCAGCGAATATATCCCCATGAAACAGAATAGTACCCCTAGCAGCCCCGTTATGGCAAGCCAGCTACGGCGAACTGTTTTTTTGCGTGTCGCAATCATCAGTAGTATACATACGCCGGCGTAGGTATAATAATTGTTCCAGGCCGATTTTCTTTTTTCGGCGTTGCTTTTGTAAACTGTCGCCGTAGGCTGTGCAGCAGGGCCGGAAGCAGTGTTGGTTTGGGTAATGCCATCCATAAGGTGGTCGGGCAGGAAGAGCCTGTACATTTCCCTGTCAGTTTTATAACCGAATAGCAGGTTGATGCCTAAGCTTTCGTAAAAATTATTTTCAAGGCGCTCAATAATGATCCGGCGGTTGGTTTTCCCTTTGTCAATGTTTTCCATCGGGATTTTCACAGCTCCATATTTCTCGATAAGGTCGGCCACGCGGGTAGTGCAGTTTCGATCAATAAATTTATAGGTATACATCCTTTCGTCTGATCCCAAGATTCGCTGTAGTTCATCGGCAAGCTGCTGTTTTTGCAAAAGCGTTAGGTTAAGTTCCTGCTCAAAAACATCCCGGTTATAATATTGGTAGTTATATACAAAATCTTCATAGGAACTGGTAGATAGCTTGTATTGCAGGTCACCTTTAACGAACTTCAGGTAAAAATTTGGCGTATCAAAATCGAATGTACCGAAGTTATATACAATGTCGCTTCCTGTCGTTGGGTCATTGACGCGCAATGCAGTATGGCCGAAAACTGAATACAGCTCGTTACCTGCGCCACAGGTGAGCAGTGTTACCCTGCTGCGTTCTGAAAGCGGAGTTTGAGCAAAAAGCGTAGCTGTAAAAAAGAAGAAGGCAAGTGCGAAAAGCAACAGAACTTTCAGGCGCATGGCATTTATTTTTATCGCCTAAAGATACCTAAATCTACTTTAAGAGAAAAGATATTCGAATATAATGCCGCGCTTTGGTCGCCTATGTCTGTCAACGCATAATCTACTGCAATGCCCCTGTATTTGAACCCCAACCCTATATTTGGCTGGAAGCTGAGCGACTGCGAGTTATCCAGTGCCTTTACATTTTGGAAGTTGCCCACACCCCCCCTGAGGTATACCAGGTCAATGTACCCAAATTCAAAACCTATGGCAGGATCGATGCTCACAATTTCACTGGCAACAATATCATTGGTCTGGGCAAACTGCATATTCAGCTGTACCGCCGCCAAAAGCGTGTAATCGTTGTGGAAGAAGAATTTTTTCGACGCCCCGAATTGTGCTTTCGGCAGGGTTATCTCGGTAGTTTCGGGCAGTTCCTGGTTCTCGCCCGGAACAGCATTACTAATGTCTTCATAGGCTTCTTCATCGATCGCCCAGGTATTGTAGGTCGTCGTAATGTCGCGCAGCATAAGGCCGAACATCCAGTCGCTCTTGTTAACGTATTGAATGCCAATATCAAATCCAAATCCCCATGAATTGGCAAACTTACCAATGGTCCTCCGGATCACTTTAGCATTGATGCCGTAGTTGAAGCCATCAAGCGGGAGGGCTCTTGCATATGAAACGGTAAACGCATAATCGGCAGCGGAAAAAAGGCTGATGCGGTTATAGTCTATATTTCCTTCGCTGTCAATGAGTTGGGTTGTGTTTAGTATATCATCCACCCCAAACCGTATCACTGATGCCCCGAATGCGCTGCGGTCATCAATGGGCATGGCAAATGCGGCATAATCATACTGGGCAATGTTGGCAAAGTAGCTGGCATGCATCATGGAAAGCTGCTTGTCCTTAACTTTCAGCAGGCCGGCAGGGTTCCAGTAACCCGAATTGACATCGCCGGTATGGCCAACAACAGCGTTGCTCATCCCCAGTGCCGCCGCATCCACACCAATGCTCATGAACTCATTGGAGTACTTGCGCACGGTCTGGCTATAGGCATAAACGGATGAAAAAATGAATAAGATGAGGGAAATCTTTCTCAAAGCTGTTATTTTGTGCAAATATGACATAAAATTCTCAATTACTAAACTCCATTTCTAACAACTTATTGTGTTAACTTTGCGGTATTAAAATAATTACCGGCCATGACTTTTACGAAACATATTCCTAACGTTATAACCCTATGTAATCTCGCCTGCGGACTCGTTGCTATGATATGGGCTTTCAATATGGAATTTGAATATGCATTTTTGTGGATATGCTTAGGGATATTTTTTGATTTCTGGGACGGTTTTATTGCACGTGTTTTAAAAGCACAGAGCCCACTTGGCCTTCAACTCGATTCGTTAGCCGATATGGTTACAAGCGGTGTTGTTCCGGGGCTGATTATTTTCCAGATGCTTATTGGGATTACAGAATACCAGGAAGAGTATAACCTTAGCTACGAGAATTATTATTTCGGGCTTTTGCCTTATTTCGGGTTCATTATAACGCTTGCATCATGTTACAGGTTGGCAAAATTCAACATCGACACCCGCCAGACCGATTCGTTTATTGGATTGCCCACGCCCGCAAATGCACTCCTCATAGCCAGCCTTGCTGCAATGACAACAAAGGAATCCACGCCCCTGTTCGTTATCGATCTGCTGAGCAATCCTTATGTACTGGTAGGGATAAGCCTGGTCAGCGCGTTTATGCTCAATGCCGAAATACCGCTTTTCTCTCTTAAAGTCAAGTACTTTAACTGGGAGACCAACAAGGTACAGATCATTTTCCTTATAGTATCGGTGCTGATGTTGTTCTTTTTCCAGTACCTGGCCATTCCGCTCATCATCCTGTTCTATGTCCTCCTTTCGGCCATTACCAACAAGCTTTCTGTCAAAACCATCGCATAGCCCATGAAGCCCGTGCCGCCCAAAACCACGGTAAGAAGGGCGAAACCGAAGAAATCCGCTAAAATAACCTCCGGGAAAATACTCAGGTATTCGTCACTGCTGCTGCTCACTGCTTTCCTGGCCGCCGCCGTTTACCAGTACCGCCATGGCATTCTTTACTGGCTTGGCTTTAAGACGAACACCCGCATCGAATCGCTCACAAAGGATGAGCGCCGGATACAAAACCTACGTATTTACGAGATAATTGCCCGCCATAAGGACAAGGTATTCGGGCTGGACGTGTCGCACTACCAAGGGAAGATTACCTGGGACAGCCTCAGGAAAAGCAACGCCGAATTCCCCATGCAGTTCGTTTTCATTCGCGCCACGGCAGGGAAGGACGGACTGGATTCCGAGTTCCGCCGCAACTGGGCCGGGGCAGGTAAAGCCGGCATTGTACGGGGCGCCTACCACTATTACCGGCCTGATGAGAATTCCATCAAACAGGCCGAAAGCTTTATCAAAAGGGTTAAGCTCTCCAGGGGCGACCTCCCCCCTGTACTGGATATCGAAAAGCTTCCCGCGGGGCAAAGCATGGACAGCCTGAAAAGCGGACTAAAGCGCTGGCTTGCCAGGGTTGAAGCCCATTATGGCGTGAAGCCCATTTTGTACAGCGGAGAAAGCTATTATACCGATTTCCTGAAAGAGGAATTTCAAGGGTACAGTCTTTGGATTGCCAATTACAGCTTTTTTGAAGACGAGATCCGGAAAGAATGGCTTTTTTGGCAATTTACCGACAAGGCATCGGTGGGAGGAATTGATGGAGATGTTGATGTGAACATTTTTAATGGCAACAGGGAAGTTTGGGAGACGTACCTCAGGACTTTAGGGGAGTCGCCGCAGGATTTTTAAGGAACGGCAATATGACTTTTCAGGACAGGCAATGTGACTTTTCAGCCATGCAGTCCTGATGTTTTTTTGCAGCAATTTTTTGTAAGAAATATACCTTCATTTTTTTATTGTAAAATTACGCATCCAAAAAAACCGTATACTCAATAATGAAACAATATGAAGTTTATTTCATTATTGATTCAGGAACCCAAACCAGTCCACCATGAAATCAGTAACCCATCCTCTTTTAATGCACAGTGCAATCGTACCCTCACTCAAATTACAGCGGGACCAAATTTTGGCTATTGTAACGCTTAAAAACCTACATTTGCCGCACAGACAAACCCGATAGCGTATGCTTTTTAACTCATTGGAATTCGCGCTGTTTTTTCCGGGAGTATTCCTGCTGTACTGGTTTGTGTTCAAAAACAGCCTGAGTGCGCAAAACACGATGCTTGTGGCGGCAAGCTATTTCTTTTATTGCTGCTGGGATTGGCGTTTCGGTTTTTTGCTCGCATTTTCTACAGCGCTCGATTTTTATTCAGGCCTTGCCATTGCCGGTGAGCCTACCAGGGCACGAAAGAAAATGTGGCTCATCATAAGCGTGGGCATTAATCTCGGCTTTTTAGGCTTCTTCAAATATTACAATTTTTTTATTGAATCGTTTGGGAACTTCCTCGAAGGTTTTGGCCTGCAGGCTAATTACTCAACACTTAATATTATCCTGCCTGTAGGTATCTCGTTTTATACCTTCCACGGCCTGTCTTATGTGTTCGATATCTACAACGACCGCATAAAGCCTACAACCAATATCATAAACTATACGCTGTTCGTAAGTTTCTTTCCACTCTTGGTTGCCGGTCCTATTGAAAGGGCGACGCACCTGTTGCCCCAAGTAGAAAAACCGCGCAGGTTTAACTATGCGCAGGCAGTAGACGGCCTGAGGCAGATACTGTGGGGACTCTTTAAAAAAATAGTTATTGCCGACAATTGTGCCTACTATGCCAATGAAATTTTCAACAATCATGGTGACTATTCCGGCACAACGCTCGTAGTAGGCGTAATGATGTTCACCTTCCAGATTTACGGTGATTTTTCAGGATATACCGATATTGCTCTGGGTACCGCCAGGCTGCTCGGCTTTGAATTGCTCAGGAATTTCAACTATCCTTATTTTTCAAGGGACATTGCCGAATTTTGGAGGCGCTGGCACATCTCGCTCTCTTCCTGGTTCAGGGACTATCTTTATATTCCGCTGGGCGGGAGTAAAGGGAGCATCGGGATGAAGGTTCGCAATACATTTATAATCTTCCTGGTCAGCGGTTTCTGGCATGGTGCAAACTGGACGTTTATAGCCTGGGGCTTTTTGCATGCTTTATATTTCCTTCCACTGTTATTGCTCAACCAAAACCGTAAAAATATAGAAATTGCAGGGGGCGGCGGCCTTTTTCCCACTTTCCGCGAATTCGCAGGCATGACAATAACATTTATCCTTGCAGCATTTGCATGGATATTTTTCAGGGCCGCCACCATTACCGATGCGTTTAGTTACATCGGGCAGATGTTTGGCAAATTCAGGTTGGAAATGCCCACGATATGGCCCGTGTCCGTTATATTGCTCGTAATCACATTTATGGTTGTCGAATGGCTTGGCAGGAATGGTAAGTACGGCATTGCCCGCATTGATCACGGACTGAAGTTTAAGCCACTGCGATGGGGTTTCTATTTTTTGATCATTTTTGCAATTTTCGCCTATGCGGGAAGCAGTCAGGAATTCATATATTTCCAGTTTTAGTGTCTGTCTGAATTTTTAAGCTATGGCTAAGGGACGATGGTATGGCGCTGAACTTTGCGTCTTCGCGCCTTTGCGTGACAAAATCTCAGCAGTATATGAAAATCAGGTTCAGTAAATAAGCCATAGTTAATCTAATCACTACGCAACTAACAGTGTAAACTATCGGAAGCCGAAATATTTCCACGCCCTTTCGCGTTAACCTCTAAACCAACAAAACCGATCCCTTATGAAATCAACCCTTTTCTCCTGCCTGCTGCTGCTTATAGTGGCCTGCTCTTCAACCAAAAGCGGATCATCCGCGCTTAATGCTGATGGCACAGTTGCCGATAGCTACGGCTACAGCGAAACCAACGCCATTAAAGTTGGCGGCGGCAACAATGGCCCCGCCAATGAACGCCGCTACCTCGAACGCCTTACCGGCCCCAATGGCGAACCCATAGCCTATGTGCGCCTGGGAAGCTGCTGCCCGTTCGAAACCAAAAACAGCGCGTGGGGTGGAATGCTCGACCGGTATGAAATTGAAATTGACGGCGACCCCGAAAAGAAAATCCTCTACCTGAACATGTACGACACCGATAAGCTGTACGCTCCGAAGGGATTCGTGCTGGACGGGAAATAGATCAAAACAAAAAAAGCCGCCTTTCACTTACGAAACGCGGCTTTTTGCTATTGTATGGTTTTATCTACAGGGTCTCCGGTCCGGGTTCTGTAGGTGCCGAAGCCTTAGGTTTGTGGAAGTCGATCTTTTTCCGGCGCAGTTCAAAGTTCTGCCCCAGGTATACCTTACGCACCATTTCGTCCTGCACCAGCTCCTCGGGCACACCGGCCTTCAGGATGCCGCCTTCAAACATCAAAAAGGTCTTGTCGGTAATGGCAAGCGTTTCCTGCACGTTGTGGTCGGTAATCAGGATGCCGATGTTCTTGTCCTTCAGCTGTGCCACGATACGCTGGATGTCCTCCACCGCAACGGGGTCAACGCCCGCGAAAGGCTCATCCAGCAATATGAATTTCGGGTCGGTGGCCAGTGCGCGCGCGATCTCGGTACGCCTCCTTTCGCCACCCGACAAAAGGTCGCCACGGTTGGTACGGATATGGCCGAGTGCAAATTCCTCGATAAGCGACTCCATCTTGGCTTCCTGCTCGTCCTTGGTCAGCTTGGTCAGCTGGAGTACGCTCATGATATTGTCCTCGATGCTCAGCTTCCGGAATACCGATGCTTCCTGCGCCAGGTAGCCAATGCCGTACTGCGCGCGTTTGTACATCGGGAAATCGGTTATTTCCTGTGTATCCAGGAATATTTTGCCTGAGTTGGGCTTTACCAGCCCTACGATCATGTAGAACGAAGTGGTTTTCCCGGCGCCGTTCGGGCCAAGCAGCCCCACGATCTCGCCCTGGTTCACTTCTACCGAAATGCCTTTTACAACACTGCGTCCCTTATAGGTTTTTACTAAATTTTCTGCTCTCAGTTTCATGGTACCCTTTTTGGTTAGATGGATGTGTTGCCTGCATTTTCCTCCAGCGCTTCCCAAAATTCATAGGCGCGGCGCAGGTGTGGTATAACTATGGTGCCGCCCACAAGGGTAGCAATGCCCAGCGCTTCCATAACCTGCTCTTTGGTAAGCCCTTCTTTGTGGCTGGTTTCAAGGTGGTATTTGATGCAGTCGTCGCAGCGCAGTACCGCCGAGGCAACAAGACCCAGCAATTCTTTCGTCTTAACGTCCAGCGCACCCTCCGCATAGGCATTCGTATCCAGGTTAAAGATACGCTTTATGATCTTATTATTGTCCGCCAGCAACTTGTCGTTCATCGTTTGGCGGTAGTCATTAAATTCCTGTACAAGGTTAGCCATTTGCAAGTTCTTTTTCTTTGTTCTTATTAATGCGTGCCGCTATGAATATGCTTATTTCAAAAAGTATGGCCAGCGGAATGGTAACGATCATCTGGCTTACCACGTCCGGAGGCGTTACTATTGCGGCCAGTATCAGGATGATCACGTAGGCATACCTCCGGTATTTTCTTAAAAATTCTGCCGTTACCAAACCCAGTTTTGCAAGGAAATAAATGATTATCGGCAGTTCGAAAACCAACCCGCACGAAAGCACGGTGGTTTTGATGAGGCTCAGGTAGGAGGCAAGGTCGACATCATTTTTCACCACGTCACTGATGGTATAGTTCGCCAAAAAGTTGATCGATAGCGGCATGATGAGGAAATAACCGAACAGCACCCCGAGGAAAAACAGTATGGAAGTAGAGAAAATAAAGGATAAGGCATATTTCTTCTCCTTTTCATACAGCGCCGGGCTTATGAATTTCCATATCAGGTAAAGTATGTACGGAAAAACCATGATGAGCCCCGCGGTGACAGAGGTCCATATATCGGTAGTGAACTGCCCGTCCATCGTGCGGTTCTGTATCTCGAAAGGGATCTCGGTTACGCAGAAGCTTTTATCAAGGTCGTACCTGTTAGCCAGGTCGCAAAAAATGCGGTACGTAATGAAGTTGGAGTCTTTCGGGGCGAAAATAATATTGTCGAAAATAAAGCGGCTGAACGCAAAAGCAACACATCCGCCAATAATGATAGCGATACTGCTGCGCACCAGCAGCCAGCGCAGTTCTTCCAAATGATCCAAAAAGGACATTTCGTCCCCGCTCTTCTTATTTTTTGCCATTTATACGATTCCTTCTTTTAAAATGTCATGCAGGTGCAATATGCCTTTGTATTCGCCGTCGTCGGCCACGACAAGCTGGGTAATGGAATAGTTTTCCATTGTATTCAGCGCGTCAACGGCCATATCGGTCGACCGTATCGTTTTTGGCGATTTGGTCATGATCTCGGCAGCCGTAACCCCCGCAATATTGTCCCTGTCGTTCAGCATCCGCCTGATGTCGCCATCGGTGATTATGCCTATTATTTTGTTATTGTCTATTACTGCCGTTACGCCCAGCCTTTTCTCCGAAATTTCCACGATCGCCTTTTTGATGCTGCAATCCGGAGACACCATAGGCATGTGCGTGCCGTCGAGCATATCGCCCACACGAAGCAGCAGTTTTTTGCCCAGCGCCCCTCCGGGATGGTATTTCGCAAAATCCTCACTTTTAAACCCGCGCATTTCTATCAGGCATACCGTCAGCGCGTCGCCAAGGGCAAGCTGTGCCGTGGTGCTGTTGGTAGGGGCAAGGTTGTTCGGGTCGGCTTCTGCTTCCACATACGCATTAAGCACAAGGTCGGATCCTTTTCCTAAAAAAGAATCTTTATTGGCGGTCATGCCAATAAGTACGTTGCCAAAACGTTTTAATAAGGGTACCAGCACTTTTATCTCGGGGCTGTTGCCGCTTTTGGAAATGCAGATCACCACATCGCCGGGCTGCACCATGCCAAGGTCGCCATGTATGGCTTCGGCGGCATGCAGGAACAGGGAGGGTGTGCCGGTTGAGTTAAGCGAGGCTACGATCTTGGCGGCGATGATGGCGCTTTTGCCAATGCCTGTAACCACAACCCTTGCGCTGGTGTTGTAAATGGCTTCTACAGCTTTCGCAAAATCGTCATCAAGGTAGTCTGTAAGCTTTGCAATGCTCTCACTTTCAGAAAGGAGGGTTCTTTTGGCGGAGGCCAGTATCTCGGCTTTGTTGATCAAACGGATGAAATGTTTAAAAAGTTGTGAATATTAAAGATTTTTGTATCTTTAGGTTGTGCAAATTTATGTAAATTACAATTAATAAATGATGAAACTGGCCGAAATTGACTTACATAAAGAGTTAAAAAAATATTTTGGTTTTAACACTTTTAAAGGCCTTCAGGAAGATGTTGTAAAGAGCATTATCCATGGGAACAATACTTTTGTGATCATGCCCACGGGAGGCGGGAAGTCACTGTGTTACCAACTGCCGGCGCTTGTGCTCGGGGGTACCGCTATAGTAGTATCGCCGCTCATAGCCCTGATGAAAAACCAGGTCGATGCCATCCGCAGCCTTTCTTCGGAAGCCGGCATTGCCCACGTACTCAATTCTTCCCTTACAAAAACGGAAATAAACCAGGTGAAGAAGGATATTACTTCGGGCCTGACCAAATTGCTGTATGTGGCCCCTGAGTCGCTTACGAAAGACGAATATGTGGCATTCCTTCAAAAAGTACCCATATCTTTTGTGGCGATAGACGAGGCGCACTGTATCTCCGAATGGGGGCATGACTTCCGCCCGGAATACCGAAACCTCAAAAGCATTATCCAGCAGCTGGCCGACGTGCCGGTTATAGGGCTTACCGCAACGGCAACGCCCAAGGTACAGGAGGATATACTTAAAAACCTGGACATGACCGATGCCAATACGTTCAAGGCATCGTTCAACAGGCCCAACCTCTATTATGAGATACGCCCCAAGACCAGGAATGTAGAATCGGACATTATACGCTTCATACGGCTTCATAAAGGCAAATCGGGTGTGATTTACTGCCTTAGCCGCAAAAAGGTCGAGGAGATCGCACAGGTATTGCAGGTAAACGGCATAAGCGCTGTGCCCTACCATGCCGGCCTCGATGCCAAAACCAGGGCCCGCCACCAGGACATGTTCCTTATGGAAGATGTAGATGTGGTCGTGGCAACCATCGCTTTTGGCATGGGTATCGACAAGCCCGATGTACGCTTCGTGATCCACCATGACATCCCCAAATCACTCGAAAGCTATTACCAGGAAACAGGGCGTGCCGGTCGCGATGGCGGCGAAGGCCATTGCCTTGCTTACTATGCCTATAAAGATATCGAAAAGCTCGAAAAATTCATGTCGGGCAAACCGGTGGCAGAGCAGGAAATAGGCTTTGCACTGCTACAGGAGGTAGTGGCATACGCCGAAACCTCCATTTCCAGGCGAAAATTCCTGCTGCACTATTTCGGGGAGGAATTTGATGACGAAACCGGTGAGGGCGCCGATATGGACGACAACGTGCGCAACCCCAAGAAAAAGGCAGAAGCAAAAGACCAGGTGGTTACGCTGCTTGAGATCGTAAGGGATACCAACCAGCTATACAAATCCAAAGAGGTTGTACTCACGCTCACGGGCAAGATCAATGCCGTTATAAAATCGCACAGGACCGACATGCAGAAATTTTTCGGGATAGGGAAGGACCTTGATGAAAAATACTGGATGGCCCTGATACGGCAGGTGCTTGTAGAGGGTTACCTTGCCAAAGACATCGAATCCTATGGTGTACTCCGGCTGACCGAAAAGGGTGCAGCTTTCATCAAAAAACCGGTTTCGTTCATGATGAGCGAAGACCACGATTTTAATGATACCGACGAAGAAACAACTGTAACGGCATCCAAATCGTCAGGCGTAGCCGATGAAGCCCTTATGGCAATGCTGCGCGACCTCCGCAAAAAAGTAGCCAAAAAACTGGGTGTGCCGCCGTTTGTGGTATTCCAGGACCCATCGCTCGAAGATATGGCGCTCAAATATCCGGTATCCCTGGAGGAGCTGGGCAACGTGCACGGCGTAGGTGAGGGCAAGGCCAAAAAATACGGCAGGGACTTTGTGGAGCTTATCGCCCGATATGTGGAAGATAACGACATCACACGCCCGGATGACCTTGTGGTAAAATCGACAGGAGCCAATTCGGCGCTCAAGCTGTACATTATCCAGAACATCGACCGCAAGCTTTCGCTGAATGACATTGCCAAAGCTAAAGGCCTCGACATGGATGCCCTCATGAAGGAAATGGAACAGATCGTATATGCAGGCACCAAGCTGAATATCAAGTACTGGATCGACGAGATACTGGACGAAGACCAGCAGGAAGAAATACAGGACTACTACATGGAAAGCGAAACCGACAGCATTAAAGATGCCCTTAAGGAATTTGACGGCGACTACGATACCGAAGAGCTCAGGCTGATGCGGATTAAATTTATTAGCGAGGTAGCGAATTAAAGCACTCTAACCCCCGAAGCGGGAATAGAGAGCCGATATAGAACCGTAATTGCTTTTTTGTAATTGCGGTTTTTTTATTCAGCAAGAGTGGAGTTTCCCCTTCGGGGGTTAGGTGGCTATCTCCCCCCGGTGAGGCTTCAGCGCATCCCTTACTGCTATCATATAATCATCGGTCACTACCATCCAGGCAATGGCGTGCATTTCATTGATAACATCAAAGCCGGTGATATTAAGCGGGAGTTTCTCAATTGCGATGTATTCCTTCAGGTGTTTCTCATGGTGTTCGGCTGTTTTGGCAGAAGCCTCACCCCGGAAATCCCATATCAGTTTTATTTTTCTCATTTGTAGTTAGTAAGTAAGAAAGTTGCAAAGTTGCAAGGTAGCAAAGTTACGAAGTTTTAATTGAAACACACCCCTAACCCCTCTCAAGAGGGGAACACTCAAACCCGCTTACTCCTACACCTGTATAGGGTGTTGTTTAGCGAGCATGAGTGAAGCTATTCCCCTCTTGAGAACTATCGTGTGGACACATCTTTTTGTATTGCAACAACTGGGTGCATAGTTTATATTAAAGTCACGCAAAGACGCAAAGTTGAACCCATATCAACATTGCGAAGCAATGCTTTGCGGCTTGAGGTAGCTACTATTACGGAATGAGTCCTGGCGCCTTTTGCGCCTTTGTGTGACAATCCTCCCCCAATAAGACGCAAAGCTTTAGAAAATCAAGCCCGCTTACTCCTACACCTCTATTGGGCGTTGTTTAGCGAGCATGAGTGAAGCTCTTCCCCTCTTGAGAGGGGTTAGGGGTGTGTCATTTATAAAATTTCCCTATATTTAAAACCACAAAATAACCCAATGAAATACCTCACACTCCTCCTTCTCACAACCTCATTCGCCTTTTCCCAGCAACTCACCCAAAAGCAGGCAAACGACCTGGCCGCCCTCCCCCTCAAATGCCTGCAGCAGGAATATCCCAACAAGCTGAGCCAACTGCTGGCCGACTCCACCGAGATCGCCGCCCCCAAAAAGCTGCACCCAGCCTTTTACGGCTGCTTCGACTGGCATTCCTCCGTACACGGGCACTGGAGCCTGGTCTATTTGCTGAAGAAATTCCCCAACCTCAATAACAGGCAGGAGATCATCAATAAGCTGAAAATAAACCTTTCCAAAGAGAATATCCTTGCGGAAGTCGCCTATCTCAACAAAAAACACGAAAAGTCGTATGAACGCACCTACGGCTGGGCATGGCTGCTAAAACTCCAACAGGAACTGGATACCTATAATGAGCCTTTCGCAAAAGAAATCGCCGCCAACCTCCAGCCGCTCACCGACCTGTTAGCAAACCGCTACATCGAATTCCTGCCCAAACTCAACTACGCCCTTCGCAACGGTACGCATACCAACACCGCCTTCGGGCTCAACCTTGCGTGGGACTATGCCGTGCATGCAAAGAATATCCCATTGCAGAACAGCATCCGCGAAAATGCATTGCGCCTGTTCAAGAATGACATGGAATGCCCCTTTGCTTGGGAACCCAGCGGCACCGACTTCCTCTCGCCCTGCATGGAAGAGGTAGGGATCATGCAGCGCATCATGCCTGAAAAGGATTTCCTGAAATGGCTGAAGGATTTCGCCTCCCAACTCTTTGATAAAAAATTCGCATGGCAACCTGGCAGGGCATCCGACCGCACCGACGGCCACCTCGTACACCTCGACGGACTCAACTTTAGCCGGGCGTGGAATTTTTACTATCTGGCGAAGCAATATCCAAAACAGTTTAGCCACCTGAAAGCACTGGCAGATAAGCACCTTGTATATTCCCTTCCGTCGATTACCGATGGGAATTATGAGGGAGAGCACTGGCTGGCGTCTTTTGCGTTGTATGCATTTGATAAAGCGTATTAGAAAGCTGTTTCGCGAAGATGCACAAAGAAGCCGCAAAGGGCCACAAAGCTATTGATCATCTGTCTTTTCTTTGCGCATCTTCGCGTCTTCTTTGCGAACCTTTGCGGTACAACTTCTACGCCTAATAGCGCTGTTTCGGGAAGATGCACTAAGAAGCGCAAAGAACCACAAAGCTATTAATTGTCTATGTTTTCATTGCGAATCTTTGCGGAATAGTAGGCGCGCTGTGTCATTTCGACCGGATCCGCCGCGGCGGAGGAGTGGAGAAATCTCAAATAAAAACAGGATGTATTTCGACGATTGAAATACATCCGGCATTATTTTAAAATTGATAATTATTTAACCACCAGCTTCTTCACTTCACGTTTGCCGTTGGCGATAATTTCTACAAAGTAAATTCCGACTGCAAGTACCGGGGTAGCCAATCCATCCATACCTTCATATCGCCCTGCGACCTTACCCATTGCGTCATATACAGTCACCTGCGCATTTTCTATACCCTCGCCCTGTAGGGTAAAATGTCCTGTTGTAGGGTTGGGGTAGAGGGTAAATGCATTAGTGTTCGTATAAGCGCTACGTGATAATGTTTCAGTACCAAACTTGCAGATGAAGTAATCGTCACCGCCCACGGATGTCGCACTCACCACAGCGCCACCGGCAGGATTCAGGTTTACGGTGTTTTTATAAATTGCGGTTATATAAAGAGCGCCATTGTTATAAACAACCCGTCGTGCCTGGTCCAGTCCGCTGCCGCCAATTTTGTGCGCATATACATAATCGCCGTCGGTGGTCAGGCATTGCAGGAAAATATCATACAGCCCGGCCGATGCCTGTGTGTTCTCTTCGGCACCCGGGTCAAAATCGACATGCTCATTAAAAATGCCCAGTACGTATATTTTCCCGGTTTCATCTACGGCAACGCTGGCCGCGCTGTCATCGCCGGTACTGCCGTAATGTTTTACCCATAAATAATTTCCGCTGCTGTCCATCTTAAACAGTAGTACATCGGCAAACTGTTCGCTGGTGCCACTCTTTGTAATTGTTTCGCTGGCCCCGTTGACACTAAATGTCAATGTGTGACTAGCATAACTTCCGGCCACGATCAGGTTCCCGTCCGCATCCAGCTTCAGGTCGGTAATCACGTCAATGTTGGCTCCGCCAATGCTTTTTACCCAGGCAAAGCCGCCGTTATTATCAAGCTTCAGGATAAATCCGTCGTACACACCCTGCCCGGTAAGGCTGAAGGTTTCGCTTCCCGGATTGAAATCGACCGTCTCGCCATACACTCCCGTCAGATAGAGGCTTCCATCGGTTGAAACTTCCATCGCGAAAACGCCGTCGTAGCTGCTGCCCCCGAGGGTTTTGACCCAAATGGTATTACCTGCCGCATCCATTTTTTGGATAAAGGAATCATACGCTCCATTAGAGGTAAAAACGGTGCCGCCTATTGTAATCGTGCCGTAAAAATAGCCTGCGGTATAGATGTTACCCGCATCGTCCAGCTTTATGGCCGTGATCCATTCCGAATTGTCGCCGGCAGTGGCAATATTCTTACCCCAGATGTAATTGCCGTCGCTGTCAAGTTTGATGATAAAAGAATCAAAGTAGTAGGTTGCGGTAAAGTTTGCCGTGCCGGTACCCGGATCCAGGTCGGCCGTGTCGCGGAATGCCCCCGTAACCAATATGTTTCCCTGGTTGTCAATAACGCACTGCGGGCCGGAGGAGTTGGTGCCGTTGTTGATCTTCTTTACCCACAGCAGGTTGCCCGCAATGTCAAATTTCTGGATAAAGATATCGGTATAGAGCCCCCCTGCGGTCAGGCTGGTAACCCCTGGTCCGGGATCAAAGTCGACCGTTCCCGCAAAGTTGCCGGTTACATAAAGGGACCCGTCCGGTGCGGCGGCCATGCCGGTAGCAGTTTCGTCGCCTGTGCTGCCAAAGGAACCCGACCAGTGCAATCCCGGCAGTTGGGCAGAAGTAATGCCCGCGATGAGCAGAATAGAGAGGGTAAAGATATTTTTCATTTGAATTTAGTTTTGATTATAACACAAACCTAGCATAATGCCGGGCGCAGGTAAATACGAAGAACAACGTAGATTGTTTACATAAGGGCAAGAGTATAAGTTTCGCCGGGAAGCTATTGATTATCTATGTTTTCTTTGCGCATCTTCGCGTCTCCTTTGCGGACTTTGCGGTACAACTTCTCCGCTCAATAGCGCTATTTCACGAAGATGCACAAAGAAGCCGCAAAGGCACACAAAGTAACTTTGAGATATTCTTCATCAATACCTTTGCGCATCTTCGCGCCTCCTTTGCGAACCTTCGCGGTACAACTTCTCCGCCCCAATAGAAAATAAACAATAAAAAATATTCCCTATTTTTGCGGCATGCCAAAAGAACTCCAGATACAGGTCGCACCCGAAGTAGCCGCACAGCAACACCTGCTTACCGCGCACATTGCAAATCTTATGCACCTTAATGCCGGTGAGATACGCCATGTCGCCATCATCAAGCGCTCCATCGACGCGCGCCAAAAGTCCGTTAAGGTTAACCTGAAGGTGGCCGTGTACCATAATGAGGAGTACACCGAAAGCAAACAGCAGCTGCCGGAGTATAAGGATGTATCCAACGCCCCCGAAGTCATCATCATCGGCGCGGGACCAGCCGGATTATTTGCCGCGTTGCAGCTTATCGAGCTCGGCCTGAAACCCATCGTCCTCGAAAGGGGTAAGGATGTGCAGGAGCGCCGCCGCGACCTCAAAGCCATCAATCGCGACCATATTGTAGATGAAGATTCCAATTATTGCTATGGCGAAGGCGGGGCAGGGACCTATTCCGACGGCAAACTCTATACCCGTTCCAAAAAGCGCGGCGATGTCGACCGCATCCTCCAGCTGTTCGTGGCATTCGGCGCGTCCGAAGAGATACTGGTAGAAGCCCATCCACACATCGGAACCAACAAGCTGCCAAAGATCATCAAATCCATGCGCGAAAAGATCATCCAATTTGGCGGGCAGGTGCTGTTCAATACGCGTGTAACCGACATACTTGTAAAAAGCAACGCGGTGGAAGGTGTGGTTACCCAAAATGGCGACACCATCAACGCCAAAAAAATCATACTGGCTACCGGCCATTCCGCGCGCGACATTTTCGAATTGCTCGACCGCAAAAAAATATATATTGAGGCCAAGCCGTTCGCCCTGGGCGTCCGCGCCGAGCATCCGCAAAGCCTCATCGACAGCATACAGTACAGCTGCGACTTCAATTCCGGCCGTGGCGACTACCTTCCGCCCGCGCCTTATGCTATTGTAAAGCAGGTCGGCGGCAGGGGGATGTACTCGTTTTGCATGTGTCCCGGCGGGGTCATCGCGCCGTGTGCCACAAGTCCCGGCGAAGTAGTGACCAACGGCTGGTCACCCTCCAAACGTGACCAGGAAACCGCCAACTCGGGCATTGTGGTCGAACTGAAGCTGGAAGATTTTAAGCCATTCGCCAAATTCGGCGCGCTGGCGGGAATGGAATTCCAAAAAGCAATCGAGCAGCAGGCCTGGCGCGCGGCAGGGGAGACCCAGCGTGTACCGGCCCAGCGCATGGTCGACTTTACGCAATCGAAAATATCGGCAGACATTCCGAAAACATCGTATGTTCCCGGGACAACTTCAGTTGAATTAGGACAGGTATTCCCCGGTTTCCTCACGCAAACGCTCAGGGAAGGGTTTACCGAATTCGGCAAATCCATGCGGGGCTACCTCACCAACGAGGCCATCCTCCACGCCCCCGAATCGCGTACCTCATCACCCGTACGCATTCCACGTGATCCCGAAACACTGGAGCATTTACAGATAAAAGGCCTATACCCGTGCGGCGAAGGTGCAGGTTACGCAGGCGGCATCATTTCCGCAGCCATCGATGGCGAGAAATGCGCCCTGAAATGTGCGGAGTAACCACGGTTGGGTAACCTAATTATCCAATAAGTTTTTTTGGGCGTGCCGGCTCCGTGCCTCCGCCATTGGGCTTTCGCCTTTATCTGCTTCCCTCGCCGCGGCGGGTCAGCAGGATACCGGCTCTATCCCTCACGCGGCGTACACCATCATGTATAACTTCACCAATGATGATTACGTTGCTGTAGCAGCATAACGTTTATCATTTGAATTCATAAAAAAAGGCGCTGCACTGCAACGCCTTTTCCGTATCATAAAAGTTGTATCCGGTGTATTAAGTAACTGTCTAAATTCTCCAGAGTTTTTTTAACCACATAGGCACATAGCCTTAGATAGTGACTTTTACAGCCCTCAAAGTAACACATAGCCTGAAGCTTCGCTTCACTATGTGCGAATATGTGTCCTTCCGGAGCAATAAATCACTATAAAACCTATGTGCCTATGTGGTGAATCAAAAATCTAGACAGTTACTAAGTGACTGTCTAAATTTTCCAGAGTTTTTTTAACCACATAGGCATATAGCCTTAGAAAGTGATTTTTAGAGCTCTCAAAGTAACATATAGCCTGAAGCTTCGCTTCACTATGTGCGAATATGTCTCCTTCCGGAGCAATAAATCACTATAAAACCTATGTGCCTATGTGGTGAATCAAAAATTTAGATAGTACTACGTATATATCGCCACGGTTTCCTGTTGCAGTTTTTGCGGGGTGCCGGTTTCCATGTAGCGCTTAAAGCCCAGCACGTCTTTCCGTACCATTTTCTCGAATATCGGGTTAACGAGCCTTGCCACTTCTGTCCCGGCAGAACCGAAAGGCGCTTCGTATGAAAATACTACGTGTACCAACGTACCCAATTCTCCCGCATCCTTAAACTGTACCTTGCCGGCATTGGTTACAGCCGATCCCGGCATCGAACGCCAGCCGATGTAACGGTTAGGCTCTTCCGACACGATCTCTGCTTTCCAGCTTACCGTGCCAAGGCCGCCGGGCAGCGAGGCCTTCCACTCCGAATGGGTGTCGCCCAGCACGGTAACGCTTTCCAAATGCTCCATGAACAGCGGCAGGTTGCCCAGGTGCCTCCAGAAGTTGTACACTTCACTCACCGGCCTGTCCACGATCATGCGTGCGTGTATGTTGATGTTGGAATTGCGTGGCTTTGGTGCACGCTCTCCCAGCAATTTGCTGTTCAGTGTGCCATTTTTTTGCAGGCCTTTCACACCCCGGTAAATCATGAATCCGGCGGCGGCCATTTCGAGAATGCTTTTCTTTTCTTTCTTAAAGGCGTCATAGAGCAAAAATGCCCCACCCAGTATGGAGATGGCGCTTTCGATGCTGCCTAATGTTTTTTCTGATGGTAATACTACGGGTTCAAAAGGCTTTTCCATGATTTTTCTGTTAAGGTTGTTTTTGCTGACCTAAAAATAAGAAACCGCTGGCGGAGTGCCATTTACTTTAACAATACATTAGCCTCAAACAGTGTACCCTGCTATAAAGGCTTCATTTATAAGCATAAAAAAACCCTGCCGGGGCAGGGTAATTAAAGAACTCGTTTAAACTTTTTTCAATTGGCTGCAAAATGGTCTTTTCGTCCCAAATTTTACCTTTTTTTTTACTCCGTAGCGCTGCTATGCAGTGCGAAAAAGCTAAAATTTAAAGCTAAAATCCTCATTTTTCGCTTCAATCAAAAAAATTTAAACGAGTTCAAATTATGGCCTTGGGTTATTCGTTCCCGGTGGCGTTGATGGAGCCGGCGTTTGTGTTCCCGGATTTGTGGTTGGCGACGTTGTTGTTGGCGCTGTAGTACCGTTTGGATTTGTCCTGTTTGGTGTACTGGTACGATTAGGGTTTGTCGTGGTCGCAGGCGTTGTAGTACGCTGCGGCATTGTCGTTGTCGTTGGAGGTGTCCCCGCCGCAGTTGTACTGGCCGGTGTAACGGTGCGTGCATTTTGTTGCGTTGCCCTGTCGGTGCGTGTCGTGGTAGTTGTGCCGTTGGTACGCTGCGGTGTTACCGTCGTACGATCTGTCCTGGTAGTCCGGGTACGCGTAGTATCCGTTTGTGCTGAGGCAAGGCCAAAAGCCATTAGCGCTGCCATCGATAAAAATAACTTTTTCATGTTTTTTGTTTTTAAATTATAGATTAAAATTACGCGATATCAATATTGTAATGAGCTGTTTTTATTATAATTAACCTCTCTTTAAGCGTATTTTGGCAGTCATTACAAATTTGTGTTAAGCATCCTTACAGGTACAAAATCTTATTAGGATTTGATAGTATCGTATGTAACAGTGAAAACGTTTTTCCTTAATTTGGCTATCTTTACCATTCAAACCAAAACCACAAATGTTTGCACAAAAAATACTGGTACTTTTCATCGCATCGCTGCTGTCCTGTTCGTCTTCGCAAAAGCCCGCCGCAAATGATGCCTACCTTTTAAAAGGCCGTGTCGAAAAACAAGGGGAAAGCATTATCCTCATAAGCTCCGGCTCCTCCGTAACATTTGCCTTTGAAGGAAATAAATGCACGCTGGCCCTGAAAGCCGAAGATACCTACGAACACCATAACTATGTAGTGGTCGAGTTAGACGGAATATACCATGGGCGTTATAAGGTAGAAACCACCAAAACCCCGCTTTCCTTCAATGTTACGGGCAATAAGCCCCATATCCTGACCCTGTACAAAGCCACCGAAGCCGCAAATGGCAAGGTTATCCTTCTGGGGGTAGAGGCTAATATTACCGGTAGTAAGAAACAATCGAAAAAGAAGATCGAGTTCATAGGCGACTCCATCACCTGCGGTATGGGCAACGATTACGCCGATATTCCCTGCGATACCGGGCTGTGGTTCGACCAGCATAATGCCTATTATGCCTACGGGCCAATAACGTCCCGCGAACTGGGAACCGACTTCCTCCTCAGCTCTGTTTCCGGGATCGGGATGTACCGCAACTGGAACGATGAGCACGATCAGGAAGCCATCATGCCCGATGTGTACGAAAACCTGTACCTCAACAAGGACAGCTCGAAACCGTATGAATTTGGTTTTAACCCTGATATAACCTGCATTGCACTCGGCACGAATGACTTTTCTGACGGCGACGGCAAAAAGGAACGGCTTCCCTTTAACGAAGACAAGTATGTTGCCAACTACATAGCCTTTATAAAGACCGTTTACAAACATTCGCCCAATACACAGGTCGTACTCCTCAACAGCCCGATGGTCAGCGGATCAAAGAATGATACTTTTATAAAATGCCTCAACCGAGTTAAGGATGCTTTTTCGGGCGACAAGGCACATAAGCCCATACAGCTGTTTGCCTTTTCTTCGGTAACGCCCCACGGCTGCGGCTACCATCCCGACATCGCCGACCACAAAAAAATGGCAGGACAGCTCGCGCCATTCCTAAAAAACTTATTATATGAAAAAAAATAGCTTTTTACTACGGATACTTTCCTTTTTCATGCTTTCGGCTTCGGCCAAAGCAAATGTGGTGCTTCCCGCCTTTTTTTCAGACAACATGGTGCTGCAGCGCAACAGCGACGTAAAGCTGTGGGGATGGGGCAGCCCGTTTGAGGACATCGTAATAAAGACCGGATGGGATGAAAAGGAATACAGCCTGAAGCCCAACAACCAGGCCTACTGGGAAGTGACCGTAAAAACCCCCGGCGCGGGCGGGCCTTATACCATCAGCTTTAAAGGCTATAATGAAGTGGTGCTGAAAAATATTATGCTTGGCGAAGTGTGGCTGTGCTCCGGCCAGTCCAACATGGAATGGTCGGCAGACATGAAAATTGACAATGCGACAGCCGAAATAACCAAAGCGAATTTCCCCGATATCCGCTTCTTTACCGCTCCAAAATTAGCATCTCCCCATCCGCAGATGAACTTTGACGGCAACTGGGAGGTGTGTACACCAAAAACGATGCGGAACTTTAGTGCGGTGGGCTACTATTTTGCACGCTACCTCCAGGAGGACCTGAAGGGCGTACCTATTGGCGTTATCAATTCGAGCTGGGGTGGTTCGCCTGCCGAACCGTGGATACCTGCTGCCTACGTAAATGACGATCCCGTACTCGCTAAAGCCGCTGCCGACCTGTCCAAAGCAGGGTGGAGCCCCAATGAGCCGGGGCGCATATACAACGCCATGGTAAATCCATTAGTGGGATTTAAGATCGCGGGGGTATTGTGGTACCAGGGCGAAAGCAACGTAGGCTCGCGCTCGTACGACAAAACACTGGCCGGGCTGATAAGAGCCTGGAGGGCAGAATGGAAAGCCGACTTCCCTTTCTACTTTGTGCAGATCGCTCCTTACAACTATGAGGGCAGCACCGACATGGGTGCCGTGATACGCGATGCGCAGCGAAGGGTTGTAAATGCCGTGGAAAAAACCGGGATGGTCGTGGTGAGCGACATCAGCCCGACCGACGACATTCACCCCCGTAACAAGAAAGACGTAGGCCTAAGGCTGGCCAACCTCGCGCTTGCCAATCATTACGGAATCAAAAAGGGGGTGGTGAACGGGCCTTTGTATGCGACTATCAAAACCGATAAGAACAAGCTGGAAGTGCTTTTCGACAACGCCGAAGGATTGCATTTTAAAAACAAAACCTCCACATTATTTGAAGTGGCAGGTGAGGACGGTACCTGGCAGAAAGCCGACGCTAAAATTGATAAAAACACGATAGTCCTTACGGCAAAAGACGTAAAAAAACCCGTAAAGGCACGCTATGCATGGCACAATACCGCCCAAGCCGACCTGTTTAACAGCGCCGGGCTGCCCGCATCGACATTTACAACCGAATAAACAACCATGAAACGAACACAAACTTTATTGCTGCTGGCATTATTTGCCGTGGGTACTGCAAACGCGCAGAACAGGAAAACAATGGATAAAAAACAGGACATCGAAAAGAAGATCGACGCGCTAATGGCCAAAATGACCCTCGAAGAAAAGGTAGGCCAGATGAACCAGTATAACGGATTTTGGGACGTAACGGGGCCTTCGCCGAAAGAGGGCAGCGCGGCACTGAAGTACGAACACCTTCGCAAAGGGTGGGTCGGCTCGATGCTGACCGTACGCGGCGTGAAGGAAGTGCGTGCCGTACAGAAGATCGCCGTAGAGGAAACGCGCCTGGGCATACCGCTCATCATCGGGTTCGACGTAATACACGGCTACAAAACACTAAGCCCCATCCCGTTGGCGGAAGCTGCAAGCTGGGACATGGAAGCGATACGCAAATCGGCGGAAACGGCGGCAGGCGAGGCATCGGCATCGGGCATCAACTGGACATTCGGCCCGATGGTCGACATCAGTCGCGATGCGCGCTGGGGCCGTGTAATGGAAGGCGCGGGTGAAGATCCCTACCTGGGGAGTAAAGTGGCCGCGGCCAGGTAAAGGGCTTCCAGGGGGACGACCTTTCGCTGCCCGGTACCGTTGCGGCATGCGCCAAGCACTTCGCCGGCTACGGATTTGCTGAATCGGGACGCGATTACAATACGGTAGACATTGGCAATGCAACGCTGTACAATACGGTTCTGCCTCCTTTTAAGGCAGCAAAAGACGCGGGCGTACGCACCTTTATGAACGCGTTCAACATCCTGAACGGCGTGCCTGCAACGGGCAACAGCTTCCTGCAGCGCGACATCCTCAAGGGCAAATGGGGCTTTGACGGCTTCGTGATCACCGACTGGGCTTCTATCCGGGAGATGATCGCGCACGGTTTTGCAAAGGACGGCGCTGAGGCTTCACTCAAAGCCGTGACTGCCGGGGCCGATATGGATATGGAATCGCATTTATATGTAAATGAACTGGTAAAGCTTGTTAATGACGGCAAGGCCGATATAAAGCTCATAGACGATGCCGTACGCAGGATATTACGGGTGAAATATGAGCTGGGCCTGTTTGACGATCCGTACCGCTACTGCGATGAAAAGCGCGAGGCAGCGACCGTTGGCAGCAAAGCCAATAACGATGCAGTGCTGGATATGGCGAAGAAGTCGATCGTGCTTTTGAAGAATGAAAAGAACCTGCTGCCATTGAAAAAGAGTGGGCAAAAGATAGCGCTGATCGGTGCGCTTGCCAATGATAAGACCAGTCCGTTAGGAAGCTGGAGGATCGCCTCGCAGGATGAAACAGCGGTATCGGTGCTTGAAGGCATGCAGCAATATAAAGGCAACACGCTTACCTATGAAAAAGGCGGCGAGGCGTACAAAGGCAAACCTACCTTCCTTACCGAAGTGGCCTGGAATACCTCCGACCGCAGCGGGTTTGAGGCTGCTAAAGCGGCTGCAAAAAATGCCGATGTGGTAGTGATGGTTTTGGGTGAGCACGGCTTCCAGAGTGGCGAGGGCCGCAGCCGTACGAACATCGACCTGCCCGGATTGCAACAGGAATTGCTGGAAGAGGTGTACAAAGTGAACCCCAATATCGTATTGGTACTGAATAACGGCCGTCCGTTGGCTTTGCCGTGGGCTGCTGAGCATATCCCAACAATTGTGGAGGCATGGCAGCTGGGCACACAAACGGGCAATGCCGTGGCACAGGTGCTGTACGGCGACTACAACCCGAGCGGCAAGCTGCCGATGAGCTTTCCGCGCAATGTGGGCCAGGTGCCAATATATTACAACCAACACAGCACCGGAAGGCCAACGGATGCCGATAACAACGTGTTCTGGTCCCATTATTCGGATGTGGACAAAACTCCGCTGTTCGCCTTTGGGCATGGCCTCAGCTATACGACCTTTAAATACGGCGCAATACAATTGGATAAGAAAACCTACGCAAAAGGCGAAGCAGTAAAAGTATCGGTTGAAGTAACCAATACCGGAAATTACGACGGTAAGGAAGTAGTGCAGCTATACATCAGGGATATTGCCGCCAGCCTGTCGCGCCCGGTAAAGGAACTGAAGGGGTTTGAGCTGGTATCCATCAAAAAGGGTGAAACCAAGACCATAACCTTCACTTTAACAGAAAATGAGCTGGGTTTCTTTAATAATAATGGTGATTATTTGGTCGAACCGGGACTATTTAAAGTATTTGTCGGGACAAGTTCGGATAAGGTACAGGAAACTGAATTTGAGCTGAAATAAACTTTAAGGATTGAGGCCCGATAGTCATTTGATTATCGGGCCTTTAACTTAAAAATCATTTACTCCACGATATTTTCTTAATATACGTTTCTTCTTTTAAACTGTCAACGGTGCGCATAAAATGGCTGCCAGCCGAATTGATCAGCTTTACCTCGATCACGAGTGTCTTTTTACGGCGGCTTACGGAGAAATCGGCAAAATCAACTTCCTTGTCTTCCAGAAGCTTATTGATGATCTTGCGCGGATTGGTATCCGGTTTAGCAGTGATGGTTAGTGATTTGTTATGGAATTTATCGGAATATTTGCGCTGCAATATCTGTATTCCCCAAAGGATAAGGAACGACAGTACGGTAGCGATTCCCGCAGCAAAGTACATCCCGCCGCCGGTCGCCATCCCGATACCTGCTACCGTCCAAATACCTGATGCGGTCGTTAAACCGAGTACCGTCCCCGGCTTTCGTAAAAGTATGGCCCCTGCGCCAATGAACCCGATGCCGCTCACGATTTGCGCGGCTACTCTCGAAGGGTCAAGTTCCGCATAATCGGCACCAATAATATCCCCAAACCCGAAGGAAGAAACGAGCATGATGAGCGCCGACCCCATGCTCACCATCATGTGCGTGCGTATCCCCGCTGCCCAGTCCCTCCGCTCGCGCTCCAGCCCCTATGACAGCGCCAAAAATGGCGGCCAGTACAAGGCGCAGCAGTATTTCGGTCCAGTGTATCGTCATAAGGTCGTTTGTTAAAAAATGTGCTTATAATAAACAAAAGGGAAAACCATGACAGGCTGCCCCTTTACGTACTTGTAAATGATCTTGTTAAGCATTAAGCCGCTTCACATAGTCCGGCAGCTTGTACCCAAACAGCGCCGTGGTCGAAAAGATGAGGTGGGCAATAAACAGCTGCCTGAAATATTTGTAGCGGTCATTTTGCGGAGGCTTATCGTTTGCCGCAAACATCAGCTTCCACACAATGATGGCCACGACTCCGCTGGCCGCGCCTGCCACCAGGCCTTTCGCAATGGTTGGCGAATTAAGCGACTTTCGCCACAATACCCAATAGGAGATAACGAACAGCACGCCAACGCCATAATGCGCCAGCCATCCCGTGGGGTTTTTGTCGTCATCATCAATGGCAGGAAGGTCGTCCGAACTGTCGATAAGCTTGTTGAGCAAGATGGGTTCGGTAAACTCCTGCTTCTCCTTTTTGGAAATCATATAGCTGTACAGGGTCATGAACGTAGTGCCCACTGCGCCTGCCAATAGTATCTTTGCTGCTGTCTTCATAGTTATTTTTTTTCGTCTTCGTCAGGTTTTGTATCAAGTCCCTCTACCAGTTTCGACAGGAGTTCGCCGGTTCGGTCGGTAGCCTGTGACATTATCTCTTCGGGCGTTCCTTTAAATACTTCCCTGTGGGCACAGTACCGGTTTTCAGGCAGCTTGATGTGGATAAACATCGTACCAACGGGTTTTTCAGGTGTCTCGCTGCCACCCGGCGCTACGAGGCCTGTTACCGCCACAGCGATATCGCATTTAAAGAACTTGCACAACCTTTCGGCCAAAAGCCGTGTTACCTCTGCCGACTCGGGCGTGAATTTTTCAATGATCTCCTTCGGGATATTAAAGATGTCCTGCTTTGTGCCGGCATCATAGCATACCACTCCGCCAAGGAATATCTTTCCCGAATCCGGCGCCAGCGAAAATTCCGAGGCCATCCATCCGGCTGTAGCGCTTTCCACCAGGGCGATCTTCAGGTTTTTTTCGGCAATCCGCGCACTGCATATCGTAATGTTTTCAGAAGCCATGGCAAATTTGTTTGGTTGATCTCAGGACAGTGAAGTAAGCGTTTGCTGTATCAGTCGGTAGAAAACTCCTCTGCATCGTAGTCAGGGTCTTCACCGGGGCTGAATTTTTCTTTGCCATTGTCATCCTGTTCCTGCTTTAGCATTTCCTCTTCGGGAGATGTGTCATGCTGTTGGCTGTCATGGTTACGCGAACTTTTATGAAGATTTTCCTCATTGGATTCCTGTCCGCCGCGGCTGCCCTGTCCGGGGTTGTCAGATAGTTTCATAGCGTTAGTTCTTTTGGTCTTCAGGTTTTGTTACCCTTGAATTATTCCCGGTGCTTCCGGTCCCGGTTCCGGATCCTGTCCCCGCTGTACCGCCGCTGTTTATCGGTTTGCCGTTGGCATCCTTCACGGTGCTGCTGCTGTTCTCTATCTTATTGGTGATCTCTTCTTCAGTCAGTGTCTTACCTTTTGGTGTAGAACCTGTCGTAGTACCTGTTGACGAACTTCCTGTACCGGTTGCAGTCGTGCCGCTTCCGGATGTTGCATTCCCGTTAGTGTTGCCGCTTCCGGTCCCGTAAGATGATTGCGACCCTGTAGCATCGGTGCTGTCTGTTGTGCTTACGCTGGTGGTATCATTGCCTTCATTATATGTTCCGGCATCGTTAGTTTTTTCCTTTCGGCTACAGCTGTCGCAGGAAGTGCTTATGTGCAGGCCTGCGATAAGTAGTGAGGCCATCAGGGTGTTCTTTATTAATGCAGGTCGTTTCATAATTTTGGTTTTAGGATTAATAATTAAAATTACCCAATAAACACAAGCCGCTTTACTAATAAAAATCTAATTGGCAATACTATAACACATTACCCGCCACGCTATTCATCCTTCTCGCCCGCTACATATTTGTACCAGAGTTTTATCCCGAGTATTGTACCACACAATGCCGCGGCAATTACATTCCCGAGGATTACAGGCAGGTCTCCGCGAATGATACCATATACCGTCCAGATACAAAGGCCTGCGAATAACATGGCATAAGTAGGGGCGGACAGGCTTTTGGTGGAGCGTGTGTTTATCACCTTGACCGCCTGCGGTATGTTAGCAACGGTAGTTAAAAACGCTGCTGTAAGCCCGAGTATCTCTGTATAATCCATGGTTATAGTTTTTTTTCGAATTTTTCTTTTACGGTTTGGCTTATATAGGTACTTAGCCCTTTGCCTGCAGCAGCAAGTTTTTTCATCTGCTCAATACTGCGCTTTCCCGCACTCGCATAGGTATACAGGTAAACGGCATCATGATTGAACTGTACGGTGATACTGTCGTCATTAATTTCATATCCGGTTACCCCCGAATGGCCTTCTAAATTCCTGTACCGCTTCATCTGTTCCCGTTCTTATGGAATAAAGTTAGGCAACCTACAAATTTCCTGCGCCAACATTAACGCTTGGTTAACTTGCGGTTAACAGCCCTCCGTAGGTATACGGGGTAACTTGCCTTTACTTAAACCACAATAAATATAACTATGGAAAATTCAAATTTCGCACTCATCACAGGAGCCACAAGCGGTATCGGCTACGAACTGGCAAAGCTTTTTGCAAAAGATAACATCAACCTTGTACTGGTAGCCCGAAATGAGGACAACCTGAAATCAACTGCTGCCGAGATGCAGCAAATTTCAGGTATCACGGTGCACACCATTCCGGCCGACCTGTTTAAGCCGGGTGCAGCTAAAGATATATATGACAAAGTAAAAGAACTGGGTGTTACCATCGAATACCTTGTAAATGATGCCGGGCAGGGAGAATGGGGCCGCTTCCACAAAACCGACCTGGGCAGGCAAACCGACCTTGTACAGCTGAATATCATTGCACTGATGAGCCTCACGCGGTACTACCTCGAAGAAATGACAGCGCGCAACATCGGACGCATATTGCAGATCGCCTCATCGTTAGCTAAGGCGCCAACGCCATACCTGGCCGTATATGCCGCTACCAAGGCATTTGTACTGTCATTCTCCGAAGCCCTGGTTAAAGAGCTTGAAGAGACCAATGTTACCGTGACGGCCCTGCTGCCGGGAGCAACGGATACCGACTTCTTCCATAAGGCGAAGGCGGAAAATTCGGTAATATATAAGGAAACAGAATTGTATGACCCTGCCGACGTGGCCGAAGGCGGGTACAAAGCATTGATGGATGGCGATGCTACCGTACAGCCGGGCTTTAAAAACAAATTCCAGAACAGCATGAACACGATTCTTCCGGATGGTGCGGTAACTGCTACAATGGAAAAGCAGATGGTATCGAGCATGGAGGAAGACGGCAGGACATCGATTACCCATGGAGCCTCTTCACGCGAGAGGGAACTCATTAATGCCGAAACAGACGGAATTAACGGCGATGTAAGGAATAGCGCGGACCAGTAGCAAAAGTAGGGGTACACCGTTAAAAACCTTAAGAAAAAGCTGTCTTAAAAGACGGCTTTTTTTAGGAAAAGTTTATACGTTAACGTTAACCAAATCTTGTGAATTGACTGTTTTTGATAAAGTAATTTTACATTATAGAAACGCAAAAACCCGGAAATCATGAAAAAGACTATCTTATCCCTCATCGCATTATTCAGTGTAGCTGTAGTATCAGCACAATCGTATGCAAAACAACCCGACCCGACAATTTACGAAGTAGTAAAATACCAAAAGCCCGCTGCTCCGGAAACTGAAATAAAAGAGCAGTCAATGGAAAATAAAGCCGATGAAAGCCAGGCACAGCCCAATGCCGACCGTAAAACAGAAAAGACTTCTTCGGAGGTGAAAAGCTCGACTGCGGTTGCTGTAAATGATGAAAAAGCATCTGCTAAAAAGAGACAGTAAACATATATCCCCCTTCTAATGAAAAAGCTGCACCATTGATGCAGCTTTTTTTTGGTTAGGCCCCTAACAGGATTAGATTGTCATATTTCTGTTACATGAAACCACGCTTGTCCGGTTGGTTATCCGTACGGGTAATGTTCCTGCCGTCCCTTACCGGTGTCCTTTTGGTTATTTCGTGCAGCTCATGGTCGTGGTAATGGTGGTATCCGTCCTTTTTAACCGTTTTCGGGAAGGTGGCAAGCTCATCGGGATTGATGAGTGCAGGGTCTTCATAAGGCAGCATGGAATAGTCGTTGTAGAGCCTTTCGCTGTTGTGTCCGCCCTGATCACCCTGATCCCGGCGGCCGTTTGATAGATTTGCCATAATTGTTTGATATATAGTTGTATAAAGGTACGGAATATTAATATACCGTTAACATTATGGGTGTTAAATAGCTACAGGCATAACATAAAAAAAAGGGCCGAAGCCCTTACTGTTACATGAACCCGTCGTTATTCGGGTCGTTGTCGGTACGTATGATGTTCCGGCCTTCCCGCACGGGTGACCTCCGGTTGACCATGTGGTTTTCATTTTCCGCAGCAACATCAGCCGCATCCACGATCTCTGATTTTTTCGGGAAGGTGGCCAGCTCTTCCGGGTTCACAACTGCCGGGTCGGCATACGGCATTGTGGTGTCGGGCTTCAGGTTACGGATTTCTTCCAGCCTGTTAGGTTCACTATTCCTGTCTGCCTCATTGTTCTTTATGCCACGGTTGTCCAATCCGTTGCGGCCATTTGCATTATTTTCCATACTATTAAATTTTTATATTTATAATTATCCTCCTGTCATTTCGCCCCCGTTAATATGCAACACCTGCCCGGTGATGTACGAAGCATCACTGCTGGCCAGGAATACATAGGCCGGGCCTACTTCGCTGGGTTGGCCGGCACGTTTCATGGGCGTGTCCTGGCCAAATTTGGCCACTTCTTCAGGTTCAAAACTTGCCGGTATGAGCGGTGTCAAGATCGGTCCCGGGGCAACGCCGTTCACGCGGATGCCTTTTTCTGCCAGCATAGCTGAGGTGGAGCGCGTAAACGTAACTATCGCGCCTTTGGTACTGCTGTAATCGATGAGGTGCTCGCTGCCGCGGTAGGCCGTTACCGATGTGGTGTTGATAATGCTGTCGCCTTTATCCAAGTGCTTCATCGCTTCGCGGGTCATGTAAAAAAAAGGGTAGATGTTGGTTTCAAAAGTTTCCCTTACCTGCTCGCCCGTAATGTCTTTAAACTCTTTCTTCGGGAACTGCACTGCGGCATTGTTCACAAGGATATCCAGCTGCCCGAGTTCCTTTACCGTTGTAGCAACGGCATCCCTGCAAAATGCTTCATCCTTCAGGTCGCCGCTTATCAGGAGGCACTTTTGGCCATACGCCTCGATCAGTTTTTTTGTGTCTTCGGCATCTTTGTGCTCATCATAATATACAATGGCTACGTTGGCGCCTTCGCAGGCAAAGTGTACTGCCGCGCTTCTGCCTATGCCGCTGTCGCCACCTGTTATAAGAGCAGTTTTACCTTCAAGTTTGCCGCTGCCTTTATAATCCTTACGGATGATTTCCGGCTCGGGATTCATTTTGTGTTCGTCGCCCGGCTGGCTTTGTTCCTGTTCCGGAAATGATGTTGGCTTTCCCATGATTTATGTATTTATATTTCCTTGTCGGCTGCCTCAATATTGATGTGCGATTCGGCAATGGACGAAAGCAGCAGGTCGGCGCCCTTCTCTTCATTAAGGGTCTCTTCCAGCAGGTGTACTACGTCCTCTTCCCTGAGTGCGATAGCAAATGCCCTCATGGTACCGTAGCAGGCGATCTCGTAATGCTTTATTTTTTGCAATATGCCTATCAGCCCCGCATCGCGCACCACCCCCGATCTTGTGGCCCCGATAAAATCCAGCGCTTCCTTTATAAGGCACTGAACAGCTTCATAAGGTTCTTCTTCTACCTCCAGGCCAATTGCGGTAAAGATGTTTTCGATCCTGCCGATATGGCTGTTGGTTACAAACCGGTGCTGCTCCAGCAGGGACACAAGGTCCCGGGAACTGCTGCTTTGTATGAATCCGCCCAACATGATTACCATAGTCCCTTCGGCCCAATACAGCTGCTTTAGTTGTTTTTCAAACAGGCCCCTAAGTTCGCGGGCATCGCTGTGGTCTTTTGCTACAGTTGCTATCATGATTATTTGGCCCCTGCCTGCGGGGTGGTTTCTTTTTGGGCAGTAGTATCAGATGGCGCTCCGGTTTCCAGGCCTGTGCCCTTGCTGTTATCGTTACGGCTGGAAGGAAACTGGTTTTCCCTTGTTTCATGCTCTATGCCCTGTTGTTCCCTGTCGTATACCTTGCCTACTTTTGCTTCCTCGCGGTTTTCCGCTTCCTTACGTTCATCATTTTTATTACATGAAATGAGTACAAGTCCAAAAAGGAGCATCATCGACGCTACACGGTGTTTAACTGATATTTTCATTGTTGCCGGTGATTTATTTTTATAAAGTTACCAATCAACCGGCGCAAAAAAAGGACAATTAACGCATGATTAACAGCTTGTCATCAGGGCTATTAGTGCAACTCATCGTTGAAAAATATCATTTAATCGTTTTTTCGGCAATTAATTTATAAATCAGTAATAGCCTCACTAAGTTTGCCGTGTAAAACATCTATAATTCAACTACCACATCTGCCACAATCCATGAAAAAGTTTTTACTATTACCTGTCTTAGTGTTTTTTGCCTCATGCTCAACAGACGACAGCGCCCTTACCACGGTGCAGGAAAATAACCTTGCCGCAACTGATTACAAGTCTGCCGATGCAACCATAAGTACGACCTGTCTGGATGCTGTAGGTGGATCGTTAACGGTAAACCTTAGCCAGGGCATCAACAATCCGATGCTCGTTTTTACAGCGTCGCTCACCGGGGTATCTTCAGGAATAAACTATAAGGCCAGGATCGAAATACAGGAAATATCAGATTGCGAAGATATAAATAGCGCGATGGGCAATATTGTGTCCTTCAGTTCGCCTTATGCGGTGAAAGCGCCCACAACACAAGTGAATATTACCATTGCCGGACAGGCGCTGCCTGACTTTACCTGCTACAGGTGGAGAGTTGCCGTAGACTGTGTAAGTACAACTAAAGGCCGGGGCCCATGCACCACCGTTTCCCCGTGGTATGAGGCGCCGCTTTTCTAAACAAGGACTTTGATTTTTTTTAATAGTGGAAAAACCATCGGTAGCTGCCGGTGGTTTTTTGTTTTAAAAAATCGCCAAAAAAATAGGCTTCAGCGGCATCGGTTCGTATTTTTACAAAAACGTAACCCATGAAAAACTTTGCCTTTTTTACGATACTACCAGTGTTGGCGCTTATTTCCTGCAATGAAGGAACTATCCATTTGGAAGAAAAAGGCAAATTGCAATTAAAAGAAGTTTCAGGTCTGGAATACATCCCAAATTCCGGGCTATGGGCCGTTGAGGACAGTGGTAACGAAAATAAAATATACCATATTGACGAGAAAGGGAATACCATCAACAGTTACATTATATCAAATGCTACGAATACGGACTGGGAAGAACTTGCATCTGACAACTATGGCAACCTGTACATTGGCGACTTTGGCAATAATAACAACAAACGCCGTGACCTTGCCATTTATAAGCTGAATGCCGGTAAATATGACAGTGTGGTGTCAAAAATTGAATTTTGGTACCCGGAGCAGAAAGCCTTCCCGCCAAAGAAGTCTGAAATGTTTTTTGATGCCGAGGCCTTTATTGAATATAAAGGGAACTTTTTACTTTTTACCAAAAACAGGAGCAAGGAGTTCGATGGCACGTTCAATGTGTACAGCATTCCTAACAAAGAAGGAAAACATG
This sequence comes from uncultured Flavobacteriaceae bacterium, assembly GCA_942492845.1. GTDB lineage: Bacteria > Bacteroidota > Bacteroidia > Flavobacteriales > Flavobacteriaceae > Flavobacterium. Next base: position 3,527,173 of record OW818646.1, on the reverse strand, counting down.
AGGCCAGGCTGATTGCCACATTAAAGGCTTGCGGAAATTATAACAAATGTGCAATAACAGGAGCCGACATAAGCCCCGATGGAACTAAGTTGGTACTTCTCTCAGGCGATAAGGTATGGCTGATTGACAATTTCTCCGGCGATAATTTCACACAGGAAAACCTGCAGCCTTTAGAACTCGGGCATTTCTCCCAAAAAGAAGGTATCTGCTTTAAAGATGATGATACACTGCTTATAGCCGATGAGAAAGACAAACATATTGGTGGCAGGCTGTATGAGGTTAAATTATCTGCTCTCCTGAAATAGAAGCTGACAAACTTTACAGGCCAAAATTCACTCCAAAGGCCACACGTCCGCCGTCACTGCCGTAAAAGTAAAATACGCGTGCCGTTACCACATCCAGCCCGTTGAGCCATGCGCCGCCACCCACGCTTTGATGCCATTTTTCGGAAGTGTCGTCCGAAACCCATACACGTCCGTAATCATACCCGCCAAAGATGCCGTATTTCATGGGTACAAAGCTCGTTTTTACATTCCCAATCGTAAATCTAAGGTCGGTGCTTTGGTACGCCGAGCGCTTGCCCGTAAATCGCTCCCTGCGATAGCCCCTCAGGTCGGTGTCGCCACCCAGCGTTGCCGCCTGGTAAAACTCAAAGCCATTGCTAAAAAGTGCCTTGCCCCTGGCCATTGTAGCGAATACAAGGCTTTCATCGGCGGTTATTTTGTGCACCAGTCCTATGGCTGCCTCGACGTGCGGGAAATTACGGCCCGTATCATCGAGGCTTGTTTTCCAGCCGCCCGTGATGTAAAAAAACATCCCGAGGGCAGGGAGGGAAGCATTATCGTAGTTCTCAAAACTGTATTTCCCGTGAATGCCGGCATATTGACGGTGTTCAAACAAGGCCGGGGCCAGTACGCCCGGCACATTTACATAACGGTTCGTGCTGCCGTCTACTTCAATAGTCTCAAATACAGCTCCGAATGAGGTAAAGCTCCCGTTACGCGTTTCCTTAAAAACTGATGGCGCAACGCTAAACGTTTGCAGGCGCACGCGGTTGTAATCCATTCCAAGCCGGTCGTCCGGATTTTCGGTCTCGTTACCCATCCCAAAATAATTGATGCTAAAGTTGGGACTGGTGTATACAACATCCAGCCCTAAGTTCCAGCGTAAGGCGGCGTTCATGTACTTACCGGAATATTGTAATTCGAACCCGTCTGTGGCAAAAAATAGTTGCCCTTCAGGCTGTGCTTTTGCGAGAATGGCCTTCGGTTAAAGTTGTTTACGGTATAGTTCAGCATAGCGCCAACTTTCACACCGTCGTCTGGGTTGTAGCCAATGCCGGGGTAGCCGGCAAGTACATTATATCGCGGCTTGTCCATATCGTAGCTGTTGGTCTCGTAGTCATCGGTTAGCACCAAGCTTGTGCGGGTGTCTGCCTCATAAGTGTTCTTCTTGCTTTTAAAGTCGTATACCTTTACTTTCTTCCCGTTTTCAACTACGTAAATGTCATGGTTCTGGCCGCCAAGCAGGCGAAGCTGTATCGGGTTCTCCGGGTTGCCTTTCACTTCAAACACATCGTCATCATCCAGCCCGTAAACCCACAGTTCCTTTGTTTTGGAACGGCTGTATAACTGGCTGCGTACCAGGGTTTCCATCCCGTCTTTCAGGCTGAACATTTCAACTTTTGTCTCTCCCTCCGGCATGCGGGTAATTACGAATTTTTCTTTCTTGTCGGTGCCTGTTATCAGTACGGTTTTTAGCAATACGTCACGATAGCCTTTTGCAAATTCAGAAAGGTGTGCCTTACGGGCTTTCAGTTTGTCTTTTATATCGTCAGTCGTCGCATCCTGCACTTCTTTGGGCAGTTTGGCAAAGGCGTTGTCTATTGATTCATCAGTGAGGTTTTGGCGGATGTATTCCGCTTCATCCAGCCATTCCTGCTCCGTTGCTGTAGTAATAAGTGCAAGGTCCAGCGCATACGGTTCGCGGTTGAACCATTTTATGTTCCTTATATCGTCTTTAAACGTTTGCATGTGGCGCAGTGCCGGGATGTTCATGATGATGCCGAACAATGTGCCGTCATACTTTGTAAACGCCTGGTCGCGGTCTTTGGGTATCGGCCGGTAGGTTACTTTGCCATCGGCCTTGTACTCGCCCCATTTCCATTGGTCGGTATGCCTGTCCCAGTCGCCTATCAGCATATCGAACAGCCTTGCCCTGATATAGGCCTTTTGGTCTACGCTGTATTTATGGTCTTTTGCCAGGTTGTGCAGCATTTCATCGGTACCCACAATATCATCGGGCTTCCCGAAACCCTCTGTGTTTTTTTGCTCTTTGTGTACCTGTTCCTCGATCATGTACAGCTCATCGCCATACATGCTGTTGTATTCGCCAAGGGCATCCTGCTTCGGGATATAAAATAACTTCGGATTGGTATGGCCTACGCCGACTTTCGCTGCCATATCTCCCACAATAAAGGGTGTGTACGGGTGCGATGTGGTGTAAAAATCCAGCAGGAATTTCTCGGCAAAGGTGTTTTCCAGTGCATTGCCCATATAGCGTTCTTTAAAAGCAACCGCCTGCAGGAACCGGATAGCGCTCTTTTTTAGCGCCCGCATCGAATATTCGCGCCCATCTTTGCCCTCAAGCCTTAGGGAATGCGTCTGGTGTCCCCCGCCGGCCTTTTTTGGCTTCAGGCCACCGTACAGGGTGTCGAGGACTGCGACCGGCGCTTCCACCGGAATACTGTAGTAGTCGCGGTAGTGCTTCCCGAAGAAGAAACGGTAGGTGCCGCCCTTTTCAGTCATTTGAGGCGTGTAAATAGATGCCGTAACTGTTTTGGGAAAGGTAGGGGGATAGTTCTTTTGCTCCGGTTTTGCTTTTTCGAGCAGTTTCTTTTCAAACAGTTGCTCCTCCTTTCCGTCTTTTATGCTGTAGAAATATACGTTGGCCGTGCCATCTTCATTAATGTCGAGTATCGAATAGCCCGTGCCCCCATAGGAAAAATCTTCAGGATAAAGTACGCGTGCGGCCTCTACTTTTGACCCCGAACCACTGATGATCTGGTGGATGTTATCATGGCGTATGTATTGCAGGTTGTGGTCGTGCCCCGATAGTACGATCACGTTGTCCCTGTTCTGTATCAGTGTTTTTATCCTGTTGGAAAGTGAAGTATACACACGGCTTTGGAGGTCCTGGGTACTGAAGCCCGACGCCTTGCGTGCCAGGTTGATTAACGAACCGAGAACAGGAAGCGGTACATTAACCGGTAGTGGGAACAATTGCTTTTTCAGCGAAAATTGCCCGCCGTGCGACCCGTTGCTCATGAGCGGGTGGTGTATGGCAAGGAGTATCGTCTTATTTTGGTTTTTGTTCAGCAGGTCTTCCAGTTCGGTAAAAAGGCCCTCCCGGGTTTTTATGTCACAATCATCGTTGATGGTCGGGTAATGATCCCAGTCCTCGATGTACCACTGGCTGTCAACAGTAATCAGCGTGGTATTATCATTGATCTCCACATCTTTTATAGCACAGCCCTTCCCGGGAAGGAACGATTTTTTGCCGGTATACTTATTAATGAATTTCTCCTGCTCGCGAAGCCCGTCAAAGCCATTATACCAGTCGTGGTTGCCGGGAATGAAAAGCGTTTGCCCGGGAAATAACGTGGACAGCTTTAGTTGGGAGGTAAGGCTGGCCTCGCCGTCTTTGCGTGCCTCTGAGCCATCGTCCGGGGCCATGCCTTCCGGATAAATGTTGTCCCCTAAATACAGAAGGGTCGCATTCGTTCCTTCGCGCTCCAATTTTTGACTGATAATACCCAGCATGGCCTGCGTGTGCGGCTCGTTGGCATAGCCCGCATCGCCAATAAGGTAAAAGCGATGGGCAGGCTTTTCGGCTGTAGTAGTGTCGCTTACGGGGTAGGGGCGGGCATCCCTGCCATATTCCGGCTTGTAGGTAGCACAGGAAAAAAGGGACATAGCGGCAAGCAGGCAGGTCAAAATTTTAATATTTGTCTTTGCCGCAACCGTATCCGGAAAGAATTTCATAATTTGGTTGTGTTAATTTCTACCTATGGATATCGTTCAAAAAGCCGAAAGCCACGTCTTTCACCTATTCAAAGATAAACTATCTCCGGATTATATTTACCATAATTTTAACCATACTTTACGGGTAGTGAACAATGCGGAAAACATTGCCAGGGAGGAAGGTTTAGTGGGCGATGCCCTCGAAGCTGTATTGCTTGCGGCGTGGTTTCACGATGTGGGGTACATCGGCGGGCCGGATAACCATGAGGAGAGGAGTGCAGTGTATGCGGCCGAATTCCTCAGTCAAAACGGCTACCCTCAGGACAAGGCTGCCTGTGTCGCCGCCCTTGTCCGGATCACCAGGATGGGCGCTGAGCCCGAAACCCTGCAGGAAAAAATCATCAGGGATGCCGACTGCTCGCATTTTGCCGACAAAAATTACCCGGCGCTGGCAGGGCTGCTCCGTGAGGAATGGAAATTAACCCAGGGGCGTACCTTTAGCGATAGCGAATGGGCCCTTGGCAACCGAAAGGTATTGATGCAGGAGCACCGTTTTTATACCAATTACGCAAAAAAGGAACTCCAGCCACTAAAGGAAGCCAACATAGCGCTGCTTCAAAAAGGCATTTCGGAAGCCGGGGAAGGTAAAAAGGAAGCAAAGGACAAGTCCAAAAAAAATAAGCCCGAAAAGCCCGAACGCCCCGACCGCGGCATTGATACCGTATTCCGGGTAACGCTCAGCAACCATACCCGACTAAGCGAAATAGCCGACAGCAAGGCCAACATACTGCTTTCGGTTAATGCGATAATCATTTCCATAGTGCTCACGACCATAATACCCAAGCTCGACAGCCCGTCCAACGCGCATCTTGTTACGCCAACGCTCATCCTGATGGTGTTTACGGTAGCCAGCATTATTTTTGCCATATTGTCGACACGACCTAAGGTTACCAGTGGCACATTTACCCGCGAGGACATCAACGCGCAGAAAGTTAACCTGCTGTTCTTTGGTAATTTTTATAAAATGCCATTGGAGGAATATGAATGGGCCATGAACGAAATGATGAAAAGCCACGACTACCTGTATGGCTCCATGATTAAGGACCTTTACTTTTTGGGGCTTGTGCTTCACCGGAAATACAAGCTGCTGCGCATTACCTATACCATTTTCATGATAGGCATCCTGGCCTCGGTGGGTGCGTTCATCTACGCGTTCAAAACGCTTTAGGCGTGCAGCTCCTTTAACAGGTCTTCATAGCTATAGGTGGTTTCCTGCTTTTTGGTACTGTCGTACTCCACCGACACCCTCATTGCTTTAAGCCCGGTCACGCCCTGGAGGTCTTCCACCTCAAAGGTTTCAATCACATTGCCAAGCATTTTTTTATGCTGCAGGAACTGTATGTACCTGCGGTATTCTGCCTCTTCCTGTTTTTGCGAGTATACAATGGTAATTTTGCCCTTCTCGGTAATACGGTCTTTAGTGCCTTTGATGTTCGACTTGTCAATGCGTTTTTTTACTACTTCGTAGCGGGCGTTGTAGGTGCCGTCTACGTCAAAACGCTTTTCGTCCATGCGGAAACGTATCGATATCGGCGAGCTGAACACGAGTATCAGCGAGGTCACGTCAAGGTCATATGGCAATCCCGGGCGCAGTTTGTAATACTCATTTTCCATTTCGCACATGGCCTGCAGCTGCCATAGCCTCAGGTTATTGAGGTAGAGCGGGCTATAGGCGTGTTTGGGGGAAATGGATGCGCCTATGTAGAGGTTGTGTTCCACGCCGTCGGTTTTAAAGCGCTCGTAATAATGCGGGAAGAACGATTGTGCCTCTGCCTGCTTCCTGTCGAGTACTTCGGCCATCTGTTTGTTGATGATGGACAGCGCATTGTCAAAATCCTTCCGGCTGTCGTACACCATTTTCATCTTGCTGTCCAGCGTTTCAAAATAATCGGTTATCTTTTGGTGGATTTCAGAATTGGACGAATCAAAATGTTTCAGTACCGGGTGTACTTCGTTGAGGATATACGTCTGGATACCCGATTCCGTATCTGCCCTGAGCGATTCTTTAAGTTCGCCGCCCAGTTTTTCAAGTTCGAAAATATGCTGCTCGATCAACGGAAGTTTTTCAAGTTCGAAAATGAATTTGAAAAGCGACTGCAGTTTGTTTATTTGGAGTATGAGGTCCTTTTCGATAGATTCATTCCGTGCTGTAGAGGAACCCTTAATGTCAATCTGGCCGTACAGGGGGTACACCTCGCGGAAAACAATTTCCTTATAGGCCCTGTCTTTGTCGTGCCTGCTGGCAACATGCATCAGCGCTTCTTCCCTGAATTTCCAGTATACGCTCTGGTGTATGGCGGTATATTCGTTCTGGATGATGGCATCCACCTGATTTTGCAATTCCGAATAGTAGCGGTCTATCGTATCAGTGATGAACGGTAATATATAGGTTAGCTTGTTGGAGTTGATACTGTTCAGCTCCCTGGGCCTGGACGATACCAGTTCAATGAAGCCCAGCAGCCTTCCGTTTTTTATGATAGGTGCAAATATGCAACTCTTTATATCCTGCGCCAGCAGGTGTTGGGCAAATCCGGTATCGGCGCCTTCCTGCAATCGGTAGGCTTCCACATCCGACAGGATAAAATATTTTTTTTCCTCCAGCATACTGTCCATGGTTTCGTCGCACAGCATACTGTCGCAGCTCATCTCGTCAGAATCTTTTAGGATATGGCTTTTTATCTCCTGGAATGGCGCCAGGGTAAACAGGTTGTCCTCAACATTCACCTCGGTAAACCCTATGCGCAGGTCCGGGATTTGGTATATGGAGCGGAAAATGCCTTCGAAGTTGGATTTGTCAATTTCCATTTCATCGCTTACCAGCAGGTTGGACTTAAGGTTGGAGATGGCGCTTTCGGTAGTGGCGTCAAACAGCGATACGATGCCAAAACCTTTGGAAATCCAGCTTCCGGGCGGAAATTTTTCCTTCCAGAGATCCAGGTTGTCAAAGTTATCCATCAAAAGTGTGACATCTTCCGCGGTTATTTCGACGGATTTGTCAGTGGGCAGAAGCTCCAGGAAATCGGCATTATAGAGTATGCGGTAATGGTGCATGATGCCGTCGGCGTCGGGGATGTCATAAAAAAGCGGCTTGCTGAAATCCAGATGCTGCCCGTAATAACTGTTCAATATCAGGCAGCAGCAAAACACGTAAAACTGGTGGTCGTCAAAATTCCTGATGCTCATGCCGAAGTCTTCACCGGCATTCATCAGTATCTTTTGAAACCTCTCGGTATGGTTAAAGGTAATGTTGAAGAAAGGTATGGCCGCCGCCTTGATCTCGTTTTTGGTCAGCGCTGTAGGGAACAGGTCGGCCAGCAGGTTTTTAATCAGCTTTTCGTGCTTCTCCAAAAGCGACAGGTCGGTGATGCCCTCGCGAAGTTCCGGATAGGGCGCCGTATGGCGCAGCAGGGCCTTAGCATAATCGGAGCGGTAGTCCACATCCGACTCTGCAATTTCCTCCAGCGTTTCAAGTACCTTATGAAACGATATTTTCGCGATAAGCGGGCTTTCTATGTAATGCTCTACTTCCATCTTTCACTTCTTACAAATAATTTACAAATTTACGTAAATTTAGTTGGGCTGAATTAGAATGGGTTAAGTTTTCGGCGTTACACCTTAAAGGTCTTCGGAACAAATCAATACAGCGAGAGGATTCTTTGCTCACACTCCATATAAACTGTAACTTTGCAGTATATGAACCAGCCTGTCAACATGACTTTTCCCGGCAACATCCGACTTACAGTAAAGCGCGAGGACCTGCTGCACCCCCATATTTCGGGCAATAAGTTCAGGAAGCTCAAGTACAATATCCTCCGGGCAAAAGAAGAAGGCAAAACGGCATTGCTCACTTTTGGCGGGGCATTTTCCAACCACATTGCAGCTACGGCAGCAGCGGGTAAGGAGTTTGGTTTTGAGACTATTGGCATCATCAGGGGAGAGGAACTGGTTGATAAAGTTGGTGATAACCCGACCCTGGCTTTCGCCGAATCCTGCGGAATGCGCCTTAAATTTGTAACAAGGGAGGAGTACCGCCATAAAGCCGGTGCGGAATGTATTGTTGCATTACGTAAAGAGTTCGAGGATTTTTACCTGCTGCCGGAAGGAGGTACCAACGAACTGGCGGTAAAAGGATGTGAAGAAATATTATCATCTGCCGATGAGCAGTTTACGCACCTATGCTGTGCAGTGGGCACGGGTGGTACCATCTCGGGACTCATCAATTCGGCAGGCCCGGACCAGCAGGTTTTGGGTTTTCCGGCGCTAAAAGGTGCGGGATTACACAGTGAGATTGCTATATTTGCAAAAAGCGCCAACTGGATGCTGGTGGAAGACTATCATTTTGGCGGTTACGGAAAGGTAACCGGTGAGTTGGTGGCCTTCATCAATGATTTTTTTGATAAGACCGGCATTCCTTTAGACCCCGTGTATACGGGAAAGCTGTTTTTTGGCGTTATAGACAGGATAAACAAAGGAATGTTTGCCGAAAACTCCGATATACTGCTCATCCACACCGGTGGTTTGCAGGGCATAGCCGGAATGAACAGGGAACTGGCAAGAAAGAAACTACCCCTACTTAAAACGTGAGATATGTTTAGAAAAATTTTAGCTTTGGCAGTATTGGGATTGCTTGTAAGTTGCGGCACATCGTCGCGCGTACAGACTACAAAAAGCGGCGTGGCCAAAAACAGGACATCCACAAAAAAGAATAAACCGGTAAAGACAACCTCTACACGCACGGCTACGGCATCAAAACCTGTCGGCGGTGGGAGTACCGAAGTGCTCGAATCGACCTCCAAAACAGTCGTGTATTCCGATATGGTAAAAGCCTACGTGCTCGAATTTAAGGAAGTTGCAAAAGACAATATGCGCCGCCACGGCATCCCGGCGAGCATTACGCTGGCGCAGGGCATACTGGAATCAGGCGCGGGCAGGGGAACCCTATGTGTTAATGCCAACAACCATTTCGGGATCAAGTGCCACAACGACTGGAAAGGTGATACCGTGCACCATGACGACGATTCCGAGCAGGAGTGTTTCAGGAAATATCCAAAGGCTGCCGAATCCTACAACGACCACTCCCTGTTCCTGACCACAAGGGGCAGGTACGCTTCACTATTTAAATTAGATAAGGACGATTACGAAGCATGGGCTCGCGGCCTGAGGGCTGCAGGCTATGCCACCGACCCGAAATACCCCGAAAAACTCATTGGACTTATCGAGCGTTATGACCTTGCGTCGTATGATGCTGAGGTACTGCAAAGGCCCTATGTGAAACCTGCACCAAAGGCCAGGCCGGTAACCACGTCCTCGGGCGAAGCAGTTGCCGCCGCAGGATCCTACCGCGTGGCACAGGGCGATACACTATATTCCATTTCAAAAAAACACAACCTCACGGTAGACGAGCTGATGCGCCTTAACGGGCTTTCGGACAATGCCATCGCTATCGGGCAGGTACTAAAAGTAAAATAAAACAGATGCTATACGAACGCAGCAGCCGTCTTTTTGCCGAGGCTGAAAAGGTAATACCCGGCGGCGTCAATTCTCCCGTGCGTGCCTTCCGGGCCGTTGGGGGAACGCCTATTTTTGTAAAAGAAGCCAAAGGGGCTTATTTATATGATGAGGATGGCAACCGCCTTATTGACTATATCAATTCATGGGGCCCGATGATCCTGGGCCATGCTTACGAACCGGTTGTAAATGCCGTGATCGAAAGGGCAAAAAAAGGCACATCTTTCGGGATGCCGACCGCGCTTGAGACAGAAATCGCACAATTGGCTGTTTCCATGGTGCCCAATATCGACAAGATACGTTTTGTAAATTCCGGTACAGAGGCCTGCATGAGCGCGATACGCCTTGCACGCGGGTTTACCGGGCGCGACAAGATCATAAAATTTGCGGGATGCTACCATGGACACTCCGATTCCTTCCTCATACAGGCCGGCAGCGGGGCGGTAACGTTTGGTTCGCCTAACAGCCCCGGAGTAACACAGGGCACCGCAAAAGATACCCTGCTTGCGCAATACAATGATCTGCAAAACGTAACAACCCTGTTTGAAGCTAATCCCGGCGAGATAGCCGCCATCATCATAGAGCCTGTCGCTGGCAATATGGGGTGCATACCCCCGGCAGATGGATTTTTGCAGGGCCTGAGGCAGTTGTGTGACGACCACGGCACGCTGTTACTGTTTGATGAAGTGATGACGGGTTTCCGCTTAGCTAAGGGCGGCGCACAGGAATTATTCGATATAAAGGCTGATATTGTAGCGTTTGGAAAAGTAATAGGCGGGGGGCTTCCGGTAGGGGCTTTCGCGGCACGCAGTGATATCATGAATTATCTCGCTCCCATTGGCCCGGTATACCAGGCAGGTACGCTGTCGGGTAACCCGCTGGCTATGGCAGCAGGGCTGGAAATGCTGAAGGCGCTGGATGCTGATCCGGAAATATTCAATAGGCTCGACGAGAAAACAGCCTACCTTGAAAAAGGCATCCGCGAAAAGCTGGATGAAACGGCATTAGCGTACACGATCAACAGGACAGGCTCTATGATCTCGGTCCATTTTGATGCCAGTCAGGTTACCGATTTCAAATCGGCGGCAAAAGGCGATAACGAAACCTTCAGGAAATTTTTCCATGGCCTGCTGGCAGAGGGGATCTACATTGCGCCCTCGGCTTACGAAACGTGGTTCATTACCGATGCGCTGTCCTATGAAGATTTAGATGAAACCATAGCAGCGATAGGCAGGGTTTCCAAAACATTATAAAATGGCCATAAACAAAAAATCCTCCGTTTTTAAGCGGAGGATTTTTTTATGATACGGAATGGATTACTGAATAAGCTTTTTCAGCAGTTCAGGGTTTGAATCCAGTTTTGCGATCTGGTCCGGTGTCATCATCGACTTTAATTTCGATTCTATATTAGTCGCAATTACACCTTTGCGTTCCGGTGAAAGGCTTTTGTCGCTAAGTGTACGGTGCTTGGTTTCAAACAGGCCTTTATACGCCTTTTTCTGGTCTTCTGTCAACGTAAGTGTCGATGACAGCAATTCAAGGTCACGTGCGGCAGCTTTCTGTACTTCCGGGGTTTCATGGTAGGCTGCCGGCGCTGCTTTTGCAGGTGCAGGAGTTGCGGCAGCTTTCTTTTGCTGTGCGTTGGCAGTAGCGCCGAAAGCAAGCATTACAACGAAAAGAGCAATTATTTTTTTCATAATAAACGATTATTTGTTTAGTGTTATATGCCAAATCTAACTAAATTATAAAACATCGCAAAACTTTAACACTTAAAATTTACCGCTTGTGCCTCTTTTTAAAATTTTCATGCCTTTTTGTGATTTTTTGATCACGGTCCATTTTCATTTGCTGAAATATCATTAACTGCCTTGGATCCAATGTTTTTTTGAAAAACTCCTTTTCTGCTATTTGGTTGTCCAGCATTTTACTTTGCATTGCAAAACGCTCATCGGCAGTTGGTTTTTCACCGGCTTTGCGCTTCGCTTTCATAGCTGTTTTCATGGTTTCGCGCTCTTTATTCTTTTGGGTAAAATAGGCCTTGATGTCCGCCTGCTGCTTTGTCGTCAGGTCGAGTTCCAGCGTCAGTTTTTTAGTATGCAGTTCGGCCTTTTGTTCGGGTGTAAAATGTTCCATCTGCTCCCTGTCATGCTTTTTTCCGTCATGCTTTCCTTGTCCGTGCTGGGCATTCACGGCAACACCTGCCATCATTACAATTGCTAAGATCCACGTTTTCATAATTTTAATTTTTTAGTTTATACCCATAAGACCACCGTACTAAAAAAAGGTTTAAAATTCAATGCAAATATTTTTTGTAATAGATTTCCGCCACCTACCTTTGCACCGTGAAAAAAGCGGTTATAGCCATAGCACTGATGATCCTGTTAAAGCCGGTACTCCCGGTTTTGGACTACATCATCAATTATGACTATATCGCCACTGAACTTTGTGAGAACAAAGCCAAACCCGAGTTGCACTGTAACGGTAAGTGTCACCTTGCTAAAGAACTGGCAAAGGCTGCCGAAGACGAAAAGCCGGTTTCCGAAAAGAAATCAGGCCGGGCGCAGGCAGAGGTTTTGTTTTTTGAGGCAGTACCGCAATTCGTTTTTTCACCAAAAACCACTGTAAGCATCATAGTTGCCATGCCGGAATACTGCAACAGTTATTCCCATCTTGACGCATCGTCTTTTTTCCACCCGCCTGTATTTATTTCTTAAAGTTCTGTTTCAGTAAGTGATACTACTTACTGTACCGGCTTATGCCTAAAAATTCTCATGCAATCATGCTTTGGGATAGTTATCTGCAACTTTAAAATAAATAAAAATGAAATTTCAATTAAAAAACATAGCAGCCGTATTGGCCGCAACAGTCCTTTTTTCGTCATGCAGCAACGACGATAATGCCTCTTCCGTGAACCCAAATGCCTTTGGCGATGCCGAAGTATATTTTGATAATGGCGTGGGCGGCGATGCCCTTACGCTGGGCACATCGTATACCAATTCCAATGGCGAAACGCTTACAATCAACAGGCTTAACTACATTGTCAGCAATTTTGTGCTTATAAAAGAAGACGGGACGGAGTATGTGTACCCAAAAGAAGAAAGCTATTTCGTAATCAGCGAGGAGACGGGGGTGCTTACGGCACATCTTGAAAATATTCCCGAAGGCGATTATAAAAAAGTGCGCTTCGGTATCGGTGTCGACCAGCAACGCTACCTTCAGGGTGAAACGGCCCAGCAAAGCTTCTGGGACCTGGCAGCAGCCAACAGCATGACCTGGACGTGGAGCACCGGTTATCGCTTCATTAATTTTGAAGGTACGTTTACTACTACAGCATCTCCCGAAGCAAAAATCTTCCAGGTACACCAGGGCAGCAATACCGCTACTGATAATTATCGCGAGGTAACGCTTAACCTGCCTACTACGGCACGCGTGCGCGAAGGAGAAGTGCCTTCCATCCATATTAAGGCCAATGCCAATGTAATCCTCGACGGGCAACAAAAGGTTAAACTGATGGATAACATGAACCAGGCCGGTACGGGAGCCGCTGTAATGGGCGGCGAAAACCTGATTACGATTGCAGGCAATACGCTCAAAATGTTTAGCGTAGACCATGTACACAACGGCGGCACAGGCCACCACGAATAGTATGCTGAGGTTATTTTACATGGCAATGGCAATGGTTTTGCTGTTGCCGTTAACCTCATGCAGTGAGGAGGATGGGTACGTACCGGTAAATGAACTGATGGAGCTGAATGTACCGTCGAACTTCCCGCCATTGGCACAGAATGTTTCGGTTACCAAAAAGGGATTCGAGTTGGGCAGGAAGCTGTTTTATGACGGCCGCCTTTCGGCAGACGGTACCGTATCATGTTCGTTTTGCCATGAGCAGGGTTATGCTTTTACGCACCATGGCCACCAGTTCAGCCACGGAATTAACGACCAGGAGGGTTCGCGCAATGCGCCTGCGGTACAAAACATGGCCTTTCAGGGCGAGTACTTTTATGACGGCGCTTCGAATAGCCTGGAGATGCTGTCCATAGTACCCATTCATAATCCCATTGAAATGGCAGAAACGCTGGAAACAATCGCCGATAAACTGAAGGCCGACCGCGAATATGTACAACTTTTCGGTGAAGCGTTTGACGACGCGCAGGTATCGTCGGGCAATATCCTGAAGGCGCTCGGGCAGTTCATGGCAATGATGGTTTCGGCCAACTCAAGGTATGATAAACACGTACGTAATGAACCGGGCGGTACTCTTAATCCGCAGGAACTATCAGGCCTTCAGCTGTTTCAGGACAAATGCGCCACCTGTCATGCTACCGACCTGTTTACCGATAGTACCTTCCGTAACAACGGGCTGCCACCCAATCCGTTCCTCAACGACAAAGGCAGGGAGGTTGTAACGGGCTTTGCTTCCGACAGATATAAATTTAAAGTACCCAGCCTTCGCAATGTGGAAAAGACCGCGCCGTACATGCACGACGGGCGTTTTGGGTCGCTTGAGTCGGTGCTTAACTTTTATACATCGGGTATGCAGCAGTCGGAAACGCTGGATCCGCAATTGAACCATGGCGGGATATTGGGCATACCGATGACCGCAGAAGAAAAGACTGCCATCATTGTGTTCCTGAAGACCCTTACTGATGAGGAATTCCTCTCTAACCCTTTATTTTACTACCAAACGTAATGAAAAAGATAATTTTACTTTTACTTACCGTACATCTGGCATGGGCCAATACACCACCGCCTGATTTCAAAAAATACCTGGAGGCTTTCGACTGCGATGCCTGCGGATGCTCTGCCAGTGGCGGGGGCATGGGCTTCAGTTCGATGATCGACCGCAACTTTGTGGGGGTGCGGTATTTTTACCAAAGCTATTCCAGCCGCGACGGTATTTTTAACAACTCCCCATGGATCGACGAGAATTTCAATACTGTACAGGCGTGGGCACGCATACCCGTCGCCAAAAATCTGCAGGTATCTGCCCTGGTGCCGTACCATTTCCACAACCGGGAGCTCTCCACAGGGGAGCAGTCCATTGACGGGTTGGGCGATATTACCGTGTTGGGATTGTATACGGTGTACCAAACTAAGAACGACAGTGTTTCATTGAAACACACAGTACAGGCGGGCGGAGGCGTTAAAGCGCCTACGGGTAAGTACGACAGCGCCAATAATGGCAGCGTGAACCCAAGCTTCCAGGTCGGGACCGGCAGTTGGGACTATCTCGTGGCGGCGGAGTACGTCGTGACCCGGAATAAGCTCGGCCTGAATACGATGGCGAATTATACATTTAAAACCGAGAACAGGGAGCGGTACCAATTTGGCAACCAGTTCAACTATGCCGCCACTTTATTTTATATGGTTGAAGTGAATAAATTTACTATTGTACCGCAGGCCGGAATCGCGGGCGAATTGTATGCCGAAAATAAGCAGTACGGCGAAGCGCTTCCCGATACCAAAGGCGATATCCTCTTAGGAAAGCTGGGGCTTGAAGCAGGCATAGGGAAATTTTCGATGGGTGTAAACAGTATGCTCCCAATTAGCCAGAACCTTACCGGCGGCAGGGTAGAGGCTAACTACCGGTGGGCAGTGAATTTGAATTATAGTTTGTGAGATAGTAGTCTGGGGTCCGCAGTGCTATACTTAATTTAAAAGCCTCTGAATTATCACTCAGGGGCTTTTGTAAATTAAATTTCGAGGATATTCGCTTCGAAATATTCAGCATCATATTTTTCTTTGAAGAAAACCTTTCGGGCTTGATCTCCTGCTTTAACTATTTTTGATTTTGACTTAAAGCAAACGACCGCGTAAATTTTTTCATTTGAAAAGTCCAGATTTGAAATGTAATATTCAATCGTAGAGGCCAATTGTTTTGTTGCATCTCTTCTTTCCTTACTTCTGTTTTTTTGCTTCACATCTTTTGATTCAATGAAGTAAGCATTGTTAGATTCAAATAGTGTCCAATCACATTTCTTTGTATTAACATTTCGCATAACGCAAAATTCGTTCTCGACAAATAATATGTTTCTGTTGTCAGGATTTTCAATGCAGAAATTCCAATATTCCTTTTCAGTTACAAAATTTGTTTCGGCATCTTTAATTTCTTCAAGGTAATAACTAATACCGCTTAAATTTTTATAACAAACCATCTCCTGCATTGCAGGAAATTTTTCAAGCAGAGTATGAATTGTCATAGATCCAATAATTTATCGAATTCATCCGAAAAAAAATCTGACACATTATCAATCATATTATCTTTAATCTGCCCCAATTTATCATCCATAATTTTTCTTGCCTTGCCGTTTTTAAGTTCGTAGGCGATGAAATCATCAGGGTTAAGCCAAGATTCCTTATTTATTATTTTTCTGGTTGCAGAAGCATTATTTTGTCCCCTGTTAAAAGCCAGGAGTAAATTGTTTATCGATGCGAGTATGAATGGGCTATGGGTTGTCAGGACTAAGTTCTTCCTATCCGAAATACAATTTTTGATTAAATATTTAACCAATTCATGCTGTGCTTTAGGGTAAAGGTTGAGTTCGGGTTCCTCTATAACAAAGCACAGGTCATTATAGTTTTCAATTGTTTTCGAGTGTTCTATCAGTAGCAAAATCGGTATTAGGGTTTGAATCCCTGAAGCAGATTCCAGCAGGTTTATTTTTGCTTCATCATGATATATAAATGAATTATTTCCTTCCCTTTTATAATGGATCTTTCTATCTATTATACCCAGTCGTAACTCATTGATTTCGTGAATTGCTTTTTCATATTCCTGCCCAAGGGCTAATAGATGTTTTGGGATTTTTATATCATTATTTATAAGACCTAATGTGTTTCCGACAATTAAGTGTAAAAAAGCTCTTTCTGTAGAAATGTACAGGGACTCTGATTTAAAATAAAGGCTGTCAGAGTAAGCATAAGTGTAATGATGCTTAAGTGGACGTTTGGAATAAGTAAAATCAAATGGAATGTGAGTAGAATCAAAAGGAGGATAGCCAACAGGTGAATGATAGTAGATGTAGGACTCAGAATTAAGATAATTCAGAATATTATATTTTGCCAGTTCTTCCCTGAATGAATACTCGGTATTCTCCCTAAACGCATCATCTTCAAAAATAGAAATAAGTTTAGCCAATGTACTTTTTCCGGATGCCTGCGCACCAATCAAAGTAACCATTGGCCTGACTTCAATTTCGATATCTTTTAGGGGGCCGAAGTTCTTAACTACGAGTTTTGCTCTTTCCATACTTCAAATGTAGGAAAAAATATTTTTGCGTTTACCCTTTAAACTCTACAGTCTTAGTATCCCCATCCACGGTAACTTTTACCAATCCGTGTTTGGATAAGCCCTTCATGGCGGCATCCCATTTCTTGCCGCTAAGGCCTGCCTGTTGCTTTAGTGCGTCAAGGGCTAGCTGTCCGCTTACTTTCAATAGCTCGGCAACCGCTTTTTCGTCTTCACTAAGCTCTACGGCTTTTTTCTCGGGCCTCATCTGCGGGAAGAACAGTACTTCCTGGATAGAAGGATTATTGGTCAGGTACATGATAAGCCTGTCCATACCGATACCTAACCCGGATGTTGGCGGCATACCGTATTCCAGGGCACGAAGGAAGTCATTGTCAATGAATTGTGCTGCTTCCACATCGCCGCGTTCGGCCAGTTTTAGTTGTGCTTCAAAGCGTTCACGCTGGTCGATAGGGTCGTTAAGCTCGCTGTAAGCATTCGCGATCTCCTTGCCGCATACCATAAGTTCAAAACGCTCGGTAAGCTCAGGGTTATCGCGGTGTTCCTTACACAACGGACTCATTTCTTTCGGATAATCGATAATAAACGTAGGCTGTATAAAGTTGCCTTCGCATTTTTCGCCGAATATCTCATCGATCAGCTTGCCTTTCCCCATGGTGTCATCTACAGCTATGCCCATGCCTTTAGCGGCCTCGGATAGTTCTTCTTCCGTTTTGCCCGATATGTCAAAGCCGGTAAACTGCTTTATGGCATCGGTCATGGTTACCCTTGCATACGGTGCTTTGAAACTAACCTGGTGCTCGCCAAAGGTAGCGTCGGCAGTGCCATTCACGGCAATCGCGCAATGCTCCAGCAGGTTTTCGGTAAACTCCATCATCCAGTTGTAGTCTTTGTAGGCTACATATATTTCCATTGCGGTAAATTCAGGGTTGTGCGTCCTGTCCATACCCTCGTTGCGGAAGTTTTTCGAGAATTCGTATACGCCGTCAAACCCGCCCACGATGAGTCTCTTCAGGTACAGCTCGTTGGCGATCCTCATGTACAGCGGAATATCCAGGCTGTTATGGTGCGTTACGAACGGCCTTGCGGCAGCGCCACCCGGTATAGGCTGCAGGATGGGGGTTTCTACTTCAAAATAGCCCTTATCATTAAAGAAGGAGCGCATGGCATTGAAGAGCTTCGTCCTTTTTACGAAAACCTCTTTTACCTGTGGATTTACAATGAGGTCTACATAGCGCTGACGGTAACGAAGCTCAGGATCGGTAAAGCTGTCGAATACTTTTCCGTCGGTATCTGTTTTCGGCATTGGCAGCGGACGCAGGGTTTTGCTTAGGAGGCTGAAGTCGGTCACTTTGATCGTCATTTCGCCTACTTGTGTCGTAAAAAGTTCCCCTTCCACTCCTATAAAGTCGCCCAGGTCAATAAGCTTTTTGAAGAGTTCGTTGTATTTTAGTTTGTCTTCTCCCGGACAAATTTCGTCACGGTTAAAATAGAGCTGGATGCGGCCTTCGCTGTCCTGGATCTCGGCGAATGATGCCTTGCCTTGTATGCGAACCGACATCAGCCTGCCTGCCATAATTACCTTCTTGCCTTCAGAAAAGCTCTCCTTCACCTGTTTCGAGGTATGGTCTACCGGAAAAAGGTTGGCGGGATAAGGATTGATGCCGAGATTTCTCAGCACATCCAGTTTTTCTCTGCGGATAATTTCTTGTTCTGAAAGCTGCATGGTAATTATGATTTTAAGCTGGCAAAGATAGTGATATTACACAAAATACCAATTTGACTAATTTTATCTGCGCACATTGATTTTCAAAAGGGAAAACAGCTATATTTGGTGCAACAAATCACTTCAAAATGAAAAAAGGATTACTATTGGCCGTTGGCCTTATGATGGCGTTTTTTACAACATCATGCACTTTCAGCGAAACAATCGTTATAAACGAGAACGGTTCCGGTAAAGTATCGTTTGATATTGATGGCTCGGGTCTTATGGCTATGGCAGGCGATAAAATGGCTGAGGAGGGCGAGAAGCGCATCGATTCTTCATTCACATTTAAAGAAATGTTAGCTGAAAAAGCCGACAGTATTTCCAAGCTCCCGAAGGAAGAGCAGGCGAGGTTAAAAAGTCTTGAAAGGTTTACCGTGAAAATGCTTATGGATCCTGCCTCAAAGGAAATGGTCATTAATATGTTTGCCGATTTTGACAAGGCAGACAACCTGCAGGACATGATGAACCTCTTCGGTAACATGAATAGTATGAACAAGCAGCCGGGCCAACCGGACATGGGAGGTTTGTTTCAAAACGGTTCAGAAGTGAGTTATGCGTATGATGGCAAGAAATTCAGCCGCAAGGTAAAAATCGTTTACAAGCCAAAAAAGAAAGATGATGAAGGCGATGAAGATATGTATAAGGCAATGTTTGGCGAATCGAACTACCAGCTTAACTATACCTTCCCGAAAAAGGTAAAGAAAGTATCGAATAAAAATGCGGTAATCAGCGAAGACAAGAAAACGGTAACGCTGACCTATCCGCTAAATGAATTTTTTGATAATCCGAAAGCTATGGCGCTTGAGGTGGAGTTTGAAAAATAACATGCAAATCACTCAATACCAAATCCGGACAGGGGCAGCCTTATCCGGATTTTTTATGGCATGTCATGGCTATACATTTCTTTCGTAACTTTGTATTGCAATAGCATTTATGACAATGAACAAGACAGTACAGTTCCTGGAGTTGGGTACTATGGACTACAAGGAAGCCTGGGATTACCAGGAAGACCTCTTTAAGCAGATACTCGACATAAAAATAGCGAACAGGAGGGAAGGCTTAACCACCGGCACACCTAATTACCTTCTGTTTATAGAGCATCCTCATGTATATACATTGGGTAAAAGCGGCGATATGGCCAATATGCTTCTTAATGAAAAGCAACTCGAGGCTAAGGGCGCATCATTCTACAAAATCAACCGGGGAGGGGACATAACTTACCACGGTCCGGGCCAGATCGTTGGTTATCCTATACTTGATCTTGAAAATTTTTTTACCGACATCCATAAATACCTTCGCCTCCTTGAGGAAATGGTTATACTTACCCTTGCCGAATACGGTATTACCGGTACCCGGAGTGAAGGCGAAACGGGCGTGTGGCTCGATGTGGGCACGCCATTCGCACGCAAGATATGCGCTATGGGTGTACGTGCTTCGCGGTGGGTGACCATGCATGGCTTTGCATTCAATGTAAATGCGGACCTTGGTTTTTTCGACAATATCATCCCGTGTGGCATCAGGGGCAAGGCGGTTACCTCGTTACATGTAGAATTGGGTATAGCCAAAGTGGATGAGGCGGAAGTAAAGGAAAAATTACTAAAGCATTTTTCTGAATTGTTTGCTGCAGCATTACGGATTGTAGATCGTAAGGTGCACATCCTCTAAAATATCGAATTCCAGTTCTAATTGATCCGGCAGAAGGCGGAAACTTTTCCGGTGGTATTTTGTAATGCCGTATTTTCGGATCGCTTCGCGGTGTTCTAACGTGGGGTATCCTTTATTCCTTTTCCAGTTATACATCGGGAATTCCTCATGTATTGTGTTCATATACTCATCCCTGTATGTTTTTGCCAGTACGGAGGCCGCGGCAATACTAAGGTATTTGCTGTCACCCTTGATGATGCAGCTGTAGGGAATATCATTTACCGGCTTAAACCGGTTGCCGTCTACTATAATATAGTGTGGCAATGGATTAAGCTGGGTGATGCATTCCTGCATGGCCCGGATAGAAGCATTCAGGATATTGATCTCGTCAATGACTTCAGGGTCAACATGCTTTACATGGTAGCACAGTGCCTGTTGCTGGATAATGGGGCGCAGGTGTTCGCGTATCTTTTCGGTTAGCTGCTTGGAGTCATTGAGCAATTCATTTTTAAAATCTTCAGGGAGTATCACAGCTGCGGCGGTAACAGGCCCGGCAAGGCAGCCACGCCCGGCTTCATCGGTGCCGGTCTCATATAAGTGTTCTGAAAATTTTAATGAAAGCATAATCCTGCGTATGTATTTTTACGTATCTACTGAAAGCAAAGATAATTGGATTGCGTTAAATTTAGATTTTATCCAATTAAATTTGTGATAATTACTATTTTTGCGTATCCATTGTCGCTTAAAAATGTATTTTTGAAAGCTTTCAATGGAAATTGCTATTAACTATTAACTATTTTACTATCATATGAAAAAAAATACAATGAGGGCTTTATTCCTGACGGGATTATTTATGTCGGGATTTTCGGCACTCGCACAAACCCCTGAACAGCGGGAAAAAATACTTAAAAAAACGGACGTTGTTCGTTTGAGGGAGTTAGCGCAGGAATTTCGTGAATATGCAGAACAGCAAAAGGCAGAAGCATACCGTTTGGCGGCGATAAATGGTTGGCCTTTAACTTTAACTATGGATAATGATGGCTTTGAGGGTAAACTGATGGATGTTACACCGGAAGGTGCGCCTGTATATTGGGGTTCGTCAAATGTAAATTCTGCAATCACATCAAGGACCAATCATTTACAGCCAGGGGGCTCTCTTAATTTGGGGCTTACAGGCGAAGGTATGACAGTTGGTATGTGGGATGGTGATTTTCCGCTCAACACCCACAGTGATTTTGCAGGGAGGCTATATTCGAACGATGGCGCTTTTAATCCGATAGCCCAGCATCCAACGCATGTTCTCGGTACAATGATTGGTTCTGGTGCCAGCCATAGCCAGTCAAAAGGTATGGCACCCCAGGCTCAGGGTGTTATATATGATTTTAACAACGACCTGTCAGAAATGGCTACACAGGCGCAATTTGCAACTTTACTATTATCCAACCACTCCTATGGGGTATATACCAACACTGTTCCGGTATCGTATGTAGGCCGTTACCATCAGGAAGCCCAGCAACTGGATCAGCTTCTTTTTGCGTCGCCTTATTACCAGGCTGTCTTTGCCGGCGGGAACCAGGGAGATGGGACATTTGACCGTCTTACTAGCAAGGCTGTAGCAAAAAATGCGATAACTGTGGGCGCGATACCTCAGGTGCTCAACTATACAGGACCTTCGAGTGTAAGCATTGCAAGTTTTAGTAACTGGGGTCCTACTGATGACCTTAGGATAAAGCCGGATATCGTGACCAAAGGTGTTGCTGTAAGGTCGTCGTCAAATACCAGTGTTAATGCAAGCGCTGAACTTGATGGTACATCTATGTCATCTCCCGGCGTAACAGGTTCGCTGATACTAATCCAACAGCACTATTCGAATCTTCATGAAGGTGAATTTATGAGGTCGGCCACTCTTAGAGGCCTGATCTCTCATACTGCGGATGAAGCAGGGCTTCCCGGGCCTGATGCAAAATTTGGCTGGGGATTGCTTAATTCCAAGAAAGCTGCTGAAACGATCTCCGGCAGGGGGACAATTTCTATAATGGATGAAAGGATATTGCTTCCGGGGCAAACGTATAGCGTAAATGTAACAGCTTTGGGTACGGAGCCGCTTATGGCTACTTTAGCATGGACTGACCCCGCAGGAACCGCTGTCAACACATCTAATTCTGTTTTGGTAAACGACCTTGATATAAGGATCGAAAAAGACGGAGAAGTATTTTATCCGTGGAGGCTTCCTGCACAGGTCAGCAACCCAGCATACCAGGATGACAATAATATTGATAATATAGAAAATATAGACATTGAAGAGCCGTCAGGTATTTATACCATTACTATATCCCATAAGGGAAATACTTTGGTTAACCCGGAGACAGATGGTACTCCTCAACAGCAGTATTCATTGATTGTTACGGGTATCAATGCTAATACTTCCGGTTTATCGGACCTGAAATCTGAAACGTTTACAGTGTGGCCAAATCCTGCAAAAGCAATAATCAATATATCACTTGCGTCAGGACTGGAGCAAAATGCTTCTGTGATGATTCATGATATGCGTGGACGGGTAGTTTATTCGGCTGGTATAAAGGCTATGGAAACCACTATAGATACAGGAAGTTTAACTTCAGGTGTATATATGGTAAATGTAGTAAATGGAGATAAGAATCAAGTTAAAAAAGTAGTCATTGAATAACGTTTGCTGACGGATTTTTAATTATTTTTAATTTTTTAGAGGTTTGTACGCAACCTTACCAACATATATGCATCTTATAAACGTCAGCTCATTTTGCTGACGTTTGTTTTTAATTTAAAATTAAGTGCATTATGTGGAAAATTATTATCAATCTATTGTGGATTTTTCATTTACATTAAAAAATGTTGAAAAATCAAGGGGTATTGCAATGTTAAAAGTTTGTTATTATAAAATAAATTAATAGATTTGCAACTTAACTAACTCAAATTAATTTAATATGAAATCAAAGTTTACTTGGATTTTTACGCTCTTACTGGCGTTTTTTATTCAGTTTTCCTTTGCGCAGGAGAGAACTGTTACAGGTGTTGTTAACGATGCGGGAGGACCTGTGCCGGGTGCATCTGTAAAAGTTCAGGGCTCTTCCGTTCCGGGAGTTCAGACTGATATCGATGGTAAATATTCCATCACGGCCAAAGCTGGAGATAGAATTGAAATTTCTTATGTTGGATACCAGTCACAGGTTGTAGTGGTGAGTTCTTCGGGAACTGTTCCTACGGTAACTTTGTCTGATGATCCTATGGTTTTGGAAGATGTTGTTGTCGAGGCTTTCAGGACTACTTCCAGGCCACTTTCCAATGTTGCAGTAACGACTGTTACAGCCAAGACAATTGAAGGAAGGCCGAATGCTTCATTTATTCAGACACTCCAAGGCCAAATACCGGGTTTGAATATTTCTACAGGATCAGGTCAGCCGGGAGCTAACAGTACTGTTATCCTTAGGGGTTACGGATCGATCAACGGTAACGTTGAGCCGTTGTATGTAATTGACGGTGTGCCATTGAATGCTGATAACTTCAGGAGTCTTAACCCGAACGATATTGAGTCGGTGTCGGTTCTGAAAGATGCCGGTGCGACCTCAATCTATGGTAACAGGGGTGCGAATGGTGTTATTATCGTTAAAACCAAGAAGGGTAGCTTTGAAGCGCCGCTAACGGTGAAATATACGGGTATTACCAGTTTTACTACAATGCAGGATAATAAGTATAACAAGATGAATTCGCGCCAGTTGCTTACCCTTGAGAATGATATGGGTAGGGGTTTCGGAGCGACTTTAACTCCTGAGGAGATTGCAGCGTACAATATCAATACAGATTGGTATGATGAATTTTTCAGGACAGGTGCTTCTCAAAACCACGTTTTAAGTTTGACGAGCGGTGGTAAAAACCTGTCTTCATTTACATCTTTTGGTTTCTTTGACCAGGAAGGTATCCTTATGAATACCGACCTTAAAAGGTTTAACTTCAGGAACAATGTGTCAGGAAAGAGTGATAATGATAAATTTACCTATTCGACAGCTATTTCCATTAATTATTCAAGGAGGAATGAGTCAAGCAGCCTTGGTACTGCTAATGTTAACCTTAACCCGGTTATTGGTGCTAATGCCGGTGCTCCTTATATTAGCCCGGATTATTACACTAATGGTCAGGATTTGTTTAACTGGTATCAAACCGGTGACAATGCATTTGATTTGCCGTATGGACAAAGCAACCTTTTGCTTACTCCATTAATGCTTTTGGATGAGCTTTCTACTTTTATCCAAAGGACTGACGAACTTAGGCTAATTGGTAACGTTCAGGCGGGGTATAAGCTTACAGATGATCTTACATTAGGGACTATCCTTAGTTCTGACTACACGCAGGCGGTAGGATTGAGGGTACAAAGGCCGGAGGCTTTTAACTCATTCCTTTTCCAGGATGGGCCGGACCAAACGTTTCTTGGTTTTCAGACAGAGAGCTTCGCCAGGGAATTTACTTTCAACCTGAATACATCGCTTAATTATAATAAAACGTTTGGTGAAAACCATACTTTAGATGCTTCCGTATTTACTGAATATTACAAGGCGCATCTTAAGTCATTCTCAGGCGTTCAAAATGGTTTGGATCCTAAGCTTTACGAGCCGGGTAACGATGGTGGTGCTTTTACACCGCACAACCCACTTGTTAACCCATCGTATTACGTTCCTAGCGTGTCGTCAGGAAAAGCTACTGCAGGACTGTTTTCATACTTTGGGTCTTTAGACTACGATTATGCAAAGAAATATGGTTTTGGCGCTACGGTTCGTAGGGATGCTTCGTATCGTTTTGCAGGTTCCAACCGTTGGGGTACTTTTTGGTCTGTTTCCGGAAGGTGGAATATAGACCAGGAAAATTTCATGGAAGGATCTAAATTTGACATGTTGAAGCTTAGGGCTTCTTATGGTACTGCTGGTAACCAGAATATTGCCGGTTCCAGTATATTTGCTGCACCAAACAATACGCGTACCCTTTATTCAGCTGGCTCGACGTACGATGGTTTACCGGGTTACACCGTTTCACAGTACGGAAATGCCGACCTTAAATGGGAGACTATTGAGCAGGCTAACATTGGTGTGGATTTTGAAGTGTTCCAAAGAAGGTTAAGAGGTACTTTTGATGTGTATCAAAAGACTACAAAAGACCTGTATTTAGCATCAGCCCTTTCAGGTGTAAATGGTACTTTCCAGATAGATGCCAACAATGGTAGTCTTAGGAATAGTGGTGTTGAAGCTTTACTTGCTTACGATATAGTAAGGAATAACGATTTTACATTGACGGTAAACTTTAATGGTTCATACAACAAAAGTGAGATCATTGAGATTGCTGAGGAAGATAATGAAATTGATAATGGTACACAGGCATTTTATGAAGGAGGGCTTTTTGCTGAATACTATCTTACACAGTATGCCGGTGTAAACCCTGCTAACGGTAACCTTTTGTTTTATGACAGAGATGGTAACCTGACTGAAAACCCGTCGACAACTCCTGGCGAGAATGATGACAGAAAGCGTACAGGTAAATCTCCGGTGCCAACATATCAGGGAGGTTTTGGACTTGAGGCAAATTATAAAGGTTTCTTCCTTACTGCTTCCTTCTCTTATGTTGCTGATATTTACAGGTTGGATTATGACCTTGCAGGCCTTCAGGATCCTCAGTCAGTGGGTGAATTCAACGTGTCTACTGACTTGTTGAATGCATGGACTCCTGATAACAGGGTTACCGATATTCCTTCTCTTGGTTATACTAACATTGGCGCTGATTCCGGGTCTGACAGGTATCTGAAAGATGCTTCTTACCTGAGGCTTAGGTATACAAGTATAGGGTATAACTTCAATAAAGATCTGTTAGAGAAAACGCCATTCTCAAACTTAAGAGCATATTTCCAGGCAGAGAACCTGATGACGTGGACGAAATGGAGAGGTTGGGATGCAGAATCTGACCGTGGGTCAGACCAGTACCAGTATCCTACACCTAGAATACTTTCCATTGGCCTTGAAGTTGAATTTTAAAAAAAAATTAAATGATTATGAAAAATTTAAGAGTAATATTATTTGCTTTGTCCGTAACTATATTTGCATCATGCGACGATGCAATAGACATAAAGCAGCCGAGCGAGTTGGCTCCGGAAGACACTTTTGAAACAGTTGCTGATATGCAATTGGGACTTAACGGTGTATATGGTGCTGCTAATCCGGAAACGGCTATCATTTTTACTTCGTTATATACTGACGAAGTGGCTAGAGGATTAGCCAACCAGGGTCAGGGAGTTGATTCAGGCTTGTCTTTCAGGCTTACCGCAGACAATGGTTCGGCAAGTTCCATTTGGCTTGCTAATTACTATATGATAAATTTAGCTAACAGGCTAATCGCCGCTTCTGAATTTGTGACTGTAGAGCCGGGTTCTGCCGATGAAACTGAGAAAAATGACATTTTGGCACAAGCTTATGCATTAAGGGCTTATGCGCACTTTACACTTCTAAGCTATTTTTCTACAGACCTTAAGAATGATGCTGCCCTTGGCGTGATCGCTTTGGATTTTGTTCCTGAGATTACCGCAAAGTTGCCCAGGAATACTAATGGAGAAGTATTTGCACTTATTGATAGTGACCTGGCCTTCGCTGACACTAACCTTACAGAAATAGGGGTAACCGAGAGAGCGTATGTAAGCCATAATTTTATTAAGGCTTTAAGAACCCGTATGGCTGCCTACAGGGGCCAGTATGAGCTTGCTAATACTTTGGCAGATGAATTGGATGAAGTTTATAATTTATCAAACAAAACTGCTTACCAGGCTATTTGGGAAGATATCGAAACCGGTGCAACAAGCGAAGTTATCTTTAAGTTTAACCGTGCACCAATAGGGCAAAGCGGTAACTTTGTGGGTGCATGGGCTTCAATTGACCATACAGCGACAGGATCACCACTTTTTGAAGTAGACAGGGGCTTATTCAATCTTGTTAATATTCCTCAGGATGTCAGGAGGGTTGTTATTGTTGATGAAAGTGCTGTGCTTATGGAGAATTATGATGATGAGTCAGTTACAACCGAGCAATACCTTAATGGTGATATCCTGCCTGTTGGTAAGTATCCTGGTAGTGAGGGCATGAAGCTACTTAACGATGTAAAAGTTTTCAGATTTTCTGAAATGGTATTGATAAAAGCTGAGTATTATGCAAGTATCGGAAATTTCAATGAAGTGATTACACAGATTAACAAGGTGAGGTTTGCCCGTACTGCAAGTACTGCTCAAAACCTGCCCGCTAATTCCATTTCAACTGCTCCGGCTGCGTGGGCTGCTATTTTGAAGGAAAGAAGGATGGAACTTGCTTTTGAAGGTCACAGGTATATAGACCTTAAGCGTCTGGGAGCTTTGGCCCAGCAAGGTATAGAAAGGCATCCTAAAGATTGTGCATTTAATAATTTCTGTACATTGCCTTCAACAGATTACAGGTTTACATTGCCTATTCCGCAATCAGAAGGTGCTGCTAATAACAACATAGTACAAAACCCTGGTTACTAATTAAAATATATTTAGATAATGAAAAAGAACATTTTTAAATTTGGAGCCCTATTCCTTATGGCAGCCGCTTTTCTCACCAGCTGTGAGGAAGAGACGGTAGTATATGGCGGTGGTGATTTCGTTACTTTGGATGAAGTTTCAAATAGTGCCTTGACACTTAACGAAACTGCGGGTACTGTTTTGATCCCTATTACTCTTACTCGTCCGCAAAGTACCGATATTACAATTAACTATACCCTTACCAGCGAAAGTGCAGTAGCGGGTGTTAATTATAATGTGCTAACTCCCTCAGTGGTAATTCCTGCGGGTGAAACTACAGCAAACCTTCAGCTTCAGATTGTTGATGATGAGGATTTTAACCTTCCAAGGGTATTGCAGTTCACACTCACAGGTACTTCAATGGAAGGCCTTCAGGTAGGCATTGGAGACGTTGGATCATATAGTAAAGAAATTACTATAGGTAATGATGACTTTGATTGCCCTACAGACTTTAACTTTTGGTTGGGAGCCCTCACACTTGAGGATGTTGGTTTTGCAACAACGCCGGGTACCGGTAGTGCCGGTGCAGAATGCGATATCCTGACTGTTGAAGGTAACTTACCTGGTGATGATGCAGCAGGCAACCGTATTTATAAAATTTCATTTGAGCCTTTTGGCACTGATGGATCAGCTGGTACTGTAACTGTAGAACCTACATTAGTAAGGAATATTGTATCTGGTGGTACAACTTATCAGGCTATGTATGAAGGTGATGGAACATACGACACTTCTACTGGAGAAATTGAAATTGCATACAGTGTTAATGCATACCTTAACGGAACCTCTATGGGTTACTTCTGGCAGGGTACTACAATTATTAAGAAAGCTAACTAATTTTTTAATTAGTTTTTCTGAGAGGCTGCCAAGTGCAGCCTCTTTTTTTATGTAATTTTTTAATATATTTTCCGTTTATGTTGTACCCTGTAATTCTGTATATTTGCCTGAATTATTACTACTATGGTTAAGAAAATTGCTCTGATGCTTTTATTACTGGCGCCGGTCTTTTTTTATGGACAGGTTAAAAAACGGGATAAGGCAAGGACTGGTGTAAGTCAGGCTCGCATACCACAGGACTCAATAGCATCGAAAAGGAAGTCACAAACCACTGCTGCCGATACCATC
Organism: uncultured Flavobacteriaceae bacterium; assembly: GCA_942492845.1. Lineage (GTDB taxonomy): Bacteria > Bacteroidota > Bacteroidia > Flavobacteriales > Flavobacteriaceae > Flavobacterium. The sequence goes on along the minus strand of OW818646.1, from coordinate 3,498,200 downwards.
GCCACTGTAGACATGTACAAAATCATCACTCTTGAGAAGGATACAACTATTGTAGACACCTCCCTTACCATACAATGGGAGTATAAAAACAATTACCTCAGGAAAGATAATTTTGGACTGCTGCCGTTTCCAAATGACGGGCAAACCTACAATACCCTCGATTATGGGCTTACTGAATTCAATCCTTTCCCCGAATTCGGCTTCAGGGCAAAACATTTTGCTTACATGGAGTTCGATGATATCAACTATTATAATGTGGCAACCCCCTACACCGACCTGTTTTACCGCTCTACACAGCAGCAGGGACAGATAATGGATGCCTTCATTACGGTAAATACCTCCCAAAACCTCAATTTGTTTGTTGGGTATAAGGGGATAAGATCTATTGGCAAGTACATAAATTCAATTTCAAGCAATGGTAATTTTCGCATAGGCGGCAGTTATAATACTACAAATAAGCAATATGCCTTAAAAGCCCATTTCACAGGGCAGGATTTTTCCAATCAGGAGAATGGTGGCATACAACGTCCTGATTATTTCGAGTCAGGCGAAGAACCCTATACCAATAGGGAGCGCCTCGATGTATATTTTACTGATGCCACATCGATCCTCAAAGGCAACCGCTTTTTTGTGGACCACACCTTCAGGCTTAGCAAGGATAATCCTAACAGCATTGTTTTTCACCACAGGTTTAATTACGAAACCAAGTTCTTCGAATACACACAGCCGACCCGCAGTAACAGGTTTGGCGCTTCATATACTAGCTCTATCAATAACAAGACCCGTTATAACATGATGTATAATATGGTAGGTGCTGCATATACAAATGAAGATATAGGTATGCTGGAGTTTTATGTTGAGGACTATAATTACAACTACTTTTACCGTACCATTGTCCTGAATGCCGATGGGTCGCTGGGGATACCCAATGCTATAAATGACAGAATCAATACGTACGGTGCTCGTTACACGTATCAAAAAGATAAGCTGAAAGGAAGTGTATTGGTATCCAACTCGATTACCGACCAGTCATTAGCCAATATTGATGCATCGGTACGTTACGCGATTGATGATAATAATAGTATTACTGCTCGTTACCAGAATATCAACAAGCTGCCCAACCTGAATTTCAGGCTGTACCAAAGTGATTATAAGGCTTACAACTGGTATAGGGACGACCTTAAGAACGAAAAGATCAACAGCTTTGAAATCGCGGCAAAAACCCAATGGCTCGATGCATCGGTGCAGTATACTATCCTTAACGACCATTTGTATTTCCGAAATGAATTTGTAAATACAATTACTTCGCCAGATAATATTGATACGTTGTATGTAAGGCCGCAGCAATATGACAATACCATCAACTACCTTTCGATAAAGGTAGGGCGAGAGTTCAGGCTTTGGAAATTTACACTCGACAATACGTTTCTTTATCAAAAGGTCGATCAGCAGGACAACATCCTGAATGTACCTGAGTTTGTGGCCAGGAATACATTCTACTACTCAGAGCATCTTTTCAAAAAGGCATTATTCATCCAGACGGGCTTTACATTCCAGTATTTTACAAAATATTACGGTAACGACTACAACCCGCTGCTTGGGGAGTTTTTCGTGCAGGATGAAAAAGAATTTGGCGGCTTTCCGCTGATGGACTTCTTTATTAATGCCAAGATAAAGCAATTCCGAATGTTCCTGAAGGCTGAGCATTTCAACTCATCCATGACAGGATATGATTTTTATTCGGCGCCCAATGTACCATATCGCGACTTCACTGTTCGCTTTGGTGTAATTTGGGATTTCTTCTCCTAAATTGGCAAACTCATTTTTTTGAGCGCTTTCGTTACCAAAAATTTACGATTGTTTTAAATTATATGCAATATCTTTGTACCGGCTCGGGCTAACGCAGCCGTAAAATGATAACAATGAAATACGCAGAAAACATACTGGGAACCATTGGTAATACACCTATGGTAAAACTTAATAAAATAACACAGGGCATTGATGCACTTGTGCTGGCTAAAGTCGAAACATTCAATCCCGGCAATTCTGTTAAAGACAGGATGGCCGTAAAGATGATTGAGGATGCCGAGGCTGACGGAAGGCTGCAGCCCGGAGGTACAATTATTGAAGGTACATCGGGCAATACCGGTATGGGGCTTGCGCTTTGTGCAATTGTAAAGGGCTACAAGCTGATATGCGTTATCAGCGACAAGCAATCCAAGGAAAAAATGGACATCCTTCGTGCTGTTGGCGCAAAAGTTGTGGTTTGCCCAACCGATGTGGAACCCACAGACCCGCGTTCGTACTATTCAGTGTCAAAACGCCTTGCTGAAGAAACACCCAATTCATGGTATGTAAACCAATACGACAACCTGAGTAATGCCCTGGCGCATTATGAGCAGACAGGACCTGAAATATGGGAGCAGACTGAAGGCAGGATAACCCATTTTATAGTAGGTGTAGGCACAGGAGGGACCATTTCCGGGGTAGCAAAATATTTAAAAGAAAAGAACCCCAATGTGAAATGTTGGGGGATTGATACCTACGGTTCTGTATTCAAAAAATACCACGAGACCGGCATTTTCGACGAGAACGAAATCTATTCATACATCACCGAAGGAATAGGTGAGGATATACTCCCTAAAAATGTTGACTTCTCCCTTATCGATGGCTTTACTAAAGTAACCGATAAGGATGCTGCAGTATATACGCGTAAACTCGCACTTGAAGAAGGTATATTCGTAGGGAACTCTGCCGGTGCCGCGATCAAAGGACTGTTGCAATTGAAAGACGAGTTTAAACCGGATGATGTGGTTGTGGTATTATTCCACGACAGTGGCAGCCGATATGTGGGCAAGATGTTCAACGACGACTGGATGCGTGAGCGCGGTTTTCTCGATGAAGACATCACTAAGGCAGAGGACCTGATAAAAGACCACTCAGACAAGCCGCTAGTCATCGTACGCACCGAAGAATTAGTGAGCCATGCCATTGAGCGTCTTCGCAAATATAAAATATCGCAGATTCCTGTTATTGATACCAATGGTTTTGTAGGCTCGATAGATGAAACCGACCTGTTCCGCAGTTATGTGGAAGACAAGGACATTGCCGAAAAACCCATACGGGAAATCATGGGTAAACCTTATCCGATTGTTCAAAAGAACACCTCCATCGAGGAAATTTCGAAACTCATCAATAAAGATAACCAGGCCGTATTGGTCGATTTGGGAGGCGGTAAGCACCACATCATCACCAAGCACGACATCATCAGTTCGATAAAATAAAACTAAGCCTCGCAATGCGGGGCTTTTTTTATGACTGGCGGCAAAGATCCGGTCAAATTTGCGCAAATTTGCATAGTCAGCGTTTCTTTTTCTTAATGAATTGTACCTTTGCCAGGAACCAGTATAAATATGAATTTCACTGCCATCGACTTCGAGACTGCAACAGGATACCCGCACAGCGCATGTGCTGTAGGGATTGTCACGGTTGAGGATGGCGTCATTACGGAAGAGTATTATACCCTTATCCAACCTCCCGACAATGAGTACTGGTACCGCAATATTATGGTGCATGGCATTAAGCCGGCGGAAACGATCAATATACCAACATTCGATACGTTGTTTCCCGAAATACAAAAAAGGTTATTTAGCAGGAAGATCGTGGCCCACAACGAATCCTTTGACCGCAATGTACTTATGAAGACCATGAGCTGGTACGGTCTCCATTACGATGAACTCGAAATAGCCGACCGCTGGGAATGCACCTGCAAAATATACCGTGCCAAGGGCTACCCCAAAGCTAACCTCAAATACTGCAGTGACCGCAATGGCATACAACTGAACCATCATGAGGCACTAAGCGATGCCCGGGCTTGCGCTAAACTTTACCTGATACATAACGGGCAGGTGAAGATTAAAATTTAAAAGCAATATGTGAAAATTATAGCTACATTTGAATTTAGTTTAAATAAAGTGTATGACAATTACTGAAATAATAAAAAAGGATTTACCACATTTTAATGGTATATGTATTAGAGAAGGCAAAGCGGATATATATAGGATTAAAGAATTTGGTATTTCTTTAGCGTGGACATTAAATACTAACAGGGCCAAAAACTATTCTAAAGTTTTAATTGCCGGTAATTATGAAAGTAAAGGCAAATATTTTATAGCAGATATTAAAGAAATAATTTCAATTAGCAATGTTGTTAAGAAGGGTAATTGGAAAGATGCATTAGTATACCATCAGGAAATATTTGGAGAATGGATTGATGAAAGGATTGAAGGTAATGTTAATGACAATGATGCACTTAATGAACGTGTTGCGGTAATATTTGAGAATCCATCAGAGGTTAGATATTTTACTGAAGATTTTTCATTTTTAAGAAGTTCCTTTTATTACATAAATACAACGTCAAATATTATTGGTGAATATCTGGAGATTGAGAATTTCGGAAAAGTAAAAGATGCAAAAATTCGTATAAATGGATTGAGCGTTATAGCAGGCATAAATGATACTGGAAAAAGTACTGTAGGCAAAATAATGTTCTCTATTGTAAAAGCAATAAGTAGATATGAACAGGACTTTAATGAAAATAAAGAACAAATTGTTTTTGAAACAATTGAGAAACTGTATTTTCAAATCCGAAGATTAGCAGATATTAGCAATGATCTAATAAGAGATGAATTTTTTCCAAGAAAATTTTTTAATCAAACCCAAATTTTTTTAAATGCTAATCAACATTCTTTATTTTCAAACGATGAAGAAATAAGTACTACACAAATTGAAAATTTTTTTAAATTTAAATTTAGTGTGTTAGAAAAGATAATTGATGATGAAGTCTATCTTAAAAGATTGCTCTCTATATTAAATGAAATTAAAACTCATATAATTAAGAAAGAAAATAGAGTTGATAGAATTGAACGAGCTCTTAAGAAAGTATTTCACTCAGAGTTTTTTTCTGAAATAAATCCTAAAGGAACATCTAAAAGAGCGTCGATAACATATTCAGCAGGAGGAAATAAAATATTAGGTTTAAATATTGTTAAAAATGAAATAGAATCCTTAATTATTAATGAAGATTTGAGTTTTAAAGATGTAATTTTTATTGAAACCCCACTTTTATTACAATTGTATGGCTTAATACAGACTTCAGATGTCATTTTTGATACTGATAATTTAGATAATAATTACACGAAAAGTCGGTCTAAAGTTTCTCTTCATACTAAAGATTTAATTTCAAAAATTGATAGTGCTAAATATTACTCAAATAAAATTGATAAGGCTGATTCAAAAACATCTGATTTATTGAATAACATTTCAACAGTTATAGGTGGAGGTTTTTCTTTTGATAAGGATGGAACGGAACTTGTATTCGTAAATAATAAGAACGATAAGAACTATAATATAAAGCCAACAAATACCGCTTCCGGTATTAAATCTTTTGGAATAATTCAATTGCTGCTTCAAGCGGATATATTAAATGATAAAAGCTTATTGATAATTGACGAACCTGAAAATCATTTGCATCCACAGTGGCAAATAGAATATGCTAAAATGATAATTGAGTTGGTAAAAAATGACATTTCGATTATAATTACTTCGCATAGTCCATATATAATTCAGGCTTTAAAATACTATAGTGAAGAAAACAATGTTGAGGATAAAACAAATTATTATTTTGCAGAAAAGGACGGTAGTTATTCAATTTTTTCCGACGTAACGGACGATTTAAATAAAATTTTTATAAAATTAGCAGAACCTTTAAGAGATTTAGTATGGACGAAATAAATTTTCTTAAGAAATTGTCTGATTTTGGAGTTGAGAATGGATATTTTGAAATTGCTGAAATTGGCAAATTAGATAAAAGTTGTTGTCAATCATTAACTGTAGAGGTCATAGATTTTGATAAAACTGAAGAATATCACAGAAAACACCATAATTATCAGTGTATCAAATCATGTGATGCTTTGAAATTACTGGGGACTGAAAATTCAATTGACTTTATCGAAATGAAAGGATTAAAAGAATTTATAAATCGGCAATTAGATTCTGAAGAAAATGTTAAGCAACAGGTAAATGATAAGGTTGCAAAATTTGATTTTTCCAGTAAGATTAGAGATAGTATAACCATTCTAAATAATATTGTACAATCTAACGCATTTAATCTAACGGGAAAAGATAGGACAATGTATCATGAGTTAATAAAAAAATATATTATATTAACCGATATAGATATTAATAAAAATCCTCTTGAAGCAATTTCTATGACCTTAGAGTTTTTAGCCGAAGCTTCAACCGAAATTGATAGCGTAGTTTTTGGTCATGTTAATGAAGAAATTAATAATTTGAATATTGACAACTACTATAACATTCAAAAGCCAATGCTAATGTCGTGTAAAACTTTTTCAGATTTTTATTAGTATTCATTCCTCCCCAAGCAGTACACCGGACACATTCCAAGCGCTAAAACTGTTGCCCTCGGGCGCGCCTTGTGGTATAATAACGGTTAGGGTATGTGTGCCGGCTTTAAGGTCGCCAAGGTCGACGAACTCCGGGTTGGTAACTGTACCGGGACACCAGTTGGAGCGGCTGTAGTCCGATGAGGAAAGCCCATTCTCAAAATTACCAGATGCCGGGTTGAACAAACGGTATGAGCCGCAGTCCTGGCGCCATGGCACAAAAGCAAAGGCAATTTTACCGTCTAGCGTTATGGTATTCTTTTTAGGGAGGTATTCATCGCCGTTTTCCCAACCGCCATGCCCGGTGGTGATGTAGCGAAGGCGGGCGTTTTTGACATCTTTCTCCAGCGTAAAAGTAACCTCAAGCCCTTTTGGCGAATTGAACATTGTGGAGTATTCCTGGCCTGCCATTTCCATAACGTTGACAGTATTAAATAACGGCAATACAAAGTTGTCCCTGTTATACTGAACTTCATCTTTATGGATGGTAATATCGAGGCTTACCTTATGCCCGCCTTTATCATAATTCCCAATAAAAACGCCTACCCACATCTCTTTGTTGCTGAAGAGCGTTGACAGTTCCGAAACGTCCTGGCGGTACGGTACTATGTCGTGCCAGTCTTTTCCCTTAAGCTGAATATTGCCGTACTGCCTTATTCCAAAGGGTGTAAAAAAGCGCATCAGCTCTAACAGCGGGCTATAGCGATTAGTACGCACTACGCCCTGGTACTGTTTGCCATTGCCATTATTGTACAAAGGCAAGGTGTTTATCCCATTGCGAAGTCCGTCCAGAAAGGATTGTTCTTCACCTTCCGGAATCAGGAATACCGATCCCGTACGGTCATAGGCATCACCATTGGACTGCTCTTTGAGTTCCACAAAAACCTGGTTGCCCATCTCAATTTGAGGAAATTTTATTTTGCGCAGGGCAATAGTTCCGTTGGCAAAACGCAGTACGCTGTCATTGGATTTGGATGCATCCGAAAAGTTGATGGTTTCGTCTGTAAATACGGATAGTGTTATAAAGCGCGATTTCCAAAGTACATCGCGGTAGGTAAGCATATCTGTCGGCTTATCTTTTACCTGAGGGAGCAGGGATAGCGGAATGCTTTTTAGCTTGTCTATCTTGCTTGCCGTTACTATGTAGCTTCCGTTCCGGTTGGTTTCTAAAACCAATCCCAGCTCCTGGCCTAAGAGTGACGGCGCGCCTTTTAGCTTCAGGTCATTCGTGTACCAAAGCTCAATAGTATTGGAATTGATGATCGTCTTTGCCTTTTTGCATTTATATCCCAAAATAGTTTTTGTATCCGGAAGCAGTTCGAATGATTGCTTTTTAAGTGATACAGAGTCTTTCGTAGCGATATGTTTCCCTTTTGCCCATTCGGCGCCCAGTACATAAGAACTATCAGTATTATATACTACCGATTGTTCTATGGGAAAAGGCGCTTTTCCTTCCTGTATCGCTTTATTTGTAATCACTGTCCTTTGCGCATCGGAAAAGATGATTATGGGGTTATCTGCATCAGTAACTTTACCCAGCGATGTTTTTTGGTAGGTAACTTGTATGGCGGCAGGCTGCTTTTGGGAATAAGCCAGGGCAGTCATGAAAATCAGGAGTGCGAAAAATATGTGTTTTTTCATGTGGTTGTTTAATACAATCAAATTTCGATAAAAATCCCATCAAATTTAAGGATGAATTACAAACTTCTGTATTTTAGTACTTTATTTATACGCCATGAAAGAAGATTTCCTCCACCACGTTTGGCAATACAAAAAGTTTAGCCTGCAGGGATTAAAGACAGTACAGGGAGAGCCGATAGAGATAATCAATGCGGGACAATACCTGCAGCAGTCAGGCCCTGACTTCTTTAACGCCCAGCTGGTCATCGGGGGGCAAAAGTGGGCAGGCAATGTAGAAATACATATTAAGTCATCCGACTGGTACCTGCACAGTCATGAAAACGATCCCAATTACGATAACGTTGTCCTGCACGTAGTCTGGGAACACGATACCGAAGTGATGCGGCGCGACAATTCGGAGATTCCTGTACTGGAACTAAAACATTATACCGACCCGAAACTGATTGAAAGCTATAATGCCCTCGCTGCTGCAAAAACCTGGATTTATTGCGAAAAAGAACTTGAATCCATGAACGGCTTTGTATTGGAAAACTGGAAGGAGCGATTGTTTTTCGAGCGCCTCGAGCGTAAGGCGGCACCCATATTGCAGCTTGCGACCGAAAGAGGCAACGACTGGGAGGCCGTGCTGTTTTGCTTCCTTGCCAAAAACTTCGGCCTCAATACTAATGGTGGTACTTTTTTTGCACTCGCAAACTCGCTTCCATTTGGAGTCGTACGTAAGGAAAGTTTCGATGCCGAAAATCTGGAAGCATTGCTTTTAGGAAGGGCCGGTCTGCTTGACGGCGATTATGAGGATGCCTGTCCGCGCGACCTGAAAGCCAGGTATGCCTACATGGCACATAAGCATCAGCTTAAGCCCGCGCATATTGATAGCCCGGAGTTCTTCAGGCACCGCCCGGATAATTTTCCTACTATACGGCTGTCGCAGTTCGCACAGCTTTACCATAAGCATCAAAACCTGTTTTCGAAAGTGATTGGTTCGGCCACAGTCGAAGACATATATGAAATTTTCGAAGTACAGGCATCGTCTTACTGGCAGACTCATTACACGTTTGATAAGGAAAGCTCCAAAAAACGTAAAGCGCTTACAGCTTCGTTCATTGATTTGATCATTGTCAATACGATAATACCATTCCGTTTTGCCTATGCACGGCATACCGGTAAGGAGCTTTCGGAAGAATTGATAGGTCTTTTAAAAAGTGTTGCCCCGGAGAAAAATGCAGTGGTGAATAAGTTTCGGTCATTTAAGGTGGTTGCAGAATCAGCCTACGATACCCAGTCCCTGCTGCAGCTTCGTAACGAATACTGTGCCCATAAGCGCTGTATGCAATGTGCACTGGGACTGGAACTTTTAAAAAAGTAAAGGATTTATTTTTATATTTGAAAAATCAACGGTTTGAGTGGTAACCTTAAACCTTAAACCTGAAACTGCACAATGTCAATAGTAACCAATATAAGGCATTTTTTCGAAAAGCACGGCTTCGAAGTATCGCAGCGCCTCGCCGACAGGCTGGGCATGCGGGCTACCAATGTACGCCTGTTTTTCATTTACATCTCCTTCGTGACTATCGGGCTATGGTTCGGCGTTTACCTTACCCTGGCGTTCTGGCTCAGGCTGAAGGATATGATCTACACCAAGAGGAGTTCCGTTTTCGACCTGTAACCTGCAATACGGATGAAGCCATTCAACTTTATTTTGCAATTTACCTCCGGCCAGCGAAAAGGCATTCTTGCATTGTTTTTATTGGTACTAATGTTCCAGGCAGCTTATTTTTTTGTGGCTTCCCATGATTTTAAAAATAAAGAAGAGCAATCGGCGGCAGAAAAAGAATGGCTGGCCTTTCAGGCAGATATTGATGCGCTCAAATCGAGAAAAGGCAACACGAAAGACACCATATATCCTTTTAATCCTAATTATATTTCCGATTACAAAGGCTACGTACTGGGGCTGTCTGTTGCAGAGATCGACCGCCTGGCCGCTTTCAGGAAGACAGGTAAGTTTATCAATTCTGCTGCCGATTTTCAAAAGGTAACACAGGTATCCGACAGTATGTTGGCTAAAATTTCTCCCTATTTTAAATTTCCTGATTGGGTTAATGATAAGAATAAGTTGCCGAAGCAGTCTGGGAATATACCGGATTATGCCAGAAACAATAAGTTTCCGGTAAAAGAAGACAGGGAAATTCCCCGGATTGATATTAATAATGCGCTCGAAGAAGACCTGGTAAAAGTATATGGTATAGGGCCGTACTTTGCCAAAAAGATATTGCGCCGCCGTGCCGACCTCGGTGCATTTGGCAGTATGGAACAGATGGATGAATTCGCCGACCTGTCCCCTGAAGCAATCAAAGGATTAAAGAACAGCTTTTATGTAGCCCCTAATCCCGATGTGTCTAAACTTAATGTAAATACGGCTTCGCTGCAGCAGCTGTCCCATTTCACTTACTTTAATAAAGGACTTGCGAAAGCCATAATAACGAAAAGGAGCATGAATGGAAAAATCAGCAGCATTGACGAATTGTCAAAAATTAATGATTTTCCTGTCGATAAAATAAAAATAATTGCTCTATATTTGGAATTCTAAAACTAAACAGATGAATTTCGAATACAGTGAGACGCAAAAGATGATCGCCGAATCGATCAGGGATTTCGCAGAGCAGCACATCCGCCCAAACATTATGGAGTGGGACGAAACCCAGCATTTTCCGGTAGACTTGTTTAAAAAATTAGGCGAAATGGGCTACATGGGTGTCCTTGTTCCTGAAGAATACGGGGGCTCGGGTCTTGGTTACCACGAATATATTACGGTAGTCGAGGAGATATCGAAAGTAGATCCGTCGATTGGACTGTCGGTTGCCGCGCACAATTCGCTTTGTACAAATCACATACTCACATTCGGTAACGAAGAACAAAAGAAAAAATGGATACCGAAGCTTGCCACGGCCGAACATATCGGCGCATGGGGCCTCACTGAGCACAATACAGGGTCTGATGCGGGAGGCATGAACACTACTGCCGTAAGAGACGGCGACCACTGGATCGTGAACGGCGCCAAGAACTTTATTACGCATGCAAAATCAGGCGATATTGCCGTGGTAATTGTCCGCACTGGTGAAAAGGGCGACTCCAAAGGCATGACTACCTTTGTTTTTGAGAAAGGTATGCAGGGCTTTACCAGCGGAAAAAAAGAGAACAAGCTGGGTATGCGTGCCAGTGAAACAGCCGAACTTATATTTGATAACTGCCGCATTCCCGATACCAACAGGCTCGGCGAAGTGGGCGAAGGCTTTATCCAGGCGATGAAGGTGCTGGATGGCGGAAGGATATCTATCGGGGCACTTTCGTTAGGTATTGCTAAAGGCGCTTACGAGGCGGCGTTGAAATACTCGAAGGAGCGCCACCAGTTCGGGCAGCCGATCAGTAGCTTCCAGGGTATTGCCTTTAAGCTTGCTGACATGGCTACCGAGATTGAGGCTTCTGAATTATTGCTTCACAAAGCGGCTTATCTTAAAAATAACGGTAAAAAAATGACAGTTGCCGGCGCTATGGGCAAAATGTACTCGTCTGAAGTCTGCGTAAGGGTTTCCAACGAAGCAGTGCAGATACACGGCGGGTATGGCTACACAAAGGATTACCCGGTCGAGAAATTCTACCGCGACTCCAAGCTGTGTACCATAGGCGAGGGGACGACCGAGATTCAAAAACTGGTTATTTCACGTAACCTGCTTAAGGAATAGAGTACTGGATACTGGATTTTACAGGAACGGGCTGCTGAAAGGCGGCCCGTTTTGTTTGCGTGAGGGACACGCCCAAATAAATATTATAATTTATAATTCATAATCCAAAATAATGGATTAAGTTTGCACCCTTAATGAGAGGAGGTGTTATGCTATGTTAATTATACCAATTAAAGACGGAGAAAATATCGACAGGGCGCTAAAGCGTTACAAGCGTAAATTCGACAAGACCGGCGTTGTTCGCCAGCTTAGGCGTCGTTCTGCGTTCATCAAGCCATCTGTGTCCAGAAGGGCTGAAGTGCAGAAAGCAAATTATATCCAGGGCCTAAGGGACGCTATGGAATCATAAGCAGAAATTCTGTTTACAATACTTAACCGTTACCCGTAAAAGTTTAACTTTGCGTGTAACGGTTTTTTTTATGGTTGAAAGCAAACAGGCATACCGCGATTACCTGCACAAGGAAAAAAATTATTCCCTGCTCACCCTCCGTGCCTATTTGGATGATATAACGGCATTCGAATCCTTTATTAAGAATGGCGATGAAGGCGCAACGCTCGAAGAGGTAAGTTACAGCCAGGTACGCAGCTGGATCGTGCGGCTTGTAGATGACGGCATGGCCAACAGCTCGGTCAACAGGAAAATGTCGTCCCTCAAGTCTTTTTATAAGTTCCTCCTTAAATCCCGCCAGATCGATATCAACCCCCTGCAAAAGCACAAGTCGCTGAAGACGGAAAAAAAACTGCAGGTGCCATTTTCGGAAAAAGAGCTGGTAGATGTAGTTGCTGAAAATGAATATCCGGATGATTTCGAAGGCGTGCGCAACCGGCTCATTATTGAGCTGTTTTATACTACGGGAATGCGCCGTGCCGAACTTATTGGTTTAAAGCTTAATAGCTATGATCCCGGGAACGGGACGCTGAAGGTGTTGGGTAAGCGCAACAAGGAACGGTTGCTGCCTGTGTTGGGGTGTACCGCGCCGCTTATAGCGGAATACCTTGCCAGGCGCAGGGAACTCAAAAATATAGCCGATCCCGATATGTTAATTTTGAGTGTACGGGGGAATAAAGTAAGCGAATCGTTTGTCTATCGGTTAATAAATTGTTACTTTAGTGTTGTCTCAGGGAAGGTAAAAAGGAGCCCGCACGTATTGCGGCATACTTTTGCGACGCACCTTCTTAACAATGGGGCAGATTTAAATTCAGTAAAGGAACTATTAGGGCACGCGAGTTTATCATCCACACAAATCTATACCCACAGCAGTCTTGCAGAGTTGAAGAAAGTGTATGGTGATTCTCATCCTCGCAGCCGTGGCGGCTCCTAAGTTTAACCATAAAAATGATATTATGAAAGTAAACGTTCATGCAGTCAACTTTACTGTTGACAGGAAACTGGTAGGCTATGTTCAGGACAGGCTGGACAAGTTGGAGAAATATTATGACAGGGTGGTGCACTCCGATGTGTTTTTTAAGCTTGATAATACAAGTGACAAGGAAAATAAGATTGCAGAGATAAAGGTCACGGTACCCGGAGATGAGTTCATAGTAAAAAAACAGTGCAAATCATTTGAAGAGGCTGTAGAGCTTGCGGCCGATTCCATGGAGCGTTTATTAATGAAGAGAAAGCAAAAAACGAGGGCACATTCGTAATTAGAAAAAAAATATAGAAAATGTTTTGATTAAAAAATAAAATCTATACATTTGCAGTCCGTTAGAAATAGCGGACTTTTTTATTGAAAGTTGCCGATGTAGCTCAGCTGGCTAGAGCAGCTGATTTGTAATCAGCAGGTCGTGGGTTCGAGTCCCTCTATCGGCTCAATAGTTTTATTGGATAAGCAACTGAAAAGTAAAAGGTTAGGGGAGATACTCAAGCGGCCAACGAGGACGGACTGTAAATCCGTTGGGAAACCTTCGCAGGTTCGAATCCTGCTCTCCCCACAAAACTTTTGTTTTGAATGATGAATTGTGAATGTTGAATGATTGCCGTAGGGGGATTTAAAATATAGCATTTAAAATTTAAAATAAATGGAAGCCGCCGGTGTAGCTCAGGGGTAGAGTGCTTCCTTGGTAAGGAAGAGGTCACGGGTTCAATTCCCGTCATTGGCTCAAGTTTAGAATTTGAACACTAATTATATAACTAAGATTAAATTATTAAATCATGGCAAAAGGAAATTTTGATCGTTCCAAGCCCCACTTGAATATTGGTACAATTGGGCACGTAGACCACGGAAAAACAACTTTAACAGCAGCTATTACTAAAGTATTGGCCGATGCAGGTTATTCTGAAGCGAAATCATTTGATCAAATTGATAACGCACCTGAAGAAAAAGAAAGGGGTATCACTATTAATACGTCACACGTAGAATATGCTACTGCTAACCGTCACTACGCTCACGTTGACTGTCCTGGTCACGCGGATTACGTTAAGAACATGGTTACAGGTGCTGCCCAGATGGACGGTGCTATCCTTGTTGTTGCTGCTACAGACGGACCGATGCCACAAACACGCGAGCACATCCTTCTTGGCCGTCAGGTAGGTGTTCCACGCATGGTTGTTTTCATGAACAAAGTGGATATGGTTGATGATGCTGAACTTCTTGAGCTTGTTGAAATGGAAATCCGTGACCTTCTTTCTTTCTATCAGTATGATGGAGATAACGGCCCGATAATCCAGGGATCTGCTCTTGGCGCACTTAACGGTGAGCAAAAATGGGTTGATACAGTTCTTGAGCTTATGGCTGCTGTTGACAACTGGATCGAAATGCCGGTACGTGATATCGACAAGCCTTTCCTTATGCCTGTTGAAGACGTATTTACAATTACTGGCCGTGGTACTGTTGCTACAGGCCGTATAGAGGCAGGTATTGCTAACACTGGAGATCCTGTAGAGATCATCGGTATGGGTGCTGAGAAACTGACTTCTACTATAACAGGTATCGAAATGTTCCGTCAAATCCTTGATAGGGGTGAGGCAGGAGATAATGCAGGTATCCTTCTAAGGGGTATTGCTAAAGAAGATATCAAAAGGGGTATGGTTATCGTTAAGCCGGGATCTGTGAAGCCACACGCTCACTTCAAAGCTGAGGTTTATATCCTTAAGAAAGAAGAAGGCGGACGTCACACTCCATTCCACAATAATTACCGTCCTCAGTTCTATGTTCGTACAACTGACGTAACAGGTACTATTTCTCTACCTGCAGGTGTTGAGATGGTTATGCCAGGTGATAACCTTACAATCGACGTACAATTGCTTAGCTCTATCGCTCTTAGCGTAGGTCTTCGTTTCGCTATCCGTGAAGGTGGTCGTACAGTAGGTGCAGGTCAGGTTACTGAAATTCTTGACTAATTATTTTTAAATAAATAAAAAGCCAGCAGGTGCTTCTGTACCGGCTGGCTTTTAACAAACGGGTGTAGTTCAAGGGTAGAATAGCGGTCTCCAAAACCGTTGATGGGGGTTCGAATCCCTCCACCCGTGCAAAAAAGGAAATACAAATGAAGGTTACCAATTATATATCAGAGGCGTTTACAGAGTTGAGGATGAACGTGACATGGCCGGAGTGGTCTGAAGTGCAGCGCTATACTATTATAGTTGCAGTTTTTTCAATACTATTTGCCCTGGTTACTTTTGGTGTAGATAAAGGCTTTGAAGTCCTTATTGCAAAAGTGTACGGTTTCTTAAAAAATTAATCTTATCGTGATGACTGATAACAATGTCAAAAAGTGGTATGTAGTTAGAGCGGTAAGTGGCCAGGAGAATAAGGTTAAGAACTACATCGAAACCGAGATCAGCAGGCTGGGCATGAGCGATTATATTTCGCAGGTGCTTGTACCTACAGAAAAGGTAGTACAGGTGCGTGACGGGAAAAAAATCAGCAAAGACAGGGTGTATTTTCCGGGATACGTAATGATCGAGGCTAACCTTACAGGCGAAATACCACACATTATAAAATCTATTACCGGAGTTATTGGTTTTCTTGGCGAAACAAAAGGTGGTGACGCAGTGCCGTTGCGCCTTGCGGAAGTAAACAGGATGCTTGGTAAAGTGGACGAGCTTTCGGTTAAAACTGATAATGTATCAATACCGTTTACTTTAGGGGAAACCATCAAGGTTATAGACGGGCCTTTCAACGGCTTTAACGGCACGGTTGAAAAGGTTAATGAAGAAAAGCGTAAGCTGGAAGTGATGGTGAAGATCTTCGGAAGGAAGACGCCGCTGGAACTGGGCTTTATGCAGGTTGAAAAAGTATAATTTTTGTTACACTTATTATAAATCACATCATTCGCTTCCAATGAAGATGTGCTAATCTTTTAAAGAAATGGCTAAAGAAATTAGTAAAGTAGTTAAACTACAAGTTAAGGGAGGTGCTGCGAATCCGTCGCCACCGGTTGGACCTGCTTTGGGGGCTGCTGGAGTTAACATCATGGAGTTCTGTAAGCAGTTCAATGCTAGGACTCAGGATAAACCCGGCAAAGTTTTACCAGTACAAATTACTGTGTACAAAGACAAATCTTTCGAGTTTGTTGTTAAAACGCCACCGGCTGCTATCCAGTTACTGGATGCTGCCAAGCTAAAGGGAGGCTCGGGAGAGCCAAACCGTAAAAAGGTTGCAAGTGTTACCTGGGATCAGATCAGGGCTATTGCAGAAGACAAAATGGCTGACCTTAATGCTTTCACTATCGAGAAAGCAATGAGCATGATCGCCGGTACTGCAAGGTCTATGGGTATAACCGTATCAGGAGCAGCTCCTTTTTAATCGTAAAAAGAAAAAGAAGACATGGCAAAATTGACAAAAAAACAGAAAGAGGCTGCATCAAAAATTGAGAAGAATAAACTGTATTCACTGAAAGATGCTTCTGCATTAATCAAGACAGTTGCTTCTGCAAAATTTGATGAGTCTGTTGACATCGCAGTACGTTTGGGTGTAGATCCAAGAAAAGCGAATCAAATGGTAAGGGGCGTTGTTGCGCTTCCTCACGGAACAGGTAAAGATGTAAGGGTTCTTGCCCTTGTAACTCCTGATAAAGAAGCTGAGGCTAAAGCTGCGGGGGCTGACTTCGTAGGTTTGGATGATTACCTTCAAAAAATTAAAGACGGCTGGACAGATGTTGATGTGATCATCACAATGCCTGCGGTAATGGGTAAACTTGGTCCTTTGGGTAGGATATTAGGTCCGCGCGGACTTATGCCGAACCCTAAGACTGGTACTGTTACCATGGAGGTAGGAAAAGCTGTTCAGGAAGTGAAAGCGGGTAAAATCGACTTTAAAGTTGATAAAACCGGTATCGTTCATGCAGGTATAGGAAGAATTTCTTTTGATGCTGACAAGATCACTGAGAACGCTCACGAAATTATTCAAACATTAATCAAATTGAAGCCAACTGCGGCAAAAGGCACATACATTAAGAGTATCCACCTCTCTTCTACTATGAGCCCTGCTATCGCTTTAGATCCTAAAGCAGTTTAATTGGCCAGTTAAAAAGTTTTTATTATGACCAAAGAAGAAAAATCAAGAGTTATTGAAGATTTAACTGCTCAGTTGGCCGGTACTAATGTTGTATATGTTACAGATATTTCCGGGCTGAACGCAGAGAATACTTCAAACCTTAGGAGGGCTTGTTTTAAAGCGGGCATCCAGCTTTCAGTTGTTAAGAACACCCTGCTTGAAAAAGCAATGGGCAGCAGTGATAACAACTACGGCGAACTGCCTTCTATCCTTAAGGGAAGTACGTCTATAATGATTGCAGATAACGGAAACGCTCCTGCAAAAATCATTAAGGAATTCCGTAAGAAATCTGATAAGCCTGTACTTAAAGGTGCTTACATCCATGAGGCTGTATTCATCGGCGACAACCAGCTTGATGCCCTTGTATCCCTTAAATCTAAGGATGAGGTTATCGGAGAGATCATCGGTCTTCTTCAGTCTCCTGCCAAGAATGTTATCTCTGCCCTTAAATCCGGCGGAAACACGATTGCAGGACTTGTTAAAACGTTATCTGAAAGGTAACACCACCGCGAGAACGCACTTTATAAATTATATATTACAAACTATTTAAAACGATAGAAAAAATGGCAGATTTGAAACAATTCGCAGAACAACTAGTTAACCTTACTGTTAAAGAAGTTAACGAACTGGCTACAATATTAAAAGATGAGTATGGTATCGAGCCTGCAGCTGCTGCTGTAGCTATGGCTGGTCCTGCTGCTGGCGGAGACGCTCCTGCTGCTGAAGAGCAAACTGAATTTACAGTAGTTCTTAAAGAAGCCGGCGCTTCTAAACTTGCTGTAGTTAAAGCTGTAAAAGAACTTACAGGACTTGGACTTAAAGAAGCTAAAGACCTAGTTGACGGAGCTCCTGCTAACGTTAAAGAAGGCATCTCTAAAGATGAGGCTGAAGGCCTTAAGAAATCTCTGGAAGAAGCCGGAGCTGTTGTTGAGCTTAAATAAGCTTACATAGGTTTGAAAACCCAGGTTTAGGCCTTGAGAAGAACTCTCAAAGGCCTAAACCATTTTTCGTATAATAACATTTTATACGTTTTTTATCTAAATTATTTTAATCAAAATTTTGTCCATTGATGATAACAAATCAGACTGAAAGATTAAATTTTGCCTCTACAAAAAACATCCCTGCTTACCCGGATTTCCTTGATATCCAGGTAAAATCGTTTAAAGATTTTTTCCAGCTTGAAACCAAATCGGATGAAAGAGGCAACGAAGGTCTTTATAACACCTTCATGGAAAACTTTCCGATCACTGATACAAGAAATCAGTTCGTACTGGAGTTCCTTGATTACTTTGTTGACCCGCCACGATATACAATTGAAGAGTGTATAGACAGGGGGCTAACATACAGCGTGCCGCTAAAAGCAAGGCTGAAGCTGTATTGTACAGACCCTGAGCATGAGGATTTTGAAACGATTGTACAGGACGTTTACCTGGGAACTATCCCATATATGACGCCTAGCGGTACCTTTGTTATCAATGGCGCCGAGCGTGTGGTTGTTTCGCAGCTTCACCGTTCGCCAGGGGTTTTCTTTGGTCAATCTTTCCATGCTAATGGAACTAAATTATATTCTGCAAGGGTAATTCCTTTTAAAGGCTCATGGATCGAATTCGCTACCGACATCAACAGTGTTATGTATGCGTACATCGACCGTAAGAAAAAGCTTCCGGTTACTACCCTCTTCAGGGCGATCGGTTTTGAAAGGGATAAGGACATCCTTGAAATATTCGACCTTGCTGAAGAAATCAAGGTTTCGAAAACAGGTCTTAAAAAATATATCGGAAGAAGGCTTGCAGCGCGTGTATTGAACACATGGCACGAAGATTTCGTGGATGAAGATACAGGCGAAGTGGTTTCTATCGAGCGTAACGAGATCATCCTTGACCGTGATACCATCATCGACAAGGACAACGTGGAGGAAATTATCGACTCTAACGTGAAGACGATACTTCTTCACAAAGAGGATAATAACCAGGCAGATTATGCCATCATCCACAACACGTTACAGAAAGACCC
This sequence comes from uncultured Flavobacteriaceae bacterium, assembly GCA_942492845.1. Classification (GTDB taxonomy): domain Bacteria; phylum Bacteroidota; class Bacteroidia; order Flavobacteriales; family Flavobacteriaceae; genus Flavobacterium. The sequence continues at coordinate 3,478,844 of OW818646.1, read as the reverse complement.
TACTAACTCTGAAAAAGAAGCCGTAGAGCACATTTACCGTCAGCTGCGTAACGCAGAACCACCTGATGAGGAAACGGCCCGCGGCATTATAGATAAATTGTTCTTCTCAGACCAGCGCTACAACCTTGGGGAAGTAGGGCGTTACAGGATGAACAAAAAACTTGGCCTTGACATCCCTATGGAAAAGCAGGTGCTTACCAAAGAGGATATCATTACCATAGTAAAATACCTTATCGAGCTGATCAACTCAAAAGCTGAGATCGATGATATCGACCACTTGTCCAACCGTCGTGTACGTACCGTAGGCGAGCAGCTTTCAGCTCAGTTCGGTGTAGGTCTTGCGCGTATGGCAAGGACTATCAGGGAGCGTATGAACGTAAGAGACAACGAGGTATTTACCCCAATTGACCTTATCAACGCCAAGACATTGTCTTCGGTGATTAACTCGTTCTTTGGTACCAACCAGCTTTCACAGTTCATGGACCAGACCAACCCACTTGCGGAAATTACCCACAAGCGCAGGCTTTCTGCACTTGGGCCGGGCGGTCTTTCCAGGGAAAGGGCAGGTTTCGAGGTACGTGACGTTCACTATACCCACTACGGACGCCTTTGCCCGATTGAGACGCCGGAAGGTCCGAATATTGGTCTTATCTCCTCACTTGGCGTTTATGCCAAAGTGAACGGAATGGGCTTTATCGAAACGCCTTACCGTAAGGTAACCAATGGTGTGGTAGATTTGGAATCAACTCCTGTTTACCTGAGTGCGGAAGAAGAAGAAGGCAAGATGATCGCACAGGCGAACATCGCTATGGACAGCACAGGAAAAATTACTGCGGATAAGGTTATTGCCCGTGAGGAAGGTGACTTCCCGGTGGTTGACCCTACTGTGGTTCATTATACCGACGTTGCGCCAAACCAGATCGCCTCGATATCCGCATCGCTTATCCCGTTCCTCGAGCATGATGATGCGAACCGTGCGTTGATGGGATCGAACATGATGCGCCAGGCTGTTCCTCTTTTACGTCCGGAAGCCCCTATCGTGGGTACAGGATTGGAGCGCCAGGTGGCTTCTGACTCAAGGGTGCTTATCAATGCTGAAGGGCATGGTACCGTGGAGTATGTGGATGCGAACCAGATCACTATTAAATATGACAGAACCGACCGCGAACGCAGCGTAAGCTTTGATCCGGACGAGAAGACCTACCAGCTTATCAAGTTCAGGAAAACCAACCAGAGCACGAGCATTAACCTTAAGCCTATCGTAAGAAGGGGTGACAGGGTAGCTCCGGGCCAGGTACTTTGCGAAGGCTATGCTACGCAAAACGGTGAGCTTGCTCTTGGGCGTAACCTTCAGGTGGCGTTCATGCCATGGAAAGGGTACAACTTTGAGGATGCTATCGTGATCTCTGAAAAAGTGGTACGTGATGATATATTCACATCGATCCACGTAGATGACTACTCTCTTGAGGTTAGGGATACAAAACTTGGTAACGAGGAATTGACCAACGACATACCGAACGTATCGGAAGAGGCTACCAAAGACCTTGACGAGAACGGTATGATCAGGATTGGTGCCGAAGTGAAGCCCGGCGATATCCTTATCGGCAAGATTACTCCAAAAGGAGAGTCGGACCCGACACCGGAAGAGAAACTTCTTCGTGCTATCTTCGGTGACAAGGCCGGTGACGTAAAAGATGCTTCATTGAAAGCTTCTCCGTCACTTCATGGTGTTGTCCTTGATAAAAAACTGTTTGCACGCGCCGTAAAAGACAAGCGCAAACGTACGAAAGATAAAGACGATTTGGGTAAATTGGAGATGGATTTTGAAGTTAAGTTCAATGAGCTTAAAGAAAAACTTATCGACAAATTGTTCAATATCATAAACGGGAAAACGTCGCAGGGGGTTATGAACGACCTGGGTGAGGAAGTATTGCCAAAAGGCAAGAAATATACCCAAAAGATGCTTTATGCTGTTGAAGATTTCGCTCACCTGACCAAAGGGCAGTGGACTACGGACGATGATACCAATGCTATGGTGAACGACCTTATCCACAACTACAAGATCAAGCTGAACGACCTTCAGGGTGCATTAAGGAGGGAGAAATTCACCATTACGGTGGGTGACGAACTTCCGTCAGGTATCTTAAAGCTTGCAAAGGTTTACATCGCTAAGAAACGTAAGCTGAAAGTGGGTGATAAGATGGCAGGGCGCCACGGTAACAAAGGTATCGTTGCCAAGATCGTACGCCAGGAAGATATGCCGTTCCTCGAGGATGGTACTCCTGTAGACATCGTGCTTAACCCGCTGGGTGTACCTTCGCGTATGAACATCGGCCAGATATATGAAACCGTTCTCGGATGGGCCGGCTTGAGGCTGGGCAGGACATTTGCAACGCCAATCTTTGACGGTGCATCGCTTGACCAGATCAATGAGTTTACAGACGAAGCAAACATTCCTCGTTTTGGCCACACGTATCTTTATGATGGTGGTACAGGAGAGCGTTTCCACCAGCCGGCAACAGTAGGTGTTATCTACATGCTGAAACTGGGGCACATGGTCGACGACAAGATGCACGCACGTTCTATCGGTCCGTACTCGCTCATCACGCAGCAGCCTCTTGGAGGTAAAGCGCAGTTTGGTGGACAGCGTTTCGGGGAGATGGAGGTTTGGGCTCTTGAAGCCTATGGTGCATCGAGCACGCTTAGGGAGATACTGACTGTTAAATCGGATGACGTTATCGGAAGGGCTAAAACTTACGAAGCTATCGTTAAGGGAGAAACCATGCCCGAACCAGGGCTGCCGGAATCATTCAATGTATTGATGCACGAGCTTAAAGGCCTTGGCCTTGACATCAGGTTAGAAGAATAAATTTCCACGGGAACGGCTTTGCGGCTGTTCCCTTCCATACTTTTTAATAAATCGATAGATTACATATCATGACGAGATTAAAAGATAAAAATACCGTTAAAAGGTTCAACCAGATATCGATAGGCCTTGCATCGCCTGAGTCTATCCTGGCCGAATCAAGGGGTGAGGTTTTAAAGCCTGAAACCATTAACTATCGTACTCACAAACCGGAGAGGGACGGCCTTTTCTGCGAGCGTATCTTTGGTCCTGTAAAAGACTTTGAATGTGCTTGTGGCAAATATAAAAGGATCCGTTATAAAGGGATCGTTTGTGACCGATGCGGTGTTGAAGTTACTGAGAAGAAAGTTCGACGTGACAGGGTAGGGCACATCAACCTTGTAGTGCCTATCGCCCACATATGGTATTTCCGTTCGCTTCCAAACAAAATTGGCTATATCCTTGGCCTTCCGTCTAAGAAATTAGACATGATCATATACTATGAAAGGTATGTGGTTATTCAGGCAGGTATTGCGAAAGGGCCGGATGGCGAAGATGCTAAAAGATTAGATTTCCTTACCGAAGAAGAGTACCTGAACATACTGGACACCCTTCCTGCGGAAAACCAATACCTTGACGATAACGACCCTAACAAGTTCATCGCCAAAATGGGCGCTGAGTGTATCATGGACCTGCTTGCGAGGATCGACCTTGACCAGTTGTCATACGACCTTCGCCACAGCGCCAACACAGAAACATCGAAACAACGTAAGACTGAGGCCCTTAAAAGGCTGCAGGTTGTAGAGTCGTTCCGCGAGTCGAACATGAACAGGGAAAACCGCCCTGAGTGGATGATCCTGAAAGTGATTCCTGTTATCCCGCCGGAACTTCGCCCATTGGTGCCGCTTGATGGCGGACGTTTTGCGACTTCCGACCTTAACGACCTTTACCGCAGGGTGATCATCCGTAACAACCGCCTTAAGCGTTTGATGGAGATCAAGGCGCCTGAGGTGATCCTTCGTAACGAAAAGCGTATGCTGCAGGAGTCTGTAGACTCGCTGTTCGACAACACAAGGAAAGCGTCAGCTGTTAAGACAGAATCCAACAGGCCACTTAAATCGCTTTCGGATTCATTAAAAGGTAAGCAGGGACGTTTCCGCCAAAACCTTCTTGGTAAGCGTGTTGACTATTCGGCACGTTCGGTAATCGTCGTTGGGCCTGAAATGAAACTGTTCGAATGCGGCCTTCCGAAAGATATGGCTGCCGAGCTGTACAAGCCGTTCGTTATCCGTAAGCTTATCGAGCGCGGTATCGTAAAAACGGTAAAATCGGCCAAAAAGATAATCGACAAAAAAGAGCCCGTAGTATGGGATATCCTTGAGAATGTAATCAAAGGACACCCGGTACTGCTTAACAGGGCCCCAACCCTTCACAGGCTTGGTATACAGGCATTCCAGCCGAAACTTATCGAAGGTAAGGCGATCCAGCTTCACCCGTTGGTATGTACGGCGTTCAATGCCGACTTTGATGGTGACCAGATGGCGGTACACCTTCCGCTTGGGCCTGAGGCTATCCTTGAAGCACAGCTTTTGATGCTTGCTTCGCACAATATCCTTAACCCTGCCAACGGTGCGCCTATCACGGTACCTTCCCAGGACATGGTACTTGGTCTGTACTACATGACCAAAGAACGTTTGTCTACTGAAACAAATACGATTTTAGGCCAGGATCTTACATTCTATTCTGCTGAAGAAGCAAACATCGCTTTGAACGAAGGAAGGGTAGAACTTAACGCACGTGTTAAGATCAGGGCAAAAGACTTCAATGAAAATGGTGAACTTGTATACAAGATCATCCAGACGACAGCAGGAAGGGTACTCTTTAATGAAGTGGTTCCTGAAGCTGCCGGATATATAAATGAGGTACTGACCAAAAAGTCACTAAGGGATATTATCGGTAAGATATTAAGTGTTACCGACGTGCCTACAACGGCAGCGTTCCTTGACAATATGAAGGACATGGGTTACAAATTCGCTTTCAAGGGCGGTTTGTCATTCAGCCTTGGCGATATCATTATTCCTGAAAGAAAACAGGAACTTATTGATGACGCAAACGGTAAGGTAGATGAAATCTCTGTTAGTTATAACATGGGTCTTATCACCAATAACGAACGTTACAACCAGGTAATTGATGTATGGACTTCTACCAATGCTTTGCTTACAGAGCTTGCGATGAAGAACATCCGCGAGGACCAGCAGGGCTTTAACTCAGTTTACATGATGCTTGACTCGGGTGCGAGGGGTTCGAAAGAACAGATCCGCCAGCTTACAGGTATGCGTGGGCTAATGGCCAAGCCGAAGAAATCAACTGCAGGTGGTGGCGAGATTATCGAAAACCCTATCCTTTCCAACTTTAAGGAAGGACTTTCGATCCTTGAGTACTTCATCTCTACGCACGGTGCACGTAAAGGTCTTGCGGATACGGCCCTTAAAACGGCGGATGCAGGATACCTTACAAGGAGGCTTCATGATGTGTCTCAGGACGTTATCGTGAACTCTGTTGACTGTGGTACGCTTAGGGGTATCGAAGTTACGGCCCTTAAAAAGAATGAGGAAGTTGTGGAAACCCTTGGCGAAAGGATCCTTGGCCGTGTTGCCCTTCAGGATGTGGTTAACCCACTTACCAACGAAGTGCTTGTAAACGCAGGCGAACAGATAAAAGAAGCTGAAGTGAAGGCAATTACCGCTGCGCCTATCGAAGGTGTAGAAGTACGTTCGCCGCTTACATGTGAGGCTAAGAAAGGTATCTGTGCGAAATGCTACGGACGTAACCTTGCTACCGGCAAAATGACCCAAAAGGGTGAGGCTGTTGGTGTTATCGCTGCACAGTCTATTGGTGAGCCGGGTACACAGCTTACGCTTCGTACCTTCCACGTTGGTGGTACCGCAGGTAACATCTCGGAGGAATCAAACATAGTGACCAGGTTCCACGGTAGGCTTGACATCGAAGACCTTAAGACCGTTAAAGGTGAAGATAGCGAAGGCAATGAAGTGGATATCGTGGTGTCACGTTCTACAGAATTGAAACTTACTGACGAAAATACAGGCATTGTCCTGAATACTCATAACATTCCTTACGGATCCAGCATCTTTGTAAAAGACGGACAGGTAGTGGATAAAGGAACCGTGATCTGTAAGTGGGACCCTTATAACGGTGTAATCATCTCTGAGTTTACCGGTAAGGTAGCTTATGAGGATATCGAGCAGGGACAATCGTTCATGGTTGAGATTGACGAACAGACCGGATTCCAGGAGAAAGTTATCTCTGAAGCAAGGAACAAGAAACTTATCCCTACGCTATTGATCTACGGAAAAGACAGCGAGCTTATCCGTTCGTACAACCTTCCGGTGGGTGCCCACCTTATGGTTGATAACGGCGAGAAGATCAAGGCCGGTAAGATCCTTGTTAAGATACCAAGGCGTTCATCAAAAGCGGGTGATATCACGGGAGGACTTCCGAGGATTACCGAGCTTCTTGAAGCACGTAACCCATCGAACCCGGCAGTAGTGTCTGAGATCGACGGTGTGGTATCGTTCGGTAAGATCAAGAGGGGTAACCGCGAGATCGTGATCGAATCGAAATTCGGAGAGATCAAGAAATACCTTGTGAAGCTTTCGAACCAGATACTTGTGCAGGAAAATGACTACGTAAAAGCAGGATTGCCGCTTTCTGACGGTGCCATCACTCCCGAGGATATCCTTAGGATACAGGGGCCATCGGCTGTACAGCAGTACCTTGTGAACGAGATCCAGGAAGTATACCGCCTTCAGGGTGTGAAGATCAACGACAAGCACTTTGAGGTTGTAATCCGCCAGATGATGCGTAAAGTACAGGTTCAGGATCCGGGAGATACCCTGTTCCTTGAAGACCAGCTGATTCACACGTCTGACTTTATTGTGGAGAACGACAAACTATATGGTATGAAGGTAGTTGAGGATGCAGGAGATTCGGAGAACCTTAAAGCAGGGCAGATCATAACGCCTCGCGAACTAAGGGACGAGAACTCGATCCTGAAACGCAACGACAAAAACCAGGTATCTGCCAGGGATGTAGTTGCAGCAACCGCTACCCCGGTACTCCAGGGTATCACCAGGGCATCGCTTCAAACCAAGTCGTTTATCTCGGCTGCATCGTTCCAGGAAACTACAAAAGTACTGAACGAAGCCGCGGTAGCAGGTAAAGTAGATGGCCTTGAGGGACTTAAGGAGAACGTTATCGTAGGACACAGGATACCGGCAGGTACCGGTATGAGGGATTACGACCACACTATCGTAGGTTCTACTGAAGAATATAATGAGCTACTAACGCCGAAAGAGGAATATAACTATTAATAATGAGCGACCAAAAACAGCAGCCAGGGCAGATCAATATCGAACTGGACGAGAAAACCGCCGAAGGCATTTACTCCAATCTGGCGATCATAAACCACTCAGCATCAGAGTTTGTGGTGGATTTTGTGACCATCATGCCCGGAGTGCCAAAGGCCAAAGTTAAGTCGCGCATTGTGTTAACGCCCCAGCATGCCAAGCGTCTGCTGAAGGCTTTAGGCGAAAACATCCACCGCTTTGAGAGTGCCCACGGCACGATCAGCGATACGGAGCAGCCGCCGATTCCACTTACTTTCGGGCCCGCAGGACAGGCTTAAGATAAAAACAAACCCCTTTCGGAAACGGAAGGGGTTTTTTAATGCGTTTTAGGGGATAAAAGCGTCCCATCCCTATGATTTTATAAGACCGTATCCTATGACTTTAGGGGAGGTCGCGCAGTGTTTTTGGTGCCTGGCTGTAATACTTTTACGGCCTGATGAAATGGCTTTGGAAATCAAGGGAAAGCCGGATCAGATTTACACCATTTTAGTAAATGTAAATCAACTTTGTTTATGATAATGTAATTTTGGATAGTTTGTTTCAATAGGTGATGTTGTCGGCTGACGTATTCAAAACATTCACAATTTAGCCCTTTTGTTTCTCTCCGCAATACGGGCAACTGATCCATAAATTTTCGAGTTGGCTAAAGCATTTTGCACACAGCTTCACTTTGTCAACTACCGATTTCATCTGGCGGGAGGACCGCACCGTAAAAATCTCCGGGATTTCTTTCAGGAAACCCGATTCATTCCCCTTTTCGGTTAGCAGGAACAGCTTATCCTTCGCACGCGTTATCGCGACATAAAACAGCCTTCGCTCTTCTTCAAGCAGCGAATCATGGTTTGCCGGCTTGATCACCTGGAAGATCCTGTCCTCGAGCCAAATGTCCGGAAACCCTCCGTAGCCGTCCTTCATGCCGATTATAAAAACCACTTTGGCCTCTAGGCCCTTAGAAGCATGGATCGTTTTTCCCTGCACCCACATATTTTCCTTCCGAAAGGCTTGAAAGTACGGCGAGTACATCGCGCTCCGGCGGTACAGGAACAATATCTCGTCGTTCGCAATGCCCGAATCCAGCAGCCGCTGTACTTCATCCACACAAAACTGTATGTTGTCCTGCTCATCATTCCCCGCGTACACCACGATTTTGTGTTCCGATTTTTTCGAGGCCTGCACGTCCTTCTCGACCTTAAATTTGTTATGCCGGATCACCTCATTGCTGGCCCCTACAATATTTTGGGTACTCCGGTAATTCAGGTTCAGCTTCACGACTTTTGAGTTGATGAAATGCTTCTCAAACTCCACAATGTAGTTCACATTCGAACCCCGGAATCCATAAATGCTCTGCCAGTCATCGCCCACACAAAACAGCTGTGTATCGTCAGTCAGCAGCAGTTTTATCAGCTCTACCTGCAGGTTATTCACGTCCTGGAATTCATCCACGAGCACATATTTAAATTTGGACTTGTATTTGTTGGCAATGTCAGGATGTTGCTTGAATAACGAGATCGTCGTAGAAATAAGGTCGTTAAAGTCAAGGTAGGATTTATCGGTACAGTACTCCATATAAGACCTCGAAACCGGTATCGCCAGCTCATAAAAAAGGCGTATCCTTTCGTGCTGGTCGCTCGTGCCATTTTTGTAAACCGTGTCAATATCCGCATTGTCCACCTTGATCATGTCGGTAATGCGTATCGCCTGCGTCACAAAATCCCGTACCGCGTCATGGTAGCCGTTAAACTCCTCATTAAACGATAGCCCGGCATTGCTGTGGTAGTCGGCAGGCAGCCTGTTCTTCACGATCTTGTCGAGGGAGTGATTGAAGAGCGCCGAATCTTTCGTCATGCTTTCAAAGGTCTTCACCAAAAGCAGGTTGCCCTTTTTGAATTGCTCTTCCTTACCCTTCATCGAATAGCTTTTGTCGCTGATATGTTCGATGTACAGGTTGGCCGCAGGGATGTAAAAATCAGGATGGAAGGTAAAATCCTTTACATTGAGCAGCGGCTCATATTCATATTTAATGCTGTGCCGGTAAAACCAGTCGGCGATGAACTGCTCCGACTTCGACCTGACTTTCGTGCCGTCCAGTGCTGTAAAATATTTGCCGTCCTTCGCGATAAAGTGCTGCTCCGGGTTTTTAATATGGATCTTATCCACGATGTAGTCCAGTATGTACCGCTTCAGCTTTAAGAGGTAGTCAGTGTCCGAACATCGCTCGATCAGCAGCTTATGGAAAACTTCAAAAACCGTTTCCGGCGCTACATAACGGTTAAGGTCCTCTTCGCCCTCTTTCTTCTCGTCCTGTATTATCCTGAACTTGTTGTCAAACTGGTTCACCCCGTCACTCCGCAAAACCGCGTAACAAAAGCTATGGAATGTCTTAAGGGTAAGGCCGTCGATCCATTTGTATTTCTTTTGGTAGGTATAGCGCGCACGCTCTTTCTCGGGCTTCGAGACTTTTTTGTCAAAGATCAGCCGCTCGTATTCGCCGGTCCCATCCGCCGAAATAATAAGCCGGTCCAGCATTTCATTGGCCGCATTTTTGGTAAAAGTGATCGCGAGGATATTGCCTGGGCTCACCGACTTTTGCTCGATCAGGTAAATGATCTTTTGCAGCAGGGTTTTGGTCTTGCCCGAGCCTGCCCCCGCAAGTATCAGCAAACGCTTTTCTTCACTAACTACGGCTTCAATCTGTTTATCGTTCAGGCTACTTAAATCGGTCTGTATCATTTCGGATAGTTACGGTTCAGTTTAATTGTAAGTAAACCTACAGATTTTTTTGGTTTTATTTTCCTTCCTTTCTCATTAGTACTAAGGAGGGAAATATATTAAGTGTTCTTCAATTCTATATCTACAGCTAGTAACTGACCTGATTTTGGATTTGTTGAAACTTTGTATGTGGCTAGCTCGCCGACTTTATTTCGTAAATTTATACCTTTCGCAGAACTTGAGTGAAAGAATATGTGAACAGGATTTCGTTCAATAAAGCCACAATAACTTCCAAATTTGTCCTTAAATATCTTTTCTATTTTACCAGTATATATATAGTCCTTATCTTCGACTAAATCAGTTGTAACGGTTATAACTTTTCTAATTCTTGTCAATAACAAATCTGTGAACTCCTTAATATCTTTAATCCTAAATTGGTCTCTTCGTAAGTCTTTTATCCAGTATTGCCTGCTATCTTCAAAGATTTGCGCGGCCTGTAGAAATTTCTCAGCAGTAAGGTTTTTATCTTTTAAGACATTTAAAACTAATTGGCAATGTTCGTCAATTACTGTCTCATTGTTTATATTTGTTCTCTTACCAGCAATTATCTCTCTAAAAATCATTAAAATATGTGTTCTGAAAGCATATAATGATTTTCTATCAAGAGTTCCAATACGGAAGAGCTTCTCTAGTTTGAAAAAAGCTAGTGCTGCGGTAAAATATGGTAATTTAGATTGGTGTTCCTGAAATACCAAATTAGTGTACATTTCTAATAGTTTTGATTCATGTCTATGTGATATGTGAGGTTCATTTGCAAACATTCCTATAAACGATTGTAAAATAAGTCTTAGGTTTAGTTTTTGAAAATGACTAATAGAAAGGTTATGATCGTACTGTTTAGATCTTCTCTCATAATAAAATCTTTCGTATTCTGGAGAATATGCATTTATAAAATCTTCTAAATCTTTATGAAATTTTTTTGTTGCCTCGAAAGCCTCGTCAAAAACAATGTTTTGCCTATTGGTGCCTCTTACAATTTGGTTTGTAATTTCGGAATCTTTTGTAGAAATTAATTTAATTACAAGAGGAACTCTCGATAAGCTTTCATCGCTTGCAGAATTGTGAAAAATAACGTGACTCGTCTGGCAACCATTTACAATTTGTGGATTTCTTAAAATTATTTGTCGATTACTTGGTACATATTTTTCGCAAACAATTGTAATCCCATTATTTAATAATGCAAATTTTTGAGGTTCATTATTTATGGTGTTACTTATTTCATCATTTATGCTGTTATCTCCTTGATAATCTCTAACATTATCATCGAATAGCGCTTTTCTAATGAGACCATCGGGTGTGGTTAAAATTTTCTTTAGTTCGCTTGCATAACAAAGTAAGACACATGAATTGTCAACAGATTCAACTGAAGTTAGAGGCATAGTGTCAATAGAATTGATAATAACTTCGAAATTATTTTCATTAGAATCTAATATGGCTTTATAAGAATTATGGTCTACAAAATGAACAAGAGGGCTTTTATAGATATTTAAAGCCAAGATATCCTCCTTAAAAGTTTCTGCGAGGGCTAGTTGATGCTGACTTTCATTCCATTTCCCCATCACAACATAGTATAAACGTACTGATGGATTATCTTCCCATTTAAATACAGCATTATCACTTACTAGAAATTCTTTGATTCGTATCAATTCTTTGATTTCGTCACTAACTGGCTGTTTTTGTCTTTCGGAAAGGAATTCTCTAACACCGTCGGTAAAATTATTAAACTCGCCTTTATCAAAATTAGATTTATATTTTGATTGTATAAATATAAACTCAATAGACAACCGTGGTAATTTCTTGACCAAATCTTCTGCTTCATCAATATCTCTGATAAAGAGGCCATTTAATTTTATAGCTATACCATCAATACCCATATCTTTTGAGCCTCCAACGTTGACTTTTTGAAATAGTTCATTATCCCCATTAAAAGCATCTGGTTGATGTGCAGTTAGAATTGCATGATTTACAAATTGTTCAAATGCTACACCATCTGCAATATTGTTTAACTCCATTTTTTCACGGAACTTCTTAAACTTCGCGTTTATAATTGGTTCTACATTCATAATTTTTAATTTATGTTAATTTCCGTAAACCTACAAAACTTTCCCTACTCGCCTACACGTATTTTCCGCAATAATACCAAACAGGTATTTTCCGCAATCCCACAAATTTCCGTAACTTTGACCCTCTCATTAAAACGATTTTTCCCTACACAATGTCCAGTATAATACAGTTACTTCCCGACCATGTTGCCAACCAGATAGCCGCCGGAGAGGTGGTGCAAAGGCCGGCTTCGGTAGTCAAGGAACTGCTCGAAAATGCCGTAGATGCAGGGGCGAACGAGATCAAGCTCATCGTGAAGGATGCCGGCAAAACACTCATTCAGGTCATCGATAATGGCAAAGGGATGAGCGTGACCGACTCCCGCCTGTGCTTTGAGCGCCACGCCACCAGCAAGATACGCCATGCCGAAGACCTGTTCGACCTGCATACCAAGGGTTTCCGGGGTGAGGCGCTGGCCTCCATCGCGGCAATCGCCCATGTGGAGCTCAAAACGAAACAGGAGCAGGAAGAGCTGGGCACGCACCTCATCATTGAGGGCAGCAAATTCACGTCGCAGGAGGTGGCTGTAGTGCCTAAGGGGACATCTTTTTCAGTAAAGAATTTATTTTTCAACATACCCGCCCGCCGCAACTTCCTCAAGAGCGATACGGTGGAGTTCCGCCATATCATCGACGAGTTCGAGCGCGTGGCCCTGGCGCATGCCAACATTGGGTTCCTGCTGTACCACAACGGCAGCGAGATGTTCAACCTGCCCGGCTCCAATACCCGCCAGCGCATCGTGAACATCTTTGGCGCCCGTACCAACGAAAAGCTGGTGCCCGTTAAGGAAACGACCGACATCGTAGGCATACAGGGGTTTGTCACCAAGCCCGAGTTTGCCAAAAAGAGCCGCGGCGAGCAGTTTTTTATCGTCAACAACCGCTTCATCAAAAACGGCTACCTGCACCACGCCGTAATGGCGGCCTACGAAGGGCTGCTGAAGGACGGCTGCCAGCCCGGGTATTACATTTACCTCGACGTGCCGCCCCATACCATCGACATCAACATACACCCGACCAAAACCGAGATAAAATTCGACGACGAGCACGCGCTGTATGCCATACTGCGGTCGGCCATCAAGCACAGCCTGGGGCAGTTCAACGTGGCGCCGGTGCTGGACTTCGACCGCGACAGCAACCTCGATACGCCTTACAATTACGAAAGGCGCGAGGCCACCATGCCCGTAGTACAGGTCGACCGCGACTTTAACCCGTTTGCCGATGAAAAGCCGGTAAGGGCAGCGTCGCCGGCCTCATACGCGTCGGCTTCCTCTTTCAGGAACGAGCGCCAGCCCGCCTGGGAAAGCCTGTATACCGGAATGGCCCTGGCGACTGACGAAGCGGAGAGCATCACTTTTGAAACCGGCGAGGTTACAGGCTCGCTCTTTAACGACAGCGAAGTGGAGCAGGCCGTGCATAAAACCTACCAGATCCATAAAAAATACCTGGTAAGCCCCATAAAGTCGGGCCTCCTGATCATCGACCAGAAGCGGGCGCACCAGCGGATACTGTACGAGCAGTTCCTCACCAATATCACGATACACCACGCCGCCAGCCAGCAATTGCTGTTCCCGCTGGTGCTGCACTACAACCAGAGCGAGCTGGATTTAATAAAAGAAATGCAGGATGCGCTCCAGAATACGGGCTTTGTGTTTGCGGAGTTCAACCACGACCATATTGTGGTTTCCGGGCTGCCGGTAAACGTATCCGAAAGCGAGGTCTCCATACTGCTCGAGGAGCTCATCAACGACCTGCAGCAGGAAGTGCCCGACAGCAGCTTTAGCCAGAGCGACAGCATCGCCAAGAGCATGGCAAAAAGCCTGGCCGTAAAAACCGGCACCTACATGAACGAAAAAGAGCAGGAAAACATGGTTAATGCCCTGTTTGCATGCAAAGAACCCGATGTTTCACCCTTCCAGCGGCCTACCTTCATTACGGTAAGCGTAGAGGATTTAGATAAACGATTTGCGATATGATGAACATGACTGAGACTGTAAAGCAGTTGATAATAATCAATGTTATTTTTTTTATAGGGAGTTTCATTGTCGGCCAGTCCGCAATAGATATCCTGGGACTGCATTTTCCCCTAAATCCCAATTTCCAATTTTGGCAGCCGGTTACACACATGTTCATGCATGGCGGCCTCATGCATATCTTTTTTAATATGTTTGCCCTGCTTTCTTTTGGTTCTTTGCTGGAGCATATGTGGGGCCCTAAAAAATTCCTTTTCTTCTATTTCTCGTGCGGATTGGGCGCGGCAGCCTTACACATAGCTGCTAATTATTTTACCTTTAACCAGGGAATGGAAATACTAACAAGCAGTGGCCTTTCGAAGGAACAGGTGCTGTCGGCATTTAGCCAGAAGAACTTCAGTATTTTTGAAGGCCGTATAGCAACAGAAGATTTCACAAGCATGGCACAGTCGTATTATGTTCCCGCTGTTGGCGCATCCGGTGCAATTTATGGCATAATGGTTGCGTTTGCCTTCATAGCGCCAAATGCAGAGCTGATGCTGATGTTTGTGCCGGTACCCATTAAGGCGAAGTACTTTGTACCCGGCCTTGTAGCTGTCGACCTGTTCCTTGGGTTCAAAGGGCAGTCGCTGTTTGGTACAGGTACAGGTGTGGCGCACTTTGCCCACATCGGCGGGGCGCTCATAGGCTTTATTATGATGTGGTACTGGAAAAAGAATTCATTTAACGACAGGCGCTGGAATTAATATGGGTATTTTAGACGATTTAAAGACACAATACAGGGTAGGCGGCATCAGGCAGCGGCTTATCTTTTGGAACGTGGGGCTGTTTGTAATCCCCATGATATTGTTCAGCATCCTGAGGCTGTCGGGGATCGACCTCCCGGAATGGGACTGGAACTACAGGGGCGCCTACGGGCAGGACTGGTTCAGCCTTTCTTCCGACCCGGCACATCTGCTCTGGAAACCCTGGTCACTGATTCTCTATGCTTTCCTGCACAGCGGCTTTCTGCACCTGCTCTTCAATATGATAATGCTCCACTTTTCGGGCAGGCTGTTCCTTACATTCTTTACGCAGAAGCAGTTGTTCGGGGTGTACCTGTTGGGCGGCATTTTTGCGGGCCTGCTGTACATTGCCAGCTATAACCTGATCCCGACATTAGCAAATACACAGGCCGGAATGACAGGGGCTTCGGCAGCGATCATGGCCATACTGTTTGCCGTAACGGCCTATTCGCCCATGTATTCGGTGCGGATGCTGCTCATCGGCACGGTGAAGCTGTGGCATATTGCCGCGGTGCTGCTCGTGCTCGACCTCATTTCAGTATCTGTCGAAAATACCGGCGGTCACATTGCCCACCTTGGCGGCGCTCTGTTCGGCTACCTGTATATCGTAGCGTTAAGGAGCGGCACCGACCTGAGCAAAGGGGTATCGGCGGCCATCGATTTCGTGGCCCGGATATTCAGGCCCCGCAAAAAGAAAGCGCATTTTACCGCCGTACACCGCAATACCGCACCGCCAAGGCCTTCAGTGAAACCTAAGGACATCACCCAAAAGCAGATCGACGAGATACTCGATAAGATCAGCAGGTCGGGATACGACAGCCTTACCAAAGAAGAAAAAGAATTTTTATTCAGGTTACAAAATAAAGAGTAGCTTTGGTAAGATAACCCGCACCGGATGAAAAAGCTTTCGTGGTTCAACAAGGTCATGTTTTTTTTCAATATAGTCCTGACTGTACTGACTTTTATTGCCTATTTGTTACCTTTCATGGCGCCAAAGCTGTTTCCGTTCCTCTCGGTTTTTACGCTGATGATGCCGCTGATGATCGTGCTCAATTTCCTGTTTTTCCTCTATTGGCTTTTGCAGACTAAGCGCCAGATGCTCTTATCCGGACTTGTACTGCTGTTGGGGATAACATTCATCAGCAAATTCTATAAATTTTCCAACACAAGCCTGCCTGCCGAAAAGGAGGATTTTACCCTCATGAGCTACAATGTAAGGATATTCAACCTCTACGAGTGGCTTCCGCAAAAGGACATTGCCGAAAAAATCATGGGCTTTGTAAAGGAAAAAAATCCGGATATATTGTGCCTGCAGGAGTATTCCCGTAAAGGCAACGCGTCGTTCCCCGCCTATAAGCACAAATATGTCTTTACCCGCGAAGGGCAGATGGGGCAGGCCATACTGTCGCGCTATCCCATAATAGACAGCGGCCACATCGAGTTTCCGCAGTCGGCCAATAATGTGGTTTTTGCCGATATTAAAAAAGGCAAGGATACGCTCAGGATATACAGTATGCACCTGCAGTCGATAAAAATCAGCCCCGACATTCACGAAAAGATGGACGAGCAGCGGTCCAAGCTCATTTTCAGGCGCATCAGCGAGGCCTTTGCCAAGCAGCAGCATCAGGCCGAACTGTTCGAAAAGCACAAGGCGCAGTGCCGGCACAAGATGATTATTTGCGGCGACCTGAACAACAGCGCTTTCTCGTATGTGTACCGCAGTGTAAAGGGCAAAATGAATGATGCCTTTGAAGAGGCAGGCAGCGGATTCGGGAAGTCATACAATTACAAATACTACCCCGCGCGTATCGACTACATTTTTACCGATAAGGCGATCGATGTGAAGCAATATACCACCTTTGATACGTTTATCAATTCCGACCATTTTCCAGTCATGACACGGCTCATGATCACTGAAGAGGAGTAGCCTGTAACAAAAAATGCCCCAATAAGTAAGACACTTTTTGGGGGCAGCCTGCAAAATTTCTGATTTATTATCCCATTGGCGGGTTAGGGTCTGTTGACCTCGGGTAGGTACGTTCCTCCTGGATCGTTCCGTCCGCTTTATGGATGACTACCGAACTCATGGTGTGGTTTTTTGCCATCGCAATGGTGCGGTCAACTACTTCTTTCTTATTCTCACCGGTTACCGAGGCACGCCCTGCATTGGCAAGCATTCCTTTCCATCCTCCATAGCCATTGCTGGTTACATGATATACTTTCCGTTCCATAGTGTTGGTATTTAGTTGAGCAGATAAAATTACCAATTATAGGGATTCCTAAATATTAACGGAATGCTAATAGCCTGCTTTGATGCGTTAACAGATTCTTAAAAATCATAAATTACTCCCAACAGTATTAAACTATTCTTAATAAAAAACTTAAAATTTTGATATGTGATGGGATATGATGTAATTTTGGTCACTCAATAATGTAACATAAAATACAAAACAACCATGAAAAGATTCAATTTAGTTTTAGGTACTGTGCTTGTTGCTGCCGGTGCTGTATCATGTAAGGACGAAGCTAAGCAGACTGCCGAGCACAATGTAGACCATTATGTAGTATTTGTAGACTCGATAAACGGGCTTGATGCTGCTGAAAGGGCTGCCAACTGGGAAGCGATCGCTGCCGAATACCAGGTTAGGGCTACTGAAGCTGAAGCTGCACTAACGGCGCTTGAAAATGATGAAGCTGCTGCAAAAAGGTATGAAGATAGCAAAGCGAAGTACGAAGGTGTAAAAATGCAGGCAGAGAGCGAAGCTAAGGCTAAAGCTGATGCTGCTGTTGCTGCAACAGGAAACCCAATGGCTGACAGGTTCTTCGGACCGGGCAACGTTGTTGGTAACGACATGACGTTTGCATGGGTAAACAAAGACAACATCCTTGATGTATACACTAAATTCTACGAAACGTTCGATGCTGATAAAGACGAGTACTCAAGGCAGGACCTTGATAAAGTAAAAGCTTGGTACGAAGCGCTTGACACAAGGAAAAACACTGTGGAAAAAGAAGGCCTTTCTTCTGAAGACAATGGCAAGATCGCAAACATCAAACTTAAGTTTGCGCCTAAGTTCCGTTGGGAGCGCCTTACTGCCAAAGGTGATGAGAACCAGGATGCTAAAGACAAAGCGAACTAAGAACGCATAAGGTTTTTAATTATAATTCATTAAGAAGGTATGTTTCGGCATACCTTCTTTTTTTGCATTTTATTCAGATGGTTTTAACGGCAGGTTAACCTGCCTCTTATCAGGGATTTAGTAATTTTAAGATTTAACTTTTAAACTCTGAAATTATGCCGGGAGGAAAAACACCGGGCCCGCAGGTTAAAGATAAAGACCAGTATGAGGCCCTTCGGGACAAAGGCTACAGCAAAGAGAAATCGGCAAGGATAGCCAACAGCAAAGGCGCTGAAAAGCGCGGAGGAAAAGCAGGGGAGTATGAAAGCCGCACCAAAGCCGATCTTTATAAGGAAGCCCAAAAAGTGGGTATTGACGGCCGGTCTAAAATGACAAAGGCTGAACTGGCAAAAGCTTTGCGTACAAATTAGCCCAGCAGGCCATAGCCATCTTTAAGGCCCAGTACAGCATCCCTGAAGAATGATTTGCCCGGGCGCACCCAAAAATGCTGCTCCACCTGCCCGCGCCTGAAAAACACAATGCCCATGTGGTAGGCGTCAATGGTTACGGTAACACCGGGGTGGTTCAGTACCGCCTGCCAGGCAGCTTCCATTTGCGGGGTATGGTGTATGCTTGGGATCACGCATACCGTATCGTTATGCGAATTGGAAACAACCTTTTCAAAAGAAGCCATCAGGGCTTCTTTTTCAGTATCGGCTACAACGGCAAAGTCGGTACCGCCGGGAATGGGCGCCAACGGGGAAAAGAACCACAGCTTTAACTTGTTCTCTTCGCCGGCATACCGCAGCATTTCGATAATCGTATCCCCATCCTCTCCAACGACAAACGATTTTGCCGGGCGCAGGTAATTCACAATGCGGTACAGCAATTCCGCCTGTACATAGCCAACCTGCATATTCTGCGAGCGGTGTTCCTTTCGGGACAGCCTTGCACCTTTGGCATAAAAAGCCTTACTCACAAACCGGAATACGAACGGCGAGTGGATACCGTGGTCGTCCAGCGATCGCCAAAGGAATTGTGTGTAGGATAGTTTTGCCATAAATATTCTTATTACCCTTCCGTAGAGACGCAGTGCCTGCGTCTCGGTAATGTTATGATATATGTCAGACGCTGTGCCAGCGTCTCTGTAACGTTATTATGATATATGTGAGACGCAGGCACTGCGTCTCTACATTTCGTTACAGAAGAACATTCACGTTTCCGGTTGAAATAGCGAATAAAATTATTCCTCCAGTTTCATGCTCAGTTCAAACCAGCGCTCCGTTTTTTGCTCCAGGCTTTTCAGTATTTTCTCAAGGTCGGTAGCCTTTTGGGAAATGTCCTTATCGGCTATAGTGCCTTCAGAAAACTGCTTTTCAATGGCTTCCTTCTCGCGCTCGTGGTCTTTTATTTCACGCTCCAGTTTTTGGAATTCCTTTTGTTCGTTAAACGTCAGTCCCGCCTTTACATTATTCTGTTTCCAGTTCTTTTTGGCATTGTCGCCTACAGGCTTCAGCTCATCCTTTGCAGGCTCGGCGCTGTCCTCATAGGTGCGGAAGTCGCTGTAGTTCCCCGGAAAATCCTCAATCGCGCCCTCGCCCCTGAAAATGAACAGGTGGTCTACGATCTTGTCCATGAAATACCTGTCGTGCGATACCACCACAAGGCACCCCGGATAGTCGAGCAGGAAGCTCTCCAGCACGTTCAGCGTCACGATATCCAGGTCGTTGGTAGGCTCATCCAGGATCAGGAAGTTAGGGTTTTGAATCAGCACGGTACACAGGTACAGGCGTTTCAGTTCCCCGCCGCTCAGCTTTTCTACAAAATCGTATTGCTTTTTACGGTCAAACAAAAAGCGCTCCAGCAGTTGTGCCGCCGATATGATCTTTCCTTTGGCAAGCGGAATGTATTCGCCAAATTCCTTGATGATGTCAATGACTTTCTGCTCCGGCTTCGGATTAATGCCGCTTTGGGTGTAGTAACCCAGTTTTATGGTGTCGCCCACTACTACCTTGCCGCTGTCGGGCGGGATGGTTTGGGTGAGAAGGTTCAGGAACGTCGATTTGCCGGTACCGTTTTTCCCGATGATCCCGATGCGCTCCCCTTTTTTAAAGTTGAAGCTAAAGTTCTCCAGTATCGTCTTGTCCTTAAATTTCTTCGAAATGTTGTGCAGCTCCACGATCTTGCTGCCCATGCGCTCCATGTTGATCTCCAGTTCCACCTGGTGCTCCTTGCGGCGGCTGTTGGCCTTTTCCTGGATCACATAAAAATCGTCCTGCCTGGATTTCGACTTCGTGGTACGGGCCTTGGGTTGGCGGCGCATCCAGTCGAGCTCTTTCAAAAATAAATTTTTCGCCTTGTCGATGCTCGCGTTCTCGGCGGCAACGCGCTCCTCTTTCTTGGTAAGGTAGTAGGAGTAGTTGCCTTTGTATTGGTACAGCTTGCCGTTTTCAAGCTCAATGATCTCGTTGCAAACGCGCTCCAGGAAAAAACGGTCGTGCGTCACCATGAACAGGGTCATGTTCTCGCGGGCGAAGTAATTTTCCAGCCACTCGATCATCTCGAGGTCAAGGTGGTTGGTAGGCTCATCGAGTATCAGCAGGTCGGGTTTGCTGGTCAGTATGATGGCGAGTGCTACACGTTTCTTCTGCCCGCCGCTCAGGTTTTTAATCTTCAGCTTCAGGTCCTCCAGCTTCAGTTTGGTAAGTATCTGCTTGTATTGGGTCTCAAAGTCCCAGGCGTTGTGCAGTTCCATCTTTTCAAACGCCTTTTGGTAGGCTTCCTCGTCTTCCGGATTTTCCAGCGCCGTTTCATATTGCGCGATCACTTTCAGCACCTCAGTATCCGAAGCAAAAATGCTTTCCTCAATGCTCAGCTCCGGGTTCAGCTTGGGTTCCTGCGACAGGAAAGCCATTTTGATCTCCTTGCGGATGACCACCTGGCCGGTATCCGGCATGTCTTCGCCGGTGATGATTTTTAAGATGCTGGTCTTGCCGGTACCGTTTTTGGCCACAAAGGCAATTTTCTGGTCTTTGTTGATGCCGAAGGAAAGGTTTTCGAAAAGCGTGCGCTCGCCGAACGACTTGGATATGTTCTCTACTGAAAGGTAATTCACTGTACTATTTTTTGCAAAAATAGGGTATTAATTACGAATTAAAAATTGATGCTGCTAATTAGCAGTATGCAGGTAGTACATTATATTGAAATATCGAAAAGACTTGCAAAGCCCGAACATGAAAAATACCTATAAATAGGTATTCTTTTGAATTAGTTAATAGATTACTTTGGTGAAATAATAAAACAGCAAATCCCAATGAAAAAATTAATAACGTTAGTACTTACAGTAGGCGCTTTTTTAGTCGCACAGGCACAGGAGCTAGTTCGATTTAAAGAAGGTGATAAATATGGCTATCAGGACTGGAAGACGAAAAAAGTGGTGATCGCGCCTAAGTATAGCTTTGCTATGGATTTCAGCGAGGGCCTGGCCCAGGTAGAGATGGATGGGAAGATGGGTTATATTGATGAGCGCGGAACTTTGGTAATTCCGTGTAAATACGAGAGCAGTTATGGTTTTTCTGAGGGACTTGGCTCAGTGGTGCTGAATGGCAAGAGAGGATTTATTGATAAGACGGGAAAACCGGTTACCGCATTTAAGTATGATGATAATGATTCTTTTGTCGAAGGCCTTGCCCGGGTTAAATATAATGGCAAATGGGGTTTTATGGATACAAGCGGTAAAGAGGTTATCCAGCCCATGTATGAAGATGCGAACAGTTTTAGGCAGGGCGTGGCCAGTGTACAGCTAAACGGAAAATATGGCGCCATAAATAAATCCGGTAACGTGGTCGTTACACCTAAATATGACGAGTCGCTGTATTTTGAAAAAGAGGATGGGGATGGAGAAGTAGGAGCAATCGTGAAGGCAAATGGTCGTCAAGGTGTTGTCAATAGACAGGGCAAAGAAATTGTACCGGTAAAATATGAAAGTGTGGCCCAATACAAAAACAATGTGGCTTGGGTAAAATACAATGGCAAATGGGGCATGGTAGATAATTCGGGTAAAGAAGTAGTGCCTATAATTTATGCTACACTTCAGGACTTATACTATAGGAAATAGCAGAATTTAGTTCTGATTTTTCTTTAGAAATCTTGTAAAACAACGGTTCAGGTTAAAAGGGTCGCGTGATAATATTTCATTTACTATATTATGATACTATCATTTGATAGTATCATAATAACGTTTTTATATCCACCGCTTATTCACGATCCTGTTGCCTTCGTCAATTATCGTCTCCACGCGGCCCACTGAAAAAGGCTCGTGGCTGTAGTTTTCCTTAAAAGTAAGGGATTGCTCAAAGTTTTCCAGCCAGCGGATAAATTTTTCTTTGTCGACTTCCTTTTTCAATACCGGCACGAGTTCGCTGTAGTGTGCTACAAATTCGTCCCTTGTAACCGAATAGGGGTAAAGTACCTTAAAAAGCGGATAAAGGAACAGGTAAAAGTTGGTAGGCTTTATAAAGGCATTGGTTGCTGTGGCCCAAAACTTCTTTTTGCCTTCGTCGGTAGTGGTGTCGATGTATTGCAACGACCCGGCCGCAATGCGCGCGTTCTGGAAATCGGCCTTGAAACGGTTATCCATTTTTGAGGCAAAGCGTACCAGCAGGAGTACGGCAAGGACCAAAGTAAGCCAGAAAGCCCATTCCGGTGCGTTACGGTCTTTGGCGCTGTACAGTGTCAGGATAATCAGGATGAGCCATGTCGGCAGGAAGAATACCCTGCCTTTTATCCCATTCAGGTCCATTTTGCATACAATGAAAAAAGAGGTATACAAAAATACATTTACAGCGATCCAGTCGGGTACGCCGGGCAGCAGGGCTTCGATATTTATCAGGTACAGTATTCCTAATATCGTACCCAAAATGAGCGCCTGTATAAATGCAGCGGCATTAAATAGTACAGGAGGCATAAGCTTTATATTTTACTGCAAATAAAATAAAATTATATATAACTAAGCCACCATTTTTTATGTAGTAAAACATTCAGAGTGCTAACATGATATTTTTGTATATTTGTAATATGAAATTCTACGAGAAATATCCGAAACTTAAAGATAAGGCTTATCTGAAAAAAGTCCTTACGGATACCGTATATGCAACTATGGCGCTCGAAGACCAAGAGGTTGCAGCGTTGAAAGTGCGGGAAATTGTAGCTGCCGTGCTTACTGAAAAAGAATCAGAAGGAAGTCAATTCTTCTCGGATTAGATTTTTTAATAATTCAAAATCATCGTTATCTGTCATCTTCATTGCATTGATATAAATTTTCCTGCTATTTCCTTTTTGATGGTATAGTTCTAATGGTTGATATCCAAATTTCATTGCGACGATATTCATTACTATACGCCCGGTTCTTCCGTTTCCATTATTAAAAGGATGTATCCTGATAAACTCGTAATGTGAATAAGCAAGCGTTTCAATATGATCTTGAGTGGTTATTGCGATGGATATTTTGTAATTAAGATTGTCAATGAATTGGTATATGTTATGAAGCACCTGATTTGGGTTAGGCGGTATAAGCTGTCCAACCCTAACATCTGTAGTTCTCCATTTTCCGGCCCAGTCGTATAAGTGGCTAAAAGCAATTTTATGGATTTCAAGAATCAGTGAGGATGATAAAAGGACTTCATTCTCTAAACCGAATATGAAAAGCTCTGCCTTGGCAATTTCTTTCGCCTCATGCTCATTTATAATATTTTTATCGGTGATACCTAATAAGTTATCATCAGGAAACGGTGTCCAGTTTGTGTTGCTTTCCATTTGTTAGAATTTATATATAACTCAGCCACCATTTCTTGTGCGTCCTTTTATACTTCTCATACCACCTGGTGGGGAACCAGCAAAGCGCCACAACCAATATCCATATCAGGTACACGATGCCGAGTGAAAACCCGAAGTTTTCCTTAGGCCGGAATCCGAATGCAATTTCCAGTTTAAAATTGTCTTCAAAAGTATACCCCTCAGCATAAAAGAGTGCCACGCACAGCAAATGGATGAGGTAAATATGCAACAAATAATACAGAAACGGCACACGGCCAAATACATTCAGGAAATCAGTTACCCTATTGCGGACGTTCTCCAGCAGCGCGAGGGCTATCATGGCCGGGCCAAGCGTCATGCAGGCGTACATCAGTGATGGCGGGTATTTGTTTACGTTCAGGAAGGACAGGAAGGTG
The DNA here is from genome assembly GCA_942492845.1 of uncultured Flavobacteriaceae bacterium. Lineage (GTDB taxonomy): Bacteria > Bacteroidota > Bacteroidia > Flavobacteriales > Flavobacteriaceae > Flavobacterium. Next base: position 3,454,594 of record OW818646.1, on the reverse strand, counting down.
TACACCGCGTCCTTTTGCTCCGTCCACGGTTTCGGGTCGCCATATCCGTTGGTGAGCCGCAATAGGATGAACAGGCTGATAACGGCGAACCCCGTACTTAGCAATAGCCGTCGCCTGCGCGCCGCGTCAAATTCAGGCCTGTACCATTTGCCCAGGGCATAGCCCAGCAGCATGATGCCCATCCACGGCAGGGCTGCATAAGCGCACATGAGCGCTACACCCCCGCCAGGTTGCATGACATCAAATTCCGTGAGCAGGAACAGGTTGGCCAGGACATCCATGGTCGGGTCGGTGAAAGTGTGCGTGTCCAGGATATTGTGCAGTACTGTTATCATTATCCCGATAGCCAGTAGCGCCCAATACCGTAAATAAATAAGCGCTGATAAAATAACCATGCTCGCGCCTATGGCCCATATTACCTGCAGGAAAAAGAAATTGAAGAATATGTTGAAGCTCCACCCGAAGCCTACGATCGTAAATTCGGCGATGATGAGCCACAGCCCGCGGGTAAGCAGGAACAGCGATAGTTCTTTTTTCGTCTTGCGCAGGCTTTGCAGGTAAATGGAGGTGCCGGAGAGAAACACGAAAAGCGGCGCGCAAAAATGGGTGATCCACCGTGTGAAAAAGAGTATCGGCGTGGTAGTCTCCAGGTTGGTAGGTTCATCGGTCATGGCATCGATGTGGAAATAGTCTCGGGTATGGTCCAGCGCCATGATAATCATGATAATGCCGCGCAGCACGTCTATGGACTGTATTCTTTGTAATGTCTTATCCATCAGTTGGTTCATTGGTTGCGATAAATATACGATAATATCTCAAATGTCAGTGATTAAGACAAAAAGTCAGTATAGCAGACATTTTGTCTGTAAAAATTCATTTGGAATAAAAGTTGACTATTCACTATCAAATTTAAAAGTCAAACACTAAAAAAATACATTATGAACACAGTAAAACGCAACCCGGCAAACAGGGCTTTCCCAGCAGTAATGGACGAATTGTTTAAAGACCTGTTAGGTGGTACGCAGTATGTACACAAAGCTGTCCCGCCGGTAAACATCCGCGAAACGGAGCAATCCTACAGCCTTGAGCTGATGGCAGCCGGCATGAAAAAAGAAGATTTCAATATCGAGATCGACAACGACCTGCTCACCATTTCTGCTGGGATAAAGGCAGAGGCAAATGAGGAAACAGGCAAGTTTACCCGCAGGGAATTCAGCTTCGCGTCGTTCAAAAGGTCGTTCACACTTCCCGAAACGATTAAGGGAGAAGAGATCAATGCGGTTTATGAAGACGGTATCCTGAAAATTACCCTTCCTAAAAAAGAAGAAGTATTGCCGAAAGCAAAACGATTGATTGAGATTTCATAATAATTGGTTAGTTGGTTAAGAAGGCGCTCCGGAAACGGGGCGCTTTTTGTTTTTTGTCTTGAAAAGGATTGCTTATATTTGGATATGGATTTAAATGAAACACACGAATGGGATGAGCTGTCGCCGGAACTAAAGGCGGCCCTCGAAATTAACATCGGGCAGAGTGAACGTGGAGAGGTTAGGCCACATGAAGAAGTTATGGCTGAGATCAGGAAAAAATATAACATTGCCTGATACCCGAAACAAGACTTATCTTTGACCCATGCAGCTATCCGTAATCATCCTTAATTATAACGTCCGCTACTTTTTAGAACTGTGCCTCATCAGTGTGCAAAAGGCCCTTGAAGGCATTGATGGCCAGGTCATCGTGGTAGACAACAACTCGCCCGACGACAGCTGCGCGATGGTAAAGGAGCATTTTCCTGGCGTAACATTAATCGAAAACAAGGAAAATTCAGGTTTCCCAAAAGGTAACAATATAGGTGTGGCTGCTGCCAAAGGAAAATACATCTGCATCCTCAACCCCGATACCGTAGTGGCGGAAGATACGTTCACCAAAGCGCTGGCATTCGCCGAAGGGCAAAACAGCCTTGGGATGGTGGGTGTAAAATTCATTGATGGTACCGGTAATTTCCTCCCCGAGAGCAAGCGCGGCATGCCAACGCCATGGGTAGCGCTGACCAAGATGTCCGGGCTGTACAAGCTGTTCCCGAAGTTGGGGCTGTTCAACAAATACTACGCGCGGCATCTTGGCGAAAATGAGGCCGGCGAGATCGACATACTGCCCGGCGCATTCATGCTGATGGAGCGGCAGGTGTACCTAGATGCGGGAGGCTTTGACGAACATTATTTCATGTATGGCGAGGACATCGACCTGTCCTATACCCTCCAAAAAATGGGCCTGCACAACCACTATTTCCCAAGCACGGCAATCATACATTATAAGGGCGAAAGCACCGTGCGCGATGCCGCGTACACAAAGCGCTTTACCGACGCAATGCGCTTTTTTTACAATAAACATTTCCGTGGTGCAATGATGATGGACGTTTTCCTCCGTGCCGGGAGCACGCTGTTCATACAATCAAAACAGCGCAAAACGGCTGAGGTAGCGCCGCCTGACAATCACGTGCTGTTCTCTAAAGACGAAGAACTTTGCCGCCAACTGCAAAATGCAACAGGTAAAAAAATTGTACGCTTTGCCCAGTACGAACGCAATGTTCTGCCTTCAATATCCAGCCGTACCGAAATAATACTGGATAACGCGCTGCTGCCCTTTGGTGAGATCATTGCCATCATGCAGAACCACAGGCACAAATCCTATTCGTTCAGGATACGGCCCGCGGGGTGCGATTTCATTATTGGCAGCGACAGTAGCGACAGCAGGGGTGAGGTTACTTTGCTTACAAACGGCACAGCAGAAAAAACGTTATAGTGCGCGAATAATTACACATAAAAAAGAATCGGGTTGAAATTTTCATTAATTTCGCAAGCTGAAATACTAATCTTACCTTTAGGTTAACGATATGGCAAAATTTGAACTGAAATTACCCAAAATGGGGGAGAGTGTTGCTGAGGCGACAATTACCAATTGGTTAAAGAACGTGGGCGACCACATTGCGGCCGATGAGGCTGTTTTGGAAATCGCTACAGATAAAGTAGATTCCGAAGTGCCTTCTGAAGTAACAGGCACGCTTACTGAAATACTTTTCCAGGTGAACGACGTGGTACAGGTAGGCCAGACGATCGCCTATATCGAAACCGAAGGCGGCGTGGCAGTAGATGCACCGAAAGAGGCCACTACGGCGGCCAATGTGGACATCATTGAAAAATCGCTAGAGACGGCTAAAGAAACCGCATCAGCACCGGCAGATTTCTCAGCATCAGAGAAATTCTTCTCGCCGTTGGTTAAAAATATCGCTAAAGAAGAAGGTATATCTGTATCGGAACTGGAAGCCATAAACGGCACCGGAAAAGAAGGCAGGATAACCAAGAATGATATATTGGACTACGTGAAGGAAAAATCACAAAATCCAAATGCAAAATCACAAACCGCGGCAGCACCTGCCCAGCCACAAGCTCAAATCCAGCAACCGGCAACCAACAACCAGCAACCAAAAGCTGCCCCTGTCTCAGTTAACGGTGGTGATGAGGTAATCGAAATGGACCGTATGCGCAAGCTGATATCGGGTTATATGGTACAGTCGGTGCAAACGTCGGCGCACGTGCAGTCGTTCATCGAGGTAGACGTGACCAACATCGTGAAGTGGAGGGATAAAGTGAAGAATGCATTCGAAAAGAGGGAAGGCGAGAAGCTGACCTTTACCCCGATATTCATGGAAGCTGTGGCAAAAGCCCTGAAAGACTTCCCTGGCATGAACATATCGGTAGATGGCGAATACATCATCAAAAAGAAAAATATCAACCTGGGTATGGCAGCGGCGCTTCCTAACGGCAACCTTATCGTTCCCGTGATCAAAAATGCCGACCAGCTGAACCTTGTAGGTATGGCCAAAGCGGTAAACGACCTGGGCAACCGTGCAAAAGCAGGCAAGCTAAAGCCGGACGATACGCAGGGCGGAACCTATACAGTAACTAACGTAGGTACATTCGGCAGCGTGTTCGGTACGCCGATCATCAACCAGCCGCAGGTAGGTATCCTTGCCCTCGGCGCGATACGCAAAGTACCGGCAGTTATCGAAACCCCTGAGGGCGACTTCATCGGCATCCGCCAGAAGATGTTCCTTTCGCACAGCTACGACCACCGCGTGGTAGACGGTGCACTGGGAGGCTCATTCGTAAAGCGCGTAGCCGAGTATCTGGAGGCTTTTGATGCGAACAGGGATTACTAATTTTTCGGAAAATATAATATTTCGAGCCTCGCACTTGCGGGGCTTTTTTATATTAAAGGGAGAACATATTATCAAGTTGAATTTTTTGCCCAGTAGTCTTTTATAAAATTTATAATATTGTGTGTTGAATTTATTATTTCTTCGCCGAGAGAATTTAACTCGTTTGGATTTTCGTTTTCATAGAAATATTTAGTAATCGTATAAAATATCTTGTGATGATCCTTAAGGTCTATATCTTCTAATTTTTCAAATATTAATATTGCTAGATTAAATTTCTTTTCCAGTAGACATGAAACCACTATCTTAGCAATTACATCGTATTCATAATCTTTAATACTTAGTGAAATATTATTGAAATTAAAAAAGTATGGTAAATTATTTATTATAGTGACTGCACTCTCAGTATCCTTTTGAACTAATCTATAAGTAACTACTAAATTCATAACTTCTAATATAGCGGTTAAAAACCCCGCTCTGAGCATGAGTTTCTCATAGTGATCTTCAATAAGATATTTGCCGAATTCTGATAATTCTTGTTGGTTAAGTTTTTGGGTATTGTTGCTAATTAATTTTTTATTCTCTTCAGATAATTTTCCACTTTCAAGTAGTGCTTTTAAAGCTTCCAAATGCTTATTTTCTTCAGATAGCTTAAATGCTTCGTCAACTGCATCTTCTTCAGTAATTGTAATTCTGTTAGCTGTATTTTTATCAATATTTTTTTTTAATAAGAATTTTTGATTCCCAGTTAAGTTTTTTAAAGAAGCATATACTTGATCATATAATTCCCTTGTATTTTCATCCAATTTACCATCCTGTATTTGTCTAACATAAGTACTGATTCTCTTTTCAAAATCTTCATTTGAACACCAACTTTCTAAAAATCGCACCAGCCAAACTACCCGCTCACTCTCTTTTTTGCGGCCATTACGCATCAGGTACCAAATGTTCCAAAAACGATCCTGCAATAAATATATATGGTTTTTAGTACCGGTTTTTCTTTTCTCTATTACCTGGTTCTTTTCCAGTTGTCTTAATTGGGCTGATATTGCCTTGCTCTCAATTTTAAGCCTGGCACTTAATTCCTTTACACTTATCGCATCCCAATTCCGGGCTACTGCATCAACGATTTTCTGTTGTTGTGTTGGCAGGTCATCCATACGATGTTTGTAAAGCGGCGTTACGGCATCTAGTACCCGCATAAGATCTTTCAGGCTGCCCTCATGTTCATGGTCGATAAATATCTGGAACAATAATGCAATAGTTCGTGGCACGCCACTGCTAAGGATACGGAGTGTTTCTATACGCTGCGGGGTCTCTTTAATGATGCGCTCAATTTTATCCCGCTCCCTATAAACATCACCTAATTTTCTAAGGAGCGTCCTGGCCTCTTCTTCATTAAGGCCATCTAGCCTTTTTACTTTAAAAAACTCAAAGAAGGGTTGGGAATAATCGAGTACCGTATCAAGATAAAAAGGAGAGCCTGCAATAAGCCTTAAGTACTTTTTAGTTTGTAGTATTTCCCTAAGCCTGCGGACCTCATTCTCATTAAATTTTTTAAAAAGGTCGCCAATGTTATCTATAAGCAGCACTGTTTTTTTACCTTGTCCTTTAAGGGCTTTTTCCAAAGCCTCATAACATTTTTCTTCGAAATCAACGTTACCATAGAAATCATCCATTTCATCTACAAGCCCTTCAAAGCCATAATTGTCCTCTAGGTATTCTGCAATGCTTATCCATAAATTGGCAAGTTCGGTAACATTATACTGCTCTTCATTAAATCCTATTGGGATAAGCCATGTGTTTAGTTTTTCAGAATCTTCTATCGCATAACGAATCCTGAGCAGCATTGTCGTCTTGCCGGTACCGCGTTGGCCTACCAATAGGTAATGTTGCTCGGGCTTGGTCATATCCGAATTTTCAAGATCGCTCATAATGTCGGCAAGTACCTCCGTCCTTACAACAAACTCTTCCTTAAGCTGGTTTTTATTTTTCTGATCAGGGTTATATAGATAGTTTTCCATAGCTTAATTATTGAAGCGGTTCCACCACATTTTTAGGATTGGAGAATTAAAGCGGTAAAAGTTAGCATCGCCATTATTATTGATATAGCCATCATATATCAGTATTTCAATGATATGCCTGTATTTATCCTGAATCTTGGTTTCTAAAGCAATGTCGAAAATTTCCGCTTTAGGAAGCAATCCCTTTTCAGCCATAGTACATAGCAGCGCATAGGCAAATTTATATTCGTCTCCTTTGAAAGATTTCTTTAGTCGGCTGCTATAGTGCTCAAAATGATTATTATTTCTGGAGGCTACAATCTCGCTGAAAGATTTGTCAATAAGTTCAGGTGTAATTTCTTTATCCGGCAATGCCTGGTCCAATATTTCCTGCACAGCCAACTGTATATGGAATGGTATCAGCCATTCTATCTTCCCCATAAGATATTTTCCTGAGTCTTCGCCTATTGTCATTTTCTTGTTAGAAAGCAATTGATGTAGAAGTTTTAGTGCATCTGTTTCTGAAAGAGGGCCTATTTCAATGGAGTTGATATCATTTATAAAGGCGGTACTGTCTATCGAAGATACAGTATGATTCAGCCCGATCGAACCTGTATATATGAAGGTGACTTTTGAATTTATATGCGGGTTGAGTCGAAGGTCGCGATTAGATTGAAGGAATGATATTGCTTCCTTAACTCCCTCACCACCTTTTTCAATAATATTTTGAATGGTTTGTGGGAACTCATCAATAAGGAGTACAAGTCGTTTACCACCATCAATGTCAAAGCCTGAAAGAAGATTTTCAAGTTCTTCCTTGAAATCAACTGCTGCATTTTCATTCAGGTTTATTTCTGCTCCCATGAATGAAATGCCTTTAACCTTTTTCAAAAATGTATTTCCCGCTGCAAAAAGTTTCGATATTCTTGTGCTTTCAATTTTTATTACTTCCTTCAATATCTTTTTAAAGAAGTTTGAACCCTCATCTATGGATTCAGTATCTACGTAAATATAAATATGCCCATCAGTTTTATTGTCCAATAACGAAAATAAAATAGACGTCTTGCCAACTCTTCTCGGAGCTGCTATTTGAAGATTATTGCCGTCATCAATTTTCGAAAGTATTTTATTGATCTCTCTTTCGCGGGGGTAAAAATTCTCTTTCCTTGCAGGTACACCAATTATGTTTTTCATAACAAAAAATTTATTGTCAAAAATAGTGACAATATTTTTATTGTCAAAAATTTTAGCAAAAATTTTATTGTCAAAAAATAAGGCCCCAATAATTCAGGGCCTTTACTTTATCATTTAATACAACTCCGCCAGATAATAGATCTGCTTAATGGTGTAATTATTCTCGTCCCTTCCTTTGGTGGCCGAGCAGGTATACGTAATAGCGCCGTCCTTAGCATGGTTTATTTTCCATACAAAAAGCGGTGTGCGCAATCCAAATTTCCCTGCCTCGTAAACCTCGTCGTTTATGCTGAACTTTTTCATTATAAGATGTTTAACCGTAAATATACGCATTATAAAATGGATAGGGCTATAAAAAGGCACTTATGTTTCATCGTTTATTCGCATTGAATCGCGCGTGAGCACTTAACGGAATCGGAATACATGGATTTCCTGACGCATACTTGCTAAAAAGCCGTCTAACAAGTCTCTATAAAAATATATAAGAATAATTTCCTGTATAAGAATAAAATAGTATATTGCATCAGAATTAGTAAAGCACTTTGTTATGAAGACATTAGAGTTTATTTACCAGGAGACTGAAATCCATTTTCTCATCAACAGTAGCGACGATGTTACTGTCAATGCCAGCGAAATGGCAGATATCTTCGGAAAGGATCCGGAGGAATTCCTGTCTGATGCGCATACCATCGATTTTATAAAGGCCCTGGAAGCAAAGCTGTGCGCGGCGAGTTTCAGGCGGGAAGTCGGCAGGGATAGTGTTGAGGTTTGGATGAACAGGAAGCTTGCCATAAAATTCGCCTCATGGCTCGACCCCGAATTTGAGCTGTGGGTATACGACACTATAGAGACGCTTCGTTTCTCGCATTATGACAATCACCTGAGGGCGCTGAATGCGCAGCAGGCGGAGAAACTACGCTTTAATAACTTATGTAAAAAGGCAGTTTCCGAACAGAATGAGCTTGCCCTGCAAATCATCGAAAGCCACAGGAGGCTTAAGAAACTTACCAATGAAAAACGGATTGCCATCGTTCACCAGGAAAGGGAGATCAAGAACCTGTTCGATATGTTTGATGAGAATTAAGGGGTAGTATGAGCAATTATTTCGGCCAGTTCATCTAAAAATGCGGCCTGCCTGTCGTTGATGAGCGTTTTTGCTCCTTCCATAGTAAACCATCCCGCCTTGTCCACTTCGGGATAGCTGGCTTTGCGCCCTGATTTTGGGGGCCATTCCATTTCAAAGGTATTGCAGGTAATGGTATCCGGGTTAAGGTTGCCTTCCGCGGCCCAGCAAAATACCTTTTTTCCACCCTTTTGGGTAATGGGCTGCAGTTCGGTAAAAGGGGGTTGTGGTGCATAGCCGGTCTCTTCTCCGAACTCGCGGACAGCAGCATCAAGCGGGGCTTCGCCATCGTTCAGTTCGCCCTTTGGGATTGTCCACCACCCTTCGTGCTTCTTCGCGAAAAAAGGCCCTCCCGGATGCACCAAAAAGAACTCCATTACCTCGTTTTTTTTTCGGTACAGCAATATCCCTGCGCTTTGTTTCATAACCTAAAGGTAGTATTTTTACATAAAATGAATTGTATGGAAAGGCCTGCTATAACAATAAAACCGACAATTGCAGATCACGTGCTTGAGGCAGCCGCAATACTGATGCTCCTGGCGCTGTGGTGTATTGTCATTTTCGGATACCTGAACCTACCCGAAACCATTCCCATACATTTCAATGGGGCGGGTGAACCCGATGGGTACGGCGGCAAGGGGACGCTTATATTGATGCCGGCCATAGCCACTGTCATGTACTTCGTGCTTACACTGGTCAACAGGAACCCTCATAGTTTCAATTACCCGGTAACCATAACCGAAGAAAATGCTGAAAAGCAATACCGCATCGCCACCCGTATGATTCGGACCGTAAAGCTGTCCGTCATGGTTCTGTTTTGCGCGATTGAGTGGGGGAGTTATAAAGTTGCCATGGGGCAGCAGGATGGCCTTGGGCGCTACTTTATACTATTTGTTTTGGGCATTATTTTTATCCCAATGGTATTTTTCCTTTTTAAGGCGTTCAGGAATGGGTAAGCTATTCCGGGACAATGTAATCATCTTCTTTATTTTGAAAATAGCCATCGGCGGCTTTACCAAAGCGTTCTATCGTAAAATAATTAAAAGTTCCGCCCACTACCGCGCCAATCCCGAATGGAACCAGCCTTCCCAATACTGCGCCACCGCGCTTTGAGCCGTATTTGGTGATCAGCTTGCGACCTACCTTCTGGTTCATGCGGTTTCGGATACGGTCGGTAATGTGCTTGTCAAAATGCTGTACGCTTATCCTCTCGCCTTTCGCGAGTGCTGCTTTTTCCGGCAGAACGACACCTGCCCAAATGCCGAGTACCAACGTGAACTCGTCTTCAAAACCGGCTTCGGTATCTTTGCCATAAATGAGCCCTGCCCCGTAACACAGCGCCGCCATCCACCGGAGCATCAGGATCAGGTCGGCCGAAACTGCGCCTGCCTCCATCGCGATCTGCGCTACGGTACCCAATCCGGGAAATATTCCCGGCAGGGCTGTAGCCACTCCCACAGATGTATATTTGTTACGTACCCTGTTGCTGTATGTGCGCGACAGTTCCTCCGCGCTTTTGCCGGGGTTATTCATCCGCAGCAACGCGATATCCTTGCGGATATCGGCAAATGCGGGCATGACTTTTAAGATGATCTGGTGGAGGTCCATAGCCTGATTTTGCCCTAAAGGTATTTAATAGTGGAGCAGGGGAGTGCCAAAATGATATTAAAACTACTTTTTGGGGCTGTTATCAAGGATGTCGGGATACTTGCTAAGGTATTTCTCCAGCAGCTTTCCCTGCTTAAAGCTGAGTTTCCAAAGTATTTTATTGGTTAGGGAGTGGTTCCACAATTCGACATAAAAATTATGCACGGCATAGAGCAGCTTTTTCACCTCGCCTTCCATGCAGGCATCAATGAGCACGCCTTCCTCCCATAAGATGCGGTACTGTTCCTCTTCACTTAATCTCTTATAGTCATTCAGTTTCATATCCCTAAATTACGATTATTTAGCCAATTTAGCAGCCACAGCGTGCCTTTTACAAAAACGGCTCCAGGGCAGATGTAGTATGCCGGTTGCCGCACGTGTAAAGTTACAAATGTATAAACCATTAAAAATTAAGTAATTATTAGCAAATGCTTGGCAAAAATTAAGAATGCAAAAACGGAACTTGCACTCGTAATTAAAAAGGAAATGCTATGAGACTTTTATTGCTGCTACCCATCTTCGCGCTGCTGGCCGTATCGGGCTACAACCTCTCTGCCGGAAATAACAACCTGGCTGTAATTGTATTGCACCTTTCTGTTATGGCAGTGTGCATTACACTTATATCACTGGTAATAAAATCAATATTTGCCGTCAAATACACCGAAATGCCCGAAACCGAAGGCAATCAGCCTTATGAAACGCTGGATTTACAGCATTCATAAGGCTTTTCTATATACATCCAAAAAAAAGCTCCGCGTCATGTCATGACGCGGAGCTTTTTATCTATTATCTAACAGTCTATTATCTAAGAACCTATTTTGCAATATTCACCGCCCTGGTCTCCCTGATCACGGTTATCTTCACCTGCCCCGGGTAGGTCATTTCGGTTTGTATCTTGTGCGATATTTCGAAAGACAGGTTAGCTGCCATGTCGTCACTTACTTTTTCACTTTCCACGATCACGCGAAGCTCACGGCCTGCCTGTATCGCATAAGCGCTCTTAACGCCCTGGAAACCGTAGGCGATGTCCTCAAGGTCTTTAAGACGCTGAATGTACGAGTCCAGCACCTGTCTCCTTGCACCCGGCCTGGCGCCAGATATCGCATCACACACCTGTACGATAGGGGATAGCAGGTACTTCATTTCGATCTCGTCGTGGTGGGCGCCAATGGCGTTGCACACTTCTTCTTTCTCACCGTATTTCTCGGCCCACTGCATACCCAGTAATGCGTGCGGAAGGTCGCTCTCTGCGTCCGGCACCTTACCGATATCGTGTAGTAATCCCGCCCTTTTGGCAAGCTTCACGTTAAGGCCCAGTTCGGCAGCCATAAGGCCGCAAAGCTTGGAAACCTCACGCGAGTGCTGCAGCAGGTTTTGCCCGTAAGACGAACGGTATTTCATCCTTCCCACAGTCTTTATAAGTTCCGGGTGAAGTCCATGGATACCAAGGTCAATAACGGTACGCTTACCTACTTCAATTATTTCGTCTTCTATTTGTTTTGTAGTCTTGGCTACCACTTCCTCAATACGTGCCGGGTGGATCCTTCCGTCGGTTACAAGCTTGTGGAGTGCCAGGCGCGCTACTTCCCTGCGTACAGGGTCAAAGCACGATAGTATGATGGCTTCCGGTGTATCGTCCACGATGATCTCAACGCCTGTAGCGGCTTCAAGCGCCCGGATGTTACGCCCTTCACGGCCAATGATACGCCCTTTCACGTCGTCCGACTCAATGTTGAATACCGATACGCAGTTTTCTACCGCTTCTTCAGTACCTACACGCTGGATGGTGTTGATTATTATTTTTTTAGCTTCCTGCTGTGCGGTAAGCTTTGCCTCTTCAATGGTTTCCTGTATGTGCGCCATCGCGTTGGTCTTGGCTTCCGCCTTCAGGCTCTCTACCAACTGGTTCCTTGCATCTTCCGCCGAAAGGCCGGAAATGACCTCCAGCTGCGTTACCTGGCTCTTGTGCAGCCTGTCAATTTCCTGTTGTTTCTTGTCGAGAAACTCTATCCGGCTATTGTAATCAGCAACCTTAGCCTCGGCCTCGTCAGCCGATTTTTTGGCCCTTGCAAGCTCGCCCGATACCTGCGATTCCTTATCGCGTGCACGCTTTTCGGTTTCTGCTATTTTTTTGTCTTTGCCTAATATTACCTGCTCATGCTCAGCCTTCAGCTCCAGGAATTTCTCCTTAGCCTGCAAAAGCTTGTCTTTTTTCATGTTTTCCGCCTGTACATTGGCGTCTTTAAGTATTCCGGCTGCCTCTTTTTTGGCGTTGCGTATCAGGGTTGAAACATTCTTTTTCTCGAGGAACTTCGCGATCCCAAATCCGGCCGCAAGACCAATTATGGCCCCGATGATTATCATTAGTGTACTATCCATGGTTTAGTTTGGTTTAATTTTTAAAAATAAAAAAGCCTACATCAGTTGGGTATTGTATAAACTCGAAAAGACAAGTTTTGAGCTAACCCGCTGTTCAAGGATCTGCTCAAAGGCAGCATGCTATAGTAGCGGCGATTCGCCCATTTTAAAGAATTGGCGTTGAGTTTATCAAATAAGGACTAATGTAGGCAGTATTGTTGACGTATGTAAAGAACGTATTTTTATCTATTTAGAGAGAAGACCATCCAGTCGTTCATCCATTTCCTTAAGCCTTGCAAAAGCATCGTCAAAGTCAGCCGATTTGTCCAACTGCTTCTGTTCCACCTGTGCCGCAAATTGCAAGGCACACATGGCCAGTACATCTTGCTTGTCGCGTACCGCGTAGCTTTCTTCGAACTGCTTGATCATCGCGTCGATCTTCTTGGAAGCGCTTCTCAGGCCCTCTTCCTGCACCGGGTTTACCGTTAGCGGGTACACCCTGTCGGCGACTGATATTTTGATCTTCAGCTTGTCTTCCATTTTTAATCAGAAAGTTGTGCTATGCAATAATCAATTTCGCGGATTAATGAATTTATCTTGAGTTTGGTCTCTCTTTTATTGTCGTCACTGCCCAGCAACGAATTGGCCATTTTGAGGGACTCGTTCTGTTGCTTAAGCAGCGCTATCTCCTCATTTTGCCGTTTCATGACCGATTCTGAACGCGATATCCCGTTTTCGAGCTCCCCGTTCTTCTGTTGCAGCTTGTCCAGTTTAAGGGCCAGCTTTTCCAGTTTACTTTCAAGGGAATCAACAATTTGGGCTAATCCGCTCATTACAGTCACTTTTCATTGCTTGATTTTACAAAGTTAGTATTCCTTTAATTAGAAACAACTTTTTGGCGAAAAAATATTGAATTGTTTATTTTTCGATAATAAACCAGTATGGGAACAGTTATTAAAATTATATTTTAAAGCGCCTGGAATACAGGAAGTTTATCGTGAAATTTTCCACTGCTTAAATAAAAAATGATGTGTCGTTGTTGTAAGATAAACCCAAATTACATTGCCCTTTTACAGGTTTTTTATATTTTAGTCCCATGAGATCATTTCTTCTATTCTTACTATATGCCACTGTGTCCGTAGCGCAGCAAACCTATCCGCAGGATTATTTTATTTCGCCGATGAACCTTCCGCTGCATGCCTCCGGGACGTTTGGCGAACTGCGCAACAACCACTTTCATGCCGGGCTCGACTACCGCACCAACCAAAAGGAGGGCTACCCTGTGTATGCTGCTGCTGCGGGCTATGTGTCCCGTGTCCGTGTGTCCAGTTATGGCTATGGTACTGCTTTGTATATCGACCACCCCAATGGCTTCACAACATTGTATGGCCATTTGCAAAAATATTCCCCTAAAATTGAGGATTACGTACGTGCTAAGCAGTATGAAAAACAGTCATTTGATGTCGACCTTTTTCTGAAGCCGGGCGAACTCACCGTAACCCAGGGTGAACTGGTGGCTCTTTCCGGCAATTCCGGTGGATCGGGCGGGCCGCACCTGCATTTTGAGTACCGCGATACCAAAACCGAAATGATCATCAATCCGCTGCTTTTTGGCCTCGATAAAAAAATGAAGGATACCAAGGCGCCTACCATACAGGGCCTTGTGGCCTATCCGTTGAGTGACGATGCCGTAGTGAATGAATCCAAAAAACCTTTCATCGTCAACCTCAAGCTGCAGAAAGACGGTACCTACATTGCCGATAAGATTTCTGCTAAGGGAAAGGTAGGTTTTTCCATAAGTACATCCGATAAATCTACAGGCAGCACCGGTCACAACGGTATTTTTAAAGTGCAGACGTTCTTCAACGGGTCGCCGTATTTCAGCTATGCCTTCAATACTTTCGCTTTTGACGAATCGCGCTATGTCAACCACTTCATCGACTACCCCCGCTACTATTCCACGGGGCAGCGTTACCAGAAGCTATTCACCAAAACCCCGTACCCGCTGTCGCTTTTAAAGAACAACCCGTCTAACGGGCAATTTACGATCGTGCCTGATACCATTAAAAATTACCGCATAGAGGTGGCCGATTACCATGGCAACAAAACCGTGGTAAACGGAAGCATTGAATATTCAGCTAATCCTGCACAGGTAGCCGACCCGAAACATATTACTCCTTACTTTGTAAAAGTGGGCAACGACCATAATTATACCAAGGATAATGTGTCGGTATTTATCCCGGCCAATGCGTTTTACGAAGATTTTTACATGGACTTCAACGTGCGCGATTCCATACTGTACCTGCATAACGCCAGCGTTCCCATACATACCAATGTCGAAATTTCATTCGACGTGAGCCACCTGCCAAAGGATGTTTTACAAAAGACCTTCATCGCCGGGTTTAACGAAAAGAGGATATCCTATAACAACAGCGTGATGCAGGAAGGCAGGCTTACCGCCAAAGTGAAGCAGCTGGGCAACTTTAAGCTGGCACAGGACAATAATGCCCCAAAAATTTATGACATCAGCTTTACCGAAGGGAAGTGGCTGAGCGACAAGGACGGCTTTTGGTGCAAAATAAGCGACGACCTGTCGGGCATTGCGACTTTCGATGCCTTTATCAACGGAAAATGGGCCCTCATGCACTACGATTACAAAACGCGCGTTATCTACCATAACTTCAGTGACGGCATTGTTGCCGAGGGCAGGAATGATTTGAGGATCGTTGTTACTGATAGTGTTGGAAATTCCACTACCTTTGAAACGCATTTTTTCAGAACACAAAATACAGCGCCTGTTGAAAAAGATAAATAAGCTACTTGCATTACTGATACTATTATTAGGCACCACTGCATTCGCCCAGAAAAAGCCAATTATTTTTGGAGTTATCATCGATGAACAAAATAAACCTGTTGAAGGTGTAAATGTGTACTATGCCGATATTGAGGGCACAAAGAGAACGACTACCAATAAAACCGGGTTTTATAAGCTGGAATTGCCTGTTGACAGGGAAGTGATCGTTTGGTTTGAACACATAAGCTTTGCGTTATCGTCGATAGAAAAAGTCAAATTAAGCTATAATGATACCTTCCAGTTCAATCCAGTGATGGTTACTGGCATTACCGAAATCAGGGGTGTTGTAATTGATGTCGATAATAAAGGGCGCGGTACAGTTGAAGGGCTGACCCAGGTCGATCCCGAAGTTATCATAAAAATGGTCGGCACTAATCCTGGTGTCGAAAACATCATAAAAACGATTGGATTAGGCGTTTCCTCAAATAGTGATTTAAGTACTGCTTATAATGTACGCGGAGGCAACTACGACGAAAACCTTGTGTATGTAAATGACGTGGAAATATATCGTCCGTTCCTTATCCGTTCCGGTCAGCAGGAAGGCCTGAGCTTTACCAACAGTAACATGATCGAGAGCGTCGACTTCTCTTCCGGGGGCTTCCAGTCGCGCTTTGGCGATAAGCTGTCTTCGGTTCTTGACATTAAATACCGCAGGCCGGAGCGTTATGCGGCAGCTTTGGAGGCGAGTTTCCTTGGCGGAAGCCTTACCCTTGAAGGTATTTCCAAAGACGAAAAATGGTCCGCCATCGTGGGCGCGCGCTACCGCGATAACAGCCTTCTGGTGAACAGCCAGGAAACGGAAACCAATTTTAAGCCTACGTTTGCCGACGTGCAGACTGTCGTAAACTTCAGTCCAAATTCAAAATGGGATTTCAGCTTTATCGGAAACGTTTCCCAAAACAAATACCACTACCAGCCGCTGTACAGGCAAACAAATTTTGGTACGGTCTCCGACCCCATTGCCCTGCAGATATTTTATGAGGGACAGGAAAAAGATGAATACCAGACCTTTTTTGGCGCACTGACCTCCGATTATAAAGTTAGTGATAATTTCAGGCTGAAGCTCATCGGGTCAGCGTACCATACCCAGGAACAGGAATATTTCGACATTCTTGCCGCCTATGCCCTTGGGAATGTAGACAGCAATATCGGGTCCGAAACCTATGGTGCCTGCGTAGATTGCGTTACGGTGGGCGAGCAGCTGAACCATGCTCGAAACGACCTGGATGCCCTTATTGTAAATGCCGAGCTTAAAGGGTATCACACCCTCAAAAAACACTTTGTAGAATGGGGCGTAAAATATACCCGCGAAGACATCCGCGACCGTATCGTGGAGTGGGAAGTAATCGACTCTGCGGGATTTTCTATCAGGCCGCCGGTAGCTGATTTTGTGCGCAATGACCAGCCCTACAGTCCGTATACCGGTCCGCTGGTGCCGTACCAGAATACCAGGGCAACCAACTTTGTACAGATCAATCGCCTTTCGGGGTATGCCCAATGGAGCTATAAAGATACCATTGGCCGTTCTGAAGTTTTCATGAACGCGGGCGCCAGGGTACACCAATGGCAGGTTACCGGCGACGAAGTCAACGGCAAAAGCCAAATGGTGGTCAGCCCCAGGGTGCAATTTGCCATAAAGCCCAATCGCGACCGCGATATGCTGTACCGCCTTTCGGGAGGGTTTTATTACCAGCCGCCATTCTACCGCGAACTCAGGGACGCGCAGGGCGTGGTGCAGCCCGATGTAAAGGCACAGCGTTCCATACACGTGGTGCTGGCCAACGATTACAGCTTTAAGCTCAACGTAGGCGATACGCTCAGGCCCTTCAGGTTGGTTACCGAGGTGTATTATAAGGACATCACCGATGTAAATACGTATACACTTGAGAATGTTCGCTTACGCTACCGTGCCAACAACGATGCCGTTGCCTACGCGTACGGCCTTGATATGCGCCTTAACGGGGAGTTTGTCCCGGGTACCGAATCATGGATAAGCGTGGGGTATATGCGTACCGAGGAGAACATCAACAACCGTGGCTACATTGCCCGACCAACTGACCAAAGACTTAAATTCGGCTTGCTTTTTACCGATTATGTGCCGAACATCCCGAGCCTGAAAATGTACCTGAACCTGGTGTACAATACCGGACTTCCGGGTGGTTCGCCATCGTATGCCGACCCCTATGTGTACCAGTCGCGCCTGAACGATTACCGCCGCGCCGATGCAGGATTTTCATATGTGTTGCAGGACCTGAACGATAAAAAAATACGTTCGGATAAAGCATGGCTGAAGCCCTTTAAAGAACTGACACTGGGCCTTGAAATATTCAACCTGTTCAATAATCAAAACGCCATTACGAATACCTGGGTGCGCGATGTGTACTCTAAAAACCAGTATGGCATCCCGAATTACCTTACCAGCAGGGTATTCAGCCTGAAATTATCCGCAAGGATATAATTCTCTGAGGTTCTGAGAAGCTTAGGTGCTAAGTACCTTTCTTTATTCGAAACATTTTGCTTATTTTTGGTATGTATCTAAAACCCTGAAATGAAAAAAGCCGCCATCATAGCCATAGCGCTTGCATCTGTATTGTTTGTGAGCTGTAAGGAAGACAAGGAGAAGCCAAAGGTGATCTACGAAGAGGGCGCCGCCAAAGGAACGCAGCCTAAAAAGGCGGACTCTACCCAAATCAAGGTGGCCGACCTTCCTGTACACATGGAAGGCACACAATACCTCATACACCCTGTGGGCGACATCCGCATATACGAAGAGAACAATCGCAGCTATGGTACCAGCCGTACCAACAGCTCGGTGAGCTATGCCATATCCAACTACAACCGCTTTGAGATAACCGGTTATTTCGAAAACTTAAAATTCCAGCACATCGACTCCACCGCCATGAAGCCGCTCACTGATAAAAAGGTGCAGATACAAACGGCGACGTTCCTGAATACTATCGCAGAAAAAACTAAAAAACAGGCGCTCGCGTATACGCTTGTCGATTCCGATACCAACCAGGACAGCAAGGTAGATGCCAACGATATCAGGTCATTATACATAAGTGATATAAGCGGCGCAGGGTTCAAAAAGCTGTCACCCGACATGCAGGAACTGGTAGACTGGAGTATTGTTGAAGCAAAAAACCGCATTTACTTCCGCACGATAGAGGATATCAACAAGAATGGCGCTTTTGATAAAAATGACCTCGTGCATTATTATTATGCTGACCTCCTTTCACCGGATTGGGCAGTAACTGCATACGAGCCGGTAAATTAGTTTCGGTTTAGAGTTTCGGGTTAACTGTAAACCGTGAACCGTGAACTAAATTAAAATATCGCTCTCCAGGTCCGATTTCTCAATTGGTATATCAAACCCCAAACGCTGCATAAGTTCGACTACCAGCCTTTTATACCAGTTCTCTGATTTGGGATGTATGTATATCTTTTCGATCAGGACGTTGATGTCGACATCCGTCTTCACCCCTTCATTGATGAAAAGGTTATGCCGTGTCAGATCGGCAACGATACGTACTTCCAGTTCATACTGAAAACTTTTCCGCTTAAAAAGGAATGGGAAAAAGTCATTGTCAAACGGTATGTATTCCTTCTTGTAGTCAATATAATTTACCGCGCCAATGTGTTGCTCATAACGGGTTTCAGGCTTTAGGCCCTCCTGCATACGCCCGATGGTGCTCTGTATGGCCAGCCCTTCATTGTTTTTGGTAAAGATTTGCCACATGGCGAAGGACTCATGCTCGCTGATGTGCCAGCTGCTGACCACCACATTCTTACGATGGTTTTTGTAATAGTCCAGGAAGTCGGGCTTGTCAACAGAAAGCCGCTTCATTTCCTCAAACGTTGGTTCGCTGAACGTACCTTCGTACTGGTCCTCAAACTTATCCGACCGCGACATGAACAGCTGCCCGCCCAGCAGCATATCCAGGAATTTGGACAGGTCCAGGTACTTCCACACAATGGTGTCGGGGTCGGGGAGCGTTATCTGATCGTTGGGGATGTACATACGTTACAGGTTTTCTAAAATACGTTTCAGGTCTTTGAAGTGCGAAATGGCGTGGTCGGCCTCATCTGGCGAATGCATGCCGTGCTTATCATACAGCACTGTCGGGATACCCAATGCTTTTGCAGCCGCTATTTCCGATTCGGGGTCGTCGCCCACTACCAAAACTTCCCCCGGCAGGTAGGAGTGGCGTGCCAGAATACCGGCAAACACTTCCTTCTTGCTGGTTTTTGTCGGGTCAACAACATGGATTTCCTCAAAATCTGAAGTAATGCCCATTTGCTTTATTTTGCTGTGCTGCATTTTAGCAAACCCTGTCGTCACGAGGTAGCGCGCAGCCGTAATGTCTTTTATTTCCGGGTAATCCTCAAAAGTGTCAATTGCTTCCGCATACTCGAGAGCTTCCTGCAGCGCAATGCCATTTGCGGTAAGCGTTTCGCTAAAACCGTGTCGTTGTGCCACCAGACGGAAGGGCGTACGCATAATGGCTTTCTTAATGTCTTCCATAGCATCATTGTGCTGCCCGCTCTCAATAATGATATCGAACAATGGCCCAAACAGCTTGTCGCCAATGGCGCTCACGGGGTAAACGGTATTGTCAAGGTCGTATATGATGGCTTTTACTGGCATATAGAAGTTTATTTGTTGATACGTTGATGTGTTTATTCGATAGTGTTATCTTAAGGAACTTCACATAAACAAAATATACATCCACAACAAAGGTATCAACAAATAACAAATCAACACATCAACAAATTATCAAATCAACATTATTCAAAAGACTGCATCATCACCAGCTTTTTATACGTGCCGTTATGGTTGATAAGCTCCTCGTGCGTACCCTGCTCAACGATGCGGCCTTTTTGCATTACCACGATCTTGTCGGCTTTCTGGATGGTGGAGAGCCTGTGCGCGATAACGATCGAGGTACGGTTCTGCATCATGTTCTCGAGCGCCTGCTGTACCAGCCTTTCGCTTTCGGTGTCCAGCGCTGAGGTGGCTTCGTCCAGTATCATCACCGGTGGGTTCTTCAGTACGGCGCGGGCAATGCTGAGGCGCTGCTTTTGGCCGCCGGAAAGCTTATTTCCGCTGTCGCCGATATTAGTGTTGATGCCATCGGGAAGGTCTTTTACGAATTCGTAGGCGTTGGCAATCTTCAGGGCATCCATAATCTCCTCGTCAGAGGCGTCCGGCTTGCCAAGTGCTACGTTGTTGCGGATGGTATCGTTGAACAATATGCTGTCCTGCGTTACCAGCCCCATAAGTGTGCGGAGTGAATGTATGGTATAGTCCCGGATGTCCACGCCGTCAATTTTTATACTTCCTTCCTGTACGTCATAAAAACGTGTAAGCAGGTTGGCTATGGTACTTTTTCCGCTTCCCGACTGCCCCACCAGCGCTACGGTTTGCCCTTTGGGTACGGTAAGTGAGAAGTCTTTCAGTACGTTTTCCTCTTCGTATCGGAAGTTGATATTTTCTATGGTTACGCTGTTTTCAAAGCTTGATTTTTCAATAGCTTTCGGCTTGTCTGTTATATGGTTTTCCTCTTCAAGTATTTCCATCAGCCTGTCGGCGGCGGCGTTACCTTTTTTTATGTCGTATGACGCTTTGGAAATGGCTTTTGCAGGGGTCAGTATATTGTAGGCGAGGCCCATATATCCAATAAATGCGGCACCTTTAAGCGAACCTTCTACCAGCACCATATGGCCGCCATACCACAACAGGATGGCTATTACCATGATACCCATGAATTCGCTCAGGGGGGAAGCCAGGTTTTGGCGGTTAAGTATCTTGTTGGAAATGTTGTAATGCCTTCCGGTAGATGACTGGAATTTTTTTGTAAAGTAGCTTTCCGATGTAAAGCTCTTGATCACTTTGAGGCCCCCGAGGGTTTCTTCAATTATAGATAAAAATGTGCCTTGTTCCTGCTGTGCCCGTCCTGATTTTTTTTTCAGGGATTTACCAATGAGCGATATGATATAGCCCGAAACAGGAATGAAGACAAATACAAACAAGGTAAGCTTTACGCTGATGCTTAGCATCATGCCTATTGAAAAAAGTATTGTAAGTGGTTCTTTTACAATAAGTTCTAAAATTGACAGATACGAATTTTGTACCTCATTGACATCTGAGGACATCCTGGCCATAACGTCGCCTTTGCGTTTTTTAGAGTAAAATGCCAGCGGCAGGTGGATCACTTTCTGGTACATGGCATTCCTTAGATCCTTCAGCACACCATTTCTTAAGAACGTGGCGAAGAACAATGCCATATAATTAAAAAGGTTCTTTAAAAGAAAGATGCTTATGATGACAATAACCATTACGCCAAGGGTATATTCTACTCCCTTTGTTTCATTGGTAGTGGTGACAAAATAATTAAGGTAATCCGACAGATAATCCTTTAGCTGAGAAAGTTCAGTATAGACCGGCTTTACATGCAGTTTTTTTGTGTCGTCAAAAATAACCGATATCATGGGGATAAGTGCTATGAATGACAGTGTGCTGAATAAGGCATACAAAACGTTGAAAAATATATTCAGATAGGCATATTTTTTATAGGGCTTCGCATAGCGAATTATTTTTTTAAAATTGCTCATCCGCTTATATAAGGTTCATTTCCGCTATTATATTCTGTATCTTCTTATCCAGTGAAGCTTCTACCGATTTGAAGTTCTTTACATCATCAAGCGGCTCGACCGCGCTGAAATAGAATTTGATTTTCGGCTCGGTACCGCTTGGGCGCGCACATATCTTTGTGCCGTCCTCGAGGTAATAAATAAGCACATCGCTCTTGGGGAGCGTAAGTGTTTCCTCTTCACCCGAAAGCAGGTTTTTAGCGGTGGATGCTTTATAGTCTTCCACCATGATCACGCGCTGCCCGTTGATTTCGCTCAGCGGGTTCTCTCGCATCTGTATCATCATGCTGTTGATCTCTGCCGCGCCGTCCTTGCCTTTTTTGGTAAGGGAAATGAGGTATTCCTTGTAAAAGCCGAACTCAACATAAAGCTTTAAAAGTTCCTGGTACAGCGAACTTGCATTTGCTTTTGCCAAAGCGGCAATTTCGCAAAGCAGCAGGGTAGAGGTTACCGCATCCTTGTCGCGCACGGCATCGCCCACCATAAAGCCGAAACTCTCCTCGCCGCCACCAATGAACTCCTGCTCCGGGAAGTCCTTAATCATCTTGGCGATCCATTTAAAGCCGGTAAGGCCCACTTTGCATTCGACACCATACGCCGAAGCCAGCTCCATCATCATTGGGGTCGAAACTATGGTCGACCCTATAAATTGCTTTCCATCAATTTTTCCCTGTTTTTTCCATTGCTCCAAAAGGAAGTGCGTCATCAGCACCATGGTCTGGTTGCCGTTCAGCAATGTCATGATGCCGTTGCCATTGCGTACGGCAACACCAAGGCGGTCGGCATCGGGGTCTGTACCCACAACGATATCCGCATCAATTTCATCCGCAAGCGAAATGGCCATCGACAATGCTTCCGGCTCTTCCGGGTTTGGCGATTTTACCGTCGGGAAGTTTCCGTCCGGCTTTGCCTGCTCTGCCACGATGTGTACGTTGCTGTAGCCTGCATTCTCCAAAAGGTCGGGTATCGACTTTACCGATGTGCCATGCAGTGGCGTATAAACGATTTTCAGTGCGTCTTTGGCTTCCTGCGGCGTGTTGAACGATGCGTTGACCAACGACGAGCGTAGAAATGCCTTATCCACAGCGTCATCGATATACTCTATAAGCGATTCGTCAGCATCAAAATTAATCTGGCCGTATTCCAGTGCCTCAATAACCGCGATAAGTTCTTTATCCTGTGGCGGAACTAGCTGCCCGCCGTCCTGCCAGTATACTTTGTAGCCATTGTATTCCGGCGGGTTATGCGATGCTGTAAGCACGATGCCTGCATGGCAGTTCAGGTGCTTTACGGCAAACGAAAGTTCAGGTGTAGGGCGCAATTCCGAGAAAAGGAATACTTTAATGCCATTCGCCGAAAATACATCAGCAACCACTTTGGCAAGGGTATCGCTGTTGTGGCGGCAGTCATAAGCAATGGCTACTTTCAGCTCTTCGCCGGGAAAGGAGGTTTTCAGGTAATCCGAAAGGCCCTGTGTCGCTTTGCCGAGGGTATATTTGTTAATGCGGTTGGTACCGGGCCCCATGATTCCCCTCATGCCACCGGTACCGAACTCCAGGTTTTTATAAAAGCTATCCTCCAGCTCTTTTGGCGAAGAGGCCATCATTTCCTGCAATGATACGTGCGTGTCATTGTCAAATACCGGCGTAAGCCATACATTTACTTTGTCAAGTATTGATTTGTCGATTTCCATCGTAACTATGTTTTAATAGTATAAATTTTGTTATTATTCGCCAAAGTACAAAATATGGCGCTATAAAGTTTCGCTAATTTTATAGCGCTCCTCGTTATTGCGGGTTCGTAATATTATTTCACCCAAAAAGCCCGCGAGGAATAGCTGTGTGCCAATGATCATTGTGGCCAGTGCAATGTAAAACCAAGGATTGTCTGTAACCAGTATCGTTTTTTCATGGCTGTAAAGGCGTATCAGCTTAGAGGCGCCGATGTATATTGCCGACCCAAGCCCTATGAGGAACATCAGTACGCCCAGTGCTCCGAAGAGGTGCATGGGCCGCTTGCCGAAACGCGACAGGAACCATATCGTGATCAGGTCCAGGAACCCGTTGATGAACCGCTCCATGCCGAATTTTGTCGAGCCGTATTTGCGGGCCTGGTGCATCACGACTTTTTCGCCAATGCGCGCAAAGCCGGCATTCTTGGCAAGCACCGGGATGTAGCGGTGCATTTCGCCCGATACCTCGATGTTCTTCACGACCACATTACGGTACGCCTTCAGGCCGCAGTTAAAGTCATTCAGCTTTACGCCCGATGTTTTGCGTGCCGCCCAGTTGAACAGCTTGGAAGGCATGTTCTTGGACAGGATGGAGTCGTAGCGCTTCTTTTTCCAGCCCGACACCAGGTCATAGCCCTGTCCGGTAACCATGCTGTAAAGTCCCGGTATCTCGTCGGGGCTGTCCTGCAGGTCGGCGTCCATAGTAATGATCACGTCGCCCTGTGCCTTTGCAAAACCCGCGTGCAATGCCTGCGACTTCCCATAATTCCGTTGGAAGCGAATCCCTTTTATGCTTGGGTTTTGTGCCGAAAGCTGCTGTATGATATGCCAGGAAGCGTCGGTGCTGCCGTCGTCTATAAAGATGACCTCATAGCTGAAATTGTTTTCTGCCATGACCTTTACGATCCACTGGTGCAATTCGTTGAGCGATTCCTCTTCGTTGAGGAGGGGTATAACTATGGATAAATTCATTTATTAATTAAAAGCTCCGGGATTTTCTTTTTTGATTATAGCACCGACAATTAGTGATAGTATTAGTCCAATAATGGCATACATTACAATAGAGATAGGTATTAAAGCATAAGGCCTGAGGAAAACTTCTGTAAAGTCAAGGCTGATTTTCATTTGTTCAGATGTCATTCCCGGTTGGCTGGCCAATGAGATTTTGGTTTGTTCCAAAATCTGTGCTTTTGCCTCGGGAATCACAAGGTAGAAAATTGACGTGACAACAGACGATAGTAACGCAGCGATCACCATTGTCGAAACACCGCCCTTCAGGCATTGCCCAAATGAAATATAACCTCCGTTTAACTTGTTTTTATAGTTATTGCATGCTAAAAAAATGAATAAAAATGGTAAAATCAGGTTATTCATAAGGCCCATAACAATACCTATTCCTTTGTTTTCGGCAGAATTAAGTTCTAATGTGTACGATAATACAAATTCCAGTACAAGTATTATCCCGAATATAACTCCATACGGAATCGTTGATTTTGCAAGAGAAGTTCCCTGAACACTACTTTTGTTATTTTCCATTTTTTGGTTGTTTTATTGTTTAACGTACAAATATACTAATTCCGACAGTATCAGTCGAAAAAAAATCCGTAGCGTTACACTTAAAAAAAGAAGCGTATCACTTTGATTATTAAAAAATAATTGTACTTTTGCGCTCTCAAATAAAAAGTTTAAACAAAAAGCTGTACGCCGTTTATACCTTCTTAATATAAGAAGCTTCAGGATGGGCAGCAGCAAAACAATAAAAATTTATCAAGATGAAAAAAGGTATTCACCCGGAAAATTACAGGCTGGTAGCGTTTAAAGACATGTCGAACGACGAAGTTTTTATCACAAAGTCTACAGCTGACACAAAAGAAACAATCACGCACGAAGGAGTTGAATATCCGGTAGTGAAAATGGAGATCTCAAGGACTTCACACCCATTCTACACTGGTAAATCAAAACTTATCGATACCGCAGGACGTATCGACAAGTTCAAAAACAAATATGCTAAATTCAGCAAAGAGACCAAGACTGAAACTGAAGAGTAGTCTTCATCTTTATACAAACAAAAGCCTTCCCGAAACGGAGGGCTTTTTTGTTTTTAGTCGTAAAGTTCCAAAGTCGAAAGTCGTAAAGCAAAGTATTTAGCCTTATTGAGGGCTTTGTAACTTTGATACTTACAACTTTATGACTTTACACTTTACACTTTGGAACTTTACAACTTTATAACTTTGCCACTTTAAAACTTTGCCCTATTTTCGTGCCAACGAAAACCAGCAAACAAATGAACTACATACTTTTTGACGGCCCCGTGCGCAACCAGCTGCTGCCGTTTACCTTTACCCGGCCGGTAGCCGATATCCGCGTAGGCATACTTACCATCCGCGAAAAATGGGAAAAATACCTCGGCTATACCACTACAACGCTGACTGAGGAATACCTCATGGAGAAATTCCCAATGGTAGAGATGGAGGAGAATGTAATGATCAATGCTTCTTTTTTGCCAAACGAAGTGCTGTCCGAAATGGTAATCGCTCTCGAAGCCAACCAGGCGATATTTTGCGGGGAGGATGTGATTGCTTTTTATACGAAAGACTCCCAGGATGAAGTAGATTTTGACACCTATGAAATACTGGAATATACCGAAAGCTGCCTGCGTATTGAAAATCCGTGGGATATTTTCGCAAAAAACGATGCTGCCATCCGTGAAGATTTTGAACTGCTGACTGAAGGCCGCACCTCGCAGCCCATACCGGCCAGTGTAAATACGATTGCACCTGAAAACATATTTATTGAAGAAGGCGCCAAACTGGAATTCGTTACCCTTAACGCCTCCACCGGTCCTATATATATAGGTAAGAACTCCGAGATCATGGAAAATTCTGTTATCCGTGGGCCGTTTGCGCTTTGCGAAGAGGCACAGGTAAAGCTGGCAACTAAGGTATACGGCGCAACTACCGTAGGCCCGCACAGCAGGATAGGCGGGGAGGTGAGCAACTCGGTACTATTCGGCTATTCGAATAAAGGGCATGACGGTTTCCTCGGAAACTCAGTGCTAGGTGAATGGTGCAACCTGGGCGCCGACACCAACAACTCCAACCTGAAAAACAACTACGAAGAAGTAAAACTGTGGAACTACGAGAAAGAGGGTTTTGTGAAAACGGGCCTTCAATTCTGCGGGCTCATGATGGGCGACCACAGCAAGAGCGGTATTAATACTATGTTCAATACAGGAACAGTGGTTGGGGTAAGCGCCAATATCTTTGGCAGCGGCTTCCCCCGTAACTTTGTGCCGAGCTTCTCATGGGGGGGTGCGTCGGGCTTTAGCACCTATATCACAAAAAAAGCTTTTGAGACCGCACGGATCGTAATGGCACGCCGCCATGTGGAATTTACAGCACAGGATGCTGCCATCATGGAGCACATATTTGAGGAAACAAAAAAATGGAGGAAAGAGGATTAATGTATCAGTTGTCTAATTTTTTAATGTAGCAATTGGCAAATCGTAAAAAAACTTCGAAAGCCGTAAAAGGGAGTCCGTTCCTGCTTCTAGCCGTAGTTTTTTATCTGGTATTCTTCAGGAATAATGATAAAAAACCTGACGAGCCGAGTAAAGCTCCTATAGAGCAAACGGTAAAAACCAAAAAGGCGAAGGCTAAACAGCCGTTACGCCACCTTACAGTTTTTAAAGGCAAGGTCATAGGCATTAAGGACGGCGACACCTTTGAAGTATTGTACGACAGTATCCCGGAACGTGTTCGCCTTGCGGAGATTGACTGTCCCGAGAAGTCGCAGGCATTCGGCAAAAATGCACGGCAGTATGCCTCCGACCTGTGTTTTGGGAAAACGGTTACGGTGGCCTCTGATGGCAAGCGCGACCGTTACGGAAGGGTAGTGGGTACTATTACAACCAATGAAGGTATCAATGTGAATGAGGAACTCGTAAAAGCGGGCTTTGCATGGCACTACAAACAGTACTCAAAAAGCAAAACACTGGACGGCATCGAAGCTCAGGCTCGTGACAAAAAGCTCGGCCTTTGGGCAGATAAAAATCCTCAGGCTCCATGGGAATGGCGGAAAGAGAGGAGGATTAAAAAATAGTCCGTCATGATTGGGAGCCTCAATCCACCTTTACAAACACGCCCCTCGAATTAAACTTCAGGTCCATGCCGTTGCTCAGCCCAATCTCGTATTCTGAATCTTCCAGTTCTATTTTTGTAATGGCCTGTCCGGGATAGGTTTGCTTTACATAATCCAGTATCTGCATCTGCAAAAAAGTATACGGTATCGCTTTGCCTTTACCGTCCACTTCCTTCCAGCGCCCCACTTCGGTAAATTCGATTTCGGTAGTATCGTCCAGCACTACATCGTAGGTTACTTTACGGTTCGCTACTTCTTTGATCGCATGGTGGAAACCACTCTTAAAATGCTCTTTCAGGAAAGTCTGTGCCTCGGCAGGTAATTCCTTTTCCATCACAGGGACCTCCTGTGCAGTAAGCACAATCGAACACATAAAGGCGGCGGCGACATAAAGTATTTTCGTTTTCATAGCTTTTTGAATTTGGATTATTCTTAAAGTTACGGAATGGTTTGGCGGGATGGTAGGGAATTGGGATATATTTAATTTGATTGACGGTTACACTATGTCAGAATTGCAGTGCAACGTCTCTACCCGGAATTTTATTATGAAACGCAAATATAGATGAGTACAACGTAGAGGCGTTGCACTGCAATGTCTAACACCCTGCAATGTTTAACTGGCGTTAAGGCTTATAATGATCTTATGTGAGACGTTGCAGTGCAACGTCTCTACCCGGAATTTTATTATGAAACGTAAATATAGATGATTACAACGTAGAGACGTTGTATTGCAACGTCTAACATACTGCAATTTCTAACAGGCTTTAAGGTCTTATAACAATCTCATGTGAGACGTTGCACTGCAACGTCTCTACCCCTATTTTTCATCATATAATTTTATATAAATGATTACGTCGTAGAGGTGTTGCACTGCAACGTCTCACATACTGCAACGTCTCACATACTGCAGCGCCTAACATAAACACGACTATAAGTGAAATTTATCTTCCTTCCAGTTTTTAGGGTTGCTAAGGATATAATTCCGGATAGTGTAATAGGAGTCGTTATTTCGTATGATATGGTCATGGTAACCTGATTGCCAGCCAAAATCAGGATTAATATTGCGGGCGTGTTTGGTAACCGCCGATTTATACGAACGTATTATCACTGATAAAGATCCGGTCGTAGGAGATATTGACCGCATATAATTATCAATACCGTTTGTAGAGACGTTGCACTGCAACGTCTTAGGAGCTGATAGGAAAATATCCTCATCATCGTTCCTATTGGCAATAGGCGAAACATTTTCGGCAAAATTAGAAATGTGGTTTATAACAACAATTGCATGAATATGATTCGGCATAATTATGCAACAATCTGTTTTTGCATATTCAAAATGATCATTGATTTGAAGGAGAAACGCTTCCGCAATTTTTCCAATATCCGAAAGCAGCATTTCCCCATCTGTTATTTGGCCAAAATAGCATTCTTTAAGAGTGGTACAGATAGTTATAAAATAGGACGCATTTTCAGAGTAATCCCAATCCGGCCTCCTGGAAGATTCTACACGGTATTTGCCTCTGAACAAACTCATCTGCCAATAATCAATATAAAATAAAATTATCAATCCGAAGTCAATCCTTCCTTACCCTTTTCAAAACCAATAAGTTCAATGGATTTATTCCTAATCCAGAGACATTGCTCCGTGTAAAACGCGACGCCTTGTCATAAAACAATGGGATGACTGGCGCTTCTTCCATTATCAGTGCATCCATCTGTTTGTAGAGTTCCTGGCGCTTTTTATCGTCTGTCCCAAGGAACGCCGCTTCATACAGCGTATCGAATTGCCCGTTTTTAAAATGCGTGTAATTCGGCCCGCCAGGTGAAAAATTCTTACTGTAAAAAAGCGACAGGTAATTTTCGGCATCGGGATAATCGGCTATCCAGCTGGCTTTGAAGAAAGAAACTTTTCCTGTAGAAATGGATTGCGTAAGCGTAGAGGGCGGGTTCACATCCACCTGAACATTCAGGCCGATCTTTTGCCATTCGCGTTGCAGGTACTCGGCAATGTCGAGATAGGAAGCTGAGGTACTCATCATGATTTTCGGATTGGCATCACCGGTCTGTTTTTTGTAATCGGCAACCAGCGCTTTTGCTTTTTCCGGGTCAAAATCATATCCCTTTGCTCCAAAGCCGCCCAGCCCGGTGGGAATCATTCCGCTTGTGGCGCCAATGCCCATGTTGTTGCGTAGGAATAGGATCATCTTGCTGCGGTCAAACCCATAGTTCATGGCCTGGCGGATGCGTTTGTCCTGCACAGCTTTATCAGCCCCGTCAAGGCGGAAACCCATGTATTCGGTGTTAAGGTATGGCCCGGTGATCATTTTTACATCATTGCGGTACTTAGGGGCTAACTCGCCTTTGGGTGTTAGTATCTCGTCTTTATAGGACGGGTCAAGGCCGGATACAAAATCGAGCTTGCCCTGTACGAATTGCAGAAAACCGCTCTGCTTATCCGGCAGGAAGGTAATGGCTACGGCTTCAAGGTATGGGAGTTGCACGCCCTTTTCGTCCTTCTCAAAATACAGCTGATTTTTTCGCAGTACCAGCTTCACGTTTTCTTCCCAAATTTTAAATTGAAATGGGCCGGTGCCAATGGGGTTTGAGCGAAAGTCGTATCCCGGCTTATCAAATGCCTCGTGCGGTACGACAGATGCATACTTCATTGTCAGTAGTCCCAAAAATGCCGGGAATGTTTTGGATAGCTTTATCTCAAAAACGGTATCATTTACAGCGCGGAAATTATCCACGTTCTGCAATATCCAACGGCCAGGTGCGGCTATGTCTTCGTTAAGCAGGCGGTTCAGGCTGTATTCAAAGTCTTTTGCAACAACAGCACGGGTACTGTCCTTGCCGAAAAGTCCACTTTTATGGAAATACACATCATTGCGCAGGGTAAAGGTATAGGTCCTGCCATCCGGCGAAATGTCCCATGCTTTGGCAATGTCTGGCTTTATGTTGAGGCTGTCATCCAGCTGCACCAATCCGTTAAATAACTGGTTGCACACCCAAATGGACGGACGTATTTTGGCGAACGCCGGATCCAGCGAATTGACGGCAGCATTTTCATTATAGCGAAAAACGAGGTTGTCGCGGGATTCTTTTTCCTTTTTCGCGCAAGAAAAGAAAAGTAACAGTATAAATAGGGAAAATAGTGTTTGAAGTATTTTTGCCGTGTTAGGGGGGGTGGTTGTATTAGACTCTTGCTTCATCGAGGCGCTTTTTGATCTCCATAGCCTGCTCCTTTACTTCTTGCCATGTATAGCCACGTTCCTCCCCGGATTCATATTTTGCAGCGCCTTCTTCAAGGGATAATATCTGCTCGTTCGATAGCTTATACCTATAATTATCCTCTTCATCCATAATTTCCATAAGCTTTTCAATCACGGTACTATCCTCCAATTGGGTTATCCATTCAATGAGTTCCAGTTTATCTTTTTGCAGTTGAATAGTTTGCATGCTGGTGGCTTTTAGGTTGAGTTACAAATATAATGAATTGTACATTTTATTTACTGGCAAATTGTATGTAAATTTGCAGGCTTATTTGGAAAGCTTTATAGCTGATGCTCATGGAACAAAAGAAAAAAGTCGCTTTTTATACATTAGGATGCAAACTGAATTTTTCAGAGACATCCACTATCGCCCGCAGTTTCCAGGACGAGGGTTTCGACCGCGTTGATTTCGAGGAAAACGCCGATATTTATGTGATCAACACCTGTTCGGTGACTGAAAATGCCGACAAGCAGTTCAAACAGATCGTAAAAAAAGCGCTTAAAAATAATGATAAGGCTTTTGTGGCCGCTGTGGGATGCTACGCCCAGTTGAAGCCCGAGGAGCTTGCCGCCGTAGATGGCGTTGACCTTGTCCTTGGCGCCACCGAAAAATTCAAGATTACTGATTACCTCAACGACCTGTCTAAAAACGATATGGGGGAGGTGCATTCCTGCGAGATTGCCGAAGCCGATTTTTACGTGGGCAGCTATTCAATAGGTGACCGCACCCGGGCCTTCCTGAAAGTTCAGGATGGCTGCGATTATAAATGTACCTACTGTACCATCCCGCTGGCAAGGGGGATTTCCCGTAGCGATACGTTGCAGAATGTACTGGATAATGCCAGAGAGATTTCACAGCAGAATATTAAGGAAATTGTGCTTACCGGCGTAAACATAGGCGACTATGGTAAAGGTGAGTTTGGTAACAAAAAGCACGAGCATACGTTTTACGAACTGGTGCAGGAACTGGATAAGATAGAAGGTATTGAGCGCCTGCGCATCTCGTCCATCGAGCCGAACCTTTTGCGTAATGAAACTATCGAATTTGTATCGCAAAGCCGCACTTTTGTGCCGCATTTTCATATACCATTACAGTCGGGCAGCAATGATATCCTTAAGCTAATGCGCCGCCGCTACCTGCGGGAGGTATACACCGAACGTGTGAAAAAGATACGCGAAGTGATGCCGCATGCTTGTATCGGGGTAGATGTTATCGTGGGCTTCCCGGGAGAAACCGACGAGCATTTCCTGGAGACGTATAATTACCTGAGCGAGATGGATATATCCTACCTGCACGTATTTACTTATTCTGAAAGGGATAACACGCCTGCCGCATCCATGCCGGGCGAAGTTCCGGGCAACATTCGGGCCAAGCGCAGTAAAATGCTAAGGGGATTATCGGTAAAGAAAAGGCGTGCCTTCTACGAAAGCCAGTTGGGCACAACCCGGACAGTTCTTTTCGAAAGCGAAAATAAAGAAGGTTACATCCATGGCTTTACAGAGAATTACGTAAAAGTAAAAGCGCCGTGGAACCCTGAACTGGTAAACACGCTTCACGAAGTAACACTGACCAAAATAGATGATGATGGTGCGGTAAGGATTGAGTTTTTAGAGCCTGTTGTGGAGATTTCGAAAAGTATTTTTGAGGGGTTGTTAGCTTAGTAACTCCTGAATTTCTTTCAGCCTCTTCATCAGTCAAATAACTTCCCTCTTCATACTCTTTATGGATTGAAGAATACTTGCTTTTTGTGCTTCGGTGAATTCGATTTTTCTCATTGTCATCATTTTTATAATTAACACACCGCAAACCCCTCTCAAAAGGAGAACACTCAAACGTGCTTACTCAAGCCTGAAAAACGCATCTTGTATCGGCATGAGTGTAGCGGTTCCCCTCTCGAGAGGGGTTAGGGGGGGTACCGTTACCCCAACACCACCACTCGTCCCTCAATCCTCATTTCCCCAAACCCAAATTCCTTTTTAATCCATTCAAATGCCTTTTCGTGGTACAGGAATACATGGGTAGGGTCGGTTTTATAGTACCACGTCCCGAAGTCACGCATCTCTTCAAAGCGGTCGGTCATCACATACAATTTCCCGCCGGGCCGTAGCAGGTTACTCAATTGTTCAAATTCTTTGTAAGGCTCTTTAAAATGCTCTGCCGTTTCGCTGCAGGCGATGTAGTCGTATTTTTGCTGAAGAAGTCCGGGTTGGTTATGAAAGTACAGGTCATATTGCACAACGTCATAATTAGCATCATTCAGCAGTTTCAATATCGGCGAGCCTGTTCCCGAACCAAAATCCAGCCCCTTATGTCCTGGTTTAAAATCGTGTAGTATGGCGTTAACAACAGGGCGCACAAAATTTTGGTACCCTTCATTCTCCGGATCATTATTATGGCAGAGGTAATGCGCCTTTTCGGCTTCAGGTGATAGGTAGTCTTTGGGGTGCAAAAACACAGAATGGCAGTTGCCGCACTGTAAAAAGTCACGTACTTTTTGGGTATAGTAATGGCTCGCAGGTGCATTGCACAGAGTGCAGTTTGGGCATTCCGTCATATTCGTATTCCGGGCGGTAACAGGTCTTTGTATCGTGGATTCTTCCGGAAAAAAGCTGCAACCTTAGGATGCGTAGGCATTACCCTGAACCGTCTTTCTTCGGCAATTTCCATGATTGCCTTTAGTATTTCTGTTACGTTCGGTTCTTCCTCAATACCATCAGGCACATTTACCTTGGTAAGGAACAGTTTGCGCTCCTGCACGGAATATTCAACTGATAACATCTTGCCGTCAATGGTAGTTTCAAACTGCCTTGAGAATTGGTTGTCTTTTATTTCCATAGCTACTCTTTAAACTGCATTGGTACTTCAATGGCAAGTATTTTTGAAGGCGCTTTAACGGCAATATCCAGGCTGTCGAAATCGACTACACCATAGGCATCGCGCTCTTTCAATGCCTGCCCGTTTAACTCCAGCTCGCCTTCTATTAGGAAAAGGTACAGTCCGTTACCCGGTAGCTGCACATCATAAGTAAAGTTTTGGCCTGCATCAAAAAGTCCCATGTGAAGGAATGCCTGCTGGTGGATCCAAAGTGCATTGCCGTCATTTTTATCTTCGGGCGACACCACATTTACCAGGCTGTTGCGACTGCTTTCCAGGTCAAATGATTTTTGTCCGTAGCGCGGAGCAACGTTTTCCTTGTCAGGGAATATCCATAACTGGAGCGTCTTGGCCTTCTCTGTCTGGCTGGCATTCATTTCACTGTGCTGTATCCCGGTCCCGGCGCTCATTACCTGTACCTCGCCAAAGCGCACTGTTTCCTGGTTGCCCATGCTGTCGCGGTGGGTAAGGCCACCTTCAAGTGGAATGGTAATGATCTCCATATTCTCATGAGGGTGGGTGCCAAAGCCCATCCCGGCACCAATGGTGTCGTCGTTTAGCACACGGAGCATTCCGAACTGCACCATGTCGGGGTTATAAAAATTACCAAAGGAAAAAGAAAAATTAGCCTGGAGCCAGCCATGGTTGGCAGTACCCCTTTCACTTTTGAGAAATAGTCTTGACCTCATAATTTACTTATAAATTAAAATTACAGGGAATGGTTATGGAATAAAAACTTTAATTTTATACAAATTTCGTAATAAAAATTGATTGCGTACACTAATCGTACGTTAAATGATGCCTGATGGAGAGGATACCTGTTTACTTTATGCCCGGCTTGGCTGCAAGCCCAAAGATTTTTGAAAATATAAAACTGGACAAAGATCAATTCGAGGTCTTTTTCCTCGAATGGGTCTTACCTGAAGGCGATGAACCCATTGATCATTATGCAAAACGCATGGCGCAAAATATAAAGCACGATAACCCGGTACTGATTGGCGTATCCTTCGGGGGAGTACTCGTGCAGGAAATGGCGAAATTCGTCAATGCCCGAAAGGTCATCATCATTTCCAGCGTAAAATGCAATGCGGAATTTCCCCGGAGGATGCGCTTTGCGAAAATGACCCATGCCTATCGTATTTTCCCAACCCGCCTCATGCAGCGGGTGGACTGGCTGGCTAAATTTGCCGGGGGAAACAACATGATAACACGACGCCTGAATTTATATGAAAAATATCTGTCGGTGCGGGATAAGAAATACCTCGACTGGGCGTTTAAAACTATAATCAATTGGGGTTGTGTAATGCCTGCTAAGGGGGTGGTGCACATTCATGGCGATGCCGATGAGGTGTTCCCACCGAAGTATCTAAAGGATTTCATTTCCGTAAAGGGCGGCACCCACATCATGATCATCAACAAGGCGAAATGGTTCAATGAAAACCTGCCGCGCCTCATATTGGCCGAATAAGTGGCCCCGTTTTTGTAAATTTACATTTAGATTCAAAAATCACTAAGACTATACACTATGAAACTGATTGAAAAGACCGGCGTTATAGCTTCGGTAATACTGGTAAGCGGTTTGCTTATCAACGGGATGCCTGAAAAGAAAGAAACTGTAAAGCAGGGTATTAAAAAGGAATTCCCTTTTCCGGATAAAATAGATTTTGCAGGCGAACAGGCACCGCTCCATATTGCCGATGTGCGCGAAAGGCTCGACAGGGAGTTGCTGACCAATGCCAACCTGCATGCGACCACCCAACTCATCATCAAGCGGGCCAACCGCGTGTTTCCTGTCATGGAGCCAATATTAAGAAAATACAACATCCCGGATGACTTTAAATACCTCGCAGTAATCGAAAGCGGACTTGTAAATGCCGTATCTCCGGCAGGGGCGAGGGGCATTTGGCAGTTCATGCCCGAAACCGGCAAGGAGCGTGGCCTGGAGGTCAACGATATTGTGGACGAACGCTACCACCTTGAAAAGTCAACTGAAGCAGCCTGTAAGTACCTGCTCGATGCCAAGGCAAAATTTGGCTCGTGGACA
The DNA here is from genome assembly GCA_942492845.1 of uncultured Flavobacteriaceae bacterium. GTDB lineage: Bacteria > Bacteroidota > Bacteroidia > Flavobacteriales > Flavobacteriaceae > Flavobacterium. The sequence continues at coordinate 3,418,485 of OW818646.1, read as the reverse complement.
CTGGCAGCGGCTTCGTATAATGGCGGCTTTGGAGGTGTGAATAAGCAAATTACATTTCAGGGCGTAAATGATTATTACGACCTGCTGTTAACAGAAGAAACGTCACGCTATGTTTTCAGGATATTAGCGCTGAAGGAAATAATGAAGAACCCCGCACAATATAATTTTGAACTTTCCCAAGGCGAACTTTATCCGGTTATCCCGACAAAAACTGTTGAGGTGACCGCATCATTACCCGATCTCGCCATATATGCGAAACAGCAGGGAATCAACTATAAAGTTCTGAAGATACACAACCCATGGCTGCGCGACAGGAAACTAACTGTGGCTGCCGGCAAAACATACATAATGGAAATTCCGACAAAGGGATATTAATTTTGAATCACGTTTTTCCATTTCCAACGAAGTCCGCGGTCCGTGTCATTTCGACCGAAGCGTAGCGAAGTGGAGAAATCTCAGTAAAAAATGAAGCCGTATCAAAACTGAAACGGCTTCATTTTTTTTAAAAGAAATAGCAGACTTACCCTAAATCACGAAGTCTTTTTCCTGAAAATCAAATATACGACAGCATAGTATATTGTCCTGTCGCCCATCAGTCCATTTTCGAGGGATATAGTGCCGTTTTGTATCACCAGTATATCTTTAGATCGAAATTCCGAAGCTTTAAATGAAGATATCGACCCTCGTTCCTGCGTGCGCATTTCTGGTGTGAGTTCTTTTCCTGAAGCGTCGTTTACCCGTAGTATATTGGTACCCTCCATGAGCTGGAAAATCGATACAACCCTATAAGTATAGCCTCCCTCAACAGGATACGTTGCCGCCAGGGCGCGGGTATTGGCAAGCATAAAGTTGGCCCGGTCGTATTTTTTAAAACCGTCCTCCTTCTGTTTTTTTATCTCTGCTTTCACTTCCTTGTCAAAATATTCCGATTTCGAAGCAAAAACGGAGTAACCATTGCCATTCTCATACGGTATCATCTGCCGCTCCTCTACCGGCTTATTGCCTATTTCCAAAAAGGGCATCCGTACCAACCCCTGCGCAAATGCCGGAACTGCCGAGCATAGCATTAGCATCAATGTAATTTTTAATTTTCTCATCTCCTTTTGTTTATTTGTTTTAATATCTTCCTGAATTTATAATAATGCCACCGGGCCCAAATACCTTGCCTGTCCCTTTGCATGCTGTGCAGACGGTAGGAGGGCTGCTCACCATACTGGTGCTGGTTCCCACATTTCCGGAACTGGTACTTACTGTATTCCCGCTGCTGTTAACATAGTTGATCGAGTAATAACTTTGGGTTTTCTGCATGTACGATCCTCCCGCAAACATCCCCTTTCCGGCACATTTATCGCACGTACGGGGCTTTTCGCTCTCGGCCTGCTGGCGTTCAAGTTCCCGGGCCACGGGATTGTCTACCATTGTTATTTCTCCATCAGTAACCATGACCTTTGATTTATTAACAGGATAATAGTACGTCCCGGTCTTTTGTTTCCCATCGGTATAAAAAGTCCCTTCATAGGTGACATTTTCGCTGGCATAGTAAAATTTACCCTCGGTGTTGAGCTCGTTTACAAACTTCCCTTCGTAATAGTCACCATTCTTATAGATGAATTTTCCGTTATCGCCAATTAGCCCGTTTTTAAATAGGCCCTCGAAACGGTTGCCGCTGTCGTACTGTACAATTCCAAAACCATTGTAGCAGTCGCCCTGCAGGCAGCCTTTTACTTCAGGTGCATTCTTGCCTAAAGACTTTTCAACAACACGAACCTGCACCTTACCTTTCACATAAGTGACATCCGTCGGAACATTGTTTTTATACAGTTTGCCGTCACCGTCTTCGCTGCCATCTTTAAAATGGCCTACAAATTTATCCCCGCCGCCATAGTCCATAGTGCCGTGCCCGTTTGCCTTGCCGCCCTTAAACTCGCCTTCGTAGGAGGCAAAACCATAGTCATATTTCCCGGTGCCATCCTCGCAATTGCCGGACACACACTGGCCGGAAACGATTATTGGGAACACCAGGGCGAGGAGGTAATTTAATTTACTCATGATCAGGATTTATTTGATGCCATAACCTTCGGGGTCAATGCGTTCCGATGAATAGGTGATTCCTAACTGATCCAGTTTCGCCTCAACCTCCCTTACGCGTCCACCCGGAAAAAATTCGTACCGTGAATAATTGCTCACACCCGACCCTGTCATTTTTGACAATGCATTACTGTAGAGTTTTTCCGCGCTTTCAAAACCTTCGCCATATACGTATAATGCAATGGCATGTACAAGCGACTGCCCCTGCACATTATAAAGCACGAGGCATCCCACATATTTTGGCAGGTCGGCAGGCCTTAAATCCGAGTGGACTTCAATCATGGCAAGCCTGTTTTTTATTGAACTGTAGAAGTACAAAACCCTTCTTCCGTTTTTGTCTAAATACTCAATGTTCCGGAAGTTATCACGGTCTTTTTTCTTGTATTTTTTTGCGACTTTCTTTAAGCCCTGTGCTGCCGCTATCTCATCAAAAACACGTTCACCATTCATTGCCAGTACAGCGCCCTCGGTCTTGTCGGTCTCAAATCCCTGGGCAAAATAATATACTTCGGGCATCGTTTCCCGGGTATGCTTATAATACTGCTCCGGGTTGTATACAATTTCCGATTTTCCCATTTCAAACAGCCTGTACAGGCAATCATAACGCGTACCCATGAAGTCACGGCTTTTATACTCCCCACGGCTTACACGGAATCCTGTAGCTGCATCCTTCATCAAAAAGTCGATGTTCCTGCGAAACGACGCCTCATTAATTTCTTCCTGGGCGGTGAGGGTAACTGCGAAAAGCAGGAAAAACAACACTTTACATATTTTAAATAGCCTCATATCATTTTTTATTTAATTAAATTCCGTGTACCATAATCATGTGATCTACAGGGCTGCTGACATATTGTACCACCACGTTATCATTAAGATCGGTAATTTCAGTAACCAGGCTGTCCCCTTCACGATAGTCCCGTCCCTTATAATTTCCGGTTTTTACCATGTCATTCAGTTCGGTTATGTACTGCTGCGCCATTTCAGTAAAGATTTTCGTTTGCATCACGTCCATATTTTCAAGGTTAAAAAGGTATACATACATGCTGCCCTGCGTAGCGCTTTGCGTAACATAAGCATTGCAGATGGATGACTGCCCCAGCGAACCCATGTAGGCTTTAACGCCTTTTTCTGTATTATCCTGGACCAGTTCCTTTTGAAGGTTTGTGAAACTGGTACTCCGTTGGGCGATAACTTCCCTTAAGTCTTTGATAATTGGGCTTTGGGCGCTTGCAGTACTGATATTAAAAAGCACTACGGCAATAATGATAAGTAATTTGTTCATGATTTTTTGTTTTTTATTATTTTTCACCGAGTTGTATTTTGGCCAGCCTCATGGCTTTTTGGCTGTATTCGTTTGCAAGGGTCTCCTGTCCCGTGTTTATGAGGCCAATAGCATAATATTGGTTCGACCAGGGATCTTCGGAATTTATAGCGAGGTTGATGAGTGCGGTTTGTTTTAACATTTCCCAGTTTTGCTGTGCTTCGTACACTGATGACAGGTTGTTGCGGTAATCTGTGATGTCAGGGCTTATAGCAACTAATTTCTTAAAATAGATAAGCGCGCTTTCGTAGTTCTTGGTTTTATAAAAAGCAAGCGCCATGTTATTCAGGTCCTCAGGTCCAAAATATTCTTCACCGTAAGTTAGGGCGGCCTCAAATTTTTGCCTTGCTTCTTCAAACCGTCCCTGCCCAATTAAAAACTGGCCAAACACGATAAGGACATGAGCAGGCTCAATTTTCTTATTCGCAGCTGCCTGTTCAAAATAAATGTCCGCATTGAAATTAGGGTCAACTTCCTTACTTATTATTGCAGCATCAAGGTATTGATATATTCCATCGGGCTTTAGCTTTATCCTCGTCAGGGCATCTTCCAGCGCTTCTTTATATTGCTTGTTTGCCCTATAGAACCTCAACCTGCTGGTTGCAAAGTCAAAATTATTGGGTTCAAGAGCTATGGCACGCGAGGCATCGGCAATGGCCTTGTCATACATGCCCTTCATAAATAGCAATTCTGCCCTTGCATCGTAACCCAGCGCAAATTTCGGGTTGGCCTTTATCGCGTTACTCTGGCTCATCATCGCGGCATTGTTGTCACCATCCCTGTACTGGTACACACCACGCAGAAAATAAACCTTATCAGTACCAGGATATTTTTTTTCGGCAGACTCAAGGCTGGAAATGGCCTGCTTTTGATCATTGCCAACCTGTAGTGCATAAATTTTTTCAAATTCGGCCTCGGGCATTTGCGAAAAAGCGAGAAAGGGTAGGAGGAGTAGAAGAATTGCTTTTTTCATGACTTAAATATTTAAGCCAAAGTTGCGGAATAGCTGTATGCCAAAACATACGCTTTTCTTCGTATATTTAAATAATGGGATTGTGGACTGTTACAATTCAAAAGGTTGTTAATTCCCTGCCAGGTGTTCTTTAGTCAATTGACGGTCAATCATCAATTGTCCCAGGCCATCCAGCACCGAATTATAATTCAGCGCATAGCCTTTCTTATAATTGCTTTTGCGCGGGCCAACGGGCTTGCTGTCGCGGCGTATGTCGACAACTTTCAGGTTTTCATCCAAATAGAAAGAGGTTGGGAAACCAAGCGTATGCTTCATAGATGCCACTATGGGCGCATCATTTTTATACGATTCATGCGCGTAGCACACCGTAATACGGCTGCTGAATTTCCGTGCTATTTTTTTCATGTTCTCCCTTCGGTTCCAAAAGAGCACAACGAACTTTACATCCTTGCCGTATTGCTGCGCCAGTTTGTTGATGGCCGGTATCTCGCCGGGCGCAGGTACGCACCATGCAGCGTACGTTATGATGACTATTGGTTTGCCTACAGCAGCCAGCTTCAGCTTGCCGCCCCTGAATTTTTTGAAGGTATAATCGTCAAAAGTAGTCCCTTCCAGGCGGTGCTCCACAAGCGAATCGAACAGGAATTTGCCCTTTTCCATGTCGCCTGTACGGTAGGCACGCGAACTTTCTTCCTTGTATTTTTTGAAATTGATTTTGATCGCTTCAGAAAAATAAATACTGTCGCCCTGGCTGTAAAGTGAGAGTGGAAGAAGTAATGACACTAAAATTAGTAATATATGCTTCATGATATTAACTAATTACAGTATAAAGTTACGGTGAAATTTGTTAAGTTTTTGGTTTTAATATATTTGTTTTATTGTTTTTAAGTGTGTTAGAATGGTTTTTTTGAAATTGGATATTCGTGAGTATATGCTATATTTATCACCTTACAACATCAGCCATGCAAAACCAATACTTTACCTACAAAAAATTTCCGGATGCCCGTGAGGCCAAAGCCCTTCAGCAATTTTTAATTGAAAATGGCATTGAGTGCCTGTTTGCCGATACATCGCCCGGTATAGGAAGTGCGATGACCGGCGATTATGGCAAAGAGTATGAGGTACAGTTAAAACCGGATCAATTTGAAGCCGCGGATAAATTGCTGGAAAGCTATGCGGAGAATATGATGGGTAACCTGCCTGAAGATTACTACCTTCTTTCTTTTTCGGACGAAGAACTGCATGACGTGTTGGTGAAACACGATGAATGGAGTGAGTTCGATTATGTACTGGCGCGAAAACTTTTGGAAGAACGGGGCAAGCCTATTGATGAAACCCAAGTAAAAAGTTTGCGATTGCAAAGGATTGAGGTTCTTGCCAAACCTGAGGTCAGACAGACTGGTTGGATAGTTGCAGGATATGCAATGGCATTACTTGGAGGAGTAGGCGGGATAATTACCGGTTATGTAATGCTGACCTCTAAGAAAATATTACCAAATGGGCAGGTAGTACCTACATATAATGATATTGATCGTATGCATGGGAAGATGATACTTATACTTAGTATTATAATCATCCCCACTTACATACTGGTTAGGGTTCTATTACATCTTTAAAAAAAATTCTAATTGTGTTCTGAAATACTTTTTGGCAAGCGTTTTGCGTTAGAGAAATAAGAGTTAGTCAGGTAAGAACCAGCATTATTCCTTTAACCCAATGAAGACGATTAGCATAAAAATCTGTATGGCAATTGCAGCTTTGTGCTGCATGGTGCCGGTGATGGCGCAAAAAACATTCGGTTCGGCAAAATACACTGCCATGTGCAGCTATTATGGCGAAACCATTTCCGGTGATATAGCGGCCTATGAGGCAGGAAAGACCGCCGAAAAAGTCGTTAAGGACATCATGTCGGTCATCGGGCTCAAGGCCAATTTTGAACTCCGTGCCGCAAATGTACCCAACGCTGCCGCGGTTATACTCAAAAGCGAGCGGTACATTCTGTACAATCCCGACTTCATGGACAAGATCAATTCTGCTTCGGGGAGCAAGTGGGCCGCCATCAGCATACTGGCACATGAGATAGGCCACCACCTCAACGGGCATACGCTAGACAAGGTAGGCAGCCGCCCGCAAACCGAACTGGAAGCTGATGAGTTCTCGGGTTTTGTACTCCGCAAAATGGGCGCGTCTTTAGAGGATGCCCAGTCGGCTATGGCGCTCATCGCATCGATGAAAGGCTCGCACACGCATCCGGCAAAAAATGACCGCCTTGCCTATATCGCTACAGGCTGGAAGAGCGCGAGCGTATATGATAATAATTCTTCCGATGTCGCCGACAATAGTACACCGGTACCATCTGTTACAAAAAAGCCCACTCCAACCCAAATGCCTATAGCAACTCAAAAACCGGTAACAACCCAAAGTACCGCGGTAGCGCAAAGGCCTGTTGCAGCCCAAAAAACCACAGTAGTGCAAAAGCCTGTTGCGGCAAGGGCAACAACCCCAACAGTGAAACGCGCACCGACTAAGCAGGAAAAGATACAGGAAAGCATCTCCTCAAATAGGAATGTGGTATCCGATGCGCACTTTAATGCCAACCCCAATGGTAAATATTACCTGACCACAAAAGGCAACCTTGTGCAGGTAGCCAATGATAATGTATACCTGATCGCCAGCCTTGAAAAATCAGACAGGCCGGGCTACAAGCTAATGCTCGACGACAAGGCTTCACCGGACAATATTTACATAAGCCCAAGTGGTGCCCTGGTAAGTGCAAACGGCAGGAAATTAGGATACTTGAAGTCAAGATAGGGCTGTCAACGAAACGATAAATGGCTGAATAATGTAATTCGTTTTAACAAAAATAATGGTTTTCAGGCCTTTTCAACCAAAGATATTTTGAGTAACTTGGTGGAAAAATTGCATCCATGCAAAAGATGATACTGTGGGAAGGGCTTGCCCACGACACCGAGGAACATTGCTCGGTGAATTTCCTTGATAATGAAATCATTATACGCTCCGAAATTGAAGGCTGGGCAGGACAGGTTGCCGTGTATGCGGAATATGTGCTGCACCTCAATAAAAATTGGGAGGCAACCCGGGCGGAGATTGATTTCCATGTAAGCGACCATCAGCATTCCTGGCACCTGAAGCGCAATGATGATGGGCATTGGTCGGACAATTCAGGTAAAAGCTATCCCGAATTGCAGGGCTGCTGTTTTGTAGATATTACCCTTACACCATTCACAAACTCGCTTCCCATAAATGCCCTTCAACTGAGTGAAGGAGAGAGCGCTGAATTCGACCTGGTTTATTTTGACATCCTCGAAATTACCATTCGCAAAGACCGCCAGAAATATACGAGAATGCCCGGCAATGCCTATCGCTTTGAGAATGAAGGAGGCAACTTTACTGCTGACATATCCGTTGACGATGAAGGCTTTGTTACCCATTACCCCAACCTTTTTGAAATGCTAAAACCCCGATAATACCATGCAAACACACGAACTGGCCGCCATTTTTGAAGAGCGGCTCATTACTGCAATGAAAGAAAGCAATGTACTTGCCATCGACGCACTTATTGCCGACGACATTATTTTTACCAACCACACCGGCCAGGTATTCACCAAGCAGGATGACCTGGAAGCGCACCGGTCGGGCAACATTGAGATATTCGATATCAACGCACGCGAGCAAATGATTACGGTTAATGGCGATATTGCTGTGGTATCGGTGCTGCTGGAGATAAGCGGTTCATTTTATGGAAATACAGAAGTGGGCTTTTACCGATTCACCCGTATCTGGAAGCAGGTTGGCAATGGTATGCAGGTAATAGCAGCGCATTCTACACAAGTAGTTTCTTAATAGTCCCGGTTATCGCAATTGTCATTATTCCGGTTAGGGAAATCCTGCTAATTCCCATGGAGTTGCACCAATATTAAACTGTCTTTCCTTAATTTTTGAACACATTTCTACTATGCATATTAAAGTAATCGCGTTCGACGCCGATGATACCCTTTGGGTAAACGAACCTTTTTTCCAGGAAACCGAAAAGAAATTCTATCAGCTGATGGAGGCCTACCTGCCGGCACACAGCGTAGCAAAAGAGCTTTTTAAGGTAGAGATAGCCAACCTGGGCATTTACGGATACGGGATCAAGGCCTATATATTGAGCATGATCGAGGCAGCACTGAACATCTCCGAAAAAACAGTAAATGTGGAGGCCATCGAAAAGATACTGGATTTCGGTAAGGAAATGCTCGACAAACCTATCGAGATGATCGACGGTGTAGAGGATACCCTTAAAGCGCTTCACGGGAAGTATAAGTTGGTGGTAGCCACAAAAGGGGATCTGAAGGACCAACATAAAAAGCTTCACGATTCAGGGCTGGGGCATTATTTCCACCATATCGAGGTGATGTCCGACAAGCAGCAGATCGACTATAGCAAGATGCTCCAACGCCTTGAGATACAGCCATCGGAATTCATGATGATAGGCAACTCGCTCAAATCGGATGTGCTGCCGGTATTGCAGATTGGCGGCCATGCATGCCATATCCCGTTCCATACCACATGGGCGCATGAGCAGATAGACCACACGATAGAGCATGATAACTTCAGGGAAATGGCAAGTATTTCGGAAGTCATCACGTTATTGAATTCTTAGATCACTATAGCATGGATCCCCAATTTTTTAAAACCCAGAACGAGTTCAGGGAGTGGCTTGACAAGAACCATGATAGCCAAACCGAACTACTTGTAGGCTTTTACAAAACCAATTCAGGCAAGCCAGGCATGACGTGGCCGGAGTCAGTAGATCAGGCACTCTGCTATGGATGGATTGATGGTGTCCGAAAATCGATGGGCGCTGAGAGCTACACGATCCGTTTTACGCCGCGCAAACCCACCAGCATCTGGAGTGCGGTCAACATCGATAAGATGGAAGCATTGCAAAGGCAGGGATTGGTGAAGCCATCGGGAATTGCCGCTTTTGAGAAACGTAAGGAAAGCAAGTCGCGCGTCTATTCGCATGAGCGAAAAGAAGATGCCGAACTGCCTGCAGCAATGGAGGAGGAATTTAAGGCAGAGCAAGCAGCTTGGGGATTTTTCCTGAAACAAGCCCCGTCATACCGCAAGGCTGTTATACACCTTATAATCACAGCAAAGCAGGAAAAGACACAGCGGTCGCGTTTTGAAAAATTGCTTAGCGCTAGTAAGGAGGGGAGGAAAATCACATGATTATCAATAAGATATGGAATTTGTTTAGCATCTATCTGCTGTGCCGATGTGTAATAACAAAAAACGGCCGGTCCTAATCTAAACCCAATCTATAAGGAATCCCATCCTATTTTTAGTATATTTGGATTTAAACTTAATACAATGGAACAGAGCTATAAAAACCACATTCGCTGGTACCCGCCGCACCACTTCGTTTTTTACCCGCTAATGCTGGGACTCCTTGTATTTGCAGCATACCAGGGGTATTCCCGGGAAGCTGAAAGGACGCTATGGCTTTTCCTGGCCGCACTGTCGGCGGTAGTAATATGGGTGGCGTTCATGCTCAGGCAACACTATGCATTAACACTGCAAAACCGCCTCGTTATCGGCGAGTTGCGCTACCGCTACTTTGTAGTGACCGGCCAGCGTCTTGAGCCTTTGGAGGAAAAACTGACGGAAGGCCAGCTCTTTGCATTACGCTTTGCTCCCGATGAAGAACTGGCTCTATTAGCGCAAAAAGCTATTAGTGAAAACCTTTCCGCAAATGCGATAAAAAAATCGATAAAGAACTGGAAAGCCGATAATCGCAGGGTATAATAGAGGATACCCATACAGACTTTTTATGACTGGCCTGGTGAATTTTTACCCCTAAAAAGGTGTCCTGGCAGGCAATATAAAATGAATCCTGTTTTATGGTGCCAATAGCCAAAAAAACAAAGAGGGACAGCAAAAAAGCTATCCCTCTTCTTTATGGATCAGGTTCGGAATTCATAAATGATTTCTTACCTCTGATCCCTAAAAATCATCACCGTTGTTGCTTGGGGCATGGTTGCCGGTTGCATCTTTTCTGTCCTCACGGTCATCTTCATAGTAGTCGCTTGATGACGCATCGCGGTTTTTCTCCTCGCTGAAGTCCTGGCCTTCGCCACGCTGCATCTGGTCATTCTGGTTCCAGTCGTTACCACTGGTACCCTGATTTCCTTTTTCAGTACGCTTTTCTTCTGCCCAGGTTTCTTCATCTTCATTAAAGGTACGGGATTCCGCGCTTCGGTTGTCGTCACCCTCTTTACGCTCCCTGTCCCAGCTTGTATCGTCGTTGTCGCTCCTCAGTTCGCGCGATTCCTCTTCACTTTCGCGCCAGCTGTCGTTATCGTTGCTGTGCATTCGTTGCGATTCGTTTTGTCCAAGGTTTCCCGTATTTTGGTTCTCGCGGCTGTTCTGGTCGCGGTTACCGTTGTTGTCTGTTTGCATAGTAATTATAGTTTGGATGTTAATATTCGCGTTTTTGCTCTTCAGTATCGCCTTCCTGTATTTTCTTCGGCGTTTTGGTAGCAGAAGTTTTCTTAGCTGCCCCTTTTTCCGCTTCGGCGAAATTGCTCTTCAGTTCGCCGGTATCCTGCTTGTGCAGCGGTTTATCAGTCGATGTTTTTGGTGCGGGAGTTTGTTTATCAGACTTCATAGCTCTTGTTATTTAAGGTTGTATTACAAAGTTCGGCATACCCTCAACACGTTCATTGCCAATTAACACCGCATTGGTGCGAAAAGACTTTCACAGCAGTTTTTACATTTCAAATGTCCACTGTTAACAGGCTGTACAGCGATAGTGTCCATTTGAGCTTAAAAAAGTTTAACAAACAATTCACTCAAATCATTGCCTGAAACTCCTGCTGAGTAACTAATTTAGTGTGAACTTAATAAGTTAATACTGATAAAATTCAAACACCATGGCAACCAAACACTGGACTATCGACGCGGCGCATTCTGAACTGGAATTTAAAATAAGGCATCTTGTAATTTCGACCATAACAGGAAAGTTCAGGATATTCTCCGGTACTATGATAACCCCGCAGCATGATGACTTTAATAATGCAAATTTTAGCCTTATGGCAGATGTATACAGTATCGATACCAACAACCGCGACCGGGATGAACACCTGAAATCGCCCGACTTTTTTAACGCGGATGCTTTTCCTGAAATCAGGTTTCATTCGACTTCTTTTGTACAAATTGAAGGCGATAACCACAAGCTGACCGGGGAGCTGACGATAAAGGGCATTACCAAAGTAGTCACTCTCGACGTGCTTTTTGGCGGTGAGGCCAAAGATGGTTTCGGGATTAACCGGGCAGGATTTGAGATTACAGGGGTGATCAGCCGCAATGATTTCGATATTCATTCAGCGGATGTTACAGAGGCCGGGGGATTGGTTTTGGGAGAGGATATTAAACTTCACGCCAACATCCAGTTTACGAACGACCCGGAATGATGTGTGTCATTTTATATCAATACTAAAGGAGAAATCTCAAAATAACTATGTTATTGTGATATTTCTCCTTTAGTATAAATAAAATGGGAATATGTAATGCTAACCTTTTACGAGTCGCCTACATGTGTATTCCCCCGGTGTTTGTCGTTGTCGGGTTGCACACGGCCTTTTTCCGTATCTGAATTAAAATCGCGGTTTTCCGCGGTTTCCATATCTTCATCTTTATTGGCTGTCCCGCGGCTTTTGTCTACAACTTTGCCGTCATTGCGCGTGGTTTTATCATCCTGGCTTACGGGTGGCGCCTGCTTTTCATCAACGTCACGGGCCCGTTTTACTGTCTCGGCGCTGCCATCCTCATCCTTTTCAACTTCTGTTCTCAGCTTGCCGGCCGATGGGTCGTAATTATTAGGGAGGTTATCACCGCTAAAGCCCTCATTCCTGTCGCTTTGTTTCTCCTGGTTGCCTATTTTTTTCGACCCTAAATCTTTAGGATCGTCTGTTCCTCCGTTATCCATGATGTTCTTTTTTAGTTTATCTGAAGTTGATGATAAAGTTATAGTGCGACGTCACGATGTCATTCACCGTGCGTTCAATCGACGGTTTCAGGTCGGTATATCCTTCCTTGATCGTACCTTCCGAGGTAAAGTAATCGGGCAGCTTGTAGTCGATCAGCTTATCGCCGTCTGTATAAATGTCGCCTACGATAAAGGCCAGCGTGTACCGGTCTTCGTAAAACGTGATCTTCATGGTGTAGCGTATCTTATGGTTGTGCTTTTCACCACGGTCACGGTAATAAAATCCGTTACGCTTAAAGGCACTGACAGTTACCGAGTTTGCGGTCACATCAGTAATGTCCACTCCCTCCTCGCGACGGTTATATTCCTGTGCCCACGCCGATGTTACCTCAAGCAGCTTCTCGTTCGGCGTTGCGGGAATGGCCACATCTATGGGGTCAAAGCCATTGGGCTTCAGCTCCATTTTTGGCGGCTGCGCCAGTGCAGCGACCGACAGGAATAATACTACCCACCGGAACATCACGATTTTTTAAGGGCTTTTTCAAACTCGTCCTTGATCATTCCGGTAGACACCAGAAACGGTTTTTTGGTGATATTGATGTTGATGTTGTCGCCCTCAATGGTATACGAACCTTCGAAGCCACCTACCGGCGTATCGCCTTTAAAGCTGCCTTGTTGTTCGTTGCCGTTCAATGACCCTTTGTCGCCAACGGTGTTCTTTATCTTATTTAATAGCTCCGACTTATCGCCCGGATAACTTACTGTAAATTGGCCCATAGTGTATATGTTTTAGTTTGATACGTAAATTTAGCCAATACAAATGCGATAAGTGTTTAGCTTATGTTAAAGAATGACACAATAGAAAGGCTCACAGGGAAATTATGCTGTAAGAATATGATTTCAATGTATTATACTTAAATTGCCGCATTAAAAATATGATTAGTCATTTTAAAACGTTGCGACCATGCCGCCCTCCCTTACCTACAACAAGACCGGACTGACATTTGTTTTCATGCTGCTGATGCTTCTGTCTGCCTTTGCCATCAACGCCCAGACACTAAGGAACGGTACGTACCGTTCGGAAGACGGTGCGCATACAATGATAGTGAAGCACCAGGGTAAAACACTGACTACAGATGTAAAGGATGTGAGGCATAGTTACGAATCAAAAGGCGGGTCCTATTACCACAATACCGCAAGTGAGTATTCGAAATTTTATATAAGGGTAGTTACGGGAGAAAAGTTGTATACCGCACAGGAAGGGTATGGCGAAACTGCTTTTTTCTATACCGGCGGGGCATCCGGGGATGCAATCACGGGGCCAACAGGCATGGATAACTGCCCCGTATATGATAAATATGACAAAATGCAGAAGGCCGGTGAGGGCGATATGATAATTGTTACAGGTTGCCTCATTGCGGCAGAAGCCGTATGTACACATCCCCAGGAAAACGTCCGCGACCAAATAAAGCCGGCCATACAGTTAATGAAGGCGGTGATGGATGACACAACAACCTGCCCGTGCCTAGATGCCATAAGCAAAGAATTATGGGATAGTGTAGAATAGAATAGTGTCAGTCACTAATAATAAACCGCCCTTTTTCAGTATCAAATATAATTTTAGGATCATCAAACAGGGTATCGAATACTTTCTGTTCAATGAGGTATTGAGGTGTACCCTGAATGGTTTCCCTGCCGTTCATCACGATAATTTCATCGCTCAACTGTAATGCCAGGTCCAGGTCATGGGTAGAGTAGAGGATGCATTTCCCGGCATCATAAGCCAGTTTTTTTAGCAGCCGCAACAGGTTAACTTTATGCAGCAGGTCAAGGTGGGTAGTGGGTTCGTCAAGGATGATCAGCGGCGTGTCCTGTGCCAGTGCGCGGGCTATCAGTACCTTTTGCAGCTGCCCGTCGCTTATTTCATGGTGCTTTTTACCGGCGAGATGTCCAATCTGCGTAAGCCGCAATGCTTCTTCAACCTTAGCAGAATCTTCATGGGATAGCGACCCAAGCCAGTTGGTATAGGGCTGCCTGCCCAGAGCCACAAGTTCAAATACAGTGAGGTTGCTCGGGGGAAGGCTTTCAGTAAGTACAATGCTGAGGTATTGTGCCAGTTCCTTTGCCGGATAGGAGGAGAGGGGTTTATCGTTGAGCATAATGCTTCCCGACAATGGCGGCTGGATACCCGTCAGCGTCCGCAGCAACGTCGATTTCCCAACACCATTTGCCCCAATAATCGCAGTAAGCGAGCCTTGTTCCAATACGATATTTATATCCTGCGAAATGACAGTAGTCCCTTTGCCGGAAACATAGCCAATGCCCAGGCCTTCGGTCACCAATATGTTTTTCCTGTTTTCCATCAGCTGAAAACTCCTTTTTGTTTGCGCATCAGCAGCCATATCACTATGGGCGCGCCGATAATTGAGGTTATGGCGTTTACAGGCAGGACGTTTTCGCTGCCCGGCAGTTGTGTGAGTGTATCGCACAGCAGCAGGATGATTGCCCCCGATACCATAGTGCCCCAAAACAATATATAGTGGCTGCTCGTACGGAATGCCAGTTTGGCAATGTGTGGCACCACCAGCCCAATAAAGGCAATAGGCCCCGCAAAGGCGGTGACGCACCCTGTGAGCAGGCTGGCGGCCAGTATGATCGTAAAGCGCGTACGTTTAAAATTGATGCCAAGGCTTTTGGCGTAGCGTTCGCCAAGCAGGAGCGCGTCAAGCGGCTTGATGCAGGCGGCTGACAGGATGAGCCCTGAGAATACTGAAACGCCAAGGATAATTATGGTGTTCCAGGGCAGGTTGCCCAGGCTGCCCAACGCCCAAAACGTATATTTCTGCAGTTGTTCCGCTGTGCTAAAGTAGGTAAGCACACCCACGATGGCGCCTGTAAAGCTCGAGAACATCAGCCCGATGATGAGTATGGCCATGGTGTCGCGAAGGCGCTGTGCCACGATGAGTATAGCCATAAGAACCAAAAAGCTGCCCAGTGTTGCTGCGATGACTACGCCATACGGCGAAAGGAAAAAGCCTGACAGTACCCCCGGAAGCACTCCGGAACCGAGGATTACAAAGGCAACACCAAGGCTCGCACCCGAAGAGAGCCCCAGTACATCGGGACCCGCAAGCGGGTTGCGGAAGAGCGTCTGCATCAGCAGCCCGCTTACCGACAGCCCCATGCCAACGAGCACCGCCGTAACAGCTTTCGGGAAGCGGTAGTTGAGGATAATATAGTCCCACGCGGGTTTGGAGGCATTGCCCCCCGTAAGCGTTTCGAAGACCTCTGCCAGCGGGATACTGACGGCGCCAAGGCTGATGTTGGCCAAAAACAGGAACGCCAGGGCACTGCCCAATAGTGTAAAAACGGCTATGTTCCGCTTGTTGTTTTGCATTATTTGAGCCTTTCGAAAAATTGAAGCTGGTAACCCGGCAGCAGTTCTGGGTGCAGGATGGCGATAAGGTCCTTTAAAACCAGGTCGGGACGGTTGTTGGCCAACTCGTAGTAAATAAGCCCGCCAGTTTTTCCTTTTTTATTGGCCGTCGAATACACCTGCTTGTCCTTAAAAGCTTTGAATTGCGCGTAATGCGGATTGGCGCCGGCCATTTCTTTTAGTGAAGTATATTGGCTGGGCCCGATCCAGAAATTGGCATTTTCGGCTTTGTCCAAAACTGTTTCCAGCGAGAGGCTCAGGCTGCCCGTCCCTTCGGAATCTGCCCAAAGATAATTTGCCCCCGCGTCTTTCAGGAACAGCGCCCCCCAGCTTCCGCCCTGTGGCATGTACCATTGGTTTTGGTAGATGGCGCCGCAAAGCACAGTTGGTTTTGCATCCGCTTTTTGTACCAGGGTTAAGGCATCATTATAATCTTTTTCAATTTGTGCAAACAGCGCGTCTGCTTTATCTTCTTTATCATACAGCGCCCCGAAGAACTTTATCCACTCGGCCTTACCCAGTGGTGACTGCTCGTTCCAGTCGCCGTTGTACAGCACTTTCATGCCACTTTGCTGCAGGTTGTCCATTGTCTTGTTATGGCTGCTGATGCTGAAGCCTACCAGTGCATCGGGATTGAGGTCGAGCAATACTTCGGTGTTCAGGCTTTCGTTCTTTCCGGCTTCCTTCACTTTGCCGGCATCGATCCTCGCCCTGGTTTTTTCCGACGAAACGAAGTTCATGTCGGGAAAGCCCACCAGTGTGTTTTCTTCGCCCAGCATTTCAAGCGAGGGGATGTGTGTAGTCGAGGTCACCACGACGGTTTTAAGCGGTACGGGTATAATGGTGTGGCGCTTCAGGCTGTCCGGGATAACGCCGTTTTTCTTCTGCATAACATAGGTAAATGCCTCCTTTGCATTGGGCCACGGGCTGGTCACATTTACTATTGTATAGCCATCATGCCTGTAGATTTCAAGCCCTTTGGAATGAGTTACGGAGTTAACAACGGTTTTAGTTGCTGTAGCAGTAGCTGCGTTTGTTTTGGTATCTTCTTTGCATCCGGCGAAAGCCAATACAAAGAGGAATATGCAGAAAATCTTTTTCATGGAAATGGGTATTGCCGCAAAGGTATGGGATAATTATTTTACCTTAATGCTCCATTCAAATTCCATTTGCGAAACCTGGTCACCCTGCGCATCGGTACCAACAGACTTCATCCAGAAGGTTTGCCCTTCGCCGGTTGAGATGGCTGTTTGTATGGCTTCCGCTATAAGGTGGCCGTCGTTGCAGGCAAAGGTGATCCTGCCACGTGCTTTTTTAGAAAAATTGCCCTTGTTGTTAGCCACCAGCATTGATATTTTTTTTCCGCTTTTTTTAATATGATACATGACCAAAGCGCCGGTCGTAAGCTCTGCTGCCATGGCCTGAACCGCAAAATACATGGAGTTGAACGGATTTTGGTTGAACCAACGGTGCTTTACCGTGGCAACGCAATGTGTGGCGGAAATTTCCTTAACGCGAACGCCGCTCCAGAACGCGGAGGGCAGTTTGAAGAAAAGAAATGTAGTAAGCTTAGAAGGCGTAAATTCCATTGTTTGCTATATTTTCTGCTAAAATACAGATAATTATCGAATTTATTAAATGTTAATGTTGTGTTAAATATTAGTACTTTGTATTGCATAATACCATTCTATAGCTATATATTTGCATAGGATATTAACTGATATAAACCTCTACTATGGAAACCATGACTAATAAGAACACTTCGGTACTGTTACAGCTAAGTGCATTTACACAGTATATTTTTCCTTTAGGAAACTTTATATTTCCAACATTGATATGGAGCCTTAAAAAACATGAGTCGAAATTTGTGGACGATAACGGCAAGCAGGCGATCAACTTCCAACTTAGCTTGTTCATGTATTCACTTACACTTATCATTATTGCGGTACCAATTTTCATTTATACGCTGTTCAGCAATACAGGTGTCAGGAGGATCAACAACGGCGACTGGGTCATGGAACAGTTATCGACCGGTAAGGTGACCGGCCTTGTAATGATAGGAGTGGTTGCAGCTTTTATCCTTATTATGCTTAAAGTGGCCGAGTTTTTCCTGATCATCTATGCTGCGGTTAAAAACAGCAATGGCGAGCTGTTCAGGTATCCGTTGACTATCAAATTCATCAGGTAATGAAAAACACAAGCAACAATATATCGACGGAGAAATCAGCCAATCAATTATAGTTCAATCATCAATCATCATCATCATCAATCAATCATCAATCAAAAAATGGACAGTTTAATCATCAAACATGAAAACTTATGAACATTGAGAATACCAAAGCACAGATGCGAAAAGGGGTTTTGGAATTCTGTATTCTTTGCGTGCTCAAACAAAAGGACGCCTATACTTCAGAAATCCTCGATACCCTCAAAAACGCAAAGCTGCTTGTAGTAGAGGGCACGGTGTACCCACTGCTTACACGATTAAAGAACGACGGCCTCCTGAGCTACCGCTGGGAGGAATCTACATCAGGGCCGCCCCGAAAATATTACGGCCTTACCGATGAAGGACACGAATTTTTAAAAGAACTAAACACAACCTGGACGGAACTATCCGATGCAGTAAATATAATAACCAGTCAAAAAGCATAAGTCATGAACAAAACAGTAAGTATAAATTTAGGAGGCCTTTTCTTCCACATCGATGAAGATGCCTATCAGAAGCTGAATCACTACTTCGACGCCATACGCCGCTCCCTTTCTGCCGACGGAAGGGACGAGATCATGAGCGACATAGAAGGACGCATTGCTGAACTTTTGACTGAAAAGCTTAAGACTGAAAAGCAGGTGGTAGGAGTCCGCGAAGTTGAAGAAGTGATTGCCGTAATGGGCCAGCCGGAAGATTACAGGATCGACGACGAGTCGGCCGAAACAGCCGGAAGCACAGGGTATTCAGGCTATAATGCCAACTACAGCCATAATGATAAGGCCAAAAAGTTTTACAGGGATGGCGACCGTTCGATCGTAAGCGGGGTATGTGCCGGTATGGCACACTACTTCAGGATCGACCCGCTATGGATCAGGATCATCTTCATCCTTTCGTTGTTCGTTACGTTCTCGGCAAGCCTTTTCGTATACATATTGCTGTGGGTACTCATCCCGAAGGCAATCACCACTACCGAAAAGCTGGAAATGACAGGGGAGCCCATCAATATTTCGAATATCGAAAAGAAGGTAAAACAGGAAATAGACCAGGTAACCGAGCGGCTCAAATCCATGGATTACGGAAAATTCGGGGCTAACGTCGGTTCCGGTGCCGAAAAGGTAGGGAATGGAATTGCCGCGGTGCTGATGGCTATCTTTAAAGGCATTGCGAAAGTGATCGGTGCGATAATTACCATTTTCTCTGCGCTTACGCTGGGTGGCCTGGTCGTGTTTTTCATAACCACACTGTTCACTTCGGCGCTGATTAATACGCCATGGCTGACCGCACACGACATATTCAATTTTACAGATACGCCGTTCTGGGTTATTGGCCTGCTGATGCTGTTTACATTTGGTATCCCGGTTTTCTTCCTGTTCCTTCTGGGGCTCAAGATCATGGTAGAGAACCTTAAACCGATTGGCAATATTACAAAATATACCCTGCTTGCCCTGTGGATATTAGCGCTGTCCGTATCCATATACCTTGGCATCAGGCATGCTACGGAGATTGCATACGAAGGTAAGGCGGTAAAAGAGATTGTAGTGAACCTCCCCGAAGACGATAACATGCTGAGGGTAAAGATGCGCAGTAATACCTTGTATTCCAAATCTGTCGATTATCGTAGCGACTTCCGTATTACGCAGGATTCTACTGATAACGATGTAATTTACTCCACTAATGTAGAGGTGCATTTTATTAAGACCGACAAAGAAAAGGCTTATGTAGAAATAGAAAAACTGGCGGAAGGAAGTTCGCCGTCAGAAGCGAGGAAAAGGGCGGAAAAGATCAATTATAATTTTGAGTTAAAAGGAAATACCTTAACTTTAGACAATTATCTGCTGACCAACCTCGAAAACAAATTCAGGATGCAGCGCGTAAAGGTATATGTGTACCTGCCGGAAAACAGTATGCTTGAGATCGATAAGAACATGAGGGACTACATACGTTCCGATTATTCAGACCTTTCTGTACAATGGAGCGACAAAGACCAGATGTATCAACTTTCAGAAGACAAGCTGGAGTGCCTTAACTGCGAGGAAATCGTGGAACCCGATGCTGTTGAAGCAGAGGCTGTAGCTGACCCGGATGGGGTGATCATTGAGACAATTTCCAATGAACCGGACGGAAGCAGTGAAAATGTAAAAGTGAAAATGAAGGCCGACCAAAATGGCCTTCATATAGAGACCGAGACCAGAAGAAATTAAACAAACCAAATACAAAACCAACCATGATCAAAGTTATCGTACACGTAACCAAGGCAATAATTGTAGTTATCACATCACTGTTACTTTTTTCATGCGGCCTTGAAAGAGTTGACGGCGACGGGAATGTTGTGACCAAAGAGCGCAAACTGGAGGGCAGTTTTACAAAAATTTCGGCGGGCACCGGGCTGGAAGTCATAATAGAGCAGGGGAGTGGCCAAATGGTAACCATTGAGGCCGACCAAAACCTGCATGAACACATTATGACCGAAGTAAAAAATGGCGAACTCGAAATTAAAGCCGATGTGAACATTGGCAATGTCACAGCCAAAAAAGTAATCATAAGGCTGCCCAATGTAGAAAGCATTGAGTCGGGCAGTGGTTGCACCGTAACCGGCAGGAACACGCTAAAATCGGATACCATACTACTGTCTGCAGCCAGCGGAAGCTCCATGACGGTATCCATTGAAGCTGAAAATGCCACATTAGAGTCGGGCAGCGGCAGCAGCCTTACTGTCAGCGGGAAAGTCGATAATTTGGACACGGACTCGGGTAGCGGCAGTACGCTGAATGCAAAGGAACTTACTGCAAAGAAGGTAAAATCCAAAGCATCCAGTGGCAGCACCACTAATGTGAACCCTACAGAAAGCCTTTCCGCCAATGCATCAAGCGGAGGTAAAATACTTTTCGTTAGTACCCCTGAAAGTATCGATAAAAAGACTTCATCAGGCGGCTCGGTAGGGCAGGAGTAATTCAACATGGCCTTCATCTATTGGCGAAGTGGCAATAGGTGAAATCCCAAAACATCAATCATCAATCAAATCACGAACCATGAAACAATTATTCCTGGCAGCATTGCTGTGCCTTTCCGCTATTGGCTACAGCCAGAAAGACCTGGCTTACCCGGCCAATCAGGCAGCGCTGGAAACCAAAATCCTTGCCCTTGACAAAGAGGCCTTTGATGCCTACAACACCTGCAATATCGAAGCGTTTAAAGAATTCTTTACCCAAGACCTGGAGTTTTACCATGACAAAGGCGGCATGACCAGCACCCGCGACGAAATGATAGCCCGCACTAAACAAAACCTGTGCAGTAAACCGGGCTGGAAGATACGCCGCGAGGCCGTGGAGGGCACTTTAAAAGTATATCCCCTTGAAGGCTATGGCGCGATACTTACCGGCGAGCATAAGTTCTACGTGACCGAAAACGGAAAGGAAGAGCTTACCGGCCAGGCAAAATTCACCCACGTATTCCTCCTGAAGGACGGCAAATGGAAAATAGCCCGCATACTGAGCTACGACCATGGGCCGGCACAATAACTTCTGATTTTTTATTTATACTTGAAACCCTCCCTGATTGCCATTGGGGAGGGTTTTTCATTAAAAATAGTTGTTTTCCATTTCGACGCCAGGAGAAATCTCCATTATCGAAGAATAAAACAGTTATTCCATCCCAATCGTATACACCCCGGTGTAGCCGTTGTACCCGTAATGGTTATAATGGCTGATGGCGAAATACTTCCCATCCGGTGACCAAACGGGGGTACCATAGGACGTGTCACCCTTCTTGATGCTGTTCATTAAAAGTTTACCCGAAGCCACTTCAAAGATCATAAGCGTTTCGAATTTCAATACCGCGAGGTATTTCGCATCCCGGCTGAAGGCTAACCTGTTGGTACGTTGCATCCCATTTATTGTATGTACAAGCGTATCGCCCTCAAGGTCGTAAATCGAAATGCTATCGTAGCTGCCCCCTATGGCAACCAGCCTGTCGTCTTCCGAAAAAGCCACAGCCTCCACCGTATCCGGCTGCTCAATCTTGCGATCATCGCCAAAGTCAAGGAATTCATCCTCCATGTAATCAACCGCATATTTGCCGGTGCGTGACACCAGCCTTTTGGTAGTTTTTGGTGTCTTTTCGGAAACTGCACCGGTGGCAATATCCGCTACGCCTGCGATCCTGTTGTAGTCGGTGAGCCAAACAATACCTGCCTCTTCATCGATCTTCATGTCGCCGAACATACCGTCGAACTTCACGCGCCAAAGCTCCTGCCATGTGGCGGTATCATAGCACGTAATTTCATTATCGGAACTGGAAGCGATCAGCTTTTTGGAATCGGCTGTAAAAATGAGTGTGTCCGTGCCTTCCTGGTCACCAACAAAAGGCTCCAGTTTCACAACTTCAGCTGAGAGGTTGGGCATGAAAGGCGCTGCTGCTCCGGGATGCACATACGATTGCGTCTCGTAACTTGTAGTGCCCCACGACTGCCCCGGCTCCAAATGCTCAAAAAGCCTGGCATCGTGCACGTACACCTCATAGTCGGCCTGCACGAGCTTGTCCTCATCCTTCCACGGGCCATCGCCGTAGTAGAAGTCGTGGTAGCCATCCCAGTCCGTTATCGGGTAGTTTTTGGTGTTGAGCTGCTGTACATGGTCAATGTATTTGTACGCATTGGCATTTATCCAGTCCTCATCAAAGAAATCATCCCACGCTATCTGCGTACGCACGTACGAATCATCATCGCCCTTACCCCACAGCACCCGCAGGAAAAGGCTTTTGTCCATTGGCAAAGGCTCATGGCTTTTGTAGGCCACATCATAATATACCACGATAACTTTTATCGTTATTTTCTTTTGCTCCGGCTCCTTTTTCAGGACGCGGATCCCATAAAGGTCTGTTGACATAATTTGTGTTTTTTCCCGATTTGTGATGGGTGCTTATTGGTGTTCGACAGTTATAAATTATTTATTTTTCTTAGTAATATATGCTTGGTCTGGGTGATTTATCATATCAGGATAATTAAAATTCAAATCATCATTATCTAGCATAGGTTTTAGATATTTTCTACTTAAATAATTATCTCCTTTTTGAAAGAGACTTGCTAATTCATATAATTTAAACGGTCTTATTTCGCAAATTTCTTTTATCATTTCTCTCATTCTCGCAGAATCCCTCTCTCGCTCTTTTAAGTTTTTAAGACGAAGTCGTAAAAATTCAGGTAGTTCATTTAATATCTTTTCTCTATCTGACCTACTAGCTTCTTCACTAAGATAATCAGGTTCTGTGCTATTTTCATCACCTTCTGTACTTATTGCAATAGGTTCTGTATTTATTGCATTATGTTCTGTACTTACAACACTAGGTTCTGTACTTATTGCACTAGGTTCTGTACTTATTGCAATAGGTTCTGTACTTATTGGAATAGGTTCTGTATTTACTCCAAGTTCAATATTTTGTACATCAATAGAATTTATAGCATTCGGGGTTGCCGTGTAAGACATTTCAATACCAGGTAAGTAGTATGCTGCTTTTCCTTTTCCTTTCATCAGTAACAACTCATTCTTTCGTAAAGTTCTTAAATCAGTTGTTGCTTTAATTGTATCACAATCTGCCATTTGTCGATATGTTTGGTTATCAATGGCTCCAACTTCTCGAACAAAAATTAGTGCTTGTTTTTGAGAATCATTCAATCCAAACACTTCAAAATTCTTTAGCCATTCTATATCTTTTTTATCTAGAAAGTGATGTAATAAAAGTCTAGTTGTGAACTCATTATCATCTCTATTGGATTCAAAAGTTGGAGGAGCTAAATTTGCTTCCTGCATTAGTCTTCTCATAGCACGTATACCTGATCCTTTTGTCTCAGCTAAATTTGTTTCGTGAAAAATGGCTGCAATAAATGGATTTCTAGTTTCACTGCCGGGAAAACCCAATTTTTCTTCAGATTTTAATGAAAAACCAGGATTTACAATTTCGATTCTATTATCATATCTAATAATCTGAATGGGTCGATGTTCTCTATATGAACGGTGCATGAGCGCATTAACAATAGCTTCTCGTAAAGCTTGAAGCGGTAAGCCTACGGATGTAGCTTGGATTTCATTCTCCTTAAGCATAAATCCTTTAGGTAAATCAGCATTTACTGCGTCAATTAATTTAAATAGATTCAAAAGTAATGACCCCCTCATGTCAATTGTGGTAAAACGATTGTTAAAATCTTGAACCCATTGATTACCTGGAACTCTTATATAATCGATTCGTAACATTGGATAAGTGCTTCTTTGAGCGGCGCTAGTTCCAAAAATTAGTAAACCAGCCATATTAAGTTCCGTAGGATTTTGTCTGTTTACACAACCTAAAGCTTGTAATAGTTCAACATCATCATAAGTCAATTCTTCAGCTGATGGATTTACCTGCTTTCTCAACACTCTATATCTTTTTATTGCATTTTCATCTATATTTTTAATTGTTAAACCTGTTATTGGTGTTTGATCATAACTAACGTTATCTTGATAAAAAATTCGCATATCGTCTTCAGTGCAACGCTGATCTGTCGACCCTATACGTCTTAATGCGCCAGATGGCAATCCAGTTTTTTTAAAGAAAATAGGCTTTTGACGAGATTCAGCAATATAAAGAACTAAAACATTTTTATTTTCCAATTGCTCAACAAACATTTCAGGTCTAACGGGGATATTAAACATATTGGCACATTGAGTAGCTATATCACTTTGAAGCTTATCTAAATCGCCAGTACCTATAACTTTGTATTGCGGAAAAAGTGATGATTCATCAACAGAAACACCTAAAATTATATATCCACCGTCTAATCCAGGTTCATTACAAAATGCGCAAACAGTTTCCATTACAGATATGGAACTTTCACTTCCGCTTTTTGCTTCAATCCAAGGTGATTCGTCTGATTGGTTTAAAATATTGAGTAATTCTTCAGCTGTATATTTCATAAAAAATGTTAAGTGTCAAAGATAACAATATTAAATAAAAGTATTTTGTGAACATATTTTGTATATTGTCAAACCAAAGCCCTCCCCTTAGCCCCGACCGCAGCGGCATCCTGCTGAGGCACGAAGCATCTACAATACAGCTACACTCACACCCCACAAACCAAAAAAACAGCCCCACAATCACGCACTGTCGGCACATCCCGGCCCCCTTCGGGGAGGGTTGGGGAGGGGACAAAAAAACCGGACTCTCTCAAGTCCGGTTCCTGTATTTATTTCCGATCGTGCTGACAACTGACAACTGACAACTGCCAACCGTCAACTAGAATTTATAACGCTTCCTGTCGTTCTCAGTAAGGTAGATCTTACGGATACGGATGCTCTTAGGTGTAACCTCTACGTACTCATCTTTCTGGATGTACTCCAGTGCTTCCTCAAGGGAGAAAATGATCGGCGGGATGATCCTTGCCTTCTCATCGTTTCCTGACGAACGTACGTTTGATTGTTTTTTCATCTTGGTTACGTTAACCGTCATATCGTCGCTGCGGCTGTTCTCACCAATAACCTGGCCTTCGTAAATTTCGTCGTTAGCGTTAACGAAGAATTTACCGCGGTCCTGCAATTTGTCAATTGAATACGGGATTGCCTTACCATTCTCCATAGAGATCAGGGATCCATTGTTACGGCCCGGTATCTCGCCTTTGTAAGGCTCATAACCGATGTAACGGTGCGACATGATCGCCTCGCCCGCTGTAGCGGTAAGCAACAGGTTCCTAAGCCCGATGATACCCCTCGACGGGATATTGA
Source organism: uncultured Flavobacteriaceae bacterium (assembly GCA_942492845.1). Classification (GTDB taxonomy): domain Bacteria; phylum Bacteroidota; class Bacteroidia; order Flavobacteriales; family Flavobacteriaceae; genus Flavobacterium. The sequence goes on along the minus strand of OW818646.1, from coordinate 3,392,714 downwards.
ACTTCACTATCATACGCTCGCCTTTACCTTCCATCGAAAGCATTTCACCCTTACGGATAGAAACGAATTCAACAGCACGGCCCGAAAGGTGTTCCGGAAGGTCGATGGTAAGCTCTTCTATAGGTTCGCATTTCATACCGTCAATCTCCTTGATAATAACCTGCGGCTGCCCGATCTGTAGTTCGTAGCCTTCCCTCCTCATCGTTTCGATAAGAACCGACAAGTGGAGTACACCACGGCCAAACACCATGAATTTATCAGCAGAGTCCGTTTCACCAAGCTTCATGGCAAGGTTTTTCTCCAATTCTTTGGTTAAACGATCACGGATGTGGCGCGAGGTAACAAATTTACCTTCTTTACCAAAGAATGGTGAGTCATTGATCGTGAACAGCATACTCATTGTTGGCTCATCGATTGCAATGGTTTGCAGTGCTTCCGGATTTTCAAAATCGGCGATGGTATCCCCGATCTCGAAACCTTCGATACCAATGATGGCGCAGATATCCCCGGCAACTACTTCCTGCACTTTTTTGCGGCCAAGGCCTTCAAAAGTGTGTAGTTCCTTGATCCTTGATTTTATTACGGTACCGTCCCTTTTTACCAAAGAGATCGGCATGTTTTCTTTTAATACACCACGCTCTAAACGACCAATAGCGATACGTCCGGTGAACGCTGAAAAGTCAAGCGACGTGATAAGCATTTGCGGCGTGCCTTCAGATACTTTCGGTGCAGGCACATGCTTGATCACCATATCCAGCAAAGGCTCAATAGTTTCGGTCGGGTGCCTGAAATCATCAGACATCCAGTTATGTTTCGCAGAACCGTAAACCGTTGGGAAATCCAATTGTTCTTCAGTTGCTCCCAGTTCGAACATCAGGTCGAAAACTTTTTCGTGTACTTCTTCAGGAGTACAGTTTTCTTTGTCAACTTTATTGATAACGACACATGGCTTAAGGCCAAGGTCGAGGGCTTTTTGCAGTACAAAACGAGTTTGTGGCATTGGGCCTTCAAACGCATCGACCAAAAGGCATACGCCGTCGGCCATGTTCAATACGCGCTCAACCTCACCACCAAAGTCGGCGTGACCCGGGGTATCTATAATGTTGATTTTCGTGCCTTTATATACAACCGACACGTTTTTTGAGGTAATAGTAATACCCCTTTCGCGCTCAAGGTCGTTGTTGTCAAGGATCAGGTCGCCTGTATTCTCGTTGTCACGGAATAATTGGCAATAGTACATGATTTTGTCAACCAGTGTGGTCTTACCGTGGTCAACGTGGGCAATGATCGCAATGTTTCTAATGGGTGTCATTCAGTATTTTTTTGAAGCCGCAAATGTACACATTATTTCGATAAAAAAAACTTTAGTTATGAGGAGGTTAGCCTAAAGTTTTTGTAGAAAGGGAAATGTAACGATTTAGAAACGATAATGTAACAGGAAACGGGAATGCACCATAATCACAAACCCCCGAAATATCAGGCAATTTTAAGCAACCGAAAGTACATAAAGTAATCATAAGGCATTGCCGGGTATTATTTTATTTGTATTAATTTAGGATTTAACTCCCTTTTAACCCGTTATGTAAGAATTATGCGTACTTTTGTTTAATGTTTATAGAAAATAGATGAACAATATAAAAAATGTTTTTACCATAAAGGACCTGGAAAACCTTTCCGGTATCAAGGCTCATACCATCAGGATATGGGAAAAGCGCTACAGTATATTGCAGCCGCTTCGGTCTGATACTAATATCAGGTACTACGACGTGGCAGGCCTGCAAAGGATACTGAATATAAGTACGCTGAATTCCTTTGGGTACAAAATTTCGACCCTCGCAAAGATCCCGGAAGATAAGATCCCTCAAATGGTGAAGGAGGTTTTGTCGACCAAAAGCCTTGCGGGGCATGTTGTAAACAACTTCAAGCTCGCCATGATGAACTTTGACAGGAACCTATTTATGTCGACGTATGATTCGCTGATACAAAAAAAGTCGTTTCGGGATATATTCTATGAGTGCTTTATGCCGTTGCTTGTAGAAATAGGTACGCTATGGCAGACCGACACCATAACACCGGCCCACGAGCATTTTATAAGCTACCTCATAAAGCTCAAACTGGCATCGGAAACAGAAAAGCTCCCTGTACTGGAGCAGAATGGCGACCGTACCTATGTTCTGTACCTCCCTTACGAGGAAATACATGAGCTTGGCCTGCTGTTCCTCAACTACGAACTGCTGTCAAACGGTTATAAAACAATATACATCGGCGCCAGTGTGCCTATAGAAAGCATTTGCAACATAAAAAACTATTTTGACAACATTACTTTCGTAAGTTACATGACCGTTGCTCCCAAGGTAGACGACGTAAATCATTATATAAAAGAGATGCAGGAAAAAGTACTGAATGACAATACTACGAAATTGTTGTTGTTTGGACATAATACACAGTACATTTACGAAAATGCACTGGGGGACAACATAACCTGTTACACCTCCATCAATAGTTTTACAGAAACCCTTATAGCAGCATCATGAGTAAATCGGTAAAAATAATAGGATCGGGATTTTCGTCGCTGGCAGCGGCCTGCTACCTTGCGCAACAGGGGCATGAAGTGACCGTATATGAAAAGAACGATACCATAGGAGGGCGTGCAAGGCAGCTGAAACGCGATGGTTTTACGTTCGACATAGGCCCCACGTGGTACTGGATGCCCGATGTGTTTGAAAGGTTTTTTGCCGATTTTGGGAAAAAGCCGTCAGATTATTATGACCTGGTAAAGCTCTCACCGGCTTACTCCGTTTATTTTGGCGAAAAGGAATTTATTACGATTGCCGATAACCTTAATGAAATCGCCGAAACTTTCGAATCCATCGAAAAAGGCAGCAGCGCCGAACTGCGGGAGTTTATTGATGAAGCCAAAAGCAATTACGACATTGCCATAAAAGACCTTGTATACCGTCCGGGGGAATCGCCAATAGAACTTGTAACGCCGCAGACGATGATGAAGATGGGGCAGTTTTTCGGAAATATATCAAAGGACATCCGCAAACGGTTCAAAAATAAAAAACTGGTGCAGGTACTGGAATTCCCGGTGCTGTTCCTTGGCGCAAAGCCGAGCGACACGCCGTCATTCTATAATTTCATGAACTATGCCGATTTCGGACTTGGTACGTGGCACCCGAAAGCGGGAATGTATAGCGTGATACTTGCCATGGAAGCATTGGCAAAAGAACTGGGCGTTATCATTAAAACAGATTCCAACATAACAAAGATAGGCGTTGAGGATGGGAAGGCGACGCATTTGATAGTGAATGGCGCAAGGGTAGAGGTAGGCATCATTGTAACCGGTGCTGATTACCATCATTCAGAAACATTGCTTGACAGGAAGTACCGTGCCTACTCCGAAAAATATTGGGAAAAGCGCACCTTTGCACCTTCATCATTACTTTTTTATATTGGCTTTGATAAAAAAATAGCGAACGTGGAGCACCATACACTGTTTTTTGATACCGATTTTGATGTGCATGCAAAGGATATTTACGATAACCCAAAATGGCCTGAGGAGCCGTTGTTTTACGCAAGCTTTCCTTCGAAAACCGACACAGAGGCCGCTCCTGAAGGTAAAGAAGCCGGGATTTTCCTGATACCGCTTGCACCGGGACTGGAAGATACCCCGGAATTGAGGGAGCGTTATTTTGAGAAGATAATGAAGCGTTTTGAGAAAAATACGCAGCAGGATGTCAGGAATCATATACTGTTTAAAGAGTCGTTTTGCGTAAATGATTTTGTAAAGGAATACAATTCGTATAAAGGGAATGCCTACGGACTGGCAAATACGCTTTTACAGACAGCTTTCCTTCGCCCCAAGCTCAAAAGCAACAAGGTAAGGAACCTGTATTTTACGGGGCAGCTCACCGTTCCCGGTCCTGGGGTGCCACCCGCGCTTATATCAGGAAAACTCGTAGCCGGGCTGGTGGCCAAACATACTAAAGACAATAAAAAAACTGAAATACCAACCGTATGAAATCGATTTTTGATACCATATCCTACGATTGCAGCAGGAACATTACCAAAGCATACAGCACATCGTTTTCTCTGGCGGTAAAAATGCTGTCGCCCTCCATCCGCAGGGATATTTATAACATTTACGGCTTCGTGAGGCTGGCCGACGAAATTGTGGATTCATTCCATGATTATGACAAAGAAGCGCTTTTTTCCCGGTTTGAGTCCGACCTCCAAAATACCCTGGACGAAAGGATAAGTCTGAACCCGGTACTGAATGCATTTCAGCATACGGTATGTAAATATGGGATTGATGATAACCTCATCGATGCCTTTATGAGCAGTATGAAACAGGATCTTGTGAAGAAAGAATATGCCACTTTTGCCGAATATAACCAGTACATTTACGGGAGTGCCGATGTTGTTGGGCTGATGTGCCTGAAGGTTTTTACCAATAACGACAACGAGCGCTATGAAGCATTAAAGGCTCCGGCCATGAGGTTGGGTTCGGCATTCCAGAAGATCAATTTCCTTCGCGACCTTAAAGCGGATATGGAAGGGTTGGAACGCAACTACTTCCCAACGCTTAACCTCGACGAAATGAACGATGATACCAAGTGTGCAATTATAGAAGAAATCGAAGCCGACCTGCATGAAGGCTACCAGGGGATATTGCAGCTTCCTGCCGAGGCCAAGTTTGGGGTATATACGGCGTACGTGTATTACCGCACATTGCTAAAAAAGCTGAAGAATACGCCTCCTATGGAAATCCAGAATACCCGCATCCGCGTGCCGAATTACCAAAAAATGGGACTGCTGGCATGCTGCTATGTGAATTATCATTTCAATTTACTTTAAATTTATGCCAATGTGGTTGATATACATTTTAGTTTTCCTGCTGACATTCGGAATGATGGAGTTCATGGCCTGGTTTACACACAAATATGTGATGCACGGCTTTTTGTGGTCGCTGCATAAGGACCATCACCGCAAGGACCACGATTCCTGGTTTGAGCGCAACGATACTTTTTTCATTTTCTATGCGGTAATAAGCATCGGTTTCTTTTTGCTGTGGCAGTACGATATTTTACAGATCGGCCTTGCCATCGGGTTGGGAATATTCGCCTACGGGCTTACCTATTTCCTGGTACACGACATTTTCATTCACCAGCGGTTTAAGATATTCCGCAATGCCACGAGCCGTTACGGCAAGGCAGTGCGCCGTGCCCACAAGATGCACCATAAGCATCTGGACAAAGAGCATGGCGAATGTTTCGGTATGTTGCTTTTCCCAATAAAATACTGGAAGAAATAGTTTGTTTTGGAAAGGCGTTAATACATATCGTGTTCGGAATCCCAAAAGCCTTTTTCAAATTTTGTCCAAAGCTTTCCGGCCTTTCCCTTTATGCTGTCGATAACAATTCGCTCTCCGCCTTTTCGGGTATATTCAATAAATGTTGCCTTCTTAATATCATCATAATCCGGGCAAAAGCTCATTCCTTTATCAAAAATGAGGCTGTCTCCGGTTATTTTATATTTAAACTTGCTTTGGCAATGCACTGCGCCTGCATACCATGATGACCTGATAAACTTTCCTTTTTTGTCGAAGGCCAGATTAGGCAGGTCGTAGAATTTGTTGTGCTTAAATACACCTGACGCCTTGTCGTAAAGAAAAACAGTATTTTCAGAATTGCCCGCCGAACCGCTTAGGCAGGCTACTCTGACATCATTTACGCCATCCCCATTTACATCTTCGCCTTTGGCATAGCTAAAAGGGTACTCGTAGGGCATCTCCTCTGTAGCTATCCAGACATTTTGCAACTTTTGGTAAAAGGCAAGTGTTTTTTCAGAAACTACATATACGCCATAGTGCCTGTTATTTGCTTTGCTAATGAATAAAGTCGCATCCAATGCTTCATCATACAACAGCGTATCCCTGCCTCCTTCAAACTTTATGAGGCTGTCGATAATGTTGAATTTTGGTTTTTCCCGATTAAACAACAGCCCAGCGTCGTGTTGCTTTGCGGTAAAGTGAAGTCCAATTAAGGCAATAATTGAAATTAAATATTTCATTGTTCTCCGGTATTGATTTTCAGGCAATTTTACAAAATATCCGACAGCAAACAATATCTGTTATCGTATATTTTACAGCCTTTATTATCCTGAAGAAATTATTTATAGAAATATTTTTCCGGATGATCTTTTGATTACATTTATCTCAAAATCATCATCCATGAAAACCATTGTTGCCGGGATATTCCTCCTGGCAGTCCTGTTCAGTTTTACCGCTCCCAAAAGGAACTTTTCGAAAACTACAGATGTTTATTCCGAAGTAAAAAAAGACTCAGGCTTTATCCAAAAAGAAGAAGCCATCAAATTGCTTTCGCAGGCCAAATACGATTTGGGTTACGAACCCGAAGGCCGCGATACCCTGGATATCAACCTTCCTGATATAAAGGTTACCGATACTCTTGGTAAATACTACCGCATGGATAATGGCAACTACCTGGCCTGTGTGCGCGATATCATCCATCCCGACCGAACTTCGGTATTAGTGCTTATGGAATATTCACCGGATGGAAACGTACTACAGGCAGAGCTTTTTTATGGCGGGATGTATTTCTGCTGCTGGGATAATTATTATGACACCCTTAATAAGCATGAAAATGGCTATTATAGTATAAGTACCTGTGGTACAGGCTCGGGTCACTGCTCGTCCCATATCCATCTTTTTAAAGGTTTTGGACAACAGGGCAATGATATTTGTACTTATATATGGACGGGTTGGTGCCAGCCGGGACATAAGGCCATGCTGGCCTGCCACCTTACCTCAGACATGGAAATAAAAAATGATACCGTTACCATGCACTACACTATGGAACACCTGAAAGAACGGCGTAACGGCAAATACAAAACTGTTTTTTCTGAAAAGTTCGATGTCAAATATGTGGAACGGGAACAGGGCTGGGTTGCGCTGGACAGTACTAAAATTAAGGAGTTTCCATTATAATTATATTTGACGTTATGAAAAGCTTTAATCTATTACTTATTTTAGGATTATTATATTCTGCTCTATCATTTGGACAGGATAAAATTTCTGTTCCTTCATTTAATGATAAATACAGTAATTATGTAAAAAAACTTGAAAATGGCGAGACAAATATAGATTACCAGGATTTCAGGTTTAGCTTTATTGAAAGTGACCAGTTTAAAATTGCATCGAAAAAAATGGGTGAGATGATGCAATTGGAGAAGGATATGTTTGAACAAATGGAGCAGGGTAAAGATGAAGAGGTGGTCCGGACTGCACGGAAAATACTGAGTATTGATTATACAAATTTGATGGCGCACAAGATTCTAAGGCAGGCTTCCAGAATATTGGGTGATGATGTAAGTGCTGTGAAATACAAAACAATTCAATTCGGGCTGCTCGAATCAATAACAAAAAAGGGCGATGGAACTTCTTGCCAAACGGCTTGGCCAGTCATCCAGATTACGGAAGAATATTTCATACTACAAATGTTGGATGCTGATATTGAAGAGCAAAGTATTTATAATACAGGAGGGCTTTGCGACAAGTTTGTTGTAAAAATTGATGGTACGCTGAAGACTTATTATTTTGAGACGACAAAGGTCTTTGAAAGCAGGAAATAAAAATCCCCCGCAAGCCAAAACTCACGGGGGATCCTACTAACCTAAACAAACCTATTTATTATTAAGCAGCTGCTGCAGCGGTGCAAACTGCTGTGTATCGATATTGGCCTTTTGCAACAATCCGGCTATGGTCAGGACATTATTTGGCGTCATGTCATCGCCAAGCACGCGTACCACACCAAAGCCATTGTCCTGGTTGTGCACGAATACCACGAATTCATCGATATTTTCGCCCTCACCCTTAGTACTGATGGATGCGCCGCTCGTACCGTTGTTAAACTTCATCAGTTCTTCATACTCCGTTTTTACAAGCGTACGGACCTGGTCTTTTTCTTTGTTATACTTTTCATGGCTCACATCCAGGCTGTCCGCCCTGTATACCAGTACATTGAATTTGTGCAGCGACTTCAGTGCCGTTGCTTCCTCCGGAGTCAGTTTTATGCTCTTCGTATCTATGAACGTAGGGGCGATGTCAATGCTTACAAAGCCAGGGTTACCGCCTTTTTCTACATAATATTTTTGAAGTGTGGGTTCGTTGGAGCAGGAGGCAAGCAGTGCCAATGCGAAGGTGGCTAACAATATGCGTTTCATAGTTCTTATTTTTTGGATTTAGACGCTTTTTTCAGTTCGGCGCTTCCCGGAAGGCTCATCTTGTCGGTGAGGAGCGAAATCTGGCTGATGTCGAAGTTGCCGGTTAAGGTCATGATGATTGTTTCCTGCTTTCCGCCTTCCATAAACATGAGCAATTCGCGAACCTGTGAAGCCGTAGCCCCCGATTTTACATAGATCTTAATATTCCTGCCGCCCTCGTTTATGCGCATCAGCTCTTCCAGCGTATTTTTTTTCAGGTACGCATCTACAGTAGCTTTCATGTCGGCGCTGTATTTCGCATTAACGGTACGGAACACTTTAAGGTTGTCGAGTTTCTTGATCAGGTTAATGTATTGCTGGTAATCGGCCTGATCCTTCCCGGCTTTCACTTCAGACATCAGTTGGAACATTTTTTTGTTCACGATTACGTTATCTATGCCCGGCTTGTCTTCAAACTTGTCAAAGGCGGTCACCTGGGCTTGCATCAGGGTAGGCATCAGTGCGAAGACTACCGCTAGTATCAGATTTTTCATTGTCTTAAATTTTAATTCTTTGTTTTTGGTGTGTTTTGGGGATGGTGGCATTATTTTTTTAAGCCCTCAATGTCATTCAGGTTAAGGTTTCCGGTAAAGGACACCAGCACCATCTCTTTGTCTTTTGTATCTTCAATGAATACAAGGCCTTCCTTAATGATAGACTCCTGCCTGCCCTGCACTACATACACTTTTATCTTTGCCCCACCGTGGTTGGCGGTCATCAGTTCCGTAAGCGGATGCTGTTTTACATACTCGGCTACGGTAGCCCTTATAGCATCTTTATGTTTCTGCTCCCTGGTGCTGAATACTTTCAGGCTTTCCATCTTTTCGGCCATGTCAAGGTAATTTTGGGTCTTGTCATTACCCGTAACCTTTACGTCGCCCAGCATTTCAAACATGGCTTTGTTTACAGTTACTGTTTCTATGCCTTCCACATCCTGGAATTTATCGAATGCCTTGGTTTGTGCGAAGGTTACAAAAGGCATTGCTGCCAGTACTGCGGTGATTATAAACTTTTTCATTTTTTCTATTCTTTAAATATTGTTTTTCTTGATTTTTCGTATTCTCCAACGTAATTCACGCTCTGTACACCCACATTTACATTCCTGGACAGCATATTCAGCGCTTTTTGCGTTTCCCTGAAGGCTACTTCGGGGTCGTCGTAGGTGCCAAGTTCACTTTGCGAAGCCTGTCCTTCGCGGTTCAAAAACATAAACATGCCCAGCATGACCACAACACTTGCGGCAACCGACATCCATCGGGTGTAATTTCTTTTGGCCTTTAGTGGTATCGTTTTTTCAAACTGTTGTGTGCCGGCCTGGGTAAAATACCCGAACATAGGCCTGTACTGCTCCAGGTGCGGCGCCACATCCGGGGAAGAAAAGTACAGCTGCAGCTGTTTTTCTTCGGCAATACTGGTTTCTGCGTCAAAATATTTTTCCAGTAGTATTTCAATTGTTCTTAATTCCATAGCTGTGTGTTTTTAAAAGTTCTTCCCTCATCGTCTTCCTTCCTCTCGATAGCGCCACCCGTACGGCATTCTCATTCATGTCCATTATTTTGGCGATCTCTTCAAACTCATATTGTTCAATATCCCTCATCTGGACTATCAGCTTCTGCTGTTCGGGGAGCTTCTGCATTATCTTCTCTGCCCATTTCCAGCTGTCCCTGTCCTCCGCCTGTTGCTGTAGCCCTGCCTGCCTGTCTGTATAGTTGTTATGCACTATGCGCATTTCGGTAGCCCTTTTAGACTTCAGCTGGTCCAGGCAGTAATTTTTCGTCATCGTCATGGCCATGGCTTCAACGCTCGAATAGCTTTCCAGCTTCCCTTTGTTGTTCCACAGTTTCACCAGCACCTCCTGCGTGGCATCCTCCGCCTCCTCGTTGCTCACGAGCAGCCGTTTTGCCAGCCGGTACAGCCGGTCCTTAAACGGAGAGATCACTTTTATGAACTCTTTCTGATCCATTACTGATGGTGGTTTGTTATTGGTTTATAAATGGAAGACGAATAGGCATAACTTTTGTTACAAGCTATATCAAAATTATTTAAATTTACGTTCTGTAAAAAATTGAGCTACATGAAAAAGATAAAATTATTGATGGCTTCGCTGCTGGTTGGCGCCTTTGCCTTTACCGCATGCGAAGACATGGACGATAACGCCGTACCTGTAAACGACTTTATATGGAAAGGCCTCAACCTGTATTATTTATGGCAGGCTGAAGTACCCGACCTTTCAGATGAGCGCTTTGCCGACCAGGGGCAGCTCAATTCCTACCTCGAAGGGTTTTCAAGCCCCGAAGATCTGTTCGAAAGCCTTCTCTACCAGCGTGGCACCGTTGACCGCTTTAGTGTGCTGGTGCCCGACTTCCGTGTGCTTGAAAATGCGCTGCAGGGCGTTATAAAAAGCAATGGAGTGGAATTTGGCCTTGTATATACCGATGATACGCAATCCGCAATTTTTGGCTATGTAAGATATATTCTGCCGAATTCGGATGCTGCAAACAAGAACATCCAGAGAGGAGATATCTTTTATGCCGTAAACGATACCCCGCTTACACCTGCCAATTACCAGAGCCTGCTTGGAACTGATACTTACACGCTGAACCTGGCTACTTATAACGATGGCGTCATCACCCCGACAGGGACAACAGTAACACTTACCAAGTCGGAATACGCCGAAAACCCTGTCTACAACGTACAGGTTACCGAAGTGGACAACCACAGGATAGGCTATTTTATGTACAATGGCTTTTACAGCAATTACGACTCCGACCTGAATGCCGCGTTCGGCAATCTGGCTTCGCAGAATATTACCGACCTGGTACTTGACCTGCGTTATAATTCAGGTGGCTCGGTGAGGACAGCAACCTATCTGGCCAGTATGATCACAGGGCAGTTCAACGGGGAGCTTTTTGCCAAACAGCAATGGAATGCAAAATTGCAGGACTATTATGAGAGCAACAATGCTGATGCCCTGAACAACCTGTTTACCAACCAGCTGTCCGGGGGGGCTTCTATCAACAGCCTTAACCTTACGAAGGTATATATATTAACTACACGTTCGACAGCATCGGCAAGCGAGCTGGTGATCAACTGCCTGAAACCGTATATCGATGTGGTGGTAATAGGCGATACAACCACAGGCAAGAACGTAGGGTCGGTAACATTATACGATTCACCTGATTTTTCCAGGAACGACCGCGATGGCAGCCACAGGTATGCCATGCAGCCTATCGTACTGAAAACGATCAATGCCGATGGTTTTGGCGATTACAGTGCCGGTATACCACCAACGGTAGAACTGCGCGAGGACTATGGTAACATGGGCGTGATCGGCGATCCTGGTGAGCCGCTATTTGCTGCAGCCATTGGCGACATTACCGGAAGCGGAAGGCCGATATGGTCGCCTTCTAAAAAACATAAAAATTTTAAAGACTCGAAAAATATACGCCGTTTTGGTACCGAGATGTACATCGATGAAATGCCGGCAGGCTCTCTTGGGTTGCTGAAAATAACACAATAATGGGGACTCTTTCAGCCTCAAAGTCAAAATAAATGCTCCAAGGCCTGATTTCAGGGTGTTTGCTACGTACTTCTTTGGTGATGATATGTACAATTACGATTCTGAAGGAGATAGCTTTGAGGTGACAAGTAAAAGCTGGACAGAACTCTATATTTGTTCACGGGAAGATGAAGATTTGTGCTTCGACATCTGGAAAGTCAGTGACGACCCATTAATGTTTCTCGTAAGTTCAAAAACGTGGGAAATTGTGAATATCATTGCTTACCTCCTTGCGAGGGAAACAAATGGCGAAATAATCGATACCGATGGTACGGTAGTTTCTCCTGAGGATGTGACAAAACGGATGGGTGATTTTGATTTGCCGGAACGCCTTAGGCTGGCAGATGATAGTTTGGCGAAAAGCTACAGAAGATAATCCTTTTCCAAACCTGAATAAATAAGAGAAAGGCTTCCGCAATGGAAGCCTTTCATTTTTGATTGATGATTGACCGGATTGATTAGTCGTTAAAATAAAACCCTGAAGGCGTAATGCCTACCGTAAACGACTGTGGAGTTCCACCGCTAAGCGAATACACGTAAACTTTCCCATTTGAGTTGAAGTCCATCGCATCGCCTACATAAATACGCCCGTCTTCCACGGCAAAGGCAGATACGCCATACACACCCTGCTCTTCTGTTGTAAACAACGGCGATGATGGAAGTGTGCTGCTGTTTTTAGCCATGCTGTAGATGTCAGACCCATCTGTAAAATATATCTTGTCATCCTCTATCACAAGATTCGTTGGGTGGCTTGTACCCGAAAATGCAAGTGTTGATGATACGGTATTATTAGAAAGGTTGATGACAACAAGGCTCCCTGCAGTTTCAGTTCCTGCCCACGATGGCTTGCCCTCACACATTACATACAGTTTGCCGCCTTCTTCTTCCATGGTGTTTGGCACATCGCCAACAGCAATGGTAGTAACAATAGCATTGGTCGACCCGTTGATAACGGTAACTGAGTTGCCGTACCCATAGCCTCCTTTGTGGGTAACATACAGTTTACCGTCCTCTTCAAGGATACGTTCCGGGCCTTCCACCACAGCAATTTCAGAAGTAACTGTGTTTGTAGATAGATTGATAACTGCTACATAATCGTCTGTTGTGACACCGCCATTACCCCAGTTGGTCACAAAGGCTTTGTCATTATGGAATGCAATATACCTCGGGTTGTCCAGTCCCTGGCTGATGGTCGCAACATGGGCAAACGTATAACGGTTTACAATCTCTATTTTATTGGAAACATTCAGCACGATGTAGGCAAGATCGCCTTTAAGGCCAATGTCCTGTGCTGTGTCGCCAAGCGTGTGGCCCGGATTGACGGCTGCGAAAATATTGTTTTCCAGCACCAGGTCGTCTGACAGGAAGGAAACGGTAGAGTTGCCCTGCCCGAAGTTGCCCTGGTTGATGATAAGCATACCGTTGTCATACGCTCCCGATGGTGTATTGTCGTTTGAGTCGTCGTCGCTACAGGATACGAAGAAAAGCGATCCTGCAATCGCTGAAAGGATTAGTTTGTTGATTTTCATATATTAAAATTTAAAATTAAGGTACATGTTGTAGTAGCGTCCCGGCATGGGGCGCATTATTACGTTCTGGTATTCTTCGTTCCAAAGGTTATTGATTTGCGCGCCAATGGTTAGTCCGGAGAGTAATTTGAAGGTGTATTCGGCGCCAATGCCCGAAACATTGTAGCTATTAAGGTTGTATGCATTGTCCGAACTGGTAAAGATCTCACCGTTGAAAAGGTGCCGGTAATATCCGGAAAAGTTTTTATAACCATACGCCAGCGATGCTGTTGCCTTATGAAAGGGCACATAAATGAGCTGCTCGCTTTCGCCGTCTTCCCGCGACACCGTATAGGCGTAGGTACCGCTGAACTCCATATACCCGTCACCTACTTGTTTTTTCCAGTTCAGGATGGATTCCAAGCCATAGGTATTCACTTTATTCACGTTTTCTGGCCTCCATATCCCGCCTGTTGACGGCACCCAACGCAGCATATCCTGCAATTTTATGTAGTAACCGGTTAGTGTAAACGTGATGTTTTTAAAATGGAATACATTGTCCAGTTCCGCCTGGTAAGAGCTTTCGGGCTTCAGGTTAGGGTTGCCGCTTCCCTGCCAGTACAGGTCGTTGAAGGTTGGGATCCTGAAGTTGCGGGATGCATTGATTTTTATTGTATAAAAAGTGGTGACTTCGATTGCCGTCCCCGCCGAGAACAGCAACGGGCTTTCATAGGCGTTGGTAATTTCCTTGCGGATGCCCAGTTCGTACTGCATCTTCTGTGTTACCCGGTGTTTCATCAAAAGGCTTCCTGACCCAATATTTCTTTTTTCAGAAAGAATGTCCGAACCATCCCCGCTGTTTTGGGTATAGTCGATAATAGTATTCAGCTTTATTTTGTCCGAAACATCATACGCCAGGTCGTATTTACTAATAAAGGTTTTTACCTTGCCGAAAGTGTATAGGTCGTTCTCATGATTCTCGAAGTACTTGTATTGTTCGTCGAGGTAAGCCACCTTTATTTTGGAGGTAAAGCGGTTGTAGTATGCTGCCCATTCCAGTAAATTCCGCGTGTTGGTGTCACGATATTTGCTTCGCGAAGGAGATGCCGGCGTACCTGAAAAGTGCCTTTCGCCATCATAGGCATAGCTGTACAATTTCAGGATGTTCTTATCATCAATTTTATATGCAAAAGCGGCATTCAGACTGGTGTTATAATATTGGCCATTCTGGTTTTTAGTGTCCCATCCCGGGTAGTCATAGTCGTTATCCGAACTGTTCCGGCTGATGCTTACATCGGCGCTGAGCTTTTCGCCCGAAGCCTTAAGGTTGTAGTTGGCCCCGAACGTATTGAAGCTGCCATAGTCAATGCGCAATTCATTGTTGAATTTCTGTCCGAACGTCAGGTTGTTATTCAGGTGGATGCTCCCGCCAATGGCGCTGCTTCCGTAAATTACGCTGCCCCCGCCGGCTCTTACTGTGATTGAATTGAAGTCGCGGGCATTTAGGATATTAAAGTCAGTCAGCCCGTTCAGTTGCGAATTGATGTTGATGCCATTCCATATTACGGCTGTCTGCTGTGCGGTAGTCCCCCGGAAAGAAGGGGAGGCGACCATGCCTAATCCGTTCTCCTTAAAATAAATAACGGTGTTATATTGCAACAGATGGGAAACCGATGCCGCATTCCTTCGGATGACGGAATCATTAAGTTCCTGCACTGACTGCGTGTTTGAAAAGTCATGCAGTTGCATATCAGAAACAATGACTTCCTGTAGCTGCACAATGGTGTCGCGCTGCGCCACGGCATACTGGCACAACAACAGCAAAAACGGTAAAACGAATTTAATATAAGCCATAATTTCTGAACCTTTTTTCCCGAAGGTTCGATATTAGTTACACCAAAGGCAGGTCTCCTGGCTTGCGTACTGTTGTATACCTTCCCGTCCTTGCGAACAGTGGTTTGTAGTTAACAACAGCCTCCCGGTAAATCGGGATAAGCTTACAGTTGCGGGAACAGCCCGGGATTTTAACCCGGTTCCCTTTTAATGCGGCACGCCGAAAATGCGCCGCAACCTTAAGTCGTGCAAAGATAGAATTATTAGTGAATAGTGCAAATTTTTGAAAAAACAGTTGGCGGTGCGAATATTGGTGATACGTGTAGTCTACTATTGGTGAAATTTCTTAATAAAAAATTTAATCATAAACATACGTTAAACCAGTGCCCTTTAGAGTAGAATTGCAGTAACGCTCATTACTTTTGATGTACGTTAAATATACAGGCCATGAAAGTTTTAATTACCGGTGCTACAGGACTTGTGGGAAATGAATTAGTCTCTTTACTGCTGAAAAACGGTATTTATATAAATTATCTTACAACATCTGAAAAGAAAATACAGCACGAAATACAATACAAAGGTTTTCTTTGGGATCCTGAAAAAGGTGAGATCGATGCACGCTGCTTAGAGGATGTAGAAGCTATAATCCACCTTGCGGGAGCATCCATTTCAAAGCGCTGGACCGATTCGTATAAAGAGGAAATACTGGAGAGCAGGGTTGTATCGGCCAACATTCTGTACAACCTCCTGAAAAGCAATACCCACACCGTAAAGCACTTCATTTCTGCGTCAGCCATTGGTATTTATCCGGATGACCTTCAAAAAGTATATTCCGAAGATAGCAATGAGGCAGATAATTCATTCCTTGGCCAGGTGGTGACCAAATGGGAACAGGCCGCCGACCGCATTGCACAGCTGGGCATACCCGTTGCGAAAATACGCACCGGCCTTGTGCTTTCGGGAAAGGGCGGTGTGCTTAAGGAACTTGTCGGGCCGATCAGATTTGGCTTAGGCGCGGCTTTTGGAAGCGGACAACAAATGCAATCCTGGATACACCTGAGCGACATGGCAGGTATTTACCATTTTGTATTGACCCACCAGTTGGAGGGGGTATACAATGCCGTGGCACCTTACCCTGTAACCCAAAAGCAGCTTATAAAAACAGTCGCCGATGTACTGGATGTGCCTTATTTCCTTCCCGGGATTCCTAAATTCATGATGAAGGCAGTCCTTGGCGAGATGCACGACCTGCTTTACAGCAGCCAGAACGTGAGCGCCAAAAAGATCATTGGCGAAGGTTACCAGTTCAAATACCTTTCGCTGGAAAAGGCTTTGCGGCAGGAACTTAATTGAGGTAAAATTTCATTATAAACCATCCATACCCCAAGAGTTTTAAAACACTTGGGGTTTTTCTTTAAATAAAACCGTGACAATTTGACACTTTATTTCTTTTGGCAATACTTTTGCAATTCGCTATAGCGAACCATACGAAAATTTAATGTTTAAGAAAATATTTAAAAATATGAGCCAGGAGAATTCTGAAAATGTGGACAAAGACTTAACACAGGAAGAATTGATTAATGATACTGAAAGTAATGCCGATGCTACAGTTGAGGGGATTCCGTCAGCCGAAGAACTGACCGAAGAGCAAAAGCTTAGGGAAGACGTAGCAAAGGAAAAAGATAAGTTTTTACGCCTGTTTGCCGAATTTGAAAACTATAAGAAAAGGACATCCAAAGAGAGGATGGATCTTTTTAAGACTGCCAACCAGGAAGTGTTGCAGGCGCTATTGCCGGTTTTGGACGATTTTGACAGGGCCATGGTGCAAATTGCAAAATCTGAAGATGAGGTGCTGCTGAAAGGCGTAGAGCTTATTCATAATAAATTGAAAGACACATTGGTATCAAAAGGCCTTGAGCAGGTTGAGATAAAGGCAGGTGATGCTTTTAATGCCGATTTTGCGGAAGCAATTACACAGATACCGGCACCATCGGCCGACCTTAAAGGAAAGATCGTAGATGTTCTTGAAAAAGGGTACAAGCTGGGCGATAAGATTATCCGTTTCCCCAAAGTAGTAATAGGAAACTAACAGCAGTTTTAAATTAAGCGAGATGAAAAAAGATTATTACGAAGTACTCGGGATCGAGAAGGGCGCAACGGCTGAGCAGATAAAGAAAGCATACCGTAAGAAAGCTATTGAATACCACCCTGATAAGAATCCGGGCGACAAGCAGGCCGAGGAAAACTTTAAAGTTGCAGCCGAGGCCTATGAGGTGCTGAGCAATGCCGATAAAAAGGCCCGCTACGACCAGTACGGCCATGCAGCATTTGACGGCGGCGGCGGATTCAACGGCGGCGGCATGAACATGGACGACATTTTCAGCCAGTTTGGCGATATTTTTGGCAGTGCTTTTGGTGGAGGTGGCTTTAGCGGCGGTTTTAGTGGTTTTGGCGGTGGTGGCGGCCAGCGCAGGATGAAAGGCAGCAATCTTCGTATCAAGGTAAAAATGACCCTTGAAGAGGTTGCTAACGGCGTTGAGAAAAAAGTAAAAGTAAAGAGAAAAGTACAGGCCAAAGGCGTAACATACAGAACCTGCCCAACTTGTAATGGTGCCGGACAGGTTATGAAGGTGACCAATACCATTTTAGGAAGGATGCAAACAGCAGCCGCCTGCCATTCGTGTGGCGGAACCGGGCAGATAATTGAGTCTAAACCGGCACAGGCTGATGCTCAGGGCATGGTTATGGAAGACGAAACCGTATCGATCAAAATACCGCCGGGAGTAGTAGACGGAATGCAGCTTAAGGTAAGCAATAAAGGCAACGATGCGCCGGGAAGCAACAGCATACCGGGCGACCTTATCGTAGCTATTGAGGAGCTGGAGCACGAAACGCTGAAGCGCGAAGGCGAGAACCTCCACCTTGACCTTTACATCAGTTTTGCCGAAGCAGCGCTCGGAACATCGAAAGATATTGAGGCTGTGGGGGGTAAAGTAAGGATAAAACTGGAGGAAGGCATACAGTCGGGCAAGATTTTAAGGCTAAAAGGCAAAGGAATACCCAGTGTAAACAGCTATGGTACCGGCGACCTGCTTGTGCATGTAAACGTTTGGACTCCAAAGGCTTTGAATAAAGAGCAACGTCAATTCTTTGAGAAATCCCTTACAGATGACAACTTTATTCCGCACCCGGAAAAATCAGATAAATCTTTTTTTGAAAAAGTTAAGGATATGTTTTCATAATTTAAGAAATTATTATACATTTGAAATTCACTAGGTAACTAGTGAATTTTTCTTTTTCATAGCAATTTTTCCCATCCTCATCGCAAGATAAGGGTGGGTTTTTTTATTGAAACAGTTTAAAGTTGTTTTACCCTACCTCAAAAATAAACTTTTTTAAAAATAATTTCATTTTCGATGTCAGCTGTCCCTCAAAGTCCCCTAAAAATAAATTTCCCCACAGGACTATAGGAGAGGTGCTTTGCGATTCTTTGATACCAGCAATGTGATTTTATAGGGTGTGCGCTATTACATCATGAATTTTTACTTCATTATTCGCTATATATTGGTATTTTTACCATCACAATCAAAAAGACGGAATGGAATCAATTTTAGAAGTAAGAAATGTTGTAAAGCAGTATGGCGATTACACCGCGCTCAACAACGTTTCGCTACAGGTGCCCCGCGGCAGCATCTACGGCCTCCTGGGCCCGAATGGCGCCGGCAAGACCTCCCTCATACGCATCATCAACCAGATCACCATGCCCGACAGCGGCGAAGTACTGCTCGACGGCGAAAAGCTCTCCCCAAAGCATATCGGGCATATCGGCTACATGCCGGAGGAGCGCGGGCTTTACAAAAGCATGAAAGTAGGGGAGCAGGCACTATACCTGGCCCAGCTCAAAGGCCTTTCAAAAAAGGAAGCCAAAGCCCAACTGGAATACTGGTTCGACAAGCTCGAGATCAGGGGATGGTGGAACAAGAAGATCCAGGAACTCTCCAAAGGGATGGCCCAAAAGATACAGTTCGTGGTAACCGTCCTGCACCAGCCCAAGCTGCTGATATTCGATGAGCCTTTCAGTGGGTTCGACCCTGTAAACGCCAACCTGATCAAGGACGAGATACTCGGGCTGCGCGATAAGGGCGCCACCATCATCTTCTCGACCCACCGCATGGAAAGCGTAGAGGAAATGTGCGACGACATTGCCCTCATCCACCAATCCAACAAACTGATCGAGGGTAAGCTGATCGATGTCAAAAAGCAATACCGCAGCAACACTTTCGAGGTAGGCATTGCCCCTGGCAACATTGAGCATTTCTTTGCCGATATGGCGCTGAACACACCATATACCAGTGAAAAGGCCAGCTTCAAAACCCTTGATGACGAACTGAAGCTCCAGGTCACCTTACCTAAAGATTCAACGGCAAAGGAACTGTTGCAATACCTTATGAGGCATGGCGATGTGACCTATTTTGTAGAAAAGATCCCGAGCGTGAACGACATATTCATCCAAACCGTAAGTAAGAAATAATGAGCCTTTCCCTTATCATAAAAAGAGAATTTAACGCCAAGGTGCGCAACAAGTCGTTCATTGTGATGACGTTTCTCAGCCCCCTGCTTTTTGTTGCCATGGGCTGCCTCATTGCGTACCTGACCAGCGTGAACAACGATGTAGTAAACAAAGTCGCCATACACGACGCCAAAGGCTGGCTGCATAATGAACTGAAAAGTACCGAAAACCTTAAATATACCGACCTCTCGGCCATGCCATTGGAACTGGCGAAAAAAGAAGCTTCTGAAAATTACGAAGGCTTTGTGTACGTACCTGCCGTTTCTGATGTTACGGAACTGACTACTAAGGTAGAGTACCTGTCCAACGATACCCCCAACCTCGAACTGGTCGGCGGTATTGAAAATGCGATTGACGACAAGATCACCAGGCACAACCTGAAGGAGCTCAATTTCGACTATGAAAAAATTGAAAACGCCAAAGCCGATTCAAAACTGCACCTGAGCATGTTCTCCGGCGAGGAAACCCACAAAGAAGGCAGTATCGTCAAGATGATCATCGGCGCCCTCATGGGCTACCTGATCATGATGTTCGTCATCATATATGGCAACATGGTTATGCGCAGCGTAATCGAGGAAAAGACGAACCGCATCATCGAGATCATTATATCATCCGTCAAGCCGTTTAAGCTGATGATGGGCAAGATCATAGGTACATCGATGGCCGGCGTGCTGCAGTTCATTATTTGGTCTGTACTGGGTATCGGGCTGTATTTGGTCCTCACTCTTGCCTTTGGCGTGAAGGTTGGCGCCGCGGCTAACAATCCCGAAATGGCGCAGGCCTCGCAGGAAGCCATGAATGGCGCACAGCTGTACATCAGCGAATTTTTTAAGCTTCCCCTCCTTACGATCTTCATATCCTTCCTGGTATATTTCATAGGCGGGTTCTTCCTCTACAGTTCCATATATGCCTCCATTGGCGCGGCTGTGGACAGCGAAACCGACTCCCAGCAATTCCTGCTTCCTATTATCCTTCCGCTCATGCTTGGAGTATATGTAGGCTTCTTTAGCGTAATAACCGAACCACACGGCACCGTGGCCACCATATTCTCAATGATACCGCTTACATCCCCAATCGTAATGCTGATGCGCATACCGTTCGGCGTGCCGCTATGGGAACTGCTGCTTTCCATCGGGATATTGTTTGTAACGTTCTTTGGCGTGGTGTGGTTTGCCGCAAAAATATACCGTATCGGTATCCTGATGTACGGCAAAAAACCAACATACAGGGAGATATTCAGGTGGCTGAAATATTAAGACCCTGATCCAAGTGGAAAACGAGCAGCGTTACTTATTTGTTAATCGTTTAGGGACTGCGCTGTTTATAAAATAAATTTATATTCATTGGCATTAGAAAATAGCCAATAATAAATAATCAATTTAAAGAATGTCCAAAATACTCATTATAGAAGACGAAGCCGCCATCCGCAGGGTACTCGGGAAAATACTATCGGAAGAGAGCGATACCTACAAAGTAGAGGAAGCCGAAGACGGGCTGGCAGGGCTCGAAAAAATAAAGAACGACGATTACGACCTGGTGCTGTGCGACATCAAAATGCCAAAGATGGATGGCGTTGAAGTACTCGAGGCCGTAAAAAAAATAAAGCCGGAGATACCTTTCGTAATGATCTCAGGGCATGGCGATATAGAAACCGCCATCAACACAATGCGCCTCGGGGCATTTGACTACATTTCGAAGCCACCCGACCTGAACCGCCTGCTGAACACCGTACGCAATGCCCTCGACCGCAAAGTGCTTGTAGTAGAGAACAAAATGCTGAAAAAGAAGGTCAGCAAAAACTACGAAATGGTAGGCAATAGCGATCCCATCAACCATATAAAAGAGATCATTGAAAAAGTAGCGCCGACCGACGCGCGTGTACTCATCACCGGGCCGAATGGTACGGGTAAAGAGCTCGTGGCCCACTGGCTGCACGAAAAAAGCGAGCGTGCCAATGCGCCGTTCATTGAGGTGAACTGTGCGGCCATCCCGTCGGAATTGATAGAGAGCGAGCTTTTCGGCCACGTGAAGGGCGCGTTTACCAGCGCTGTGAAAGACCGTGCCGGTAAGTTTGAAGCCGCCGACAAAGGGACAATTTTCCTTGACGAGATAGGTGACATGAGTATGTCCGCCCAGGCTAAGGTGCTAAGGGCCTTGCAGGAAAGCATGATACAGCGCGTGGGCGCCGAGAAGGACATTAAAGTCGACGTGCGTGTAGTGGCCGCTACCAACAAGGACCTGAAGAAAGAGATTGCCGAAGGGCGTTTCCGCGAGGACCTGTACCACCGTCTGGCCGTGATCCTGGTTAAGGTTCCGGCGCTGAACGACCGAAGGGATGACATCCCCACACTCATCAACCACTTTGCGGAAAAGATAGCCACAGAGCATGGCAGTACCCCGAAGAAATTTTCGGCGGATGCCATAAAGCTGTTGCAGGAATACGACTGGACGGGCAACATCCGCGAACTGCGCAATGTGGTGGAGCGCCTCATTATTCTTGGCAGCAGCGAGATATCGGAGACTGACGTTAAACTGTTTGCAAGTAAATAATTTACAATGAAACCCAGGGCTTCCGTGTATTTGCTTTTCCTGTTGCTGTTGGCAAATGCCCTAACGGCGCAGGATTACCTGGAACAGATGAAGCGCTATGACCTTTCGAAGGTGATCCATCCGGACAGCATAAGCGATGACAGCCGTGTGATGACAGAGCGGGGAGATCCTTATGGCTACATTGGCGACAATTACCAGCGTTTCCAGATTCATATTACCTCATTTAAAAAGAGCAAAAGCAATCCGCTTGTATATGATGTAAAAGGCAAAACGAAGGTTAAAGGGAATGTGTGCGGCTTCACGGGGACTTTTGAAGTTACTGCGGCAGAATATGACGATTCGCTTCAGGAGTTCATGGATCCCGGTTACAGGGGCATTGCTATTGTGAGTGAAGTTGTGCTGTATGAAGACAAGGCGCAGGCGGGGTCGGGGGTGATCAGGGGATCGCTCGTTACCGATATTATTTTTGATGGTAAGAACAAGCCTGAATATAACGCCCTGATGCTGATGGCAGACGGATACGAAAACAACCAGTTTACCGGGACGTGGACAAGCTACAAAACAGGCCTGTCCAAAAAATGCAACTGGGGCGATTACCGCATCCCCGAAAGTGATGGGCTTGATGTAGGGGCAGGGGAATTTTCGGTTGATGAGAAATACAGGGCAAACGGCTGGGAAAGCTATTATGATGCTTATTGCTGTAATCCCGATTCGCCTAAAACAAAAGCCGCAAGGAAAAAAGAAGCCGCCAAATGGTGGCATTAAGGCGCATGAACCACGATGATTTTTATTTTACCACAAAGTACACCAGGATATACACAAAGTACACCATGTTGATTCGGAATGCGCACAAAGCGAAGCGAAAATCTTTGTGCCCTTTGCAGATCGATCAAAATTGTGTTCTTTGTGAAAAATCTTTGTGAACCCCGTGGTAAATCTTTTTACAACGAGTATCAAAATAAGGTTGACGGAATAGTGGTTAAATATATACGACAGAATGAAATTAAAAAAAATACATCCCGGCCTGGCACAATCGCTTGAAGAAGCCGGGCTTACGGAACCTACAGCCTTGCAGAAAGAAACCTTCGGCACCATAAAGAGCGGTGTCGACATGGTAATTTCGGCAGGGCCTGAAGAAGCCAAGACAACGACCATTGTGATCCATGTGATCCAGAGGCTGGAAAAGGAATTCCAGGAATCGCCCCGTGCGCTCATTTTTGTACAGGACAAGGTAAAAATGCTGGAGGTCATGGAAATGTTCAAGGTATATGGCAGGCACACCGACCTTCGTATCTATGGGGTTCACGATAAATCAGATGTCGATTATGACAAGAACCAGATTTCCCTGGGCATTGACGTGCTGGTAGGTACGCCGGTAAGGATCAGCGAAATGTTTTCCTCAGCAGGGTTCGACGTGAACCAGCTTAAGATGTTCATCCTGGACGATGCCGATGAAATACTGAAGCTGAGGCATGATACCCGCATTGCAAGGATAGCCGAGAGCATTGCCAAAACCCAGCGCCTGTTCTTTACCAATACCCTATCCGAAAGGGTAGAATCGCTTGCCGACAGGATCATGGTAGAGCCACTGTTTTATGAATTTGACGGGGAGGAAGAAGAGGAAACTCAGGATGACAGTGAATAGCCATGAAACGGTTTAAAATTTATACTCCTAAGAATAAATTTTACTGGAGCAATAATTTAATCGTGTATTCCCTGCTTGTGTTTTGTTTCCTACCAGTAGGAATAGAAGTATTTATGCTAAAGCATGAGAATGATCAGGTCTCGGGGTTTAGTAGAATACTTGCTTATGGTATTCCCATTATGTTATTTGTATCAGTAATATTTGGGATTATCTCATTTTTCCAACACAGGCCATTGCGTGGAATGCTTGACGGAGAAATCATTTTCGAAAGTGAGAGGATAATAATAAATGGTAAGGAATTCGACATAGCATCACTTACTAAAATTAGCTTTGTGATTTTGGATTATAAAGGAATGTTTATTGGTGGAAGAGGGGACTTAAACGGTCGAAAGTCAAATGGTGTAGGGAATCGTATTGCACTTTATAAAAATGGTACGCCACAGGTTTATTATTTCCAGTTGGAATATAAAGGTCAATTGAAAAATATAAAAGAGCAACTGATCCAATATCATCTTGCGGGTAAACTCCATTTTCTCCAGCTTATTGATATACTGGGTATTAGTAAATACGATGAAATACAAGAATTTAAAAAGGAGATAGGAATCGTAAAAAAATAATAAAGCCCCAAAATAATTTTCGGGGCTTATCATTTATATTCGCAAGCAGGTTATATCAAAAACTGCACAACCCTGCCGGCTTTCGTCAGCATTTCCACACGTATCTTCTGGTTCGGCCTTTTACTCTCCAGTACTTTAGAAACACTCTCAATGTCCATTGCTTTCATATTGCCTATGCGCAGGATAATACCATCTTTCAGCTCGTCATAGTACGGCATCCATTCCTCATCGGTAATTTCCTTGATCTTAACGCCATAGTCTATTTTCAGTTGTTTCTTTTCGGCGTCGCTCACATCCTCAAGCTCAAGGCCGTCATACGTAAAGCTGTTGATCTCATTTTTCGATAGCTTTACAGGTATTGTGATCACCTTCCCGTTACGGTTCACTGCCACCTTCACCACATCGTTAGGGCGTTTGGTAACCACCGATGCGTTGATGTCGGCAAACGTGTTGATTTCCCTTTCATCGATCTTCACGATAATGTCACCGCTTTTGATGCCGGCTTTCTTGGCGCCCGAATCGGCGATCACATCATTTACATAAAAGCCTTTCGTTTCGTCGATGTCCAGTTTAGCGGCAAGGGCGCTGTTCAGTTCGCCGCCTTTCACACCCAATGCGCCACGCTGCACGTTGCCGTACTGCATGAGGTCTTCAATGATCTTTCTGGTAATGTTGGATGGCACGGCGAACGAATACCCCACATACGACCCCGTCATCGAAGAAATCATCGTATTGATGCCCACAAGCTCACCCCTGGTATTTACCAGTGCGCCACCGCTGTTGCCGGGGTTTACTGCCGCATCCGTCTGGATGAACGACTGTATGCCATCCTTGCTGAGGTTCCTGGCTTTCGCCGAAACGATACCCGCCGTCACAGTGCTGGTAAGGTTATAGGGGTTACCCACGGCAAGTACCCATTCACCCACCTTAATATCATCGGAATTGCCGAACGTCGCAAATGGCAGCTTGTCTTTTGTTTCTACTTTTAGCAGGGCGATGTCCATTTTGGAGTCGGTGCCTACAAGGGTGGCCTTATACGATAGGTTGTTATTAAGTGTAACTTCAATTTCGGAGGCGTTTTGCACCACGTGGTTGTTGGTCACGATGTAGCCGTCTTCGGTAATGATCACACCCGAACCGGTACCTACCTGCTGGTACTGCTGTCCGCCGCCGCCGCCCGACCCGAACATAAAGTCCCATGGACTGCTGGCTCGTGTGGCATAGGAAGTGTTTTTAACGTGGACAACGGTGTGTACCGCCTTGTCGGCAGCTGCGGTAAAATCGACCTGTTCGGCGCCGCCATAACCTACGGTGCGCGTATAATTTTCGGGGGCTATTGATAAGGCAGATGAAGGTGTGTCGTTATCAAATACCAGTTTGTAAGCCCCTAGTGTAGTGGCCCCGCTGAGCAGCCCTACGAGCAATAAGCCTGAAATTTTTTTCATAGTAAAACAGTATTTAATTTTATTGATAAACATATAGTGAATGCGATTCGCCGGCCATCAGGATGTCATTAATATTTGTACTTTTGCCTTAACAACAGCATCAATGAAACTTACATTCCATAAATACCAGGGCACAGGCAACGACTTTGTGATGGTAGATAACCGCGATAAGATATTTCCCAAAAATGATACCAAACTCATCGGGCACCTTTGCGACCGCAGGTTCGGCATCGGTGCAGACGGGCTGATACTACTGGAGAACGACGATGCAACCGATTTTCGTATGGTCTACTATAATTCCGACGGAAATGAAAGCACCATGTGCGGCAACGGCGGCAGGTGCATTGTGGCCTTCGCCAATGCGCTCGGGCTTATCGATACTGAAACGGAGTTTACTGCTATTGACGGCCGTCACCACGCGGTAATTGCCGGGAATACCGTTTCGCTGCACATGAAGGATGTGCATACGGTTTCGGTATACGAGAATTATGTGTTTCTGGACACTGGGTCGCCCCACCATGTAGAACTGGTTGATGACCTCGCAGGCCTGGACGTGAAAAAGATCGGCGCAAGCATACGCAACAGTGGCCTGTATGGCGAAAAAGGATCAAACGTAAATTTCGTGATGCCGTCAGGTACTGACAAATTTTCAGTGCGTACTTACGAGCGCGGGGTAGAGGATGAAACATTGTCCTGTGGTACGGGCGTAACTGCGGTTGCCGTCGCAATGAAGGTACTCGGTAAAACAAGTGCCAATGCCATAAAGCTTGAAACACCCGGTGGTGAACTGGAAGTATCTTTTGTTCAGAATGGGAAACAATTCACCGAAATATACCTCAAAGGCCCGGCATCGTTTGTTTTTAATGGCGACATCGAATGGTAACCCTTACCGGAAATACGCTCTACCTCAGGGCCCTCGAACCCGAAGACCTCGAATTCATTTACAGGCTTGAAAACAATGAAGCCATCTGGGAGGTGAGCAATACGCAAACCCCCTACAGCCGCTTCCTGATACGGCAATACCTGGAAAACGCACACCAGGACATTTATGAGGCAAAGCAGCTAAGGCTTGCCATTTGCCGGAACGGGAGCTTTGAAGCAATCGGGCTTATCGACCTTTTCGATTTCGACCCCGTGAATCAAAGGGCGGGCGTGGGTATCATCATCGCGGAGGAAGGCCACCGCAATTCGGGGGTTGGTAAAGAGGCTTTGGGTCTGCTTATCGAATATGCGTTCCGAAAATTGCAATTGCACCAGCTTTACGCAAATATAGATTTGGCAAATGTTGCAAGTGTATCGCTTTTTGCTAATTTTGGATTCCAATTGGCCGGTGTAAAAAAAGACTGGATCAGGAGGGAAAACACCTACTTTGACGAGGCCTTGTACCAGCTTATACGTTAACTTAAAAACTATATTATTTTGAAATTAAGAAAGATAATCGGCATTTTTTCGCTGGTTGTAGTTATCGCAGGAACCATTTATGGTTATATGTTATATAAAGACATTTATTCGGCAAATACAAAATTTACCGATGACCGTGTCGCTGTTTTCGTCCCAACAGGCTCCTCGTTTGAAGACGTTCAAAAAATAGTAGCACCCTATATTGAGGACATGGCCCGCTTCAATTCGACAGCCGATAAAAAATCATACCCCGATAATGTGAAGGCGGGTAAGTTCATCCTGAAAAGAGGCATGGGCAGCAACGACATCATCAATTCGCTGCGCCAGCCGGTTGCCGTAAACATTTCATTCAACAACCAGGAAACGCTGCAAAGGGCAATGGGCCGTATCGCACAGCAGATAGAACCGGACAGCATTACCCTCTACAAAGCCTTTACCGACAAAAAGTTCCTTGAGGAGAATGGCTTCAACGAGGACAATGTACTGAGCATCTGCATCCCCAACACCTATGAGTTTTACTGGAACACATCAGCCACCAAGGTAAGGGATAAAATGGCAAAGGAATACCGCAGGTTCTGGACACCGGAGCGTGTTGCCAAAGCCGAAGCCCTCAACCTCACGCCGCTACAGGTGTCTGCATTAGCATCTATCGTACATAAAGAAACCGCCAAAAACGACGAAAGGCCACGCGTGGCAGGAGTA
The DNA here is from genome assembly GCA_942492845.1 of uncultured Flavobacteriaceae bacterium. Classification (GTDB taxonomy): domain Bacteria; phylum Bacteroidota; class Bacteroidia; order Flavobacteriales; family Flavobacteriaceae; genus Flavobacterium. The sequence goes on along the minus strand of OW818646.1, from coordinate 3,364,598 downwards.
TACCTGAACCGCCTCCAAAAGGGAATGAAGCTGGAAGCCGACCCCACCGTGATCTATGCGATCAAGAAAGAGTCGGGCGATTTCGACCAGGTGATAAAACGTGTACTTTACAAAGACCTGCTTATCGATTCTCCTTATAACATGTACAAGTACCAAGGCCTGCCTCCTGGACCTATCGCCATGCCGGATATCTCGGCGCTGGATGCCGTGCTCAACCCTGAAAAGCACAACTACATCTACTTCTGCGCAAGCGTGACCAACTTCGGTTATCATGAGTTTGCCGTAACGGCTGCACAACACGAGGTAAACCGCCAAAAGTATGTAGCGTGGGTAGAAAAGATGGGTATAAAGAGGTAAATTCCTACAATAATATAGTATGAATCCCGGAAAAATGAACTTTTTTTCGGGATTTTTTTATCAGGAATGCCGGCCGCGGAATAGTTCTCTAAGCCCTTTGTTTTGCAGTACTTACGGAAATTTCTCTCACCTCAGGAGTACCTTAACATTTTGTTAAAGTAGGGTTAAAGCATAAGTGGTTGTAAATCAGTCCTATATTTTTCCGTATATTTGCGGCTGTGAAATTCATGAGGGTGACAGGCCATGAGAAATAAAAACACATGATAAAAAAATGGGCATACTTTTTAGGATTAACCTTATTCATCACAATAGTTAGTTCGGGCTTTAAGGCCAAAGACGCAAAACAATTTGGAAAAATCGAAGGTTTTCACCTTACTGAAAACGAGATTACCAACTACACTGTCCCTACAGTTGACGAAACAGTAAGCGTAAGCTTCCGTTTCCCTTACACAGGAAAATCGTATACAGGATTCAAACAGGCCATCGCCATAAAAGAATCACAGGGCCTTTACAAGCTTGTTAACCGTTACGGTTACATGGGCAAATACCAATTCGGAAAATCGGCATTACGGGCATTGGGCATTACAGACGCCAATGCTTTCCTGAATAATCCGCACCTCCAGGAACGTGCCTTCAGGGCATTGCTTTCCAAAAATAAATGGGAACTGCGCAAAGAGATCACAAAATACGAAGGAAAACTCATAAAGGGTGTAAAGATAACCGAATCAGGACTGTTGGCTGCAGCGCATCTCGCTGGCGCCGGATCGGTTAAAAATTTCCTGAAAAGCAACGGCAATAACGGATTTCGCGATGGTTTCGGGACTTCCCTTAAAAGCTACATAAAGAAATTTGGCGGGTACGATACATCGGGAATCACAGCCCATTCCGAACCAAAGGTGAAAACAGATTAAAAAGTATGCCCCTGCAATTTGTGGGGGTTATTTTTTGCTGTTTCAAACTGCTTTTCCATTTCTCCGACCATACTGTTCTGCTCGTCGATCATACTGCTTATGCTCCGTTGCGACAACAGGGTATTCGAATTTTTGATTTTTGCGAATTTCTTTTCAGAAAGGTTAGCGATATGGTTTTTTTTCAATTGTTTTAAAAATTGGCCATACGTCATATCAGTAGTAATTTTCCCATCCTCGCTGTCATTGGCCATGATATAGTCTGCGACCGCATTTTGAAGATGCAGTGATCGCGCACGAACATCCCTGAATCTCAGGAGCAACGTTCTTTTCTTCTCAGTGTCTTTAGTAGCGTTATTTATTAAATAAATAATGAGGGCGAGTAAAAACGCGCCCAGAATGAGCATTTCAGGTAGATAGGTCATTTTTGTTAACTAGTTTGGCGTTGCTAAAATAGTTAAAAAAAACTTAAAGGATTAAGCCACGACGTTATGTTATTGCTATTTTTATCTGTTTTTGGATATTAAAATCTTTTCATAGTAAATGTTAAGAATACTATAAATTTAATGGACTGAAAATATTCATAATATATATACTGTCTGAAAAGAAAGAAAATTAATACAAAAATATTTCAAATTTATCAGCTGTTTAAAACTTGTGTATTATGAAAATGCATGGCCTGTTGTGCAGGTCAACCTTTTCTTTTTTCCACTGGGCAGTGGTTTTAGTCTTTATGTATTCTGTAGGGAGTGTAATATCGGCAGCGATGCAAAGATGTGTAGCGGGCTGCAGGGTATCCAGGATGTCTTCAACAAATTTATTATTCCGGTAAGGGGTTTCCATAAAAATCTGCGACTGCTTTTTGTCCTGCGATAATTTCTCCAGGTTTTTCAGCGCACTTTTTTTATCCGATTTATCAATGGGGAGGTACCCGTTAAAGGCAAAGCTCTGCCCGTTCATGCCCGAAGCCATAAGGGCAAGCAGGATAGAGGAGGGGCCAACAAGCGGCACCACCTGTATGCCTTTTTCGTGGGCGAGTTTTACGATAACAGCGCCGGGATCGGCTACACCCGGGCATCCGGCTTCCGACATCAGGCCGACATTCTTACCTTCAAGGCAGGGCTTTATAAAATCAAGATGTTCTGATGAAGCTGTATGCTTGTTGAGTACCGATAGCTTCAGGTCGGGCTGTTTTTTGGTTGGGAGTATCGCCTTGATAAAGCGCCTTGCGGTCTTCTCATTCTCAACGATGTAATGGTCAATAAAATCAATCGTGCGTGCAACGGTTTCAGGAAGCACGTGCGTTGGGTCGGCGTCGTCGCCCAGCGGCACCGGGATCAGGTATAGCTTTCCTAAAGTCATGCGTGTTCCTTTATAAGTTTTTTCGCCACAAGCTCACAGGCTTCCTCCAGCATGTCGTATACTTTATCGAAACCTTCAGGCCCACCATAGTAGGGGTCGGGTACATCGATATGCTGTCCCGGAAAGATCTCATCCATCATCAGCTTTACCTTTGCTTTAGCCTGTGCATTTGGCGCAAGTTTGGTTACGTCAAGCAGGTTAGCACGGTCCATCACATAAATATGGTCAAAATCGCTAAAGTCAGATTGTTTTATCTGTCGTGCCTTCTGGCAGCTGATGTCCAGGCCGCGGTTTTTTGCGGTCAGTACCGAGCGTTCGTCAGGCTGCTGCCCTGCATGCCAGTCTCCTGTCCCTGCAGAATCAACGGCAAATTTGTCCGATGGAAGTTTGGATTGCAGGATGCCTTCTGCCAACGGAGAGCGGCAAATGTTCCCGAGGCATACCATTAATATCCGTACCATGTTTTATATGGTTAGTTTCTTGTTGATGTCGTCTACAAATTTCCTGAACTGCTTGTCGGTAGTCACCAGGTTATCTACTGTTTTACAGGCATGGAGTACCGTAGCATGGTCGCGGTCACCAATTTGCGAACCGATATTGGCCAGCGATGCCTTGGTGAATTTCTTGGCGAAAAACATGGCAAGCTGCCTGGCCTGCACCACATGGCGCTTCCTGGTTTTAGATTGCAGTGTGTCCACGTCAAGCTGGAAATAATCCGACACCACTTTTTGGATGTAGTCGATGGATATTTCGCGCTTTACATTCTTTACGAATTTCTCAACCACCATTTTCGCAAGCTCGAGTGTAACCTCACGCTTGTTGAAGGATGACTGTGCGATCAGTGATATGATGGCGCCTTCGAGTTCGCGCACGTTGCTCTTGATGTTTTTGGCTACATATTCTACGATCTCGGCAGGCATTTCCACACCGTCGCGATATAATATGTTGTTGAGGATCGAAATCCTTGTTTCGTAATCCGGCTGGTGCAGTTCGGCCGAAAGCCCCCACTTGAAGCGGGAAAGCAGTCGCTGCTCAATGTCCTGCATATCCACCGGCGCCTTGTCGGAAGTAAGGATCACCTGTTTGCCATTCTGGTGCAGGTGGTTGAAGATGTGGAAAAATACATCCTGCGTACCTGTTTTGCCCGAAAGGAACTGCACGTCATCAATGATCAGTACATCGATCAGCTGGTAGAAGTGGATGAAGTCATTGCGGGTATTCCTTTTTACGGAATCAATATATTGCTGCGTGAATATTTCGGCAGAAATATACAGCACTGTTTTTTCAGGATATTTGTCCTTGATCTCAATGCCTATAGCATGGGCAAGGTGTGTTTTGCCCAAACCTACGCCGCCAAATATCAGCAGCGGGTTGAACGAGGTGCCGCCCGGTTTGTTGGCTACTGCCAAACCTGCCGAACGTGCCAGCCTGTTGGAATCGCCTTCAAAAAAGTTGTCGAAGCTGTAATTGGCATTCAGCTGCGATTCGATCTTCAGGTTACGGATGCCGGGAATGATAAAAGGATTCTTAAGTTCAGGGTTCTTGTTCTGTAATGGTACATCCACTTCCTGTGGCTTTACCGGAGAGCGATGGGCGCTTGGCAATTGCTCCGTAAAAGGTTGCTTATTGCCATAAGTGTTTTCCATCTTGATTTTATACAGTAACTTTGCGCTGGTCCCGAGTTCTTTTGTAAGCGCTACCTTTAGTAATTTTACGTAGTGCTCTTCGAGCCATTCATAAAAGAATTTGCTGGGTACCTGGATATAAAGTGCATTGTCGGTTAACTCGACTGCCCTTATCGGTTCGAACCAGGTTTTGTATGCCTGATCCTGAATATTGTCTTTTATGAAAACAAGACAATTGTCCCATACCGATTGCGCAGTTCTCGTCATACACTGAATATTAGTTGTTTATAAAAGGTTGTCTTACAAATTCGGGAAGAATGATTCTTACTCCATTCGGGAGAACAAATATGGCAACAAAAAATTGTAAAAAAAAATTGTTTCCATATTGATTTTAAGTAAAAAATATTGTAAGCATTATTTAGATTATTTTAATAGAAAATTAACATTGCAGAATTATGAATTTCCACGAATTTAATGTACGTGTCAGGTACTCCGAGACCGACCAGATGGCGGTTGTTTACCATGGCAACTATGCCCAATATTTTGAAATGGGAAGGGTTGAATGGCTTCGTAATCTTGGAGTTAGCTATGCCGATATGGAGAAGAACGGTATCATGCTCCCGGTAGTTTCCCTGACCATGAATTATAAGAAACCGGCACGTTATGACGACCTCTTAAGGGTCCGTACCATCATGAAAAAATTAACTTCTGTTAAGATTGAATTTGACTACGAAATCTACAACGAAAAAGAGGAGTTATTAACAACTGGCAACTCCATCCTGGTGTTCGTAAACATGGAGACAGGGCGCCCCGTATCGCCCCCGGATTATATTATTGAGAAGGTAAATTCAATCGGAAAATAATTTATTTCGCCGTCTTAGTGTTTGTCTTTCAAAACTGTCAACTGTCAACTGTTCACTTAAAACTAATCCCATACAAATTTCCAAACGCCTCTTCTACCGACGAGGCATTTTTTTTGCGGGTGCTTACTACGATCTCGCAATCCATTTCCATTTTTTGGGAAACGATGCCCAGGTTCTTTTCCTTAATGACACGCATCACCTTATTAAGATCGGCATAGCCAAAATTTAAGGTATAGTGTACATCGATAGTGCGCTCCACGATGTCTGATGCTTCCAGCGCCATTTGTGCGCCGGTGCGATAGGCCTGGATGAGCCCGCCCACGCCCAGCTTTATTCCCCCAAAATAACGCACCACTACCACAAGGACGTTGGTCACCCCAAACGATTGTATCTGCCCGTAAATGGGTGTGCCCGCCGAATTGGAGGGTTCGCCGTCGTCATTCGCGCGATAGTATATTTTGTCAGTACCCAGTTGGAACGCATAGCAACAGTGACCGGCAGAGTTGTGGCGTTTCCTCACCCCGTCAAGGACGGCCTTCACTTCCTCCTCATTGGCCACAGGAAACGCCAGCCCGAAAAACTTGCTGTTCTTTTCCTTGAACAATATTTCTTCGGAAGGAGCGGAAAGGGTTTTATAGGTGTCGTTGTCCATAAGAGGATAGAAAGTTTTCACCCGAAAGCCGGGCTATCGCGAAATGAGCGGTAATAGCTGTTAGCAGAAATTAAATTACCTGATTTTTTGTCCCAGTTCTGCCAGGCTTACGCTTTCCTGTGTCCCCGAAGCAAGGTCCTTAAGGGTAAATGTGCCACTTTCCATTTCGGCATCGCCTGTCAGTACAGCGAAAGGTATACCCCTTTTATCCGCATGCTGGAACTGCTTGCCTATCTTAGCCGCATCGGGATACATTTCGACCTTGATGCCCGACCTCCTCAATTCAGTAATGGCTTTCATCGCATAGAGCGCTTCCTTGTTCCCGAAGTTGATAAAAAGCGCCCTCGTAGCTTCGGTAACGGTAGCCGGGAAAAGCCCCAGTTTGTCGAGGACAATATAGATCCTGTCCAATCCGAAAGAAATACCGACACCGCTCACGTTCTTCAGTCCAAAGATACCGGTAAGGTCGTCATACCTACCGCCCCCGCCTATTGAACCGAGGTCGACACCTTCGGGCGCGGTAACCTCAAATATGGCACCGGTATAATAATTAAGCCCGCGGGCAAGGGTAACATCAAGATCAAAATGGCTTTTACCAAGGCCGAGCTCCAGAACGTTATCACAAATGAAACGCAGTTCTGCAACGCCCTTCAATCCTTCTTCAGATGAAGCAAGAAGTTCTGCCAGCTTATCCAGCTTTTCATTTATAGTACCCCTAAAGCTAAAGAGCGGCTGCACTTTTTTTATCGCCTCTGCCGATATACCTTTTTCGGTCATTTCTTTCTTAACGCCCTCCTCGCCTACCTTATCCAGCTTGTCCAATGCCACAGTAAAGTCAATGAGCTTGTCTTTCGCTCCAATAACCTCTGCAATGCCCGAAAGCACCTTACGGTTGTTTATTTTAATGGTTGCGCCGTTAAGGCCGAGTGTTGTGAATACGCTATCATACAGTTGCACCAGTTCCACTTCCTGCCACAGCGAGGTGGACCCCACCACATCGGCATCGCACTGGTAAAACTCCCTGAAACGGCCATTCTGCGGACGGTCGGCGCGCCAAACCGGCTGTATCTGGTAGCGCTTGAACGGGAATTCAATATCATTCCTGTGCTGTACTACATAACGCGCAAACGGCACAGTAAGGTCATAGCGCAGGGCTTTTTCGGATATTCGTGAGGTGAATTTATTTAACTCCACAAGCTGTGGGGTAGTTATAGTTTCAGACGAATTGACCAGCAGTTCTTCGATCGACTGTGGTAATTCAATCTTATTATTTTTATCGAAAAAGAAATTGCCGGAGTTGAGTATCTTAAAAATAAGCCTGTCGCCTTCCTCTCCGTATTTCCCCATCAGGGTTTCGGAATTCTCAAAAGTGGGCGTCTCGATAGGCTGGTACCCAAAAGTCTCGAAATGATGCTTTATCGCCGACATTATGTATTGACGCTTAGCCACCTCTGCAGGTGAAAAATCTCTTGTGCCTTTTGGAATGCCCGGTTTCTGTGCCATTTTTTGAAAATTTCGTTTGTGCAAATATACGGAGGGTATTTCAGATTTCAGATTTTGATTTCAGATTCCATCAGACTTGGCATAAGGCCCTGTAAAGGTTTGCAGAAGGAGTGAAGCTCAATCTGAAATCTGAATCTGAAATCTGAAATAATTACGTACTTTAGTGCCTTAAAACAACAGTCTATGTTCAGCCTGATAAGGGAGAATTCAAAAATCGCACTCGATTCCATAAGGAGCCAAAAACTTCGTACGGCGTTAACCGTGCTTATAATCGGCATTGGCATCTTTGCATTGGTGGGAATCCTTGCAGCGGTTGCCGTTTTGGAGAGCAGCATCACGGGCAATTTTTCATCGATGGGAGCCAATACTTTTTCAATATCCCGCTACGACTTTTCGCAGCAGATAGATAACGATGATGCCAAGGTAAACCCTATTATCAGTTACCCACAGGCCAAGGAATTCCAGGATAAATACACTTACCCGTCCTCTGCCACGTCGCTTTCATTTACCGCGGCAGGCAGTGTGGAGGTAAAACATGCCGACAGGAAGACCGACCCCGAAATTACCGTATTGGGTGCCGATGAATACTTCCTTCCCAACTCCGGGCTGGAAACTACCAAGGGCCGCAACTTCAACAGTTTCGATATCAGTAACAACAACTACGTGTGCATTGTGGGCTCCGACTTTGAGAAGGGCCTTTTCAAAGACATGGATCCGCTTAATAAAATGATCTCTGTAAGAGGAGCGAGGTTCAAGGTAATCGGCGTACTAAAGGAGAAAGGCTCCACCTTTGGCAGCCGCCAGGATTTGAGGCTCATCATCCCGATACAGGTGGCACGCTCGCTTTTTACCGCACCAAACATCGACTATGAAGTAAAAGTCTCCATCGGCAACAGCGACATGCTGTCCTCTGCCGTTGAGGAGGCCGAACTCACCATGCGCCGCGTGCGCCGGCTGAACCCCGTGCAGGAAGACAACTTCGGGATAGAACGCAGCGACGAATTGCTGCGCCAGATGCTGGAGGAGTTGGAGTTCCTAAGCATATCGGCATGGGTTATCGGTATCATTACCATTTTCGGATCTTCCATAGCGCTGATGAATATCATGCTTGTTTCGGTTACCGAGCGGACCCGCGAGATAGGCGTACGAAAATCGTTGGGCGCCACAAAAATGACCATCGCGATGCAGTTCCTTACCGAAACGCTTATCATTAGTCTTTTGGGGGGTGTTATAGGAATTATCCTTGGATTGCTCGTGGGCGGTGTTGGTGTATCGCTATTGGTAAACATTTCATTCCCGATGCCTTGGGAAGCAATCATCTGGGCTTTGATAACAATCCTGATCGTTACACTCGCTTCGGGACTGGCGCCTGCCATTAAGGCGGCCGGGCTTGATCCTGTGGAGGCGTTGCGGTATGAATAGTTTTCCTTTTACTTTAATGCCGACACCATCCGGTCATTGCCGTAAATATCCTTTTTTAGGGTTACATTTTTAAAGCCATAGCTCTCCAGTATTTCAACAGTTTCATTGCCTAAATACTGGTTGATTTCGAAGTACAGCCTGCCCTTTTCAGTAAGGCCGGTTTTTGCCAAAAGTGCAATTTTGCGGTAAAATAACAGCGGGTCGGTATCATTTACAAATAACGCCAGGTGAGGTTCGTACTCCAATACATTGGGGCGTATCTCTGCTTTTTCCAGTTCCCGAACATACGGCGGATTGGAAACGATGATGTCATAAGTTTCCGGCAAGGCCTCAGTTTCTAAAATATTCTTCAAAAGAAAATTAACCGGTACCCCGTTAGCCGCCGCATTCCTTTTGGCTACAGCCAGGGCGTCTTCCGAAACATCTACGGCAGACACTTCGGCCATGGGCAGGTTTTTAGCAAGGGAAATGGCAATGCAGCCGCTGCCCGTACCAATATCGAGTATTTTTATTTTGCCTGTATGTTCATTTTCGGTAATGACCATTTCCACCAGTTCTTCCGTTTCCGGACGCGGAATGAGCGTATTTTCGTCCACTTCAAATTCAAGTCCGTAAAAATGGGCGCGGTTAAAGATGTACTGGATGGGTTTCTGTTTTTCCAGTTCCGAAAGCACATTGTTCCATTCGGCAACCTCATCACCCGACAAAACTGCATCGGGATTCATGGCAAGGTCAATACGCTTCCATCCTTTCAGTTCGCCCAGGGCAATATTGAAGAAGCTTTCCGCCTCCATGGCATCATAGATCGGGGTTAACTTTTCCAGGAAATAAGTACGGTAGTCTTTCAGATTCATTTTTACAAATTCAGGGATTCGGGTCGGGAGTTCCGGGTTCGCGCTCAAACCTGAAACCAATTAAAATAACAATTTCAGCATCCACACCGGGCATTCATAGTGGCCTGTATCACCCAAAGGTGCATCGAGGTATTCAAAGCCGTTTTTCAGGTATAGCTTTTGCGCGGCCTTCATGTACGGCATGGTTTCGAGATAGCATTGGGAAAAGCCAAAGGCCCTCGCTACATCCATGCAATGCTCTATCATCTGTGTGCCGATGCCAAGCCCTCGCGCTTCGGCCAGGAAATACATCTTTTGGAGCTCGCAGGTACTTGCCGGGCCATTGTCGAGCGGCGCAATTCCCGCCCCACCGATGATCCTGCCATCTTTTTCCACCACAAAATAAGCGGAATCCGGGATGTTGTATTTTTCAAACATAAAATCCAGCGAGGCATCGGCGTAGGCCGTACCCACTTTAGGTACATTATGCTCGACTAGTACATCGCGAATCACTTTCGCTATGGCGGCATTGTCTTTTTCAGAAATCTTCCGTATAGTAGTACTCATAGTGCAAATCTAAGTATTTTGGCAATTTCGCAACTATAATGCGATAGGTAAACATGAGAAACTTTGTAACTTTGAGACTTTGCAACTAAAAAAAATGAACCACGAACTATATATGCGGCGTTGCCTGCAGCTGGCACAAAACGGATTGCGTGCGGCAATGCCCAATCCATCGGTAGGGGCGGTGCTCGTGCATAACGGGAGGATCATTGGCGAAGGCCATACCTCTGCTTACGGCGGCCCGCATGGCGAGGTGAACTGCATCAATTCGGTTGCTGAAGCCGACAGGCACCTTATCCCCGAAGCGACATTATATGTAAGCCTGGAGCCGTGCAGCCACTACGGGAAAACGCCGCCGTGCTGCGACCTGATCATTCATCACAAGATACAGGATATCATTGTCGGCACCGTCGACCCCAATGAAAAGGTAGCGGGAAACGGCATACGAAAGCTCCGGGAAGCGGGAAAAAATGTAGTCGTGGGCGTTCTGGAAAAGGACTGCCGCGAGATGAACAGGCGGTTCTTTACATTCCATGAAAGGCAGCGCCCCTACATTATCCTGAAATGGGCGGAGAGCGCCGACGGTTTTATAAGTCCTAAAAGAGCATTAGATAGTTCTATTGTTGGATCATTGGAAGAAAAAAAACCGGTGTGGATCACCAATAAGTATTCCCGCCAGCTGGTACACAAATGGCGCAGCGAAGAAATGGCGATACTGGTGGGCACACAAACCGTACTCGACGACAACCCCCAACTGGACGTGCGGGACTGGACGGGGCCGGATCCTGTGCGCATTGTCCTGGATCGCAACGGAAGGATATCGGACAACCATTCTGTTAAAAATCAAAAAATAAAGACAATTGTCTTGACGGAAAAAACTGATTTGACTAACTTAGATAACCTGCTATACGAATACGTTGCCTTTGACGACCATCTGCCAAATGCCATTTTGCAGGTTCTGCACAGGTACAACCTGCTTTCGGTGATCGTGGAGGGAGGTCGGCAAACGCTGCAAACCTTTATTGATGCAGGGCTATGGGACGAAGCCAGAGTTTTTAAGGGGAAAGCTGTTTTTCAGGAAGGCACGAAAGCGCCTTTGCTAAACGCAACTCCGGTAAGCAAACAGCACCTGATGGATGATGAACTTTTAATTTTTAGGAATTATGGTGAATACGATAATATTTGATTTTGGGGATGTTTTTTTAAACAAGGATAGCGAAGCCAAAGAAAAAGCCCTGGCGCAGCTCGGTGTGAAAGAATGGGATGCCGGGCTTCAAAAGCTCGAGAAAAAACTTGAAACCGGCAAGATCGATGAGGTTGAATTTTTAAAAGGGATACAGCCGTATACCCACGGCGCCTCAACGGAACAGATAAAGGATGCGTGGAACAAAGGCATTACCGATTTTCCGCTCTACCGCCTGGAATTCCTGCAAAAACTGGCCGCCAATTACCGCCTGTTCCTCCTCAGTAATACTGATCCGATACACATGGAGAAATTTGAGCATGACGCGGGAGCCTCCTTTTACAGTGATTTTTACCAATGCTTCGAAAAGATATATTTCTCCCACGAAATTGGCTACCGCAAGCCCGATGGCGAAGCTTTTAATTACCTGATCAATAATCACGACATTCAGCCCAAGCGTACATTGGTGGTAGACGACAAAAAAATCAATACCGATGCTGCCGAAGCACTGGGGTTCCAGGTTTGGAACTTACAGGTTGGCGAGGAAGATGTTGTTGACCTGTTTGATATGAAGATTATTAATCCGGAGGAGATGTAGCGCAATTTCAGATTTCAGATTGATCGGAATGCGGAAAAGGCTCAGGCAAATTGATGCGGATTTCCTTCACTGTATTTTCATCTTCTTCTTTAGCCCGACCACCCGTTTTGCAAGCTCCTGAGGAAATCTTTTCTTATCCCAGTAATATGTATTCCCGGACATTGCTATCAACTCCAGCATTTCATCATCGTTAAGATTTTGCAACTCCTTATTGTAATAGTAGCGTGAAGCTTCATTAACCCCTTTTTTATTATTTGCAAAATACCTGTTGTTCATAACAAAAGCCAGGCACTGCTCCTGCGTAGCATAACTTTCAATGAAAAAAGTGAGCTGGGCTATCTTATAAACCTCGCCGGAAGCCATCTGAATGGCCATATCTGCCGCAGCATCTTTACAGGGGCAATCGGAATGAGGATTGGTGATTACATTGTGCAGCAAAGAATTCGCGGAACCCGGATTTACTTTTCCGTAAATTTCTATAAAGTGATCCGGTAATTCAGGTGTGGTATTTACAGCCGCAACTGCCATTTCCCTGCGCTCTTTGCTAAAGGTAAAGTAGGCTCCGTAAGAAAAAAAACAAAGTATTGCTGCCAGTATAGTGCCAGCAAAAACCGAAACAATCAAAATCCTTTTTTTCCACTTGCTCATATTTATCCAAATAACGTTGTCCCAATTACCAATAACAAAACTATAATAGCAACGGCCATTAAGTATAAACGGTTCAGCTTACAGCTTATTTCATAATCAGTAGACGGTATAGTTTCTGTAGATGCAATAATGCCTGTATTCTTTACAACATTATCAACATGCTCCCTGTGGCTGTCCGGGAAAAAGTAGCGTACGGCGCTGCCAATCGTAGACTGGTTCTCATCAATGTGAAAGGGAATTTTTTCAGTACATAATGCAGTATCCAATGCAATCGTATCTTTCAAAGCTACCCACAATTTAAAATGAGGCCCGAGCTTAATGTAAAATGTTTCCGATGCCATATCAACAAACTTTCCGCAAGTATACTCATTTCTGCTTTCCAATCTGAAAACTAGGCCCTAAAAACTTTTTACTTACCCTTGTATGGGTACAGGCACCTATAAAACTGTCTTACACCTCGACGAGTTTTATTTCATTCATGGATACTGTGCCGGTTTTGTCTTCTTCAATGATAATGCCCAAAATTTCAAATGGCCGCTGAATTGCTTCATGAATGCTTATGTAATCCAGTGCAAGGGCATCGAAACTGTCCGGGTGCAGTACGATCATTATACTGTCGGTTAACTCATTATCGAGAATAAACTCCTGCATTCCTTCAAAACTCATCAGTCTGCTGTGCATATTATAACCTTTTGTAAATAACAGGCTACAAAGCAGGTGAAATTTTCAGGGTTGTATGTTATGCAATTTGCCCGAATATTTACAAAATTGTCCATAAAAAATCCCGGAGTTGCGTCCGGGATTTATAGTAAGATGATAGGAATTGAGGCTACTCAACAGTATCCAGCACCTGTACCAGGTTTTTCGGAACGCTGCCGCTGTTGTCCTGCAGGATCTCGATCCCGAGGATTTCGAAAGGGCGTTCAATCTGGTTGCCGTTAAAGTCGAGATAATCCATTACCAATTCGTCAAAACTGTCCGGATGAAGCGCGATAGCCACATTGTCAGTCAGTTCCCTCTCAATAATAAAATTCCTCATTCCGTCGAAAGTAATTTTTTCCATAAGCACATATAAGTTTAGTGAGATAAAAGTAATGAGTGCGTTTGTTAAAATTGCAACGAAAACTGTTAAAAGTTAATATTTTAACATTGTCAAGGTTTATTGTTTGAATTAATCTAAAAATTCTTGTTAAAATTAAATTATAATCCTCAAATTCTTACAGAAACTCAATTATACCTCCGCCTTTGTCTCCTGAGGTAACTGTCTTATCTACAGATTTTTCCCACTCAATCTGTGGGAATTTCTTTTTAAATTCAGGGATGTCCCTGCTGTAAGCGCCTGATATGAATATTTTTGGCGATCCCGACTCTACTTTGTCTTTATAATTGAATTCACCGATGTATGCAATTTCCCCTTTCTTTATTTCGAACGGAATGGCAAATTTTTTACTGCTGCTCACCATTCCCATCGGCCCAATGTGGTCGAGGTAATTGTAATGGGTAAAGGCATAACTGCCGGGTTCGGCCTCAATGACAAAAAGGTACGTTTTCCCGTCATTGAAATCGCCTGTAAACTGCCTGCCGTTTTCACGGCCCGACTGCATCATGATTTTTCCCGAATTCCTTTTGATGAATTTTTTATCGCCTGAAGTTGACCCGTAAAAAAAACGGTAAATGTCGTTTACAGGCGTATCGCCTTCAAAGGTAATAGTGCCAATGGCGATTCCCTTGTCCGAAGCAGCGCTGAACGATTCCGGGGCAGTAGCGGTTGAGGCAGAATTGCAGCCTGCAAGTAAAAAGAGCAGGCTGCTTAAAGCATATAATATTTTCATAGCGTGAAGATTGAAATGTAAAGATAATAAGGCTTTTTGCAGTTTAACGTAACCTTACCACTAATTAACATACCCTTGGAAATTGCTTAACGCCAATGCAGGTAACTTTACACTTAGTACGATTATAAAACATTAATTCTAAATCTATTATCATGTCAATTATTCAAAACGACCATTCTGAAGGCAATGTAGCAAAGGCTATCGAGAGCCAGACTTCAAAACTACCATCCGACCTGTTCCTGTGGGCTGCAGTAGGCGCTATGGGCGCTTCGGCAACTCTTAAAGTGCTTGGCAGAAAGCACACAGCATTATTCGTAGGCCAGTGGGCAGCCCCGTTCCTGTTGCTGGGTATTTACAACAAACTGGTAAAGCTTGAAGGGCACGATGCGCAGGACAGCAATCCGGTGAGCCGCTATGCCGAACCTGATACCGATACGGATATCACGGTGTAGTCCCTCATTCATCCTGAAAAAAAACCTGCAACACACATTGCAGGTTTTTTTTGCGGATGTAATGTTTACGAAAAATGCACCCTTAGAAAATTCGATATGCAGCTGGCGGTGTTCCGCCCCGTGAAATGATTTTTGCAAAGTTTTCCTGTAACTGACGCCTCGCTATAATGCGGGGCTTTTTTGTATATTTGGGTTAACCAATCTACCAATATGAAAAAAACGCTGACTTTCATTGTGCTGGCATTATGTATGCTGTCTGCTTTTTCCCAATCTACTGAAGAAAAAGAACTTGTTGCAGAGGCTCGCCTCCTCTATAATTCCGAAAGGGCATCATGGCATGGCACCGATATATTTCTGGAAAGATTTCCTGAAAAGAAAGGAGATATAGGCGGGTATTTTTCCTATTCGGAAGGCAATAAGCATACCTGCTTATTTTATGATAAGGATGCAGACCCGAACGTACTTGGCGCTATGGTATTTGATGATAGTTTTGTGGTTGAAGCAGCCGATGTGAACTCTGCATCGAGGAAACTTACAGCCCATGAAAAGGAAATTTACAGCATAAGGAAAAAAGCTTTGGAGGAAGTGGTAAAAGATACCCTGTTTAAATGGTATGAAGAGGTTAATCCTAACTTCATCCCGCTAGTTACTAAAAACAGTAAAAAGGTCTATATACTTTCGGGCCCTAAAAAAAACGGGGTAATTGTGTTTGGTAATGATTACCTCATAGAATTTGACAAAAAGAATAATATAAAATCTAAAAAGGCGCTTCATAAAAATATCATGCTGATACCTTACGGTAATGATAAAGAGGATAGGGCGATGTCCGGTATGCACAGCCACGCCGAAAGTACGGGCGAACTCATTACTGCAACCGACATCTGTACGCTAATGCTGTACTGCCCGTATACCGGTTGGGAAAATCATATTGTTATTTCAGGTAAAAAAGTTTCTATCTGGAGTTGCGAAAAAAATGAGCTTACCGTAATGACCCGCGAAGCCTGGGAAAAGATATCTGAAGAAGGAAAAGAAAAGAATAAAAAATGAAAAAACTACTATTCCTCATTACGTTCGTGGCGATGACCTCCTTACTGCAGATAAGGATGTTTACATCTGCCAAAGCAAAGGCGGTAAACGGTATCATTTTACCAAAGACTGCCGTGGACTTTCAAATTGCAAGGCAGATATCGTGAAGGTAAAGCTTTCCGAAGCGCAGAAGCAGGGAAAGACTATCTGCGGATACGAGGATTAGGTTATTATTCCAATTCCATATATTTGTTTTCATCCAAAATAACCATTAATGAAATTCCTGAAAGCCCTGTCTTTTTTAACCTTGCTCATACTGCTCTGCTCTGCTGGCAGTACACAGCGCAGCATAAAGTTTTACAGCCCGGGTACGATTGCTCCTATGGCAGGGGATACACTGGATCCCGCTTGGGCTGAGGTGGATTTTGAGGTTTCTGGAATGATAAACCGCATGGCCTATGCCGACACCGCCAATTTCATGCATACTAAGATATATCCCTGCGCCCGCTGTTTCCTTCGCCCGGAAGTGGCCGAAGCGCTTGATAAGGCTAATGAAATTGCAAAAGACAGGGGTTACACGCTGGTGATCTATGACTGCTACCGCCCATATGGCTTCCAGAAGGTGATGTACGATATCGTAAATGATCCGCGGTATGTGGCCCCTCCCGGCAAAGGCTCCAACCATAACCGTGGCGCAGCGGTAGATATTTCGCTGGCCGATGAAAATGGCGAACTTTTGGATATGGGTGGCGCGTTTGACGACTTTTCCGAAATATCGCATTATGACAGTAACAACGTTTCTAAAATTGGGAAAAGGAACAGGAAGCGGCTCCGGAACATCATGAAAAAAGCGGGTTTTACGCCGCTTTCCAGTGAATGGTGGCACTTCGATTATAAAAAGAAGCGCTATGATACGGCTGATTTTGTATGGGATTGCCCTTAACCGTTACTCCTTTACTATTTTAATGTTAGAGGCAGTGCCGTTTTGCACTATGCGAACAATGTAAAAACCTTTTTGCAGTTGAGAAAGGTCGATGCTGCCTGATATTGCCATTGCGGAAATCACCATCTTCCCTGACAGATCGTACACTTCGACTTTTTCGACTGGTGATGAAAAGTATAAGTTGTCTTTTACAGGGTTTGGGTAGTAAGAAACAGCTGCCTGCTGATGCTCATCATTAGAAAGCTCACCGGTAACGAATTGGACTACCGCGGGTTTTGGCTGGTCGCCGGAGGTACAGCTCATCGAAAGGGTGGCGACAGTTATGGTGTTCTCTTCGATGATCGTTTGGAAACCGGCACCGATATGTGCAAGGTTCATGGGGTTCACGATCATTCCGTTATTGCCGAAATTGGTAGCAGGGGTTCCGTTTGCGTTGATTTTCAGCAGGAATATTTTCTCATAATTTTCGCCGTCATACATCAGCTGCCCGGTAATTAAAAAGTCGCCGTTATCTTCAGAAACATAAGCAGGGACATTGTACCAGGTACCCTGCACGGATTTTTTAAACGTGCCATTGGTTCCAAATGTTGTGTCCGGCTGCCCGTCCTGGCCTAACTTGTTAAGGAAGAGTATGGGTTGCGTGCCATTATTCTCGAAGCCGCCAACGTATATGTTGTTTCCGGTGCAGTTGAGCGTCCTTACCATGGTGTAACTTGTTTCTCCCGAACTGTAAATCACCTTGCCATTTGTGCCGAACGATAGGTCCGGTGTTCCCGAAACCATATTATATTTGGCAACAAAGCTGTACTCATCCTGCTCAGACCAATAGGCCCCAATCATGACGATCGAATTGGAGTCTGCATAATAATGTGCGTCAAGAGCCATAACCTCATTATCTAAATATGTGGTAAGAGATCCGTTATTGCCAAACGTGGTAACAGGGTTGCCATTCAAATCGTATTTCATGACAATGAGGTAGCGGTATGGATTTTCGGCATCATTGGAGTTGCCCGCCCCTGTCAATACAATTTCATTGTCCACAATTTCTGCTGAATAGAAAAATATGCGGTCCTGCCCCCATGAAGAAACGAAGCCATTTGTGCCAAATGATGGTATTACGTTGCCAGACAGGTCGGTCTTGGCAATGAAGGCATTATTGAACCCTCCGTTAAATACGCTTACGATCAAAAAGTTATTATCGGGGGTCATAATGATGTGCGATTCCTTATATCCCAGCCCGCCTTCGTTATAGCCAATGTTTACCGGCTTATACCCGTTCGTCCCGAAAGAAGTGTCAAGCTCCCCGTTTGCTGAAAACTTTACCAAATGATGGTTCATGAAGTTGGCCAGCCCATAAAATTCATTACCAACCTTTATGATATCTCCCATTTTTATGGTCTCGCCGGGGATATCTACGCATAACAGGCCGTTTTCACCAAAATCACTGTTGATAAATTCGGCTTGTGAAAAACCTACAGCAGAACATAGCAGAGCAGAAAGGAAAGTAATTTTAAATTTCATATAAATAGCTGTTTATGGTGTAAATATATTGCAATTTTTATTCGGTTATATTGTGCAGGATAAGATTATTTAAAGAAAAGAAAACAGTTTGACAGGGTTTAAAATTTTGTCCCGTATCTTTGTTTTCCTAATTTTTATTTATGGAACTGAAACTGCACAGGCCGATATGCTTTTTTGACCTGGAAACCACAGGTACCGACATCTGTAAGGACCGGATCGTAGAAATCTCAATACTTAAAGTATATCCCAACGGGAACAAGGAAAGCCGCACCTGGCTGGTAAACCCCGAAAGGACAATACCGCCGCAAACTATTGCTTTTCACGGTATAACCGACGAGAAAGTTGCCAATGAGCCCACGTTTAAAGAACTCGCACACCAGGTACACAATATAATAAAGGACTCGGATCTTGGAGGATACAATTCAGACAGGTTTGACATTCCGCTGCTGGCCGAAGAGTTGTTACGGGCAGGGCTCGACTTCGACATGAAGAACCGCGTTTCGGTAGACGTGCAGACGATCTTCCACAAAAAGGAGGAGCGTACGCTTAGCGCGGCCTACAAATTTTATTGCGGGCAGATACTCGAAAATGCGCACAGCGCGGAGGCCGATACCAATGCAACGTATGAGATACTGAAGTCGCAGCTCGAGCGCTATCCCGACCTGGAAAATGATATCAAGTCGCTGGCAGAATATACTACCCGCAAGGTGAATGTTGATTTTGCTGGCTTCATTGCAAAAGATAAAGACGGCGAGGAAATTTTTACATTCGGCAAGCACAAAGGCGCAAAGGTAGATAAGGTGCTGGAGCAGGAGCCGGGATATTACGGATGGATTCAAAACGCTGATTTTCCGCTATATACTAAAAAAGTCTTAACGGCGATCAAACTCCGGAAATTAAATAATAAATTGGCCTAAATCCATCAGTTATGAAGATCATCTGCATAGGCAGGAATTACGCGAAGCACATTGAGGAATTACAGAACGAAAGGCCGGAGGAGCCTGTTATTTTCATGAAGCCCGACACGGCTGTAGTGCAAAAGCAGTTCCCTTTTGTGATCCCTGAGTTCAGTAATGATGTGCACCACGAAGTTGAGGTTTTGGTGAAGATAAGCAAGGTAGGTAAATACATCGATGCCAAATTCGCGCATAAATATTATGACGAAATTGGGCTGGGCATCGACTTTACCGCGCGTGACCTGCAGGCGAAACTGAAAGAAAAAGGCCTGCCATGGGAAAAGGCCAAGGCATTTGACGGATCGGCAGTGGTGGGGGATTTCATCAGCAAGTCGGAACTGGGAGATTTAAATACTATAGATTTTGAACTTACCAATAACGGGGATGTAGTTCAAAGGGGCAATACGCAGCACATGATCTGGAAGATCGATGAGATCATTGCTTATGTTTCGCAGTATTTTACGCTGCGTACGGGTGACATCATTTTTACAGGTACGCCGGAAGGTGTCGCGAAAGTGAACCCCGGTGATGTCCTGGAAGGATCGTTAGAAGGCAGGAAATTATTTAAGGTACAGGTGAAATAATGGCGCTGAATTATAATTTATCGAAAGTCTACGCGATCTCTGACAATGATCTTGAGTTTGCCAGGCAGATCGTTGTGCTTTTTACTGAAGAAGTCCCTGTTGAGGTTAAAAACATAAAGAGAGGCGTTAAGGAAAAAGACCATAAGAAAGTATATTTTGCAGCGCACAAGATAAAGCCCACGCTCGACCTGCTGGGTATGGACCTGGCCTATGAAGATGTACTCGCCATAGAAGCATGGACCCGCGCCGAAGGCAAAAAGAAAGAGATAAAAGAAATTGTGAAGAGCCTGAAGGAGCGTGTCAGGCTTACGCTCAAAGAACTCAAAAAAGACTACGACCTTACATGAAAGCAGCTATAGTTACCGTGGGCGATGAGATACTCATCGGGCAGATAGTCGATACCAATTCGGGTTATATTGCCAAAGCACTGGACAAAATAGGTATTGGCGTATACGAAATGCTGTCCATCAGCGATGACCGGATGCACATACTAAGCACACTCGCCTTTTTGCAAAACCGTGTCGATGTGGTGATCATCACCGGCGGCCTCGGACCAACTAAAGACGATATAACCAAAATGTCCCTTTGCGAATATTTTGACGACCACCTGGTCCGTGATGAGAGGGTAGAGGCCCACGTTGTTGAATTGTTCGAAAGGGTTACCGGCAGGACGGCATCGCAAATCAATAAAGACCAGGCGCTGGTGCCCTCCAAATGCACAGTGCTTTTTAATGCGGCTGGTACCGCACCCGGTATGTGGCTGGAAAAGGGTAATACTGTATTTGTTTCGCTTCCCGGTGTTCCTTACGAAATGAAGGGTATTATGGAAACCGGTGTACTGCCCAACCTAATAGAAAAATTTGAAAGGACGTACATTGTTCATAAAACGATCCTGACCTATGGGCAGGGCGAAAGCCACATTGCTGAGCGTATCGAAGATTGGGAGGACAGCCTTCCCCCATTTATAAAACTGGCGTACCTGCCGCATCCGGGCCGCGTGAGGCTCAGGCTCAGTGCAAGGGGGACAGATGAGAATGTTCTGAGGGAAAGCATTGATGCCGAAACCGGGAAGCTCACAGCGCTTATAGGCGACATCATTGTGGGCTTTGAGGAAGAAGATACTATCGAGGTAGTGCTCGGAAGATCGCTTGCTGAAAAAGGCTATACAATTGCCGCGGCAGAAAGCTGTACGGGGGGGAGGATCGCACAGCTGCTGACCGCTGTACCGGGTGCATCGGCCTATTTCAGGGGAAGTGCAGTAACGTATTCTGCGGCTTCAAAAGTGGCGGTGCTGGGTATCCCGCAGGAGCTTATCAATACCCACTCGGTAGTGAGCGCTGAAGTTGCCGAAGCCATGGCCCTGGCGGCGAAGCGGGTGTTTGATACGGATTATGCCATTGCTACGACAGGCAATGCCGGACCTTCTACAGACGATACAGATGCCGGTGTAGGAGTCGTGTACATAGCCATAGCGATTCCCGGCGGAAAGGTGTACAGTGAGAAATTCGACTTCGGGCAGCCCCGTGAAAAAGTGATTGAAAGGGCTGCAAATAAGGGACTTGAGAAAATTTATAAGGAAATTATAAAAAACTGATTAATTGTGTTTGCGTAATACTTTTATTTTTTGTTTCTTTGCACCCTGATTTTGAATAACGATATAAAAGCGAGAAATAATGTCAAGAGTTTGTGCCCTTACAGGTAAGAGAGCGATGGTAGGAAACAATGTTTCCCACGCTATGAATAAAACTAAAAGGAAATTTAGTGTAAACTTAGTGAAGAAGCGTTTCTACCTTCCTGAAGAAGACAGGTGGATAACTCTAAGAGTAGCCGCTTCGACTATCAAAACAATTAACAAGAACGGTATTGCCGCGGTTTTGAAAGAAGCCAAAGCTAACGGGTTTATTAAATAATCCGGACTAATAAATATATAGCACGATGGCAAAGAAAGGTAACAGAATCCAGGTGATTTTAGAATGTACTGAGCACAAGACCTCTGGTGTTGCGGGTACATCAAGGTATATTACTACCAAAAACAAAAAGAACACTCCGGACAGGCTTGAAATCAAAAAATTCAACCCTATCCTTAAGCGAGTGACTGTTCATAAAGAAATTAAATAATTAAGAGTCATGGCAAAGAAAACCGTAGCATCGTTACAGACATCTTCAAAGAGGTTAACTAAAGCAATCAAGATGGTAAAGTCGCCTAAAACAGGTGCTTACACTTTTGTTGAGAGCGTTATGACTCCTGAAGAAGTGGATACTTTTCTTAAGAAGAAATAATATCCCTTACAATATATAGAAAAGCTACTTTCAGTTAAAGAAAGTAGCTTTTTTATTTTTTATATTTACCACGGAAAACAGACATTTGCAACTATGAATTTTTTTAAGAAAATATTTTCTTCCGAAAAGAAGGAAACCCTTGACAAAGGCCTCGAAAAAACTAAAACCTCATTCTTCTCCAAGCTTTCTAAAGCTGTTGCCGGAAAGTCCAGGGTGGATGACGAAGTGCTCGATAATCTTGAGGAAATACTTGTGTCTTCGGATGTCGGTGTCAACACGACCCTCAAGATCATAGGGCGTATCGAGGAGCGCGTATCACGGGATAAGTACCTCGGTACCGACGAGCTTAACCAGATACTGCGTGAGGAAATTGCCGGCCTTCTTTCGGAAACCAATTCCGGTGAGGGTACCGAATTCGACATCCCTGCTAATAAAAGGCCGTATGTACTCATGGTAGTGGGCGTAAATGGCGTGGGCAAGACAACGACCATTGGCAAGCTTGCGTACCAGTTCAAAAAATCAGGCTATAACGTTGTGCTTGGGGCTGCAGATACCTTCAGGGCAGCGGCAATCGACCAGCTCCAGATATGGGCCGACAGGGTAGGTGTGCCTATCGTACGCCAGCAGATGGGCAGCGACCCGGCATCGGTGGCGTTTGATACGCTGCAATCGGCCGTGAGCCAAAATGCCGATGTAGTTATTATCGATACCGCCGGAAGGCTGCATAACAAGATCAACCTGATGAATGAGCTTACCAAAGTCAAAAAGGTAATGCAGAAAGTAATTGATGATGCCCCGCACGATGTACTGCTGGTGCTTGACGGCTCTACAGGGCAGAATGCTTTTGAACAGGCGAAGCAATTCACTGCCGCGACTGAGGTGAGTTGCCTTGCGGTTACCAAACTCGACGGTACTGCCAAAGGCGGCGTGGTTATCGGTATCTCTGACCAGTTCCAGATACCCGTAAAATACATTGGCGTAGGCGAAGGCATTGAGGACCTGCAGGTATTTAACAAGCACGAATTTGTGGATTCGTTTTTTAAGTAATGCAGGTTAAAGACAGAAAAATAGTTGCTATAGTTGTATTGGCAATTGCTTTTATCCAAATCTTTTTGGTAGGGGGTCGGTATGTCAAAACAGCTATTAATCTTAATAATCCTTTGATACCCGATAGTTTAATCACGGGTATCCGTAACTATAGTTTTGCTATGATCGGTTGCTATTTTGTGGCTGTGCTATTGATGGCAGTCTACTTGAAAACCCAAAAGTTCTTTTGGGCACTTATCACCGCTTCGATTTTAATTTTGGCAGCTGTTGCACTATTTACAGTCCAAATCCAGAATTTTTTCCTTAACTATGGATATTCTAATTGATAACAGCGTTTATCTTTTCCCATAAATCTTTATCAAAACCTGATAACGCCCAGTTTTCCTCATCGGCAGCATCGCCCATGCGGATGACCACCATCTTTTTAGAAGGAATTACATAGATCTTCTGGTCGTTCTTGCCCAATGCCATATACATATCTGCCGGGCCGGTTGGAATCAGCTCACCATTAAACTGGAATTGCGTTTGCGGCATGTGGTAGCTTTCCTTTCCGTTGAGCCACCAAAGGTAGCCGTAGGACTTATTGATATCCTGCGATGTGGTAGTCATGGCATTAAAGTAAGCCGTGTTGATGATCTGCTGGTCTTTCCATTTACCATTGTTGAGCGCTAACAGCCCAAAACGCGCCATGCTTCGGGTGTTGCTCCAGTACACACTCAGGTCGTCACCACTTTCCAGCCAGCTCCCTGTCATTCCCAGTGGGGTTTTTATCTTCGCTGTAAAATAATCGTTCCACGACTGGCCTGTAGCATTGGCTACAACATCCTGCAATTTTACATATACGTTATGATAAGCCCAACGCGTACCGGCATCGGCTTTATAAGCCAGGTTGGCAGGGGACACATCATCTCCGTTGGCATCGTCCAGCCCGGAGGTCATGGTGAGCAGGTGGCGGTTGGTTATCAGGTTTTCTTTTGCCAGGGGCGCGCTCGTCCAGCCGGTACCCAAATAATTAGAGACCTTATCATTACTATTCAAAAAGCCCTCCTGTTCGGAAATTCCTGTCAGGGTTGCGGTTAGTGTTTTTCCAGCGCTTGCCCAGTACCATGGGGTTGTAGCAGTATGCCCGTTAAAATACTCTTCGATTACAATACGTCCGTTTACAAGGATTATGAACGAACGGCTATGCTTCAATTCAAGATAATCCAGCAGTGGCTGTATGGCGGCCTCATTCCATTCCAAAGTTGCCCTGTCTTTTGTTTCCCAAACGTCCGTACCATTATCAGGGAAATACATGGCCTCAGAATCGGGGTTTTCCTGGGGTGTTTCGCTGTCGGAGGAGCTGCATCCGATGGCAATGGCGGAAAGTAGGAAAAGTAGTGTGTTTTTCATGGTAAGTATTTTCTGTACGACTTTAAAAGTATAAAATAGTTTAAAGCGGTGAGCGAAATATTGAGTAATTTTACGCTTCAATTTTTAATAATGAAACAGTTCCTAATACTACTGGTTTTCCTGTCTGCGGTTTCGTGCGGAAAGGTAACCGATGACAATTTAAAAAACCTTAACGGCTATTGGGAAATAGAAGAGGTTGTAATGCCCGATGGCTCCCAAAAGGATTATAAAGTGAATGCTACGATAGATTATTTTGAGCTAAAAGGCAAAGAGGGTTTCCGTAAAAAAGTAATGCCGCAGTTTGACGGGAAATATTTGGCGAATGATGTTTCCGAAAAGTTAGCCATTGCAGACAAGGATGGGAAGATGTTCATAAAGTATACTACTCCATATTCCAAATGGGAAGAAGAGATACTTTCGCTGGATGAGGACGAGCTGGTGCTGAAGAACAATCACGACATGGAATATCATTATAAGAGAGCAAAACCTTTTACGGTAAAATAATGGCAAAAAGGCTGAACGGTGAAAATAGTATAAGCGATGTGCTGAAAGAGATCATGAAGGCAAACAACCTCCAGCCCGGCATGGACAAGATTGATGTGCGTGATGCCTGGAAAAACCTCATGGGCAACGGGGTGAATAACTATACCCGCGAAATAATGCTGAAAGGCACAACGCTATATGTAGAGCTTACCTCGGCGGTATTGCGCGAGGAGCTGAGTTACGGTAAGGAAAAAATAATAAAAATGCTTAATGAGGAGCTGAAAAGGGAAGTTGTCAAAACAATTGTATTGCGATAAAAAAATGCCGCTCCAAAAAGCGGCATTCTTCATATGGTATGTTTGCTTGTCCTGTATTAGAACTGCTCCCTGCCTGCAAAATGGAACGCGCTTTCGATAGAGGCATTCTCATCGCTGTCAGAACCGTGAACAGCGTTCTCGCCCACAGACTTAGCATATTTTTTACGGATAGTGCCTTCGGCAGCATCAGCAGGATTTGTAGAACCGATAAGTGTCCTGAACTCTTCCACTGCATTTTCTTTTTCAAGGATGGCAGCTACGATAGGGCCCCTTGTCATGAATTCTACAAGCTCGCCATAAAAAGGCCTTGCGCTGTGAACCGCATAAAATGCCTGAGCATCAGCAGTTGTAAGCTGTGTAAGCTTAAGAGATACGATCCTGAAGCCAGCTTCAGTTATCATTGATAAAATACCACCGATGTGTCCGTTTTCAACACCATCCGGCTTGATCATTGTAAATGTCCTGTTAGTAGCCATAGTCTTTTTTAAGATTTGTTGCAAAAATAGTCGTTTTTACATCAAATCCATATTATTTGCGCGGTTTCTTTTTGGGATTTTGCGAAGTGTGGAAAACGGCAGCTATAATTACGATATCATTTACGATTTCGTATATGATGACATAAGGAAAGCCTGTAAGAGCCAGTTCCCTGAAATTATCTTTCTTTTTGCTAAAGGAATGTGGATGGGTAATAGTATACCCCATAGTTGATAAAAGATCTTCATAAAACCGGTTACCCAAATTTTCCTGCTGTTCCTCATACCACTCCATTGCTTCGAAAACATCAGTCAGCGCCTCAAGGCTGAATATGACTTTAAAAGCCATATTTCTGTTTAACTATGGATCTAAATTCTTCCAGCGAAACACAATCGGAAGGATTTTTCAGGTATTTTTCCCTTCGCTCCCTAACAATAGATAACTGTTCATCAGTCATTAGCGAATCTGTTTGGTCGAAGAGAATTGCGCTTATCCTGTCCAGTATTTCCGGGTCATCTACCTTGTCAATAGCGATCTTCAGGCGTTCTTTTTCTTTTATAATATTCATGGCGTATAATTTATTTCATAAATATATAAAATAATTGTCAAAGCACCACCACATTAAACACCTGTTCCAGAGGCTTTAGCTGTCGGAATAATTCATCCAGTAGTTTCCCGTCAAACTCAAGGTAAAACTCCCCAAAGTTCGCTTTGCGTTCCTGCAGGCTTTGGTTTGGGAAAAGGTCATTTTGCATAGCGGTAATACGACCCAGTTCGTCGCTGTGAATGCGCTTCTCTGCCTTTAGCAAACGCTTCTCTAAATTTTCCAACCCTTTTAGCTGCTTTAGTTCCTGTGCCTTTACAGCCCCGGTAAAAGAGGGGTCAGTTTTTTCTGCTATTGCCGAGAGCTTATCAAATTGCGCTTTCAGGAATTCTTTTTGTTCTGTAAAGTCCAATTTTAATTCCGAAAAGTCCTGTGCTTTCCGGTTTATCAGTTCCTGCTGTTTTGAGAACATATCTGCCCAAGTGATCCCAAGTTTATCCAGCTTATCGGCCTGTTTTTGTGTCGCCAGCAGTACCGAATTCCGCAACAGTAATATCGGGAAAGTAATCCGTGAAGCTTCAAAATACGACTTCAGTTCGAGCCAGTAGGCAATTTCCCCACCGCCGCCAATGTAGCAAAGGTTGGGTAGTATCACCTCCTCATACAGCGGCCGCATTATAACATTAGGACTGAATTTTTTGGGGTTCTTTTGGAGGATGTCCAGAATTTCAGTTTCGGTAAATTTCAGTTCGGTATTGTTGACATAATAGGTGTCATCCTGAAAAATGATGCGTTCCCTCAGATTATCTTCAAGGTAGAACAGGTTAATCTCGCGCGGGTTTACCTGTATCTTATAATCCTTCAATAGCTCCGATGATTCCGCAACTTTTTGGTGCGAGGTTTGATTAAGCAGTTCCTCTTTTATATGCGGAATGAACAGCCTTTTGAGTTCGGGACTATCCGCATCCAGAATCACAAGGCCATGATCGCCAAAAATCGCATTCGCTAAATAGCGTGTGGCTGCTGTAAGAGTATCGTGTTCGAGGTATGCTTTTTTAAACAGCGACTTCAGTCCATCCGCATTATGGCCCGGCCCAAGCTCTTTACTGAAAACCTCCAGTACCGCATCCAGCCCTTCGGTAGAAAGCCGTCCCACAGGACCTGCACTTTCGCGCGGCCAGGTAATTTTTTTGTTTTTGAAATTAAAGAAGTTGATCTCCTCAAAATCATGGTCTTCGGTCGCCATCCAGTATACCGGCACGAAGGCATAGTCCGGGTAGGCAGCCTTCAGTTCCCTGGTCAGGTTGATGGTCGAGATGATCTTATAAAGGAAATACAGCGGCCCGGTAAACAGGTTGAGCTGGTGGCCGGTGGTGATGGTATAGGTAGTACCTTCGTTTAGCAACTGTATGTTTTGCAGGGTAAGTGCCGAAGCATCGATATCCTCATACTTTTGGAGCAAAGTATTTGCCAGCACACCACGAAATTCCGGATTGTAATTTGCCTGCTTTTCCTCAAGCTGCGATTTAAAATTCTCCAGGGTAGGGAAGCGGTTGTACAGCGGCTTCAGGTTATCTTTTTGGTCGAGGTAATCAATAATTAGCGGGGTGAAATATCCTGAATTCTGGAAGCTGATACAGTCTGATGGCATTGTAATTTGTTTTGTGTAAAATTACGGAAAAACATCTATCTCTCATCCGGAAAAAAGGCTGACTTCAAATTGTCATAATCTTCTAATTCTGAATCATCAAAAATACCTCTAAAATCCATCTTAAAAGTAAGGAAGTATTTTTTTGCCTCATCATTTCCCGATAGGCCTGCAACTATAAGTGAGCTATAAAGATGTTTTACATTAATACGTTTGCCTTCTAAAACAGAGTTATATTCTTCCAACACTGTTTGAATTTCTTCAGGGCTATATCTTCTAATAGATAGTTCTTGAAAATCAACAATAGTTTCTTCATCTTTAAAATAAATCTTTGTCAGGCTTTTATTTACTGTTTTAAATTTTCTGTTTTTTCCTATGGGCAACTTCACAGTTTCTATCACTGTAAGAGTATCGTCTGTAAATTTGGTTTTGCAATACAAATAGCTCCAATATCGCAAAAGCTTATCGTTTTCGCAATTTTCAATTCTGAAATCTTTAAAATAAATCTCTTTGTCTCCTTTTAACTCATATCTAATCGCAGGGCAAATTCTTAATTTTTTACCCTCTTTGAATTCAAATATATCCATTGGCGGTACCTTGTATACTATCCTTTGATGTTCTGTGCATTCACAACTTTGTGAATAAGAAAAAGTACTAAACAGAATCGTAAGCAAGATTATAAGTTTTTTCATAAGTCAACAATGTATAATTGTAAATATACCCAAAATCCCACACTTCCCAATCCCGAAAATATCCTTTACCTTTGCACTTTAATCCGTCATTTTGAATAAAGCCCTTTTAATAACACCACCCTTCACACAGCTTAATACGCCCTACCCCGCGACCGCCTACCTGAAGGGGTTTCTCAATACCAAAGGCATCGCGTCCTATCAGGCCGACCTGGGTATTGAAGTTATTTTAAAGCTGTTCTCAAAACAGGGATTAACTGATTTATTTGATGAGATAGAAATAAATTCCAAATCACAAATCACAAATCACAAACGTCAGGAACGCGTTGTCACATCGAGCGCAGTCGAGATGGTGGAAACCGGAACTTCAAACCCGGAACCCCGAACTCCAAACTCGGAACGGATTATTGCCCTAAAAAACGACTACCTCAAAACCATCGACCCTGTAATACTCTTCCTGCAAGGGAAGAACCCCACACTGGCACACCTGATATGCAGTGAGGATTTCCTGCCGGAGGCCTCGCGCTTTGCACGACTGGAAGAACTCGACTGGGCGTTTGGCAGCATGGGCACGCAGGACAAAGCCAAACACTATGCCACGCTGTACCTGGAGGACATATCCGACCTGATCGTGGAGTGTGTCGACCCGCACTTTGGCTTTAGCCGCTATGCCGAAAGGCTCGGGCGTTCGGCTAACTCGTTTGATGAATTGTATGAGAGCCTGCAGCAGCCTTATACCTACATCGACAGGATAATGATCGGGTTGCTGCAGGATAAAATGCTGGATTTAAACCCGCAGCTGGTGTGCTTCTCTGTACCATTCCCCGGTAATTTGTATGCAGCATTCAGGAGTGCGCAATACATAAAGCAACATTTTCCGGGCACAAAGGTTGCCATGGGTGGCGGTTTCCCCAATACTGAGCTACGTTCGTTATCAGATGCACGGGTAATGGAGTTCTTCGATTTTATTACGCTCGATGATGGTGAATCTCCTATAGAATGCCTTATTGAGCATATTGACGGCAAAAGGGATATCGGACAGTTGAAGCGCACTTTTGCTTTGGTCGATGGCCAGATAAAATACATAGACAACTCGGGATGTAAAGATTACAAGCAGTCTGAAGTCGGCACGCCCGATTATTCCGATTTACCGCTGGATAATTACATTTCGGTAATCGAGATTGTGAACCCCATGCACCGAATGTGGAGCGACGGCCGCTGGAACAAGCTCACTATGGCGCACGGCTGCTATTGGGGTAAATGCACCTTCTGCGACATCTCACTCGACTATATCAAGATATACGAACCCGTTGCGGCCAGACTTTTGGTCGACCGGATGGAGGAACTTATAGCGCAGACCGGGCAGAACGGATTCCACTTTGTAGATGAGGCAGCACCACCTGCCCTCATGCGCGAAGTAGCCCTGGAAATCCTAAGGCGCAACCTGGCCGCAACGTGGTGGACAAACATCCGCTTTGAAAAAAGCTTTACTGCCGACCTGTGCCGGTTATTGAAAGCTTCCGGCTGCATTGCCGTGTCGGGAGGGTTGGAAGTGGCCTCGGACAGGCTGCTGGAGTTGATACAAAAAGGAGTTACTGTGGCCCAAGTGGCCCGTGTTACCCGCAACTTCACGGAAGCAGGCATTATGGTGCACGCTTACCTGATGTACGGGTTCCCCACACAAACCGCGCAGGAAACCATAGATTCACTCGAAATGGTACGCCAGATGTTTGAAGTCGGCATATTGCAGTCGGGGTTCTGGCACCAGTTTGCCATGACCGCCCACAGCCCCGTGGGTTTGTACCCGGAAAAGTTCAGTGTGGTAAAGGAGAGTGATATTGTGGGCAGCTTTGCCAATAATGATATTGTGCATGTCGACAAAATCGGCGCTAATCATGATAAGTTTAGTTTTGGACTGAAGAAATCGCTGTTCAACTATATGCATGGCATTTGCTTCGATTACCCGTTGCAGGACTGGTTCGAATTTAAAGTGCCGCGTACCAAAGTACCCGAGGGTTATATTCATGATGTGCTACAGGAAGAAGATAGCCTGAACATTAAACCCACCGCCAAATTGGTGTGGATGGGAGGGAGGCCAGCTATTTCCTATTTCACAAAAAGCAAAAAAGGCCAATCCTTTGAAATAGCTACGCTTACGTTTCACGATAAAAAAGAAAGCTATTCCATACAGGTTTCAAAAGAAAATGCGGAATGGCTTACCGGTTTTTTGGAAAAAGCGTCGGTTGAAAAAACAGGAGTAATTACGTTCGCGCAGGCAAAGCAGGACTATGAAATCGTTATGGACGATTTTGAACTATTTTGGTTCAGCAAACCGGTCAAAACCCTTAGGGAATTTGGGTTATTGGTGCTTTAGAATTTTTTTTCTTCCTCCATTTTAGTATAAATCTCCGCCTGCTCCTTAGAGAGCAAAGGGAGAACTTTTTTGTAGATCCTGTCTGAAATTTCACGTGCCTTGTCCTTTCTTACATCAGACATCATATCACGATCTTCTCCCAGTGTAGTTATGGCTACCCTTTCATCTTCAATAATATCTTTTACTGCTGCCTTTTGAAAATCATCGAGTTTTAATTCTTTTGCAAGATAATTTGTCGACTGTTCTACAAAATCATAGCTCTTCCTGTCTTTTTTCGGTCGCTTGTATTGCTCGCGGGCAATGCTGCGGTTCACCTGCGCATAGGTTGTGCCCGAAAAGAAAAACGAAAAAAACAGGACTATATATATTATCTTGATTTTCATGGTAATAAATATTTTATCAAACTTAATAAAAAAAGCTAAAGTCTCCCTTAGCTTTTCAAATATTATGCCTCAATTTTAATATCGGCCGGAATTCCATAAAGGTCAAACTCCGTGGCATCTGTAATGGTAATGTTTACAAATTCACCGGTCTTAAGGTAGGTCTGTGTAGCATCGATCAGCACCTCATTGTCTACGTCCGGGCTGTCAAACTCGGTGCGGCCTACAAAGTGGCTGCCTTCCTTCCTGTCGATGATGCAGCGGAAGGTCTGGCCTATCTTCTCCTGGTTCAGCTCCCACGATATCTGCGATTGTATTTCCATGATCTCATTGGCGCGCTGCTGCTTCACTTCGGCAGGCACATCGTCTTCCAGCAGGTAGGCATGCGTATTTTCCTCATGCGAGTAGGCAAAACAGCCCAGACGCTCAAAACGCATTTCCTCCACCCAGTTTTTCAGCGTTTGGAAATCGGCTTCGGTTTCACCCGGATAGCCCACGATAAGGGTAGTACGTATCGCCATGCCGGGAACAGCCTGCCTGAATTCTTTAAGGAGTTTAGTCGTTTTCTCCTGTGTAGTACCGCGGCGCATCGACTTCAGTACGCTGTCGCTGATGTGCTGTAGCGGAATGTCGATGTAGTTGCATATTTTCGGTTCGCGGTTCATGAGTTCCAGCACATCCATCGGGAATCCGGATGGGAATGCATAGTGCAGCCTTATCCACTCAATGCCTTCTACCTTTACCAGGTTTTCCAACAGTTCGGCAAGGTTGCGTTTTTTGTACAGGTCGAGGCCGTAGTAGGTCAGGTCCTGCGCAATAAGTATCAATTCCTTTACACCATTTCGCGCGAGGCCTTCGGCTTCTTTCACAAGCTTTTCAATGGGCTGCGAAACGTGCTTGCCCCTCATCAGCGGTATGGCGCAAAAACTGCACGGGCGGTCGCACCCTTCGGCAATTTTCAGGTAGGCGTAGTTTTTTGGTGTAGTGGTAAGGCGCTCGCCAAGCAGTTCGTGCTTATAATCTGCACCTAGCGCTTTTAGCAATCCCGGCAATTCGGTGGTGCCGAAATACTGGTCCACATTCGGAATTTCCTTCATAAGGTCCGGCTTGTAGCGTTCGGACAGGCATCCGGTTACAAACACCTTGTCCACAATGCCTTGTTCCTTCTTGTCCACATAGTTCAGGATCATGTTAACCGACTCTTCCTTTGCATTGTCAATGAACCCGCAGGTATTGATCACAATGATGTTTCCTTCTTCGTGTGCAGGCGCTTCGTGGGTTACATCCTTTCCGCTTGCGCGCAGCTGCCCCATCAGCACTTCGCTGTCGTACACGTTCTTGGAACATCCCAGCGTGATTACATTGATCTTATTCTTCTTTAACGATTTGGTCCTCATGTAGTTGAAAATTGGAGTGCAAAATTAATCATTTTATTGACAGTTTGTCCATTTAAACGGTAAAGTTTTGGGTTACAGTTTGGCAAATGCTGTGCCATTATGGAACTGTGGAATGTCTATCGGCCTGATGATCCGGCAATCTTTTTTATGGCGTGCCCCTGCGGGTCGGGCTTTCGCCTTTATCTGCTCCGTGCCTCCGCAGGATACCGGCTCTATCCCTCACGCGAACTACACTCCTGCCGGATATATTGTAACTGATAATTTGATGCCTGCTGTCCTGACTATTTATCCTTTGGAGAGGCCGGGAAGCCTAAACAAAAAGCCATCCCTTATGTCCGGGGATGGCTTTTCAAATATGAAAAGATGAAAACTATAAGTCTACTGTATAGGATAATGTGACATTATTATTGGTGGTCGTCACCCTTGCGGCATCGGTAAAGCCTGCTGTAAGCAGGGGGGCATCACTTTTGTGCTGGTACCATGAGTAGGCGAGGTCAAGCCTTGAATTGGCAAACGAAAAGCCAAGCCCGCCCGTAATGCCGGTCAGGTCGCCCATGACCGCGCTGTCTTTGTAAGGGCTTTCCATGAAGCGGTAGCCACCGCGAAGGCTGAACTTCTTAATGCGGTACTCGGCGCCCACCCGAAGCTCGCCGGCCATGGCCATGCTGTTAGAAAGTTCCTGGTTGATGGCTTCATACCGCGCGTTCCTGAATTCTGTTTTACTGAAATCCTTAATGGAATAATCAACGCTTATCAGGCCATTCTTTCCAAATACATAAGCGAGGCTGCCGGTCCATTTCGAAGGTGTCTTTATGGTGTAATCGTTAAATACGAAAGTGATTCCCGGATCGGTAATAAAGGTGTCTGCAGAAGGGTCATTGGTATCACATTCCGGGCAAAAGGAAGATATGCGCTGAGTTAATTCATCCTGCAGCCTGTACCACGTCGGCGATTCGTACGCAACACCCGCCCTGAGCTCTTCGGTAATCTTCACGATACCGCCAACATTTAACGAGATACCAGCGCCGTACGTATAGCGCTCATTATCGAAACGAATGGCCTGAAGCCCGGTCGCCGACGGATTATTGTTGTCCTCATACAGGCTGGTGGTCTTTACATAATCCGTAAAATGGAAGTTGATGTTTGCCCCAAGGTACAGCCTCTTCTTTAACTGTGTGGCAAAGTTAAGCGCCATCTTTCCGTTGTACCCGCGTGTCGAAGTATAATTCTCCTGGTAGTAATTCCCGGTGTTGGGAACGTTGCCGGTATACACGCTGTTATCAGCATCCGTAGATACAGGATCGAATATGTAGGCATTATAACCCAGATAGGCCTGCTGGTCGATAAAGTTCAAATCATCGAAATAGGCATTTTGGAGCGTCCCTAAAAAAATTCCGCCTTCGTTCCCGATACCGTTCGCATAGCGCAAAAAGTATTGGTCGATCGAGTTGTTCGGGTTTGTGCCACGTGCATCCACCATGTTATAGAAACTGTTAGTGTTCTCATAATTGAAGCCAAGGGTAAACTTGTTCATGAAAGCTTCCTCGTTCGCATTGCTGAAAACAAACACAGCGCCTATTTGATTGAGGTCAAAGGCGTTGTTGTTCTTAGTAGTTTTAGTCCCAAAATAATCAGCGCTGTTGCTGGTGTTGTAGTTTGATACAGAGGCTGTTCCTGTATTAAAGTTAAAAACAGCCGACCCTGCGGGGTTTACGCCTATTGCCGACAGATCGCCACCTACTGCGCCAAAGGCCCCGCTCATCGCCCTGAAGCGTGCCGAACCGGTAAGGTTGTCAGTTGAATATCGTACGGCATCTGCTGCTGTATTCAGGTCTTGTTGTGCATATGTTGTTGCCGCTGCAAAAATAAGTGCAGCAGAAAATATAACTCTCTTCATGATTCCTGGATTATGGTATAAAAAAAGCCCTATGCTGATTTATGTTCATAAATAGCATAGGGCGTGTATAGTGTATTAGCCTCTGCGTCCACCGCCTCCGCCGCCGCGTGAACCTCCGCCACCGCCACCGCCGGACCTTCCGCCGCCCATGCTGCCACCGCTGCTGCGGGACGGGCTAACGCTGCTTCCGCTGCTGCGTGATGGTGAAGAACTCCTTGATGGTGTGTATGAGTTGTTGCTGCCGCTGTTGCGTGATGAGTTGCTGTAAGTGCTGCGGCTGTTTCCGCTATTGCTCCTTGTTGAATTGTTGTATTGCGCATTATTGTTGCCACGTGAACGCACTACATTGGTGCTTGTAGCGTTCCTGCCATTAGTACCGTTGGTAAACCTTGTACTCCGTACTGCGTTGCTTCCCCTGCCGTTGGTTATGCCTGTGTTGTTCCTTCTGCCCTGTGTGTACCTGCCGTTATTGTTGTAATAACTGTTGCGTCCGCCGGTATAGTAAGCTGTAGACCTTGTGCCGCCATAGTTGCCGTTGTAGTAGTGGTGGCCGCCATAGCCGCCCCAACCGTTACCCCAGCCACCGTAGTAGCCACCCCAGCCGCCGCCCCAGCCCCATCCGAGGCCCCAGCCGCCACCCCAGCCATAGCCAAGACCCCAGCCCCAACCGTTGCCGTACCAGCCGCCGTAATAAGGCCATCCCCAGCCACCATAGTAACCTCCGCCCCAGCCGCCGCCGCCGTACACATTTACGGTAACATTGTCGGTGGGTTCGCCCCAACCGGCGTTTGAGTTATACGATTGTACAGTTACTACGCTGTCGTTGCTATATGAAGTGTAATCTTCCACATTCTCTATCAGCGGATATTCCTCCTGAAGCGAATTAAAGTAAGTTGAATAGCCATTGGTGTTTTGCCCGGTAACTTCGCCGTCCCTGTACTGCCCTACAGTGCCGTCATTATAAGTGTAAACGGGTTCATTATTAGCATTTCGGGGCGTATTGCCATATATTCCATCTGTATCCGTGCCGGAAACGCTGTTGTATGAGCTGCATGATGTGGCAGCCATGCCAAAAATTCCCAGTATGGAGTACAGGGAAATGGACCTGAGGGTGAAGTAATCGGTTTTCATAAGTAATTTTTTTTATTGTTGGACTGTGTAAAAATGGTTAGTTTTGCCACAGCATTATTTTACTATAAATATAAAACAATATTTGTGCCAAATTATTAAAAATGAGTAAGAATTTAACGAAGCGCGCAGAAGATTATTCCAAATGGTATAATGAACTGGTGGTAAAGGCGGACCTGGCCGAAAATTCGGGGGTAAGGGGTTGCATGGTTATTAAGCCATACGGCTATGCGATCTGGGAAAAGATGCAGGCAGAGCTGGACAGGATGTTTAAAGAAACAGGCCACCAGAATGCATATTTCCCGCTGTTCATACCGAAGTCATATTTCAGCAAGGAAGCAAGCCATGTAGACGGATTTGCCAAGGAGTGTGCCGTTGTTACTCATTACAGGCTACGGACAGGCGCAGACGGGAAAATCGAGGTGGATCCCGATGCCAAGCTTGAAGAAGAACTTATCGTACGCCCAACATCCGAAACCATTATATGGGATACCTACCGCGGCTGGATACAGTCCTACCGCGACCTGCCGTTGCTTATTAACCAATGGGCCAACGTGGTGCGTTGGGAAATGCGTACCCGATTGTTCCTGAGGACTGCAGAGTTCCTTTGGCAGGAAGGGCATACCGCGCACGCCACCCAGACAGAAGCCATTGCAGAGGCGGAACAAATGATGAATGTGTATGCCGAGTTTGCAGAGAACTTTATGGCGATACCGGTTATAAAGGGCGTGAAGAGCGCGAACGAGCGTTTTGCGGGTGCAATAGAAACCTACTGCATTGAGGCGCTTATGCAGGACGGAAAAGCATTGCAGGCAGGTACATCGCACTTCCTGGGGCAGAATTTTGCCAAGGCGTTCGATGTGAAGTTTGCAACTAAAGAAGGCAAGCAGGAATATGTATGGGCCACCTCATGGGGGGTTTCGACCCGATTGATGGGCGCGCTAGTTATGACGCATTCCGATGACAACGGCCTGGTGCTGCCGCCAAATTTAGCCCCGATACAGGTGGTTATCGTGCCTATATACAAGGGCGATGAGCAGCTGGCTACAATATCTGAAGAAGCAAAACAACTTATGGCCAGGCTGAAGAAGCTGGGCATAAGCGTAAAATATGACGACAGGACAACCCACAAGCCGGGCTGGAAATTCAACGAGTACGAGCTGAAGGGCGTTCCGGTGCGTGTTGCCATCGGGCCAAACGACCTTGCCAACGGCACATTTGAAATTGCGAGGAGGGATACACTTACAAAAGAGACTGTCCTGAGCGCTGACATTGTGAGTTATATCAGTGATCTTTTGGAAGAGATGCAGAAAAGCCTTTTTGCAAAAGCCCTGAACTATAGGGAGGAGCATATCACGGAGGTAAATTCGTTTGAGGAATTCAAGGAAGTGCTTGAAAACAAGGCCGGTTTCATTTCCGCGCATTGGGATGGCACCCCGGCTACAGAGGAAAAGATCAAAGAACTTACAAAAGCGACCATCCGGTGCATACCACTGGACAGGAAGGAAGAGGCGGGAACCTGTGTGTTTACAGGCGCTCCGTCGGCAGGGAGGGTACTTTTTGCAAGAGCATATTAAAATTATTTAGATTTTTTTGTTTCGACTATTGCGTAAATAAAAAATAGTTGTATTTTTGCATCCGCATTAGAGAAACAAAATGGCCCGTTCGTCTATCGGTTAGGACTTCAGATTTTCATTCTGGCAAGAGGGGTTCGACTCCCCTACGGGCTACAAATTTTAAGAGGACAGCAGGTCCGTTCGTCTAGGGGTTAGGACGCCAGGTTTTCATCCTGGTAACAGGGGTTCGATTCCCCTACGGACTACAAAAAGAAATATTAAGACATTAAGTTAAGAAAAAATGGCAAATCATAAGTCAGCTCTAAAGAGGATAAGGACAAGCGAAAAGAAAAGGGTGTTGAACAGGTATCAGCATAAAACAACACGTAACGCTATCAAGGCTATACGTATTGCTACTGATAAAAATGAGGCTTCAGAAAAATTATCTTCTGTAATCTCAATGATCGACAAACTGGCTAAGAAAAACATCATTCACGCCAACAAGGCTTCCAACCTGAAGTCAAAACTTACAAGGCACGTAGCGGCTCTTTAATCAGAACCCTCCATTACATACATATTAGGCTCCCGCAATAGCGGGAGTTTTTTATTTGGGAAAAGTTGTAACCTTTTATCCTGAAAGTATAAGGTACCGCCTGCACCTTTGCCCTAGTTTTACAGTGTGAAGAGTGTGGATACTTTTTCATAATAATTACATTAGTTTATACTTCTATTTCTAAATCCTTCCCTATACCAGGTGAAGGATTTTATTGTACATCTGTAGCCGTTAAATAAAAATAGCCATTTTACAATTGTAAAATGGCTATTAAAGTGCTTGGTTAGCCTTACTAAAATGTAAACCAGTAGGTTCCGTTGTATATCAGGGTAACACCTTTTGAAGTGGTGCCACCAAACTCATTGAAGGTGGATGTTCCGTAATTGACGCCGCCATCCCTGAAAAATTTACCATTCGGATTAACCTGTGCAGATGTACTTTCAGAAAATAAATATATCGTTTGCCCTACTGTCGGGCTGGCAGGCAATAGCACGCTGTAATTGCCGGTCAAATACACAAACTGGCTTTGTGTACTTAGCGTTGTACCACTTGATGTGATGGAACTCACTGGAAGAGGGCCCTGGCCCGGTGCCGCCCACTGCCCGTCGCCCCTCAGATAAGTAGAGGATGAAGCACTACCGCCCGCATTTATCTTTGCAGGGGTAACGACACCGTTTGCTATTGTCGTAGCGCCTGCCGATGTAATAGTTATATCACCAGACATACTAACAGGTGCCTGTGGTGCGTAAGGAGAGCCAGCACCGGTGAGGTATACCTGTCCGCCCCCTGTGCCATTAGAAAACCCGGGTCCCGCTGCCCCTGTAGCTCCTGCGGGGCCTGTAGCGCCATTAGCTCCTGCAGGTCCGGCTACTCCTGCGGGTCCTGTTGGCCCGGCTGGTCCTGTAGCACCTGCGGGGCCTGTAGTGCCATTAGCTCCTGCAGGTCCGGCTACTCCTGCGGGTCCTGTTGGCCCGACTGGTCCTGTAGCACCTGCAGGTCCTGTAAGTCCTATTGGCCCTTCGGGTCCTGTAGCGCCCACTGCTCCGTTTGTACCATTAGTACCTGCAGGTCCTGTAGCTCCCGCAGGTCCTGTAAGTCCTATTGGCCCTGCGGGTCCTGTAGCGCCCACTGCTCCGTTCGTGCCATTAGTACCTGCTGGTCCTGTAGGTCCTGTAAGTCCTATTGGCCCTGCGGGTCCTGTAGCACCCACTGCTCCTGTAGCTCCTGTAAGCCCTATTGGTCCAGCTGGTCCTGTAGCACCTGCAGGTCCTGTAAGTCCTATTGGGCCAGCTGGTCCTGTAGCACCAACTGCTCCGTTTGTACCATTAGTACCTGCGGGTCCGGTTGCTCCAGTAAGCCCTATTGGCCCTACAGGTCCTGTAGCTCCTGCAGGTCCTGTAAGTCCTATTGGCCCTGCGGGTCCTGTAGCGCCCACTGCTCCGGTTGCTCCTGTAAGTCCTGTTGGCCCTGCGGTTCCTGTAGCTCCTGTAAGCCCTATTGGTCCAGCTGGTCCTGTAGCGCCCACTGCTCCTGCAGGTCCTGTAAGTCCTATTGGCCCTGCGGGTCCTGTAGCGCCCACTGCTCCGTTTGTACCATTAGTACCTGCGGGTCCGGTTGCTCCAGTAAGTCCTATTGGCCCTGCGGGTCCTGTAGCCCCTTGTGGTCCTTGTGGCCCTGCGGGTCCTTGTGGCGCATTGGCCGCATAGAGTGCGTAAGGCACACTCATAAGCTGGCTTGTGCCGGCAATGGTGTAATTGGATCCTCCGGCGGGATCGATTTCTGTTTTGATGTAAAATGGACCGGCAGACCAGTCAATTCCGGCAAAAGTTCCTGTTAAGGCTGTGCCGCCGCCTATTTCCATACTCAATAGGCCATTAACGTTGGTAGTTGCGCTATGTGTTTCAGCAAATACTACTGTTCCTGCAGGCGAACCCTGCAGCACACTTATTTGTGCTCCTACAGCTGAATTGGCAATAAGATTGCCTCCGGAATTACGCACTACCGACTGGTAGCTCATTTTTTGTGGCGCCTGGGCAAATACCATTGCCCCGAATAATAATGCGGCTAAAGTAAATCTTTTCTTCATATACTGTTTTTTACTATTTTAAACGTTTTTGCTTCAAATCTTCCGGAATATACTTTTAATATGTAAGTGGCAGCCGGGAATTCTTCTACAGGGATTATCGTCTCAGCATCCTTAATGGCTTTTTCGGATAGTATCCTTCCATTAAGGTCATAAAGTTCATACCTCAGGTCAATTAAGTTTCCTGATTCGATCCGGAGCATAAGTTTCGAAACCGTGGGATTGGGATAAGCTACCACATTGAGTGAAAATGGGCCATGCTCTTTGTCTCCTAATACAAAAATCTCGTAGGGTTGCTGTACTCCCTGGGTTACGGTTGCTCCGCTACCCAAAATTGTAGTGTAGGCTACCTGCCCGGTTGAGATTGATGCGCTTCCTCCGCTTCCCAGGGCATCACCTCCAGAAGCGGTTACTGCTTCCTGTGCAAACATACCTGATGCGCAGAAGATAGCTGGGATAATAATTAGACGGGTAAATTTCTTCATAAAATCATAGGTGTAATTTTAGTGTTATATTAAGGAATGTTTGGTTTTTTTTGCATTTGATATATTTTTAAATTTATACTAATTTAATGCAATATATTTAAAATAATAAAACCATTAATGAATTTAAAATATTTTTTTTATTCAAATTTTAAATAATACTCAGCTAATATTAATTGAAAGTAATTGAAATGCCTGGTTTTTTAGTAGTTAAAATATGGTTAAATAAATTATTTTTTTTAACTATTTTTTATCTCCGATTATCTTTTGGTGCTATACAGTTACAAGCTATAGAATATGATGTGCAGGCAGTAATGATTTCGCTTTTATTAAAGGATTTGGCAGTTTTTGAAGAAAAAACGGTTTATGGAGACCAGCTCAAATTGTAAAGATGCCGCCTTGAAACGACAGACATCTCTGCCTGCGATAAGGTAGTATAGTTATGAATAGGGCTATCTCGCGGCTGCGTTAAATAACAATGGTTTTGGAATCATTGAAACACAGCGTAAAAAATATCGGGATGGGAAGTGAAAAAGTTGGTTGACCTGATTATAGTAGCGAAGCGCAATTAAAACACTTAAGGATATTAGTGTATCCCATTGTCATGGGGAGTCGTGTCCTCTTCAACGCTTTTTTTCATTACCTCGATCTCAGTCTTTTCTTTTTTGATGGCCTGGCGCAGCAATGCAAAGGCGCTCATGTAAGCATTTGCCACAAAAACCAGTGCGAAGCCTGCAATGAGGTAACCCCTCCAGTCGTCGAGCAGTAGCCTGAAGTCTGTGATAATGATAAAAAAGGCTGTGATGTAATGGCTAAAGCAGTATTCGCAGGTAAAAAGGTAAAAGAATTTCCGCTCCACTATGGTGCTGCCTTTTTTACTCCTGTCTACACAATACTCCCTGGGTTCGCGGAACACTTCTTCATGCGTAACCGTCCATGCCACGCACGCGATAGGAATCGCCAATATAAAGAGCCAGAAAAGCTGTTCGTTCATTTCCATAATCACGGGATTATAATGGACTAATTTACGGCGATATATTGTTACAGACCGGAAAGCGCTTAATTATTAGGGTAATTTTCACATTTGTTACGTTAGGTTATTCCGGCCTCGTCCCCCAGACCCGTACAATCCTGGGCAGGCTGATGATGGTATTTTCATCTGCGGTAAAAGCATAGAGTCCGCTGATGACAGCATTGACCTCAGCATCGTCCGCAAATCCTTCCGCGACCACCGCATCCCGTATCTTTTCCATGGTAATGACAGCCATGCGCTTGCCTTCTCCTTTATCGAATGCGGGTTGTGTCACGTCGAAACCTATGTGGACTGCTCCCGCTTCGCGTAACAAAGAAAACAATGCAGGCCCGATATTGGGGTCCTGGCCGCGCTGTAATGCCGTTGCTGTAAAAAGCCGCACATACTCATCAAATGCTTTATTGGAAGGATAGCAAAAATGCCCGGAAAAGTCGATGTCCTCAATGATTATCATCCCGCCCGGTTTTACAGCGGATAACATTTTGCGTATAACGGCCACGGGACTGGTAAGGTGTGAAAGTAAAAAGCGCGAATAGGCCATGTCAAACGCACTGTCGAAATCAATTTCAGTTGCATCCATGGCGTAATAGGATATGTTTTTTACACCGTGTGCCTCTGCATCCCTTTTATTCAGTTCGATAATGCTTTTGTCGAAGTCTATCCCGGTAATTTTACCCTGTGGCCCTGTTATTTGCGCCCCATCAGCGATACGTTGCCGCCGCCGCACCCAACGTCGAGCAGCGAGCTTCCCGTTGACAGCCCATGTGATTCAAGCAATGTACGGGTTGTACTTTGCAGGATTCCCGACAATATATCCAGGCGTTTTTTTCCTTCAGCGCCGCCGCTTATGATGTACCCGTCCTTTGTCATGGCTTTGGTGTTTCGGCAGGTACCGGTATGCTTTTTTTACGCCATTTAAAATTCCGGGGCAGGTCGTCTCCCAGCAGGTACCCCCAAGGCTCGAGCGACTCGACACGGTCAAAAATAACTTTCATGATCGCCATAATAGGTATGGCGAGGAACATGCCGGAGATCCCCCCGAGCACTCCACCGATGATGATCCCGACTATAGATGCAATTGCGTTGATCTCTACCTTGGAGCTAACGATCATTGGTACCAACAGATTATTGTCGATAAGCTGAACGACGACATTTACTATAAGGATGCCTACTATGACGGTAAGGTCGGTAGTCCCTGTAAGCGATGCCACTATGGTAAGGATACCGGCAATCAGGATGCCTATGTATGGTATCAGGTTAAGCAATCCGGTAATGACCCCGAGCAGGATGGCATATTTCATCCCGATGATCATAAGCCCCACAGTTGTGAGTACCGAGACGATTACAAATTCTATGAGCAGCCCGATGATGTAGCTTTGTACCGATATTTTTATAGTACCCAATATCTGTTGCAGCTTTTCGTGGTGCTTACTGTCGAACAGTTTGCAAAGGAATTTGATAAAGTGGGTCCGGTATAATAATATGAGGAAAATGTATATGGGTATCAGGATGAGGTTCATCATGGTATCTGAAAAGGAAAGCAGCGTAGTGCCCACCATTTGTTTGCCGGAGTCCATGGAGCTGTCTGCAGCCTTGCTTATCAGTTTTTCCTGGTCGGCCTTGTTGAGGTTAAAGTTGTCGGTTACGTACCCCTGGAGGTTGTGGTAGTGTTTTACCAGGTTGGTTTTCATGGTGTTCCAGTCGTTGGCCATATCAACCACCTGCATGGAGATGAAATAAAATATGCCACCGATAAACAGTACAAATAAAATAACCGTAAGGAGACAGGCGAGTACATGTGGCATCCGCATTTTACGTTGCATGAAATTGGCCACAGGGCGCAAAAGTATAGCGAAAAGCAGTGCCATCAATAGCGGTATGATGACCGACTGGCCTAAGTATAGTATTGCAGTTATTGAGATTACGACAAAAAGTACCAGGGCAAATTGGGCGTAAAAAGGAAATTGTACAGTTCTTTTCATAAGTTTTGATTGGCATTTGTGCTTAAGCCGATCAAATGTAACCCAAAATAGTAACGATTTTATCAATAAATTCTTAAATTCTTAATAATACAGCCTGAAGTCAAGCAGCCTGCAAAGCGTGTAATATTTTTGGTGCAGTTCTTCTACTATATGTAGTACATCATCATCGTCCTCAAACAGGCTGAAGAAAATTTTGTCGAGGTTGCTGCTTGTTATTTTACCGAATTCAGTGCCATAGCCCGAAATGGCCCTGGCGCCGGTAACATCAAGAAAGTACTGTGATTCGTCCGGGGTAAGGTCAAGCACTTTTGCATTGGCGAAATGCAATATCTTGCCTTTCATCCTGCCTTCAAAAATTTCGGCGATCTCCTCAATACTATAATAGTATCCATTAAGGCATATCGTGTTCTTTTCGCCTTCCATCACAAGGTAAATGATCTCATAATTTTTAAAGTTATGGTCGTTGTACAGCAGCGCGTTCAGGCTGTCTTCGAACCCTTCAATGGTATCGCAGGTTTTGTAAATGCTGCCTATGCCCAGCTCATACGCGAGCTGCTCCAGATTTTTATAGGTTTCGGTAGTGTATTCGGTTTCTATGTCGGGGACTGCCTCGAGGCAGAAAATAAATGTATCGTCCATGTCTTTTTCCATTCAAAAAATAAGCCAAACGGAGTCCTTTACATATTCTACTTCAAAAATAATGCGTTAAATAGTTTGGCGGCAGGTTTATGTCAGGGGAATCCATTATTTTCGCGGCAAAAAAGAAGTGGCTGACAGGATCTCTTATTTTTCGGAAAATGACACCGCGGGTATTGCATTGCCCGAACGGTTTACGTTCCCATTTTATTATGAGCCGCATCCGCTGACTGTAATTGCTGCGCAGGAGTTACAGCAGTATCTCGAAACGCAGGCAGACCTGGATCATAACTTCGGCATTTCGCAGGGTGGGGAAGGGCTGGTCATAGGTAAAATGTTCGGTGTGCTTGTGGTACGCACTAACGAA
This sequence comes from uncultured Flavobacteriaceae bacterium, assembly GCA_942492845.1. GTDB lineage: Bacteria > Bacteroidota > Bacteroidia > Flavobacteriales > Flavobacteriaceae > Flavobacterium. The sequence continues at coordinate 3,320,024 of OW818646.1, read as the reverse complement.
GGGCGTATCGGCTATCTGTCGGCTTTCTCAGGGAAGCTGGCCGGTTCCAACCATCATCCGCGATTTGTGCCCCCGGTATTCGACATGCTTACCGAGGAGAGCTTCTTTTTAAAAGAGCAATACCTTTTAAACGACATCAACAACCTCGTTAAAGATATAGAGTCGGATGAGAAATACACCCGCCTTAAAAAAGAGCTTGAACGGCTTTCTGCGGAAGCGGAGACGGAAATAACGGCCTTGAAAAACGAGCTTAAAATCAACAAGTCTGAAAGGAAAAAACTTCGTTCCGAACAAAAAAAGATAGTGAGCGAAAGGGAGTATGCCGAATTTGAATCGCTGATGATAAAACACAGCCTGCATGATAAGCACCGGTTAAATGTGCTTTTTGGACAATGGGAACAACGGCTGGGGGAAGTAAGGTTTGCGTTAGGGGATTATGAATCCGGAATAGAAAGCCTTAAAAAGGAACGTGCGGAAAGGTCGGCAGCGCTCCAGCAGCAGCTTTTTGAGCAATATGTTTTCCTAGATAAGGATAAAGAAGATAAAAGCCTCTATACAATTTTCAGTACAACAGTTTTTGGAAAGCCTCCCGCGGGCGCAGGGGAGTGTGCCACTCCAAAGTTACTACAGTATGCCTTCCTTAATGATTATACGCCTTTGGCTATGGCAGAATTTTGGTGGGGCGCACCGCCGAAGTCGGAGGTGCGTAAGCACAGGCAGTTCTACCCGGCCTGTACCGGGAAATGCAAGCCCATACTGGAGCACATGCTGCAGGGTATTCCAATTGAGGACGACCCGTTCCTTATTAATCCCGGTGAAGGCAAAGCGATCGAAACTATATATGAAGACGACAGTTTCATCGTGGTCAATAAGCCTGCCGATATGCTTTCGGTTCCGGGCATACAGATATACGATTCGGTATATGCGCGGCTAAAAAGCAGGTGGGCCACCATTGAGCCGTTAATTATCCACAGGCTGGATATGTCGACATCCGGGCTGTTGGTGGTCGCCAAAACGAAGGAGGCCCATAAGCACATCCAGAAGCAGTTCCTTAAACGCACTGTCATTAAGAGATATACGGCGCTCCTTTCCAAACCTTTGGACGGAGATGAAGGAATAATTGATTTGCCCTTACGGGGCGACCTTGATAACAGGCCAAGCCAGCTGGTTTGTTTTGAATTCGGAAAAAGAGCCATCACTAAATGGAAGGTTGTCGAAAAGGATGAAAGTACTACAAAGATCCACTTTTGGCCCCTTACCGGCCGTACCCACCAGCTCCGGATGCACGCTGCCCATGAACTGGGGCTCAACGCACCCATACTTGGGGATGATCTCTATGGTAAAGTTTCCGACAGGCTGTACCTTCACGCGGCATACCTTGAATTTGTGCATCCGCAGACAGGGGAAGTAATAAAATTTGAGGTTAGCGAAAAATTTTGAATCCCAACTTTTCGGGACAAAATCCAATCCTTTACGCCAAATAAAATTTGTGCTTATTCCGACCCCGGATTACTATAATCTACGGTAATAAGTAAGCAGGCTGTCTTAACAGACCTCGCGGCTATTCCAAACAATGAATATCATTAGGGACTATAGCAATGGGGGCGTATGTACCTTCTGCATATTACGTAAGTGCGATTTTACTACTGCCCCTGGCATGCCCCAAAATTCCTGTAAAAACTATCCAAACAGTATCATAAAATTCAGCTTTGAAGCCTTTGCATACGGTTTTAAGATTTTTTTGGTAATCCCCGTCAGAATTTTCATCGGTCAGAATAATGTATTTAACTCTTTTTTATTAAATTATTGTTATCATTAGGTGTGGATATGTATTATTTTAATTAAAATTATCATAAAATAAAACATTTAATTCAATAATTGTGAAATTTTAACAACATATATATATTAGATACATAATTTCAAACAAATTAATAAAACGTTGAAGGTTAATGCTTTGTGTAATATTGATTTTATTTAAAAAATGAATAATACACAAATCATCGATGAACTACATTTGTAACTTACTAATAGTCAGTAGTTTGTGTGTTAGTTTTCGTAATATTGTAGTGTAGAAATGTTGAAGATCTTATTTTTTGTTCAGTATTCTGTAAGTAAAGAGTAGGGCAGGAAATATAAAATGTTAAGGTAAATCAGAAAATGACTATGAAATTATTGACTACTTTCTTATTGTCGGTTGTACTATTTACAACTACAGTGCATGCACAGCTATCAAATTTTAACCTTCAGGTAAGTAAGACAGACGAAACCTGCCTTGGTAATGGCTCTTTGTCATTCACGGTATCGAACACTACTGTAAATGCAGCCATACTATATAAGGTATACCAGATGCCTGATACCAACAGCCCTATTGCGATACTTACAGGCAACACCCTTGGGAGCCTGTCGTCCGGTACCTACAAAGTTGTCGCTCTCCAATCGTTAGGCAGCCTCCTGAATTCGAAAGAGCAGAATGTTACCATTGCGAGCAACATACAGCCGTTTAACTTCAGCATTGCCTCACAGGGGCAGGGGTGTGGCGGAAGCGGTACGATAGTGGTAAATACCCTTACGGGAACTGCGGCATCCTACGAGATCATATCCGGGCCTGTGGTAAAGCCATTGCAGACGTCAAACACGTTCACTAACCTTCCGTCGGGTAACTATAACGTAAGGGCGTTTAATACCTGTGGCGTGGGCAAGGTAAAAACATTTAACCTTAGTGTGGTAAATGCCGAGCTTTCTATCTCAGATGCTACTTATGATGAACAGGGAACGGATTGCGAAACGATTACTGTAAACAACACGATCACTCCTTCGGCGGGTACTATCAACTATCCTTTGCAGATACGCCATACCCTTACGCCGATGACACTTGGCGGAAATGAGATCGTGATCAACCAAACCGTTACTACCGGCGCACCTGACTCCTATATGCTTACAGCTGTATTGCCAAGGCTTGAGGAACCGTATGAATATGACATCACTGTTACCGACAACTGTAATGCTACCTACCAAAGGGTTGGCAGTATCCTTGATCCGGATGTGAGCCTTGCGCTTTCTACAGGGGATGCGCCATGTGCCGATAAATTCCTGATTGTCAATACGACTAAATTTACAACATCCTATACGCTCAACTTTGTTAGTTTTCCCGCAGGTTTTGATCCGGCAGCTTACAATACGTCAGTACCGTACACCCAATCTTCGGTAAGCTTCGGCAGCGAGGAAAGTCCGGTGCCTTTTGGAACCTATGTTGTGGAGGTAACTGACCTTTGCGGAAGGACGGCAACAGAAAGCATAGAGGTTGAATTCATACCGCTTGTGCCTGTAGCTAACGGAAGCAATAACGGGTGTTTTTCAGAATTTGGACGTATCAGGATTAGCGTGCCGAATCAAGAACTGGTTACAGCAATAATCATTGGCGCGCCTTCGACGTACAACCAGGCACTTCCTTATGATGTAACCTTTAAGATTAATGCTGAAGGCAAGCTCGTCCTTATCGATATGCCGCTGGGTACCTATACTATTAAGTTTACAGACGATTGCGGTTTCGAATATACAAAAGAGGTAAAAGTACCGCCCTATGTAGAGAAAGACTTTAATATTACGGCGCTGCCGGCTTGTGAGTCAGGTTTTGGCACAGTGCGTGTAAGAAGCGGTAACGGCAAGCTGGTGTCTGCTAAAATCATTGCTGCGCCATCTGCATTTGGGTTTGCATTGCCTTATGATGTAAGCGCGTTGATCAGTACCGAAGGCCATGTATATATGGCAGGCCTTCCTGAAGGTACGTATACGTTCAGGGCAACAGATATCTGCGGTGTGGAAAAAGACCAGGAAATCAACGTGGAAGGCTACAGGCCTCCGGTAGACAGCTATACGTTTTCGCCAAACTGCGGCGGCTTCTCGGTAAAAGTTACCGATAGCAGCAATGGTACAGAAGCTTCAGGGTACTGGCTGCAAAAACTGAATACCACTACAGGTAAGTGGGAACACCCCGGCAATGGAAATGAATATCAAGAAGGCACAGTGCCGAATGCAACTAACAGCATCAGGCTTAATAATAATACCTTCCGCCACAACCTTAATTATTCGGGAAAATTCAGGATCGTTAAAAAGTTTGAGACTTTTGGAAGCGGCACTATTGATAATACAGTATGCCTTAGCGTTCTTGGTGAATTCAATTATACCGAAGGCTTTGCCATAAACAATGCCTATTCGCTTGCCTGTCTTGGAGAGCCTAATAATGTGATGCTCGATGTTACCGGCTATCCGATTGCGTACAGGATCGTTAAAAAGAACAATGTTTCATTTGTGGTAAACAACGGAACGAATAACATATTCGCGAATCTTATGCCGGCAGAATATGTATTCGAAATTGAAGACGTGTGTGGCAACATAGTAAGGAAAAACTTTAATGTGCAGTCGTTGCCTTCCATTGCCGATGCAACAGCTCCCGGCGACATGATCATCTGCGCAGAGCCGGGTACGGTAAGCAGCCACGAATTCCGCCTTACCGACCAAAATGCTGCGGTATTGGGGCCACTACACAGCGCAATGTACACGCTTACCTACCACCTTACCGAAGATGATGCCCACAACGGGGTAAATGCATTGCCAGAATACTATACTAACGTAACCAACGGCCAGCAGATATTTGTAAGGCTGGTGCACAATGAGATCGCAATTTGCCACGGTGTAACTTCGTTTAAATTATTTATAGGCGACTACCAGGAGCCGTTAATCACTACTACAGGGACAATATGCAACGACGGCGTGCTGATGCTTACTGCGAATGCAGGTTACACTAACTATTTATGGTCTACTGGCGAAACTACCCGCAGCATATTTGTTGCCGAGCCGGGAATGTATACTGTAATAGTGGAGAAAGCCTACGGAGATAAAGTGTGTGACGGTTTTGCCGAATTTGAAATAAAAGCTTCGTTTACACCATCTATCCTGAAGATAGAGACCAAAGACTGGTCAAGGGACCAAAACGAAATAACGATCCACACAACAGAACCGGGCGCTTACCTGTACTCTGTCGACGGCCTGAACTACCAGGAAGAAAATGTGTTCAGGGGCCTTGAAACAGGAATATATACAGTATATGTAAAAGACAGCAACGGCTGCGGGATATCAACAGAGAAAGTAGTGCTAATGTATTACCCGAACTTCTTTACCCCGAATGGCGATGGCGTGCATGATAAGTGGCGTATACCGTACTCTGTGATGGAGCCAACGATGAAAGTTACGATCTTTGACCGCTACGGAAAATTCATCACCGAGTTTGGGCCAAGCCATGAAGGATGGGATGGCACCCTGAACGGCTTACAGCTTCCGTCGACCGACTATTGGTTTGTGGTAAGCAGGGAAGACGGCAGGGAACTCAAGGGGCACTTCGCGATGCTGCGATAATATAAATTACCGGATATAAAAGGGGCTGTCGTTCAATGACAGCCCCTTTTTTTTATGCATTGATCTCAAGGTCGCGGAGGTAATCTTCATATTCATAAAAAAAACGTTCAAAGGCATCCATGCTGAGATTAAAAAACCTGAAGATAGCGGCCCAGCTTGCCATATTGTAAAGGCTTATGCCGGTGAGTTCCACCCACACCCGGCTGATGACCTTGCCGTTCTCCAGGTAAAAATTACGCTCAAATACCGCTTCAGGCAGGAACTCGTCATGGATGATGTTTTTAAGCGACTCCATTTTTTCAAAATAAATAATACGCTTTTCATTTTCCCTCGGCTCAATGTCGAGCATTACCTGCGCTTTTTTGTTATCGACATAAAACTTAAAGGTGACATCCTTTATTTTGGTGTCATATAAGAGCCATTTCCGGGGATAGGCATCCGCAAATGCCGTCCAGAACTCTTTTTTTATTTTTTGTGCTTCCGCCTTACTGAACATGCTTTTTGTTTTTATGCATTTTGGAGTATCTTTATAGTTATAACCATGACTGCAAAATGCTTTTTACCGAATTTACCAAATATATCCCAAAGATACTAAACCAGCAGCTACCCGCCCTGGAGGCACACATGAAAATGTCGCCGTTGGAAAGGGTGCCTTCGCTGGATAAAGATTTCTACAAAGATAAAAATCCGCGCGTATCTGCGGTCATGATGTTGTTTTATCCTATTGGGGGCATCACAAACCTTGCCCTCATAAAGCGTAATGCCTACCCCGGAATCCATTCGTCGCAAATATCCTTTCCGGGCGGCAAGGCTGAGCCTGAAGACAAAAGCATTGAAGAAACCGCCCTTCGGGAAACCTATGAGGAAATAGGCGTACTGCCCGGCGCCATGGAAATTGTCATGCCGTTTTCGGAAATTTACATCCCCCCCAGCAATTTTTTGGTGTACCCTTTCCTGGGTGTAGCCGCCGAAGAGCCTGCTTTTACACCCAATCCGGATGAAGTGGTTGAACTGATACACCTGCCGCTGGATACACTACTGGACGACTCCATCATAGTCAATGCGGATATGCAAACATCGTATTCACAAAGCATTGCGGTACCGGCCTTCCGGGTTCAGGCACATATCGTGTGGGGCGCCACCGCCATGATCCTGAGCGAACTTAAAGAAACTATAAAAAGCGCACTTAAATAACATCGTTTTCGTAAGTTTGCGGTTCACTTTGCTACAATCATGGGTTTATTTAAAAGAAATCCTTTCGGACATATACTTTTCCTGAAAAAATGGCTTATTCGTGTGTTTGGGATGCTTACACACCGCCGTTACAGGGGCTTTAACGAACTGCAAATCGACGGCTCCGAGATCATCCGTGCGCTGCCGGACAGGAATGTGCTTTTCATTTCCAACCACCAGACCTATTTTGCCGATGTCGTGGCCATGTTCCACGTGTTCAATGCCGCGCTCAAGGGCCGGGAGGACAACATAAAGGATGTCACGTACCTTTGGAACCCCAAACTCAACATATACTACGTTGCCGCTAAGGAAACCATGAAAGAGGGCCTGCTGCCGCGCATATTATCGTATGCCGGCGCCATTACCGTAGAGCGTACGTGGCGTGCCAAGGGGCAGGAAGTGCAGCGTGAGGTAAACCCTAACGATACCGAGAACATCCGCGTAGCGCTGGAGGACGGGTGGGTAATTACCTTTCCGCAGGGTACGACCAAGCCGTTTAAACCGATCCGAAAGGGCACGGCGCACATCATTAAGCAGCACAAACCTATTGTAGTGCCAATAGTAATCGACGGATTCCGCCGCTCCTTCGATAAAAAAGGCCTGCGCCTAAAGAAGAAAGGCATACTACAGTCCTTCATCATCAAAGAACCTTTGCAGATCGATTACGACAATGAAAGCGTGGAATCGATCATCGAAAAAATAGAATATGCCATAGAGCAGCATCCATCCTTCCTGAAAGTCATCCCGACAGAATTAATGGAACAGCAGGAAGAGCTGAACCAGCAACGGAAATGGCAGTATTAAAATTTGAGAGGCGAAAGCCTCTTTTTTTGTAAGCAACCTTTTCAAAATTTTCGACTAAGTATTGAATGCTTGTTTAACTTCAATAATAGCAGTCCTTCGATATTAACAATATTATAACATTTCATTTGTAGTTTTTAACATAACTTGGTAATTATAAATAAGGCTAAATCTGTTTAATACAAGCCCTCTTAATGCTCCTGGTTTTTTTTGAGAAATAACTCCGGTTATCAGGGTGCAGGTTCTTATTGTTTTTTTGAATATGTAACCAATTAATTATTTTAAATATGAAAACAAGAATTTTTTTAGGAATGGGATTGCTGATGTCGGCAATTGGGTTTGGGCAGACTACGGCGTATTATCCTGCAAACCATCTTGACTTACTCAATAATGTTATTATTGGATTAGATACAGGTAATATTGCAAATACAACTGGTACAGATAATGTATTTGCAGGATATAGAGCAGGAAGATTTAACCTGACAGGTTCACATAATGTTTTTTTAGGTTTGGAAAGTGGTCATTTAAATGCTTCGGGTGAAAATAATATTTTTATTGGGCAAGCTGCTGGTCGTGACAATATAACGGGTATTCAAAATATTTCTATAGGAGTGTTTGCAGGAAGAGAAAATGAAATGGGAAATCATAATGTTAATATTGGGTCTAATGCGGGACGTGATAACATGAATAGTGGCAATGTATTTTTTGGTGCATTTTCAGGTCAGCAAAATACAGGTACAGGAAATGTGTTTAATGGTATGTATACTGGCCAAATCAGCGGGGCAGGTTCAAATAATACATATGTAGGATACTTGGCTGGTCATAATTCTACAGGCTCTAATAATACATTTCTTGGAAGGAATGCTGGTTCTGGTGAAGTAACCACTGCAACAGGAAGTGGAAATGTCTTGATAGGTAATAGTGCTGGATCAAAGCTTACTTCTGAGAATAATCAGCTTTATATAAATAATTCAGACAGGTCTAATCCTTTAATTTACGGTAATTTCGCTACAAGTGTAAGAGAACTTAAATTCAACGCCAAGAAAGTAGGGATCGGTTTTGAGATCGATCCAGCTACTTCAAACAATGAAGGTTTCGGCATCTTCCCTGTAGGCAGCACTATTCCAAATATTGCTGATTACAGGCTTTTTGTAAAAGGCGGTATCCTTGCTGAGGAAGTACGTATAAGACTACAGGGCGACTGGGCCGATTACGTCTTTGCCAAAGATTATAAACTACTTTCATTAAAAGACACTGAAAAGTACATTGCCGAGAACGGCCACCTGCCTAATATGCCATCGGCTGAAAAAGTAAAGGCCGAAGGTGTTGAGCTGGGCAATATTGTTACACTGCAACAAGAGAAGATAGAAGAGCTTACATTACACCTTATTGAGCAGCAAAAACAGATAGAGGAATTGAAAGCACAGGTGCAATTATTGCTTAATAAAAGGTAATATGAGAAATTTGAAGTACATTATTTATAGTTTTTTCCTACTGCTGACAGCAGGAAAAATAAATGCTCAGTGCGATGATGAAGAAGGGTATGTAGTAAATGACTCACTTAAAACTTGCTCTCAGGGCACTTTCGAAGAGCAGCTTATAGTATTAGTTCCACCTGAGTTTGAAAAATGCCCTACGAAACTTACAAGCCTGTATTCTTTTACTGTAGGCTCTTCAGAAGATGTTAGCGTGTCGTGTGGTTTTAGCATATCCGGCTTCGCACCGGGAGTTATCTCTGAAACTTATGATAATTTGTCTGAAAATATTACATTGGTCACAATAGGAAATGAGCCTGTATTAGCAGCGTTAACCCCTCCGGTAATTGTTCCAAAGGTTGCTGAATATGATGGCAATGGCAATGAGTTGCAGGATAATGCACAGGCAATAAAGCTAAATGACAATAGCAATGATATGGGTGTGACGGTAATGTCAAAAATATTTAATCAGCCTTTTAATGGTGAAGAAGAAAATTTTCAAGGTAATCATGTAAACTTTTCTTATTCTGCTATCATGCAGACAAGTACTTTATCCGATCCGGCTAACCTTCCGCGATTTATCGTGCGTATATACGATGTGGAGACTGGACTATTGGTAATTGACCGATGTATAGATCCTCAAAACGATGACCTGCTGTTTACCAATGCAGGCAATACTCCGGGGTCTCCAATATACTATACCGGATGGCGGCAACTCACACTCCAGTTACCGGATGAAATTCGCGATGAAGACGAATTGTTCAGGATAGAGTTTATAATTATTGACCCTGCAAATGGGGATGGCTATGCAACCGTTTACCTTGATAATATTTGTAATAAAGACGAGTTTTGCTCCGATTGCCCGTCGATCTATGCCAATGTGCTGTCGGGAGCAGATGAACAGCAGGCACACTACTGTATAAAAGCTTATAATACAGTTAGTTTAAGTGCAACAGCCATTTATCACGCGGGTTATTATAATGAAAATGCCGAGTTGTCAGGTGAGGTAGTTTTGCTTCCAGGAGAAGGGTCGGAAACTGGATTCGAGTGCTTGAAAGGCTCGGTTGGACATTTTTATATTGAGATATGCGATTTAGGTTCACCTTCATTCGTAGAGCGGCATGCCGTAGCCCAAACCGAAGATTCGGAGGCAAAACCGGATCTGGCTACTGCCCTCCAAATCTTCCCCAATCCAACCAACAGCGAGCTGAACATTCTTTCAGATGAAACAGCGGTAAGGTCGGTAAGAATGGTATCACTGGATGGTAAGGTGGTGCTTGAAAAACAGCCGGATGCAAATCATAATAAGGATATGAAACTGGATGTAAGTAACCTTTCATCCGGAATATACATCCTGAATGTTGAAACCACTGATGGAACTGTGACCACACATAAGATCGTTAGGGAATAATTCATAACTAACCAATAAACGAAAGAGAGGCCCGCAAGCCTCTCTTTTTAGTTCTTTATCAATCCGTCTGTCGACTGTTGGGGCTGGCCGTTATTCAGGATATTGCTTTCTTCGGGTGGTTTGTTGCGGGTTGGTATTTTATAGCTTAGTGAAAAGCCTACCCTCCGTGAGTCGTAGCTGCTGTTGTACACCAGGTTGGTTCCCACTGCGCCAAACTCCTGCTTGTTGGTATTCAGCAGGTCGTTTACGTATAGTGATACTGACAGGTTATCCGACATGAATTTCCTGGAAAGCGTAAGGTCGAACGACTGGTAGGCGGGGCGTTTTACCGTATAGTAGTAATAGTTGCCTCCTGTAGTGGTAGTACTATAGTTGACCATGAGCTTTACCTTCTTGGGCAGGATGATTTGCGAAGAGGCATTGAAATTCCAGACCGCTTTGGTGTCCAGTCCTGGGATATCGTGCAATTGATTCCCTGCGTAAAGATAAATGAAGTTGATCTCATCGGGATTAAAGTCCATTTTCAGCACGGCATCCAGTCCTTTGGTAAAAAGCATATAGGGCACAGGCAGCCCGATATTGAAATTGCGTATGCTGGAGTTGGGTACGTTGACCGCAACGCTGGCGGCCCCGTTGCCGTTCTGTATGATCCGGTTTACAATGATGTTATTGGCATCGGTATAGGAATAGCCAATGGTGAAATATTCAAAAGCGCTCAGTTCAAGTTCGTAGTTGTTGAATATGGCAGGCTCGAGGTTGGGGTTTCCGAAAAAGCCAACATTGGGGTTTTGGTAGCTGGTGTTGTTGGGGTTAAGCGAACCGGTGTCGGGCAGGCTTATTTTTTTGTTGAAGCTGGCATTAAAATGTACCTGCGGGATGAGGTTGTACTGTACTGTTGCATTCGGGAAAAAGCGGGTCAGGCTGAACGGAATGAGGTCATCAGTGTCGGTATTTCCTTTTATGTCATACGATTCGAGCCTTCCGCCGAGTATAAAATCAAATTTTTTGTAGGTCACCTGGCCTTCGCCATAGGCAGCATACGTGGAACGGGTATATTCAAGGTTCCTCGTCCCGAAACTTTCCGCGGTAAAGTCAAGATGGTCGGCCAGGATTCCTGCACTTAGCTTGGTTTTGTCAAGCAGGTCGATCTCCTCGGTATAATCGGTTTTGAACTGCACAAATTCCTGGTCGGTGTTGTTCTCCAGCACACTATTGTCGTTAATTCTGGAATTTAACCCAAAGTCACTCTTATTACTGTTATAGTTGAGGCGGAAATCCAGTTTTTTCAGGGTGTTGTCAAAACGTTTTTGGTACGTTATCATTCCGTCATGGTAAGCGCGGTCGGTCATGCTTTTGTCATCCGTAAGAAAAATGTTTCCGGAAGGAATTTCAGTCCCTGAAGCCGCTACATACGAAGAGTTTTTATTGGTGTTGAAATCATAATTTAGGAGCAGGCGGTCCTTGCCGAGCTCCAGTTTTACACCCGTTTTCAGGTAGTAAAAACGGTTCACGCGGTCGGAATAATTTTGGGTGAGCACGACATCCTCATCGGCAAACCTGCTGGTCTGGTAGCCGTCGCCATAGCTTTGGCCGCCATTTACCTGCCAGCTATAGCCTTTTCCGCCCGAGCTTACGAGCAGGCTGTTGTTGAATCGGTGCCTTGAGTCTTCGTATTTTGTATAGCTGTAGCCATTCGAGTAGGTGGCCGACAAGTACTGCTTTGAGTTTTTCGACGAAATGATGTTGATGATCGCCCCGCCCGATGTTGCCGGAAATTCTGCGCCGGGATGGGTTATGATCTCGACCCTTTCAATGGAATTGGCAGGCAAGCCTTCCATATAGGCCGTAAGTTCATTGGAGTAGATGTTCAGAGGCCTTCCGTCCATATACACCTGCAGCGCCTTTCCCTGGTACATCATTCCCGCTACATCGGATATGATGAGGCCCGGTAGTTTCTTAAGCCCGTCCATCAGCGAACCCGAATTAAGGTGCGGCTGGTCTTCAAAGTTAAAGATGGTGCGGTCGGCTTTCCGTTCTATGGCCTTCTTCTTTTTCTCGATCACTACTTCGTCCAGCTCGGTATCCATGGCGCGAAGGGTATCATTTTTTATGGTGTCGTTTGCGGTCTCTACCTGGGCAAACAGGCCTGTGGCGGTGAGCGCGAAAAGTAAGGTGTAAATGTGCTTCATATCGTATATTGGTAAATACTAAAAATCTTACACAATTTGTACACCAAAAAGCATAATTGTGTAAGATTTTTTTTAGATCTATAACGTTGTGGTGCCTGGATTATTTTACGGCTTCCACCTTATATCCTTTTTTCCTCAGCAGCATGATCACGCCTTTTTCACCGCCAAGGTGCGCCGCGCCCACGCCAAAAAATGTAGGGGTCTTTTTGGCGGTTTCCTCTATTACAGGAATCCAGTTGCTGTTGCGCTTGTCCAGCAGCACTTCGCTGTTTTCGCCGTAAAATTTGTTATCCTCGCTGTTCATGAAATCCATAAGGGCGTTGAGGTTCTTAGCGTCGTAAAGCTCAAGCATTTTTTTGAACATGGCTTTTCCTTCCTCTAAACCATCCTTTGCGGTCTTTATCAGTTCCGTCATCTGTTTGTCGTAGGGTATGGCATCAAATACGGCAAACTGCTCTTCTAATGTTTCAAGGCCATAGGTTTGCTCGTTTTGTTCTTTGGTAACGTTCATCAGGGCCTCTTCAACCGATTTGATGGGGCAGTCGACCATCTTGGGCAACACCATCATCCCTACAAACGACGGCTTGAACTTGTCCATCATCGCAACGCCCATGCCTACATTTTTTTTCAGGTATTCGTCAATCAGCTGCAGGTCTTCCTGGCTGGCCATGCTGCTCATGGTCTTGCCGTCCTTCATCATCATGCCGCCCATCATCTTCATCTGCATTCCGGGCTCGTCCATGTCTATTTCCAGGTACAGCTGTTGTGTGTCCTGCAGGGCTTTCAGGGTGTTTTTATCCAGTGTATTGTCGCATACCACGTGCATGGTGCCATACAGGTAGGAGGGTTTGGCCAGTCCGTTGCCGGATACTTTCCACAGGAGTGCGTTGTCCAGTTTTTGCGCGGTGGCGAACAATGTAACAAAGCTAAAGGCAGCAATAAGTACTTTTTTCATGGTAGGTGGTTTTAGAAGTCTATTTTTTTAAGTTCCTCATAATTGCGACGCAGGCGCCTTAGCAGCAGGCCGTATATCAGCTTGTAAAATAACCAGATGACGAGTATGAAGATCGCCATGAATACCATGGCAGCGGCAATGTATATCAGGTAAAACATGGTGGAATCCCCGCTCGCCTCATATTTGCTCAAAGTATCAAGAAGCACAGGGTCTTTTTGGAAATACACCGTGAAGATCACGATACAGGACAGGATGATGAACGCAATGTTGGCAATGATGTAGTTGTTAACCGTTTTTCTGGTATTGAGTATGCTGTCCATCAGGGCCCTCACGTTGTCGGTGGTAGTTATCTTCCTGTAGTTGATGTAAAACTTACAGAAAAAGAAGATGATGATGAAGTATCCCAATACCGTCATGGGTATGGTAATGTAGTCTACATGAAGGTTGTCGAGCTGCTGTGTACTGCGGCTGTCCTTCATAAGGAACGACAAGGCAAGCCAGAACACAAATTCCAGTATGCTGATGATGAGTATCCACTTTACGATGGACGACGACTTTTTATGCAGCATGGCATAAATGTCCTGCTCGGAGAACTTGGGGAAGTTCACCGAACTCTTCTTCCAGTTTTGTTTTAATATATCTAACTCGTCCATTTTTATGGATTTAATATTTTTTTCAATTTTCCTTTTATCCTGTTCATCTTCACGCGGGCGTTCACTTCGCTAATGCCCAGTGTTTCGGCGATCTCGGTGTAGTCCTTGTCTTCCAGGTACATGAACACGAGCGCTTTCTCAATGTCGTTGAGCTGCTGCACGGCCTGGTACAATAGCTTTATGTGCTCCTCCTCCTCATAGTTGTACTCGTCCTGGTCTACCTTATGGAGTTTGCTGTCAAATTCTATGGTATCTATCGTCCGGGTCTTTTTCCGGTACAGGGTAATGGCGGTATTCAGCCCGACCCTGTAGGCCCAGGTGGTAAATTTCGAATCGCCCCTGAACTGCGGGAAGGCTTTCCACAGCTGTATGGTGATCTCCTGAAAAAGGTCTTTGTGGGCATCTTCATTGTTCGTGTAGAGCCTGCATATCTTATGTATCAGGTTTTGGTTTTCCTGAAGCTGGTTTACAAATGACTTTTCAAGTGATGCACTCATGCTGCATTGGTAGGTAAAACATCAAAATTGTTACAGGGGGTTACAATTCTTTATCCTTATAATAATTTACTAGCAGGCCTACGAATTTGCTGTAGGTCTTCATGCCGTCCTTTTGGCTATTGGCTTTGAGGAACTTATCGTAAATGTATTCGAAAATATCTTCGACAAAAGAATCGTATTCCTCACTGAATTTTTCACTTTCCTTAAAGTTGGCCAACACGCCTTTGCGGATGAGGGGGACAAGGCTTTTAGCAAGCTTTTCGTCTTTTTTGGCAATGTTGTTCATGCAATACTTGAGTGCGAACGAATAGCCGGAATATTGGAAATAGATGTCATCGCTGTAAATGGACGCCATATACCCGATGAAGTTGGCCTCGCTCTCACTGGCATAACCTATTTGGTGCGACATCTCGTGGCAGGCCGTAGTGGGCAGGTTGTACTTAGGGAGGTTGCTATTCACCTGCGCCTCGTTGGTAAATGGATTCAGGTAGCCCCCAAAGCCCATGTAGGACAGGGGGGTACTCATAAGCGACGACTTGATGCTCTCGTGCTCAAAAGCAAAGTAGGGGTATTGTTTCGCCAGGTTGGCATAGCCGTTTGCCGACCTGTCGTATATTTCCCGTACGGTATAGGGGTTGACGATTTTCAGGCTGTTGTTGGCTTCGATAACGGCATGCATGTCATTCACCTTTACGATGAGCCTTTTGGTGAATGTTACAAGTTCGGCCAGCTCATAATCCTTACCCATGCCCATTTTTTCATGAAGGGGCACGCGCCGGTAATTGAGCGCCCAGAGGAAATTGAACAGGAAATAGAATATAGAGAAAGCCGCCGCCATGGTCAGCAGGTTGTACTTGTATTCACTGCGCCAGGTTTTGCGCCGTAGCCACAGCCATCTGAGGCAAAGGATGATAGCAATAAAGTAAATGATGTCGCCAATGGAAAATCCGATCCATCCGAGTAGTATACGTGATCCTTTAGATAGAAAAGGGAAGATGCCGTTGCTGTAAAAGCGTTCCACAAACTCCGGGAACAATCCCAGCAGGTTGACAATGATTATTTGTACAACAAGGAGTAGGGCGAGTAGTTTCTTTTTCTTCATCGGGCGGTTAAGTATCTTGTAAATATAAATACTATTTTTGTTCTAATAAATAGAAATGACCCAATGAAAAAGATCGATGCCCCGGAAAAGGTTATTTTTATCTGCGATGGGAAAAAATGCAGCCGCTATAACAGCGGGGTGTACAAAGGCTTTAAGCGCCTGATTAAGGAGCACGGCCTGAAGCGCCATGTGGAGGTGACCTGTATGGAGTGTACTGATAACTGCAAAACCGCGCCCAATATCTGCCTGCAGCCGCAAAACGTGTGGATGGGCGAGGTGGAGGAGAAGGATGTCAAGGATATTTTTAAGAAGTATATTTTGTAATCAAACAACAAACAAACATAAATGAGCCAGGAAATAAGGAACCTTGAGCCAAAAGCGCTCTGGAATAAATTTGCCGACCTTAATGCAGTGCCGCGCCCTTCCAAAAAAGAGGAAAGGGTGATCGCCTTCATGAAGGATTTCGGAAAGAAGCTGAACCTCGAAACCATTGAGGATGAAGTAGGCAACGTGATCATTAAAAAGCCGGCCACCAAAGGCATGGAAAAACGCAAAACCATCGTGATGCAGAGCCACCTCGATATGGTGCACCAGAAGAACTCTGACACGGTGTTCGATTTTGATACCCAAGGCATCGACATGTATGTGGATGGCGACTGGGTACGTGCCAAAGGGACAACACTGGGCGCCGACAACGGCCTTGGCGTAGCGACCATCATGGCGATACTGGAAAGCACCGATATTCCGCACCCGGCCATCGAGGCGCTTTTTACCATTGATGAGGAAACCGGCATGACCGGTGCGATGGGCCTGAAGGGCGGACTGCTCAACGGCGAGATACTGCTGAACCTGGATACCGAGGAAGACGACGAGATCGACATCGGCTGTGCGGGTGGGGTAGATGTTACTGCCGAAAGGGAGTATCATGAGGAAGAAGTGCCTGAAAATTCGGTAGGCTACAGCATTACCGTAAAAGGACTGAACGGCGGCCACTCGGGCATGGACATCCATAAAGGGCTGGGCAATGCCAACAAGATCATGAACCGCCTGCTGTTCGAGAGCTTTGAGAATTTCGGGCTTCAGGTTGCCGAAATTAACGGCGGCAGTCTGCGCAACGCAATTCCGAGGGAAAGCTTTGCCAAAGTGATCATTTCCGGAATATTCGATGAGGCCTTTGTATTCGATATGCAGGAAGTAATCAACGACATCAAAACCGAATTTAAAACCACCGAGCCCAACCTCGAGATCCTTATAGAAAAGGCCGATTTGCCTGCCAAAATAATGGACCTTGGAGTGCAGGAAGGCCTGATACGTGCGCTGTATGCCGCCCACAACGGTGTCTACCGCATGAGCGCTGATATGGCCGACCTTGTAGAAACCTCGAACAACATTGCAAGGGTGATCGTAAAAGACGGCAAACTGTACGTAGGCTGCCTGACGCGTTCGTCGGTAGAGAGCAGCAAGTTCGACCTTGCCAATGCACTGCGTTCGGCATTTGAGCTTATAGGCTGTGAGGTGACCACATCAGGATCCTATCCGGGGTGGACACCCAATGTGAACTCGCCCATACTTGATGTGCTGACCGATATCTATGAAAAGCAGAACGGCAGTAAAGCCAATGTAGTAGCCTGCCACGCCGGACTGGAATGCGGCATCCTGGGCACCAACTACCCCGATATGGACATGATATCCTTTGGGCCCACCATAAAAGGCGCGCACAGCCCCGACGAAAGGGCCAGCATAAAATCGGCACAGAAATACTGGAAGTTCGTGCTGGAGATACTGGAGAATATTCCGGTGAAATAATAATGAAACAGGCTGCCATTTGGCAGCCTGTTTTTCTATTTATAGTTTGATGTATTTAATGGTTTCGGTATTGGTATCATTGCTGTACTTTACGAGATAAATGCCCGCTGCCCATTCTGATGTTTGTACCGTAAGCCCGCTTTTCAATTGCTCTCCGTTTAACGCCTCCTGGTGCATGACTTTGCCCTGGAGGTCATATACTGTAACGGTGCCATCCCTCTTTAATTTATCGGATTTCAGGTTGAAATAATGCATCCCAGGATTCGGGTACAACGATAGTACGGCAGCATCATCAACCGAATGGGTTGATAACGACTGCTGGAATTCAAAAGCTCCGAGGTCTACCGTATTTATACTGATTCTGGGATTCCCCGCAGCATCAAGATCGGGGCTAAGCAATACAAAATCATTTGCCCCTGTGTCAATGGCCGGGCTTCCCTCAAGCAGCTGGAAATTTCCATTTTGGGCATCGGCAAACATAGGGTTGGTTTGCGGCAGCAGGTTGCCCAAATCGGTTATACCGGAAGGCACAGTGTTTACGAACAGGCAGTTTTGGGCACTGGCGCTTCCGTTGCCTATAAAAACATCATTTATCCCGTTAAGGGGAGAATCGATTATGGAGTTCCTGAGATTTACCGATCCGCCTGTGATCTCAAAAAGGTTTGACTGCTGCTGTGCCGCGTTACCGCTGAACGTACAGTTGGTAATGTTAAAAATTGCAGATGCCGCGGCAATAGTACCATCTTTGGAATTGTTACCGGCAAATACAACACTTTCGATATTGATAGTACTCGGGGGTACAGAACTGGAATAAATGGCGCCGCCCGATACGCTTGCCAACGTGCCATTCCCTTCAAAAACGCCCCTTTTCATATTTATCGTGCCGCTGTTGCTATTCACGACAAGGCCGGCTCCAAGCCAGTTGGCCTGGTTGTTGGCAATATAAAAATCTTCAATATTAATGTGGAACATGCCGTCTACGCGTATACCACCGCCGGCACCGTTACCGGTGCTGTTATTGTAGAAAGGGGTAGAAACATTATCGTATACTTCAATGTTGCGCAGGGTGGACGTAAAAGCATTGGATGCACTTCCGTCGAAACATATACCCGCGCCATATCCAATATTGTTTGACACCCTTACATTTTCCATATTAACGCCGGTATCGGGTGTATCCTCAACAGTACTTTTATAAACCATGATGCCCCCGCCATATCCTGTGGAGAAGGATTGCCCGGGTACGTATACACCGGGATTTCCCGAAATGTTATCCCGTACCCAAAGATTTTTCAGGGTGGTTTTTCCATTGGCCACTACGATACCGCCCCCCGACATATATAGGATACCAAAGCCCGCAATATCGTCGGCCTTGCCTTTTTCTATTATAAATCCGTTGATTTCGGTGTCGATGCTGTTGTTTTCAGAATATACCACATGTACCGCTTTTGAGCCTGCCTCATACTCACCGCTAAGGATGGTCTGCATGGTGGAAAATTCAATATTGCGGTCTTCCAGCGAAGTAGCGCCGTTCTCAAAGCCGCCGTAAAGTTTTTGGCCGCTATTCAAAACGAACCAGTCCTGTGCCGTTGTGCCGGGTGTATAGGTGCCTTGTGCAACCCATATCTCTTCCGGGAACAGCGTAGGGCCATTAACGGCACATTTACATTTCAACGCATCCTGAAGGTCGCTGAAGGCGTTGTCCCAACCCGTGCCGTCTGCCCATTGGTTTGTTGAAGCGGCATCCACATACAGCCTGTTTACAGTATTTGGCTGCTGCACTTCTACAGCCCCGTAATCAATACCGGCCCCGAAAATTCTCGGATTGCCAAGGAAATCGGCAGCCAGCGCATTGTAGCTGTTATTGCCCATATTCAGGTATGGACTGCAATATTTCGGGATATAATTGCCTTTTTCGGGATTGATAAAATCCATAACTGCAGTCACAAAGCCGTTTATGGTATGATTGCCTGACATTAAAATATCACTGTATGCTACAGAACTACCCGAAATGCAATGATTAAAAACA
Organism: uncultured Flavobacteriaceae bacterium; assembly: GCA_942492845.1. Classification (GTDB taxonomy): domain Bacteria; phylum Bacteroidota; class Bacteroidia; order Flavobacteriales; family Flavobacteriaceae; genus Flavobacterium. Next base: position 3,300,464 of record OW818646.1, on the reverse strand, counting down.
CAGGTAGTTGAAGATGTGAAGGCAAACCGTTCTGTAAAAACACAATTGTTAAAAGTAAAGTTGGTGCCGTAATCGTCTTTTATTGAAATGTTAGTTGATGAAGCCGCATTTTTGCCAAAAGTAACGTTGGTAATTACAGCTGTTGAGGTACGCACCGTAAGCGCGTTTCCGGCCACATTCACTACGTTGCCGTTTGTTTGAGTGTGATTGGCATAATTCTTATGGAAAATTGAATTCAGTATCTTCACATCGGGACAGGAACTTATATACAGTCCGCATCCCTGGGGTTGTGTGATAAAGCTGTTAAGTTCATTTTCATTTATAAGTACATTGGCGATATAGACATTATTTACCGATTGGAGTAATGCCCCTCCCCCAAACACAAAGTAACCGCTGTAATTGGCGTTATTTCTTTCAAGCGAACCTCTTGTGAATGATAATGTGCCGCCTTTTGCATAAATGCCCACGCCTCCCTGGGTTGAAGACCCCTGTACCGTATGGGTTAGCAGTAAATGATTATCAACAATATTCACAGCTTCCATAACCAGGGTACTGTTCAGGCTATAAATTCCTACCCCGCCTACGTGTGCGGTATCATTCGAGAAAAGGTTGGTAACCTCCATTTCATTTTCCCTTACAGTCACATTCTTCAAAGTAATGGCAGAGTTGAGTATTTGCAGGCCCACGCCTCCATGCCCCGAAACGGTAGGTGCCTTCAAGCCGCCTTTTAGGGTAAATCCATCGATAAGGTTAAGGGAGCTGGCAGCATTATTAATTTTCAGGATCGTTTCCGAACGCATGTTATTCCCAATTTCTCCGCTTAAAATTGTGGTTGTGCCCGACGTATCTGCACGCCCGCTTACAGAAGTCTCACTGCCTGAAAAGCCCCCGTACATTTTGACGCCATTTTTAAAATTGAATGATTCGCCTGTATTTCCTGTTGCAGAAGGAAAGTAGACTCCCTGCGCTACCCATATTTCGTCTCCCGTTTGGGCATTCTGTAAGGCTTCGGATAAACTTCCATAAGCCTGGCTCCACGAGGTCCCGTTGCCGTTGCCATCTGGCTTTACATATATGATCCCGGCAAAACTTGATGAAATAGAAAAGAGCAGTAATAAAAGCGTAAAGAATTGTTTCATTTTAGTTGGTTTTGCTTATCGCATTAATTAACAAGGACTTATTAATTAGCAATAAAGTTGTGTTGGTACAATTTTACTTAATAAAATTGAACAAAAAAAATGTAATTGCTTTGTATTTTCTGGTTTTATGTTAAATGTTTGTTCTGTCTTCAGTCGATGGCTATCTGCGCAGAATGGAAAGCCAGAATATCTGACTGGCGAAAAATAAACAGTTTTTTTTGTGAAAATAATTAAACAAAAACATATACTTTTAACAGGCTTTTACGTTATCCCGTTATAATCCCAACCTTACTGATGAAACCCATGATCCTGTCGCTCTTCGCGGCACTTTTGCTGTTATCGTGTTCCGACCACAAGGCCGTGCATGTAGAGCGTTCCTTCTATTTCTGGAAAAACAATTCGTGGAATTTCGCCGGTGCGGAGGACTCCCTCGCAAAATCGGTAAAAGCCAAAAAGCTGTACGTGAAATTCTTCGAGGTAGAGGCAGACAGCCTGTTTGGCAGCATCCCCACGGCCAAGACCCAATTGCACCTGTACGACCCGGACAGCAATTATACGGTAGTGCCGGTGGTATATTTGCGCAATGAGGTATTTAAAAAACGTACCCGCGGCAGCCTCGATTCGCTGGCCGATAATGTTCGCTTTCTGGTAAACAAATACTTAAAGCAAAATTTTAAAAATGGGAGAGGCACAATTCTCGCTGCCAATGAATTGCAAATGGATTGCGACTGGACACCGTCTACCAAAGACAACTATTTCTATTTCCTCAAAAAGCTAAAGGAATTTTCAAAGAAAAAAATAAGCTGTACCCTGCGGCTGTACCCGTACAAATATCCGGATAAGATGGGCGTACCGCCCGTGGACAGCGCCATGCTGATGTGCTACAACCTGATCCATCCGCTGGACGATAAAAAGAAGAACACCATCCTGGATGTCGACGAGCTGGCCAGTTACCTGGACACCGACGAAAAGTACCCACTGCACCTGGACATTGCCCTGCCTGTATATTCGTGGGCGCAGCTGTACCAGAATAATAAGTTCAGGGCGATCATGTACAGCAACCCAATGGCCGACGGGGGCTTCCGCAAAACGGAGGGGCTGTGGTATGAGGCGGTTCGGGACACGGTGGTGGATGATATTTTCATCCGCAAAGGCGACAGGATCAAGTTGGAAACTGTGACCAAAGAAAACCTTGCCGAAGTCATTGTGCTGATAAAGAAAAATGTCCCGCTGGACGAAACCATTACCGTTGCCCTTTTCCACCTTGATGAAGCCCAATTAAAAAACTACAGCCATGAAGAGATCGCTCGCATTTACACTGCTTTTACTGAGTAGCATTATACCGGCTGCCCGTGCCTGCTGGTATTATCCGTCGGGCGATGACATACGGTTTTGCTTCTTTAACGATTACCTGGGGAGGTACCAGGGATATGGCATGTTCAATTACACCAGTTCCTACTTTTCGTCTGCTCCGCCGCTGGCCGACAGTAAGGACCCGGATGAAAACCCAAACATTGCGTTGTGGAGGAGCTACTGCAACAATAAGGTTTCGGCCCAAAGTATCGAAGAAGCGGTGTACCGTGGGGCGATTGCCGGCAATGAAATGCTGGATTACCTCAATAAAATAAACGATACCGAAGCGCTTGACTACCTCCGGTTTGCGAAGATGATTGAGAGCCTTAATGAGTACTACGAAAATCCGTGGGAGCGCGATGATGACATAGTTGCCCCGAAGCGTAAAAGCAAAATTGACGCTGCCGTGGAAAGGGCGGAGGCAGCAAAGCACCCACAGATCAAATCGCGCTATTATTTCCTGGCGATACGAATGGCATTCTATAATAAAGACTTCAGGACTGCCACAGACCTCTATGATCGTTATTTTGCCAAAAGGCAGCCCGCTAACATCATCGATTACTGGAGCCTGTATTTTCGCACCACAGCCGAAAAAGACCCGGCACTGCAAAGCTATTATGCGGCACTGGTGTTTGCCAACGCGCCTGACAAGCGGTTTGTGGCATCGTACTACTTTCATAACGAACTGCCGCTCGCTGAGATAGTAAAGCATGCTAAAAATAAAAAAGAAGTGGCCCTGATTTATGAGATGGCCGGCATGCGGAAAACGGATTATTCACTAGGCCTGCTGGAAGGCATTTATAAAAATGACAAGGCGTCCGAAGCGTTGGGTTTCCTGCTCGTGCGTGAAATGAACAAGCTGGAGGACTGGATCTATACGCCGTATTATTCGTATTTCAGCCCGTCGATGTCCGAAGATTATTGGGATACCGAAAAGAGCATCACGCCGCTGCTCATGCAAAGGGTGGCTGACGACAGGCGTTATGCCGCGAAGCTGCTGCAGTTTGTCAATTCGGTTAACCTGAATACAGTACGCGATGCGGAGGTATTCCGTTCGGCGAAGGCCTACCTGCTGTTTATGGTAAAGGACTATAACGGCTGCCTGTCGTACATCAGTTCGCTGAAGCAAAACACCAAAGAGGGCCAACACCAGTTGCTGCTCATAAAATCATTATGCCTTACGGCGAATCAGCCCAAAGGCAATGCGGTAGTCCCGGAAGCGGTGAAGCGGTTACTGATGTCAGAACTGGATAGCAGGAATGGTAAATTTGTTTTTGCTATTGGCAGGGAGCTTGAATACCTGGGTAATACCACCGATGCCGCGCTGATCTATTCGCGCCTTGAAAACATGGAGTGGAAAGCAAAGGACCAGCGATCGCCTTACTTCGATGATTATTACAGCTATTATTTCGATTACCTGGATGGGACGTATTCAGCTACAGCAGTAAAAAACCTGATAACGGCAATACATTCCAATAGGAAGAAGGACGAATTTTCGGTGTGGCTGTACGGTAAGATTACAGACACTAACCAGCTGTATGATCTGCTGGGAACCAAATACCTCCGCCTCAACAGGCTTAACGAGGCACTTTCTTCTTTCAACAAAATGGCCCCCGATTCCCGTACTTCGGGCTATCTTGACGACAATCCGTTTTATGAGTTCAAGTATACGCCGGCTTTTGTGGAACGCAGGGATAGCATACAGCTCACCAAGGCCGATATAACGAAGCACCTTATAAAGTACATCGAAAAAGGCGCGAATCCTGCCGAAAAAGACCGGGATTATTATAACTTCCTTGCGGGTACATGCTACTATAACATGACACAGAACGGTAACAGCTGGTACATGAGACGGTACACCTGGTCCAGCAGTGAGCTAACCAGTTCGCTGCCGGATGAGGCTGATTTCCATAATTGCGATTATGCCAAACAGTATTTCCTGCGGGCCTTTAAGTATGCCAAAACCAGGAAGTTCCGGGCGCTGTGCATGAGGCTTGCCGCGAAGTGTGAGCATAAGAAACAGGAGTACTGGTATGATACCACAAAAGAGGATTACACCATCGGGAATTATGATTACGCCCTTTCACACAACAAGTACAGGGACAAGATCAAAAAGCTGTATCCCTCCTATTATAATGACCTTTACGAATCGGGCTGTGTTTCGTATGTAAATTACTTTAGAGCCCGTAGGTAAGTTGTTTATTCAATACCGATATCGTATTTGTTCAGTAAACCCGGAAGGCCCTGCAAGGAGAATTTTGCTTTTTTGATGCGGTTGCTTTCAGGGTCGATGGAATAGTTGGTGGCAGAGCGAAAGTCGGCTTTCTCGAGAATGGTGTTGTCGAATAGAGCGTTGGCCAGGTCACAGCCGTCAAAACCTGCTGAGGTGAAGTCGGCTTCGGTAAAGTCGGCTTCCCTCAGGCTGCAATTAATGAAACGCGTGCCTTTCAGCTTCAGCCTGTAAAACGAGGCGAGGTTCAGCTGGCATTCCGAAAAGCCCATAGCCATCAGGAAAGGGTCACATACGCTGAAATTGAGCCCGAGCATTTTGCAGCCTGTAAACACTACTTCTTTAAATGCGGCGCCTTTGGTAGTGGCGTTGCTGAGGTTGCATCCGTCAAAGCGGCATTGGGTGAATATGATGCCGGTCAGGTTGGCGTCGTTGAACAGGCAGCCGGTAAAGGTGCAGTTGTCGTATTCGGCCAGGGGGAGGGGATGGGCGGTATAATCTTCTTTTGTAAAAACGGTGTCGGCGATTAGTTTCATGCTGCAAAAATAACAAAACCCTACCGGTTGGGCAGGGTTTGCATGTAATATGATGGGGGGATTATTCCCTTATCATTTGGAATTCGCCTTTTTCGGGTTTTCCGTCCTGGATACCCGATAATTCAGTTGTCATTGAATTATCGCCGGTTTTGGTATAGGTTATTTTTCGCGGGTACTGCCTTTTGGGATCTTCAAATACAATTTTCGTGTTGGTGGCCGAGGTCATGTTAAAAGGTATGGGTTTGCCGTTGTTTTCATCTTCGATCACCATTGTATAGGTAACCTTACCGGCTTTTTCATACAGTTCCAGTTTTCGCGAAAATATCGTATCCGTACCTCCCAGGATGTAATGGATACTGCCCTTGTAATGGGTATCACTGACCTTTTCCCATTTTTCTGTCATGGTTGTGTCTCCCGAATTTTTAACCCATTTTCCGATGAGCCATTTGGCTTTTTCAAGCTGCGGGATGTTTTTTGTACCGGAACGTTCCGTTTCATTGTGGCTGAAGGCAAAGATTGCTGTGCATAAAACCCCAGCTGCTAAAATTTTAAATAGTTGTTTCATAATGGTTGGTTTTTGATACGTGCAAAATAGTGAAATTTTCAAAGCATCAGCAAATCAACCATGTAACATTATAACGGATAAGGACACGATGGGATTACTGCCTTTTCATGGCGAAAGTCTCCTTTGCGGGCTTGCCTTTTTGAATGCCTGAAATCTCGGCGACAAGTGAGTCATTACTGATCTTATTGTAGGTGATCCTGTTTGGAAAGTCATGCTCCGGATTCTCAAATACCATCTGCGAACCGGACGATGAGGTCAGTTCAAACGGTGTGGCCTGGCCGTTGTTCTGGCCGGGTACGGTGACATTGTACACCAGCTTTCCGTTGGTTTCTGCCAATTGGATGTTCTCCGAGAAAACAGTGTCCTTTCCGACAACAAAATAGCTTTCGCCGTGGTATACCGAGTCGTTTACTTTTTTCCAGTTTTCGCTTAATACCCCTTCGGAAGAAGTGTTGCCCCAGCTGCCAATGAGCCAGGCCGCCTTTTCAAGATGTGGGTAGGTTTTGGCTACGGGTGATTTAATTGAGGGAGTTTCAGTTTCCTTTTTGCTGTTGCAGGATAGTAGCGCCCCGCACAGCATGGCAGCCGATAAAAATGTAATGGTCTTATTCATGGTTGTAATTTTTGTTTGGTGCAAAGATGTGCTTTGGATGAATGGCAAAATTGTAAAAAACCGACATACCATAACTTATTACAAAGGGCACAGCGTTTTCTCAAAGCCCAAAGGTTTATAATTTCCGGCAGAGTAAAAACGTCTCGCTCCCCTCTCCTTCGGAGAGGGGCCGGGGGTGAGGACTATTCATCAAAAACAAAATGCTTTGCCATTTCCAAATTCTCCGAAAAGTACTGCTTTGGGTTCAGTCCGGTAAACTCCTTAAAGTCCTTTATAAAATGCGCCTGGTCGTAAAACCCGCCGTCATAGGCCACATTGGTAAAGCTTACGAATTCCTTCTTTTCAATCAGCTGCAACGTGTTCTGGAACCGGATGATGCGTGCCAGGAACTTCGGCGAAAGCCCCACGGTGGCAATGAATTTCCGTTCCAGTTGGCGTTGGCCTATTTCCAGTTCAGCAGCGAGTTTGTCAATGCTCACGCTGCCTTCACTTTTCAGCAGGGCATCCACACAGTACTCCACATGGCGGCTGTCAAAGGTTAGGGCTTCAAGTTTATTCAACAGGAAACTTTCCACGGTTGCCTTTCGTGTTTGGTTATCGGGACAGGCGACCATGGCATTTTCGAGCGCAATACCTTCTTCGCCCCAAAGTTCGGCAACGGTAAGCGCCCTTCCGGTAAAATCACTTACATCAACGTCAACAAAAGGCTGTAATCCTGCCGGGTTGAACCGCGTGCTGAACAGCCCCACCGCACCTGTAGGCTCTACTTCTATGAACGACTTTATCTGGCCGTAAATAATGCCACGCGGCTGCAGGAACGAGGTCCCGTCCGGCTCATGTTTATGGAACAGGTCGCGATAATTGAAAATCAGCTCAATGCACCCGTCGGGGAAGATGCGCTCGCGTTCTTTCGGATCGTCAGCGCCGGCATCAAGGCTCCAGTGGTAGCGGATCTGCCGGGCCAGTTCCTCCCTTGGTTCATAAACGTTGTATTCCATGGCTTTTTAAAAAGCAATAATACGATAATTTAAAACACCTCCATCGCCAGTTCGGCATTGATGATCGCCCCGGCCTTCATGCCCGAACCCACCGCAATGGCCACCGCCCGTTGCCCATTGGTGCAATCGCCCGATGCGTACAATCCTGCGACATTCGTACGCTGCATCTCGTCTACCTGTATCAGTCCCAATTCATTAATGGCACATCCCAGTTTTTCGGGAATATCGGTATGCTGTACATTCGCGGGTTTCGAATAAATGGCTTCAATGCTTTGGCGGCTGCCGTCTTCGAAAATGATGTGGGTTACATAGCCGTCGGTGTGTTCCAGTCCGGCAATTTTCGCTTCATTAATGCTGATGCCATTCTTCTCAAATTTCTCCAGCTGTTCTTTGGTAAAGGCTGCTGTCCCATTCGTCAAAATGCTGAGGTCGTCTGTCAGTTGCGATACCAATAACGCGTAATGACAGGCAACATCGCCATTGGCCATAATCCCGGTCTTTTTACCTCTTATCTCGTAGCCGTGGCAGTAGGGGCAATGCACCACCGATTTCGCCCAGCATTCGGCAAAGCCTTTGATGTCGGGCATGATGTCGATGACGCCCGTCGCAATGAGGAGTTTCTTACCGGGATAGGTTGTCCCGGAAGCCGTTATAATTTCAAAACCACCCTCTGTTTTGGCAGCATCCACAGCTATACCGGTAACAAACTCAACGGTAGGGTAGGCCAGTACCTGCTCTTTGGCTTTCGCCGAAATGACCCCCGGCACCTCCCCATCGTGGGTAATAAAGTTGTGGGAGTGCGGCGTAAACCTGTTGCACGGCTTACCGCTGTCGATAATGAGTACGCTGCGCAATGTCCGCCCCAACGCCATGGCCGCCGAGAGCCCGCTGTAGCTTCCGCCTATGATGATAACGTCGTATTTTTTCATGTTGATTTATTTGATACAGATTTATTGGAGATATACCACGATTGAGTAAGCACGCTCCGTCTCCCTCTCCTTTGGAGAGGGCCGGGGAGAGGAAACTTTATTTGGCAAATATAAAATAAATTCGTATTATTGCAACATAATTGCATTAATAAATGAAACGACGCAACACCCCTGCTAAAAGCACCATTCTCAACCTGCTGAAAAACGCAGGCAATGCCCTCAGCCAGGAAATGATAGAGGCCGAGGTAAAAGGCGAAATGGACCGTGTAACCATCTACCGCGTGCTGAACAGATTTTGCGAAGACGGCGTAACGCACCGGATACTGAGCGACGAAGGCAAATATTACTTTGCGCTGTGCCTGGACTGCCACGACCATGAGCACCATACGCACGACCATTTCCACTTCCGGTGTGTGGGGTGTCAAAAGGTGGAGTGCCTGGCGGAGCAGGTGATGGTGCAGCTGCCGGCGGGGTACCGGAAAGAGAGCATCAGCAGTTGGGTAACAGGGTATTGCGGGTCGTGTTCGTAGATTTTAATGGTTGTGCGTGAATTTTTACCACAAGGGGCACAAAGGTTTTTCACAAAGGCCACAATGTAAACCAACTGCTGAAAGGACACGATGGCACTACGCTTTGTGACCCTTATACGCCCGGCTTTGTGAACATAGTTCAAATTCCTTGTGCGCTTTGTGGTAAAAAAAAGCTACCCGTGGTTAAATCGGCCCTGTTTTTCATAATGTGTATAAGATTTTACCACAAGGGGCACAAAGGTTTTTCACAAAGGCCACAATGTAAACCAACTGCTGAAAGGACACGATGGCACTACGCTTTGTGGCCCTTATGCGCCCGGCTTTGTGAACATAGTGCAAATTCTTTGTGCGCTTTGTGGTAAAAAAATAAAGCCACCCGTGGTTAAATTAACCCGGGGTTGCACCCAAAACTCATATCTGAAACAAACCGTGCACGATTGGAACAATTTTTGTAAATTTGCACCTCGAAATAAGGAAAGAAAAAATGTTAGACAGGTTACAATACATAAAGCAGCGTTTTGACGAGGTATCTGACCTCGTGATACAGCCGGACATCATTGCCGACCAGAAGCGCTATGTGCAACTCAATAAAGAATACAAAGACCTTAAAGGGCTTGTCGAAAAACGCGAGGAATACCTTGCCGTTACGGGCAACCTGAAGGAGGCACAGGAAATAATCGCCGACGGCAGCGATGCGGAGATGGTCGAAATGGCTAAGATGCAGCTCGACGAGGCAAAGGAAAGGCTTCCGCAGCTGGAGGACGAGATCCGGTTCATGCTGATCCCGAAAGATGCCGAAGATGCCAAGAATGTAATGGTCGAAGTGCGCGCCGGTGCCGGTGGCGACGAGGCCAGTATATTTGCGGGCGACCTTTTCAGGATGTACACCAAGTACTGCGAAAGCAGGGGATGGCGCACCAGCGTTGTCGATATGAACGAAGGCACCTCGGGCGGCTTTAAGGAAGTTATTTTTGAAGTGACGGGCGAGGACGTATACGGCACCCTGAAGTTTGAGGCAGGGGTACACCGCGTACAGCGTGTGCCGCAAACCGAGACACAGGGCCGCGTACACACTTCGGCAGCCACCGTTATGGTGCTTCCGGAGGCGGAGGAATTCGACGTGCAGATCGATATGAACGATGTGCGTATCGACTACTTCTGTTCGTCAGGGCCGGGCGGGCAGTCGGTAAACACGACCAAGTCGGCCGTACGTATGACACACGTGCCTACGGGCCTTGTGGCACAGTGCCAGGACGAGAAATCACAGCATAAGAACAAGGATAAGGCATTGCAGGTACTGCGTTCGCGCCTGTACGAAATGGAGCTTGCCAAAAAGCAGGAGGAAGACGCCAAAAAGCGTTCCTCGCAGGTAAGCAGCGGCGACCGTTCGGCCAAGATACGCACCTACAACTACTCGCAGGGACGCATCACCGACCACAGGATCGGCCTCAGCATCTTCGACCTGGACGGTTTTATGAACGGCAACATCCAGAAAATGATCGAAGAGCTCCAACTCGTCAACAACACCGAAAAGCTTAAGGAAAGCGAAGTATATTAATAAAGGATCCCGGCGTGAGTCGGGATTTTTTTTGTTTTGAAGGGAACCCGTTTAGTCCTCACCCCCGGCCCCTCTCCCAAAGAGAGGGGAGCGAGACGTGCTTACTCAATCGTATACATCGTCGGCAGGAGTGAAGCTCTTCCCCTCTCGAGAGGGGTTAGGGATGTGTAATCGATAATTGTGCGCTTGTGTCATCCTGAACATAATTGAAGAATCTCTTTTTTAAAAATAAAAGCTCGGTAAAACCTCACCCCCGGCCCCTCTCAGGTCGCTTCGTCATTCTTCCTCGCGATGACAGAGCGGAGCGAGACATGCTTACTCAGAAGTATAGGAGCATAGCACTTCGGCAGGAGTGAAGCTCTTCCCCTCTCGAGAGGGGCTAGGGGTGTGTCATCGCTAACCGTGCGGTTGTGTCATTTCGACCGTATTTTATATATTAGCATTATGAAACTGAAAATTACAGGATTAGTAATATTGGTTATCGTGTGCTTCCTTTGCATACATGCAGGCTATAACCACCCTTCCGACGCACTGTTTACCGGTTTGTTATGGCTGATAGAAACGGAAGGAATTACACTGAACTTAGACAACCTGCCATTGCAGTTCATTCTTGTTGTGGGCATCCTTATAACAGCATCGTTGCTGGAAGCAAAGAAAATCGTTGTACTGGGTATTATATTACTGATAGCCTTATTGGTCTACTGGATATTCCTTTTAAGCTATTTTATAACGTTCAATTACTTATCAATGATACCTTTCCTCCTGGCTTCATGCTTTGGGATTTGGTTTACAGTTAAAACTTCAAAACAGCTTCATGGAAAAAAGTAGCCGCACCGAACACATGCAAAAGATCATCGATGCTATGGCAAAAGTCGGTGATTACCTCATTGCTTACAAAAAGCGTATGGACAGTCCGCTGGTGATACGCCAGAACGGCAAGATCGTCCACATCAAGCCCTGGCTCGACGAAGCCGATACCACTAAAAATAAGTAGCCTCCCTGTGGAGGTTTTTTTGTGCAGTGCCGGCAGTCAGTACGCGGTCATTGCGAGGCACGAAGCAATCTTTCTTTCGGCAGGAGTGAAGCTCTTCCCCTCTCGAGAGGGGTTAGGGGTGTGTTATTTTTTGGGCGTGCCGCTCCACTGCGTTACGCGTCGGGCTTTTCGGCTTTATCTTCTTCCCTCGCCGCGGCGGGCCAGCAGGATATCGCCTCTATCCCTCACGCGGGGGGATGAGTGTTTGCGTTAAAATTACGGTTCAAGTTCAGGTTTGGCTTCAGTTAATGGGGGGATGTTATCAAAATGCACAGCTGGTTCTGGCATATGTTTATGAGCTTTATTATGGGGCAAGCGTGGTTGAAAAGGAGTTTTATCTGTAAAACATTCAATAGGTAAATATATTTCGCTAAATTTTTGTCCTATAGGGTTGTACCATTGAACTTTTACTAATTCAGTGGATGCTATCCGCTTCAGTTTGCCGTCTTTAAAATATAAATCCGTATAGGATTCTTTTTTAAATCCAGAAATTATAAACTCAGGTGTTGCGTAATTTACCAGATATTGGATGGATTTTCTCTTAGTTTTTTTGTCGGGCTTATTATAGTCGTGTAGCGTAGAAAATACTTTTGCGGACTTTCGTTTTAAAACTTCTAATTTTTTAGTTTTAAAATATATTATTTTTCCATATTCATATTCAGGGCTTGATGGATAGTCTAAAACATCTCGAACAGCTTTCGAAACTTCACTAAACTCCTCCTCATCAATTTCTCCAACATGCAAGTTATGGATGCTGTCTAATGTGCTTTCATATAAATGACTTTCAATAAATTCACTTTTATTATCGTCAAAAAACACACAGATATATTTAATTCTTTCTGCGATTTTTTTTCCTGTTATATCCTCATGAGTTTTCTTTTGGTAATTTTCTAAAATAATTTCTTTAATTATCATGAGTGGGGGAACATATTTACTATCACCTTTTACTTCATGATCATATAATAGAGGATGATTGCGAAATGTAACAACATCCCCAATTTTAAATTTTGGTTCAAGTTTATTCATAATATAAATTTGTTAAATTTAATAAATTTTATAACTTTACTTGCAGTAAGGAGGAAATAGTTAAATGAAATAAAACGTTTATTGAGCTAACGGAATTTTTCCACTTGATTCAGACCGCAAGGGATAATTAATACGTGAATCAGGATAACTGAACATTTCTTCAGTTAGCAATGAAGAAATCGATTTAATCATTGCTAACCTCAGAAATCTTCCTATTAGGGAGAGCTTATTTAAAGCAGCATGCTTGGCCTTCGGGGCAGTGTGTGTCTGTGACATAAGTATAACTGTGTTGAGTAAATGATACATTAGTTCTATATGGACTGGTAAATTTAGGTACAAAGGCAACGGGAGTCGAGAATTCGGCTAATGGCTCAATCAGTTAATGATGTAAGTTTTATTTTGCAATAAATCCGTGCTTTTTCTCCTTACTTATTTATGAAAAATAAAGATTGGTTTAAAGACAGGGGCTATCCTCATTTTTCGAATAAGACCCCATTATCTGTGAGAAAGGATATTGAGAGGTACATATCGCTTGCAGAGAATGTGGCAAAACATTCTTTTTATGCACTTCTGTTTAAGGAATTAATCCAAAGGAGATACAAGTATTCAAGGTTTGGTGAAATGCAAAAGCGATCACATAAAACCTTCAAGGATGGTAAAATCATTTCCAATGCTAAGAAAAGAGAGATATTATACGCTACTCATATTGATGCACATATATATTCATATTACACTAAATTAATTTCATCTTATTACGAGAATTATTTACAATCTAGAGTAAATATTTCAGATTGCATTTCTGCATATAGGCAATTAAGAACTGTATGTAATACAAAATTTAAAAATAATGTTCATTTTGCTATGGACGTTTTTGAGGAAATAAAGTCGAGGCAGAATTGTGTAGTACTATGCTTTGATATAGAAAATTTTTTCCCCAGTTTGGATCATAAACAATTGAAATTAATTTGGGCAAAAATTATAGGTAATAAAACACTTCCAAAGGATCATTACAATATATTTAAGGCAATTACGAACTTCTCCTATGTCAAGCTAAATGATTTGAGGATTAGAAATAATTCATTTGATGAAAAACAACTTGCAAGGTTGAGGTTAAAAGGGAAAAGCACTTTTTTTGAAAATATTAAAGACGTACTAAAATCAGATATACAGATTTACAAAAATGAAAAAAAGAAAAATGATGGGAAAATGAAAGGTATACCGCAAGGACTTCCAATAAGTGCGTTACTTGCTAATATTTATATGTTGCCTTTTGATGAATCTATAATAAAGGACTTAGGTGAAAATTGTAATATTTTTTATAGACGATACTCTGATGACATTGTCATTATCTGTCAAAATGAAGAAATAGAAACGGTCAAAAACTTTGTACAGCAACAAATTGAAAAAATTAACTTAGTAATCTCTATACCAAAAACTGAAATAACAGCTTTTAGATATGAAGATGACAAAATACAATGTTATAGACAACTTGGTAATAAGTGGCTTAAAAATGTTCCTGTTAATTATTTAGGATTTGAATTTTACCGATATCAGACTTTATTGAAATCTAAAAATTTGGCTTCGTTTTACAGAGAGATGAAAGATGCAATAAAGAGAAGACATTTAAGAGCAGAAAAAATTAAGGCTAAATGTTTGAATGACTCTAGTGTTATCTTCAAAAGGAAAATATACAGGCTTTATTCTTTTAAAGGCGAAAGATCACGAAAACTACCGTCTAAACGAGCTCATTTTTACAATGGCAAAGTAAAAGTTGAAAAGTTTGATCGGAAGTTTAGAGGTAACTATTTGAGATATGTATATAGAGCTTCAGAAGAAATGCAAGCGCCTGAAATTAAAAGGCAGGTACGGAATCACTGGAAGATATTACAAAAGGCATTGCGAAAATATGATTTCTCTAACATCACTGAAATTTCCCCTCCCAGTAGCCCCGATAGAGCCGGTATCCTGCCGTAGCCTGCTGAGGCAGATAAAGGCGATAGCGGGTGCGGCGTATAGCAATTGCACTACAGCCGGCTGCTCCTTATAAAACTCACGTATTAAATTAACCACCCCTCCACGGATGGGCATAGCTTCACTATTGCAACTTCGCGACCTGCAAGGTCTAAAAGGACCTTGTAGGTCTGTATTAATCCGGTAATGACACCTACAAGGTTCTTGAAAACCTTGCAGGAGTTACGGGATGCGTATTTACCTTTGCGACCCTTTGCGGCTTCTTCGTGTAACTTTGCGGAATAGCTGCATACCCTAATAACGAAGGTTACGGAATTTGTTTCATTGTGATTGAATTTCTGAAACACCCGCGCGCCAAACCGGCAAAATTTTACGCCCGTGCATCGGCCAACAGAAGTGAAACAAAAACGGTCGGTTTCCATTTTGTATAATCCGGTTTTAGCCATCGTGTCCCATTGTACCGGACAGCCTTTCGGCAGAAAAAGCAAAAATGATTTTTATAGGAAAATAATTACATTTTTTATGTTTGATAATAGTGTTGAAAGGGTGACCTGAAAAGTCATACGCTACATACCCTAAAAGTCACCTTGCGAAGCACCAAATGTCACCCGCCTTTTCCTGAAAAGTCACCCGTGGCAGCACCAAAAGTCACCCGAAATTTTCCCTCCGGAACATCAGCGGCTTTCGGGAGGAAAATCCTGAACTTTCAGACGTATTATTTCCTACATTTGCGGCAAATTATCACCTCGCCATGCGGTTCTCAAAATACTACGCTGCGGGCATTACCGCCTTCCTCATTTGGGGATTTTTCAGCTTCGGGCTCCGGCCCATACACCACTACCCATCACTTGATATCCTGTTTTACAGGCTGTTCTTCTGCGTGCCGATAATGCTGGCTATCACGCTGTTATTTCGCAGGAATACCATCACCGAAACACGCGATATCCTGCGCAAAATGGAACGCCCGGAAAGGTCAAAATTGCTGTGGCTCACCCTTGGCAGCGCGCTTTTGCTAGTGGCTAACTGGTTCATATTCATTTATGTAATGAACCATATCAGTGTGAATGCGGCATCGTTTGCCTACCTCGTCTGCCCGATACTCACTACAGTGCTGGCCTACCTGATCCTGAAGGAAAAGCTGGCTCCGGTGCAATGGTTTGCAGTAGGGCTGAGCGCGCTGGGGTGCGTGCTGCTGTCGTACAACAACTTCATGTCGATCCTCTACAGTCTGGTCGTGGCCGCCACCTATGCGCTGTACCTCATTATACAAAAAAAGATCGTGGGCATCGACAAGTTCTTCCTGCTCAACGTCCAGCTGGTGATCATCGCCATCATACTTGCGCCGTTTTACCCGTATTACAGCGGCCCGGTACCCCAGGAAACCTCGTTCTACGGATACATTGCCATCATAGCGGTGGTGTTTACCATCATACCGCTCTTCCTCAACCTGTATGCGCTCAAGGGCATCAGTTCCTCATCGGTTGGCATATTGCTGTATATCAATCCCATCATCGGGTTTGTGCTGTCGGCATTGTATTTTAAAGAAGCCATTACGCTGTTCCAGGTAGCGGCCTACTCGCTGATCCTGCTTTCGATAGTCGTGTTTAACTCGCGTTCCTTCAAAAAATCAGCCTGATACTTTATAACCCAAAAGCGCTGTTTACCTTGTAATTCCTTGCATCCACCGTGGTAAACCAAATTCGGAACGGTTTTTGTTTTGGTTAAGAAAATCTTAAACAATGAAAAAAATACTTTTCTCCCTGTTGATAATCACCGCGATATCAACAGTCGCCAATGCCCAGCTGAAAGACCTTGTCGGCAAAGGCAAGGACATGCTTTCCGGCGTCGGGTCGTCCTTCAGCAATGCCGATATTGGCAAGGCGCTTAAAGAAGCCCTGAACAACGGTGTGACCAAAGAAGTTACCAAGCTTACCGCCGAAGATGGCTTTTACAAAAACGAGGCTGTAAAGATCCTCCTTCCCGCGGAATTGCAGAAAGTCGATAAGAAACTGCGCCAGATGGGGATGTCCAATCTCGCCGACGAAGGCATCAAAGTGCTTAACCGCGCCGCCGAAGATGCCGTGAAGGAAGCCACCCCGATATTTGTCGATGCCATTACCAAAATGACCATCACCGACGCTAAAAAGATACTGATGGGCGCGGATAACTCGGCTACGACCTACCTGCAGAAGACAACTACTTCACCGCTATACGGCAAATTCAGCCCGGTGGTAAAAACGTCGTTAAGCAAAGTGGGCGCTGATACAGTTTGGGCTAACATCATCTCGAAGTACAATGCCCTGCCCCTGGTAACCAAAGTGAACCCCGACCTTACCGATTACGTAACAGGTAAAGCACTGGACGGCGTATTCAAAATGATCACGGTAGAGGAGAAAAATATTAGGACAAATTTATCATCGCGCACTTCCGATTTACTTAAAAAAGTGTTTGCTTTACAGGATAAAAAGTAAATAACTTCCTATGAAAAAGCTCATCCTGCCATTGCTTGCCACTTGTTTTATGTTTTCAGGCTGTGCCGAATTGCAACAGGTAGCCTCGCAGTTACCGCAATTGGGAACCCTCTCTAATGCCGATATCGCTGCAGGCCTTCGTGAAGCGCTGGATAAGGGGATTGATAAGCAGGTAAGCAAGCTCACGCAAACCGATGGCTTTTACAGGAACCAACTCGTAAAAATACTGCTGCCTGCCGAATTGCAAAAAGTGGATAAAACCCTGAGAGATATTGGTTTAGGTAAGCTGGCCGACGAAGGCCTCATGATGATGAACCGTGCCGCAGAGAATGCCGTAAAGGAGGCCACCCCGATATTTGTTTCGGCGGTAAAGAACATTACCTTCACCGATGCGAAGAACATCCTGATGGGCAATGATGAGTCCGCTACCACTTACCTGAAAGGGCAGACCACCTCACAGCTGTACACCAAATTCAACCCGGTGATCAAATCGTCATTCAGCAAAGTAGGTGCCGATAAGGTTTGGAGCAACATCATCACACAATACAACAAGGTGCCGTTGGTGACTAAAGTAAACCCCGACCTTACCGATTACGTTACCAACAAAGCACTGGAAGGTGTGTATAAAATGATCGCGGTAGAGGAGAAGGAGATACGCAACAACATCAATGCCCGCACCTCCGACCTGCTAAAAATGGTGTTTGCGCAGCAGGATAACAAGTAGCTAATTTTTTAATTACCAATACGATAGAAATAACGTAGCCTTAACATTCAGGAGAAATATTTTTGTGTAATTTGCATTTAATAAATGGTTTTCTCACATTTGGTTAGGGTTAGTTAGAAGAATGCCGGTATATTAAGTACCGGCATTTTTATTATCTACTAGGACACCAAATATCAAAGCTCTGTGATAAGAGGTCATCAATTTGAATTGGTGAAATTTGTTCTTAACTTTTTTTCTTAATGTACTGCAATTACACCGCTCACTTGCTTACTTTTGCAAAAAAGAGAATACGTGAAAAAGAGCCTTATCCTGGTATGCCTGCTGGTAAATACCGTTGGATTTTCGCAGGAGTGGAATACCGACCTTGAAACCGCAAAACGCAAAGCGGTAGCATTCAACAAGAATATATTGCTTGTCTTTTCGGGATCCGACTGGTGCTTGCCATGCATGGAGCTTGAGAAAAAGGTTTGGCAGACGCCCGAATTTAAGGCCGCGGCCCAAAAGGACTGGGTGCTGCTACGTGCCGATTTCCTCGAAAAGAAAGGCGATCCCGAGCCTGTAAACGTCAACGACCCCAAGATGATTCTTACAGAAAAATACAACCGTGACGGTTTTTTCCCGTTTATCGTGACGCTTGACAAATATGGCAAGGTAATCGGCAAGATAGGCTATGAGGATTTTGATACCGCCGAAGAATATATTTTCCTGTTCAGGAAGATGAGGAGATAGTTTGTAGCTATAGCTAAACCGGTTCCTCAATCCGCTTCTGCAACTGCTTAAAGTATGTGAACGCTTTTACCATCCTGCTGCCATACCACGAGAACATCTCCCCATCGACAAAAACGGTTTTGGCGTGGTGCGTATGCCTGCCGAGTTCAAAAGCATCCTCATCCTTAAAGGGATAGGGTTCGGATGAAAGCAGCAGCAATTCGGGGTCGCCCTGTATGCGCATTTTCTGAACAATGACTTCGGGATATCGGCCTTCCCGTTCCTCATAGATGTTGGTAAAATTATTGAGTTTCATCATCTCGTTGATGAACGTTTCTTTTCCCGCCACCATATACGGCTCTTTCCAGATGAAATAGGCTGCCTTCAGCGATTCCTTCCCCTGTATGAAATTTTTGAAGTCGGTTAAAGCGAAGTTGATCTTGTCGATCCACTGTGTGGCGGCAGTTCGTACCGAGAATATCCTGCCGAGCTCCGTTATCATATCCAAGCTGTCCTGTATAGTAGTGATATCGCTAGTCCAAACGGGAGCTATCTCCCGGAGGGCATTGACCATTTCTTCGGTATTCTCTTCCTTATTGGCAATGATAATATCGGGCTGGAGCAGGCGGATCTTTTCGTAATGCACTCTCTTTGTACCGCCTATGATCTTTTTGGTCGACTTCAAATGGTAGGGGTGTATGCAGAATTTAGTGATCCCTACAATGCTGTCTTCCAGTCCCAAATCGAAAAGAAGTTCCGTTTGCGACGGCACGAGGGAGATAATGCGCTTAGGCGTTGCGGCGAGGGTCATGATGTGCCCTGTCTGGTCGGTATAAGTTCTCATCTATCGTATATCAAGCGCTTTGGCAAGCTGCGCATCAAGGATTATAGTGCGCATCTCGTCCTGCAGGGTAAGCGCTTCTGTACGGGCTTTTTCGGCAAAGTCCCCGCCGTTAGAGGCATAGATAATTCCACGTGAGGAGTTTACCAGCAGCCCTACAGTGTCATTCATCCCGTATCGGCACACTTCTGCAAGGCTGCCGCCCTGTGCGCCCACGCCCGGTACGAGCAGGAAACTGTGGGGTACAATCTTTCGTATTTCCGCAAAATATTCGGCTTTGGTCGCGCCGATCACGTACATCAGGTTGTCACTGTTTGCCCAGGTTTTACTGGTTTTCAGTACGGTTTTGTAGAGCTCGCCGTCGATGGTTTTCTGGGTCTGGAAATCGAAAGCCCCTTCGTTGGAGGTCAGCGCCAGAAGTATCGTAAATTTGTCCTTAACCGCCAGGAACGGCTCTACACTGTCCTTACCCATATAGGGCGCCACGGTAACCGCATCAAAAGCCAAATCCTCAAGGAACGCCTTGGCATACATGGCCGAGGTATTGCCTATATCGCCGCGCTTGGCATCGGCAATGGTGAATATTTCCGGATGCTTTTGGTTAAGGTAATTGATAGTCTTTTCCAATGAATGCCAGCCTTTTAGGCCGTATGCTTCGTAAAAGGCAGTGTTGGGTTTGTAGGCCACGGCCAGGTCGTGGGTGGCATCGATGATGGCTTTGTTGAACTCGAATATCGGGTCTTCGGTAGTGAGGAGGTGGGGCGGAATTTTGTCGAGGTGGACATCCAGCCCGATGCACAGGAACGATTTTTTCCTGAAAATTTCGGCGAATAGTTGTTGGGTAGTCATATCATGTTGTTTGCACAAAAATAGGTAATTTTACGGAATGCGGCAGGTGACTTTATAGGATATGCCATGTGATTTTAGGTGACCGGGCAGGTGATTTTACAGGACCGCGCGTGGGATTTTAAAGTCTCCGGCCACCAGCAATGCAAAAATGAGGTAATTTCCTGCAAAAAAAAGTTTTTATGCTCCAGTGGAAGGATTGCCCGCAGTAGCGGACACGATTGCTAAAAACTCAACTTACAGAATGGAAAAGGTGATTTTTGTTTCAAATCTGTTTTGCGATTGTAAGGTTACCATTTTGCAATCCGGGTCGCAACTTTTCCAATGCGATACGTTTTCGCAACGCCCCCACACATGCATTCCTGCATCCACGCGCTTAGCCCATTATCTTTTTCGATATAAATATTTTGTGGTTCCGTTGTCTTTGAAATTTTTAATAATTACGTAAATTGCGCTCTTAATATTGAATATTTCATAATGGAACAAGCCGTACCGTATATCCCAAAGAATAAAGTAAGAATCGTTACCGCCGCATCGCTTTTTGACGGGCACGATGCCGCCATCAACATCATGCGCCGCATCATACAGGCCACCGGCGTTGAGGTGATTCACCTGGGCCACGACCGTAGCGTAGAGGAAGTGGTGAACACCGCCATTCAGGAAGATGCCAATGCGATCGCGATGACCTCCTACCAGGGCGGGCACAACGAATACTTTAAATACATGCACGACCTCCTGAAGGAAAAGGGCGCCGGGCATATTAAAATCTTCGGTGGCGGCGGCGGGGTTATACTGCCCGACGAGATTAAGGAACTGCACGAATACGGCATTACGCGCATCTATTCGCCCGATGATGGCCGCGCGCTTGGATTGCAGGGAATGATCAATGACCTGGTACAGCGGTCTGATTACCCTGTGGGCGATAAGCTGAATGGTGAAATTGATCAGTTAGAAGAAAAAATACCAACCGCTATTGCGCGGGTAATCTCTTCTGCTGAAAATTTCCCTGATGTTGCCAGGGAAACCCTTGATGCCATCCATAAAAAAAATGAAACTTCAAAAATACCTGTATTGGGCATTACCGGTACGGGCGGCGCGGGCAAGTCATCTTTGGTAGACGAGCTGGTACGCCGTTTCCTTGTCGACTTCCCCGAAAAGACCATCGGCCTTATTTCTGTTGACCCTTCCAAGCGTAAAACCGGCGGTGCACTGCTGGGCGACCGCATCCGCATGAACGCCATCAATAACCCGAGGGTATACATGCGCTCTTTGGCCACAAGGCAATCCAACCTGGCTTTATCAAAATATGTAGCCGAAGCCATACAGGTGCTGAAGGCCGCAAAATATGACATCATCATCCTCGAGACTTCCGGTATCGGGCAGAGTGATACCGAGATCATTGAACATTCGGACGTTTCGCTCTATGTAATGACTCCTGAATTTGGCGCTGCCACACAGCTGGAGAAAATTGACATGCTCGACTTTGCCGACCTGGTAGCCCTGAATAAATTCGACAAGCGCGGCGCACTCGATGCCATCCGCGATGTGAAGAAGCAATACCAGCGCAACCACAACCTGTGGGATAAGAACCCTGACGATATGCCGGTATTCGGTACGATCGCTTCGCAGTTCAACGACCCGGGCATGAACACGCTGTACAAAAAGATCATGGACAGGGTAGTGGAGCGTACCGGCGCCGACCTGAATTCCACGTTTGCGATAACGCGTGAAATGAGCGAGAAGATCTTCGTGATTCCGCCGCACCGTACCCGCTACCTGAGCGAAATTGCCGAAAATAACCGAAAGTACGACCAGGTGGCCGCCAGCCAGCAGGAAGTGGCGCAAAAGCTGTACGGTATCTATAAGACCATCGAGTCGGTTGGTGGCGTGAAGCCCGAACTGGCAAAATTCGGCATTGAGCCGGTTACGCCAAAGTCGGGTACCAATGCCGACCTGGTGAAACTGCTGGTGGGCGAATTCGACCGCGTGAAAATGGACCTCGACCCGTATAACTGGGAGATCATCCTGACGTGGAATGAGAAAGTAAACAAATACAGGAACCCTGTCTACACCTTTAAGGTAAGGGATAAGGAGATCAACATACAAACGCATACCGAATCCCTTTCGCATTCGCAGATACCGAAGGTGGCGCTGCCGAAATACAGCGCGTGGGGCGACATCCTGCGCTGGTGCCTGCAGGAAAATGTGCCGGGCGAGTTCCCGTTCACTTCCGGGCTGTACCCGTTCAAGCGTGAAGGCGAGGATCCGTCCAGGATGTTTGCCGGTGAGGGTGGTCCTGAGCGTACCAACAAGCGTTTCCACTACGTGAGCGCCGGGCTGCCTGCAAAACGCCTTTCGACAGCATTTGACAGTGTGACGCTTTATGGTAATGACCCGCACATCCGTCCTGATATTTATGGGAAAATCGGTAATGCCGGGGTATCCATCTGCTGCCTGGATGATGCGAAGAAACTGTATTCGGGCTTTAACCTCGCGCACCCGCTTACCTCGGTAAGTATGACCATCAACGGACCTGCGCCGATGCTGTTGGGCTTCTTCATGAATGCCGCCATCGACCAGCAGTGTGAGCTTTACATTAAAGAGAATGGCCTTGAGAAAGAAGTCGATAACAAGATAAATGAAATATATAAAGCCAAAGGCCTTGACCGCCCACGTTACAATGGCGAACTGCCTGCGGGCAACGACAGCCTGGGGCTGATGCTCCTTGGCGTAACCGGCGACCAGGTGCTGCCTGCGGCTGTATATAATGACATTAAGGTACGCACCCTTACGCAGGTGCGGGGTACAGTACAGGCCGACATCCTGAAGGAAGACCAGGCACAGAATACCTGCATCTTCTCTACAGAGTTCGCACTAAGGCTGATGGGCGACGTGCAGGAGTACTTCATTACGAATAACGTGAGAAACTTCTATTCGGTGTCCATTTCAGGCTACCACATCGCCGAAGCGGGTGCCAACCCTATTACGCAGCTGGCCTTTACACTGTCAAATGGCTTCACATACGTGGAATATTACCTGAGCCGCGGCATGAACATCAACGATTTCGGGCCGAACCTGTCGTTCTTCTTCAGTAATGGCATCGACCCTGAATATGCGGTGATAGGCCGGGTGGCACGTAAAATATGGGCGAAAGCCTTAAAGAACAAGTACGGAGCCAACGAGCGTGCACAGATGCTGAAATACCATATCCAGACATCAGGGCGTTCGCTGCACGCGCAGGAAATCGACTTCAACGACATCCGTACCACGCTTCAGGCATTGTACGCTATATATGACAACTGTAACTCATTGCATACCAATGCCTATGATGAGGCAATCACGACCCCGACCGAGGAAAGCGTACGCCGTGCGATGGCAATCCAGTTGATTATCAACAAGGAGCTTGGCCTTGCGAAGAACGAGAACCCGATTCAGGGATCGTTCATCATCGAGGAACTGACCGACCTTGTGGAAGATGCCGTACTGGCCGAATTTGACCGCATTACCGAGCGTGGCGGCGTGCTTGGCGCGATGGAAACCATGTACCAGCGCAGCAAGATACAGGAGGAAAGCCTTTACTACGAAACGCTTAAGCATACGGGCGAGTTCCCGATCATAGGGGTGAATACGTTCCTGAGCTCGAAAGGGTCGCCAACGGTGGTGCCACTGGAGGTGATCAGGGCTACCGAAGAGGAGAAGCAATTCCAGATCACGACCCTCGAAAACCTGCACAAGGCCAATGCCGAACAGGTGAAAGAACAGCTGTCCCTGGTGCAGGATGCCGCGATACAAAACAAGAACATCTTCGAACAGCTTATGGATGCCGCCAAAGTATGCTCACTGGGTGAGATCACTTCGGCATTGTTCGAAGTAGGCGGGCAGTACAGGAGAAATATGTAACCGCCATTTCAGATTGTAGATTTTAGATTTTAGATTGAGCTACACAGTTTGTAATAGAAGCCTTCCGGAATGGGAGGATGTTTCTATGGTGTACGCACTTACTCTTGCGATCCGTCTTTGCGAGCGGAGGAACGGAGCGCGGCAATCTTTCCAGGTAAATAGAATTAGCCTTCCGGTATGGGAGGCTTTTAGGTTAATCCAATGAATGGTATAAAGTTCGCAAAATAATATACTTTTTATGTAATTTTGTTATTATGGAACAAGTGAAACATATCAAAAATATTAGCATTGAAAACTTTAAATGCTTTGACCATTTTTCGGTTGAGGGATTCGGAATGTATAATATAATACTTGGGGATAACAATGTTGGGAAAAGTAGTTTTTTGGAGAGCCTAATTTTTGATGAAAACTTATCGGAATCCATTTCTAATTTGCAAGGCATTTTGGAATTTAAGAAAATTTCTGCCGACGATTCAATTTATAAGGTAAATCCACTGAAGTTTTTTTTAAATAAAAAATTTGATAAAGAATATATAAAGGTAAAAATTTTTTATTTTAACGAAATTGGTTTTACAGCGTTATTCGAAACACAAAAAGTTGAAAATTTAGACATATCAGAACGGAAGAACCTTGATCAATTTGTTATTTTTGGTTCTAACGATAAAGAATTATTAAAAATAACAAAAAATAATTCAATACAATATAGAAGCTTCCAAGTGCAAAATAATGTAGAAGGATTTACAAATATCGTACCTTTTATTCCTGCAAACATGTATTATTCTGACGATTTAGTTAGCTTTTATTCTGAGAATTTTACGGATAACCGGAATATCAAAAAAACTTTAATTGCTCATTTAAGGTCTCTAATACCAAATCTTATAGATATTGAAATTTCCATGAATTACATGGAAAATATTCCAGTAGTTGGCTTTTGGCTTGATAATGTTGAGAGTTTACTACCTTTACCAATGTTTGGTGATGGAACTATTCGTCTTTTTCGATTAATTATGGAGATAGTTTCCTGTAAGAATAAATATTTATGTATTGACGAAATAGACACTGGAATCCATTATAGTAGATATAAAGATTTCTCGAGAATTGTTTTAAAAACTGCTTCCGAGAATAATGTTCAATTATTCATTTCAACGCACAACAACGAGTTTTTAAAATCATTTAAAGAAGTGTTGGAAGAGAAAGACTTCGTTAATTTTCAAAATGACACTAAATCATTCACCCTAAAAAAACTTCCAAATGGAGATATTAAGGCATACCGCTATGACTTTGAAGAATTTGAGTTTGCCATTGAGCAGGAAAATGAGTTAAGGTAATGAAGAGGCCTGTAGTATTATTTGGCGAAGGGAAGGCTGATGGGAAATTCCTGAAGGATTATATAAAACATCATTTCAAAATTGAGGAGATAAAATATATAGATGTTAAGGGGAAAGACAGCATACACTTAGCTGAAAATTTTTTTAAACAAAATTCGGATCAGGGCGGCGTAAACCTCCTGATATTTGATGCTGATTCTGATTTCCAGGCTGCATTAAATAACATCAAACAACAGAAAGATAAAGCGGGCATTGAATTTGAGGTTTTTTTGTTCCCAAATAATTCAGAAACAGGCGCTTTGGAAGAACTATTAAAAAGTATGACTGTTGAAAAACATCATGGAATTTTTGAATGTTTTGAGGTATTAGACAAATGTCTCACTGGAAAAAATAATGATTATCATGTCCCTGATTTGAAAATTCAGATTTATTCTTATTTGTCATTTCAAAAATTGGAAGCTAAAGAACCTGAAAGGGATTATACACTTGATTGCTGGAATCTTGATGCTGAATATGGTAATCCATTAAAAGAGTTTCTAAAGGCTTTTCTCGGATAATTGCCGATGAATTATAATCTGTAACAACCCCGCCATCATCTGCAACAACATTTTTGACTTACGAAAGAGGATTGTGTAACTTAGCACTACCAAATTAACGTTATGCAAACCATTACCATTACATCCAAAAAAGACCGCCGTTATACTGCATTAATCGATGGCAGGGCTGTGGGCATCCTGAATTATCCGAAATGGTATTCTGAAGACGCGGAGATTACTGTTGGCAACATGGTGTATGCCCTTAAAGGAAAAGGCTTCTGGAAAACCAGCACTGAATTGCTCAAGGATGGCCAGCCTGTTTTCATAATCCGGATAACATGGAGCGGAACGGAAATTAGCCACGTAAAACAACCGCATCACTATTATAAGGTGATTTCAAGGGGTTGGCATAAGAGCGGCTATATGTTAGAAAGTCATAAGGGCGAAAAGGTTTTGGAAATAGAGAAGGAAGGCAACTGGAAAAAATGGACTTCGGGATATACAGTAACAGTCAATACGCCCGTAGCGGACGATGAATCACTTTTGCTCGCATTTTTAGCCGTACATTGCTACCGGGGTGCATTAATTGCTGCGGCTACCGGGGTAGCCGCAAACTAAGCTACATCCTGTCGCAGTACCCCAGCAAATAATAAATGATAACGAATACTACTATGGTGCCGATGCAGCCCCCTCCTAATTTCTTTGCGCCCCAGCCCGCTATAAGGGCCCTGATGAGTTTGTTCATGGTGATTTGTGTTTAGTGGATTAAAATTAGCCACACGGGTTTTTAAAAAGAAATGATTTAACTTTTGGTAGGGAATTTTATTCTGGTGCGTGGTCCTTATACGCGATGCAAGTATTCACTCAATGCACGTCTCATTTCCGGGCACTGTAATTTACCTGAAATTATAACCCGTTGATTTTTAGTGGAGCGTGTTTGCGGTAGCTTTATATAAAATGCCTACCTTACAGTCATGAAAGTTATTGTATTTATACTTGCCCTGTTCCTTGCACATACCCTTACGGCACAGGTTGTGGGCTGCACCGACCCGCTTTCCAATAACTACAACCCACAGGCAACGGTGAACAATGGCACCTGCACGTATGGTTCCGCCTCAGTCGCGCCAACAAGCTCCGTAAACCTGCCCAACGCGGTAGAGGAAACCTCAGGGCTTATCAAATGGGGCGACAGGCTCCTTACCCACAATGACAATACCGACCTGAACCTGTATTCGTTGGATACCATTACAGGCGCGGTACTGCAAACATTTCCGGTAACAGGAACATCCAATACCGATTGGGAGGAGATCGCTCAGGACGTGCAGTACGTCTACATAGGCGATTTTGGCAACAACGGGAATGGTAACCGCACCAATCTCAGGATTATAAGGGTAGGGAAGGAGGAATTGCTCTCAGGAAATGTACAGGCCAACTCGATTAATTTTACCTATTCCAACCAAACCAGCTTCACGCCCACCGGCAACAACAATACCGATTTTGACTGTGAGGCATTCATCGTATCGCAGGACAGCATCTACCTGTTCACCAAGCAGTGGGTCAGCAAAAAAACAAGCGTGTATGCCCTGCCCAAAACTCCCGGCACCTATGTCGCGCAGCTTAAGGCAACCTACGACGTAAGCGGACTGATCACAGGGGCAACGTACCTCGAAGACAAAAGGCTGGTGGTGCTTACGGGTTACAGTACCATATTGCAGCCGTTCTTCTACCTGCTGTATGATTTTAACGGCCACAATTTCTTTAGCGGAAATAAGCGTAAGATCGGGATGTCCTCCATGGGTTTTCACCAGGTGGAAGGTATTGCGACTACCAACGGACTGGATTATTTTGTGTCCAATGAACATTTCGTACAGGCGCCAATAGTAAACGTTTCGCAAAAGCTGCATAAGTTTGACCTCTCGGTTTATTTGCAGCAGTATTTCGAAAATCTGTCACTGGCGGCAGTACAGAATGACATCCGCTCAAAAATAAAAATTTACCCCAACCCGGCTGGCGATGTGCTTTATATCGATGTCGATCCTTCACTAACAGGCCTCCAATACAACCTTACCGACATGAATGGCCGTAGCGCCCAAACCGGTACGCTAAGCAGCGCAAAAAACAGGCTCGACATCAGCAGGCTGCAATCGGGTGTTTATACTTTGAAGGTTGATGGATTCCCGGACTATTCGTACCGATTGGTTAAGCGGGATTAGGCGGGTTTACGGGCAGAAATTTTATACCGCAGAAATTCCATAAACAATGTTGCGGCTATCACTATACCTGCAAGAATAAATGAAAGACTGGCAAAAGGTTCCACTGTAACTACCCTATACATTATAATGAGGTATAAAATATTGCATGAAGCCATTATTAAAATATTGATAACCATTTCACCGGGATGAATCCTTTCTTTGAAACACCCCCTTGCGAAATAATAGTTGCTTGCAAATACCGGCAGGTTATAAACTAAAGCGACAATAAAAATACCGACTCCCTCACGAATGGCCGAAGCGGGGCCTTCTTCCTCATACAGGTAAAATAAGTTTCCCCGGAAATTGTACCTTGAATGAATGATATAAGCAACGGCATAAACAGTTGCCTTATGGTACAAAATGCTTAGCGCCATACTCCGTGGTCGTAATGCCATTGCCCTAGAATTTTTTAGTGATAAGATTTATCACCTGTCCGCCTTTTTTCCTGTCATTATACCGCAGGTCCACTGTGAGCAAGCCTTTCGATGCCTTAATGGAAATTCCGTTAGCGTCATCCTTGCCGATAACCGTTTTCCCAACCTTTAGTGCTGTAGTAAACGCGCCTGTCAGGCTGATAGTGAGGCTTTTCGTAGCAGGATCAAACTCGTAGGTAGCCCTTTCCGGCTCAAACAGGCATTTGGCATCGGGAATGGTAGTTTTAAATTCAGTATTGTAGGGTGTCATCATCGCCTGAGGAAATTCCAAAGCCACACCGCCTTTGCTCAAAAACTCTATCCTTCCGTCCCCGGATTTTTCCTCGCTTCTCCTCTCAATGGTTTCGGTACAGGTGATAGGGATATACGACACCTTATCCTCTTTGGCATGGTTAAATTTCAGGATCATCCCGGTTTCCATGAAGTTTACCTCATACACCCATTTCGGCACCAGGTCAAGGCTGTAAAAAGCCGAGTTCCCACCTGATGAGGTCTGCAGCCCGTTCAGCCATACTTTTTTGATAGCTGTCCGAAGCCCATCCCTGAAAAAAACGATCTCCTCATAAAATACCGATTCATCCATATCGCCGGCTTGCAGGTACATATTTTCGAGCTTGGGATAATACTTTTGGGCATTACCAAATGATGCAAACAGTATAGCGAAGACGAGGATTAGTTTTTTCATGGCTGCAAATTAATACATAAATTCGGGTATCGGCCTTTTTATCTCATTTTCCGGCAGGTCACTTTTGGTCTTGTCTTTAAGTAAATCATTTTTAGGGTCGTATTCCAGTTTCCCCACCGCATACTTCCCGTCCCTCATCCGCTGTTCGATTTCTTCCATCAGCACAAACGCATCCCTGTTGATGTCCTCCACCTCTTCGGCTGTTGCATATTGCTGGAAGTAAGTCGGGCCAATGCTCCAGTACACCAGCTTGGCGGTAGCCACTTCGCATTTTTCATGGCGAATCACGGCAAACATATATTCCATGTCGTCATCCCAGTCGAAACTGTTGGCAAAATTATGCAGGCCTTTTGCCGATTTCAGCTTGTTTACCTTTTTGTGAATGGCGGCAACCTGCTTAGCGCGGAAACGACTATCAGCAGCCTCCCTGTCTTCTTCGCCGGTGTTGCCGTAACGCACCAGGAGGTCGTTGGCCATACTGCCAATTTGGGTGTCACGGGCTTTGGCAAATTTCTGCAGTGTTGCCGTCAATTCAGGGTAGGCGGGGGCGCTGTCGCTCCAAAGCGCCCTCATGGCAGTAAAGTGGTAGTCGCTGCGGTCCGGCTTCAGGTTAAAAACGATCTCGTTAAAAAATAAATCTATTTTATCACGCTGGTCATTAATATTGGTACTGAATACCTGCTTTATCATGTGGTCATTAGTGCCTGTAAGCCAGCTTTTAATTTTGTCAATAATGTCGGGGGTGAAATGAACGGCACGTATCCGGCCAATGATCTCAAGGGCTTTCACGATATTTTTCGGAACAAATGATCGCAGCAATTGCGCATAACGATCCATCTCACCGGGTTCCGGCTCAAAATTGTTAAGATCGCTTACGCCATGCAGCTTGTGCGATTCCAGTATTTCACTGTCTTCATCAAATACTTTCATCACCACATCGTAAAAATCGCTGCTGGCATAAAATCTATGCAATTTTGTAAGAAGGCCGTGCAGTTCCTCTGCATCTGTTGCGACGTGGAGCTTTTGCACAAGCGCCTCCTTATCCGTCGGCCTTAGCAGGTCGTGCAGGGCAAACCAAAATTTACCTTCCCTTTTTTCCAGTTGCTCTTCGCAGGTTTTTAGGTCGCAGCCCGAATATTTCTGTAGCTTTTCAAGTATCATATTCAATTGTTGGATCGGTTTAATACATAAATTCGGGTATCGCCCTTTTTATTTCGCTTTCCGGCACATTGCTTTCCGTTCGGTCAAACTCATGGTCGTCCTTCGGATTGTACTTCAGCTTCCCGGCGGGATATTTCCCATCCTTCACACCCTCCTCGATCTCGCGCTGCAGGTGGTAGATGTCCCTGTGGTATTCTTCCACCTGTTCTGCATCGATAAACTTTTGGTAATAGTTGGGCTCGCTCCGCCAGTACACGAGCTTTGCAGTGGCCACTTCGCACAGTTGATGGCGAATCACGGCACACATATACTCCACATCCTCATCCCAGTTGAATGTATCGGCAAAGGTATACAGGGCTTTCGCCGATTTTATTTTTTCGACCCTGTAATGCATTCCCTCCACTTCGGCTTTCCTGCGCCTTACTTCTGCCGCGGCTTTTTCTTCAGGGCTAATTTGGCCATAACGCACGAGCAACCCGCTTGCCATGTCGCGTACCTGGCTGTTCGACGATCGGGTGAGCCGGGCTAAGTCCTCTGTTATCTCGGGACAAACAGGTGCTTTTTCGCTACTGAAGCTCCTTACCGCCATAAAATGGTTCTGGCTCCTGTTGGGTTTTAGGTTGTGCTGCAATTCATTCAAAAATGCCGCTATTTTTTCGGGCTGGTCCATATTCGACCTCATTGCCTCATTTGCAATATGCGGATTCTTAGCCGTTAGCAGCTTCTTCATTTCACTGATGATGTCCCCGCTGAAATGCTTTAACTCAATCATGCCGAGTACCTGCAAGGTCGCCAGCACTATCCCTTGTTCCGCTGATTTCAGCAAATCTCCATATTTTTCAATTTCTTCAGGTGTGTGGATGCTCTCATACATCCCTTCTTCGCCGGTAGGCTTGCCCGAAATGTAAAATGCTTCATCATCGTCATATACTTTCCCCTTGATTTCAGAAAAGCCCCAACCACCATAAATACTTACCAGGCTTTTAAGGGTCGCTTCCAGTTCCTGCGTATCATCTGCTGTAAATAGCTTTATTATGTAGTCATCCTTTGCATTCTTAGGCATGGTCAGGTCATACAGCGCTTCCCAAAAGTTGCCGTTCCGTTTCGCTAATTGTTCTTCGCAGGTTTGCAGGTCGCAACCCGAATATTTCTGTAATCGTTCTATAAGGTCCATCAGATTGTATATGTTTTGGAGTTGCCGGTATTATTCTTTATCTTTATAATTAAACTGGAAATACAGCACATCCCGCCAGCATTTTTCCGCCAGCCTTTTTTTCCATTCGTCTTTCAGCACAATGACGGCAGCGAATACCTCCTCGGCTTTTTCATTTTGCAGGTTAAAAATTTGCGAGGGATGCAGGCCGAACTCTTTTACAAGATCGATCTCCTCGCCGCGGAAAAAGCAGGACTTGCACTCCCTTACGTTCACTTCCTCCAGGTCTTCGGCAGAGAGGTATTCACCGTTATCATCCGTATATAAGGAATAAATTTCGCCGTTTTCCAATACAATGTGTTCGGCGTCTATCGGGTCTAAAAACGCTTTCGTTTCCGCCACAAATGCCTCAAATTCTTCATGGTCAGCCATCTGCTTAGTGGCTGCCAAAAAGTCAAGGATAAAGTACAATGCTTCTTTACCTTTTTTAAAATCGGCCTTTATCCCGACTTTCGGGTCAAAAAGCGCCGATTCGACAGGCTCGGGATCAAAGCCTGCTAATAGTTTAAAAGCATAAGGTATAAAATAGGGGTATTCGCCAATACTGGTATAGCGGCCATTCTTCAGGCCGTAGATGTAACTTCTGTTTGCCATTGATGAGTCTTATTTAAAAGCTAATATAGCAGAAAAATAGTACGCGTATTATTCCAGGCATTAAATAATTATCAAAAATCATTTAATGCCGATCAGCAATAGGATTATAAATATTAAAGCTTGCCTAATTTCACATACCCCAGGTGAAGTTCGTCTTCCGGGCCCTCCTGTTTAGTGATCCTGATGCTGTAGCGCTCTTTTATCTGGTCAGATAGCAGGTCTTCCACCTTGTGCATATCGTCTACATCAAGGGCATATTTTTCATCAATGTGCGATTCGGCGCCTTTAAAACCCCACTGCTTGTAGAACTCCGTTTGCTTCGATGCCTTTATGGCCTTTCCCATGGATGCAGCCACCGCCAGCATTTTGTAATGGTACTCCTCAAATTCCCCGGGGCGGTAGCCGCCAAGGTTCAGGAGGAAAAGCTTTTCGGTAGGCCCGGTGGCCTGTTCCTTCGGAACAATGCTGATAGAATAGCCATCCACCTGTGTCACCTCCCGCCAGCAATCAATGTGGAGCGGGCCGCCATCGGGCCAAAAAGCATACATCTCACGCTTTAATGAGAGTACAGAATCGGCAATGCCGAAAAATATATCGTGCTGTTCCGTGAGCCGGCCTTTTGGCGTGCAGCCCAGCAGAATCATGTATAATTTGGGAGTTGTTTCCATAGTATTATAAAGATACCCAAAAAAGTTTAATATTTTTTTACCATTTTAAATTTTTGGTTCAATTTTTGAAATGCTACTTTTAAACAATAAAATAACATTAATAAATTGAAATTATGAAAAAGATATTTTTACTCCTAAGCATTATCGGTACACTTACATTATCAGGCTGTAGCGTTAACGACGACGATGGAGGATACGTTGATAACGATACCATTAGTGAAGTGTTCTTTGTGGATAATGTAAACTTCACTGCCCCGGGCGATTTTCAGGCCATAATTCCATTGAGCCCAAAAATATTTGCTTCCGATGTCATTCTTGTGTACCGTTTTACGGGCGTAAATGCGCTGGGTAATGACATATATGAAATGCTGCCTACTACATATTTCTTAGACGAGGGTGAGCTGAACTTTTTCTTCGACCATTCGGTTGATGATGTGGTCCTTTACCTTGAGTCTGATTTCGACCCGATGCTAAGGCAGGATTTCTCGCTCAACCAGTCTTTTAAGATCGTGATCGTTCCGGGCTATTTCTCCAGTACAGTAGATGTTAGCAACCACGATGCCGTGATGAGCGCGCTGAAAGACCTTAATGGCGGCGTATCTATGCCGGTAGAAAAGATCAGGTTCTAAGCACGTAGTTGCGTCCTGCGATAAATAACAGGAAACAGTTCCCATAACCGGGAGCTGTTTTTTTTATGCCCTGTTGTAACGATTGCCTGTAAATATAAATCCCTATTTTTGTGCACGCAAACAACCCATCAACAAATCAACAAATCAACCCATCAACCCAACAACAAATAACCAAATAAACCATGTATAGCTTTCTCGGAACCTGGCCCTGGTACATCTCGGGCTTCATTATAGGGGCGGTCATGCTCGCGCTCATTTACTTTGGCAAAACCTTCGGGATGTCGTCCAACCTGCGTACTATGTGTACCATGCTTGGGGCGGGTAAAACCTCCGAATTTTTCCGCTTCGACTGGAAAGCCCAGCGGTGGAATCTCGTGGTCGTGCTTGGCGCCATGATAGGGGGGTGGGGCGCCGTAACGTATCTTAGCGATGGATCCGGCGTGAAGCTCAACCCCCAAACGGTAACCGAATTGCAGCAAATGCACATTGATACCCCAACCAATGGCGAACTCCTGCCGGATACGCTAACCAGCGCAGAAGCACTACAGGATCCTAAAATTTTAGGCATACTGCTATTGGGTGGCCTGCTTGTAGGCTTTGGTACACGCTATGCAGGCGGTTGTACCTCCGGGCACGCCATCACAGGGCTCAGCAACCTCCAGTTGCCATCGCTCATTGCTGTTATCGGGTTTTTCATCGGGGGGCTCGTAATGTCGTGGCTCCTCTTACCGCTAATCTTTAATTAGGATCATCATGAAATTTATAAAGTTCTTACTCGTGGGCATCATCTTTGGCATTGTGCTCACAAAATCTGAGGCCGTATCGTGGTACCGCATTTACGAAATGTTCCACTTCCAGACGTTCCACATGTTCGGCATCATTGGCGTGGCAGTGGTAACGGGAGTTATTGGCATACAGGTCATCAAACGCCGTAATGTAAAGGACATCACGGGGCAGCCTATCGTTATCGCTGACAAAGAGAAAGGCTTTACCAATTACCTTGTCGGTGGCATCATCTTCGGGTTGGGCTGGGGGCTTGTAGGTACCTGCCCCGGGCCTATCTATATCCTTATCGGTGCAGGCTTTTGGGGCATAGGCATAGTGCTTTTGGGGGCTTTGCTGGGGACATATCTTTACGGTTTGCTGAAGAACAAACTCCCGCATTAATAGCTTTATGAAAGACGCTTTTTACATCATCAATTACAGCTATTTTATGTGCATAGCAATACTGCTGTGCCTTAGCACCATTTTCTATCCCGGCAGCTATCAGGAACTGCAGTACAGCCTTGCCAATCCGTACCTCGGCACCTTGCTGTCCCATATCGTTGTCAATACGGCGGTCATACTGTTTTTTTTGGCATTCATTTTCCTGGCCAGTTTCTTTTATCGCAAATGGGTTTCCTTCTCCGAAAGGTACAAATGCTACAAAAAAGCATTTCTGGGACTAATGGCGCTCTCTGTCCTGCTGGTGGTAGCCAGTCACCTCATGCATACCGTTTAATTTTTGGGCGTGCCGGTTCCGTCCCTCCACCGTCGGGCTGTACGCTCTATCTGCTTCCCTCGCCGCGGCGGGTCAGCAGGATGCCGCTTCCATCCCTCACGCAAAGCTGCACTAAACCGCCAGGGGAAAGGGGAGGAGATTCACTGCCTTGAAAAGGAATTGAGTAAGCGGGCAGGAGAGGGATTCCCCTTCGGGGTCAGGGTACTCAACTAAAAAAGGGTGCCAATCACGGCACCCATTTTCCAAAACTACTAACTTCAAATCTATTTAATTGGAATAAACCCTTACATAATCGATCAGGAATTCCTGCGGGAAAATGCTGTCATCTACATCAGGCCCTCCAAAATTACCGCCAATGGCCATATTCAGGAGTATGAAAAATGGCTGGTCATAAGGCCAGTTTTCCTGGGTCTTGTTCTCTGCCACATAGGTAAACAATATTTTATCATCCACCAGGAAATCGATCTTTTCGGCTGTCCAGTTCACGGCATAGGTGTGCCAACCTTCCTCAATATTCGGGAACGGTGTTTTATGCCCTAAGGCATTGCCGCCGTGCCTGTCTTTAAAATGCAGGGTGTTGTATACCATTCCGGGTTCTTTACCAACATATTCAATAATATCAATCTCACCTGCAAGGGGCCAGCTTGCCTGCCCAATGTTCGTGCCCAGCATCCAGAACGCGGGCCAGATGCCCTGTCCTGTCGGTATCTTGGCGCGTGCCTCAATGTACCCGTATTTAAATTCTTTCTTTCCGGCAGTGGTAATGCGGGTAGATGTATACTTGTCGCCATCTTTTTTAGCGGTAATGACAAGGTTGCCGTTCTCCAGCCTGTGGTTGTCTTTGGTATAGATCTGGCGCTCGTTGTTGCCCCATCCGCATACGTTGGGGCAGCCGTCGCCGGTCTCAAAGTTCCATACTTTCTCGTCAAGCTTTTTGCCATTAAAGTTCTCTTCCCAAACCATCTTGCCTTTCTTTACCTGTGCCGAAACGGCCACGGCAAAAAGCACTGCTATTGCTAACGCTGTTTTTTTCATGGTTTGGCGTTATTACCGTAAGAAAAATTAGCCTCAAGCGTCTTTGCCGAGCTTCCGCCCACAAATACATTAAAATCGCCCGGTTCCGCTTCCCACTTGTTGTTGGCCGTATAAAATTCTATGGTCTTTTCGTCAATGGTAAATGTAATGGTCTTCTTCTGGCCAGCCTTTATCTCGGTAAGCTCAAAATTTTTCAGCTCCTTCACCGGCCTTGTTACCGACCCAATCAGGTCCCTGATGTACAGCTGCACCACCTCTTTACCGTCAATATTGCTGTTGTTCATCACATCAATTGATACAGTAAGGCTTCCCTTGCCCGAAAACGAAGGGCTGCTCAGCTTCAGGTTAGAGTATTCGAATTTAGAGTAACTCAGTCCGTGGCCAAAAGGGTAGAGTGGAGTAGCCTGCTCATCGATGTAATGTGCCCAAAAAACGCTTTCTGTTGGCTGCCCGTTACCCGGCCTTCCGGTGTTCTTGTGGTTGTAGTATATCGGTGCCTGGCCCACGCTCCTCGGAAATGTCATAGGCAGTTTGCCGCTCGGGTTATAGTCACCATATAGTACCTGTGCTATGGCGTGCCCGCTTTGCGTACCCAAATGCCATGCCTCAACTATTGCAGGGATGTGCTGGTCAGCCCATGGCAATGCCAGTGGTCTTCCATTGGTCAGTACCAATACAACGTTAGGGTTGGCTTTATATACCTCTTCCAAAAGCTCCTGCTGTACGCCCGGCAGACCCAGTTCGGCGCGGCTGCGGCCTTCACCTGTCTGTAGTCCGTGTTCGCCCAGTACCATGATTACCACATCAGCGCCTTTGGCAACGTTTACAGCTTCGCCAAAGCCACTTTTATCAGTCATGTTGATCTTGGTCTCCACAACAAATTTTGGAGTCCCCAAAGCCACGTCGGCACCTTTGGCATACACCAACTGGTTGCCTTTATATTCCCGAAGGCCTTCCAGTACGGATATCGCAGTTTCATCATTGGCGCCAATCCTCCAACTGCCAAGCGGGCTTGTCTTATCGTTGGCCAATGCGCCTATCACCGCTATCTTCTGGCCCTGCTTTTTAAGCGGGAGCAGTTTTTTATCATCGTTCTTAAGCAGTACGATCGACTTTTTAGCCATGTCCAGCACCCCATCATGGAATTCCTTCTTGCCTACAGTCTGCATTTCACGGGCCTCGTCACAGTATTTGTAGGGGTTGTCAAAAAGTCCAAGTTCAAACTTAACCCTGAGTATGCGGCGCACTGCATCGTCAATCTTGTCTTCAGATACCTTTCCTTCCTTTACAAGGTTTACAAGGTGCAGCACATAGCCGTGCGATTCCATGTCCATATCGCTTCCGCCATTTGCGGCAAGCTCTGCGGCATGTTTCATGTCTTTTGCATAGCCGTGGGAAATCATTTCGCCCATAGAGCCCCAGTCGGACACTACAAAGCCTTTAAAATTCCACTCCTTTTTCAGGAGTTCCCTTTGCAGGTAAGCGTTCGCTGTTGCCGGGATGCCGTCAAGCTCGTTAAACGAGTTCATGAAGGTAAGCGCACCTGCATCGGCGGCTGCCTTAAAGGGGGGCAGCACTATATTATGAAGCGTGTTATGGCTTATGTCTACCGTATTATAATCTTTGCCGGATTCGGCAAAAGAGTACCCTGCAAAGTGCTTTACGCACGCTGCAACGTTAAATTCGCCAAGGTTTCCCTGAAAGCCCTGTACCCTTGCCACAGCGATTACGCTGTTCAGATAGGGGTCTTCGCCCGCGCCTTCCATAACGCGGCCCCAGCGTGCATCCCTGGATACGTCCACCATGGGCGCGAAAGTCCAGTTCAGTCCCGAAGCTGCTGCTTCGGCGGCAGCTATCCCTGCCGATTTTTTAATGGCCTCCATGTCCCAGCTTGCGGCTTCGGCAAGCGGTATGGGGCTTATGGTCTTATACCCGTGGATAACGTCATAACCAAAAATGACCGGTATTCCCAGCCTGGTTTGTTCCACGGCAATTTTTTGCAGTGCCTTTACTTCTTTTACACCCTTTACGTTGAGCATCGAGCCTACCCATCCTTTTTTGATGTGGTCATATTTTTCAGCTGCGTCGCCATCTTTCGGTACAGGGCCTGTTACATCCCAAAAACCATTATACTGGTTCATCTGGCCTACTTTTTCTTCAAGGGTCATTAGCCTGAGTACCGAATCTACTTTACGGTCTATGGGCAATCCTTGTGCAGATGAGGCAATATTTTGTTTTGTAGAGCTGCATCCGAGCGCTATTGCAAGGAAGGCTGCCAGGGCATATTTAGGTAAATTATATTTCATTATAATTTTTTAGGTCCCAATGTGCAGGGAGGCTGGCTAAGCCGGCCTCCCATACCATTGGCAATTTAGAACAGATGTTTTTTCAAAATTATTGGTACACTTCAATGTAGTCAACTTCCATTTGCGACTGCGTAAACGTTGGCGAAATCGCGCCACCCATGTTACCGCCCATGGCTATGTTGAATATCATAAAGAAATCATGGTTAAACGGAACGGCCGCCGAATTAGGGAACGTTTTAAACTCGTTTCCGTCTACGAAGAACCTGATAAAGTTAGGGCTCCATGTAATCGAATAAATATGGAAATCGGTAGAGGCCCCCGCAACGTTGGTAGCGGTCGTGTTAGCATTACCTCCGGAGTTGCCGGGATAATGCAATGTGCCGTGTACTACATCCTGCTGGTTGCCTACGTGTTCCATGATGTCGATTTCGCCACAATTTGGCCATCCGGCTCCCGGCTGGTCATAGTTGGCGCCAAGCATCCACAGTGCAGGCCACGTACCGCCACCAGATGGCAGTTTGGCCCTGATTACAACCCTTCCGTAGGTAAATTCAAATTTATCCTGCGTTTTCATACGGGATGAAGTGTACTGGAAACCGTTAAATGTTTCTTTCTTTGCCGTTATTTTAAGCGTACCGTCGGCTACAGTAGCATTTTCAGCCCTGTAAAATTGGGCTTCGTTATTACCCCAGCCATTATTGTTGCCAATTTCCATAGTCCATTTCGAAGCATCAGGCGCTCCGGTATAGTTAAACTGGTCTTCCCATATAAGGCTGTTATATTCCGGCTCATCATCCGGATAAGGTGGCTGTGTAGAAAGGATAAGGTACCAGGCAAGTTCGCTGTTGTTGCCCTGTACTACCCGCACCTGCATGCGTGTTTCGGTTATGCTGAGTACTTCATACGTGCTGCTGCCTACGTAGTAGCCGAGGAATCCGCCATTGGATATGGTAAATTGCGTGCCTGTGCTTGCTTCCGGCGCCACTACTGATGATGCCGCTCCAAGCGTTACGGTTTTAGTTCCGGTTACATCATAAGCAAGGCAGGTGTCTGCACCCAGCGGCGTACCGCCAACACTTGTATAGGCGGCGTTAAAGAAGGTTGCACCGCCATTATCGTGCTCAAACCTGATCACGCCATTATCCATGGTAAATGTAAATTTGTTGTTGTAAAAACAGCTGCTCGCGTCAGAACCTGCTTTTTCAAACGGCGCTGCGGCATACCATGCCGGCCAGTTGTTGCTGCCGTCGGGTGTATTCGGGCCCACGCCAAGGTGGCCTGCTTCTGCTGCGGCAATATACCACACTTTAGTGCCCGCCGAGCCTGTAAGGAAACTTGTAGTCTCAGGGTCTTCAAAGTTCAGCAATATGTTTTCCATCATAAAGGTAGCCGTGGTAGCCACGCCGCCTTTTCCGTATGCGATTATCGTAACTTCATACGAGTTTACACCCTGTTGTGTTACGGTATAGGGCTTTACACCACCAGCCGCAACACCAACATCTTCACCGTCAATAATGTATTTAAAGCTAATGGCGTTGTCTGCCGTAGCCCTCAATACTACCTTTCCGGTGCCATCGCCATTAGGAAATTCACCCGATTGGCCTACCACGTCATACGTGAATGCCAGGTTTGTCGGGGCAGTTAAATCCCCGAAGCTTTTGTCGTCGTCCTGGCAACCTGCTACTATAAGCACAAGCACCATCAGCAACGCCCCTAAATTTTTTAATGTCTTTTTCATAGTTTTTAATTTGATAGTTGCACATCATCAAAATAATAAATTTCTCCTGTACCCGGCACGCCGAAGTTGAAGAAAATCACCACTTGCTGATAATTATTCGCATTATTTATTCCTGTAAAGTCAAATGTAAGCTCTTCCCACTGGTTAGCTACCGTGGTAAGCGTTTGTCTTTCGATGTCAACAGCCGCGTTGTGTGGGTTCATGTTCTCAAATTTCATCAGTACAGGGATTCCGGCGGCCGGCGACCATACTTTCATTTTTACCTTTTTCATAACCGAGAAATTGAGTGGAGCCGACATAGGCAGGGCTACACCCGCCCAGGTTTCAGAATTGGCGGTTTTCAGGAAGTTGCCAACTTTTGTACTTGTATTTATTCCGGTCATGTCCGGGTTGTTCTCCCTGTAGCCTACAGCGCCGCCAAAGTTGTTCCATACATAGTTGGCAGTTTCGCTCTGGAATGTAAGCGGGAATTCCACAGGGTCCTGGCCATTGAATACTTCAATGTCATCAAAATAGTAGGTATCGCCATTGCCCGGGTTAGCGGCATTGAAGAAGAATACTATTTTTGAATACTGCGCATTTGCTGCGTCAAAGTCAAATACCAGTTCTTCCCACTGATTGGCTACTGTAGTTTGCACAGTAACTTCATAGTTAATGTTGGCATTAGTAAGGTTTTCCAGTTTTAATAACACGGGAACTCCTGCTGCGGGCGACCATACTTTCATTTTAATGTGGTGTCCGGCGGTCAGGTCTACCGGTTGGTCCAGCGTAAGCAGGCCACCTGTCCATGCAGCTCCTGCAGGTGTCATGGCACCTACTTTACTACTTGTATTGATACCTCCGGAATGCGGGTTGTTGATAGCTTCTGCAGTCGCTCCGTTAAAAGTGGTAAAGGTATAGTTCAGCGTTGGGTTCTCAAAATTGATCGGGAGTACCAACGGGTTCGAGATCACCACATCCTGCGTATACACCGCAGTAGCTGCACCGCCGCTGTAGGCAGTCACAGTTACTGTGTAGGTGCCAATGGCATCATATACATAGTTGATGGTCTGTCCTTCGTTAAACTGTACCGCAGGAAGCGATGCGTCCTCACCGAAGGTAACGTCAAAATAGGTTTCATAATCAGCTGTCGCCGATACATTTACCGATAGCGAATTGCCCACCACGGGCGCTATGGTAACTTCAAGGTTTTCCGGCTGTATGAAGGTTACGGTTAGCGGCAGGATCGCCTCGGTAGTCTTACCGTTAATGCCGGTGGCCACCAGCCTTACGTTGTACTGCCCTTCGGCATAGGTATGGTTTACTTTTTGGGCAAGGCCAAGAGCGGCAGGCTCGGCGGTAGCGTCGCCAAAATATACCTCATAGCTAACTACACCTTCGCCATGCGGCGCAATGGTTACAAGGCCGCTGTTGTCCTGTGTAATGGTAAACAGTGCCGACAGGTTGGCCGGGGCATCGGCGTTGTCGCCAAATGCCGCATCCGTATCTTCGTCAGAGCAGCCCGCAAGCAGCGCTACGAAAAGGATGCTGAATATAAATTTTAATTTTTTCATATTGCTTTTTTTTAATAATTCGGATTTTGCTGCCAGTTGCCGTTAGAGAACTGGATTTCTTCGATTGGTATAGGGAACAATTCGTGCCTTCCCGCAATAAAGCCGTCTATCTCCGCAGATGCTCTTTTGGTCCTTACAAGGTCGAAGAAACGGTGGCCTTCGCCTACAAGTTCCCTTCTCCTTTCATCGTAGATGAACTGCGTAAGCGCCGTTCCGGATGCTGTAATGTTATGTGATGCATCGCCAAATGCCCTTGCCCTTACCATATTCAGGTACGTACGTGCCTTAACGTCGTCTATACCGCCCCTGTTGTACGCTTCAGCTGCCATAAGCAGTACGTCGGCATAACGGATGGCTCTGTAATTGTTCGGATTGGTAAGGTTTTGGTCACCAATGTTCTGGTCGTTCGCCGGGTCTTTCCTCGGGATGTATTTCCTGTTATAAAAGCCTGTATGTTCATAGCCTTCTCCCCATTCTACACCGGGGTTAGCAGTGGCAAATGCCTCGATGTTCAGGATCGCAATGTCCCTCCTAAGGTCATCGTCTTCAAAAAAGTCATAAGTTTCCTGCGTAGGGATATTAAAGCTGTACCCCGATTCAAATAACGGGCCGGCAAAACCCCTTGGGCCGTTAAAACCTACGGCTACGTTACCTTCGCTACACTGGAGGCATTCAAATCCTGCACCTTCTTTATCGGTATACTGCACTTCAAAAACCGACTCGGCATTGTTCTCATTGGTAAGTTCAAACATGGTGCTGTAGTCAGGCAATAGGGTGTAGGCGTTGCTTTGTATCACCTGCTCCAAAACCTCTGCGGCCTGTGCAAATTTTTCAGGATGGCCGGTACCGGTATCAGCCCAGTACAGGTATGCTTTTCCAAGCAGTGCCCTTGCTGCGCCCTGGGTAACCCTTCCCTGTTGTGCAGGAGGCCCCGGATTGATGTTTTCAATCGCGTACAAAAGGTCGGCTTCAATGGCTGCGTATACTTCTTCCGGTGTAGAGCGCGGTATGCTGGTTTCGTCGCCCAGCTTAAACCTTGCGTCTCCCTTCATCGGGATGCCGCCAAACCACTTTACAAGCTCAAAATGAAAATAAGCCCTCAGGAAACGTGCCTGTGCAATTACGTGCTCTTTTCCTTCAAAATCAGTTTTATCCTGAAACTCCAGGATGTAGTTGGCCCTGTTCACACCTGCAAACATCCAGTCCCATATCTTCCTGAGCTCAGGGTTCACGGGTGTATGGGTCATGTCATCAACCTGTTGGAAAGACGGTACGTCGGTCGCGCTCTCTCCACCCGCAAGTGTGTTGTCGGATGCAATTTCGCCCAACAGCACATTTTGGTAGGTAGACTGCAATATATCGTAAACCGCTATCAGTGCCTGCTGGTAATCGGCTTCAGCGTTAAAATAGTTCTCAGAGTCGATCGAGTAGGGAGGGTTTCTCTCCACGAAATCGTCGCCGCAGGATAAGTTAAGTGACAAAAGGCTAAACGCTGCCACTGCTATTATTATTTTCTTCTTCATTGTTGTGATAATTAAAAATTAATGTTTGCTCCAACCATGTACGTTCTCGGTATCGGGTAAAAACCATAATCGATACCGCTTCCTATCGGCGCACCGGACGAAGCTCCCGGATCATATCCCATATATTTGGTAAAGGTGTACAAATTGTTCACACCCACATACACTCTAAGCTTGGAAACTCCGCTTTTGCCTATCAGTTTCTCATCAAATGTATAGCCCAATTGTACGTTCTGGATCCTTACATACGAGGCGTCTTCAACAAAATAATCCGATATCACGTTGTTATTCGTAGCTCCTACTGTTGCCCTTGGTACGGTATTGCTGGTGCCTTCTCCTGTCCAGCGGTCCATAACGTAGTTCAGCCTGTTGGCATTTGGCACTGTCCTCTCATAGTTCCTTAGCATGTCGTTGCCGATCGATGCAAAGGTATACGCTGTAAAGTCAAATCCTTTATACTGAAGGTTAATGTTGAAGCCCATAGTTGCCGATGGTATCGGGTCGCCGATCTCTGTCTTGTCGTTGGCATTGATAATACCATCACCATTCATGTCTGCAAATCTTATATCACCCGGCTGTGTAACAGGCGATCCAAGGCCTGATTGTGAAGGCGCTGCATCTACCTCGGCCTGGTTTTGGAAAATGCCGTCAGTCCTGTAACCGTAGAAATAACCCATTGGCCTTCCTACTTCCATCCTTGCAGCTGCCTCACCGGTACCAAAGCTACCACCCTGTAACCAGCCGGTTTGATTATCTACACGGGTTACTTTGTTTTTAAGGAAAGTAACATTGT
Organism: uncultured Flavobacteriaceae bacterium; assembly: GCA_942492845.1. Classification (GTDB taxonomy): domain Bacteria; phylum Bacteroidota; class Bacteroidia; order Flavobacteriales; family Flavobacteriaceae; genus Flavobacterium. Next base: position 3,256,547 of record OW818646.1, on the reverse strand, counting down.
AATTCACATCGATCCTAAGGTCGTCGGTAATGTTCTTTTTGTAACCTACAGCCAATTCAAGGCCATAATTTTTCACATCACCGGCATTCAATGTTGGCAAGCCCGCTCCCGGCGCGCCGCCACCCAATATCCCCGATACAGGAATAGCGGGCACAAGCAGGTCGGTACGTGTATCTACGAAATAATCGGCAACAAGGGTCACGTCGTCGTTGAAGAAATTCAGGTCAATACCTACGTCAAACTTCTTTGCTTCTTCCCACTTTACTTTTGGGTTAGTGATCGCACCTGTAGCGGTACCCGCAGTAAGGGTGTTGTCGAATACATACATTGCTTCGCCATTTAGAAGGGAAACATATTGGTCGGCCCCTATCTGGTCATTACCCAGCGTACCGTAGCTAGCCCTTATTTTTGCAAAGCTCAGGATATTATTTTGTTTAAAGAAAGGCTCGTCAGATAGTACCCATCCACCGGTAAACGATGGGAAGTAGGCTACCCTCATGTCCGGTCCGAACCTTGAAGACATATCGCGCCTTATCATGGCCGATAGCAGGTAACGGCCTTTGTAGTCGTACTGAAGCCTTCCGAAGTATGAAAGCCTCCTGTTGTCATAGGTATACGAGCTTACCGGCTTTTGCGTAGGCAGTCCGTTCGCCAGATTGATATCGGCAAATTCCCATGAATTATTAGGTACGTCATAACCTGTAGCATACAGTCCGTTACCCCAGTCTTTATAAATAGTGTTACCCAATGTAACTGTAAAATTATGGCTCTCTGCTATCGATTTTTGGTAGGTAGCAAAAAGGTCAAATGTGTAGTTGTTATCGTTTATCGCACCTTGTGTTACGCTGCTGCGGGTATTGTTGAATACTTTACCCCCGCCGTAATCTACAATTGGGCTGAAGGTTTTCGATTCTGCATTAGCCGTATTGAAACCCATCCTGGCGGTAACGGTAAGGCCTTTTATCAGTTCATAGTCAAGGCCGAATGTACCGTTAAGTCTTTTATAGTGGTAGGTGTTATAGGTATTAGCGATCTGTGCCAGCGGGTTGATAATTTCGTTACCAAAACCGGCTGTTGCAGGAACAAGGGTAAAATCACCATTCTCATCGTAAGGATCCTGCAAAGGAGATACGTTAAGCGCGTTGAAAAGTACCGAGCCAAGGTTATTCTCATTCAGGTTCCTTCTGTTAAAATACGTATAGATAATATTGGTATTTAGCTTTAGCTTATCGGTTAGGTCGGCCCCAAGCGAAAGCCTTGCCGTATTCCTTAGGAAAGCCGACTTTTCGCCTCCTACAAGGCCCTGTTGGTCAATGTGCGATCCGCTCACGGCATACGTCAACTTCTCCGATCCTCCCTGTAAATTCACGTCATGGCTGATGATAGGAACATTTTTATCTAATACCCTGTCCTGCCAGTTAGTACCTTCTCCAAGGCCGCTAACGTTAGGGAAAGGCAGCGCGTTGCCTGCGTTGGAATAGCTTTCGTTAAGGTACGAAGCATATTGTGTAGCGTTTAGCGTAGGCAATGTCCTTGTAGTTTCCTGGAAACCGGTATAAACATTATACGAAAGGGTAGGCTTTTGGTTTTTACGCCCTTTTTTCGTTGTGATGAGTATCACACCGTTTGCCCCAATGGTACCGTAAATGGCAGCCTGTGCATCTTTAAGCACAGTGATCGTTTCAATGTCCTGTGGGTTTAACAGGCCAAGCTCACCCTGATAGCCATCAATTATCGCAATAGGGTCAGCAGTTCCGTTAGTACCTACACCCCTTATTCGGATGCTGAGGCCTGCGCCCGGTGAACCCGATTGTGTGGTTACATTCACCCCCGATACTGTTCCCTGTAGCGCCTGCTCTACTTTTACAGGCCTTAACCTCTCAAGTGTTTCAGCGGTAACAACGCTCACAGCGCCGGTTACTTCTTTTTTCTTTTGGGAACCGTATCCAATAACTACTACCTCGTCAAGCAGCTGTGTGCTTTCCTTAAGGCTAACAGTTATGGATGCATTGGTGGCCGCCACCACTTCCTGCGATTCAAATCCTATGTAATTAAACACAAGAACTGAACCTTCAGGCACCGATATCGAAAAGTTACCATCAATATCACTGGTTGTGCCACCGGTGGAATTTTTTACAATAATGCTCACACCGGGAATTGGCAGCCCGGTAGCCGCTTCATTTACCTGGCCGCTGATTTCGACATTCTGTGCGAAACAAAAAGCCGAAGCAAGCATGAAGGCGATCAAGAATAATTTTGACTTCATATAATATAATTTGGTTTTTGTGATTTTATAAAATTATGACACTACCGGTTAAATAAACCAAAATGAACCGCTACAAAATATATACATTCCGTAAAAAAGCAATGCGACTAACTTATTTTACGCTGTAGCCCTCTGTTAACAGGATTTTAAGAGAAATTTCAACGTACTCTAATTGCCAGCGAAAACCTTGTAAACGCTATAATGTTGTGGTGATGTATAGGTGAATTTTTCGATTGTTGTAGTTTGTCAGACTGAAAGAATGTACTCAACAAGCCCTAATTCATGCTGTAAATCCATTTTTTTACGCAAACGGTATCGCTTGATCTCTACACTCCTCACTGAAATGTTTAGGAGTGGTGCAATTTCCTTGGAAGAAAGGTTCAGCCTGAGGTACGCGCAAAGCCTCAGATCATTTGGCGTAAGCAGCGGATGGGCTTTCTTAATCTTCTTTAAAAAGTCTTTGTCGGCATTATTGAAAGCCTCCTTAAACATATCCCAGGTATCATCTTCGTTGATGTTTTTGTTGATGGTAGTAATCACCGACTTTATATTCCCGCTTTCTCCCGATTTCTTAAGGTCGTCCTTGATCATCGATAATAATTCGTTCTTTTTGATAAGGTTCATCGTCGAGGCGGCCAATTCACGGTTTTTGTTATCGAACTCCTGTTCCAGTTGCTGATTTTTGACCTTCATGAGTTCCTGTTCATTTTCAAGCTCTTTAATTTCGAGCAGCCTGTTGTTTTCCTCAATCAGCTTTTCTTTCTGCCTTTGGTAATAGTTTTTATAGGCCCTGTTAATCAGGTAGGCTCCAATGAGGGCAATTATGAGGTAAATAAGCAGTGCAAAGGTCGTGGCATACCAGGGTTTTAGTATTGTAAAGGTATATTCTGCCGTGTTAGATGACAGTGAGTTCCCTGTTTTCGCACGCACGCGGAAGGTATAATCACCCGATGCCAGGTTTTTAAAGCTTACAAAGGGCCTGTTGCTCCACTCGCTCCATTCATCCTGGACACCCTCCAGCATATACTGATATTCAGCATTTATGTATTTTCCGTATTCCGGTACCGTGAACGAGAAGCTGATATTGTTTTCACGGTGCTTAAAGCTCCCTTCATCCTTTATGGACCGTGATACCGAATTTTCATTCATCATATTGCTGCCCACATTGGTAATGAACACATTATACCGGTTGAAGGCAAGCTCGCTCATGTTAATGGTATAGTAGCCGTCTGTAGTCCCGATAAGGTACGTGCTTGGTGTAATCTGGGTTATATTTTCATAGCCCAGCATCGAATTGGTAAGCGACGAAGGTATGGGTATAATATCGTGCTTCAGTTCGGTATTCAGCTTGCCGCACGAAAAGTAATTGATGTAATTTTTGGTAAAAAACCACAGCTTGCCGGTCCTGTCGGGGGTCAGCTTACCGGATATGTACTCATCATTTACAAATGTCTTCGACAGCTTTGATTGCTTTACAAACTCTTTTGTTTTTTTATCCAGCTTAAAAAATCCATCTTTTGAAGCATAAAATATATCGGCATTGAGGTTGCTTAAGCTCGCGTTTTTACCTTTTGACGGCGTTTTATACGTATAGAATTTTAATACCTTGTTGTAACCGCTGTCAGTCGTGATCCGGAATACGCCTTTATATTCATGGCTGATATAGATGTCAGTGCCGGAAAGTTCGAAATAGCGGCTCGAATAGTCGAAGCCCTTTATCCAGTTACGGAATTTCCATCCCGTGCCGCTTTTCTCAAGCACCGATATTCCATGGTAATTGCCCTGTAAAAGATAATTACGGTTCGTAGGGTGCGATTCGAATTTCCAGGTGCCCGAGCCACCAAATATGTGGATAGACGACTCACCGCTAATGCTGTAGGTACCGGAGTCGTGCCCGCAAAACAACGTACCGTCATGTTCAAAAAGCGACCATACCTGGCCTTTGGTGCCGGTAACGAATTTAAAGTCCTCATTGCTGTGGTACGGTTTGCAAAAAAGCCCCTGGTTGGTACCCACATACAGTAGCCCATTGTGTAAAATGGAAGTATATACAGTACCCAGGAAGCCCGTATCATCTGCAAAACTCTTTACGGCCGACTGTAGGTTGATGCAGTTTATGCCGTTATCCAGCGCCACCCACAGGTTTTTATCCTTGTCTTCAAATACAGATAACGCGGTATTGTTGCTTAGGCCTTTATTTTGTGTTATGTGGTACTTCAGCTTTCCCTGGGCGGTTATAATGAAAATGCCGTTTGATACAGACCCAAGTGCAATGCTGCCATCAGTAAGCATTTGACTGTTATATATACTGCTGATCTTCAGCTGGCTGTCTGCTTCTGTGGCCCATGGGGTAACAGCGCCGTTTTTGTATTCAAAGAAACCGTTATATTGCGTTTGCAGCAAAAGCCCGTCATTTACATGGAAGAGGTTTACGATCTTGTTTTTGATAAAAGCCTCATGGTTGCTTACCAGCTTGCTGTTTCCGTTCTCGATCTCGAAAAGTCCCGTACCGAAGGTTTGGTACAGGATGGTGTTATCTACAGAAAATACTTTATTTACGCCGGTTTCAGGCTTTATGATCCGGTATTTTTTCGATTTTGTGTCGTATATGAATATCTGGCTGAGCGACTGGAAAATAACCCAGTGGTCATACTGCACTATATTCCAGAATTGCTCATCGTCCAGGATGTTTTTCCTTATGGACTTGCTGAGTGAAAAATATTTTAATGTGCCGTTCAATTGGCGTTCCCAATAGCCAAATTCCATGTAACAACCGGTATAAATACGGTTGTTTATCACTTTTACCGAGCGGAGGATGGTTTCATTTGGCGAAGGGTACAGTGACCATGCCGATCCGTTGTATTCCAGCAAGCCCTCATTGTTGGCAAAATACATATAGTTGCTGCCGTCCTGGCTGATCATCCAGTTTTGGTTGCCGGCGTTATAAATTTCCGGTGTATATTTTAAGATAGGAGGCAGTTCCTGGGCAAATCCGGCCAGGGAAATCAAGAGTAACAAAAGTACCTTTTTAATCAAAATATGGTAGGTTTGGTTAGTTTTACAGATGGTCTACGAATATACAACTTGAAAATAAAACTGCCGTATACCGTTGTGAAATCTTAATGGTGCGTTAAAAAAAAGCCACCCAAACAAGTATGGGCGGCCTTTTATCAACATGAATCTTGAAAATATAGATTATTGCTTAATGAAACGCGCAGCGTTCTGCTTACCGTTCACTAATATGTTTACGATGTATATGCCATTAGCAAGGCCTGATACGTCTACCGTTGCAGCATTTTGCGATGGCTTGGCGTTTACAACTTTTTGTCCCATCACATTATATATCTCAATGTTTTCAATAGCGTCTTCAGATGAGAAGTTAAGCATGCTGCTGGCAGGGTTAGGATACATAACGATTGCATTCTTTTTAACTTCACCAACGCCCGCTACAGCAGAGCCAACGACCGTAAAGCCATTCGTAGCTTCGGTGGCAGGATTTTGGTTTTTGCCCATTACTGCAATACCATACTGAACTACCATTCCCGGCAGGATCGTAAAAGTACCGGTGTTCAGGTTCCATGTCTGGCCCGGTACAAGGTCGGCAGTAACGTGGTAGTCTACAGAATAACCGTTAGCAGGATTCAGTATTTTTATAAACGCCACATCTTCAAAGCTTGGTAATAATGTTGTGCTTATTGTAGTTCCGGTAAAAGTAAGGTACTCACCTGCAATGTCATTTCTTTCAACGTATGTGCTACCTTCAAATATTTTGTTGCCCGTATCTCCGTCTGCCCAATACGCATTTCCAGCCTCGTAAGTGTTATAGTTAGGGTATACTGTTATCGTATTTGAGCCTGCATCGAGAACCGATTTAAGGTCGGCAAAGCTCCATGAACTTCCTCCCGCATAAGCCAGCGTTGTTCCAGCTTCAAAAGCGCCGTTATTTTCGAACCAGTTAGCATACGCTTTCCAAAGTTCAGGTGTGTCAAGGTCTGAAATGGTAGCAGTTAATCCAGTCGGTTCTTCCGGTTCTTCAGCCTCACCGGCAGTTACAACTGTAAATCCGTTAGCAGTTTCGGTAGTAGGGTTTTGGTTTAGTCCCATAACTGCCAGCCCGTATTGTACAAGCATTCCCGGCATAATTGTAAAATTGCCCGTTGAAAGCGTCCAGTTTTCACCAGGCACCAATTCTTCTGTTACATGGTAATCTACGGAATAGCCGTTCGCAGGATTTAACACTTTAATGAACGCTACATCCTTAAAGCTTGATGTAAGTGTAGAACTTACCGTATTACCTGAGAAAATAAGCTGTTGTCCTGCAAGGTCTGTCCTTTCAACCATTGTGCTTCCTTCAAATATCTTATTACCTGTAGTGCCATTCGCCCAATAGGCATTTCCGGCCTCGTACGTGTTATAGTTCGGATAAAGGGTAATTGTATTCGCTCCGACATCCAGCGTCGATTTCAGGTCGGCAAAGCTCCATCCGCTTCCACCCGCATAGGCAAGTGTTGTATTAGCTTCAAAAGCGCCATTGTTCTCGAACCAGTTGGCGTATGCCACCCAAAGGTTTTCCTGGGCCAGGTTGCCTATGGTAACATTTACCTGTGCTTCTGCGCTTACAGATAAAAGCGCGATACCCGCAAATGCAGACACCTTAGATAATTTTGTTTTAAGTAATTTTTTCAATTCCATAAAATTAAGTTTAAGAGGTTTTAACTGGGATAAAAGTAGTCTATTCAACGAAAACGATGTAATTTTTTCACCTATATAGAAACTATACAATAAATTAACGGTAAATTTTTACTATTGTGAATTATCAAAACCTCAATCATCACTGTTATTTACACAAATTTTCGATATTTATTATTTATGTCTAATAAGCCTGAAATTATTGCAATGTTGTGGTAATGTATAGTTGATTTAGCTACTATTCGAATTTTGTTGTAGTAAAAATCGAACTGCAACAAGCTAATTTTACAGATTTGGATCTTGGTCACTAAAAATTCAACAGACCAGATTGTTGATGTTTTTGTTAAATAATATGTTAAATGAGTGCAGTGGAGTCGTATTCTGTAAATTATATACAATAGACAGCGAAATTACTGTCAGTTAGTTGATTATAATTCATTATGAAGACCTATGTGTGTTAAACTAGATTTAATTAACGATTTTTTGAATTTTATTAAGATTGCCAGGAAATAGTTTTGCGGTTAACTAACGATAACTTTAAAATTCAGCAACATGAAAAAGATCAATGTAATGGTATGCTCACTTGTCCTGGCGGGACTTGTGTTTACAGCTTGTAGCGATGATGACACCGACAGCAACAGCGAATCGCGTATTGAAGGTACGTACAACCTTGAAGAGGTAAATACTGCCGAGGCAACCGATTTCGACATGGATGGCGACTCAAACATCGACCAGACAGAGGAATCCAACTGCTATAGGGATGGCAAAATCACCCTGAGGTCCGACAACACATTTTCCTATGTAGCTACGGCTATCCTGGTAAATGAGCAGGACGGCACCACAGGTTGTGCTACAAATGTTACCTATACAGGTACATGGGAAATTATTGAAGGCAGCGGTACTACAGCCATCATTGACATCACTTACGAGGATGAGAACAATGATGATGTAACGTTGACTCTTACCAAACAAGGCGACCAGTTAATTTGGGAGGATGACAACATTTTCTCAACATATCCTGACAGGAATGACGCAGGTGCCGCTGTATATACATCAGGCAGCACCACATACGTGTACGAGAAATAGTAGTATTGTACAACTGTAAACATAAAAGGATGCCGCGAGGCATCCTTTTTCTATTGTAATAATATTTAATCTTTATACTATATAATTTCAGCGCTCAGACCCGCCTCAAGAAGCTGTGTACATTGTGGCTTCAGTTCGCTGTATTCTCCTGTTTTTACGGTGCATTTTCCGTTGTAATGCACTATAAGCGCACATTGTTCTGCTTGTTCGGCAGTATGCCTGCAAACTTTTATAAGCGTATTGATAACATGGTCAAACGTATTTACTTCGTCGTTGAACAAAACGATCTCATTGTTAAGCGATGCCAGTTCCTCGACTAATACTTCTTCTAAAACTTTTTCCCTTGTACTCATATCCAACGAATTAATCGGTTGCTAATTTACATATTTTAGCGAAACCCAATTGTTCCTGCTAAACTTTTTTGCAAAGGTAAGGCCTTTTTCGGTACACGATGCATCGATCGCATGGATATCTTCCTCGTAGAAACCGCTCAGCAAAAGTATTCCACCGGTGTTAAGGCACGACACATACGCCTGCATGTCAGCCAAGAGGATGTTCCTGTTGATGTTGGCAATAATCACGTCATAATTCCTGCCTTCCAGCAATGCAGCATCACCCTCAAATACCATTATATGGTGGCAGTTGTTGCGCTCTGCATTTTCAATAGAGTTCTGGTAACACCAGTTGTCAATATCAATGGCATCAATGGGTTTGGCACCCTTCATTTCTGCTAAAATTGCCAGTATTGCAGTCCCGCAGCCCATATCGAGTGTTTTTTTGCCCTCAACATCCGTTTCGAGCAGGTGCTGTATCATCATGAAGGTGGTTTCGTGGTGGCCGGTGCCAAAGCTCATCTTAGGCTCGATCACGATGTCGTATTGCACATCCGTCTTTTCATGGAACGGAGCCCTTACGCGGCAGGTATTGTCCACATCAATAGGCTCAAAGTTCTTTTCCCATTCCTCATTCCAGTTTACCTGGGCTATTTCTTCAAACGTATGGGTAATCCTGAATTCCTCCGATTCCAGTATTTGTATCCCATCAAGTATGTTTTCGTTCCAAAACTCTTTCTGTACATACGCCGAAAGCCCTTCTTCAGTTTCGATAAAGCTCTCAAAAGCAGTTTCACCAAGCTCTGCGATCAGTATTTCCGTACCCGGCTCTTTGGGCTCGACGGTAAAATGATAACCCATATATATGTTTGACATGCAGCTAAATTTTTTGCAAAGGTAATAGTAAAGCAATATTGAGTCATAATTATTAATGTGTTAAGTTTGCAATTTCAACGCAACTAACAACGATACACCCGATGAAACGCATCATTACGTTTTTATTCGTACTCTGTGCGTTGCCGGCTATGGCGCAGGTAACGATCCAGAGAACAACTACCGATAACGACCTTAAGCTTTCTGCGCTCCCGTATTATAACTATGGTAAAGGTCTTGGGATCACTTCTCCCGACAGCATTTTCCAGCTGAACATCCGTTTCAGGATGCAAAACAGGGCTACCTATTTACAGGAAGAAGGAGAGGAGTCTGCCGTTGATGGACAAATCCGGCGCCTGCGCCTGCGCTTTGATGGCTATGTGGGCGACCCGCGTTTCCTTTATGCAATCCAGCTTTCCTTCGCTCCCGGCGACGTAGGAGAAATAAGGGAAGGCGAAAACATTAATATAATACGTGATGCTGTACTATTTTACAGACCCAACAATCATTGGAACATTGGTTTCGGCCAGACAAAATTACCGGGCAACCGCCAGCGCGTCAATTCTTCAGGAGGCCTGCAGCTTACTGACAGGACCATCAATAACGCCCGTTTTACGATTGACAGGGATTTCGGTTTCCAGGTGCATAACCTTAATGAGTACATCGATAAATTTTCGTATAATTTTAAAGGCGCCGTAAGTATGGGGGAGGGCCGAAACTCTACCGATGAGCCCGACAACGGTCTGGCCTATACCGGTAAAATGGAATTATTCCCTTTTGGAGCATTTACCAAAGACGGCACTTATTTTGAGGGCGACCTAATGCGGGAGCAGCACCCCAAGCTCATGCTTTCGGGCGCATACCAGTTCAACAATAAGGCCAGGCGCACAGGCGGGCAGTTGGGTAACGACCTTTTCGAAAAAAGGGATATGCAGTCCGTATTGTTAGACGGGATGTTCAAATACAATGGCTGGTCGCTCATGACGGCCTACATGCAGCGCATTGCTAATGACCCCATAACAGTTAACCCTGACGACACTACTGATATCGAATACATCTTTACCGGTCATGGTCTGGACTACCAGCTCAGCTACCTGTTCCCGTCCAACTATGAGGTCATCGGAAGGTTTTCGACACAAAAGGTCAACCGTGACATTGCCGCGCTTGCACCCGATACCAAACAGTACAGCATCGGAATAACCAAATATGTATGGGAACATGCCTTCAAGGCGCAAATGGAATTTACCCTGGACGACCTTACTTATTTCGACAATACTTCAACACAAAACTGGTACATACGTTTCCAGGTGGAGATAGGGATATAAATTAGAATCGTACGTCCAATGGTATTGATGTTACCATACAGTATACCGGGAATTATACAAGGTAAGTGTTCTGCTTTGTGGCCTCCGTCATGCTTTGTGGTCCTCGTGTAATCCTCTGATGCACTTTGTGGTAAAACTTCAATTTAATCTTCAACAAAATTTGGAGAATTTGTGCAATTCATGGCAAATGAACCTTTGGAAATCTGCGTTACGATAACTTTTAATACATTTGCAAGACTAAATCAAACATTATGCTACAGGCTGCAGACACTATGCTCCAAAGTGAGTTAGAGCATTATTTCGCAACATTCAGGCAAAATATTGTCGGGATAGGGCAGGAATTTGACTCGCCTTTCGGCAGGCAGGAAATCGTTTATACCGACTGGACCGCAAGTGGCCGCCTTTACAGGCCCATTGAGGAAAAAATGCTTAACGATTTCGGGCCTTTTGTAGCCAATACCCATACCGAAACTACCGTTTCGGGCACGGCAATGACCAATGCTTACCATCACGCCAAGCATATCATCAAGCGCCACGTTAATGCCAGCGATGACGATGTGCTTATTACCACGGGCACCGGCATGACAGGGGTAATCAATAAATTCCAGCGTATACTCGGGCTGAAAGTGCCGGAAAACCTGAGGGCCTATACCAATGTACCCGATGAGAAAAGGCCTGTAGTATTCGTTTCGCACATGGAGCACCATTCCAACCAGACATCGTGGCTCGAAACCATAGCCCATGTAGAAGTAATACCCGCGTGTCCCGAAGGGCTCATCTGCCTGGACAGCTTTAAGGAGCTCCTCGAAAAGCATAAAGGCCGCACGCTAAAGATAGCCTCGGTAACCGCCTGCTCCAATGTAACCGGGATCAAAACAAAGTACCATGAGATAGCAAAGCTGGTACACCAGTATAACGGCGTTTGTTTTGTAGATTTTGCCTGTTCAGCTCCCTACGTACACATCGACATGCACCCGGCAGAAAAGGATGCCCACCTTGATGCGATCTTTTTCTCCCCGCATAAATTCCTCGGCGGGCCCGGGACATCGGGAGTTTTGATATTCAACAACAAACTGTACAAAAACATGGTGCCCGACCATCCCGGCGGGGGCACGGTAAGCTGGACCAATCCATGGGGTGAGCATAAATACGTAGATAATATCGAAGAGCGGGAAGATGGCGGTACTCCCGGTTTCCTGCAGGTCATAAAAACGGCGCTTGCCATTAAGCTGAAAGAGCAGATGGGCATTGACAATATCCTGCAAAGGGAAAAGGAGATCATCGATTACGTATTCGATAGGCTGGGCAACCTTCAAAACCTGCACATACTTGCCGGACAGCACAAAAACAGGTTGGGTGTAATTTCATTTTATATTGATGGGCTTCACTTTAACCTTGGGGTTAAATTGCTGAACGACCGTTATGGCATACAAACACGCGGCGGGTGCAGCTGTGCCGGTACTTATGGCCACTATTTGCTGCATGTGGATCAGGAAATGTCCAATTACCTGACCGATAAAATTAGCGCAGGTGACCTGATACAAAAGCCGGGATGGATACGCATGTCTATTCACCCTACAACTACAAATGCTGAGATACAGTATGTGTGCGATGCCGTTGAAGCACTGGCGCAAAACCATGCCGATTGGGCTAAGGATTATACCTATGATAAATGCAGTAACGAGTTTACCCACGCAAATTCAGTACCGGGTGGCGACGAAATGATTAAGGGGTGGTTTGAGCTGTAGCCCCTTTGTCCCTGCTATGCTTAAACCTTTTATGTGTCCATAAATAGTATTCCGGCTTTTCCCTGATCTGGTCTTCCAAAAGTTTCATGAACCAGTCGGTTACCTCAAAGTTGGGGTAATCCTTTGGGCTGCCTTCCAGCGGTACAAAGGTGCATTGATAATGGCCACGGCTCACTTTTTCCACCCGGGCGAACATCACGTTCATGTCAAGCTTCTTCGCCAGGATCTCGCCGCCTACCTGCATCGGGACGTCGACACCAAAAAACTTCCCGTAATAAATGATGCTGTGGCTTTTGGGGGACTGGTCACTGATAAAGCCATAAAAACCTTTAATACCTTCGCGGGCATTTTTCCGCATTGCCGGAATGATCCTTTTTGTATCGATCAGCTGTGCGCCAAACCTGTGCCTGATGCGCATTACCAGCCTGTTGAAGTGCTTGTGCCGTATAGTTTTATAAATGCCTATGCCTTTATAATTTTTAAAGTACATATTCATAGAGAGCAGCCATTCGTAGCTGCCGTAATGCCCTACCAACAGCACAATGCTTTTTCCTTTATCCTCATATTCATGGGCCAGGGCGATGTTGGTAAAGGTAAAGCGCTGCCGTATCTGCCTGTCCGTAATGCTGAGGGATTTAGCCATCTCAAAAAAAGTGTCGCAAAAATGGCGGTACGATTTTTTTTCGATGATCCTTCTTTCCTTTTCGGTTAGTTGCGGCAGTGCAAGGCGGAGGTTTTTCCGCACGGTCCCCTTGCGGTAGCCTATAATGCGGTACAGCAGGATGTAGGTACAATCCGAAAGGAAATACAGCGCCCAAAAAGGGAGTATGGATATGAACCGGAGTATAGGGTAGGCCAGTGCGTAGGCTAAAAGCTGCATGCTGTATTTTTATGCAAATATACGATTTAAAGTTTGTCAGATAATTAACGCACGATAACGCCGTATTGGCTAAATTTACACCTTTATTAAAAACAATGGATACAGATCTGGTTTTAATCGCGGTAATAGCCATCAATGCGATAGTGAGTTTCAAGGCATTCAATGACACTGCCTTTTTCAGGAAGTACGAATTCCATATCGGGAGCATCAGGGCAGGGGAGCAGTACAGGATGTTCACCTCGGCATTCCTCCATGCCGATATGCAGCACCTTATATTCAATATGATTACCCTGTTTTTCTTTGCGCCGGTAGTCATCAGCGTTTTGGGTACTGTCGGTTTTCTCATGGTCTACCTCGTAAGCCTCTTTGCTGGAAACCTCCTCACCATGTACTTCCATAAAAACGATTACCACTACAGGGCGGTTGGCGCTTCCGGAGCGGTAGTGGGAGTATTGTTCTCATCAATACTGATCTATCCGGACATGACCATAAATTTTTTCATACCGGGTTACATTTATGGCATTTTCTACCTCTTGTTCTCTATATATGGCATGAGGGCAAAGAAAGACAACATAGGGCACACCGCGCACTTTGGCGGGGCCATGGGCGGGTATATAATAACGCTGTCAAGGCTGCCCGAAATTTTATCGCACAACACCATGGTTGTCATCCTCTTGGCTCTTCCCATAGTGGTTTTGTTCGTCATGGCGAAGATGGGAAAGCTATAATCGGCACAAATTGGCACGCAATTTGGATTCTTACAGAAAATCATTAATCAAAAATATCATGAAAAAAATTGCATTAGTATTGTTTGCTACAGTAAGTATGATGGCAAACGCACAAACGTTACAGGAAAAACAGGTTCCGCAGATCAACGTATCGGGCGAAGGAAAAGTATCGGTAGTTCCCGATGAGGCCGTAATAACCATTGGCGTCGAAAATACCGGATCTGATGCCAACGACGTAAAGAAAAAGAATGATGCCGCGATTGATGCAATTATCAAATACCTGAAAGGTGCCAAAGTACCCGAAAAGGATTACCAGACCAAGAGGGTGAGCCTAAACAGGAATTACGATTACGACAAAAAGAAATACAGCTTCGTGGCATCGCAGATGATCGTGATCCACCTGAAGGACCTTACAAAATACGATGCGCTTATGATGGGCGTGGTAGATGCCGGTGCCAATAACATCAACGGGGTGGAATTCCGCACATCGAAACAGGCGCAGTATGAAAGTGAGGCGCGTGTTTTGGCTATAGCCAATGCTAAAAAGAAGGCGGGAGACTATGCCGGGGCATTAGGCCAAACGGTAGGGAAAGCCGTATTGGTGACCGACAATACCCAAACATACTACCCGCCGATGATGCAGGCAGAATTTAAATCGATGGCAGGCGACATGGCAAAGGAAACTTTGGCAGTTGGGGAGATCCAGGTGACTGCCAATGTAAACATTAGCTTTGAGCTGAAATAAAGAATTGTATGATAGTGTAATTAAGGAAGCTTCGGCTTCCTTTTTTTGTTGGTGAACCTGTCTTACTTTTTCAATTGGCTGCAATATGGTCTCTTCTCTCAACAGTGTATTTTCCTCATCACTTCCGTTTTTTGAATAGGTCCATTAACCCAGGATCCGTATTAGTAAGCAATAACCTCATAAATCGCTCAGGCAGGTTTAATATATGTTTAACCTGGCTTTAAGGTATGGGCTTCTTTATACCCCTTAATTTTATGAAAATAAAATTTTGAATCATGGATAAAGAAAATAAAATGACCCGCCGCCAGGCAATTGGAAGTATTGGGGCTGTTTTGGCTACCGCCGCAATTTCTCCTGTATTTGCAGAAGGCACGACAGAAGGAAATACTACAGGGCCTTTCCCTGCCGAAGACCCTACCACAAAATATCCTCGCCCACCCTTTAAAGCGCAATCGCAGCCATGGCCGGGACTGGCAGCAAAAATGGAACCACGTCCCGACCATGGGGAGAAAAGCTATAAAGGATCGGGCCGCCTTAAAGGGCGCAAAGCGCTGATTACAGGAGGCGACTCGGGGATGGGCAGGGCGGCAGCGATTGCCTTTGCGAGGGAAGGCGCTGATGTGGCAATAAATTATTACCCAACTGAAGAGGAGGATGCTAAGGAAGTGATACAGCTCATTAAGGCTGAAGGACGTAAAGGTATTGCAATTCCGGGCGACCTGCGCGATGAAGCCTTTTGCAAAAGGATGGTAGATGAAGCCGCGAAGGCGCTCGGCGGGCTCGACATTCTGGTAAACAATGCAGCAAGGCAGCAAACCCATGAATCAGTACTCGATATATCTTCAGAGGATTTTGATGCCACAATGAAAACCAACATCTACGCCCCTTTTTGGACCATTAAGGCTGCATTGCCTTATTTAAAACCGGGCGCATCGATCATCGGTACAACATCAGAGCAATCGTACGACCCCTCTGCAGAACTTTACGACTATGCGCAAACTAAAGCTGCTACTACTAATTACGTAAAGTCACTGGCAAAACAGCTTGGGCCAAAGGGCATAAGGGTAAATGGTGTTGCCCCCGGACCAATATGGACACCATTGCAGGTAAGCGGCGGCGCAACCATGGAGAAGCTTCAGGGATTTGGCGGACAGACACCACTGGGAAGGCCGGGCCAGCCGGTAGAGCTTGCTTCAATATACGTGCAGCTTGCCGCCAACGATGCCAGTTTTTCAACCGGGCAGATATATGGCGCAAGCGGAGGCTCGGGCAATCCTTAAAAAATAATATGCACACTGTAAATCCTGCCACGTGCAGGATTTTTTATTAGAACATTTTATTTGGATAAAATAATCTATTACACCGGTAAATTATTCTTATATTGCGCATTCTAGTATGAGACTGATGAAGAGGGAGTATGCCATAGTAGATATTGAGACCACGGGCGGTAATGCAAGCGGAAGCCGTATTACCGAGATCGCCATAATCATCCACGACGGGATAAATGTAACGGATCGGTGGGAAAGCCTCGTCAATCCGCAAAAAGATATACCACTGCCTATTTTTGCGCTTACCGGCATCAATAACGAAATGGTACGCAACGCGCCTGTTTTCGATGATATTGCAGAGAAAGTATTCGGGATGCTCACCGACCGCATCTTTGTAGCCCACAATGTAAATTTCGATTATTCTTTTGTACGCCACCAACTGGAGGAGGCAGGCTTCAAATGGGCTGCCAGGAAGCTGTGTACGGTACGGGCTGCCCGAAAGATCAGGCCGGGATTTCATTCGTATAGTTTGGGAAACCTGTGCTATTCACTGGATATTGTATTGGAAAACCGCCATCGTGCAGGAGGCGATGCCGATGCTACTGCCATACTTTTCTCGCTACTGCTTGAATGGGACACTGAAGGTGAGATTGAAAAGATGGTAAAGAAGACCTCGCAGGACCAGCGCCTTCCACCCAACCTGCCTCCTGCCGACTTTGAGCAGCTGCCCGAAAAACCGGGGGTGTATTATTTTTATAATAAAGAAAGGAAGGTAGTGTACGTGGGCAAGGCTGTCAACCTGAAAAAGCGGGTCGCCTCGCACTTCAGCGGACATAAGATCACACCACAACGGCAGCATTTTTTAAGGGACATTCATAGCATTTCGTTTGAAGTGTGCGCTACCGAGCTAATGGCGCTACTGCTGGAATGTTCCGAGATTAAAAAACTGTGGCCGGTGTACAATAAAGCCTTAAAGCGGTTTGAGCCGAAGTTTGGCCTGTATGAGTATGAAGCCCGCAATGGATATCGCTACCTCGCCGTTGGGAAACTCGCAAAGCAACAGGCCTGTATTGAGGTGTTCAACAGCCTGCATGACGGAATAACCCTCCTACGGGATCTTTCGGAAAAGTATGGAATTGATCCCAGGTTTTGTAAATACTGCGTCCCCGGGGGGGAGGAATTTTTCCGCCGACCCGACTCGTCGAGCCTTCCTGACCTCCTGCATCACAACACAAGTATAAGCGAGGCAATTGAATTTGTAATGGGCAACAGGCCAAGCTTTGCCATTATCGACAAAGGCAGGTCGGCCAATGAACGCAGCTGTATCTGGGTCGAGAACGGCCACTTTTACGGCATGGGTTACTTTTCGTCAGATACCGGTTTTACGGATCCCTACGAAGTTAAGGAATATGTTACACCGTATAAAAGCAGCCAGTACATCATGCAGCTGCTTTATGCTTTTACAGAAAAGCACCCGAATAAGGTGCTCTTCCAAAAGGCTTTCGCGAGTGCGTAACGTTTCCGGTGCCGGTCTTCTATAATATCAGGAAATATACTTGACTTGGGGTTGAAGGGTTGCAGTCCAAAGTCGTCGAGTAATAGCAGGTTTGCACGTTCTATATGTTTAAACTCAGTATGCTGCCTTTTGGTTGGTGTCTTGTAGCTTTCAGTTACATCTTCGGACAACTGACGTATCTTGATAGCGGGGGCTGTTGTCGAGTATATCCCATTCAATCAATTCAGAAAAGATAGCCTTCATGTAGCCCATGTTTTTATTATTGGCTTTATTGCGGCAGGCCTTTGCGGGCCTTAACATTTCAAAAAGGTAAAGGCGCTTATACAGTGGTTGGAGACCGTAATGAAAAGGTTGAAACTTAAAAAAAACTTCAGGAATCACGGGATAAAGAAGCTGTGATTGTATTTCAGGACGGGATATAGCTCCAAATAAAAAATCCTCCCAAATATTATTCAGAAGGGTTTTTATGCAGCAGGTATCTGCAATATTACAAGCAGATCTGCGGGTATATGATCCTTAGGTTTTTTTTAAAGTTATGCAGTGTTTCTTCGTTGTCATATGCAATCCTGTAGCGTGAACCGCTTTCATTAGAAGTTTTCTCAAAAGAGATGTTGTTGCGCATCAGCAGGCGCTCGATTCTTTTGTGGTCGGTAACATTTTTGTAAAGTGTCCTGAAGATAGAGATATACATAGCTTATTGGTTTTAGTTAATTATTAGCTTATAAAGGGTGAAGCATAATCTTCATGATAAATTTAGCAATCTGTTCTTTTGTGAAAAAACGCCTTAATAAAACTTTAGCACATTTATATTATTTATAACATCAGCGTAACCTTACAGTAATCTGTCCACGCCTAACGGAATTTTTCAGGCATTCAGTAAATCTATTTTCCAATAAGCAAAACTAATAAGTAAGTATAGCAGGTTTTTCAATTTAATGTTACATTTGCGTAGCATTAAAAAAATCACAATAATAAACATGTCAGATACAATAGAAAAAATAAAATGTCTTATAATTGGCTCCGGGCCTGCGGGCTATACTGCTGCTATTTATGCGGCAAGGGCCGATATGAACCCAGTACTATATACTGGTATGGAACCGGGCGGGCAGCTTACCACGACCACCGAAGTAGATAATTTTCCGGGCTACCCGGAAGGTATTGACGGGCCTACAATGATGGTGCAGCTGCAGCAGCAGGCTGAGCGCTTTGGTACGCAAGTACGCATCGGGATGGCTACAGCGGTTGAATTTAGTAAAGAGGCCGGGGGTTGGCATAAAGTAATAATTGACAGTAATAAAGAAGTACATGCTCACACGATAATCATTTCTACCGGTGCTACGGCAAAATACCTTGGACTGCCGAGCGAGCAGCGCCTTAGGGGCGGTGGCGTTTCGGCATGTGCGGTTTGCGACGGGTTCTTTTACCGTGGCCAGGATGTTGCAATAGTAGGTGCGGGAGATACGGCTGCAGAAGAGGCGACTTACCTCTCGAACATCTGTAAGAGCGTTACCATGCTTGTGCGTAAGGATTTCATGAAGGCATCTAAAGCAATGCAGCACCGCGTAGAAAATACCTCTAACCTGAAAGTGCTTTACAACAGTGAGGTAGATGAGGTTATAGGTGACCAGGTGGTGGAAGGCCTTCGCATCGTGAATAACCAGACCAATGAAAAGCATGACATCGCCATCACGGGATTGTTCATTGCTATTGGCCACAAGCCTAATACAGATATATTTAAAGGCCAGCTTGATATGGACGAAACGGGTTATCTTATTACCCAGGGTAAAACTACTAAGACTAACCTTCCGGGTGTATTCGCTTCTGGCGATGTTCAGGACAAGGAGTACCGACAGGCTATTACAGCTGCGGGTTCAGGATGTATGGCGGCATTGGATGCCGAGCGCTACCTGGCAACATTGGAAAGCCATTAAAAGTTTTGCCTGAAGCCGATGTCGGACTTAATTCCATTACATACTGAAATCGTTTGAACTTTTTTTGATTGAAGCTAAAAATGAGGATTTTAGTTTTTAAATTTCTACTTTTCGCACTGCATAGCAGCACTACGTAGTAAAAAAAGGTGAAATTTGGGACGAAAAGACCATTTTGCAGCCAATTTAAAAAAGTTTAAACGAGTTCACTACTATAATTTAGACGGTTACTGAAACTATTGCTTCTTAAATATCTCAACATTCTTTACCGACAGGCGCTGGTTCAGCCAGTTTTTCAGTTTATCCTTCTCGGCAGCCTTAAGGTCGTCTTTGGCTTCATAAATAACAGCGGTAACGCCGATTATGCTGTCTTTGGCCGTTGTCATGTCATGGTGGGATACAGAAAGTGAGTTCACAGCCGGAAAAATAGTCCTTGTCTCCTTAAGGAGTTTTCCGTTATCATAGCTGTATTCCGTAAGTTTCTTTTCCAGTTGCATGATCTTCACGTCCTTTTCACTCAGTTCATTCTCGCTGTTTTTGATCTGGCTGAGGATATCGCCTTTAAGGGCAGAGAACCTGTCGGTAGAATCCTGCCTGATGACGAGTTGGGTACCCTTCAGGTACTTATTCCGGGAAAGCACGCTGTCCAGGTGTGAAAGTTCCTGCTCGGCAAACCGGTGCGAAAGGAAGGCAAGCTCAATTTTTTTCCTGCCTCCGTTAAAGCCTGTCTTTTTATAGATTACGGTATAGCCTTTTGATGTAAACTCATTTTCAATGAACGTTTCGGTATTCTTTTTAAATTGTTGCTCCCGGTACAGTGAGTACGCCAGGTAGCTGCTGGGTACCAGCATGGCCGTAATCAGGATTGTAATAATGACTTTTACCTGTCGTTGCTGGCGTTCGTTCACCTGCTTTTTTGCAGGATAATTGAGGTATTTTATGATAAGGAACGTCGCTATCCCTATGAATACGCAATTGATGCAGTACAAGTAGAAAGCGCCGAAAAAGAAAGCCCATTGCATAGTCGCGAGTCCGTAGCCTGCGGTACACAGCGGAGGCATTAGTGCAGTGGCTATGGCTACTCCCGGAATGGGATTTCCTTTTTCGCTGCGCGTAACGGCAATAACGCCAACAATACCGCCAAAAAAAGCGATCAGTATGTCATAGATGTTAGGAGACGTCCTTGCCAGCAGTTCCGACTGTACATCCTTAAACGGGCTCACGGTAAAGTAAATGGTAGAGACCGTAAGGCTCACAAGGGTTGCGTTTAGCAGATTGCGCAATGATTTTTTCAGTAATGAAAAGTCATAAATGCCCAAAGCAAAGCCGGCGCCTACAATAGGCCCCATGAGTGGCGATATAAGCATGGCGCCGATAATTACAGCCGTAGAGTTTACATTGAGCCCCACCGATGCTACAATGATAGCACACGCAAGTATCCAGAGGTTTGCCCCTTTAAATGCAATATTCTTCCGGATATTGTCAAGTGTTTTTTCCCTGTCGTCCTCACCGTCACGCAGGTTTAAAATGTCGATCAGCCGTTTTACCATTTCATATATTTTAAGGGTCAGTGCATGGCCATGATAATGCTTTAACTCAGGATGAACGCTAACCGCAAAAACTAAGATAATGCTTTAAACGGAAATTGGCAAATTTATAAAACAGCCCATTGGCAAAAGCGGTTTACATAAGAGTAATTATGCATCTGCTGCAACCCGGTACTGGGGGTCTTCAATGATGTTAATATCAATCACGGCTTCTGCATTTTTAAGGAGTTCGCGGCAGTCAGGGCTCAGGTGTTTCAGTTCTATGGTCTTGCCTGCTTCAGCGTAACGTTTTGTCAGGCTGTTGAGCGCCTCAATGGCAGACATATCCGCAACCCGGCTTTCCTTAAAGTCCACTATTACGTGCAGGGGATCATTGGCTACATCAAATTTATCAGCAAAATTCATGGCCGAACCGAAAAAGAGGGGCCCGTAAATTTCGTAATTCTTGCTGCCACTGGCGTCCAGAAAAGTCCGTGCCCTGATGCGCCTCGCACTCTCCCACGCAAAAACCAGTGCCGAGATGATAATCCCAATGAGTACTGCCAGCGCCAGATTATGCAGCAATACGGTAACAGCTGCGACCAGAATACCAATGAAGATATCGTGTCTTGGCATTTTGTTGATGACTTTAAAGCTTGCCCACTCAAAAGTTCCTATGGCCACCATTACCATTACCCCTACAAGTGCCGCCATAGGAAGCCTGCCAATAACCGGTGCCCCGAAAAGGATGATAAGGAGTATGGTAATCGCTGCAATAATGCCCGACAGCCTTGCCCTTGACCCAGCCGAAAGGTTTACGAGTGTCTGGGCTATCATCGGGCAGCCTCCCATGCCGAAAAAGAAACCATTTGCAATGTTAGACCCGCCCTGGGCTATGCACTCGCGGTTGCTGTTGCCACGGGTACCTGTGATCTCGTCTACAAGGTTCAGCGTAAGCAGCCCTTCTGTAAGGCCTACCGCGGCAACTATCAACGAATAAGGAAGGATGATTTTAAAGGCTTCGGCGGTCAGGGGGATGTCCGGTATATGGAAGGGCGGAAACCCGCCTTCTACCGACGCAATGTCCTGTACGGTACGGGTATCGATCCCGAAACCTACTACGATTACAAACAGCACGATAATAGCCACAAGCGATGCAGGTACTGCTTTGGTTATTTTCGGGAACAGCACGACAATGGCGATCGTTAGGGCCACAAGCCCAAGCATGGTATATAGCGCCTGCCCCTGTAGCCAGGCAAAGTCGCCGTTTGCCACAGTTTTAAACTGCTCCAGCTGTGACATAAATATAATGATAGCCAAGCCGTTTACGAAACCGTACATTACGGGCTGCGGTACAAGCCGGATGAATTTGCCCAGCTTAAAAAGGCCTATGATGATCTGGATGACCCCCGCCAGCGCTACTGCAGCAAACACATATTCAATGCCATCAGACCGCATCAGCGCGATAAGCACTACCACAGTTGCGCCTGCACCCCCGGAAATCATACCCGGCCTGCCACCAAATATCGCGGTTATCAATCCTGCTATAAAAGCGGCATACAACCCTGCAAGGGGAGGGAAGCCAGCCAAAATGGCAAACGAAAGCGATTCAGGTATCATTGTCATGGCTACAGTAAGTCCCGCCAGGATCTCATTTCGGTAATTGACTTTTTGCGAAAAGTCGAAAAGATTGAAAACTTTTTTCATGTAATTAAAAATAGGGCAGCAAAATTCTCATAGTCCTAAAAGTCCATGCAGAAACAGGCTACAGATAATATCGGTAAATTTTTTAAAGGCTATGCCTTGCGATTTTTAAGGACAAAAATCAGGGCGGAGTAACGGTGATGAAATGGGTAGTTGTGCTGTTTTTCATAAGTGCAGCAAAATTAGCCCAAAAATTTTAAACCCGCAACATATTGGACTATCAGTACAATGCAATGCATACAGGCACTTGCTGCCATTTGCAACAAGTGCCCGTAAAGGGGAGGGGCATGCTAAAATAATTTTGGAAGCTTAGCTTTTTGGGGCAAAATATCTTTTCCTGAACCAAAAGGCGAGGTTAACCAGTGCGATCAGGGCAGGCACTTCTACCAGTGGGCCAATAACCCCTGCGAAGGCCTGCCCGCTGTTAATACCGAATACGCCTATAGCAACGGCTATCGCCAGTTCAAAATTATTTCCGGTAGCCGTAAAGGCTATAGCCGCACTTTTGGAGTAATCCGCGCCAAAGTATTTTCCGGTAAAAAAGCTGATGACAAACATTATCGTGAAGTAAATGACCAATGGCAGCGCAATCCGGACCACATCCATCGGTATCCGTACAATCAGCTCTCCTTTTAGGCTGAACATCAGTACGATCGTAAACAGCAGCGCAATGAGCGTAACCGGCGAAATGAACGGTATGAACCTGTCACGGAACCATGCCTCGCCTTTTGCCCTTACCAGCACGTAGCGGCTTATAAAGCCCAGTGCAAAGGGAATACCCAGGTAAATGCCCACACTCTCCGCAATTTGCCCTATGCTGATATCTATTGCAAATCCGTCATATCCAAATAAGGGCGGCAGCACTGTGATGAAAAGGTAGGCATAAATGCTGTACAGGAACACTTGGAAGATGCTGTTCAGGGCGATCAGACCGGCGGCATATTCCCTGTTGCCGTCAGCAAGGTCATTCCATACCACGACCATCGCTATGCAGCGTGCAAGGCCGATAAGGATGACCCCAATCATGTATTCGGGATAGCCATTAAGAAAGAGCAGGGCAAGAGCAAACATGAGTACAGGGCCAACGACCCAGTTCAGCAAAAGCGATGCGCCAAGGACTTTGGTATTACTGAATACCTCGCCCATCCTGCCGTAATTTACTTTTGCAAGCGGCGGGTACATCATCAGGATAAGGCCTATAGCCAGCGGGATATTGGTAGTTCCGCTGGAAAAAGAGTTGATAAAGCCACCGCTGGAAGGCAATAGGTACCCCAGCGCTACACCCAGGGCCATGGCAAGAAATATCCATAGTGTCAGGTACCGGTCAAGGAAGCCTAATTTTTTTCTTCCCGCTACAGGGGCACAATTATTGGCAGCCATGGCTATTTTTTATTTGGGAAAACACGTAAAACATTTCAGTTGCGATCTGGAGGCTTCGCTCGCTGTATTTTTCTTCCTGCAGTGGGGTATGGTCAAAAGCTTTTGGGTCATCATATGTAATCGCGATACGCTTTTCGGCGCCGGAGATAAACGGGCAGCCACCATCGGCCTGCGAGCAGGTCATTATTGCCGCAAATTCACTGTCGGGATTGAATTCATCATAATACGTTTTAGAAAAACCGATCACCGGGTGTTCATTTTCAGAATATTTGATGGCATATACCGGGTTATCACCTTGTGACAGGTTCTGTATCCTGAATCCCGACTGCTTAAGCGTCTGCGCAACCATAGGGAACAGGGCCGTAGCCTCGGTACCCCCGGAGTAACAGTAAACGTTTGCAATGCCATAATAGGCTGCGGCGGCCTGCGCCCAAACCTGCGACAGGTGGCTTCTCCTTGAATTATGGGTGCAAATAAGGTTGAGCCTTATCGCCCTGCCAGTACCTGCTTTGGCCTGCATGTAGTCGATAAGTGGCTGTAGCACCGACCTGCGACCGGCATCTATCGTGTTAAAATCAAATCCGCTGACAATGGCTTCTATCTCAGGGTATATCGTTTTTGCTTGCATGGCGAGGCTTTTAGCAGCAGCCTCCGCCCGGAGTGCAGCTGTTGTTAGTATCATTTGTAATTTCAGAAAGACTTACCTTCCGCTTGGCTTGGGGAGCACATTGGTCAGGGGCAAGGCAGGCGGTCTGAGTATTCAGCAGCAAAAATGCCGCCCCGTCAAATCCGAGCTCATATTTGCCTATGGTATCCTGCTGGTATTCCACTTCGATAGTGAAGTCTCCAATGCCCAGCACTCTTTCAGACAAACTGATGATATTGAGCAGTTTATTTGGCTTAAGCCTGTGGTCCTCATCCCCGGCATCTTCCCAAAGCTGGAAGTTAACCACCGTTTCCTTTCGTACGGTGCCGCCGCAATCAATGAAATTTCTCGTAATCAGGCCTACTTCGGTCACATGGAAATTTTCAGGTACAGTTGTTCCGTCCGGCAGCATGAACGTTACTGTTTCCAGTCCGGACAAATGGTTTTTAATTTCTGATAGTTTCATATTTTTCGGTATAAGGTTTTGGTTTAACAGCACTCGTTTCGCTTCTTTTCCAGATGGTCTGTAATATGCTGGAAAAAGCTTTTTATTTTTTCAATGCCCGTTTCGTTAATGCAGTAGCATATCGACTTTCCTTCTATGCTTCCCTTTATCAGTCCGGCATTCTTGAGTTCTTTCAGGTGTTGGGATACGGTGGGTTGGGCTAAGGGCAATTCATCTACGATGTCACCACAGATACAGGAATCTACACTGAGGAGGTATTCCATTATTGCTATGCGGGCGGGATGCCCTAATGCTTTGGCTAGTACAGCAAGGTCATTTTGTCGGTCGGAAAAGTGGTCGGTCTTAGTTGCTCCCATCGTAATATTATTATATTGCAATATTACGATATTAAATTTGCCGGACAATTTTTTATTTTGTTTTTTTACAGAAATAAAAATTAGTGCATCTAGTGGGTTAGGAGTATATAAAATATTTCCGTCGTACTTCATTTATTTTTATTTTTAGGGCAAATAACCGCTTAACCAAAACGAAGGCCAAATGAATTTTAAAAAAATAATCGCAACGGATAACGACAGTACGACATTGCTGATCCGCCTGATGGTGGGCGCTGTTTTTCTTTCAGAGGGCATCCAGAAATTTTTGTTCGCAGATACGCTCGGGGCAGGCAGGTTTGCCAAGATAGGCTTGCCGGCTCCTGACTTTTTCGGGCCCTTTGTGGGTTGCTTCGAAATAGCCTGCGGATTATTTATCCTCATTGGGCTGCTTACCCGCCTGTCGGCTCTCCCGGTTATAATCATAATGCTTGTGGCTGTCGCAACTACTAAAGGTAAAGTGCTTGCAGAAGAAGGCTTTTGGGAGATGATGCACGGAAGCAGGACCGACTGGGCCATGCTGCTGGGTGGGATATTCCTGCTCATCAGGGGCGGTGGCCGCTGGTCTTTGGATAGAAAGATGACTGAAAATGGAGAGAAACGCCAGGCTTAAGGAAATTATAATAGTATTCTTAAAGTTGGGGGCTATCGGTTTCGGCGGGCCTGCCGCCCACATCGCCATGATGGAGAAAGAGGTGGTGCGGAAAAGGAAATGGATGTCCCATGAGCATTTCCTGGACCTGATAGGCGCTACCAACCTTATACCGGGGCCCAACTCGACCGAGATGACAATGCATTGCGGTTACGAACGTGGCGGATGGAAGGGGCTTACCGCCGCAGGCATATCCTTTATATTGCCGGCTGTGGTGATTACCTCCGTACTGGCCTGGCTGTATTACAATTATGGGCAACTTACTGCTGTAAAGCCCTTTCTTTACGGCATAAAACCGGCTGTCATTGCCATTATAATATCAGCGGTTTTCCCACTTGCAAAAAAGGCAGTTAAAAATGTTACGCTTGCAACTTTGGGCATACTAACCCTTGCCGCCTGCCTGCTTGGGGTGAACGAAATCACCGCGCTGTTTGGCTGTGGTGCGATAGCCTTGCTTCTCTACGCTGTACAAAAAAGGCATACGCTTAATTCCATTGTGCCATTCCTTGCACTGCAGCAGGCCATTACAGATACAGGCAGCCTGAAGATATTCTGGATTTTCCTAAAGGTGGGTGCCTTATTGTATGGAAGCGGCTATGTACTGGTTGGCTTTCTGGATGCAGAGCTGGTTGCAAAAGGCTTATTGTCAAAACAGCAGCTTATTGATGCCGTGGCTGTGGGGCAGTTCACCCCCGGGCCTGTTTCGTCTACTGCCACGTTTGTCGGCTGGCAGATGGATGGCCTTTCGGGGGCGGTAATGGCAACCCTCGGGATATTCCTGCCTTCGTTCGTCTTCGTGCTTTTGCTTAACCCGCTAATTGTAAGGATTAGGAAATCAAAAGCGCTATCAGCATTCCTTGATGCCGTGAATGTCGCTTCGGTAGCTATTATCGTATCAGTCTGCATTTCAATGGGCAGGGAGGCAGTAACCGACTGGAGAACAGTTATTATCGCTATTATCAGCCTTGGAGCGCTTTTTATTTTTAAAAACCTCAATAGCGCTTTTGTAGTGATAGGCGCTTCTGCATTGGGGTATGTTTTATACCTGCTGTGATTTATGGTTTTTTTTTTTTTTTATTATTAAGACCAGTTCAGTACCTTTTCCTTCACTGCTCGAAATGCTGATTTCGATATCCAGTAGTGTGCACAAGCGCTTAACAATAGAAAGTCCCAGACCTGTACCTTTTATTCCGGGGTTCTCATTTGGCTTTGACCGATAGAATGACCCGAAGATCTTAGAGAGGTCTCCGTTCGCAATGCCAATGCCTTCATCGCTTATCGTAATCCGGATGTTGTCGGGGTTTTCAATTATGGCAATTTCAACCGATCCGTTATCCCTGGAGTATTTTATGGCATTGCTGATAAGGTTTTCAAATATTATCGACAGGAGGTAAGCATCTATAATCACGTAGTAATCAACTTTGTTAAGGCTGTGTACAATCCGGAGGCTCTTTGCCTGGGCCGATTGTGCCTGCCGTGCAAGGACATCCATCAGGAGGGCGTTAATGCTCGCTGTATCCGATTTTAGAGCCTTTTTCTGGCTTTCAAAACGGGCCAGCAGCAGCATTTGGTCGACAAGGGTATTGATGCGGTCGACTTCAGCAATGCAAAAGGCGATTTTTTCCAGATATTCCTCCCTTTTCCTGGGCTTACGTACCAATACTTCAAGGGTACCTTTTATTACGGCCAGCGGTGTACGCAGCTCATGGGAAGCATCTGAAGTGAACTGCTTCTCACGTTCTACAGCATTCTCAATACGGTCCAGGAGGTTGTTGATAGTTTGCGACAGTACATACAGCTCATCCTTATGCCCGGGAAGCCCGATTCGCATATTCAAATTATCCTTAGATATTTTTTCTGCGGTTGCGGTAATGGCTGTTACCGGCTTAATGCTGCGTCCGGCAATCAGGCGCGCGATAAGGTACAGTGCCATCAATATAAGGGGATAAGAAATAAGCATGGCGCTTCGGAGATTTCGTAGCAGTCCGTTTGCCTCTTCAAGCGAAGTAGCGACAATCATATAACCGACAATACCATCATTATAAAGCACCGGTACCTGTTCCTGCCGTACAGCAATCGTATCGAGGAAACTGTCAGTAAAAAGTATTTCGTCTGCGGGGCCATTAAAATGCAGGGATGCGCCCTTCAGGTTAGGAGACTTGTCAAACAGTTCGCCCCTGTTGGTTACAAACTGTATATATATGGGGTTTATATCGAGCGTTATATGTTCTTTTTCTTTCCATTCTTCCGGAATTACATTAAACCCGGTACTATCTACCGTTATTTCAGTCCGTAGGTCCGCTACCTCTGTACGGAGGTCATTATCCAGATCGCTATATACACCCGCACGAACAACGAAGTACAGTACTGCAAATACAAGGAATATCAGCAGTGCAGTGCTGGTAATGAAATATAGCGATATCCTGTTCCTGAAAGAGATCTTATTCATGCCCGTCCGTTTATTCGGCAATATAACCAATTCCGCGTATGGTCCTGATGAAATCATTCTCCTTATGGAGTCCGATCTTTTTCCTGATGGCATTGATGAACACATCAATAACACCCGTATCATACTCAAAATGGATGCCCCATACATCGCCAATGATCTGCTTTCGGCTACAAGCCCTGCCCTTGTTCTTCATAAGATACGCCAACAGTTCGAATTCCCTTTGGGTAAGCATGACCTCCTGGCCATCCCTGAAAACCTTGTGGGAGCTTAGCGAGAGTTGTACCGGGCCAATGCTGATCTCGCTATCTCCGGGATTGGAATGCCGGAAATGGATCTTGATGCGCTCCAAAAGTTCCTCAAAGCTAAAGGGTTTCTTTATGTAGTCATTGGCCCCTGCCTTAAGTCCTTCAATGGTTTCCTGTATGGTATCCTTTGCAGTAAGGAAGATGATCGGTATTTCAATGCCCTGTCTGCGGGCTTCCAGGCAGACCTCCAGACCGGACATTCCCGGCATAAGCCAGTCAAGCAAGGCAATATCAGGCTTTTCCGATAGTAATGCTGACAGGCCTGCCTTTCCATTTTCCGCAGTGAGTACTTCATAGCCTTCCTCCTCAAGCCCCTGTCTCAGGAAGTTCATGATCCCCGCTTCGTCTTCAATTACCAGAACCTTCATTTTGGACATTTATTTAGTATAAAGATACTGATTATTTAAATTTCAGGTTCAGGCTTATAATGTCCGAATTCAGCTGTGTTGACCTTGCATAATGCCCGTAGCGCAACTCAAGGGCATTGAAATACTTGATGCCGAATACTCCGTTGATCGGGGTGAACCTCAGGCCCACACCAAAAAAACTGCTGTCAAATTTTGACAGATCGTAATTGCTGGTATAAAACTCCTGCGAAGCATCGTGCTTCCTGTAGGCATCAAAATATTTAGCAGCGCTTTGGGTGTAATACCTGTAAAAGGGACTCACTGATAAGGCTTGCGATAACTTTACCGGCACTTCAAGGTCGGCGGTATGCGAGGTAAGCTTCCAGTCATCGGTATAGTAGCGGTAGTATGCCCTAATGATCACGTTATCGCCAAGGAAATAGCTGGCGCGCAGGGCTACCGGGATCTTAAAGCGGCTGTCGGGCAGCTTTTCCTGATGCACCGTCCCGTCAGCGAAATATACCCTGTGGAAAGGCAGGCTCAGGTAGCCCTGCTGCGATACGATATCTGCCTGGATCAGTATTTGGAAATTACGGTTCACGACTTGCGTATAAGCAAGTGACCCCGCAAATGTATTTCGCCCCTCGGTTCCGCCATTCCCTACTGCCTGTCGAAGCTCTATGGGATTGATGAGTTTTACCTGGTCCAGGTAGGCCTGGAATTTTGCAGTAAACTCCCCATTGCGGTCCCTGGTCTTTTTGGAGTAGCTCACGTTGCCGCCAAAGGACTGGTAATCATATTCGGTAGAGGAGGAGGCGCCCACGCCAAGAGTGGTGCCTTTTTCTTCATTTTCCCTGATATAATTCAGTGAAGGGTAAAAGCGGATATCCGAAGATGAGGCAGATGAATTGGCCTGCAGGTCTACCTTGTCCGACGACGCTGAAGTATACTGGTCAACACCCACCTCTACATCAAAGGTATGCCTTATGCCTGTCTGTCCGTACTTTACCATGCGGACGTCTATGCTGTTTGATATGTCTGTCAGTTTTTCGGTTCCAATACCGCCCGTCACGGCCGAGTTGTTTCCATCCTGCCTGTAGTAGCTCGATACAAGGTTAATCTCCTCGATCCTGAGCTTTTTAGCTTTGTAGTCTGTAGAATCAGTGGGCGTGGGCTGTTGCGCGTAGGCGCGCATCAGGCCCATTAGTGCCAGTCCGGTTATGAATATGCGTTTCATGTCTTTGTTTTAGGTGTTAATTGCAACCACAACCCCCGCCGCTCTTTCCTGAATTTGCTCCTGAAGAGCCTTCACGGTAGGACTGGAAGCTTAGTTCGGTTTTCTCGGCCTTGCGGTTCGAAAGGGCCATCTCGGCATCATTGATCTTACTTTTTTGGTACTCTTTTACAGACGTGCATGAGGCCAGCGCTGTACAAAGTGCTAAGCCGGCAAATAGATATTTCATGATCTTTTATTTCAGGTTAATGTCTTTTGAAGTGTAAAGCTTATCATCATCATCAATGATGATGCAATGAAGGTCCGGGATCTGGTTGACCAGGTACAGGCCGGACTTTATACCCATCACGGCTATCGGGGTGGCCATCGCATCGGCAAATTCGGCATTACCGCTGATCACCGTAACGCTTTTTATCCCGGATATCGGCAGCCCCGTCCTTGGGTCAATGGTATGTGAATACTTTTTTCCGCCGATAATGGCAAACTTCTCGTAATTGCCCGATGTCGCAACCGCTTTACCGCTAATGTCAAGGTAGGAAAATATGGCATCCGGCTTTTCCGGGTTGGATATCCCTATGCGCCACGGCTTGCCCGAGGGCTGCAGCCCCCATGCGGTAAGGTCGCCGCTGGCATTGATTATGCCGCTTTCAACACCCATGGCCCGCAGGATATCCTTCGCCTTTTCTGCAGCGTACCCTTTCCCTATGCCTCCAAATCCAATGCGCATCCCTTTTTCCTTAAGGAATACCGTGCAGGCATCGGGATCCAGCACAATATTGTTATAATTGATCAGGTATACCCGTTGGAGCGCCTCTTCTTTGGAAGGAAGTGAGGTCATTTCCTTATCAAAATTCCAAAGGCTTTTGTCAATGCTCCCATAGGAAATGTCGAATGCACCCTGCGTGATCCTCGAGATGCCCATGCTTCTCTCGATGAGGTTGTATACTTCCCTATCAACCGGCACCGGCCTTATTCCGGCATCCGCATTGATAAGGCTCGTCTGGCTGGTCTCACTAAAGGTGGTCAGCAGGCGCTCTATCCTCTTTATTTCATTCACAGCGGCATCAATATACAGCTGTCCCTTCACCCCGGTTTCCGCGACAACCGTAATAGTAAAGGTGTTGCCCATCAGCTTAAGTGACAATGAATACGCTTCCATGCAAATGGTTTTATTTATGCGAATCGCAGATTGTCTTGATCTCCTGTGTCCATTTTTCTACAGGCACTCCGGGCTTGCCCTTCCACGATTTCAGGACTTTGCCATTGGCATCAAGAAGTAGCGTATAGGGAAAGTTACCCTCCTTGTTGTACTTTTCAGCAAGCGCGTCATTTTGCTTTATCGCTTCGGCGGAAAGCTGGTTTTTCTTCTTTCGGGGAAAATCGGCATTCACCATCACCAGGTTCTCTTTTGCCATCCTGAGGAAGGCTTCATTTTCGAAATAGTCCCTGCGTGTAAGGATGCAAGGCGCACACCAGTCCGAACCCGAAAAATTCAGCAGGATAAGTTCGTGCTTTTCTTTTGCTGTCTTTTTCGCGTTTTCAAAATCAGGCTCCCACTGTAGCGGTATCAAAACCAGAAGGAGGAAGGCAAACAGTTTCATGATTATAGCGTTTAAATAGTATTACAAAATAACGCCTATATTAGTTTGATATTTCTGTTGGATACTTAAGATTTGCTTAAGATCCAGAAGGATGCAATACTGTAAATTATCACTCAAGAGGACTTGTCTGGGTAATGCTGCAAAGGACAGGAGGCTGATAAAATTGGGGAGGTACTTCCGTTACTTTGAAGATACTTTGCGTAAGCTTTTCACTTATTAACAAAAAGCGGGTAAACGTTGCGTATGCATAAGATTTTCGCAGGGAATCATCCGGAAATTACAGGCTTTCACGCAAGTTCTTTCCTTTCATCTTTGCATACAGCCGGTGTTTCGGGCTGCCAATTATTTGTGAGCCGTATATTCCGGTATGCCCGGAAAATAAATAGGCGACTGCACAGGCAATCCCGATATAGAGGCCGCATTCTGCCCCAAAAAGCTCAATCCCCATGAATGTGCATGCTATGGGCGTATTTGTAGCGCCCGAAAAGACTGCAACAAATCCCATTCCTGCCAGTAATGCAACGGGCAATGGCACAAAAAAGAACAATGCATTTCCTAATGTAGCTCCTATGAAAAATAACGGTGTTACCTCGCCTCCTTTAAAGCCTGCCCCCAGAGTAAACGCTGTAAGCAGCAATTTAAGCAGGAAATCATACTCGGGCAAATCCCGGCTAAAGGCATCCGTTATGGTAGGGATCCCTAAGCCAATGTATTTTGTCGTTCCCAAAGCCCATACTGCAAAGGCTATAAAAATGCCACCAATGAAAGGCCGCAGTGGGGCGTAGGCTATTTTTGCGCTAAAGAGACTGGTAAAAAAGTGGGTTGACTTAGAAAACAAAAGTGCGGTTAGCCCGAATGCTATACCAGCCAGTAACGTCCAAAGCAAATTTTCCGCATCCAGCGTTGGCACAAAAGGTATTGTATATTCTGTGTGGGTTGCGCCCCATGCTTCGCAAGTATAGTTGGCTATTACGGCAACTAATAACCCAGGCAGGATGGCCTCATGGCGTATGCGACCTATTATAAGGACTTCCAGGGCGAATACAGCGCCTGCGAGCGGTGTGCCGAACACGGCGGCGAAACCGGCGCTAATACCCATGGTCAGCAGAATTTTCCTGTCCGGGTCATTCAGCCTGAACCATTTGGTGAATTGGTCGGCAATTGCGCCACCCATCTGCACCGCAGTGCCTTCACGGCCTGCAGAGCCGCCAAAGAGATGTGTAGCCAATGTACCGAATAAGACGAGTGGCGCCATTTTGAGCGGAATGACCTTTTTGGGGCTGTGGAATTCTTCGAGCAGCAGATTGTTACCCTTTACTACCGAAGCCCCAAAATAGTGGTACACCAACCCTATGAGCAGGCCTCCAATTGGTAAAAGGACGATGATGCGGACATGGCTCTCACGCCAGTTGGTAACCCAATTGAGGAAAAAAAGGAAAAAAGCAGTTATAGAACCGATAATTACCCCGGCCAAAACAGCAAGTAAGAGCCACTTAAGCAGGTAAGATAAATAAGTAACCTGTGGGATTTTTGCAATGGAAATGTCTTTTCTTGTCATGATACCTTAAATTAATACATCTGTTGTAGCATAAGCCATTAACAGACGTCATCAGCTCCAATTGCTTGGTGGGCGGTTCAGGGCAGACATCATTGCCGATTATTTCACAAATATATAAAAATTTTAATTGCATATATGGTTTCATGCCATTTACGCAGGGCAAACGCATCATTTTAATTTCTTATATTATAAAAGTTTGATTTACATTCGTTTATTTCGTTAATTTTAAATATTATTATGTTATCAATATTTTACATTTAAATTTACATCTGACATTTTTTTAAGCAAATAGAAGACAATAGGCGTAATTTAAGTAAACTTCACGATTTAAGCGACATCCTTGACATCGCAATGATTGCACTGGATTTGTGTAGCAGATACCTGAAATAATATTGAAGAACCATTTCGTGCTAAAGGAGTTCCGGTGTCTCCAACCTTAATACTGCACAAAACTTTTCGGTATTAACTAAAATATAAAATAGCTCTAAATCTCCTGAACGAAAAAACAGCCAAAATTGGTGTATGGGGTAAACGCTTTAAAGCGGATGTGACAATCAATACCTGGAAAATTTCATTAAATTATGATACGTTTGCTTTGGCATCCTGCTCTTTATTCCGCTCTATTGATATAGTGACTTAAACTTCCACCAGTTAGTAGATAATTTACTATTATTACCGTAAATGGTGTAGCTAAAGTGTCTTTAAAGGTATGTTCCAAAGCTATTTATCCATACAGAAAGATAAATTGGTTATTAGCTGGATATACCAATTAAATTGACCGCATCTTGGTAGAGCAAATTAACCCCTTGGAGTTGTTGAAAAAAAAGAATAAAAGTTGTAGATCGTTTCAAGCTTTAAAAACGATAGTTTTTAGTCGCTATGTTATTGAATAATATTTTCACAAAATACATTACCTGATTTAGATTTTCTTCTCCTTAAAGATTCACCAGTACTGCGTCAGCTATGGTTTTCTCACCAATTATATCATACCATTGCTTTACCGGTATTTAGTAAGTAAGCATCGTAGAATGATTATGTCACAGGCAGAGACCTAATGTTGCCTGTTGATATAAATCCAGCCTGTTTTAGTCTGTAGGTCACCAAAGTCAATAGCATAAAAATATGTCCCGTCAGGCAGATCACCACCATTATCACTCTGGCCATGCCATTCGTTTTGGTAGTTGGCTTTGGAATAAACATTTGATCCGTAGCGGTTAAAGATTTTCAGTTGACTTACATTATAGGCTTCCAAGTCGAAATATTCATTCATCCCGTCATTATTTGGAGAAATTCCCCTCTGTATCAGACCGCCGCAGGATGCCGAAAGTACGTTAATGCTTTCGCTGGCACTACAGCCGACCTGTGTAACAACCAGTTCGTAAACGCCGGGAGTAGTAATTACAACAGTCGGTCCGGATCCTATCTGGGTACCCGATGCGTCAGACCACGCATATAATGTGCCGGAAGGGTCGGCCTGTACGGCATTCAGCGTGTAGAGTATTCCATTACAGCCTTCGGATATCGTAAATTCAGGAAGGTCATTTACCGTTATGGTCAGTATAGTAGGCAAAGCACACTGCAACGCCGACGGTGTAAACGTATAGGTCGTAGTTGCGGTATTGTCTAATGCAGGTGACCAGGTTCCTGTGATGCCATCGTTCGAAATCGTTGGTAATGCAACCAGTGTCGTACCAGAACAGATTGGGTCAACCGCTGTAAACACAGGTATTACCGGTTGGTTAACTGTAATAGTAAGCGTAGTGGCCGATGCGCACTGCCCTGCTGCCGGTGTAAAAGTATAAGTCTTTGTCACCGTATTGTCCAATGCAGGCGACCAGTTGCCCGTGATACCATCATTGGAAGTGGTGGGCAACACGTTTAGGACATCTCCTGAACAAATAGGGTCTACAGGTGTAAATGCAGGTGTAACCGCCTGATTTACAGTTATAGTGAGTGTAGTGTCTGCGGCACACTGCCCGCCGGACGGTGTAAAGGTATAAGTCGTTGTTGCGATATTGTTCAGAGCAGGTGACCATGTCCCTGTGATACCTTCATTAGAAACAGTTGGCAGCGCGCTCAATGCTTCGCCGGAACAAATTGGCGCAACAGGGCTGAATGTTGGCGTTGTACCCGGGTTAACAGTCACAGTAACTGTTTTTTGGTACATGCATGTTACTGCTTCTTTAAATGTAATGTCGTCCAGGGCAAAGTCATTTCCGTAGTCGGTAAAATTCCGGTCGTAAACGGCAAAATTGGCCGTAGTATTCGAACCCGAGTTCCAGTTGTACGATACCTGTGTCCACTGGCAGGTTACCCCGGGAGCCGTTACGGGCAAGCCCTGCGAAACGCCATTTATGGTTACCTCCAGCGTTGCGGGGCTATCCGGCGATACCGAAGCTACATAATAAGAAAAAGTATAATCCGTATTAGGAACTACTGTAACGGGGTTTTGGTTGCTCCATGCTATCACATTCCCGGATGGGTTGGTCGCACCGTCAAACACCATAAGGTTTCCGCTGCCTGTAGTATTGTCGCCACAGGAAGCAAAGGCTGTAAACCAGGCATTGGGATTGGTAACGATGTTATAGGAGGACTGCACCCCAAAAGGGTTCGGGTCGGCTACCTGCGTATACTCTGTAACGAACTGTGTATTTCCCTGTGAAAAATCGCTGTTTTGTATGAGATTTACGGGCGACGAGACGGACCCCGAAGTAACCGTGTATGTCGTTGTAAACAAAGGACTTACCGTTTGTGTTGCACTGTTGGGATTTGTAATCGAACTGTCAGCAGGGTTAGCGGTCCATGTATACGAACCCGTTCCGCCTGTTACGGTTAGTGGTGTCGGCTCACCGGGGCAAATGGTCACTGGCGCGCTTACCTGTAAGCCGTTTGGCGCTTCCAGTACGATTCCTGTCTGGGTATACTGCCCGCCATTAGAGTCGGATACCGCTACATTATATGTCCCTTCGCCAAGGCCGTTAAATATTCCTGTGGTATTGGTTTGTGATGAAGTACCTGTCAGGACGTAGGATGTATATGGCAAAGTGCCTCCCGTAAGGCTTACGGTGATTAAGCCGTCAGTTCCGTCAGGGCATGTCGGGTTAACAGAAGTATAGGAACCTATAAAAGGAAGGCCTCCCACAGTTATGGAGAAATCATCCACGGCAAAATCGTGTCCTATTGGCCCCGGATTATTGGTCTTTAAGCGCACCATGGCATTATCTGCCGTGGCCACAAAAGAGTATTCTATTTTCACCCATCCTTCTGACGGCAGTGGCGCCAAAAAGTTCAGGTTGGCCGGGTTGATATTGCTGGCATTTACAAAGAACACCCCTATACTTGCCCTTGTAGCCTCATCTGCGGTAACAGCATCGGAAACGGATTTTATCCAAAAGCTAAAGGTATAGGTAGTGCCGGCTGTAAATCCGCCGATGGCCCCGCCGGTATTCCCTGTCGTCCAAAAGTAGCGGTTAGCCAGTGTCGAGCCGTCAAAAACCAGCATATTGCCGGTGCCGGTTGTGTGATCGCCGCCTGCAATATAGGTGGAGTTCATCAGTGCTGGGTTGGTTGTCCTTGCATACGTGCCGGGGTTGCTTGTCCCGGTAAGCGGATTTATCAATGTATAGTCATGCACCATAAACCCAACGCCACTTCCGCCACTTTCAAAATTGCCATTGGTCAATATCTGGGCGCTAACACTGTCCGCGCCTCCAAGTATCAAAATGAGCAAATACATTTTAAAAAAATATTGTAGTCCTTTTTTCATAGTTTATAAAATTGTGGACTATAAAAATACACTTGTTTTTTTGCAAATATTTAACTTTTTGGATATAAAAACCATACAATACGAATTGATGATGCATAACATGCCGCAATAGGTTTAACGACAATGTTTTACTGTTTTATTGTATACCTGATATTCGCGTTTTGATGTAGTGATGTTAAGTTAAAACAAACGTTTTCGTAAATGGATTTTGATATGGGCGCCCCGGGGAGTTTATTTTTGCTGAAGGAATAGAAATTATATCCAATTACATAACAAAGTAAACATCTGCTGGCAATTGAATAATATACGATGCTAGTTTGTATATTTGGAATTGATATTTCCAAATTCATCAGGTAATGCCCAACCCCTTAAGCACTATACTAAAAAAATGCGTAAACCTGTTTGCGTTTTTGTTTATTGCCATAAATTTTTACGGGCAGGACAACCGTGAGCTTGAGAAGCTGTTCACTGTGATCGATTCGTCTTCAGTATACGATGCTGGGAAGCACAAGGTTATTGATAGACTCAAAAAAAAACTCGGCAGTCTGTCACCGGACAATTATAAGGAGCAGTTTACGTTGAGCCAGCAGCTGTTTGACCAGTACAGTGTTTTCAAACGCGATTCGGCCTTTACCTATGCCATGCGGACAAAAATGATTGCTGATAAAGTAAACAATGTGTTGCTGAAAGTAAAAGCACATCTCAACCTGGCGAACATCTGCGTTTCGGCAGGTATGTACAAAGAAGGTATTGATTATTTGTCTTCCATCGATCCCAAAGATATTACAGGCGATAACGGGTCCCTCTACCATGGGCTGCTCGGGCGATGTTACAGCGATATGGCCGAATACAGTTCCATACCGCATTTTAGTGAAGAATATAACGTACTGGCCAGGCAAAACAGGATAAAAGCGCTGGAACTGACTGATGAAGGGACATTTTTCAACGCGTTCCTCAGGGCATTCAACACCTATAAGGATGGGAATATACCAGGAGCCAAAGATGCATTCGTTACACTGTTGGGCACAACCATTGGCGACAGGGATCGGGCACTGGTAAACTACATGCTTGGCGAAATTCATAATGAAAAAGGTGACGTCAATAGGGCAATAAGCTATTATACAAAGGCAGCCATTAGCGATGTGCAGGTATCCACAAAGGAATCACTGGCACTGATTCGGCTCTCGGAATTGTTATTTAAAGGCAAAATGCTCAAGGAGGCTTCGGCTATAATTACAAAAGCCTATGACGACGCCTTATTTTACGGGGCACAGCAACGAAAGCTGCAGGTAGGCGCAATACTACCGCTGATTGAACAGGAAATTGTAGAGAACAGCGAAAGGGAACGGCAGCGGATCTATATACAATACATTGGTGCCATTATATTTTCGGTTATCGTGATATGCTTCCTGGTGTTGGTTTTCATACAGAACCGCAGGATCAAAAAAGCAAGGAAAATCATTGCCGCCGCTCATAACGACCTCGAAAAGATTAATAATGAGTTGCTTAAGGTTAATGATCAGGTTCGGGCAAGGAACAGTGAGATCCAGCACATCAACAGCCAACTGTTTGAGGCTAATAAGATTAAGGAAGAATACCTGGGCTTTTTCTTCACGCAGTATGATGATATTTTTGAGAAGTTCAATGAGTTCATTTCCAATATAGGAGCCGATATTGATGCCGGAAATTATGTAAAGGCCAAAAGCCGTGTATCCCGCTACGACCTGAAAAAGGAAAAGGAAAAACTGTTGCATAACTTTGATACTGCGTTTGTTAGCCTTTTCCCCAACTACATTACAGAATTTAATGCCCTATTAAGGGAAGACGAGAGGATTACCCTTAAGGATGGCCAGATTCTGAATAAAGAACTCAGGATATTTGCACTAATACGTCTCGGAATTACTCACAATGAGAAGATTGCGCAGATATTAGGGTACTCTGTCAACTCAATATATTCCTATAAAACACGGGTAAGGGCAAAATCAAAACTTGATAGCGAAGGTTTCGATAGAAAGTTGCTCATGAATACCACAATTAAGCCTTAATTGAAATTCAAATTATAGTTAGTTTATGGTTAATTCTACATAATTATACCAAAAAAAATCTATACGATTTAAAACGATGTAGTAAAGTCAATTACTTTAAATTCAATTATTTATATTTTTAAATAAAGGTAAAATGTCTTGATTTTTCTATACGGTATTTTTATTACTGCTTTCCGCTTTTTAAATTTTGTTCCTTTGTCATGCTAGCACCCATAAAACAAATGACGAACGCAAATTTAAACTCAAACAGTAAATGAAAATACCATTATTATACAGTAATGAAAGGTCCCGGAAAGGCCTGATACTGTGCCTCTTTTTGCTGGCTGGTTTATGGAATACAGTAGCAATGGCAGCCCCTGCAGGGAATTTGCCCGCTATTTTCCAGCAGCAGGTTTCGGGCACAATATACGACGAGCAGCAACAGCCCCTGCCGGGAGCATCGGTTACCGAGTTGGGTACGACCAACAGTACCGTGACCGATGTCGACGGAAAATTTACACTCTCCCTTACCACCGATTCACAGGCTTTAGTGGTCTCTTATATGGGATTTATACAGCAGCAGGTGGTGATTAATGGTGACACCGTTGAGGTACAATTGGTGCCCGACGTTACGACTTTAGAGGACGTGGTTGTAATAGGCTACGGAAAGGCCCGCGCAAGGGACCTTACCGGCGCGGTTTCGACCGTCGACCTGAATAAGACCAGGAGCCAGCCGGTCGCCGACCTCGGCCAGGCCATCCAGGGGCGCGCCGCCGGGGTACAGGTGTACAGCTCGGGAGAACCGGGCAGCAACGTAACCTTCCGCGTGAGGGGAACCGGTACCATAGCCAACAACAACCCGCTGATCGTAGTAGACGGCATGCCCCTCAATGGAGGTCTCAACCAGCTCAACATGAACGATGTGGAATCCATCAGCGTGCTAAAGGATGCCTCATCGACCGCGATATACGGTGCCCGTGGCGCCAACGGTGTCGTGATCGTAACCACCAAACGCGGCAGCAGGCAGGAGGGGAGTACCCTTACCTTTGACACCTTTACCGGTATTCAAAGCGCCGCCAATATGGTAGAGGTCCTCAACGGCAGGCAGTTTGCCGCCCTTAACAACGATATGCTCACCAATGGCGGCCTCACGCCAAACCCTGCATGGGCTGACCCGTCCGCGGTGGGCAGGGGGACCGATTGGGTAGGCACGCTCTTCAACCCCGAAGTGATGTCCAGCCATACCTTATCCTATGGCAACAAAAGCGAGAAATCCAACCTGTATGTGTCCGGGAACTACTTTAAGCAAAAAGGCATTGTGTTGGGTACCAGCTACGAGCGCTTTATCGTGCAGTTCAATTCCGATACCCGCTTTAACGACCATGTGAAATTCGGCAACAGCCTGAAGCTCAACCACGACATCAAGCGCCGCGGCGACTTCAACATACAGAATGCCTTGCTGGCCAATCCTACCCAGCCCATTCAGGACGAGACAGGCAATTATACCGGCCCTACAGGCAACCCGCTGTATTCGGGCGACATCCTGAACCCGATAGGCCAGGCCAACAGGGTGGAGACATCGACCAAAGGCTACAACCTGCAGGGCAACATCTTTACCGAGATCACCTTCCTCAAAAACTTCACCTTCAAATCCCTCGCGGGTGTAGAGGCCAACTTCTGGTTCGACCGCACCTGGTCGCCAAGGTACTCATGGGGGTCGGACGTGCAGGCCAATTCCTACCTGTCCGAAGGCGCCAACCGCAGCATCACGTTGCTATGGGACAACACCGTTACCTATGATGCCTACTTTGGAAAGCACCACGTGAACGCCGTTGCGGGCAGCAGCGCGCAGCAAAACAAATACAATTTCCTTAACGGCTCCATCCAGGCTTTTGCCAGCGACAACACACAGCAGATCGATAACGGTACACTACAGCCGACGGTTGGCGGTAACGCTTCGGAGTGGGCCATCATGTCCTATCTGGGCAGGGTGAATTATGATTTCGACGAAAAATACTACATTACGGCGACCATAAGGCGGGACGGTTCCTCTCGTTTTGGCGGAGACAACAAGTGGGGATGGTTCCCCTCAGGAGCCCTGGCCTGGAGAATATCCGGCGAAAAATTCATGGAAAGCCTCACTGCCGTAAACGACCTTAAGCTAAGGCTGGGCTACGGTATCACGGGCAACCAGGAAATTGGCAACTACGCATTTTCCTCGGCATACAATACCGTGCAGTACAATTTCAACAACAGCTATGTGAGCGCCGTTGTGCCTACGGTACTGCCCAATACCAATGTAAAGTGGGAAGGGCAGGAGCAGTTCAATGCCGGTATCGATGCGTCGTTCTTTAACAGCAGGATCAACCTTACGCTGGATGCCTATGTGAAGAATACCAATGACATGCTGGTGCCAATGTCTGTGCCGGTAACGTCGGGCTATTCCGATATTTATGTGCCGTCCATCAACGCTGGCAAGATTGTGAACAAGGGTATCGAACTGGCATTGTCCACCAAAAACCTTGTAAACGAATTCCAGTGGTCTACCGATGTGGTATTCTCCTATAATAAGAACAAGGTGGAAAGCATCAACGGCGATACGGCCATCATTACAGGAAGTACGGGCCTTAACAGCAGCATTTCGCTCATACAGGCGGGCTATCCGGTAAACGTTTTTTACGGTTATGTGACCGACGGCCTTTTCCAGACGCAGGCCGATGTAAATGCCCATGCGGTGCAGATAGCGGGAACCAACCCTGCCACGAGCACTGCCCCCGGCGACGTAAGGTTTAAGGACCTGAACAGCGACGGCATCATCAACGATAAGGACCGCACCTACCTGGGCAACCCCAATCCTGATTTTACCTTCTCGCTCAACAACAGTTTTTCCTATAAAAATTTCGACCTGAGCATTTTCTTCCAGGGCGTATTCGGCAATGATATTTATAACGCGAACAGGATGTACACCGAATCGATGTCGGTAATAAACAACCAGACTACCGCAACACTGGGCCGCTGGAATGGTGTGGGGACAAGTAATTCCATGCCCAGGGCGGTATACGGCGACCCCAATTCCAACGCCAGGGTATCTGACAGGTTTGTGGAGGACGGTTCCTACCTGAAGCTCAAAAACATCAACCTTGGGTATACCTTCCCTTCGGAAACCTTCAAAAATGTGTTCTCATCAGCCAGGGTATATTTCTCGGCGCAGAATGTATTTACCATAACCGATTATAGCGGGTTTGACCCCGAAGTATCTGTAAACGGCATAGACAATAACGTATATCCGGTTACAAGGATATTTTCACTGGGATTAAATGTTGCATTTTAAAAAGATATGAAAATGAAATTTACCAAAATAGGCCTATTGCTCCTGTTATCACTTTCATTAGTGCAGTGCAGCGACGAGTTTTTAGATAAAACACAGCCGGACACCATAAATACCGGTAACTACCCAACCAATGCTGAAGAGCTTGTTACGTTGGTGAACGGCGCGTACCAGCCCATGCAATGGCCCAAGCTGTACAACCTGAGGATGTGGACTACCGACATCTTTGCAGGCAACAGCGTGGTAGGGGCAGGCGGCGGAGAGGACGGCATTGAGACCACCAGCCTCGCCAACTTTGTAACCAACAGCGCCAACGAAGGCGTACTCGACCTGTGGCGCGGGCCATGGCCGGGCATACTCCGGTCGAACATCGTGATCTCGGTAGCGCCGGGGCTTAACATCGATGAAACGGTAAAAAACCGCAGCCTTGGCGAAGCCTACTTCCTGAGGGCGCACTACTACTTTATATTGGTACGCTTTTTTGGCGATGTGCCGCTCATTACAGAGCCGCAAAGCTCGAGCAGCGACCTGTACCCGTCGCGTACCCCTGCCGATGAGGTATATGCACAGATCATCAGCGACCTTGAAATGGCCAGCGAGCTGCTCCCGGTAAAGCAGGAGTATGCCGATGCCGACAAAGGTCGCGCCTCCAAAGGTACTGCCGTGGGCATGCTGGCCAAGGTACACCTAACAAGGGGCAACTGGCAGGAGGTGGTAAACCTTACGGCGCAGCTGCAATCCATGGGCTACAGCCTGAACGCCAACTATGCCGATAACTTCAGGACCGAGACCGAAAATTCCAATGAATCCCTTTTTGAAGTGCAGTATGCTGCCAACGCAGGCTATGATTTCTGGAGCAACGAAAACCAGTCGTCGTGGGCCAGCGCCTTTATGGGGCCGAGGAGCTCCGGGTTGGTGGCAGGCGCATACGGGTGGAACCAGCCTACGCAGGAATTCATGAGCAATTACGAAGCAGGCGATAACCGTAAGGACGCAACTATATTATATGAGGGCGGGCCTGCTTTCGACGGGCAGCAATACAGCGCGTCGTATTCGTTTACAGGATACAATGTGCGCAAGTTTTTAGTGCCGCTCAGCGTAAGCCCGTCGTTCGATAACAGCCCCCTCAACTTCCCCGTGCTTCGCTATGCCGATGTGCTGCTGATGAGGGCCGAGGCATTAAATGAGCTTGGACAGACCACTTCTGCGGAAGCGCCTTTGAACGAGGTACGCAACCGTGCCGGGCTGGACGACATACAGTCGGGATTGGGCCAGGCAGATTTCAGGAATGCGGTGCTGAAGGAACGGAGGCTGGAGCTTGCGTTTGAAGGGCAGCGCTGGTTCGACCTCATAAGGGTGAACAACGGCCA
Organism: uncultured Flavobacteriaceae bacterium; assembly: GCA_942492845.1. Taxonomy (GTDB): domain Bacteria; phylum Bacteroidota; class Bacteroidia; order Flavobacteriales; family Flavobacteriaceae; genus Flavobacterium. The sequence goes on along the minus strand of OW818646.1, from coordinate 3,212,436 downwards.
GTACGGGCTCGACTTCCTGCACTCCATCGGCAAAACGAATGCCGATGAGCGCCACCTCCTGCTCCCGATACCGCAGATAGAACGCGACAGGAATTCTAACTTAACCCAGAACCCCGGATATTAAAAAGCAATATATCATGAAAAAAAGTATAAATATAAAACGTTGGGCCGCATTGCCGCTGATGGCGTTGCTGGTAGTGTTTGGCTGCAGCGATGACGACCTGAACGATAACATAGGGCAGGCAGGGCCGCTGCAATTGTCCGTTTCTGCTAACGAGATGGTACTGGAACCCAGTATGTACCTCAACAACTTCACTTTTTCCTGGACAACCGGATCCAATGAAAACACCGGCGGGTCGATATCCTACAAGCTGGAAATCGACAGGGCGGAGAATGGATTTTCCAACCCTATCGAATACGATTTTGGCAGGAACAAATTCTCGTTCGACCTGAACGTGGCCACGCTCAACAACATATTACTCACCACATTTGCCGCGGAGCCGGGTACGCCCATTGCCTTGCAGGCAAGGATAACCGCTACGGTTGGGGATGAGTCGGTAGCCAATCAGACATCGACTGTAGATTTAGTGTTTACACCCTACAGGCTGCTGACTTCGACCCTTTATATCGTAGGGAGCGCCACACCGGCAGGTTGGGATATTGCCAGTGCGATCCCGTTGGTACAGTCGTCAACCAACCCCATGGAATTCCGCTACAGCGGACAAATGAGCTCGGGCAATTTTAAGTTTGCCGTAAACCAGGACGGCTGCTGGTGCCAGGATTTTTATACCCGCGACCCCGAAGATGCAGGGAAGATGGTGTATAATATAGGTGGAAGTGGCGACGACGTGCAATGGGAAATGGAGTCGGGCGGCATGTATGAGATCGTAGTAAATGTGCTCGACCTTACCATCACGATACAGGAGCAGGATTTACCATTATTCAATAATTTATGGATCGTGGGCGATGCCACCGAGAGCGGTTGGAACATTGATACCCCGGCGGCGTTTACACAGACCGGCAACCCGTTTGTATTTACCTACGAAGGCGTACTCACTCCCGGTAACTTCAAGATACTGGCAGGCGCTACGGGCGACTGGTGCGGGCAGTGGTACAGGCCGTTGACAGACAACGAGGTACTGACTGCTACCACGGTGGAGCAGAATTCAGGTTGTGACAACGATAAAAGATGGATCGTAACGGCAGAAACCGCCGGGCGCTACAAGATAACGCTGAACATCGCGACCAACGTGATAAATATAGAGCCTGTTGAGGTGTACCTGATAGGCAGCGCTACGCCAAACGGTTGGAGCATGGGCAACCTCACGCCAATGACCAAAAACGGCAGCATCTATACCTGGACCGGCACCCTTACCGAGGGCGAGATGAAGTTTACCAAATTCAATACCAACTGGTGCGAGGGGACCGAGATCGTGGCTGCCACACCGAACCAGAACATTACCAATACCAACTTTAATTACATGCATAATTGCGAGGGCGATGACAATAAATGGCTGGTAACTGCGGCACAGGCAGGAACCCATACCATTACCATCAATCTTATAACGAATACGCTTACCATACAATAATGAGAAAAAGAAAAATGACAGGGCTTTGGCTTGCCGCTTTTTTGGCGGTAGCCATTGCCTGCAACGACGATGAAGGCGGCGCGATAAGCTATATCCCGGATGCCGTGGCCAACACGATGGAGGTGACTACTGATAAGGCAGCCTACCAGCCGGGCGATAATGTTGCCTTTACTGCCGATAAAGCCTATGATAACGCTTTTGTGCGCTACCGCCACCTGGGTGAAATACTCGAAGAGGCGCCGCTTGCCGGAACCTCGTGGACATGGACACCCCCGTCACAGGACTACCGCGGGTACATGGCCGAGATATTTGTAAGGCATGAAGACGGCACTGAGGAGGTTGTGGGTACTGTGGGTATCGACGTGTCTTCGGACTGGGCGAAGTTCCCCCGCTACGGCTTCCTTTCGGAATACGGCCAGATGAACGATGCCGATATGGCGGGGGTCATCAACAACCTGAACAAGTACCACATCAACGGAATACAGTTTTACGACTGGATGTACCGCCAGCACCAGCCTTTGGCAGGAACGCCGGGCAACCCAATGGCCATGTGGAACGACATCATCAACAGGACCAACTACAAAAGTACTGTAGATGGCTACATTGCCAAAGCGCACGAAAAGAACATGAAGGCGATGTTTTACAACCTGGCCTTTGGGGTGCTGGATGATTACGACCAGTCACAGATCACTCCGCAGATGTTCATTTACAAAGATGCCAACCACAATGTGAAGGACAGACACGAGTTGGGCCCGCCGTTCATCAGCAACATCTACCTGACCGACCCGGCAAACAGCAGCTGGCAGTCGTATCTCGCGCAAAAGAACGATGAGGTGTACCAGGTGTTCGGTTTTGACGGTTACCACATCGACCAGCTGGGCGACAGGGGCAATGTGTACAAATATGACGGTGCATCGGCCAATCTGGACAATGCCTATCCGTCATTCATTACGGCGATGAAAGCCGCGCATCCCGATAAGGATTTGGTGTTTAATGCCGTGAACCAGTACGGCCAGGAGCAGATGGCCAACGGTCCGCTCGATTTTCTTTATACCGAAGTTTGGGGGCCTAACGAAGGCTTTAAAGATTTGACGACCATTCTGGAAAATAATAATGCCTATGGCGAAGGGAAGAATACTGTGCTGGCGGCTTATGTGAATTATAACAAAGCCAACAGCCAGGGTATTTTCAACACGCCGGGGGTACTGATGGCCGATGCCGTGATCTTTGCCTTTGGAGGCTCGCACCTTGAGCTTGGGGAGCACATGCTGGCAAAGGAATATTTCCCGAACAAAAACCTGAGCATGACCGCAGAGCTGAAAGCCAGCCTGGTGGAGTACTACGATTTCATGGTCGCCTACCAGAACCTTTTACGTGACGGCGGTACCTTCAACAGCCCTGTCATTACTACCGGCGACGGAAAGCTCAACCTGGGCAGCTGGCCCCCAAGCATGGGCAAAGTGGCCGCGGTAGGCAAGCAGGTAGGGAGTAAGCAGGTAGTACACCTCTTGAACTTTACCAATGCCAATTCCCTGAACTGGCGCGATACCGACGGCACGCAAAACACCCCGGCCACTATTGAAAAGGCGGTGGTGAACATTCAGGCGGGCGGTGCGGTAACCAAAATATGGTATGCCTCGCCCGACTATAAGGGGGGTGCCGCAATACCGCTGGAATTTACCCAAAACGGCAATGCTGTAAACATAAAAGTACCATCCCTCAAATACTGGGGAATGATCGTGATAGAATAAGTTTGGTTTGATTAATCGTTAGGTTAGTTAATTGTTGATGGCCCCTGCGCACAGTGGGGGCTTATTTTTAAAAAGAATACCTCATAATGAAAAAAATATTAGTACTGGTAAGCCTCCTGCTTACCCTCCCGGGACTCTCCGCGCAAACCCTGAAATCGCCCGACGGCAACCTTGCCATGGCTTTTAAGCTAAACGAAAACGGCACCCCCACATACAGCCTTACATATAAAGGCAAAACCGTTATCAGAACGAGTAAGCTCGGCCTGGAGCTCAAGAACGACAAAAATTCCCTGTTGGGTGATTTTACGGTTTCCGGCACAAAAAACACGTCATTTGATGAGACCTGGAAGCCCGTATGGGGTGAGGAATCCGCCATTCGCAACCATTACAATGAACTCGCCGTGACCCTTGACCAAAAAATTACAGCCAGGCAGATGGTGATCCGCTTCCGGCTGTACGACGACGGGCTGGGTTTTCGTTATGAGTTCCCGCAGCAAAAGAACCTCTCGTATTTCGTGATAAAGGAAGAGCGCACGCAGTTTGCCATGACGGGCGACCACACCGCATTCTGGATCGCAGGCGATTACGACACGCAGGAGTACGACTACACCGAATCGAAACTCTCGGAGATACGGGCATTGATGGCAAAGTCGATTACCAGCAACCTCTCGCAAACCTCCTTTTCGCCCACAGGCATACAGACCTCGCTGATGATGAAAACCGCCGATGGCCTTTACATCAACCTGCACGAAGCCGCGCTTATTGATTACGCGTGCATGCACCTCAACCTCGACGATAAGAAAATGGTGTTCGAGTCGTGGCTCACCCCCGATGTAAAAGGCGATAAGGGCTATATGCAGGCGCCGTGCCATACCCCGTGGCGTACAGTAATTGTGAGCGATGATGCACGGAAAATACTCGCCTCAAGGCTTACGTACAACCTTAACGACCCCTGCAAAATCGACGACCCCTCCTGGATAAGGCCCGTAAAATACGTAGGCGTATGGTGGGAAATGATTGCAGGCAAAAGTTCGTGGGCGTACACGGATGACCTGCCCTCGGTACAGCTCGGCACAACGGATTATTCCAAAACCAAACCCAATGGGAAGCACGGCGCCAACACAGCCAACGTAAAACGATACATTGATTTTGCCGCCAAACACGGTTTTGATGCCGTATTGGTAGAAGGCTGGAACGAAGGCTGGGAGGACTGGTTTGGCAATTCTAAAGATTATGTGTTTGACTTTGTAACGCCATACCCTGATTTTGATTTGGAAGGCATAAGGGACTACGCAAAATCCAAAGGCGTGAAGATGATCATGCACCATGAAACCTCGGGTTCGGTGCGCAACTATGAGCGCCACATGGACAAAGCCTATCAGTTCATGAAGGACAACGGCTATGATGCGGTGAAGAGCGGCTATGTAGGGCCCATACTACCCCGCGGCGAGAACCATTACAGCCAGTGGATCGTAAACCATTACCAGTATGCCATCGAGAAAGCCGCAGAGTACAGGATCATGGTCAATGCCCACGAGGCAGTGCGCCCTACGGGTGTTGCCCGTACATGGCCCAACCTGATAGGTAACGAAGCTGCCCGCGGCACCGAATACCAGGCCTTTGGCGGATCGAAGCCCAACCACGTAACCCTCCTGCCGTTCACAAGGCTTATTGGCGGCCCGATGGACTACACGCCCGGTATCTTTGAAATGGACATCAAAAAGTTCAGCCCCAATAACGAGTCGCACGTAAACAGTACGATTGCCAACCAGCTTGCCCTGTATGTAACACTCTACAGCCCATTGCAAATGGCAGCCGACCTCCCCGAGCATTACGAGCGCTTCCCGGATGCATTCCAATTTATTAAAGATGTTGCCCTTGACTGGGATGAAAGCAAATACCTGGAAGCCGAACCGGGCAAATACATAACCATAGCACGCAGGGCCAAAGGGACTAAAAACTGGTTTTTAGGTAGCGTGGGCGGCGACAATTCCCGTACTTCGAATATTGCATTCGATTTCCTTGAAAAGGGTAAAACGTATGTCGCCACCATTTATGCCGATGCGAAAGACGCACATTACAAAACCAACCCGCAGGCATACGTGATCAGGAAGGTTATCGTAACCGGCAAATCGAAGCTGTCGCAGTTCGTGGCACCTGGCGGAGGCTATGCCATAAGCATCATTGAAGCCAATAAAGACAACACTAAAGGATTGAAAAAATTATGAGAAAAATTATAGCATTCCTGTTCCTGTGCCTGATCCCCGCGCTATCCACTGCACAGCAAAAAGCATCCCCCGAAAAAACACTGGGCAACTGTTCGTCCTATACCATTACGGGCAATGAGGCTGTCTTCAATTGTGAGAATGGCAAGGTAAAATTGCAGCTGTGCAGTGGCGAGGTGGTCAAAATATGGGTCGCGCCCAATGGTAACTTTACCGCCAATAACCCCTCTTTTGCGGTGATTAATGAAGACCTGGGGTGGACCGGGGCCATCAATGTAAAGGAAGAAACATCCGCTTATGAGATATTTACGGCTTCGCTGCGCATCCGCGTAAACAAGGCGCCATTCAATTTGCAGGTATTCGACAAATACCAAAAGCTGCTGTTCAGCGACTACAACGAACGCGGTTTTGTGAAGAACGGCGACAGGGTTACGGCCTATAAAAACCTGCGCGGTGACGAACAATTCTTTGGACTGGGAGAAAAATCCGGCCCGCTGAACCGCAGGGGCAACCGCTACAAAATGTGGAACAGCGACCAGCCGTGCTATGGCGTGAACGAGGACCCGCTGTACAAAAGCATCCCGTTCTTTATGAGCAGCAACCGTTATGGGGTGTTTTTCGACAATACGTATAAAACCGAATTCAAATTCGGCACTGAAAGCAACGACTACTATTCGTTTGAAGCGCCGAAAGGGGAGATGGTGTACTATTTTATTTATGGCAACGACTACAAAGAAATCATCAAACGCTACATCGACCTGACCGGGAAGCCGATCATGCCTCCAAAGTGGGCACTGGGCTTTTCGCAGTGCAGGGGCGATTATACCCGCGAAGACCAGGCGAGGGAGATAGCAGCGGAGTTCCGGAAACGTAAAATTCCGTGCGACATCATTTACCAGGACATTGGCTGGACGGACGGCTTGCAGGATTTTGAATGGCGCAAGGATCGGTATACCAACCCGAAAGGGATGCTGAAAGATCTCGGCAATATGGGCTTTAAAATGATCGTATCGCAGGATCCGGTGGTTTCCCAGGCGACTAAAAAACAATGGCAGGATGCTGACAGCAAAGGATATTTCACCACCGATGTGCGTACCGGAAAGTCGTATGACATGCCATGGCCATGGGGCGGTAATTGTGGTGTGGTCGACTTTACCAAACCTGAAGTAGCTGACTGGTGGGGTGCTTACCAGCAAAAACCGTTGGATGACGGTGTGCGTGGTTTTTGGACCGATATGGGCGAACCTGCCTGGAGCAATGAAGATGCCACCGACAGGCTCAACATGAAGCACCACCTGGGCATGCACGACGAGATGCACAACGTGTATGGCTTTACATGGGATAAGATAGTGACCGAGCAGTTTTATAAGCGCAACCCCAACAAGCGCGTGTTTCAGATGACGCGCGCCGCCTACGCAGGATTGCAGCGCTATACCTTTGGGTGGAGCGGAGACTCCGGCAATGGCAACAATGTACTGGAGGGCTGGCAGCAGATGGCGAACCAGATACCGGTGGGATTGTCGGCGGGCATGGGCATCATCCCGTTCTGGACCACCGATATTTCGGGCTATTGTGGTGAGGTGAAAGACTATCCTGCTATGGCCGAATTGTATGTACGGTGGATGCAGTTTGGCGTTTTTACCCCGCTGAGCCGTGCGCACCACGAAGGCAGCAATGCGGTGGAGCCATGGCTGTTTGGCAAGGAGGCAGAGGATATTTCGAGAAATGTTATTGAAATGAAGTACAGGCTGTTCCCCTATATTTATACCTATGCAAGAGAGGCCCACGATACCGGGCTTCCGCTGATGAGGGCGTTATTATTTGAATACCCGAATGACAGGGAAACCTTTAAGCTGAACGGCCAGTTCCTGTTCGGCAAGGAATTGCTGGTGGCCCCGGTGGTGGAAAAAGGCGCCATAACCAAAGACGTATATCTGCCGGAAGGCGAATGGATCAACTACCACGACGGCAAAACGGTCCACAGGGGCGGGCAGTGGATCACGGTAGATGCACCGCTCAACGTTGTTCCGGTATTTGTAAAAAAAGGAAGCATTATCCCAACCATGCCGGTAATGCAGTATATCCATGAGAAGCCGGTGTACCCGGTAACTTTTGACATTTTTCCGGCAACCGTAAACCAACAGGCGGCCTTTACGCTGTATGAAGACGATGGCGAGAGCAGGGACTATGAAAGGGATGTATATTGCCGCACATCGATCATTGCAAAAACCCTGAAGGATGGTTTTGAAATTACTATAAATGCCCGTGAAGACAAAGGCTACAAGCCTGTCGGTGCGCGTAACTTCATACTGAAAGTGCATGCTGCTAAAAAGCCGTCAACAGTAATGGTTAACGCTGCCAAAGCAAAAAAGGTGAAGGGTGAACAGCTTTACAAATCTATCGACACGGAGTTTGACAAAGCCGCATGGAACTGGAATGAAGCCGAAGGTGTGATCGAGATAAAAGTCCCGGATACGGGTAATATATCCCTGGTTACAATTTTGTAGAGCAGGGCAGTAAGTACTATGAGTAGCCTGTTTCGGCTAAAATATAAAAGCCTGCAATGTTATAAGTTGCAGGCTTTTCATGTTTATTCGTTCGAAAATTTTGAATGTGTAAACAACTGTCTAAATTTCAAAGAATGATATTAACCACATAGGCACATAGTCTTAGAAAGTGATTTTAGGGTTCTTCAAAGTAACACATAGCATGAAGCTTCGCTTCACTATGTGCGGATATGTCTGCTTCTGTAGCAATAATCACTATAAATCCTATGTGTCTATGTGGTAAATCAAAAATATAGACATTTACTAAAACTTTAGAATCTTTTGCAGCTATCCGGCACACAGCGCATAACTGTTTCCATGACAATGAAGTCATTTCCTCAAAATTGCCCGGCTTCCTGTAGCTCTCGGCAGCCTAAAATCTACCCAATGCCTCGCCTGGCGCTTCGTCACTATGGGTAAATAGCAGTACCTGGTAATGATCCGCAGACCGCAGCAGGGTGATGGATGAAAGTACTTTCAGGTCGGATGCAAGGTTCGACCATAGCAGCTCATTGTCCTCATAATTACTGCTCCTTTCAGAACGGAAAAGCACGTATACCGAGAAATCGTCAGGGTTAATGAAAAGGTCCATGTTGTCATCAAAAATAAGTTTCGGTCCCTTATACATGATCTCCGCTTCTTTGTCATAAATAAGCTTTGCCAGCCTGTCGTATAATATGGTATTTCCTTCAGCGCCCGCAGGGTCAAATTCCAGCTCTTCGCGGCTGCCTGCAATTCGTACAAGAATTTCCTCGCGCTCTGCATCCTCTTCACCCCCTGGATCTTCATTGCTGAAATCGGCAGCCGATGCTAATTCGATAAGCTGGTGGTGATGGTCATGTTCCCTTACTTCAGGAAAATCCAGCCGTCGTGCTTCCCGGCCAAGGGTGTCCCAAATGGCATCATCGTCATTACTGTCGGTCAGCGTCAATTCCCTGAACAGTACATAGGTGGTAAACCCCTCATCCTCTTTCGGCAGCAGGTGCTGGTCGTAGCGGAAGTAGTCGCCTTTGTGCACTATGTCTGCATTTCGTGTGGCAATGGCCTGTAGCAGCTGCCTGTAAAAATCAGCATAGTTGCCGGAGTTTCCTATTTCAAGTTTCGGAATATCATTTCTGTTATGTAAGCGTATGGCAATATCGTATGTCCTCATCTGGTAATTAATTACGGTTAATAGTGTTATCTTTCATCATGTCATCGCCTTTCAGCATGGCGGCCCCTCCGGTATTTCCCTGCTGCATGGCGAGGTCAAATGCCGTTAGCCCGCGCAGGTCCCTTATGTCTTTATCTGCACCTGATTCAAGAAGCAGGTCCACGACCTCATTACGCCCGAACATCGCGGCAAACATCATCGCTGTGCCACCATTCCCGTGCTGTGCATCCAGGTTGGCGCCCTTTGCGATAAGCACATAGGCCACTTCAGTATAGCCTTTAAAGGCAGCTCCCATCAGTGCGGTATTTCCGCCGTTATCAGTAGCATCCGGGTTAGCTCCGGCCTCCAGCAGTGCCGCAACGGCTTCGGGTTGGTTGTTATAGGCGGCAATGATCAGGGGGGTAAAGCCTTTTTCATCGTGAACGTCGAGGTTTTCCCTGATTCCGAATATCTCCATGAGCACCGGGATATTTCCCTGTCGGGAGGCTGCAAATAGCGCCTGTGTTATTTCGTCCATAGTAATGGTATGATGTTATTAAAGTTCTGCCTGCCCCGCACGCATCCTGCGCTGCATTATTTTTTGCACCAGTATCCTCAGCTTCGCCCGGTAATCACCCTGCAGCCACTCTATATAATTTTTGGTCACTGTTCCCAGGCATTTTGCATATTGCTTCACCCTCCAGTCGATCTCCTTATCCAGTTCAGCGGTTAAATGCAGTGCCTCTGATATTGTTCCGGCATTATCGGCACACATAAGCGCATGCTGCCGTATGGAATCCCGGATCACGACCTTGGGTTTTTGCCCGCTGTCCAGCGCCTGTTGGTACGCCGTTTGTACATCGAATGATATCTCCAGGCTGTTTGGGAACGCCGTTCTCGCCTCCGCCGGTATGGCGTGGCTTTCGTACTCCGAATGGGTGTTCATCTTCTGCTGGTACTCCTCAGGGCTTTCAAAAACATATTTCCAGTCTACCGGTGCGTTCCATTCGCCAAACCGCTCGGTATTATTGCCCAGGTCGATGATGGAAAACGTCTTTTTCTGCGGCAGCCTTCGCGACCCGCGCCCTATCATCTGGTGGTATAGCGTGAGGGAGTTGGTTGCGCGGTTCAGTATCACGGTGCGTACCGACGGCTCATCAAATCCTGTAGTGAGGATGGAAACTGAAGTTAGTATGGCACCGCTGGTCTTTTTGAACCATTTTAGTATCTCCGCCCTTTCTGTAGCCGGGGTTTTATTGTCGAGGTGCCTTGCCGGATAGCCCGCTTCGTTAAATACGCGGCAGACCTCGCGCGAAGTGAAGATCCCGGTATTGAATACCAGCGTTTTTTTGCCTTTGGAATGCGCCTCGTAAGCGTGCAGCAGGAGGTCCAGCATGGGCGGTGAACTGTACAGCGCATCGGAAGTGCTGACGGTAAAGTCGCCATGGATGCCGGTTTTGAGCGTATTCAGCTCCACATCATAGCGCCATGTGGTTGGTTTGGCCAGAAAGCCCTGTTCGATAAGGGAACCGATCTGCTCACCAACAACCAGTTCGCTGTAATTCTTATGAAGGGGCAGGTTGATGTCGGAGCTTAAAGGAGTAGCTGTAACCCCGATGACAACGGCATTTTTGAACTGGCCCAAAAGTTTTTGGAAGGAATTGTGGTGCGCTTCGTCAATGATGACAAGCCCTATCGCATCCGTGTTCATTTTTTTGTCCCTTATCCTGTTTTTGAGGGTTTCCACCATTGCAACGTAACAGTCATAATCGTCGTTACGGGGTATCTTTTTAACAGTGCTGTTTATGGCCATGTTGCGTACGCCCCGCTTCGTGAGTGTGCGGGAGGTTTGCTGGCACAGCTCGGTGCGGTGCGTAAGTACCACCACTTTGCGGCCATATTTTTCGATGAAGCGCGCTGCAATTTCAGAGAAAATCACGGTCTTTCCCCCGCCGGTGGGCAGTTGGTAAAGCAGCCTGTGACTCTTTGGGTTGGCTTCGATCTTTTCCAGAAGCGTAGTGATATCCCCAAGCTGGTAAGCGTATAAAGGCTTTTGGGGCCTGGCTTCGGTAAGCGTGTCGTTGTTGTGCATAAGTCCTTTATAATTGACATCCAAATTACGAAGGACATTTTCTAACTATTATAAAGTTTCTATAAATTATAGGCCTTCAAGCAGGGCATTGGCGTTAAGAAAAATATAAAATACGGGAGCAGTCAAACCTACCGGATATAATTCGGTGATACACATTTTTGCCAATAGCTGACAATGGTTTGGATGATCTCCTTTATCTCATTAAAGTTCGATGGCTTTATAAAAAATCCCTGAACCGATTTAGAATAGGCATCAACAATATTATCCTGCTCGGCCACTGTAGAAAAGAAGAGGTATGGGATCGATTTGATGCGGAGATCCTCGTTTTCATGGATCTTTGCCCGTAACTCCATCCCGTTTAATTTGGGCATATTAATATCAGAAAAGATGATGAAAGGCTCTACGCGCGTTTCGGTCAGGTAGGCAAGTGCCTGCTCGCCATCACCAAAAAATATGATCTCATTCTTATAGTCCAGGTCTTTAAATACTTCCGTCAGTATTTCCTGGTCATCAAGGTCGTCTTCAATAATTATGATGGGGCCCGTTTTGTTCATGATGTTGCGTATAAGTTTGCAATTTTGGAAAGGTAGCTTTAAATTATCAAAAAATTGCCTGTACGCCCATCATAAAGGAAAATAAAGGCTGAAGGCAGCGCCATTTCCGGTTGTGCTTTTAGCGGTGATGAATCCGTTATGCTTTGTCATGATCTTTTTACAGATGGCCAGGCCTATCCCGGTGCCCTCATATTTATCTTTGCCATGCAGCCTGTGGAAGGGCTCAAATATCTTTACAGCCTGCTCCTCAGGGAACCCAATGCCATTATCGCTCACCGTTATCTTATAATACCGTATGTGGCGGTCGCCCGTGTTTTGTGGCGCTTCATCGCTGTTGGCTTCAGCTCCCCGGATTAGTATTACAGGTGCTGTGCCATCCACAGAATATTTTACGGCATTGCCTATAAGGTTGATGAACAGTTGGCGCACAAGCATCGGTACCGCCCTTATTACCCTAAGTTCGTCCGCATTTACAGTAGCGCCTTTCGCGGCAATCTTTTCAGATAATTCCTCAATGCTTTCCAGGATAACAGTATTAAGGTTGGTGTCAAACATCTGGTAGGCATCAGAACTGCCAATATGCGAATAGTTAAGCAGGTCTTCTGTTAACTGCTGCATCCTCCGTGTCGACACCAGGATGCGGTTGAGGTGTTCTGCGCTATCCTCCGACAATTTAGAATTCCGGTCGTTCGAGATTAATTTACTGAACGTGTGTATCTTGCGCAGCGGCTCCTGAAGGTCATGGCTTGCAATATAACTAAAGGACGAAAGTTCCTTGTTGCTTTCTTCCAGTGCAAGGTTGTTTTTTGCTAACAGGCTGTTCATGGTGCGCACTTCGGTCATGTCGGCAATAGCGATCAGGATCAGCGGTTCACCTAAGGTTTCACTTAGTATCGGGCGTACATTTAGCAGCATGGCCCGTTCACCGGCTTCGGGTAGCAACACCTCCAGTTCAAAATTTTCAATAATCCCCGACCCTGAGCGTACTTTTGACAGTTCCTGTTTTAGTGCCTCATTTTTCAATTTGCCATTGGCAAGGTCAAATAACATCCTTCCCTCGGTATCCTGTTCGGTGGTTTTAAAATACGTGTAAAAAGAGGCATTGGCGCTTTTTACACGGAGGTCGCTGTCAAGGACAAGCAGTGGCTCACGGATCGTTTCAACAATAGAGGCAGAGTAATGCCTTGCTAGTGAAAGCTGCTCCTGGCGGTCCTTCAATTCCGCATTTACGCTGTTCAGTTCCGCATTATTCGACCTCAGTTCTTCCGCAGAGGTTTCAAGTTCCTCATTCAGGGTCTGCAATTCTTCGCTATTGCTTAGCAGCTCTTCGTTGGCGCTCTGCAACTCTTCATAAGCCACTTCCTGGTCTTCGGTTACCCGCCTTATATCTTCGCGCATCTGTCTAAGCTCGGCCTCCAGCTGCGCTATGCGTTCCAGTTCGGCGCTTTTTCGTTGTGTCGAAAGGCCGGCTTCATCCGCTGGGATAGTGTTCTTATGGAAAAGGAGTAGGTAATGCCGTTCGCCATTATCTTCAATATGCAGTACCTCCAGGTTAACTGTAAAATCTTTTCCCTTAACCGGCAGGTTTTCGCGCACCACACCTTCGCTACCATTCTTTACGGCCAGTAGTGCCGCACGTACCTCAAATGCAAGGTCCTCATGCAGCATCTTGAATATATTGAAATTTGGCTTTCCGGGAGAGGGGAGCAGGTAGGGGCTCACATCACCGTGAAAATGTATAATTTCCCTGGTATCGTCAAGGATAAGCGAGGCAGGGGTATACTTTGTAAACAGCAACTCATTTACCTTCTTCTGTATGCCGCTTCCCGGCGTATCTGCTTTCTTTTCCTGTGGCTCTTTAATTTTGGATCCCGTTTTACTTTCTTCATACGGGGCAGGGATAAAGTTGTCCTTTGCAGTTTTGCGGCTGTATATCTTTTGGTTCCTGGCGAGTGGGTCAAACAGGTTGGCGACATTATTTACGGTCTCGGATTTCCCGATAAACAATACACCATTAGGCCTCAGGGCATAGTGGAAGGTGTTCATCGCCTTTTTTTGCAGGAACCGGTCCATGTAAATGAGGACATTGCGGCAGGATATCAGGTTCATTTTCGCAAAGGGTGGGTCTTTTATAAAATTATGTACAGCAAATACGCACATCTCCCGTATTTCCTTTTTTACAAGGTAAACGCCATCCAGCTTTGTAAAGTGGGCATTGAGGCGTTCCGGCGAAACATTTTGCACGTCGGCGCTGCTGTAGGTTGCTGCGCGGGCTTTTGCGATCACATTTTCAGAAATGTCCGAGGCAAATATCTGTATTTTTATACCGGGCACCTTTTCATCAAAAAACTCCTTCAGGCATATTGCCATAGAATACGCTTCCTCGCCTGTAGAGCATCCTGCCACCCACACCCTTATAGAATCGGCGGAGGTTTTGTCTTTCGCAATTTGAGGAAAAGCCTCTGTAACGAGCGTGCTGAAATTTTTTGAATCCCTGAAAAAGTAGCTCACAGGGATCAGTATATCATTAAAAAGTGCATCCTGTTCCTTTTTATCTTTTTTCAGCAGGTTCAGGTACGATGCCAGGTCGCTGATCTTGCAGGTCACCATCCGGCGGGCTATGCGCCGGCGGATGGTGGGCTCTTTGTAATGGCTGAAATCGTTGCCGCTCCTTTGCCGCAATACCCTCAGCACCTGCCTGAAAAGCTCATCTTCGTTATCAGGGGCGGGATGTAGCCCTTCAGAATGTGCGAGATTATGTTCGTAAGCCGCGTCAATGCTTTTTAGCTGGGCCGGGATTTCCGCTGCAGGCAGTACAAAATCTGCCGCCCCTGCCCTTATAGCGCTAAGCGGCATTCCTTCATAGGCCGCATCGTCCGGTGCCTGGGCAAAGGTGGAGCCGCCGTATTCCTTAATTATCTTCAATCCGTCCGTCCCGTCAAATCCTGTCCCAGATAATACCACGCCCCGGGCAAAGCTTTTATGCACCTCAGCAAGCGACCGGAAGAAGATGTCTATCGGCTTATTTATTTTACAGCCCTCTTCACGGGGTGAAAGTTTCAGCATGCCCTCATGGGCAGTAAGTATCTTATTTTCGGGTATTATGTATATGGTATCCGGCGCCAGCTGTATGTTATCAACGATCTCATATACTGGGATCTTTGTTTCACGGGATACTACTTCAGGCAGCAGGCTGTCATGGCCGGGCGCGAGGTGCTGAACCAGTACATAGGCCATTCCTGATTTTTCGGGAATGCTTCGCAGCAGGCGGATAAACGCGTCAAGGCCTCCGGCAGAAGCTCCCACACCTACAACAGGGAAATTTAGGGTTACAGCCGTATCTGACTTGGTATCTTGTAGGAGCATAGTTAGGTAATTTAAGGATAACTACTGCGTGTTAGGGTGCCTGCACAGCCTCCAATAGTCAAAAATAACTTTAAGGGCGGTTTTAGCCTGTTCATAATCGGGCCCTTTCTTAAAAAATCCCTGCACCGTCATGTTCAGGAATGCTTCGTTAACATCTTCCTGGCTGGCGGCCGTGGAGTAAAATACAAAGGGTATGCTTTTTCGCCGCAATTTCGGGTCGGCATCAACACTCCTTTTAAATTCCAGCCCGCTTTGGCCCGGAAGCTTTACATCGGACAGGATCACAAATATCGACTGGAAAGTCGTCGCCAGGTACTCCATGGCGCTTTCGGCGGTTTCAAACCACTTTAGTTCGTTAGGGACCTGCAGTTCCTTCATTATTTGACCGAGAAACTTTCGGTCATCAATATCATCTTCTATTATGACAATTACACCTGATTTTGACATGGATCATTATTTAAAAAATTAATATCATCAATCGGCGCAGGTGCATTGTCAACGGCAAATATACCAAAGGGCGCAGGCCTCTGTGTTATATAATATTACCAAATTGTTTCATGCAGGCGCCGGAATTATGTAACGCTACAGCCATATATTGTAAGATGCGCTAAGCATTATGGGCGAACTTTTAACAAAAAATGAATTTGTTATAAAAATACAAAGTTAGCTAACATGCGGCTAAATTCAATGGGGGTGCATCGTAAACAATAGCAGTATGTTTCCAGGCTTCTTCCTTTTATAATTGGATTTATAAACACAATATTATACAAGGTTCCCGCCGAATTGTGTAAGCATTCAATAGGCCTGAATACAGAAATTTGTGCGAAATAAAATTAAATAATTCCTACGCTATGAAAATAAATGAGAAAGATACTCCGGACCGTACTACCGATATCCAGTCATCAGATACACTTGCCCATGAAGGAAATACCCCGGCTCCGGGGCGACAAGAGCCGCAAACCTACGACATGGTAGTATTTTGCCACTTGCGTTGGGATTTTGTATACCAACGGCCGCAGCATATCATCAGCCGCTTTGCCAAAGACGCGAAGGTTTTGCTGATAGAAGAACCCTGGCACCGCGAAGGGGAAGGAAGCAGGCTGCAGAAGATAAGCGATAACCTGCATATCCTCCAGCCCAATGTGCATTCAATAGAAGAGATAGGGGATATTTTATCCCAATATGTAAGCGCTGCCGACATAGCTACCGGATGGTTCTATTCGGCAGCCTTCGTCCCGCTGCTTTCCTGGTTCAATTTCACAACCACCGTATACGACTGTATGGATGAACTGGCGCTTTTTAAAGGAGCTCAGGAAAAGCTTATAGAACAGGAAAGATACCTTGTAGCCCATGCAGATATTGTATTCACGGGCGGAAAATCCCTGTACGAGTCAAAAGTGCAGTTGCATGATAATGTGCACTGCTTCCCAAGCTCGGTAGATCAGTCCCATTTTGAAAAGGCCCTGAACGGCATAGCCCTGCCGGATGACATCAGCAGCCTTCCCGCGCCGGTGGTGGGTTACTTCGGGGTTATCGATGAGCGCATCGACCTGGAGTTGTTGCACGCCACTGCTTTGCTTAAGCCGGAGGTGTCGTTCGTTATGATCGGCCCGTTAGCCAAGATTAGCGACCACGAACTCCCAAGGGAGGCCAACATCCATTACCTGGGCATGAAGGATTACAAAGAACTCCCGGGTTACCTCAAGGCCTTTAATGTCGCCATGATGCCTTTTGCGCTGAACGATGCTACAAAATACATCAGCCCTACCAAAACCCTGGAATATATGGCAGCAGGAAAGGCCATCATTTCTACAGCTATAAAGGACGTTGTGCGCGATTACAGTAATGTCGTAAAAATTATAGCCACCCCCGAAGAATTTTCCGCATCCATTGACCAGGTACTTCGCGGGAGTAATGGCAATATGCAGTCCGGATACAGTGAAATACTTGAAAATACCTCATGGGACACTACCGTGGGTAAAATGAAGCAATTAGTAATGCAAACCGTGAACGTATGAGAAATGCCGATATAGTAATTATAGGCGCCGGGATATCCGGCGCTGTCCTGGCTGAAAGATATGCCAACGCCGGAAAGAAAGTGCTTATTATTGAAAAGCGCAGCCATATTGCAGGCAACTGCTATGATTATATCGACGAAAACGGGATTCTGGTTTCTAAATATGGCGCGCACCTTTTCCACACCAATGAAGAATCGGTTTGGGAATATGTCAACCGGTTTTCAGAATGGTATCCGTGGGAGCATAAAGTGCTGGCAAATGTAGATGGCGTACTGGTCCCGATCCCGGTTAACATTACCACGGTCAATACGCTTTTCGGCACAGCCATAACTACAGAGGAACAAATGGCAGAATGGCTTGAAGAGAACAAGCTTGGCTTTGATAAGCCCGCAAACGGTATGGAAGCCGCACTGAATAAAGTTGGTCCTGTGCTATATGAAAAAATGTTCAGGCACTATACTAAAAAACAATGGGATAAATATCCGGAAGAGCTTGACGCATCTGTACTCGACCGAATTCCGGTGCGGGCAAATTATGATGACCGTTATTTTTCCGACACTTACCAGGCATTGCCAAAAGGCGGATACACACAGGTTTTTGAAAACATGCTGGACCACCCCAATATAGAGATCGTACTGGATACCGATTTTTTTGATGTCAGGGAAGAGATACAGGGGTATGAAAAGCTATTTTATACCGGCCCGATCGACCGTTTTTTTGATTTTAAGTACAGCCTTGAAGATAAGCTGGAATACAGGTCTATAAATTTTGTAAGCGAAACGGTAGATGCCGAATTTTATCAGGAAAACTCCGTGATCAATTATCCGGGCCGCGAAGTTGACTTCACACGGATTATTGAGTACAAGCATTTTGGTAACCAGCAATCGGAAAAAACTACCATCGTGCGCGAATATACAATGGATGAAGGCGAACCGTATTATCCCGTTCCAAACGCCAAAAACCGGGAAATTTATGAAATGTACAGGAATGAGGCGGATACGGTACCCGATGTGTATTTTGTAGGCAGGCTGGCCAACTACAAGTATTTTAATATGGACCAGGCTTTCAAAAATGCGCTTGACCTGTTTAAAGCACTGGAGAAGGGGGAAGGGGCCGAAACTACCGCCACACAAGCTGCATTATGAGTATGTTCCGATCTTTTTTTATGGGCGGCTACGAATGCGCCGACCACATTAACCGTTCCGGCGAACGCGTTAACCTCCTGACGGAAACCCAGCATGACATCCGTGCGGAAGAAGACTACCGCGACCTGGCTGATATCGGTATTAAGGTCGCGCGGGAAGGAATTTGCTGGAGCGCTGTCGAAACCGCACCCTATGTTTTCGACTTTACCGAAGTCGGAAACCGGATCCGCCTTGCCGACCAGGCCGGTATACAGGTAATCTGGGACTTGTGCCATTTCGGGTACCCGGATGGCATTTATCCCACACACCCTCATTTTTGCGACAGGTTTGTTGCCCTCTGCAATGCCTTTGCCCACTTTTACAGGGGCTGTACCCATGAACTTTTATATGTTGTGCCGGTAAACGAGATCAGTTTCCTGTCGTGGCATTCGGGCGATGTGAGGGGGACTGTCCCGTTTGCCGTAAACTGTGGTTTCGATATTAAGTACCATCTCTGCAAAGCCGCCATTGAAGGTATCAGGGCGTTAAAGTCGGCGCTGCCGGAGTGCCGCATTGTGCTTGTAGAGCCATTGATAAGCATCCACGGCGATATATTTGATGATGCCACTCATGTTGCTAATCTTAACGAGCACCAGTTCCAGGCCATGGACATCATTGCCGGCAGGATGTGTCCCGAACTGGGTGGGAGCGAAGAGTACCTCGATATACTGGGCTTTAACTATTATTGGAGCAGCCAGTGGCAGCACGGCGTGGGTACATTGCCGTGGCCGGAAGAATTTGAAAAACGGACAAAGGTGTCCGACCTGCTTCGCATGGCTTACCTGCGGTATTCAAAACCGCTTTTCCTGTCGGAAACAGGCCACTTTGGTATAGGCAGGGCGGAATGGATCGGGGAGATAACCGACGAGTGTATCGTTGCCTTAAGCCAGGGCATACCTTTGCACGGCATTTGCATTTATCCTGTTACCGACCGGCCGGACTGGGACGACCTGACCCGTTATTTTGATTGTGGGATCTATGACCTGGACATTCATAAAAACCGTATTGCGCACCAGCCTTCGGTAGATGCCCTGCGTTCAGGACAGGCCGCCATTGCCAGATCTATAGCATATAACGCGCTTGTCGCGGAAGTAGATGAACTGGCGAGGGGCCTGGATATACTGTTGGCAGACAGTCATCTAAAGTGAGGCTTATGGGCGTGAGTTATTCCTGATAGCACAAAAGTTAAATGTTATTTTATTACTAAAATTATTAGCCGGTTAAAGATCAAAGAACTCTTTTAAAGTACATTTATGGTATTAATTACCACACCATGAACCTTTACCTTAAGTATAATTTTGATAAAACCTGCAGGATGATCCTCCGGGAACAGCTGGACAAATTCGATTTTAAATATGATATTGTAGAGACTGGCTGCGTAAACTTCCATGATACTATTCCGATGGAGCAGTATGCCCGGTTGCGCCAGCAGCTGAATCATTATGGGATCGAGATCGTTGATAACCAAAAAGCCATACTTGTCCAAAAGATAAAGGCAGCGATACTTTCAATGCTGGAGGAAGGCAATATGCCGCTTATCAAAATTTCGTCATATCTCTCCGAAAAGCTCAACGAGAATTACAGGACGCTTTCGAACGTATTTACCGAAGTATGCCATATTTCAATTGAAAGCTTTATCATAATCCAGAAGATTGAGCGCGTAAAGCAGCTCCTTATCACCGAGAATCTTTCGCTTACCGAAATTTCTTTCAGGATGCATTACAGCAGCGTAGCCCACCTGTCCAACCAATTTAAAAAGATCACCGGGTTTACCCCGACAGTCTTCCAGAAAGTGCTGCAGAATAAACGTACTTCCACATTAAGCATCAATTAAATCGTAAGAGTATGGAGCCGGAAAAACTTCACATTTTGCTTGCGGAAGATGACCAGGACGACCGCAGTTTCTTTAAGAAGGTATTTGATAGTTTAAAGATTAGTCATTTGCTGGATATGTGTGAGGATGGCCCTGAACTCATGGCGTATTTGGATGATAGCCATGTGCTTCCCCATATCATATTCCTGGATATCAATATGCCGGGGAAGTCGGGTATGGAGTGCCTCAGGGAAATCAGGTCAAACGCCCGGTTGCGTGAAACTACGGTTGCAATCTATTCCAGTATGTCTTCTGCTGCAACCGTAGAAGAAGCTTTTATAGCAGGTGCTAATATCTTTATAAAAAAGCCCAGTGATTTTGAAGAACTGAAGAAGATACTGAGTGAGGTAATGTACATTAACTGGCAGTATGTTACCGATGGGCTGAACAGGGAAAATTATATGCTTAAATACTACCCGTCCTAAAAGATTCCCGGGCTTATTTATCTAACAACCTTTATTATTACGTACGATTGTAGGTATCGCATTATTCCTAATGATGTAAGCTTTGGCGTTAATGATGTAAGCAATTATCCCAATTTACGGGGTAAATTTGAGGTTGTAGCCATTACTCATTCTTACACCATCAAGACAACAAAAATATATCCCGGGCAAAATGAATATAGAGCTGGAGCGTATTATATAATATAAAAATAAGCCGGATGGCATCGGCCATATTAATCACCGGGTGCGTTATCTCACTCTTATAATGCCAAATAAACCTACCTATGAAACAAAATAGTACACCTTTTAACAATGACCAGGAGGCCAAGCAGCGGGATCTTTCGCTCAACAAATCCGATGCGACGAACAAGCCCCTTACCACAAACCAGGGCGTTAAGGTCAATGACGACAACAATTCACTAAAAGCCGGTGAGCGTGGCCCATCCCTTCTGGAGGATTTTATCCTTCGGGAAAAAATTACCCACTTTGACCATGAGCGTATTCCTGAAAGGATCGTGCATGCCCGTGGTTCGGGAGCACACGGTTACTTCGAGGTGACCAATCCTATCCCTCAATTTACAAAAGCCGGCTTTTTGCAGGAAATGGGGCAAAGGACACCGGTATTTACCCGTTTCTCTACAGTAGCGGGTTCACGCGGGTCGACCGACCTGGCCCGTGACGTGAGGGGTTTCTCTGTAAAATTTTATACTCAGGAAGGAATATATGATTTTGTGGGCAATAACATTCCTGTGTTTTTCATACAGGATGCCACCAAATTCCCCGACCTTATACATGCTGTAAAACCGGAACCACATAACGAAATGCCCCAGGCAGCATCGGCACACGATACGTTTTGGGATTTCATTTCACTGATGCCCGAATCGGCTCACATGATCATGTGGGCAATGTCCGACAGGGCAATCCCGCGCAGCTACCGGATGATGGAAGGGTTTGGGGTGCATACATTCCGTTTCATCAATGAACAGAATGAATCCCATTTTGTAAAGATCCACTGGAAGCCGAAGCTGGGTACCCATGCCGTGCTATGGGATGAGGCGCTAAAGATTTCGGGGAATGACCCGGACTTTCACAGGCGCGATCTTTGGGAAGCTATAGACATGGGCAATTTCCCGGAATGGGAAATGGGCGTGCAAATAGTACCTGAGGCCGATGAGCACAAATTTGAATTCGATCTGCTGGACCCGACAAAGATCATTCCCGAAGAACTGGTACCTGTTACTATAATTGGTAAAATGGTGCTTAACCGCAACCCGGATAACTTTTTTGCTGAAACAGAGCAGGTGGCTTTTCACCCCGGCCACGTAGTTCCCGGCATCGACTTTACCAATGACCCTCTGTTGCAGGGCAGGCTTTTCTCGTATACCGATACGCAATTGTCGCGCCTTGGCAGCCCGAATTTTCATGAAATACCAATCAACAGGAGCATTTCGCCAACGCACAACAACCAGCGCGACGGCCACATGCGACAGGAAATAAATGTAGGCCGCGTAAGCTATTCGCCAAATTCGCTGGGCGGCGACTGCCCTTACCAGGCCAGGATCGACGAAGGAGGCTTTTCCAGTTTTAACGAACGTGTCGAAGCACATAAAGTGCGTGGCAGGAGCGAAAGCTTTTCCGACCATTTTGGGCAGGCGAAGTTGTTCTTCAACAGCCAGTCGCAAATTGAAAAAGACCATATAGTAAGGGCCCTGCGCTTTGAATTGGGTAAAGTGGAAACTACAGCCATACGTGTGCGTATGCTGGGCATCCTTTCACAGATCGATACAGGGCTTGCCGAAAATGTTGCCAAGGGCCTCAGATTGGCAGTGCCGGCAGTGCCTGAGCAGCCAATGAACCATGGCGTATCGCCCGAAAACCTTGGCGGTGAACAGGAATCGAAATCGGTCCCTTCCTCTGTCGAGTTTTCGAAGGCATTGAGCATGATCAACAACCCTACGGTAAAACCAACCATAGAATCGCGTAAAGTAGCCATTGTCTGCGCTGACGGCGTAGATGAACAGGCAGTGCTCAACCTGAAAATGGCATTGGTAAAAGAAAGTGCCAAAGGTTGTGTGATTGCGCCGTACCTGGGCAAGGTAAAAACAAGCCAGGGCGGTGAGATAGCGGTAGACTTCAGCTTCCTGACCTCGTCATCTGTATTGTTCGACGCGGTATATATTCCGGGCGGACAGGGGCTGAACGAGCTTTCGCAGGATGCCGATGTCATGGATTTCCTGAATGATGCCTACAGGCACTGCAAAGTTATTGGGGCGCAGGGGGAAGGCATTGAGCTGCTTTCGGGTACAGCGTTTGCAAACAAGATAAATAATGGCGACGAAGGTATTGTACTGGAGGAAAATGGGGAGAGCGCTGAATTTGCCGGCAGTTTCATTGCGGCTATGAGCAATCACCGCTTTTGGGCCAGGGAAGCAGGAGTATCAAACAACTAATAATTTACAATATGAAAAATACAAATACGCCTCAAAAGGGCAAACCTTCGGATAGCGGGATCGTTGCGCCTGCGGCAGATGCTGCAAGCGAACTGAAAGACTTGTTCATTGACTCGCTGAAAGATATTTACTGGGCAGAAAATGCCCTTGTGGGCGCATTGCCGAAAATGGCCCAAAATGCCACAGCGCCTCTCTTGGCATCCGCTATAAAAGAGCATTTGGAAGTTACGAAAAACCAGATTGCGCGCCTTGAAGATATTTTTAGCCTTCTTGGTGAAAAGGCTGAAGGCAAAAAATGTGAAGCAATGGCAGGCCTGCTGAAGGAAGGTGACAGCATAGTTGAAGAAACGGTGCCCGGCCATGTGCGCGATGCCGGTATCATTGCTGCTTCCCAAAAGATAGAGCATTATGAAATTGCCACGTATGGTACCCTGTGCGCTTTTGCAAAAGCCTTAGGGGAAAACGACGCTGCCAAATTACTGACCCAAACCCTTGCTGAAGAAAAAGAAGCAGATAAGATATTAAGTGATGCTGCGTGCAGCGCGATCAACCTAAAAGCGGCAGATAATGTACTTGCCCCTGATACTTTAGCATAGTTTACCAGGATTGCTTTTTATATTCCAAATGAAGCCGCTCCAATTTTGATATTGGGGCGGCTTTATGATTTTATATAAGCCTGATCCGGAATTTAACTGCTGATAAGTTGTTTGACTGCTTCACAGAATAAAATGTATAAGTTGGATTATTTTCTCCTGTCTTTTCCTCTTAGGGCTTGTCTTATTAAGCACTGATACTTAACTTTGCATTTATGGCAAAACTCATCAACCTTAAGATTTTCGCGCATTTTTTTCAATCATCCTCTGCCGGGGGCATTCTATTGCTTATCTGTGTCGCTTTGTCGCTCATAGTAGCCAATACCGGCCTCTCGGAAGGGTTTGCAGATTTCCTCAATTTGCCCCTTGGCTTTGAAAGCGGGGGGATTCAATTGCGCTATCCTGTACTCCTTTGGATCAATGACGGGCTCATGGCCATATTTTTCCTGTTGGTTGGCCTTGAGATAAAGAGGGAGATCGTAGAGGGGGAACTTTCCTCACTGCGCCATGCCTCGTTGCCGGTACTCGCGGCCATTGGCGGCGTTGCGCTCCCGGCGCTCATCTACTCATTTTTTAATGCAGGTACTGCAACATCCCACGGCTGGGGAATACCTATGGCAACAGATATTGCCTTTGCGCTGGGCATCCTTTCCCTGTTGGGCAACAAGGTGCCTGTCGGGCTTAAAATATTTTTGGCTGCCCTGGCTATTGTAGACGACCTGATCGCCATATTGGTCATAGCCATCTTTTATTCGGCAGAACTCCACTTTAGCTACCTTGGCTATGCCGGTGGCGTTTTTGTCCTGCTCATCATCTTTAACCGCATGGGCATCAAAAACCTCTTTTTCTACATCATACCGGGTATAGTAATGTGGTATCTTATCCACCACTCGGGCATTCATGCCACCATTGCCGGTGTACTTACCGCCCTTACACTGCCTACAAACGAGGAAGATTATGACTCACCGCTCGAAAAGCTGGAGCATGCCCTTACAAGGCCGGTGAACTTTATCATCATGCCCATATTCGCAATAGCCAATACAAACATAACATTTGAAAGCGGTATGGTCGAAGGCCTGGCCGGCAGCCTTGGGCTTGGGATACTGTTAGGCCTTTTTGTTGGTAAGCCTGTTGGGATTTTCCTGATGTCGTGGCTGGCTGTAAAAACAAAGCTTTCGGTACTTCCGGATCATACCGGGTGGGGCCATGTCTGGGGTCTTGGACTTTTAGGGGGCATTGGCTTTACCATGTCCATATTCATTGCGCTGCTGTCCTTTAATGATATAGCCCACCAGACAGAAGCCAAATTTGCGATACTTGTGGCATCGGTCGTGTCGGGCGTATCAGGCTATATGCTGCTTAGCCTTTACAATAAGAACAAGCGTAGCCGGGACGCTGCTGAATAACCGTCTAAATTTTTAGTTAACCTATTGATACATAGAATTTACCTGTAGTGCATTTAGAAATATTGATTTTTAAGTTATTGATATTCCTTTTTACACTTTTGTTAGTCTGTATATAGTTAGTGTTGTTCTTTGAGAGTATTCTTGTTTCTAATCCAAAAAGCTTTTGCATAATTTCTTTTAATCATACACTGATTCATAGGCGTGAAAATAATGTTTCTGTTTTCTTTCTGGATTTCCTTATTATATATGGCTGACACATATAATTTTTTGATTCTTCCTCATGGGAACTTCGAGCTTTATTTTATGAGATGTAAACAAATCTAATTGATATTCTGCGTGATAAGTATTCCTTATCCCCCCAACAGTGTACAGTCTTTAATCTTTTGTTTATCCGGCCTTCGGTCATAAACTACTGTTCCTTCTTATAGATAACAGCGCTGTCGGCAAATTTACCTACTTCTACTTTAGGTGTCCCGAACAATTCCACCTCTGCTTTACCGGTTGCAGTGATATTAATGAGGTCGGTTGTGAACACGTTGCATACAGAGTATCCCTCTGCAACCAGTACCATGTTTTTGGCTGTGAATTTTTTTCCCGTAAATTTTGCATTGTTGTCAATCCTCAATTGGGCATTGTCCGTATCGCCCTCTACAATTGCAATCGTCTTCTGGTACATATCCAGCTTTACGTTAGGGCTGGCGATAAGCGCCTTTAGCTCCGCGCTCTTGCTAAGTTCGATAACCGAGTTTTCCGCTTTCAGGTTTAGTTCGCCTTTGGTCTTGTCATTCATCTGCAATGTAAAGCTGCCTGCCTTTACATTTAGGTAGCATTTGGAATAATCCAGTGCTTTAACAGTCACAGTGGGTACCTCAAGGTCAGTCAATGCATTTAGGATGGTTTCATGTTTTACTGTTATCGCATTCAGTGCATCCGTATAGGTGATGCGCACACTGAGTTTCTTCGCGCCGCTGATCTCTTTGGCGGTATAAATGCGCAATAAGCCGCCGTTTACTTCAGTCATAATGGCTTCATGGAGGTTGTCGTCGGCCTCAATTTCCAATCCCTGGCTGCTGCCCTTTATAAGGAACACTTCAATATTGTCTTCAATCTCAAGTGTTTCAAAAGCCTGTACTTCCTTTTGGGTGACCGTAACGGTTCTAGATCCTTTTATTTTTTCCCTTTTTTGTGCAAAAGCAATAGTGGTAAAAAGCAGCGCTATTACCAGCAGATGGATTTTTTTCATTAGAACTCGCGATATTTATTGGTTATCGCAAATATATAAAAAACAGGTTTGCGGATGGGATTTAAACTTCCAATTTGAATTTTGATATATAATTGGCAGCATAGGTAAAACGCTATATATTTGTATATATAACATAACAACAATGAATAAATCTTCCTTGTTTGCACTGCTGCTGGCTTTACCTCAATTATACGCTCAGGTTCCCGAAAGTATCGACAATACCCCCAAGTGGCTGCGCAATGCCTCTATATCCCCGGATGGCTCGCAAATAGCTTTTTCCTACCAGGGTGATATTTTTACAGTACCTTCTAAGGGTGGCCAGGCGCTACGATTGACTATTCATGAGGCGTATGATGCCGACCCTGTTTGGAGCCGCGACGGAAAGCAAATAGCCTTTTCATCCATGCGCTATGGCAACAAAGATGTGTTCGTATTGCCGTCGGTTGGGGGAGTGGCCAGGAGGCTGACGTATCATTCCGCGGATGATATCCCTACCGATTTTTCTCCTGCCGGCGATAAGGTGATATTTACAACATCGCGCCTTGATGATGTGGCAACCGTATTATTTCCATCAGCAGTACTTCCGGAACTGTACGAGATTGCCGTGTCAGGCGGTATGGAAAAGCGCGTCATTGCCACACCGGCAGAGAACGCAGTTTTTAGTCCCGACGGCGACAGGATATTTTACCACGACAGGAAAGGATATGAAGACCAGTGGCGTAAACACCATACTTCATCCGTAACGCGGGATTTATGGATATATAATGTGAAGGAAATGAAATACTTCCCGGTGACCAAAAGCAATACCGAAGAAAGAAATCCTGTCTTTGGGAACAATAACGACTACTTTTTCCTTAGCGAAAGAAATGGCACTTTCAATGTGTGGAAGGCAACGCTGGCTAATAATAAGGAAAGCAGCGCACAGCAGGTTACCAATTTTGCCAAACACCCAGTACGCTTCCTAAGCCGGTCGGCAAACGGCACGCTGTGCTATACATGGGACGGCGAGATATACACTCAGGCTGAAGGCGGCCAGCCGAAAAAGGTGGCCATAGCAATCCAGTCTGACGAGCGCTACAACGAAAAAGTGATGGAATCGGTAAGGGCTGATGCAGAAGAATTTTCTATTTCACCAAATGGCAAGGAAGTAGCCTTTATAGTGCATGGTGAAGTGTTCGTGGCTTCAGTGGAATTTGGTGTTACCAAAAGGATAACCGATACGCCGGAGCAGGAGCGCAATGTGGAGTTCAGCCCCGATGGCAGGAGCGTTTTATATGCAGGCGAGCGCGGTGGCAGTTGGAACTTGTATGAATCGACTATGGTAAACAAAGACGACAAATATATGTTTGATGCCTCGCAGGTAAAAGAGACGACACTTGTGAGTTCTGGAAAGGAATCATTTCAGGCGCAGTATTCACCGGATGGCAAAGAGATCGCTTTCCTGGAAGAGCGCACCACCGTAAGGATATATAATAAGGAGTCGAAAAAAACCCGCACGGTGCTCGAGGGTAAATACAATTACTCCTATAGTGATGGTGACCAGTATTTCACATGGTCGCCCGACAGCAAGTGGCTGCTTGTGACCTACCAGGCCTATCACCGGTGGAACAGTGATATAGGACTGCTTAACGTAACTGACGGGAAGTTGCCCATTAACCTCAGTCAAAGCGGTTACAACAATGGCCAGCCGAAATTTGGTATGGATGGAAGCATGGTATACTGGGCATCGGACAAAGAAGGTTACCGCTCGCACGGAAGCTGGGGATCGGAGAGTGATGTGTATGCAATATTCCTGACCGAGGATGCGCACAAGAAATTCCAACTTAACAAAGCCGAATATGCCCTTTGGAAAGAGCAGGAGGATTCCAAAAAGGATAAAGATAAAGCGAAGGATGAAGACAAGGATAAAAAAGATAAAAACAAAAAAGATAAAGAGAGCAGTAAGGAAGAGGAAGGCATTAAACCCGTGAAGCCAATTAAAATAGACTTTGAAGGGCTTCAGGACAGAAAGGAAAAGCTGACGATCCATTCTTCAAAACTATCGGACTTTGTGGTCGATAAGGATGGCGAGAACATCTATTACCTTACCCGCTTTGAAGAAGGCACCAACCTTTGGCGTACAAAATTCAGGGAAAAGGAAACAAAGCTTTTCGTAAACCTGAACAGCGGCGACTCAAAACTGGTACTTGATAAAAAGGAAGAAAATCTGTTCCTGATAGAAAAAGGAGGAAAGATCGCAAAAATTAGTGTAAAGGATGGCAAGATGGAGGGCGTAAACTTCTCTTCGGACATGAACCTGAACGAAACCGCCGAGCGTGCCTATATGTTCGAGCATGCCTGGAGGCAGTTCAAAAAGAAATTCTACCTCGAAGACCTTCATGGTGTTGATTGGGATTTCTATAAAAAGGAATATGGTAAGTTTTTACCGTATATCAATAACGCTGTAGATTTTGCTGATCTCCTTGGCGAAATGCTGGGCGAATCGAATGCGTCACATACAGGGGCGCGTTACCGCCCGAAACAGCTTCCTTCCAATGACAGGACGGCTTCCCTGGGTATCTATCCGGATAATTCGTATTCAGGCAATGGCGTAAAAATTGCGGAAGTATTGGATAAAAGCCCAATGCATAAAGCAAAGCAAAAGATTCAGCCCGGACTTATCATAGAAGCTATAGATGGCATAAAGATATCCCCGTCTCAAAACTATTACGCCCTGCTGAATCGTAAAGTCGACAAAAAAATACAGGTGGCGCTATTTGATGAGAAAACAGGGAGACGTTGGAATGAAGTGATCGAGCCAATATCCCTTAGCAAAGAGAATCAGCTGGCCTATGAGCGCTGGGTAAAGAACAGGGAGAAAGATGTGGAGCGCCTTTCGGGTGGGAAAGTTGGTTATGTCCATGTGGAGGGCATGGACTCCGAAAGTTTCCGCAATGTTTTCGAAAAGGCATTAGGTAAATATAATGACTGCGAAGCGCTAATCGTAGATACCCGTTTTAACGGTGGCGGATGGCTGCACGACGACCTGGCCACATTCCTTAGCGGAAAACCGTACATGAGTTTTGAGCCGAGAGGGCAAAAGATGGGATCGGAGCCGTTGTTCAAATGGCAAAAGCCGTCAACGGTACTGATAAGCGAAGGCAACTATTCCGATGCGCACATGTTTCCTTATACCTATAAAGCATTGGGTATTGGTAAGCTTATAGGTATGCCGGTACCGGGAACCGGGACGGCGGTTTGGTGGGAACGTATGATCGACGGGAGTACTGTTTTCGGTATACCTCAAATCGGTATGCGCACCACAATAGAGGGCAGGCTGATGGAAAACTTCCAGCTCGAGCCTGACATTAAAGTGCAAAACGATCCGGATAAAACCAATACAGGTGTTGACCAACAACTTCATAAAGCTGTTGAAGAATTATTGAAGAAATAAAATTTACAGCATGGTGTGTAAAAGTAAGCCCCTTCAGAAATGTCGGGGCTTTACTATTGTCACTCTTTTTCGGGAACTTTATAATCACTCCTGATTTCAGGATGGCTAATTATACCACCGGTTGTTGCTGTAATATTGCCATACCAAAAAAGTCCGCCAGCAACCACTAGGGTAGCAATGGCAACCATATTCGAAAACTTCTTGTGTTTATAGCTTGCCCATAAGCCAAACAACGAAATCAGGCCAATCGCGTGGGAGAAGAGGGTGAAAACCTCTGCAGCTTCTTCATGCTCATGAATTAGATTATGGTCAGCGCCAAATTTTTCCATAAATTCTTCCGCACCTTCACCGCTGGAAAAAGCGATAAACGTACTGATGGCGCCCATCATAAATACAAAGTAAGCGGTGCGTTTAACGTGCTCTGATTCAAAAAAGAATCCGCCGAGCATAATGATAGCGGCAACTCCGGGGATAATTATGGGCAAATGGTTTACAGCAAGGTGAAAATGTGCATCGTTCATGGTGGTTTGGTTTTGATTATTTAAATATAAGTATTTTATAAGTAAATAATGACAGAAGCCGGGATTTTCACACTATATTATAATAGGTAGCGAAAGGCTTGGTCTTTATCAGTCGTCGCAATTCCTGCCCTTGCCTTTATCCCTCCGTTGCACTGCGGGGATACCGGCTCGGTCAGGGCTGGCGGGGAATTGGTCGCTTCCCCGTAAAAGTAGAGGCGCATTGCATGCGACTCCCTTGTTTTGCGAAAGCAAAAACATCCCACGACACGATCCCCCCACTACCCACGTAAAAAACATCAAAAACATTTCGATTCCAAGTTTCACCCTGTCAGAGTGTTAAGAAAAAGTTATGAAGAACTTTAAAAAAAGGTATTTAAAAAGTTTGGAAAACTGGAAAAGGTTGCTACTTTTGCACCCGCATTAGAGACGATGTTCTTCGACAGACTGAAACGCAAACGGCCTTTTAAAACGGGCGCTTTCCTATACTATAGGAGAGTAATTGCTAAAAGAGGTAGGCTTAAAAAAAAGTAAAAAAAGATTTGGATGGTAAGGGAAAAAGAGATTATCTTTGCCCTCCCTAACCGAGAGGAAAAGGAACTAAGTTCACATCGATTAAATACTGAAAAATAGCCAACGAAAATAAATCAAAAAAAGTTTTCGAAATGCTTGCGGGTTTAAAAAGAAGTTGTACTTTTGCACCCGCTAACACAGAGAGCCGCAAGGCGAGGGGTGTTAGGGGAAAATAAAAAAAGAATGATACGTTCATAGACATATTGGATTGACAGCATAAGAGAGAGTAAGAAGCTCTGCTTATTAAAGAATTAAAAGACCTGAATACAGATCGTAAAATATTAAAAACATACGATGAAGAGTTTGATCCTGGCTCAGGATGAACGCTAGCGGCAGGCCTAACACATGCAAGTCGAGGGGTAGAAGTCTTCGGACTTTGAGACCGGCGCACGGGTGCGTAACGCGTATGCAATCTGCCTTACACTAAGGGATAGCCCAGAGAAATTTGGATTAATACCTTATAGTATATAGGAGGGACATCCCTTCTTTATTAAAGATTTATTGGTGTAAGATGAGCATGCGTCCCATTAGCTAGTTGGTATGGTAACGGCATACCAAGGCTATGATGGGTAGGGGTCCTGAGAGGGAGATCCCCCACACTGGTACTGAGACACGGACCAGACTCCTACGGGAGGCAGCAGTGAGGAATATTGGTCAATGGGCGCAAGCCTGAACCAGCCATGCCGCGTGCAGGATGAAGCATCTATGGTGTGTAAACTGCTTTTGTACGGGAAGAAACACCTCTTCGTGAAGAGGCTTGACGGTACCGTAAGAATAAGGATCGGCTAACTCCGTGCCAGCAGCCGCGGTAATACGGAGGATCCAAGCGTTATCCGGAATCATTGGGTTTAAAGGGTCCGTAGGCGGTTTTATAAGTCAGTGGTGAAATCCGGCAGCTCAACTGTCGAACTGCCATTGATACTGTAGAACTTGAATTATTGTGAAGTAACTAGAATATGTAGTGTAGCGGTGAAATGCTTAGATATTACATGGAATACCCATTGCGAAGGCAGGTTACTAACAATGGATTGACGCTGATGGACGAAAGCGTGGGGAGCGAACAGGATTAGATACCCTGGTAGTCCACGCCGTAAACGATGGATACTAGCTGTTCGGTAGCAATACTGAGTGGCTAAGCGAAAGTGATAAGTATCCCACCTGGGGAGTACGGGCGCAAGCCTGAAACTCAAAGGAATTGACGGGGGCCCGCACAAGCGGTGGAGCATGTGGTTTAATTCGATGATACGCGAGGAACCTTACCAGGGCTTAAATGTAGGTTGACAGGCTTGGAAACAGGTTTTTCTTCGGACAACTTACAAGGTGCTGCATGGTTGTCGTCAGCTCGTGCCGTGAGGTGTCAGGTTAAGTCCTATAACGAGCGCAACCCCTGTCGTTAGTTGCCAGCGAGTCATGTCGGGAACTCTAACGAGACTGCCGGTGCAAACCG
>OW818646.1:1560000-3175000 GCA_942492845.1 uncultured Flavobacteriaceae bacterium | reverse complement strand
TTTGATATGCCAAGCCTGGGTGCCACACGCAATACATGCAAATCGACCAGAATGCCTTCCGCTTCTGCTCCGGACTCTCGCATGATCACATTGGCCGATTTCCTGCCCACACCTTTTAGTGCAACAAGTTCTTTCATGGTTTTTGGGATATTTTTGTCTTCCCTGACAGTGGAGGCAATATCCTGAAGCCACGCAATTTTATTGCCATGGAAACGCACTTTAGCCAACGCCTCCGTCAATTCGGCGGTATTCGCTTTTGCTAAAGCTTTCATGTCCGGATATTTTTTAAAGAAATCAACTGTAACCTTATTAATATTCGCATCACTGTCCTGTGCGGCGAGTACCACCATTACCAGCAACTGGTAAATATTCTTATAATGCAGCGGGTGTTCCTTCCCTTTATATTTTTCGATAAGCGGGCGCAATGCTTTGGCCCAGTCTTTCGTTTCTTCAAATAAGTCCATAGTAATAAAATTACGGAGTTTGCAGGAAAAAGAAAAGCCTTCTGATAACCAAAGGCTTAATTTATAATCAGTTTAATCTAATCCCCTAACCATTTTTTGTATTTCAGATTTCAGGCGATGCTCTGATATTGTCTCACCATTATCCGATTCATGGATTCTGTTTTTTAACTTATCAATAAATATCAGGCGGTCAATGAGTTCGTCAATTGTCATTTCATCCGGCATATTATCGATGTAGCCTTTTAATTCTTTCTTTGTTATCACTGGAAATTAATTAAAAATACAGTTAGCTATTCCTCCCTCAAATCCACAGATAGCGAATTCACACAATACCGTTGTCCTGTCTGGGTAGGGCCATCATCAAATACGTGGCCGAGGTGGCTGCCACAATTAGCACAAAGTATTTCGGTGCGCTTCATTCCAAAGGTGTTGTCTGAAATATATTCCACCTTGCCGGGTATCGACTCATCAAACGATGGCCACCCACAACTCGACTGGAATTTCGAATCGCTTTTAAACAACGGTTCACCACAGGCCCCGCAGCAGTAGGTGCCTTTATCAAAAGCAAGGTTGTATTTGCCACTGTGGGGGAACTCTGTTCCCTTTTGACGTAGTATTTTATAGCGTTCAGTGCCTAATTGTTCTTTCCATTCGGCCTCTGATTTTTGTAATGGGTAATTGCTCATAGTGGTAAGATAGGGTTATTATTTGGTTGCAGGGATGAATTTGATAGATACCGAATTGGTACAAAAGCGGTTACCGGTGGTTTCTTCGGGTCCGTCATCAAATACGTGGCCTAAGTGCCCGCCGCAATTGGCGCACATCACTTCAGTACGCACCATGCCGGCACTTGTATCTTCTTTATGGATCACCGAACCATCAATAGCCTGGTCGAACGAAGGCCACCCGCAGGAGGAATCGAATTTTGCATCCGATTTAAACAAGGGGTTGCCACAGGCCGCGCATACGTAAACGCCTTTTTCAAAGTGCTTATAGTACTCGCCGGTGAATGGGCGTTCGGTAGCCTTTTGGCGAAGGATGGCATATTCTTCTTCCGTCAGCACTTTTTGCCACTCCGCATCAGTGGTTTTCATATTGAGCCCCTCTTTTTTTACGGGCTGCTCTGCTGTTACTTTCTTTGTCTCAACAGTCTTTTTCTTTTCCTGTCCCTGGCATGATGTAAGGGCAAAAAGAGTTATGAATACAAATGCTAAATTTTTCATTGTTCGTCGTTTAAAAATTGGATTATTTTTTTGATGACCTTGCTGTCGCCAAGTATCTTTCGGTGGCCGAGCCCTTTTGTGATAAGGACTTCAGCATTTGCCAAATGTGCCGCGATGTGGTGTACTGCGGTTACCGGTACATCAGCATCATCCTCGTCATGTATCGCAAGCACCGGGACGCTAACCTCCTTAGCTGCTATATACGCCGAATAGCTATTAATGGTTTCGCCGAATTTCTTCTCGAACATCCGTATCATCAATGCTCCCGTTGCAACATTCATGCCTAATTTTTGCGAAAAATCGTCCATGATATCCTTGATCACATCGCCGCTGCCAATCGTAACGGCTTTCTTTACTTTCAGCCCTCTTTTTATTGAATTCAGCACCGCCATCGCACCCAGTGAATGCCCTATGGCATGTTCAAATGGGCCGAATTGCTTTTCGAGCTCGAGTATGCACCGGATAAATTCTGTCATGTCGCTGGTCTTGCCTTCCGACTTTCCATGGGCAGGTGCATCGAAACTTATGGTCGAATAGCCACTTTTCAGCAGTTTATCGGCAATGGAGTGGAGTTGTGTGCCGCGTCCGCTCCAGCCATGCACCAACAGTACTTTGCGTTTGCTGTCACCATAATGATAAACTCTGATGCTTTTACCTAAAGCCGGAATTTCAACCATCTCCTGACGGCTGTCCCGGTCCATTTCTTCCTCCCTTTTGGGAAGTTTGAACTTCATTGGCGTCGTGAACAGTTTTATTGCAAATTTTGCAGCCAATTTCGGTGAAGTTACCTCCAAAATTTTAGCGGTTACCAGTATTGGCTTAGGAATTCTCAACGATGACTGGTGTTTTTTATTTATTTCTGACATTTCGCTAAAACTTTAAAGCAAGTTATGAATTAAATATTTTTTGGCTATTTTTAGAAGTCTTAAAAATACAATAAAATGCAGGATCAACGCAGGGTACACATTGAAAACATACAGCCCCAGATAAACAATGGTAAAAATTTTATTAAGCGCGTTACCGGCCAGAAGGTTAACGTAACAGCCGACATCATTTCCGATGGGCATGATGTGATGGCAGCGGTGGTAAAATTCCGCCATGAAAAGGATAAGAACTGGAAGGAAAGCCGGATGCACGAAACGGGCAACGATGCCTGGGCGGGAGAGTTTGCCGTCGAAAAGCAGGGTTTTTACAGCTACTGTGTGGAGAGTTGGGTAGATTATGCGCTCAACTGGCAGTACGGCACACTGCGTAAAATAAAAGATAACCAAAGGGTAACTTCCGAATTGCTGGAAGGTGCCGAATACGTGAAGGCTTTATACGATAAAGCGTCCAAACCCGAAAAGGACTATTTGCAGAAGCTGGAAAGGCTGTTTTCAGACGAGTCATCGTATGATACCGCTATTACCGAAGCGATGTCGGACAAACTGAAAGATATTTTTAAAAAGTATCCGGCCAAAATCCTTTCACATCAGTCAGCCGAACTGAGGGTATATGTAGACAGGCAAAAGGCGTTGTTCAGTACCTGGTACGAATTTTTCCCCCGTTCAGCATCTGCCGAAGAAGGAAAGCACGGTACGTTTAAAGATTGTGAAGCCCTATTGCCGCGTGTTGCCGCAATGGGTTTTGATACCTTATACTTCCCCCCGATACACCCCATAGGCGAGGTAAACCGCAAGGGCAAAAACAATGCTACTACTGCGCAGCCGGGCGATGTGGGTTCCCCATGGGGCATCGGCTCGGAGTATGGCGGGCATAAAAGTACGCATCCGGATCTTGGGACCATTGATGAATTTAAATCGCTCGTAAACGCCGCGAAAGAGCAGGGGATAGAGGTGGCAATGGACTTCGCGTTGCAGGCCGCGCCCGATCATCCGTATGTAAAGCAGTTCCCGCAGTGGTTCAAATGGAGGCCCGACGGAACGGTGCAGTATGCCGAGAACCCACCAAAAAAATACCAGGATATACTGCCGATATACTATGAGTCGGCCGATTGGAAAAATCTTTGGAAAGAACTGTTAAGCGCGGCAATGTTTTGGGTAGAGGAGTGTGGCGTGCGCGTGTTCCGTGTAGACAACCCGCACACCAAGCCGTTCTATTTCTGGGAATGGCTTATTGCCGAAGTGAAAAAGAAATACCCGGACGTGCTCTTTCTGGCGGAAGCCTTTACACGCCCGAAAATAATGGACGAACTGGCGAAAGTAGGCTTCACGCAATCCTATACCTATTTTACATGGCGTAATTCTAAAGCCGAACTTACAGAGTATGTAAACGAACTGACAAAGTCGCAGCAGAAAGAATTCTTCCGTCCCAACTTCTGGCCGAATACCCCTGATATCAATCCGTTCCCATTGCAGGGAGCCAATGAAGCAACCCATTTGCAAAAGTATTTCCTTGCAGCGACATTAAGTTCAAGCGTCGGCATTTACGGCCCGGTTTTCGAATATATGGTGAGCGATGCCATTCCGGGGCGGGAGGAATACATGGATTCGGAGAAATATGAAGTGCGCCATTGGGACTGGAAAAAAGAAAACAAGATCACGACCCTCATCGGCAAGATCAACAAGATACGGAAGGAACAACCGTCGTTGCAGCAAACCAACAATATTGAGTTTTGCGATACGGATAATGACCAGTTGATCGCTTATTACAAATATGACGACAAAAAGGAAAATGAAACCCTGATGATCGTAAGCCTTGATGCTTATTACAGCAAACAGGGGCATGTGAAAATCCCGCTGCATTCACTCGGGATACATCACGGGCATAATATCGTGGTTACCGACCTCATTACCGGCAACAGCTACCACTGGGACAAGGAGTGGTGCTACGTAGAGCTGCACCCGGCGCTTCCGTTTCATCTATTCAAAATCCAGAAATAATCATGGCAACTTCCCTCCAGGATACGTTTAATGCACCGTTTGTCTTTAGGGCCGACTGGAAGTCCGCTTTTGAAGACGACGAATTCGTAAAGGTATTCGCATCGGATATATTGGAGAATTATATCCTCAAAAAACGTTGGTATGGCGGCAAGGCCAGTACGCTCAAGTACATTGAGGTGGTAGATCATTTTAAGATTGCTTCCGATAAAAACACCTATTATGGCGTGCTGATCGAGGTCAACTATAAAGAGGCCTTCCTGCAGCATTATTTTATGCCGGTGGCTTTTATGGCCGAGGATGAGCTGGATACCAAAACGCTCATTGCGCCTGTGACACTCAACGGCCTTGAAGGCTACTTAGTTGATGCATTGCACCAGGAGGATTTCCGCAGGCTGGTTTTCGAAAGCATTGTGAGTGGCAGTAAGACTGATGTTTTTAACGTAAAATATCACAGGGGGAAATCGCTGCCAAAGGATACTAAATATGTTTCATCCCGCTTTATGGGAGTTGAGCAAAGCAACACCTCGATTATTTACAATGATACACTGGTGCTGAAGTTTTTCAGGCGCATCTATGTGAGTACCAATCCGGATTATGAAATAAGCCGTTTCCTTACAGAGCGTATGAAATTTAAGCATACGCCCGCTTATAAAGGAAGTATTAACGTAGAAATGGCAGATGACAATATCACGCTTGGGCTGATGCAGGAACTCGTTCCGAACCAGGGCGATGCCTGGAAATACATGCTCGAAGCGGTAGACGGCGTTTTCGACAACCTCCATAACAAGAAAATAAAGATCGATAAGCTGCCCGACCTGGAGCTTTTCAAAACCATAAAAATAAACAACATACCGCCCGAAATCATCGACTGGGCGGGGCTGACCTTGTTCCTGAGGGTACGGACATTAGCGCAGCGCACCGCGGAAATGCACATTGCGTTGGGCGGCGACACCACCGATACGTCCTTTACGCCAACGACCTACAACGGCGACTATACCGTATGGCTCAAGAACCGCCTCATTTACCAGTTCCAGAACAGGCTCAATACCATTGAGAACAACCTCCACAAGCTGGATGGGCTGGCACTCGAACTGGCGCACCAGTTTTTAGATAAGAAAAAGGATATTAGGAAACACTTCCTCAATTTCGACTGGACACAGCTGAAAAGCGAGCGCATCCGCATACATGGCGACTACCACTTAGGGCAGGTGTTGGTGAATGGCGATGATTTTTACCTCCTTGATTTTGAGGGGGAACCCGAAAGCACCATCCGCGACCGCAAGGTAAAACAGCCGCCGCTGAAAGACGTGGCAGGGCTGTTCCGCTCGTTCCATTATGCGATATATGCGACCATTTTTAATAATAAGGACAAGTACCCATTTGAACAGGAAGAGTTGTTTAAGGCAGGGGAGCTGCTGTTCAATTATATGGTCGGCGTTTACCTTGACACCTATGTTGAAAAGGCGCAGGAAGGCAACCTGAACATAGGCTACAACAAGGAGATAGCATTCCTTTTAAAATACTGCATCCTCGAAAAAGCGGTGTACGAATTGGGCTATGAATTGAACTCAAGGCCACGATGGGCGGTGATACCTTTGAGGGGGATCGCGAGTATAATGGGGTATTAATTTCAGATTGTAGATTGCAGATTTCAGATTGAGCTGCACTCTGCCGTCATATCAGACGTGCGATAAAGACTGTGAACGAAGGTCACTAGCAAAGCGTAAACTTTGTGAGCTCTATAAAATATAGCTTAGTGAACTTTGTGAAAAAACTTTGTGTCCTTTGTGGTAAGAATTCAAATCAGAACGTTCTAAAAATAATAAATAGAATATAAAAAATAATGAATAAAGTTCAGCCCCATTCCCTTTTTACCGATTTTGATATCGACCTCTTTAAAGCCGGCAAGCACTACCGCCTGTACGAAAAACTAGGGGCGCACCTGATAGAAGTGGACGGACAGAAAGGCGTGTACTTCGCGGTATGGGCGCCATCAGCGAAGGCCGTATCGGTGGTCGGTGACTTCAATTACTGGCTCGAAGGCGAGCATGCGCTCAATGTGCGGTGGGACGGTTCGGGCATTTGGGAAGGTTTCATTCCCGGCATTGACAAAGGCACAAAATACAAATATAAAATACATTCCAGCCATAACGATATTAAGACGGAAAAGGCTGACCCGTTTGCCTTTTACTGCGAAATGCCGCCTAATACCGCATCGGTGGTTTGGGATACGAAACACACCTGGAAAGATACCAAATGGATGGGCAGTCGTCAGGATAAGAATGGCCTCGACAAACCCTATTCGGTATATGAAGTGCATTTAGGTTCATGGCGCAGGGCAGAGGGGGACAGGTTCCTGAGCTACATAGAACTTGCCGACCAGCTTGTGGCCTACGTAAAAGAAATGGCATTTACCCATGTGGAATTCATGCCCATAATGGAATATCCTTACGACCCGTCCTGGGGGTACCAATTGGTGGGTTATTTCGCCCCGACATCACGTTTCGGTAAGCCTGAGGATTTCATGATGCTGGTCGACAAACTGCACCAGGCCGGCATCGGTGTAATACTGGACTGGGTTCCGTCGCACTTCCCGAGCGATGCGCACGGGCTGGGCTTTTTTGACGGGACGCACCTCTACGAGCACCCCGACATCCGCAAGGGCTACCACCCCGACTGGAAGAGCCTTATCTTCAATTACGGGCGAAATGAAGTCCGCTCGTTCCTGATAAGCAATGCTATTTTCTGGCTTGATAAATACCACGTTGACGGCCTGCGTGTAGATGCCGTGGCCTCGATGCTGTACCTCGATTACTCCCGTAACGAAGGCGAGTGGGAACCGAACATTTATGGTGGAAGGGAAAACCTGGACACCATCAGCTTCCTGAAAGACATGAATGAGGAAGTGTATCGCAGCTTTACCGGCGTGCAGACTATTGCCGAAGAAAGCACCTCGTTCCCAATGGTGTCGCGGCCAACGTACATCGGCGGGCTGGGCTTCGGGATGAAATGGATGATGGGCTGGATGCACGACACATTAGAGTATTTTAAAAGAGAACCTGTATACCGTAAACACCACCAAAACGACCTTACTTTCAGTATGACGTATGCTTTTACGGAGAACTTCATGCTGCCGCTCTCGCACGACGAGGTGGTGTACGGCAAGCACTCCATCCTGGGGCGTATGCCGGGCGATGAATGGCAGCGCTTTGCCAACCTGCGCCTGCTGTACGGCTGTATGTTCACGCACCCTGGGGCAAAATTGTTGTTCATGGGCAGCGAATTCGGTCAAAGCAGCGAATGGAATTTTGAGCAAAGCCTCGATTGGCATTTGTTGGAATACGATTACCACAAAGGCATTAAAAACGTAATTACGGCATTAAACAAATTATACAAAAAACAGCCTGCATTGTACGAAAAGCAGTTCACCGCCGAGGGCTTCGAGTGGATCAATTATGGCGACAGTGAGAATTCGGTGTTGTCCTACATCCGGAAAGGCAATAATCCTGAAGAGAACCTTATTGTTGTCTGCAATATGACACCGGTTATTCGGGAAGATTACAGGATTGGTGTGCCTTCACCAGGAAAATTAAAAGAGGTTTTTAATAGTGATGATGAACAGTTCGGCGGAAGCGGGGTAACCAATAAAAAAGTAAAAACCGACGCCATTGCCTGGAATGGGAGGGAGCAGTCTGTTTCAATGACATTGCCGCCACTTGGGGTTATGGTGTTTTTGGTTAAATAACGCATCCCGACTGCGCTCGATGTGACAACTGGATACGACAACATAAACGTAAATAAAATTATATACGTTTGTCAGTTCGAGCGCAGTCGAGAACAACATGAATTTTAAGATAAATTTGACTGTAGTACATCTCGACTGCGCTCGATGTAACAACTGGATACGACAACATAAACGGGAATAAAGTTATGTACGTTTGTCAGTTCGAGCGCAGTCGAGAACATTAAATAAAAAGAATAATGAAATTTTATTATGTATATATGCTTCGCTGTCGGGATAACTCTTTTTACACGGGGGTGACGAATAATGTTGATATAAGGGTTGACCAGCATAATGCAGGAATTAACCCCGATTCCTACACATATTCACGAAGGCCTGTCATACTTGCATACGTTCAGGAGTTTATGGATCCGTTACAGGCTATAGCATTTGAGAAAAGATTAAAGAAATGGAGCAGGGCTAAGAAGGAAGCCCTAATTCGGGGCGATTTTGACATGATCCAGATTTTAGCAGAATGCAGAAATGCTACACATAGTAAGTATAAACCCGATGCATGAGGCATCTCGACTGCGCTCGATGTGACAACGGTTGTCGACAGAAGTACGTAAACAATCTTATGTACAGTTGTCAGTTCGGTCATCGTTGGAAACATTTTAGGTCAATACTTATCAACAACCAACGTTTTCGTAAAAAATAATTCACTGCAAAGTCTCTTAAAATTCTAAATTTGAAGTTTTGCACTTTATACAGCATTTATGATAATAAATACCGAACTCGAACGTAAGGGTGACTTATATCCTTCCAAAATAACGAAATTTAATAAAGAGGTCGACAGCGCCTTTTTTTATACCGATAACAATGTAATCCTCAAGGTAACCGTATTCCGGGACAGCCTGTTGCGTTTCCGATTCACTACAAAAGGCTATTTCAGTGATGATTTTTCGTATGCCATAGACGAAAACCATTCGCGCGGCTTCAACAAGTTTGAAGTTACCGAGGAAGAGGAGTATTACAAAATATTGACGAGCAAGCTGGAATGCCACATCCATAAGAGTGATCTTCGTACCGGCATTTATGACATCAATGGTAATGTGCTGCTGGAGGACGAACAGGGATTCCATTGGGAAGAGATTTACGAATATGGTGGCAATGTGGTTAAAATGAGTAAGGTTTCGCCTGACGGTGAAAATTTCTATGGCCTGGGCGATAAAGCCACTCACCTGAACCTGAAAGGCAAACGCCTCGAAAACTGGGCGACAGATCAATATGCTTACCAAAAAGACCAGGAGCCGCTGTATAAGGCAGTACCTTTCTACATCGGCCTGAACGGAAAAGATGCTTACGGATTGTTCTTCGACAATACCTTCAGGAGCTTTTTCGACTTTTGCCATGAGCGCCGCAATGTAGCGAGCTTTTGGGCAGATGGGGGCGAGATGAATTATTACTTCTTCTACGGTCCGCAAATGCAGGAGGTGGTTACTTCGTATACCGACCTTACCGGCAAGCCCGAACTCCCGCCATTATGGGCATTGGGCTACCATCAGTGCAAATGGAGTTATTATCCGGAAAGCAAAGTGAAGGAAGTCGCAGCGAAGTTCAGGGAACTGCGAATACCGTGCGATGGTATTTATCTGGATATCGACTATATGGAAGGGTTCCGATGCTTTACCTGGAATAAGGAATATTTCCCCGACCCAAAACGCATGGTTGCTGAATTGGCCGAAGACGGCTTTAAGACGATCGTGATCATCGACCCGGGAATTAAGATCGATACTGAATATTCTGTATATAATCAAGGAATAGAGCACGACTATTTCTGCAAGCGTGCCGACGGGCCTTACATGAAAGGCAAGGTTTGGCCGGGCGAATGCAACTTCCCGGACTATACCAACCCGGCTGTGCGCGAATGGTGGGCAGGGCTTTTTAAAGAGCTTATTGCCGATATTGGCGTAAAAGGCGTATGGAACGACATGAATGAGCCTGCCGTAATGGAAGTGCCTACCAAGACCTTCCCGCTCGATGTTAGGCACGATTATGACGGCCACCCGTGCAGCCACCGCAAGGCACATAACATATACGGTACACAAATGGCACGTGCTACCTACGAGGGCGTGAAGCGTTTCTCGTACCCTAAGAGGCCATTTATTATAACAAGATCTGCATATTCGGGGGCGCAGCGGTATACCTCGTCATGGACGGGTGATAACGTGGCAACATGGGAACACCTCTGGATCGCCAACGTGCAGGTGCAGCGCATGAACCTGAGCGGTATGGGCTTTACAGGAAGTGACATCGGTGGTTTTGCCGAGCAGCCTACAGGGGAGCTTTACGCACGCTGGATCCAGTTGGGAGTATTCCACCCCTTTTGCCGTACGCACTCTTCGGGCCATCATGGCGAGCAGGAGCCATGGGCTTTTGACGAAGAAGTGATCAACGTGACCCGCAAGTTCATCGAGCTGCGCTATCAGTTGCTGCCGTACCTGTACACCATGTTCTGGCAGTATATCGACGAAGGCCTGCCAATGCTGAAGCCACTGGTATATTACGATCAGGAAGATACGCAAACGCATTACAGGACAGACGAATTCATATTCGGCAACCAGATACTGGTGTGCCCGATACTGGAGCCGAATGCCCTGGGACGCAGGATGTACGTACCGAAAGGGCAGTGGTACAACTTCTGGACCAATGAGCTGGTAAACGGCGGAAAGGAAATGTGGGTAGACACAGCGTTTGACCAGATACCGGTTTTTGTAAAGGCGGGCGCCATCATCCCGAAATATCCTGTACAGCAGTATGTGGGCGAAAAAGAGATCGAAGAACTTACACTTGACGTATATTATAAGGAGGGCAAGGAAATATCTGTAGTGTTCGAAGACGCGCAGGACGGCTATGACTATACGAAGGGAAGATATGCGCTGCGAACGTTCACCCTGACAGGAAAAGAGAACAACCTTGTGATACGCCAGCATAAGGAAGGGAAGTACATCACACCCTATTCCAACTTTAAGATAAACCTTACAGGGCTGCCTTTCAGCGTGAAAGCTATTGAAATAGACAATGAAGAGGTTTCATTGGACGACCTGAAATTAAATATTCACAATACTTTAACTATAAGCAAGGATTTTTCTGAATTACATATCAAAGGGATTTAGTAAATTTGAATAAAATTAAATATTTTAAGATATGAAACGAAGTGTGCTTACCTTGTCTGCCATCCTGTTTATACTGGTTAGTGCATGCACAACCAATCCGTTTACAGGCAAAAAAGACCTGAATTTTGTGTCGAATGACCAAATATTCCCTACTGCCTTCGCGCAATACGACCAGTTTCTGAAAGAGAATAAGGTGGTTACCGGTACCAGCCAGGCTGCTATGGTGACATCTGTCGGGCAAAAGATAAGGGCTGCTGCCGAAAAATACCTGACCGCCAATGGCTACCAGGGATACCTTGAAGGCTACCAGTGGGAATACAAGCTGGTGCAGGACCCGGCGGTAAACGCATGGTGCATGCCGGGCGGAAAGATCGTGGTATACACGGGCATCCTCCCAATAACCAAAGATGAAGCCGGCCTTGCCACAGTAATGGGGCATGAGGTGGCCCATGCACTGGTAAACCACGGTGCACAGCGTATGAGCGCATCACAATTGCAGCAGCTGGGCGCAGTAGGCGTTGGTGTTGCGGCATCCGGTAAAAGCGAAACTACGCAGCAACTTTTAATGCAGGCGTACGGCCTGGGTACCGAATATGGCGGGATGCTGCCTTTTAGCAGGAAACACGAAACAGAAGCAGACGATATTGGGCTTATACTGATGGCTATTGCAGGTTACAACCCGGACAGGGCCGTTGATTTTTGGCAGAGGATGTCGGCCAACTCAACAGGTGGCGCACCCCCGGAATTCATGAGTACGCACCCTTCTGACGCTACACGTATCAGCAACATAAAAGGCCAGATACCAAAAGCGAAAAAAGAAGCCGCTAAATTTGGCGTAGCATATAAATAATAATAATTGGTTTTATTATAAGGAAGAGCTGCCCGAAAGGGTGGCTTTTTTGTTTGGGCGTGCCGGCCTCGTCTCTTCGCCATCGGTTCGCCGCGGCCAATATATCCCTTTGCTCCCCTGCGGGGATGCCGCTTCCATCCCTAACGCGGGCGTTCACATCTGTTAACATTAATGGATCGCATTTTCGCTT
Source organism: uncultured Flavobacteriaceae bacterium (assembly GCA_942492845.1). Taxonomy (GTDB): domain Bacteria; phylum Bacteroidota; class Bacteroidia; order Flavobacteriales; family Flavobacteriaceae; genus Flavobacterium. The sequence continues at coordinate 3,162,494 of OW818646.1, read as the reverse complement.
ATTGAAAACCATCCGAATTCCTTAATAGTATCCATGCATTGTTATTTCAAAAAATACATTAGTTTTGGTGACCAAACCATACCAATATGGCACAACTTGAAAAAGGAAGCAAAAAGCTCCTGAACGCCTGGGCCTTTTATGACTGGGCCAATTCTGTTTACAGCCTTGTCATTGCATCGGCCGTATTCCCTATTTTTTATAACCAGATCATTCCCGAGGGTGAAATGCTCAATGTTTTCGGTACTTCGATGAAAGGTACCGCGCTTATCAGCTTTGTTACCGCTTTCGCATTCCTCATCGTTGTCTTTATATCGCCTTTGTTATCGGGAATCGCCGATTATGCCGGGAATAAAAAATCATTCCTGAAGCTGTTTTGCTACATAGGGGCATTTTCGTGCATTGGCCTGTATTGGTTTGACAGGGAAAACCTCTACTGGAGCCTGGTGTGCTATCTTTTTGGATTGGTAGGCTTTTGGGGCAGTCTCGTTTTTTACAACTCCTACCTTCCGGACATCGCGTTCCCCGAACAGCAGGATGCAGTGAGCGCAAAGGGATATTCATTCGGCTACATTGGCAGCGTAATATTACTGGTGGGAGTGCTGGTAGCATTGCTTAGCGCCGAAGACAGTGATAAAATGCAGGTAATGCGTTTCTCATTTGTAGCAGTGGGCGTATGGTGGATTGTGTTCAGCCAGTACAGCTATTATCATCTTCCGAAAGGTGTAAAAAGGAATAAAGTGACCCGCGATGTAATGCTGAACGGCTTCCGCGAATTGCGCAAAGTGTGGCAGCAGCTGAAGGAGAATATCGTACTGAAAAGGTATCTTGGGGCATTCTTCGTATACAGCATGGCCGTACAAACGGTGATGCTCGCCGCAACCTATTTTGGCGCAGAGGAGATCAACTGGCCGGATGAAGGTTCAAAAAGCATGGGGCTTATCATCAGTATTTTGCTGATACAGCTGGTCGCTGTAGCCGGTGCTATCCTTACCTCAAAGCTTTCGGCGAAATACGGCAACATAAAAACGCTTATCGTCATCAATATCATTTGGGCGGTAATCTGCATCTGCGCATGGTTCGTGACCGAGCCGGAGCATTTTTATGCAACTGCCGCTTTTGTAGGGCTGGTAATGGGAGGCGTACAATCGCTCTCGCGCAGTACCTACTCCAAGTTCCTTCCTGAAACAAAGGACACCGCATCCTTCTTTAGTTTTTATGACGTAACCGAGAAAATAGGCATAGTAATCGGGATGCTCCTGTATGGTGCGATCGACCAGGCGTTCCATAGCCAGCGCTATTCGGTAGTGTTTTTGGCAGTGTTTTTTATTGTAGGATTTTTACTCCTTTTGAGAGTGCCTAAAAAAAGTTAAAAGATTGGATTTATTTTATATATTTGGCTCACTAACCATAATTTAATTACCGCGATTTATGAAAACCGTCAAGATGCTATTTGCAGTCCTTCTATTTGCTGTTGTGGGCGTTTCATGTGACACCGAACCTGCCGATCCGGTACTTATGGATCCGGATACCAATGAAAATCCTGGTGGGGGCAATAATGGTGGCAATAATGGAGGTAACAACGGTGGGAATAATGGGGGCAACAACAATGGGGGAGATGGTACCTACTGGCCATTGGCTGTAGGGAACAAATGGGTATATAATATTAGCAACGGTTCCACTACGGAAGTGGTCATTTCGGGCACTGAAACTTTAAACAGTCAAACATGGTACAAGTTTGGGCAGTCGAATGCCGGTGTAACAGGCGATAGTTTCATGAGGATAAACGATGGTGATTATTTTATGAGGAGTTCGGCACTAACGTCTGAAGGCGCTTCTGTTTCAGGTATTAACTATATAATCCTTAAAGATGATCTTGCAGTAAATGAAACCTGGGAGGATAGCTTTACGCAGTCTGTTTCGTATGGTATTCCGGGCTTTCCGGATGCAGAATATCCGGTTGAGATAGATGGAAAAATCATAGAGAAAGGCATTAGTTATACAGTTGAGGGCAACACCTATACTGATGTAATCCATGCCCGTGTGTGGCAAACTATGACGGGTGACGGTTTTATGATAATAACTACTACGGATACCTGGTATGCAAAAAATGTGGGTGCAGTCAGGACAGTAACATCTACCTCACAAGAAACGATAACTCAAACGCTCGTATCCTACGACCTGAATTAATAATTTATTGAAGCCGCCCACTCTGCCAGGGGCGGTTTTACTTTTAGGCTTATTGACTATTAACAAAATAAGGTTTTAATATTAATTTAAATCAATTATATTTGAGACCTTAAAAACAAAATGATTCTGCTATGAAAAAACTGAATTTTTTACCGGCTTTTATCCTGCTACTGATGGCGGTAGGCTTCACATCATGTGATTCTGAACCGGTAGATCCATTATTGATCGGACCCGGCGAAGAGCCTACAGGCCCTGCCATTTTTAAAGTAGATTTTAGCGGCAGCACCTATACAGCCGACCAGGCGCAGGCAGTGGTGTCCGGCAATTCTATTTCGATAGCGGGTTTAAAAACATCGACAGGTGCAAGTTTTGCCCTTGTTATACCCGGCACTACAACAGGAACGTATGATGGCGGCGACGTACAATTTCCGCTTATGTCATACAAGCCGACATTAAATTCTATGTTTATGTACATGAATGTGGACCCAACCCTTGAGCTGGAAGACCCAACGGGATCGGTTACCATAACCTCTATAAATACCACAGCCCAAACGATATCGGGAACGTTCAATTTTACAGGCTACTGGTCAGATGAAGCTGCAAACCAGCCGAACATTGCATTTACAAACGGTTCATTCCAGAACATTCCGTACACCGGCAACGTGGCCCCACAGCCAACCTCCCTTTTTAAAGTAAATATCGATGGTACGCTTTATACTGCCGACGAATCTCAGGCAGCCATTGGCGAAGGCCTTATATCGGTTGCGGGCATGAGGGGCAATGACGGCGAAATGGTAACTATCATTGTGAACGCTACAACTATCGGTACCTATACCGAAGAGGCAATAATGGTGTACTATGAAAATGATGCGGACGAGAACGGGTATAATAACTTCCTGGAGAATCCGGGTACTGTGACGATATCGGAGATCAACACAACCAACAACACTATTTCGGGCACATTCAGCTTTACCGGCGTAAATGATGCAGGCGATGAAAAAGTGTTTACCAACGGTGTATTTGAAAATGTACCGTATACTACCGAAAATACAACCGATGATGTGTTTACTGCTACTGTAGACGATACATTCATCGATTATGCTAACAGTGTGGCTGTTACCCTCGTGGGTGGCGGAGGCGGTACCGACAATATTGGTATCCAGGGTATTGGTCAAAACGGCGCGGGTATTCGCCTGTCGATCTCCGATGCGCTTGCAGAGGGCATTTATCCTATCAGCAACGAGCCTTCATCTACCGCAAGGGGTTATTTTAGCATAGATGAAGACAATGAACTTTCGGCTTCGACCGGTTCGCTTACCATTACAAGTAAGGTAGGCGGAAGGATTGCAGGAACATTCCAGTATGTAATTACTGATGGCTCAGGTGCCGTGATACATGAGGTTACCGATGGTGAATTTGATGTAGAGTACGATTTTTAACCAAATCGATATAAATATAAGGAAATCCGCTGCGGCGGATTTTTTTATGGCATAATGATTGGAATAGTGTGGAGGTATTCCGGGCTGTAGTTACCGACTGCGGCTGAAAACCAGTATATAGCGAAGGAATTATAGAGGTTTTACTTTCCTGTTAAATAATTTGTTTAATGACAAAATGACCATTAAAAGATATGCCAAATAATAAACTAATAAATATTGACAGTTTGTCACTCCAGGAACTTGATACCGATGCGGAACTGATTCCGCTAATGACATCGGAGGACGAGGAGGAGATGAACAACGAACAGCTTCCCGATGTACTCCCGATACTTCCGTTGCGGAACATGGTACTTTTCCCGGGTGTGGTAATTCCGATTACCGCTGGGAGGGACAAATCCATAAAGCTGATCAACGATGCCAATGCCGCTAACAAGATCATCGGTGTCGTAGCACAAAAGGATGAGTCGGTGGAAGAACCCGGTGCGGAAGACATAAACACTGTGGGTACAGTTGCCAGGATACTCCGTGTCCTCAAAATGCCGGATGGCAATACTACCGTTATCCTGCAGGGCAAAAAGCGCTTTGAAGTAGATACTGTGACTACCGACAACCCCTACCTCAAAGCTACAACCCGGGAAGTGAAAGAGGTGAGGCCTGAAAAGAAGGACGCCGAATTCAATACCATTATTGAGTCCATTAAGGAGTTGGCCATACAGATCATTAAAGAAAGCCCGAACATTCCTACCGAAGCTACTTTTGCCATAAAAAATATTGAGAGTGATTCGTTTTTGGTAAACTTCGTTTCTTCCAACATGAACCTTTCGGTAAAGGAAAAGCAGGACCTGCTTGCCATAAACGACCTTAAGGACAGGGCGCTGGAAACATTGCGCTACATGAACCTTGAACTCCAGAAACTGGAGCTTAAGAACGACATACAGAGCAAAGTGCGCTTTGACCTCGACCAGCAGCAACGCGAGTACTTCCTGCACCAGCAGATGAAAACGATCCAGGAAGAGCTGGGCGGTGTGTCGCATGACCAGGAAATTGATGAAATGCGCCAAAAGGCAAGGTCCAAAAAATGGAACGACAAGGTTAAGGCCCAGTTTGACAAAGAAGTTGCGAAACTGCAGCGTACCAATCCGCAGGCTGCAGAATATGGTACACAGCGCAATTACCTTGAGCTAATGCTCGACCTGCCATGGAATGAATTTTCTAAAGATAATTTTGACCTGAAACGTGCCGAGAAGATACTGCACCGTGACCATTACGGCCTTGACGATGTAAAAAAACGCATTATAGAATACCTTGCGGTGCTTAAGCTGCGCAATGATATGAAATCGCCCATCCTGTGCCTTTACGGGCCTCCGGGCGTAGGTAAAACATCAATAGGCAAGTCGGTAGCTGAAGCGCTGGGCAGGGAATACATCCGTATCTCTTTGGGCGGGCTGCGCGACGAGGCGGAAATAAGGGGCCACAGGAAAACCTACATCGGCGCCATGCCGGGCAGGATTATCCAAAGCCTGAAGAAGGCCGGCACATCCAACCCTGTATTTGTCCTTGATGAAATTGATAAACTAAGCATCAGCAACCAGGGCGACCCATCGTCAGCATTGCTTGAGGTGCTGGATCCGGAGCAAAACAAGGAGTTTTATGATAACTTCCTCGAAATGGGCTTCGACCTTTCCAAGGTGATGTTTATCGCTACGTCGAATAACCTGAACACCATACAGCCCGCACTGCGCGACAGGATGGAGATCATCAACATGACCGGCTATACCATTGAGGAAAAGATTGAGATCGCTAAGAAGCACCTTTTACCGAAACAGATCAAAGAACACGGCCTCACGCCAAAACAGGTACAGATTGGCAAAAAGCAACTGGAAAAAATCGTTGTGGGCTACACCCGTGAGTCGGGCGTGCGGGGCATGGAGAAGCAGATTGCCAAAATGGTGCGCCATATAGCCAAATCGGTGGCGATGGAAGAGGAATATAACATTAAGGTTACCGATGAAGATATTATAAAAGTGCTTGGCGCCCCAAGGATGGAACGCGACAAGTATGAGAACAATGAAGTAGCCGGCGTGGTTACAGGCCTGGCCTGGACGAGTGTTGGCGGTGATATCCTTTTCATTGAGTCGATACTATCCAAAGGGAAGGGCGTCCTGACCATGACCGGTAATTTGGGCAATGTAATGAAGGAGTCGGCCACCATTGCGCTGGAGTACATCAAGTCAAATGCCGAGAAGCTGGGCATCAGCCAGGAAGTAATTTCCGGATATAATGTGCATATACACGTGCCGGAAGGAGCAACGCCAAAAGACGGCCCAAGTGCGGGTGTGGCGATGCTTACGTCGTTGGTGTCAACCTTTACCCAGAAGAGGGTGAAAAGGCACCTTGCCATGACCGGTGAGATTACCCTTCGCGGCCGCGTGCTGCCTGTAGGCGGGATCAAGGAAAAGATATTGGCTGCCAAGCGCGCCAACATTAAGGAGATCATCCTTTGTGAGGAAAACAGGCAGGATATTGAGGAGATCCGGCAGGATTATCTCGAGGGGCTTACCTTTCACTATGTCAGGGAAATGAGCGAGGTAGTACAATTTGCCGTCACCGACCAAAAAGCCAAAAACGCAAAAGAGCTTTAATGCGTATATATAACATGAATAACGGCTAAAATTCTTAGCCGTTTTTTTATTTAAAAAATAATATCTTCGCACCTGCGTTATAGTAAGCACAAAACGTACACCAAACAATGTTTAAAAACAGGTTCCTTATACTTTTCCTCTGCTGCACCACTGTGTCTTTTAGCCAGATAGGAGGGAAGTATACCTATCAGTTCTTAAACCTTGTCACTTCGCCACGCCAGGCTGCCCTGGGCGGAAAAATAGTTACACTTTACGATTATGATGTCAATCAGGGGATATTTAACCCTGCCACCATCAATCCCGAAATGGATAACCATCTTTCAGTAAATTACGGCAGCTATTTCGGTGAGGTCACCTATGGAACAGCTGCCTACGCCTATACCTGGGACAGGCACGTGCAGACCTTCCATGCCGGAGTGAACTATGTAAATTACGGCACCTTTGAGGGCCGTGACGAAATGGGCATGATCACCGGCGATTTTACCGGGAGCGAGATCGCGCTTTCATTCGGATACGCCTACAATATCCCCTATACCGATATTTATGTGGGCGCCAACGGCAAGCTGATCTCATCTACATTGGAAAGTTACAACTCTTTTGGCGGCGCGATAGATGTTGGCGCAATTTATATCGATGAGGATAACGACATTAATATAGCGCTTGCCATACGTAATGCGGGAATGCAGTTTACCACCTACGCAGGACTAAGGGAACCGCTGCCTTTGGAAATTATTGCGGGTATTTCTCAGGAGCTGGAAAATGTACCGCTGAGGTGGCATATTACGCTCGAAAACCTGCAGCAGTGGAATCTTGCTTTCTCCAATCCGAACAGGTCGGAGGAAAGCATAGACGGCGGCAGTACCGAAGAAAAGGTGTCGTTTATGAACAACGCACTGCGCCATGTGATCCTGGGCGCGGAATTGTTTCCCGGCAAGAGCTTCAACATCCGTGTAGGCTATAATTTTCGGAGGGCGGAAGAGCTGCGCATTGAAGACAGGCGAAACTTTTCGGGTATTTCGGCCGGCATCGGCTTAAGATTTAATAAATTGCGGTTTGATTACTCGTACTCACGATATACCCTTGCAGCCAACACCAGCCTGTTCGGGTTAACCATAAACCTGCAATAGCCTTGGACAAACAAATTACCATTGCCATAGACGGCTTCTCATCTACCGGAAAAAGCACGCTCGCCAAACAGATCGCCGCCCACATGGGCTATGTATATGTTGACAGCGGCGCCATGTACCGTGCCGTTACGCTCTATGCCATGGAAAACGGCTTTATATCTCCTGCTCATCTTGATAAGGAAGGCCTTATACAAAACCTTTCAGGCATAACGCTTGATTTCCGTTTTAATCCTGAAGCAGGCTTTGCTGAGATGTACCTTAACGGGCAAAATGTCGAGCATAAAATACGCACGCTGGAAGTTTCCGGGCAGGTAAGCCGTATTGCCGAAATATCCGAAGTGCGTGCCAAATTAGTGGAACAGCAGCAGCACATGGGGGAAAACAAAGGCGTAGTAATGGATGGACGGGATATAGGTACCGTAGTTTTTCCGAACGCAGAACTTAAGCTATTCATGGTAGCCAGTTCCGAAACCCGTGCGCAAAGGCGTTTTGATGAACTTATCCAAAAGGGTGAAAATGTTACGTATGATGCGGTGCTGGAAAATGTACAGCAGCGCGACCACATCGATTCCAACCGTGAGGATTCTCCCCTCATACAGGCTGTGGATGCCATTGCCATAGATAACTCGCACCTTTCCAAACAAGAGCAATTTGATTTGGTGCTGGGCCTTGTTAAAGAAGCGGTACAACTTTAACGATGTAGCCTTTACCGATAGTTATTTTTTTCATAGATTTACCGGCGTTAAGAAAATGTTAATTTAGCATACATAGTTTTATGGGCATAAAGAACCGTCTCGTATTAATGAGTTTCCTCCAGTTTTTTGTATGGGGGGCATGGCTGATCACTATTGCAAACTATTGGTTTGGTACTAAGCACTGGGATGGTACCCAGTTCGGCCTTGTATTCAGCACGATGGGTTTTGCGTCGCTTTTCATGCCAACTTTAACGGGAATAATTGCCGACAGGTGGATCAATGCCGAAAAGCTTTACGGTGTGCTGCACATCCTTTATGCCGCAACCCTGTTTTGCCTTCCGATGGTAGAAGACCCGACAACATTTATCTACGTAATGTTTGCTGCAATGTGCTTCTACATGCCAACAATTTCATTAAGCAACTCTATTTCGTACACAGCACTGAAACAGAATAACGGTGATGTGGTAAAAGATTTTCCGCCCATACGCGTGTGGGGTACCATAGGATTTATTGTAGCCATGTGGATTACTAACCTTTCCGGAAGCAAAGCTACAGAATACCAGTTTTATATAGCAGGGATTGCCGCGGTCGCATTAGGCTTGTATGCATTTACATTGCCAAAATGTGTGCCGCAGGGCAAGACAAAAGATAACTCCTCAGTATCTGAAACGCTGGGACTTGGGGCTTTTAAATTGTTTGCCGACTATAAGATCATGCTTTTCTTTATATTCTCCATGTTTCTTGGGGGAGCATTGCAGCTAACCAATGCCTATGGCGATGTTTTCCTGGATGAATTCAAGCATTTTCCAAAATATGCCGATTCATTTGTAGTAGAATACTCGACGATTATAATGTCGATCTCACAAATTAGCGAAACATTATTTATCCTTGCCATTCCGTTTTTTCTTAAACGCTTTGGCATCAAGCAGGTAATGCTTATCAGTATGCTTGCCTGGGTATTGCGTTTCGGGTTGTTTGCTTATGGCGACCCTACAACAGGTCTGTGGATGATTGTACTGTCCTGTGTTGTATACGGAATGGCATTCGATTTCTTCAATATCTCTGGCTCCCTGTTTGTAGAAACAAGTACAAGTGCAAAGATACGGTCATCGGCACAAGGATTGTTCATGATGATGACCAACGGTTTTGGTGCAGTGATGGGCAGTGTGGTTTCAGGATGGCTAATTGAAAAATATTATACAAAGTCATTCAATAATGTTGCTGATTTGGCTTCTTACCTCGATAGTACAGTTGATAATTCAGTCATTGCAAAATTCTTGAAAAATAGTAACGTTACGGTCACTCCGCAGGGAATTTTCGATAAGGCGGTTACCATGCGTGAATGGCACGATATATGGCTTTCTTTTGCCGTATATTCACTTGTTATAGCCATACTTTTTGCAATAATGTTCAAGCACAAGCACGACCCTGCAGCTATTGCCGATGTCAAGCATTAATAAGGTGACAATTTTTATTTTAGGCATTTTTTGAATTAGTTTGCTACATTTGAGAAGTAAATTTCAACGAATGCTTTTTAAAAGATGCCTTTCTCTTTCTTTCCTTCTTCTTCCTATGCTACTTGCCGCACAGGGGTTGCTCCCTTTTGTAGAAAATTTCACAAAATCGGAATACACCGGCGACAACCAGGTATGGAATGTGGCGCAGGGCAATGACAATGCCATGTACTTTGCCAACAACCACTTTTTTCTGAGGTACAATGGCGTAAAATGGGAAAAATATTCACTGCCCAATAAAACGATTATCCGCTCCGTATTTGTTGATGGGAACAGAATATACTGTGGCTCGTATAAGGAATTTGGATACTGGGAGCGTGCTCGCGGAAAGATGGAATATACTTCCCTTTCTACAGACAAAAATCTTTTCTTTGGCAATGCCGACAACGAGGAGATTTGGAAAGTGTTTAAGCATAACGGCAAAATTTACTTCCAGTCATTTAACGAAATCTACATTCATGATGGCAAATCTGTCGAAAAAGTAAAATTTCCATACCAAATATCCTATTGCTACCTCATAGACAATACCATATATGTAGCATCAGTGCGCAACGGCATGTATATCATGGATGGAAAGCGCTTCCGTACCGTTGATAACTGGCCCGAGATGAAAGGCAATGTTATCCATGGGATGGAAAAGAACCGGGGCGATATTTATATATTTTCCAAGAATAACGGTGTATACATTGCTTCGGGTAACCGGCTTATCCCCTGGGAAAGCAATATCAATGCCCTCCTTAAGCAAGATGTTATCCTTACCGCAAAATTCATCGACGAGAACACGCTTGCAATAGGTACCGGTCAGAAAGGGCTATACATTATAAAGCTGAATACCGGCGAGTACCGCAACATAAGCAGAAATAATGCCCTCAGGAACAATGCTGTACTGTCCATTACGCTGGACCGGGAAAAAGATATATGGCTGGGGTTGGACAATGGCATATCGCACATAGAAGTGAATTCACCGGTTTCTGTCTTTTCAGACGGCACCGGAATATTAGGTTCGGTCTATTCGCTTGCCACAACGGACAGGGGATACCTTTTTGTAACGAACCATGGTATTTTTACTTACGATAACAAAACACTTGAAGCGATTCCGAATTCACAGGGGCAGGTATGGGATATATACAAAAATGGGAATGAATTTATCATAGGGCACAATGACGGCACCTTCATTTACAACGGTAGTGGCCTTATGTGGGCTAACCCGGTAAATGGGGGTTGGAAGTTTTTAAAAAGCAGGTTTGATAATGTTTGGTTCCAGGCAAACTATTCAGGTATAGCAATTTATAAGGATGTCAAAGACTTGTCAAAATGGAAGGTTCTCGACAGCATTACCAAGCCCATTAGGAACATTGCGCAAAACAAGCCGGGCGAACTGTGGGCAGCCGACAATTATCGGAGCCTGTACCGTATTATCTATGATGCCGATTTCAATGTAAAAAGGGTAGAGAATATATCGGCGAAGAATAACATCAAAAGTGACTTTGGGGTAAGAATATTCAATTTCCGCGACGAGATATTATTCCTTATCAACAATACCTGGTACAACTACAACCCGATTGCAGCTAAGCTTGAAAAACATACTGTCTTTAACAATACTTTCCGCAATATATCGGACATCATACCCATTGATGATGACAATTTTATGGTCATAAGGGACGGTCGGCTCTATACCATATCTCAGTCGGGTGGTGATTTTGTATGGAAGTTGCTTCCCGAAAAATACTACCAGGGAAGGCTGATATTAGAAAATACACTGGTTAACAAAGATGGTAATCGGCTGTTGGTAAACCTGGACGATGGCTTTCTTGCTTTTGAGCCGGACAGGGACAAGCCGAAAAAACATAATATTACAATTGAAGGCTTTTACATGGGCTTGCCAATCAATGATGACACCAGCATAAAATACAATCAGCCCGTGCAGGTGAATGTTATATCGGGCTATTTCGGTTATAACCATCCCGACCTCTTTTACACCCTCAATGGCGAAGATTACATTCCGGTTGAGAAAGGCAGCATAACACTAAACAATCTTAGTTCCGGTGCACAGCAGCTTGAAGTTTACTATAATAATGGGATAAGTTATGTAAAACTTGCTGAATATGCCTTCAGGGTCAGCAGGCCATGGTATTTTTCATTTTTGATGATCATGGTATATGTGCTTGCTATTTCGGGGATATTTTTCCTGTATTATCGGTGGAATAAGGTAAGGTACAATCAAAAAATACGCCTGAATGAAGAAGAACTAAAGCACCGCCGGGAAATATTGGAACTCGAAATGGAGGCAGAAAATAAGCTGAGGCAGCAGGAATACGAAAATCATATGCTGGAGGTGGAAGTGCAGAGCAAGGCATCGGAAGTTGCGGGTAAGTCACTATCTATTGCCAAGCACAGTGAAATGATTGACAGCATACAGGAAGTACTCGAATCGGAATCAGAGGGTGGCCAGATCAAAAACAAAATACGTAAAATACTAAAAACCAATACTATAAATAAAAATGAATGGCTCAACTTTGAAAAGAACCTGCTTAAGAGCCATGAAGAGTTTGTAGATAAAATATCCAGGAAGTATCCGGACCTCACACCAAAGGATATCAAGTTGTCCATCTACCTTAAAATGAACCTGTCTTCCAAAGAGATAGCCCCCCTGATGAACATTTCTTTCCGTGGGGTAGAGCTGCATCGGTACAGACTGCGAAAAAAACTCAATATACCTACCGAAGAAAGCCTCTACAGGTTTATGATTAGTATATAAAAATATTAATTTTTTGACTAATCATTAGCAAATTTGCCATATCATTGTACACCTACAGTACATCACAACTACATCAAACATAATAAAGTTGATGTACAATTATTAGTTTCAATGTATTTATTAACAATATTTTACGTAAATAAAAACAATATTTGATGTAGTGTTGCGTGTTCCTTACTGCTATAACTATAACGTTTTAGTTCATAAATTTGGGTTAAATAAAAATTTTTAACTACCCATGAGGAAAACATTACTCAATATCAGTTTCTTATTAACGGGTTATGCAGCCTTCTCGCAGGTACCGCCTGCTGTAGCGAATGACTCGGTTTTTAACGACTCTATCGTATTTGAAAATGAGATGCAGGAAGTCGTGGTTATCGGGTACGGTACCCGAAAAGCCGGTGCCATCACCGGTTCTGTTGCTCAAATCAGGGCCGCCGATATCGTGCGAACCCCAGCCCAGTCTGCCATTCAGGCCATTCAGGGGAAGGCGGCAGGGGTTAACATCGTAACCAATGACGAGCCAGGCGGCGCACCCTCTATAAGGATTCGCGGCCTCGGAACCGTGACCGGAGCCCGTGATCCCCTATACGTAATTGACGGAATTGAAACATCCAGCCTGAATGGCATTAATCCAAATGACATTGCAACCATAGATATCCTGAAGGATGCCTCCTCACTCGCAATTTATGGGCAAAAAGGGTCAAATGGGGTGATCATCATTACGACAAAAAAGGGTAAGCAGGGTGACATTAAGGTATCCTACGACGGATATTATGGCCAAAAGTTCATCCAGCGTGAGGTAGACATGGCCGACTCCTACCGTTTTGCCTATTACAACAACACTGCGCAGGGAAATCCTACACATTTCAGTTTCGACCAGCCTTACAATACCAACTGGCTCGACGAGATTACCGACACCGGCGAAATGATGAGCAATTCCATTTCCATCTCCGGGGCGTCGGAGCAGGCGACCTATTATTTCGGCGCATCCAACTACAAGGAGAAAGGCATCCTCAACGGGACCCAGTTCGAGAGGACCAACGTCATCAGCAACAATACCTACAGGCTCTTCGATGAAAAGCTGAAAATATCATCATTCTTTAACCTTTCAACAACCAAATCTACACCCAAGCCGGTAAGCGCTTTTACCAATGCCTACAAGCAGTCGCCCATAGTACCCGTGCGGTTTGAAAATGGCCGTTGGGGGGTGCCGCTTCGCAACCCGACTACAGGGCTTATCGATATTGCGGGCAGCGACAGGTTCAATACCGTAGCCAACCCGGTTGCGCAGCTGGCCAACTTCCATGAGGAGAACAGGGGCACTACCATAATTGGGGCCATCAATGCCGAATTGAAAGTGATGGACTGGCTCAAGTTCAATTCCAATTTCGGGGCAACCGCCTATTGGGGCAAGGGCTATACCTTTACACCCAACCGCGAATTGTACCTTACCGCAAACCCCACAAGGTCGGTACAGGACTACATTACCCAGAATCCCGACAATCCCATCATCAACACGCTTCAGCAGCGCAGGGATACCAGCTACCGCTGGAACTGGGACAACTACTTTACCTACAGCAGCACTTTTGCCGACGACCATAACGTAACCGTGGTAGCCGGTTTGTCGCGCTCTACCACAAACATATCCGAATTTCTCAATGCTTCAAGGCAGGATGTCCCCGAGCAATCCAACTACTGGAACCTCAACCTTGCATCGAATAACATCGAGGTGGCTCCGGGATCGGTAGCACAAAACAACAGTACCACGCCGGTTGTATCGGTGGCCTACTTCGGCAGGGCTGAATACGACTACAAAGGCAAATACCTGTTCTCCGCTTCGGTGCGGAGGGAGGGCATCAGCGCCTTTGCCGAGGACAAGCGTTTCGAAATATTCCCGTCGGTTTCTGCCGGATGGGTGCTTACCGGCGAAGACTTTATGAGCGATGTAAAATTCCTCAACAGCTTCAAGATCCGCGGTGGCTATGGCGAAGTTGGCAATGCCAATGCCAGTACGCTGAACACCATCCTTTTCAATACCGGCACTAATTATGCCTTCGGTTCAGGCCAGGTGATACAGCCCGGCAACAACGTGCCCTTCCAGGTAGACCCGAACCTTACGTGGGAAACCATGAAGGAGATCGACCTTGGTTTCGACTTTGCCGTGCTCGATGCCAGGCTTACCGGAACGTTTGACTACTACGACCGCAAGACCGAAAATGTAATTCTCCCCATTGCCGTGCCTACGGTGCTTTCGCCCGAGCCAGTGCTGCTCAACAGTGGAACGGTAAGCAACAAGGGGATTGAATTTTCTGCAAAATGGCAGGACTATATTGGCGACAATTTCACATATTGGATCGGCGGTAACGTATCGCACAACAAAAACGTACTGGAGGAAGTAACCAGCCCGTTCTTTGGCGATTACATCGGCGGCGGCCTGGGCAACGGACAGTACACCAAGCAGGTACTGGAAGGCCAGCCCCTCGGCAGTTTTTATGTATACGAAACACAGGGGTATAACTCCGACGGAGGCTTTAACCTGAGCGAAGACAGGGTTGTGGCCGGGAGCTACATACCCACCCTTACCTACGGCTTTAACCTTGGCGCCAGCTACAAAGGGTTCGACCTTTCGGTAGATGCGTATGGCGTGGGCGGCAACAAATTGTATAATGGCAAAAAGGCCCAGCGTATGGGTGGCGAAAATATCGAAAACGCCCTTTTGGAAAATTTCTGGCTGCCATCCAACCCCAATGCGGCCAATCCGCGCCCTTCTAACGATGTGCCACGCGCATCAACCTACTATGTAGAAGACGGCGATTTCCTCAGGATCAACAACATCACCTTTGGCTATACCCTCCCCGAACTCTTTAAAGGGATCGACAGGGTGCGGATGTACGTAACGGCGATCAACCCGTTCCTGTTTACCAACTACAGCGGCTTTTCGCCCGAAATTGTGGGCAATGACAATGCCAACCCACTGGGCAACGCCGGTATAGAGCTGGATGCCTACCCAACGAACAAGACATTTTTATTCGGACTTAACATTGGTTTTTAAACAGCAGCTATGAAAAAATATATATTCAAAATGAAAATGGGGCTACAGGGTAAAATGGTAGTAGGGGCACTCGTCCTGGCAATTGCCGCAACTTCCTGCGATGGCGACCTCGATGTCGACCCGCAGAATGCCATTAACGAAAATGACTTCCTGAACAATCCTGACAACGCCGTACAGCTGGTAAATGGCGTGTATAACAAAATGCTCGACTTCGACATGTATTCCTTCCCATGGATAGGCATCACAAGCATCACTTCGGATGACGCCGACAAAGGGTCGTCGCCCGGCGATACAGGGGCGGACAAGCACAAGATGGACGCGCTTACCTTCGACCCCTCCGACCTTTCGTTCAACGAAGTGTACCGCGGCAGGTATTCGGGTATTTACAGGGCAAACAACGCACTTTTTTACCTGGAGCAGCTACAGATAGATGAAGCCCTGAAAAACAGGCTGATAGGTGAGGTAAAGTTCCTGAGGGCGCTTTTCTATTTCGACCTCGTACGCTGTTTTGGCGATGTGCCGCTGGTGGTCGAAAAGATTGACCTTAACGACACCGAACTCATTAACCAGACGGTTTTTGTACGCAGGCCGAAAGCCGATGTATATGCGCAGATTGAGGCCGACCTTACCGATGCGATAGGCAGGCTGCCAATAAAGAGCCAGTATGCCGCTGCCGACCTCGGGAGGGCAACAAAGGGTGCCGCACAGGCGCTGTTGGCCAAAGCCCACCTGTACCAGCAGGAGTGGGATGCTGCCTTTGCAATGGCAGGCGAGGTCATTTCTTCAGGACAGTATGGCCTTATGGCCGATTATGCACAGGTATGGCGCGAAGTGGGAGAGAACCATCAGGAATCCATATTTGAAGTACAGGCGACCCTTACCAAAGGGCTGATACAGTATACCGGCGTGCAGGGCCCGAGGGGTACGCCCGACCTGGGCTGGGGCTTTAACACCCCGTCTGTAAACCTTGAAAATTCTTATGCGGACGATGACCCAAGGAGGGAAGCGACAATATTATATGTGCCGTCCGTATTATGGGATGGGTTTGTTGCGCCAAATACGCTGTCCAATCCGCGATACAACTACAAGGCCTACCAAAGCAGCATCGCCGAGCCTTGGAACGGCAACAAGGACGAAACCGCCAAAAACCTGAGGATACTTAAATACAGCGACATCCTGCTCATCAGGGCCGAAGCGGCATTCCAGTTAGGCAATACCGGCGAAGCGCGCGACAGGGTAAATGAAATTCGCGGCAGGGTAGGGCTTGGCGCATTGGCCAGCATCTCGCTTCCTGAAATATACAACGAAAGAAGGTGGGAGATGGCCATGGAGCATGACAGGTGGTTCGACCTGGTGCGCACCGGGCAGGCGGCGGCGGCAATGGCGGCCGATGGCAAAACCTTTATCGTGGGCAAGCATGAGGTATTCCCCATACCGGAACCGCAGATCACATTGAGCGGAGGATTATTGACCCAAAATAATTATTAATTCAAAACAACAAATACTAATACTAACTTAATTTTTTTAATTTATTTACTATGAAAACAATCAAAATTTTTGCGTACGCCCTGGCGATCACTTCAGGGTTTGTATTTACATCATGCGGAAGCGACGATTCAGGTGAAGACCTTCCGCCAATCGGTGGGTATGACAGTTCTGCCGATATCGCACCGACTGACCTTGTTGCCTATTTCCCATTAAACGGTAATGGTAAGGAGAATATTTCAGGTACTGATCCTTCTGCAACGCAGGGAACGACATGGGTTGACGGTGCAAAAGGCAAAGCGGCAAATTTCGTGAACGGCTACATCAAGTATCCTGCACTTGCAAATTTCCCTACAACAATGAACGGCTTTACCATCAGTGCATGGATAAAGGTTGACAACAACAAAACAGAGACGACAGGTACTGCTTCTACAATTTTTACAATGGCTCGTGCCAACGAATGGGGAGGCAACATGAACCTTTTAGTTGAGACAGGTTACTATCCTGCAGCAAGCGACTCGCTTAAATTCAAAGGCGGATATGCAACCATGGCCAATGGTTTCCAACTTTATGAGAACTTCATAAAATTAGATCCATGGATGGTTGATGAAAACGTAACAACTCCTGGCAAGCACGTTGCAGGACCTAACGTTGTAGCAGGTACTTGGGCACACGCAGTGTTTACATGGGACGGAACATCAAAAACATTTACCCTGTATTCGAATGGTGCTAAGATTTCCAGCCCTGCGTTTGAAGTAAGGGGCGATGCGACGTCATTGACATTTGACTCGCCTACATTCCCAATGATCGGTGCTTTCGGGAACTTTGAAACTACAACCGATGCATGGAACAAGCCAATGACCGGCCAGGTAGACGAGATTCGCGTATACAAAAAGGCGCTTACTGCGGCTGACGTTAACGCGCTTTATCTGCTTGAGGCTGCAGGAAGGTAGTTTATAATATCTATAAGTTAATACCCGGCAGGTGTACTGCCTGCCGGTTTTTTTTAAATAATTTGGACAGTATGCCCACATATACTGTAATTCCAAAAATACATTTCCAAAAAAATCATCATCAAAATTCAACAATGAAAATTATCCAGTTAGTCATCATCCTTACCTTTTGTATTTCATGCTCATCATGCGATAAAAGTGATGGGGATACTGAAGAGGACGACAACCCGCCGGTAGTGGTAGATCCCATGACCGACGAGCAGATCCTCGACCTGGCTCAAAAAGATGCCCTTAAATATTTTTGGGAATATGCCCACCCCGCTTCCAAGCTGGCCCGCGAGCGGTACCATACCGACGATCCCGGTAACGATGCCAATATCGTAACCACAGGCGGTTCGGGCTTTGGGCTTATGACCATAGTGGCAGGTGTAGACCGTGGCTTTGTGCCTCGTGGCGAAGCGGTTACACGACTGCAGACAGCACTCGACTTTTTAGAAAATGCCGACCGCTTTCATGGCGCATGGCCGCACTGGATGAACGGTAATACCGGCGAGGTGATCCCCTTTGGAACCGTTGATAATGGCGGCGACCTTGTGGAGACCTCCTTTCTTTGCCAGGGATTGCTGTGCATCCGGGAATATTTTAAAAATGGCAACGATGCCGAGCAGGCGCTTTCCCAACAGGCCGATGCACTTTGGAAAGGCGTGGAGTGGGACTGGTACACACGCGGCGAAAACGCACTGTACTGGCACTGGTCGCCGGAATATGAGTGGCAGCTCAACTTTAAGCTGGAAGGCTATAACGAGTGCCTCATTACCTACGTAATGGCGGCGACTTCGCCTACGCACCCCATAAGCGCCGAAGCCTACCACCAGGCATGGGCGCGAAATGGCAACATCGTGCATCCCGGCCAGCGGTACAACATACCCGTGATATTCAATTACAATGGTGCAACGGGCAATGTAGGGCCTTTGTTCTGGGCGCATTATTCCTATTTAGGGATGGATCCCCGTGGCCTGACAGACCAGTATGCCAACTACTGGAACCTGGTGCAGAACCATGCTAAAATACACCATGCCTACAGCGTGGCCAATCCGTACCAGTACACAGGCTACAGCGACAAGGTGTGGGGGCTTACCGCCAGCTATACCCGCAACAGTGATGGCTCAACGGGTTACAGCGCGCATTCCCCTGTAAACGACAGGGGCGTGATTTCGCCAACTGCCGCATTGTCTTCGTTCCCGTACACGCCGGAAGAATCGATGAAATTACTAAGGTTTGTATACGAGGATGCCGACTGGAAAAGCAGGCTGATAGGTGTTGCCGGGCCGTATGATGCCTTTAGCATTCACCACAACTGGGTGACGCCGCGCTACCTGGCCATCGACCAGGGAACCATTGCACCGATGATAGAAAACCACCGCACCGGTTTGCTCTGGAATCTGTTCATGCAGGCGCCCGAAGTAAGGCAGGGGTTATTGAACCTCGGTTTCCACTCCACGCAGCACGGATTTTAATAAACAGAATGATTAGGATTTTTTCATAGCAATTCTTTTTCAGTACCGTCTTTTGCCCTGGCGGAAGACGGTATTTTTCACAAAACATCTAATTCGAAATTACAATACAATGAAGTTTACCACGACCTTATTCCTTTTACTGGCCGGTTCTTTATCGCTGCATGCGCAGAAAAAGAGCGGCGATAAACAGATAAAGCCCCGTGATGAGTTTGTTGCCGGGCTTATGGCAAAAATGACCATCGACGAAAAGATTGCCCAAACCGTTCAGTTTACTGCCGATGGTACCGTAACCGGGCCTAAAGGGGGCGACAATTTTATTGAAGAGATCAAAAAAGGGAATGTGGGTTCGATACTGAATGCTACGGGCGTAAAATATACCCGCGAATTGCAGGAACTCAACCTGAAGCACTCAAGGCTTAAAATTCCGTTGCTGTTTGGCTACGATGTCATCCACGGCTATAGGACCATATTCCCCATTACCCTGGGGGAAACCGCCAGTTGGGACCTTGAGGCGGCAGAACTTTCGTCAAAGATCGCGGCGGATGAGGCTACGGCATCGGGCATCCACTGGACGTTTGCACCAATGGTCGATATTGCCCGCGATCCGCGTTGGGGCCGTGTATCCGAAGGTTCGGGTGAAGATACCTATCTGGGGTCGAAAATGGCGTATGCCCGTGTAAAAGGCTTCCAGGGCAGCGACCTTAAAGCATTGAATACCATACTCGCCTGTACCAAGCACTTTGCCGCTTACGGCGCTGCCGAGGCGGGGCGGGATTACAATACGGTCGACATGAGTGAGCGCACGCTCCGCGAGGTGTACCTGCCGCCATTTAAGGCAACGGTAGATGCGGGGGTGGGGACGTTCATGGCATCGTTTAATGAAATATCGGGCGTGCCTGCCACGGGAAGCAAATTCCTGATGCGGGACATCCTGAAAGGCGAATGGGGCTTTAAAGGCTTTGTAGTAACCGATTATACCGGAATGAACGAAATGATAGCCCACGGTTTTGCCAAAGATTCAATGCAGGCCGGTGAACTTTCGATGAATGCCGGGATCGATATGGACATGGTGGGCGGCATTTACATGAAAAACCTGAAAAAGCTCCTCAACGAAGGCCGCGTGACCCAGGCACAGATTGACGATGCCTGCCGCAGGATACTGGAAGCCAAATATGACCTTGGCCTGTTTGAAGACCCGTACCGCTACAACGATGCCAAAAGGGAAGCCGCAACGCTTACCAAAAAAGAATACCTTGATGCAGCTACCCGTATCGCTAACAAATCGATGGTATTGCTGAAGAACAGCAACAACGTGCTGCCCCTCCGCAAAGAGCAGAAAGTGGCCTATGTTGGGCCATTAGTGAGCGACGACTGGAACATAATAGGCTCATGGGCAGCTACGGGCGACCGCCAGGGCTTTGCCGTAAGCGTGCAGGAAGGCGTAAACAAGATCATTGCCGATAAGAATAAAATTACATTTGATAAAGGCGTGGAGATCGTAGACAAGCGCCGCGACATGATGCAGAAAGCCCTCGACAACGCACGCAAAGCCGATGTTATCGTTGCCGTGATGGGTGAGTTTGAAAACATGACAGGAGAGGCGGCCTCGCGCACTGGCATCGATCTGCCGGGCATCCAAAAGGAGTTCCTCGCCGAACTGAAAAAACTGGGCAAGCCAATCGTACTGGTACTCATGAACGGAAGGCCGCTTACCCTTAGCTGGGAAAACGACAACATGGACGCCATACTGGAGGCCTGGTATCCCGGTACTATGGGCGGCGATGCCATTGCGCAAACCCTTTACGGCATGAACAACCCGGGCGGTAAATTACCAATAACCTTCCCGCGGAATGTAGGGCAGGTGCCTATTTACTACAACCACAAAAACACCGGAAGGCCCTACCTGGGCACGACCGACAAAGAGCAAAAATACAAGTCCCGCTATATCGATTCGGATAACAGTCCCCTTTATCCATTCGGTTACGGGCTTAGTTATACTACGTTTGAGTATTCAAACCTGAAGCTGTCGTCAAAAAGCATCAGCATGGGAGGGAACGTCAAAGTTAGCGTTGATGTGGCCAATACCGGCAATTATGACGGTGAAGAAGTGGTGCAGCTGTATGTAAAGGATGAGTTCGGGTCGGTAACGCGCCCCGTAAAGGAACTGAAAGGCTTCCGCAAGCTGCTCCTTAAAAAAGGAGAGAGGCAAACGATAGAGTTCGAAATTGCTACCGACGACCTCAGGTTTTACAATATAGATATGAAATTCGTTGCAGAGCCGGGCGATTTTGAAGTGTCGGTAGGCGGCAGCTCGGATACCAACATTAAAGATAAGTTTGTGTTAGTTAAGTGAGTTTAATTTTGTTGATCTTTGTGTGTTAAGGCTGTCCGAAGGGGGCAGCCTTTTTTACAGGGTTCAGGGTAATCCTGCAGGTGTAACGTAGCACCTGTGACGGTTATTTTGCCATATCCTCACTGCAATCGTTATAACTAATCAGAGTTTTAAAGATAACCGTAAATTCTGCCGGTTTTTTTACTGAATCCATTTATAACAATCCCACACTATCTGACTATATTTATAAAATTTTTAAATATGAAATTTTACACTTCTATTATTATCCTTTTCTGTGCGGTTGCATTGAATGCTCAAACCATACAGTCGCCTTCCAAAGAGATCACGGTAACCTTTGCCATCGATGCTTCAGGGCGGCCCAACTACTCCGTTTCTTATAAAAACAAGCCTGTTGTGCTGCAAAGCTTCATGGGGCTTGAAGTTAAGCACCTGCCTGCACTCAACAGCGGTTTTAAGGCAATTGAAACAGCACAGTCCTCTGTGGATACCAAATGGAAACCCGTGCTTGGCGAAGTAGCCGACATACGCGACAACCACAACCAGTTGGCCATTGCCCTTGAACAAAAAGAAACCGGCAGGCGCATGAATATTGTGTTTCGGGTGTTTGATGAGGGCGTTGCCTTTTATTACGACTTTCCGAAGCAGCCCAGCCTGAACTACTTTATCGTTTCGGGCGAAAGCACAGAATTCAACCTTGCGGGCAACCATAAAGCCTTTTGGATCCCCGGCGATTTTGACAGCCAGGAATATGCCTATAATGAAACGCTGCTTTCGGAGGTAGATAACCAAAAAGTGGACATGAACAACGGCATCGGTGTAAAATCCATCCCCGGTCGGTATGCCATACAGTCGCCGTTGATGATGAAAAGCAAGGATGGCCTTTACATCAATATTTTCGAGGCTGCGGTGATCAATTACCCGGTAATGCACCTGCAGCTCGATCCGGCAAAACATACGCTGAAGTCGCTTTTGGTTCCCAATGCGATGGGCGACATGGCATTCCTGCAAACGCCTGCCCGTACGCCGTGGCGCACCATAATGGTAAGCGACGATGCCCGCGAAATCGTAGGCCAGAAAATGATCCTCAATCTGAACGAACCTTCAAAAATTGACGATACCTCGTGGATAAAGCCGATGAAATACATCGGGATATGGTGGGAAATGCATGCCGGAAAATCGACGTGGGACAAGAGCGGGACACAGGATGCCGCCCAGAAAACGACTGCCACGCCAAGGCCGCACGGTGCTACCACCGAAAACACAAAACGCTATATTGACTTTGCCAAAAAGCACGGCTTCGACGGTGTTTTGGTCGAAGGCTGGAACACGGGATGGGAAGACTGGTTCAACAACTGGAAGGAAGAGGTCTTTGACTTCACTACGCCGTACTCTGACTTCAATGTAAAGGAAGTGACCGATTACGCTAAAAAGCAGGGCGTAAAAATGATCATGCACCACGAGACTTCGGGTTCCGTATCGAACTATGAGCGCAGGATCGACAGGGCGTTCAAACACATGAAAGACTACGGATATCCTGCGGTTAAGACCGGATATGTGGGGAAAATAATTCCCCGTGGCGAGTTCCATGACGGGCAAACAATGGTGAACCACTTCAACTACGTGCCACAGCGTGCCGCCGAGTTTAAAATAATGGTCAACTCGCACGAGTCGTCGAGGCCAACGGGCGTACACCGCACATGGCCGAACTACATTGCTGCCGAAGCCGCAAGGGGGAACGAGTTCAACGCGTGGAGCAACGGCAACCCACCGGAACACGAAACCATTCTGCCGTTCACAAGGCTGTTGGGTGGCCCGATGGACTACACGCCGGGGGTATTCGAAATTAAAATGAGCGCCTACGACCCTGCCAAAACCGAGCAGGTGCATACAACATTAGCGAAGCAATTAGCGCTATATATCACGATGTACAGTCCGCTGCAGATGGCGGCCGACCTTCCGGAGAATTACGACAAGCACCCTGATGCGTTCCAATTTATCAAGGATGTGGAAACCGACTGGCAGGATACGCAAATACTCGAGGCCGAACCCGGCGACTACCTTACCATTGCCCGAAAAACAAAAGGTAAGGAAAGCTGGTTCCTGGGCGCGATAACCGACGGGAATGCCCGCAGCACTGAAATTTCTTTAAAATTCCTGACACCGGGCAGAAAGTACAAAGCCATCATATACCGTGACGGTAAGGACGCGCATTGGAAAACCAACCCGATGAGCTACGAAATAACCACACAGGAGGTAACTTCCAAAACAAAACTGAAGCTGAACCTTGCCGCCGGTGGGGGTACGGCCATCAGTTTTACACCCATTAGCAAATAAGGATGAAAAGAGTAGCTGTCATACTGTTGCTTATTGCGGTTGTCGCGGGCTATGGCCAACAAAAGACCTATTGCAACCCTATAAACATTGACTACGGCTATTGCCCGATACCCAATTTTGTAACCCAGGGCAAGCACCGCGCTACCGCCGACCCGGTAATTACTTTCTTTAAAGGGAAATATTACCTGTTCTCCACCAACCAGTGGGGGTACTGGCACAGCGATGATATGCTCGACTGGAAATTCATTCCCCGTAAATTCCTCAGGCCGGAGCATAAGGTGTATGACGAGCTTTGCGCGCCATCAGTATCTTTTGTAAACGATACCTTGCTGGTTGTGGGATCGACACATACCAAGGAATTCCCGATATGGATGAGCACGAAGCCGGAAGGCGACAACTGGAAGGAGCTGGTACACAAATTTGAAGCCGGGGCATGGGACCCGCAGATATTCTGGGATAAGGAAAAGGATGAAGTGTACCTGTACTACGGTTCCAGCAACCTGTACCCCTTATATGGCGTAAAGCTTAATCGCAAGACCTTCCAGCCTGAAGGCGAAGTGATCCCCGTTTTAGCGCTGAACGACGACGAACACGGTTGGGAACGCTTTGGCGAGCATAATGACAATACCTTTTTACAGCCCTTTACCGAAGGCGCTTTCATGACAAAGCACAACGGTAAATACTACCTGCAATATGGCGCGCCGGGTACTGAATTCTCCGGGTATGCCGACGGGGTATATGTAGGCAGCAACCCGCTTGGGCCATTCGAATACCAGCCGCATAACCCATTCTCCTACAAGCCGGGCGGCTTTGCACGCGGGGCAGGGCATGGGGCAACCTACCAGGATAGCAACGAGGCGTACTGGCACATATCTACAGTAGTATTATCCGTAAAAAATAATTTTGAAAGGCGCCTTGGCATCTGGCCTTCCGGTTTTGATAAAGACGGCGTGATGTACAGCAATACGGCATACGGCGATTACCCTACATACCTTCCCGCGCAGAAGAAAGGCCACACCGGTATGGCATCGTTTGCCGGATGGATGCTGCTTAACTACAACAAGCCTGTGCAGGTCTCGTCGACGCTTGGCGGTTTCCAGGCTAACCTTGCTGTAGACGAGGACATCAAAACGTATTGGTGTGCGAAAACAGCAAATAAGGGCGAGTATATCATGACCGACCTTGGCGAGAAAAGTACCATCAACGCCTTACAGATCAATTATGCCGACCAGGATGCGGAGCTAATGGGAAAACCTGCAACGACCACGGGCCATAAGTATATTATTTATTCTTCCAATGACGGAAAAAAATGGGACGTGCTGTTGGACAAAAGCAAAAATACCAAAGACGTTCCGCACGATTATATCGAGTTAAGCAAACCGGCTTCAGCACGTTACCTTAAACTGGAGAACCTACAGATGCCTACAGGCAAATTCGCGATAAGCGGCTTCAGGGTTTTTGGTAAAGGCAATGGCGAAAAGCCGGGCGAAGTGAAAAATTTTGTTCCTTTACGCGCCGAAGCCAGGAAAAAGGGTGAGCGCCGTAATGTGTGGTTCAAATGGCAGCAGGAGCCTAATGCCGACGGCTATGTTATTTATTTTGGCAAATCTGCTGATAAATTATATGGGTCGATTATGGTATATGGCAAAAATGAGTATTATTTTAGCGGCCTGGACAGGAGCGATGCCTACTTTTTCCAAATAGAGGCTTTTAATGCAAACGGTATCGGCCCGCGAACAGAAATTAAAAAATCAGAGTAACCAAACATTCTTTCTAAAACAAATATTCACATTAACCATTAATCATTTATGAGTCAAAATTCACAAACCAAATGGGGCCAGTTCATTCCGCTGGTAACCGTTTTCTTCTTTTGGGGCTTCGTTGCCGCGAGTAACGATATCCTCATTCCTGTTTTCAAAAAAGCCTTTGACCTTAACCAGACACAGAGTATGTATGTGTCTGTTGCCTTTTATGTAGCCTACACTGTAGGCGCACTTCTTTACATGGGTATTTCGTTTCTTACCAAAAAGGACATTGTATCGCGTTTGGGTTACAAAAATTCGCTTGCTACAGGCCTTGTGATCTCTGCATTGGGAACGTTACTTTTTATTCCGGCGGCTAACATGGAGTCTTTTCCACTGATGCTTTCAGGTTTGTTTATTGTTGGCCTTGGCTTTTCATTACAGCAGACTGTTGCCAATCCACTTGCAATTGCGCTTGGCCCCATTACTACCGGGTCACAACGCCTTACCCTTGCAGGCGGTATCAATAATTTCGGTACAACCATCGGGCCACTTATCGTGAGCTATGCTTTGTTTGGCGATCCTGCAGTTGCAAACCCGAACGTTAATATCGAGGACATCAAAATGCCATATCTTATCCTAGGTGCGGCATTTGTACTGGTAGCCATACTGTTAAAATTCTCATCACTTCC
Organism: uncultured Flavobacteriaceae bacterium; assembly: GCA_942492845.1. Classification (GTDB taxonomy): domain Bacteria; phylum Bacteroidota; class Bacteroidia; order Flavobacteriales; family Flavobacteriaceae; genus Flavobacterium. The sequence goes on along the minus strand of OW818646.1, from coordinate 3,136,001 downwards.
TAACCATCCTCCAACAGAAGAAAATATCGTGGAAGAAGTGAAAGGACCTGGCAAATCGGCGTTGCAGTATCCGCAGCTTTTATTGGGTATGCTGGCCATATTCCTGTATGTAGGTGTTGAGGTATCGACAGCAGCGAACTTACCGGCTTACCTCGAGAAGGACCTTGGCTTCCTGACCAAAGACGTTGCTCCTTACATATCCCTGTACTGGGCCAGCCTTATGATAGGCCGCTGGGGTGGTGCCGTTGAAGCATTTACAAGTGATGTTACCATGCAGAAAATATTCAAGTTTGTTGCGCCTTACCTCGCGTTTGGGGTGTTTTTGGGTGTTAATGCGATAGCGAAGCACGACCTTGCGCCATTCTATATATATGCAGCCATAATATTAGTACTTATCGTTGCCGACCTTGCCAGTAAAGGCAACCCGGCCACCATGCTCATGCTGTTCTCATTTTTGGGTATTGCCGCGTTATTAATAGGTATGTCAACAGAGGGTACTGTGAGTGTATATGCCTTTACAAGCGTTGGTTTGTTCTGCAGTACGCTATGGCCGTGTATCTTTACGCTGGCTGTGAGTGGGCTTGGCAAGAAAACTACCCAGGGCAGTAATTTCCTTATCATGATGATTATGGGTGGGGGTATCGTAAGCCTTATACAAGGTTTAGTTGCAGACGAAACAAGCATAAAAATGAGCTATATCGTAGGTGTAGTGTGTTTTGCCTACCTTGCATTCTATGCTATTGCTGTAAAAGGCATACTAAGGCGCCAGGGCATTACATTTGATGCGAAAGTAAGCGGCGGTGGCCATTAATACCGTCACATAACAATAACCAGGACCGTCCCTCAACAGGGGCGGTTTTTTGTTTTTCATAACATAGCCAATGTACGAAAACGCTTATCTTTACAGCAAAAATCATCATTATGAAAAAAAGAATCTTGACCGTAGCAATCATCGCGGCTTTGACATTTGCCTGTAACGAAAAGAAAGAAACGGAAACTGTAAATGAAACCCCTGCGGCTCAGGAAGTGGTGGACAACACGGCGACTGATGTGGACAGCATAACGCCTGAGGCAGAAGTGCCGGCCGATAAAAGCGCCCAGCTTGCTGAGGGTACTGAAATTACCGTGAAAGGCGAGATCACCGAGATCAACCAGGGCAAGGATGGCTATACCGCCAAATTAAAAATGGCCGACGGTACCGTATATTTCGCCACCATCAGCATACCCAACATGAAAGACCCGAAACAGTATAAAAGATATAATGTGGGTGATGTCATCAAGGTAAAAGGTAAGAGCTTTAAAATTGAAGAAGATACAATGATCAAGGTAGAGGAGTTGTTTTAATACGACTTCCTGTCGGATAACGTGATGTAGAGACACAGTGCCTGTGTCTCACCAATCTTTATGTTAGGCGCAGGCACTGCGTCTCTACATTAAAATCATCACGTGATTTTTGGAATAAAAAAACCCGCGGTTGCCTCAATGACATCCCGCGGGTAACCAAAAAACTAAAATGGACAATTTATTTGCTCCAGTCGATCCTGCGTGAAAAGTACATCACGGCGCCAAGTATCAGGAACAGGCCGATGCTGCCGGCGAGGAGTGCATAGTCCTCAAGCTGGATGATTACATAAATGAATGCATACAATCCGGTTAATGATGCTGCAATGAACATCGGGAACTTTCGGTTCTTCAGTATCGAAATCGAGTAAAGCGTTATCATCACTACGACGGATATCCCGGCAATGAGGTAGGCCGTCCTGAAGCTGCTGTGTTCCGTTATCGAAATGAGCAGGGTGTAGAACATGATCAGCGCCAGGCCTATCATCGAATACTGGAATATGTGGATGCTTATTTTGCTGATGCTCTGTATCAGGAAAAAGATCAGGAACGTAAGGCCTATTACCAAAAAGCCATATTTTGAGGCACGCTCATTCTTTTGGTACTCATCTACAGGGATAAGGAAATCAACATTAAAGCTATAACTGCTAAGGTCGGGCAATGCCGTAAAATGCTGCTGCGCAAAAGGGCGGTTAAGGTGCGATACCTTCCACGAGGCGCTAAACCCGGTATCGGCAATAGCCTTCTTCTCCGGAAGGAAATTCCCATTGAACTTCGGCGTATGCCAGTTGGATGCCATGGTAGCTTCGGTGAGTTTACCGATAGGCACAATGCGCAGCTGCCTGCTTCCGTCATACGAAATATCGAGGTCGAAAGGCTGTGCGCCATTGGCAAAGGCATCCCTCAGGTTAATGGGCGATGTTTCGAGTGTGGCTAGTGAGTCGTTCGCATTTTCATTTGCCACGGGCTCAAAGGCATATTTACTCCCCTGAAAACTAATGTTTACCGCGCCCTTGATGCTTTTCAGGGTGTTGGTATTGATGAGTATAGTAGCCTTTTCCCACTCAATGCTCTCGGCAGGTATGTCCCGCGAACGGAAGTCGGGCATGGCATAATTCCCCTTAAAGTTCATTTTGGCATTAAATACCGCCGACTCATACGTATTGCGGTGCTTGCTTTCGGTCTGCACATCGGCCTTCAGCTTCAGGTCTTCCGGAAAAAAGTAGGCATAGTCGGTGTAATAGGTGCGCTCGTAGGTTACGGCTTTGGTGGTTTTATCGACAACCTGTGTTTCGTTGTAGGCTTTGTAGGGTACTTTCAGCACCGGCCCGTAAAAATAAACACTCCCGCCCCACTGGTGGCTGATCTCGTTGGCGACCTGCTTTTGGTACTGCGACCTTTCGTTGATGAGGCTCCTCACATATTGCAACGGGATAAGCAGCACGAGTGTGAGCACGCCCACCATGATTATTTTTGCGGTAGTCGATTGCAGGAAGTTCCTGTTGGGTTCCCGTTCAGGGTTTTGGTTTAAGATTTCCATAGTTATTGGTTTACTAATGATTAAAAGATTAATGGGAATAAGAATGTCAATGGGGTATTAAGCAGGAGCAACAGCGAATTTAGAAGGACTGCTTTATCCTTATCTCTATCCGTGTTGGCGAGATTTAGATATATAAACAAGATTAGATTGATAAGCGTTGAAGGCATCAGGAAAAAGAAAGAATATAATATCCATATCTCCCGATGTGTAAGAGCATAACCAAGCCGAAAGGCTATCAGAATAACGAGGGTAACCAAAAAGGTTATCCGTGCAATGTTGATATAATATCGCGCACTTTTGTTTCTCATGAGATGTTCCACGTTAATATAAAAAAATAGAGAATGGCAATGGGGATATTAAGAAGCATCAGCAGCGTATAGCCTAGTAACGGCAGTCGGTATTCTTTGTTAAGACACATGAAAATGATATTATTAAGGAATATTACCAGATTAAAAAGCACCACCGCTATTATAAAAAAGAAGGCAAACAATGCAATACCCGGCCAGTTGCTTATGATAAACGACAGCTCAAATGCCGTCCCGACGCCCAGTGACCACCAGAAAGACCGTTGTGCCAGGTACATGTTATCCAGTGCCGTTATTTCGGATGGTGATTTCATGACCAGGTCCTTAAGTAGCCCATAGCAATCCAGAAATAGACGAGAGCTATCGGGATGTTTACCAGGAGTATTGCTGAACTTCGCAGTATTATTGATTTATAGTCATGTTTTTTATAGGCATAAATGACCATACCTGTCAATACCAGCAGATTGGCAACTATAGCAAACAGCACATAAAAATAGCCGATGCCTACCCAACCGGTTTCCCCTGTAAAAAGGAAAGCCAGGAGCAAAAATGTGCCGATCAGCAATGAGGCAAGGAATACCTTCTTAGGGATCCCGATGGTGCGAAGTACCTCCAGCGGTACGTCATAGGGTTTATAATCTTCCATGGTTGCAGGTCTTTATTTTATTAAAAAAGCATCTTTTATTTTTTCCAGCGGCAGGTGCAGCATCCTGAAATGGTCCAGGTCGTAAAAGCGCAGGGCGTTCTTGCCGTCGCGGAATCTTTTACAGAAATAGGGAGCCCTGTACGGGTAGCACACTGCACCTATTGCCATAATGAGCAGCCTTCGCAGTCCTGTATCGCCATTGCCTGAGAGGTAATAATGCATCCCGATCTCTTCCTTATTGGAAGCATCGGTCGTAAGCAGCAGGCGGAATACATCCTCAATATCGGGTGCGGGACCTGTCTTGTAATGGGTGCGGAGAAATTTATCCAAATGGAAACCCAGGCTGCCCTGCGGGTAACGGACAAGCTCGTCGGTGGTTATGGGAGCTGTTTTGGTTTTAAATAGTGATCTCATTATATTTAGTTATTTGGTTTTGTAATAAAAGTGCGGGCATTGTACTTTGAAATTCAAAGTGCAGCTATAAATTTTTTTGCAATGAAATAGTCCGGCTTAGTGAATACAGCAGGTACATCAAGGTGCCGAAGCCCAGCGTGATGCCCCAAGCCGTACGGTACGTATCAGCCGAAATCAGGCTCATGAAAATATCCCCTACAAGCGTGAATGGCCTGTGCAGCACATCCCAGCTATTGTAGCGCAGTACCCGTCCCAGGTACACTCCAAACCCGGTGAGGAAACAGGTCAGCGCCATGGCCTTATCGGCAAAGCGGGTACTGAAACGCGCTGCCAGCATAGTATACATTGCCTTCATCGAAGCAAGGCCCAGTAACAGCCCGGTTATAGAAAACGAAATGAGCAGGAGTACGTCGAACCATACCGGTACATTTTGCTGCTGTCCAAGGTGTACGAAGTCGGTGATGAGGTAAGGCGCGTTGGGAAGCAACAGGAGCCACCCCACGCAGGCAGGGTAGAAGAAGAGTTTATTTTTCTGTATCTCTACGCGGTCGAGCATCAGGGTCGTGACGGCAAATGGCATCCAGGCAAGGAAAAGGTTCCATACCAGGAAAAAGTAGAAAAGCGAATGCGTAACCGTTGCCCGTACCATGAGCATCCCGAAGCAGAATGTGGTAAACAGCAGCAACAGCGTATGCTGGCGGAACATTTGTGTGAGTGGTAGTTTAATCGATTTCATAGTTTAATTATTTTAAAAGTACTTTGTATTTCAAAGTTTATGAGTAAAAAAATAGCGCTAACTCTTCTGTATCAGTTTTTCAAGGGCGTCAATATGGTCTTTAAAGGCTTTGCGTCCGTCTTTCGTAGCCATATATCGGGTGTTGGGTTTTTTTCCGATGAACTGTTTTTCGATCATAATGTAATTTTCTGCTTCAAGGCCTTTCGCGTGGCTGGCCAGGTTGCCGTCCGTCACACCCAGGAGTTCCTTAAGCGTATTAAAGTCGGCATACTCGTTCACCATAAGGATGCTCATGATCCCCAGGCGTATGCGGTGGTCAAAAGCCTTATTGATATGTTGCAGTATATTCTTCACTCTATTCGTTTCGATCGTATTTATAGTACATCATGGCCCCGTAAAGGATATGGCACACGCCAAAGCCCAGCGCCCAAAATTCCAGTCCGTACCCGGAAAACTCAGTGGCTACCAGGCCTATCAGGATTACTGTGAGCCCCAGGTAGCGCACATCCCTCATCGTGTACTTGCTGGCATTGACGCAGGCAAGTCCGTAAAAGATAAGTGTAACGGGAGCGATCAGGCCGTAGGATCCGTTCCTGAGCAGCAGCAAGCAAAAGATGCCGCCCGTAACCAAAGGTATCAAAAAATTGCCCGCCAGTCTTTTTGAGGTTGAATTCCACACGGTTTCTCCCTGCTTTTTCGCCTTTCTTGCCGTGAGAATGTAGGCCGTAACCACCGACATGAACAGCACACCCATGGCAATGCCCACAATGGTTTTGAAGGAATTGCTTTCCAGCGTAATGTAATTGCCGTAATTCATATTGTATATCTGCTTTGCGGCATACGCGCCCAGCAATGCATATACACCGGCCAGTATACCTGCCAGCCCGCTAAGCGAGAGAAACTGTGTGGAGCGGTCCATCATCTTTTTGATGTCCTGTATGTCCCGTAAGTAGTTTTCCATATAAAAGTACTTTGAATTGCAAAGTAAAGTAGAAATTTTTGATTGGCAATGGGAATTGTAGGTTTTTTTGTTTCAGGTTTAAAGTTTAAAAGTTAGCTGCTCTTGTTTATGCGGTGAAAAACGATGTTATTCACCGCATAATTTGCGGAGAATAATTCGTATATTCACCGCAAATAAAAAATTAAATGGCAGTTTATATTCATCAACTCAAAAACTGGACAGATTTTCAGTGGGAAGTCCGTGATTTTATTTCGCTTTTAAGTGAGGTAAAAAACCTTCAGGGTAAGTTAATGGGTAAAGTTGAACTGCTTGGTTTTCAGTTAAAAGATGAAGCGAATTTAGAAACTTTAATACAGGACATAGTCAAATCTTCTGAAATTGAAGGTGAAGTATTGGACCAGGAACAGGTTCGTTCTTCTATTGCTATTAGGCTGGGTTTGGAAAATTCCGGGATGCAGCATTCTGACAGGCATACAGACGGGATTGTGGACATGATGCTCAATGCCACCCAAAATGATGATAAGACATTGAGCAATGAAAGGCTGTTTGGATGGCATAGTGCATTATTCCCGACAGGACGAAGTGGAATGTATAAAATTGATGTTGCTAAATGGCGCACTGGTGACATGCAGGTAGTTTCAGGAGGGATGGGCAGGGAAAAAGTCTATTACGAAGCCCCAAAAGGAGAGCTTTTAGAAGGGGAAATGAAAAAGTTCACTGAATGGTTTAATACAGAATCAGGCTTGGACCCTATCCTAAAAGCTGCCGTTGCACACCTGTGGTTTATAACCATTCACCCTTTTGATGATGGAAACGGACGTATTGCCAGGGCGATAGCCGACATGCAGCTTTCAAAGGCGGACGGGGTAAATCAGCGTTTTTACAGCATGTCTTCACAAATCAGGATTAGCAGGAAATCATATTATAAAATATTAGAGCAAACGCAAAAAGGCGACCGGGATATTACTAAATGGATTGAGTGGTTTTTAGAATGCTTAAAGGCAGCAATACTGTCTTCTAATGTTATAATTGATAAAGTTGTCATGAAACACCGGTTTTGGGCCAGATTTTCGGGTTCAGTTAATAATGAACGGCAACATAAAATACTCAGTAGACTTTTGGATGGTTTTGACGGCAATCTGACAACTTCCAAATGGGCAAAGATTACCAAATCATCTCAAGATACTGCCCTTAGGGACATAAACGATCTGGTAAACAAAGGTATCCTCGTTAAGGCAAATTCAGGAGGAAGAAGTACTTATTATGAGTTAAAGCCCGAATAGCAAGTTATTCAACGAAGGCAGGCCGATAGCCGACGTTACCTGAAAATCTCAATCACCGCTCCATCCTCAACCGCCCCATACAATTCCTCCATCTCGGCATTCGTCACGGCGATGCACCCCGCGGTCCAGTCCTTCCAGCGGTGGAATTTCCCAATACAGCCGCGCCCATTGCGCAGTCCGTGTATCTTAATATCGCCGCCGGGCTGCCTGCCCAGTTTTTCGGCATTGGCAATATCGGCGGCATTAGGGTAGGAGACCCCCAGGTTTTTGTAGTAGGCACTGTTGGGGTTGCGGGCGTTAATCGTATAAACGCCTTCCGGGGTTTTGCAATCGCCTTCTAACTGCTTGTGGCCGACAGGATTTTTACCCATTGAAATGGTGTAAATTTTAAGCAGTTCGCTCCCGGACCACGCTTCCATTTTACGTTTTGATTTGTAGACAGTCAGGCGGTCAATAGGTGTTCCTAAAGGAAGTTTTTTTCCGGGGAAGAAATAATATGCAGCAAAAGCCGGAATAATGATAAGGAATATCCAAAGCATACCTTACTCTTTAACCAGTTTGTATTTTAAAGGACCCGGCTCGATACCGTAATCATCCGGTACTTCATACAATTGAAGCGTGTCTCCCTTAAACTTATATTGGTAGGCCAAATTATAATCATATCCCATCTTATCAGGATTTCTATCTTTATAAAAAAACAGCGCATCCACTCCCTCGATATTGGATTCATCAAACTGAAAAACAGGATTGTATTGCAGCACATCGGGTATGCCTGTTACCTTTCCATCAATTGTAAGCGTGATATTCTTACCACTCAGAACATCCCTGTAACTGCCTGCAAACAGCAATGTATTAAGCGCTTGAAACTGGTTCTTGTAACGCACGTAATATTCCTTTTTACCTGTATCTGTCAGTTCGGCCTCAATTTTATTATTGTCAATTAATGAGAGTATAAAAGGTTTCAGCGGGCCGTCAGGATTTTTTGGCTTGAATACCAGTCTTTGGTTTTTGTCGGGATATACTTTTTCGCTGCTGCGCTCTGCGTGCCAATAAAAACCGATACCAGCGACCCGGTTTGAAATTGTGTCGGGAGTAATTTCTAGGGCGAGCGCCATACTCTCATAAATAAAAGTTGCACTGTCAACAGATTTTAGCTCCTTTATTGCATTTACATAACTTTCAGAAAGCCAAAAACCTCCATATTTTGAAAGGCTTGACACGGAAGTTTCAATCGCTTGCTCTTCGACAGGTTCAGGAATACTTTCAGGTTCTTTCCGACAGGAAATAAATATTGATAAACATAAAAGTATAAAGATGGGCCACCTGAATGCCATATTGCAATAGTTTTCCCAAAAGTAAATAAAAAAGCCCCCGAAACTTATGCTTACAGGGGCAAATATATTAAAGAGATTTCTCCTGTCGAAATGACAAAGCACATCAGAATGAACTAGGTAAAGATTGGCAAACCCGAGTGAAGCTCAATCTAAAATCTGCATTCTGAAATCTGAAATGGAGTTACCACTTAATAATCGCGCTTGCCCACGTAAACCCGCTGCCGAAAGCCGCAAGCACCACCGTGTCGCCTTCTTTTATTTTGCCCTGTTCCCACGCCTCCGTCAGTGCGATGGGCACCGATGCCGCAGTGGTATTGCCGTACTTCATGATGTTGTTATGCACCTTGTCGTCGCTTAAACCGAATTTCTGCTGGATGAATTGCGATATCCTCAGGTTGGCCTGGTGCGGTATCAGCATATCGATGTCGCTTACCTGCAGGTTGTTGGCTTTTAGCCCTTCATTAATCACCTCGCTGAAACGTACCACCGCATTTTTGAACACAAATTGTCCGTTCATGTATGGGTAATAGCTTTCGTCGTTCGGGTCACTGTCGGCAATGATATCCGTTACCCAGCGCTTGCCCATTCCCGGTGCGATAAGCGAAAGTTCCTCGGCATGCTGCCCTTCGGAATGCAGGTGTGTGGAGAGGATGCCTTTTGTAGTATCTTCTTCGCGTGACAGTACCGCCGCGCCCGCGCCATCGCCAAAAATCACCGATACCCCACGTCCCCTTGTGGTCATGTCCAGCCCTTTGGAATGCAGCTCGGAACCGATGATGAGGATGTTTTTATACATACCCGTTTTGATGAACTGGTCGGCCACCGAAAGCGCATAAATGAAGCCTGAACACTGGTTGCGCACGTCGAGAGCGCCCACCGTACGCTTCATGCCAAGGTCTCGTTGCACCAATACGCCAGGACCTGGAAAATAATAGTCGGGACTCAGTGTCGCAAACACTATAAAGTCGATATCTTCCTTATCGATTCCAGCCCGTTCAATGGCAATTTTAGCTGCCTTAACGCCCATGGTGGTAGTGGTATCTTCGCCGCCCGGTACAACATGCCTTCTTTCCTTAATGCCGGTACGTTCCTGGATCCATTCGTCATTGGTTTCCATTATTTTGGAGAGGTCGGCATTGGTTACCACATTGTCGGGTACGTAATATCCGAGGCCGGTTATTTTTGAGTGATACATTTGGAAATTGATTATTTGGTAGAAACAAAGCTGTAAAAATAGACATTCCTTAAAAAATAAAACCAATAGTTTAGCTTTTTTTATGACTGCATAATTTCAATGAAAGGTTTTAAATGGCATAGTTACACGGCATTAATGGAAATCAGGTAATCTGCCATGATTGTTAAAGCGAAAAGCATTCTGAAATTGTAACAAATGGATTACTATCTTCGACATATCAGAAAAATAAACCCAATGATACGATCGATTTTTAAAATAGCGGTGTTCATGCTTACTACGCTGACCGCCGTTGCGCAGGAAAACCTCACCTATCAAAAACCGCCAAAAGAAATACTGGAGCTTGTGGATGTCGAAAGGGCGCCGTCGGTTTCGATGGACAGCAAGAACACCAAGATGCTCTTTATGTACCGCAATGCCTACAAAACCCTGGAAGACCTTTCGGAAGAGGAACTGAAGCTGGGCGGCCTTCGCATCAATCCCAAAACCAATATTTCCAGTACGGTCACCTATGTAAACAACCTGAAGTTCAAAAAACTGAAGGATAAAGAGCCGGTACAGATAAAAGGCCTTCCGAAAAACCCGAAGCTCGCCAACTTTGCCTGGTCACCCGATGAGTCGAAAATGGCCTTTACCCATACCACGGCTACAGGCGTTGAGGTGTGGCTGCTTGACCTTGCCACATTACAGGCCAAAAAAATAACTGATGCTACTGCCAATGCCAACATGGGCAACCCGATAAGCTGGTTCCGGGACAGTAAGGCGCTATTGGTAAAAATGCTGCTGGCCAGCAGGCCTGAACTCATCAATACGGTCAGCGCCATTCCGGCCGGCCCAACGGTGACTGTAAGCGATGGTACCAAGGCACAAAACCGCACCTATCAGGACCTGTTAAAGAATAAAAATGACGAGGCCAACTTCGAATCGTTAGTTACTTCCGAACTGTATAAGGTCTCCCTTGACGGCAAAAGCGCTAAGTGGAAAGATGCGGCCATGTATGGCGGAATCAGTTTTTCTCCCGATGGCAACTATGCATTGGTGACAACACTCCACAAACCGTTCTCTTATATAGTAACGCTCGACCGCTTTCCGACAAAAAGCATTTTATATGATGCCAACGGAAAAATGGTCCAGACCTTTAATGAAAAGCCACTCATAGAGGACATGCCGAAAGGCTTCATGGCCACCGAAAAAGGCAAGCGCAGCATCAACTGGAGGGCTGATAAGCCTGCCACCCTGGTTTGGGCCGAAGCATTGGATGGTGGCGACCCGGCTGTCGAAGTGCCATTCCGTGATGAGGTATTTGAACTCCCTGCGCCATTTAGCCAGCAACCAAAGAGTATAGTAAAAACAGGCAACCGCTATGCAGGGATTACATGGGGTACCGATAACCTTGCGTTGGTAAACGACCGCTGGTGGAATACCCGCAATACCAGGACCTATATTTTTAACCCGGCGGATGCTTCGCAAAAACCGAAAGTGATTTTCGACAGGAACTACCAGGATACCTACAGCGACCCGGGCGATTTTGACACCCGCCGCAACGAGTGGGGCCGCTACGTGCTAAACATCGAGAACGGCAATGCTTACCTTATGGGTGATGGCTTTACCGATAAAGGGCAGTTCCCGTTCATCGACCAGTTTAACCTTGCGACTAAAAAGAAGACCAGGCTGTACCAGTCAAAATACACCGATAAGAAAGAGTCATTGGTATCTCTCATCGATGCCAAAAAAGGGGAGGTGCTGGTGATGCTGGAATCGAAGAACCAATATCCGAACTACTACCTTATCAACATCAAAAAGAAAAGCGCGCCCGTGGCTGTAAGCTTCTTTGAGAATCCGTTCAAAAAGATAGAGAACGTCAGCAAGGAAGTTATAAAGTACAAAAGGGCTGATGGGCTTGACCTTTCGGGGACATTATACCTCCCGGCGGGCTACGACAAAAAGAAAAAGGAGAAGCTGCCGCTCATCATTTGGGCCTACCCTGCGGAATTCAAGGATAAGAACAGCGCCTCGCAAACTACATCCAACCCCAACGACTTTACCTATCCCAACTACGGTTCGCCCGTATACTGGGTAACCAGGGGCTATGCTGTACTGGATGATGCCTCATTTCCAATCATCGGAGAAGGCAAAGAAGAGCCAAACGATACCTTCATTACCCAGTTGGTCGCCGATGCAAAGGCCGCCATTGATGCTGTGGATAACCTTGGCTACATCGACAGGAACCGCGTTGCCGTGGGCGGGCACTCGTATGGCGCGTTCATGACAGCCAACCTGCTCACGCACTCCGACCTTTTTGCTGCAGGGATTGCACGAAGCGGGGCGTACAACCGCACGCTTACGCCATTTGGTTTCCAAAGCGAGGAGCGCAACTACTGGGAGGCACCGGAAGTATACAATGCCATGTCACCCTTTTCGCATGCCGATAAAATGAAAACCCCGTTGCTGCTGATACACGGCGAGGCCGATAACAATTCAGGAACATTCCCAATGCAGAGCGAACGCTACTTCAATGCGCTGAAAGGCTTTGGCGCACCAACACGCCTCGTTTTGCTTCCAAAGGAAAGTCATGGTTATGCTGCCATTGAAAGCATACTCCACCTGCTGTGGGAACAGGACCAGTGGCTGGAGAAATATGTAAAAAACAAAGGGAAGTAGTTTTTGAGATAAAAGAATATAAAATAAAACAGGGGTCAATTTGACCTTTTACGGGAGTTAGAAATAAAAACCGCAATCATCAGTTTTGGTGATTGCGGTTTTTTGAAGTGACCACGATGGGATTCGAACCCATACGCCTTGCGGCACCACCCCCTCAAGATGGCGAGTCTACCAATTTCTCCACGTGGCCGGTAGTATTTCAAATAAAAAAAGTTAAGCATGCATAATGGCGGCTTAACTTTTTGTGACCCGGCTGGGATTCGAACCCAGGACCCCATCATTAAAAGTGATGTGCTCTACCGGCTGAGCTACCGAGTCGTAGCATCAGGAATGTAAGGTTTTAGTGACCCGGCTGGGATTCGAACCCAGGACCCCATCATTAAAAGTGATGTGCTCTACCGGCTGAGCTACCGAGTCATTATTATATACCTTTTTCATTCCCTGAATGCGGGTGCAAATATACGGATGTATTATTAATTATTCAAAGCGAAATTATTATAAATTTGAGTTTTTTTTGATTAATTTATTCAACGCCTTAGTTTATAAGGTTTTATTGGTATGAAGAAGATAGTTTTATGTGGGTACATGGCCTCTGGAAAGACAACAATCGCCCGCCTGTTGGGCAAAGCGGCTGCATTGCCGGCATTCGACCTTGATGAGGTTATAGAAGAAAGAACAGGGAAAAGTGTCCCGCAGATCTTTGCGGAAGATGGGGAAATAAAGTTCCGCAGGCTGGAGCATGAAATACTGAAGGAACTTTTTGAAAGCGATGACAGCTTTATTATCAGCCTGGGCGGCGGAACGCCCTGCTATGCCAACAACCACCTTTTTTTGCAATTGGAGGATGTGGTATCGGTTTACCTCAAAACAGGTATAGAGGAGCTTGTAACGCGCCTGCGCCTACAGGGCAAGGGCAGGCCTTTGCTAGATAGCCTGCCCGATGAGGAGCTGCCTGAATATGTAGCCAAGCACCTCTTTGACCGGAGCTATTATTATTACCAGGCAAAACACATTGTAGTTACCGACGGCAAGACGCCCGACGATGTCGCCAATCAAATCATGAGCCTGTATTAATCCAGGTAAGCATACTTCTCATCGTCAGTCAGTACCACCTGCACGCGCTCCCGCAGCGAAGTGGAAAGCGAAAGGCCTTTGAAGTCGGCTTTAACCGGGTATTGCTTGTGGTTGCGGTCGACCAGTACGGCCGTCTTGAATTTTTTCAACGGTACATCCAGGAAATGCTTTACGCCATAAATCAACGTTGTGCCACTGTTCAGCACGTCATCTACCAATACCAGCGCCTTGTTGGTATACTCTTCAGGGCTCAGGGATGTTTCCACCTTTTCAAGTGGTTTTTCCTTGTTGATCTTTACTTCGCACAATATCACTTGCAGGGGAGCTATTTTTCTCAATTCTTCGGCAATCATTTTCGAAAAAAGGTAACCGTTGTTGGCTATCCCGGCAAGTACCACCTCGGACTCGTCAGGAAATGTTTCGTATATCTGGTAGGCAATACGCCTGGTTTTGTGTTCTATTTCCTGCCGCGTAAGAATGATGTTTTTCATTGGGGTCGTTGGTTATTAAATAGTAAAGCGGGTATTAATTTTTGTCAGCTTCAGGATCGTCCTCATCAAAGTCATCGCCATAGTCGTCCAGGTCGCGCCGGTCTTTCTTAGTGGGGCGTCCGGTCCCTTTGGCGCGGTAATGTTCTTTGGTAAGGCGCAGCATTGCGAGGTGTTCAAAAGCTTCGGCAGGGGTTTCGTCCTTGCGGTATATGTCTACCAGTTTGGGGCCTACCCGGCTTTTCGGGATGTCAAGCACCGAGAGGATATAATTGATTTGGTCGCGGCGCACAGTGATCTTGTCCGTCGGGAAAATATCACGTGAAGCTTTGGCCTGCTGGCCGTTTACGGTAACATGCCCCTTTTGGATAGCCTGGGTGGCAAGGCTGCGGGTTTTATAGTAGCGCGTGCACCACAAATATTTGTCAATCCTCATACTAATTCCTAAAAATCATTGTTATAATGCCATACAAAAATAAATGAAAATTGTATCTTGCGCCATTAAAAAAAATTAAAATGAACAGATTTTTAAAGGCTTTCGGCCTTATTTCACTAATAACGATTTTTACCGCCTGCAAAAAAGACGATGGTGCCAATGTTGCCCCCCCAAGGGACTATACCTTACAATATGCTACAGAGAAAGTTGACATAGAGAATTACCTCAAATCACATTATATGACCGTAGACGAAACTACCTACGATGTTACGTTTGCGGCAATACCCGAAGGCGGTGCACAGGTTTCAATTTGGGATCAAACCCAATATCCGCTCCAAAACAAGATCGTCAACAGTAATGATGTGGATTATACCGTATATTACATAGTGCTGAATGAAGGCGTTGGACAATCGCCTACAAGGGCTGATAACGTACTTACAGCCTATAGGGGCGTATTGCTTGACGGCACGCAGTTTGACTATACGCCGTTCCCGCAAAACCAATCGCCGTTAATAACTTCAATCGAGGGATGGCAGGAAATTATTCCGTTGTTTAAAACAGGCGAATATGTTGATATACCGAACGATCCCAATCCCGCTTCCTTCCAAAATTACGGTGCAGGGGTAATGTTCCTGCCGTCCGGGCTTGGGTACTACAACGCTGGCCGCGGATTGATTTCTGCCTATGATCCGCTTATTTTCAGCTTTAAATTGTATGACCTTGAATATACTGATATTGATAGTGACGGAATCCTTAACAAAGACGAAACAGTTCCGGGTACCGACCTCAATGATTATGATACCGATGGTGACGAAACGCCAAACTACCTGGATACAGATGATGACGGAGATGGCTATTTTACCATAGATGAGATTACGATACCGGATTCAGATCCTGAAGCATACTATGAGTTTGATGCAATTCCTGTATGCCCGGGCGGAACATTGAAGAGGCATCTCGACCCGGCTTGCCATTAATATCAGCAGATATAAAAATTGAAATCCCGATGTGCAGTAAGCGCATCGGGATTTTTTTTAGGTATAATTTTCGGGTAAAGGCAAAAAAATCCCGCTCATTTCAGAACGGGATCCGTTTATCTTAAAGAAAATTACTTCCTTTTTATAACTTTTTCAGTGGCTTCAGTGATCGCCTGGTTGTTGAGCTTGTACTTGTCCATTAGCTGGGCAGGTGTTCCGCTTTCGCCAAAGCTGTCGTTTACAGCTACGAATTCCTGTGGGGCAGGTGTATTCAGCGCCAGTGTGCGTGCCACGCTCTCGCCAAGTCCTCCAAGAATGTTGTGCTCCTCGGCAGTCACCACACAGCCTGTTTTTGCAACTGATTTCAGGATAGCCTCCTCATCAAGCGGCTTTATCGTATGGATGTTGATCACCTCTGCAGATATGCCTTTTGCCTCCAGCGCTTCAGCGGCAACCAGTGCTTCCCAAACCAGGTGGCCGGTAGCGATGATGGTTACATCAGTTCCTTCGTTAAGGACTACAGCTTTCCCGATAACAAACTCGCTATTATCAGGTGTAAAATTAGGTACCGCCGGCCTTCCGAAACGAAGGTATACCGGGCCATGGTGCTCGGCAATGGCAATGGTGGCAGCTTTGGTCTGGTTGTAATCGCAGGTATTGATCACGGTCATGCCCGGGAGCATTTTCATAAGGCCGATATCTTCCAGTATCTGGTGGGTTGCGCCATCTTCGCCCAGGGTAAGCCCCGCGTGCGATGCGCATATCTTTACATTCTTGTCGGAGTAAGCTACCGACTGGCGTATCTGGTCATACACCCGTCCGGTAGAAAAATTGGCGAATGTGCCGGTAAACGGTATCTTCCCGCCAATGGTCATGCCGGCTGCCATGCCTATCATGTTGGCCTCGGCTATCCCTACCTGGAAAAAACGCTCCGGGTGGTTCTTTTTAAAATCGTCCATTTTCAGCGACCCGATAAGGTCGGCACACAGGGCAACTACGTTTTCATTGGTTTGCCCAAGTTCGGTAAGGCCTGCGCCAAACCCCGAACGGGTATCTTTATTTCCTGTATTTGTGTATTTTTTCATGTGGGTCGTTTGTTTGAACAGGTTATCGTTCCTGGTTGTTTAGTAAAAATTTTGTCACTTGTGCGGTGGTAATATCAAGAACCAGTGGCTTTTCTAATTTGGTTATTTTTTTGAGCGACATTTGGATATAACCGTCGAATTCCTCATCGCCCAAACTCTCAAACTGTACGATCGTCCCCGGCGGTAGCTTGCCATATACAATGCTCTCCGGAAATACTACCTCATTTTTGTCAAGGGTTTCGGCGGTATTTATACTGTTTGGCATAATATGGGCAACGTAAGTTACCTGGATTTTCGTCGTTTCGTCGTTCGGATTGGTTACCATTGTTTTGTAGGTATACTTCCGGCATTTAAAACCATTAATTGTCGTTTCGCTTTTATCGGTTCCGAGAGTTTCAACATTAGTGGTGTTTATCTCCATTTCGTCAGGGATAACATCATATATCCTTGTATTCCCTGCAAGCGAAACCGAAAAATACATCATAAATTCGTTGGTAACCACCGTGTGATAGTCACCATCCCTAAAAACATAATTGCTGTTTTTGGAATTAATATAGTAGCTGAAGGGATTGCCGTCTCCATCTGTGTATTCCAGCATATAATCAAACTGGAAATCCTGAGCAAAGGCTGCAAACGAGAAAAACGCCGAAAACAATAAGAAAAGCTTTTTCATTTTATTTCAGATCGTAGATTTTAGTTTTCAGATTGCTGCTTTTACTTTAATACCGGAATTGATTCGGCAGGAGTGAAGCTCAATCTGAAATCTGAAATCTGAATTCTTAAATCTACTAGTAATCACCAAGTGTTATCGCGTTCTGGCCAAAGGCAAGCTGCAGTTGTTCGTCGTTTGGCGCTTTGCCGTGCCATGCGTGCGTGTGCATCATATAGTCAACACCGTTACCCATTTCGGTATGCAGCAATACGCAAACCGGCCTGCCTTTACCTGTAAGCGCTTTTGCTTCGGTCATTCCTTTGATAATAGCCTCAATGTCGTTGCCAAAAGTAATTTCCACCACATCCCATCCAAAAGCGATGAATTTGGCGCCAATGCTTCCCATGGGGAGTACTTCATCGGTTGGCCCGTCAATCTGCTTCCCGTTTACGTCAATAGTTGCAATGATATTATCAACCTTATAGGCCGATGCATACATAATGGCTTCCCAGTTTTGTCCTTCCTGAAGCTCCCCGTCGCCGTGGAGGCTGTATACCAGGTGGCTGTCGCCGTTGAGTTTTTTGGCTTGAGCTGTCCCGAGTGCAACGCTCATTCCCTGGCCAAGCGAACCCGAAGCAATCCGTACGCCCGGAAGCCCTTCATGAGTGGTAGGGTGTCCCTGCAGCCTTGAGTTGATAAGGCGGAAAGTAGCAAGCTCCGATACCGGGAAATACCCACTGCGTGCCAGTACGCTGTAAAATACCGGTGAAATGTGGCCATTGGAGAGGAAAAACACGTCCTCGTTGATACCGTCCATGTCGAATCCTTCTTTGCGGTCCATCAAAACCTGGTAAAGCGCTACAAGAAATTCGGTACAGCCAAGCGATCCGCCCGGGTGCCCCGAATTTACGGCATGCACCATGCGAAGGATGTCCCTTCTTACCTGTGTAGTTAAGTCGTTAAGTTGTTGTGTGTTAGGCGTCATTTGTCAGATTAAAATTAAACTTGTGCAAAAGTACTTTTAATTTTTACTACTGGCAAATTAATTTGGGCGTGCCGCCTCCGTTTCTCTGCGGCGTCGGGCCATCCGCTATATCCCTCCGTTGCACTCCGGGGATGCCGCTTCTGTCCCTCACGCAAGCTTCACTCCTGCAGTATAGTAGCGGCTTAATGCTTGGGGAATAAACTTTAAGTATCACCGGGCATGATAATAATTCATGGCAAAAACTCCATAAAAAAAACTGTTCGATAAGCGATTACGCCTATAGAACAGTCCTGGAATATGTGGTAGTTTTTCCTGAGGGAAAAGGCTATTGGAATAAAGAGAGTATCTCTTTTTTTGCCTTGCCTAATTTCTGCTCAAGTTTTCCCCACATTTCATCTTCTTTGCCTTCCTCATACGCTACATCGTCATCTGTAAGTTCAGCATATTTTTGTTTTAGTTTTCCTTTGAATTCGTCCCAGCCACCCTGGATTTCAGTTGAATTTGGCATAATGTATAGGTTATGTGTTATTTTCTGTATTGTAAAATTACAACCTGCTTTGCCAAATTGGTGGTAAGGAAATGATAAAGCTATGCTAAAATTATCTATCGTAGTAGGCTTCTGAGAAAACAGCTGGTTCTTTCATTAATTTTTCCAGCCGTAGTTTCCCTTCGGCACATTCTTTTTTCCACACCAAACGCAACACCCTGTTGCGGATGCGCACCTGCTCCGTGTCTGATAATTGGGGTGAAAGGCCGTCAATAGCAAACTTCGCTATCTCCGGATTGAACGCTGCGCGAATGCTGTTGCCGTCCATCCCAACAATCTCTTGTGGGCTTTCATCAAAATATAAAATGTATTTCGGCTTAAGAAAATGATTTTTAACCTCTTCCAAGCCTTCTTTGAAAATAGTATCCGTGATGTTTTCAGTTGAATGTTCGACAGCTATTTCCCGCATGTCGTTTTCTGTAAGGCACGTCCAGTCAAAGCTTCCGATTTCAGATGTTTTGCTGTTTACACCATAGCAGCCTGATAACAGTCCGGTAATAGCCAGCGTCAACACGATGAACCTGATTTTCATACAGCCTGAAATTTATTTCTCCTGCTTTCCAGTATCATGTAAAACTGTACCCCAAACAATACCGATGCGGCAACCAAATGCACGCTCTGCGTCCCGAACGGAAAGTCGAGGTAATACATGGCAATGCCCGAAGCTATCTCAATGAGCAGCAATGCCAATACCCACCCGGTTTTCGAATAGCCCAGGTTTAATTTTCTATTACGGAGGTACAACCAAAGGTTGATGCCAAATACCGCAAAGGAGAACGTACGGTGAAAATAGAATGTTACCAACGGGTTATCGAGTACAAGGTTCATATTTTCATAGCCAAGCATCCGCACACGTTCATCGACAAACTGGCGCACCTGTGTACCCATTACCACCTGTACAAGTGTAAAGAACAGCGAAACCCAAAGCAATGTTTTAAAAATCTTATCCTGTTTTAGTAAGGTAAGGTTTGCCGAAAGGCTTTTTGCTTTATCAAGTATATAAAGGATAAGCCCTGCAATTACCAGCGCCATGACCATGTGTATGGTTATTTTAACGGGATTAAGTACACTGTATACCACGGTAGCACCCAGCCATGCCTGGAACCCCATCAGGAATACGCACAGCCATGACAGCAGGATAACATTGGACTTTGTACGCCTGAATGCTGGAATTGAAATCACTGCCATTCCTAAAACCGCCATACCAGCCAGTGCGCCTATAAGCCTATTTACATATTCAACCCAGGTATGCACGGGGTTAAATTCGGCATAGTCGTGCCGGGTGTACGCCTCCCATTTAGAAGCGTCATATTCTGTTCCGGTACTAAAGGTTTCATTGGCTACCCACAGCTTTTCATCCTTAATGATCACCTGGCCCTTTTGAAACTCATGGTTTGGCGACCATTGCAATTCGGATATATCAGTAGGGGGAATGTAATACCCAAAGCACTTTGGCCAGTCCGGGCAGCCCATTCCGGAGCCGGTCATGCGGACGAGAGCTCCTGCTACGATTACTAAGTAAACGAGGATAAGTGATATTTTTGTAATTCTGATAAAATTAGTTTTCATAGTTGCAAAGTTACAAAGTGGCAGGGTTGCAAAGTTTTTTTAGCTTCAAAGTTTCTGAAAAAGTGACTGAAATCATGATGCTCCTTTTACTTTAGAAATAAATGAACTTAGCATTCTCTCAAGTTCCCGGCTATCATTATAAATTTCACTAAAATCAGCTTCATTTATGTATTCCAAATTATAAGCAATCTCTATTTGCGTTTGAAATTCGAATAGAGATCCCATAGCAATAGTTAAAAAGCGATGATAGTCCTTATTAGTCCCTCTGCCAAAACCTTCAGCAATGTTGCTTGGTATGGAAACAGAGCATCATTTAAGCTGTGAAGTTAGAGCAAACAATTCTTCTTTAGGGAATTTGCTTGTTTTCTTGTAGCATTTGGTAACCAGCACCATGGCTTTTTGCCAAATCAGGAGATCTCTGAAAGTTTTCATATCAAGTAAACTATATTTTGATTACAACTTTGCCACTTTACCACTCTGCAAATCAGCAAATCAGCAACTTTGCCACTTTGCAACTCTGCTACTTTACTACTTACCAACCAACCCCATTTTCCCCGCCCGTGCCATCATAAATGCATATGCCGACTCATAATCATTGTGTATCTCGCCCTCCAGTATCGCTTCTTTAATCGCTTCTTTTAATGTCCCTATTTCACGTCCCGGCTTAAGTCCAAACGTTTCCATGATCTCCTCGCCGGTAATAGGGGGCTGGAAATTGCGCACATGGTCGCGCTCCTCCACCTCCACGATCTTTTGGCGGACGATCTTAAAGTTATTATGGTATTTTTTAAACTTGTTCGGGTTCTTGGTAGTAATATCAGCCTCGCAAAGCGTCATCAGGCTCTCTATATCTTCGCCGGCGTCAAACACCAGCCTGCGTACGGCTGAATCCGTTACTTCGTCCTGGGACAGTACAATAGGGCGTGAGCTGAGCATCACCATCTTCGAGACAAACTTCATCTTTTGGTTCATGGGCATGTGCAGCCGCTCAAACAGCTTCTTCACCATCTTGCCACCCACAAATTCATGCCCGTGGAAGGTCCAGCCTACTTTTTTACTGAACTTTTTCGTGGGTGCTTTGCCGATGTCGTGCAGCAATGCGGCCCAGCGCAGCCATACATCTTCTGTATTGGGCGCAATGTTGTCCACCACCTCAAGGGTATGGTAAAAATTATCTTTATGCGTTTGGCCTTCCACTTCCTCCACGCCCTTCAGCGCGGTAAGCTCCGGCAGGATGATGTCCAGCAGCCCGGTTTCGTGCAGCAGCTTAAACCCAACGGAAGGCATATCAGCCGATAATATCTTATTCAGCTCGTCCACGATACGCTCGCCGGAAATGATCTTTATGCGCTCCTTATTGCGCCCTATGGCCTTAAGCGATTCTGCTTCAATGGTAAAGCCCAGTTGCGTGGCAAACCGTATGGCACGCATCATACGGAGCGGGTCGTCACTATATGTAATGTCCGGCCCAAGCGGCGTACGGATTATCTTATTTTGCAGGTCTTCAACACCATTAAATGGGTCGACAAGGGTGCCAAAATCATTGCCGTCCAGCGAAAGCGCCAGGGCGTTGATGGTAAAATCACGGCGGTTTTGGTCGTCTTCCAGTGTGCCGGTTTCCACGTGCGGATTGCGGCTGTCTTCAGAATAGGACTCTTTTCGCGCGCCAACAAACTCAATGTCAATATCTTCAAACTTAAGCATGGCTGTGCCGTAGGTCTTGAATATCTGCACCTTAGGCTTCTTTGGTAACAGTGACGAGACTTTTTGAGCCAGGTCAATACCGCTGCCTACAGCCACGATGTCAATGTCTTTTTTAAAGTCGCGCTTCAGCAGCAGGTCACGCACAAAACCGCCTATTACATAGCTTTTTACGTCAAGTTCCTTTGCCGCCTGCGATGTTATACCGAATATTTTGTTAGTAAGGGCTTCTTTGTACGAAGTATTGTTTTCCATTAGGGTCGAATCACTTTTACCTGCAAGTTGTTCCCCAGTTTTATGATGGTCGAGGGCTTTGCGGCAATTTTTTCACGGTGCAAATTTACGATATAGTCTACGCCGTCCAAAATATGGTGGTCTATTTCTTTAAAAGAATTTGGCGTTGGCCTGCCACTCACGTTGGCCGATGTAGACACCAGGGGCTTCTTCATGCGTTCCATGAGCTTGAAGCAAAAGGGTTCCTTTACCAGGCGTACACCGAGGGTCTTGTCTTCGGCGATGAGGTTTGGCGCCACGTTACGCGGGTTGTCCAGTATCAGGGTGGTGGGCTTTTCGCTCAGGTCGAGTATTTGCCAGGCCACCTCGGGAATATCATGAAAAACGGTATGCATCATCCGGTCGCTGTTCATCAGCACAATCATGCTTTTGCTCTCTTCGCGCTGCTTCAGGGCGTAAATTTTCTTTACGGCTTCGGGGTTGGTCGCATCACAGCCGATACCCCACACTGTATCAGTAGGATACAGGATAATCCCGCCGTTTTTTATCGCCTCAAAGGCATTGTGGACTTCCGTGTTTATATTTTGATCTGACATTTTTGACCTGTTTAAACTTTTTAGGTTATTTTACATGCAAAGGTACTTAGAAATGCATGATTTTATAGGCCCCTTCATATGACTTTTAATGAATTGCACTATGACATTTAGGTATCCCAAACGTAACTTTAGGGCCACGGGTATTTTTTCAATTTACAAACCTGAATTTTAACGCCGAAAATTCATTTTGTCAACTAAAAAAATTGAATTTTTACCACAATCGAAATTATCGATACAGATTGATGATTTCAATAATTTTTATCAATTCCTGCTCATGCATCACCGGGCTTACCGGCAGGCTCAAAACCTCTCCGTGAATTTTTTCCGTAATCGGGAAATACAAATGGTGCAGTTCCGGATACGCCTCCTGCTTATAGGGCGGAATAGGGTAGTGGATCAGCGTCTGGATTCCGTTGTCTGTCAAATACCGCTGCAGCCTGTCCCGGTCTGTAGTCCGGATGACAAACAAATGCCATACGTGCTCCCCTTCATTTTTGGGACGCTGTGGCAAAATGATCGCCGGATTTGATAGGTTCTCTAAATAATAATGAAATACCTCCCTGCGTTTTTCATTTTCGGCATCAAGGTACTTCAGCTTGACATCCAGCACCGCAGCCTGGATCTCATCCAGCCTGGAATTCAGCCCCTGGTATTTGTTCACGTATTTTTCTTCGGACCCGTAGTTGGCCAGCGCCCTTATCGTTTGTGCCAGTATATCGTCATTGGTCGTTACCGCGCCGCCATCGCCAAGCGCCCCAAGGTTTTTGCCGGGGTAAAAGCTAAAGCCCGCCGCGTCGCCCAGATTGCCCGTTTTCATACCGTTCCATTCCGCGCCAATGGCCTGCGCATTGTCCTCAATGATCTTCAGGCGGTGCTTTTGCGCCAGCGCCTTCAGTTCGTTCGAAAAAACCACCCGCCCGTACAGGTGTACGATCATGATCGCTTTGGTCCGGGACGTGATGGCATCCTCTATTTTCGATACATCTATATTATAAGTGTCGATGTCCGGCTCCACGAGCACAGGAACGAGGCGATTATCCGTAATTGCCAGCAGCGACGCAATGTAGGTATTTGCCGGAACGATCACTTCGTCGCCTTCCTGCATACTGCCCAGTTCCATGTACGCTTTCAGGATCAGGCGCAAGGCATCCAGGCCGTTGGCAACGCCGATCGCGTGCCGGCATCCAATATAGTTGGAAAGGTTGCCCTCAAACTGCTTTACCTCGTCGCCCAAAAGGTACCACCCGCTGCGGAAGGTCCTCAGCAGGCGCGCTTCGATTTCCTGCTGGTGCAGGAGGTTGATTTTTTGCAGGTCGAGGAATTTTATCATCTGGTTGTTTTTCCGTCAACAAAAATATTGAAAGTTTGCGGACAATGCGTTAAAAAACGAATCCAATAGTATGTTTGCGCCACTGCGAATTTAATACCTTTGCGTTCATAAATGCTACTTATGAGATTACTACAGGTTACGGTATCCAAAGGCTGGCGCGGCCACGAGCAAAAGATCATCTACCTTTATGAGGCTTTCCGCGATTTTGGCTATGTGGAGGACCAGTGGATCGTATGCGTAAAGGATTCCGAGATATATAAGGTAGCCCAAAGCAAGAACATGCAGGTCATAGGGCTGGAGCTTAGTGGCGAATACGACCTTAAGTTTGCGAAGGCGCTGAAAAAGATTGCCGACGAAAACCGTGCCGACATCCTCTTCATCCATAACAGCGAGTCGCATACCCTTGCCGTGCTGTCGTCATTGCTGTATGGTTTAAAAATTCCTTTAGTGCTGTGCCGTACGCTCATCAAAAGGGTCGACACCAACTTCCTGCGCAAATGGAAGTACAACTACAAGGGCATCAAAAAGATCATCTGCGTATCGCAGCCGGTAGTCGAGGTATTAAAATATGCCGTCAAGGACCACAGCAGGCTTTGCGTGGTAGGCAGCGTGACCGACATCAATAAGTTCCAACATAATGATACCGGCATCCTTCGCCGGGAATTCAGCATCCCCCGGGATGTGAAGATCATTGGCAACATTGCGGCCTTTACCGCTATGAAAGACCTGTTTACGTGGGTACGTACCGTAGCCGAACTGAAAAGCCGCGGTGTTAAGGCGGCCTACATCATCATTGGCGACGGCCCGCAGGAACCCGAAGTAAAGGCTTTGGCACAGGAGCTTGGCGTGTACGACGATATTATCTGGGCGGGTTTCAGGAAGGACATTCCTCAGGTGCTCCCGGAGTTCGACCTCTTCCTGTTTACGTCCAACAACGAGCCTACGGGAGGCGTCCTGCTGGAATCCTACGCCTGTCGCGTGCCTATAGTGGCCAACAACGCGGGCGGCATCGGTGAGGTGCTTATCCCCGGCGAGACCGGCCTAATGGCGGAAGTAGGTAACCCGGCCTCCTTTGCCGACAAGGTGCAGGAACTTCTTTATGATGATGAGATGCAGAAAAAATTTACCGATAACGGCTATGAGTTCCTGAAGCAGAATTTTACCAAGGAAGTGATCGCCAAAAAGATGTTTGGCGAGCTGAATGATGTCTTAGTAAAGCACAGCCGATGACTATAGTTTTCTTTACCAGCGAATATTCTCACCCAAAACTGCCATCTGCAGGAGGGCTGGGTACCTTTTTAAAAATAATCGCCGCTGAGCTGCACCGGGAGGGCCACGCCGTACACGTAATAGGTTTTGGCAAAAAAGACCAGGCGCTGAACGACAATGGCGTGCCCGTACATTTTCGCAAAGCCTACCTGAAACGCTACCCGGTTGCCGAAATATTGCGCTCCATTGCCGCAAGCCTTACAATAGGCTGGCTGGAAAAAAAGATCATGATTGCCGACCGGAAATACATGGCGAAAGAAGTAGCGCGCTTTTCTGCGGAACGTAACGCCGACATTGTAGAAGCGCCTGCATTCAATGGGCTTTCGGCCTATTGGGACAGTCCAGTACCCATGGTAGTCCGGTTTCACGGCTCACGCGGGTTTTGGCACAAATACCTCGGCAAGCAGCCGGAGCCGCTAAAAACGTGGTTTGAGGATAAGGCCCTGCGGGAAGCCGATGGCGTGATCGCAGTGTCCGGCTTTGCAGCAGGCGCGATACACGAAATTTACAGTATTTCGAGGGAGGTAAAGGTAATTTACAACGGCATCGATGCTTCACTGTTTGCGCCGCGCCCCGAAATTGAAGTGCTGCCGGGATCCCTGTTTTATGTGGGCACATTGTCCGACGCGAAAGGTGTCGATGTACTCTGCCGTGCCTTTAACCTCCTCATCAAAACAAACCCGGATGCCTCGCTCCACCTCATAGGCCGCGGTGAAGGCTATTTTAATGATAAAGTGAAAGCCATACTCATACCTGCCGCTTTGGAGCGGACAACGTATTACGGAGGCAGGCAGCTCGAAGATATCCCCGCCCTGCTGGCAAAGGCCGCGGTATGCGTTTACCCTTCGCTCAACGAAACGTTTGGGCTGGTGTACGCGGAGGCCATGGCTATGGAAAAAACCGTAATTGTGGCCCAAAACAGGGTTTCAGCCGAGATCATCGACCATGGCACGACGGGCTATATCGCCAAAGACGAGCATGAAATTGCCGCGATAGCATCCGGCATTTTAAGCGGTGGCCCTTCCGAAAGCACAGGCAGCGCAGCGAGGGCAAGGGTGTTAAGGGATTTTACAAAAGAAGCAATGGCTTCGGCGAGCATAGACTTCTACCAAACCATTGCAGGCGCCAAAAAGTAGGCAGCTATTTTTTTAGCCTGTAAATCCCCAATGCCTTTTTAAGCGATTTATTAAACAATACCCAGTTGACGTACAGCCCGTTCTTAAAGCTGGTCCACCACCAGGCGGAGTGGGGGAGTATTCCGGCGGCAATGGTGGCTTCCATCGCTGTCGAAACTATGAAATCGTTCTTTACATCATCCCATTTGATGTTGCCGTATCCGTCAAATTCATTTACCTTATTCTTCTCGTGAATGATGCTCATCCACAGCCTTTTATCGGTTATCTGTTTTACGCGCGTTTCCTTTTTCCAGTGGTTGTGGTCGTTGGCCCATACCGTGGTCGGGTTTTCGTTCTTCTCAATAAGGCTGATGAACGGGTTGAAGATATGCTCCTTTTTGCCCAGCATGATCACCGGCTTTATCTGTAGGGAATAGCCTTTTATAACATCGATCGCCAGGTAGTCCTGCCTGTCGAATTGCTTTTGCACTTCGTCGATAAACGTATTGCGGATGCAGTCGTCATTATCAATGCGCGACGTGATGAGGTACGGCTTTCCGGCGGCTTCATCAGTAATTAGCTTCTGGATCTCCGGATAAAAAGCAGGCATTCCCTCGATGTAAAACAGCCGGACGTTGGGTTGGTTCCCAATGATGGCGGCAATCTTCTGCTTATAAGCTTCAGGGGTGGTTACGTCAAAATAAATGAGCCACTCAAAATTTTTGTTCACCTGTGCCGCTACCGAGGGGAAGCAAAAGTTCTCGAACAGCCACAGCCTGTGCTCCAGCCATTCATCGTTAAGCAGGGTCTCGTTGTTTTTGGTAACGTCCCACTTCGGGTTTTTCAGGTTAAAGCGGGTAATGAGGTAATGGCTGAACATAATGAGGCTTATGGTTGATTTGGTAAAAATAGCGCAATTATTTGAAGTGTAAAATGCAAAATGGTTACTTTTGTACAAAATTTGCAAGTGCCGATGATCCATGCCATCCATCCTGAATTCCTTTCCAAGTCAAAAGAAATAACCCAAATTATTGAGAATTTTGATTCCGAAGGCGTTCTGTTCATCGCAGGCAAGCGCAACACCATCAGGCTGTTCCCGCTCGGCAGCATGACGGTCAACGTAAAGTCTTTCAAAGTCCCCAACATACTTAACAAGGTCGTATACCGTTTTTTCCGGAAGGGGAAGGCGCAGCGTTCGTATGAATTTGCCAACAGGCTGCTGGAAAACGGCATCGGCACACCGCAGCCCATTGCCTATTTTGAGAATAAGGGCCCGCTTTCGCTGAAAAACAGCTACTACATGAGCGAGCAGCTGGAGGCCGACCTTACCTTCCGGCAGCTGATAGAATTTCCTGATTATCCGGAACACGAAATCATACTTCGCCAGTTTACGCGGTTTACCTACAAACTGCACGAACTGGGCATCGAATTCCTCGACCATACACCCGGCAACACCCTGATAAAAAAGACCGGACATGAACAGTACGAATTTTTCCTGGTCGACCTTAACCGCATGAACTTCCACAACGGCAAAATGACGCTAAAGCAAAGGGTGGTCAACATGGCAAAGCTTACCCCCGAAATGCGTTTGGTTGAGGTAATGTGCGATGAATATGCAAAGCTGTACGGCAAGCCTTATGATGAGGTATTGGCGCTTATGGTAAAGTACACGCAGTATTTCAGCAACCGGTTTCACCGCAAGCGCCGCATCAAGGTGATGCTTGGCCTCCGGAAAAAAACAAAATAACTATCTTTGCATTGAGAAAGTGCCTTAGGTGCTTAGTGCCTGAGCGCCTAAGGACCTAAGGAGCTAAGAACCTCAGCACCTCAAAAAGAATGAAAATATCCGTAATAGTCAGTACCTATAACGCCGAAAAATGGCTGGAGAATGTCCTGATAGGCTACAGCAACCAATCGTATAAAGACTTTGAGCTCATTATTGCCGACGACGGTTCGCGCCCCTCCACCAAGGAGCTGATCGACCGGTATGCTGCCATTTACCCTGTTCCCGTGCGCCACCTGTGGCATGAGGACAAGGGCTACCGCAGGCAGGAGATACTGAATGTAGCCATAATGGAAGCTGCCAACGAATACATCATCATGACCGACGGCGACTGCATTCCGCGCAGGGATTTTGTAGCAGTACATGCAAAATTTGCGGAGAAAGGCAGGTTCCTCTCCGGTGGGTATTGCAAGCTAACAATGAAGGCAAGCGAAGCCATTACCAAAGAAGATATCCTTAACGAAAACTGCTTTGATGCCGCTTGGCTGAAAAAGCAGGACAAGCTTGGCTTTTCGCAGGCGCTCAAATTAACCGCCGGGCCCATGCTTGGCGCTGTGCTCGATACGGTTACTACCACCACGCCATCATTCAATAACTGCAATTCCTCCGGCTTCCGCGCCGACATGATCGCCATCAACGGCTACGATGAGCGCATGAAATACGGTGGCCCCGACAGGGAGTTTGGCGAACGCCTGGAGAACTATGGCGTGAAAGGCAAACAGATACGCCACAAAGCCATCTGCCTGCACCTGGACCACGCACGCGGCTACAAGACCCCGGAATCGTTGGCAGCCAACCTCGCCATCCGCAAAGAAGTTAAGGACAAAAAGATAAAATGGACACCCTATGGCATCGTGAAGGAGCCGGGTGTTACGGTTGAGTAATATCTAAATTCCCAACCACGTCACACCACGCGCGGTCATTGCGGGGAGGCACGACGAAGCAATCTTTCCATATAGCGTAATACTAAGGATGGAGTAGAGATTTTACACTATGCTCACAACGTGAGCGTTCTTCTTTGCGCTCTTTAAAATGCAGGATAACTTGTGTACTTTGTGTAAAATCTTTGTGGCCCTTGTGGTAAAAATTTTGCTTTATGAAGTTTTAGCTATCGGGAATATATTCTAAAATCTACCGTTCAATGTTTTGTCCAATTTCACATTCAGCGTCAAAAAACGCAGTAGCTGGTCCTTAAACAAATCCAATTTCAGTTTTTGGTAAAGCTCAAGCGACTTCTCTTTGAATTCCTTCGGATGCCTGTCGCCATATATTTCCGGGAAAAAGTCCTGCAGGTGAACAGCAATGTGCGTTTCATTGTCGGTAAGCATGCTCCACGACCCTTTGTTGATCCATGGTGAAAAGATCGTGAAGGTAGGCACACCCAGCGCCTTGGCCATGTTTACGGCCCCGCCTTCATTTCCAACCAGTGCTGTGCATTGTGACAGCACCGCGATGAATTCCCGCAGTCCGGTTGTATACAGGTCGAATAATATTCGTTGCTGCGTTTCGGGGCGGCAATGGCTGTATATCTCTGTAGCCTTATCGGCCTGTTTGGGCAGGTAGTTAAAGAGCAGCTGCGCATTGGTGTTGGCAACGATATAGTCCAGTGTCGCGGCCATTTCGGATGCAGGGAGGCTTTTGATGTCGTCGCTGCCCATCACGCTGATCATGACCACTGGAAGTGACGGGTCCAGGCTTTTGGCAAGCAGCTGCCTGGCGTTGGCCACTTCGGTTTCGGTAAGGTAAATTTTAGGGTAGGCGATGGGGTGCTTTTCGCCGGTGAGCGCTTCGGCAAGCTGCATGCGGTGTACCAGCGCCGAATTGGGTGCTTTCCAGTCGGGCTGGATGGTCTTGTCGTAAAAGAACGACGTATACCATTTTTTG
The DNA here is from genome assembly GCA_942492845.1 of uncultured Flavobacteriaceae bacterium. Taxonomy (GTDB): domain Bacteria; phylum Bacteroidota; class Bacteroidia; order Flavobacteriales; family Flavobacteriaceae; genus Flavobacterium. The sequence goes on along the minus strand of OW818646.1, from coordinate 3,105,863 downwards.
AAGCCTATACGGCTTTCCGCCCCCGAAAAGAGGGTAATGATACCGCTTTCCCATTTGTTGTAGGCATCTATAACGGCATCGTATTTGGCCTGGCGTATATGCCATGCAAATTTAAAAAGTGCAATGCGGCTTTTACGGTAGTCCTCCCTGAACACAATGATGTTGTCTATATTGGGATTGTGGTCGATAACCGGGCGGGTAAAATCATGTACCATGTAGTCTACGCGCGACTCGGGGCAGTTCTCTTTAAGGGTGTTGCATATCACGCTGCTGGCCAGCACATCACCAATCATCTTTTGCTGTATGACCAGTATTTTTTTGCCCTCGGCGGCATACATCTCCTTCAGGTATACGTAGCGCATGTATACATGATGGCCCAGTATGGATGCGATCTCGTAACCGCGCCTGCCGTTGACAAAACCGAATTTCAGTACATAATATTTAAAGAACCTGAAGCCCGGGCGCACCGTAAAGTGGAAAACGTTGGGCCTTATGCCGTCCTTATAAAACTCTTTGGCCTTGAGCTTTGAGTATTGCAGCCTTTTTTGTAAAAAGTCTTCCTTGTCTTTGAAGGAGTAGTGGTGTATGGCATGCTTCAGCACACGGCTTTTCCCGTTGATGCTCAGCTGTTCGTGTACAAGCTTGTCCGAATAGCGGCACACCGACTTACGGAAAACCCGTGCGGTCCTGTCCTCATTAAAGTTATTGTTTACAAGCGGTTTGCCCTGGTAGTAAAAAATGCGCTTTACCCAAAAGGCCACTTCCTCGGGGTTGCTGCGTACTGCCGCAACAATCTCGGCAATTCCGGGTTCGGTTACGCGTTCATCGGCGTCAAAAAACATCACCCAGTCATTTTCGGCAAGGGAGATGGTATAGTTGCGCTGCGAAGAAAAATCGTCGAATACGCGCTGGTAAAATCGCACGTGCGGAAATTCCTCCTTTATGATTTTTGGGGTATTATCGGTACTGAAGGAGTCCACCACAACGATCTCGTCGGCAAACGACATGTTTTGCAGGTACTCCCTTATATTGTGCTCTTCGTTAAAAACTATCGCAAGGGCAGATATTCGTGTGTTGAGTTCGCTCATAAGCAAAGGTTAAACCGCTACGTCATATTCCCTTAAAGCGTTGTTGAGCGAAGTTTTCAGGTCGGTAGAGGGTTTGCGCTTCCCAATGATGAGCGCACAGGGCACCTGGTACTCGCCCGCGGCAAATTTTTTGGTATAGCTGCCCGGTATTACTACACTGCGGGCAGGCACGATGCCTTTCATTTCTAGCGGGGTGTCGCCGGTAACGTCGATTATTTTTGTTGATGCGGTAAGGCACACATTGGCGCCAAGCACGGCCTCGGTTTCTACGCGCACGCCTTCCACCACAATGCACCGGGAGCCGATAAACGCGCCATCCTCAATGATTACGGGGGCAGCCTGCAGGGGTTCCAAAACCCCGCCGATGCCCACGCCGCCGCTAAGGTGAACGTTCTTTCCTATCTGTGCGCAGCTGCCTACGGTGGCCCAGGTATCTACCATGGTGCCTTCGTCTACATACGCGCCAATGTTCACATAGCTTGGCATCAGGATCACACCCGAAGCAATGTATGCCCCATGGCGTGCTACGGCATTAGGCACCACGCGTATGCCTTTAGCGGCATATCCGCGCTTTAGCGGCATCTTGTCGTGGTATTCAAAAATACCGGCCTCAAGGGTTTCCATCTTTTGTATCGGGAAGTACATCACCACGGCTTTCTTTACCCATTCGTTTACCTGCCAGCCACCTTCTATGGGTTCGGCAACACGCAGTTTTCCGGTGTCTAAAAGTTCAATAACTTCGCGTATGGCAGTGGTGGTTTCTTCATTCTGGAGGAGGCTGCGGTCTTCCCAGGCCTTTTCTATAACGGGTTGAAGGGCGTTCATGGTGGTTTGGTAATTTTCGGCAAAGATAACAATACAACGTTATAATGCCGTGTCAATTTATCGGGACAAAGTACAAATATTTTTCAATGCTGTACCTTATTTTGTTAGATTTTTTATCTTTATCGTAAACAACTTATAATGATAAATTAATTTAAAGCGAATCAATAAATATTCGAAAAGTTCTTTATTTTTGTTAAAATTGTTAATTTTAAATAAAGCTATATATGAAGCTTAAAAATTTTTCTGCTAAAAATGTCCATGGTTTTCTAAACTATGATATTTCATTTCGAGATAATGTAACCTTCCTAATTGGAATTAACGGTACTGGGAAAACAAGTGTTCTAAAACTTATATTAGGTTTAATTTCGCCGTCATATAATTATCTAAATCAAATTGACTTTGGAGAAGCGCGACTTGAGTGTGAATATAGCCTATTACCTGATTATAATATTTTCGAAGTAGCATCACAGGTAGGAGATCATGACACAAATCAGTTCAATCATGATTTAGTAATTGGCGAAAAAAAAACGGTTTGCATAGTTATTTCAGCTGTTCGAAAAGATAGTATTATCATGCTATCACTTGAGATAAATGGAAAAGTTATCAGCGGTGAATTAGTAAAGTTCAATTCATCCAATAATGTACCAAGCGAAGAAAGTCGTGAAAAGTTGAATTTTCATAGGCAAAAATTTGAAGAAGAGGAGGTTTATAGTGAAATCAAAAAATTGACCACACCTTTGTTTTTAGGTATTGACCGTAAAATTTATGAAGGTCACAACATTGATAGAGGTCGACCTATAAGTTTCAATTTGCGAAAAAAGCTAATGAATTTTCCAACTAATGATCCTCTTAATTTGAGCCTTATTGAAGTGCAAGGCTTATTGTATGATTACTATAGGATTATTGCTGCAAAACAACCAACTATAAATGAAAAATTTAAAAATAAAATTTTTGCTCAAACATTTGATTTTATCGAAGGTAATGATAACGACATTGTGTCTGATTTTAAAGAAATAAAATACAAGAGAGATCAAGTACAAGAGGCAATTAAAGACTTACATGTCGGAGATTTTCAGAGTCAAATTGATACCTTTTTTGATAAAATGGAGTATGTATTGCGAGAATATCATGATATTCAAGATAACAAGACGTCAAATAAAGAATATTCACAGATAACTAAGCAATTGGAAATTATTCAAAGATGGTTTTCTAATAAGCCACAGTTGAATAGAATTAATCAAATAATTGCATTTAGTCAAAGTTATAAGGCTGAAATTGATGCGCTATATGAACCCGTAAACAGTTTAAAATCATTGATAAATCATTTTTTTAATGAGAGCAAAAAAAATATTGAAATTGATGATAAAGGAGAAATAAAAATTTTTTTTAGCAATGGAAAACACGCAGAATTGTTCCAACTCTCTTCTGGTGAAAAGCAAATAATTTCTATGTTGGCAAATCTAATTTTCTTCCAGATGAAATTTGATAAAGACGGTGGTATCTTTATTATTGATGAGCCTGAATTATCCCTACATCTGGCATGGCAAGAAATATTTGTTGAAAATATGAGGAAAGCCAGCCCAAATACTCAGTTTATTATGGCAACACATTCCCCTGCTATTATAGCTGAATATGGGGATGAGTTCTGCGAAGATTTAATCAAGCTAAATTAGTATGCTTAAATATAATTTAAAATCTTTAAGTTCAATTTCTAGTTTTTTTAAATATAGAAATGATATTGATATTTACACAGAAGATAATGCTGTAGATAAAGAATTTTATAGAACAATATTTTCTAGATTATTAGACGGTAAAATGGTCATCAATGATATTACTCCCCTTGGCCCCAAGACTGCTGTGATTAAAGAATTTGAGAGAATGAAAAATGACTATAGTAGAAAGAGGCTATATATAGTTGATGGTGATTTGGAATCCATTAATAATACAAATTGTCCAAATGAAAAAGGATTTTATGTTTTGCCAGCCTATTGTATCGAGAATTTTATAATTGATGAAATTGCTGGTGTCGAACTTGTTTATTTCAATAGAGGCAGTATTGATAGGGAAATTATAAAGAATGACGTAGATTTTGAAAATTGGCTGAATTCTTTCTCTTCATCTTTAATAAGTTTATTTATTAATCTAGCATTGCTGCGAAAAATTGGGGGAGGCCCTATAATTAAAAATGCTCAGTCATTTATAATTAATCAAAATGGAAATGCAGTTGTTGATCACCTAAAAGTAAACGATTATGTTCAGGAATTGAAAGAAGAGATATTAATTCAGTTGGAAAATTGCGGTGAAGCCAATCCGAAGCAAAGGTATGATTTTGAAATAGCGGCTTATAATGCTAAATGGTATGTTTGTAACGAGAACCTGTTAACTATAGTATCTGGTAAAAATTATTTGCTTCCATTGTATAATTTGCATTTAAGAAGATGTAGTGGTATGGGAAATGCTCTATTTCCTACAAAATCTTATAAATTGTTTCTTGCTAATCATTGCAATTTAGATAGATTGACGGGTTTACGGGATGCAATTTTGAATTAATATGAAAGACAACTTCTCCACCCAGGCAAAAACCTACGCCACATACCGCCCCAACTATTCGCAGGAATTCATAGACTACATCACGTCATTCGTAAAAAATAAAGATACCGCGCTCGATGTGGCTACCGGCAACGGGCAGGTCGCTGCCAAACTGGCAAAGCATTTTACGAAGGTATATGCCACCGACATCAGCCAAAAGCAATTGGACAATGCCACTCCCGCCGATAACATCATCTATAAGGTGGAACGGGCGGAGCAAACGGCTTTTGAGGATAATACATTCGACCTCATTACCGTGGCGCAGGCCATCCACTGGTTCGATTTCGATGCTTTTTATAAAGAGGTGTACCGCATCCTCAAACCCGGCGGACTGTTTGTAGTAACGGGCTACGGCCTGTTTTCCACCAATCCCGAAAGTGATGTCATTATCCGTCACCTGCACGGGAATATCCTTGGCGAATACTGGGACTCCGAGCGCCGGTATGTAGACGAAAATTACCAAACCATCCCGTTCCCGTTTGAGGCAATTCAAGCGAAGCAATTCTCCGAAATTTTTACCTGGACATTCGAACACCTGCTCGGTTACATCGATTCGTGGTCGGCGGTGCAGCATTACATTAAAAAGAACGGCACCCACCCGGTCGACCTCATTCGCGACGAACTGAAAGAATCATGGGCCAAAAGCGACGGCAAAGCTGTTTTTCCGTTACTTTTGCGGATGGGAAAAATTTCAGATTTCAGATTGTAGATTTCAGATTGTAGATTTCAGATTTTAGATTGAGCTACACTCTTGCCGATAACGCTCTGATGAGTATGAGTGGAATCTGAAATCTACAATCTGAAATCTACAATCTGAAATCTGAAATTTCTCAAAAATCTGAAATCTGAAATAACACATGAGAATACTTTCTATAGACTACGGCCAAAAACGCACCGGCATAGCGGTAACCGATGAGATGCAGATGATCGCCTCCGGGCTTACGACTGTCGATTCCGCCACAGCCATCGACTTTTTGCGCAATTATTTTGCAAAGGAAAAGGTGGAGCGGGTACTGATAGGCGAGCCAAAGCAGATGAACGGGCAGCCTTCGCAGAGCGCGCCCCTCATTGAAGCATTTATAGTAAAATTTAAGGAGCAATTTCCCGATATACCGCTGGAACAGGTGGATGAGCGCTTTACCAGCAAAATGGCCTTCCAAACGATGATTGACAGCGGACTGAAGAAAAAACAACGGCAGGATAAGGGTCTTATAGATGAGATTTCAGCAACAATTTTACTACAGGATTATTTATCACGAAAAAATTTTCGCTAAACCTTCCACTTTTGGTAAAAATGTAGTTACCAACCATTTCGTGATTTTGTTAAGATAATATTAAGAGTAATGAAAGTAAATTTGTTCCTACAAATTTACATCCCGAAATGTCTGCAACTATAGCGAGGGAACCCGATGTGGTCCTTATTGGCGCCGGAATCATGAGCGCTACCCTTGGCATGTTCCTGAAAGAACTTATGCCGGAAATTACCATTGATATTTATGAACGGCTCGATGTGGCAGCCGCCGAAAGCAGCGATGCCTGGAACAATGCAGGCACGGGCCACTCCGCGTTTTGCGAACTCAACTACACGCCCGAGCTACCCGACGGAAGCATCGATACTTCGAAAGCCGTTAAAATTGCCGAATCGTTTGAAGCATCCAAGCAATTCTGGGCCCACCTGGTAGAAAGGGCCTTATCACAAACCCGGAAGAATTTGTGCAGACCATACCGCACATGAGTTTTGTGTGGGGCAGGGAGAATGTCGAATTCCTGAAAAGGCGCTATGATGCACTCCAAAAGTTCCCTATATTTCAGGGGATGCAATACAGCGAGGATCCTGAAGTCATTGCCCAATGGATGCCACTGGTTATGGAAGGCCGTGACACAAACGAGCCTTTTGCCGCTACCAAAATGGCAATTGGCACCGATGTGAATTTCGGGGAGCTTACCCGCGATATGTTTGCCTGGCTCGGAAACCAGCCGGGTGTAAACCTGCATTTTGGCTACGAGGTAAAGGACATGCGGCGTTCGGCGAAAGCGCCAAAGTGGAAACTCAAGATTAAAAACCTTGCCACGGGCGAAAAAACCAGGCTATACAGCAAGTTTATATTTATCGGGGCAGGGGGCGGTTCGCTACACCTGCTCGAAAAAGCCGATATTCCTGAAGGTAAAGGATTTGGAGGCTTCCCGGTGAGTGGGCAGTGGCTGAAATGCATTAACCCTGAAGTGATTGCCAGGCACAATGCCAAGGTATATGGCAAGGCATCGGTGGGCGCACCACCCATGTCAGTACCGCACATCGATACGCGCATGATCAACGGCAAAAAGGAACTGCTGTTTGGGCCTTATGCAGGCTTCAGTACCAAGTTCCTGAAGAACGGTTCGTATTTCGACCTGCCGACTTCCATACAATTCAATAATATTGGCCCAATGCTGGCGGCGGGTTTCCATAACATGTCGCTTACCAAATACCTCATTGACCAGGTAATGCAAAGCCCCGAAGACCGCCTGGAAGCCCTCAAAGAATACCTCCCTGAAGCAAAAATGGAAGACTGGGAGCTGGAAGTGGCCGGGCAGCGTGTGCAGGTGATTAAAAAGGATGAGAAGGAAGGCGGTAAGCTCGAATTTGGTACCGAGGTCATCACCAGCGCCGACGGTTCACTCGCGGTACTGCTTGGCGCGTCACCCGGCGCCTCTACGGCAGTGTCGATCATGCTGGAGCTTATAGCGCGGTGTTTCCCCGAACAAATGAAAAGTGAAGACTGGAAAAATAAACTCCGCGACATGATCCCGTCCTACGGCCAGTCGCTCAACGATAACCCGAGCGCCCTGGATGCTGTACGGCACCATAGCGCCGAGGTGCTTGGGCTGGAGTAGTTTTGGTATTATAATAACGTTACGTAGAGACGCAGTCTGTGGACTGCGTCTCTACGTAAATGTCAAAAGAAAAATCGCGTTATAATATCATCTCCCTGTACGGCACGACCATCCCAAAACCTTTTATCCTGAAATAAACAGTCGGGTCATTATCCGAAACCGCCAGTACAAAGTCGCCTCCCCAAGCCCCAAGGCTTTTTACCGTACCTTCAAAGTCGGGAAACAGGGCTTGTTTTACAGTGGGCATTTTCAGTACCCCGGACATGATAGCCTCGTGTTGTTCGAGCAATGATGCAAATGTTGCGGAATCCTCAGCTGCGGCAATTGCCAAAGTAAGGCTGTTGATCTGCGCAACTACAGGTGCAATATCCAGGCGCTGCTCACGGTAGGCCGCAATGGCATTCCGGCTGTTCTGCTTCCGGTTGAGGTATACGAAATATAGTTTATCGGCGAATGCCGGGTTGAAATGTACAGGCGTAACAACCGGTTGCTGGCCAGTTAGCCTGTAAAATATCGGAGTGTCATTTTGGGCGCAGGCAATGTCATAGCCGCTGCCGCCAAAACTGTTGTTGAGCAATTGGAACGCATCAATGCCGAACCATTGTGCTATGTTATTTATAAGGGTAGAGGAGCTTCCCAGGCCCCAGTTTCGTGGGAAGGTGAGCCGTGTGGTTATGTTAAGGCCATTGGCATTTTCTAATAGAGCCGGATTGGCTTTGTGTGCCTCATGCAGTATCCCGATCAGCGTATTGGTTTCGGGAGTACCATCCTGCCTGTTTTCGAAAATAGCGGTCACAGGCAATTTCGTTTCAAACCAAATTGAGCCATCGGCATCGAAGCTTGTCCACTTAATTACTCCGTACTCACCTTCATTAATATCAAGGTATTGCCCGAAAGCGGTAGGCAATGCCAATGCAAGTGCACCATCAAGTACTGTATATTCACCTGTGATGAGCAGTTTTCCGTTACTGTAAAAAGTCTTTTTCAATATTGGCAGGGTCAAAGTTGCGTAATCGGCCGATATAATCATTCACAGCGGAGTGGCTCACGGCATTTTTTTCAAAGTGCATTACAGCCTGCCCTTTCTCGCTATCGGTGGCTTCCAGTTGGTTCAGGATGTTCATGAGGTGCATCTTCATGTGGCCCTGCTGAATGCCGGTAGTCGTTAGTGATCGCAGTGCCGCAAAATTTTGCGCCAGTCCGGCAACGGCCACGATCTGCATTAATTCCTGCGCGTTGGGGTTGCCCAGCATTTCGTGCGACAGCTTTACCAATGGGTGCAGCGAAGTAAGCCCGCCTACGGTTCCCAACGCCAGCGGTATCTCGAGCCAGAAAGTAAAAATACCGTCCTCGATTTTGGCATGCGACAGGCTACGGTACTGCCCGTCTTTGGAAGCGTATGCATGAACCCCGGCTTCTACGGCCCGGAAGTCGTTGCCTGTGGCTACCACCACCGCATCTATGCCGTTCATGATGCCCTTGTTGTGGGTCACGGCGCGGTACGGCTCTATTTCAGCAATACGGACGGCTGTAACGAACTTTGCGGCAAATTCCTCAGGGTCGATGCTGCTGTCTTCGCAAAGGGCGCTAACAGGGCAGGATACCTCTGCACGCACGGTACAGTTGGGTACGTAATTGGAAAGGATGCTCATAATCACCTGCAGGTTTCTTTCCTCATCTGTAAAAGCATCATGATTTAATGCTTCTTCCTTTAAGGTTTTCGAAAACTGCTCAAGGCAGGAATTGATGAAGTTGGCACCCATGCTGTCTTTCGTATTAAAAGTAGCATGCAGTTGGAAGTAGCCGGTCAGGTCTGCGGTTTTGTCGCGAAGTTCTATGTCGAGTATGCCCCCGCCGCGCTTTTTCATGTTGGCGGTAAGGCTATCAGTATCAGAAATTAATTTTGGCTTGATGCTGTCGAAGAACGCCTGCAGCTTTTCAGTACTCCCGTTATATATAAAGTGTACCTGCCCGATTTTTTCGGTGTTTATAACGGAAGCTTTGAAGCCTCCCCGCGCCGACCAGAACTTCGCTGCTTTGGATGCCGCTGCAACTACGGAACTTTCCTCCGTTACCATGGGGAGGATGTAATCGCGGCCATTAATGGTGAAATTGGGCGCTACACCAAGGGGAAGATAGAAGTTGGTAATGGTGTTTTCGATGAATTCGTCGTGCAGCTGCTGTAGTGATTCGTCGGCATTCCAGTATTTTCTTATTAAAGCGGCTGCTTCTGCGGGGCCTGAAAAGTAATTTTCGGCTATCCAGCCAATCTTTTCATCTTTTGAAAGTTTAGAGAACCCCGATATTCCTTTACTCATTTTCAGTAGCTTAAAATAGTATTCGCCTGCAAAGATAAGGGTTTCCCAACGGTGTGGAATATATAATTAAACCCATCGCTTAACTATTTCTTCATTTTGCAGAAAAAAGGGCTGATAATTCATAAAAATTTACTAAAATTGGGAGTTTTTTACCATCTGCAAAATGAAATACATCAAATACACGATTTTCCTCTTTTTACTGGCTTCGATGCCGGTTATTGCACAGCAAAAATTAACGCTTCAGGAAATTTGGTCCGGGGCTTTCCGAACCCAGGGCATGGACGACCTGCAGGCGATGAAGAATACCAACCAGTATACCGTGCTCAATGTCGACAGGGAAGGTACTTCTGAGATTGTAGTATATGACTTTGAGACATTAAATCAGGCAGGGGTTTTGATGTCGACTTACGAGCGCAACGAACTCGCCAACGGCATCGACAGCTATACCTTTAGCGCCGATGAGAAGAAACTGCTGCTGGCCACCAACTCCGAACCCATATTCAGGCATTCCTTTACAGCTGATTTTTATATTTATGACATTGCTTCGAAGTCGCTCACAAGGCTTTCCGACAAAAAAGTGCAGGAGCCTACCTTTTCTGCAGATAATTCCAAGGTAGCCTATGGGTATGACAACAATCTGTATGTGTACGACATTGCCTCCAAAACCACAAAGCAAATCACTACCGACGGCAAAAAGAACAGCATCATTAATGGTATTACCGACTGGGTGTATGAGGAGGAATTTTCGTTCGTAAAAGCCTACGACTGGAATGCTTCGGGAGATAAGATCGCCTACATCCGCTTTGATGAAACCGATGTCCCTGAATTTTCGATGGATGTTTATGGGAAAAACCTCTACCCCCAGCAATATGAGTTCAAGTACCCGAAGGCAGGTGAGAAAAATTCTTTGGTATCGTTGCATATTTATGATGTAAAGACCAATTCGACAAAACAAATTAAACTAGGCAATTATTCGGATTTCTACATTCCGCGCATCAAATGGACTTCGGAAGCGCAGACCCTCAGCGTGCAGGTGATCAACAGGCACCAGAACAACCTCGATCTTATTTTCGTAGATGCCAACAGCGGCGCGCCTAAAGTGATCCTCAACGAAACCGACAAAGCCTACATCGACATTACCGATAACCTGACGTTCCTTAAAGACAACAGCTTTATCTGGACCAGCGAAAAGGACGGCTATAACCACATATACCATTACAACAAAACAGGTAAGCTCATCAACCAGGTGACCAAAGGGCCCTGGGAAGTAACTGCTTACTACGGCTTCGACGAAAAGACAGGCAACATTTCTTACCAATCGGTTGAGAACGGCTCCATCAACCGCGATGTGTACCGCGTGGCCCTGAATGGGAAGAACAAAACAAGGCTTACCCCGCAAACAGGCACCAATGCCGCTACCTTCAGCCCGAATTTCCAGTATTTCATCAATACCTTTTCGAGCGCTATGCAGCCGACCGAATATACGCTGAATAACGCTAAGGACGGCAAGCTGGTTAAGGAGATAAAGAACAACAACGCGCTTAAAACTAAAGTTGAAAAGTACAGCCTTCCGGCAAAAGAGTTCATGGAGATCACCACCGAAAAAGGCCACAAGCTGAACGCGTGGATGATAAAGCCAAAAGATTTTGACCCCAACAAAAAATACCCTGTGTTTATGTACCAGTACAGCGGCCCCGGCTCGCAGCAGGTAAACAACGAATGGCACAGCACCGATGACTATTGGTTCATGATGCTGTCGCAGCAGGGCTACATTGTGGCGTGTGTGGATGGCCGGGGCACCGGATTTAAAGGTGCGGCTTTCAAAAAAGTTACCTACAAGGAACTTGGCAAATATGAGGTGGAAGACCAGATCGATGCCGCTAAAGTTTTTGGTAAATACAATTATGTAGATGCGTCGCGCATCGGTATCTTTGGGTGGAGTTATGGCGGGTTCATGTCGTCCAACTGCATCCTGAAAGGCAACGACGTATTTAAAATGGCCATTGCCGTTGCACCGGTGACCAACTGGCGTTTTTATGATTCGGTATACACCGAGCGCTACATGCAGACACCGCAGGAAAATGCATCGGGCTATGACGATAACTCACCCATAAACCATGTGAGCAAACTAAAAGGCGCGTACCTGCTGGTGCACGGTTCGGCAGACGACAACGTGCATGTGCAGAATACGATGCGTATGGTAGAGGCACTGGTACAGGCCAACAAGCAGTTCGACTGGGCCATTTACCCGGATAAGAACCACGGAATTTACGGCGGCGCGACAAGGCTGCAGCTGTATACTAAAATGACTAACTTTATTAAAGCGAATTTATAATGAGTAGAACTACACAGGTATCTTTGGAAGAGATCCAAAGCTTTGAGGGTAAGTACCCGAAACAGCTATGGGGATTGTTTTTTTCGGAAATGTGGGAACGTTTCTGTTTTTACGGAATGAGGGGTGTGCTTACCTATTTTATGGTAACCCACCTTATCCTGAATACCGGCGGCCACATGACCGACAGCCAGGCCAACCTGCAATATGGCGCGACCCAGGCTTTTGTTTATGCTTTCACCTTCATCGGGGGGCTTTTTGCAGATAAAATATTAGGTTTCCGCAAGTCACTTTTCTGGGGTGGTATACTAATGATCATCGGTAGCGCCATCCTGGCTTTCGACCCGTTCCCCGAAAATAATTTCTTCCTGGGCATCAGTTTTACCGTGATCGGTACCGGTTTCTTTAAGCCGAACATCTCGACCATGGTAGGTACGCTTTACAAAAAAGGCGACCCGCGCAGGGATGCAGGTTTTTCCATGTTCTATTCTGGCATTAATATCGGTGCATTATTGGGCGGATATGCCTGTATCGCAATAGGAAAGGGGCAGCTTTTCAGCAGCTTTATCCCTGCCGAATATACCTGGAATGTGGCCTTTGGCCTTGCCGGGGTGGTAATGACCATAAGCCTTGTAACGTTCCTGTTTACACAAAGGAACCTCGGGCCTATCGGTTTGTCGCCGTTCAGTACACAGGATGATAGCCTACGGACGGTAAAGCACCTTGAAGGCAACCAGACTGTTGCACCTGAAGATACGGCAGCGGTAACGGTAAAGGTAAAATCGGGCAAAGCATGGTATGACTATGCAGTATATGCCTTTACGCTTTTGCTGATACCTGTGGTAATGACCATGGTCGCCAAGACAGAATATACCGATTATTTCATGTACACCATAGGGCCTGCAACATTGCTGTACCTGGGTTACGAAATGACAAAACATACCTGGGAGGAAAGCAAAAAGCTTATCGCCGCATTGGTGTTCATCATATTCTCCATCATATTCTGGGCATTCTTTGAGCAAAGTGGAGGGTCACTAAGCCTTTTCGCGGCCAAGAACCTTGACAACATTGTTGCCGGCAGCCTTACGCTCGATCCTAATGGCGTGAACAATGCGGCCAACTCGGTATTTGTAATTGTATTTGCACCAATTGTCGGCCTTATTTGGGTGGCATTGGCCAAAAAGAAGATAGAGCCTAACACGGTTGTGAAATTCGGCCTTGGGTTTCTTTTCCTTGCCGGAGGTTTTTACGTATTCTACGCCACAAGGTTCTTTGAGGTCATTGCAGGCTCCGGTATTGCAAGCCTTGATGTGTTCGTGATCGCTTACTTCGTTATAACGTTTGGTGAACTCTGCCTTTCGCCAATAGGCCTTTCTATCATGACCAAGCTGTCGCCGCAAAGGCTGCAGGGCATGATGATGGGTATGTGGTTCCTTGCCAGCGCCTACGGCCAGTACGTTGCCGGCATACTCGGCGCAGGCCTTTCGGAAGCGGGAGAGAACGACTCGCTTGCACAAAAACTAATTACCTATACCGACGGATACAAACAGCTTGCAATTTACGCGCTTATCGCGGGGGTGGTGCTTATCATCATTTCGCCACTGGTAAGGAAGCTGATGCAGGACGTTAAATAATTAAAATTCAAAACTGACTATGTACAAAGAAGAAGCAGCACCAAACGACTTTTTTAAATCTAAAGTATTAGGCCACCCCGCAGGGCTTTTCATCCTGTTCTTTACCGAAATGTGGGAACGCTTTTCATTCTACGGGATGCGGTCGCTCCTCATATTGTTCTTTACTTCCTCGCTTATCAACGGCGGGTGGGAGTGGCCCAGAGAAAATGCTTCGGCGCTTTTCGGGTCGTATGTAGGTTTGGTGTACCTGTCGACGATGCTTGGCGGTTATTTTGCCGACAGGATCATAGGCTTCCGTTGGGCCGTAGTGGTGGGCGCGACGCTTATGACGCTCGGTCATGCCTCCATGGCGGTAGAAACCCCGTTCTCCATCTACCTTGGCCTTGTGCTGTTGGTATTCGGTAATGGCTTCTTCAAGCCGAACATGACTTCGATCATTTCTGAAATGTACAAGGACCACCCTGAGAAAAAGGACGGCGCCTATACCTTGTTTTATATGGGCGTAAATGCGGGTGCCTTCTTTGGGATACTGCTTTGCGGCTACCTTGGCGAAAAAGTGGGGTGGAGCTATGGCTTCGGGCTTGCCGGTATCTTCATGTTCTTCGGGACACTTCAATTCTGGCTTTCGCAGAATATTTTTGGCACCATCGGCCTCAAGCCTACAAAAGAAAGCAAGGCAAAAGCCGAGGCGCTCGATACGGATAAAAGGAACCCGTTTACGCCATGGCAGCTTGTGCTCATTGCCCTTTCCGCAGGATTAGGACTGTTATGGATCATTAACGACCCGGCTACGAAGATTTCGGGTGGCACGGTAAATATATTCAGCTTCCTGGGCGAGCATGGCAATACGATAGCTATCGTTACAGCGTTGGTATTGTTCCTTATACTGCTGGCCTACAGGATGACACAATATTCTGCAATAACAAGGGATAAGCTGATGGCGGTGACGTTCTTTGCCTTCCTTACGATATTCTTCTGGGCCATATTTGAGCAGTCACCCAACAGCCTTACGATTTTTGCCAGTGACTATACCAACCGTGTCCTCGAGGGCAACTGGAGCGTAGGTTTCCTTATCATGAACTCGCTCATTACCATCCTGCCACTGGCCATCATCACATGGGTGTTGTCTTTACTATTCAAACAGACATTTAAAGACTATGCCGTTGCCAACATCATCCTGAGCCTGAGCTTTGTCATTGTATGGGCCATAGCGATATGGATGCTGGTAAAAGATTACTACATGGCAGGCTACCTCGAACTTTCAGATTCGACCCTTGCCATGCTTAAGATCGATAAAGTGACCGAAGCCATAACCGAGGTTCCTGCGACGTGGTTCTCAACCCTGAACTCACTATTTATCATTACGCTGGCTCCGTTATTCTCAAAATGGTGGGAGAGCAAGTATAACCCTACGGCCAATGCCAAATATGCCATTGGTATGTTCCTGCTTGCACTCGGTATGGCCTGCGTGGCCTACGGTGCGAAGGATATTGCCCCGGGCGCTAAAACAGCTTCGGTAAGCATGATATGGCTTATCCTTGTATACCTTTTCCATACCATGGGCGAGCTTTGTATCTCTCCGGTAGGGCTGTCCTATGTAAGTAAGCTGGTTCCCGGCAGGATGATCGCGTTCATGTTCGGCGTATGGTACCTTGCGGTAGCCATAGGAATGAAAGGCGCGGGTATGTTTGGTGAGAACATTGACAAAGTGGCTAACGAAAAAGGCCTGGGCTACTTCTTCTCGATGCTCGCCATTATCGCCATAGTCGTAGGTGTGATCGCCATTGCTGCAAGGCCTGCCA
This sequence comes from uncultured Flavobacteriaceae bacterium, assembly GCA_942492845.1. Classification (GTDB taxonomy): domain Bacteria; phylum Bacteroidota; class Bacteroidia; order Flavobacteriales; family Flavobacteriaceae; genus Flavobacterium. The sequence goes on along the minus strand of OW818646.1, from coordinate 3,090,401 downwards.
TCAGGAAGCTGATGCACGGCGTTCGATAATTTTCGGCATTGTTTTTGTCTAACACTAAAAAACGAATTTACAATTATGAAAAAAATACTTTTAGCATTGTTCATTGGCCTTGGTACACTGGCTGTACAGGCGCAGGAAATAAAGTGGATGACCATGGATGAGGCGCTTGCCGCACAAAAGAAAAAGGCAAAGCCGATTTTCATGGATGTGTATACCGACTGGTGCGGCCCGTGCAAAATGCTGGATAAAAATACTTTCCAGGATCCCGCTGTGGCGAAACACATTTCGGAGAACTACTATGCGGTAAAATTCAATGCCGAGGGAAAAGGCGACATCAACTTTAAGGGCAAAAAATACAGTAACGCTGGCTTCGTCGAAGGCCGTAAAGGCAGGAATGCGCAACATGAGTTTGCGGGTTTCCTACAGGTACAGGGCTATCCTTCGATGATCGTGTTCGATGCCAAAGGCAACATCCAAAACACCATAGTGGGCTACCATACCCCGGAGCAACTGTTTGCAGCGCTTAAAACGAAATAAATAAACACCGTCCCAATCAGTTTACGATTGGATACGCGTAGAGACGTAGCATTGCTACGTCTGTACTTTAAAGCATACGTTAATTATTCAATTCTGAAAGATCCCTTTTCTGCGGTAGCGTGAAAAGGGATTTTTTGCTTTTGACAGGTGGCGGCCCAGCGAACAATGTACGATTTGTAATTGGTAGCATCGGCGATCACCTGTTTGGGTTGAAGTTCCGAAAGCATTCTTTCGAAGTTTACTTTGGGCGAATGGATCAGTAACAGCACGTCGGGCTTCATCCGGGCGCTGTAGGAGGCTGTACTGTCTATAACCAGCACCTTATTTCCGTTGTGGCATAGCAGGTTATTCAGTGGCTTTATTTGGATTGCCGGAGCAAAACTGCCCTTCCGGTAGGATTTTACCACAGGGCTGTAAAGGGCCAGGCTGTCTTCGCTGTAAACAGTTATGCTGCTATCGTGCTTAACGGCAAGCAGTGACGTGTTCCAATTGTTGAAAACCATAAATTCGTTGCTGCTTTTGCTCTCCAGGACTGTCAGGGTATAAATGCCCTGGAACAGCAGCACGGATGCCAGTACCGCCGCCGTGCGCACAAAACTTTTTTTGAACAGCCAAAGCACCGTGAGTATGAGGAGGGCATACAGCGAAAGGTTCAGCAGCAGCGTAAAGGGGATATCTTTGAGCACGAGGCTGTCAAACGATGCGATCCATGCGATAAAGCCGTTCATTGCAACGATGAGCCATTCGAGTAAATGCCCGATAAAAATGGCTACAGGCGGCGCGATGAAGTTTAGCAGCAGCACGATCAGGCCAAGTACCAATATGACGTTCGACAGTGGGATTACGACGAGGTTGGCCACCAGGAACAACAGCGGGAATTGGTTGAAGTAGTAGAGGCTCAGGGGCAATACGCCAATTTGCGCGGCGAGTGATATGAGTACGGTGTCAATGGCATAATTGACGGCAAGGTATTTTGAAACCCGCGCTTTTTTATACATCGGCTGCAGCCATACGATTGCAAATACCGCAATATAGCTGAGCTGGAAACCAACGTCAAACAGGAACATGGGCCTGGCCAATAGCAATATGAGCATTGACAGGGCAAGTGAGTTGTAAATATTGGTGTTGCGGTTAGCATATTGCCCGATGAGGATGATGCTGAACATGACCACCGACCGCACCACTGATGCCGACAAACCTGTGATGAAGGCAAAGCCCCAAAGCAGCGCCAGTATGAGGAAGAGCTGCAACAATTCGCCATGCCGGCGGAAACGGTTAAGCGGTTTCAACAGTAGTGTAAGAATGTAGAACAGCATCGAGAAGTGCAGCCCCGATATGGCGAGTATATGCAACACGCCTGCATTGGCATAGGTGTCGGAGGTCTCTTTGTCCATGTCCTGCCGCTGCCCAAGGAGGAGCGCATTGATGACGTTGCGGGTTTTGGCATCGAAATTATGGATGTCGAAACTACGGATGAGCTTTTCCCGCAGGCTGCCGATATACGAATCGAATGTAGCAATATGGCCGGCCTTTACAAAGTTGTCCCTAAGCCGCACCTGGTGGAATACGCCCTGCTTTTCCATGTATGTGGAATAGTCAAACTGGTAGGGGTTGAGCGCCGGCGGTATGGGTTTCAGGTTGCCCGTAATGAAATAGGCATCGCCGGGGACGAGTAGTTTATTAACACTGTCTTTGGGGACGGTTACCAGCAGTTTGCCGGTTGCGGGTTGGCCGTTGGTACTGAGTACTTCGAAATAGTATTTTTGGGAAAAGTCATTGGGTTTGAGCCGTTCGGAAACCACGGTTTTCAAAACAGGTGTTTCGCCTGTGTTGAGTTGGTGGGTGTAATGCAGTTTTTGGCTGGGTGGGTAGTGGAGGTACTGTGCAAGCATTCCCATGGAAAACGAGAACAGCAAAGTCGCGATGCCAAACCATGGTTTGGGGATTAGCTGCTTTTTTGCGACAAGGTAAGTTGTGATAACTGAAATCGATGCAATCCCTGAAAGCAGATAGGGTAAATCTATAGGAAGGAAGAGGTGATACCCGGCAAGGATGCCCGTTGCAAAAAATAATGTAATGCTTATAATTGGGAACCGGAATGCCTTCATAAACCGCAGATTGAAACAAACATACGGAAAAAACTTTCACATTCCCAATTATCCTGACGGATGTCACCAAAAGTCATATGGGCGTGCACGCAAAGTCATGTTACGGCTCCGCATTTATCACTATGAATTTCTAAAAATGGGTAACTTTTGGTGCGGAAAACACTAATCTTCGATAACCCTGTTGGCCTGCACAAAAGTACGTGCATGGTAGGCCTCATTCATCGATGAAACTATCACACCCGAACTGGTCGAAGAGTGTAGGAATTTAACCTCGCCCTCTTCGGTAACTTCTACCACAATGCCCACGTGGTTGATGCCTCTCCTGTTGTGGCTGTTTTTAAACAGCAGCAGGTCGCCTTTACGTACTTCAGTTAGCTTAACCTCACGTCCTGCGCCGGCCATGCCGCCAGAGCTGCGTGGCAGCGTAATGTCGAATATCTTAAATGTGGCATATACCATTCCTGAGCAGTCCATGCCATCCCTGGTAGTACCGCCTGCCCTGTAGCGAACGCCTACAAAGTCCATCGCATTGTTCACGATTTGAGAGGCAAGGTAGTTATCGGTATCGGGAGCAAAATCAGGATCCGGGGTATCTGTAAGGAGTTTGGAAAGGTCTTTATTCTTTCTAGCCGGTTTGGCTTTAGGGGTATCGCCCTCAGGTTTGTTTGGTCCTCTGCTTATTTCTTTCCGCTGTACCGGCTGGTAGGCAACAAGGTCTTTGTTGTCCAGCGAGGCAACTTCTTTCATCACTGCCGGTTTTATCGCCGGGGCAGGAGTTGAGGAGTTCTTTTCAGTATAAGAATAGATACCCTTTTTTTGGGCTTCTTTTTTGGAAGTTACAATTTGTGCCGAAGCGCTAAATGACGCTATGAGGAACAAAAACAGGGTAAGTGAGCGGAGGTTTTTCAAATCTTTTGATCTTATAATTCTACTTCGTTTAAAGCAAATATATAAAAATAATTTTAATAAAACTTTAAGAACTCATGTTAAATGTTTGATTATGAGGTTTGCTGTTTTTTCGCTGGCACCTGTCCCGCCCAGTTTTTCTTCCAGCAAATCGTACTGTTTCAGGAGGTTCACGCGGTATTCAGGTGTTAAAATTTTTTGGAGTTCTTCCCGGATATTTTTTTTATTAAAATCATTTTGGATAAGTTCTTTTACTACCTCTTTGTCCATAATAAGGTTCACGAGAGAGATATATTTAAGGGTAATGATCCGCTTTGCTATCTGGTAGGAAATCCATCCTCCTTTGTAGCAAACCACCTCGGGAACCTTAAATAATGCAGTCTCCAGCGTTGCCGTCCCGGAGGTCACCAAAGCTGCATGTGCGATCCCAAGCAAATCGTATGTTTTATTGGAAATGAACTTTACGTTGCTGTTGCCTAAAAACTGTTGGTAAAAAGAGTAGTCCTGAGACGGGGCTCCGGCAATAACGAACTGGTAATCCGGGAAATCATCGGTCACCGATAGCATTACCTCCAGCATTTTGGCTATCTCCTGCTTCCTGCTCCCCGGCAACAGTGCGATCACAGGCCTTTCGTCCAGCCCATGCTCTTTTTTAAATGCACCGGGATCAGATTTTTCACGGTTGTGTATAGCATCGATTAGGGGGTGGCCTACGAACTCCACAGGGAAGTTGTGTTTCTTCTCATAAAAATCCTTTTCAAAAGGCAGGATAATGTACATATGGTCTACATCGCGGCGGATGGCCTTGATGCGGCTTTCCTTCCATGCCCATATCTGCGGAGAAATGTAATAATGCGTTGGGATGCCCCGCTCCTTTGCCCATTTGGCAATGCGCATATTGAAGCCGGGATAGTCGATGAAAATAAGGACATCGGGATTGAAAGCCTCAATATCGGCCTTGCAGATTTTTATGTTATTAAGAATGGTCTTCAGGTTCTGTACCACTTCGGCAAAGCCCATGAAAGCCAGGTCGCGGTAGTGCTTTACCAGCGTACCCCCGGCCACCTGCATAAGGTCGCCGCCCCAAAAACGGATGTCGGCCTGTGGGTCTTTTTTAAAAAGCTCCTTCATCAGGTTGGACCCATGCAGGTCGCCCGACGCCTCGCCGGCTATAATGTAGTATTTCATTGCCTGTAGTTTACAAGCCCAAAAGTACTACTTATTGATAACAAAAAAAATAAGGGTTATTTGATGCAAAATCTGTGACTTCTTATTTTCGGAGAAAGTATTTCCCTATCAGCTCCACGGCTTTTTCAAATTTTTCCTCAAAGCTCCCGCCGATCTCTGCAAACGCTATCCCATGGCTATGCAATATTTCCCGGTGCGAAATGTCCAGCAGGCGGCACTGCTCCTCATCCAGCCGTGAGCCGTCCTGGAAGTAACCGCTGTCGTTGGTAAGGTAAATGTACAGGTTAGCAACATTGGCCTGGTACACTGCATCGCTCACCGCCAGCTCTTCGCCAAAGGTAAACCGGGCATACGACTTTGTGGTATGCACATCGGTATCGATTATTATGATCGGGCTGTTGCCTTTTTCGGCTTCCATGATACGGTGGGCATGCTCGGTAGCTGTATTATGGAGGTCGTCCATGGTAAAATGGTTCGAGTTTGGAATGATGTCCCGCCCCGCTTCATTCACCAGCCTCCCGTTATAGTGTGCCGCCAGCCGTTGCGCGATAGTCGTTTTGCCCGTCGATTCCGTACCTAACAGCGTTACCTTGAAAGCATAATACGGCTTCACACTGTCGGGCAGGTAGTCCCACCAGGCGGCCACATTATTACGTATCAGCGTTGCCGAAACCGGGTACAGCTGCTTCGGGATGTCAAAAGGAATATGTGTAATGCCCATGAACTCCGCAACATAATCGCCGTAAGGTTCGGAAGTGATTAATAAAGAATGTTCCGGAAATAAATTAGTAAAAACCGGGGCCCATATTTTTGATACTTCTTTTGATGAAGCCGAAGTATTGGGGAACTGCGCTTCGTTATAGTCAAAAAGGAGGACTTCGATATTTTCGATCCCTTCAAACGTGGCTTCTATCCAGCCCTTTCGTATTTCAGAAGGGATGTCTTCCTTGTCGCTGCTGCAAACGAGTATGGATACAAAATCGGCCTGCGCCAATGCAAACCGTACCATTGCCTCATGCCCTTTATGGAAAGGCAGGAACTTACCAAACAGGAATGCCTTAACCATGGCGCAATTTTTTATGCCAGTTGTATAAGCCATAAGAAGCCAGCCCGAGGAATACGACATATTCGAGCGAAAGGAAATACACTTCCTTGGCATAGTAAACGACAATGCTTGCTGTATTGACCATTAGCCACAAATACCAGTTCTCGATCTTTTTTTGAGCCAATAACGTCGTCGCGGTAATGCTCGCCACCATGATAAATGAATCGGCATAAGGGTAGGCGGCCTGTATCGTAAAATATTGCGGCAGGTACTCGTGGATGTGCGAAAAACAATATCCCGCTAGTAATGTTCCAATGGCGACTAAGGATATTGTAATCAATCTTCCGTTCAGCGTCATTACCGTAATGGCCTTATCGTTGCGTTTTTTATTCCAGTAATACCATCCGTAAAGCGTTACCACAAAAAAGTAGATTTGCAGGAACATATCGGCATATAGCTGCACCTGGTAAAAAAGCACGAACAAGAACACTGCATTCAATGTGCCGGTCGGCCAGGTGAGGATGTTGGCGCGCGAGGCATAATATACCGACACCAGTCCGCTGAGCGTACCCAGCACTTCGATATAGCTTATCGGGTAGCCATAAACATCCAGTGCGATATTCGTTATGTCGCAAAGCTCTGTCACAGGTGGTAAATTAAGGATGCGTAAAAATTAACCGGTGCCTGCACAAAGTATTTCCGGGTGCCGTCGGCCTCAACATACCCGTTATTGAAGTATTTAGTGTCGGTGATGTTGTTCGCAAAAACAGCAGCTTCAAGCTTGCCAAAGGTATAGCCGGCACGGGCGCTGAGCAGGAAGTACCCGTCCACCTGCGCGCTGTTCGCAAAATCGATATACGACTTGTCCTGGTAACGGCCTGTAAGCGAGAGTGAGAATTTCTCTTTAGAATACGCAACTTCCTGGTTGATAATGAATTTTGGACTGAGTATAGGGCTGAACGATTCGTCCTGCTCAGTGATGCGGCTGTGGTTCCACGATGAATTGTTAGTAAACGTAAAATTGCCCATTTGGTACGAAGCACTCAATTCGATCCCGGCGCGGATGCTCTGCTCCACATTGTTAGTCAGGGCCAGTCCGTTAGGGCCGAATTTCCCGTCCAGCACTATTTCGTTTTGAAAGTCCATGTAATAGCCATTTGCATCAAGCCGCCAGCTGCCTTTGCTGTAGCGTATGCCAAGTTCGTGGTCGGTAACCTGTTCGGCATCTTTTATAAATAGTAAAGCATTGCCATCATCCTCGGGCAAAAGGTCGTCGCTCCCGCCAAAGATATCGTTGCGGGTAGGTTCCCTTTCCGTCCTCCCGATACTGTAGTACAGTATTGTCGTAGCAGATGCACGGTAGCTAAGCCCTGCTTTAGGGTTAAAAAAGTCCCACGTCATGGTGTCGAACGGTACTGCTCCGTCATAGCTAAAGGCCACATGGCGGTACTGTAGGTCGGCAAAAAGACTTAAATTGCTTAAATTATAACTGGCTTTGGTAAAAATGCTCGCTTCCTGCTTTTTACCGGTGTTCTCGTAAAGCTCGCCAAGTGTCTTTTCGCTTCCGGTATGCCTCCGGCTGTAGGTATTGGCATGGAGGCCCGTAGTCCAGCTGAGGTTATTTTTGGTAAATGTATAGTTGGAGAAAATGCCTGTAAGGTTTGAAAGGAAAGCATAGTTATAGAGTTCATCCGAAGGCGGGTAGCCATAATTATCGGGGTCAAAATCATAATCGCCCTTCAGGAAGGTATAATACAGGGAAGATTGCAGGGTAGAGGAGGGGTTTATCCGCCAGGTGTTGAGCACCTGCGACATCGCCTGTACAAAACGGTCGTCCTCATTATTGTTTACGTTGGTCCTCCGGTCTTTCGCGATGAGCGAGTCGGCCACGCCCAGCCATGCCAGCTGGTTTTTCTGCTGCCCGGCAAGCAGGTTAAGCTTCCAATCGGATTTTTTTCCGAACAACCCGCCGCTCAGGAAAACCGACTGCGATTTGTTGGACGAATGGTATTTGTAACCATCGGAATAGATTTGCGATGCCCTTGCATACAGCGCTTTGTTGTTCTTAACGCCGCTGGTGTATTCGGCGAATGCCCTGGCGCTGTTGAACGAGCCATAACCCACGCCTACTGATGCTTTCTGTCCGTTGGTGAGGTCAGGAGAGAAAAGCTGTACGCTGCCGCCATAGCCTGCGGTTCCGTTCTTGGACGTGCCCACGCCGCGCTGCACCTGTATGCGGCTAACGGAATTGAAGATGTCCGGGTAGTTGGAAAAATAGGCGCCCTGGTCCTCGGGGTCGTTCATCGGCACGCCGTCGAGAGTCATGTTGATGCGTGTCTGGTCAATGCCCCGCATACGGAAATAGGAATAGCCCTGCGTGCTTCCCGCATCGGAATATACAGTAATAGAAGGCGTTTCCGAAAGCAGGAACGACGGCTCCTGGCCAACGGATTTTTTATCTATAGCCGCTGCATCAATATTGGTAAAGGTTACGGGTGTTGTGGTGCCCGCCTGGTAGGTAAGCTGTACTTCCGGCAGCCGGGATATGGAGTCGGCTTGTATCGTGTCCTGCGCGTGTGCAGCACTGAAAGTAAGCATAAGTAAAAGCAGCAGTTGGTATTTTTTGGTCATTTGGCGGTGCGCTGCGGGTGTGTTTTACAGGCAGCCAAAAATACGGTTTTTGTTGGGCAGCTGCCAAATAAAAATGCCCCCGTTATTGCGGAGGCATTCCAGAAATAATTGTGCAGATTATTCTTTTGTGAATTCTACTGTGGCTGCAACGGACACCCATTGCGTTTCGCCGCCTACGGTTACCTCGATCTCGTAAAAATCAGGGATGTATGATGTAAGCTTGCTGCCGTTTTTGGCGTACTCCATTTCGCTTGTGCCATCTTCGTCGGTAGCGGTTACAATAACATTGTTGCCATCCACTTCATAAGTTCCTGCGGCCTCATCGGTGAAGCATTGATTACCTACCGATGGCGCGCTCACGAAATTGTTCGCGACGTTGTTGCTCAAAAAGTCAATATACGTGCCCGTCCAGCAGTTTCCTGTTTCGGCGATAAGGTCTTTGGTAGCTATGCCATCCTCATTACCATCAAAAGCCTGGTCGGTTGTGATTTTGGTCAGCTTCCACTTACCACTAAGCGCTGTGCTGTTTGAACTGTCGTCATCTGAACATGAGATTGCCATAAGGGCTGTTGCTGCGAAAGCAACCATCGTAACTTTTTTCATTTTGATTTGATTGATGATTAAAAATTATTTTTATTAACGGCAAAGCATTTTACAAGATGCGTGCCAAAAAAGAAATTTATTTAACTTTTTTATAAATATTTTTCCTGTTAATATTTAACAGCCGCAAAATCAATATTTTAATTTTTAAAAAAATTATTGTTTAGTGTATATAAAGGTTGCGTGAGAAATTTCTGAAATATCTCCAAACTGCCCCGATCCCGGTATGTATGGATGATGTTGTCCCTCAAATGAAAATGTACCGGTGAGTGTATTTCCTTCCCTACGGAAGGTAGTTTCTTCTATAAACTGCATTTCGGTATAGAAATAAGTAAATGTAACATCATTTGTTGAAGCTTCATATGTTAAATTCTCATCCAAATAGGGTTGCTGAGAGAGACAATGCACCGGAAAAACAGCGGTATTGCCGTTGCCGAAAACTATTGTCGATGCATCTGGACAATCAATCTCATCAAGGTAATTTTCAGATGCTGTTCCATCGCCGTTAAAATCTTCAGGGGTCACGTTCCGGTTAACATACGTTAGTTTCCAGGTTCCGTCAAGTGATGCAGGGGTATTGGAATTATCGTCGTCTGAGCAGGAGATGGCCATAAGGATGGCCAAGCTGAAAAATGTAATTTTTTTCATGGAATAGTATATTGGTTTTTATAAATCCCATGCAAAAGTCATACCGTATTTTCCTACTTATTAAGTTCCCAGCCGTTAAGCGTCTGCATTGCGTGGTGTGCCGTAAGGTCAAACTGTACCGGTACCATCGATATATAGCCGTTCTCCAGCGCCCATTCGTCGGTGTCCTCACCGTTATCAAGGTTTACAAACTTCCCGCCCAGCCAGTAATACTCGCGTCCCATGGGGTTGGTGCGCTTGTCAAAGCTCTCCACCCACATGGCCTTCGCCTGGCGGCAAACTTTAATGCCTTTAATATCCTTTTCTTTAAGTTTCGGGAAGTTCACATTGAGGATCACACCTTCAGGCAGGCCGTTTTCCAATACCTGCATCGCTATCTTTTTAATGAAAGGCTTAACAGGCTCAAAGTCGGCATTCCAGTTATAATCGAGCAACGAAAATCCAATAGCTGGAATCCCCTCGATGCCGGCCTCTACCGCAGCGCTCATCGTACCGGAATAGATTACGTTTATGGAAGAGTTGGAACCGTGGTTTATGCCACTTACACACAGGTCGGGCTTACGTTTCAGTATCTCGTTTACCGCAAACTTCACACAGTCTACCGGCGTGCCGCTACAGGCATATTCCTGCTCTACATCCGGGTCGATGTCTATTTTGTTGATGAAAAGCGTGCTGTTGATAGTAATGGCATGGCCGGTTGCCGACTGCGGGCTGTCCGGCGCCACGACAACCACTTCGCCGATTTCTTTCATCACCGAGATAAGCGCCCGTATCCCGGGAGCCGAAATACCATCATCATTTGTAACTAATATCAGTGGTTTTTTCTTCATTGTTTGGCAGGATTTAAAAATAACTATTGTACTTTTACGTTTGCTAAATTACGCAATTTCATAAAGCAGTCACCAATGAAGTTTTTTGGCGATGAGGGATGTTTGGCACGCTTTTTAATGTAAATTGATATAAGATAAACTAATGAACGCCGTTATAAAATTTATGAAAAGAAATTATAAGATACTGATGTTCGTAGCGATCCTGTCGGTTGCGCTATGGAGTTTTATGCCGGGTACACCGAAGAAATCTGCCGATCCTGATAAAGACAGGGTATTGCTGGAGCTTCTTACGTATGTGATCGAAAAAGGCCACTACGACCCTGCCGCGATAGATGATGCATTTTCCAAAGGCGTGTATAAAAACTACATGCAGCAGATCGATGCATCCAAAAGGTTTTTCATTCAGTCGGACATCGATGAGTTTTCCAAATACGAGAACCAGATCGATGACATGATCATTGCCAGGGACCTTACATTCTTCGACCTGACCAATACGCGTTTGCTGGAAAGGATCAAAGAGGCGGAAGGCTTCTATAAAGAGATATTGGCACAGCCTTTTGATTTTACCAAAGACGAGCAGTTTAGCGTGGATTATGAAAAAATGCCCTATGCGAAGAATGACAGCGAGCTTAGGGACCGTTGGGAAAAGCAGCTGAAATTGTCGGTACTTTCTACAGTGACCGATAAGGAAAAGCTTCAGGAGGAGATCGCAAAAAAAGATAGTGATAAAGGAAAGGCATTCGAGCCAAAGAAAACTTTTGCAGAACTTGAAAAAGAAGCGCGCGAGTCCACACTAAAATCGCTGAATGATTATTTTTCGTTCATGAAAGACTTTAAGCGCGATGAGTGGTTTTCCATCTACCTCAATTCCATTGCCGAGCGTTTCGATCCGCATACCTACTATTTTGCGCCTGACGATAAGGAAAAATTCGATACCAGCATGAGGGGATCCCTCGAAGGTATTGGTGCAAGGCTGCAAAAGAAAGGCGACTTCATTGAGATTTCCGAACTGATCCCGGGCGGCCCGGCATGGAGGGGCAAGGACCTGGAGCAGGGCGACCTTATCATGAAAGTGGCGCAGGGCACCGGTGACCCGGTTGATATTGCAGGTATCCGCCTTGACGATGTGGTGAAGAAAATCAAGGGGCCGAAAGGCACCGAAGTACGCCTTACCGTTAAAAAGGTAGACGGTTCCGTAAAAGTGATATCGATTATCAGGGAAGTTGTGGAGATCGAGGAAACTTACGCCAAATCGAGTATCGTAAATAAAGACGGCAAAATGTACGGCGTCATCTACCTGCCGAAATTTTACATCGACTTTGAAAATAAAGATAACCGCGATGCTGCCAAGGACGTTGCCGTTGAGGTGGAAAGGCTGAAGCAGCAGGGTGTGGAAGGCATTATCATGGACCTTCGCGACAATGGCGGTGGCTCCCTGAAGACTGTTGTGGACATGGCCGGACTTTTTATTCCGGAAGGGCCTGTGGTACAGGTTAAATCCAGCGGTAAGAAGAAGGAAGTACTGGATGATAGAGACCCGAAAGTACAATGGGACGGTCCGCTTGTGGTGCTGGTGAACAACTTCTCGGCATCGGCCTCGGAGATATTCGCGGCCGCAATACAGGATTATAACCGTGGCCTTATACTCGGAAGCAAGCATACTTATGGTAAAGGTACCGTGCAGAACATCATCGACCTGAACCAGTTTGTGCGTGATGACAGCTTTGGCGACCTTGGCGCGCTGAAAACTACGACCCAGAAATACTACAGGATCAATGGCGGTTCGGTACAAAGGGAAGGTGTTTACAGCGACGTTATCATGCCGGACAGGTATTCGTACATCGACATGGGCGAGCGTGATACCGACAATGCCATGCCGTATGATAAAATAGATGCTGCAGGTTACAAAACGGTAAGGAACAACTTCACAGGCGTGATCGCCAACAGCAAAAAAAGGATTGCAGCCAACGCGCAGTTTAGGCTGATGGATGAGAATGCTAAATGGGTGAATGCCAAGAAAGACGATAATACCTTTAGTCTGAATGCTGATAAGTTCAAAGCTGAGGTAGCCAAAAATGAGGCAGCGACCAAAAAATTCAAAGCGCTTAATGATTATAAGAGCACCCTGAAATTTGATGCCCTGCCTTATGAGAAGGAGATATTTAAGAAAGACCCTTCACTAGCTGAGAAAAAGGAAAGGTGGTACGAAAGCCTTTCAAAAGACATTTATGTAGAAGAAGCATTGAACATACTTAACGATATGCAGCCGAAATCTTCAGGAAAGAGCGCGGCTAACATCCAAAAGACTATACCTCAAAAAACTAAGTAACGGTTGATGGATAAAGCAAATCAATCGCTTACAGGCTTAGCGCTCCAGAAGTTCAGGAAGAACTTTTGGGGCGTTTTAAGTTTAGGGCTTATTGCGGCGCTAATTTTCATTTCGGTGTTTGCCTATGTGCTGGCTCCTGACAAAACAAAGAATGGCAACTGGGGCGACCTATCCATCCATTCCAAGTCGCCGGGCTTCACGGTAAAAATGCTGCACTTCCCATCGGAACCCACAACCTTTGCTGAATACTTTACAGGAAGTGAAACACCTGAACAAAAGATCCCTATCCTAAAATATGATATAAAAGACGACAGCCTTACCTATCACGAATATACCGATGAGCCATCGCTTGCAGTTTCCAAAACCATCCCGCTTTCCGCATTCGGGAAAAATGCCGATGCAGCTGTTATCTCAAAAGAGTATATAAATAGCCAAAAATTCATACTTGGCACTGACAGTCAGGGCCGTGACCTGTTGAGCCGGCTTATTATAGGCTCAAGGGTATCTATCGCGATAGGCTTTGTGGCGGTATTCATTTCACTGGTAGTCGGGATATTCTTTGGCGCCATTGCAGGTTATTATGGCGGCAAGGTCGATGCCTTCGTCATGTGGCTCGTCAACATCATCTGGTCGATACCTACGCTGCTTTTGGTTATCGCCATTACGCTGGCATTGGGTAAAGGCTTCTGGCAGGTTTTTGTGGCCGTAGGGCTCACCATGTGGGTTGAGGTAGCGCGTGTGGTACGCGGGCAGGTCATGGGCATAAAGCAGATGCAGTTCGTCACCGCGGCACGGGCGCTGGGGTACAGGAACAGCAGGATTATCTTCAGCCACATACTGCCCAACAGCATGGCGCCGGTTATTGTAATATCGGCAGCCAATTTCGCTTCTGCGATATTAGTCGAAAGCGGCCTGAGCTTCCTTGGCCTTGGCGCGCAGCCACCCATCCCGAGTTGGGGCGGCATGATAAAGGACCATTACAATTATATCATTTTGGGTAAACCGTATTTGGCACTGGCTCCCGGTATTGCTATGCTATTATTAGTTCTTGCCTTTATGATGGTGGGGAATGCGTTGCGGGATGCTTTGGATGTGAAAAGTGAGTAGTTTCAGTCCAGTCGCAGGTTTAATTGTTTACGAAAATATAATTGTAATATCCCGTAGAAACGCATTGATGGACTGCGTCTCTACCCCAACGTTAAAATCGTACCACATCGGACTTTTGACATCGGACGCAATTACTTCAACTCCAGCTGCCGCGTTGCTTTCACGATCTTTTCCGAAAGGCTGTTGAGCCACACCAGCTGCTCGATAACCAGGTTCGCTTCCTCCATTTTCAGGCGAAATTCTTCTTCTTCCGTTAAATGCTCCTCGCGGAGTTCCCGCGCACGGATGTTCTTCAGTTCGGTAAAGCGCATGGCCAGTTCCTCATTGTGCGCCTGCTGTGCCTCCCCCGCCTGTATTTCCATGTTCAGCAGGGAAATGGCATGGTCAAGATTTCGGATCACGGTATTCACGACTACATTGAAAGCCTCAGATGCCTTATAGGTTTTGTGCGACTGGATGTAGGTGCCCAGCGATGCAAGTGATGACAGCAGGGTATGGTTCAGCACCGCCAGCTTGTACACCTGTTGCTGCTGCTTTTGCTTCGACTTAGGTTCCTGAGCCATACGCTGGTAGGACGACATCAGGTTGCCCAACTCGATAAAAGCGCTCTTCCGTGCAAGGCGGTACGGTGTGGTTACACTGCCTTTATGATTGTAATAGCGGGAAATTTCCTCAAGGTAATTGCGGTTGGCTTCAATCGATTTTTTAATGAAGCCCGGCAGGTTCATGAATTCCCATGCGGGCCACAGGAAGTAATTCGCCAAAAATGCCAAAACCGCCCCCACGGCAGTGTCAACAATTCGGTATTGTATTACGTCGGCAATGTTGGGGTTAAGCATGCCATAAACGAAGACAACATATATGGTTACGAACGTCGCCCCAATGCGGTAATTCGTCGCCGTAAATGCAAAACCCAATATCATGCACACGATGGCCAGTGTACCGATAATGATGGTGTGGTGTACAAAGCTGAGGAAGGCAAACGCAATGAGGCCGCCTGTTATGGTACCCACGATCCTTTGCAGTGACCGCTGCTTGGTGAGTCCGTAGCCGGGACGCATGATCACGACTATGGTAAGCAGTATCCAGTAGGTGTTTTCAAAGTTAAAAACCAACCCGATGATAAAGCCCAAGGCGATAGTGATCGTCAGGCGCAGCGAATGGCGAAAAATAGTCGATGAAAAACCCATATTTTCCCGAAGGGTATGCCACGGGTAATATTCGGGAGTAAGGAACTTTTCTAGATCCTTGTCCCGCCCTTTCAGGTCTTTAAAATCGATCTTGTTAGTGAAAGCGCGCTCAATGATCCGTATCTTCTCGATCTGCTTTTCGGCGTAGTGCAGCATGTTGCTCAGCATCCAGACCCCTTCTGAGGCAGCTTCTTTTCCAAGTTCCTGCTCATAGGCGGCAATAGCTTTTTCCAACGCTTCCACATCTGCCGGAAGGTTATGTTTGGCGATATACTTTTTACGGTTCCGGATGTTTTTTGATATCCGTTTGAGGGCTGCAGCAATGTTGTAGGCCAGGTTCTGGTAAGTATCCAGCACCTTGGGCTGCTCGCTGAACTTCTGGTGGAGCTTACTGTGGTCGAACGAGGTGGACAATGCCAGTTCCAGTATTTCCATCAGCGATATAAATACGAGCAGCATCCTGCGGCTACGGTTGGAGTTGCCGGCATCGCTTCGGTTACGAAGGAGTATTTCCCGAAGGTTTTCGTGCGTGGCGTTGATCTCCACCTGGAGCTTCAGCTGTTCCTCTACAATAGATGCCCTGTCGGCATCTGCATTCCAGAGATCGCCGCGCAGCTTCATGTATTTTGCGGTCAGCTTCATGCAATCGGCTATCTGCAGTTCAGTATACCGGTGTGGGCTGAGGTAATTGAACGTTACAGAAACCATTGTATAAAACAGTCCCCCGGACAGCACCAGACCTACATACACAGGGATGTCCCAGCCGATATGGATGTGCCCCGATGCGAGCGCCAGCGCCAGCAATCCTGAGAAAGAAACCATGGTTGCCCGTTGCCCGTATACCGAGATCATAGACAGGAAGAAAACCGCTACGGTTAGGATGGGGTAAAACACCCACGGATAGGGGTGCAGCAGGTTAACGGTCAGGATGCACCCGGCTACGATGAGCGAAGTGGTAATAAGTCCCTTTGCCCGGTGCAGCAGGTTGCTGGGAATATCGGCAGGATAAGTGAGGAACGCCCCGATTGCCATGGCAAAACCGGTCTCAAAATGACCGAATTGCGCAAGGATGAGCACGGGCAGCGCAGCGGCAACCGTTACAGTAACGGCCCGCGTAAAATTGGTGCTGTCGGTAAACTCGCGTATCCTGTTTATCATAAAAATCCCGTGTGCGGCAAAGGTACTGAATGCCCAAATTATTAAGGAGGGATAGAGTGAATTCTCACAAAACTTTAGCATTTGGGCGAGAAGTAAAAAATCATTTTTATTTATTACTTTTGCGGTTTGAATAAGGCGTTGTGCCTGATAGTAAAAGACATTTGATATGATATTACCGATAATAGGATACGGCGATCCGGTTTTGAGAAAAAAGGGTGTCGACATCGCCAAGAATGACCCGGCCGTGAAACAGATCATCTCCGACATGTATGAAACCATGTACAATGCTTATGGCGTAGGCCTTGCAGCGCCGCAGGTAGGGCTTGCAATACGCCTGTTTATTGTGGATACCACGCCATTTAGCGATGATGAGGACCTTCCGAAAGAAGAGCAGGAACAGCTCGCGGGCTTTAAGAAAACGTTCATCAACCCGGTAATGCTGAAGGAAGAAGGCGAGGAGTGGGGCTTTAATGAAGGCTGCCTGAGCATTCCCGAAGTGCGCGAGGACGTGTACCGCCACGAGAAAATAACGATAGAGTATTACGATGAGGACTTCAATAAGCACACCGATGTGTATGATGGCCTTATTGCCAGGGTGATACAGCACGAGTACGACCATATAGAGGGTATTTTGTTTACCGATAAAATATCATCGCTTAAAAAGCGTTTGATACAAAAGAAGCTCCAGAACATCATGGAAGGCAAAACAAGGCCTGATTATAAAATGAAATTTATTGCCAAAAAAGGCAGGTAAATCTTTGTTTTTAAAACCAAAGATTAGATATTTGCCATCCTTAAAAAATTGAACGATGAGTGTTGAAAAAATATTAGCGATATCGGGTAAGCCCGGATTATATGAACTGAAAGTACAAACGCGCACAGGCTTTGTGGCAGAATCCCTTATCGACGGCAAGAAAATGACCGTAGGCATGAGGAGCAATGTAAGCCTGCTGTCTGAAATATCGGTGTACACCTATGATGGCGAGATCAAGCTATCGGAAGTTTTCCGTGCCATTGCCGAAAAAGAGGACAACGGCCCTTCGCTTTCACACAAAGAGGATAATGCAAAACTGGAATCGTATTTCCGCGAAGTGCTTCCTGAATTTGATGAGGACAGGGTATATGCCTCTGACATAAAAAAGATTCTTAACTGGTACAACATGCTTCAGGCGAAAGGCCTTGTAAGCAAAGAAGCGCCTGCTGTTGCTGCCCCGGCTGCTGAAGAAGCGCCTGCCGAAGAGGTTAAGGCTGAAGAATAATTCAACTTAAGTTATATAGTTAATTGATCCTGCTTTTTGGAAACAAGAGGCAGGATTTTTTTATTTTGAGTTTTTTGATTTCCCGTAGGGAATATATTTCGGTAGCTATTCCGTAATATTGCACAAAATTTCCACCATGAACACACGCCGGCAACAGCTCGACGCCTTTGGCAGGCTGCTCGACATAATGGACGACCTCCGCGAAAAATGCCCCTGGGACAAAAAGCAGACGCTGCAAAGCCTCCGCCACCTTACCATTGAGGAAACCTATGAGTTGGGCGATGCCATCCTCGACAACAACCTTCAGGAAATAAAAAAAGAGCTGGGCGATATACTCCTCCACATCGTTTTCTATGCGAAAATAGGGAGCGAAACGGGTGACTTCGACATGGGCGATGTGGCCAACGAAATTTGCGACAAGCTGATTCACCGCCACCCGCACATTTATGGCGATGTGGTCGTGGCAGATGAAGAGGAAGTAAAGCAAAACTGGGAAAAGCTCAAACTGAAGGAAGGCAAGAAATCGGTGCTGGAAGGCGTTCCCAAAAGCCTGCCTGCACTGGTAAAAGCCAGCCGGATACAGGACAAGGCGAAAGGCGTTGGTTTCGACTGGGAAGAGCCGCACCAGGTATGGGACAAAGTGCAGGAAGAGATAGAAGAGTTTCAGGAAGAGGTTAAAAACGGCGATACTGAGAAGATCGAGGCGGAGTTTGGCGATGTCCTCTTCTCGATGATCAACTATGCACGTTTCCTTAATATCAATCCCGAAGATGCCCTGGAGCGGACCAATAAAAAATTTATAAAAAGATTCATGTACCTCGAAAGCAAGGCAGGTGAACTTGGCAAATCATTGGCCGATATGACCCTGGCCGAGATGGATGTTTTCTGGAATGAAGCGAAAAAGTTATAAAGTTGATATGAGTAAAATTTTATTGATGCTGTTCTGCACGCTTACGGCATTCGCGCAAAAAATCCATGTGGCCGACCTGCAAATGACAATCGCTCCCGGCGCCACAGAAGAACTTATGTATGGATTTGCCGATGGCGACCGGATCATTTTTACCGTTGAAGCTGTTGGCAGTACTGTTAGCGAAGTTACTATAATGGAATATCCTGCCACGGTAAAATACAGGGGGCAAAATGTGAAGGAAGAGAAGAAAGAATTCACAGTACAGGGCAATTCGGTTTATATTTTCAGGTTGGCGAATACCACAAGGGGCAAACGTAGCTGCCAGGTCACGATACAGCGTGTGCCGAAAAAATCGGAAAACAAAAATTTCAATACTGCCGTAAAATGGGTGAAAGTCCAGGATACGGTTTGGAATTCCCTTACCAAAGATGTTGTGGCCGGATACGATACAGTACATACCCAAAAAACCCGCCGCGTTATCGCTTCCGAAAAAAAATATGAGGAAATGGTTTTTGATAAAAGCCAACGGGTAGGCGCTAAAACCGGCTTTGGGGAAACCCGTTCAGGGTTAAGCTTTACCCTTCCGGCGAATGCCATATCCAAAGACGAAACCAAAAAAGTCGTGGCCTGGGCCTACTGGGTGGGCGTAGGGGAGGAAAGCAACGAATTCTGGAAGCAGAACCGCAAGCTCATCACCGGTGCCGTTCAGGGTGCGGCGGCCTATTTCACGTCGCCATTGGGCGGAATAGCTGCAGGGGCCATAACCAACCTGGTACTGCCTGTTAATGGCGAAGATGTAGAATACGCGTTGGTAAGCGACCAAAATTACAAGCTGTTCCTTGGTGGCAAATCCTATAAATCCTTCGATAGCGGCAAAGGCATTGCAGGATACAAACGCATTACTGATGCCGACAAGCTACAGGGGAAATTCAACATAGCGCTTGCCAATGATAACCTTGTGCAGCCTATCGATGTGAATGTGAAAGTGGCTGTGATCATTGAGCATATCAAATATAAAGACGAAAAATATACCGACAAATCGGTCACGCCGCGCCATGAAAAAAGGATCGTACGCGAACCACAGATCGTTACCCGCGAGGTACCCGTTCCTTACGGTAAATAACATTTGTTAACTTTTTTGTGAAAACAATACGCCTTCTCCAAAATGGGAAGGCGTATTTAATTTATATCCTACTGTTTTTTGAGGCATTGTCAGTTTTGATTGACTTTTATGTAGCTATTTTACTCTTTATGCGTATAATCTTATGTTTTCCTTTTTAAAATGCAAAATATATTAAATTTTTGTTAATTGATTAGTTATCCCTACCTTGAAGTCATAATTACTGCAATCTTAACCAACTAAAAACACGCTGCATGAAAGAAAAATTACTCCGCGCATTTACTGCTTTTGCCGTGATCCTGTCGATCAGTTCGATAGAAGCACAAACCTACCAGCACCTCCAAGTCGCATCGGGCTATTCTGCCGACGTAATAGCCAATGGCGCCGGTACAGCCATGAGTTCGACCACCGCGGCTGTAGATGCAGCCAACTACAATTTTATGGCCAACAATTTCCAGCCAACTGCGGCTCCTGCACCGGCTTATGCACTCCCTGCTACAGGCTTGGTAACGTCGTTGGTAAACAGCGCCCTGACGTACCAGCTGGGGCCATTGTCAGGCAACAACTCCTTACAGGTATCCACCCAAAATGCCAGTGCCACACTTACGTTTACCAACGCGGTACAGGCATCCAGGCTGTATGTGATCGCGACCACAGGCAGTGGCTCGGCAACCATGTCGGCCACGATACAGTTTTCCGATGCCAGTAGCCAACCGCTCACGGGCGTCCTCGTCCCCGATTGGTTTGACAGCACTGCCCAGCCCATCGCGGCATGGGGTTTCGGTCGGGTTTTACGTACCAATAACACTATCGAGAACCCAACCAACAACCCAAGGCTGTACCAGCTTTCGCTAAATGTCCTTCCGGAAAACCAGTTGAAGACCGTTACGGGCATCCAGTTTACCAAGACTTCTTCCGCTGAGGGAATAATTAATGTATTTGCCGTAACGGCCGAGCTTACCGGCGCCTGCCCTTCACCGGGCGGCCTCACTGCCGTAGCCGCCGCCGCCTCAGCAACATTAACATGGACACCGTCCATCATCAGCCCGGCTGCCGGATACGACTACTATTATTCTACAAGCAATACACCGCCTACAGGTGCCACAGTGCCCACAGGCAACGTAGCTTCGGGAACTACCTCGGTGGAGCTGCCCGGACTTGCTACCGGAACAGCACATTATGCCTGGGTACGCTCCAATTGCAGTGCAACCGAAAAAGGGCCTTGGGTTATGGTCACCTTTACCCCGGGGCAGATATCCGGCACCTATACTACAGGTGATATCCCAACCTTGTATGGCACACCCACTACAACGACGGCGAACAGCTGTCCGGGTACGCTTACAATCAATGTACCTGTTGGCTACCAGATCGCTTCAGTGGCTACTGCCTATACTATGACTACGGCATCTAACGGCTGGACAGCCGAACAGCGCTCCCTGCTGGCCTGCACCACAACCAATACTACCGAAGCTGCAGTTACTGCGGGTACAGGAAATAGCGGCGGTACACAAACGTACAGCCGCACAGGCCTAAACCTTGCCAACGGCGCTACCGGAACGGTACAATTTGAACTTCGTGCCTGGCGTACGTATGGTGGTTCGGGATGCAATACTACCTGGAACAGGGTAGATAATAACAGCTGGACAGTGACGGTAACCTATTCTCCACTTACCTGTATTACACCCGCCAACCCTGTTGCCGCTGCACAGAGCGTGTGCAATGGCAGTACTTTAAGCGCACTTACCGCAACCGGTGCGGCAGGAGCCACATTCAACTGGTATGCGGCAGCAACGGGCGGTTCGGCTTTGGCGGGAACTACAGTATTGACATCCACAACCTACTATGTTTCACAGGTAGTTAGCGGATGTGAGAGTGACAGGACGCCAGTGGTCGTTACCCTTACTACCGTAACTGCCCCTACAGCCACAGCGCAGGCTTTTTGTGCAGGAGCTACCGTGGCAAACCTGGTTGCTACCGGCGAAACCGGCGCGACCTTTAGCTGGTATGCCGCAGCAACAGGAGGTACAGCCCTGGCTTCTACGGCAACGCTAACCGCAACTACCTATTATGTAGCGCAAACAGTGAGCGGCTGCCAAAGTACAAGAACGCCCGTAACGGTAACGATTAATACAGTGGCACCGCCAACAGCATCGGCGCAAAGCTTCTGCACTTCAGGAACAGTGGCCGGGCTAACCGCCACAGGCGCTACAGAGGCAACATTCCATTGGTATGCAGCCGCAACGGGAGGGACCGAACTTTCATCGGATACCGCTTTGACGGCAACTACCTATTATGTATCTCAAACCGTCGGGACTTGCGAAAGCGCGAGAACCCCGGTAGCGGTAACCTTTACTGCTCCTGCCGCGCCAACAGCATCGGCGCAAAGCTTCTGTACTTCAGGAACAGTGGCCGGGCTAACAGCAACAGGTGCTACAGGGGCAACATTCCATTGGTATGCAGATGCAACGGGTGGTACAGAACTGACAGCGAATACAGCGCTGACGGCAACAACCTATTATGTATCCCAAACCGTGGGTTCTTGTGAAAGCGCGAGGACACCGGTAGCAGTTACGATAACGACACTTACCCCGCCAACTGCGGCTGACCAGGGCTTTTGCGTAAGCGGCACAGTGGCAGAGCTTATGGCTAACGGTGAGGCTATGGCCGAATTGCATTGGTATGATGCAGCAACAGGCGGCACACCGCTTGCCGGGTCCACACCACTGGTTTCAGGCACCTATTATGTGTCGCAGTCACTTAATGGTTGCGAAAGCGACAGGGAAAGTGTCGAAGTTGCGATTTATGTAACACCGGTTCCCAATGTAGAGAATGGGGCAACAGGATGTTACGGAATTACTGTGAACGATGCTGGCGGAGCTTTTGATATCTTCCATATATATGAATCCCAAGCCGGCGGCACACCGCTCGCAGGCGATTATGTATTGGCAACAGGCACCTACTACATTTCCCAAACACTCAATGGCTGCGAAAGCGAACGCGCACCGGTTGAAGTGACTGTAATCGAGCTGGAGGAACCAATGGTCGCACTCGACCAGGAATTCTGCTCGGGCGCTACCCTTGCCGATGTGATGGTAGAATACAGCACAGGCGCGGCCATAAGCTGGCACGCTGTTGAGGGCGGAGAGGCATTGCCTGCAACAACTGTTATTACCGATGGCAGCTCGTACTATGCAGTGCAGCATCTGTACGAATGTGAAAGCGCGGCAGCCCAGTATGTAGCTATGGTTCATGCTACACCGGATAGCCCGCAAGGAGATGAGGAGCAGGACTTTACCGAAGGGGAAGCTGTTGCGGCGCTTGAGGTTGCTACAGCAGCGGGTGCAACCGTAACCTGGTATGTTTTGGATGGTACAACGTATGAGGCAATAAGCGACGAGACCCTGCTTGAAGACGGTGCTACGTACTACTGCTCGCAGTGGATTGACGGCTGCGAAAGCGCTTTCCTTGCTGTGACAGCGAACGAAGTGCTTTCAACGAAAGGTTTCGGCCTTAAAAATCTGTTGGTATATCCAAACCCTGCCAATGATGTCATAAACATCACTAATGATGATGCAATCAGCCGCATTACCATAACCAATCTCTTAGGCCAGAAAGTACTGGAAGATACTGTTGATGGCAATGCGGTACAGGTTAACATCCAGCACTTACAGCAAGGCAATTACATCCTACAGGTATACACAAATAACGGAATGGCATCTTTAAAGATAGCGAAGCGGTAATTAGTTCCTGCTTCATGTGTGGTCCCCAAAGGTCTTATGGCCTTTGGGGATTTTTTTATGCACCGGACTTTGGGCGTGCCGCTCCACTGCGTTACGCGTCGGGCTTTCCGCTCTATCTGCTTCCCTCGCCGCGGCGGGTCAGCAGGATGCCGCTGCAATCCCTCACGCAAGCTTCACTCGGGCGGTTACAGGACGTGATTCCTCAAGCCTCCCGACTTTATGGCGGAGGGGATTACCGGAATTGGTAACTTAAATCCATAAAAAAATCCCGCCGTAGCGGGACTTCATTATATAAATTTGTGCAATTAGTGCAATTCGAGGCAAACTATTAAGAGGTTCCGGATTCATTATTTTTCATCTTCCGTATCTGCTTAAGCTTGTCCTTCCAGGTCTTGAGTTCCTCTTTATGGCGCTCAATGTTTTTATGGACTTCCTTCACAAACGGGTTATCCCCTTTGGCATTAGAGAAGAACTGGATGTTGTTCTCCAACTGGAAGATCTCTGCCTGTATCTCGTCAATCTTGCGCATGATGAACAGCTGCTCGTTTTCCAGCCTGCGGCTGTCGTCGCCGTCGGCCATTTGTTCCAGGCGGTTGGTAAAGCGCACCATTTCCGTTTCTTTCTTGGACAGGCTCAGCTTATCGAACAGTGCATCAAGTATCTTATTGAATTTCCCTTCAATGTGCCTTCTTGCTTGTGGCACGCGGCCCATGCCTTTCCAGTTTTCAATGTGCTTTTTGATGGCATCAAGGTCGGTTTTATGGTCGCCGGTCAGTTCAAAATCCTTAATGCTGTCCAGGTACTCCTTTTTCTTGTAAAAGGCATCGATTTCCTCCTTGTTGGCCTCATTACGCTGGGCGTGCAGCCTGTCAAAATAATGGTTGCAGGCAGCCTTGAAATCTTTCCACACAGAGTCCGAATATTTCCTCGGCACATGGCCAATGGTTTTCCATTCTTCCTGTATCTGTTTCATCACCTGCGTGGTAGCTTCAAAATCTTCGCTGTCTTTTAGCGAGTCGGCTTTTTCCACCAGTGCCAGTTTGCGGTTCAGGTTGTCCTGTTGGTCCTTCTTAATGTCTTTATAAAAGGAGTTCTTCACGGTGTTGAAATTCCTGACAGCATTTTTAAAGGCTGCCCAGGTATCCTCATTCACCTCAATCGGCACTTTCCCGGCCTTGAAGAACTGCTCACGCAACGCCTCGATGCGGTCTATCTGTCCCTGCCAGGCATTGTGTGCGCTAATTTTCTCGGCTGCAATGGCATCTATCTGTGCAATGATCTCTTTTTTCTTGGCAAGGTTCTCCTCTTCGTGCTCCCGCGATTTGGCAAACAGCGCTTCACGCTTGTCATGCAATTGCTTGGTGAGCTCACTAAAGCGGTTCCATATCTCTTCACGCTGTTCACGCGATACGGGTCCAATTTCTTCCTTCCACATTTTATGCAAAGCCTGCAGCTCGCGGAAAGCTTTATTCACGTCTGCCTCATTCACCAGTTCTTCAACGCGGGCAATGATCTTCTGTTTCTGCTCCAGGTTGTGCTTAAAGTCTACATCGCGTGCTTCCCTGTCCAAATGCAGATGGTCGTAAAAACGCTCAATATGGAAATGGAAGTTGTTCCACACGTGGTTGTACTTGTCACGGGGTATCGGCCCGGCATTCTTCCAGCGTTCACGCAGCTCGGTCACCTGCTTCAGCGCATCTTTCATGTTTTCGGTGCCGTCGGAAAGGTTTTTTAGCTCCTCAATGATAGCCAGCCTGTTCTCCAGGTTACCCTTCAGGTCGCCCTGCATCTTTTTGAAATGAGTGTTCTTTTTATCCCTGTATTGGTTGTAAAGGGCGTCAAACTTCCCTTTTAGCGGGAAGTGGTATTCAAAGCCGGACGTGTCGCCATCATTCTCATGGCT
The DNA here is from genome assembly GCA_942492845.1 of uncultured Flavobacteriaceae bacterium. Classification (GTDB taxonomy): domain Bacteria; phylum Bacteroidota; class Bacteroidia; order Flavobacteriales; family Flavobacteriaceae; genus Flavobacterium. The sequence continues at coordinate 3,065,192 of OW818646.1, read as the reverse complement.
GTATTCGTCTTTTTTCTCTTCTATTAAATGATTGTATTTCGCATAGAATGCCTTCCTGATCTCCTCAGCATGCTCTTTTACCGACATCACTTTTTCATGGGCCACGATCTTTTCAAGTTCATCGTGAAGCTGCTCCATATCCAGTGCGTCATAATCCTTCATCGGGATGTCATGTTTTCCGGCCGAATCGTCCTCGCCTTCCTCAGCATTGCTCTGCGAAATGGATTCCACAGCCGAAAGCGGGCTGTCCTCAGTGGCGTCACCAGCTGTTTCGGCTGCTATTTCGTCAACTTTGGTTTCGTCGGCAACAACTTCCGGGGCAATGCTTTCGTGATTGGTTTCGGCGGTGTCGGGCGCAGCTTCAGATACGGCTGGCGCGGCGCTGCTTTCTTCATTCGCTGCAATTTCCGGCATTGTATCTTCCGTTGTTTCCGGTTCTGCCTCTTCAGGCACTTCGGCTACTTTGGCAGCATTCAGCAGTTCTTTCGGCGCAAAAGGCAATTGCCCTTCCGTCTCGTGTACTACAGGCATGTCATCATTATCAGCCGATCCGTCTTCAGGTACGGGGACATTGCTCACTGTGCCATCTACTTTGTTGAGTTCCTCTCCATCTGCGTCGTGCAGGTTATCATTCTTTTGATCTAACATTGTATAAAATGCTTAGGGTTTAACTACTTTACTGCCGAAAGATAGTAAAGCCAGTTTAAAATTCAAAGGAAAACATGAATTTCTGCCGTTATCTACAATGATTTTAATGTAAAAATGAGATTTTCTTAAAATGGAGGGTGCATTTATTTCTCATTCCATATCTTCCAGGCTTTTTCAGCCTGGTATACCAGCATGGAATAGCCGTTTTCTGTAGTGGCCCCGTTTTCTTTCGCCATGCGCAGGAATTTGGTTACGACAGGATTGTACACAAGGTCAAAGGCGATATGCCTGTCGGTAAAAAGTGTATAGTCCAGCGGCGGGCACGATTCAATTCCGGGGAAAGTGCCCAGCGGCGTGGTATTGATTATAATAGTATATTCGTCAAACACCTCTTCGTTAAGATCTTCATACGAAAAAATGACATCGTTGCCGGTACGTGATACGAAATCATACCCGATCTTCATTTTGCGCAGGGCATAGGCAACCGCTTTGGAAGCGCCACCCGTACCGAGTATAAGCGCCTTGTCATGGTGGGGCTTCAATAGGGGCTGAAGCGCTTTTTTAAATCCGTGATGGTCGGTATTATAGCCCTTAAGCTTGCCGTCTTTGGATATCTTTATGGTATTTACCGCCCCGATTATTTTGGCATTAGGCGATATTGAGTCCAACAACGGTATCACTTCCTCCTTATAAGGTATGGTCACGTTGAGGCCTTTCAGCTTAGGCGTGTTTTCTATTATTTCCGGCAGTTCATTAATTTCCTTAATGTCAAAATTGGAGTAAATACAATTTTTTAGCTTTTCCTTTTCACCAAATTTCTTATTGAAATATCCCGCCGAAAAGGAGTAGCTTATGTTGCGGCCCACCAGCCCGTATATTTTTGCCTTAATCTTCACAGGATTAGTTTTAGGGAATTATAACTTCTACGTTCAATGGATAGCCGGAGCGTACCGGCTTACCGTTCTGTACGCCGGGCTGAAACTTTATGCGCATGGACTTTGCTACCCTAATAACCTCGGTTATCATTGATTTTTCCGGGCTTACAATTCCTTTAATATCCGTAAGCGTTCCGTCTTTTTCAACAACAAAATAGATTTGGACGTTATAAGTACCGGTTTTTACCCCTGTGACTAAGGCTGTGTTGACATTCTTTTTAAAATAAGAAGCCAATGATTTTGACCCTCCCGGAAATTCGGGTTTCACCTGGAGGGTTGTATAGTCGTGTACAGTGGTATCTGCTTCCGGCATTTCCATGAGGTCACCAATCATAATATCGTCCTCAACAAACCCTTCGATCTGGATTTCGGAAACAGTCGCCGGATCCGGTTTTGGTATTTCTCCCTGTGCATAGGTAGATGCAAGGGATAGGAGCATAACAGTTGTTATAAATGTCTTCATAGTATAAAAAAACCGGCAAAGCGGTAGCTGCTGCCGGGTCTTACTTAAACAAAATAATTATTTTCTTTTTTTATGTTTTTCAATGGCATCCTGCACAATATCCGAATACCATACCGAAGGGAAAAATTCTTCGATCAGCGTATTATTTTTGAAATTCAGCCTCAATCCGTTACTAAGGTGGAATACGGCTTTATCCGTTTCCTGTAGCGTAAAATACAACCCTGCAAGGCGGTACTCGATTTCGAACTCTTCCGGATAATATTCACAGGCCTGCAGCAGGGTTACTACAGCAGTGTCATATTCACCAAGGGTAATGAGCGAATCGGTCCAGAAAAGCCATGTATCCAGTTGGTAATCGCCAAACTCAACGGCCTTGCGATACCCCTCCTCAGATTCTTCATGGAACCCTAAAGCTTTGTTGATGATGGCATAACGCTTCCAGTAGAGCTTGTTTTCATTATCAATACCATTGGCCTTGTTTACATAATACAGCGCTTTCTGGAAATTCTTCCTGCGGATGTAAAAGTCGGTAATGGCTATCCATGCCTTGTCCAAAAGCGGGTCTTCGTGCACCGTCCTCAGGTAAAACTTAAGGGCTTTTTCATGGTTACCCAGACGCTCATGGCATTTACCCACACGAAGGAGGGCATACGACGTAGGGTCGTCCAGTTCCATCGTGATATTGTAGCATTCTATGGCATCCTCATAGCGTTTCAGCCTTTCAAGGGTTTTGGCCTTTTCAAGGAATGCGCCCAAAAAGCTGTCATCGATCAGGGTCGCGTAGTCAAAGGCGCGCAGGGCATCGCTGTGCTGTTTAATGGCATAATACTGGCGCCCCAACTGGTGCCAGGCCACTTCGCTGTACGGATTCCTGTCAATAAAGCTGTTCAGGAACTCAATGGCTTCCAGGTTTTGGTCAAGGAAATCGAAGCAGTACACCACATTGTATAATGCCGAGTGGTCTTCGGTATCCTCTTCAAGGCATTTGATAAAATTATCTTTTGCCAGCTCAAGATTGTCCATAAAAAGGTACTCCATGCCAATCAGTGAGTACACATCGGCATAGTCATCAGTATATTTCAGCGCCACCTGAAGGAGTTCCACGGCTTTTTCGTGATCGTCCTTTTTAGAATAAATGTTGGCTTTCTGAATGTAAATTTCTTCATTAGTGGGCTCAATGGCATACAGTTCGTTCAGTAAACGTTCTGCCAGTTCAAGCTTGTCATCAAAAATAAGGATCTCCACCTGTACTAATTTTAAGCCTGTTGACCTGGGATGCTGTTCCAGGCCTAGTTTTAAGGCTTTCTTAGCTAAATTAATTTTGCCCGAGTCGAGGTAGTGAAGAATGATGTCCTCAAACTCTTCAGAGTCAAAGAAGAATACTTTGTTGGTTTTCAACATCGATTCAAACTTTGATAAGGATAAACTGTAATCTTCTTCTTCGTGGCTCAAATTCATGCTCCTGTAATTTTATATATCCTCTTAAAGTTACGAATAGTTACTGTAAAAAGGAATTTATTAAGTTTTCTTTTGAACAATTTAATTAACAAACAATTGCTAACATTTATTGTCCGCCAGCTATTTCATTCATAACTTCAATAATAATGCCACATCCCGCAATAATTTCTGCTTCAGATATGGTCAGGGGAGGGGTTATCCTGATGGCTGTCCCTTCAAAGAGCAGCCAAAACAATATCAGCCCTTTTTCCTGGCAGCGAAGTATCACTTTATCAGTAATCGCAGCGCTCTCCGTCATGGCCGCAAGCATCAGCCCTTCGCCACGCACTTCTTTTATCAGCGGGTGTACAAGCAGTTTCCTGAAAAGTTTTTCTTTTTCAAGTGCCTGCGCCATTATGTCAGTTTCGGTTATTTCCTGTAGCGTTGCCAGGCAGGCTGCAGCAATTACCGGATGTCCTCCAAATGTCGTAATGTGTCCCAGCTTGGGGTCGTGGCTCAGCAGGTCCATCATTTCGGCAGATGCGGTAAAACCGCCCACCGGCATGCCGCCTCCCATTCCCTTACCCATAACAATTACGTCGGGAACGACATCATAGTTTTGGAAACCGAACAATTTCCCGGTTCGCCCAAAGCCCGGCTGTATCTCGTCGAGTATCATCAGGGCGCCAACTTCATCGCACCGCTGCCGTACTTTTTTTAAGAAGTCGTTCTCTGGCTGTATGAAACCCGCGCCCCCCTGTATGGTTTCCAGGATGATGCCGGCCGTTTTATTGGTTATCTTTTGGAGGTCTTCCTCATTATTAAAGGTAATAAAATCGACATCAGGAATCAGAGGCCTGAATATTTGCTTGCGCTCCTCAAATCCCATCACGCTCATCGATCCCATGGTGTTACCATGATAGGCCTTAAAGCACGAAATCAGTTGGCTCCTGCCGGTTACCCTGCGGGCGAGTTTCAATGCGCCCTCTGTAGCTTCGGTGCCGGAGTTCAAAAGGTAGGTTTTACTCAGTGTTGGAGGCAGGTACTCCGCTAAAAGCCTGCAAAATTCCGTTGCCGGGTGCTGGGCATATTCGCCGTATACCATCACGTGCGAGTACTTATTCAGCTGGTCAATGATCGCCTGATTCACCCTTGGGTGCTGGTGGCCCAGGCTTGCCGCCGAAACCCCCGCCACAAAGTCGAGGTACTGTTTATTGTTGGTATCGTATATATAGCTTCCTTTGGCGTGCGAAACCTCCATCCCCAGCGGGTAAGGGGAAGTCTGCGCCTGGTATTTGTAAAAATCTTCGATCATGGTAATGGTACGCTGTATGAGGCCTGTCTCTTTAGAGTTTCTTTTTAGGATTAGGCTTTAAAACTGTTGGCTTTTCTGCCGGTTTTTTCTGCGGTGCCGGTGTTTGTGCCTCCGGTTTTGGTGTTGCCGGTTTCGGTGCAGGATTATTCTTGTCGTAATTTAGTGTCTCCTTCCGTGGCTCCAGTGGTGTGTCTTCCTTTAGCTTTTCCTTTTCGCTTTTTTCGACGATCTTATCATGCATCTCCTGCTCTTCCGGCGGAAATATGTCTTCTTTGCTTTTTATCATTTCATCGCCGCGCCATGCAAATCCCCGTAGCTTGCGCACATTCTCCGGAAGTTCTTTATCCGGGTATGAATCGCTTTCAATGTTTGTGAATGAAGTTACCGATACGATCTCGTTATTCTCAATATCAAGGTGTATCTTGCTGCTTTTACCTTTGTCGATACCGACAAGGGCATCGTCTTCGTCATACATATAGTAGATCTTTTCGGTATTTTTCACAAGGTCCACTTCCGATAACTTATTATCCTTAAACTTACCGTACAGGTTCAGCCCTTTCAACTGGTTATAGCCCTTACCGAGCGTATCCTTCTGTATGATAAAGGCATTATTAAGCACCTTTATTGAGTCCAACTTTTCAGTTTTTGCGTCCGATATCAGGTGGATAACATCGCCGGTGACCTGGTTTTGCCCGTTAAACACTACCGGTCGGCGTATAAGCTGCGTCAATCCTGTTGCTTCATCGGAGTGTATGGAATCGCACTTACCGTTCATGTCGATCTTGTAAAATCGCGCGTTATTGTATCCCCGAACGACCCTGAATCCTTTCTTTCCGGTTATTATGATCCGCTTGGCATGGGTAAACAGCGTGTCGTTTTCTACTACCGTTGCCACCAGAGCCCTTTTCGTCATCATTATCGAATCCTTTGCGCGATAAACCTCGGCATAATGCCCGGTCCCCTTAAATTTATTGACGGTATCAATCACGCTGACGTTATTGGTCGCCGTGGCAAATTCCTTATTTTGGTCATAGAACATTTCATCACCCCGAATGATCTGCGTGTCGTACTTTATATAGGAGTTGGTGTAAAGGTTCGCGATTCTTTTCCGGGTATCATAAAAACCTTTTTCCGTATAAATAAAATCTTCCTTACTGGTAATGGTACTTGGCCCGAATACATAAGAGTGTCCGGAGTTCGTATAATAATCAAGGTTATTCGACTTCAGTACATACTTCGGGTTGGTAAGGGTAACTGCTGTCCTGAACTCGTATTTCTTCTGCCCGATAATAAATCGCCCCGACTTGCTTTTCAGGGTATTCTCGCGGTTAACCACGGTGCCGTATGAATTGTAATAGGCCTGTTGTATGACACGGTCAAGGTTGATGGTATCGGTGGTCAGCGTCATGTCCGGTGAGCGCATCACTACGCCTCCGGTGGCATAGGCAAATTTACGGTCGCCGTTATATTCGGCATAGCGGCTATCCATAAGCAGTGAGTCGCCCTGGTTCATCTTCACATTACCGAAAAGTTTTACGTAGTTCTCATCCTGGAAATGGTAGGCCTTGTTGCAGGTAATCCTCACGCCGTCATGCAATATCTGCACGTTGCCTGTCAGGATAAGCGCGCCCGGCACCTCGTTTTGGTTCATTTCGGTAAAGTCGGAATTCTCAATGATGATCTTCTTCTTTTCCTGCGAAAACATGGAGGTGCCGCACAATACTGCAAGGCTTATGATAAAGAAAAATAGGTTTTTCAATGTCTAAAAATTTAGGCAAATTTACGCAAATAATATAACAATAGCTGTACCGCGTTTTATTGTTACGTTAAAACGCTAGGCGGACTCATTCATTGTATAATGTAATCAGGAGAAACCATATTTATGCAAAAAGACCTGACAGGTTTTATAAAAGCCGGTCAGGTCTGGTGATCAAAGATCAGTAAATTTTTATTTCATTATCGTTTGTGTCCTGTCCGGCCCAACGGAAACCACTTTTATAGGCACTTCCAGTTCTTTTTCAATGAACTCAATGTATTCTTTGAGTTCTGCGGGAAGTTCATCGTAGGTGGTCATTCCGCTAAGGTCGGCAGCCCATCCTTTCTTCTCTACAAATAGTGGGGTTACGTTTTCCGGCTCTATGTTGTATGGAAAATAATCCATTTTTTTGCCTTTATATTCGTATGCCGTACATACTTTCAGGGTTTCAAAGCCCGAAAGCACGTCGCCTTTCATCATGTACAATTGAGTTACCCCATTTACCTGTACCGCATATTTCAGCGCCACAAGGTCCAGCCATCCACAGCGCCTTGCACGTCCGGTAACCGACCCGAACTCATTGCCCACGCGTGCCATGGTGGCGCCATCCTCATCGAAAAGCTCCGTAGGGAAGGGGCCGCTACCCACTCGGGTAGTGTAAGCCTTGAATATCCCGAACACATTCTTCACTTTGTTCGGCGCAATGCCAAGCCCTGTACAGGCCCCGGCAGCCGTGGTGTTTGATGATGTTACGAATGGATAGGTGCCAAAGTCGATGTCCAGAAGTGATCCCTGGGCGCCTTCGGCCAATATGGTTTTGCCTTCTTTCATAGCCCTGTTCAGGTATTCCTCACTGTCTATGAAAGTTAGCTTTTTCAGCTCGTCAATAGCAGTAAAGAATTCTGTTTCCAACTCCTCAAGGTCATATTCCAGCGCCACATCATAAAAATCGATCATCGACTGGTGCTTGTCGGCAAGTGCACGGTAGCGTTCCTTAAAATCTTCAAGCTCAATGTCGCCTACGCGTATGCCGTTCCTGCCGGTTTTGTCCATATACGTTGGGCCGATGCCTTTCAGCGTCGAGCCTATTTTTGCCTTTCCTTTGGAAGTTTCAGATGCTGCATCCAGCAGGCGGTGTGTAGGCAGTATCAGGTGAGCTTTCCTCGAAATCAAAAGCCTGGATTTGATGTCAATGTTGAATTTCTCAAGCCCTTCCAGTTCTTTCTGGAAAACCACTGGATCCATCACTACGCCATTGCCAATAATATTGATGGAGTTTTGGTGAAATATGCCCGAAGGTATCGTCCTCAGCACATGTTTAATACCGTCAAATTCCAGCGTGTGGCCTGCATTCGGGCCACCCTGGAAACGGGCAATAATATCGTATTTAGAAGTAAGCACGTCGACGATCTTTCCTTTGCCTTCGTCGCCCCATTGTAGTCCAAGCAGCAAATCTACGGTCATTCTCTTTAGTTGTTTGTTATGTTGTAGTTATGTGTATTCGGTAAAAAAATAAAACCAATCCGTTAGGGTTGGTTTGTTTCAGCTGGCACATCTGCGTCGGCTTGCACCTCCGCAACGGGAACTTTCCGCTGGCCGTAAAGGTATAAAGAATGGTTATGAATTTCAATACCAAAAATCTCCTCTATTGTTTTTTTGATCGACTGGATGCGGGGGTCGCAAAACTCAATTACCTCGCCTGTGTCTGTCATGATGATGTGGTCATGCTGCTTGTCGAAATACGATTTCTCGTAATGGCTCTGGTTCTGCCCGAACTGGTGCCTTCGTACCAGGCCGCAGTCCAATAACAGCTCTATCGTGTTATAAAGCGTTGCACGGCTCACACGATAGTTCTTGTTCTTCATCTTTATGTACAGCGACTCAATGTCGAAATGCTCCTGGCTGTTGTATATTTCCTGGAGGATGGCATAGCGTTCAGGAGTTTTCCTGTGGCCTTTATCTTCAAGGAATTTTGTGAAGACATTCTTTACAATGTCCTGGTTTTTATTATTTTCCATGGGTTTGGTATCAATAAGCAAAGATAATCTAATTTTTGGGAAGTGTAATCATCCACAGTATCTAACCGATAATTTATATTTTATAATTTAAGCTCCAAATTCTTTAACTCCTTTATTGACGAAGGTGATAAGTTAATTTTAAATTCATTTGAAATATTAGTCAATTCAAATAAATTCAATTCATTGAATCGCTTGTGACATACAAACCAAATAAGCTGTGCAAATTCAAGAAATGATACGAAAAAATTTAAAGTTCTTTCATAAGGCCTTTCACTACTGCCGATATCGAAAATAATACTATCATCATCAGCCGGATATGATGATAATAGCATTGCATGCATCAAATTTCCATGACTGGCTTTTGAAAATTCATCATATAAAGGTTTCATCTCAATCGACATGGTCTTCAAAAGTCTTCCATAGCTATGATGTGTTTTTGAGAATTTAGTTAAAACTTTTTGAATATGAGCTTGCTTAGGTGTGAGTGGTACTAAATCTTTATTATCACTCGCTTTGCTATAATATTCATAATATTCCTCATCAAATAACAAGCATATTAAATTTTGAAGCTGCTCAAACTGTGTCCGAAGTATAATTTGCAATTGAAAATGCCAACCTTCAATAAATAATTTCTTACAAACAACAAAATTGTTGGTAATAGATGCAATATACCCTTGATACAGGATTGTTTTTTTTTTTTTTTCTATTTCATTAAAAGCTTCGTGAAAAACCGAAAATTTTAGTATGCAGTTTTCTGTCAGTCTAATTACATCTGAATGATTGTTTTTAATATATTTAATTGCTTTTTTCTGCTTTCGATCAAAAAATATATTTGTACCCATACTTAAATTCACCTGTAAAATTTTGAAAATTATTTCTAATGTCTAATTTTAATTATAAATCCTCGTCACCTTATCAATCCCGTCTATCTTTTTAATATTTTCGATCAGCTTTTTCAATATGGTGTTATTCTGCACCACCACCGTCAGCTGCCCATTGAAAATGCCTGCGTTACCACTAAGGGATATGCTTTGTATGTTCACACTCATAATGTTGGATATCACCTTGGTAAGCTCATTGGTAAGGCCGAGTGAGTCCATTCCCGTAATTTTTAGCGTTGCCTTGAATTCCTCCTGCGATGAGTCGATCCATTTCGCCTGTATAATGCGGTAGGCATAGTTGCTTTGCAGCCTTATGGCATTCGGGCAGTCTTTTTTATGCACCTTGATGCCTTCGTTTATAGTAACGAACCCAAACACATCGTCTCCCGGAATGGGGTTACAGCAGTTAGCCAGCTTATAATCCAGTTTGTCCTCGTTCTTCCCGAAAACCAGCAGGTCATAATTACGGTTTAGCTCCTCTTTCTGCACCTGCTCCTGAGGTAAGTTGGGCGTACGCTTCATCTTGCCTTTAAAGAAGTTCATGAACGTATTACTCTTCAGTGAAGCAAAATCCTTAAGTTGCTGGTTTTCAACTGTGCCTACGCCCACACGGTAAAACAGGTCAAGGCTGGTTTTTAGTTTAAAGTACGACACCAACTCATTTACTGTAGCCTCATTCAGCGTTATCTTTAGGTGGCGTAATTTGCGTGTAAGCAATTCTTTACCGTCTTCGGCAATTTTTTTAGTATCCTCGTTAAGTACGTTTTTAATCTTGTTTTTCGCCCTTGCAGTAGTAACATATTCAAGCCAGTGCGAGTTGGGTTTTTGGTTTTGCGAGGTGATCACTTCCACCTGGTCGCCGCTGTTCAGCACGTGGTTCAGGGGTACGAGCTTGCCGTTCACCCTTGTCCCCCTTGTCCGTATCCCCACTTCCGAGTGGATGCTGAAGGCAAAATCCAGCGATGTAGCGCCTTTTGGCAGCGATTTTATTTCGCCTTTGGGGGTAAACACATAAATTTCTTTGGCATATAGGTTTAGCTTGAAATCCTCCACAAAATCCACTGCATTGGCAGCCGAGTTTTCCAAAGCTTCTTTCAGCAGGTTGAGCCAGGTTTCCAGTCCATGCTCTTCACCCGCGCCGCCCTGTTTGTACTTGTAGTGGGCAGCATAGCCTTTCTCGGCCACTTCGTCCATGCGTTCGCTCCGTACCTGAATCTCCACCCAACGGCCTTTCGGGCCCATAACAGTAATGTGCAGCGCTTCATAACCGGTAGATTTTGGCGATGATATCCAGTCGCGCAGCCTGCTTGGGCTGGGCCTGTAATGGTCGGTGACTATGGAGTAAATTTTCCAGGCTAAGAACTTCTCGTCGTGTGTGTTCGATTTATAAATGATGCGAAGGGCAAATTTGTCGTATACCTCGTCAAAGGTTACGCCTTGTGCCAGCATTTTCCGCCTTATGGAATAGATGGATTTCGGCCTTCCCTTAATGGTATATTCAATCTCCTCCGCATCCAGTGACGCTTTCAGCACATCCGATATCGACTTGATATAGGCATCCTGTTCTTCCTTGCTCTCCTTCATCCGGCTCACGATGTCGTTATACACCGCGGGTTCTGTATATTTCAGGCCAAGATCTTCCAGTTGCGACTTTATATTGTAAAGTCCCAACCTGTGGGCCAGGGGAGCGTAAATATAAAGTGTTTCCGAAGCGATCTTGGCCTGCTTATAATCGGCCATCGAACCCATTGTCTGCATATTGTGCAGCCTGTCGGCAATTTTAATGAGGATTACCCGAACGTCGTCGTTCAGTGTAAGCAGCATCTTGCGGAAGTTCTCGGCCTGCATCGATATCTCCTGGTCGGTCTTTACCTGGGCGATCTTGGTAAGGCCTTCCACAATTTGCGCGATCTTGGGGTTGAACATCTTTTCGATATCCTCGACGGTTATATCGGTATCTTCAACTACATCGTGCAGCAGGGCAGAGGCAATGGAAGTTGCACCAAGACCAATTTCCGAAGCCACAATCTTGGCCACCGCAATAGGGTGGAATATGTAGGCCTCCCCGGATTTCCTTCGCTGGTCCTTGTGCGCGTCCACGGCAACATCAAAAGCCTTGCGTATCAGTTTCTTGTCTTCGTCAGAAAGCGTCTGGTAGCTGATGCGCAGCAGTTCCTTATATTCTTTGGCGATCGCCTTGTTTTCGAGCTCTGTGTCTATCTCTGTCATATAGTGTAACATATAGCCTAAATATAGTAAATATATTACTGATTTGCAAGCCCCGTCACGTTAAGTAGAAAGATTTTTTGGGCGTGCCGGCTCCGTGCCTCCGCCGTCGCGCTCTTCGCTGTATCCCCCGCAGAAAAAGCGGGGGGATGCCGCTACGATCGCTCACGCAAAGTACGGTGTACGACGGGCACGTTTTAGGTTTTTGCAGAGTCAGGGCAATCGACCGCTGAGTTCATTTCTGCTACCTGCAATACCGTTCCATCAGCTCTTTATCTATTCCCAGCTTTACAGCACGCCTGTAAAATATTTTTACCAACGGCGAAAATATCCTGAAAGCCAGGCTTGCCAAATGCGTGTCGCCCCAGTTGTGCATTACGGCAATATGATAAATGTTTGTTGGTATTTGGTTTTTGGTAATGGTTTTCCTGTCATTTACCAGGCCGAACATAGCTTTCAGGAAATTCTCAAAGCCGGGCTGGCCGGGGCGCAGCATTACCCTGAAAATTATTTCTTCGGGTGAATCGTTAAAGAAACGGTGCGGAATGCCAATGGGGACCAGCTTTCGTTCTGCCGGTTTCAGGTGTACCACATCTTTCTGGTATTGCAGCCCCAAATTGCCTTTAACGGCAAAAAATTCTTCCGTAAATTTCGTGTGATAATGCAAGGGGTTGCCGCCACCGGGCGAGAGGCTCACCTCAAGCAGGGAATACTCGCCATTAGTGTCGTCCGACGATTTGAGTATGCGTGCAAACTCGCCATTTACAGGGTTGTAGTATGTTTTGGGTTCCGGCATCAGTCGCAGGAAAACCGGCATTCAACAGATTTCAGCTTTTCATCCTTAAAGTAAAACCGCCATTCATACTCTTCAGCGCTGTCGGGCAGCAGGGTTATCATTTCGAGCAGTTCGCCCTCTTCTTCGCCTTCCACATCTTCAATAAATGCTGACGCTCCCGGGTAAGTCTTGCTAAAGCTTTTCAGGGTCGTCGTACGGTCGAACCAGTCGTCTTTAATAGAAAAATAGGTATTGCGGTTCTTTGTGAAGTCAACGCTCCTGAAATTCATGATGCCGTTATCGAGCTCATACTTAGCGCCTTTATAGTGTACCATTTGCACATTTGCCTCGTCTTCGCGGCCACATATCTCGTCCGGGGTGGGCACTGTAATGCTGTCGGCTTTTTTAAAGCGCTTGTCAAATTCCGCTTTGGATATCGTCATGGCTATCCTGTCGCTGATCTTCGCTTCATCCCACGAAAGGGTTTCAATGTCTTGGGAATAAAGGGATAACGACAGTAGAAGTAACAGTAGGGTATAGGCTTTCATTCGTGTGGTATTGGCTATTAGTAACGCCGAAAGTTAAGGAATATTTTAGAATCCCCTTTGCCTTTTGGCTTCAAAGATCAGTATCGCCGCCGCAACCGATACATTCATCGAGTCGATAGCGCCCTGCATGGGTATATTGATGTTCTTTGTCGATGCCGTGCGCCACGCTTCGGTAAGGCCTGTTGCCTCTGTACCAACCACTAAGGCAGCCGGTTGCGTATAATCCTGGGTATGGTACTGCGCCGAATCCTGTAGCGTGGCACAGTAGATATTGATGTTTTTCGATTTCAGGAAGGCGATCACCTCTTCGGTGGTTCCTGTGGCTATGTTGTTGGTAAACAGGCATCCCACGCTGCTACGCACAATATTTGGGTTGTACAGGTCGCCCTTTGGGTTGGCTATGATCACGGCATCCAGGTTGGCAGCATCGGCGGTGCGCAGCATTGCCCCTATGTTGCCCGGCTTTTCGGTAGCTTCTGCTATGAGGATCAGTGGGTTATCGCCAAGTTCCAAATCATCCAGCGTGAGGTTTTTGCTCTTGGCTACGGCAATTATCCCTTCGGTAGTGTCGCGGTAGGCCAGTTTTTGGTACACTTCCCGGCTTATTTCTATCAGTTCTGCCTGCCGCCCAGCCAGGGTTCTTACCTGTGGTTCGGTCAGCATGCCCTCCATAAACAGCACTGTGTCAATTTCATAGCCTCCCTTTCGGGCCAGCTCTATCTCCCGTTGCCCCTCGATCAGGAAGGTGCCGCTCTGTCTTCGGGCCTTTGCTTTTTCCTGCAATTGCACCAGGTGTTTTACCAGTGGATTTTGCGCGCTGCTTATTTGTTTCAAAATGATTGTGCGTTAATGTATTTTGCGAAGTTTTTATATGATTTTTGCGCCGCTTTAATATGACTTTAAGGACTTTGCACTATGATTTTCAGGGATGTGCTAAAGGGCTTTTAAGGCCTCAAACATAGACTTTAGGTAATCTTCCCCATTCTCTTCATTCGTCAGCGCAATTTTTGCCAGTTTTGCCGTTTTCGTGTCCGGGTATTTTTTTACGATCCCTTCAAAAGCTTTCCGCACCTCTTCGTATAATTCGGCGCTGTCATCTTCCTTCACGGGAGTATTATCCTCCCCTGTGAAAAATAGCGAACTAAACCAATCATATTCCTCTTTCATTTTAGGATATAACCTGCTCTCCGGATACCTGTCGGCCAGCTTTTCCCACAATACCGTATGTTCCCCCAGGTCCTTCCAGGGCACTATCACCCCGGCATCGGCAGTCCACAGCGTTTTGTTGCTTTCACAGTCTAACGCGATGTAGTCTTTGTAAGCCGGAGTGACATAGCTGCCAAACAGCGTTTTGTAGTAATCCGGCAACGTCTCCACAATTACCATGCCTTCGCCAATGTACCTAAACTCAAGCCCCGCCTTTGCGAGGACCTGCTTTTCTGCCTCCAGGGCTTTAACAGGTGTTTCGCTAAAAAACGATTCCTGGTGCTGATCCATAAACTTCTCCCGGCTAACATTTACTGCCTCAATCTTTTTCCAGTTGTCGGCGAGGTGCTTTTCATACAGGGCATTGGCCTCCTTTTCCGAAAGCCCTTTCAGCTGACGGCTTATGTTATCACGATCGGTGGCAAATGTGGCTACCGGGTCGGCCGGGCTTTGGGTTGCCGGCGCCGCTTCAACGATCGTTTCAGTTGGCACCGCTTCGGGTACCGGTGTTGTGTCCGGTTCTTTTTTGCAGCCAAATACTGCCACCAGTCCGATAATGAGTAACAACTGTTTCATGGTTTGTTTTAAAGTATCCCCCGTGCCTTTATTTCAAGGTACTTGTTGATGCTCTCCACAGTCAGGTCTTCCGGTTTTGTGAGTACCGAGTAGATGCCGTATTTCTTCAGCTCGTTTACAATAAGCCTTTTTTCGAAGGCAAATTTCTCCGCGATCACCTGGTCGTATATTTCCTGTATGTGGCCTGCCTTCTTCTGCATCAGCTCCTCAAGCTCCACATTTTCAAAGAAAACCACTACCAGCAGGTGGCTTTTGGCAATCCCTTTCAGGTAGGGCAGCTGGCGTTTCAGCCCGTCGAGTGTTTCAAAATTGGTGTACAGCAGTATCAGGCTGCGCTGGGTAATGTTCTTTTTAATGTCGGCATACAGCCTTCCGAAGTCGCTTTCAAAAAAGTCGGTATCCACATTGTACAGCGTTTCCATTACGCGCTGCATTTGCGATGAGCGCCTCTCGGCCGCCACACGGTTCTCCACTTTTTTCGAGAACGCGAACATCCCCGCCTTGTCTCCTTTTTTAAGGATGATGTTCGACAGCACCAGCGTCGAGTTGATGGCATAGTCCAGCAGGCTCAGCCCGTTAAACGGCATTTTCATCACCCGGCCTTTATCTATCGCCATGTATACGTTTTGCGACCTTTCGTCCTGGAACTGGTTCACCATCAGCTGGTTCTTTTTGGCGGTTGCCTTCCAGTTGATGGTGCGTATGTCGTCGCCACCCACATATTCCTTGATCTGCTCAAATTCCATCGTGTGCCCTATGCGGCGTATTTTTTTCAGGCCATATTCAAAAAGCCGGTTCGAAAACGCCATCAGGTCATATTTGCGCAGCTGCATGTACGACGGGTAGTTGGGCACCATATGGCCGGTCTCGAAAATAAACCGCCGCGACACCAGCCGCAGGGGCGAGGATACATATACGTTAAGGCTGCCAAAATGGTATTCGCCACGCGTTGTCGGCCTCAGGGAATAATCAAAGTTGTCGGTTCCGCCTGCACTTATCGTACGCCTTACGTCAAAATTCCGCATCTGGAACTGCACGGGTATCTCATCAATGATCCTCAGCGCGGCAGGGAATGAGTAGCCGCTTTCCAGCCGTATCCCCACGGTATTTTCATCGCCGTTAGAGAGCTTTTCGGGCATTACCCGTGCACCTGCAAAGCGCTGGTTCGAAGCGAAGAGCAACAACAGGTCGATAACCGTAAAGCCGATAAATGCATACAATCCCAGCCATACCGCATTGTAGAGCGCGGGGAAAAAGTAGGACAGCACAAAGCACACCATGATGCCCATGAGCACATAGAAGAAGAAGTTGTTGAGGTATATGCGTTTAAGCCACTTCATTAACGCGGTATTTCTAAAGTGTCTACTATCTGTTTGATGATCTGTTCGCTGGTAAGGCCTTCCATCTCACGCTCCGGCGCTACCATGATCCTGTGGCGCAGTACCGGTATGGCCGAATCCTTGATGTCCTCGGGCGTTACAAAATCCCTGCCCCTCAGGGCCGCAAAACCTTTGGCGGCGTTCAGTATCGCTATCGAAGCCCTTGGCGATGCCCCCAGGTACAGGAACGCATTTTCGCGGGTATTGATCACGATCTTCGCGATGTATTGTATCAGCTGCGGCTCGATAACAATGTGCTTCACGATGCCCTGGTATTTCAGGATGTCGGCCTGCGACAGTATCTTTTGGATGTGTTGCAGCTTCTCGCGGTCGTGCAGGGCATTTTCACGCTGCAGTATCGCAATTTCTTCGTCAAGCTGGGGGTAGTCAATGGTGATCTTAAACAGGAAACGGTCCAGTTGGGCCTCGGGCAGGCGGTAGGTGCCTTCCTGCTCAATGGGGTTTTGTGTGGCAATGACCAGGAAGGGCGCTTCCATGGTATGGGTAGTGCCTTCAATGGTAATCTGGCGTTCCTCCATTACTTCAAAAAGCGCTGCCTGCGTTTTGGCCGGGGCGCGGTTGATCTCGTCGATCAGTACAAAGTTCGAGAATATCGGCCCTTTTTTGAAGTTGAATTTTGACGCTGCCATGTCGAATACCGAAGTACCCAATATGTCCGATGGCATAAGGTCGGGTGTAAACTGTATCCTGCTGAAATCGAGCGTAAGGGTTTTTGCCAGCAGCTTTGCCGTGATGGTCTTGGCCACACCCGGTACCCCTTCAAGCAGCACGTGCCCGTTAGACAGTATGGCCACCAGCAGCTGGTCGATCATCTTATGCTGGCCTACGATAACCGAGCTTAATTCTGCCTTTACCGCGTCAATGCTTTGCTGAAGCCCCGAAAGGTCGAGCCTGGAGGTGAAGTTTATGTTGTCGGTTTCCGGAGCGCTGTTTCCCGCATCGTTTGAAGATGGGCCTTTGCCAAGGTTGATGCCTTCGTGGCTGTTGTCAAATTCTTCTGTCATAACCTTAATTTTTCAATTGCTTTATTGATCTCTATTACATCAGCTTCAGTACTCTGAAACTGGTGCCTGTGTTTTTGTATCAGCCTTAACGCTTTTTGGATGTCTTCATACGATTTGCCCGACTTCAGGTGGAGCTTTTCTACAAATGCCTCATCCAGCGTGTAAGTGTCTATCAGGTATTCGTTCCTTACAAATTCAAGGAAGTAAATTATTTTCTTTTCGATGATGGTATGGTGGTTCCCCTCCTGGTAATACAGGTTGCCAATGGTTTTGGTAAAGTCGACGGTTGTGTTCTTGAGCGGCTTTACCTCAGGGATGATGCGCTGCTTCCTTTTGGCATTAAAGAACATGAAAATAAGTATGCCGATGATCCCGATCCACATGGCCGATTTAAGCGGGGGCTGGCTAGTAATGAACCGCAGCGTGCTCGTAGAAATGTTACGGAAGCCCGAATGCCAGTAGATGTTGTTTTCCGGCAGGTACGACAGCACACTTTCGGCATAGTGGTAATGGTCGCCCTTTAGCAGGTGGTAGTTGCTGAAAACCGCGGGCTGGGTATGCAGCAGGAACTGGCCGTCGCCAAACCCTACCCTGATGAAATTGGGTTTGCTGCCGACAGGCATTTGCTGGTTGCCCAACACGGTCGCTGCCGAATTTTCGATGGAATCAAAAACAGTAAAGCCCGTCCCTTTGCTGTACCAATAGTCCTTTCCGCCATTTTTTTTGAGGTCGAGCTTAATGGAGTCCTGCGGGAAATAACCTCTGCTCAGTTGCAGGTTCAGAGTGTCCAGCAGCACCGGCGGAAAATCCTTCATGCTCAGGAATACCGTATTGCCATGCTCGGCAAAGTAAAGCAGTTCCATAGCCGACTGCTCGTCGAGCGTGTTTTGTTCCTTTATGGCCAGGAACGATCCTTTGGCTTTATAGGTATTCCTGCCGTAATCAAACTGTCCGTCGAAGTATTCGTACGGTGTGATTGAAAATTTCTTTATTTCCTGGCCTTCGAACAGTTTTGGGGCTTCCCGGTCCAGTACATACAGCCCAAAAGGGATCTTGTCCTTGGTGTCATAGGTAGGGGTCCAGTCGGGTTCTTTGGGCATCAGCGACATTAAGAATATAATAATCCCGAGTATCACAGCGCACAACACGATAAAGAAAGTGGTTTTCCTGCTCATCCTATAACGTGTTTAAAGTTTTACGGAAAGCCCGCTCTGCCTTCTCAAAAGCAGTCCGGTCAATCGGGAATTCACCATACCAGCTATGGTCGTACACATACGAAAGGTACTGGAAATCCTTTTTCAGTCCGCTGTCGCGTATCTCATACAGGTAATCCGTATTGGTCTTGTCGCTGTGCAGCCGTATCACTTCCCTGTTGGAGAGCTTTTTCAACAGCCACAGGTAGTAGTACCGCAATGCCAGCCTGTAATTGCCGTCATTTGCAGTTTCGCTCACAAGCCTGCCGAAATCCATTTCATGGATGTCCTCGCCATCGGCATCCTGTATCGTGATTTTTTTGCCGGCTTTCCCAAATATCCAGTAGCCTTCCTTATTCAGTATGGCCCTTGCGATAAAATAAATGGCCACACCGAGCAGCAGGAATGCCAGTACCCGTACCAAAATTGTCCAGCCCGTTAGTTTCCCTGGCCTGGTGTCGGAACTGAAAAGTTGGTTGAGCCAATACACAAGCCATTCCTTAAAGCGGTCCCATGCCGTTTTTTCCGACTTCACGCGTTCATATTCAAAGTCTGTCCCCGAATACTCTTCCTTAAAGCCTTCGTCGAAACTGCGGTCTTTATAGTACACCTTATCTGCCGGGAGCGCCTGTATTTCCTTAAATACAATGCTGTCCTGCGCCATGGCAGCGGAGGGTGTAAGCGGTGCGGCAAGCAATACGATATATAAAAGGAGTTTATTCAATGTCTTTCTAATGATTTTCAGGGTCAGCATGGGGCGCCCTTTGCAGGCGGCTCACTTTTTTGTTGACTATAAATGGGTACGCAAGGTAATAAAATGATATGGCGGCCAGCGTAACCAAAATGATAAGGATATTGAGTACCATGGGCATATCGGGCGAATAGCGGGTTACAAACCCTTCGAGCAGGCCTGCCGCAATGGTAAACGGCATGGTGCTCAGCACAATTTTCAGGGCGTTCTTAAAGCTGATCTTCAGCGACTCTATCCGCGTATAGGTTTTGGGGAATAATATGCCCGCGCCCAATATAAGGCCTGCGGCGGCTTCGATCACCATGGCGAATATTTCCATCGACCCGTGTATCCAGATACCGCGAACGCTGGCCCAAAACACGCCCTGATCATAAAAAAAGTACTGGAACGACCCCAGCATGATACAGTTCTGGAACAGTACGTAAATGGTGCCCAGCCCGCCAAATATCCCCAGTATGAATGACATAATGCCTACCTTAAGGTTATTAAAGGTAATGCCGAAAGCGCTTCCCCAGTTGCTGCCACTTTTATAAACGGCTACCGGGTTTCCTTTTTCAATATTTTCAAGCGTTTGGTTGACGTAATGGTCGCCAAGGATAAGCCTTGGGAACGACTCGTCATTTACCGCCGAGATGACCCCGATTGACGTAAAGACGACGAAGAACAGGAAGGCATAAAGCACGTAGCGCCGGTTTTGGTATACGATGAGCGGTACTTCGGTCTTAAAAAAATGTACCAGCCGGTTGGTATCCTCGCGTTTGGTCTTGTAAATTTTTTGGTAGGTGATGGAAGCCAGGTGGTTAAGGTACACCACCGTCTTGCTTTTTGGGTAATACGTACGGGCGTAGGAGAGGTCGTTAACCAAATGGATGTACAGGCTGGCCAGGTCATCCGGATTTTTTTTAGCTTTACCGAAAATAGCCTGCTCAAATTCAAGCCATTTTTCTTTATTTTGTTTTATAAACGCAACCTCTCTCATACGAAGCTAAAATATAAAATATGTCAGAACTTTCGATAACAACTACGCAAAATGTGGATATAAATTTCAGGATGGCCTCAGAAGGGGACCGCATACTGGCCTACCTGATCGATTTTGCGATATGGATCGCCTACTTTTTTGTGAAGACAATTATCTTCAGCCTGACGGGATTTGAAGATTATCTGGAGTCGTTCGATTATTGGTCGGTAATCGCCATCAATACTTTTTTTATGCTGCCGGTCATTTTTTATACCCTGTTTTTTGAATCGTTCATGGACGGGCAAACCCCCGGCAAGCGCCTCATGAAGATACGCGTCATCAAGATCGACGGTTACCAGGCGGGTTTTGGCGAATACCTGATGCGCTGGCTGTTCCGCCTCATAGAGGTAACCCCGCCCATGGGCATCATCGGCCTCATCGTCATGCTGGTGAATAAGCAAAACCAGCGCCTGGGCGACATGGCGGCGGGTACCGCAGTCATTTCGCTTAAGAACGACATTTCGATCGACCATACCATCCTTAAGGAAATAAACGATACGTATGTCCCGCTATATCCCCTGGTGATACGGCTTTCCGACAACGATGTGCGCATCATCAAGGAAACCTACGAATCCAGCCTCCGCGGGACGGATTTCGAGATGATCGCCAAACTACAGCGAAAAATAGAAGCCGTAACGGGCATCAAATCGGTATCGGCCAATGCCACCGCCTTTGTAGATACGGTGCTGAATGACTATAATTTTTATACGCAGAAGATGTAGTTATTTCAGATTGTAGATTTCAGATTTCAGATTGAGCTACACTCATACTCTTTATGCTTTTGTGGTAAGACAATGCCGGTAAGAATGTAGCTCAATCTGAAATCTACAATCTGAAATCTGAAATTCCTATCGAATCAACGAAAAATGCCCCTTAACCGTCCTGCCATCATCAAGTGCGACTACATACCAGTAATCGGTTGAGGGCAGGGGATAGCCGTTGTAGGTACCGTCCCAGCCTTTGCCTTTCGGATTAACATCGGCGAGGAGCTTACCATAGCGGTCAAAAATATGGATCTTGCTGCTTTCATAAAATAGCGCATTCACGCCGATTATGTTCCAGGTATCGTTGATGCCGTCGCCATTCGGGGTGAAGAACTTCGGCACCGCCAGCACTGATACGCCGTAGGGCTTCACGCCACAGCCGTTGGTATCATATACATAAACGGTGTGTATCCCCGCGCTCACATCATCAAAAAAGTTCGATTCCTGCCATGGGCCGTTCGGGGAGTCCAGGCTGTACAGGTAGGTCGTCTGCACGTTGTTGCCCGGGTGAACAAAAACGGTAATTGTATTGTTGTCACTCAGTTCCTCAACCACTACATCATCTATCACAGCGAGGTCGCTTGGCACCACCGTAACAGTACGCACTTTGGAACAGGCCGAAATATTCGTGATATTAGTCACCTCCACAGTGTAGCTGCCCGGCTGGTTTACGAAAATGGTATGCGTCGTTTCACCGGTAGACCAGGCAAACGTATAATTGTTCAGGTTAGACAATGCACCCGCGCTGATCGGTACAAAATCACGGGTGTTAAGGCATACTATGGCGGAATCATCAATGTCAATATTGGGCAGCGGACGCACGATCAGGTCAATTGGCTGCAGCGCGGTACAGTCGTTGTTGTTTTCTACCCTTGCATAAACCGTTTGCGAATTGGCAACGGTATTGGTAAACAGCGACGGAATTGCATCTTGTTCCATCAGGGCATCAAGCACTGTAGGATAATAAAGTACGCTGTTCGTGCCGTCTTCCAGCCCGGCAGTGGTAAGGTCAAATTCAGCAAAGCCGTCTTCGGTGCCGTCGTCATCGCAGCGTTCCATGGGTATTGCAGGGAGAATGTCGGTTGTAACCCTGAGTGTTACAGGCAATATCCTGTAGCACCCGGTAGCGGTAATAATAACGCGTGCTGCAATGGTTTGCGGGTTGGCAGTATTGGTGTAGGCTCCCGTAATTTCGTTGGTGCCATCCTCAGCATCTGTAGTTGTGGGATAATACATTACCGACAGCCCTGCATCACCATTCGTCAGTTCCGCATCGGCCTGGGTAAGGTTAAAAATGTTTACGCCTTCGGGGTTCAGGCACTGCACAAGCTCTGTACCCATCATTACATCGGGCAGCGGGTTTACCGTTAGCGTTATGGGCACCACCGTAACGCAGTTCGTAAATGTATTGTGTACAATACGGGCATATACCACCTGCTGGTCCCTTACCGTATTGTAAAATTGTACCGGGAGCGTGTTGGCAGCTCCGTTATTGGCGGCGATTTCATTCGCGTAGTAGGTAGTGGTATAGTTTGCGGTATCCTCCACTAATGCTGTGGTAACCGCACCCAGGTCAAATGTGGCCCTGCCGTTGGTATCGTTGCCATCGCTGTCGTCATCGCACAGGGCATATCCGGCGCCATTCATTAAAGGCGCGGCTGTAACCCCGATACTAAAAGAAGAAGTGGTATAACAATTGGTATTGCCCCGTTGCTGGATGCGCGCGACTATCGTCTGCGGGTTAGAGGTATTGGTAAACGCTGTCGAATTAACGGCATTGGTGTTGCCATCGGCATGTTCCTGCGAGGCAAAGTAACGCACCTCAAATGTTCCCGGGCTCTGAGTTCCAAGCACTGCGGCATCATTTGCTGAAAGGTTAAATACTTCCTGCCCGTCGTTCTCCGGGTCGCACTCATTGATTGCCGGAGCGGTGTTGGCCACCGGTATGCCATATATGGTTACCTCCTGCGGAATGGTATATACATCGTTAAAATTGGTAATTGTAGCCACTACAGTATAGGTTCCGGGTGCCGAATACACATGTGTTGGTGCGAGTTCAGCCGTGGCAGGCGACGCATCCCCAAAATCCCAGGATACCGACTGAAAACTGCCCAATGCGCTGAGGGTAAACTGCGTGGTATCGCCCTGGCACGTGTTTTCTGCCAAAATACTGGCTGAAAAAAGTGAGGTAATAAATGGGGGCAGCCCAAAAATGGCAATCCTGTTACCGCCCAGGTTTACACCCCCTGGCTCAAAGTCGCAGGATATGCCGTCTTCATCAGGAAGGTGGATGATATCGAGAGATGCGGAACCGTTTACAGCAATGTATATTTTGCCGTTGGGCCCTAGCTGTAGGGCGCTGGCAGTACTCGAATTGGCAGTAATAAATACATCCGACGCCGGGATATTTGCAGCTTCCAGGTCATATTGGCGCAGGCCTCCCGTATGCGATACGGCGGGGTCATACGCTACATACAGTTTGGACGATTGTGCCGAAAACTCCAGCCCATACGGAATGGTATTGTTGCTTATCTGTATCGCATTGGACACAACGCCATTGGCATTATTAAAATCATACAGGTATACTGTTCCATTTTGCGCCCCACCGCCGGTAACAGTCCCCCGTTGGTTGTGCGCAATGGCTATCTTTCTTCCGTTTGGCGATGCCTTAATGTACCCTATCGAGTTTCTCCGGTATCCGTCTGTGGTAACAACAGGAGCTATCTGTGTTATTACCGGAGTGGCATTCACGCCGTTTTCATCTACGAAAAAAGAATAGAAACGGTCCACAAACTGCGTTACTACCCAAAATCCTGTTCCGGTACTGTTTTTTACGGCAGTGATCTTTTCAGAGCACTTGTATTTTATTTCATCAGGTATCGTTGGGTCATAGGTCACCAAGTGTACATTCCGCGTTACCACATCGCCCACACTGCCATTGGTTCCTGTAACCGAAAGGTCTACCACCGAATAATTCAGGCCATTATTGAAACCATCGTCGGCATCAGGCACGCCTAATGCGGTATCAGGATAAATGCCATTAAATTGCGCGGGATACACGGCGGCATTTTCATGATGCGGCTCATCTACAGTAAAAATATAATAAATATTGGGGTCGCCTTTTTTAGGTACAATGATGCCCGACTGCGTGCTTGAGGGGTCGCCCATCAGCCCTGTGCCTTCATCATAGTTGCCATTGGGCATTTTTACATGGTTGCGGTCCCACACATTGCGGCCATCAGTATAAAAAAGCAGGTTGCCATTGGCGTCAGAGATTACGCTACAGCCTTCATTAGTGTCCATTTGGCCATCGGTAAGGGCTATTACGCTGCCGTCATCAAGGAAACGTATGCCCGCAAGCCTGCCGAAATACCAGTTGTTGGCTTCTTTTTGGGAGAATGCGTTAAGGGAAACAAAGAGCAGCAGTAATAGGATACGTTTATTCATAACAGGGCATTGAACTTTCAAAAGTATTTATTTTTATCGAACCATGGCAAAATGGCCTTTTATTTTTCGGCCGTTGGCGAAACCGATCTCAAACCAGTAGTCGGTAGAGGGTAGCCTTTCGCCATTATAGGTGCCGTCCCATCCGGGGTCTTTGCCGCGGTAGCTCTTAATGAGCTTGCCATAGCGGTCAAAGATATTTACAATCGCATCCGGAAAAAAGTAGATGAAGGCCACATTCCATACCTCATTGATGCCATCGCCGTTCGGGGTAAAAAATTTAGGGTAATTCAGTACAGGAATTTTTTCGGTCAGGCTGCTGCAGCCATCTTTTGAGCGAATGTAAAGGGTATAGACACCCGGCACCAGCCCGTCAAAAAAGGACGCACCCGAAAAAGTCCTGCCGTCGAGCGAAAATTCATAGTTCGCCATATCAGCCCCCGGCATGCTTACGGCTATGCTGTTAGAATAGGGGGTAAAGTCGGTAATTTCGGTATGGTATGTAATTTCGGGAATACGCAGTACGCCAATGGTAAACGATGTTACGCCGTAGCCATAGCAGCCCGTCCTGTTTTCCAACCTTGCCCAAACCGTTTCGGTAAAATAAGGCTGTTGGTTCTCATACAGGTTAGGCAATGGGTTCATGCCATCAATAGCATCCTGTTCGGTGGCATAATAGGTAACCACGCTGTTGCTGTTGCCGTCTTTTATCAATGCATCGTTTTCCGTAAGGTCAAACTGCCGTGTGCCGTCGCCTTCGGTATCGCACAGTGTAAGGTTGTCCGGTTCGCCTACCGGCAGACTGAAGTCGATGCTCAGGGTAACGCTGTCCGTATCGAAGCAGCCGGTCAAAGGGTTGGCTACTCTCAGGTACAGGGTTTGCGGATTCGATGTATTGGGGTAGGCGTGCGGGGTGGCTATCGGGTTATCGCCCGTTTGCAGGTCGGCAGCATCGGTATGGTAGGTGACTTCAACGCCGGTTTGCGTACCAATGAGCATGGTTTCAAATACAGTCAGGTCAAAGGCCACCGAAATGTCGTGTACACCATCGTCATCGCATTGCGCTATTGCCAGCGGAATGCCTTCAGGAAAATCCCCGCCTCTCTGTGCAACGGGTATAGCATTAACGGTAATGGTAAACGACGTGATCCCGTACCGGTAACAAATGCCGGTACTTTCAAGCCGGGCCCATATCGTTTCGGTAACGTAAGGCTGTTGGTTTTGGTAGCCGTCGGGAAGAGGGTTGGTTTCATCCCTCGCATCCTGTTCGGTAGGGTAGTAGGTTACCGATGTGTCCGGTTGCCCATCGCGGATCGCGTTATCGTTCAGCGCAAGGTCAAAGGCCATAATCCCCGTGCCCGCATCGTCACACAGCATCAGGGGCAGGGGCAGGCCTGTCGGCAAATGCGTATCTACCGAAAGGGTAAGGGCTTCGGTCACAAAACATCCGGTTTCCGTATAGGTCATCCGCATGAAAATGGTTTGTGGCGATGAGGTGTTTACAAAGGCTTCCGGGGCGTCAATGTCGTCAACCCCATTGAGCGCATCGGTGTAATCATTATAATACGTAAGCGCCACGCCGGACTGTGTGCCCATGAGCATCGCTTCAAACTGTGTCAGGTCGAATGCCGTAAAGCCGTCGTCTGTTCCGTCATCATCACATTCAGTAATTTGCAGGGGCAGGTTTGGCGGAAAATCAGCATTCCGCAGCATCTGCGGTTCAGGATAGATCATTATGTTGAAGGAGGCCAGCCCGAAGCGGTAGCAGCTTTCCGTGGTTTCCAGCCTGGCCCAAATCTTTTGAATGCTATAAGATTCCGCATTTTGATACAGTGCAGGCAGTGGGTTCTCCCTGTTTTCGGCATCGTCAAATGAAGCATAGTAGGTTACAGATGTAGTCGGAAGCCCATTGCTGATGAGTTCATCGTTCAGCGAAAGGTCAAATTCGCCAAAGCCGTCACCGTCGGTATCGCAAAGTGGCAGGTCGTCGGGTTCACCCACAGGAAGCGTATAGTCGATATTAAGGTCAATCGATTCATAGGCCGAGCACCCGGTTGCGGTGTTTTCCATGCGTACATAAACCGTTTGCGGATTGGATGTATTCACAAACCCTAAGGGATTGCCTATAGGATCATCGCCGGTTTCCGCATCGATACCTTCCGTATGGTAAGTAAAGGCCATACCGGTTTGCGTACCCGCCAGCATGGCTTCGTAAATGGTGAGGTCAAAAGCTGTTGCATTGTCATATACGCCATCATTGTCGCAACCTGCTATTTCCAGCGGCACACCTGCGGGAAAATCATCAGTGTGTACCATTTCGGGCAGGGGAAGTACTGTAATGGTAAATGATGTGATGCCATACCTGTAGCAGCCATTATCGGTTTGCAGCCTCGCCCAAATGGTTTGCGCGGTATACGCTTCGGGGTTATAGTATAGCAGCGGCAACGGGTTTTCACCTTCCAGCGCGTCTTGTTGAGTGGCATGGTAGGTAACCGAAGTATCCGCATTGTTGTTGCGTATGGCATCGTCATTTTCAGCAAGGTTAAACAGCTGTATACCGTCTTCATGGTCATCGCAAAGTTGTAACGGTTGAGGTTGACCAATGTCTATGCCTGTATCGACTTTCAGGGTAAGGGTTTCGGTACTGTAGCAGCCTGTAACGGGGTTGGTCATCCGCATGTATATGGTTTGCGGGTTCGCTATATTTAAGTACAGCTCCGGGTTGTCCAGCGCATCCTCTCCGGTAAGCATCCCGTTAGGGTCCAGGTGGTAGGTGATTTCCACATCCGTTTGCGGGCCTATAAACATTGACTCCAGCACGGTAAGGTCAAAAAAGGTCATTTCATTATTCACGCCGTCATCATCACATTTGATTAGTTCCAACGCAATGTTGTCGGGGTTCAGGAATTCCGGTATACTGTGAAAGGTAGCCGAACCCGTCCATTGCAGCGAGAAATTTGCCTCCCCATGCGGCCTGTCGATCACGAGGTAATAAATGTCGTCGTCGTTTACATCCATCCACTGTATATAGGCATTCCCATTCGGTCCCGGGCCTTCAGCTACGTCGGTTTCGGTTTCGTTCATTCCGGTATGGTTAAAGTTGAGCCCTGCCGCACCGGGGTTGGTGGTCGAGCAGCGTACTGCCGTGCCAAGCGCTCCACAGGAGGCATTCGGGCCATATACCCAAAAGTCAAAGTCTACTACAAGGTCGTCGCTCTGGGGGGTAAGGATAAAGCCGAGGGTGCCGCCGTCTTTTATAAGTATCTTGAGCCAAAGGCTGTTGTGCTCCTGGCTGGAACAGGCATTGTTGGGGTTAATTTCCTGCACACCAACTCCTGTGGCATTAAGCCCCGTGTAGTTGGCGTTTCCGCATACAATGATCGCATCTGGGCAGTCAGTCTGCGCGATAACATGTGTAAACGGAACATGGATGAGTGCCATCAGCAATATCCTGAGGGTAATTTTCACAGCATGAGGATGTTAATTTTTTATAAATTTAATAAAAACTATCGTAGCATCGCAAAATGGCCCCGAATTTTTCTTCCGGCACCCAGGTCAAGTACAAACCAGTAATCGGTTGACGGCAAAGGTTTTCCGTTAAAATTGCCGTCCCATCCGGAGTCTCCTGCCCTGAATCCGCCTACATACTGGCCATAGCGGTCAAATATCGCAACACTGGCGTTGGGCTGTATCGCCAGGTAGGGTATGCGCCAGGTATCGCGCAGCCCGTCGCCATTGGGCGAAAAGAACTTCGGGTAGTTGAGTATCACCACTGTTTCAGATACTTCCTTACAGCCTGTTTTCGCACGGATATGAATGGTGTGCGGCCCGGTGGCAAGCCCCTCAAACATAAAATTGTCGCTGTACGCACCGCCATCTATGGCAAATTCATAATCTGCCGCATCAGGCATTTCTATGGTAATGGAGTTTTGCATGTCACGAAAATCAACGATCTTCAGTTCGTAAATAATGTCGGGAAGCGGTATGATGTTGATGGTAAATGAGGCCAGGTCATACCCATAGCACCCGCTGATGTTTTCCAGCCTCGCCCAAATGGTTTCGGTGGTTAGCGGCGTTTGGTTGGTGTAAAGCGGGCCAATCGGGTTCGTTTTGGTACCCGCATCGGCCTCTGTGCGGTAATAGGTCACCTGGATATTGGTACCCCCATCCATTATCGCGGCTTCATTAAGCGCCAGGTTGAATTGCTGTAGCCCGGTGGCATCAAAGTCACAAAGGAAAAGGTCCACGGGATCGCCTGCCTCAATGGGGTTTACGACCTCAATGGTAAATTCCGTATTGTTAAAGCATCCGGTTACCGTGTTGGTCAGCCTGGCATACAGGGTCTGCACCACGCCGTTATTGGCATACGCCGATGGGTTGGGTATGCGGTTCGTATCCGTAAGTACATCATTATGGTTCTCGTAAAAAGTCAGCTCCACATTGGGCTGGCTCTCCAAAAACATGGCCTCGTGCGTGGTCAGGTCAAATAGTGATGTCTTGTCGTCTACCGCATCGTCGTCGCACTGGGCGAGGTTGATCGAAATGGCATCCGGATTTTTAAACTGTGGCGTATCGTAAAAAGTCGCGGTGCCTGTCCACTGTATCGAAAAATCGCTGGCGCCTATCGGCCTGTCAATTACCAGAAAATACCTTTCACCATCCTGCACCGTAAGCCACTGCACATAGTTGCTGCCAAATTCGCCCGGCCCTTCGGCGGTGTCGGCCTCGGTGTCGTTCATCCCCGTAAGGTTATTGGCGGAGCCAGCCGCCTGCGGATTGGTGGTCGAGCAGCGTATTGCCTGCCCGATATTGCCGCAGGTCACGTTGGGGCCGAAGATAAAAAAGTCGAAATCCACGTCAATGGCGGGGTTGCCCGGGGTTATGGTAAAGCCCAGCGTGCCACCCGTATTGATGGGCAGCTCGAGCCAGATGCTATTGTTTTCAAAACTCTGGCAGGTATTGGAGTTGTCCAGTTCCTGTATGCCGAAGCCTGTAGCCGTAAGCCCGTCATAGCCCATGTTTCCGCATACTACAAGCGCGTCGGTACAGTCGTTTTGGGCACAGGCAGCAAGGCCGAAGATAAAGGCAATCAGGGTAATGGCAAACTTCATGGCAAGGCAATTTTTTTGTAAATATAATTTACATTGCCTTTACCATTGCAAAACAGGGGCTAATTTCTTAACATGATTTATTAAGTAGCGCCTTACGGTTGGTAATCCTGCCTTTTCGTCGAGAATATTTTTTAGGAGCAACAGTCTAAGCGCTTATTGCTATACGCCGGTCCCGTCCTGCGCTATATCTGCTCCGTGCCTACGCAGGATGCCGCTCCGGCCGGGGCTAAGGGGAGGGGTGTGGTGTGTGGTTTTTTGGTTTGCTTTGACTGCTCTGTAAAGTCAGAGACTTACGGAGCAGGGTGAAGTTACCCCGGCTTGGAATATATACCTTGCTTATAAATCGGTGACCTTCTTATTGGTCATATTGCTTTTTACAAAATTATAATTGGTTTCCCTTGAAGGTGTTTTTACAACAAAATCTTCAAATTCACGCTCCCAGGTATGGCTCATTCCTTTAAATCCAACCTGATAAAAATAATTTACTTCAAAGGACAGATTAAATTTTCCGGCAGGAACAGTATCATTCATTTCCAGTAACCAAATGGCTGACTCGATTTCTATATTATTGATGGGATGGCCAGGAACAATCTCCACATTATATTTTTTTTTCAGATCCATAAAAGTGGAATCGGGCTCTACGATTAGTGTTTCGTTAGATTTCCCCAGGTAGCCTACCGTGTCCCTAAGCCATTTTTTAAAGCGCAATGTATCTTCATTGCTCCTAATTGCCTGTGCCTGATGCAATGGCTCTTTATTATTGCAGCCAAAAGCAAGTATCGCCATAAGGAGGATTGTTAGTTTCATTTTCGTCATATTATTACCTCAACATCGAAAAATGCCCACGCACTTTCCTGCCATTTTCCAGCTCGATCACAAACCAGTAATCGGTGGCGGGCAGGGGAGTACCGCTAAGCGTGCCGTCCCATCCTTCGTTGTTGCCTTTAAATGAGGTTATAAATTTGCCATAACGGTCAAATACCGATACCTGTATAGTTGGTCGGAACCAGCTGTACGGAATCCTCCAGGTATCGTTTACGCCGTCGCCATTTGGGGTAAAAAAAGCGGGGTGGTCCAATACGAATATCGTCTCGTTATATACCGGCTCACAGCCATTGATGTCCCTTATGTAAAACGTGTGCTCGCCACCGGCAAGGTAATTAAACACAGGGCTTTCCTGGTAGTTTGCCCCATCCGCGGAATATTCATAGCTGCCTGTTCCAGTCGCCGTAATGGTAACGGTATTGTCATTGCCGTTAAAGTCATTGATTTCAAATACGGCGCTTTCCACCGGCCCGGACGCAGTAACAGTAAACGTCCTTGTGCCCTCGCAGCCATTATCGTCGGTTACGGTTACGGTATACGTTCCCGGTTCGGTAACGCTAAGGGTTTGCGTGGCCTGCACAGGGTTGGTATTCCACGCGTAAGTAGCATAGCCGCTTCCCGCATCAAGTGTTATGGCCGTGTCTTTGCATACTACCAGTTCCTGGTCGGCAAACTCATCACCAAAAGTATGTACGATAAGCTGTAGCGGCATGCTGTCGTAGCATCCGGCGGCGTTGTGCATGCCTATGTAAATTGTCTGGCTCCCTGCCACGGTGGTGGTAAACGAAGATGTGTTTAAAGGGAATTGAAACCCAAGCACATCCTCGTAACTCAGGTAAAAATCCAGTTGTGTACCCGCAGGCAACGCGGCGAGCAGCTCGTCCGAAAGTGATGCTAAGTTAAACGTATACAAGTCGTCGCCATCGGGGTCGCATACTTCTATCGGCGCCGGGGTAAAGGTATTGGGCGGCGGAATGGTAAGGGTTACAGGCACAATTTTCGTGCAGCCCGCTTCGTTTTTAACGCGTGCATATATTTCCTGATTGGCAACTGTGTTGTAAAATGGCAGTGTCACATCGGTACCCAGCAGGTTATTGATACCGTCCCTTGCTTCGGTGGGTGTAAGATGCCACGATTCCACAGATAAGCCCTCATGATTGTTGACCAGCTCACCGCCAATGCGGAAAAGGTAATATGCGGTAAGCCCGTCGTTGTCCTCGTCGCACTGGTTCCAGGTATAGGGCGCCAGGGTGATTGATGTGTTGTATTCTACAATTATCTCACCGCGGGCCGCACAGGTAGGGGTAAGCTGTGCCTCTACGCTGTATTCGCCGGCTTCGGTTACCGTATACAATGCATTTACAGCCCCCGGTATCGCCACCCCGAAGTTATACCACTGGTAGCCTGTCGCATCAGGCGTTTGTGCGTCCAGCTGTAGTGTTTCGCCGTCGCATAGGGCAGTGCCATCGGCCACAAGAAGGTCGTCGCCCAGCACTACCGCACTGCCAAAACTGTTGGCCTTCAGGAACACCGCGGCATCATACAGGGTATCGCCCTGATCGGCAATTACCAGCTTTATATGGTATACCGTACCTGCGGTAACATCCGCCTGGGCGGTAAGCACTACAGTCTGGCCGTTAAAATTTGTGGGATGGTTCGTTGTATTGAACGCGTCGAAATATTCTTCATTTGCCGAAGGGCAGGAAGTGCCCGTTCCCCGTACCGTAGTTACCTGCACAGGCGTGTTGGTGCCGGGTATTACAGCAAGGTTTTGGTAGGTCCCGGTACTCCCGGCTTCACGCAGCAGGAAAGCAAAGCCGTCACTGTAGTTGCATTCGGAAGCGCTTCCCCATCCGGTATATTCCTCGGAAGCAAAAATATAGTCAAAGCTTATATAGTCCGTGGCGGGAATAAAGTCAAATTCCAGGATAGTGGCATTAAAGGTGTTGCTTATCCCAAGCTCCTGCTCCAGGTCAGCATCTCCACCCCAAACGTTGGCCCCGTCCCCCGATATACTCGTGTTGGGCCCCGCCGCCGAAGTGGCAAACCCTGTACTCAGCAGTATCCCGCCATTAAAAGGATAATCGGCGCCACCGGTAAAGTAGCCGTAGCTTTTTTGTGTACCGGATCCGGTTATAACCACGTTGCTTATGGCCGCACAATCGTTATCCACCAGTGCGTTTACCAGGTCTTCGTCACTCATGGTGGTTTCCACCTCTATAGGCGCCGCCACCTGTGCAAATGCGCCTGTTGCCAAAAGTATCAGGGAAAACTGCAGGATTTTTATAAAAGGTGTTGTTGTAATTTTCAAGTGGTGAGCAATTTAAATTAAAGGTAATGATTTTTACCTCAACATCGAAAAATGCCCATGCACCTTCCGTCCATTTTCCAGTTCGATCACAAACCAGTAATCGGTCGAGGGAAGGGGAGTGCCATTATACGTGCCATCCCATCCTTCTGCATTGCCCCTGAAGCCTTTAAGTATTTTGCCGTAGCGGTCAAATACCGTTACAAATATGCCGGGGCGGCTGTAGCTGAACGGTATCCGCCACACATCGTTGATGCCGTCGCCGTTTGGGGTAAAAAACAGCGGGTAGTCCAGCACCACCACGCTTTGACGGTACACCGGGCCGCAGCCGTTGGTATCGCGTATGTAAACAATGTATACCCCGGATGCCAAATTGCTGAACACCGGGCTTTCCTGCCAGTCGGTACCGTTCATCGAATATTCATAAGCGCCATTGCCCACAGGCAGTACGGTTATGGTATTGTTGTTTCCGGTAAAGTCATCGATTTCAAAATCAGCGCCGGTAGCACGCCCTGAAGGCAGTACGGTAAAGGTTTTGCTGCCCTCACACCCAAAACTGTTGGTTACGGTCACGGTATAGATACCGGGTTCATCAACGGTAATGGTGCGGGTAGTTTGTACGGGATTGGTATTCCAGCTATAGCTACTGTAGGCACCCGCATCCAGGGTAACATCCGCCGCATCATCGCACAATATCACTTCCTCATCGGCAAAAGCCTCGCCGAATGCATGTACGATCAGCCTTACTTCGGCTATGCCATAGCAATCGCTGCCACTGTTTACACGGGCATACACTGTTTGCTCATCGGCTAGGGTATTGCTAAAGTTCGTTGGGTCTGTAACGGGATTGGCAAAAGTAAGCGCGTCATTGTAGGATGTGTAGAACTTTACCTGCAATCCGGCAGGAAGCGACGCCAGTATTTCGGTTTCTGCGTCAGTCAGGTCAAAATGGAAAAGCCCGTCGTCGGTACCATCAATATCGCATTCTTCCAGGGGCATCGGATCCGCAACCATATTATTGGAAACCGCGAGCGTTACCGAAGCTATGCCTGTACAATCGAAATTATTGCGCAGCACGACATAGATTACCTGGTCTGCCAACGTATTCTGGAATTCGGTAAAATTGGTTATGGGGTTTGTGCCATCGGCAGATAAGTAATACCCAAAAGCCGACAGGCCGGGGTCGCCATTTACCGCCAGCTGCCCCGCCTGCTCCAGGTTGTAGACAGTAAGCCCGTCGTTATCGTCGTCGCACTGCAGCAGGGTATAATTGCCCAATACCAGCGGGGCGGCATATTCCAGACGTATTTGTCCCGTGGTGACACAGGTTGGTCCAAAGCTTACCTCTACTGTATAATCGCCCGTGTCGGTAACATCGTAAGTGGCATTGGTCGCACCCGCAATAGGGGTTGTACCATTATACCATTGCCATGCCGTTGCGCCATTAAAGGTGGCATCAAGCTCATAGGTTTCTCCGTCGCACAGCGGGTTGCCGGCAGCAATAAGCCTGTCGGGGCCTATGTCGAGTGTCGCGCTAAAGCTGCCTCCGCCTAAAAATATTGCCGAGTCGTACAGATTGTTACCCTGGTCGGCAATTACCAGTTTTATATGGTACGTTTGGCCCGCTTCCACATCCGACTCTGCGGTAAGGATCACGGTTTGCCCATTAAAGTTTATGGGTGCGTTGTTCGGGTTGAATGCATCGAAATACTGCTCATTTGCCGAAGGGCACACCCCCTGGCCGCGCACGGTGTTTACCCTTACAGGGGTATTGGTTCCGGGTACTACAGCAAGGTTTACATAGTCGTCTGTACTGTTGGCCTTCTTCAGCAAAAAGGCAAAACCATCGGTATAGTTGCACTGGTTTTGAGAAGTTATGCTGGTCAGGTATTGCTCGGAGGCAAATATGTAGTCGAAGCTGATATTGCTGGTGTAGGGCGTAAAGTCAAATTCCAACACGGTCGCATTGATGGTGCCGTTTACCCCAAGCGCCTGCTCAAGGTCGGCATCGCCGCCCCAAGAGGTATTTCCTTCGCTGAGCAATGAATTGTTTGGGCCCGGCGCCGATGCGGCAAACCCCGTGCTCAGGATGATACCATTGGCAAAAGGAAAAGACGAAGCCCCGGCGGTAAAATAGCCAAAACTCGGGCCGCCCGATCCGCCTGTCCAGCCGTTTACCACCACGTTGCTTACCTGCGCGCAGGAGTTGCTCACGAGCGCATCGGCCAGCTGCTGTGCGGTATAGTTATCATTAACCTGTATGTTTTGTGCCGATGCCACGGTAGCAAGTAGTGACAGTGCGAAAAGATGGGAGAGTCGTTTCATCATAGCACCGGCAAAGATACTATTACAAATCCCTCTTTTTCAAAATTCTGTACGACATTAACATAAAGAAAATCGTCCAAAAGATAACGATAACGGCTTCGTACCAGTGCACTCCGTAAAATTTCACTTCAGATGCAGCCTGGCTTACCTGGTTCTCAATGGCGCGATATGCCTCGAAACGGCTGATAGGCTCTTTGATGAGGTTGTACATGGATTCCAACGGGAAAAAACCAATCACTTTTTCGGTAAGTGGCCCGTCTTTAATAACATACCAGCGCAGTACGCCGTGTATAATTTTTTCCACGATCCACCAGACAAACACGAAGCCTATGGCAAATGCCGACCTGCGAACCAGTATACCGGCAAACAGGCAGAAGGAAAAGAATGCTGTGAGTTTCAGGAAAAAGCCGCCCACATGGTCAAGCCCCGAAAATACTATAGAGGTTTCATCATACGACGAAAAGCCATATCCTAATACCAGCGACAGCAGGAAAATAAAAACGGTAGATGCCAATGCAAATACTATAACAGTAAGGAATTTTGACTTAATGAATTCTTCTTTGCTCAAACCGTCGATCAGGTTTTGCTTAAGCGTGCCGTAAGTATATTCATTGGCCATCATGGACACAATGACTATAGCAAGGAAAAATTTGAGGATAGCAGCAATAAAAGTGTTAAAGTGCCAGATATATGGAAAGTTGAAAATACCCTGATCGGCCAGGCGGAACTCCACGCCAAAAAGCGTAAACTTGATGGAGGCCATGAGGGCTATGAAGGAAAGGAGTATAAAGTACGTAAGTATGAGTATCCTGCTGGCGCGGTTTTGCCACAGTTTTTGAAATTCTATAGATAAAAGGCGTTTCATGGCTAAAGTTATTTTTGGTTAGAGGTAAGCTGCAGGAACTGTTCTTCGAGGCTGTGGGTCCTTTTTACAAGGTGGCTCAGTGTAATGCCGTTGGTAAAAAGGTAACGGTTCAGCTCGGCAGGCTCAAGCGCGCCGGACAGGTATACTGTAAGTTTTCCTTCATGGTCCTCTATGCTGCCTACAGAAGGGTGGCTCTGCATCAGCCTTACCAATTCGCTATGGTTGTCGGCCTGTAGCTCAAAAAACCCGTCGCTGTTCAGCATGCCGTTTACGGTGCCGTCATACAATTTAATGCCATGGCGCAGTACCACCACGTGGCTGCACACCTTCTCTACTTCATCCAGAAGGTGCGATGCCAATAGTATGGTAGTGCCCTGTGACGCTATCAGCCTGATGATGTCGCGTATCTGGCGGATGCCCTGTGGGTCAAGCCCGTTGGTAGGTTCGTCGAGAATGAGTATTTCAGGGTCGTTAAGCAGGGCAGAGGCAATAGCGAGACGCTGCTTCATGCCCAGTGAAAAGGTTTTGAACTTACTGTCTTTACGCTCCCATAGCCCTACCAGCTCCAGTTTTTCCTGTATTTTATTGAGTGATGTGCCCTTTATTTTGCAAACCAGCTTCAGGTTGTCGTAGGCCGACATATAGGGGTAAAAGTTGGGACGCTCTATAATGGCGCCGACTTTTTTTAGTGCCTCGTGGGTTTCGAGCTTGCCTCCAAACCAGCCGTAACTGCCGGAAGTTTTATTTACTACGTTCAGGATGATGCCCAGGGTGGTCGATTTTCCGCTGCCGTTGGGCCCGAGGATGCCGTATACATTCCCTTTTTTAATCTCGAAGGACACATTGTTTACTGCGTGTACCTTCCCAAACCTCTTGTGGAGGTTATTGATGGTTAAAATGGTTTCCAAAATAATTGATTTATCGGTTGTACAGGTATGACGAACGTGGAAACGTTTTGTTACGGCAATAGGTAAAAAAGATTTTTAGAGGAGAGGGGAGGAGATAATAGATGAGAGATGAGAGACGATAGATGAGAGACGATAGATGAGAGATGATAGACGGTAGATGACGTATCAGATCACCCCATCAACCTATCACCCCATCAACAAATCAACCCATCAACAAATCACCAAATAACCATCTACTGGTACGGCACAATAAGCGGTTTGCCCACCTGGAAATCCGGCAATGCAATATCGGTATTTTTGAAGGTGTTGTTTTTAAAGAGGCTGTCGCCTTCGCCCGGGATGCTCGGGTAGTAGGCAAAAGATATCTGGAAGCTGTTGAAAACAAGATAGTCGTTCACGATCAGCAGGCCGATGCCCAGTTTGGTGTATACCTTGCTTTCGTAGAGCTTGTGCTCCTCGTCGCCAATTACACCTAATGTTACGTTTGCAAAAGGATTTAGGCGAAAGCCGAAAAAATTCCAGGGTGAATAGCCCTGTGTCTGGAGGGTAAGCGTAGCTTTTTTGGTTCCCAGCAGCGTACGGCTGTTAAAGCCCATAATGCCATTTTCGCCGTTGAGGTTCAGCTGGTCGGTAATGATAGGGAAACGGTTGTCGCCAAGCACTATTACCGGCTTTATAAAATGACGGAACCGCCATTCGCCCCAGTCTTTGATGTCGGTAAAATACAGCCCCTCAATGCGCAGGGTGGTCTGGTCGGTGCGCTTTTGGTAAAAAAAGGATCCCAGTTCTACGTTGGCGCTCATGAACCCCCAGTCATAATAGTTACCAAACGCGTAGCGCCCGCCCAGGTATACCCGCCGCTCCCTGTTCTTATCCTGCATTCCGGCGGTAAACGAATATACCTTACCTATCGGAATATCTTCCACAATGTCGTAGTTAAAGAGGTACTTGTCCTGCACGAATTTACGTGAAGTAAGGCCGATGCTGGCCAGATAAAGTTTTTCATTCGAATAAAAACCTATCGAGTCATACTGTATGGATGGCCGCTCTTTATAATGCTGGCTGAAAAACCGTCCGGTGGTAACAAGCCTTGTGGTACGTTCCTCTTCGGTGTCGCCTTTATAAATTTTAAACGAATAGCCAGCCCAGTAGTCCTGGGCATCCGATTTAAAGTTTTGCATTGCCCATTGCTGGCTGGCGTTGGGAAGTGAATCCCTTATAGACCTCGATTCAAAATATATACCGCCGGCCCATTTGGTATAGGCTGAGAAAAAGTTGCGCTGCACTCCAAAACTTTTGAGTGAGTTATCGCTTCTCCATATCTGGTAATTGATGGTAGTGTTGATGTAGGTGTTCATAATGTTCGGTATGGTATACCGTGCCAGGTAACCGGTTTGCCCGGTCTCGAAGCGTTTGTCGAACTCATTGCGAAACTCGTGGCCCAGCCCCATGAAGTTCCTTTCGGTCAGCTCCAGCGAGGTGCCGGAACTGGATGCGGAACCATTTGGAAGGAGGCTCCAGGAATCCAGCACCCTGATGTCGACATCAACAGAATCCTTACTGCCGGGCACCGCAACCGGACGGATCGCCACCCGCCTTACATAGCGCTGGCTCCGTATCAAACGTTCCGATTCCTGTACCAGCAGGGAATCCAGCGGCTCATTGCGTTTAATCAACAGGAGGTTCTTTACGGTGAGCACTTTGGTTTTGAGGTGTACCCCATTACCGAATTTCTCGAGCCAGGCATCGGGCTTTTGGGTAGTATCATTAATGGAGTAGCCAAAGGGATCGTAGGTTTCCACGTTTATCCGGCGTACGATCTTGCCTTCAAACTGAGCATAATTGATGGTCATTTCCGGTGTACGGTCCTGGGTCTTGCGGCGCCTTTGCGAGGGCTGCTGTTTCTTTACCGGTTTAAAGACAAGCTTATGGATGAACTTGGTGAATTTTTTACGTTTCGAAAAATCTTCCAGCTGTTTGTACATCTGGTCGCTGTTTTTCTTAACGGTATCTTTCTGTACAGGAACCTGTGCCAGCATAGGGGTAACGGCCATAAAAGCCAAAAGCAGCAGCAATCTTATCTTCAAGGCCATTCCTATTAAATGAATTTGGTTGAAAATTAGCAAATATATACCTAACAATATCTTAAAGTTAAAGGCGTTTCCGTATTTTACGAATGATTTAACAACAAAAGGAGGCCGCAACAGGCCTCCTTTCATATTATAGGGTAGATTTGATTAAGACTTCTGTTCCTTATTAAAGTATACCAGGTAGTAATACATCTGCTTTTCCTCATCCCAGCCTTTTTCCACAAACTTCTCCGCGCTCTCGGGATTGATGAAATCCAGCTTTATCTGGATGTTGGTATCCAGGTTAATTACGTTCTTCATCTTCCTGCGGGCATCGCTTACCGCGGCATTGGCAATAGGGAAGGAAGTCACATCCTCAATGCTGTACTTGGGCGCCTTCTCTTCTTTGTAGCTTTTAAATTCGGGTATCAGGTCGGGGTTGTCCAATACTTCGTTCAAAAAGCTGGTTTCTTCAAAATCATCGTTTTTGGCAAAGTAGTTTACCGAACGGTTCATGAACATTACCTCCTCTTTTTTGTCCTCGGCAGGCAGCACTACGTCTTTTGCGAAATCCTGGCAGAATTTAAGGTATTTCTTTGTAATAAAATTCTCGTCCTGGAAGGCATCCACCGAAAGGAAATGCTCCATCCAGTAGCGTGCGTCATAGCGGTTGCTGTCGATGGTCAGTATCTTATAGCCGTCCTCTTTTTTGTAATTGAAAATGATACAGCCTTTGTCGAGCTTGTTCAGGTTGATGCCCTGCTGCAGCATGATCTCGAGGTTGCTGCCTTTCTCCTCAAACTGAAGGAAGTCGGTCTTTATTTCGCTTTTAAAAATCCCGATAGCATCTACCGGGTTATTGTCAATGGTAACGTGCGTAAAGTACGCGACATACACTTCCCCATTCTTAATGTGAGGGTGGTTCGACTGCTCGAACAGGTGCTTTGTTATTTTTTTGGATACCTCATGTACCGATGACGGATCGGTGAAGATCTCGGTGGCAAAGTTGTACATGTCGTGGTAGTCCAGGTGCACGTCGTGGGCAAATTGGAAGTAATTCTCCTCCTTGTCGCGAAATGGCTTAAAGAAATATTCCTTCAGCAGCGGAACGATCTCGTCGTTAAGACCATAGGACTGTTCAGATAAAAATAGCGCCTCGTTGCGGCTCTTGTTGCCTACGCGGTGTACGGAAAGGCTCTCAATGTGCGTGTTGAATAGGTTGATCATTTTGTGTAAGTAGCAAAGTCTCAAAGTTGCAGGCTAGCAAAGTTCCTGCAAATGAATTAGTTAATTGAATGATTGTGTTATATTTCCGTGGCTCTTAAAACTTTGCAACTTGTTACTCTGTAACTTTGCAACTCAAAACCTAATTCCAATTATGGTCGTCAAATTCCCCGCCGCCCACATTAAAATCATCGTCGAACATATCAAGGTCCTCCTCATCATAGTCGTCGTCAAATTCGGAGTACAGGTCGTCTTCAGCACCGTCTGTGCCAAAAGCCATATCGGGTGCGTTCGCAGGCATTTCTCCATGCGCAAACAGCAGGTCAGGATATATAACACCCGCTTCAGGCCCCTCAATGGCGGCAAGTTCTACAAAGAATGTCCACATATTAAGGAAGTCGTATACATAGATGATCTTATTGTTCTCTTCAGTAAGGGTCCCGGCAAGTATGTAATCGGCCATTGTCTTTTGCTCGCCCGGGGTTTCACCTGTATCGAACAACGGAATTTCCTCATCCTGGGTCCAGTCAGCATCACACGTATAAAAGGAAGCGATCTCAAGCCCGTCAAAGCCAAACGCATTTACAATGGCGTTGTGCAGGTCTTCCAGCGTATCTTCGTCAAGGATGGCAATGTCCCTGAAAATGTCCTCTTCCGTGTCCAGTATTACCCTAAATTTATAAACCATAACTTTCTGTTTTTAGAAGAGCCAAAGGTAAAGGATAATATTCCAAAATTCAAATCCAAAATAATAAACAAGTGCCGGATTTAAATTCCATATACCAAAAAAAATCGGAATCAGGCTCAGGATGTTTTTTTAAAATTAAACAATAATTTCAGCTTGATTTACTTAGCCGTTTGGCAGTTGGTGTATGCGATGGGTGAAAAAACTAAAGTTAACTTCTCGAAATTTTAGCCCTCGTTTTACTCAAAAACTCCGCAGATATTCCAAGATACGAAGCGATATAATGCTGTGCCACACGCTGGGGCAGGGTAGGGTACAGCTCCAGGAATTCAAGGTATTTTTCCAGA
This sequence comes from uncultured Flavobacteriaceae bacterium, assembly GCA_942492845.1. GTDB lineage: Bacteria > Bacteroidota > Bacteroidia > Flavobacteriales > Flavobacteriaceae > Flavobacterium. Next base: position 3,024,167 of record OW818646.1, on the reverse strand, counting down.
GCGGTTTTTGATATGGCGTTAAAGAGCCTGTTTTGCGTGATGGTAAGGTGGCGTTGCAGCAGGATGCGGAATGCCCGTTCAAACCCGGGCGCCTTCGCGAAAAGTTCTTCCTTGGTTTCCGGGGTGAAGACGAGGAACTCACAGTCTTCCATGGTCTCGATAAAAATGCGGCTGGGCTTCTCTTCGTAAATGCTGAAGGAAATATCGCTTACCCATGCATCTTCCAGGGCAAATTGCAGTATCACCTCAAAGCCATTATCGTCAATGTAGTATTTCCGCACACAGCCCTTTACTACAAAAGCCTCAAAATTACACATTTCGCCTTCGCGGAGCATTGTAGTCTTCTTTGCTATCTTTCTGTATTCCAGCAGCGAATTGAAGATATCCATTTCTTCCTCCGAAAATGCGACATACCGGCTGATGCTTTTGTTTATCTGCGAAAAGTCCATGTAGAAAAGGTTTTCGACAAATATAAATTATTTACAGAACATAAATAAAAGGAGGTGCTTGTCATTTCGATGATAGGAGAAATCTCAGATACTGCGGGATTTCTCCTATCATCGAAATGACAAAGAAAACCTTTACCCATCAACCGGTTCCCAAAGCTCGATCTTGTTTCCTTCGGGGTCGTATATCCACGCGAATTTACCATACGACTCATCCATACGGTTCTCGTCGATGCGCACGCCTTTTGTACCAAGTTCCTCCAAAAGCTCATCAAGCCCTTCTACGCGGAAGTTGATCATGAACTGCTGCTCCGGGCTGCCGAAATAATCGGTGTCCTGCTTAAAGGGCGAGAAAACCGTTGGCCCTGCTTCCTGCTGCCATATAGATCCGCTCGTAGCCGAATTAATGCCCAGGTGCTCCTCATACCATTGTGCCTGAGCCTTGCTGTCTTTTGAGCGAAAGAACAATCCGCCCAGTCCTGTTACTTTTCCCATACTTATAGTTTTGGTTTACGTTGTAATATTGCCGCGCTTATTAGCGATACGATAAGCCCTATGGGCAGTATCTCTGTATAAGTCATCACTATTACATACCACGGCTTTTTATAATCGGTTATAAACTCTTCCATTTTGGCAGTTTCGGTTGTAATTACGTCCTGCGTGGCGCCCGATTCTTTAAGGCTTTCGAGGTACTGGGCCGCATATTTGGGAGCAAAATCAGGATATACATTATACAGGTAGTATAACCAAACCAACACATATATAGTGGAGGCTATAAGTGCAATGTAAAGGCCTATAAGAAATGCGTTTCCGAAACTTACCACCCCGCCGTGGGTGTTTCGGTACTTTACGGTAGCAACAAAAATAAGCGAGAACGCAACGAGCATGGAAGCAAATCCTATGACCATTGCTGTTTCGTCGTGTGCCCCCCCTGTAAGCATCGTTATAAGATACCCTATTACCGAAATTCCGCCACCTAGCAGACCATAAGTAAGTACAAGTTTTTTCATAAAGTTTGTTTTAGATTTATGGGGCAAAATTGCATTTCTGCCGTAAAAATACGGTCATACTTTCGGGTGATTTTGGGTGTATATAGCAGGTTTCTATAAATAATCAAAGATAAATTATTTTCACGCCCTGCAATCAACTTAAATTTTGCTTGGATAATGTTCACTTTTGAGATAACTTTGTTAAATGGTAAGGAAAATTATATTTCATGAAAACCATTTTATTGAGTTCTATAAAAGTCAGGATGAAAAGGTAAAAGTCAAAATCCAGTATGTACTTGAACTTATAAAACAAGTGGACAGAGTACCGGAGAAATTCCTTAAACATCTTTCAGGTACAGACGGCCTTTATGAGATAAGGGTTGAATACCAGTCTAATATTTACAGGATTTTCTGTTGTTTTGATGAAAGCAAACTGGTGATACTGTTTAACGGGTTCCATAAGAAAACACAGAAAACACCAAGCAATGAAATGGAAAAGGCTATAAGGTTGAAATCTGAATATTTTGCACAAAAATAATTAATGCTATGAAAAACTACGACAACATAAAGTCATTTGATGAACTTATAGAATTTGAACACGGTAAAATAGGGACTGAGCCGCGAAACATTTATGAGGAAGGCTCCCAAATGTTCATCATAAGTGAAATGCTTAAAGAAGCGCGTAAAGAGGCTAACATGACACAGGGACAGCTCGCTGAAAAAACAGGAACTAAAAAGAGCTATATCTCAAAAATAGAAAATGGCAGGGGTAATATCCAGCTTTCCACACTTATCAGGATTTTTGAAGTAGGACTCAACAAAAGAATAGGACTGACTTTTTTATAGTTTTATTCTAACTGTTAGCATGGGCGTCACAGCATATCATGCTATCAACCCCGACCTTTTCCCAACCTCCACCGCCTGCGTCCTTCTTTTTACCTCCAGCTTTTCGAATATCTTTGAGGTATGTGTTTTAACCGTGTTGAGCGAAACAAATAATCGCTCAGCAATTTCAGCATTGCTCAGCCCTTCCGAGAGTAGCTGCAATACTTCCAACTCCCGTTTGCTCAGCCCGATCCTTTCTGCTTCGGCTTCGTTAAAGGTAAAATCTTTTTGTGCCGGGATATGCACTTCCTTTTCGATGATGATGGTTTCCTTTTTGGGCTTTGCCAGTTTTAAGGCCAGCCAGATGCCAAGCCCCATGAAAACAAGCGCTATCAGTCCGATGTAGATATCCATCGAATGGCTCAGTACAAGGAAACGGAACTCGAACCACCGCAATAAGAACAGTAGCAGTGCCAGGCAGGCGCCGTATAACAGTACCTCTTTATTTTTTATCAGTGCCGATCGGAAACCCATAGTCCGGCAAATATAAATATTATGTTGCAGATATGTTTTTGTGTGACTATTTTTGAAGATACCAAACATCATCAAATGAAAATCGTCATATCGCCGGCCAAGACACTCGATTATGAAACCAAACTGCCTGTGCGAAAGCATACCCAACCGGCCTTTTTGGCCAGTGCCGAAACCGTTCACGAAACCCTGAAAGAAAAAACGCCTGCACAATTGCGGGAACTTATGGATATATCCGACAAGCTGGCCGACCTCAACTGGCAGCGCAACCAGGATTGGAAAACGCCTTTTACCACCAGAAATGCCCGCCCCGCAGCGTATGCCTTTAACGGCGATGTGTACACGGGATTGGAAGCGTACACCATACCGACTGCCAAAGTAGGCAAGCTGCAGGACACGCTGCGGATACTGTCAGGTTTGTATGGCCTGCTGAAGCCACTCGACCTTATCCAGCCCTACCGCCTCGAAATGGGCACGCAGATGCCGGTAGGGGAGAATAAAAACCTGTACGAGTTTTGGAAGCCCATCATCACGCAGGCGCTGAATGACGAACTTAAGGATGGCGAACTATTCATCAACCTGGCCAGCAAGGAATATTTTGATGCCATAGATACCAAAGCATTAAAGGTTCCGGTAATTGCTCCCGAGTTTAAAGATTACAAAGACGGCGATTTGCGGATAGTAAGTTTCTTTGCCAAGAAAGCGAGGGGAATGATGGTGCGCTATATCATCGACAAAAATGTAAAGACCCTGAAAGGTCTCAAAGGCTTCAATTATGATGGTTATGCTTTTGACGCAAAATTGTCTGAAGGGAATACGCTGGTGTTTACGAGATAAGCTTAAAAAAATAAATAAAAGATAACAGACGTGATTGAGATAGCCGACTTATTCAGGGGAGATAAAAGTGCCGGGCCTTCAAGGCATGCCGTGATTATTTATTTCCAGTACGGGCACGAGGAACTGGACCCGCTCCATGAGCTGGAAAGCAGGCTAAGGGTGCTGCTGTTCCACAACAATGTTGGCGAGTTGGACGGCCACGAGATCGCAATGGACTCAACCGATGGGTATCTTTACCTCTACGGCAACAATGCGGAGGAGTTATTCAAGGCGGTGAGGCCGGCATTATTAGAAACACCCTTTATGCGAAAGGCAGAAGTGTACCTCCGCTTTGGCGCAGCTAACGATGTTAACGCAAAAGAAATCGACTTTATGTTAGAATAAAAAACCTCCGAATCCAATGACTCCGGAGGTGTTATATTATGCTCTTGGTTACTGAAAATTATGCCTTCTTCATTTTCGCCATAAATTCCCTGAAAGCCGGGGCAAATTCTTCAAACAGCGGGTTGTCCCTGTTCCTGAGCATCACTTCACTGAACATCTTCAGGCCGATGGCAAACTCCGCCGACTCACTTTCATTGTCGAAAAGATTACGCTCACTCAATTTCTCAATGATGTTGAAAATGTTGTCATGGTTGTCGAATTCCACGGATACTACTTTGTGCAGAGGCTCCTCCTTCGGGCTGAAGGTATGCTCCAGCGTGACTTTATAATGATTATATTTTGGGTTCATTTTTCGCGAAAGGTTCTTAGTTGCTGAGATACTTAGGTTCTTAGCAACTACGGTTATTAAATTGTATCACGGGGGGTACTCAGCACCTCAGTACCTCAGGTTAATGCATCGCCTCGCTCATGTCCACTTTCGTTTTGCCCCTTCTTACCAATAATATAAATGGTATGCAGATAAGGAACAATATCCCGAGATAAAGGAACACATCCATATAAGACAGTACCGTAGCCTGCCGCGTTACCCCAAAGTCGAGCACTTTGTAAGCCTTATCGAGCGCTTCGTTGGCACTGAAGCCTTTTGCCATAAAGCCCTGCTGCAATTGCTGTACCCTTTGCTGCACTTCAAAGCTGGCACTGTCAAGGTGCGCGATGGCATCTACCCGGTGCTGTTGCGAGAAGCGTGATATGAAAGTGGTGATGATCGCTATACCGAACGATCCGCCCAGCTGCCGCATCATCCCGGTAAACGCCGCGCCCTCGCCAATGCTTTTTCCCTTAAGGGTCGAAAGTGACATGGTGGTTATCGGTACAAACAGCAAGCCTAATCCAACGCCTCTCAAAATAAGCGGCCAAAAGAAATGTTCTGCGCCGGTATCGGGTGTCATGATATTGAACATCCAGAACGTAAATAAGAAAAAGACAAGGAAGCCCAATGCCACAAGGTAGGTTTGCGGCACGCCCTTTTGTATCATCTGCCCGATGAAAGGCATCATGATCGCCGTGGCTATCGAGCTGGGTACCAGCAATAAGCCTGCTTCAAGCGCTGTCCATCCCAATATCGACTGCGTGTAGATCGGTATGATAAACGTTGAACCGTACAGTCCGAAGCCCAGTATGAAACACATGATAGTTCCTATCCTCAGGTTGCTGTCGTTTAGTACTTTCAGGTTAACTATAGGGTGGTCGTAGGTCATTTCCCGCCAGATGAAGCCCAGTAACCCGAATACGGTGACCACACTCAGGGTGACAATTGTACCATCGGCAAACCAGTCGTCCTGCTGCCCGTGTTCCAGTACATATTGCAGCGACCCGATGAACGATGCCAGCAGTACTATACCCAGCCAGTCGACCTGGTTAGCCTTCAGCTTTTCGCCATATTTAGGGCTCTTTACATACATCATTGTCAGCAGCGTTGCTATGATCCCGATCGGGATGTTGATGTAAAAAATGTAGGGCCAGCTCCAGTTGTCAACGATCCAGCCCCCCAGTGGCGGACCGAGGGTAGGCCCCACGATAACACCCATGCCGTATATGGCCTGTGCCATGCCGCGCTTTTCGGCAGGATAGCTTTCGGTAATGATGGTTTGTGCCGTTACAAGCAATGCGCCGCCGCCAAGCCCCTGTATGAAACGGAAGGCGACCAGTTCCCATATATTACTTGCGTTACCGCACAAAAACGAAGCCACCGTAAATATAATGATTGATACGGCAAAGTAATTCCTCCTGCCAAACTGCTGCGACAGCCAGCTTGTCATCGGTATCACGATAACATTGGCTATGGCGTAGGCGGTAATTACCCAGGCCACGTCGGTAAGCGTTGCGCCAAGGGTACCGCGCATGTCGTTCAGTGCCACGTTGACGATGGTGGTATCTACAATTTCAAGCAGGGCGCAAAGCACCGCCGTTATCGTAATGATAACCCGCCTGTAACCATATTCTACAAGGTCTTCAGCTACCACTGTTGGTGTTGCTGCCATATTATTTTACGTGTACGTCCACTTCCACGTTCATGCCGGGGCGGAGCAGTTTTACTTTTTCCTTGTCATTTTTTTCAGAAAGGCTGATTTTCACAGGTAGCCTTTGTATCGTTTTCACGAAGTTACCCGTGGCATTGTCCGGCGGCAGTAGTGAAAAGCGCGAACCCGTGGCAGGGGAGAAGGAGGTTATCTCTCCTTCAAATTCGGTATCCGGGAAAGCATCGGCCTTGATGGTTACCTTCTGGCCTTCCTTCATTTTGTTGAGTTGTGTCTCCTTAAAGTTGGCGACAACCCATGTAGCATCACTGCCGATGATATAGAACAGCGATTGACCCGGCTGCACCAACTGTCCCGGCTGTATGTCGATGGCCGAGACCTGCCCGTCTACCTGCGCGGTCACTACTGTGTACGATAAATTAAGGTTGGCGGCATCCAGTGCGGCCTGTGCCCTTTTGATATTGGCAGCAGCCACTTCGGTCTGTTTACCCGATACATTCGACCTCGAAACGCTTACGTTCTTCTGGTAGTTGCTGGCGGCCTGCTGCTGTTTCAAAACGTTCAGCTGTGCCTCGGCTTCCTGCTTTGCGGCTTGTGCCTGTTCATACTGCTGCTTGGTTATCGAATGGTTCTTGTACAGGTTTTCAAAACGCTGGAAGTCATTCGTAGCCCTCCATAGCCTGACTTTTGCGGCTTCAATGTTTCCTTTTGACGACTGTACATTGGCTTCGGAAACCGAAATATTGGCGCTCGAAGTACCTATGTCGGCTTTGGCAACTTCATAATTGCCTTCGCAGGCGGCAAGGGCAGCTTTGGCATCCTCTACACGCACAACATAATCCTTATCGTCTATCACAAAAAGCGTGTCGCCTTTCTTTACGATGTCGTTGTCCTTCACATACACTTTGGTTACATACCCGGTCACGCGGGGAATGATCGGGTTCATGTTGCGCTCCACCTGTGCGTCGTCGGTTTCCTCGTGCGCCTGGGCATGGAGGTATTTAAACGTTCCGTAAATACCGCCCAGCACAACAAGGACTATGAGGATGATGAGGAATTTCTTGTTTGATTTCTTCTTTTCGTTATTTTCCATGGGGGTGATTAGTTTTGATTTGATTGAAGATTGAACGATCCGGTGAGTTTGCCTGAAGCGTTTAGCAGTTCGTAGTAACGCTGTGTTATATCGGCTTTGGAAAATGTTTGGTTTAGCTGTGCCTGCAGTTGCTGTATGTCGGCCTCCAGCAGGTCGTTGGTGTCCATGAGGCCATTGTCGTACTTGTCCTTCACGATCCTGTAGTTCTCGGCGGCCTGCCCCAGCGCTTCGGCATATACCTTGTTTTGCTTCAGCGACAGGTTATAGTTTTCCAGTGCTTCCTGAACCTGTACTTTTACACGGTCAGTAAGGATGTCTACCTGGAACTGCACTTCTTTAGCGCGGCTTTGTGCGGCCTTCACCTTTTTGTTGTTCTTAAAGATGCCAGCGATGTCATAGGAAACGCCCACGCCGAAATTAACGGCATTGTATACCTGCACCACATTTTGGATGTCCAGCGCCACATAGCCTGCCGAAAATGCGACAGAGGGGTAGTAATCGCCCTTCGCAATCTTAATGTCCGACTCAGCCGCTTTTTGCTGCCACCTGAGCGCTTCGAGGTCGCTGCGCTGCGCCATGGCTTCTGCCTGCGTTGCCGATGGCGTTATACCACCCGCATTCTTGAAATAAGCGTCGCCAGGCTGCAGTTGTGTCTCTTCCGGTAACCTGAGTAAGGTAACGAGCTGATAATTGATTACAGCGGCTTTTTTGCGGGCATCGTCAAGGGTGAGTTGGATGTTGCTCACCTGCAGCTGCGCCTTCAACAGGTCGTTGCGCGCAAGCAGGCCGTTCTGCTCCATAGCCGAGAAGTCGGTCACACGTTGATTGGCGCTCTTCAGGTTCTCCCGGATCAGGGCCACCGACTCCTGTGCCTTATACAGGTTTACATACAGGATGATCGCCTGCATGGCAAGCTGTTCCTTAGTGCTGGCCGCATTGTAGGTCTGCGCTTTGTAGATGTTTTCTGATGCATCGATGCTGTTCTTCAGCTTAAAGCCCGCAAACAATGGCATGGTAAGGCTGGCCTGCCCAAACATGATGCGGTTGATTTCCGGCGATGCCGTCACTTCCTCGCTGCCTCCCGGTTCTGCCGGTTCGTCATTGCCAAGAGGGATCCTGAACTTTACCGTAGGGTTGGTGATCCTCATGTATTGCGCGGAGACCTTAAAGTCAGGGTAAATGTTGTTTTTTACATTCTCCACGTCCAGCTTTGAGGTTGCTACCCGGGTGTTGGCGAGGCCGGCTTCCGTGCTGTTGTTCACCGCGAGCGAAATGGCCTCATCCAGTGAGAGTTCCTTCTTTTCCTGGGCGTGCGCTGCAATCCCCAGGAATAAGAGGCCTCCCCATAACAGATTTCTAATTTTCATGTAATAAAAGCGCTTTAATGGTTTGTTTAATATGTGCGGTAAGTTCGTTATCAATATAAGCCTCAAAGGCGTCGCTGGTATGTAAACCCAATACCGGTTCCATGAACGCCCTGTTCATACGGAAATGCACCAGCGTACCCAGTATGGTAGGGGGGATGAGCGCCACATTGATATTTTTTACGAATACACCGAGTTCCTGCCCTTCGCGGATGATCTTTTTGAAAGACTCGAGGTTCTGCATCTTGATATCGATGAAAGCCTTCATGTCCATGATCCTCTTCTTGGTTGAAAGCTCAAAATGCATGATTTGGTACATACCCTTATTTTTGCTGATGCGCGTAATGTAAAGGTCAATCAGGCGATCAACTTTCTCAAGAGGGGTAAGGGCTTCGTTCGATATGTTTTCCAACTGCATTTTCATGCCCGATGCCCGGTGTACAATGAGTGCTTCCAGCAGCTTTTCCTTTGAGCCGAAGTAATAGGATATCATCGCGATATTTACATTAGCTTCTCTGGCTATACTGCGGATGGAAGCGCCGTCGAATCCTTCCGAGGCAAACAACTTCTCTGCTGCCTGCAGGATGTCGATCTGCTTATCATTAAAATCTGTCATAGCTTGTTCATTATAAATACGGCACAAAGTTAAACGCTTGTTTAAATCAAACATTTGTTTAATGCCTCAGTTAACATATTATTAACAGAAAACGGTTTCGAAAGCAGCGATAGATAATTTCTATTAAGATATTTCAATATTTTGTTAATCAAAATATTAATTGTATTTATATGAAGTGAAAGTTTAGTTATTTAATTTGTGAGATCCAGTTTTGGAGAATTGCTTTACCATGTGGTGTGAGTACCGATTCGGGATGGAATTGCACTCCTTTTACATCATAAACTTTATGGCGGACGGACATCACCTGCCCCATTGCATCTACGGAAGTCACCTCTAAAACATCGGGTAAAGTTGCCGGGTCTATGCTCCAGGAATGGTAACGGCCTACTTCAAACTCGGGGGGAAGTCCGGCAAAAAGCATTTCGTTTTCGGTTGTGGTTTTTATGGTTGCGGCTACCCCATGATATACTTCTTCGAGATTGATCAGGCTTCCGCCAAAAACCTCCCCGATAGCCTGCTGGCCAAGGCAAATGCCAAGTATGCTTTTAGTAGGCGAATACTTTCTTATTATAGCCTTAAGCAGTCCTGCTTCATCGGGGATTCCGGGGCCGGGAGAGAGCAGTATTCCATCGTACTGTGCGGGTTCGTCAAGGGATATCTCATCATTGCGGAGCACAGTAACCTCGCAGTCAAGTGCTTCAAGGTAGTGGACGAGGTTATACGTAAAGCTGTCGTAATTATCTATAACGAGAATTTTTTTCATAAAAAAGTGCCGTAAGTTGGACAAATGTAGGTATTTCAGACGTGATTTTGATTATTCTATAAATCTACTGATTTAGTAGACTAATGAGATTTTTTCCCTAACTTTGTTTAATATCCAACTATTACAAAAATGATTACAGTAAAAACATTCATTGCCTGCTGTTGCCTTTCCAAACGGGATGGGCTTGCGGTGGCATGATATAACTGAAAAGTATAACGCAGGCTCTCCACAACGGGGAGCTTTTATTTTAACTATGAAACACCCAATATACACCGCAAATTACCTTCGCTCCGGAGTACTACCCGATAAGGGAAAGGCTATCTGGTGGGTTGAAGAATTCTTCCAATGGCTGTTTTGCATCGGGCCAAAATATGCCGGTCACGAGTATTTCCTGGCGAAGGAAAAAGAGTTGGAAGAACTGCTGTCAGAACTACTTGAATCCTCAGGTCTGGATGCTATAACTATTGACTCATTAATCTTGTTATTAAAAGACAAGACTATTTTACTTCACCAAAAACTTGAGGATGACCTAAAGGCCATTTTTGAGTTCGACCCAGCGGCAAAATCACGTGGTGAAGTGCTGGTTTCCTATCCCGGATTCTTCGCAATTACAGTATACCGTATTGCACATGAGCTCTGGATAAACAGTGTTCCCATCCTGCCCCGTATGTTCAGCGAATATGTGCATGGCAAAACGGGCATCGACATCCATCCCGGCGCGCTTATAGGTGAACGCTTTTTCATCGACCATGGCACCGGGATTGTGATAGGCGAGACTGCGGTTATCGGCAATGATGTGAAAATCTACCAGGGCGTGACCCTTGGTGCGTTGAGTGTAAGTAAGGCAGAGGCCAATGTACAGCGACATCCCACTATTGGCAATGGCGTGACCATTTATGCCAATGCCACCATTTTGGGCGGGAACACGGTAATAGGCGATGGGTCGGTTATTGGGGGTAACGTATGGATCACGCACTCCATACCACCCAATTCCATGGTGTATCACAAGAGCGAGGCTACAGTAAAAACCAGGGATGTTTTCCCGGAACCTTTAAATTTCGTAATATAAATTTTCCACTATATGAAAGCAGATTCAATATTAAACACGATAGGCGGCACCCCGCACGTGCAGCTCAGCAGGTTGTATAAGGGCCGTAATGTATGGATTAAGCTCGAGCGCAGCAATCCCGGCAGCAGTATAAAGGACCGGATTGCACTGGCAATGATTGAAGATGCCGAAGCAAAAGGGCTCCTTACTAAGGACAGTATCATCATTGAGCCTACATCGGGCAATACCGGCATCGGGCTGGCGCTTGTGGCAGCTGTAAAAGGGTATAAGCTATTGCTGGTCATGCCGGAGTCGATGAGTGTGGAGCGTCGGAAGCTGATGTCGATATACGGTGCCGAATTCGAGCTGACCCCACGCGAAAAAGGCATGAAGGGTGCTATCGAAAAGGCAGCGGAACTCACGGCTTCTACTCCTAATGCCTGGTCGCCGCGCCAGTTCGACAACCCTGCCAACGTAGCCGTTCACGAAAGGACCACGGCACAGGAGATACTGGCTGATTTTCCAGACGGTATTGATTATATCATTACCGGTGTGGGTACGGGAGGCCATATAACGGGTATAGCATCTGTTTTAAAGGAAGAATGGCCCGACCTGAAGGTATTTGCTGTTGAACCTGAATTATCGCCTGTATTGAGCGGCGGAAGCCCGGGACTGCATCCCATACAGGGAATAGGGGCGGGGTTCGTGCCATCCATTTACCAAAGCAGCCTTATTGACGGCGTGGTACAGATAGGGAAGGAAGAAGCGTTTGAATTTACCCGAAGGGCTGCGAAGGAGGAAGGGCTGCTTGCGGGAATTTCTACCGGTGCATCGCTGGCGGCTGTAAGCAAAAAACTGGCAGAGATCCCTGAAGATGCCGTGGTGCTGACGTTCAATTATGATACAGGGGAGCGGTACTTGTCGATTGAGGGGCTTTTTTAAAAGGTGCTGAGGCGCTTAGGTTCTAAGCACCTCAGAAACTCTTCAAAAACAAAAAGCCCCTCTCATTCCTGAAAGGGGCTTTGGCATTCAATTTAAAAACTAATTAGAACTTCAGGTTTACTGTAAGTTCAAACTCATCATATATAGCTTTATCGCCGATACCTTCAACAAAGCTTTTAGAACCGTATTTGATATCATATTTCGTCCTGTCAACTTTGAAAGTAGTTGTAGCAGAATTTTTGTTCACGGTAAGGTCGAAAACCACAGGCTTGGTAATGTTTTTGATGGTAAGGTCGGCAGTTACCGTGTACACATTGTTTCCTTTTGCTTTGATTGACTTGAAAAGTATCTTTGATGTAGGGTGCGTTGCAGTACCAAAGAAATCGTCAGCTTTAAGGTGGCCTTCAAGCTTGTCTTTACCTTCATCGGCTTTAAGGTCGGTTACGGTGATCGATGTCATGTCTACAGTAAATGAACCGCCTGTAAGTTTTCCGTCACGAATGATGATAACACCGTCTTTAAAGTTGATGGTTCCGGAGTGTGTTCCTGTAAGTTTTTCACCTACCCATTTGATGTTACTGGCCTTAGTGTCGATCTTTTTTTCCTGTGCGGTAGCTGCAAAAGTTGAAAGGGCTGCTACGAATGCGATTGCAATTGTTTTAAGGTTTTTCATTGTTTTAAAAATTATTGTTATTGAGTTATAGAATTAAATTCAGAGTGATTCTCCCCGGTATTTTTCCAGCAGGAGGTTAAATGTTTCCAGTTCTTTACGGTCGAGGTTATCGGCGTATGCCTGCTCGTGGGCATCAACTTCCGGATCAAGCGCTGCGAGCAGTTTCAAGCCATTTTCAGTAATGGTTATATCCATTTTTCGGCGGTTTTCCGGGCATACCTCGCGGTTAACAAGGCCTTTTAGAAGCAGCTTGTCTACAAGGCGGGTGGTATTGCTGGTTTTCGATATCATTCGCTCCTGTATCACGCCCATATTGGCCGGCTTCCCTTTTTGCCCCCTTAGTATCCTCAATACATTGAATTGTTCTGTAGACAGGTCGTGAGGCTTGAGTACATCGCTAAAGGTTTCGGAAAGGACATTCTGTGTATACATAATATTGAGTATTGTCCTCTTGCTGGGGGACAACGCTGTCACGGACTTTATGGCATCTTCTATCTTCATAGTTACGACTTCAAAATTTGTATATACAAATGTAGTATAATTTTTATTTGTATATACAAGTGTTGTGTTAAATTTTGAAAAAAAATTATCGCAGTCCATTTTTTGCCTAATTTTAGCTTCCTTTAAAAACGAGAATGATACGATATTTAAAGAATAATGCTTTAGTAATGGCACTTTCAGCAGTGTTGTTGTTCTCCTGCGCTAAAAAGAAAGAGGAGCCTGCGGTAGCCGAAGACCGTGCACCAAAACCACTGAAGGTATATGCTAAAGATGGTGTTTCGGTAAATGCCTATGACTTTAATGGCCTTGAATATTTTCTCAAAAAGAAAAACGATACTACTTATGTGGTGAATTTCTGGGCAACATGGTGCGTGCCCTGCGTGGAGGAGCTGCCTCACTTTGAGAAGCTCAATGAAAAATATAAGGAGGATAAGGTAAAGGTACTCTTGGTGAGCCTTGACATGAAAAAAATGGTAGAGGGCAAACTCCTGCCTTTTATTAAGGAGAGGCAGCTGAAAAGCGAAGTGCTGTACCTTCAGGACCCCGACCAGAATACATGGCTGCCAAAAGTAGACTCTACATGGAGTGGCGCGCTTCCGGCAACGGTAATCTATAATAAGGACAACAGGAAGTTCTTCGAAAGGTCGTTTACCTATGAGGAGCTCGAAAAAGAAGTAAGCAATTTTAAATAACAAACATATATGAATACAATAAAGTTAGTAGGTCTGTTTTTAGTAGTAGGGCTGTTGGCAGCGTTTACCGCAAAACCTTTAGCGGGTTATAAAGTAGGCGACATCGCAACCGATTTCAGCCTGAAAAATGTGAATAACAAAATGGTTTCGCTAAAAGGAATTAAGGATGCTAAAGGTTTCATCGTGGTATTCACCTGTAACCACTGCCCTTATGCTGTGGCCTATGAGGACAGGGTAGTAGCCCTGGATGCAAAGTACAAAAAGCTGGGCTACCCTGTAATCGCCATCAACCCGAACAATCCTGAGAAGCAGAAAGATGACAGCTTCGATAAAATGCAGGCAAGGGCCAAAGAGAAGAAATTTACGTTCCCGTACCTGCTGGATGAAGGCCAGAAGATCTATCCGCAGTATGGTGCAACCAAAACCCCTCACGTTTATGTTCTTCAAAAAACAGCTAAAGGCAACGTAGTGAAATACATCGGTGCTATCGATGATAATTATGAAGATGCAAAAGCTGTGAAGACAAAATATGTTGAGAATGCCGTTGATGCACTTCTTAAAAATAAAGAAGTAACCGTTAAAGAGACTAAGGCTATTGGCTGTTCGATAAAAGCATAATACTTTTGCAAAAATAATTTAACCAATGAACATTTCACAGCAAGAGTGGTGGGAAAAGCTTCAGGAAGACGGTAACGCCGTTATCCTCGATGTGCGTACTGCCGACGAGTGGAGCCGGGGCATTATACCAGGCGCCATCAACATCGATATTTACAAAGGCCAGGGCTTTATCTACAGCCTGGAGGAACTTGACAAGTCGAAAAACTATTATGTGTATTGCGCGGCAGGGGCGAGGAGCGGCCAGGCGTGCAATATCATGGGACAGCTTGGTTTTCCTACTACATACAACCTTATGGGCGGTATGAACAACTGGGGCGGCCCGGTGGTAATGCCGGAAGAGTAGAGGCTTTTTTTGCTAAAGAAAACGGGCTGTCTTAATAGGCAGCCCGTTTTCTATAATTGCTTTTTAGAAGAGAACGTATTGATGTTCACCTTCCAGTAGTCAACAAGGTTTTTGATCTTTTCCTTGTATTTGTTGTAATCATTCCCCTTGTGGATGTAGCCCTGTATCGAAAGCTTATTGGCCTGCTTTAGGGATTGCTCGTCCTGAGCGTTAGAGATAAAGATGTACGGGATGTCCTTATCCAGTATTATTTCCTCGTTCAGGATCATGTTGCGAAGCTCGAAGCCTCCCAATTTTGGCATGTTGATATCAGAGATGATGATGAAAGGCTCAGTTTCCGGCCTGCGGATATAGTCGAGCGCTTCAGTACTGTCGGAAAAAAAGACGATTTTGTTCTTGTAGCCAAGGTCACGGAATATCTCCCTCAAAATATCCCTGTCATCCTCATCGTCTTCAATAACAAGTATATCCCTGTGCATTTTCATAGAAACGGTCCGGTTATTAGGTTTAGTAATTGCTATGGTTTGAAAGTTCTGCAAAATATCAATTATTTTCAAATACAATTTATGTTTGTGGTAAAATTACTTTCAACATTTTACAAAGCATACAATATTTCTTCCAGAAATATTTCAAAGCGGCAAAAGTATTTTTGCTACCTTGCCATTATAAAATAACAGGCACAATGAAAATAAAAACAGCAGTGGCATTCCTCTTCCTTCTGGCAGGCCTTACAGGGGTAACAGCACAGGAAACAGCATCATCCATTTTAGAAAAGGCATCATCGCAGGCCAAAAAAGAGAATAAGAAAGTATTTGTTATGTTCCATGCCTCATGGTGCAGCTGGTGCAAAAAAATGGATAACAATATGAATAGCGAGGCCTGCAAAAAGTTCTTTGATGATAATTATGTAGTCGCGCACCTGGTTGTTCAGGAATCCCCTAAGAACAAAAGCCTGGAGACTCCCGGTGGTGCGGAGGTACTCCAAAAATACAAGGGCGAAAAAGCCGGTTTGCCGTATTGGGTGATCCTTGACCCCAAGGGTACCCTGCTGGCCGACTGCAATAATGCCAAAGGCGAAAACCTGGGCTGTCCCGCCAGTCCTGAAGAAGTAGTAGTATTTACAGAAAAGCTAAAGATGACCTCAAAGCTTTCCGAAAAGCAGCTTGCAGTAATTACCGAAACATTCACCATTAAAAAATAACGATGAAAAAAATAGTTTTCCTGATTATTGCCACGTTTACACTACTATCATGCCAGGCCCAGCAGAAAGAAGGCATTGAGCTTGTGCCACCGGCAGATTTTGAAAAGCAGATGGCAGCACACAAAGGCCAGCTTATTGATGTGCGTACGCCAAAAGAATTTGCAACGGGGCATTTGGAAGGTGCAGAGAATATCCACCTGTACGATAAAGATTTCAGTCCTCGTGTCGACAAGCTCGACAAGGAGAAGACCGTATATGTATACTGCAAAGCAGGCGGGCGCAGTTCAGAAGCTGTGGGTATCCTGAAAGCAAAAGGCTTTCAGCACATTGTGGAACTGGAAGGTGGAACTGATGCCTGGGCAGAAGCCGGGAAACGCTTCAGCGAGTAATAATTTCAAATTTCAGATTGTAGATTTCAGATTTCAGATTTCAGATTGAGCTTCACTCATACTCTTCGAAAGTTATTCGATATAAGGGGCATGAGTGGAATCTGAAATCTACAATCTGAAATAAAAAATTCAGGTATAGATAAATGGCAACTCCCCTCAACATTATTCTCCTTGTGATCCTCGCTTTGTTCTCTGTAATAATCGGCGTGCTAATATTGCGCCTGTACCGGACGGAAAGGGTTAGAAACAGGCTTGAGATAAAGTTTGTGGAACTCGAGAACAAAGCCAACACGCTACAGCTGCAAACGCTGGAAGCAAGGCTGAACCCGCACCTGTTTAAAAACATTCTCAATTCCATCCAGTCGCACGCGTACCAAACGTATTTTGCTATGGACAAGCTGTCCAATGTGCTCGACTTCATATTGTACGAAAGCCAAAACAGGTTTGTGAGCCCGAAGGAAGAGATCGAATTCGCGCTCAACCTCATAGAGATCAATAAAATAAAGATAAGCCCGCTCTTCTCCATCACGGTTAAGAAAAAGATAGACGAGCAGGACCCATTATATACCCAAAAGATCATGGCGCCGCTCATTTCCATAGACCTGATCGAAAATGCCTTTAAGCACGCCGACCTGCAAAGTGCGGATGCTTTCATTTCGATCGTGATCGAATTTAGGGATAACTATTTTTCGCTTACCGTAACCAATAAAGTATCTAATAAATCGGCATTTCTTAAAGAGCATGGGGGCATAGGCACTGCAACGCTGGAGCAGCGCCTCAAAATAATTTACAAGTCGTGTTATAGACTGGAACGCCATGTGGAAGAAGATATATATGTTGCTCAATTAAAAATAAACCTGCTTGAATACAAAAATCAAATGCTTACTGCTTGATGATGAGCTGCCCGGCCTGACCTTCCTGAAAATGCTATGCGAGCAGATGGATGAGCTTGAGGTGGTCAAGGCGTTCAATAGCCCTGAGGTGCTTTTGCGCGAATGGGAATCGTTGGACTTTGACCTGCTTATCACTGATATTGAGATGCCGGGCATGAATGGGCTGCAGGTTGCCGATGCCATAAAAGGCAAGTCGATTATATTTACTACAGCCTATAAGAATTTTGCAGTGGATGCCTTCGATAGGGATGCTGTAGATTATGTGGTTAAGCCCGTAAAGCCCGAACGACTCCTGCAGGCCGTGCAGAAGGTGGCTGCCCGCATGGCAAAATTAGAAAAAGCACCCAAACAATTGCAGCTGAATACCGACAGGGGCAAGGCACTTATTAGTACGGCAAAAATATTCTGCGTGCTTACCTCAGACATTGACAGCCGGGACAAAATACTATTGATGGCCGACGGTTCAAAGATCATTGCAAAGAATTCTTCATTTGAGAAGCTGCTCGAAATGCTGCCCGCAAACGAATTTGCCCGCATCAACAAAAAGGCTATCATTGCCTTAAAGCATGTGCAATACTACGCGCACGATGAGATAACGGCTGATATGCTGCTCCCCGATGGCCGCCATTACACCTTCCCGCTAAGCGAGATCTACAGGAGCGATTTTACAGCAAAGCTCCGGCAGTAGTTTCATTACACATTTCCTCCTTTTTATTACAAAAGCCTTTTACGCTGCATTTAACAATGTGTTAACTTCCTTTTTTCTCAGTAATATTGCGCGGTCTTAAGCCAATAAACAATGAAGAAATTCAGGAATAGTTTTTTTTATATCAGTGTAGTTGTCATATTCTCAGTCCTTATCTATTGGACATTGCAAAACGGCAAGCACCTGGAGGAAGGCCGTGATATAGTATCGCAGGCATCGGGAGTAGGGCAATGGCAGGATTTCCTCAACGCGCTTAAAAACAACCTGTCACATCCATTGGCTATCTTACTGGTACAAATAGTAACCATCATTTTTGTAGCCCGTTTTTTTGGATGGATATGCAAAAAGATAGGGCAGCCAACCGTAATAGGCGAAATGATTGCCGGTATCGTACTGGGTCCGTCACTCGTAGGGACCTACCTGCCCGAATATTCAGCGCTGCTGTTTCCGGATGGTTCAAAAGGCAACCTGCAATTCCTTAGCCAGATAGGTCTTATACTTTTCATGTATGTAGTAGGTATGGAACTGGACCTTAGCGCCCTCAAAAACAAGGCAAAAGATGCGGTGATCATCAGCCATGCCAGCATCATAATTCCATTTACCTTAGGTCTTGGGCTTGCTTACTTCATTTATACACAATTTGCCCCCCCGGGTGTAGAGTTTATGGCATTTGGCCTGTTCATGGGCATTGCCATGAGCATTACAGCATTCCCAGTCCTGGCAAGGATAGTGCAGGAACGCGGCCTTCACCGCACCCGTATCGGGGCTATGGTCATTACATGTGCCGCCGCCGACGATGTTACCGCATGGTGCATCCTGGCTGCCGTTATCGCAATTGTAAAAGCAGGCAGCTTTGTGAGTTCACTTTATATCATAGGGCTCTCAATTGCTTATGTGTTCCTTATGCTATGGGTGGTAAAGCCATTCCTCAAAAAGATAGGGGAGTTGTTCAGCCATAAGGAAAATATCACAAAGCCTGTAGTTGCCATATTTTTCCTTACGCTCCTGATCTCGGCATATACCACAGAGATCATTGGCATACACGCTTTATTCGGTGCGTTCATGGCCGGGGCGATAATGCCCGAAAATATGCGTTTCAGGAGTATTTTCATAGAAAAAGTGGAAGATGTTTCGCAGGTAATGCTGTTGCCGCTTTTCTTTGTGTTTACAGGTTTAAATACAAATATAGGACTGCTCAACGACCCCTATATGTGGCAGATATGTGGCCTGATCATCGCCGTTGCTGTAGCGGGCAAATTTATAGGGAGTGCACTTACCGCGAGGTTTGTCGGACAAAACTGGCGTGACAGCTTTACTATAGGCGCCCTTATGAATACGCGTGGGCTTATGGAGCTTATCGTACTGAATATAGGGCTTGAGCTTGGAGTGCTGTCCATCGAGATTTTTTCCATGATGGTGATCATGGCGCTGGCAACTACATTCATGACCGGCCCAGCGCTGGACCTCATAGGATTTATATACAACCGCAAAAAAAATTACATTCCGGCCGAGATAAGGCAGGTCAGCAAATTCAAGGTGCTGGTATCGTTTGACAGCCCGGACGGCGGAAAGACATTGCTAAAACTGGCCAATGCTTTTGTAAAGAAGATGAAGGGAAATGCCATGGTTACTGCCATGCACATATCGCCCAGCAGCGAGATACACACCTTTAACCTTGAGGAATACGAAAAGGAAAGCTTTAAACCTGTTTTGGCGGAAGCCGAGACCCTCAACCAAAAGGTAACTACACTATTTAAGGCTTCTACAGATATGGACAGTGATATTTCGACTGTGGCGAATAAAGGGGAGTTTGACCTGGTGCTGATCGATATAGGGCGTTCTATATTTGAAGGTACGCTGCTCGGGAAGATATTGGGCTTTACGACCAGGATCATCAACCCCGAAAGCCTACTGAATACCTTTACCGGTAAGGAAAAGCTGTTCGAAAATTCGCCTTTTGACGATAAGACACAGCAAATATTGAGTAAAACAGATTCGCCCGTGGGAATTTTGGTGGATAAGGAATTCAGCAGTACCGACAGGGTTTTCCTCACTATTTTTGATCCTGCTGATGCCTTCCTTATTGATTTCGCCCAAAAACTGATCATAAATGCCGATTCGCAGGTTACCGTGCTGGATGCCGACGGTATGGTGAAGAATAATGCCGGTATAAAGGAAAGCATACGGGCCATAGAACATAATGTGCCCAACCACATTAAGCTATTGAGCCAACGGAAAATCGAAAAGGAGTTCCTTCAGGAGCAGGACCTGATGATCATAAGTGTCGATAGCTGGAAAAAGCTGGTAGAATCCCGCAGCACGTGGCTAAACCATACACCTTCATTATTAATAATAAAGGCATAGGTGGTCACGCATTTACCCTCATTTTTTAAAGCTTTGCCAGGTTGTGTTTTAGTCGTTACGCATTGACTACCTGCAACCAGTCAATAATGTATTCCGCTTCTTCCTGCCATGTGGGCAGCCCAAGCACAAAATGATTTCGGTTACTGAACTCTTTATAATCAGTGACCGAGTGGGTGAGGTCGTATTTCTGGTAATTGGCGTAGTTTACCGGTTCGGGTGTTGTGTTATCCCCTGTGCCTGAAAGAAAAAGGAGAGGCGGGTGCAGTTTTTTAAAATCTACTTTTGCCACTTTGGTAAGGGCATCCCTCAGCACAAGCCGTGACTCCGGAATAACATATTTTTCATAGGCCTCCAGTTGCTCCTGTTTTTCCATTCCGTTAGTAAAAGCAAATTTCCATTCTTTGGGGCTCATCAGGTACGTTTTTTTTGAAGGCGCCAAAAATCCCAAGGGCTTTAATATCGACCGTATGGACGACCATTCAAAGGTGATTGCTCCATGTGGCGGTACCGAATGTATGGCAACACCGGCAGCTACAAGGTCTTTGTTGACCAAAAGCTGCGCCAATAAGCCTCCCAGTGAATGCCCTATTAAAACAGGCTTTTCAGGAAGCTTTTTTATAATGTCAGTATAATGGTCCAACACCTGCTGCAGGCGTAGTCCTGCCAGTGCGGTATCGCCTGGCATGCGTTCGCGCAGTTCCTTTGCGGCACCCTCTTTATGGGGCCAGGGTGGCGCTATACATGTATAGCCTTTGTTTTCAAACCAGGCTATCCATTCGTCCCAAATATGGTGCGAAATGAAAGCCCCGGTTATAAAAACGATTGAATTTGTAGTAATTGTGTTCATTATCGGTCTGCTTTTTCACAGCGGTATCATCAGGCAAGCACGTCGCGTATTTCTTCTTTCCTGTCAAACATTTTTTTGGCAAACGGGCAAAGCGGAATGATCTTAATACTTTTTTCACGTGCAAATGCCACAGCCTGATCAAGAAGTTTCATGCCCACACCTTTGAATTCGGGATTTCCAACGGTGTGCTCTATTATAAATTTATCCTCCCCTGCCCATACATAGGTCATGAGCCCTGCCTGTACATCGCCTTCCATTGCTTTGAACTGGCCTTTTTTACCGTCGTCTGAATGTTCTATTTCCATGCAATTGTTTATTTTTTGATGTTAAATCCGGATTGCTCCGGTAATGGTACAAATCCGGTCTCGCCGGGTACTTTAGGAAATTCCTGTTTTAACCAGCGTTCTTTTGCATCTTCTATCAGTTCGGGTGATGAAGCTACAAAGTTCCAATAAATGTGCCTTGGCTCCGGAAATGGCTCGCCACCGAAGATATATACGGTAGAATTCTCATTCAGGATGAACTCACACAGCGAAGAATCCTTTGCTACGAGCAGCTGCTTGGGTAAAAAGGTGTTCCCGTCGCTTTCGATGCTCCCTTCGAGTATGTATAGCCCGCTTTCGCCGAAAAGGTTGTTTCCGATAGAAAGCTTTTGTTTATGACTGCTTTTCAGTTCCAGGAAATACAGCGGGCTGTACACCGGCACTGGGGATTTCTTCCCAAAAGCCTCCCCTGCAATAAGCTTTGCCGAAACACCGTCAATATCCCATGAAGGAAGCTCATCTTCTGTAATATGGGCAAACGATGGCTCCATCTGCTCGAGGTGTTTTGGCAGTGCTACCCATATTTGAAGGCCATGAAGGTTCTTGTCAGAATGGCGCAGGTAATCGGGTGTGCGCTCTGAATGGACAATGCCCTTGCCCGCAGTCATCCAGTTGACCTGCCCCGGGGTAATTTCTATTGCGTTGCCCAGGCTGTCCCTGTGCATCATGCTTCCTTCAAAAAGATAAGTAAGTGTGGAGAGTCCAATATGCGGGTGGGGGCCAACATCGATGTTTTCGTTGTCCTTAAGTGCGGCTGGCCCCATGTGGTCTATAAAGGCAAAAGGGCCTACGGTACGCTTTTCGCGAAAAGGGAGTAGCCTGCCGACAAGGAAATTGCCAATATCGCTGGGGCGTTCTTCTATTATCAGGTTAATATTTGACATCGGGGAATGTTTTACAGCGTTAAGATAGCAAAATTTTCCCTACGCCTTTTGATTTTTTAATCGAAATTTTCCGACAGCCATTTTTTCGAAAACGATATATCTGCCTGCGTAAGGTTATGCCCGGTGGGTATCTCATGAAAGTCGACTTCCAATCCCCTGGCTCTTAGCAATTCCACATAGGCCAATGTTGCCGGGCGATCTACAGTAGGATCCATTTGCCCACTGCTGAAAAAAACTTTGGTATGGCTGGCGGTATTGTTGTCATCTGGTGTTTTAAAGGGCTGCATGGGCCTGTAGAGTATTGCGCCTGCAAGAAACCCGGGATACTTTATGATGGTCGACCCCGCTATATTGGCGCCGTTAGAGTATCCCAGTGCAATAATTTTAGCAGGATCGAACCCTTCCGTAATCGCCAGTCCTTTTACAAAGGCGACCATTTCATCTGTTCGGAAGTGCAGGTCGGCTTCATCGAAGACACCCATGCCGAGCCTTTTAAAGAAGCGTGGCATACCCTGTTCCAGCACATTACCGCGAAGGCTTAGTAGATTATAGCTGTTACCGAAGTTTTGTGCTAACGGGATGAGGTCGTTCTCATTGCCACCTGTGCCGTGCAAAAGCAGTAATGTATAGGCACCTGGGTTGCCGGATGGCTGGTAAATGTATTTTAAAGGCTGATAGTCCATGATTTTAAGTTTTAGAAGTTACTATTAATCCCATTCCATACTCTCTAAAGTAATAGAAGAGCTATTGCAAAGTCCTGCTATTATAAGCTCGAGCAGGTTCGTTTGAGTGCTTCCTCTTCTTTGGAGAGGGGGCTGTGTAGGCTTTAATTTATCGGTACCAAATGCGCCTCGATATCCTCCCGGCGTGATTCGTATTGTGCAGGCAGCTTCAGGCCTTTACCGAGGTCTTCCAGTGTTTCGTCGACCATGAAGCCCGGGTTATCAGTAGCAATTTCAAACAATACGCCGCCCGGTTCCCTGAAATACAGGCTGTGGAAATAGTTCCGGTCGATCTGTGGTGTGATGCTCAATCCTGCCGCGGCGACTTTATCCCTGAAATGCATCAGTGCCTCGTCATTTGCCACCCTAAAGGCTACGTGGTGTACGGTACCGTTGGCCACATGGCCGTGTTTTTCTTCTTTAAGCTCCACAATGTCAACTATCGCGGCATTTTCAATAGCATCGGTCACAAAGCGGTGGCGGGAAACTTCGGTTGCCGCATAGCGGTAGCCAAATACATCAGTTAGTATCCTTGCGGTACCCTCCATTTTATTTAAAGTAAGGGTAATGTGGTGGAAGCCCCGCAATCCAGCATCAGCAGGCACGTCATCAGTAGTCCATGGCTTGCGGGTATCGGCTTCCACTTCAGTAAGCTCGAGCTTCAGTCCGTCAGGGTCGATGAACGTAAGGTAACGCTCTCCGAATTTCTCTGCAGGCTTGTTGTAAATCACATTGTATTTTTCGAACCTGTCCATCCAAAATTCAAGGCTGCCTTTTGGTACGGAATAGCCAATCTCTGTTGCCATCCCTGCACCCCTACGGCCTTGGGGTATGCCTTCACCCCACGGGAAGAAGGTAAGTATCGTACCGGCACTGCCAACCTCGTCACCGAAATAAAAGTGGTAGGTTCCGGGGTCGTCAAAGTTCACTGTCTTTTTGATGAATCGGAGTCCGAGTATTTTTGAATAAAAGTCAAAATTGCGTTTCGCGTCGCCTGCAATTGCTGTGATGTGGTGCAGGCCCAAAATGGTATTTTCCATGGTGGTGTTGTTTTAAAATTTGATAGTGTAAAATTACTCCTGATAGCTTTTAAAAACATTGAACTGGGACAAGAAAGAAAAACAACCGGGAAACAGACAGGAAAACTTTAAGACATTACCAAGATAACTTTAATACTTCTATAGGAGAGTGCAGGTTTGCAAAGGGTTAATTTTGAATACTATAAATATAACTATCATGAAAGTAAAAAACACATTACTCATTTTTGCAGCTGCCGCCTCCATGGCATTGGCATCGTGTAAAGAAAAAACAGAGGAAACCACAACGGAGACGAATATGACTACAGAAACCACTGGCCCCGCTGATACTATGGATCGTGATGTGGATACATCTGACTCTACTACTACTGTTAACCCTGATACAATAATGGGCCCGTAGGCCCGCAAAAACAATAACTATGAAAAAGACATTTTTAAGGAGCGCTGTTTACAGCACACTGCTTGTGGCAGCGCTCTCATTTTCTTCCTGCAAAAAGGACGGGGATGCTGAAAACACTACTACCGAATCAACTGAAGTACCTGCTGAGGCTGATGCGCCAAGCAATCCTGTGATGGATACCGTGCGTGAAAAAGACGGTGATACGATAGTGAGGACCGGCGGAGGCAAAAATGAGAATCCTTTGGAAGATCAGGTGCCTTAATCCTGTTCAGCTACACCTATTTATGGTAAGTGGCAGTCCGTGCGGGCTGCCTTTTTCTGTTTTATCAGAAAGAGAATTGCATTCGGTAACGTTCGTATAGCTCAGCTGAGGGCCGCGGCCAAAAGAAGTTTCCAAAAGCAGAAGTGGGTACACCATCTGTTTTTGGGTCAGACATCATTTCGTCCGGCCTGCTGGCAGTGTTCGTTTTTTCCGACTGCCCTATCCGGTCTTCCGGATGTGCCCTGGGTTATGCTGTCGCCAGGGCGGGCAACTTTAACTCTTTTCATTTTCTGATTGGTGGCCTTCCCTGCAGGCAGGCCTGTGATTTAATGATGATTGATTTGCGCAGGGATTTATCCCTGCGGGCTGATTAATCATAGGACGAATTGGGCTGTGGAATGTTACGGGGCAACGGGAATTATTTATTGCGTTTCCCTTCATAAAATTTTTTCAACACATAAAATCCCTTTTTCTTTTCGCCGGTTTCGCTGTAAAGCCCTTTACGGTTCCAGCCGTCCTGAATACCGGGCAACTGCCTGCGCGGCGAACGGAAGTCCTTTAATATCCATGGCGATATACCTCTCAGCTGCTCGATTTTGCTAAGCATTTTCAGTGTTTCCACATACAGATATTCCTGGTATTCTTCAGAGAAGCGTGTCTTGTTGTCGGCATGGTAGCCCGCTTTGGCATCGGCGCCAAATTCAGAAATGATTATCGGTTTGTCCTGCGTTATTTTCCACGTTACCTGGCTACACTTTTCAGGCAGGCCGTCATACCATCCGATATATTGGTTAAAGCTCAGCACATCGACCACATCAGCGAAGGGGTCGTCTATGGTTTTGATGAGCGGGTTGCCCTCAAAGCTGCTTTGTTCCAGTGCCGCGCTGATAAGACGGGTAGGGTCGAGGGTGCGTGCCTGCTTTGCCAATTTGCCCAAAAACGCATTGCGTGTGTCTGTCGATGGCGTTTCATTAGCCATTGACCAGATAATCACGGATGCCCTGTTGCGGTCGCGGGTTATCATTTCGGTCAGCTGATTCTCTGCATTTTTGTAAGTGGCTTCATTTTTCCAGTCGATAGTCCAGTACACGGGGATCTCCTCCCAAACCAGCAATCCCATCTGGTCGGCAAGGCGCACCATGTGCTCGTTATGTGGGTAGTGGGCCAGGCGTACGTAGTTGCAGCCCAGTTCCTTTGCCATGGTGAGTAGTTGTCTTGCATCCTCAACGGAATGCGCCCTGTTTTGTCCCGTTACGCTTTCCTCGTGGATACAGATGCCGCGTAGGAAAATGCTCTTGCCGTTCAGTAAAATATCATGGCCTTTAGTGGCAATGGTACGGAATCCAATTGCATCCTGCACCATATCATCGCCCGATGTAAGGTTTACACTATACAAATGCGGGTCTTCGGGCGACCAGTACCGCATTTTTTTTACATCAATAGTCACACTTGCTAAACCCTCAGCATTAGTTACAACATCCTTGCTTATTTTCAGGTCGGGAATCTTAACCGTTACCTTTTTATTGGCAGAATTGCCGTCCAATTTTATAAACCCTGTAATTTGCTTATTGTCTTTCGGGTTAAGCTGCAATTCATATTCCCTGATAAAAGTTTGTGGAACCTCCACCAGTTGCACATCGCGCGTAATGCCCCCATAGTTCCACCAGTCGGTATTGAGGGTCGGCACGCAATCTTTGCAGCGCTTGTTATCTACTTTTACCACCAAAAAGTTGTCTTTTTCCTTTACAAGTCCGGTCACTTCATAGTTAAACGGCGTAAACCCGCCAATGTGCGTACCCAGTTTTTTACCGTTGAGGTATACATCGGCACGATAGTTTACAGCACCAAAATAGACAAAGAGCCTGTCTGTAGATGATAACGCATAGTCAAACGACTTTTTGAACCATACCGTTCCTTCATAATAAAACAGCTTTTCGTCCTGCGTGTTCCAGTCGCCGGGGATTTTCATGGTAGGCGATTTGTCAAAATCATATTCCAGCAATTCAGTTTTATCGGCTTGTTTGCCATTCATGAAGAAAGCGCTTTTCGATGGCTTTTCCTGCTGGTCATACGGTTCGTACCGGTAGTTATAGTATCCATTCTCGTAGGGGTCTACGATATAGTTCCATTCGCCGTTAAGGCTTGTAGACGGGCGGCTGTAGGTATTAACCAATAGTGATTCCTGCGCAAAGGATGATAACCCTGTAAGCAGCAGAGCAAAAAGCAGTCTTAATGGCATGGTTTTATTTTTTGGAAGTATAAAAGTAAAGATTTATAGAACGCCGATGACGGATTTGACGAATTTTCACGGATCTTTTGCCTTGAATTTTACTAATCCTATCATTGCTGTAGGGAGAAGTACATTATTTAAAATCTTTTTAAAAAAATCTGCGTCAATCCGTCAAATCCGCATCATTCGCGTTCCATTCTCCTTTAAATCGATTTTATCCCCATAACCTTCTCCTCAAACACCTCTTTATAATCCGATTTGCTTTTGATACGGGTTTTATACGAATAGATTGTAGTTACAGACAACTTAAGAAAATCGGCGATCTGGCTAGAGTCCTGTATGCCCAGACGGTACAATGCAAAAATGCGCATTTCGGTATTGAGCAGTTCGCCTTTCTTTACCACACTCCGGTGGTCTTCTGAAAAAAGGGCATTAAAATCGGTGATATAGGTCGGAAACAGTTTGAGAAAAATGGCATCGAATTGGTGGAACAGGTCCTCACGCTCTTTCTTGACGTCGTAGCGTTTCAGCAGTGACAGCAGTTCGTCCGTTTTTTTGGAAATGACCTTCTGTATGCTGCTTTTCTGCAAATGGTCGAGCTTGTTTATAAGGTCAGATGTCGCTTTGATGAAGTAAGTAATGTATTCTTCTTTTATCGTATTGGCCTCGCTCAGGCTCTTATTCATTTCCTGCAATTGGGCGAATGATGCTGCCATAGCTTTCCGGGAAGCATTCCGCTCCTTTAGCTGCCTGATAATGATGATGAGAAATAAAATGATAATGATTGCCAGTACTGTGAGCAGTATCACAATCTTCTCGAGCATATCATTCTTCTCGTTTACTTTATTGAGCTGTGCCTTCTGAATGATGGGCAGTATCGTAGATATCTCGATCTTTCGGTGGCGCATCATAAAAAGTGGCATCGTCCATGGCAAGGTTGATGTAGTGGTTGGCTTTGTCCAGCTGCCCCATCTTGAAGAGCTCGTTGGCAAGGTTGCGCAGCGCCACGGTTTCCTTGGTAGCATTCTTCACGTCAGCAATTGCTGCCATAGTGAGGTAGTGGAGCTTTGCCATTGTCGCCGCGTTCAGAATAGATATATCCCAACGAAGAAGTGGCTATACCGTAGTATTCAGCAGGGAGCTTAAAGTTCTCCAGCCAGTAGCTGAAGGCTTTTTCGGCCCCCTTCCAGTCCTGCTGCTTCATGAGCTTAAGGCTTTCTGTAGCCCAGTATTCATTGGTATTGGGCTGTATCAGGGCCAATGCTTTTTCGAGGTAAAGGTTGCCCTGCTGTATGTAGGTAATGTTGTAGCGCTGGTCACGGTTGTAATCGCCAAGGTCATAATAGGCACGTGCCTTTATGGAGTAGTAGTCATAACGGGTTTTTGTATCCAGTTTTACCTCGTTAACCACATTAAGCGTATCGATAGCTTCCTTGAAAAGTCCTGAAGATAACAATACGAAACCTTCTTTTATACGGGTACGGTCGAGCACCTGCCTGTCTTTCAGTAAAAAAGCAACAGATTTATCTTCTTCAAGGTAATAGTAAGCTGAATCGTATTTAAACGACTTATATTCATTGAACAGTGAGATATAATTCTCATACAGGTTTTTATTGTCCTTTATATTTCTGCTTTACATAAGCTTCCTTGTTCGCCAATGCTTTATCAAGGTCTTCCGGCAACGGATAGCCATTGAGCAATTGGATGAAATAGAATAAATTGATGCCAATACTACTAATGAAAAAAATACCATACAGGCAATGCATTGCAGCCATCATGCTGGTTATACTGTCTTGCAGCGCCCAAAAAATTTATAAAGATGCTTCTCCGGGAAAAAATCTTGAAGTTACCTTTAGCCTTACTAAATCCGGCCAGCCACAATGCGCCCTTTCGGCAGGAAAAACAAAAGTGCTTGAACCTTCGCTGATGGGCTTTGAGTTGACGGCCTGCCGAAAATGACCGACGGCTTTAAGGTGCTTTCGACAGAAAAAAACACTGTGAATATGTCATGGGACCAACCATGGGGGGAATTTAAAACAATAAAGGACAACCATAACGAACTGACGGTACACCTTGAGGAAACAGGCAGTTCGAAGCGAAAAATGGATATCATCTTCCGCGTTTTTGACGATGGAGTGGGATTTCGCTATTCGTTCCCGAAGCAGCCCAATATGGACAAAGTGAAGATTTCCAATGAGCTGACGCAATTTATCTTCCCGGCCGATGAAAACGTTTGGTGGATTCCCGTGCACAGGGAAAGTAGCTACTACGAGAGCCACTACCGCAAATCGGCCATGAGCAAAACGGACACCATCAACACACCGGCGACTTTTGAAACGAAGAGCGGGTTGTTTTTGGCAGTGCACGAAGCAGCGCTTACCGATTATGCCTCGATGACATTGCTAAAAGGTAAAGGGAATACATATTCCAGTGCGCTTGTGCCCTGGGCCGACGGGACAAAAGTATATGCGCAGGCACCATTTGCAACGCCATGGAGGACGGTTATCGTAGCCAAAAAACCGGGCGACCTTGTAACATCAACTTTGATGCTCAACCTTAATGAGCCTTCTAAAATTACCGATACCTCGTGGATCGGGCCATCCAAATACATTGGTATCTGGTGGGGCATGCACCTGGAGAAATTTACGTGGGGGCAGGGGCCGAAGCATGGAGCCACGACTAAAATTACCAAAGAATATATCGACTTTGCCGTAAAGCATGGACTCAACGGTGTTTTGGTAGAAGGTTGGAACGTGGGTTGGGACGGCGACTGGACGGCCGACGGAAGGGCGTTCAGCTTTATAAAGCCTTATCCTGATTTTGACATTGAAGAGATCACAAGGTACGGCGCATCGAAGGGTATTAGGCTTATAGGCCATCACGAAACGGCTGGGGCTGCACAGCATTACGAAAGCCAGTTGGAAGATGCATTTAAGCTGTACAATAAGGTTGGCGTAAACTCGGTGAAAACGGGCTATGTTAACAAATACCTCGACAAAAAAGAGTGGCACGACAGCCAGTATGGTGTGCGCCATTACAGAAAAGTAGTGGAAACTGCCGCTAAATACAAAATAATGATCGACAACCATGAGCCTGTAAAAGGTACAGGCCTGCAGCGAACTTATCCTAACCTGATGACCTGGGAAGGCGGCAGGGGGCAGGAGTACAACGCGTGGTCGGCAGATGGCGGGAATACTACAGAACATACTGTAATTTTGCCTTTTACAAGGATGCTTTCCGGTCCGATGGACTATACGCCGGGGAACTTTGGCTTTGACTATAAATTGCCGCAGGGCGCGAAGGTAAATACGACGCTGGCACACCAGTTGGCATTATATGTAGTGCTTTTCAGTCCGCTGCAAATGGCTTTAGACCTTCCGGAGAACTACGAAGGAAAGCGCGAGTTTGAATTCATAAAACAGGTGCCGTGCATCTGGTCGGAAACAAGGGTGCCCGATGCAAAGCTTGGCGAGTACACCGTTATAGCCCGTAAGGACTGGAATAGCAATGACTGGTATCTTGGCGCCATTACCAATAAGGATGCCCGTAAGGTAACCGTGCCTTTGAACTTCCTGGAAGCTGGAAAGTCATATAAGGCAGAGATTTATGCGGATGGGGCAGGAGCAGATTATAAAACAAATCCATACCCTGTAACTATTGATACTAAAACGGTAAATAACAAGACGGTTCTGGATGTGAACCTTGCACCGGGTGGCGGCACAGCAGTACGCTTTACAGAAGTGAAATAATTTTTGATTACGTTTTTCATATAAGTAGGAGAGGCAGCTGTGAGGGCTGCCTTTTTTATTTGAAACCGATGGATTTCAGAAAAACTTGATTTTTCACGAAAACTGAACGCCTGCAATTGAGAATTCCTCCTCTTTAAAGTAAATAAAAAGTTGATCAAAGTTCTGTTTAGAATGACAGTTAGTTGACTAATTTAAAACTGTTAAAGCAGGTTTTAAAGAAATTTGTCTGTATCCACTAAATGGCAATAGAGATTGTTTAAACATTTTTTCCGTTCCATATAGTTATTCCACCTTTAAGGTTAAATGTATGTTTAAATCCCATTTCATCCATAATCTGGCAGGCATTGGCACTGCGCTGCCCGCTGCGGCAATACACATAGTAGTTTTTCTCCTTGTCCATGGCAGCCAGCCCGGCCATAAAATTTTCTTTTTGGAATATGTCCAGGCATTTCGCATGTTCCAGCACTCCGTGTGCGCATTCATCCCCTGTCCTCACATCAATAATAACGGCATTGGGGTCGGAAGCTATTTTTTCTTCCCATTCTTTTTGAGATACATTTTTCATGGCTAAATTGACGATTACGATTGTACAGTTTTATTTCCCTTTTCCTTCCATTCTTTAATTCCGGCAGCATAGTTTTTTACATCTATTCCGTGTTTTGCCAACAGCGACTGTGCAATCGCCGCCCTGTCACCGCTCTGGCAGTGGATGATAACTTCTTTTGTAAGGTCTATTTTGTAAAGGTTTTTGTCAAGGGTACCTGCAAATATATTTTCGGCACCTTCAATATGGCCTTCATTGTATTCAGTTTCACCACGAACGTCAACAATTTGCACACCATTAATACTCAGGTAATATTCAAGCTGTTCAATGTTAATAATTTCACTGCTTTCTGTCCCTATGCCCAACGAGGTTATATCTTCTACAAATCCATAGATATTATCAAGGCCTATGCGCATTAGCTTGCGGGTAAGGTCATCCATTTGTGATTCTTCTGCAATCAGGATGAACCGTTCTTCATAGTCCACTATCCATCCGCACCAGGTCGCAAAAGAATTATTGCCCTGTATGTTTATAGTACCCGGTAGGTGCTCTTTAGCAAAATCAGCTTTGTTGCGCGTATCAATTACTTTAATGCCTTTAGTGTACGCCTCATTAAATTCGTCTTTTGACAGATTTTTATGCTTAGGCACTTCAATAAGCAGGGGACGGTCAACTTTGTTGAGATGTTTCATCATCGCAAAGTATTTCGGGGGCTCGGGCTGCCCGTCCAGCAGATAATCTACAAATCCCTGCTCGTTATTTTCGTATTGAAATGCCCAGTTGCGTATCAGTTCATAGCCTACTGTAGAGCTTGGTACCGCCTCCAGTGCTTTGCCACAGGCCGATCCGGCACCATGCCCCGGCCATACCTGCACGTACTCCGGAAGTGCTGCAAAACGTTTTATGGACTCATACATCTGGCGTGCGCCTTTTTCCTGTGTACCTACAAATCCGGCAGCTTTTTCCAATAAGTCCGGACGGCCTATATCGCCTACAAATACAAAGTCGCCGGTAAATACCATTACGGGCTTATCTGTTGCAGGGTGGTCGGTAAGCAGGAAGCTGATGCTTTCGGGTGTATGTCCCGGTGTGTGCAGCACATCTAAACTAAGGTTGCCTACTTTTATTGTATCCCCATGGTTTAACCCCACATGGCCAAATTCATACTGCCAGCCTTCGCCCCCTTCGCCCCCTTCGTCAGAAAGGTACATCTTTGCCCCGGTAGCAGCAGCAAGTTCGCGGGAACCCGCAAGGAAATCGGCATGTATGTGCGTTTCGGCAATATGGGTAATTTTCATATTGTTTTGTGCGGCAATTTCAAGGTAGGTATCAATGTCCCTTTTGGCATCAATTACAATGGCTTCGCCTTTTGCCTGGCAGCCTATAAAATAGCTGGCCTGTGCCAGTGATTTATCATATACGTGTTGAAAATACATAACTGTTATATTTTAATGTGTTATTATTTGGTTTAAATTTTAAGTAAATTTACTACTGCACTACATCCTGTGCAGTAACAAATGTTACATTTGAAAAAATAATTTAAAAAAATGATTATATATATGTTCTGGTTATTCATTCTCTATCCATAGCCTCACAATAGTTCCGTCCAATTTTACATCATCCAGGTGCCCCATTTCGGTATGTTCGGAATTGATAAAATGCATATGAATATACGTATCGTGGTGTGTAAATATTGCTTTGTGTTCTGTGGAGAAAAAACGCGCAATTTCCCCTTCTATTTTTTTTCTATTGTAAGTTTGTTGTTCCTTATGGGCATCCTGGGGCGATTTTACGTCAGTACCTTCTGGAAGATTCACAATATGGAAGCTGACTTCTGAAAATGTACCTGTCAACCGGAACACAAACGGGCGTTTACTGTTTTTGGTTATTTCGTCAAGATAAGTTTCAAATTGCAGGAGCGTCCTGATATTTCCTGGCAGTGCATATTCTTTAAATTTATTGGCGTTTGTATATACAAAAAAGGGAGCTTTTGCTTTAAAACTTTTTTCAATTCTAATAGAATTATCTTTGTTTACCGTGGAGATATAAGAATCGCCGTTGATGATTAAAAGTTCCCCTTTTAAATACTCCAAAGGGCCGAGGCCTTACAGGGCCGTTTTATCGTGGATAGTATCTAGTAAAATAGTTCCGCCCAGTTGCCCGTCCTTCATTACATTTTTCATCGCGCCTCTTATCTTAACTGACTCATTTGGCGTTTGCGCCTTTATAGCATAGCTAAGAAGCGTTAGTATTGAAAGACTCATGTTTAAAAATAATGATTTCATAGTAGTTTTCTTAATAGATGTTATAAATGCCGAATAATAATAGGTGGTTAATTTATAAAAAGTTCTTTAACAAGAATATAGATACCCATTAGCAATACAAAGTAACCAAATCCTGTTTTAAGCTTGTCGCCGTCTATTTTGCGGGAAGCCAATATGCCTGTAAAAATACCGATAATTGCAGTCCCCGTAAACGGCAACAGAAACCCCCAGTCTATAGCATGCCCAAAAGCATCGCCCGCAAAACCTGACAACGATTGAATAGCGATGATGAATAATGAAGTGCTGACAGCCTTTTTCATAGGCAGACCCGCCAGGAAAACCAGTGCAGGAATGATAAGAAAGCCACCCCCCGCACCAACAGCGCCCGCTAGCAGTCCGGTAACAACACCACTTATCATGACTTTTCCTCTGGAAAGATTTTCGACCTGATTAACAACAGAAACCGATTGTATCATTTTTAAGGCAGCAAGGAGCATTATGGCAGCAAAAAGAACCATTAGCAGTAAGGACTTTGTAACTATGAAACTTCCCGCTGTAAAAATAGCGTCAGGAATGGCAGGGAGAAGGAAGGCCCGTACCAAATAGGCAGTAATTAAAGAAGGGATACCGAAAAGCAGTACAATAGTAAAGTTTACACTGCCCTGAAAAGCTCCCTTTACACCTCCCACGAGGGCGGTAGCACCTACTACAAACAGCGAGTAGCCTGTGGCGGTAACGGCATCATAGCCCAGTATATATACCAAAATAGGTACGGTAAGTATAGAGCCGCCGCTACCTACAAGGCCAAGGGAAATCCCTACAAGCAGAGCAAGAAGGAAGCCCGATACAATTAAAAGATCCATACGATTGTCTTTATAAATATCAGGCTAAAGTACAGTAGTTGTAAGGGCTGTGCAGTAACAAAAGTTACACAGGTCTGTTTATTTTAAAAGGTCGATAGTGTTGCGGTTAAGCTTTATTACTCCTTCGTTCTCGAGGGCTTTAAGAAGACGGGATATTACCACACGCGATGTGTTAAGCTCATAGGCAATTTCCTGGTGG
This sequence comes from uncultured Flavobacteriaceae bacterium, assembly GCA_942492845.1. Lineage (GTDB taxonomy): Bacteria > Bacteroidota > Bacteroidia > Flavobacteriales > Flavobacteriaceae > Flavobacterium. Next base: position 2,989,586 of record OW818646.1, on the reverse strand, counting down.
GTATTTGCAATTATCTTAGACCGGTTTACTTTTGCTTTCTCTTTAAGGTAACTTAAAAGCCGCTCGTCCATCTTCATAAAGGCGAGGTTATCTATGGCAGAAAGCATTTCGCTAAGCCTCTTATTATAACTGCTGAAAACAAAGTTGCGCCAGCTTTTGTACTTGCCCAGCCAGTCTTCCATTTTTGCAACAGGTATCATGGCCACGGTGCCGGTGGTTTCGGCAACGGCACGTATCTCGCTTTTGGTTTCGCCCAGGCAGCAGGCCAGGGTCATGGCACAGGTATCGCCTTTTTCAAGAAAATACAGTAACAGTTCGCCTTCTTTCCTGTCTTCGCGCAATATCTTGATAGCGCCATCCATAAGCAAGGGCATCTGGCGTATGTATTGCCCAATTTCGATAAGGTGGTCGCCTTCGTTAAAATCGATAACCGAGGCTACTTTAGCAATCTCGATTATCAGCGCCGGCTCAAACACCGTTCCATAAGCATCCTGAAGTAATTGTTCCATAAGCTAATTTAGCGTAAAGTGTATAGATACAAATTAATGCGGAAGCTTATTTTTTATCAGGCCATACACCCAGGTACCGCCAACAGCCCCGGCTATTACAATAATGATTGGGAAAAAGCCCGCGCCCAACAGTGTAAACATCGGGCCCGGGCACGCTCCGGTCAATGCCCACCCCAATCCAAAAATAATACCACCTAACAGATACCGCGAAAAGCTTTTTTCCTTCGGGACAAAATCGATTGTGCTGCCGCCCATGTGCTTTAGTTCGCGCCTTTTAATAATTTGAACCACAATTATGCCCAGTACCAGCGCTGAGCCAATAATGCCATACATGTGGAAAGATTTAAACTGGAACATTTCATAAATGCGGAACCAGGATGCGGCTTCCGACTTGAACATCACTATTCCAAAGAGGGTACCTATGAGTAAAAAAAGTATATTTTTCATTTCAGGATCATTTAAAAATTAACGAAGTTGTATTTCATTAAAACAGCACAGGGAATAGCAGGTGTACCATTATTAGCCCGCCGATAAAAAAACCAATTACAGCAATAAGCGAGGGTAATTGGAGGTTGCTAAGCCCAGATATGGCATGCCCCGAAGTACAACCGCCGGCATAACGCGCCCCAAAGCCTACTAAAAACCCGCCTGTAAGCAATAACGAAAGTGTTTTAATCGCCCAAAAGGCCTCATTGCCAAAAAGTTCTATAGGGAGGTAGCTACTGCCAGCGCTTTCAAATCCAACCTGCTTAAGCTGGGCAATAACGTCCGGGTTAATATCCGGTACCGGATTATCAGACAAGAAGTGCATCGCGATAAAGCCCCCGAGGATTGCGCCAACCATTACAAACAGGTTCCAGCGCTGGCCGCGCCAGTCAAAGCTAAAAAAGTCACAGGACTTTCCGGCACCCAGTGCTGCACACACGGTACGCAGGTTGGATGACATGCCAAAGCTCTTCCCGGTAAATAATAGTGCCGCCATGGTAAGGGCAATAAGAGGCCCTGATACATACCAGGGCCAGGGTTCGTAAATCCAGTTCATACTTTTTTGTTTTAATGAGCCGCAAAGTAATGAACAGTGGTAATGCCGGTCAGTATCATTTGTTACACAGCATAAAAAAAAATACAGAATTGAAAGGTTGTGAAATTTCACGACCTAAACATTTGCATTTAAAATTTTGGCTAATCATCATCAAATATACTGCCCGTAAAAATCTTGCATCAAATGTAATTGGGAAATGGATTACCAGCAACACTGCAATCCGGGACAATTGGGAATCTGCATAATTCGTTCATATTTTTAGGGTAAATATTAAAATGTGCTAACAGGTTAATCAGCACTAAAATATATTTATTGCTATTTATAATTTTGAATAGCCCACTTCAGCAACGCGTTTTTTTCTTTGGGCAAACCCAATTTTTCAATTATTTTACTTCGGTGCCCTTCGACAGTTTTTTCGGATAAAAATAACAAATCGGCAATTTGCCGACTGGTTTTTTGTTGCGCCACCTGTTCTAAAATCTTTCGTTCAGAAAAAGTCAATGTCACAAGTTCACTCGTATTTGATCCGGCAGACTGAATTAAATCATCTTCCAAAAACGAACTGATGTATTTGTCGCCATTTTTAACTTCCTGCAAGCAGTGTTCTAACTCTGTTTGTGCATGTTCTTTTAATATATAACCGAAAATATTATATTGCGAGGCTTTTTTATAGATCGTCATTTCTTTATGCATGGTCAGCAGGACCACTTTCGTTTTAACTTTTGCCTCCTGCACTTTTTTGGCAACTTCCAGACCGTCCAGGCCGGGCATGTTGATGTCTAAAATGGCAATATCAGGAAGGTGAAGTAAAATCAGGTTAAGCGCCGATATACCGTTTGAACAGGTATCCGTTACTTTGTAACCATAGGATTCTACAAAGCTTTTAGTGCCCTGCAACGTAAAAGGATGGTCATCTGCAATCAGGATTTTCATTATTTATTGATTTCAATTGTTATGATTGTTCCCTTTTCGTCAGAAACTATTTTGGCTTCTCCGCCTATGGCCCTGCTACGCTCAATGATGTTATGAAGCCCGAATGCAGCACTGTTATTTAATGTTGCGTCAACATCAAAACCTTTTCCATTATCTTTAATTTCTACTTGGATTTTATTTTTTGATTCAGAAATGGTAATTTTTGCTGCTACGGCGTTGGCATATTTAATGATGTTTGATATGGATTCCTGTACAATACGATAGATTTGCAATTCGACGGATGAGGTTATAACGCAATTATAGTCTATTTCAGCGGTAATCATAAAATTATTTACAGATTGTGTGCGTTCCACCAATTGCCTGATACTTTCTTTCAATCCTATCTTATCAAACATCACGGGGTGTAAGTTGCGGCTGATGATCCTGATATCATTGATAATTGCATCAATTTTGGTATTGGTCCCCGCGGCGTTTTCTTCCAACATATTTTTTAAGCTTAACAGTTCATGGCTTACACTATCGTGCAGGTCACTGGCAATACGCTTACGCTCTTCTTCCGTTTTTTCTAATAGCTGCCTAGTGTAGGTTTGCGCGCTTTGTTTCTCAAGCTTCAGCTTTTTCTGTTTTTGCCTGCTTTGATACACTACGATTATTACAACCACTCCCAAAAGTACAAATGCCAGCCAGGCAATCATTGTATTCTTTTTAGCTATCGTTTTTTCCTGCGTTACTATTTGCTTTTCTTTTTCAGCATTTTGGTATTTTTTATCCAGTTCAATAACTTTATCAGAGTTAATGTTGTTACCCAGATCAAGTGAAACCTGATTCAGCTTTTCCTCATATTCCAATGCTGTTTTATAATCGTTACTTTTTATTGCATCTAGTTTTATAATCATGTAATAAACGCCTAATTGATCATAGTTTTCATTTTCGATCAGGTACGGAATCACTTTTTCCTCCAGTGTTTCTACATCGATAGGTTCATTATTTTTTATCTTATAATCTGCAACGACAGCATCAAATTTATTTTTTACCCATACACTTCCATTCTCGGCCACAATAGGTTCAAGTTCATCAATTATTTTTTTAGCTTCCGTAAGCTTGTTTTGGCCTACCAAAAGCGTTATATAATACGAGTATATAGCAACTTTACGTTCTTTAGATTCAAATCCGGAAGAGTTAAAGTAATTATACGTATCTATAACCAAAGCATCTCTCTTTGGGTTATCACTATATCCATATAGTATGATCTTATTTTCTAAATCGATAAAAACATTAGAGAGATCATTGCTTTTTTTAGAACATTCGATAGATTTATCATAATACTTTTCCGCCTCTGCATAGTCTTCTAAAGACTTATATATCATGCCTATACAACTGTAGGTTGATCCGATGCCGCTAATAAGCCCGATTTTCTTAAAATAGGTCAGCGCCTCCATATTGTATTTTATGGCTAAATTTTGGTTCCCAATACTATGATGGCAAAATGCCAGGTCACTATAAGCGTAGGCGACATACCAACAGGTATCATAGTCTGTAACGGGAATTTTAATAGTCTTCAGGCAATACGAAATAGCGGTTTTAAAATCGCCCTTGTCCTGATATAAATCAGAAAAATAAAAATTGACGAACAAGGTTTTTTCAACCGGTAATTTTGGCATGTAATTACTAACAAAGTAATTCAGTTTGGTAACGAACTTTTCATCATATGAAAGGTTACGTGATTTTATATTACAAACACGATCTAATAAGAGAGCTGCCTTTTCTAAATTATCTTCATTTAATGTTTTTTGGTAATAGTTGTAAAAAACAGGCATATAGTTGGATTTTTCAAAATTTTCGCTCTCATCCAGCCATGTAAAGGTGGCGTCCTGTTCTTTCAGGGCAGGTTGTGCATATACCACATTTTCATTTTTTTCATTGCACGAAAGCATCGAAAAAAGCAGTAAAAACGCGGCAAATATCTTTGATATGTTCGGAGACGACCCCATGTTTTTTTTGGTAAAAGTAAATGTATTTTATTGATTTAAAGAATATCCGTCAAATTCAGGGGTTTCCCCTTGTAGGATTTACTTTTCAAATCGTTCACCTTTGCCTTTGATAAAATAGGAATGAAAATTATAAAGTAAGTTTTGATATAACTATACGTACCACTTTTCATCATGTACATTCTCAACACATTAAATCTGCGACTAAAAAATTTAATATGTCCGATTGGGCTATTCTTTTGGCATATTAAGTCGTAACGTTGCAAATTGTTAAAATTTAACATTTTTTATTATGAATTTATTTGTTAAAAAATTTACTGGCATTCTGTCTCTGTTTGTAATGCTGTTATGCTCAACACTAATTGCACAGCAATTACTGGATCATATGTATGCTTCATCCCTCGTGCCTTTGTCAACAAGCGGCATGACTACAAATAGGTCCGCAACGTTTGTAGGTTGCACTACAGGATCGCAATACCCGGATCAAACTTTCACTACTTCCTGTACAGGTGCCGCACAGACGATAAATACCGATGCCTGGGCAGGTGAGTACGCTGTGGTTAATATAACATCAAACTCACAATATACATTTTCAAGTTCGAATGCTACGGACTATATTACCATATCAAATAGTACGGGCAACACAATACTCGCTTACGGTACAGGCCCGCTGGTTTGGAATGCCGGTGCAAATAGTGGTACTATTCGTTACTATATCCATACGAATGCATCCTGCGGTACTCAAAATAATGCAAGGATCCGGTATATCGCATGCAATGGGTGTACAACACCCGCGCCATCTGCGGTTGCCCAGTCATTTTGTGGCAATGCCACGGTTGCCGACCTTGTTGCCACAGGAACGGCATTAAAATGGTTTGCTGCCTCAACCGGCGGTACACAACTTGCCGGAACTACCGCTTTGGGCAACGGAACCTATTATGTTTCCCAGACCCTGAACAGCTGCGAAAGCAGCCGCACACCGGTAGCAGTTACCACAAATGGCCTGGCTGCGCCTACTGGCACAACAAGCCAGGTATATGCCGGTACCGGCACAATTGCAAACCTAACGGTAACAGGAACAGGGTTACAGTGGTATGCCGCAGCAACAGGCGGTACAGCTTTAAGTACGGGCACGGCATTAACAGACGGCACGACTTATTATGCCTCACAAACGGCAAGCGGTTGTGAAAGCGCAACAAGGCTGGCCGTAACCGTAACCAATATCAGCGCCGCTACGCAAAATTTATGCGGGGTTCCGGTAAAAACGGTTGCTTCACTGGTAGCCACGCCTGTTGCGGGCCAGGTTGTACGTTGGTATGCAACTGCTAATGGGGGAATACCGCTCACGCTTACCACGGCCTTAAGCAGCGGGAGCTATTATGTTTCTATGGGAACCCAGAGTATAGTGACCACACTGGCAGGCGGTACACAGGGATCTGCCGATGGCACCGGTAGTGCGGCGCAGTTTTATGGCCCGCGGGGAATTACCACAGATGCTTTGGGCAATGTGTATGTCGTTGATAATTATAGCCACAGAATTCGTAAGATAACGCCTTCGGGCGTGGTAACCACCCTTGCCGGAGGTGCAGCAGGTTTTGCTAATGGTACAGGTACTGCCGCTTTGTTCAAAAATCCATGGGGAATAGCAATAGACGCTTCGGGCAATCTTTATGTAGCCGATGCCGGTAACCATAAAATACGCAAAATAACCCCTTCGGGAGTGGTAACCACCTTTGCGGGAAGTACGGATGGCTATGCCGATGGCACCGGTACAGTGGCAAGGTTTAGCGCCCCGACAGGCCTTACAATAGATGCCTCGGGGAATTTATATGTAGGGGACACAAATAATAATAAGATACGCAAAATAACCCCTGCGGGAGTGGTAACCACCCTTGCAGGAAGTACAGCAGGCTATGCTAATGGGACCGGCACGGCAGCACAGTTCTCGGGGCCCTGCGGTGTAGCCGTAGACGTTGCGGGCAATGTGTATGTAGCAGACTCTAACAATCAAAAAATACGAAAGATAACAGCTGCGGGCGTGGTAACCACACTTGCCGGAAGCACCGCAGGATTTGCCAATGGCCCCTCTACTACAGCAAAGTTAGAGTATCCGCGGGAATTGGCGGTTGATGCTTTGGGCAATGTGTATTTTGCAGATTACTGGTATAACAAGATACGAAAAATAACACCTGCGGGATATGTAACCACATTGGCAGGAAACTCATACGGTAATGCCGATGGCACGGGTGATACGGCAAAGTTCTACTTTCCGTCATCCATAGCAGTGAGCCCTTCGGGCAACCTCTACGCAGGCGACACAGGGAATAACAATATACGTATTATAATCCCCGCGGGGCCTGAAACCAACCTGGCCGAAGTTGCGGTAGCAATACAGGCGTCACCTGCTCCCGTCGCAGCGGCCCAGGCCTTTTGTACACCTTCTACCGTCGCCGACCTCGCAATTACAGGAACTAATATAAAATGGTACAATGTAAATATAGGGGGAACAGCTTTGGATCCTACCACAACATTGGTCACAGGTACTTATTATGCAACACAAACGATCAACGGTTGTGAGAGCGAAAGGCTTGCGGTTGCCATTACAGCATCGGCTATACCTACGCTGAATGTACCTGCCACAATTAACGCCTGCCCAAATATACCGGTAATTTATGCATTAACGTCAAGTATCCCTGCGGGTCCATCTTTGCTGGTGACCCAAAACGCATTACAAAGCAGTAACCAGGGAGGAATGGCGCTTTGCGGCACAGGTACGATCTATTACCGTGTATTCGACCTTGATGCTTTGGGCTATGATTATAGTTTAACCTTAAATTCAATTGTCTTTGGTGGCGGTGGCGGCGATCAAAACAGTACGGTAACCGTTAGGGCATATACGCTGTCAGGATCCTTCCTTACACAAAACCTTACATTATTAGGCAGCGCTTCCCTGACCTATTTCAGCAATTTCAACACAGTTACTGTACCCGTAAATAATATACAGGTACCCGCTGGCGCAAAACTTGTAATTTCAGTTTCATCGACAGGCCCATTTTTTATTGGTGTTAATAATGGGACTCAGACTGCTCCGGGTTATTACAGCAACCCTAATTGCAATTCCGGACAGCCAACGGTTATAGGGGGTAATGCAATAGTTTTAGGGTTTAATGCCTCGATGAACGGACCGGAGATAGTGCTCGAATCAGGTTTGCCATCCGGCAGTGTATTCCCTTTGGGCACAACCACCGTTACCCATAGTGTAACTAATGCGGCAGGTTGTACTTCATCTTCAAGTTTTGATGTTGTTGTAGGTCCGCCAGCGGTACAACCTGTCGCGCCAACAGCACAGGTACTTTGTAACCCCGCGACCGTATCCGATCTTCAGGCTACCGGTAACGTCATAAAATGGTATGATGTGGCCACAGGCGGTACGCCGCTTTTGGCAACTACTCCATTAGCAACATGGAATTACTATGTTTCACAAACGCTGGATGGCTGTGAAAGCACAAGGCTTCAGGTAGCTGTTACTATAAACAATACACCCCTGCCTGTAGCAGCGGCACAGTCATTTTGTGTGTCGGGCACAGTTGCCGACTTAACGGCTACAGGCACTGATATCAAATGGTATGGTGCGGCAGCGGGAGGAACAGCTTTAGGTCCTTCAACATCATTAGCAGCGGGTACCTACTATGCGACACAAACACTAAATGGGTGCGAAAGCGCGAGAAAGGCAGTAACAGTAACCTTCACTACGCCGCCTGTAATTACAGTACCCGGCACAATTACTGTCTGCTCTAATGATCCGGTAAATTATACTATAGGAGGAGGCTCAGGTGTTGGGGCATCAGTGCTTGTAACACAGAATCCTAATCATAATGTATCTCCCGGCTATGGCGCTGGTTGTTATTATCAATCAACATTTTTACGGGTATTCGACCTTGCCGCGATGGGTTATGTGGATGGGATGTTGCTGGATACTGTAAATTTTGCTTCCGACTATGTTTATTCTCCTTCAAATACGACAGTTAACGCATATGCCTTGTCGAGTGCCCTCAATACGGGTAACCTTACATTATTAGGAAGCGCTACAGTATATGTAAATAATAGTTATCAAATGTATTCTGCCGCGATGGGAGGGATACAGGTCCCGGCAAACACGGTGTTGGTTCTTTCTTATTCTACGAACGGTAATTTCGATTCTGGGAATAATACTTCTTCAGAAACCGGGCCATCCTATTTTATGGATCCATCATGCGGATACTATCAACCTCAAACGTATAATGATTGGGGATATTGGGGTTATTCGCTGATACTTGACTTTAATGCCCGTCCGGTTAGCCCCACTGTCCTGACCCTGACTTCAGGTCTGCCTTCGGGAAGTACTTTTCCTGTAGGTACAACAACTGTCACCCACAGTGCGGCTAATGCTTCCGGATGTAGCTCATCTGCAAGTTTTGATGTTGTTGTGAACCCCGCGGCTGTACTACCATCTGCCCCATTGGCACAGGCATTTTGCAACACGGCATCCGTTTCAAATCTCCAGGCTACCGTTACCGGCATAAAATGGTACTCCGCACCCGCAGGCGGTACGCCGCTTTTGGCAAATGCGCCATTGGCAACAGGAAATTATTATATAACACAAACAGTCGGCACCTGCGAAAGTCCGAGGCTTGAAGTAGCTGTTACTATAAACAATACACTTGCCCCAACTGGCGCCGGAACTTATGTATATGCCGGTACTGCAAGTATAAATGATATTATAGTCGCGGGTACAGGCTTACAATGGTATGCCACCGCAACAGGAGGTTCACCACTTAGTAGTACCACAGCCGTTATTGATGGCACAACCTACTATGCATCCCAAACAGTAAATGGCTGCGAGAGCCCAACTAGGCTTACCGTTACCGTAAAACGTATCAGCGATGCTTCCCAAATATTTTGTACTGCACCGGTGCCGACAGTTGCCAACCTTGCTGCCACACCGGCTTCGGGCCTTATTGCACAATGGTATACGGCAGCTACAGGAGGCACAGCGCTTGCACCGGCGACATCAGTAAGCAGCGGTTCTTATTATGTATCCCAGGGTACCGCCGGAACAACAGTAATGGTTTCTACCGTAGCGGGAAGTAGTTATGGTTATGCCGACGGCGATGCTGCAACAGCCCAGTTTAATGTTCCATATGGGGTTGCTACAGACGCCTCAGGCAATATGTATGTAGCAGATATGAACAATCATAAAATTCGAAAGATCACGCCTGAGGGTGTAGTAACAACATTTGCAGGAGGATGGCAAGGTTTCGCCGATGGCTTGGGTGCATCAGCCCAATTTAAGAGTCCGGCAGGAGTCGCTGTAGATGCTTCTGGCAATGTATATGTAGCAGATCTTGAAAACCATAAAATACGCAAAATAACTCCTTCGGGTCTGGTTTCTACCCTTGCGGGAAGCACCCCTGGCTATGCTGATGGCACCGGTTCCTCGGCGCAGTTTAACAATCCGTCCGGAGTTGCTTCCGACGCTTCGGGCAACGTGTATGTAGTAGATACAGGAAATAATAAAATACGCAAAATAACCCCTTTGGGTATAGTTTCTACCCTTGCGGGGAGCACTCCGGGTTATGCCGATGGCAGCGGTACCTCAGCACAGTTTAGTTATCCGCAAGGTATTGCTGCCGACGCTTCGGGCAATGTGTACGTAGCAGACAGTGGTAATGATAAAATACGGAAAATAACCCCCGCGGGCGTGGTTTCCACCATTGCAGGAAGTACTTGGGGTTATAGTGATGGTATCGGTACCTCGGCACAGTTTAACTATCCGTCTGGAGTTGCTGCCGACGCTTCGGGCAATGTGTATGTATCAGATGCAGGAAATTATAAAATACGTAAAATAACCTCTTCGGGTGTGGTAACTACCCTAGCGGGAAGTACCGGCGGCTATTCCGATGGGGAAGTTAACGCAGCTCAGTTTTATTATCCGTCGGGACTTGTGGTAGACGCTTTGGGTACTGTGTATATAGCAGATGCATATAATAATAAAATACGCAAAATAACCCAGCCGGTGGCAGAGAGCAACCGCGCTGAGGTAACAGTGAATGTTACGTCCCCTACGGTTACAATTGCCCAAACCAATGCCTCGTGTAATACCTCCAATGGCGTTGCAACGGCAAGTGTAACAGGCGGCACTGCACCGTACAACTATTCATGGGATACCACGCCTTCATTTAACACGGCGCAGATATCTAACCTTGCCTCGGGAACATATACAGTAACCGTAACCGATGCAAACAGTTGCACAACTACTGGAACTGCAACGATACTATCAGTGGCTGGCAGTCCACCTTCGCAAATACAAGCGACTGATACAGATATATGTTTAGGGTCAACAGTAAAAATGCCTGTTGCGGGAGGTGCTGTTTCAGGAGTAAAAACCATTGGTACAGCCAACAGCTTAACAGGACCTCAGGAGCAGCCCACAGCTTTTAACAATCGCTGGTCTTCATATACCAGCCAAACGATATATACAAAAGAGGAACTGGAAGCTGCCGGCATTATGGAAGGGCCTATAACAGCGCTCTCCTATAATGTCAATACTTTGGGCGATGCAGCTACCAATCCTAATTTTACGGTTAAAATAGGTACAACTCCGGCATCTAATTTTGCAAACACTACGCTTTTAAATAGTACAGCCTTTACCACGGTCTTTGGGCCTGCTACTTACACGCATACGGCTACTGGCTGGAATACTATAACATTTACCACACCGTTTATTTGGGACGGGGAATCGAACATAGTTATACACACGACTATGAACGGTGCTGATTCGACCAATAATGCACAGACTTATTTTACCGCAACTGCAGATAATAAGGTGCTGTGGGTGAATAGTCAAACTTCAACAATTGGGCAACTGTCTCAAAAAAGGCTCAATGTAAAACTGAATGCAAATATTGCCGGGGAAATGGTTTACTCCCCTGTGACTAATTTATATACCGATGCCGCTGCTACAGTTCCTTATACCGGAACCGAGCCTGTATTAGAAGATGAAGGACTGTTAGTATACGTAAAACCTACAGCAGCTGGTCCTGTTACCTATTCGATCACGTCCCTGGATCCGCTCAGTTCCTGCGCTGCGGTGCCTGCAACGGTTGTAATATCAGGAATTGAAATACCTGCTGTTATTATTACTGATCCGGTTATATCTTGTGCTTCCGGAACGGTTGATCTAACATCACCGGCAATTACTGCAGGTTCCGATACCGGCCTGGTATATACCTACTGGTCGGATGCGGGCGCAACCATCCAACTAACTTCGCCAGAAGCCATAGCATATGTCGGAACCTATTATATAAAAGCAACAAATACAGGAGGATGTTCGGTAGTAGTCCCGGTAACGATCACACAGGCTCCGTTGGCGTTATCAGCAACTACCATCGCAACCAATGCGGCCTGCAATAATAGTTCTACCGGTTCAGCTACTGTAGCTGTAACCGGCGGTACTCCGGGTTATACATACTCGTGGTTACCATCTGGGGGTACAGCTGCGACCGCTGCAGGCCTTCCCGCGGGAACCTATACCGCAACCGTAACCGATGCCAATGGGTGTACCGCTACAGCATTAGCAACAATATCCATTACTGCCGATAGCGAGGCGCCTGATTTGGTATGTCCGGCAAACATAGCTGTAAGCAACGATGCGGGGGAATGCGGCGCTGTAATTACCGTACCTGCACCCACTTTTACAGAAGATTGTACTTTAGCCAGTGTGTGTGTTGATGATAATATCGACGCCTATACTACCGGCAGCATAGCAGGGCAATCTCCGCAATGGGTACCGTGGGCAGCAACATCATTAAGCGGCGATGTTAGCGCGGAGCAATTTCATAGCGCACCACAAAGTATTAAAATTAGCGGGATGCCAACAGGTGGCCCGGTAGACCAGGTGTATAAACTGGGCAATCATACCAGCGGTGTCTACGAAATTCGCTATTTTATGTATGTGCCTACTGGAAATACAGCTTTCTACAATATCCAAAAAACTGAAACACTCGGTACCCAATGGGGCAGCCAGGTATTTTTTCACTCTGATGGTACAGCGAGGTATACAATTAATAATGGCGCAGTAACTTTCAACTATCCCCAGGATGAATGGTTTGAGGTGTTTTACAATATAAATATTGATACAAATGTTACATCATTTTCTATTAACGGGGCTGAGGTTACAACCCATCCAAATTCATGGCAAGCCCTGGGCACAGGAGGCTTAAACGCTTTTGGGGCCATCAACTTTTATCCTGAGAATGATACGGTAGGTGAAATTAATCCATCGGCTACTCCTTTATTTTATATCGATGATATAAACTTTTGCGAACTCAATAGTGCAGTTCCCTTAAACAGTTTTAACAATACTGCCAATGGTTCCGGCAACTATCCGGTAGGTACAACAAATGTGGTATGGACAATTGCTGATGCCACAGGGAATACGGCCAGCTGCACACAGCAAATTACAGTAACTGACACCGAAGCGCCTGTAATAACATGCCCGCCAAATATCACACTGGTTAGCTGTACTGATATAGCGGCGACCTTCACCGCACCAACTGTATTTGATAACTGCCAGGGCGCTACAATTGTACAAACAGGGGGATTATCATCAGGTGCTTTATACCCTGTAGGAATTACCACCAACACATTTGTAGCGACAGATGCGGCAGGCAATACCAGTATATGTTCATTTACAGTTAGTGTAAATCCGCCGGCTATCCCGCTTACTATAACCCCGTCCCAAACCAATGTTAGCTGTTTCGCGGGTAATGATGGTATACTTACAGCCACAGTTAGCGGTGGTACGACACCTTATAGTTACTCGTGGAATAATGGCGCTGATACAGTATCTATAGCGAACCTTACTGCGGGAACATATTCAGTGACGGTTACCGATGCTGTCGGTTGTATAGCAACCCACAGCTTTATGCTCACACAGCCGACGGTTCTATCGGCAACTACTGTAGTAACCAATGTAGCCTGCAACGGCGGCAATACCGGCGCAATCAATATAACGCCATCCGGTGGAACAGCTCCCTATAGCTTCAACTGGGGTGGAGGCATAACCACCGAAGACAGGACAGGCCTTACAGCCGGTAATTATTCGGTGACCATCACCGATGCCAACGGATGTAACGGCGTTGTAAACGCTACGGTGACACAACCAGCGTCAGCATTGGGAGGAACTACGGTAATTACCAATGTGGCCTGCAACGGAGGCAACACCGGTGCGATCAATCTTACACCATCCGGCGGAACTGCTCCCTACACCTTCAACTGGGCTGGGGGAGTTACGACGGAAGACAGGGCCGGCGTTATGGCTGGTAGTTATTCGGTAACTATAACCGATCTTAATGGTTGCACAGCGACCATAACTGTACCAGTATCGCAGCCTGAATCGGTGCTGTCTGCGAGTTACATAGTAACTAATGTAGCCTGCAACAGCGGCAATACCGGCGCAATCAATATAACGCCATCCGGCGGAACAGCTCCGTACACCTTCAACTGGGGCGGGGGAGTGACCACCGAAGACAGGGCTGGCCTTACGGCTGGTAGCTATTCGGTAACTATAACCGATCTTAATGGTTGCACAGCGACCATAACTGTAGCAGTATCACAGCCTGCATCGGCTCTGTCTGCGAGTTTCATAGTAACTAATGTGGCCTGCAACGGCGGCAATAACGGCGCAATCAATCTCACGCCATCCGGCGGAACAGCTCCCTACACCTTCAACTGGGGCGGAGGCGTGACCACCGAAGACAGGACAGGCCTTACAGCCGGTAATTATTCGGTGACCATCACTGATGCCAACGGATGTAACGGCGTTGTAAACGCTACGGTGACACAACCAGCGTCAGCATTGGGAGGAACTACAGTAATTAGCAATGTGGCCTGCAACGGCGGCAATAACGGCGCAATCAATCTCACGCCATCCGGCGGAACAGGCCCTTACACTTACAACTGGGGTGGAGGCATAACCACCGAAGACAGGACCGGCCTTACAGCGGGCAGTTATTCTGTAACTATTACCGATGCCAATAACTGCACAGCCACTATAACTGTACCAGTATCGCAGCCTGCATCGGCTTTGTCTGCTAGTTTCGTAGTAAATAATGTAGCCTGCAACGGAGGAAACACTGGAGCCATCAACCTTACGCCATCCGGCGGAACTGCTCCCTACACCTTCAACTGGGGCGGGGGTATCACGACCGAAGATAGGACAGGCCTTTCAGCGGGCAACTACGCGGTAACCATAACCGATGCCAATAGCTGTACGTCAGTGATAAATGTATCTGTAATACAGCCAAATGCGCTTACCGTTGCTACATCGCAAACCAACATTTTATGCAACGGCGCATCGACTGGTTCGGCTACAGTAGCAGTGACAGGCGGAACTGGGGCATACTCGTATGCTTGGAATACTGTACCGGTACAGACATCGGCTACAGCCAATGGCCTTGCAGCGGGAACCTATACCGTAACCATTACAGATGCTAACAACTGCTCCACGACGAGGAACTTCACTAT
Organism: uncultured Flavobacteriaceae bacterium; assembly: GCA_942492845.1. Lineage (GTDB taxonomy): Bacteria > Bacteroidota > Bacteroidia > Flavobacteriales > Flavobacteriaceae > Flavobacterium. The sequence continues at coordinate 2,974,548 of OW818646.1, read as the reverse complement.
TACCCAGCCGAATGACTTAAATGTAGCGCTGGTATCTACTAATGTAAGCTGTCCCGGCGGTTCTGACGGAACTGCTTCGGCAACAGTTACAGGGGGAGTAGTGGCCTACACCTACTTATGGTCGAATGGGGGGACAACTGCTACTATAACAGGGCTTACAGCAGGCACGTATACTGTAACGGTAACGGATGGCAATAACTGTTCGGTAGTCAAACCAATTAACGTACAGACAACACCGGATGTCACCGCACCAATAGCCAATGTGGCGATATTGCCAACAGTAACCGCGCAATGTGCTATAACAACAGGAACGATCACCACACCAACAGCTACGGACAACTGCGCCGGGACACTTACGGCTACGACATCTGATCCACTTACATATGCTACGCAAGGTACCTATGTTATCACTTGGACGTATAACGACGTCAACGGCAACACCACTACGCAAACGCAAAATGTTGTTGTGGATGATACCATTGTCCCAATAGCGAACGTGGCGACACTGCCAACAATCACCGCGCAATGTGCTGTAACAACAGGAACGATCACCGCACCAACAGCAACGGACAACTGCGCCGGTACGCTTACGGCTACGACGACCAACCCACTTACATACGCTGCACAAGGTACCTATGTAATCACCTGGACGTATAACGACGGCAACGGCAATACCACCACGCAAACACAAAATGTTGTTGTAGATGATACCATTGCTCCAATAGCCAATGTGGCTACACTGCCAACGGTAAACGCTCAATGTGCTGTAACCGCAGGTACGATCACTGCGCCAACAGCCACGGACAACTGTGCCGGAACATTAACAGCCACGACGACCAACCCGCTGACCTACGCCACCCAGGGAACCTATTTAATCACCTGGACGTACAACGACAGCAACGGCAATACCACCACGCAAACGCAAAACGTTGTTGTAGATGATACCATTGCACCGACAGCCAATGTAGCAACATTGCCAACAATCACCGCTCAATGTGCTGTAACCGCAGGTACGATCACTGCGCCAACAGCCACGGACAACTGTGCCGGAACATTAACAGCCACGACGACCAACCCGCTGACCTACGCCGCCCAGGGAACCTATTTAATCACCTGGACGTACAACGACAGCAACGGCAATACCACCACGCAAACGCAAAACGTTGTTGTAGATGATACCATTGCACCGACAGCCAATGTAGCAACATTGCCAACAATCACCGCACAATGTGCTGTAAACACTGGAACGATCACCGCACCAACAGCAACAGACAACTGCACCGGTACGATGACAGCAACGACGATAGACCCACTGACCTACACAGCACAAGGCACGTATGTGATCACCTGGACGTACAACGACAGCAACGGCAATACCACCACGCAAACACAAAATGTTGTTGTAGATGATACCATTGCTCCAATAGCCAATGTGGCTACACTGCCAACGGTAAACGCTCAATGTGCTGTAACCGCAGGTACGATCACTGCGCCAACAGCCACGGACAACTGTGCCGGAACATTAACAGCCACGACGACCAACCCGCTGACCTACGCCGCCCAGGGAACCTATTTAATCACCTGGACGTACAACGACAGCAACGGCAATACCACCACGCAAACGCAAAACGTTGTTGTAGATGATACCATTGCACCGACAGCCAATGTAGCAACATTGCCAACAATCACCGCACAATGTGCTGTAAACACTGGAACGATCACCGCACCAACAGCAACAGACAACTGCACCGGTACGATGACAGCAACGACGATAGACCCACTGACCTACACAGCACAAGGCACGTATGTGATCACCTGGACGTACAACGACAGCAACGGCAATACCACCACGCAAACACAAAATGTTGTTGTAGATGATACCATTGCTCCAATAGCCAATGTGGCTACACTGCCAACGGTAAACGCTCAATGTGCTGTAACCGCAGGTACGATCACTGCGCCAACAGCCACGGACAACTGTGCCGGAACATTAACAGCCACGACGACCAACCCGCTGACCTACGCCACCCAGGGAACCTATTTAATCACCTGGACGTACAACGACAGCAACGGCAATACCACTACGCAAACGCAAAATGTAGTTGTGGATGATACTATTGCACCAATAGCCAACGTAGTGACGCTTCCAACTATCACCGCGCAATGCGCCGTAACGGCAGGCACCATCACTGCGCCAACGGCAACTGACAACTGCGCCGGTACGCTTACGGCTACAACGACCAACCCACTTACATACGCTGCACAAGGTACCTATGTAATCACCTGGACGTATAATGATGGCAATGGCAACACCACTACGCAAACCCAGAATGTTGTTGTGGATGATACCAATGTCCCAGTAGCCAATGTGGCAACATTGCCAACGGTAACCGCACAATGTGCTGTAACGGCAGGCACGATAACAGCCCCAACGGCAACGGACAACTGCGCCGGTACGCTTACGGCTACAACGACCGACCCGCTGACCTATTCAACGCAAGGAACGTATGTAATCACCTGGACGTACAATGACGGCAACGGCAACACCGCCACACAAACGCAAAATGTTATTGTAGATGATACCATTGCGCCGATCGCAAGCGTGGCAACATTACCAACAATCACCGCACAATGCGCTGTAACGGCAGGAACGATAACAGCCCCAACGGCAACGGACAACTGCGCCGGTACTGTAACCGCTATAACGACCAGCCCGCTGACCTACACCGCACAAGGTACTTATGTAATCACCTGGACGTATAAAGACGGCAATGGAAACACCACTACGCAAACGCAAAACGTTGTTGTGGACGATACCATCGCCCCGGTAGCTAACATTTCAATCCTTCCGACAATCACCGCACAATGCGCTGTAACGGCAGGAACGATCGCCGCACCAACGGCAACCGACAACTGTGCCGGGACACTGACGGCAACGACGACCAATCCGCTGACCTACAACGCACAAGGTACTTATGTAATCACCTGGATATACAACGACGGCAACGGCAACACCGCCACACAAACACAAAACGTTATTGTAGATGATACCATGGCCCCGGTAGGAACTGTGGCCCCGCTTCCGACAGTAAACGCACAATGCGGTGTAACGGCAGGAATGATCACCGCACCAACAGCTACGGACAACTGTGCCGGTACGCTTACGGCTATAACGACCGACCCGCTGACCTACAACGCACAAGGTACTTATGTAATCACCTGGATATACAACGACGGCAACGGCAATACCACTACGCAAACACAAAATGTTGTTGTGGATGATACCCTTGCCCCGATAGCCAACGTGGCGACACTTCCAACGGTAATCGCCCAATGCGCTGTAACAACCGGAACGATAACAGCCCCAACAGCAACCGACAACTGCGTCGGTACGCTGACGGCTACAACGACTGACCCGCTGACCTATTCAACGCAAGGAACGTATGTAATCACCTGGACGTACAACGACGGCAACGGCAATACCACTACGCAAACACAAAATGTGGTTGTAGATGATACCACCGCCCCGGTAGTCAATGTTGCAACCCTTCCAACAATCACCGCACAATGCGCTGTAAACACAGGAACGATAACAGCCCCAACGGCAACGGACAACTGTGCCGGGACAATTACGGCTTCGACATCGGATCCGTTGGTATATACGACACAGGGAACCTATGTGATCACCTGGACGCATAACGACGGCAATGGCAATATCACTACGCAAACGCAGAATGTAGTTGTGGATGATACCATTGCTCCGATAGCCAACGTGGCGACATTGCCAACGGTAACCGCACAATGTGCTGTAACGGCAGGCACGATAACAGCCCCAACGGCAACGGACAACTGTTCCGGTACGCTTACGGCTACAACATCGGATCCGCTGACGTATAACGCACAAGGCACGTATGTCATCACGTGGACGTATAACGACGGCAACGGCAATAGCACTACGCAAACCCAGAATGTTGTTGTGGATGATACCATTGCACCGGTAGCCAATGTGGCGACACTTCCTGCAATCACCAATTATTGCCAGGTACTGGCTGCTGAAATTGCGATACCTACAGCAACGGACAACTGTACCGGGCTTATTACAGCTACCACTTCGGATGCACTGGAGTATACCGCAACAGGTACTTACGTTATTACGTGGAGTTATGATGACGGCAACGGCAACGCCGCCACGCAGCAACAAACTATCAATGTACTGGCATCACCGCTGGACCTGGTAACGTTTACCAATGCAACCTATACTTACAACACAGCCGTACAGACAATAACGGTATCGAACCTTCCGGCAGGGGCATCGGCCACCTATATGATAACACCTGAAACAGGTACCGGCAATGGTGCCATCAATGCAGGTACGTATACCGTAACGGCAGTAGTAACCCCTCCGGCTGATGCCTCCAATTGTGACCCGATAACGCTTTCAGCGGTACTTACCATAGAGAAAGCCCCGCAGCAGATCATCTTTGCTGAGATCCCTGTTAAAAATCTTGAAAACGACCCTGACTTCCAGTTGGGCGCTACCTCGACCTCGGGACTTCCGGTGTATTATACCTATGTGTACACATCGCCACAGGCACCTGCAACGATTACCCCAGGCGGATTTGTAGATATGCTGACATCCGGTGAAGTAACAATAACGGCGCATCAGGACGGCAACGAAAATTACCTCCCTGCAACACCTGTCGAGCAGCTCCTAATTATCGAAAGCAGCAATTCAAACATAGGGACCATTGTAATAGGGGATGAAACCTTTATCAACCCCGGACAGGAGATGCATTACCTGGTTGATTGTAACGACACTTCTGATTCGGTTGCCGTAAGCATTGTGACAGAGGCCGGCGCCTCTGTCATCCCTGGCCATAATTTTATAATAGAAACACCAAGGCCGGGTATTTATACCGAAGAAGTAACCGTGATATCCCAGGATGGAAGCACTACAAGTGACTATACTATTGTTGTGGAGAGGCGCTTTGCTTTCTTCGATATTGTAGAGCAGAAATTTGACAATGTATTGCTTGTAAACAATAACCCGGAGACCAACGGCGGCTACAAGTTCGTTGCTTACCAATGGTACAGGAACAGCCAGTTGATAGGCACAGACCAGTATTATTCGGCGGGCGATGCCATGACCGAAATGCTGGATCCGACTGCAGAATACTATGTGAGGATGACAACTGTAGAAGGCGATGTGCTGCAAACATGTGTTGCGAACATAGAGATTGAGCATTCCTTCAACGCACGTCTGTTCCCGAACCCGGCAGTAGTTGGAAGTTCCGTTACCATTGAGGCCGATTTCCCTGTAGAAGAGTTAAGGAAGATGACCATAAGCATCTACTCAATCACGGGGCAACTGGTAACCTCGGTTGCGTCCTCAACGGCAACCACGGTAGTACAGCTTCCGGCAGGAATAGAAGCAGCCACGTACATAGTACTGCTGGAAACTCCGAACATCTGGAAGTCATTCAAAGTAATCGTTAAGAAATAAAAAAATACCGGCACCATGAAAAGTGCCGGTACAATACAAACCAAAATGAAAAAAAACATATTCGATCCATTAAAATACCTTTCCATAAGCGCATTGCTTATAGCCGCGGCTGGCTATGGCCAGGAGAAAAAAAGCGATGTCTCGGTATATGCGGGTGGCCTGTTGTCCTACATTGACCACTCCCTGGAGCAGGGCAGTATTGAAAAAGGCAACGGGGGCATGGTGGGGCTGCGCTATTCCTATTATTTGGACAGCAACTGGAGCGTAGGGGCAGGGGTGGAGTACCAATCGTACAACGATACGTCAGGATTTTCGAACCTATCTGGGGAGTATTCCACAACCGATATTGAAGACGAGTCCTTCGATTTCAGGTATTCTGCCGATGATCTTAATGAAGAGCACAAGCTTAGGTATCTCAACATTCCCATTACGGTACAATATGAAACCAGCGGGCTTACGCGCTTCTACGTATCGGCAGGGGCAAAGATAGGCTTTGCACTCAGCGCCACTTATGAAACCACCATAAGCGAGCTGAACACCAGCGGCTATTACCCGCAATACGATGCTGAACTTTTCGGACCTGAATTCATGGGGTTCGGCGCTTTGGGCAGGATAGAGTCAGGCCGGCAGGACCTTGAAACAAAAATGGCCTTCTCGGGTACTTTTGAGACAGGGATCAAGCAACTGACGGGAAGTAACAGCTCAATTTACATTGGACTATTCATGGATTACGGACTTAACAACATCTATGAGAAAAAAGGCACCAGGCAAATCATAGAATACACCCGTGAGGCGCCTGTGAACATGCAATACAACACGGTATTGGATTCAGGTTCCGCCGGCGATGCAAGGCTTGTTGCGTACGGATTTAAAATACGGGTGGGGGTGTTGTAAATCAAATGATGTTGCAGTGGGAAATGGCTGCCTAATTAACTTTTGCATAAGATTTTAAATTCCGGAAACACTGCTTTTTTTAAATCCCGCTGTAAAGGTACTACCTCTCCCAATATCACTATTTAGCATGATATAGCCACCCATTGCTGAAAGAAACTCTTTGCTGATGCTTAGTCCGAGGCCGGTACCTTCTTTTTCTGTTCCCGGGACCCTGAAATACTTTTCAAATACTTTTTGCTGAAATTCCGGGTTTATACCGATGCCCTGATCCGTGACTGCAACTTCAATATGGGTAGGGGTAATGAAAGTCTTAATCTCAATCTCACTGTTATCGTAAGAGTAGCGAATCGCGTTTGACAGCAGGTTTGAGATTATCCACAGCCCCTTTTCCCTGTCAACTATTACTTTAGGCAGGTGGTTGCCGCCACTATTAAGTATCCTGATATTCTTGTGGCGCGCTGATTTATTGTTGGCTTCTATAGCATCTGAAATTAATGCAGTAATGTCGGCCGGCTCTGTCCTGAAATTTGATTTACCCGTCTCTACCTGCGTTATATTCAGTAATTCCCCTGTGGTACGAAGCAAGCGTTGCGCATCATCTTTAAGGTTTTCTACCAGTTCCTTTTGTTCTGCGTTCAATGTTCCTGTGCTACTGTTTTCAAGAAGTTGCAAACTCATTTTCATAGAGGCTATAGGCGTTTTAAACTCATGCGATACCGTCGCAATAAAATTGGTTTTTGCAGCGTCCAGTTCCTTATACGCAGTTACATTTCTAAGTATCAGGAATGTGCCTATCGGTATCTTTTCGGTTTCCCCTGTTGGTGTTACGTTGATCGGGACACGAAGCTGTTCAAAATGGCTTTCCCTGCCATTGGTATAAATCTTAATGCCATTTTCCGTATCAAAATCATCGGATATCATTTTTTGGAGCAGTGTACGGAGCAGATCGTTGCGAAGTGCCAGGTCTTCCGCCTTCCGGCCAATGGCGTCTTCCGGTTTAAGGCCTGTTACCTGCAATGCCTCCTCATTTATAAACAGGATTTTGTTCCTTTCGTCCAGCCCGATAATGGGGTCAGAAAGATTATTGATAAGAGTTTCAATACGCCTTTTCTCCATCATTAGTTTTGCCAGGCTTGAATTGCTGTACTCTTCAAGCTTTTCAGCCATCGAATTAAAGGATCTGGCAAGGATGGCAAATTCGTCATGGCCTTTGTAATGCACACGCTGTGAGTAATTTTTTGCCGCAATCTGCCGGATGCTTTCAGTGAGTTCCCGTATGGGGTTAGCGATATATCCGGGGAGGTTGACAAGCAGGGTAAAACCCATAATGAGGCAAAATGCGCTGGTAAATGATATCCATAAAATGGACTCCTTGGCGGTGCTTTCCGCAGTAGCGCTTTTTCGCTGAATGGCATCCATGTTCAGTTTCATGAGGCCATTTAAGTCCTGCCTTATTTTGGTAAGCCATTCCTGCGATGGTTCTTTTGCAAATAATTCAAAATCGTTACAAAGGTCGTCCGTAAGCTCTCTTTCGCCTACCTCCGTAATGTTTTTCACCTGCTTGTCAAGGTAGCTTTTAAATTTTTCGGTGTCAAACGATATTCTTCCTTCATCAAGTGTTTTATACATATTACGGGAATAGTCCAGCGACTGGTAGTTGGCAACCAGTATGTTGCCGGTATCTTCGCCCAGCTGCCTTACCTGCCGTATGGCCAGCGCCGCCAATGTAATGATCAGCACGAACAAAAGGCTGAGTGAGAATATGAGTTTGGTCTTGATCTTCATTTTATGAAAGTATTATAAGGTCGATCTCGCTTGAGGAAAGCTTGTTGAGCAACGATTTGAAAATATTAGTAGATAATATCACTTTAAACAGCGTTAGGTGTGGTTTACCAATACAGATTGTAGTAACCCTGCGTTCTTCCGCCTGTTTTATGATTGCTGTTGCAACGCGTGATTCCTGCACCCTTATAATTTCTGCTCCCAGCTCTGTTGCAAGCTTAAAGTTATTGATGAGGTGCCGCTGCCGGTCAAGCGGTATGCGGTCTGCACGCTCTTTAGGCAATTCTACATAAAGGAGGTACCATTTGCTATGGTAATAATTGGCGAGCCTGGCCGTTTTTCGAATTACGTTTTTTGCTGTCGCGTGGTTGCTGCTGATACAGGCGAGGAACCTTTCATGGCGCAGGCTGCCTGTCCCCGTAATTTCGTTCTCCACTTTGCGCTCTACCTGGCTGGCGACTTCCTTAAGTGCAAGTTCCCTGAGTTGCAATATATGTTCCGGCCTGAAAAAATTTGTCAGTGCCGCCTGTATTTTATCAGGTGTGTAAATCTTTCCTTCCTTTAGCCGTGTAATGAGTTCTTCGGCGGTAAGGTCTATATTTACAACCTCATCGGCAGCTTTCAGTACGTTGTCGGGAATACGTTCTTTAACCTCGATGCCTGTAATTTGCTTAATGTCATCATTAAGGCTTTCAATATGTTGAATGTTTACGGCGCTAATAACATTAATGCCCGCATCAATTATGTCCATCACATCCTGCCACCGTTTCTCATTTTTACTTCCCTCTACATTGGTATGTGCCAGCTCGTCGACCACCACTACTTCAGGGCGCAGATTGATGATTGCCTGTACATCCATCTCCTCCAGGTATTTGCCCTTATAAAAAATTGATCTTTGCGGGACAATCGGAAGGCCGTCCAGCAACTCGTGCGTTTCCTTGCGGTTATGCGTCTCAATATAGCCAATTTTCACATCAATACCGTTGCGCAACAAGGTATGGGCTTCCTGAAGCATACGAAAAGTTTTGCCTACACCGGCACTCATGCCGATGTAGACCTTAAACTTTCCTTTCCTTGATTTTTGTATCAGGTTCAGAAAATGCTTTACATTGTTTTCCTTTTCGGTATCCATTAAAAAGATATTGCTAAAGCCGTTGAAACAAAGGTATTGTTTTTCGACGGATCGCTGTTCATCATAAAGATTTCGTCCTTGCTGCTAAGAGTGCGCGCTTCAACCCTCCACACTACATTGCTGTAAATGCTGTAATCAAAGTTTAAGGAGTACCCAAAGGTTTTAAAGCCATTTTGGGTTCCTGTCGCAATGATCACGCCATCTTCATCCGCATAATATTCACCCCTGGCACTAAGCGAGGCTTTTGGGGTCAGCGCGTATTTTGCAATCAGCACCGGTGAGTACCATGAGCTGTAGTTTTCGCTGTCTTTGCTTTTTTGTTCGGCTCCGATGTCAAACCCGGCAATCAGGCCAAATTTTTCCGATACCTGGAACTGCCCATAAAAGTTATGGAAGTAGCGCATTCGTTTGTCTGCGGCAGGCTTGTCATTACCTATAAAGGAACTGCTGTTCAGGGTTACCTTAGTACTGGGCCTGTATGTAAGCTGGTGGCCAAATGCCAAAGTCCTGTTACCTTCAACCCTTTGTAGGCGCTGCCAGCCATTGAGGACAAGACCGCTAACAAACCATTTGCCCGAAGGAGATGTGTAAGAAAGCTTTGCGCCGCTTTCGTAATACGGCGAATTGTCTGCAAGTATGCTTCTGGTCAATGTCCAGCAGTCTTTACCTATAGCGCTTTCAAAGCCAATATGGGAGGCAAAAATTCCTGCATCCACCCAAAGGTTAGCGGTTTTAGAAAGCTTCACGCCGGCATTGGCCTCAAACACATTTTTTAATACCCCTTCCTCAGCGGCCATGTTGGCATTGGCATAGCTGCCGGCCATCAGCGCAAGGTTCCCGCGTACTGTGCCATTATCATACGCTGCTTTTATAAACCCCAGGTTGAGGGCAATCTCATTATGCCTGTTGTGGGAATAAATGAATCCCGGTCTGGTGTTGCTTTCCGGCTGCCCGAAATCGTAGGCATAATACGTCTCAACGTAACCGCTGAATTTAAGTGCCGGGATTTCGCTTTGCGGCAGGATTTTGATCGTATCGTTTGTTTGTGCTTGCACCGCAATTCCTGCAAATACAGTTAGGGCAAAAGCTGTTATAATTTTTTTCATTATTTCAAATTGTTTAATGCTAAGTTAAGTTGCAATACATTAATTCTTTCTGTCCCTAAAGCGCCCAGCAATGGCGTTTCGGTGTTTTCATCGATAAGTTTCATCAGTTGGGCTTCATCCATTTTTCGGGCAGATGCCACACGCTTCACCTGGATCTTTGCCCCGGCAACCGAAATATGCGGGTCTAGGCCGCTGCCCGATGCCGTAACCATATCCGAAGGTATATCTTCTTTTGCAATGCCGGGATTTTTTAGCAAAAAGGTGTCGATGCGTGATTGTAACAAAGCCAGGTATTCAGGATTCGATGGGCCTTTGTTGCTGCCACCCGAACCCGCCGCGTTATAATCCACAGCTGATGGCCTTGGCCAGAAATATTCGGGCTTTGTAAAGCCCTGAGCTACATTTATGTGATGTTTCTTTCCATCTTGTTCCACAACCACGCCTTTACCGTGATTGGGCGCCAGTTGCGCAATGCCAAAGATAACCATGGTATATATCCCGGAAAAGAATATCGCGCAAAACAATGTGAGCCGTATTGCAGGCATTATATAATTTTTCATTTTTTCTGTTTTAGAAGAATACTGCTACCAGCATATCAATTAATTTAATTCCTATAAAGGGTACTATCACACCGCCAAGGCCATAGATAAAAAGGTTGCGGCGCAGCAGGGCAGAGGCCCCTATCGGCTTATAAGTGACTCCCTTCAGCGCAAGCGGTATCAGGAAGGGGATGATGATGGCATTGAAGATAACGGCTGATAATATAGCGCTTTCAGGGCTGTGGAGGTTCATGATATTCAGTCCCTGCAACGCCGGGATTGCCACAATGAACAAGGCCGGAATGATGGCAAAATATTTGGCCACATCATTAGCAATGCTAAAAGTAGTCAGCGTACCCCGTGTCATAAGCAGCTGTTTTCCTATCTCAATAATTTCTATAAGTTTGGTTGGGTCATTGTCAAGGTCCACCATGTTACCTGCTTCTTTGGCAGCCTGGGTACCGCTGTTCATGGCCACGCCCACATCAGCCTGTGCAAGGGCGGGTGCATCATTCGTGCCGTCGCCCATCATTGCTACCAGCTTGCCCTGTTGCTGTTCTGCCTTAATATAGTTCATTTTGTCTTCAGGCTTAGCCTCGGCAATAAAGTCATCCACACCTGCTTTTTCGGCAATGAATTTTGCGGTAAGCGGGTTATCTCCGGTTACCATGACGGTTTTTACACCCATCTTCCGAAGGCGCTCAAAACGCTCTGCTATTCCGGTTTTGATAATGTCCTGGAGTTCTATAACGCCAAGGGCCTTTTCGTTTTCGGCTACTACCAGCGGTGTGCCGCCTTTACCCGAAATTTCCTCGACTTTTTTGGTGATGGCCGCCGGGAATGTATTGCCCGCTTTCTCCACAAGGGTCTTAATGGCATCATAAGCGCCTTTACGGATACGGCTCCCATCGGTATCTATCCCCGAACTTCTTGTCTCGGCCGTGAACTTTATAAACCGCGGATTGATCAGCGGGTAGGCAGAAGGATCTGTTCCTGCCAGTTCAATGATAGATTTTCCCTCAGGGGTATCATCGCTCACAGAACTCAGCACTGCTGCTTTTATAAACGCTTTCTCATCAATATTGTCCGCAGGGTAAAAATGGGTCGCTTTCCTATTGCCAATGGTAATAGTTCCGGTTTTATCCAAAAGAAGCACATCAATATCTCCTGCCGTTTCCACAGCTTTGCCCGATTTTGTGATTACATTCGCCCTCAGCGCCCTGTCCATTCCCGCAATCCCGATAGCCGAAAGCAGTCCGCCGATAGTGGTAGGGATAAGGCACACGAAAAGGGATATGAACGAAGCGATGGTTATAGTGATGTTGGCATAATCGGCAAAAGGTTTCAGCGTTATGCAAACGATTATGAAGACCAGGGTAAAGCCTGCCAGTAGTATGGTAAGCGCAATCTCATTTGGTGTTTTCTGCCGTGAGGCACCTTCTACCAATGCAATCATTTTGTCAAGGAAACTTTCGCCCGCATCGCTGGTTACCTGTACCTTGATTTTGTCAGAGAGGACTTTTGTACCACCTGTCACAGAACTTTTGTCGCCGCCTGATTCACGTATCACCGGGGCGCTTTCTCCTGTTATGGCACTCTCGTCAATGGTGGCAAGGCCTTCGATGATTTCCCCGTCAGTTGGAATGATGTCACCGGCTTCGCATACAAATAGGTCACCTTTTTTAAGAGCTGAAGAGGGTACTACCTGAATTTCATCCAGATAAATTTCGCCAACACGCTCAATTTTTTTTGCCGGGGTTTCTTCCCTTGTTTTACGCAGGCTGTCTGCCTGGGCCTTGCCGCGTGCTTCGGCAATCGCTTCGGCGAAATTGGCAAATAGCAGCGTGAACAGCAGGACAAGGAAAACGGTAAAGTTGTAGGCAAAGCTGCCCTGATCCTGTTCACCTGTAAGTATCCAGATGCAAACGCAAAGCATGATTGCCGTGCCGATCTCAACGGTGAACATTACCGGGTTTTTGACCAGTGTGCCGGGGCTTAGCTTTATAAATGACTGTTTTAACGCCTGTTTTAGCAGGCCACCCTGAAAGAGGGATGTATTTTGACTTTTCATTTTAGTGAATTTTATTTGTGTAATGAAAAATATTCGGCGATAGGACCCAGTGTCAGCGCGGGAAAGAAGGAGAGTGCCGCAACTATGAAGATTACCGCGAATACCATAAACCCAAATGTAGAAGTGTCTGTTTTAAGCGTACCAGAGCTTTCCGGCACATACTTTTTGGCAGCAAGGGTACCCGCGATGGCGACAGGGCCGATAATGGGCAGGTAGCGTGCCATCAGCATTACGATGCCGCAGGCAACGTTCCAAAAAGGAGTATTGTCGCCTAACCCTTCGAAACCGCTGCCGTTATTGGCAGACGAAGAGGTAAACTCGTAAAGCATCTCACTAAAGCCGTGATAACCCGGGTTGGCAAGCCATGAGGCATATTCTTCGGGGTTGCCTGCATACAGGTGGCTGGCCAATGCTGTTCCTCCCAGTATCAACAGCGGGTGCAGCAGTGCAATGATCATCGCTATCTTCATCTCTTTCGCCTCAATCTTTTTTCCAAGGAATTCCGGTGTGCGCCCTACCATCAGCCCACTTATAAATACGGCAAGTATGATAAATATGTAAAAGTTCAGGAAGCCTACGCCCACGCCGCCATAAAAGCAATTGACCATCATGCCTAATAAGGCAGTTAGGCCTCCAATGGGGGTGAAGCTGTCGTGCATAGCGTTGACCGAACCATTGCTGGTGCAGGTCGTATACGTAGCCCAGTTGGCCGAGGCGGCGGATCCGAAACGGACTTCCTTGCCCTCCATGTTTCCCATTGCCTGCGAAATGCCCATTTTATCAATAGCCGGGTTACCGTTCATTTCGCTCATCACAGTTGGCAGCAGCAGTAGGATGAAGCCCAGGGTCATCACGCCAAATACTGTCCATGCCAGTTTTTTCCTTCTCAGGACGTAACCCATGGCAAATACCATAGCTATAGGAATTAGAAAAATGCTGACAGTTTCCACTATATTGGTCAGGTAGTTTGGATTTTCCATTGGGTTGGCCGAATTTGGGCCGTAAAAACCGCCGCCATTTGTGCCCAGTTGCTTAATGGCCACAAAGGCAGCCACCGGCCCACGGCTTACCGATTGTTCCGCGCCTTCCAGGGTTGTTATCGTATCTTTTCCCTCAAAGGTCATTGGTGTACCATTGAAAACAAGTAGTGTTGCAACGATCATTGCCAATGGCAGCAGAATCCTAGTGCAGGAACGTACGAAGAAGCTATAGAAGTTACCAAATGTTGTGGCTGTCTTTTCTTTCATTGCCGTAAATACCATCGCACATATTGCCATTCCGCACCCTGCGCTTATGAACTGCCATAGCATCAGGGTGAGCTGCCCGAGGTAGGAAAGGCCTGTTTCCCCGGAATAATGCTGAAGGTTGGTATTGGTCACAAAGCTCACCGATGTATTAAATGCCAAATCTCCACTCATGGCCGGGTTGGCATCGGGGTTAAGGGGCAGCCAGTCCATGTTAGTAAGTACGAACATGGAGATGAGGAACCAAAACAGATTGATTGCCAACAGCGCGCCAAGGTGCTGCTTCCATGTCATCGCTTTGTTCGGGTCGATGCCGCCTATCTTAAAAAATAACCGGTCAACAGGGTCGAATATCCTGTTGAGCCAGGTATGCTCATAATTGAATAGTTTTCCGATGTAGCGACCAAGTGGTATGGCGAGGCTAAGCACCAGGCCATACATTACTATTACGCCAATAATTTCACTGTTCATGGATTAAAATTTTTCAGGTTTTACAAGTACATAGCAGATGTATCCGAATACAAGCAATGCTATAATAAAAAGTGCTGTCATAGGTTTCAGATTTTGTCGAAAAAATCGACCGATTTAAAATAAAGTGCAAACAGTACGATGCCTGCAACCGTTAGGATAATTGTTGTAGCCATTGATTTAAGGTTTACGGGTTAAACGCCGGATGCATTTACCTGTGCGGTATATTCTTTCTTCAGCAGGGGAGGGAAGAAGTTGGCAATGGTACACCTGTGTACTTCCATAAAAGTGGATACTGAAAAAACATAGATGTTGGAAATGGCAGTTTTAGTTTCAGCGCTTCCGGTTGTTAAAAGCTGCTCTGCAATGACAAGGCATTTTTTCGCCCGGAGGACATTTCCTTTTCGTAAAAGATTTTTAGTGATTTCAGCAAACTGGACCGCTTGTGCAGAAGCTGACTTAACAGTGTTTTTCATTGTATATAATATTTACATTCTTACTCCACTCCTGGCAAGTGCCATGCCTTTATGCCTTGTTTGTTTGTAAGATTTTTATAGTCAATAATTTACGTTCATGAGTGATATTGTGCCAAATAAAAAACCCTATCAAAATGATAGGGTTGTATCTCAAAATGATAAGTAAAATGCTTATCCCAGTTTATATTCCTCTATTTTCCGGTAAAGTGTTGCTATGCCAATATTGAGCAGCCGTGCCGTTTCTGCCTTGTTGCCGCGTGTGTGGTTCAGTACTTTTTGGATATGCAGTTTCTCGACAGAGGCCATAGAGAAAGCCGAAAGGAAGTTATCGACGGACTGACTGACATTACTGCTATGCTGCAGTTCGTACGGAAGAGAATCGGCAGTTACTGTGTCGCCTGTGGTAAGTATTACGCTTCTTTCTATCACATTCCGCAATTCCCTTATATTGCCGGGCCACCTGTGTGCCTTTAGCAGCTGCGTAACTTCAGGCTCCATCCGCATTATTTTCTTATTGGTCTTATTGCTGTAAATTGTCAGGAAATGTTGGGCCAGTGTCTCAATATCGCTGGTACGTTCCCTTAGGGGCGGTAATTCAATTATAAAAGCAGACAGCCGGTAGTAAAGGTCCTGACGGAAACGTCCGCCTTCAATTTCCTTTGCAAGGTCACGGTTTGTCGCAGCTACAATGCGGACATTGACTGAAGTAGGCTTATTGCTTCCTACTTTGAGATATTCCCCAGCCTCAAGTACCCTTAATAATTTGGCCTGCAGGTCAGGGGGCATCTCGCCTATTTCGTCCAGGAAGAGTGTTCCGCCATTGGCTTCCTCAAAAAGTCCCTTCTTATCTTTCAGGGCTCCCGTGAATGCTCCTGCCATATGCCCGAACATCTCGCTTTCCAACAGGTCGTGGCTGAAGGCAGAGCAATTGATGGCTACGAAATTTTTATTTTTCCTGCTGCTGTTGTGGTGAATGGCATTTGCAAATACTTCCTTCCCGGTACCGGTCTCTCCCGTAAGCAGGACTGTAGCATCGGTTGGGGCAACCTTTCGGGCCAGTTCGAGGGCTTCATTTGTTTTTTTAGACGAGCCGAGAATACCGTCAAAGGAAAATTTTTGCCCCAGCTGTGTTTCAAGCTGTACTACCCTTTGGCTTAAGGCAGCTTTCTCGATCGCCCTATGGATCAGGGGAATGATCTTGTTGTTGTCATCGCCCTTAACAATATAATCGAAAGCGCCGTTTTTTATGGCCTTTACCCCATCAGGAATTGTACCGTAAGCTGTTAGTAATATAACTTCCACATGCGGAAAGGCATTTTTAATATCCATGGTCAGGTCGACTCCATTACCGTCCGGCAGCTTAACGTCACACAGCACAATGTCGATATCAGCATTATCAAGCTTTTTTAAGCCTGATCTGCAATCGCCTGCCTGTATGACATCAAAACCCTCAAGCGCAATAATTCGCGCCATCAGCGTTCTCAGCTTTTCTTCATCATCTATAATAAGTATTTTTTTCACGAGACAAAGTTATAAAGAATATCACCCGCACATCAAAATTTATTTCAGTAAATCCCTGACACTGATAAGGCATAAATGCTGCGATAGCTATATTGTAAGGCTGTGCACTACTTTATCGCGTTCCATACCCCACAGTTTCCTGACTTCATATCTAATCTATTATGATGAGTATGATAAGGTGCATGGAAACAAAAAAACCTGCAAAGTGATTTGCAGGTTTTTGGTTGTGGGGAGAGCAGGATTCGAACCTGCGAAGGTTTCCCAACGGATTTACAGTCCGTCCTCGTTGGCCGCTTGAGTATCTCCCCAAAAGACGGTCAGCCTTTCGCTTATTGCGGTTGCAAATATAGGGTTGTTTTTGAAGTTAGCAAACATATTTGCCCCTATTTTACTAACTAATTTTTAAAGTTCTGTAGATTAATCCAATAAAAAATCTCCCGAAGGAGATTCTTATTGTTTTAAGCGAAATATCTGCCTGTTTATTTAGCAAGGAGTTCCTTTATTTTTGCTTTTAGCTCTTCGCCCCTAAGGTTTTTTGCAACAATCTTTCCTGTGGCATCCAGCAGG
The DNA here is from genome assembly GCA_942492845.1 of uncultured Flavobacteriaceae bacterium. Taxonomy (GTDB): domain Bacteria; phylum Bacteroidota; class Bacteroidia; order Flavobacteriales; family Flavobacteriaceae; genus Flavobacterium. The sequence goes on along the minus strand of OW818646.1, from coordinate 2,957,245 downwards.
AAGGTTGCGGGTATTCCCTGTACGCCGTATTGCTGGGCAATTGGGTCGTTCCACTCCAAAAGGTTGGATACCTGTATCCACGTTAACTTGTCGTCGGCAATTGCCTTTTTCCATTTGTCACCCTCATTAGGCCTGTCAAGCGACACACCAATGATGTTAAGGCCTTTGCTGTGAAGCTCGTTGTACATGGCCACCACGTTCGGGTTTTCCTGCCTGCACGGGCCACACCATGATGCCCAAAAGTCGATTAGGGTTACTTTGCCAAGCGACTGCTTAAGCGAAACTGTTTTCCCATCGGGAGCAGGTGCGCTAAAATCAGGTGCTGTCTTGCCTATTGCGACGTTAGTTTCGTTTTTTTTTAACTGGGCCGTTTTTTCTTCGGCTTTCTTCATGTTTTCAATAGCTTCCGAAAGCTCTTTTCCTTCCTTAAGCTTTTTGAGGTCTTCATCAAGTGCGTCATATTGCTTTTTAAGTTCAGGATACGACTTCTTTCCGGCCATCGCCTGCTGCTTCATCAACAGAAGGCTAATGTATGCTTTAGGGTTTTCTTTCATGAACTCTTCAGAATACTTTGTCTTCTTGTCTTCAAAAGCTGTAAGGTCCTTCATCAGCTTGTTTGTTGTAACAGTATCGTTAGCTGCCTGGGCTGTAGTATACTTTTGGGTATTGGCCTTCTGGTACTTCTGCTTCTCAGCTTCGATCTTCATAGTTTCACCCATAAATTCGTGCAGTACGTCATTATTGTAAGTACCGCCCCTTTCAGAGTTCTGTATTGAATCCTTATCAATAGCCAGTTCGATGCTTCCGTTCTCCAGGATAAAGTTTACACCAACATTCGGTGCGCCGTCTATGGTAACAAAGTGGAACTCGGGCGCTTCAACTTTTCCTTTGAATAAAAACTTTCCGTTTTCAATTTTTACAGTATCTACCGGTACAATACCGAACATTCCGCCCTGTTTTTGCAGGATGGCATTTTTTCCGTCAAGGGATTTGTCAATGCTTCCCTCGATCTCAAACTCATTTTCTTTCAGGTTGCTGCATGCTGCAAGCATTGCCACGGCAGAAAGAAACAAAAGTACTTTTTTCATATTGTTGTCTTAATGTTTTTGAATAATGGCGCAAAAGTATTTAAAAATCAGATGCGCGCTATAGTGATTATGATTTATTTTCAGGTTTAATTGGAGCATGCCGACTGGATGATCGTGGTTTTAACCGACGTATTTTTTATGCCGCCAAAACCTTTTTCGACATTGATCATATTATGATAGCCCCGCGCCTTAAGTATTGATGCCATAATTACAGACCGGTATCCTCCGGCGCAATGCAGGTAAAAATCTTCTTCCGCGGGTACTTCCGCAAGTTGACTGTTAATAAAGTCAAGCGGGATGTTTATGGCATTTACAACGTGGCCGCCATCATATTCTGAGGGCTTCCGGGAGTCAACCACGATCTTTTCATCCAACGCCAACCCTTTGGCAAATTCCTGCGGGGATACGGAGCGGATGCTGTCTGTGCTAAACCCTGCTTCTTTCCAGGCCGGAATGCCACCTTTAAGGTAGCCCAACGTGTTGTCGAAGCCCACGCGTGCAAGCCTTGTAACTGTCTCAGCTTCCATGCCTTCGGGAGTTACCAGTATCAGTGGCTGGTTTACGTCCATGATAAGGGCACCTACCCACGGGGCAAATGTGCCGTTTAACCCAATGAATATGGATCCGGGTACATGCTCCTTTACAAAATCGTCCTCATGCCTTACATCAAGTACCAATGCTTCCTTTTCTTTGGCAACAGCCATAAACGCTGCGGGGGATAACGCCGCCGAGCCTTTACGGAGTACGTTATCAAGGCTTTCATAACCCTGTATGTTGAGCATAACGTTTTGCGGAAAGTAGGCAGGGGGCGCGGCCAGCCCGTCGAGCAATTCTTTTATGAATTCGTCTTTGGTCATGTCGGCCCTAAGGGCATAATTCGTTTGTTTTTGGTTGCCAAGCAGGTCGGTGGTTTCCTTGCTCATATTCTTCCCGCAGGCGCTTCCGGCACCATGGCTTGGGTATACAGTGATGGTGTCGGGCAATACCATAATTTTGTTGCGAAGGGAGTCATAAAGGTGCGACGCCAGTACCTCCTGTGTCAGTTCCGACGTAAGGGCCTGTGCCAGGTCGGGCCTTCCCACATCGCCTATGAACAGTGTATCGCCGGTAATTATGCCTGTAGGCTCACCATCTTCCAGCAGCAGGTAGCAGGTGCTTTCCAACGTATGCCCGGGTGTGTGGATAGCCCTTATGGTATACTGCCCAACCTTAAATTCCTGCCCATCTTCGGCAATGGTCGCCTCAAAACCTGGGGCGGCAGTAGGTCCGTATACAATTTGCGCGCCTGTCTTTTTGGCAAGGTCGAGATGGCCTGATACAAAGTCGGCATGAAAGTGTGTCTCGAAAATATATTTTATTTGCGCATTGTCCTTAACAGCCCTGTCTATATAGGGCTGTACCTCCCTAAGCGGATCAAAAATTGCAGCATCGCCATTGCTTTCAAGGTAATAGGCTGCCTGCGCAATGCAACCGGTATATATCTGCTCGATTTTCATATAATAATCTTTAATACGATGCTTAATTCGGTTTAGAAACCCAGAATTTCTTTTGAAAGAATAAACAGCGCCATGACAAGGATAAACACTGAGAATCCTTTTTTTAGCTGTTGTTCTTTTACAAATTTATGAAAGTAGGTCCCCACAAAGATACCAAATATTGAAACAGATGTAAAAGTTAAAAGGAAGGGCCAGTCAATTTTAGTATGCTGTACGTCGCCAACAAAGCCCGTTAGCGCGTTGAGGGTAATAATAAACAGCGATGTGCCCACTGATTTCCTCATGCTAAGCCCGCCAAAGTACACGAGCATGGGGATGATTAGAAACCCGCCACCTGCACCTATGAACCCCATTACCACACCTACAAAAATGACACATGGCATTACCAGTGCATAGTTGATTTTTTTGGTGGTATTATCGTCCCCGACGGTTATCTTATGTATAAGCATTGACGCCGCTGCGGCTGTCATTATTATGGCAAACAGTACCATGATAAATGTATGGCGCATTATGGTAATGTTGGCCAGGATAAATTCTTCCGGGAGTCGGGTTATGATGCACCTGCGTGTAAAATATACCGCTATGAAAGAGGGCAGGGCTATAATCAGCCCGGTTTTAATGGCTACATTACCGCCAAGGTAATTTTTTATAGCGCCAAATGCAGAGGTTGTCCCGACTATGAATAACGAATAGGCCGTAGCAACAAGCGGGTCGATGCAAAAAAGGTATACCAGAAGGGGGACGGTAAGTATTGACCCGCCGCTTCCCATTAGGCCCAGGGTAAGCCCAATAATAAACGCGCCGCAATAGCCTGCAAGTAATTCCATTATAAAAATTCAGCGTCCAAATGTATGACAATTAACCCTTAGTAAGACTGACAATCAGTATGAAAAATAGATGCAGGTCTGTATTTGCCTGATAACTAAAACGTTATAGTGCGTGGTTTTGATTTTAAATTGCTAAATGTATATTTTGGCGGGCTTTTTGATATGCTGTATTGTGGTAATCATAATTTTATGATTTATTTTTTGGGTTATATGTAATTCTGTAAGAGTGATTGCGTTATATTTGTAACGCTTTTTAATGAAGTAAACATTAGTTAATACCAGTTGTAAAAGATATGGCAACAGCAGTAAAAGCCCGTGTGGGCATGTACGAAAACGTACAGAACCAGTTTGAAAAAGCTGCGGCGGTTATGGGGCTTGACGAGAGCGTTAAGAAAATCCTTTCTATAACCAATAATGAAATTGTTGTGCATTTTCCGGTGAAGATGGACAACGGCAAAGTAGAGGTTTTTACCGGTTACCGGGTACAGCACAACAATGCGCTCGGCCCTTACAAAGGCGGGCTCAGGTATCACCACACCGTAGACATTGATGCCGCAAGGGCGCTGGCTACCTGGATGACCTGGAAAACATCGCTTGCGGGGCTTCCTTACGGAGGCGGCAAGGGAGGTATCCAGATCGACCCGAAACTATACTCACAGTCGGAACTTGAAAGGATCACCAGGAGATTTACCTTCGCATTGGGCGATAACATCGGCCCTGAGCACGACATCCCGGCGCCTGATGTAAACACCAATGCGCAGATGATGGCCTGGATAGCCGACACTTATATGTCGACCAAATCACCTTCGGAACGTTCCAAGAACCAGCACGTGGTAACCGGCAAGCCGGTAGGATCGGGCGGGCTTGAAGGACGTGACAGGGCTACGGGCTTTGGCGTTGTGGTAACACTGGAATCATGGGCTAAAGTGAGGGGCACTTCGCTGGAAGGCAAAAAATATATTGTTCAGGGCTTTGGCAACGTAGGCTACTGGGCGGCTCATTTTATGAACAAAAACGGGGCTATACTTGTAGGGGTGCAGGATGCAACCGGAACCATATACAATCCTGAAGGTATCGACCCTGAGGCCTTGCTGCGCTACCAGGGCGAAAACAATACCATTACCGGCTACAAAGGCACGCAGGATTATCCTTCCGGAGAGTTCTTCAGCATTGAGTGCGACGTGGTGATCCCTGCCGCACTTGGCAACCAGATCACTGCAGACAACGCCGGTACCATTAAGGCGCAGGTAGTTGCTGAAGGCGCTAATGGCCCGACGGATACCGAAGGCGAAGCAATATTGCTTGCCAACGGCGTTGATGTTATCCCGGACATCCTTTGCAACTCAGGCGGTGTTATAGGCAGTTACTTCGAATGGCTGCAAAACCGTAATGGCGAAATTTGGACCATGGACGATGTAATTATCAAGCTTAGGAAAAAGGTGGAAGAGGCTTTCGGAAAGGTGATCACCTCATCCGTACAATACAAAACCGACTGGAGGACTGCCGCTTACATCGTGGCGCTTACCAGGATCGAGCTGGCATACAAACAAAGGGGTATCTTCCCTTAATTAATACAGCATTCAGATACTAAGGCGCCGGTTTTCGGCGCTTTTTGTTTTTTAAAATTCCACGAATCACTGCTGGATATAGAATGTAGAGACGGATACCCTGCGTCTAAATTATATATTTATCAATGTGTTAGACGCATACACTGTGTGTCTGCACGATATTGCTATAATAAAATAATCGGCAGGCGATGGGCAGTTGCGGTTGTAAAATTCCCTATATTTGGAATACCAAAATCCACGCCATGAAAAAGTACCTTTTGTTTTTCGTTTTAGCTGCCGGTTTTTCCGCACACGCACAGGTTAACCGCACATTGGGTAACTCTGCCAATCGTATCAATATCAACGATTCCCTTGTTTTTGAAAAGCCTGATTTTACATTTTATTCCAAAAACTACGATAAGGTATTCGACTATTACCAATATACCTTTGACGCGCAGAAAATTTCACAACGCAGCGTATATATCAGTTCCGACAACAAATTCTTCTATGGTGAGAATGCCGGCTTTGTAATGGATATGTCGCAGCCGTCGTATAATGCCGCCCGCATCAACTGCGGTTATGCCTACGACATTGGCGGTCTGTACCGCGGCCTGAAGAACGTTTTTGAGATGGAAAAAGATTATTCGGTGAAGAAGAAGCCGGATGACGGGCCAATCGGTTACTAAAAAAGGTAGAATGCAGAAAACAATGGCTTGCTGTTGTTGCTTGGAAGCATGCTTTTTGGGACGACGCAGAATAGCACAAAATTATTTAACGGCGCAATGGATACAGCACCTGAAAATAAGTTACGTTTCAACGGAGTGTATTCATTGTACGATACGCTGAAAGGAAATTGTGACACTGAAGCCTATAAAAGATATGTTTACTGCAGCCCGATAATGTTTTTTGAAGATGGTTCGGTAATACAATCTCCTCACAGCAACTGGACAAATCCGAATTTTGTTTCAGGCTTAAAAACCTATAAAGACAGACTGGACCACGGAACTTTTACTGCCAATAACAATGAAATAACCCTGAAGGGAAATTTTACCTTTTTTGCCCGTGGCCATGATTGGAGGCATTACAAGGCAAAATTCAGGGGATATTTCGATACCACGGGCGATACATTATTTTTAAAACCAACAAAGCCCTATCCCGCGGTTAAATTGAAATTCAATAAAAATCTCGTCCGCCAAATAGAAAATGATACCTATGAGAAATATATTTTCAAACCCCTGCCAAAAGCTGACCTGGAAAATATTGATCAGGTTTTTATGGATATGGTTCATAAACAAGAGTGACATAAAATGGGCTTAAGTTAAGACTATTTCATTTCCATGCCATATTACTAGGATTGTCACATAACAAAAAAGAGGCCTGTTTCCAAGCCTCTTACTTTCTTTCTATCTAAAAATCTTATATCAAACAATCCAAAAATTATCCTCCCATATATTCTTCTCCGCCGCCGTCCTGCTGCCTTTGCTGCTGCTGTTCTTTCTGCCTGTCGGATTTCGACATGTTGAAACGGTAGGTAAAGGATAGCGTCACCTGGCGCTGCCTCCACTGCATTTCGTTGTACGACCTCAGTTCGCCCGGAATGTACGTCTCATTCTTCATCTTCCTTGAGTTGAAGATATCCTGCACGTTAAGCGCTATTGTAGCCTTATCTTTCAGGATGTCTTTGCTAAGCGCGGTATTGGCGCTCGCTACACCTATACGGCGGCCCTGTGCTGTATTTTGCGGGGCTTCATAGTTTCCGTTCAGCTGCCAGTCAATCTTCCACGGAAGGTTGATCTTGGAGTTTACACGTGTTGTCCAGCTGTAGGCGCTACGGTTAAAGTCCTGGAAGTCGTTGATGGTTTCACCCAGCCCGTTTTCATACGTAAAAGTATATTCCCCCTTGGTCTCATTGCGGTAAAAATTGAAGTTGCTGTTAATCCTCCACCATTTAAACGGCGTATAATTCACGTTGAATTCAAACCCGAAACGGTATTCTTTCGCAAGGTTTATAGGGGTTGTCAGTATTACGGGTGTGCGGGTATCCGGTCCGTCTACAATGGTCACTTCACCCGTTTCCGGGTCGGTGGTGTCCAGACCGCCATTGGGCTGCACCACAAATTCCCCGGTTGCCCTTCGCACAAACTGGAAGGTATCATCGGTAATGTTGAGGTAGGCCGAGGTACTAAGCGTTACCTGGTTCCATTTGTGGAGGTAGCCCAGGTCGAACGAATTGGTCATTGCAGGGTTCAGGTCGGGGTTACCCTGGAAGATGTTGATGTTGCTCTCCAGTCCTGAGAACGGGTTCAGGAACCTGCCACGCGGACGGTTGATACGGCGGCTGTAGCTGATGCTCGCGCTGCTGTTTTCTGAAAACTCATAGGCGAAAAACGCCGAAGGGAAAAAGTTGTTATAGTGCTTGTTGTTATATTCGTTGATATTAAGCAGGTTCACATCAATATTGCTGTCTTCCCAGCGGAGGCCAAAGAGGTAGGAAAATTTCCCGATCTTGGAGCCGAACTGGGTGTACAGCGCGTTTACATTTTCTTTATACTGCAGGAAGTTGGTATAATTGCCGTTGTTTTGCCATGTCCCATCTTCAAGTATTTCGGCCCTGGCATCGGTTTCGAGGGTTGTAAAGCTACCCCGGTAACCGGCCTCAAAACGGCTGTCTTTGCCTATTGGCAACACATAGTCAGCCTGCACCAGCCCACGGTCTTCATCTTCGATATTGAAGGTACGCTCGTTGCTATTGGTAATGTTGGGGCTGCCCAGTGTAATATCGTTTATGATCGAATTCTCATCGTCCTTGCTTTTTGCAACCGATGCATCTATCCTTAGTTCGTGGCCATCGTTGTTGAATTTCTTAACCAGGTTGGTCGAATACCTGAAGTTGGTATCGGTTTCATCCTCATAATTGTAGCGGAAACGCGTATTGAGGAAGTTCCTGCCTGCATCGAAATTGTCAAAGTAGGTTTCGGTAGGATTGCTGCCATTGCTCCTGCGGCCTGAAATGGAGTTGGTCCAGGTAAGGGTGCTGTCGATGAACCATTCAAAGCCAAAGCTGACGTTGAAAGCCCTTTGCAGGCGGTCGTTTTCCCTGCGCTCATTCACATAACGGGTGGGGTTGTCATTTTCGTCAAGATACTCCGAGTTGTTTTGTGAGTTTCCCGGATTGTTCCTGTAGTTATAGCCAATATTGGAAAATACATTGTAATGCTCGCTCCTGTAATTCAGGTTGGCCGAAACGCCGTGGTTATCAGGAATACCCGTATTGGCATTAATAGAACCATTAAACCCGTCAGCCTTTCCTTTTTTAAGGATGATGTTTACGATACCGCCGCCTCCTTCAGCATCATATCGCGCCGAGGGGTTGGTGATGACCTCCACTTTATCTACCGAATCGGCAGGGAGCAGGCGCAGCACATCGGCCACATTGCTTCCCGCGAGGGTAGAGGGCCTTCCGTCGATAAGTATGGTCACACTCTGGTTGCCCCTCAGCGCCACGTTGCCTTCGGCATCTACGGATAACGACGGAACATTGTCGAGCACATCGCTAACGCTTCCGCCCTTTACCATCATGTCATTCCCTATTGTGTATACCCTTTTGTCGAGTTTGATGTCGACCGTGGTACGTTCAGCAGTAACTATCACGGCATCAAGCAGGGTGGTATCGGCTGCCAGCGGGATTACGCCAAGGGCAGTGTTCGCGGTAATTTCCCTTCCGGCCACTAACTGCGATTTGAAGGAAATAAAATCAAACTTGATGTTGTAGGTCCCCACAGGAACCGAGATGGAAAACTCGCCGTTGGCATCGGTCATGCCGCCATTAACGGTGACGTTGTCGGTGGTCTGGATAGTTACGGTTGCAAATTCGAGCGGCAGCTTTGTGTCCTGCTCGATCACTTTTCCGGTTATTTTAACATTGCCGGGCTTATCCTGGCCAAAAGTTAGGACCGAGGTAAGTAAAAATAATAATAAGACGGATGTCCTGAAATTTTTCATGTACAATAGAATAGGTTTTTTTGAAGATGATTTAAAGTCTTTGACCCCTGAAAAGGCGGAAGGTTTAAGCCAGAAAGATTAAAATTTTGTTAAAACGATCATAGGATTTCGTTTATCCTTTCGGCAGGGCGTGCGATAACGGCCTTGTCGCCATTGATGACGATGGGGCGTTCTATAAGCACGGGGTGTTTTACCATGGATTCAACTATCTGTGTCCCTGTAAGTTCACGGCCTTCATAGTTTTCTTTCCAGATGGCTTCATTTTGGCGAACCAGCCCAATAGGTTTAATGCCAAGTTTTTTAATGATCTCTTTCAGTTCCTTTTTCGAAAGGGCCACATTGAGGTATTTAACGGTGTTAAACGGCACATTGCGCATTTCCAGCAGTTGCAGCCCTTCGCCCGACTTGCTGCACTGCGGATTATGGTAAATGGTGATCATCAAATTCTTTTTGCAAAGAAAGCCAATATAAATGGAAAATTCAGCTAACTTAGTGCTAACAAAATTTTAAAATTAATCCAAAACGCTTATGTTTATTGCACAGGCTTTTAAGCCCGGAAATGAATTCTGGAAGTATCTTGTAGGTTCTGTCATCGTAATAGTGGCTTCATTCATAGGCCAGTTGCCACTTGCAATTGCACTGGTAGCAAAAGGCCTCTCTGAAGGAAACATACCTACAGATCAATCCCAGTTACTGCGCTATCTGGACCTGAACCTTACACTGTTCCTCATTCTCATATCATTTGCAGTAGCATTGGTTGCACTTGTCATTGTTGCCCGCCTGATACATCACCAGAAATTTAAGGAAATCGTCACTTCCCGACCGAAAGTTGACTGGGGCCGTGTGCTGTTTGCATTCGGAGTGTGGGGTATTTTTTCGGTTGCGATGATATTGCTGGTGTACTTTACCGAACCCGGAAAATACATACTGCAGTTCAACCCGCAGCAATTCGCTATACTGGCGGTAATCGCAATAGTAATGATACCTATCCAGACCAGTGTCGAGGAACTCATATTCCGCGGCTACCTGATGCAGGGCTTCGGCCTGTTGGCAAAGAACCGCTGGTTCCCGCTTGTGTTGACATCGGTGATCTTCGGAGGTATGCACATTTTTAATCCGGAAGTAGGCAAAATGGGCTATATCGTTGCGGTTTATTATATCGGGACGGGCTTTGCACTAGGCATCATGACGCTGATGGACGAAGGTACCGAACTTGCCCTGGGCTTCCACGCTGCCAATAACCTTGTCGCTGCATTGCTGGTGACCGCCGACTGGACTGCATTCCAGACACACTCCATATTCAAGGACGTATCCGATCCCAGTGCGGGGTTTGATATCGTGCTGCCGGTACTGGTCATTTACCCACTGCTTCTGTTACTTTTCAGCTATAAATACAAATGGAAAGGCTGGAAGGAAAAGTTAGCAGGGAACGTAACCCCTCATAAAGAAATTGAAATAAACGAAATAGGACATACCCATGAATAACCCTGATTATCATTTTGTACACCCCCAATTCAAACTGAACGGCTTCCATTTTAGTGAAGACGACCTGAGCCGCATTGCATATAGCTTTATCAAGGAAGGCGAGCCTTTCGAAAGGGCAGTGGGCGATTTCCTGATGTATTGGTTTGACCAAAACAGCTATATCGAGATGCAGACATCCGGTACAACGGGAGCGCCAAAGCTGATAAGGGTAGAGAAGCAGGCCATGGTGAACTCAGCTATAGCCACAGGTGAGTTTTTCGACCTCCTGCCCGGAATAAAAGTACTGCACTGCCTCCCGACACAATATGTCGCGGGGAAAATGATGCTGGTACGTGCATTCATCCTCGGATGGGATATGGACCTCGTTGCACCGGTATCAAATCCGTTGGAACGGAACGAAACCGAATATGATTTTGCCGCGATGGTTCCGCTACAGGCGGAGCATTCGTTAGGTAAGCTGCACATGGTCAAAAAAATCATATTAGGGGGTGCAAAAGTTAGTGCCGCACTGGCCGAAAAGTTATCCGCACTATCCTCAAAAGTCTACGAAACGTACGGCATGACAGAGACCATAACGCACATTGCCGCAAAAAAAGTTGGCGAGGAAGCGTTTACAGTATTGCCCAATGTGATGATAAGCGAGGACGAAAGGCATTGTCTGGTTATCGACCCGTACAAGATATGCGATGAGCCAGTGGTGACCAATGATGTAGTTGATATAGTGGATGATACGCATTTTATATGGCTGGGAAGGTATGACAACGTTATTAACAGCGGGGGCGTTAAGCTCTTCCCCGAGCAGATCGAGGAGAAGCTGTCAGGTAAAATTGACAGGCGCTTTTATGTAAAGGGTAGTCCGGACGAAATATTAGGGGAAAAATTAGTACTAGTCATTGAAGGCGAACCGTTCGATGTAGAGAGGTCGGTATTTAACGACCTTGGCAAATTTGAAAAGCCGAAAGATGTCCTTTTTACAGAAAAGTTTGAAGAAACGGGATCAGGTAAAGTGATACGTGATTAGAAATGTTGATAAATAATTTAGAGTTCCTCAAATTCTCTGAGTTTGTGGAAGTGTTGGCAGTTCACTGACATCCGGATATAATGAATGAAAGATCGTAGATTTTTAAATACATCTGCAAAGTTAGCGGCTTTTCGAATCGTTGTCGTGCGTGGATGAAGTATGTAAAATACGACTAAAAATAGTATCTTCGGCCCGTAACCAATTGATTTTTTCCCAATGAAGATACTATACCTTATTACACTTTTTCTATCCGTACAGGCTTTCTCACAGTGCAAAGACAGCGACAAGTTATTTTCTCCCGTTAAGGAGATGATCAGTGACAGCTCCGTATTCTTTGCAGTTAACGACAAGTACAGCGACAGTCACCGTATTACAAGTATATCAGATTATGCTGATGGTGCCATAGGTGCTGCGGAAAACTATATTAAACAGCGTTCCGGTGCAGCTTTCGAAAAAAAATGCAAGTTAAAATACATCTATGTCAACTATCCGGATGGCATGAATGAAAACTCGCCGGCTACAGAATTATATAACCTTTCCAAACACAAAGTCAGTTACACTATCAGCTATACAGTGCAGTATGGCATATATAATTATGATTTTGATGTTCTCCTCGACCACGGTTATAATATCCTTTCAGGGGATATGATTCCCTCAATAGAGGATAACCCTAAATTTGAGAAGTTCATTGCTATTTGCAACGCATTAAAGCTGGTAAAATCACAAAAACAGTATAAAGGCGTAATATCCGGTATTGGGATTTCTTATGATCCTGAAATTGACTCATTTTGTTGGCACATACAGGAAGAGCCAGAATCGATTCCTGATAAAGGGAAATATTCGGTACGCGATTACTATGTCAACGCTAATACCGGTAAGGTCACCAATGTAGATGAAGAGGTTTATTTTATACCATAGCCAACTTAACTATGACATTAATTAAAAGCAGAATAATAAGTGCTATTACGCTTTTGGCGATGCTTTTATTGCCGTGGCTTCCCTGCCATGCCCAAAAGTACTGCCAGCAGGTAACTGCCGAATTTACGGATGCCAATGCGCCGGAGAACCTGAAACAACTGACCGTGGAGTTACTAAATAAGCACCTTAAGGCTAAAAAGCAACAGGCGGACATTAAGCTGGACAATGGTAGTATTGTGGCAAAAATGCCCTGTAATGGGAATGATGTGGTACGCGACTATTTTTACCATGAAAAATTTGCTATTTATGAGACTTATGATGCCACAGAGCTGGGCGTTGCAATTGATCGTATTGCCCGAATCAATGACAGCCTTGTAGAAAACACCTATAATTACCCGCTTCCATTTGACAAAATGCTCGACAGGAATTTTGCTTATGGCGCCTGTATAGGGAGTTGCAGGATAGGATATATGGAGCAGTTTGAAGCGCTGTTAAAGCTTCCGGAATCCCGTAAACTATTGCCTCAAGATATCACACTGGCTTTTGGCATTCCTGAAAAAGGCGCGACAGCGGTTCCTGTCTTTGTAGTAAAAACACCGAAAAAATCAAACCCGCCCGTGACTATCGACATGATGAAAGATGCCGGTACCATACGATCGTTTAATAAGATAAATTATGACGTGCAGCTTGAATTTAAAAGCGAATATAAGGCTACTTGGGAAGCGTTGACCACAAAGAATGCTAACAAATCATTGGCCATAATGCTCGGCGACAGGGTTTTGAGTTGTCCAACGGTTCTGGCTCCGATTGCTAATGGGAAAGCAGCTATTAGTGCCAATATGGACCAATCGCAGGCTGAAACCATGGCACAGCGTATCAATATGAGCCTGCCTCTGGAAATTGTTATTACTGAGGTGAAAATGCTGTAAATTCGTTCTATTTCGAAGCAGGAGAATAACCTTTTCTATTTCGACGGCAGGAGAAATCTCAGGTAATTATCCGTGAATAAAGTTGGGATTTCTCCTGCCGTCGAAATGGAAACTACATACGAAATGTAAAGGTTATTTACTAGAAGCTATTAAAGCTTCTGCACCTTCACATAATATTTCTGCTTTTGCAGCACAACATCTTTTAAGTCTGTAGCATCGGTTGCTGCCTCCTGCCAGTCGTTGGTAGCATTGAGTCGGAGGTCTTTGCCATTGGCGGTAATGCCTACAGGCAGCTTAAAGTTGGCCTCATCCGTTTGCCATCGGTATTCCAGTTTGCCGCCATTCAGTTTTAGCTGCAGGATAGGAGGGTTTTTATAGCGGAGGTATTGATTGAAGAAAGGAGTAAGGTTCATCCCGGTTTCGGTATTGAAAAAAGCCACCACCGTTTCGGTATCAATCACTTTCTTCTTGTATGTTTCAGAGTATTTAAGCAGCATCTTCCACCATTTATCATCATCGTTTACCACGTGCCTGAGCGTATTCAGCATGAGTGCACCCTTGAAGTACATATCGCCCGACCCTTCTTTATTTACACCGAACACGCCTATTACCGGCTTGTTGTTCATGACACTCATTTGCTGTCCGGTAATGTATTGCATGGCCTTGTCGTAGCCAAACTGGCATTCAACAAAAACAGATTCGGTATAAGTAGTAAAGCCCTCGTGAATCCACATATCGGCAATGTCTTTGGAGGTAATGCTGTTGCCAAACCACTCGTGCCCGGTTTCGTGTATCGTGATATAATCGAACAGCATCCCGATTCCCGTACCGCTCATGTCGCTTCCCAAATAACCTTTTTTGTATTTGTTGCCGTAGGCTACCGCGCTTTGGTGTTCCATGCCTAAATATGGAGTTTCCACCAGCTTGTAGCCATCTTCCCAAAACGGGTACTTCCCGAATTTCGACTGGAAGCAGTCCATCATAGGCTTCACTTCTGCAAAGTGGGCACGGGCTTTCTCTTCGTTTGCCTTCAGTACATAATAGTCCAGGTCGAGCCCGTTAAGGTTGTCGTGTATGTGGGCATAATCAGCCACGTTAAGGGTTATGGTGTAATTGTTTATAGGGTTCTTCACTTCCCAGTCCCAGCGGGTATAGCCGTTTTTCAGATCAGTACTTCCCAGAAAGCGCCCGTTTGATACATTCATCAGTCCGTTAGGCACTGCCACTTTTACAGAGGCGCCCCTTTCCGGCTCATCAGTTTGGTGGTCTTTTACAGGGAACCATAGGCTTGCGCCTGTACCCTGCACCGCAACGCCAATCCAGGGTTTGCCATTACCGTCTTTGGAAAAAACAAAGCCGCCATCCCAGGGAGCGTTCTTAGCTACGGTCGGATTTCCTGAATAGCTGAAGCGTAGTGTTTCCTCACTACCTTTTTTCAGCTCTTTCGGAAAAGTTATGAATACCGCATCGTTATCCCTCTTGTAGTCCAGCTTTTTTCCTTTCAGCTCAATGCTTTCGATCTTCATGTTCTCGAAAAGATCGAGCTGTATTTTCGATGTATTTTCTACAACCTTAAAAGTAATGTCGTTATATCCGCTGATGTACTTCTTTTCGGGGTCGAGCGTAATGCTGAGGTCGTAGCGCTGCACGTCAAAGGTAGTGCGCTCCGGCCTCAATCCGCCCTGGAGGCTGTCGCGGCGGGTGAAGTTTTGCGCGGTTGCGGTATACATCCCAAAAAGGGCGGTGGCAAGCAGGAAGGTTTTTTTCATGGTTGGAGTGTTTGGCTAATTGGTCACTAAATGTAGAAAATTGTTACCACAATAAAAAATATTATGGTTCATCACATTCTGAATTCAAACCGGTTGTAAAAAAATAGTAGAAATGCTATTTTTTATTAGCATTTTCTTACTTTCGTGCCCGCTGCGACCCTAATTGTTGCAGCAATCAATTTTATTAACCAAATTAAAATAAACTGAAATGAAAAACTTGTTCCAAATGTTGGTGGTGGCCCTTGTCCTGGCGTCGTGCAACAAAAAAGCAAATACCGAAGAGGGAAATGCTGACACCACTGCTACTGAAGCTACAACTGAAACACCCGCTGTAGCGTATGTTTTTAACGAGGCTGACTGGGTAGAGACCGACCTGAGCACAACAAAAAAAGAGTACCCGATCCTGGTAAAGCTGCCTAAAACAGCAAAAATTGGCCTGAGTGATGTTAATCCTGAAGACCTTACGGTTACCATAAATGAAGAAACAGGCATTAATGTTAGTACTGCTTTTGAAAATACCACTGAAGAAGCTGTTAAGAGGTTTAAAGCGCAAAGTACCGGAGCAAGCACTAAAATGCTAAAAGAAGATGCGAATGGTTTTATCTATGAAGAACTTGCTACAGAGGGTTTTGATGCCCAATACAGGTTTTACTTTATAATGAAAGCCAAAGGTGAAGGCTGTTATGTATTCCACAATCACGCGACAGGAGTAGTTGCAGGCACAAAAGAAGCTGCAGAAAAAATGTATGAAGCTATAAAAAGTTCTGCTAAGTTAAAATAATTATCCACTGCGATAGAGATATTAAGGGGGCTTTTCCGAAAGGATAGCCCCTTTTGCCTTTTAAAGATTTTAGATTTTAACAGCAGTTTTTAAAGTGGTGCTGATGGAGAAGCAACGATTACGGTTCATCGCATTCCGATTCTACTTTTATGAAAAGCTTTTCAAATTCCCCATAATAATTCACGTTGGTATCCGGGCGGGGTATTTGGTGATTGGCGCAATTATACCACCCGTATGAGGAAAGGTCGGCACGGGCATATAGCAGCCTCTCTGCAGAATTGTATTTGTTGTCAAAATATTGCTCTGCATCCGCATGCATCTGGCCCGTAGCAATTTTATTTTCGTAAAAGTCTTTCCAGGCTTTCAGCAGTACAAGGCTGTCGTCAGATACCAAAGCCTCCCCATATACACGGCATTCTGAGGCAAACCTGTTATCAAGCAATATTGCGGGGTTATCATAGCTTTCCAGCATTATTTTTCTTAGCTCATAACTTTGATCCAGGACTTCCAGTTGTTGCCTCCTAAGGCTCTCCCAATACGGTAGTGGCACCAGTTCAAGGCTGTTGTATTTCGCTTTCCATTCAGCATATTGTTTTTCGAGCTCTTTACCAAGGGCATCCTTATTATAGGTTTCAAATCCTTTTGGAGAGTTAATATTGGTGTTTACATCCAGGCCAATGCCGCCTATGTGGCTGGCAAGAAAATAAGTGTCCGTGAGTTGCCTAACTGTATATTTATTGGGGTCATATATACCCTTGTTATCGCACAAATTATCCTGCCATCCGAAAACGGCTGTAGTGTTTTCAATGGTTTCCTTCTCAGTAACAACTTCAATGACGGAGGGCTTTTCTTCCTTTTTGCAAGATAGGAACAATAGTAAAAAGAAAAGGGTATGGTGTTTTTTCATTATCGTATTGGTTACGGTTCATCGCATTCCGTTTCAACTTTAATAAAAAGCTTTTCAAATTCCTGTTGGTAATTCACATTGGGTATCTCGTGGTCAATCTGCCTGTTGGCGCAATTGTGCCAGCCATAAGCCATAAGGTAAGTACGGGCGTAGGCAATTCTGTTTTCGGGAGTAAGACTGTTCTTATTTTTGATAAAAAGCGCTTCAGAAAAATTGCCGGCTTCCCGTTCCTTCATCAGGCTGCCCCACGAAGCCATTAGCTTCATAGTGTCCTTCGATGCGAGGGCTTCGGCATACTGAGTGCAGCTTTTACTGAACCTGCTGTCTAAAAGTACTCTGGGGTCTTTGTGCGCCTGTAGTTCTGTTTTAGCCAGCGCATAGTATTCGTTCAGGTTTTTCATCCTGTTTTTCCGCAGGTCGTCCCATACCGATCCCTCAGGCAAATTCATCCGGGCATATTGCTTGTGCCGCATCATGCAGCCCCTTTCCAGTTTTCCAAGTTCTGCCTCACTGTCAAACTCGTAATACTTCTTTGGGTCGAAAACAAAGTTTTGCGAAAAGGAGGGTGGGGAGGAATACACAAACCATAGCTTGTACATTTCCCGTAACTGTTTCTTAGTGTATTTCGATTTGTCAAAAGTGCCAATGTGGGTACAGGTTTCCGTTTCCCAGTGCAGCGTATCGGTGGCAAAGGCATCCGGATGTGCCATTTTGGTGCCAGGCTTGTGCAATGATACTAGTAATAAAGATACTATTAGAAAGGAAAACAGGGTTGCTTTCATGGTTTTTTCGCGGTAAGGACTACAAATTCCCTTTCAATTTTCGCGCCACTATTACTGGCCACCAACTCTTTTTCCGTAACAGCCGAAACTACTTTAAGCCCCACGGCTTCCATGAGTGCAGACACTTTTTCGATGCTGTAAAGCATAAAGCCGTATTTGGAGAAAGGGATGTGCTGCATGGTGCTTTCCGGAATAAAACCGATTGACACTACACCTCCGGGCCTGAGCACACGTACAAGTTCTTTAGCATATCCTGTCGGGTTTTCCCAAAAATATAGCGTGTTGGAGGTGAGTATTTTATCAAACTGCCCTTCTCCGAAAGGGATGTCCCTGCTGCCCGTAAGCCGGAAGTTCACATTGGACAACCCGGCATTGCGTTTTTGCGCTTCGTCAACCATTGTTGAGGAAATATCAATTCCTGTATACGTAACACCGTTACTGACAATGTCCTTTACATGCAGGCCATTCCCCATGCCTGTCTCCAAAATGTTGTCGCCATCGTGCAGGGCGAGGCTTGCAATGGCTTTGGCAATCATGTTGGCGTTGGTAAAATTCATCATTTCAGCTACCTTGAGGCCGCTGTTCCCATTAGGGCAGCGCAGTTGGCCGGCCAGCTGCCGTAATTCGGTTTCCGACAATTGCCGGGGCTTATTTTCCATATAAGAATTTGAGTATTATATCCATGCGATTTTGCCATGCCTGCTCATTATGCTCGGCACCTTCAAATTTTCGGGTTACCCAGTTTTTACCTTCAGTATAGCCTTTTGCCCGCATTACCTCGTCTACAAGCTTCTGGTGGGGTTCATAATATTGATCCAGTGTGGCCGTGCCATAGTCAAAGTAAATGCGGTGGCTTTGCGGGTCCGGGAAATGGTCCTTCATATATTCCCTCACGGCATTGGATGGGTTCATGTTGTTATTATCGAACAGCAGCGGCCAGTGGGTCGAAACGCACGCCGCCTGCCCAAAAACATCAGGGTATTCGCAAATGGCATACATTGATATGAGCCCTCCCATCGAGCTTCCGCAAACCGAGGTATTGCTTACATCCGGCAATGTACGGTAATTTTTATCGATATACGGCTTTAGTTCTTTAACCATAAATTGCAGGTACTCGTCCGCCAGCCAGTTTAGCTCTACATTCATTTTCTTTGCGACACTTTCGAATACAGTTTTGTCATTTGCTGTAAAATATTGGGTTGCGGCTTTTTCCGGGAAATACTCCATATACCGAAGATTATTGCCATGCGCCGAAGTCACGATAATGAATGGCTTAGCTGTTCCTTCCTTAATAAGTTTTCCTGCAATACTATCCGCTTCCCAGGCCACACCGAAACCGGCATTGCCTTTGTCAAAAACATTCTGCCCGTCGTGCATATACAGCACGGGGTATTTCTCTTTTTTATCAACGTCATAGCCGGGCGGCAGCCAAACCTGTACATTGCGGGCGTTGACGTATTTAGACTTGAAATTATCGATTTTAACGATCGTGCTTTTGGACTGGGCCGATAGGGTTATTGTAAACCCGATGAATAGTAGTGATGTTATAAACTTCATAATGAGCATTTATGCCGTATAAAAATACTGATATTTATTGCCTTGGCAAAATTTTGAACTATAAACGGCACCGATGAGGTGCCGCATAATTAATCTTTAATTTCTATTACGTCCCATCACACCTGTATCACCCCCAGGTTAAACTGCTTTTCTATCGGCGCGTGGTTGGCCGCCTCAATACCCATCGATATCCATTTGCGGGTATCCAGCGGGTCAATGATGGCATCCGTCCAAAGCCTTGCCGCAGCATAATAGGGTGACACCTGCGCATCGTAGCGAGCCTTTATCGTATCGAACATTTCCGCTTCTTTTTCCGGGGTTATGGTTTCGCCTTTTGCCTTGAGCGACGAAGCTTCTATCTGCATCAGTACTTTGGCCGCCTGCGTACCACCCATCACGGCAAGCTCGGCGCTAGGCCAGGCAAATATCAGCCTTGGGTCATAAGCCTTGCCACACATGGCGTAGTTGCCTGCGCCATACGAGTTTCCTACAACAACCGTGAATTTAGGCACCACCGAGTTGCTCACGGCATTCACCATTTTGGCGCCATCCTTAATGATACCACCATGCTCCGACTTAGAGCCTACCATGAACCCTGTAACATCCTGCAGGAATACAAGGGGTATTTTCTTTTGGTTACAGTTGGCGATAAAGCGGGTTGCCTTATCGGCGCTGTCAGAGTAGATTACGCCGCCAAACTGCATCTCGCCTTTTTTGGACTTCACCACTTTACGCTGGTTGGCAACAATGCCTACAGCCCAGCCGTCGATGCGTGCATATCCCGTTATTATCGTTTGGCCGTAGCCTGCCTTGTATTCGTCAAATTCGCTGTTGTCCACAAGGCGTTTTATCACCTCCATCATATCATATTGCTCATTGCGCGCCTTGGGTATAATGCCGTAAATGTCCTTTTCCGGGAGTGCGGGCTTTTCTGCTTTTATGCGGTTGTACCCGGCTTTGTCATAATCGCCTATCTTGCCGACTATGTTCCTTATGGTGTCTAGGGCATCCTTATCATCTTTTGCTTTATAATCTGTCACGCCCGATATTTCGCAGTGCGTTGTAGCGCCGCCCAGGGTTTCATTGTCAATGCTTTCGCCAATGGCAGCTTTCACCAAATAACTTCCCGCAAGGAAAATGCTCCCGGTCTTATCGACTATCAGGGCTTCGTCGCTCATTATAGGCAAGTAAGCGCCGCCTGCCACACAGCTACCCATTACGGCCGCTATCTGGGTGATGCCCATACTGCTCATAATGGCATTATTCCGGAAGATACGCCCAAAATGCTCCTTATCCGGGAATATCTCGTCCTGCAATGGCAGGTATACACCGGCACTGTCTACAAGGTAAATGATCGGGAGGCGGTTTTCCATGGCTATTTCCTGCGCACGAAGGTTCTTTTTCCCGGTTATAGGGAACCATGCCCCTGCCTTTACCGTAGCGTCGTTGGCGACTACCATGCACTGCTTGCCGTTAACGTAACCTATCTTAACTACAACGCCGCCGCTCGGGCAACCGCCATGTTCGGTATACATGCCATCGCCTGTAAACGCGCCTATTTCAATGCTTTTGCTGTTTTTGTCAAGAAGGTATTCAATGCGCTCACGGGCAGTCATCTTGCCTTCATTGTGCAGTTTTTCGATACGTTTTTCTCCGCCGCCAAGCTTCACTTTTGCAAGGCGTTGCTTCATATCCGAGAGTAGCAGCCTGTTATGGTCTTCGTTTTTGTTGAAGTTAATATCCATGGAATTGTAATATATTTGTTGCCTAAATGTATTTTCGAGCCGCTAAAATACGAAAACGTTTGATAATATAAGAAAATAGTGCGGATTCGTTATTATTTTAATGGTTGATTTTTTCTCATTTAATAACCCCAAGTTCATACTCGCTTAACGATTTCTTAACATTGTTAAAATACCTTTGCCGCATAAAATTGATGATATGTCTATAAACAGCATTTTCCAATTCCTTGTCCCGAAAGACAAGAAGTTTTTCCCGCTATTTGAGCAGGCAACCCAAAACCTTGTATTGTTGGCCGAAACCCTTCATGAGGCAGTAAATGCCCCTAAAGAACAGAGGGAAGCGTATTACAGGAAAATTGAAGAATTGGAAAACATTATTGAAGATATTGCCCACAGGACCAACCTGGAGCTGAGCAGGAATTTTATTACCCCATTTGACAGGGAAGACATCCACGCGCTTATATCAGCAATTGATGATGTTGCCGATTACCTTTATGGAGCGGCCAGCAGGATGAGGCTGTACCAGGTGGAGAAGATCACCAAGTCGATCAGGAAAATGACTGAGATCACTCTGGAAAGCTGCCAGCTGATACAACTTGCGGTGGCTGACCTGAAAGACATGAAGAACCTTAAGGGTATTGCTGAGGCGTGCAAAAGGATCAATAAGCTTGAAAATAAATCGGATAATGTTTTTGATAAGGCTGTGGCCGACATTTTCGAGAATGAGACAGATGTGAAAAATATCATTAAATATAAGGAAGTGCTTGCAGCCCTTGAATCGGCTGCCGACAAGTGCAAAGGGGTAGCAAACGTACTTGAGTCTATCGCTGTTAAGCATTCATAATCCTTTAGATTCCTACATATGTTTACGCTTCTTATAGTTATTATAGTACTGGCGCTGGTGTTTGATTACATTAACGGTTTTCATGATGCCGCCAATGCCATTGCCACCGTTGTGGCCACCAAGGTGCTTACGCCTTTTCAGGCAGTGCTTTGGGCAGCTTTTTTTAACTTCCTTGCTTATTGGGTGTTTGGGTTTGGCGTAGCTGATACCGTTGCCAAAACCGCTCACACCATGGACATTAACCTTGTCGTGATACTCGCCGGTGTAATTGCAGCTATCATTTGGAATCTCCTTACATGGTGGCTTGGTATACCTTCCAGTTCCTCTCACACACTCATTGGTGGTTTTGCGGGTGCTGCCATTGCCCATGCCGGCTTTGACGTGGTTGCATGGTATACTCCGGGTAAAGAAGGCGGTTTCCCATCAGGTGTGCTCATCATTATTGCCTTTATTGTGCTTGCGCCGCTTATAGGGGCAATAGTATCGTACCTCATTTCGATTTGGTTCTTAAATTCATCAAGGAAGGATACTCCTTATCCAAAAGTATTTACCGCTTTGTTAATGCTCGCAACCATCGTATTCGTTTACTATAATATGGTTAGTTACGACCAGATCAAAAAGCCCCGCTTTGAGTCGGAGTTTTGGTCGGTGGTCTTCGAGTCGCACAATATTAAGTGGTTCCTGGTTGCATTCATCATATTGTCCATAAGCACATTCTGCCTCTTCTTTAGCTATATGAGCCTGGGCAAAGCCGAAGCCTGGCTCAAAAGGATGCAGCTGCTATCATCCGCATCATTCAGCCTTGGACACGGTGGTAACGACTCGCAAAAAGTAATGGGTATAATAGCGGCTGCTGTTGCGGTTTATATTCACACAAGCGGCGTGGCGCAGGAAAGCCTCCCGGACTGGTTGGATGTGGTCCTGCCTAAAGACGGGGTAGACGGGAAAATGCCGGAATGGATACCGCTGGCCTGTTATTCTGCCATTGCAATTGGTACACTTAGCGGGGGCTGGAAAATCGTTAAGACCATGGGTTCTAAAATCACAAAAGTTACTTCATTTGAGGGTGTTACCGCAGAAACTGCCGGTGCACTTACACTATATGTTACAGAACACTTTAAAGTACCCGTGAGTACTACCCACACCATTACCGGATCGATCATCGGGGTGGGGCTTACCAAGCGTGTGTCAGCCGTCCGATGGGGTGTTACCGTTAGCCTTATCTGGGCGTGGGTGCTTACCATACCGGTTTCTGCCCTGCTTGCCGCGATAGTGTACTGGATACTTAGCATTTTCTTATAATAAAAGCTACCAAAATAGACAAAGCCTGCATTTAGCAGGCTTTTGTGTTTAAGATTTGGTTAATGTTTCCTGAATACTATATTCGCTCATCGAAATGGTCTTTCTGGTATTTCAGCGGAAGCGTAACAATAAACGATGTCCCTTTATCCTTGCCATCGCTCTCAGCCCTTATGGAGCCCTTATGCAGTTCGACAAACGATTTGGTTATCGATAGCCCAAGGCCATTAGAAGTTTCCTTGCCTGTAGGTTTGGAGCTAAGTTTGGCAAATTTGGTAAAAAGCCTTTCCACATCTTCCCCGTTGAGGCCCTGGCCGTTATCCTTTACTTCAATTTCAATGTTGCTCCCGGCCATTCGTGCCATGATATGTATCACTGCACCCTGATACGAATATTTGATCGCATTGCTTACCAGGTTGTGCAGGATGTCCAGTACTTTTACACGGTCGGCAAAAAGATTAGAAAGCCCGTCTTCTATCGCGAAGTACAGCGTTTGTTCCTTACGCGAAGCCAACAGGTCGAAGCTGTTTTTTAACCTTATAAATATTTCATTGAGGTCGACTTCTTCAATAGACAATACCATTTGTGTTTCCTCTGCCCCTGAATATTTCAGCAGGTCGGACAGTTTTGACTTTATCCGCTGCACCGATGACCTGATCATTTCGGACATATGCTCTGTTTTGGTGCGGTCTTTGGAAATTATTTCATTGGCCAGCTTTATGGAGGCCAGCGGATTTTTAATTTCGTGCAGCGCAATGTTCATCAGGTCGATCTGCGACTCAATAGTCTTGCGGTAGCGGAGCCTGTTCTCCAGCTTATCCACTACTATTTTTGCGAGGTTCTTCAGCATTTCTATCTCTAAATCAGAAGCTTCACGCGGTTCGGAGTGGCTTACGATTATTGCTCCCACCCTGTAGCCCTCTGGTGTTTTAAGTGGTGCCGCAGCATAAAACCGTGCACCATTGCTTATCGATATAAATGGGTTATTGCTGAATTCCGGATGGTCGTTAAAGTCGTTTACGACATATACATTATCCTGCTCTATTACCCGGG
This sequence comes from uncultured Flavobacteriaceae bacterium, assembly GCA_942492845.1. Taxonomy (GTDB): domain Bacteria; phylum Bacteroidota; class Bacteroidia; order Flavobacteriales; family Flavobacteriaceae; genus Flavobacterium. The sequence continues at coordinate 2,933,198 of OW818646.1, read as the reverse complement.
ACACAACACTTGTTTCCCTGGGCACCTCATTGTAATTGGTGCTGCTAAGGTTGGATTTGATGAATACCCTTTTCTCATCCACAAAAACAATAAAAGCGCTGGACGCGTTGAAAACCTGCGATGCCATAAGCGCAATCTTGTCGAACGTGTCTTCCGAATGGGTGTCGAGTATACGGTAGTCACGAAGCTTTTCGAGCCTGTGTTGCTCATTTTGCGCAAGCTGGTCAGGTTTGGCGTTTGACATCTTTAGTTGGTTTCTTTATTGGTAAGGTGTATGTACTGCTAATTGCAACTATTTGTTTAGGTGTCCTCAATATTGGGTTCACGTTCCGGAATGTATTTGATTGGCAGTGAAACGATGAATGTTGTTCCCTTGCCTTTACCTGGGCTCATGGCATATATGGTACCCTTGTGGAGTTCTACGAATGATTTGGCAATAGACAGCCCTAATCCTGTTGAGGTCTCTTTCCCGGTTGGCTTCGAGCTGAGTTGTGCAAACTTCATGAAAAGTTTTTGCACATCATTGCGGTCAAGTCCCTGGCCCTCATCACGTATCTCTATGTGGAGGTTATAGCCTGCTTCCCGCGCTTCGATCTTTATTTTGGAGTCCGGGTAGGAATATTTTATGGCATTGCTCACGAGGTTGTGGAGCACATCAGAAATCTTTGCTTTATCCGCTTCAATTTTTGGAAGCGATTCGTTATATTTCAGTTCGATGGTTTGCTTTTTCCTCCGTGCCAGCAAGTCAAAATTATTGAACAGCCTTGTAAGTATCTCATTTATATCGATTTCCTCGATCTTTAAAAGAAGGTCGGTTTCTTCCAGCTCAGATTGCTTCAAAAGGTCGGATAGCCTCACCTGTATGCGGTTCACGGATGTTTTTATAACCTCGTTCATCCTGGCTTTATCCGTAGCCTCATTTTTCAGCATATCATTGGCCAGGTTAATAGACGCCAATGGGTTTTTTATATCGTGGAGTGTAATGTTCATCAGGTTTACCTGCGTTTCGATCGCCTTGCGATAACGCAGCCTGTTTTCCAGCTTGTCGATGATCATTTTAGAGAGCGTCCTGAGCATTTCCAGCTGCTTTTCCGAAGCTTCGCCCGGATTGTGGTCCGTCACGCAAATGGTCCCCATGTTATACCCTTCAGGTGTCTTTAGCGTTGCGCCCACATAAAAGCGGATGCCACCTTTGGCTGCCACATAGGGGTTATCCAAAAGTTCGGGGTAATCGTGTGTGTCGTTCAGGATGTATATATCGTCCTGTAGTATAGCACGTGAACAAAGGCTGTCTGCCCTGGCTATCTGCGTGGCAGCGAGTGTGCTTAAATTGGATTTAAAGAAAACCCTGTCATGGTCTACAAAGTTTACAAACGCGCCCGAGGTACCGAACAGCTTTTGTGCCATAGATGCAACGATATCAAAGACATCTTCGGGATGCGTATCGAGTATATTGTACTCGCGCAGCTTTTCAAGCCTGAGGTGATCATTCTCCGGAATTAAAAAATCAATTTTTTGACTCATACTTGCTTCTAATACAGAGTGGTATCTTTCGGGGCAGGCTGTTAAAATAAAACCCCAAATTACAATTATTTTATTAAGAATAAACGTAATTCAGGGTGTTAAATTTAGGTTAAAAACAAATAAGATGCAATATCCGTGATGAGTATCTTTAATTGGTAGTCATTATACGTGAATATAATGGATGACAACATGTTATAAAGTTAAACCACAATATTAAGTTTAATTTTCCTCCGTTTTTTGGCCCATCATCATCAGGTAGGCTTTCAGGAAACCGTCAATCTCACCATTCATTACACCTTCTGCATTGCTGGTTTCGTGCCCTGTTCGCACATCTTTTACCAGCTTATAGGGGTGCAATACGTAATTGCGTATCTGCGAGCCCCATTCGATCTTCATCTTGTTGGCTTCGATCTCGTCGCGCATTGCCTGTCGCTTTTTTAGTTCAATTTCATATAGTTGCGATTTCAGCAACTGCATGGCCTTGGTCTTATTGTCAAGCTGCGAGCGTGTTTCTGAGTTCTCAATAATGATCCCGGTAGGGTGGTGGCGCAGTCGTACTGCAGTCTCTACCTTGTTCACATTCTGTCCCCCGGCACCGCTGGATCGCATGGTTTCCCATGAAATATCAGCAGGGTTGATCTCAATCTCGATGGTGTCGTCGGCAAGGGGGTATACGTATACAGATGCGAACGATGTATGGCGCTTGGCATTGCTGTCAAAAGGGGAAATGCGAACCAATCGGTGCACACCATTTTCGCCTTTAAGATAGCCAAAGGAAAAGTCACCCTCAAATTCGAGTGTCACCGTTTTAATGCCCGCAACCTCGCCGGCCTGGTAGTTAAGCTCACGGATTTTGTAGCCTTCCTTTTCGCCCCACATCATGTACATGCGCATGAGCATCGCAGCCCAGTCGCAGCTTTCGGTGCCGCCCGCGCCTGCCGTTATCTGGAGTACTGCGCTCATACTGTCGCCTTCATCGGACAGCATATTCCTGAACTCCAGGTTTTCGATATGGGCTATGGTAAGCCGTTGCTGCTCATCAAGTTCTTCTTCGGACACATCACCTTCCTTGAAGAACTCGTACATTACCTGCAACTCTTCAGCCATGTTGTCGCCCTTCTCATAATCTTCCACCCATTTTTTCTTGGATCGAAGGTTTTTTACAATGATTTCTGCCTCTTTTGCGTTGTTCCAAAAGTCGGGTGCGAAGGTTTTCTCCTCCTCGTTGGTTATCTCGATCTGCTTCCTGTCGATGTCAAAGATACCTCCTCAGTGCTCCCAGGCGCTCTATAATACCTTTAATTTGTTCGGTATTTGTCATAAATAATGTAGTTTTGTAATAGCAAAAATAAGGCATCCTTTTGAATATATGGAAATAAATTTAGTAAGCGACACGGTAACCCGCCCCGGCCACGAAATGCTACAGCAGATGTTCAGGGCAAAAGTGGGCGACGACGTTTTTAAGCAGGACCCTGCCGTCAATGAGCTGGAGGAGACCGTGGCAAAGCTGTTCGGGATGGAAGCCGCCTTATTTTTCCCGTCGGGTACCATGGCCAACCAAACGGCTATCAAGCTGCATACCAACCCCGGCGACGAACTTATCTGCGATAAATGGGCGCACATTTTCAACTATGAAGGTGGCGGAGTGGCCGTAAACAGCGGGGTTTCCAGCAGGCTTATCGATGGCGACCGAGGCATGATCACCGCACTGCAGGTAGCCGAAGCCATCAACCCGCCCGATTTTTACCACAGCCCGCTTACCAGCCTGGTGTGCATCGAAAACACGACCAATAAGGGTGGGGGGGCCTGCTATGACCTGCAAACACTGATGGAAATAGGGAAGGTGTGCCGCGCCAACAACCTCAAATACCACCTCGATGGTGCCCGGCTATGGAATGCCCTTGTAGCCAAACGCCAGCATCCCAAGCAGTTTGGTGAGCTGTTCGATACCATATCGGTATGCCTGTCGAAAGGACTTGGAGCACCGGTAGGTTCACTGCTCATAGGTAGTAAAGACCACATTCACAGGGCAATGCGCGTCCGGAAGATCTTCGGGGGCGGCATGCGCCAGGCGGGCTACCTTGCCGCGGCCGGGCTGTATGCGCTGCAAAATAACGTGGGCCGCCTTGAGGAGGACCACAGGCGCGCCAAACAGCTGGGTAACCTGCTGCAGCAATTGCCGTGGATTGACAAGGTAGAGCCGGTGGAAACCAACATCTTAATCTTTTCGCTGAAGCCGCAACTCGACGAAAAAGCGTTTATTGAAAAGCTGAGGCAGAAGAACATTTTCATCTCCTCGCTGGGCAAAAATAAGCTCCGAATTGTGACGCACCTCGATTACAAAGAGGTGATGCATAATTATGTGATCGAAACTTTGAGTAAGATGTCTTTTTAGGTTTTGGATATGACTTTTGGTGCTGCCCTGCATTAAAATCATATGACTTTGTAGTAAGGTCAATATGATTTTTGGGATTGTCCGGGAGGACAAATTGAGACTTGCTATGTGACATAACAGTTCCTGCCTAAAAATTGTCGCCGGGGGTCAGGAAAAAATCCCAATTTGGCATATTGTGATCCGATAAAAAATTTCACATCATCGAAAATAAAAAATAATCGTGCCTAAATTTCAATTTATATTATAATGCGATCGGGGCAATCTGACCCAATGAAATTGATTTTAAGCAAATGTTAAAAATTCATCCTTATCCCAAATTTTATATGAAGAAGATGCTGCTGATTATTATAATGATGTCGATGTCCTCATGTATTAAAACCAATGAGGAAATTATAACCTCACATCAATGGAAACATGGTGAAGGCTACAGACTGGGGGATTGGGTTGAATTTACATCCGGCCCCTATACGTTTTCCAATGACACAATTTTGAAACAGGGCGTGCCTGTAGCGTTGGTGGACACGATTACAACCTATTATGGAGAATACAGGCTTTCCATCAGGTCATTGACGGGCAACGAACGTGGAATGTATTATGAAAAAGGAGAAACCAGATAAATATGACTGAAAAACAAAAAATGATAGCCGGCGAACTGTACCTGGCTTCGGATGAAGAACTTGTACAGGACCGCATCAATGCACGCCTGATGCTGCGGAAGCTCAACAACGCCATGCCCGATGACAAAGCGGCAATGCTCTCGGCGCTCAGCGAACTGGTTCCCCACGCAGGGAAGGACCTGTGGATCGAGCCGCCCTTTCAATGCGACTACGGTTATAATATCATTACGGGCGATAACGTGTACTTCAACTTCAATTGCATAATCCTCGACGTAACAAAAGTTACTATTGGTAGCCGGACGATGTTTGGGCCTAATGTACAAATCTATACCGCCACCCATCCGGTTAACGCGGCAGAAAGGGCATCGGGCGCTGAATATGCCAGGCCAATAACCATTGGCGAAGATGTATGGGTAGGCGGCAGCGCGGTTATCTGCCCGGGTGTAACCATCGGTAACCGGAGTATCATCGGTGCCGGCAGCGTAGTAACTAGCGACATCCCCGACGATGTTATTGCTGCAGGAAATCCCTGCCGGGTGATCCGTACAATTGAATAGTATTTAAGTAACTGTCTAATTTTCAGAATGATTTTAGCCGCATAGGCATATAGCCTTACAAGGTTATTTAGGGCTCTTCAAAGCAACACAGAGTATGAACTTCGCTTCACTATGTGCGAATATGTCTCCTTCTGTAACAATAAATCCTATGTGCCTATGTGGTTAATCAAAAATTTAGACAGTTAGTAACTTTTGGCTTCCAATTTCCCAATTTTCTCCATCTCTGAATAAAATCATAAAATTCTTGTAATTATTTTCTTAAATAAAGTATTTTAAGAGGTATTACAATTTAAATAATTATTAATTTATTGAATATTAATTATTTATAATATGAATTATTTAAATTTTTCACAATTTTTACAGTTAATGTTAAATGATTTGCAATCCGTTGCAAATATTGGGACTTCGTTGTTTTTGATTGGTTATGAGTAGCCCTATGTACGGCTCTTAACATAATATTAACTTTTCGACCCTTAAAATTGTGATTACTTTTAATGAAAAATGTAAACTTTTAACATTTTATCATATGAAGCCAACTACTACTACGATCAAAAAGTTACTATTTATCAAATTTCTCTTACTAACCCTATTAAATTGCAATTACCTCTTCGCCCAGGAGCCCATTACCATCACCTATGAGGGTGAAGTACAATGTATGGAATTTAGCAATGTTGAGGAGCGCCTCAAGTATGCCGAGCTTATCGCCCAGTATGGCGAATGTAAAAGGGTCTGCGAAAGCAGCACGGTTACGTACAACCTGGCAGGCGGTACAGGTACCGTGACGGGCACGCAATGGCTTGTTACAGGCGGAACCATCATCTCGAGTTCCGCAACCCAGGTTACCGTTACCTGGGGCCTTACAGGCTTTGCTGTGTTAAGCGCCATAGTGGATACCGCCAATGGCCCGGTCACGATCCCGGAGATGTGCATCCAGCTCATCATTTCTCCGGAGGCCAATTTTAATCTGCCCCCGCAACGGGAAGAACTGATGGGGTGCGTCAACCAGGATCTCTATTTTGATAACCTGTCTACCGATAACGACGGCAGCGACCTTTATTCCTACTATTGGGATTTTGGCGATGGCACTTTTTCGTCGGAGTTTGAACCGGTTCATTCCTACGACCGTCCCGGTGAGTATGAGATCGTACTTACTGTGCGCAACCTGTGCAACTGTGTAAGCAAGGTAGTACGGCGCATACGCATTGGGGAGGAGACCTTCCCCATAATATGCCCGAACGTTGTTTGTGAGGGTGAGATCGCTACCTACAGCGTTGGGCAGATAGGAAAAGACCGTTGCCATGATTTCAGGTGGCATGTAGAGGGTGGGCACATCATATCCGACCCTAACAATTATGAGATCCAGGTGCTATGGGACCATGTGGATGACACCGGCTTTGGCTATGTAAGCTTCGATACCTCCGGGTGCGAGGTACAATGCCCCGGCGTGGCCACCATTAAAGTTCCTGTCATCAAAAATATTGGCCATATTACAGGCGAAATAGAGGTATGTTCCAGGAGCCAGTATAAATACACCCTGCCGCAATGGCCTGCAACGCTGTTCAACTGGACACTGGACGATGGCGGTACAGGGGCTACGCTTGTATATACAGACCAGCGCAATGAAGTGGCGATAAATACAGGTGAGAATGGTACAATAATACTGCGCTGCAACTATAACAATACCGTTGCCAACTGTAGCGGTACAGCGGAGTTGATAATTAACGTAAAACCATCTACCGCGATTATGGGTGAGGTTAAATTGTGTCCTGACACCGAGAAAACCTACTATCTTGACAGTGGCCTGGAAGGTGAATGGGTACTGGTGACTCCTACAGGCACGGAGCCTGTGCATACAGGTACCGACTATACCTATGAGTTTACAGAACCGGGCAACTACACCCTCTCGGTAACCGGGGATGATTTTTGTGCACCCGACCCATTGCTGATCACAGTTTACCCGAATCCACCAATGCCAGGGGCTCTCGTGCCGGGAACAGCTGTACCGGTTTGCCCGAATACCCCGCTTACCTATACGGTACCGACCCCGCCACCGGGACATACGGTGTACTGGGAAGTTGTGGGGGGTACCATTAACGGCCCGTCTACAGGGGAGGAAGTAACCATTACCTTCAACCCGGGCTTGTTAAGCTACCAGATCAATACCTATACAAGGCGCATTACCGATCCGTACTGCACCTCGCCGGTACGAACCACTACAATAAACAGGGTACAGTTTAACCCGGTAATTACAGGCGATGTTAATGTTTGCGCCAACAACTATGCTACCTATCAAACCGCTTATGCGGATGGCGATGACTACCAATGGACGATCATCGGCCCGGCAAAAGGCAGTGTGAGCAGTGGTAACGGCACCCCGCAGGTGGACATATTGTGGAATAATACCGCTGTGAATACAACCGCCCAGATCAAGCTGGTGGTTACTAAGTGCGGCATAGTAGAAACACGTTACTTTAACGTAAATGTACTTACTGCGCCTGCCATCACGCTGAACGGGCCAACCCAGCTGTGCCGTGACCAGGCAGGCAACTGGAACGTGAGTTCTTCTATGGGCATAACATCGGGAAGCATTACATGGGATTTTGGCGACGGTACTATAAACACCTACACCATAACGCCATCGACTCCGAATTTGACAAAATCCCATGACTATAATATCGTAAACACCGGCAGCCTAAGCTATACCGTAACCGTGACCATTACAGGGGTTAATGGCTGCGACGGTACGGTAACCGCCAGTAAAAATGTGACAGTGCTGCCGGCTCCGGTTGCCCAGATGACGCCTACCATCAACCGTACATTTTGTACTGCCGCTGAAATAGACGTTGAGTTTGAAGTCGCTGTACAGGCCGGAAGCACCATAGGTACGTACCAGATAGAATGGTACAGGAGCGGTACGCACTTAACCGCCGAAGATGGAAATACCAGTATCCTTGCAGCCTCTTATGGCTTTGGGACTTACAGGGCAAAAATCATCAACGGCAATGGCTGTTTTATATGGACCAACGAGACCAGGATCATCCAGCGTTGCCCGGAACCGGGATGCAGCATTCAGCCTACAATGGGTATTTCGTGGTCCAATGATTGCGGAACGATAAACGCAACAGGTACCGCAACAGGTGTCACCGTACTGTCGGCATTTTGGGTAGCAACTACGCTTACTCCTGCTACAAGCACGGCCAACCCGGCGGTATTCACTACCGAAAATGCAGGAAACTACGACCTCGTGTATAATGTAAATTACATGGTGGGCGGCCAAGCCTGTTCGGCCATGATCAATGAAACGGTTACCGTGCCGTATATAGCAGGCATCAATTATAGTGTGGAATGCAGCGCTACGCCGGGCCAGTATAAAGTAACATTATTTAATACGACCAACTTCCTGGCGGCGCATGAGCCAACCAATATCCAGTACTACAACGGCAGCAGCCTTATCCCGTCGGGTACCGGCCTTAACGAATTTGACATACAGTTGGCGCCGGGATCGTACACCTTTAAGATCATCGTTAGCGAACCGGGTGGTGCGCCTTGTGAGGCAGAGGTAAGCGTAGTGCTTCCTGCCATGCCAAATTCGACAATAAGCCCGCTAACGCAAACGGTGTGCTACAATACACCGGCAGTTTTTGCGCCATTGGCAGCGATAGATCCGGAATCTACTTATTTGTGGGATTTTGGTGATACCACGCAAAACAGGAACCCGAATGCAAGCAGGGTATACCAGGTTGCAGGAACATACACTGTTACGCTTACGGTAACCAACAAATATGGCTGCAGCAGCACAAGTACCGCTACGGCAACCATGAGACCGGACACTATAACCGGCGTTATCACTGCATCGGCGGCACAGGTTTGTGATGGCAATACCATTACGCTGACCTACTCCGGCACTCCGGTAACAGGGTATGCCTGGAAAAAAGATGGTGTTACTATTCCGGGAGCCAATGGCAGCACCTATGTGGCCACAACCAACGGCAGCTACAGTGTTGAGGTAACCGACGTGAATGGCTGTAAGGAAGATATTCCGGCTGTAAGCGCCAAATTCCTTACGCTTCCCGTACCTACAGTAACCGGGCCAACACACGCGTGCAGTGATGAAGAGTTCCAGCTTACTGCGGGCCCTGAGCCTGACGGAACTAATATTACCTACTACTGGTACCTTTACGGAAGCCTGATTGCGTACGGAAACAGCCCTGATGTTACCCTTTATGCCGGAGCGGCAGGCAGTTATGATTATGTGCTAACAGTACAGCAAAACAATGGCGGAACTTATTGCTCTGCCTCTGTAACCCACCACGTTGAGGTGTTTGAGACTCCTGAAAAGCCTGAAATTCATGTAACGATGGTAAACTGCATTACCTATGAGATAAAGCTGGAGGCCTCTTCGCCTTCGTCAGGAACCTATACGTGGAGTAACGGGATGACCGGCGATGCGATTTCGGTATATGAAGGAGGGCCGTATATGGTTACCCTTACCAGTGCATCAGGATGCGCGTCGAACCACCAGGTGTATGTGCCTAAAAGGCCGGATTCTTACCTTTGGGTCTTCCCTGCAGGCTGCTACACTTTCTGTGAAAGGCTTGATTATCCTGAGCTTATAGGGCCACTCGCAGATTTCAGCGTTTGGGAATGGCAGGAAAGCGGCAGCGCAGTACAAAGCGGGTCAAACTCTCCGGTATCACCGTACACGATAATGGGCCCCGGCAGTTACAGCCTTTACCTTGACAATGGCCTTTGCAGGGCAACCAGCGATGTGATGGAAGTTACGCACGAGCGCTGCGATTGTAAGATCAAGTATGAGATCAGCAAAATCGACGTTAAGGAGAAAGAATTCTGCTACTACGCATTCAACCTGTACCTGGATAACCCGGGTGGTACGCCAATATCGGTAACGGTTTCACTGGATCCGGGCATGGGTGTTGTACAGCCATCTACGGTTGTTGTGCCACCGGGCGGAGGAACGTTCTACTTCACGGTAATCCCAATCGGTATTTCCGGCGGCATGCACCACATTCACCTGAGTGCAACCGCTAATGAAAAAGGCGAGATATGTTTCAATGACTTTAATGTTGAGTTCCCGCCATTATGTGGCCAGGGCGCGTCATCGGCAAGGACAATACAGGACGGAAACGGTATCCTTCCGTTGAGCCTAACCATCGTTCCTAACCCGGTAGAAGATGTGGCCGACCTGCACTATGTGTACACCGAAGGCAAAAACGCCAGGATCGAAGTGTACAGCCTGATGGGCATATTGCTTGAAACGTATACCCCGGAAGAATCTGCGGGAATATGGAAGGTAAATATGGCAAGATATGCTGCCGGCCAATATATTGTCGTTATGAAACAGGACGGCGAGATCATCCAGCAGAAGAACCTGGTGAAGAAATAATTTTTAGTTTCTATGTTTAATTGGAAAGGCAGCTTTAGGGCTGCCTTTTTTTATATCCCACAACCGCATTTCAATAAAAAAGCACGGCTCCCGCCGTGCTATTATATGATCTTCATTTAAGCCGATTCTTCCTTTCCTGCCGTAATGACAAGAAGGCAGGAGTGAAGCTCAATCTGAAATCTACCTTCTGAAATCTGAAATAAAATTTAAAAAAGCCCCGGTATATCCGGCATGCCGTCTTTCGCTACAGCGGCAAGCTCGGCTTCATTAACCGCGGACGCTTTATCGATGGCTTTGTTCAGCACCAGCACCAGGTAGTCCTCCAGCTGTTCCTTATCCTCGAGCAGGCTGTCGTCAATCACTATAGAGCGTATTTGCCTGTTGGCGGTCAGCGTTACTTTCAGCAGCCCGTCCGTGCTTTGCTCATCGACCAGTACCGTATCAAGCCTTTTTTTTGTGTCTTCAATTTTTTGCTGGGTCTCTTTCAGTTTGCCCATCATTCCCATCAGGTCTCCAAACATTTTTATAGCTTTTTATTTGTTTATAGTACAAATGTATTAAATTGCGTTGTTATATCCCAATTCATAAATCTATGAGAAAACACGTGCTCTTAAGTTGTGTTTGTGTTATTTTTGCAGCGGCAAATGCCCAGACTAATAAATCTAAAATGACTGATACCTCCAAGCCGCCCATTGCTGCGGTGAAGCCTAAGAAACTCGAAAAGCACGGCGATGTGCGCACAGACAACTACTACTGGCTGAACGAAAGGGAAAACCCCGAAGTTATTGATTACCTCAACAAAGAGAACGACTACTATAATGCCATGACGGCAGGCACAAAAAACTTCCAAAAGGAGCTTTTTGACGAAATGAAAAGCCGCATCAAGGAAGACGATACCTCAGTACCCTACTTTTATAACGGCTACTATTACATTACCCGCTACGAAAAAGGAAAGGATTACCCCATACACACCCGCCGCAAAGGCAGCCTCACCGCGAAGGAAGAAATCATGTTCGACTGTAACGCGATGGCCAAAGGGCATTCGTATTTCAGCCTTGCCGGGATAAACATCAGCGAAGATAACGAGTGGGCGGCTTTCGCTGTCGATACCGTATCGCGCCGCCAGTACACCCTGCAGGTTAAAAACCTGAAGACGGGCGAAATTTTGCCGTTCAAAATAGAAAATACAACGGGCGGCTCTACCTGGGCAGGCGATAACAAAACGCTTTTCTACTCCCGTAAAGACCCTGTTACGCTGCGGTCTGAAAAGATATACAAGCACAGGATGGGCACCGAACCCTCGGCAGATGCGATGATCTACCACGAGCAGGACGAAACCTTCGATACCTTTATATATAAAGAGAAGTCGAAGAAATACCTCGTAATCGGTTCCACCAGTACGCTGACCTCTGAGTTCCGCATACTCGACGCGAAAAATCCGGACGGTGAGTTCAAAATTTTCCAGCCAAGGACACGCGGCCTGGAGTACAGCATCGCGCATTATGGCGACAAATGGTACATTGTGACCAATAAGGACAAGGCGACCAACTTTAAGCTGATGACCACACCGGAAACCGCTACTGCAAAAGACAACTGGAAAGACCTCATCCCGCACCGCAAAGATGTACTGTTGGAGGATATTGAGATATTCAAAAATTACCTTGTAGTCGAAGAGCGTTCCAACGGCCTTAACACTATACAAATACGTCCGTGGGATGGCAAAGGGGAGTACTATCTGCCTTTCGCCATCGAGACCTATACCGCAGGCGTAAGCACCAACCCTGATTTTGATACCGATGTGCTGCGCTACAGCTACCAGTCGCTGGCCACGCCGTCTTCGGTGATCGACTTCAACATGAAGACGAAAGAAAAGACCGTACTGAAGGAGCAGGAAGTGCTTGGCGGCAAATTCGACAAAAATAATTATGTAGAGGAGCGCGTTTGGGCCACAGCCAAAGACGGTACCAAAGTGCCGATCTCTATGGTTTACCGCAAGGGAATCACCAAAAACGGCAATAACCCGATGCTGCTGTACGCCTACGGATCGTATGGCGCTTCCATGGATCCGTATTTCTCGTCCATTCGCCTGAGCCTGCTCGACAGGGGCTTTATCTTTGCCATTGCCCACATAAGGGGTGGGGAAGACCTTGGGCGTGAATGGTATGAGAATGGAAAGCTGCTGAAAAAGAAAAATACCTTTACCGATTTTATCGACTGCTCCGAATATGTGATCGCGCAGAAATACACCTCACCAAAACACCTGTATGCCGAAGGAGGGTCTGCCGGCGGCCTGCTGATGGGCGCGATCGTAAATATGGCGCCGCAACTGTACAACGGCGTTATTGCACAGGTGGCGTTTGTAGATGTGGTGACCACCATGCTCGATGACAGCATTCCGCTTACCACTGGAGAGTATGACGAATGGGGCAACCCGAATGATAAGCAGTACTATGATTACATGAAATCGTACTCGCCCTATGATAACGTAACAGCCCAAAATTACCCAAATATGCTTGTAACCACGGGTCTTCACGATTCGCAGGTGCAGTACTGGGAGCCGGCCAAATGGGTAGCAAAATTAAGGGTGACCAAATCAGGAAACAACCTTTTGTACCTGGATACCAACATGGAAGCAGGCCACGGTGGCGCATCAGGGCGTTTCGAAGCGCTGAAACAGGTAGCCAAGGAATATAGTTTTTTACTAGATTTGGAAGGAATTCAAAAGTAATTAAATTTTTTTTTGTTAGATTTGCAAGGTTTTGAGGTTACTAAACTTTGTACCGGTTTACCTTACTAACTTATTATTTATGAAAGAACGAATAGCAGCCTATAATAATGTATTGGAATTGATCGGGAATACCCCCCTGATTAGACTCAATAAAATTACAGAAGGATTAAAGGGAAATTTTTACGCTAAAGTAGAAGCTTTTAATCCGGGCCATTCCACAAAAGACAGGATTGCACTTTATATTATCGAAGAAGCCGAGAAGAGGGGAATCCTCAAGCCGGGTGACACAATTATTGAAACCACGTCGGGTAATACCGGTTTTAGCCTGGCAATGGTAAGCATCATTAAGGGTTACGACTGTGTGCTTGCAGTAAGTTCAAAATCATCAAAGGACAAGATCGATATGCTTCGCGCAATGGGGGCAAAAGTTTATGTATGCCCTGCCAACGTTTCGGCAGACGACCCCCGTTCTTACTATTGTGTCGCACAAAGGCTGCACGAAGAGACCAAGGGCTCCGTATACATCAACCAGTATTTTAACGACCTTAACGTAGACGCGCATTATAAAACCACCGGACCTGAGATATGGAAGCAAAGCGCAGGGCAGATAACCCACCTCGTGGCCTGTAGTGGCACAGGAGGTACCATTTCGGGTGCGGCACGCTTCCTTAAAGAGAAGAACCCTGCCATCCGGATACTGGGTGTGGATGCTTACGGCTCCGTACTAAAAAAATACCACGAAACAAAAGAATTCGACAGTGAGGAGATCTATCCTTACCGTATAGAAGGCCTGGGTAAAAACCTTATCCCGACCGCAACCGACTTTGACGTTATCGACCAGTTCATAAAAGTTTCGGATGAAGACAGCGCCCATGCTGCCAGGAACATCGCCAAAACAGAAGGCCTTTTTGTAGGCTACACCAGCGGCGCCACGCTACAGGCAGTAAGGCAATATGCCGAAGCAGGCGAGTTTGACGAAAACAGTAATGTAGTGCTTATTTTCCCTGACCATGGCTCACGTTACATGAGCAAGGTATTCAGCGATGAATGGATGAGCGAGCAGGGCTTCTTCGACAGCATCAACCTTGAAGAGGCGCAAAAGATCGAGTTTATCAAGTAAGTATAATTTTTGTTCAGATACTAAAAAAGCTTCCCGACGTACGGGAAGCTTTTTCGTTTATTCCCCCAAACGATATCTGTACGATATTCTGCTGCTAAAGTATTGGGATTAAGAATGTGAAACAATACCTATAAATGGGTAATTTTATTTAGACTATAGTAATACAAAGAAAGCGCATTTATTTTTGCGCTTTCTCTATTTTTTTTATTTTAATGGTCGACTGAGAACAGATGCCCTTCTATAACGCTATCATAAGATATTTGAAGGATATAAAGGCCATTTGGCAGATTATTAACATCAATTGACGCCTGATTATTTACAATGTTTACACTCCCTCGCTGCAATCCGTAGAAATCATAGAGCTGGCCAGTTACATCGGGATCTTTAGGGCTGCTATTTTCATCCAACAGGTTAATATTAATAATATTGCTTGCAGGATTAGGCCAGGCCGAGAAGATATTGGATGAAGGGTTTTGAGGGTTTGGGGTCATGCCAATGCCAGTATTGCTGCTTATAATATTTGCGGTAAAAGTTCCTCCACATCCGCAAATATTACACCCTTGTACCGTAACTGTGCCGTTATTGCCGGCAGTGCCCGTAAAAGCCGAGATAATAGGGGAGTTTTGAGTTGTACTTCTAATTTGCCAGTTGGGCCCACTAAAATTATAACTACTTACAGTCGTATAAGGCACCGGTGCAGTCCAGTTATATGAGGTTGCGCCGGGAATATTTGCAAGGTAGCCAACTATTGATCCTGGTAATACATTCCGGGCTCCGGTAATACCTGTTGGATCCAAAGGTTTTCCTACCCATAGTTGCTTCGTCAATACTGTACCATTACATTCTGCCGATGTGACATTTGCAGAAATTGTAACTGTTCCGCGATATTGCGGATCGAATTGAACAGTAAGGTTATTGGTAAATTGCCCGGCTGTTATAGTGCCTGCTGCGGCCGGTGTCACTGTCCAAAGCACCCCGTTGAAACCATTCGGCACAGAAAACTGGCCAACTGAACATACAACATCAGGTCCGGTAATTCCTGCTTCGCAGGCAAAGGCACAACTTACGGCTTCATCCCCCACTTCATTAAGTTCATCAGCAAGCCAGTTTCCATTTCGAACCTGAAAAGAAATATGCGGCCTGTTGCCTGCAAAATCAAAATCCACTATGAAATTGTCAAATGGTGTACTAAGTTCGGGTTCAGGCAAAGTGCTTCCTGCATACCGTAGAAAGTAATCAGAAGCAATTGGTTCAAGATTATTTCGCCTGATGTCGAGTGCACTAACTACAGGTATAAAACCAAAGAATGGCTGTATTATTACATCGTTCGACAATCCCGCGATGTTTAGGGCGTTCTCAATACCATTATTGAGGATGTCATACCTGCCGCCAGGATAGGTACCCAGTGGCGCAAATCCTGCCGGCGCATCTCTATTACGTTCCATTAGGGTATGCGTTATTGGCACAACCCACAATAGCTTTTTTATGTAGGTTATCTTTCCATGATAAACCCTCCTGCTTGTAGCCCCTATTTCAGGATTTTCATGTACATCAAAGTCAATGTCATATTTGCCGGATCCCTGCAATAGCCCCAGCAATACCAATTCAAAGTCGCCTAAAATGACGCCTATAGCCGGAGTAATAATCATTTGTAGCAAATCGCTTGCAATGACAGGGCTCTTTAAGCTTCGGATATCCACATATTTATCCCCCGGCTCAAATCCCTGGTCCTGGCCACATTCATTACCATTGCTGATGGCAATGCTACGGCAGAGCTGCGGATAACCCACATTGTCAAATTCCTCCTGCCATATTTGGTGAACGGCTTCGGTAGCCGACGCGCTCATATCTACATATTGGTAAAGCATCTGCATCGCTGCAGGCGTATCGTTGATGGTCAGTACATCATTCACTGAGGGCAAATTAGGCACCTCACCACCTGCCAATTCTATCAGGGGGCCAAACATCAAATCGGTGAAATCCAACAGTGATGGTATCACATATTCCATCAGGCCATATAAAATTGGAGCTTCGGTGTATTCATCATGCAGGTGCCTGGATAAATGCTGGACACCCAACGGGATATATGCGCCCTGCATCGGAGAGTCATGTGCTATGAAAAGCCGCACATCATGCGCTTCCTCTTCATTCTCATCCTGCTCCCAGTCAGCAAGGGCATAACGTGTTATAAGCCCTCCCATGCTCTTGGCCAAGTATTACATTGGGTTCATTACCCTCCTTATGGTCGTTTACCCATTTTATCACGCTTTTTAGTACCTCGGCATTATCCTGTATCGCGGCCGTACCGTTTTTCCAATCGACATAAATTACCTGGTAACCATTAGCGTTATCTATATCTAATAAGTCTTCCAAATCTCCCACTTCAAATTCAAATGCAACATCACGCATAAAATGTCTTAGCGTTCTATCTCCCCCAAATTTTTCCGGAGAAGTAATGCTCCCGGTATCAAAGCCCTCCACTACAATTAGGGGACGGGTTAGGGGTGTGCCGGGAAAAAAATTATCATCAAAACTTAAGATGGCTCCGGCCTTGCCAAAGGCATTGGGACCTGATGCGGGATAGGGAATGTGTACTACCGGCGGCCCTAAAATGTACGCTCCATCGCCAATAATGATCATGTGCTGCAAATCCAGTTCCCTGCTGTCGTTCAGCATGATCCTGAATTTCCATTTGTATTTGCCGGGCCCATCATACGAAACATTTATTTTTTGGCCAAATGGAAGGGTCCGGTACCCTTCGCCATCATCAAAATCAGCTTCTATTTTTTCGATGCTGCCGGGCATATTAGTAAGGAAAAGCGCTTCGGGCAGCACTACATAAAAATCAAGGAGGTTATAATTGTCCAGCGGTGAACTAATGGCAGCAGTAGTGCCCATTTGGTATGGGTCTTCCCATACACCGTCATTATATACGTCAAAATACTTGTCCCCTTCTACTTTTATTTTGCCTTTTGTCAATGCGGTTGAATCAATCATGGCATATTCATACAAAAGCCCGCCAAGTACTAATGTGTTTTGTACCGAGTCGTTATAGGACTTACGCTTTACCGCCCAGTCCCGGGCATACGTTTCCATCCGTGGGAAATAAGTTGTATCGGGTGTTACTTTCCCCATAAAGAGTGTTTTATAAATGCTGCTCATCACGCCCGCATTTATGGCTGTGCTGTCGGTAATCGTACCATTGTAGGCTTGTACATTGGTAAATTCCATGGCATAGTCCAGCAATATCCCTTTGGGGACTTTACTGAAATCCAGGCCACCGAAAACTTCGTTAATCTGTTTTTCCCATTCGGCATTTACGTGCTTTTGGGCGGTCGCTAAAAGGCATAGCAGTAGCAGGAAGCTACAATACAGGTGCTTCATAATAATAAGGTTTTATGGTTGATAAAAAATGTTACTTAAAAATGCGAATCGAAACGGCCCTCCCTGATTTCAACTTTTTCGCCAGTATAGGGGTGTTTCAGGTCAAACCAAAATGTACCTGAAACGATACGGTTTTGAAGATTAAATTTGGTAATTTTCATCTCTCCTCTCTCCTCTAAATTTGTTGTAGATGATTGTCCGTTATTTTCCGATACTCTAAAGAACGCCCCTGCTCCTGCATTACCATGCGTATTTTCTGTCAGTAGTAAAGTTTCTCCTTCAGATATTGTCTTATTAAGTGTTCCAAGTGTTATCCCAACAGGATTAAAAGAATAGTTGTTGCCTTGTATACTAAAGTAATAACCCCCATCTACATACTGATAAAAGCAATTTATCAACCCGTCGTTGTGTACAAAGTTTTTGCCATTCACTTTACAGCCAAAGGTCCCGGCGCCGGTTTGTGTGGCGGGCGGCAGGGAAGCGCTGCTGTCATCGTCTTTGCTGCAGCAAAATAGTAGCGGCAGGACAAGGAATAGAATAAATTTTTTCATGAGTATATTTTTTAAAAATGCGAATCGAAACGGCCCTCCCTGACTTCAACTTTTTCGCCGCTATAGGGGTGTTTCAGGTCAAACCAAAATGTACCTGAAACGATACGGTTTTGAAGATCAAATTTGGTAATATTTAATTCTCCTGTATACTCTTCATCTGTATAGGCCGCTTCGGACACAGAGGAACTTAAGAAAAAACGTCCTCCTGCACTTGCATTTCCATTTAATTCCTGAATCAGGGGAATCATTTCACTTTCATCTATAGTTCTATTTATAGTTTCCAAGCGTAAACTATTAGGACTTTGAAAATATTTATCAATACCTTGAATATTAAAATAATATCCACCGTCTACATACTGATAGTAGCAATTTATCAACCCATCATTATGTACAAAGTTTTTGCCGTTTACTTTACATCCAAAGGTCCCGGCGCCGGTTTGTGTGGCGGGCGGCAGGGAAGCGCTGCTGTCGTCGTCTTTACTGCAGCAAAGTAGTAGGGGCAAAACAAGGAAAAGAATGAATTTTTTCATGAGTATATTTTTTAAAAATGCGAATCGAAACGGCCCTCCCTGATTTCAACTTTTTCGCCGGTATAGGGGTGTTTCAGGTCAAACCAAAATGTACCTGAAACGATACGGTTTTGAAGATCAAATTTGGTAATGGTCATCTGTCCGGTGTATTCGGAGTCTGTGTAAGAAGTTTCGGTTTGAGTGTTACTTTGGACAAAAAAAACTCCCCCATAAGCATTGCCAGATATTGTTGCATTCAGTGGCAGAATTTCACCTTCAGATATAGATTTCTCTTCAGTACCTATTCTTATCGACCTAATGCTTTTGTCACTTTCAACACCTGCAATTGAAAAATAAAACCCACCATCCACATATTGATAGTAACAATTTATCAACCCGTCGTTGTGTACAAAGTTTTTGCCGTTCACTTTACAGCCAAAGGTCCCTGCACCGGTTTGTGTGGCGGGCGGCAGGGAAGCGCTGCTGTCGTCGTCTTTGCTGCAGCAAAGCAGCAGGGGCAGGACAAGGAAAAGAATAAATTTTTTCATGAGTATATTTTTAAAAATGCGAATCGAAACGGCCCTCCCTGATTTCAACTTTTTCGCCGGTGTAGGGATGTTTCAGGTCAAACCAAAATGTACCTGAAACGATACGGTTTTGAAGATCAAATTTGGTAATGGTCATCTCTCCTCTCTCCTCTAAATTTGTTGTAGATGATTGTCCGTTATTTTCCGATACTCTAAAGAACGCCCCTGCTCCTGCATTACCATGCGTATTTTCTGTCAGTAGTAAAGTTTCTCCTTCAGATATTGTCTTATTAAGTGTTCCAAGTGTTATCCCAACAGGATTAAAAGAATAGTTGTTGCCTTGTATACTAAAGTAATAACCCCCATCTACATACTGATAAAAGCAATTTATCAACCCGTCGTTGTGTACAAAGTTTTTGCCGTTCACTTTACAGCCAAAGGTCCCGGCACCGGTTTGTGTGGCGGGCGGCAGGGGAGCGCCGCTGTCGTCGTCTTTGCTACAGCAAAGCAGCAGGGGCAGTACAAGGAATAGAATAAATTTTTTCATGAGTATATTTTTTAGAAATGCGAATCGAAACGGCCCTCCCTGATTTCTACACGTTCCCCTGTTCCAGGATGCCGGAGATCAAACCAAAAAGTGCCTGAGACAATCCTGTT
Organism: uncultured Flavobacteriaceae bacterium; assembly: GCA_942492845.1. Taxonomy (GTDB): domain Bacteria; phylum Bacteroidota; class Bacteroidia; order Flavobacteriales; family Flavobacteriaceae; genus Flavobacterium. The sequence continues at coordinate 2,913,225 of OW818646.1, read as the reverse complement.
GACATAATCAAGTTTTGTTATCTCGAGCTCACCGGAATATTCCATATCAGTAAAGGCTTCCGTCCCGGTTGAAATATTAAACATTGCCCCGCCCCATGCATTTCCGGACAATGGCACTGATAATTGCAATGTTTCTCCTTCAGAAATTGTTTTATTTTCTGTTGCTAGTACAATCATGCGGGGATTCTTATCAGTATTAATGCCCCCGATGCCAAAATAATAGCCCCCATCCACATACTGGTAATAACAATTTATCAACCCGTCGTTGTGTACAAAGTTTTTGCCATTCACTTTACAGCCAAAGGTTCCGGCACCGGCTTGTGTGGCGGGCGGCAGGGGCGAGCTGCTGTCATCGTCTTTGCTGCAGCAAAATAGTAGCGGCAGGACAAGGAATAGAATAAATTTTTTCATGAGTACATTTTTTAAAAATGCGAATCGAAACGGCCCTCCCTGATTTCAACTTTTTCGCCGCTATAGGGGTGTTTCAGGTCAAACCAAAATGTACCTGAAACGATACGGTTTTGAAGATTAAATTTGGTAATTTTCATCTCTCCTCTCTCCTCTAAATTTGTTGTAGATGATTGTCCGTTATTTTCCGATACTCTAAAGAACGCCCCTGCTCCTGCATTACCATGCGTATTTTCTGTCAGTAGTAAAGTTTCTCCTTCAGATATTGTCTTATTAAGTGTTCCAAGTGTTATCCCAACAGGATTAAAAGAATAGTTGTTGCCTTGTATACTAAAGTAATAACCCCCATCTACATACTGATAAAAGCAATTTATCAACCCGTCGTTGTGTACAAAGTTTTTGCCGTTCACTTTACAGCCAAAGGTCCCGGCGCCGGTTTGTGTGGCGGGCGGTAGTGAAGCGCTGCTGTCGTCGTCTTTACTGCAGCAAAGTAGTAGGGGCAGTACAAGGAATAGAATAAATTTTTTCATGAGTATATTTTTTAGAAATGCGAATCGAAACGGCCCTCCCTGATTTCAACTTTTTCGCCGGTATAGGGATGTTTCAGGTCAAACCAAAATGTACCTGAAACGATACGGTTTTGAAGATCAAATTTGGTAATATTTAATTCTCCTGTATACTCTTCATCTGTATAGGCCGCTTCGGACACAGAGGAACTTAAGAAAAAACGTCCTCCTGCACTTGCATTTCCATTTAATTCCTGAATCAGGGGAATCATTTCACTTTCATCTATAGTTCTATTTATAGTTTCCAAGCGTAAACTATTAGGACTTTGAAAATTTTTATCAATACCTTGAATATTAAAATAATATCCACCATCTACATACTGATAGTAGCAATTTATCAAGCCGTTATTGTGTACGAAGTTTTTGCCGTTCACTTTACAGCCAAAGGTCCCGGCGCCGGTTTGTGTGGCGGGCGGCAGGGGCGAGCTGCTGTCGTCGTCTTTGCTACAGCAAAATAGTAGCTGTACTAACGCCAAAAGGCATATTATTTTTTTCATGCTCTGGTTGATAACTATTAAATTCCTACTCATTAGTCGGGCGTAAATCTAAGTAACTTAATTGTAACTACATAGGTGAAAATACCTGTTTTACAAAAACAGGTATTTTACGCAAAATCGCAAAGGGCCCGTCCGTTTCCGGACAGGCCCAACCTAAATAACGGGTATGAAGCGTTATTTTAAAATCTTAATGGTGCATGCTGAAGGTACCGGTACCGGAATGCTTCAGGTCGGTTTCACTGGGTTCGCCCGTACAGGCAATGTTCCCTGAGCCGCTAATCCTGCCCTTTATGGCTTTAGAGCTGTTGGCCTCCACATTCCCGGAACCGGAAACAATGGCGCTCACCGCCGGCGCTTTCAGTCCGTAAGCCTTTATAGTGCCCGATCCTACCACACGGCAGTCGAAGGTTTCCGCACGCCCGTCGATGGTTATCTGCCCCGAACCCAGTACACAAGCCTTTACATCGTTGGCCGCCACATAAAGTTCGATGGACCCAGAGCCGTCGAGCAGCACTTTCACATTGCCTTTTATTTTGTTTTTTGCGTCGATGGTACCGCTTCCCTTCAGTGCTATTTCGCCCAGCTGGCCGGCAGGTACTTTTACAGTGATCTTTTTGTTCGGGGAAGGGACAAGGTAATGGTTGCCCGAGCTGATGTCCAGCCTGCCGTCGGTTACGGTAGTGGTAATGAATTCGATGAGATTTTCTTCGCCTTCCAGGGTAATCGTCCCTGCTTCTCCGGATACGACGGTAACTTCAAAATTACCGGTCACGCTGATTTTGTCATAGCCACCCATTTCCCTTTTCTCTTTGATGGATTTGCCGGTACCCTGTACACGTTCTTTTTTCTCCTGGGCCGTTACCGTTACGGCAAAGCATAGCCCCGCTAAAAACATTGCTGCTTTTTTCATGATTGTTCGTTTTTTGTTTCGCCTTGCGGCGGGATTGATGATTGATTGAATTAACTTCCCTGTGATGAGCAGGTGTTTTTTTGATGATTGAACCCCTTGCGGCGCCTGATTACACGTTAGACGTATTCACGCTTCAAATGGTTGCACCGGTATTTTATTTTTATGTTTTTATCCCTTGTTCAGGCTGATGTCGCCGTACTCTGCCTTGACGAATATCTTGTTTACGCCGCTGGTTTTGTAGTAGCCTTTATAATACAGCTTGTTGTCCTTTTCCCTCCTCTCAGTAATCTTAAAGCCGTTGATGCCGCGTATCCCGCCATATACGGAGTTAAGCTCGAAGTCGAAGGGTGCAGCCTCATTATAGGTGATGCTTACCGAGGTGTAGGTCGCATTAACGGCAATGTTTTTTACGCTGTTATCCATGCCGCCTACTTTTACTTCACCGTAGTTGCATGTGGCATTCAGCTGCCCTGTAACGTAGCCGAAGCGCATTGCCGAATAATCCCCGGAACCTGTTATAATCCCGCCTTTTTTGATGTTCAGGTCGCCGTACTCGGTGCGGTAGGTAATGTCGCCCACTTCGCCTACTGTCATGCCGGTATACTGGCCTTTTAGCGTAAGCGAGCCCGCTTTGGTACAATTGAACGCCGAATACTGTGCGTTCACGGCGCCCGCTTTCATGTAATTGATCTTTGAAGTGCCGCTGTATTGCAGGCTGAGTGTGTTGCTGTCGCTGTTCAGCTCGTCAATGCTCAGATCGCCGTACTGGCACTTTATGGCGCTTTTACCATATATTTTGCCCACGATGGTATTTCCGTACTGGTTATTCAGGTCAATGCTGCCTTTCTTTGGGATCTTTATGGTGTAATTGATCTCGATGTTGACGTTCCTTCCGGAGAAGTTCCCGATTTCCGTCACCGCCGTTACCAGCCCGCTTGTCGCGCTGAACTTTACATCGATGCTGTTGATCCTTTTATTCACAAGGTCTTCCTTGTCGCCATTCACTTTGATCACTACATCGATCACGGTTTGGTTCTCGTCCCAGGTAGTCACGTACACACTGCCGAATTTATTGTCCACATCCAGGGCGGCATTACTGTTCACGGCATACGACTTGCTTATTTTTTTCTCCTTTGTTATTTTTCCTTTCCCCGGGCCGCAGCCATCGCCATCGCCCCCTGCAAAGGCCAGGGCGGGAAGGGTGAGCAGGAAGAGGGCGATATTAAGTTTGAGTGTTCTCATGATAGTTTTCTTTCAGTTTTTTGATGTTTTCGATTTTGGTGAGCACGTCTTCCAGAAATGATATCCTTGTCTGCAGATTGGTTATCATGGCATGGATGATCTGTTTATTTTCGCCTTTGTTAAGGGCTTCTTTTGTGAGCTTTTCATAATCTTTCTCGAGGGCGTCCATTCGTAACAGGGCGCTCTTCACTAGCATTTTCGTTTCGGGGCTGTCCTCTTTTTCCACCTTGGCCAGCTCTTTTTGTATGATGCCTGTAAAATACGTGTGCGTTTCCTGCACTTTTGGCGATAGTTTTACGGCTGCCGTCTCCGTGCCTGCAGCGCTGTTCCCTGGCTTATACATCGTCCACATTCCGAACATGATCAGCAATGCCGCTGCTGTTGGCATGGCCAGCCGGAACAGCAGGCCTGTTTTCTTTTTCTTCTTCCCTTCAAGCCTGTCCAGAAAGCGGTCCTCATGGCCGTTTGCAGGCTCTTCGGTATCCCACTGCCCGCCGAAATGGGCAAAAAGGTCGTTAAGGTCTTGTTTATCGTTCTTCATTATGCACTTAGTTTTTTCAGTAGGCTTTCTTTCGCCCGGCTGATGGTTGTACGGCAGTTGCCGTAAGTTATTCCCATTATTTCACTGATCTCCTCCTGGTCATACCCTTCGATGAAAAAGAGGGTAAGCGCGATCCTGTAATTCTCTTTTAATGACCCAATGGCTGCCATTACCTGCTGCACCTTCATATTCTGGAAGTCCAGTTGCGCTTCCTCTTTAGGACTGTCGTCCTCCACTTTATAAAGGACATCGTCCAGGCTGTCCGCTGCATTTTTGCTGATCTTCTTGTAATTGTCAATGCTGTGGTTCACCACGATCCTTTTAAGCCATGCCCCAAAGGCCACTTCGCCCTTAAAGGAGTCCAGTTTGCCAAACGCTTTCAGGAAGGCTTCCTGCATGACATCCTCGGCCCAATGGCTGTCCTTAACAATGCGCAGCGCGGTGTTGTACATGGCTTTATAATACCGGTTGTACAGCTCGAACTGTGCATTGCGGCTGCCTTGTATGCAGAGCGCTATCAGCGTATCGATATCCTGTGTTGCGTTTGCCAACTTGGGTGGTTTGTTTGGTATAATGACGGAGGGCGAACTGTAGTTGTTACAGTTGGGGATGGAAAAAATTAACTTTTTAAATAATTTTTAATTTAAATAATTAAAAATCAATAAGTTATTAAAAATGTGATTTTGCTTTTTTTCTAAGTAAGTGTCTGAATTTTTGATTAACCACATAGGCACATAGGATTTATAGTGATATTGCTACAGAAAGAGACATATTCGCACATAGTGAAGCGAAGCTTCATACTCTGTGTTACTATGGAGCGCCCTAAAACCGCTTTCTAAGGCTATGTGTGGTTAATATCATTCTTTAAAATTTATGCAGTTACTAAATAAAATTATTGGTGATGGTACGGCTCACCGCGAAGTATGGTAAATGCCCGGTATACCTGCTCAATAAAAAACAGCCTGACCATCTGGTGGGAGAATGTCATTGCCGATAAGGATATCTTACCCTGTGCTTTGTCATAGACCTCTTTGGAAAATCCATACGGCCCGCCGATTACGAATACCAGGGTCTTGATGCCCGAGTTCATTTTCTTTTGCAGTTCCTCAGAGAAACCCACACTGCTGAAGGTTTTTCCATTCTCGTCTAAAAGGATAAGCTGGTCTGTAGGGGAGAGCTTTGACAGGATAATTTCCCCTTCCTTCTCCTTTTGCTGTGCCTCGCTCATGTTCTTCGCATTCTTAATATCCGGAATGACCTCCAGTTCAAATTTGATATAGAACGACAGCCGCTTCATGTAATCGTCCATGAGCTGCTGCAGGGCTTTGTTGTCCGTCTTTCCTATGGCGAGTAGCTTGATGTTCATTTTTTTTAAAGGTGCTGAGGTGCTTAGTTTCTTAGGCGCTTAGGCCTCAGAACCTAAGCGCCTAAGTACCTCAGTTACTCAGGAGTTCAACAAACTCATCCTCACTAATGATCTTCACACCCAACTGGTTCGCTTTTTCCAGTTTCGCAGGGCCCATGTTATCGCCGGCAACCACATAATCGGTTTTGGACGAAATGGAACTGCCCACCTTGCCGCCGTTATCCTCAATGGCTTTCTTCAGGTCGTCCCGGGAGAATTTAGTGAATACACCCGACACAACAAACGTCTTTCCGGCCAGCATATCGCTTACACTGGTGCTGCCCCCGGTTGTTTCCAATTGTACGCCATAATTTTTCAGGCGTTCGATTAGCTTGCGGTTTTCTTCATTTTCAAAGAAGTCAATAACACTCTGCGCGATGCGTTCGCCAATCTCATCTACCAGAATCAGGTCCATCAGCGAGGCATTGGCCAGGTTGTCGATGCTCTTGTAATGCTTGGCCAGCTTCTTTGCAACGGTTTCGCCTACGTAACGTATTCCCAGCGCGTAAAGCACACGCTCAAACGGTATCTGTTTGGAGGCTGCAATGCCATTGATAAGGTTCTCCGCCGACTTATCCGCCATGCGCTCCAACGGCACCACCTGCTCTTTTTTAAGTTCGTACAGGTCGGCGTAATTATGTATAAGGTCAGAGTTGTAAAGCAAAGCCACGGTTTCGCCGCCCAGCCCTTCAATGTCCATCGCTTTGCGCGAAATATAATGCTGCACGCGCCCGATGATCTGCGGCGGACACCCATAATAATTCGGACAGTAATGCTGTGCCTCGCCTTCTTTACGCTCCAGTTCGGTAAAGCATTCCGGGCATTTGTCAATGTAAATAGTCGGCATGGTATCTTCGGGTCGTTTCGTAAAATCAACCGCAATAATCTTCGGGATGATCTCGCCGCCTTTTTCCACAAACACTTCATCGCCTTCTCGGATATCCAGTTTTTCAATCTGGTCGGCATTATGGAGGGAGGCCCGTTTTACCACCGTCCCGCCCAGTTGCACGGGCTCCAGGTTGGCAACCGGGGTTATCGCACCGGTGCGCCCCACCTGGTAGGAGATGCTTTTAAGGCGCGTAGTGACACGTTCGGCCTTGAACTTATACGCTATAGCCCAGCGCGGTGATTTGGACGTGTAGCCCAATTCTTCCTGCTGGTTAAAATCGTCAACTTTTATCAAAACCCCATCTATTTCAAATGGCAAACTTTTTCTAAGAATATCTATTTCATCAATAAACTGAAAAACTTCGTTAATTCCATCATCACAATATTTATGATTACGTGGGATCTTGAAGCCCCACTGTTCTCCTTTAAATAATAGCATATCTTGGGAATTGTAGATTGCAGAATTATCCAATATGAAACCATATATAAAGCATTCTAATTTTCTTTCTGCCACATCTTTTGAGTTTTTTAATTTCAATGTTCCTGATGCAGTATTTCTTGGATTAGAAAACTTATCAAAACCTAGCTCTTCCCTTTTTTCATTTAATTGAATGAAAACATCTTTGTTCATTATAACTTCACCTCTTACAATGAGCTTATTAGGATAATCACCTTTAAGTTGTCTTGGTATTGATTTAATTTCTCTAGCATTTGTAGTAATATCATCACCAAAATATCCATCTCCACGTGTAGCGGCAAGAACAAGTTTTCCATTTTCGTAAGTAAGACTAATGCTGGCTCCATCATATTTCAATTCGCAAGTGTAACAGATTTCTTGATCTATAAGCCCTAAAGACTTTTTATTCCTCTTATCCCATTCAAGCACCTCTTCTATTGAATATGCATTATCTAACGAATACATGCGATGCTCATGCTCGATGGTTTTAAATGCATTTATAGTATTACCGCCCACGCGCAGGGTAGGGGAGTCTACATCGAAATATTCGGGATGTTTGGCCTCAAGTTCCTGTAGTTCCTTCAGTTTAGTGTCAAACTCAAAGTCGGATATGGTAGGCGTGTCTAAAACGTAGTAATTGTAATTGTGCTGGTTAAGCTCTTCGCGAAGGGCGTTTATCTGCTGTTCGATGTCCATTGGCTGAAATTTGTTTCCAGTGCTAATTTAGCCAAGTTTTAACGAATGGAAAACGTTTTTAGATATTTATTAAAACAGTAAAGCCATTGCATGGCAACGGCTTTATATAATTATTTGAAATTCACAAGAAAGTTATTCAGGTGAAATGTTTTCCTCTAAAATTTTAATGAGACCTAATTCTTCAAGGTCACGCAATAATTTAACAGCTTTCTTGTCTGTCAATTGTATCAGCATCGTATCTTCCATGGCGTAGTATTTATTATAATACGATATAAAGATATGAAATATTGTTTTAAGTTACTGAGGTTCTTAGTTGCTTAGATACTAAGGACCTAAGCAACTAAGAACCTAAGCCCCTAAGTAGCTTTCTCCTAAAACATATCCTCCAGCTGCTTGTATAAAGTCCCGTCGCTCAAAATAGCGCCCTGCTCAATAAGACTGAATATCTCGGCATTGCGCTCCTGGCTGAAGGGCTTCGCACCGCGCTGTATCTGTACGTCGCTGCTGAAGATGTTCTCATTAAGCCATTGCAGCCCGCCTTCGGTAAGGAAATCAGCTTCGGGTGTATGCGCATGGATGATGATGCTCTCCATTTTCTCCTGGTCCAGCTTAAACAGGAAAATGTGATTTTTGGAATAATGCTCCAGCCACTCCGCTTTCGAAACCACGTTTTCCCATATCAGGTCGGAGAATACGTCAATTTCCTGTTCGGCCACTTCGGGCTTTTCTTTTTTAAGGGTGTCCCATTCGGCCTTGTCGATAGATTGCGAGGCCAAAAAGTTAATGAACTCGGGGTGCAGTTCTTCAAGCTGTTCTTTGGTAAGTCGTGCGTATTTCATTTTGGTTGATACGTGGATGCGTTTATTTGTTTATTTGATCTGCTGCTGCAAATTAGATAATCGTTACAGGTCCAATCCAATAAATTTGTGAAATTTGTGTAATTCGTGGCAAAAAATTAAATAAAAAAGCCTCCCCGCAAGGGAAGGCTTTCTGTATATTTCAGAAAATTATTTTTCTTTTTCCTGCTCGGCAACGATCTCGTAAGGAAGGTCTACGATCACATCGCGGTGAAGCCTGATGCTTGCAGAGTACTTTCCTGTACGCTTAACGATACCGCTGGTGATGAATTTCCTTTCGATAGGCTGTCCTGCTTTTTCAAGCGCTTCAGCGATGTCATTATTGGTTATTGAACCAAATAGTTTTTCGCCACCTGCTTTTGCAGTAAGTTTTATTTCAAGTGCTTTAAGAGCTTCGGCAGTTGCTTTAGCTTCATTCACAATTTTTTGCTCTTTGTAAGCCCTTTGCTTCAGGTTTTCAGCCAAAACTTTTTTAGCTGACGGAGTTGCCATTTGTGCAAAACCTTGTGGGATAAGGAAGTTACGGCCGTATCCGGCTTTTACGCTAACCACATCATCTTTAAAACCTAAATTCTGTACGTCCTGTTTAAGTATAAGTTCCATAATATTGCTTCCTTATTATTTTAGTAAATCCGCCACATATGGCATTAACGCTAAATGACGTGCCCTTTTAACGGCTACAGATACTTTCCTTTGGTATTTCAAAGAGGTACCGGTTAGGCGACGAGGAAGGATCTTGCCCTGCTCGTTTACAAATTTCAAAAGGAAATCCGGATCTTTGTAATCTACATACTTGATACCTGATTTTTTAAAACGGCAATACTTTTTAGTCTTGTTCGTTTCGATGTTCAAAGGCGTAAGATATCTGATATCCCCGTCTTTTTTTCCTTTAGCTGACTGCTCTATTGTTGACATGATTAGTTTGCTTTAGCTTTTAGTTTTTCTCTTCTTCTTTCTGCCCATGAGATGGCGTGCTTGTCAAGTGTTACGGTTAGGAAACGCATAACCCTCTCGTCGCGGCGGAACTCGGTTTCAAAGCCGATAAGTACTTCCGCAGGAGCCTGGAATTGCAACAATGTGTAGAATCCGCTTTTTTTGTTCTGGATCTCGTAAGCTAATTTTTTTAGTCCCCAATCTTCTTTCGATACGATCTGGGCGCCTCTTGAAGTAAGATAATCTTCAAACTTGCTTACTGTTTCCTTTACCTGGGTCTCAGATAAAACGGGATTCAAAATGAAAACAGTTTCATAGTGATTCATGATACTAATAATTTATATGTTATAAAAGTGGGTGCAAAGGTAACAATTAATATTTAACGTGCAAGTCGCATTTTTGCTTTTTTTCCAAATGTTAAATTCCTTTTTTTGTTTAAATTTGTGTTATCCCAAACTAAAAAAACGCATCTATTACTGAACATTATAACTGAGCATGAAAAATGAAACTTAACTGTGTTGTTGTTGATGACAGCACAATTCACCGGATCACGGCAGCCAGGCTTGTAAATGAACACCCCGACCTTAATCTTGTGGGTGACTTTTCCAATGCCCAGGAGGCAAAGGCGTGCATCATGAACAAGGCTGTCGACCTGCTGTTCCTCGATATCGAAATGCCGGTCCAAACGGGGTTCGACCTGCTGGACGGGCTCAACGAACGTCCGCAGATCATCTTTGTGTCTTCAAAATCAGATTATGCACTCAAGGCTTTTGACTATGCAGCCGTGGATTACCTCCAAAAGCCCATCAATAAGGAACGCTTCCAGAAGGCGGTGCAAAAAGCCATCGAGATGCACGCAATGAAAAAGGACGGTATTGAGGAAGAAGGCGAATTCATCTTCGTGAAGAGTAACCTTAAGAACTTTAAAGTCTATATTTCAAAGATACGATGGATCGAGGCGTTCGGGGACTATGTGAAGATCAATACCGAAGATGATACCCACCTGGTGCTGTCTACCATGAAATCTTTTGAGAATGAACTGGCGCCCGACAAATTCCTGAGGGTACACAAATCGTATATTATTAATGTCGACAAGGTAGAGCGCTTCAACAGCAAGTTTGCCGAAATCGGTAAAACCCAGATACCGCTGAGCCGCAATAAAAAGGAAGACCTTGCCAGGGTGCTCAACAAGCCGTCATAGCCTGCCTTAGTACGGGTCGGCATTAAGGGTTGTCCTGACCGACCTGTATTGGGGCACGGCATCGAAGCTTGCCAGTATTTTTTCAATCCCCTTTTTCGTCCCGCCCAGGGCCGCACCCTGTGGTATCTTTATCATTATCGTGCGGATGTACTCATTGCGTATCCTGTTGATGCCCGGCTCTTCCGGTCCCAGTACCGTTACCCCAAGCTGTTGTGACAATACATTGAATAGCCATATTGCTGCATCCTTCACCTTTTCGTAGTCTTTGTGGCGCAGCGTTATCCGTACCAGCCTGTATAGCGGCGGGTACTTAAAGTTGTGCCTTTCATACAGCTGCTCTTTGTACATTCCTTCATAATCATTGTCCGTCACCTGCCGTATCACATTGTGCAGCGGGTTGTAGGTTTGTATCAGCACTTTGCCGCGCTGGTCCTTTCGACCGGCCCGCCCTGCCACCTGCACCATCATTTGGTAGGCACGCTCAAAGGCCCGGAAATCCGGTTGGTACAGCATATTGTCGGCATTCATTATCCCCACCAGGGCTACATTGTCAAAATGCAGGCCTTTGGCAAGCATCTGGGTGCCCACTAAAATATCGATCTCCCGGTTTTTAAAAGAATCGATGATCTTTTCGTAGCCATGCTTGCCGCGCGTGGTATCATGGTCCATGCGCCACGAATGCTTGTCGGGGAACAGGGTTTTCAGCTCCAGCTCTATCTGCTCGGTACCAAAACCCTTCGTGTCCAACTCGGGCGACTGGCATTGGTGGCAGTGGGTCGGTTTTGCGATATGGTGGCCGCAATAGTGGCAGCGCAGCTGGTTTTTGTATTTATAATAGGTAAGGCTCACGTCGCACTGCGGGCATTGCGGTACGTGGCCGCAGGTAAGGCACTCTACCCATGGCGAAAAGCCCCGGCGGTTCTGGAACAGGATAACCTGCTTGCCGTTTGCCAGCGTTTCGGCAATGGTTTCGATCAGGAAGTCGCTAAAGTGGCCAATCATTTGCTTGCGCTTATATTTGTCCTTCAGGTCGACAAGGATGATCTCGGGAGGCATCACGTTGCCATAACGTTCCTTAAGTTCCACATACCCATACTTGCCGCCCGTTGCGTTATAATACGTTTCGATGGATGGTGTTGCCGAACCCAGCAGTACTTTGGCTTTATGGGCATTCGCCAAAACGATGGCGGCATCGCGCGCGTGGTAGCGTGGAGCCGGGTCCTGCTGCTTAAAGGTAGGTTCGTGCTCTTCGTCGATGATGATAAGCCCCAGGTGCCGGAAGGGGAGGAACAATGCGGATCGCGCCCCGATGATTACCTTCGCCTTTTCGGAAGCGGCAAGTACCTGGTTCCAGACCTCCACCCGCTCGTTGTTGGAGTACTTGCTGTGGAATACCGCCACCTGGTTGCCGAAATAGGCTGTAAGCCGAACGACAAGCTGGGTGGTTAGCGCTATTTCGGGCAGCAGGTACAGCACCTGTTGGCCCGAGTTGATATATTCTTCAATTAGCTTGATGTATATTTCGGTCTTGCCGCTGGACGTAATGCCGTGCAGCAGCGTCACGTCCTTCTGTACAAAGCTTTGCTTTATTTCGCCAAAAGCTTCCTTTTGCTTTGGGCTGAGGCCGAAGCCGGAATTGTCGCTGCCCTCAAATTTTACGCGGTCTTCTTCGAGATGGTATTCCTCGAAAATGCCTTTATCTACCAAAGATTTGATGACGGCGGGCGTCACCCCGGCATCACTGAGCTTTTTAGCGGTAATGGGCTTTTTTTCCGATGCATTCAACTGGAAGTACTGCAATACGGCCTCGCGCTGTTTTTGGGCACGCGAAAGCAATTCCATCAGTTCGGCCAGTTGCTCCTCGCGCATGAATTCTTCCGGCAAGCGAATGTAACGGATGGTCTTTGGCTTGTACTTTTCCGACATTTCTTCCTGAAGCGCCACGGCATTCTTCTCAATCAGCCGGTTGATGACCGGGAGGATGGTTTTTTTGTTGAGTATGGCGGCCACTTCCTGCACTTTGAGCGACGATTGCTTTTGCAGCGCTTCGTACACGAGGTATTCGTCGTCGGTCAGGTTATCGGTTTCCGCGTTATAGTCTTTGTGCTGCGTAATGATGGTTTCGCTTTCCAGTAAAAAACCGCCCGGCATGGCCGACTTGTACACTTCGCCAATGCTGCACATATAGTAGTTCGCGACCCATTGCCAGTGCGCCAGCTGTGTTTCGGTAACTAAAGGTTCGTCATCCAGTATCTGGTGGATTTCCTTTGCTTCGTATAATAGCGGCGGATTTTCGTGCAATGCCGCCACCAGCCCGGTATAGATCTTATTTCTGCCAAAGGGCACCGCCACGCGCATACCGGTTTTCAGGAATTCATATTCGGCCTGCGTGATGGAGTACGTAAAGGTTTTTCGGACCGCGAGAGGTAGTATGGCTTCGATGAAATAGGGCATATAGTGGCTTTGAATGGGTTATATGACACAAAGATATGAAAAGCCAATATTATTCCACAAATTACGATTGACACCGTTATGTGAGACGCAGTGCCTGCGTCTGTACATAGTGACAGGAAAGTACGCGAGACGCAGGCACTCGTCTCTACGGAGAGGCCAAAAAAAACACTCCCGAAAGAGTGTTTTATATGCTGTTAGCTTTGTTTTTTCCTCTGGTTGGCGAATTACTTCACCCTGTGCCACACCTGCGTGCGACCCAATAACGAAATGCCCATGTAGCCGCGCACTTCCAGCTTGTCTTTACCGTCCATCTCGATGGTGCAGCTGTACAGTTTTCCTTTGTTCGGGTCGAGGATGTCGCCGTCGGTCCACTCGTCGTCATCTTTTACAAGGCCTTTGATGATTACAAGGCCAAGTAGTGGCTTGTCTTTATCGGACCCGCTGCATTTGGTACACTTTGCATTCTTTTTGGCAGGGTTGAGGATCTCAACGATTTTCCCGTAGATTTTCCCGTTTTGCTCGTAAATTTCAACGATTGATTTGGCTTCGCCCGTTTCGTCGTCAATGGTTTTCCATTTGCCCGTTACCTGTGCCTGTACCGAAAACAGGCCTCCAATGGCAACAAATAGTAAAGTTAGGAATGCTTTCTTCATAATTTAATGTCGTTAATTTTGTTAAATATATAAATTTTTTCGTTTCAATTTATGGATAAGCGCATTTAATTCGAATCCCAGTAACAGGATAAAGCAGTTGATCCATATATATAGCATTAATACAAGCAGCGTGCCAATTGATCCGTAGAGCTCATTATATTTTGCGAAGTGCGAAACGTAAATGCCAAAAAGATACGAGGTTAACCCAAATAATACCGTACTGAAAATGGATCCGTAGCTGAAAAACGCGGCCTGTTTGGTTTCCTTTGCGGCAAACTTAAACATTAGCGAGGTGGTGGTGAGTATCATCATGATCAGGATCAGGTAGCGCACCAGCTTGAGCAGCCACAGGTCGTCCTCAAGCCAGCTTTGGGCGGTGAGCTTTTGGATAAAATACTCCAGTATCACGATGGAAGCCACGGTAAAAATCAGGATGACCGAAAACACCAGCGACAGCATAATGGCCAGTGCATACTGCCTGAAATACGTTCGCTTTATGGTAATGTGAAGGCTGCTCTGGAACCCGCTGAGCACCGCGTTCATGCCGTTGCTCATCAGGAAGATGGCCAGCACGATACCAAAGGAAAGCAGGTTCGGCTTTTTGTCGGTCATGATGTCGGCGATGATGCCGGCTATGGCATCGTAGGTGTTGGGGGGGACATTGTCGTGTACAAACAGCATAAAGTCCTCCTTAAAGCCCTGCAGCGGTATAAACGGGATAAGGTTGAACAGGAACAGCATGAACGGGAACAGCGACATGAAAAAGCTGAAGGCAATGGCCCCTGCACGGTAGGATATGTCGCCCTTAACGATGCCCGTAATGTACAGTTCGAGCAGGTGGTACAGCGTAAGGCCCTCGCCATACGGTACTTTTATGCTTTTACCGAAGCGTACCAGGTATTTAATTACCGGGATGCGTTCCAGCCTATGTTCGAGTTCAATCGACATTAAAACGCTTTTAGGCTAAGGTCCAGGTTATAGATCGAGTGGGTAAGGGCTCCCGACGAAATGTAGTCGACACCGCATTCGGCATAGTGGCGCATGGTATCTTCGTTGATGCCGCCCGAGGACTCCGTCTGGCAATAATCGCCGATAAGGGCCACAGCCTCGCGGGTCTGCTCATAATCGAAATTGTCGAGCAGAATGCGGTGCACGCCGGGATTGGAAATGATTTCGCGCACCTCGTCAATACTACGTGCCTCTACGATGATTTTCAGGTCGAGGCTGTTGGCGGTAAGGTATTCGTGTGTTTTTTGTATGGCAGGGGTAATGCCCCCGGCAAAGTCGATGTGGTTGTCCTTGAGCATCACCATGTCGTATAAGGCAAAACGGTGGTTCTCGCCGCCGCCTATCTTCACAGCCCATTTTTCGAGCGCGCGGATGCCCGGGGTGGTCTTGCGGGTATCGAGTACTTTTGTACCCGTACCTTCAAGGATATCGACGTATTTTTTGGTCTTGGTGGCAATGGCGCTCATGCGCTGCATGGCGTTGAGTACCAGGCGCTCGCTCTTCAATATGCTCTGCGAACTCCCTGAAACGTGGAAAGCAATGTCGCCGTAGTTTACGGGTGTACCGTCGGTTATAAAAACCTCGATTCCGAGGGCGGGGTCGACGTACTTAAACACCTGCTGCGCGAAGTCCACGCCCGCGAGGATGCCGGTGTCTTTAACCAGCAGTTTCGCCCTTCCGGTAGCGGAGGCGGGTATGCAGGCCAGGGAGGAGTAGTCGCCGGGGCCAACGTCTTCGCGAATTGCATTGGCTATAATGAGGTCGAGTTCGTTCTGGAATTGGGTATTGGAGATCATTGTAATTGTTTGTAGGGCTAAGGTAGGGAAAAATCATTTAATGATAGTTAAATGTATGCCCATGATCCATCTCTATTCATACAGTCAATTGATTTGAATGTTAGCGTATTTTGAATGTGAAATCTGTAGTTATTTTAAATTATAAATTTAAAATATAATACTCTCGCGATAAACTTGCTTTAGTAAGCAGGTTTGCTGTATTGCACGTTAAGTCTACTTGTTAGTTCTCGTTTTATTAAAAATTTTGATTGACGCGAGATAGAGAGCTTTTCAATAATATCGAAATGGCTTAAATAAAAATTAGAAGAAAGTCTTTCAATTTCAGAATCCAAAGATTGAATATTTGAAATTGAATTATAATTAAATTTTGTACCATCAAAATTCAAACTGTAAAACCTATCACTTATGCCATTTAATGGAAGCAAATCAATTACAATTCTTCCTTTAAATTTTGTTTTTTTTAAGTCCTGTTCTACGTCAAAGATACAGTTATCGAAACCAATATAATTAGTCAATAGAACTAAATAACCAAAGATTGGATTAGTTTCGATTTTTGACAATTTATAATTATTTCGTGTTTTCATTGATTGTTTGTATGCTATTTTCAATAAGATTTAGTGCGCTTTCGATTAGATTTAGTGCTTCGCCTCTTGATAAAGTTTTTGTTGATGCTACCAAGCCATCAACATGAAAAAGTGGATGTCTTTGTGCATTGTAAAATGAATACAAATTACATATTGCAGAAGCTGTCTTAATATTTTTAAATTTTTCCTTTGCTTCACCAATCAAGCTAACATTTAAAGCTTTGTTTTCAATATATTCACCAAATCCTTCTTTAGTTATTATTATGCCTTTTTCTCTAAAAATTTGCTTTAAGACGCCCTCAATTCCTTTAAGAGCGGGAAAAGCAAACGCCGTATAATCGTCCAAAGGAACGTCAATTTTTTTAAATACTAAGCATGGGCTTAAAATTGTCTTTAATTTATCTTCCAAATATTTGCCTGCTTCGGGCATTCTATTCTCAAGTTCACCAATCGCATCTGCTGAAGTTACATTTATGTTGTAAAACTTTAGCTGCTCTTCAATTACTTCTTTAAAAGGTAATAATTCCCCGAGTAAAACAATAACATCAGAGAAAAGTTTTCTAGGTCTCCCTTGAATCATTAAGGCTTTATTATTATAATGATGAATTGTAATTTCATCTCCTTGTATACCTCTAACTTTATATTTTGTCCCTTGTGCAAAAGGTTTATTTTCGAAAACATCTCCGCCATCCTCTTTTAAGAAATCTAAAACTGCTTTTACATCTTGTTCACGAATTGCTTTTATATAAAATTTACCTACTTTATGTTCTATTATTGAACAATGCTTTACAACTGTCTGAGCTATTGACTGAGACAGCTCTTGATTTGCCCCAGTTTTATACATTAACGTGGTAGTTCCATCGATATTATAATAAACATTTAATGATGCTGTTTTACTATCAGACGAGTTAAACTTGTATATGTATAGATTATTAGCTTTATCCTCTTTTTTAACCGTGAATTCTGAAAAGTGTTCTTGAAATATAGTTTCAATTCTAGATCTATCTAAAGTTAGTGACTTCATGCCTTAAAATATCCTTAAAGGTTGGTTATTGAATTGTTAAAATTTTACGCAAAGTAACAAACTTTTCTTTATAATTTTAATAATTAAATAAATCTCTTTCATTTTTCTACTGATACGACTCACATTTTCTTCCGTTAGCGTGGACATCTTGCCTGTTCCATTAAGAGTAAGGATATTGAAAATACGGTAATATTAGGCGCATGCAATGCCCCTCTAAACCCACAGTAACCGACCTCACTCATTCAGATACGAGCCAAAGCCTCATACCAGCGCAGCTAACTTACCTCACCCATAGATTTCTCCCTTCGCTCGAAATGGAACACCGATCCCTGTAATATTGAGAATAATCCCTCACCGCATTACTTTTTTTCTTATGTTTGGTTTAAAAACCAAGCTATTATGAAAAGAAATTACTTTATCATTGTTCTTTTTATCGCATTTTTTAATTTCCACCACGCTTTTTCGCAAAACACATGGCATGTAGCCCCGGGAGGGACAGGCAATGGGTCCGGCTGGGCTACGGCTGCCGGTGATTTGCAGGCCGTGATCAACAATGCTGCTGCCGGCGACCAGGTGTGGGTAAAGCAGGGAGCCTACCAAAGGGCTGTCGGGCTGACCTTTTCAGTTAAGGATGGGGTTTCCATTTACGGCGGCTTCCCTAATACGGCCAATCCGGCGATGGGTGACAGGAACCCCAGGCAGTACGAAACCATCCTGAACGGCAACCAGGCAGGGGTGCTTTTGGCCGCGGGAGGTGTGGAAAGCATTACTCCCGAAACGATTATTGATGGGCTTACCATCCAGAACGGCTCGGGTACTGCCGGTGCGGGAATGATGATCTACAACTGCGATGCGACCTTCCGGAACCTTGTGGTCAGGAACAATACATCACCCGTAGGACTGGGAGGGGGCATAGCCATCAGCAACTCAAATTCCACCTTTATACAGGTGCTCGTCCATAACAATACCTCTGTTTTAAACCCGGGATATGATGGCGAAGCAGGCGGCATACGCATTAACAGCGGCAACCTGAAATTCTACAACTGCGTTGTCGCCAACAACCATGCGGAGGGCCTTGTTGGCGGTATGATGGTGGTGACTGCTACGGTGCATTTGTACAACAGCATCATCTACGGCAACACGGACGGACTGAACCCTGAATTTTTTGTTGACCGTAACTTTGATCCGGGCGTAGGAGCTGTTATTTACGCGTCCCACTGCATTCTGGAAGGCTCGCGCGGCAGTGAGTTAGCCTATGAGGCGCCACAGTTCACGATTTACGGTAACGACCTGGGCGGCAATTATGATGTGGATCCGCTGTTCAACGCTGACTACTCGGTGCAGGCGGCAAGTGTGGGTGTCAATAAAGGAAATACCCAGGCCTACCTGGACGCGGTGGGGAGCATTGGTACCGATTTCTTCAATAACAACAGGGTAGTAGATTTTATAGACATAGGGCTTAATGAACACCTGGCAGTGCAGCCGGAAAGATTCTATGTAAAGCAGGGAGGCACGGGCGACGGCTCCTCGTGGGCCAATGCTTCGGGCAACCTGCAGTTGGTGATGGACAGGCAGTTTGAAGGTAGGGAGGTTTGGGTTGCGGAAGGCACCTATTATGCGCCTATGCCTTATTTCAAGCTGCGCAACAAAGTTAAAGTATATGGTGGCTTCCCGGCTACGGGCAACCCAGGTTTTGCCGACAGGGATTATGAGGAGCATCCCACGATATTGACAACAACAGCCGGCTACATTATTGGTAATTTTTGTACTGAGGGCAGCAACCTTTCCTCTGAAACGATACTTGACGGATTTGTGTTTACTAAGAATGAGGACGTTTCCGGATTTATGATCGGGATCATCGACAGCAATTCCAATGTGAGTTATTCGAACCTTCTTTTTACCGATTTTGACTACGGTACGCTCGACATCCGCAGGACATCCGAAAGTACTTTTACCAACTGTGCGTTTGCCGACAATATACTTATTGATGATGACTATTTTAATGTAACTGTACACAGCGGTGCAAAACCGCTATTCCAAAATTGCAGCTTCACCGGAAATTATTCATTTCACGGCCCGGGTATCTATGTAACCAACAACGGCAATCCTACGATAGATAGCTGCCTGTTCGCAAATAATAATAACGGCGATGTGGTGTCAGGCATTGGGAAAACGGTAGTTGTTAACCACAGTAAAGCTGTGATCAGGAATTGTACTTTCGATGCTAATGGCAATGATGCTTCCGACGGTGGTATTATCTTAATAGTCGGTACCTTCAGTGAATTTACAGAGGAAAGCTTTATCCACCCCGTTGATGTGGTTATTGACCGCTGCACGTTTAAAAATAACCTGAACACGGTGGTATGGATACAGGGTAAGCCGGGCGATAAGACATCCATAAACAATTCACTGTTTTTTAAAAATACCGGCCCGTCAGGAGTGGGTATTAAGAAAATGATTGATGGCGACCTTTTTGTTACCAACTGCACGATAACTGAGAACCATGCCAACTACGGCTGGGCGGGTGGCATGATGATATACGATGGTGTGGGGACCGACGAGATTCGCAATTCCATCATTTACAACAACACCACGGATGCGTCTTTTGGCGCCGAATTCTGGACTTATGGCCCCGTTTCATTTAAGAATACCATTATCGGGACGAGTGGCGGCAGCGCCAATTGGGATGCCGGCGCCCTCAACGATTTTGACCTGGCCGATATGAGTACCGACCTTGGCGGCAACCTGGATACCCCTCCCTTATTTGTCGATGCTGCTAATGAAGATTACAGGCTGATGCCTGTAAGCCCGGCTGTAAATGCAGGTTATAATAACGTATTCAATGCCGGTATGATGCCGGACCTGTCACTGCTTACCACAGATTTGGTCGGAAACGACAGGATACAGGGTACAGCCGTTGATATGGGTGCTTTTGAATACCAGCCGCCGTTAAGTAACGATCCTTTCGAAATGGCCAATACAATCGCTGTATATCCTAACCCGGCTGAAGGTATCGTTACAATTCGTATGGCTGGTGCCAACATTACGACAGTAAAGCTGTACTCTGTTTTGGGCAAAGAGCTGATGGCTTCAGAAGGCGAAATAATTGATGTGTCGGGGCTTTCGAAAGGAATGTACATTGTGAAAGCCGTTACCGATGAGGGGGAAACGTATAGTGCGAAGATTATAAAGAGGTAGTAAGCTAACCCTCGACTTTGTGAAAGGGTGAGGGAAGGGCTTATTCTATGTGATTGGAGCTTTGCGACTTTGCAACTTTTTCAAAAATCATTCCTCCATATCCCAAATGTCGGTATCGGTAAATACTATGTTGAGCCGTGGCATGGCCGACCCTGCTGCGGTTATTTCTTTTATGATTGCCGATATGCGCAGGTTCTTACCCTCAAATTGCTCATAATCATCGATCATTTCCTGATGGGCTACTTCAAAGGTCTCAAACGCGTGGATTACCGTCGCGTCGTTGTTTGCCGAACACTTCCACCAGGTTTTGCCTTCTTCCGCCAGTTTGAGGTAATTGAACATACCGTCATTTTTGAATTTGTTGAACGGCGTTACGATATTCTTCCCTTCAAAGCCTTTTAGTTTTTTGATCGCTTCATCTTTGTCAATGTCCTTATCGCCCAAGAGTCCGCCTACCGATTTCAGGTACATATAGCGTACAATACCGGCTTCGTCGTCCATCTGGCTGTCGCCTTTAAAGCGACTGAGAAATTCGAATGAAATCTTTTCCGCGCCCTTCCAGTCTTCTTTTTGGAGATAAGGAATGATGCGCTGCCAGTCGGCTTGCGAAATTAGTGGGTCCGGATTCTGCGCAGTAGAAACGGTGGTTGAAAGCAGTGCTGCAAAAAGCAACAGGCATTTTAGGAAAGGTTTCATTATTGTGATTTGATTACAGCAATAGTAGTAAAAACTTTCTCATCTTTCACAGCAAATTTAAACTGCCCAAAACTTTTTTTGAGGTACTATAATACTGGCTTCTAAAAAACAAACTACACAATAATAGTCTTCCCGGAGCCTGATTTTTTTCCCTTCTCAAAAGTGAAGTCGATACGACCTAAATTAATGCCGTAACAGCCTACCTGGTTTACCATCACTTCCTTGCCGTCGAGGTTTTTCTCGATCTGCGGCTTGGTTAGGAACGTATGCGTGTGCCCGCCAATGATAAGGTCGATGTCGCGTGTTTTCCAGGCAAGTACGAGGTCGCTGGGTTTTTCTTTTTCGTTAGGGTACGAGAAGCCAAGGTGCGAAAGGCATATCACGAGGTCGCATTTCTCGCGGTGCTTCAGGGTGCGGGCCATGTCCTGCGCAATCTCAATGGGATTGAGGTATACGGTTTCCCTGTAGAGTCTTTTATCCACTAGCCCTTGTAAATCTATTCCCAACCCGAATATGCCAATCTTCAATCCATCCTTATCGAATATTTTGTAGGGCTTCACAGTGCCGTCGAGTACGGTATTCTTAAAATCGTAGTTCGCCGACACAAAGTCAAAATTCGCATGGGGCAGCATGGCGTTAAAACCATCAATACCGTTGTCGAAATCGTGGTTACCCATCGTGGCGAGGTCGTACTTCATCATGCTCATGAGTTTGAACTCCAGCTCGCCGCCATAGTAATTAAAGTAAGGTGTCCCCTGGAAGATATCCCCGGCATCGAGTAACAGCACGTTGGCATTCTCCCGGCGTATCTGCTCTATGAGCGTAGCCCTGCGCGCTGCCCCGCCCATGTTGGGGTACTTGGGGTCATCAATAGCGAATGGGTCAATGTGGCTGTGCACGTCGTTGGTGTGCAGCACAACCAGTTTTTTGGTTTCGTCGGTATCAAAGCTGCTTAGCGATAGCCCACCCAGTACAAGCGCGCTCCCGGCAGCGGTTTTCTGTATAAAGTCCCTTCTTTTCATTATTGCTTTTCGGTTATAATGCGCAGCGATTGCGATGCAGTGATGGTGTCCGTTGCTTTAAAATAATCAATATAAACATTGCGCAGCTTGTAATCAAGGTTATAGGTGGCAACGCCCCTCTTGAAAAACTCCATGTTATCTCCACCATTGGAAAGGTAGTCCGATGTGGCCACATTGTATATTTTGCTCATATCGAGGGGTTTTCCTTTTATAGTAATGTCTGTCACTCTGGCCGCATCCTTGTCAAGGCGTATCTCCATTCCGGCGAGGGGGTGCGGCTTCTTTTCTTTAATGAAATAGTCTGCAATCTCCCGGATTTGTTCGCCTTTAAGCGCTATTACCACCAGGCTGTTCTCAAAAGGCATGACTTCAAAAGCAGTACGGGCTGTAACGTTTCCTTTCGGGATTATAGACCGGATTCCGCCGTGGTTGAGCAGGCAGATGTCGGCGTGCCTTTTTTCGCGGGCAAACAATACTTTATCGGCGGCCCCGAGCGTTACATCTGCCATGAGGTTGCCGATTGCCGTTTGCCATCTGTCAATGGGTTTTGACTTGTCGAGGGTTTCCGGGGCGTAGGACAGCACACTGTCCAGGTCTTTGTTGATATGGTCGCGGTAGGGTTTTATAAAGCTTTCAATCTCCTGCGTATCTGTATATTCGCCCGAAACTGGTATCTTTTTACCTTCAATTTCTGTATTGCGGAACCCCGTTGTCCCGCAGGCCATCAGCCCGGCAAGGGTTAAAAATAGAACAAATCGCCTGAAGGAAGTGTTATACTTTTTGAAGATTATCATTGAGGAGAGGTATATTTGGATTAATTTTGTATTCGACAAGTAAAAGTACTATGTTTTTAAAATTTATTAGAGATTTTAGCCTAAAAAAGATCATTAAGAAAAAGTTATCCCATTATAAGCCGGTAGCATCACCGGACGTTATATATACCACAGGGATCATTATTGATGAGAGTTATTTTGCTGACAAGGAACAGCTTATCAGGGAGTTGATGGCGAATGGTATTGACCGTAACAATATAAAAACGTTAAGTTTTAAGGAACGCGTCAAGCCCAAGGAAATTGTGGAGTACTGCCATTTTACGCGAAAGGACATATCGGTAACAGGCAACTTTGACAAGCCGGATGTCGCGGAGTTCATCAATACACCGTTCGATATGCTCATTAGCTACTATGACCTGGAGAAACCGCCACTGGTGCTGGCTACATTAAAATCGAAGGCGAAGTTTAAGGTGGGTTTCTCAAGTGTGGATAACCGCCTGAACCACTTCATGATAAGCAGCCAGGCCGAAAAATATACTGAATTTGTTTCGGAACTGTTCAAATACCTGAAAATACTAAACAAACTATAGCATGCAACAACTAACCGGCACGGGCGTTGCCCTTATAACGCCTTTTAATACAGATTTTTCCGTTGATACGGAAGGCCTTAAAAATGTTGTGAATTTCCAGATCGACGGTGGTATCGATTACCTCGTGGTGCTGGGTACCACCGCAGAGGCCGCTACACTCAATAAAGATGAAAAAGAGCTTGTAATACAGACTGTTATCGAAGCCAATGCAGGGCGTTTGCCGGTTGTTTTAGGCGTTGGCGGAAACAATACTGCTGAAGTGGTTGAGGAGCTCAAAACCCGCGACCTCTCCGCGTTTGTAGCGGTGCTTTCGGTGTCGCCGTATTATAATAAACCTACTCAGGAAGGTGTATACCAGCATTTTAAGGCTGTTGCCGAAGCTTCCCCGCTGCCCATAATTTTATACAATGTACCGGGAAGGACGGCCAGCAATATGCTGCCTTCGACCGTTATACGTCTGGCAAATGATTTTAAAAATGTAGTCGCCATCAAGGAGGCTGCAGGCGATATCGTGCAGGCAATGCGGCTGATACAGGATGCGCCCGATGGTTTCCTTGTGATCTCGGGCGACGACATGATCACCCTGCCCATGGTGCTTGCCGGTGGGGCAGGTGTAATTTCGGTAATAGGCGAGGGCTTCCCGAAGCAATTCTCCCAAATGGTCCGCTTGGGCCTTGAACGCCAGGCAGATGAGGCGTATAAACTGCACTACCTGCTGGCCGATGCCATCGACATGATATTCGAGCAGGGCAACCCGGCAGGCATCAAGCATGTTTTTAAAGAGCTTGGTGTTTGTGGAGATACGGTAAGGCTCCCGCTGGTAAACGTTAACGAAGATTTAGCAGGCAGGCTGGGTGCTTTTGTTGAAAGGATTGGGTAACTTTACAGGGTACGCCGGAGGGTTTTTTACGGCGGTGTCCGGGACTTTAAATCCGGATGCTAAAAACCGGGCCGCGATGGTCATTTTGGCGTTGAAGGATACAATTCTAAAAAATTAAAATTATGCTATCAGATACAATGCAGGCAGCGCTCAACGAGCAGATAAAAGCAGAAGCAGATTCGTCACAGATTTACCTTGCCATGGCATCGTGGGCCGAAGTGAAGGGCTTCGACGGCATTGCCACCTTTATGTTCCGTCAAAGCGATGAGGAGCGGGCCCACATGCTGAAGCTCGTAAAATATGTCAACCAAAGGGGAGGCCACGCTGTTGTATCGGCGCTGGAGGAGCCAAAGCTTGACTACAGTTCGTTCCAGGCGCTGTTCCGTCAACTCTACCGTCATGAGGTGCGGGTGTCGGAGTCCATCAACAACCTTGTGGATATCGCGCTTTCGCAAAAGGACTATGCCACCAGCAACTTCCTGCAATGGTACGTAAGCGAGCAGATAGAAGAGGAGGCGACGGCCAAGCTGATACTTGATAAGATCGACCTGATAGGCGACGACAAAGGCGGTTTGTACCTGTTTGACAACGACATGAAAAACTTTAGTGCAGCCGGGCACAACATCGTACAATAAATACAGGAAAATACAGTTTAAAGAAGGTGCTTTCGGGGCATCTTTTTTATTTTCAGGGTTGAATACTTAACCTTAGTGGTTTTGATTTTACCACAAGGCTCACAAAGGAATTTCACAAAGTTCACAATGCTTTCTGCATAATGCTCACAAAGCGAAGCGTAAACCTCTGTGTTCTTGTAAGTCAACATGATTTGTTAGTGTTCCTTGTGAAAAATCTTTGTGCACTTTGTGGTAAAAAATATTTAGCAGGCGAATTGTAAGCTTGAGGCAAAGCTCATCTGTAAGCATTGAAAAAAGATTTTTGTATTACCTAATAATTACCTAATTTTGCAGTTGCTTTTAAACAGCGGCTGCCTGCAGCTTAACCAATATATATGGCAAGATTTTTTTACATACTCCTTATCGCTTTAGTGTTTACATCGTGCAGCCCGTTCCAGAAGGCGCTCAAGTCTGACGATATCAAGCTGAAATATGAAACAGCAGAAATGCTTTATGACAAGGGGAAATATACCAAGGCAATACGCCTTTTCGAACAGATAGCGCCTTCCTACAATGGCAAGCCGCAGGCCGAGAAGATGTTCTACATGTATTCGCAATCGCTTTACAAAACGAAGCAATTTTATACTTCCGGCTACCAGTTCGAGAAATTTACAGCCGGATACCCAAGGAGCGAAAAGCTGGAAGAGGCATCATTCTTAGGGGCAAAAAGCTATTACTTCCTGTCGCCCCGCTACTCGCTGGACCAGGTGGATACGTATAAGGCGCTTGACAAGCTGCAGGCCTTCATCAACAATTACCCGAATTCCGAGCTCATGCCGGAGGCCAACCTTCTGGTTAAGGAACTGAGGGAAAAACTGGAGAAAAAAGCGTACGAGATCGCAAAGCAATACCATAAGACAGGGGAGTATTTTGGAGATTACAATGCCGCGATAAAGGCATTTGATAACTTCATCATCGAGTTCCCGGGTACGCCTTTAAAAGAAGATGCGTTGTATTACAAGTTCGACTCGTCCTACCTGCTTGCCATCAACAGCGTTTTTGCTAAAATGGAGCAGAGGCTGCAGGATGCAAAGTCAAATTATGCCGCCCTGGTAAAATTCAGGCCGGATACGAAGTATAAAAAAGAGGCTGATGAAAGCCTTGCCAAGATAGAAGCTGAATTACAAAAATTTTCTAAATAAAGATCCATGGACCTAAAAAAAACAACTGCCCCGGTAAACACCATTACCTACAATAAGAGTACGATTGAGGAGCCGACAGGTAACATATACGAGGCAATTACCATTATGGCAAAAAGGGCCAACCAGATCAATGCCGAAATAAAAAAGGAACTGATCGAGAAGCTTGAGGAATTTGCTACGTACAACGACAGCCTTGAGGAGATTTTTGAAAATAAGGAACAGATAGAGGTTTCCAAGTTTTACGAAAAGCTTCCTAAGCCGCATGCTCTTGCTGTGCAGGAATGGCTTGATGAGAAAATTTCCTACAGGGAACCTAAATAACATACAGGCATGTCTGTTTTAAGCGGCAAAAAAATACTGCTCGGGATTTCCGGTGGGATAGCCGCATACAAAACAGCTGCGCTGGTAAGGCTATTTATAAAGGCAGGTGCGCATGTACAGGTAGTCATGACACCTGCCTCTAAAGATTTTATTACCCCCCTCACACTGTCTACGCTGTCCAAAAACCCGGTGTATTCTTCCTTTTATAATGAAGAGGACGAAAACGCGGTATGGAACAACCATGTAGACCTTGGCCTTTGGGCCGACTTTATTGTCATTGCACCCGCGACGGCCAACACCATGGCCAAAATGGTTTCGGGCAATGCCGACAACCTTCTCATTGCAACATATCTATCTGCCAAATGCCCGGTGTATTATGCCCCGGCAATGGACCTGGATATGTACAAACACCCTTCTACAATTGCCAGTTTCGAAGCCCTTCGCAGTTTCGGTAACATCATGATCCCTGCCGAATCCGGCGAGCTTGCCAGTGGCCTTCACGGTGAGGGAAGGATGGCTGAGCCTGAGAATATCGTGGCGTTTATCGAAAAGGACCTTGAAGGCAAATTACCCCTTCGCGAAAAAAAAATACTGGTTACGGCCGGCCCGACATACGAACCGATAGACCCTGTGCGTTTTATAGGGAACCATTCTACCGGCAAGATGGGGTTTGACATAGCGAAAGCCGCTGCCGATGAAGGCGCTGAAGTGATTTTGGTGACAGGCCCGACACACCTGAAGCTGGAACATCCGCACGTAAAAATGGTGCGCGTGACATCGTCTGAAGAGATGTACCATGCCTGCCATGAGCATTTTGACAGTGTGGATGCCGCTGTTGCCGCCGCTGCCGTTGCCGATTACAGGCCTAAAGTCGTTGCCCCGCAGAAGATCAAGAAGAGCGAGGCTACGCTGGTGCTGGAACTGGAAAAGACAAAAGACATACTGGCATCGCTTGGCGCGAAGAAAACAGGGCAGTTCCTGATAGGGTTTGCGCTGGAAACGGAAAACGAAATTGACAATGCAATAGCGAAGATTGCGAAAAAAAACTTAGATTTGATTGTTTTAAACTCCCTGAACGACGAAGGGGCAGGCTTCGGGAAACCGACCAACAAGGTGACTTTCATCGACAGGGAAGGGCATCAGGAACCGATGGAGCTTAAATCGAAAGAGGAGGTTGCAAAAGATATTATTACCAAAATAAAAAGACATTACA
Source organism: uncultured Flavobacteriaceae bacterium (assembly GCA_942492845.1). Classification (GTDB taxonomy): domain Bacteria; phylum Bacteroidota; class Bacteroidia; order Flavobacteriales; family Flavobacteriaceae; genus Flavobacterium. Next base: position 2,885,595 of record OW818646.1, on the reverse strand, counting down.
ATGTATAAATATATAGGGCTGCTGTTGTTGTTTTTATCCTTTACTGTAAAGGGGCAGGAACTGAATTGTACACTCAAGGTAAATTACTCCATGATCACCGATGCGAACCCGCAGATATTCAAAACGCTGGAAAAGTCGTTGGGCGATTTCGTGAATAACACACGGTGGACCAGCCGCAGCTTCGGGCGGAGCGAGCGCATTGACTGCACGATGTTTTTTACGATAACGGCTTACGATTCGAATTCCTTCAGCGGGACATTGCAGGTACAGTCGTCAAGGCCGGTATATGGCTCGACCTACTCTACACCTATCTTCAATTATAATGATAAGGACGTAAGTTTCCGCTATACAGAGGGCGAAAACCTCATTTATAACCCGAACAGCTTCGACTCCAACCTCACTGCCATTGTGTCCTTTTATGCCAATGTTATCATTGGGCTGGATGCCGACAGCTTTGCGAAAAGCGGCGGGACCGAATATTACCAGGCAGCACAAAACATGGCCACGCTGGCGCAGGGCGGCGGCTATAAAGGATGGAACCAGCAGGATGGCAACCAGAGCCGGTATTTCCTCATAACCGATGTCCTTTCCAATACCTTTACCCCATGGAGGGAAGCGCTTTACAATTACCACATGAACGGGTTAGATAAAATGTCGGAAAACCAAAAGGAAGGCAAGGAGAAAACCATTGCCGCCATCAAGGGGCTGGGACAGGTACACAGCTCCAGGCCAAACTCGTTCCTGATGCGTATATTTTTTGATGCCAAGGCCGATGAGGTGGTGAATATATTTTCGGGAGGCCCACAGGTTACGGTAAGCGAACTGGTGGATACCCTCAACAGGATTTCCCCGCTGAACGGCTCAAAGTGGAACAACATCCGCTAATGATTTTGCAGGACGGGTTTTATAACTAAAACCTTAAAGCAGCTTTTAGTGTAAAGCGACATTATACGATGCTAACAAACAAAAACTCCCGCAGGCTATTAATCTGCGGGAGTTTTTTATGATGTAGGGAACTGGTTACCTCAATTGGGCGCCTGTTTCTTTTTCAAGGTTCTGCCTAATTTTACCCATTATCTTTTCGATTTGTTCGTCGGTAAGGGTTTTGGCGCTGTCCTGTAGCGTGAAACTCACAGCATAGGATTTCTTGCCTTCCGGGAGGTTCTGGCCTTCGTACACGTCGAACAGGCTGATGTCTTTCAGTAATGACTTTTCTGCCTGCCTTGCAATGGAGTAAATGCTGTCGAATGAAACGGCAGTATCAACCAATAGCGCCAGGTCCCTTCGCACTTCGGGGAACTTTGATATCTCGGTATATTTTATTTTGGACGAAACGAGGCTGATTATCGCGCCCCAGTTGAAGTCGGCAAACAAAACCTCCTGTTTGATATCGAAATGCTTCAGGATGGTCTTTTTGATGCTGCCAAACTCAACCAACACCTCATTACCAATGGCAAGTGCCAAACCTTCACTGAATACGTCCGATGCAACCGGCTGTGTCTGTATCTTAGTAATGCCCAACCTGCCCAGTACAAGGTTTACGATTCCTTTGAACATAAAAAAGTCAGACGGTTTTTGTTGCTGTTCCGTCCAGCTTTCCGGCAAGCGGTTACCTGTAACGGTAAGGGTCAGGTGCTTGTTTTCGTCATAGCCGCCCGGCAACTTGTGGTACGTCTTGCCGAATTCGAAAAGCTTCAGGTCGGCCCTTCTCCTGTTGCTATTGAACGACACCGCCTCCAGCGCACTGAACAGCATCGACTGCCTCATGGCGGCCAGGTCGTTGCTCAGCGGGTTCAGCATCATTACGTTGAACTCTTCTTTCAGGGTTTCCGAAAGCTTTGCATACTCCGGAGTGGTAAGCGAGTTGGCCATCATTTCGTTGAAGCCAAGCGCTGCCAGCTGTGCCGCAATGATATTCTGCAATTTATAGTCCTCAGTACGCGATGAGTTGGATATCGATGCGTTGAGCTTTGTGGTAAAGTTGATGTTGTTGTACCCGTACACCCTTAGTATTTCCTCGATGATGTCGATCTCGCGGGTCACGTCTACACGGTAAGCGGGGATCACCAGGCCAAGGCCGGCATCGGACATGGTGCTGATCTTGATATCCAGCGATACCAGTATTTTCTTAATAGTTTCTTTAGGGAGTTCCTGGCCAATGGTGCGCGTTACATTGCTGAAATTCAGCAGCACCGAGTGGTCTTCTATCTTCTTGGGGTAAATGTCGGTCACATCCGAAGTGATCTCGCCACCGGCAGTTTCCTGTATCAGCAGGGCAGCCCTTTTCAGTGCATATTCAGTAATGGTAGGGTCGATGCCCCTTTCGAAACGGAAAGATGCGTCGGTATTCAGGCCGTGGCGCTTGGCTGTTTTCCTGATGGATACCGGGTTAAAATAAGCACTTTCCAAAAATATGGTGGCCGTGGTTTCGGTCACACCCGAATTCTTACCGCCGAAGACACCCGCAATGCACATCGGGCCGTTCTCGTCGCAGATCATCAGGTCCTCTTCGTGCAGTGTCCTTTCCACATCGTCGAGTGTGGTAAATTTAGTACCTGCCGGAACCGTTTTCACGATGACCTTGTTGCCCTTTATTTTGGCGGCATCAAAGGCGTGGAGTGGCTGTCCGAGTTCGTGCAGTACGTAGTTGGTCACATCAATAACATTGTTCTTTGGCGTAAGCCCGATGGCCTTCAGCCTGTTTTGCAGCCATGCCGGCGATGCCTTTACGGTAATGCCCGATATGGTCACGCCGCAGTATCGTGGCGCCAGCTTGCTGTCTTCCACCTTTACGTCCATTTTCAGGGTACGTTTGTCAATGCGGAAGTTACTCACAGATGGGGTCAGCAGTTCCGTATTTACATTCTTTTGCGTCAGCCCGGCACGGAGGTCGCGCGCCACGCCCCAATGGCTCATGGCATCGGCACGGTTGGGGGTAAGGCCTATTTCGAAAACCTCGTCGGTTTCAATACTGAATACTTTTGAGGCTGGTGTTCCAGGTTTCAGGTCTTCCTTTAGGATCATGATGCCGTCATGTCCCTGGCCCAGGCCAAGTTCGTCTTCGGCGCATATCATGCCGTGGCTTTCCTCGCCGCGTATCTTGCCTTTTTTTATCTGGAAGGCATTGCCCTCTTTGTCGTATAGTGTCGTCCCGATGGTTGCCACCGGAACTTTTTGCCCCACAGCTACATTGGGTGCGCCGCATACAATCTGTACGGGAACGCCATCACCCAGGTCGACTGTGGTAATGCGCAACCTGTCGGCATTCGGATGCTGGATGCAGGTAAGCACGTGGCCCACGACCACGCCTTCGAGACCACCCTTTAGCGACTCAAACTTGTCCACGCCCTCTACCTCAAGGCCGAGGTCGGTAAGCAGGGCAGCGGTTTCTTCAGATTTCCAGTCGAGTTTTATGAATTGTTTCAGCCAGTTGTAAGAGATGCGCATTTTTATTTTGTTTTTAAAGCACGCAAAGATAAGGATTATGGGGGAAAGATGGTAAAATTAAATAGTTATGGTTGGTTGAATTTACTAACAAAAAAGAGGCCGGAGCCTCTTGAAAAGTCGTCAGTTATTTAATCATTCCTTCCATATTTGTATTTTAGGTTGCACCATCAAAGGCGCGATTATTTTATTTCCTTCCCATTTGCCATTAATTTTTCTGTAAACCATAATTCCTGAACGTGTATAGTAACTGAATGAAACCAGTGCAGACTTTTTATCTAAAGTGTATACAGGCTTGCCTATAGCAATGATTTCGTTGCCTCGTTTCTTCCGATTATTGGCGTACAAAAAAGCGTTTGGTATGTTGATTTTACTTAAATCCCATTCAGTATTTGCAGATTGCGCTAACAAATGTTCATACTCTTTTCCATTGAGAATGCGATTAACTACACTATCCCTGTGAATTGAGATATGGCTATAATCCAATTCCCTGTTTCTGGGAGCTTCAGGATGTTCTTCTTTGTATTGTTCGGATTCTACTACACCAATACTAAAACTATTCTGGTTGGATGGCCTAAGGTATATGGTATCAGATTTTGTAACGGTCTTTGCAGAGGCAATAAATGCGTTTAGGATAAGGTAGTCATCTTCGTTCTGGGCGAAGCAGTAGGAAATGACTATGAAATGGAATAGAAAAATTTTGAAAATATCATTCATTTATGTTTAGATAAAAAAGAGGCTGGAGCCTCTTGAAAAATTAGTTTTGTTTGTTAGGATTATAATACCGCAACATCCTCCTGAATAGTTTTATGATATAAAATACTATCACTATCCCTAAAACAAATAAAAGTAGCTGCCACATAAAGAGGCCGATGCTAAAATCATTAAATAGTTTTTCCATCATTACATATTTTTCATCTTATCCAAAATAGCGTTTATTTCGCCATTCGCTTTTTCTATGCAATAGTAGGCGAGATACGCTCCATCTGGCATAATTACAATGATGCTTCCGATATGACAATTATACTCTAAAAAGGTATTAGCAATGTAATCTTCATCATCAAAAAGCCAGTTGACTTTCTTACTATACCGCTTTATGTAGGATATGTTATCAGAATCCTGAAGCCATAAAAGCGTTACATCCCTACGCTTGCCTATCTTTTTCAGATCTTTGTCTCTTGACGTGTCATAAATATTCACACGGTCAGTCTTCGGATTTCTGGATGTCGGGTCCACAGCAGAGACATAAGAGATTATAATTGGCTTAGATGTATCTAACGGTTTTCCGGATAATTTTTCCAAACGTTTTTTAATGGCGGCCAGATGATTGGATTCCAGTTGGCCGTAATTTTCAAACAGGTACACCTTTCCAATATTTGCCGTATCCAGTTCAAAGAATTTGCTGAATTTATCTTTGCCTACTTCTGTCTGCTGAAAGGCTTTCTCTGTTAGGGGCAGCCAGTTTTCATCGAAGAAATAAGACTTTTTATTTTGTGCAATACATTGAATTCCTACAAGCAGGACCAAGGTATAAATGTTTCATTCGCTGTTAGGTTTGTAGTAAATTTAGAAAATATTTTCACAAGAATGGATTCATTTTTCATTAGTAGTCATTTTTGTCGCCAACTGCATAAAAAACAACGTGAACTGCAGTAACCCGACCCTAAATGTCCCATAAATATCCCTCATCCACTACGGTAAAATCCTTACATTTGGTTTTTTAATCCTCCTTATGAAGCATTTCGTTTACGCCCTCGCGCTCTTCTTCAGCCTTGCCTTGCAGGCACAGCTTAAAAGCCCGTCTGAATTCCTGCCCAATTACGGCAGGCAGGTTAGCTACTATCATCAGTTGGAAAGCTATTTTGGCCATCTGGTGCAAAATTCTGATATGATAGTCCACAAGCCGTATGGACAAACCAATCAGGAGCGCAGCCTGAATGCCTATATCATTTCGACCCCGGAGAACATAAAGGATATTGAGAACATCCGCAACAGCCATCTAAATCGCATCGGGATGGGAGGGAAGCAGGCCAATGTAGGCGATAAGGCCATTGTGTGGCTCAGCTTCAACGTACATGGCAATGAGCCCGCCGCCGCCGAGAGCGCCATGAGCGTGGCTTATGAGCTGCTCAACCCTAAAAATGTGGCCACCAAAGAGTGGCTCAAAAATACCATCGTAATACTCGACCCCTGCCTGAACCCCGACGGCTATGCGCGCTACGGCAACTGGCTCAGGGATATTTCGGGTAAGGAGCCTAACACTAATGCCTACGACCGCGAGCACATGGAACCGTGGCCCGGCGGCAGGCAAAACCATTACGCCTACGACCTGAACCGCGACTGGGCCTGGCAAACGCAGGCCGAAACGCAGCAGCGCATCGTACTCTACAACGACTGGATGCCCATGGTGCATGTCGATGTCCACGAGATGGGCTATAACGAACCGTACTTTTTCCCGCCGGCTGCCGAGCCCATGCACGATTTCATTACGCAGGGGCAAAAGGATTTCCACAATGCGATAGGGGAAATGACCTCCAAAAAATTTGACGCGCAGGGCTGGAACTACTACACCCGCGAACGGTTCGACCTGTTTTACCCCAGCTATGGCGATACCTACCCCAGCTTTAACGGCGCGGTGGGCATGACCTATGAGCAGGGTGGTATTGGCGCGGGCCGTGCCGTAACCATGCGCAACGGCAGCATCCTTACGCTGGCCGACAGGATAAGCCACCATACCACCGCAGTGCTTACCGCCGTAGAAACAACCGCATGGCAAAAGGACAAGCTGGTACGCAACTTCAGGGCCTATTTTAAGGACAGCCCTAAGGGGAATTACCGCACCTATATTGTAAAGAGCAGCGGCAGGAACGAAGAGCTGGCGCAATTGCTGAAGCGCAACAGGATACAATTTGCCTATGCGGATGAGAGCAAAAAGCTGTCCGGCTACCACTACCAAACCGATAAGGAAAAAAAGTTTACGGTTGAACCGAACGACATGGTCATTTCGGTGAACCAGCCAAAGTCGGTGCTCACGCAGGTGCTGTTCGAACCTTCCCCACGTCTGGCCGACAGCCTGTCGTATGATATTACCGCCTGGGCGCTGCCGCACGCGTATGGTGTGGAAAGCTATGCCGTAAAAAGGGATATTGCCCTTAAAACCAAGGCCCAGGTGTCGCAAAAAGGTAAGTTCGAGTACGAGCGGATCTATGCCTACTATGTGCCGTGGAATGGCAGGGCATCGGCAAAAACGCTGGCGCGGCTTTTACGGAGCAATGTAAAAGTACGCTCATCGCGGAAAGCCTCAGCGTTCCGCGGGATTAAGGTGAGTCCCGGCGATCTCGTGATACTCAAGGGCGATAACCCCCAGATAAGCGATTTTAAAAACACGATGAATGCCCTGCTCGACGAGAAGCCCGACTATGAGGTGATCGAAAGCGGGTACTCCCTTAGCGGCGGCGACCTGGGCGGAGAGTTTTTCCCGTTATTGCAGGTCCCGAAAGTGCTTTTGCTTGCGGGCAGCGATGTGAGCGCCACCGACTTCGGGCAGGTGTGGTTTTACCTGGATGAAGTGGTCGACTATCCGGTTACGATCGTGGAAACACAAAACCTTGGAAGGGTAAAGTTGTCCGAGTTCAATACTATAATACTTCCTGAAGGCTGGTACACGCTCACCGACGCACAAAAAACCGGCATCGACAGCTTTATAAGCGATGGGGGCAAGGTGATTGCCATGGGCGGGGCGCTCAATATATTCGAGGACAGGGCGGGCTATAGCCTGACGCGTTTTGCCACGGGTACCGATAAAGATAAGGAAGGTGCGGAAGCCGATGAGGAAACCCTGAAGGCACGCTATTACGACTACCAGAATGCCGAGAGGCGCGCGATATCAGGCTCGGTTCCGGGGGCTATCGTAGAGAATGTGCTGGACAAAACGCATCCGCTGTCGTACGGGTTGGGCGAGAAGTACTTTAGCTTAAAAACTTCCGACAGCCGCTACCAGTTGCTTAAAAATGTATGGAACGTGGCCTATGTGCCGGCAGGGTATAAAAACTTTGGGTTCATTGGCCGCAGCCTGAAAAAGAAGCTGGAAAACACCGTAACCTTTGCCGTAGAGCAAAAGGGCAGGGGGCAGATCATTTATATGGTCGATAATCCGCTGTTCCGGGGGTTTTGGGAAAATGGCAACCTGCTGTTCAGCAACGCGCTTTTTTTGGTGGATTAACTCCTGTAGTCAATAAATAAGAAAATTCATCGTTTACGTATAAAACCAACCTATGAAAAAAATTATCTGCCTGTTGTTGTTGCTCCCCGTTCTGTCGTTCGGTCAAACAGCGAAAGAATATATTAAGCAGGGTGTAGCCCTTCATGACAAAGGGCAATATAATGAGGCTATCGAAACCTATAAAAAAGCCCTTACAATAGAGAAGGATAACCAGGAGGCAATGTACGAGATCGCCTATTCCTCAATCAGCCTGAAGGACTATCCTGTTGCCATTGAATATGCGGACAAGCTGATCAAATCAAAAAAAGATTTTGTAGGTAAAGGCTACCATCTGAAAGGTATGAGCCTGGATTATAGCGGTAAGCCGAAAGAAGCGATTGACGTTTTTAAAAAAGGAATAAAAGAGTCGCCCGACTTTACTACACTGTATTATTCGCTGGCGCTGACTTCGTACCAAATAAAAGATTTTAAGACAGCGGAAGAAGCATTGCAAAATGGTATATTAAAAAATCCACGTCATTCTAAAAGTCATTATTTACTGGGAATTATCAAACAGGACGAGCGGCCAAAATCATTATTGGCACTGTATTACTGCCTTTTGCTTGAACCAACAGGCCAGCGGGCCAATAGCGCCTACAACCTCATTTTGTCGCAGCAAAAAATAGGCGTTGAGGTGAAAGATGATAAAAATATTACCATTAACCTGAACCCAATTGATGATAAGGATAATTTTTCTAATGCCGACATGATGCTGTCGATAATGGAGGCAACCAAAAATACCGAAGAAAATAAGGATAAAAGCGAATTTCAGTTGTTCTCAGAAAATACGAAGTCGTTTTTTATGGTGCTTGGAGAGTTACAGGATAAGAAGAGGGATAAGGGGTTTTATTGGGATTTTTACGTCGACTTTTTTTATGACCTTGCACAAAATGAAGAGATGTATGAAACTTTTACCTATTACATCAGTCAGGATATGAACTATACGGCAGTTCAAAACTGGCTTCAGGCAAATCCTGAAAAAATTAAAAAGTTCGAGGAATGGTCTGCCAATTATAAAGCCAAATAACATTGGCAATAAAAAACAAATTCAGCTGTTAGCTTTATAAATAACCCCTCCCATGAAAAATTTCCTTTCCGGCCTGCTTTTACTTTTACTAGCAGGATGCGGCAGTGACGATTCGCCTTCAAACGACAACAACAATCAGCAGCGTGATTACCGGCAGGACATGCGCGATTTTGTCATCGGCATCAGCCAGGCGGCAAAAGGGGTTAATCCGAACTTTGCGGTAATTCCGCAGAACGGCATTGAGCTGGTAACCATGAATGGCGAGGAAGACGGCACACCGGCTACTGCCTACCTTAATGCGATAGACGGCAACGGGCAGGAGGACCTTTTTTACGGATACAACAATGACAACCAGGCCACACCGGCCACCGAAATAAGCTATATGCGCGGCCTGCTCGATGTTTCCAAAGCCGCGGGAAAGAAAATACTGGTAACGGATTACTGCTGGTCGCCCAATAAAACAGCCGATTCGTATGCGAAGAACGAGGCAGCGGGCTATGTTTCGTATGCTGCCGAAGACCGTAACCTGACCCTGATTCCCGACAGCGCGCCGCACCACGAAAATGCGGGTGTCATAACATCTCTTGCCCAGGCGAAGAACCATATTTTCCTTATCAACCCTGAGAATTTCGCTACGAAGCAGCAGTTCATCAATGCCGTTACCGCGACGAATTATGATGTGGTGATCATCGACCTGTTTGTAAACGATGACATCCTTACCGCTTCGGAGGTAAACCAGCTGCGCAATAAGGCCAATGGCGGGAAAAGGCTGGTGGTTTGCTATATGTCGATAGGGGAGGCCGAGGACTACCGTTACTACTGGCAAAACAGATGGAACACCACCAGGCCGTCGTGGGTCGCCGCGGAGAATCCCAATTGGCCCGGCAACTATAAGGTGAAGTATTGGGATGCGGAGTGGCAGGCGCTGATTTATGGGCACAGCAATTCCTACCTTACCAAAATTACCGATGCCGGATTTGATGGCGTGTACCTTGACATCATCGACGCGTTTGAATATTTTGAGTAGCGATTCCAAAAGTCGGGCATTTGCTGTTCGAAAGCCTAATGCTAAACTTTAAAATCCCTGTACTGACGAGGGGCTTACGTTTGCAGGCTATACCGTATTGCCTAAATGGCTGCATGGTATTTCTCCAGAACCTCCTCCAGTATTTCGCGGGTTACGGGCTTGGGCCTGAAATCGTAAAAAACACCTTTTACAGCCTCCAGGGCTTCGTCTTCGGGGTCGTTATAATCGCTTATCATGACTACGATAAGGCATTTATGGGCAATGCCCAGGCTTTTATATTCGCCTATAAATTCCCATCCGGACATGCCGGGCATATTCACATCCAGGAAAATGATGTCGGGCAAAGTGTTGCCTTCTTTCAGGTGGTTTAGCGCTTCCGGGGCCGATTGTTTTTGTATTATGACAGCTGCCCCATCATTCTTGCGGACAACGCGCTCATGGAAAAAGTTATCGATTTTATTGTCATCAATCAGCATGATGCAGTGTACAGGTTTACTCATGTTGCAGGTTTAAGATGGTGAATTTAAAAGTACTGCCATTGCCGGGTTCGGATTCTACCCAAATTTGCCCGCCGTGCATTTCGGCTATCTTTTTGCAGTTGGCAAGTCCTATGCCGTGGCCTTCGTATTCCTCTTCGGTATTAAGCCGCTGGAAGATGCGGAATATCTTATCGTTATGCTTAGGGTCAATGCCGATGCCATTATCAGTTACCGAAAATTCATGGAAGTTTCCTTTTTTCTCGCTGCTGATTTCGATGTGGGGGCGTGCATCACCCTTTGGAATTTTATGGCATTGGCAATAAGGTTCTGGAACAGCTGCCGCAGCTCGGTCTTGAAAGCATAGAATTCCGGCAGGCGGCATGTCACGACAATAGTGGTTTCACTGGCTTTTATCAGCATATCAAGATCGGCCTTCACCTCGTCTACTATTTCATTGCAATTGGTGGGGGCAAGCTTTCGTTTGCGGCCCAGCTTCCCGAAATTGAGCAGTGACTTTACCACATGGGTCATCCTCTCGACAGCCGAGTCCATCGTAGACAGGTGTGTGCGTATTTCGTCGTTCAGTTGCTCCGGGTAGTCTTCTTCGATCATCCGGATGTAGTTGGACATCGTACGCAGCGGTTCCTGCAAGTCGTGCGAAGATATGTAGTTGAACTGCTCCAGTTCCTCGTTTTTCAGCTGGAGCTCTATCAGTTGCCTGCGGATTACTTCCTGTTGGTTCCTGCGTTCGGTTACATCGATCACGGTTGCCAGCATCATGGTGTTCGTCAGGGTTTTTACAGGCTTAAGCATAATTTCAACCGGGAATTCGACACCATTTTTCTTCCTGGCAAATATCTCTTTGTCTACCCCGAGCCTGATAACCTCTGCTTTCTCAAAGTAGGATGTTTTTTTTGTATCATACTTTATATGATAAGCTCCCGGAATGAGCATTTTGACGTTCATGCCAATAAGTTCACTTTTTTTGTATCCGTAGAGTTGCTTCGTGCATTCATTTACTGTAATGATGGTGCCCACCCTGTCGGATATTACAAGTGCGTACGGTGCCGCCTCCACAGCGATCCTGAAATTTTCCTCTGCAATCCGTCTTTTTTCGGCGATGTTATTGAGTTGGGTTGAGGTAAGCCAGATGAGCAACAGGCTGATGAGGATATAGGTGACGATGTGTATTGCAATGGCCAATTCGGGGCTGATAAAAGGATTGCGGTGCGTTACGATACGCAGGTATCCGATGACAAGTATAGCGATGAGCATTCGCAAAAATAACCTTCGGGCCATAAGGTTTCCTATCATTGTGCCGGTAAAAAGGCCGGTTATGCCCACCCTCGCATTGACCAGCGATGCCGCTGCCGACAATAACAGGAAGCTGATGGCTGCATAGATCGCCATGGGTATGAATGTCATTTCGTAAAATTCAGGAATTTCAAATAAATGCCCTATGATGACTATCGCCGCAATGATGGTTACAAGGTGAAGCAGGGCCTGGATTGCGAATACGAACTTTTTGTTTGTTACCCGAATGAAAAAGAAGCAGAGCCCCAGGCAGGCAAAGCAAAAGGCCGTTTGGGGCGACATGCCGAATGTCAGCGGGACTTTGGCAGCTGTAAAATCACGGATCAGGAACAGAAGGCTCCATAGCAATACTGCAGCAGCGAGTATGCTTCCAACTATTGCCGGAAACGTCGACTTGTATTTTACATGCAGCACCAGCGAAAGGCTGATAACAATGAAGCAGGCTGCCGAATCAATCGCCATGGGCAGGTTGCCAAAGACCGCATCTACGACCTCATGGTAAAGGCCCAATCCGTATAAAATGACAAACAGGCTGTATGCTGTAACTATAGCACAGGAAAATACGATGAAGTTTTTGTATTTCCGCTTTAATACAGGCATAAAGGGCTGTTTCTGCTATTCGTGTTAACAATTGTTTAAAGTTTACGAAAGTACACATCCATTTTTTATTTATGCAACTTTTTACCGCATAATTACCTATTTGGCAATAACATATCTATAATTTGAATAAATAGCTAAAAAATGCACATAACATGGGTATCGAAATGTTGAAATTTTTATTTTAAATTTAAAATGGTAAATTTAAAAGTACTGCCTTTTCCGGGTTCGGATTCAGCCCAAATTTTGCCACCGTGCATTTCGGCTATTTTTTTGCAGTTGGCAAGGCCAATGCCGTAACCGGGATAATTTTCTGTCCGGCCCAGCCGCTCAAAAATATTAAATATCTTTTTGAGGTGTTGCGGCTGGATGCCAATACCGTTATCGGCAACGCAGAACTCGTAAAATTTACCGGTGTCTTTTACGCCAATCTCAACAATTGCACCGTCATTGCCTTTCTGGAACTTGATTGCATTATTGATGAGGTTCTGGAATAATTGCCTTAGCTCGGTTTCGTAGGCATTGATCACGGGAAAATCGCTTACTAAAGTCACTGTCGCACCGCTTTTGGTTATGAGCCCGTTCAGGTCTGCGATTACGTTGCTTATAGTCATGCTGCTGTCGGTAACCACTAGTTTTTTATTTCGCCCCAACTTTCCAAAATCCAGCAGGGCAGCCACGATCCTGCCCATCCTGCTGATGGAGGCGTGCATGGCATCCAGGTGTTTTTTTATCCCGTTATTGATTTGTTCAGGATAATCCTCTTCCAGCAGCTCTATGTAATTCAGTACTGTGCGTAACGGCTCCTGCAGGTCGTGCGAGGATATATAGTTGAATTGCTCCAGTTCCTCGTTCTTTGACTGCAGTTCGGTCAATTGCATTTTTATAATATTTTCATTGGCCTTGGTGTGGGTTATATCAATGACCGTAGCCAGCAGGAAAGTATGTACGCTTGTTTTTACGGGTGCCATCAGTAATTCGATGGGAAATTCACGCCCGTCTTTTCCTACCGCGAGAAGTTCGCCATCCATGCCGAATTTTTTTACTTCCGGCGATTCGAAAAAAGAGGCCTTGCGCTTGCGGTATTCACTGTGCAGGGTTTCGGGAATTACGATTTCAATATTGCGGCCTATGAGCTCCCCGCGCCCGTAGCCGTAAAGTTTCTCGGTCTTGTCATTAACTATGATGATGGTTCCCCTGCTATTGCACACCATTAAGGAGTAGGGCGCCGTTTCGAAAGCGGTGCTGAAATTCTCCATGGCGATTTTTCTTTTCAGGTCAATCTTATTGAGCCGTTCCGAGGTAGTCCAGATTATCAAAATATTGAGCAGCATAATGGAAATTACGAGCAGCCCCATGCCAAACTCAGTACTGATCCAGTTGTTCCGGTGGACAACTATCCACAGGGGGCCTACAAAAAGTGTTGCCGCAATCATTTTGACAGCAAGCCTCCTGGCCATGACATTACCAATCAGTTTGCCGGTAAAGATGGCCGTGATCCCCCGGGAAGGGTTTGCTAAAGAAGTGGCAACAGAGAGGATCAAAAAAGCGAATGCGGACGGCAGCGCCATTTCGATTGACGAAAAAGTATAAAATTGCGGGATGTCTACCGTGTAGCCTATAATAACCACCAGCGACGTAAATGTTACAAGGTGCAGCAGGCATTGCACCAGCAGGGTTATTTTTTTTGCCTTTAAATAAAAGACAGCAATGCTGAGGCATATGAAGCAGAATGTGGTTTGCGGCGACATTCCGGATTCCATGTACCGGAATACATCATGGCTGAACAGGCTAGTGCCATGCTCAAAAGGTATAAGGGCACATATAAAGCAACCCAGTGCAAGAACCTTTTGCATAAACAGCCATTTGCGTGTATTGTCAAGAATACGGAATACCAATGCCGTAATGATTAAAATAAAGCACAGCGCCACATCGATGGCCACAGGCACTGTGTACAGCAACGCGTGGTTAAACAGTTTGATTTGTACCAAATAGTCATAAAAAAACAGATAAATGCATAGTACAATGGCGCATAAACCAATCAGTACAATGAGACTTTTGTGCTTTTGTGTAAACAGGGGCGATTGGTTGTCAGGGTATAACATAATGCGAATAGGTACTTCTTTAAGAATAAGCCCGCTGTAAATGTAGTCGATTTCGTACTTGCATTAACATTGATGTTGATTTATTATAAATTATTGCGAATAATGCAATGCGCCATAATGTCATACTTTTTATGTCATTTTTCTATTGGCACAATGATTGCCTTAAGACAGGCAGGTTAATGAACAAAAATCAAAAACAAAATAAAAACAAGACAATATGAGTAAAATAATCGGAATTGACTTAGGGACCACCAACTCGTGTGTTGCCGTAATGGAAGGTAACGAACCAGTGGTGATTCCTAATGCTGAAGGTAAAAGGACAACCCCGTCAGTAATTGCATTTGTTGAAGGTGGGGAAATCAAGGTTGGTGACCCGGCCAAGAGGCAGGCAGTGACCAATCCGACCAAAACCATCGCTTCGATCAAGCGTTTCATGGGTAACAAATACTCTGAAAGCTCTAAAGAAGCATCGAATGTGGCCTACCATGTGGCAAAAGGCGATAACGACACCCCGCGTGTGGACATCGACGGCCGCCTGTATACGCCGCAGGAACTTTCTGCCATGACATTGCAGAAAATGAAAAAAACAGCTGAGGATTACCTTGGAACTACAGTAACTGAAGCGGTTATTACCGTTCCGGCCTACTTTAACGATGCACAGCGCCAGGCTACCAAAGAAGCGGGTGAAATTGCAGGCCTTAAGGTAAGGAGGATCATCAACGAGCCTACCGCGGCAGCGCTTGCTTACGGACTTGACAAAAAAGGAATTGACCAGAAAATAGCGGTGTATGACCTTGGTGGCGGTACCTTCGATATCTCGATCCTTGAACTGGGTGACGGCGTATTCGAAGTGCTTTCTACAAACGGTGACACGCACCTTGGCGGTGATGACTTTGACCAGGTGATCATCGACTGGCTGGCAAATGAGTTCAACAGCGAAGAAGGAATTGACCTTCGTAAAGACCCGATGGCGCTTCAGCGTTTGAAAGAAGCTGCTGAAAAAGCGAAGATCGAGCTTTCGTCCTCTACGCAAACCGAGATCAACCTGCCTTACGTTACAGCTACGGCTTCCGGCCCTAAGCACTTGGTGAAGTCCCTTACCAGGGCTAAGTTTGAGCAGCTTGCAGACGAACTTGTAAAGCGTTCGATGGATCCGGTTGCAAAAGCGCTTAAAGACGCAGGCCTTTCCAAATCAGATATCGACGAGGTGATCCTTGTAGGTGGTTCTACACGTATCCCGAGGATACAGGAGGAAGTGGAGAAATTCTTCGGCAAAAAGCCTTCAAAAGGCGTTAACCCGGATGAGGTTGTGGCCATTGGCGCAGCGATCCAGGGTGGTGTACTGTCAGGCGACGTGAAAGACGTATTGCTTCTTGACGTTACCCCGCTTTCCCTTGGTATCGAAACCATGGGCGGCGTACTGACAAAACTTATCGAGTCGAACACCACGATCCCAACTAAAAAATCACAAGTGTTCTCTACAGCGTCGGATAACCAGCCGTCGGTTGAGATCCACGTGCTTCAGGGCGAAAGGCCTATGGCTACTGATAACAAGACCATAGGACGCTTCCACCTTGACGGTATTCCGCCGGCACAAAGGGGTGTTCCGCAAGTTGAGGTAACGTTCGACATCGATGCCAACGGTATCATCAAAGTGTCGGCTACCGATAAAGGTACAGGCAAGTCGCACGACATCCGTATCGAGGCTTCTTCAGGGCTTACGCCGGAAGAGATCGACAGGATGCGTAAAGAAGCTGAGGCAAACGCCGATGCCGACAAAGCGACACGCGAGAGGGTTGAAAAACTGAACGAGGCCGATGCCATGATCTTCCAGACAGAGAAGCAGCTTACAGAGTTTGGCGATAAATTGTCGCAAGGCAATAAAGATGCCATAGGCATGGCGCTTACCGAACTGAAAATGGCGTACGAAGCTAAAGATGCAGCGCTTATCCAGCCTGCGCTTGACAGGATCAACGAGGCATGGAAAAATGCTTCTGAGGAAATGTACAAGCAGGGCGATGCCGGACAGGGCGGAGCACAGCAAGGTCAGCCTGAAGCGCAGCAATCTGAAGGTGACAACGTTCAGGATGTTGACTTTGAAGAAGTTAAATAAGACTTTTAGATAATAGACTATTAGATAAAAGACTGTCAGATAATAGATTAGAGATGAAAGACGCCCCGCAATTGTGGGGCGTTTTTGTTATATATAATATGGGGTTCTGTCATTTCGACCGTATCCGCCGCGGCGGAGGAGTGAGAAATCTCAATTAAAACGCGCCGAAATTGCAGGGCTTTTTTTGTTATATTTACAATGATAAAATACGTACAATGGAAAAATTGATTGTCAAAAACTTTGGCCCGATTAAAGAAGCGGAAATCGACCTGACGAAGTATGTCGTATTCATTGGCGATACCTCTACTGGGAAAAGTGTATTGGCGAAGTTGATAGCAATTTTTAGGGATAACGATTTGGTGAATCAAGATATGATGGGAGGACTAGATGAGTTCAAGAATCTACTTAGTCACTATAATATTGATTTTAGTTTTGATAATTCTAGAATTGAATATGAGAATGGAGAATTCAAAATTATTCTTTCAAAAGGAACAATATCTTTTTTTAGAAACAATCAATTGTATTTATTAGGAGGCAGTTCTTTTAAGACGAAAGACCTTTCACTACTAATAGATGATATTAATAATATTGAATTTGTTGAAGAAAATGCTGCATCAAAGTTTATGGAGAAACTAAGACTTTTTTTGTCAGCTCAAAAACACACAAATCTTTTTCTACCCATATATATTCCTGCAGAGAGGGTTTTGACATCAATGGTAGGGTCAAGTATTTCAGGTCTATGGGCTAATAATGTTGCATTGCCGGGGTGTTTCAAGGATTTCGCAGCTAACTATGAGTTGGCTAGGAAAAACATATCTGCCGAAACATATGAAACATTAGATTTTGATTTTAGGTTTGAGAATGACATAGATTATATCAGATATAATAATCAGGAAGTAAAACTATCAAAAGCTTCAAGTGGCTTGCAATCATTAATTCCATTAATTCTCGTATTAGACAACGAGTTAAATCGACCAAGTGTATTTAGAATAAGTAAAAATATTTTAATTGAGGAGCCTGAGTTGAATTTGTTTCCGACTAAACAAAAGAAAATAATTGAATACATATTGAGTATATTTAATTTTAAAGCTACTGATAAATTAACAATCACCACCCACAGCCCTTACATCCTCTCCGTCCTCGACACGCTAATCCTTGCCAAGAACACTTTCAACGAGCACCCTGAATTAAAAGAGGAAATCAATGCCATTGTATCGGAAGACAAATGGATTGACTATGATGATATTTCGGTCTATGAAGTAAGGAATGACGGTACGATAAAATCCATTAAGAACCCTGAGTTCAAAAGTATCGATACCAATGCCATAGATGGGGTTTCGGATATAATTTCAGAGCAGTTTGACAAACTAACGGAGTTGAGGTATGCACAGTAACATCGGTGAATTTATTGTTTCACATCGTGGCTGCTGTGAGCAAAACAGGGTGGTAAAGGAAAATGGAAAACGCTTTGAAGTGATTTCCAATGAAGTTTTTACGAAGGTAAAGATTGATAATTGCGTAATCGTTTCTGACGTATTCGAAAAATGCGATTATGGACTTCACAGGGTATCCAATGATGATTTTTACTATGTCGAATTAAAGGGTAAAGGCATCAAAAAAGGTTACGATCAAATTATTGCCACGATCCATCATTTTGAACAGCATCTGGTAAAAATACCGAAAGAAAAGAGGATTGGGATAATAGTCAGTTCAAAAGTTCCGGGAGGTACTGATGTGAATAACCTTAAACAGGATTTTGCAAAGAAATACGGCAGGGTATTAGAAATTAAAAACAAGGATTTAAAGTGCCCTCCAAAATAGCAAACGCCCCGCAATTTGTGGGGCGTTTTTGTTATATATAATATGGGGTTCTGTCATTGCGTAGGCACGGAGCGCGGCAATCTTTGGTCTGTCCTTAGTGTTGCGTTATATGGAAAGATTGCTTCGTCGTTCCTCCTCGCAATGACCGCGCGACATCCGCTCAGAATGACACGCAGCTTTCGAATAACCAAATCAACAAATCAACAAATCAACCCGAATAAATGCATCAACCCATTATCAAATCAACCCATCAACAAATCAACCCATCAACTTACTCAACAGTAAACCCTAATCCCTCCACATACCCTTTGTTTGGAAAATTGTTCTTGTATTTACAGTTTTCTAAAAACTCGTTAAGCGCTTTTTGCACCTTTACACGGTCGGGCATATTCTCGCGGACTTTCTCAAAAGAGCTGCGGTCGCTCTCGGCGTATTTTGTAATCAGTGGATAATCTTCGGGCTGCTTAAAGTTCATGATACCTCGCAGGTTGTCCATCTTCTTGTAGGGCCAGAAGGCCCAGTGTACACCATTGGTGTCCAACAGCTTACGGAATTCCATTACCCATTCGTCGGTATTCTCGCCAGTTTCACCAATGTAGATCGGCACATTGTATTTGTCACGGAAGTCGATGTACTTTTGGATCGACTCCTGGTTGATGTCGAACCAGTATTTGTGGAATTCATACACCACATTATCATCCAGCACGCGCTCGAACACGCCAAAATCGCCCGCCCACATCGAGCCGTTCAGGTAAATGGTGTGTTTTTTGTCTACGGTGCGGATGTCCTTCACCATGCGTTCATAGATAAGGAACAGCCTGTGGTTGTAGTCGGGTATCTCTTTAGCAAAATAATGCGCGAATGGCTCGTTGATCACGTCGTACCCAATGATAATGGGGTCGTCCTTATACTTTTTGGCGATGCGTACCCAAATCTCGCTCATTTCGTCCTGTGCCGTTTTACTGAAGTACAGCCACGGGTAGCCGTAGGAGTCGTCAATGTTATCACCTGTCTGCCCGCCCGGCGCGCAGTGCATGTCTAACAAAACATATAGGTTTTCCTGGCGGCACCATTCGATCACGCGGTCGAAGTACTCAAACCCGGCATCACGTTTGCCCATGTACAGGTCGTTGGTAAACAGCTTGTAATGGAAGGGGAGGCGCAGGTGGTTGGAGCCGGTGCGCTTCAGGTATTTGATGTCGTCGTGGGTAATGTAATTGTCCAGGTACTTGTTCCAAAAAGCGGCAAGGCTGTCGGGGCCTATCATTTCGTGCAGGAGCTCATCGATCTTGCGGGGCGAGCTTACCTTGCCCATTTTAAACATATAACCTTCGGGCACAAGCCAGTTGCCCAGGTTTGTGCCTTTGAGGGTGATGGGTTTGCCTTCGGTATCCAGTATTTCCTTACCCTTGGTTTTGGAGATCGTGCCGTTGTACACCTTGCCGCTTTCGCCAAAGGAGGAGTAGGGCTTGCAGGAGGCCAGCAATCCGCCGAAAGCGAGCAGGAGCAGCGCCAGTTTGAGTTTGTGTGTCATTTGTAGAAGCAAATTTTGTGAATGATGTTTGGAAAATTTGCCCTAAAGATAGGAAATGTGCAGCAATGATTGCAACACGATAAGGAAGTAATCAATACCCGAACATATAGTAAGATGCCACGGAAATTCCCCTTCTTTTCTCATACGTATTGCAATCACTAACAAGAAGATTAAATTGCTTGGCTTCTTTCATTATTATAAAATATTCAGATGACAGACAAACTTTTATCTCCTGTGATATCATACCAAGATAGAAAAACTCCAATGTATTGCCTTTTTCTGCAGCAATTGAGAATTTTCCGTTTTTATCAGTTTTTATACCTGGAAATGCGGCATTCTTTATTCGAATATTTACGCT
Source organism: uncultured Flavobacteriaceae bacterium (assembly GCA_942492845.1). Taxonomy (GTDB): domain Bacteria; phylum Bacteroidota; class Bacteroidia; order Flavobacteriales; family Flavobacteriaceae; genus Flavobacterium. The sequence goes on along the minus strand of OW818646.1, from coordinate 2,865,515 downwards.
TGGGATTGGTATACCTGCTTCATCAATCACATAACCTGTAACAGTATTTATATTTTCGGCAGGTGTTTGTGCCGAAAGGTTTGTTATGCCAGTGAGCATAGTAAGTAATATGATAATGATTTTCATAATGTCAAGTTTAATAGCCAAACATATATTGTGATGCAACACCAATGTGGGAGCTTTCAGAATATCCAGTTACTATAAGTCCCGCAAATTCCATTTCTACCATTTCCATTGTGTACCTTGATTTTTCAGAAACTTTAGTCTTAACCGTTGCCAATCCATTATATGAAAATTCTAAAGTGTCACCTTCTTTTGCTTCGATCGAAAATATCCCATCAATATCGGTATGGGTCGGTATTGCAACTGAACCACTGATCTTTACATTTACACCGGGTATAGGTATCCCATCATTATCCACTACAGTTCCGGAAATTTTATCAGGGATGTTCTCAGTTTTGGGTTCGTCAATATTACTGGACTTTGTTTCGCCCTGCTCAGCAGGTATCGGAGTCTGTGCAGCAGTTTCATTAACTCCCACGGTCAGCAATGTAATAGCCGCCGCACTGGCTGCTGCCCAAAATTTACTTTTTTCTTTTGGAACGTACAGTTCGCGGTTCAGTTGCGATGCCCTGAAGCGCCCGCAGGCCTGCCCACCGGTTTTAAGAGCTTCAAGGATTTCCCTGTCGGACGACCGTGTAAAATCGACTACATTCTTTTGGCAGGAGGCGCAAAAGCGGCCTTTATCAACGGGAGTCATTGTGGCCCAGTTTTCATGGCAGGGTTGTGGGATCGATATTTGTATTGGGTTTTTCATCGTATTATTTTTATCGGAACAAGTTGCCTATTGAATGGAAGATGCGCCCAAAGAAGGTGTGGTTTTTTTCAACCTGGATTGTTGTAGTACCGGTAGTATCAGATTTGCGACGGGTTGTAGTGCGATAGGCAGTTACAGCTACATCTCCCAGTAGTACTACCGGCTCTTCTAAAATAACGTTAATTGTAGTACTTTCAGAATGTACTACGTGGCGCTGAGTGCTGAAGAAAGGCATCGAAAATATTATAGTATCGCCGGGTGCTGCGGTTATCGAATAATCACCATTATCATCGCTAATGGTTTTCGCCCCGTTTCCCTCATTTTCTACAACGGCGCCGGGTACAGGCAATCCGGTCATATCTTTTACATTTCCTGTTACTTTCGGAGAGGGCAATGGTTTTCCTGTATTTTGTATGCTTTGTGAAGTACGCTGTTCGGTTGGCGGAGGTGTCTGTGCATACACTTCCGTTGTCCCTAAAGAAAGCATGCCCGCTACGACCGCGGCGGCTGTCCAAACTGGGCCTTTCTTTTCCGGGATATGGAGTTCCCTTTCAAGTTGGTTAGGAAAAAACCGACCGCATACATTATCATTTTGTTTCAAAAATGCAAGCACCTCCCTGTCAGACGACCGTGTAAAATCGACTACGTTCTTTTGGCAGGAAGCGCAAAAGCGGCCTTTGTCAACGGGAGTCATCGCATTCCAGTTTTCATTGCAGGGTTGTGGAATCGATATTTGTATTGGGTTTTTCATAGTGATGGCGTTTAGTAATTAAACTTAAAACGTCGTGCCACCCCGAGGTATCCATCGCCTTCACTGGAATAGCTTCCTACAACGACATCCTCTACAACTGCTGTGTCCTCCTGAAGTATGATTTTTAGTTCAGTCTCTTCGGAAATCTTTGTTTTGTTGATTTGCATTCCCAGCATCATAAACACCAATGTGTCGCCCGGCTTTGCCTCAATTGAAAATAATCCGTCAAAATCGGTTTGTACATTTTTGCCCGTTGCCATGACTTTTACAGTTGCTCCCGGAATGGGAAATGCCTCCTCATCGGTTACTGCACCTTTTATCATACGGATAGCTCCCCTAAAATCCTCTTGGGTGTCACCAATTGTCACCCGGTGAGGTGTTGTAAAGTCACCTTTATCATCCGTATATCCTGTTTTGTCACCTTGTTTTTCGGCGGAGGGGTGTGTCTGTGCGGAAATTTCATTCATTCCCAATGTCAAAAATGCGATAACTGCTGCACTTGCCGCCGACCACAATTTGCTTTTTTCTTCGGGGACTGCCAAATCGCGGTTGAGCTGGGATGCCCTGAATCGTCCGCAGGCCGGTCCGCCGGTTTTTAGCGCTTCGAGGATTTCCCTGTCGGTTGCCCTCGTAAAATCACGAATTTTCTTTTGGCAGGAAGCGCAGAACCGGGCTTTGTCAACAGGGGTCATAGCAGCCCAGTTTTCATGGCAGGGTTTGGGAACGGATATTTGTAGCGGCATCTTCATATCTACTAAGAGGCCTTTTTACATAAAAAGGTTGGGAGGGACAGAAAATATTTTCCGCCCCTCCCAATTTATTTTGACTTTTACTAAAACTTTGCTTTCATAAAAGCGGCCAGTTTTTGCCGGAAATTATCGGCAATTGTAACTTCCCATTTGCTATGGCCGCCTTCTTCGTAAAGATGGTATTCGCTATACACGCCGTTTTTATCCAGCTTTGCCTTGAGCCTTTCCGGCTGCGTTTGCGGCACCAGCAGGTCTTTCCCCCCATAAAATAAAATGGTGGCAGGCGAGTGCGGATTCACAAAATTCACCGGGCTGATGCCTAAAACAGCTTCGGGATTATTTTTGGAATGCCCCAATAAATACATCGATGCATACTGGTAATAGGGATGGCTCACATAGAACGGGTCGGTAAAATCCGAGGGGCCGACAATGCTGCAAAGCGCCTTTACATTCCGGGGGGTATCGTGGCGGTAGCTGTACAGCATGGCCAGGTGGGCTCCGGCGCTTACCCCGATAAATCCATAGTCTGTGCCTATGTTGTAATCGCTGGTTTCAATAAAGGCAATAGCTGTTTCAATGTCCTGTACCTGCTTGGGAAAAGCCGGGCTTTCAAAAGAGGCAAGCCTGTAATCCATGTTCACTATGGCATGGCCGGGGAACTCTTCGCGCAGCATCGGGATAAAATAATTGAGCCTGTCTCTCGATCCGCCGCTCCAGCCGCCGCCATGCAGGAGTATGAAGACTTTGGTATCGGCATTCCTTTTGGCAGGCAGGTACACATCCATCATCTGTTCGGGGTCATTTCCGTAGCTTACATTTAGCAGCGCTTGCATCGGTGGGGCTTCGTGGTTGCGGTTAGTGGTAAAAAAAAACAACATTGGGGGTACGCATTTCTTCTTCATCTTCATACATCATTTTCATTTTTCAGTCGTGGGGGGGTAAAAGCCGAAGGCTTTTTTAGCTTTACGGATTTAGGGCCTCGCCGGTTTTTTCCGGTTATGCAAATAACATTTATTTATGATTTGCATTAAGGTACGCGTTAGGCCATCACAGCCTGGCCTGCAGGAAAACTTCGATCCTGGTATACACTTCTCCAAATGTCGCCACATCCCAGTCACCATGGCCACCGTCGGGGTAAAAGTTGAACTCGTTGTACACACCCGCTTCGTCGAGCTTTGCCTTGAGCCTTGGCCCCTGGCTTGCCGGAACCAGCGGATCCTGGCCGCCGTAAAAGGTGAGAGTTGGCGGCGATTGTGCCGTAACGAGGTTCGCCGGGCTTATGGATTCAATTTGGGCAGGAGTGGGGCTGGAAGTGCCTAGCAGGTACTGTGCGGCAAAGGGGTATAGCGGGTGCGATGTATAGGCAGGGTCGGTAAAGTCGGCGGGGCCAACCACGTTGCAAATAGCTTTGACGTCATGCTCCGCGTCGTAGCCATAGCTGTACAGCATTGCGAGGTGTGCGCCTGCGCTGAAGCCGATGAAGGCATAATCGTCGGAAATTTGGTAATCGCTTTCCTCAAGGTACTCAATTACGCTTTTGATGTCGTCAATCTGCATGGGCATGGCAGGGGTGGTTTCGGTAGCCAGCCTGTAGTTGATATTTACCACGGCATGCTCCGGGAAGCGCTCCTGCAAAATGGAAACAAGCGGAGTCACGTCGTCCTTACTGCCCGAAGTCCATGCACCACCATGCACGAGGATCACCACTTTAGTGTCCCCGTCCCTTCCCGCAGGCAGGTAGACGTCCATGGTCTGCCGTTCCCCGCTGCCATAGGGGACATCGAGTATGTTTTGGGCCGTTAAAGGGGCCGCGGTTGTGGTGTCGTCAGAGCTGCATCCCGTTACCAGGAGCAGGAACAGGATGGATAGGAGTGAGATGTATTTTTTCATAGCCATGTAAAGATAATGAAATTTATCTTTTATTGTTTCAATTATTGCCTGAAGGATTTTGGTGTGCGAAGCAATATGTTTTTTAATTATCTGACTATAATACTGTTATGAATAAAAAGTTATTTACGGTTTCATATATGCTAATTGAGTGCAGGGTATGACGTAGTAATGCCGGATTCTTTTGAAGAGTGGTCAGAGAAACTTAATTCGTCAAAAGATTTGATGCCAAAAAAAAGTTTAGATTATTTTTTTGATGACGCGGAGCTTATGGGTATGCCTCTTGGTATCGATGTTATAAATACCTAGGTGATCCAGGCGGTCAATGCGGACCTTGCCATGGGCGTGGATGATGTAATTATCTTCCATAATGATGCCTACGTGGATGATCCTTCCTTCTTCATTGTCGAAAAACGCGAGGTCGCCGGGTTCGCTCTCTTCGATAAAACTGAGCGCCTCACCCTGCGTTGCCTGCTGTGATGCGTCCCGCAGCAGGTCGTAGCCGTTGAGCTTGTATACCATCTGCACCATGCCGGAACAGTCGATGCCGAAAGGTGTCCTGCCGCCCCAAAGATAGGGCGCGTTGAGGTACATATAAGCGGTTTGGATCAGGCTTTGCTTGTTGGTCATGCCAAAAGCTTTCAGGCCCTCGAACGTAAAATTCTCCGGGTTGAGCGCGGGGTTATCCAGAAAGGCAACCGCAGACCCCAGTGGTATGGGCATCAGGCTGTTATCAGAACCTGAAATGTATTCAATCAGGTCGGCGTTAAGAATGGGTGGGGTGTTGCTTAATGAATGGTAATCACTTTCGGAAATGGCCCTGAACTGCTTGTTGTCGATCCATCCGTTGTAACCGTCGTAACCCATTTCGATACGCGACCATTTGGGCGTTTGCTCCAGTATCTTAAAATGCTCCCCGAACAAAACCTGCGAGGTCATTTCGCTTCTGTCAGTGGGCTCTAAACGAAGGGGTACAATAGCAAGATTGCAAATGCCAAACATTTCTGATTGATTATTGTTTATTTTCTATTTTTTATTTGGATCAGCAGTACGTAAAGATGCTGTTTTCCCTGAGCTGACAAATATAGCAGTTAATTCTGAAGCTTCCTTGTGGAGAGGTTCGCAAAATTCTTTCGGAAGCATATTTTCGTCAACAATAAATTCAATCCAAAAGGCAGCTTCGTCAGCTTCTTCAATGACAATGCTCAATTTGGATATGAAACTTTTTTTGGTTTGGGCAATGCAACTTGCCCGATAGTTGGCGCCAACGGATGTACCGCAGCGTATAAGCTGCCCTTTTATATGATTGCCAAGATAGGTGGACGGAAGTTGGAGGGAAAGTTTTACACAGTCGTGCCCAAACTTTTTTGTCCGGTTAAGGAGTATATTTTTCATTGGCTGAAGGTTCACTGCAAATTAATAAATTAAAAATTTACAGATAACGATCAGCCAATAAAAAATAGAAAATAAAAAATAGTCAATTGATTTAAGCTCTTTCGATTACAATTGCCGAAGCCCCGCCGCCGCCGTTGCAGATTGCCGCCGCGCCAACTTTTGCATTGTTCTGCTCCAGTACGTTGATAAGCGTTACAATGATCCTTGCACCGGAACATCCCAGTGGATGCCCCAGTGATACGGCGCCACCGTTTACATTTACTTTACTGGCATCAAGGCCAAGTATCTGCATGTTGGCAAGGCCTACCACAGAGAACGCCTCGTTAAATTCGAAGAAATCCACATCTTCTTTAGAGATGCCTGCTTTGTCAAGTGCTTTGGGAAGCGCTTTGGCAGGTGAAGTGGTAAACCATTTCGGCTCCTGCTCGGCATCTGCATAGCCTTTAATGTAGGCAAGTGGCTTAAGGCCCAGCTCATTCGCTTTCTCTTCGCTCATGAGCACCAGTGCCGCAGCACCATCATTAATGGTAGAGGCATTGGCAGCAGTTACCGTTCCTTCTTTGGTGAAAGCAGGGTTAAGCGCAGGTATCTTATCCAGTTTTACATTGGTATATTCTTCGTCTTTTGTCACCATTACCGGGTCGCCTTTGCGTTGCGGAACGGCTACCGGCACTACTTCGTTGTCAAATTTACCGGCATCCCATGCATTCGCAGAACGCTTATAGGATTCAATGGCAAAATTGTCCTGGTCTTCGCGTGAAATGTTGTATTCTGTAGCGCAGGCATCGGCACAAACACCCATGGCGCTGTTGTCGTAAGCATCGCTAAGACCGTCTTTCTGCATGCCGTCTATCATTGTGGCAGGGCCAAATTTAGCGCCTGTCCTCATCTGTACATAGTGCGGGATAAGGCTCATGTTTTCCATGCCGCCGGCAACAACCACATCGGCATCCCCCAACTTTATCGCCTGTGCTGCCTGCATAACGGCCTTCATGCCCGATGCACAAACTTTATTTACCGTAGTGGCCACAACGCTGGCCGGAAGGCCTGCATAGCGCGAAGCCTGGCGTGCAGGGGCCTGCCCAACACCGGCCTGAACCACATTGCCCATGATTACTTCGTCTACATGCTTAGGGTCAAGGTTTATTTTTTCAAGAGCACCTTTTATGGCGGCTGCACCAAGCTGGGAAGCTGTAACAGTTGACAAAGCGCCCATGAAACTGCCTATTGGCGTACGTACAGCTGAAACGATAACAACTTTCTTATTCATACTATTATGTGTCTTTTGTTTGTTGTAGTTGCGAAATTAATGAATTTTGTGGCATATAAAAATATTATTTTTAAAGAAAGATGTCTTTTTTGATGTAGATTAATAAATTAAGAGAGGTATAGTACGGGTTTTTTCGAATAGTCCATTAAAAGCTACTTTTATTTGAAGATTCATGATAGTAGTATCCTTTATAATTTTAAAAATCTGTGAACTATTAGGGCCAATGTTAGCAGTGAGAGGAGAGATAATTGATTTGATGTCCATTTTGGAGACAGCAGCAGCGGTAGTTAAATTAGAAGTGCCGTCAGATGGTTGTGAAGAAGATACTTCGGGAGTTTCAAAAGGATGAAATGTAACTTCCACATTTTCATTACTTTTGTTTTTTAAAACTATATAAAAATAATTGTTTACCTGATTCTCCTTTCCATTCTGTACAGAGTCAAAAAATATAAATTTCTTTATTTCTGAAAGATTTATTTTAAAAGGTTCCAGAAAACCACTCTTAAGAATATCGTATTCAGGGAAATTTTTGCTGTCACGAGGAGTTTTTGCATTGTGATAACTTTGTTGATCATATACATTATCATTCGGTTTACGAATTTCCGTTGGAGAGGTATTGAGGTTGATTGACGGAATATTGACATTAATTTCCTTACTATTTCCTGAATTTTCTCTTATTACATTTGTCAAATCTGTAAATGATTTTGTATAGTCGGGTGGATTTGGTTGGTTTCCCAGTTCTTTTACTATTTGAATAAGGGCCTGATTGTTAAGTTTATAAATATTTTCATATACAGAGTCATTCTTACTTTCATTTTGGCTTTCCGCCATAATTTTTAATAACCCATTGATATTAATCTCGTTGTCTTTATCACTACTTTGTTCGTCTGATAAAAAAAACCAAAATGGAAGTGCAATTGCCAGTGCAACATAAGCCAAAAGTTTAATTACCCGCATGATTATATTTCTGTAAATTTATCCTGGTATTGGGACCATGACCATTTCTTGAAGTCTTCTACTATCAAGCTCAAGTCTTCGCTGTTTTTATTAGCGACGGCAACCCTGTGTAACTGATTGTATAATTTCCTTTTTTGCAATTCTATCTCAATCTGTCCAAAAGACATAGTAACAAGTGAAAACATGAATCCGGAATATGCCTTTAGCGCAGACATTTCATTATCTGCTTTTAGGAAAAAATAATAGATGGCTGAAACAATACAGCCGATTGCTCCTATCAGGAAAATAATCATATAGTATCGGCCGGACGCTCGCTGAGAGGCTCGTAAATACTCCACTATTGTTCTATAACTGATTTGCCTGGGGATATCCGGTTCTTTTATTCCGAGATATTTTTCAAACTTTTGCAATGAATTTCTTGCTTTGCAGTATAACCGTAAATATTTAAAAGAAATAATTCCTTCTTTTCGATTGCTTAGTTCCATGTTAATGTGCTGTTTACAAAAAAAATACTTAGCTAATTTAACAAAAAATTAATAAGTTTCGGATTATATGATTTAATTTTTTTCTTCTTATACTTGCACGCAAAAACCAACCCTATGGAAGCAATATCAATAATAATTACAGTTATATCCCTTATCCTGGGTATTGTAAAGCTGGTAAGCGGCGGCGACAAGTCGCCCGAACGGCAAAAGGAATATTTTGTGACGGCCAATCTCAAAGTGCCGATCGAAACCGTGCAGTCATCGGGTATTGATGCCGGTGAAACAGTTACGCTTCAGCCCACAGGCGAACCCCAAACGGTTAGCGTGCATGCTACAGGCACGTCTTGGACACCGGTACACCTTGGCAATATTACCGACTATGAACTGTATAGCAAAGTCAGCCAAAGCAGGGCTTCAGCAAAAATCTATGCTATTAACGGTGATGTAGTTACGCTTGAGTTTGTGTACAGGTAAAATAAGTTAGCCACGAAATGCACCAATACATTAATTAAGCAATTGTCTAAATTTTGCAGTGATTAATTTTAACCACACAGGCACATAGCTTTCAGATACAGGGAATAGCGTAGAACCAAGTGATACATAGCATGAAGTTTGGTTTCACTATGTTTATCTACATCTATCTTAGGATCAATACATAACCGGGAACCCTCTATATGGTAAAAAATTTAGGGTGATCCTCAAAGTTAGTACCGTGAGTGGGTTGAAATTACCTGCTTTTCCCTGAAAAAAGAGATTTCTCCTGCGTCTAAATGGAACAACTTTATTCCATTTAGACGCAGGAGAAATCTCAATAAAATTTTATATGTCTTACCTGTTCTCCGCCAACCTTTTCAAGACTGCCCATTGTTTTAGTGCAGTACGGGCCTCAACGGCAGGGTAGCCCAGCATGGTTTTTCCGGCGGGTACGTCGCCCGTAACGCCCGAGCCCGCGCCGATGATCACGCCTGCCCCTAACGTACTGTGGTCCTTAATGGAAGCGCTTCCGCCGATGATCACGCCATCGCCCAGCGTTACAGATCCTGCCAGTCCGCTGTTGCCTGCCATGATGCAGAACTTGCCCAAAACGCTGTTGTGGCCTATCTGAACAAGGTTATCGATCTTACAGCCATCGCCCAGGATGGTTGAGCTGAACTTGCCACGGTCTACGCAGGAGTTGGCGCCTATTTCCACGCCATTGCCCAGTATTACATTGCCAATCTGCGGGATCTTTGCAAGTCCACGCTCGGCACATGGGGTAAATCCGAAGCCGTCGGCGCCGATGGTTGCATTCGGGTGGAGGATGCAGTGCGCGCCCACGTGGCACCGTTCGCGCACGACTACGCCTGACCATATTATGGTGTTTTTGCCAATGGTACAATCGTCAAGTATCGTGGCATTGGGGTAAATCGTTACGTTTTCGGCAATCTTTACGTTGGGGCCAATGTAGCATCCGGCGCCAATTTTAGTGCCTTCGCCAATGGTGACAGTAGGGTGGATGACTGCAGTAGGGTGTATGGCATCGTCAAATTTCGGAGGGTCGGGACTAAACAGCTCCAGTACTTTCGACATGGCCAGGTCGGCGTTCTTTACTTTAATGAAAGCCCTGCCATCGCCGGGTTCAATGGAAATAGTATCGTTTACGATGGCCACCGATGCTTTCGAGGCCGCCCAAAGCTTTTCGTATTTGGCATTGCCTATAAAGGTGATCTGTCCCGGTTCGGCCCGTTCTATCTGCTCCGGCCACGAAATACGGCCGGACGTGGCTCCAACTACTTCTCCTTTGACAAGGTCGCTGATCTCTTCAAGTGAATACGATTTCATGTAAATGATTGTTTTAGATGTTTGTTTATGCTGGCTAAATATAGATAAAATATAATTTTTAATGCTTATTTTTTGTGAAATGTGTTAAAATGGGTTTTTAAGCTTCAAAATCGTACATTGCGTTAACCATCCAAACCTGCAAAACATGAATGAAAACAGGCCTGTACATGCAGATTTTTACAACCTCCTAAAGTATAAAGATGAAGCGCTTATCGGCCTTTACACAGATATAAGGGATTTTGTGCTCAGCCTGCATCCTGAGGCGAATGAAATTTTATACCATACGCATGCGCTCACATCGGTATATTCGGTTTCGGATAAGCTGGGCGATGCCTATTGTATGATCCCAATATACACCAACCACCTCAATCTCGGTTTTAATAAGGGGACTTTGCTGCCTGATCCACACATACTTTTGCAAGGAACAGGCAACCTGATACGGCACATACCCGTACGTTCGCCCGAAGATTACAGGAATGCGGCCGTTGAGCAACTTATTAAAGCTGCCATTGAGCTGTCTCTCGCCGAACGGGGCAAGCCATCAAAGGTTTCGGGTAAGGTTATTTCGAAGATAAATCTGAAATGACCCAATGATTGCTTATTGAAGGAATAAGGCCATTTTAGTCTTTGTAAATTCTGTCGCCCTCCTGATGTCTTTATGGATGGTACCTGTTTTGTTTACAAGGATGTAAGCCGCCCCTCCGGAACAGAATGAGCCAATGTTATTATTCCCGAAAGCTTCCAGTGTACCGGCATTATCTTCGATGGACATGAAGTAATGGCTGCCATTCCACTTGCTGTCGATTATGCGTGCCGCCCAAAGGTTTTTGTATTCAGCCCTGTCTACGCAGATGTTGATGACGGTAAGCCCGTACTCCTTTTCAAGGTGGCTTATGGCGGGCAGGCTGTTCAGAACGGATGCCCCGGCAAACTGCGCCGACCAAAATACATACAGCACGTTTTTACCGTTATTTTTTTGCAGGAGGGCATCAAAAGCCGCCTTATCCAGTGTAAGTGCTTTGTCGTTAAGGTCGTGGTTAGCATCATTCAGTCCATCATCCAGCAGCTTTTTGAAGGCATCATAGTGGTGGAGGTATTCCTTATTGTAGGCATTTTCGCTGAGGTATTGGTACAATGGCGCGTCTGACATTCCCATGGTCGCATACCAGTTTAATATATCGGCATAATATTGCTTATGCACTTCGTTGGCAAAGTTCGTCTTTAGATACTCCTCTATCCAGGGGCTGTATTCGTCCCACACAATCACTTTATTCCAATCCCTGTATAGCAATCCAGGATTTTCCTTAAGTTTTGTTTTTATGAATTCAAACTTTAAAATTTGCTCTGCCGCATTGCCAAAATGATAGTGGTTGAGGTTTTTTATCTTTTTATAGCCTTCCTCCCTGAACGGCCTGAAGAATGGGCTTTCCATATTTATTGCATGGCTGCCGTAGCTTCCGGTTTCCGATGTGGCTGAAATGTAGTCGGATACCAGGTACCTTTGGATCTCAATGTCCGATTTTAAAAAGTCGTACTCTTTTTCATTCAAAGGGGTTTCCTTTATAATGCGCTGTATTTTTGGTGAATTGGGGGTGCTGATAATTACCGGTGATTGGGGGTTTCGGGTATAAATGGCTTCTAATAGCCTTAGCCGGGAGAAGATGGTACTGTCGTTTTTGGCAACAAATTGATCCAGCGATAACTGTGTGTCAATGAGCTTGTATTCAAATTGCGGCAGGTGCATTACATTGATTTTGCCTGCGCCTTTTCCGGTTGCGAATATCGACTTCTGCAGGTTGTCCAGGTCCGCCTCCAGCTTCAGCTTATCGTCATTGAACAGCACCAGGCGGATAATTTTCTTGTTGAAATCCACGTAGTATTCAGCCCCGTCGGTTATTTGGGAGGATTCCAGTTTAAAACGGCCTTTCCCGTCAATGGCTGCGCCGGTTGCCTGATAGCCCTCGGGACTTAATGTGCCGCGTAACCGTGGTTCGTAATTGAGTGTAATATAGTCCTGCCCGGTATTTTTTACAATGGCCTGCAGGGTCATTTTTTCATTTTGCGACCGTGATAAAAAGGGAAGGAGGAGCAGGGCAATTACAGGGAGCAGTTTTTTCATTGGTTTTGGTCTGGTTTGTCTATAATAACTTACAGGAAGTAATTATAGTATGGCACATAAAAACAAAACCCGTCCATAACGAACGGGTTTTGATTTGGTATTGCGATAGTTTAGCCTTTCAGCGAAGCCATGTCAATCACGAAACGATAGCGTACGTCGCTTTTCAGCATGCGTTCGTAGGCCTCGTTGATGTCCTGCATTTTTATCATTTCGATTTCCGAAACGATGTTGTGCTTACCGCAGAAGTCCAGCATTTCCTGGGTTTCGGCAATACCGCCGATAACAGAGCCTGCCACAGCCTTGCGGCCCAGAATCATTGGCACCGTGTTTAGTGTAGGGTCAAGCGGCCCAAGATAACCTACTACCACCAGTGTGCCGTTGATATTCAGCGTTGCTACATAAGGGTTAAAGTCATGAACATACGGCACCGTATCGATGATGAGGTCGAATTTGCCGGCCACCTTTGCCATATCATCCTTGTCAGTAGAAATAACTACCTCGTGGGCACCCAAATCCATTGCATCCTGCGTTTTTTCGGGGGACCTGGAGAAAAGGGTAACGTGTGCTCCAAGCGCATTTGCCAGCTTTATTGCCATGTGGCCAAGACCGCCAAGGCCAACAACGGCTACTTTGCTGCCTTCGCCAACATTCCAGTGCTTTAGCGGCGACCAGGTAGTTATGCCTGCACAAAGCAGGGGAGCTGCCGCGGCAGGGTCGAGGTTTTCGGGCATGGTGAGTACAAAATGCTCGTCAACCACCACTTTCTCTGAATATCCGCCGAAAGTCTGGATATTAAGGTGCTTGTCATTACCATTATAAGTGCCGGTAAACCCATTAAGGCAGTACTGCTCCAGGTCTTGCTCACAGCTGGAGCATTGCTTGCAGGAATCTACCATACAGCCTACAGCTACAAGGTCGCCTGCTTTTACTTTGGTGACATCGCTGCCCACCGACAATACCCTGCCTACGATCTCGTGGCCCGGAATTACAGGATAAACGGACCCGCCCCAATCGTTATGCGCCGTGTGCAGGTCGGAGTGGCAAACGCCACAGTAGAGTATGTCGATCTCAACGTCTGTGGGCGTTGGTTCTCTTCGGTCAATGGTCATTGGTTTTAATGGGGCAGTTGTGCTTTCGGTACCGAAGGCTTTTGCTTGTGTTGTTTGCATGAATGTGTTTAAGTTTAGGTTCCGCCAAAACAGCGGTTTTTTGGAGGAATAAAGGTACTCAAAAAAGGAGGAGAAAATACTGCTTTTATGTTAATTCAGAATAATATAAAACGAAAAACCCGCTCGGTTGAACGGGTTAAGGTGACCACATCAGGATTCGAACCTGAGACCGCCTGCTTAGAAGGCACAATTTTACAATTCACAAACCATTAAAAACCAATTTTTTAAGCCAAACTTTGTGAATTTTAAGTACGAAAAAAGTACGATTGGTGCCAAAAACAAGGCCCGCGCATCACTGCGCAGGCCTTGCAAACCAAACCAAAAGTAACCAAAAAATTATATTATTTATTTTTTCCGGCGACGGAACCACGCCACCAGGAGCAGCAGACCGATCACCGCGAGCAGTATCCACAGCCAAAAAACGCCGCCGCCTTTGCGGTCCACAGCCACGGCTTTCGCTTTGTCCTGAGCGGTGGACTTCACTTTACTTTCAGCTTCAGCGCGGATATCCGTTTTGGATTTATCGGTGCGCTCTGTTGTTGTTTTTGTCTCAGTGGCCGCGCGCGCATCCCTTTCACCGGAACGCCCGTTATTCCGGAGCGTTGTTTTCTTTTTGAGGTTACCGGCAGCGTCGAACTCCTCGATCACTGCCTCGCCACCGGGACCCACGTCCAGGGCGCGCTCTTTTTCTTCAGTGGCCGATACCACATTCGTTTCGCTTTTATCAACAACATGATTCTGCACCACGGCATCGAGCACCGTTTTATTTTCGGCAGCAACCTCGAGTTTGCTTTCCGTTTTTTCCATGGACCGTTTTCGGGATCCGCAGGACAGCGCCACCAGCGCCAGCATTGTTACAAGTATATTTTTCATTTCCCTGTCAATTTAATATAATACTCAAACTTCTTTTGCACATCTTCCAGGCCGATGTAACCGCCGTTCACCGCTTTCCGGATAGCCTTGACATCAACGGGCGACGTGCCATTCGTTTTTTGCCAAAGATTATTTTTACTGAAGTAAAACAGCGCCGAATCCCAAAAGTATTTTGTCGCCACGATATCCGGATTCGTCATCACCGATGCATCCCCAATAAATGCACTGAAAAGATTGTAATTCTGTTTTCCCGTAAGCTGGAGCGAACCCCGACCACGGAATTTCCAACCATCCCCGGACGCTTCGCTGCCATTACCCATACGGTTCGCATACGCGTTGTTGGCGATAGCCTCAGGATTTCGGGCCAGTTTATTTGCAAGCGCATTTGGTTGCCTTGTAACCGGATCGGCATAACGCTGCGGCCATGTTTTCGCCAACCCAGCAGCATTATAATTCAGGTTTTCGCTATCGGCCGTAAAACCACCGGTTTCGTGGTCAACATTCGCCAGGAAGTGCGCCAGCCCCGAATTTGAGGCAATACCAAACACACTCCGCATTTTTGCCAATGTAAGTTTACCGATGATGCCATCAGGAGAAAGCCCGTGTTTTTTCTGGAATTCAATCAGGTGATTCATTCTCTTCTTTTTTATCGTTTTTAAATTTATCCAAATCCAAATTCTCATTAAAAGCCTTGATCTTTTTAATCCAACCCAATGGTGGGAAAACCCCGTTAGTGATCGCGCTCATGTTCATGAACGCGCTGCCGGCAGGATACAGGATGATGATGAGGCGCGCCGTGATCTTCAGGTATTCGTACACGAAAGTAACATCGTGCAGCACCATTTGTATTATTTCGAACAGGATGGCTCCACCCGCGCACATTGTGAGCTTCAGCATCAGGCCGATTGCGTTTTTCTTTATCGTAAAGTCACGCACCTTGAAAGCATGGTACACCGACCCGATCAGGTGATCGATCGCGATACACACAAGCACACCCGAAATGTATTCTTTATTGGAAATTGACCAGTGCGTGATGCGCTCCAGGCACCACGTGGTGACGCTCAGCGGAAGCGCCAGTTTCAGGCTTCCCAGTAATTTCACGCCAAACGCGCCTTTGTGCAGCTGCAGCAGCGCCAACCCTATGTACGATACAAATGCTTTCATCATATTCTTTTTAATATTTAATAAAGGCGTGGTAGTTTTGTTTCAGTTTAATCTGCCCAGTATTGGAAAGTAGTAGTAAATCCTTTTGCCAAAGTTGTACCTGCCATAATATTAACTCCGTATACGCCCGATGGTGATTTTATGACCGTTGCCCTTGCACCTGCCGGGGTAGCATTTGTATCAGTCATTAAATACCCTGATGCTGCACCGAAATGATCACCGTTTGCACTATAGCCCGGCGCGGCAGATGGTGCAGGCAATCCCGCTGGAAGCGGAATAAATACGTTGTTATTGTTTGCTGCCGTTGTCGCGATTGAGGTTATCGATACTATCACCACCCTACCCATACGGGTGGCCGTCCAGTTTGCGTTAACCGATCCAGTAGGGGCGGAGCTGTTCCAAACAGGGGTTTGCGTGTAGGCTACCCAGGGCCATTCCTGAGTACCGGAACCAATATCATTTTCAAACTCCGAAAGCTTTGTTTTTAAACTTTCAGGGTAAACTTTATTCCAGTCATACGATCCTAAAGAGTACCATCCCTCCGGACTAATTTCGGAGTAGTCAGTAAAATCATTATACTTGACTTTTATTAATTTTTGAAAATAAGTAAGCTCCGGATTAAGAAGCACATATCCATCCCTTGTAATACTGTTTTCATTGGTAATACCCCACGGTAGCGGCACATCTTCTTCAAAAGAAAATGTTTTTGCATTGAATCTTACAAGCACCCTGTTTGAAGTGCCGGATGAAGTATGCATTATAATTTTATCATTGAAAACACTCATCCAGTGCGGTATCGGATGAGCCGTGGCACCGGTTGTGATAGTGATAGCGCCGGTGTCTGTCAGTAACGTTTTTTTAAACAAATCAAATACAAAAAATCCTACCGTATTATATGCCGAAGTTGCATCGCCAGTTTCTGCTAAAATATTTATATAAGGTATAATCACCTTGTCGTTATATATCAGGAAAGGGGTTGAATTGACCAATCTTTTAGCCCCGGTAACATTGCCACACACAAAGAGAACCTCATAATCCTGCAACGTTTCATCAACCCGTATTAAACTTGATGACCTGGGCGTTGTGCTTTTGACCCCTAACAAATAAATGTTATTTTTATAAGCCCGCAACTGCCCTACAGAACAATTATAATCCCCGGTCGTTGGCAGCTCCAAATATTTGATGTCTTTTAAATCCCACGGGTTTACTTTCACCACCTGGGTGTTATCTACAACCGTAGAAGTTACCCGAGTAGCCCCATACATAAAACCCCGGTGATAAATAAAAGAGTGCAAATTATAAGGCACATTGCTGGCATCTTTTTTAATGCCCGTCAGCTCTCCAACCTCATAAGAGCCCACGGTTAAAACATTTTTCACGATCCTACACCCGCGCAATGCTAAAACATAGTAATTGTTTTCGCCCAAACTCCCCGCACCTATAACACCGTCAAATCTTTCGCCTATAACAATTATGGTTTCATCATCGATAACATCAACATCCCTTGCGGTATACACCCCATAATCGCCAACCATAGGATTAATGTCGATTTGCCTTATTTCATCGGTTACATAAGATATCAAACTCCCACCAACCGGCAGCGGATTGTAAGTACACGATATAAAGAAGTCAGTAGGAATACGCGTTACATCCAAATCCTCAAACCGCACCACCCGTTTGCCCTGCTGCTCCTCTTCAATATCCGGATTTAAAATGAAATCTTCATCGGGGAGCTCAGGGCGTATCAAAGTCAGGCGGTCGGCTTTATGCGAAAGCTTTTGCGAAAGCCCGGCATCCGCGACCACCAGCGGCACATCACTTTGGTTATTCACCAGCGCCACATCATTAAGGCCGGGCGCAGGCGTCACTTCACTGTTCGTTACCTGGGCAAAATCGGCATCGACAAACGGCATGCCGCCACCGCCATACACACCCGGCGCGCCAATAAACAACGCCAGGTACAACACACTGTCGATGTAGTACGAAAAGTAATATTGCACATCGGTGTCACTGAAATCATGCGATGCCAGGTTGGCCGCAGCCAAAAACCCACCCGCCGCGACCGCACCCAGTTCCACGATAATAGTATCATCGTTATCTTCAATTTCCGACGGCACCGTTGGGAACATCGATATGAGTTTGATGCGCGACACGGTCACAGGCAGGATGCCCGGATCCTCTTCAAGATTTGCGCCCCATGTACCATTGCCACCGCCAAAGTCGAAGATGTACGTGTAGTACACGCCGCTCACGATCGCAAAGAAACGGATGTACACCCGCGATTGTATTGGGGTTACTTCGAACGTCAGGAATTCGTTGATGTAATCCACCACTTCGGCCTCGGTTGGCGGCGTTTCGTATGGCCAGAAGTTCGGGCGCCACTGCGTCGTGTTGTTTTGGTTTTCCTCAAGATCAGCGAGGTTTTCGATGATACCGGCAACACTTTCGCCGATGCCCGCAACAACTTCGCCCAGGTCGGCGGTCGCGGCAGCGTTGGCCGCGCTGCGTGCCGCCAGTTCTGTAATATTCCCATCGGCCTCAGCGCTGGTGAGTTTTCTGTCAAGATTGTATCTGTATACTAATTCTGCCATTTTATAACGGTATTATTTGGTTTGTTTTATTATTCTACATATTCCTCTTCCACATATTCCGCCTCGACATAAATACGCTCAGGAGGCAACGGCTCACGGATTTCATACCGCCTTGGCCGGAAATTAATTATATGAATTCTATTCTTTTGCATCACGTTGCAGGTATAACGGTTCCAACAGCAGGGTAATACACGACATACAACCCCTCCGTATCTTCGGGTTTAAAAAAATAAACTTTACACTCTCTAATGGTAGTAAAGGAAAAAGCAGCACCATCAACGGTCACATCCACACCCGCCGCCAAAAGCGTTGCTTTATCTTCAACACTGAAATCCTGATTAAATAACACGGTCACCTCGACCACTTCATTAATCGTAAAGCCTGGAAACTCAAACCGCGCTAACAATGGTGTACCGTTTTCGAGCGGCAACTTATCCGCGGTACTGATCTCATTT
The DNA here is from genome assembly GCA_942492845.1 of uncultured Flavobacteriaceae bacterium. Classification (GTDB taxonomy): domain Bacteria; phylum Bacteroidota; class Bacteroidia; order Flavobacteriales; family Flavobacteriaceae; genus Flavobacterium. Next base: position 2,847,012 of record OW818646.1, on the reverse strand, counting down.
CTTTGATAGGATCGAGCAAAAGAAAATGTATTTGCCCCAGCATCATAATCTACTTTCCAGACCGGGCACAGCGCTTCAAATTGCCACGTGTACATATCAGTCATTACCATAAAAGCTTCGAGCGTATCCGAATCAAAAAGCGAAGCATCGAGTTCGGAACCCTCAGGAAGATCATTATTGTATTCATTCGCCACAAAAATGATAAGAGGCGTTGCCGCGAGCGCCGCAGCTTCAATCTCAGTACGATCAAGCCGCTTTTGCAATGTTATTGTTTGGTTTTCATTCATTATTCAAAAGTTATATCATCAATTTGTTGCAGCTTTGCCTCTTTCATTGTTATTTGCGTTTTCCCTCTAAAAAGATCCATTTCAATACGGGTAGGAATAAATAATTTGTTTTCGCCAAGATACCTGAAGAGGACGTGCTGAAGAGGAAAGACAAGAGCCAGAGCCAGGCAATCAATACTGAAACACACATCAGGCCGCACGCTGTGACAAGCACGCGCAAGCGTACGCATGTACGTGTCGGCCGTATCATCATCAAACCCGTAAATTTTCCACAATGCCCGTTTATTATTATCTTCAGGAACAAAAAAAGAAAGCATCATCATCAAATAATCCCGGTTAACGCCACTTGGAATTGGCTGCGGAAGCTTTACAAAGTCTTTCGGTAATACAGGCTTTCCCTGAAGATCCGATGTATAGTCATGGTACGCCGCCAGGTAGTGCACACCCTCAACTGTTTTACTATAAATTGAAAAATAATGCAGATCAGTACCGTCAGCCCTTTTAAGGAAAAGTGACTTTTGCAAGTCGGCACGAAAGATCAGATCCTGGAATGTTTCTTCTATCGGCCACCGGCACAGCATGAGATACACATATGTTGAAGGCTCGAAAAAATGGTAATTGTAAAAATACTCTACACTAGGAACAGGAATTTCAACATACTGATCCAGAACACGCGCCCCGATAGCGAAAGAATTGTCAACACTCCCATCAACGGTACATGTGATATCCACATCAATCTCAAATTCCTTTGTATAATTAATATCGCGTACTGCCACTGCACTTTCGGTATCTTCAACCTCACCAAGCACATTTATTTTTAATGCAGTAACCCGCACATACCACAAATCAACATCTATCGCAGGCATACTACCAATAGAAGGAAGGAAACGGATAGTAAGAACCCCATCTTCTGCAACTGAAAATTCACGCTTAAGCGAAAATTTTCCGTTTTGAGTGTTACCAAACGGCCCCATATTATCCTTATCAAATACATAAGTGTCGGCGGTATCGAAACCCGGGCGGTTACTGATAATCTCGACACCATTATTAAATATTTGAAAATTCAGGATCCTGTCAAATTTTCCGTCTTTTAAATCATCTTCAAACGACCCATCACCTGAAATAAGATCAATTCGAAGCTCTGCCTCGATCTCAAATTCATAACGTCGCTCCGTGGTTACGTAAGGTTTCGAATAACATTCAAAATAATTAACAAGAGCGGTCGCCTCATTAACACCGGTAAAACCCAAAACGTTTGGCCAATAACGGAAATACTCTTTATCACGGCCGCTCCAATTTAAAAAAGCGCCACCAACTTTTTTCCACATATCCAAAAAAGTCGTCAGATAACCATTTGTCATATCAAAACCACCCCACACATAACGGGTGCCAAAATATTCTTTAACAACGACATCATCCGGCAATAGATTTTGCGGTGATTCTGTACTAAAATTTAGTGCTACCTTTTTCCAAGGCGTTTCCGCCGTAATAATTGGGGGCGTCGCACTAAATAACGGCGTGGCAACCTCGTACTGCAGCGTTAATATTTCCTTGTACTCACCATCCGGATGGTACACTTCTACCAATCCTTCAGATTCCTGCCTGCGTGTTAAGCCCTGCAAAAACCATTTGCCGCGGTAAGCAAACAATTGCATCCCCTGAGAAACAAGCACACGCTCAAGCATATCATACAATCCCTCATACTTTTTACCATCGGTATACGGACGCAGGTTAACACAAACGTCACGCCAGCGGTAACCCTCTCCATGACCCACATTTACCAATGCCGGGCTTACGTAGAATTCCTGCAATAATCCTGTTTTTTCCATTACATAGGCAAAAAATTCAGGAAGCGTAAATCGCTGGTAATAAAACCACGGCTTGAATTTTTTTCCTTTTAGCAACGCGATAGCGTCGGTAGCAGTAAACTCAATAAAGGGCACGCCTTTTTTCCAAGGCTCACTATACAAGTCCGGCAGGATGAAACCCTGCCACAACAATATTGCATTTTCGGCTTCATCAATATTTTTCAGCTTCACCAGGAACCGGGTTTCATCACCCGTAAGCAAATGCAGGAAACCCCCATCAGCATGGTCCAGCACAGCCATACTAAAAGACAGGCGGGAAGTCATCATCGGCTGATACAAATCTTCACCACCATCCCACGTAAGCTTCAACGAATCCGCTTGCGCAAACTCCTCAAAAAGCAAACGATCATTATCATAAGTATCGATGATTTCTACTGCAAAATTATGAACATCAAAAGGCTCGATAGGCACCAGGTCCTGCTCATATACCGAAACATAATCCTGCGTCCCGCGAAGCGCCGTTAACACAATATCACCATCCGCTGTAAGCGTGGCAAACACAGATTGTCCGGACACGGAATACGCAAGCCCGGCCAATACATCGTTAGCCTCGAGGTTCGCCAGGACATTAGCAGCGGTCGCACTAACATTTGCACCGATAGCGATAACATCCGCCCCGGCGGCACCAAATGTTTTGGAAACCTCGAGCACAGGCACGCCATTAACACGAAAGGTAAAACCAAACGCATCAGCAACACGAGGCTGTTTTAATAATTTTATTTCAGCTTGAAGTACCATTAATCAAATCGGTTTTTCTTTTCGTTCCATCGGTTGAAAACAATTTCCAGATCACTGCCTGTAATATTTGTAGTACCAAATATCTCTATTGGCGCAGGCTCCATACCATCAGGAAGTACTGGATCTGCGATTTTGAACCTATCACGAGGAGACGCCATTTGTTGCCACATCCGTCGCTGCTGTTCCATATTCAGCACAAGCTCCCCGCTATTGAGGCGCGCCAGTATTTTGTCACCATACATGGAATTTCCTCCAACGATACCGCCATCGGCAAATTTTGGAATATTAGACTTAATAAGCGATCCAATCGCAACTAGCGCAATACCTGACGCAATCGCAAGGCCTGGTGAAGCAAAAGACATCTTTATACTTTCCATTGCGATACCGATACCGATCGCAGCCTTCCCTATCTGAATGGCAACATCTGCCAAAGTAGTAAGCAACAAACCAAAGATTGCACCCGCAGCATTAGTTCCATTAGAAATCGAGCCAATGACATCTGCAAACCCCTCAGCAAAACCTTCCGCAAGCCCTTCGAGTATTGGAGCCAAATCAACAACCATAGATTCCAGCCTATTTTTTAACGCATCAAAATCAGGAAAGATATTCCTCAGCGTTGCCTGCAAAGCTTTCAAAGGATCCGTATTAATATCAATCGTCAATTGATGCCCTTCAATCTGCCTTTGAAAGTTTTGCCATTCAAGATCGGCCTGAACGTAGGCAGATTGTAATTTTTCTAATTTTTCAATTTCTGCCTGCGCATTATCAACAGTTTTCCTACGGTCACTCTTTGCGAATTCAGGTTCCTTTAACCCGCCCACCTGTTCAGTCACCGATGTTATTTTCTGCCTTTTGCCCTGCAATGCATCGCGGCGTTTTTCGAGCGCTTCGATTTGTTCTGTAAACTTTTGATACGCTTCTGTAGTTGTAGCAACGCCGTCCCGCATTTCCTGCAACGCCTTGATGCGTTCGTCGTACCAGTCGGTGGTGCCGGCCTTTGTTATTTTATCAAGCGAAATTTTAAAATCACCTGAGGCCAATATCAAATCTTTGAATTTTTTTGCAAAGTCAGCCAACGGACCGCCCGCGGTATCCATCGCTTGCTGAAATTCAAGAAGTTTTTTGCGGAGCTTTTCGAGTTCCGACGCTTCTTCAACCACGTTTTCAGTAATCGTTTGTGTATTGTACGCCAAAAACCGGGCTGCATTACCGGAAGCCCGGAACGCGTTGCCCAGATTTTGCCAAAGTGATGGTTTCACCGCATCCAGTTGACCAAGTTGAATATCAAGCAATTGTTTTTGGACATCCACCAACTTCTCCTCCGCTGCCATCACTTTTGCTTTTTCAAGCAATGATTTTGTATACTTTTCAGTAGCCTCGCGCGCGGCATCTGTATTGATGTTTTCCAGTGTGAGGTTGCCCAGGTATTCCGGGGAAATCGCATTCAGGTTATCGATTGCCTTCAGGCGCTGCTCTTTGCTGATCTTTTCGTTTTGGGCAACCGAAAGGTTTTTGTAAAGCTCAGTGCTTTCTTTTGCTATCGACTCAGCACCGGAAGCCATCACTTTATTGAATTCCTTAGTGGCGTTGGTCAGCGACGTGAAACGTGTGTTCGCAACCAATAAAGGAACAGCCAGCGCCGCAAATACCGAAGCAAGCGACACTAATGGATTTACAGCCAAAGCAAGCCCCAACGTCTTGAGTGATTTACCGAAAGCGGTAAAAGGATTTTGACCACCCTGCGCGATTAATGTAAGTGTACCCATAGCAGAAGTTATTTTGCCTAACCCGAAAAGCACAGGACCGGTAGCAACTGCAAATCCGGTATACGTTAGAATAACGTTTTTCGTAGAACTGTCAAGCCCTGCGAAACCTTCAGCAAGGCCCTGCACGCTCTCACCGACACTTGTCAGCAAACCCTCAATATCAAGGGATTCATTCAATGATTTTCCGACCGCAGCCATGGATATTTTCACATTGTCCGAAAAGTTTTCGAAAGCGTTGTTGATGCCACCGGTAACTTTGGGAAGCTTTTCAAACTCTTTCACCAACGCCTCTACGACTTGTTTTCCGGTCACGCCCGATTTCGATATTTTTTCTGTGTCAACCGTACCAAACGCCGCCTTCAGCGCACCGCGCAATTGTGGCAACTGCTCCGTAAGCTGGCGCAAATCCTGCCCGAAGCCGGATGATTTGTTGTTCAGCTGCGTGATCGCCAGGGTAACAAGGTCGAGTTCCCGCGCCCCTTTGCCCACGGTGGCCAATGCATTACCAAACGCCAGCAACGCCGCCCGGGCTTCGTCAGCGCTGAAACCCGCCGCCTGAAGGTTCACCGAACCCCGCGCCGCCTCTTCCAGTCCAAGCCCGGGAAGTTTTGCCACCTCTTTCAGCTTTTCGAATTCTGCCTTTGCCTTACCGGAAGACCCCATTACAGAAATAAGGCCTTTTTCCAGTTTTTCGAGGTCGCCGTACGTTTTCACCGATGCGCCGCCCAGCCCCACCAACGGAGCCGTAACGTACAGCGAAAGGCTTTGCCCCGCCTTTTGCATCTGCTCGCCCTGGCGCTGTAGCGTACGAGTGGCGGTTTGGAGTTGCGTACTCAGTTCCTGCAACCCAACCCTGAAACGGACATTAATACTCGCGAGATTTGTTGCCATGGTATTATTTTATTTCAGACTTGTTGACTATTGTTTTTTTGATCGAGCCCACCGCTTCTTTTTCCGCACGCCTGCTGTCAAGTTCCATCCAGCGTTCCTGCACGGCCTGTATCGCTTCAGGTGAAGTTTCACCCTGCAGCTCCGGCGCGTCGGATTCATCCCAGGGCAACGGCATCAGTTTTCTCGGTGTAAGCCCGGAATTCTTTTTCTGGCCCGGCATGATCGCCGACCACATGATTTGCCGCGTGCGCTCCCAGTTGTCTTTGTAATCAGACTCTTTCGCCTTTCGGAAGCCCGAAAGCGCATTACTAAATTCCCGGGATGTCAGGCTGTAGAAGTAATCGAGCCGCAGCCTCAGTTCACCAAGCGCGATTTCCTCCATATCATCCCAGTCGGGCGGTTCTACGTTTACGCTTCCCCCACTGGCATCGGGAACTTTCCCTGCACCTCCCTTACTTTAGGGATGCTTGCAATAAAACCCGAAACAATACTTAACATAAGTTGAGGGTCGGAAAAGATCAATGCGCCAACATCATCATAATCAAGCTCAACGCTTGCGTCATGGTACTTTGCCGCAACTTTGACCACATCGATAAGCGCATCGATGGTATCGAACGGAATATCGCCCGCAGGCGCATCCAACGGCTGGTCCTTTAATTTTTCAGGATCGACACCCTCTGCCAATTCGAGTATTGGCTTGAGTGCATCATAAAATTTTTCTATCGTTGCTGCAGGGCCATTGCAGCCCCAGGCATTGCCTAATGCCCTCAGGAAGCCCAAATTGAAACGCAGGATAATTTCCTGCTCTTTGATGATAATTTTCATGATATTGATTTTGTTTGGTTTAAAAAAAGCCCCGCCGCAACGGGGCCTGTACTATTGCAGAATAAAAAACGGGAGGTTTATTCAACCTCTTCAGCCGCGATGTCGCCGCTTCCCGTGAACGAGAATGAAGTATTGGCAATGGATCCGGTGGCCGCCGTGATATCCGATTGCGTAATGTACGCTGTGCCTGAATACAGGATTGTCCCTACTTCCGCGGAAGCAAATTCCCAGGTTACAGCAGTGCCTGCCAATTGCAGGGCAATAAGTTGGTCGCTGGTAACGTGCGTTGTGTTGCCCACATCGAGCGTTGCCACGAGCGCGCTGGTGCTCAGGGTGTACCCGTAATCGCCGGGAACCACCACTTTTCCGTTGGTATCCTTCGTTGCCACCTCTTCCGTGTCGGTGGAAATACTGATCGAGCACTCGGTGGCATGCCACACTTTTTTATTGCCGATCTTTATCCTTAAATCTTTTCCTTTGATAAAAGCCATGATCTTTTTGTTTTATATTAATAATCCGTTGCCTCAAAATTTAGTGTTGCCACAACGATGAAGGCGTCATCGATGTATTCTGTTGGCGATGGCATTTTTTGGAAATTGCAGTTTGACGCGCCCAAAAACAGCGGAACCAATTTCTTTTTCAGCTCCAGTGCGCCCAGGTAATTTTTCGGCGGGAAAACAAGCCCAACGCTCACGTAATACCGCTGCGCGCCATCTTTACTGATTTCCTCATCCTCATCCACCCGGTACACCGCGTACGGGGCCGCAGTCCCTTCATCCGCGATCAGCGGAAACAATTTGTTTCCCATTACTGCCGTGAAGTCGGCATTAGTTGTAAGAAGTGTCGTTAATAATTCTGCAAGTTCTTTTTCCATGACATCATGCACTAAGTGCGTTTAATCTTTTTTGAATGTAATTTGTAACACTGCGCACCGCCTCGCTCGTCACCTGGCCCTGCGTCTGGTTGTACGTGCGCTGCATGAAGTGAGCACCGGGTTTTTTGTACTTTGCAGCCCTGTTATTCTGCGCCTGCGCCTGCGCCTTACCCGCACGGCCCGTACGATTGCGCCGATACCCACGCGGGTACACATTCACACCATATTCCACCCAGTGCGCGAAAAAACCATTATATTTACCTTTCGTTTTCGGTCCGACATATACCGTCGGATTCTCTTTAGAATTGCCTTTTTTCCCAACAATAATCCCAATCGAATTCCTCAGGATATCAGGGTTGATTTCATCCCTGAGCCTGTACGGTTTTACAATATACGGGCTGAGATCATCAGGAGAATTGGCTTTCGCCGCTTTCACGGTACCCTGCGCAACCTTACGGAGCACACGTATCATTTCACCTTTTTTTCGCTTGTCATCCGAAATATTTTGAATCTGCCGGATATACTCCGGAAATCCTGTTATTTCGATCAATGGTGTATTTGCCATAGCTTACGGGTTTTGTCGTTTTCCGGTCGATACGCATTTCAGTTCGAGATACCGCCTGCCCAGCGGAGCCACGTGCTCGATGTTGTATTCCACACCGGCATCGTACAGTAGCAGTTTTTCGTTGGCTGTCACGCCCGCACGGGTACGGATGGTGTACACCGCCCTGGACACGTGCACGATCGCTTCGCCTGCCACCTCAGTTCCCGAGGTATCGGTGCGCTTCGCAAACGTGTTGCACACGATCACCGGCGTTTCGATGCGCTCATTCACAGAGTTAGGCACCACATCCATGCGGTACACCTGCACCCGGGTACTGAGCTGGCCGATAAACGGGACTTTTTCCATTATGCGTATTTCCTGAAGTTGCGGCACAGGTTGTTTGCCGCGCTGTTATTCCCCACACCTCCACGGTCCTCACGGCGCTCATACAAGTCACCGATCACCAACAAAATGGCCGCAACGACCGCTTTCGGGCAGGTTGTATTTACTGTAATCCGGACAGGGCGCGCCACCGATGGCAGCACCGGCAATTCTCCCCTAAAGTCGATGCGGCAGGTGGATGCGCCCAGTTTCCGGAAAATGTAGTTTTCAGAAGGAAGCGTTTCGTAATCCACGCCCTCATCTTCATTTGGCACTGCGTACTCCACCGTTGCCGATGCATCGGCCCACGCCTCCATATCAAACCCACAAAAAGCCGACGGGTAATACACCCGCTGCTCATACAGTTCACGGTCCAGATACCCCTCGCGGTCGCTCACAGCGCCGTCGATGCATCCCTGGATGAGTTCATCATCATCAGTAAAGTCCGATTCGAGTTGCAGGTGCTTTTTCGCCCTTTCGAGCGTTACCGGCGTTTCTGTTATAGGAATGATTTCGTAGTGCATGGTGGGTGAGGGTTTGGGTTACGCGTCGGCCTCGGTAAAATCGACGTAATATTCTTTTCCGGGAACAAACAAATTCGCCGCTTCCGTATCTTTATCGATATTGATACGAATACGCCCGCAAGGAGTATATTTCGAAAAAGATTTGTTTTCCTCAGAACCAGTGGTCACCACACAAAGCTCCGCCTCTTTGTTTGCCTCTGTTTCATTAACCGATTCACACTTGAACTTTGCTCTAATATTTGGCATGATATTCTTTTTTAAAATTTGTTTTACGAATAGATTTTCAAAAATTTGTTTTGCTAAGGGTTACTTTTTCGAAGTGTACTCAGCGTATTTTGTTTCCGTCATTTCGGCAGCGAGTTCAGCGTCGAGCTTCACCACATCACCAACATTGTACGGCAGGAAGTACACACCGGCAGGCGGCAGCAGGATGCGCACCTCCCTTTGTCCTTTGGAGCTTTTCGAACCCTTCAAACGGGCATCGCGCAGCTTTACCGCCGCATCATACGCCTGGGACGTTTCGCTTACCGCATTCGAAAATTTCGTGATGTCTTCATCGGTGCCATCCTTCAGGCCGGCATAATCCTGCGCTGCCTTGTTTTTCGCAGCCAGGGCATTGTCCACGTCCTGGTTCAGCGCATCCAAAGTTTTCACTACTTCTTTTCCTGCCCTGTTTTCGGGTGCAGTACCCTGAGTGTTGGCAGCGGCACCGTTCTCTTCGGTGCCTGCTGCATTTTTATTATCTTCAGTTATCATGACGATTCTGGTATTAAAAAATTAATGTTACACTTCCGGCTCAACAGTGGTCAGGAATTTGTCCACGGCAAAGGCCTGCGGCCTTGACACTGCCACACCTGCGTATGCATTGGCGACAACCTGAAGTTCGCCCGAAAGTACACGGGTGTACGGATCGATCACAAGGTTCAGGGCGCCCCACTCACCAATGAAAAGATTACTCCAGTCACCGTAAATCACAGGGTAGTTTCCGGAAAGCGCAGGAACGAGCGAACTCGAAACCGCTTTGATGCCGTCCATTTCATTGCCTTCCCAAAGGAATCGCGAACCCATCGCCGTTACAGGAATGCCTTTCAGGGCAAATTTCATGGCCGGGTGCGTCAGGTAACCCAAATCGGCATCACCGGTATTCGCAATCTCAAGCAACGACTGTAGCGTAAGGAGGTCGGCGCGGGTTGCAAGGCGCGGGTCGTGTGTCACCGACTGGATGCCGGTAGTATTCAGAAGGCCGCGCGGCTGGTTCGAAGTTCCGGAACCGTTGATTGCAGCGTACTGCAAAGCGTTTTCGTAACCCCTGCGAAGGATTTTCATTACCATCGCCTCCACATCAATGGATGATTGACGCATCAGGCGCATTGAAATCGGCACAGCTGCGCCCAAACGTTCCGGTGAAAGTACAGGCCCGCCAATTTGCGTTTTTTGTGGAGTGATCGATGCCGTTTCTGCCAACCACTCCCACGTGTAATTCCCGAATACAGGAAGCGGAATGTCACCACCCGAAAGGCCGCTCAAACGCGTTGCGCCTAACTCTTCCAAAAACAGGCGCGGTTGGAACGGTTCGGAAACCCGCGGCATACCATCGGCAACAAGGGCGGCACCATAAAGGCCACTGTCCTGTGTTACGGTTTGCGATGCGGCACGAACCACCGACATCGGAATGCGCACCGTGGTGCCTTCAATTTCAGCAACGCCCGCAATGCGGTTCTCTTCCCTGCCCAAATCATCCATTTCTTTTTCAGCACCGTCGAGCGCTTTGCCATCACGGGCCAGGCCAAGGTGACGCAGCACAGAATACTTTTTCATTAGCGCGCGTTTTTCACGCCCTTCACCGCCATCACCGGCAGGCTCATCACCATCGCCCTTATCGCCCACGGGTTTACCGTTGCGTTTCGCGATCTCGATTTCGTTCTTTTCCATTTTCAGGGAACGTTCGATCTGTACATCCAACGCGTCGATTTCACTTTGTGTGGCATCGAACTGCGTTTCCTCTTCCGGGGTAAAATCCCGCTTTTCTGTTTTCGCCTTGTTTGACAAGGCTTGCTGCGCGTCCAGTTTCTGCGAACGCTCCATCTTTAAAACATCACTTTTCTTAGGCATGTTTGTAACGATTTTGATTAATTATTAATTGGGCGTTTCGCACTGAAAGCCTTTTATTTTCGTCCGACGCAGGGGCCGGGTTTTCTTTTTCTATTTCGGCCATAATTTCCGTAAGAGCATCCGCACTACGCTTCAGGGCATCGGGGTTGGAACCGATGGGCACGATGGACCATTCCAAAAGTTCCTGCTCATCAAAGTAGAGTACGTCGGGGTTTTCGCCCCTGTCAAACACTCCCCAGTGGCCCGCTTTCGGGTTTGCCCCGATCGATGCCATCCTGAGCGTGCCCGCCATCACTTTGTTGTACACTTTTTCAGCCAGGGGATTGATCTCTGCCGATTCGAAGCGAACGCGGCCAATGAGTTGATCGCCTTCCACAAAAACCTCACTGGTACCGATGATCACATCAGGGTTATCACTGAACGAACGGTGCGCGTACAATACCACCGGGTTGCGCTTGTACCGTTCCAAATCCCACCCCTCGAGGCGGAAAACCGTCCCCCATGTGTCCACAGCTTCGGTCGAGATCACGAACTCCGCCGTGCGCTCTTCTTTGTTTTTATCGGTAATGGCCCGGAGCACTGCCTCGCGCTCTACAGGTTTATTGATTTTTATTTCCGTCATTGCTATTCTCTTTTAATGTTTGCATGACCTGTTCCAGTGTATTCATGTTCACGGGCTGCAGGAATTCGTCGAGCCCTTCGGCAGGATTGTAATCTTCCAGGGCGCGCACTTCGTTTCGGTTCATGATGCCCGCGTACACCATCGCGGTGTAGAACTTTTGCTTCATTTCGAGATCGCCGCGCAACAGGAATTTTTCATTGAATTTTGTTTTAAGAATGCCGCGTTCAGATGGAGCATACAGTTTGCGGTCGCATTCCTGCTCACCGCGCTTTACCCACGGCAACATCGTGTACTGCACGTATTCCGTGCCCTGCTGGTATATGTTCGAGAAATTGGCATTGCTCAGGTCGCCCAACTTGTGCAGAGGAATCCGCAGCCACCGGCCCACTTCGCCGATCGCGGCCTTGTTTGTTTCCAGAAACTGCGATTCGGCAGGGGTGATTGTGATTGGTTTGTACTTCATGCCTTCATCCAGGAAAGCGGCGCGGTGCACGTTTTTCCCCGAAAGGGCAGCAGACAAACCTTCCGCCAATTTCTTTTTTGCATCAACATTCACTTTCTGGTCTGATTCCACAACACCATACGTCAACCCTTTGTTTTGGTAGATTTCGCCTGAATAGGCCTGCGATTCCAACGACACGCCCAGGCTCATTGCGGCAAACTTCACCACACCGATGCCCTTTTTGCCATCGAGCGTAAACCCGAGGAAATGCAGCATATCTTCGCTTGTAATTACGCGCCCTTTGAAGCGGTAGTACAATTTGCCGTCGTTTTCGAATACATTCACGTCATCGTATGCTCGAAAAACGAGTTTGTCGATACTGCCGGTGCTGCCGTTGCGGATAATTTCCACATACGCGTCGCCCTTCAGTATCATTGAAATCACAACGATTTTCCAAAGGTTGAACGCCGTCATCATATCGTTCGGCACTTCAGATATCAGGAAATTGGCAGGATGCTCAGTGTACTGTTCCCGATTGGATCCGTCCTTTTTGATGACGTTTTTCGGAAGCATGGCGATATCATCGGAAATCATATTGACGGCACAGAAGAATGGCGAAAGCGTTAACGCACTTTTCGCGGTGGCCACAGGGGCGCTGCCGTTGCCGAAGCCGAAAAAACTGTCGAACAACCCACCACCGAGGCGTTGGCCCTGTCCGTTCGTTGTTTCCGCACTGCGAAATGCCACGTTAAAAATTCCCATAAAAACCCGATTTTGAATTACTTTCAAAGTGACTGTAAAAGTATTTTCAAGAAAAATCCTGTCTATGGAACAATCTTCCATAGATATTCCAAATATTTTTCGTATGGGCGGAATTATTTTCTTTATTGGTAGAAAATAATCTTATAATTTTGTAGTATGAATTTCGAGGAACAGATCGGGTACGGCCACATGAGCCTGGGCGAGCTCAGCGCCATTGTCGTATCCAACCTGCACCACGCCGAAACGTTCGGGTTACGGATGCACTGGCACTTTGAGGGCGGCGGCATCCGTGCGAAAGTGTACAGGGAAAAGGAAGTTCTTTTCGATAAGATTTACAAAGGGAAATTTGTGCACATCCACATTGCCGAAATGCATTGCGACTGGAAGCACTTTTTTGCGATGGAAGGGCACCGCCGAAAACAGGAAGCCCGGAAGGCACAGCAGGAAGCCGACCGCAATGCAAAGGACCTGGACAAAATGACGGTAGGCGCGCGAATTGCCTTTATGAAAAAACTGGGAGGGGAGGACGAAACCAGCCAGGTGCCGGTAGGGGAGGATTAGGGTTTTTTACACTAAAACATCGCCAGCTGCACGTTATCGTAATTGGTGGGCTCGTTGCTCCAAATCGCCTCAACGGATCCGCGCATCGATCCCTGCATTTTTACCAAAGGTTTGAAGTCCATCCAAGAGGCCCGCATATTCTCGCACACGATCACCTGCCCCCGCAAACCATCAACCCAATGCGCCAACGCTTCAAAATCAATATCGAGGGACGAACACACATATTTGTGCCCGCCTTTTTTGTACGGCGGATCAATAAAATGCGTCGCCTCCACATTCGGCAGTTCCGAGTAACATCCGTCCAATATTTTCCAGTGCTTTATTTTGTGTAGGTTCGCGATAATCCGCTTTTTTGCACGGGTAATTTCCGTTTCACCCCATTCGCTCACCGTCGCTGCCGGCATGTACAAGCCACGGCCGGAGATAAAACCCATTAACCAGCGCTGCGCCTGGCAATCGAATTTCACCGCATCCAGTTTGTCGCCTTTTTTCAGGTCAGGCAAACGCAGGATATCATCAACCGAACATTCCTGCAGCCACCGCCAAATTCCCGTGATCACTTCACTCTTATCATTCAGGATCACCTCCCTGTCCCAATACTTCAGCGCATACCGGGCACTGCCGGCAAACGGCTCGATAATGAGCCCATGCTTTGGCGGCGGGTAATAATCGACCACTTTACTTTTGGAACCGTAGTAGGAAAACATTAATTGAACATTTTATATTGATGATTGTCGTAATTTGTGATCAGGATTTCAATCCTGCGGTTTTTGATGTTGGCACGTTCGCCAATAATGTTCACATTCAGGCCGCGCTTTTCGGCTTCAGCAACGACAAAAGGATGGTCGAACTCACTCATCGCGCACTTGATACCGCAATTCACCATAATGTCCAGGCAATCCACCACATCCTTTTCACCCCAGTCGGGCACCCGATACGTGTGCTCAGTGTCAAGATACACTGGATCCATGTACACAAAACACTTTTCCTTATCATTCAGGCCTTTTGTAAAAGAGATCTTACTGAGCACATCGCGGAAATCACGGTTCAATATTTTTGCATTGTCGAGGTGCTCGAATGTAGGGTTGATGTTGCGCAGCAGTTGCATCTTTGCGCGGTCGAGACCCACCCGGAGCGTGTCGCCTTTTCCGAGATACGAGAAATTCGACAGGAACAGGAAGCGCAGCGCCTTTTTCACCGGTTCGGTTTCCGGGTTCTTTTTCCAGTGCTTTATCAGGGTTTCGCTCAGCGGCAGGATCTCGATCATTTCCCGGAGCTCTTCCTTCCGGTTCTGCACCACCAGGAAAAGATTGGTCACATCGTCGTCCAGGTCATTCAGTATCGAAAATTTCGGCTTCGGCATGTAGAAAAACGACCCGCCCGCCCCAAAAAACAATTCGATTCTCATGCGGTGCTCAGGAAAAAGCTTGTACAACTTTTCCGACAGTTTCCGTTTATTGCCAAAGCGTGTGAGTACCATCGTTATTTATTCAATTCTTTAATATTCCTGAAAGCCACGAACGCCACCAGCGCCATCACCAGGCACACGATCACGTCGCGGGCCACGGCAGCGGTGCGCGCCGATAGTAAAAGGGTGAGGGCAAACAGCACAGCCAGCGATCCCACCAGCCATGCAAAAGTTAACATGTCTTTTTTCATTATTTCGATAATTGGTTTTTAACAGAATTCCGGAAGGAATCGTAATCAGTGAATTTCGGCGCTCCAAAGAGGCGTTCGTGCAATGCGTTCACGTAGTCGAAGCACTCGGCACGCGTACGGGACGCATCGCTTTTGAGCTGCGCCAGGAAAAACGTGTAAAAGCCCTCGCGGGTGTACAGTTGCCGCATGAGTTCCATGTCGGCGCGATATTTTTCGGCTTGTGCAAGGGCTGCAATTTCCTGCTGGTTGGTCGGGTTCATAGTGGGGGCGTTTGTGGTTGTTATCCTATGGTTTTTGAGACACGGGTGACCATTGCATAGTTACGGTTTTGTGCGCCAACAAAAATGTGACGCAAATCACGCAAACGTTATAGTGTTAATAATATGTTAACATAAGGTTACTGTTTTGCATAAGGTTCGATGTTTTTTGAAGCGATCAGGATGTTAGCATTAACGAAATCACTTCCAACGTAAATGATGGGGCCGAAAAGAGTGATGAACTCATGAGCACGCATTGTAAAATACCCTTCAGCATCGGCCATTTCTTTGTAGTAATCGGCATTTCGCTTTTCAAATTCGTCCAGAAATGCGGCTCTTTCATTCCAATCCTCTGCCAGCTCTTCAAATCCGCGTTCCGTCAGCTTCACCCTGATCTCATCATTAAGATTAAATTTCACCCATTCGGGTTGGGGCGGGGGAGGCGGCGGCGGAAAATATCCCGGACGGTTACGCTCATTCTCAGGCAAAGCCTCGCCTCTGCACGCGTACCAAAAAAAGTACACAAGCAACATCAAACACACCACGCTGTAAATAATTTCAGAAATTTCCATAGTATAAAATTTATTGGTTTGAAATATAATGCCAGTCATCCACATCAATACGAACAGTACTTCCAACACGTTCACTAACCTCGTTGAATTTGTCGCGGGTGGCACGCCCCAAATCAACCCCCGCGCGCATCGCCAAAATGTCCAGATACGTCACGATATCGGCAAATTCTTTCGCTAACAAGGGCCGAGCTTCCGCCAGTGTAATATCACCCCTGTCAATTTTTTTAATAATGTTTGCAGATTCACCCACTTCACCCGCCAAAGCGTTACTCCATTGTGCCAGACACCAATCGGAACCATCCGGCTCAGAATGCGCTGGCTCGCCTTTTGCATTTTTGAATTGCGGAAGCCTCGCGATATTTGCACTGCGCAGTGTGTTGAACGATAATCCATTTGTCATGTAGCCCATAATTTTCAGTATTAGTTTTGTTTAAATAAAAATTTCCTCATTCGGGTTATTGTACGCGCTTTCATTCGAATTGTCCACGCCCGAAAGCGATTCGCCCAGCGCGGTGATCGATGCCGGGATGCCGTCGATCCTGCGGCCATTCGTGTTGCTTTTGCCTTTGTGTACCTTGAAATTACCGTTGGCATCCTGTATCGTCTGGCACCCGGCCAGCATCCACGCCATTACAGGGTTGCCGTCGTGCTTAATGTTCCCGTTGTACACCAGGCGTTCAAATTCTTTGGTCGGAAACGACAGGTTTGTAATACTTTGCCCGAAATACGACACTTCGACACCCGAACCCATCAGGCGCTGCGCCACAGCTGCGGCCTGCCACTGGTCCATTCCCACACGGGTGATGTTGAAAGCATGGTACGTTTCGGTAATCTTGTCCTCCATGATATCGTAATCCACCTGGTTGCCTGCGGTCGCGACAATGAAACCCGCATCCGCCCAATACCGGTACGGCACACGGTCCTCTTTGCTGCGCTTGTCGATACTGACCTTTGGACAGAACAGGAAAGGCACAAGGTACCGGTCGCCGTCATTATCCGGGTTGCTCAGCAGCACGTGCGCCGTGATATCCGTCGTTGTCGAAAGGTCGGTGCCCGCAAACCCGCCAAACTCCCTGAACTTCTCCAAAACCTCGTCCGGCGTTAGCGCATGCTTATTCTGCACCCAAATTTCGTTCGGGATCCACACGGTGGGCGCATCCACCCACATGTTCAGGTGTTTCGTCTTGAAATTCGGGATTTTCGAGGGCTGTGCCTTCGCGTTCACGTATTCCTCACGTATGCGGTCGATTTCCAGCCCCTGGCCCAGCAGCGGGTTGGCCTTAAACCACACACTTTCGTCCTCCCAGTCGTCGCCTTCGTCCAGGTCGTGAATCATCACCCACAAGTGGTCCACTTCCACACGCCCCTCCAGCACCTCGATCACACTGTCCTCATACCGTTTGCACGGACTTTGCACGTTGGTTCCCGCCGTTGTGATCTGCCAGACGATGGGCTGCGACCGCATTACCGAACTCGATTCGAGATTTTCCTTCACCCCGTCGGTCGGATGCGCGTGGTATTCGTCGATAATGCTCAGGTGCGCGTTAATCCCATCCTGCGTTTTACTGTCGCCACCCAGCGGCCGCATGATCGATTTGTTTGGGGTGAACCCAACGATGCGCTGCTGCGTGAAAAACCCGATTTTGCGTAATACAGGGTTCGCCACCGGGCTGTTCACGAAATCTGCCGCCTGCTGCCAGCACAGCCGCGCCTGCTCCTCCTTTGTGGCACCCACATACACCTGCGCGCCCATTTCCTTGTCAATGCTCAGGCAGAAAACCCCAAGCCCTGCCATTTCTGCCGTTTTCCCGTTCTTTTTGGCCCGTTTGTCATAAACCGTCCGAATGCGGCGCAGGCCATCGCTTTTGCGCTTCCATCCAAACACATTGTACATGGTGAACTGCTGGAACGGCGCCAGGTGAAACGGTTGCCCCGCAATTTTCCCGATGGTATGGTTCAGGCACGCCGGGAAAAACTTAATGATGCGCATCCCCGCGGCATGGTCAATGTAAAAACCCTTTGCATCCGCCTCCTCGATCCACCGGTAAAAACGGTCCACCGCCTGCCGGATGCGCTTCCCCGTCACGATACGCCCATCCCTCACCGCTTCAGCATACTGAAACGGCACAGACTTTTTCATTTCGGGGGTGATTTTCATTTATTGGGTAATTGCAGGGGTGGAAATTTCTTTTTCAAGTTCAGAAAGGAAAACAGGCCATATCTTTTGCCAAAACTGAAGAAAGCCGGGATCATACGTTTTGTGAACATCATATCCATCATAATACAAATGGACAATGTGTTCGGTTTGATGAATAATGTTGATGTAATGATCCGCATTATTTGAACATTCGTCGACCAAATCAGATTTAATTTCATCCCAAATATCACGAGCAGCCGTTGCCGAAAGGTTTTCATTACGCCGCATATTGATCACTTCCTTTTTCAATTGATCAATATTAAAATCGGCATCAAAATAATTTTTTGCACCAAATTTCCTTGCAACGTAATCCATGTCAACTTTAAGCAAGAATTTTTTAAACGACATTCCGCAATGACTCCAAAAGTTCTGCCAGTCACCAAAATCGGATGCAATTTGAATACGTCCAGATTCGCCACTTGCAACAATTGTAATATCAGCCCAATAACACCCGGATAAATGACGGATCTTGTAATATTCCGCATTGGATTTTTCTATAGTAAATTTTACTGAACTCATAATTAAAAATTTTCAGGTTTCTCTGTTTTCTCAAAAGTCACCACCCACACCCACGGGTTTGCGTCCCAGCTTTCCGTGCCGTTGATTCGCTGCCAAAGGGTTTTGTAGCTTTCGGACGCATCTGAAAGGCTTCCGCGTCCATCGTTGATGTAATTTTTGTATTTACATTCTTCAATACCATCCGAGATCCACGTCATTTTCACACCCTCCGCCACGGCATCCGCCCCGCTGATATCCTGCAGGCGCTCCACCCGAACATCAGTAATTTTCAGGAAAAGGCGGGCGGCGGCTTTCGGCATGTGTATGGAGGGTTTCCAACACGATTTTTCAGTGTCAAATCCATCATCATCGCACCAGTTCCATTCACCATCCGCCCGCCAGATGTATGCGCTCCAAACTGCATCATCAGGAAAATCACGCCTTTCTGTTTCAATATGCGGCCTGCCAGGCCATTCCTGCATCGAATTTACATTTACAGTTTCCGCCCATGTTTCCCGCACCCAAAGCACATCGCCGGGCTGGCCGTAGGGGGATTTTACTTCAGAAAAGGTTTTGACATGATGCGTAGTCGAAAAAGTGCCATCCGGATTTTCTTTGCGCACAGGTTCCGGCACATCATTCTGCAGTTCAATGAGGCGTTTGCCATGCTTATTGTCGCGCATCACAAGATCAGTATTCGAAAACCGGGTCTTCACCACCCGCCGCGTTTGCGTTTTCCTGCCATCCAGCAGGGCCTGCACCATTTCGGTACTAAAAAGTATTGGTATTGTTTTCATGGTTTTGGTTTAATTAAAATATCGTTTCAATTCAGTTCCTACCCATTGCCCGACAGGAACCGACACACCGTTACCGATCATTCGATAAGCTGCAGTATCTGAGCATTCGAATTTGAAGCTGTCCGGCACACCCTGAAGCCTGGCATATTCACGAACAGAGTAGGGGCGAACCCCTTTCGCAAAACGTTTGTCGGCAACGAGCCGCGTGCTTTTGTCTTTTGCGTAATGCGCCACACACGTCGGAGCGATGTCGCCCTTTTTTGGGTCGGATATTATCGGCAGGTCGCGATACACACCCGACAATCTTTGATAAATGGCAGCAGGCAACGTAACACGGGGATTTTTCTCAATGATATCCTGAAGTCGCACAGGTTGACGCTTTCCCGGCTCGCGCCAGTTGAAATTTTTACGGGAACCGATGATAATAAGGCGATCCCGGCGCTGAGGCAACCAGTTTTCAGATTTAACCGGGCAAAAAGTCGTCACGTAATAATCCGGCAGCTTCGTCATCGCTTCCATAACAACAGGAAAGGCCCGCATACCCGGCACATTTTCGATAACAAAAACTTCAGGCAGCGCAATTGCCATGTGGCGGAAGGCATGCAGAAACAATTCATCACCCGTCCTGGTACCGTGGATGTCCGAAATAGTACTGTATTTTGTACATGGATAAGTGAAAACCATCACATCCGCATCCGTATCTATACCCACCAGCTTCTGTGAAATATCCACGCTGACAACATTATGCGTAAAATTGGCGCGCTGCACTTTACAGCAATCCGCATCAATCTCAAACGAATCCTGTATCTCGACACCGGCCATATTCAACCCGATATCAAACAGCCCACCCCCGGAAAAATAACTTTTTACTATCATAACAATTATCCAAGTTCTTTAAACAACGATTGCAGCAAATCGGTTTGGTTAGGGTCGCCGGTAGCCTTCAGGTCCTTTTCGCTTTTCGGGTCAAGCCCAAAAAGTTTACAGCATTGCAGCATTTGGTCCACAGCTGCTTTCTTTACGCTCATAGCGCCGCTTATATTGCTGGCGCCGTTTGCAAAATATTGCACGTAACCGCTGCCGGGGCTGTGTGCATTTTTGCGTTTAATTTCGCTAACCGCCCACTGCCACTGCGCGTAACCATCGGCAAAAATTTCAAGGGTGGGCAGGTAGTATTTTTTCAGGCGCTGTGCCTGCGCTAATAAGTTGCCC
Source organism: uncultured Flavobacteriaceae bacterium (assembly GCA_942492845.1). GTDB lineage: Bacteria > Bacteroidota > Bacteroidia > Flavobacteriales > Flavobacteriaceae > Flavobacterium. The sequence continues at coordinate 2,826,623 of OW818646.1, read as the reverse complement.
ATCCATTTGTACCCAGCCTGCGCCTCAGCACAAAGGTGGTCGGGTGCCTTCGGTACCCTCAGCAGTAAGTCACTACCAGTGCCTTTTCCTGCAATACTCAAAACTCCACTCATATCTTCCTCATTTATCATTAATCCAACGCTTTAACCCCCCCCTCTAAAAATCACACCGAGTAAAATTGCAGCTAAACAGCGATGTACACATATCGCAATCGCCGGCGATGTTACCCCATACCCCCTCCGTGCCTTTCGCGTCCGGATTTACTGTTGTGATGCTGTTTACATAGAGATTGTAACCACTTTATGTCGTAAGGATCATCGCCGCGCGCAATCAACACCTTCGCTTGTGGTTCGTGATCTGCGACAGTTGCAATAGTTATCTTACCTTCTGCCTCGCAGTCACAGCAAAGGGGATGCAATGCCAACTGTGCAGCTCGTACCTTTCGCCACTTCCTGCAATTGTAATCGAATGCATCAGGGGTGCGGACACGCTCAAAAGGCTTGCTCTCCACCTTCCAGGGCCTGGCTACTTTCTTTGGTGCGTTTGCCATAATCAGAAAGGTACACCTCCGTTATCACTCAAATCATTCACACTATGTCCCGGCTCACCAAACGCCTCAGCAGCGGTAGGAGTAGGCAGGGGTTTGTGCTCATTAAGTGCAGGCACATCTTCAGCACGGCGCTCAAACTCTTTAGGGTCGCGCGGATCAATGTACTTTGTCTTATCCGCAATCCATTTCAACCCAATAGTAAACACACTGCCATCACGGTACTTTGCAAATATCACTTCCGCATCAGCGCCGTAATCTATCAGCTTTTCATCTTCCATTTCGAGGTTATAATAACCAGGGCGATAGATGAATTCTACAATATCAGCATCCTGTTCAATAGCACCACTTTCCCGAAGATCCGCCAACATCGGCCGTTTATTCGATCCTCTCGTTTCAACCTGCCTCGACAACTGCGAAAGCGCAATAATCGGTAGTTCCAATTCTTTTGCGAGCTTCTTCAACCGGCGCGTTATCGTTGATATTTCCTGCTCCCTGTTGTTTCCCTTCGACCTATCACCCATCAGTTGCAGGTAATCAATAATAATCATTCTCACACCATACATTCGCACCATGCGCCGGGCTTCAACAACAATATCAGTAATATCCGATTCACCGCTGTCATCCACATACAAAGGATATTTGCCAATTCGCATCTTATGTTTAGCATACGTAATAAAATATTCATCCTTTGCGAAACCTGTCTTAAGCAATTGCTTCAGGTGAAAGTCAGTATCGCAAGCCACCAGCCTGGCAACGAGTTTGTGCACCGACATTTCAAGGGAAATAAATCCAACAGGAACCCCTGCTTTTACATTTTCCAATGCTGTTTTCAATACTTTGGAGGTTTTTCCCATACCCGGCCTCGCCGCAAGGATAATGAGGTCGCCCGGTTGGTAACCCCCGGTTTGCTCATTAATCTTCTGGAAACCCGTATGCAGCCCCGTGATCACTGTTTCGCCATTCCCAGCGGAAAGCATTTGTATTTTTCCACCCAGGACATCCAGCGCATTCGCAATAGTAACAGCCCTTTTCCCTGTCCTGATCAAATCACTGATCTTATCAAATTCCTTTGTCCATCGCTGCATAAGCTCAAACACATCCTGCGTGTCATCCATCGCCATAGCAGTAATGTTTGCATTAAACATTATGATCATCCGACGCACCATTTGCTGCAGCAATATCCTGCAGTGAATTTCCATGTGAGCCGATGAGGAAATTTTCTGTGACAACTGGATGATATAAAAATCACCACCTGCCGCCTCGAGCTGGCCCCTTTGCCTCAGCCGGTAGGAAAGCGTACCCAAATCAACAGGATCACCCTGCATATACAAATCCCGAATTGCAAGGTAGATTTGTCGGTGACGAAGATCATAAAAGGCATTTTCGGTAGCAATAACATTCATCAGGTCATCCTGCCCGTTTTTATCAATAATTGCCGCACCAAGCACCATTTCCTCTAAATCAATCGCCTTCGGCATGTTCATTACTGTAATTTCCATACTAAACGATATTATTTCTGTACGCAGGCCCCGGCTCATTAGCACCAGCCCCATTATTACTATTCTGCCTGCCCATCGTCTTTTGGTTCCGCACCCAATTCTCTGCCATTCTCGTTCCCCTGGCAATAAGTGCATCGACTTCCCAAACCAGTTTGCCTGCCGAAACTTCCTCAATCACCTTGCAGTTGTAATCAATTTTGAATGCCTCGAAATCGGCCCCGAGCCTCGTTTGAAACTTCATTAAAAAAGCCTCGTATTTGGACTGGAAATTGCGTTCCAAAAATGAGAGCGCTTCCTCTCTCTTATTACTTGTAGTATTTATTATATTATATGTCGGAAATGAATCCGAGTTTTTAGGCTTAATTTCTTGATTTTCATCAGAGTTAAGCAAAAGGTCAAATTCGGAACTATTTCCGAGTTCGGCGGATTCATTTCCGAGTTCGGAAATAGTTCCGAGTTTCTCGGATTTAGTTCCGACTTTATTCCAGCCTTTTCCCTTTACGGTTAATCTTACAAAATCCATCCTTCCCTGTTGCACATATTCGATCATTTCCTGCACCGCCAAAAACTTGTACGCCCGGTACACCGTATCCTCTTTGGAATAGAAAAGCGGGATTTCCTGCACCACTTTGCTACGGGCCACATGCCAGAACAATTTACCATTAATGATACGCTCCGAAGCCCAGGAAGGAGCCTGGTTCAAAATATCCATGAGCGCGCCCTGGTTAGAGTTCAAGCCATAGTGGATGCATTTCTGCTGGTTGATTATGATATTGAATCTCATTACCCTGCAAATCTGAATTTTGAACTAAAACCAACACTACTACCATCAGCCTCGATTAAACCTTCTTTTAACAAAGAGGTTAACACGGAAAGCACCCCTTCATCACTTCTATTCAAAAGGAAAAGCGCATCTTTAATAAATTCGAAAGAAAACCATCCGTCTCGATAATTTTCAAACAATGAATACACATAACATTCATTCAAAGTCAAATGCTTTTCCCTTGCGATGTTGTGATTTAATACTAATAATTCCATCACACGTTCCCTTTTAGTTTGAGATACCCAATCTTTGTCTGCTCGATCGCAATGACGGTATGCGCCACTTTGCCTTTCGCTTCAGCACGTTTGAAATCAGCTTCAGTAGGCGTTCCCGAAAGTATTTCAAACTCTTCCATCAGTCCTTTTGTCAATTTATCAGCCACAGACACACCCGCATCCACCTGGCCCTGTACTATTACATTACTCATACTATTTTGTTTTAAGGGTAAATTTTCTTTTTCGTCGATTACACGCAATTCCGACAGGAAAACCTGTAACTGCACCACCGTCCACACAAACGTGCGCTGTGCGCAGAATATCGATACTTTCCCGAACACCCGCTTTACACCGGTACAATCATACCGACGCTTCGCATGTTCAAAGCTGCGGCCTTCCAGATCCATCGCGTCACGAAAAAAATCTTCAATTATTGCCATCACTTTTCTTTTTTGCGCGCCTCAGGGCGCCGTTAACTTTCAGTACCGCCCGCGCCAGTTCAATGACTTCGGGATGCTTTTCGATATATTCCTGCTGCAGGGCACGGTCCCGTACCTTCAGCTGCCGTTTCAGGATGACGGCATCACTGTATCGCACGATATCCACTATTTCCGCTTTTGTTTTCAGCGACAAATCCGATATATCACACACCACAGGGGCATCATCAGGGCAGTACACCATCATGCCGTCAGGAACCGGGCCGTAATACTGTTCCCACAACCACCGGTTGCGCGGCGTGTATTCAGTTTCTGTTTTCACGAAGGCCACATCGCGCCCGTTAATGGTCCAGACCACAACCGTACCCACCGGGTTGATTGGGGCACCCGCCCAGCGTTTCGCATTGCATACCGCATACAGCCCACGCATCAGGTTGCGCTTCACTACTGTTTTCCGCATTTCCTCAGTACGGATCCAACCCTTCAGCATGCGTTTTTTATCAATATTTTTCTTTATCCAGGGCTTTTCACGCGGCCACATCCGTTGGAATATCTCCGCCAGCTCCACATCACCGATGTACGGGTACACAAATTCCAGAAATTCCTCCTGTTCGTCAGTCCAACGCTGCATCGAAAAATTCCGGATCCCCATTTCGTACGCTTCAGAACGAACGCGGGTAGTGGACAGGCCGGTTGCTTTCACCACGTCACTAAGCGGCATGGTCAGGAAATTATCCCGGATGAACGCCTTTTGCATGTCCGAAACAATAATTTTATTCCCGTGAACTTTCGAGGCTTTCATAAAAATCCAGTTTATTCAATATTTCATGCACCATTTCCCTGAAACCTTCAGACACCGCATACACATCCTGTTTTTGTTGAACGACTGTAGGAACGTAATGGAAATTGATCGTGTATGCTTTTGCAAGGTCGCGCTGCCGGTACCCATAGAATTGCGACAACAGGAACACTGCCAAAAGTTTCGGGTCCTTGTCTGCCGTCCCAATAATACTACAGAGGCAGCACCCATACTCTTTCATAATGATTTCATGCAGGCCCGCAATGAACGGATCCCGTATGTTAATGGCAGAGGTTTTCATACTTGATACACATTTTCCCTAAAGAGGTTTTGATACAACAATTTTATATTGAGATCATACGCCAACGAATTTTCAATAACAGCGCCACGAGAGCCCGCCCACCCTTCCATCATGTACACCGCCTGGCAATCCAGCATTGCCTTCAAATCCTCCTTCATGTGCGCTTCCCAGCTTTTATCGTGGTCGTGCGGCAGGTCGATGGGCAGCACCGGATCGTAACCCAGGGCTTTCACCTCCAGGGCCGCCTGGCGAAAATTCGCTTCGTACACTTCTTTGGGCAGGCCCGATATTTTGCCTGCGATGTAGCATTTTTTCATAAAACATCATTATTTGTTTGTCTTAATTCCATCAAAAACCCAAAAGACGCTTCATCAGTCGAAAGCCCAAAAGCATAATCCTCAAAAGCATCTTCCAGATCAACTTCACCATCGTACCCTCCAGCACGAATTTTTTCAGTAAAAAGCGTAAACCAATTCTCAAACTTTAACCGGGGCATATCTCAATTTTTAAAGGTTTGCATTTTCATTTCTCAGCGCCTCGATCCTGTTTTGCTTCAGCACCAGGAAGCGGCATGGTCAGGAAATTATCCCGGATGAACGCCTTTTGCGCCTCCGAAACAATAATTTTATTCCCGTGAACTTTCGAGGCTTTCATACTTATCGAGTTTATTCAATATTTCCTGCACTATCCCACGCATCACTTCACTTTCACCATACCGTTTCATTACACCATCCACAGCAGTAGGAACGAAGTGGAAATTCACAGTGTACGCCACCGCCACATCGCGCTGCCGGTACCCGTAAAAATGCACCAGTATGAACACAGCCATGAATTTTTCAGCAGTATCTTTCGGCCCGATGATATCACACAAGCAACACGACCACACATCCATGATAATTTCATGCAACCCCGCGATAAACGGATGCTTGAAGTTAATGGCACCGGTATTCATACACCTGCAGGGATTTTCGTAAAGAAATGGCCCTGCTCAATTACAGGAATCCGGAGTTTGTCCGCAAGGTTAACCTCAAGCGTCGCCCCTTCGGAACCCGACCACCCACGCATCGCAAACACCGCCTGGCAATCGAGCATTGCCCTCAAATCTTCTCTCATGTACGCTTCCCAGCTTTTATCGTGGTCATGCGGCAGGTCGATGGGCACCACCGGATCGTAACCCAGGGCTTTCACCTCGAGGGCCGCCTGGCGAAAATGCGCTTCGTACACTTCTTTGGGCAGGCCCGATATTTTGCCCGCGATGTAGCATTTTTTATTCATGGTTTTTCAGGTTTAAGCGAAATTCCAAAGCCGCGGGTGCCCTTTCGGGATACACACGAAATCATCTTCATCCATCTCATCATCTTCCGCCAATGCCTCACGGAAGTCCTTTTCAAAAAACATATCGTCGGAATCAAATTTGTTGTAATAAAAATTATCCTGGGACACATCGGCACCATACACACACATTCCACTTTCCTCATCATGGACTGTAACATTTGCATTAAGCTGCGTTTCATTCAGTGCGTTTACAAATTCCTTCAACTCACGGAAGGTCATCGGTTGTTTTTCATCGTTTGGCATATCTCAAATTTTAAAGGTTGGGAAATTGTAACCCACGCCCACAACAGGCGCAGGTTTGTTGTTACTTTTGGAATATCCTGAGTTCGGGGTACAGTTCGCGTATTTTCGCCAGCTCAGCATCGATCAGTACACGCGTTTCGAGGTCGATCATTTTTTTCAGGTCGGGCGATATCAGGGTGCACCCGAAGTCGGACGCGCTCACCTCGATCTCCACATTCACCGAAACGGGATCCGTCCCCACAAACACCGGAAGTTTCAGGATGAAATCTTTCGGGATATTACTTTCGATCACGCGCTGTCCAATCACCATGCGGTAATCCCCCTGGCGGTTGTCGGCATTTTCAAGTTCCTTTTCGGTTTTCACCTTCAGGCTGCGCAGTTCGCTCACGAGTTTCATTGCCGTGTCGGTATTATCGAAATAATGCCTGTTCATTTTAATGAAGTCCGACAACTCCTGGTTAGTGTACTTTTTCGCTTTGTTGATCTGCCACAGGTCAAGATCGGGGTGCAATTTCAGTTTGCCCTCAATCCTGTCCGGTTGCGCTTCCCTGCGTACCGCAAAAGAGAGTTTGAGGTAAAGTTCTTCATACGAAAACGACACTGCGCTGTTTTCGATCTCATCAGGGTCGATGCCCTTTTTGCTCAGGTATTCGAAAACCGACCCGATGGCCGCACCTTCCACCACAAGGGCGCGCGGAATATGGATTTTGTTCAGTTCGCCGTGACGGATGTCGAGCGTTTTCACACCGTTTTCCACGGTAACATTAATTTTCTCTGTGTTCATTATAATGCTTGTTTAAAGTTATCAACGATACTAAACTGGCGTTCCTCAGGCAGCAGGCCGCGCTCAAACAGGAGTTTGCCTTCAGGGCTGTAAATCCCCATGCGTTCAGAATGGCTGTCCTTTATCAAATACACTTCGCCCGTGATTTCCTCTGCCCTGGAGCGAATTTCCTGCAGTGCGCCGGCATTGGCCTGTTTCAAAGGTTTCACGACCGCCGAATGCGCTTCTTTCGCTTCTTTCAGCGATTGGTCGGCCACATCCATTTTAATCATGTTCTGGCTCAGCGAGTTTTTGCGCTCCTGCAATTCGGCCTCCTCAAGTTCACGATGGTACGTGTACTTCGGGTCCACCTTGTGCGCGTTGTCGCGCAGGTACCGGGGCCGTTCGGCCAGTGGCACATCCTGAAAAATTTCCTTGTCCATATATTCAGTTTTTAAATGGTTTGAAAAATAAGCCCGGTTTGGCGCACCGGGCAGCGCGGCGGTGTATTTCGGCTAACGCTGTCCCGGGCGTGCTCAACGCCTTGCTTTCAGTTGTGGAAGAGGCAGGATTCGAACCTGCATTCACATGTCTACACCCGAAAGGTGAATTTCGGCTCATTCGCTTTGCCTCATGTGATTCCCGCACGATTGGGAGCGTCGCCGATGCGCCACCCTTCCATTTTTGCCGTCTTTCCGTTAACCGTGCCATTCCCCAATGCAACGGATGCTGTCAGTCTGGGTGTGGTTTTTCGGGGCTTAATTACGGTAAACTTACAAACCGCGCGCCCACCCCTTTTACGGACCACCAGCGAACACACATGGTGCCTGGACTTTCCGCAACCACACCGGCCACCATGGCCGACAAGCCAGGGTTAATGCAGGCGCTTCCTCTACTCTCGAAGAGATTTTCACGCCACGCCGTGTTTTTCGGCGCGCCGGTATATTTTTTCATTGCGGCGCTTGCGCATCCGGTCGTGCCTTTTGCGCCACCGCCAGTCCATCACAAACATTGCGGACAATGCCACCAAATACATCAGGCCCAGCAGCACCAGCACCGATGCGCCCCACGATTCCTGTGTAATTTCAATTAGTGTTTTCATTTTTTGGTTGATTTGGTTATTTGTTGATTTGGTTATTTGTAAAAAACCCCTCTGCCTCACTCCCGGTTACGGGGGCATCCTCACCGGGTGGGTCGCGGGGCTTTTGTTAATATATTGTCCTATCGCAGTTGTTGCAGTTCTGGATTCCGAGGAACCCGCCCTTATTGTCACACACTTCACCCTCTTTGCAATCGCGCACCTCAGGGCCGTTAGGCGTGTCCTGCCAGTGGTACCGCAGCCCACCGGGATGAATGCCGTACGCATCAGGAACCGGAACATATTGCCGCATATAACCGACATTCAAATGGTGCAACCTGTACTTTGCACCCACACGGCAGTTGCGCTTTGAGGACAACAGTTTCAATCGCCCGGCCAGTATGTCGATATTCACATCAACTTCGGACCAATTGACAACCTGTTGAATTTCCTTTTGGTAAAGTGCCGGTTCCGCGAACATCATGTCGCTTTCCATCATTGCCGCAATTATGTTTGGTTCCATTCCCATGACTATTCCGTTGCTCCCAGCCTTTTCAGGGCCGATGTTACTATTTTCCGTGTGCCTTTGTTGGGGCGCAGCACTTCGCCTTCTTTTATTTTTCCGGTGGCAATCCACGATTCGATGCCCTTTTTTGTGGTCACCGGCAGCAGTTGCGCGTCCAAAATTTGTTTATAGGTTAGTGCCGGCATCCTCAGCAACCGCCTGCGCATTTCCTGCAACTGGAGCACTTTCAGCTCCGCCAGTTCCGAAGCGTTCACCAGTACGAGGCCCTCGCTTTTCATGTGCTGAATAAGCTCAGCGGCGTTGACGTATTGGTCGGGGGTGATCATGACAGTGCCGTTTTTTGGGTTAATACTACCAGGGCGCGATCCATGTTCGTGATGGTGTCCAGGTCGTCCAGGCTGCAGTCCTCTTCAGGATAGCGAAAGCACTGGAATTCCCACACCATGTAGAAATTGAAATCCGACTTCGGGTACACGGCCAGCACGGCATTGCGGAACAGGTCGAGCGTATCGTAACCGGCGGCACTGTACCGCATGAGCATATCGGACAATTCACGGCGGATGTAATACACACGGCATCGGGGTTGCAGGGAGAGGAAACTGCGCATCGATTCCATTTCGGCACGAAGGCGTTCCATTTGCTCGATTGCGTCGCGTTCCTTCTTTTCCATATGAGTTTCGTCAATTACGGGTTGATCAGGAAAAATCCTGATAATCAACTTTTTTTTCGAGGGCGGAATAGTAGAACCATCCTCCCACTTCGCAATAGTATGACGGGTCACACCGATCAGCTTTCCAAACTCGGCCTGTGTTAACTTTTCTTTTCTACGGATTTTATAAATATCAAGCGTTTGCATTTATTCCGATTTAAGATTATCGAGAACCGTTTCCATTTTTTTTACCGTATCTTCGCTGACATTACGGAAGTGCCAGAACGCAAGAAGTTGCGGCCTGGTCATTTCAGGAAAATAATGCTGGGAGATCGCCACAATAGCAGGGAAGTTTTTGAAGCCCATATTAATGAGGTTTTTCAATACATCCGTTGACCGCTGTGTATTGCGGATCCGCGCCATCGTTAAATTTTCACGTTTCGTTAACATCGTGTTAATGATTTTAAATTACATTTGCTACGTAAAAACTTGAACAAGTTTACTTAACAAGAGCAAAATTAAAGAAAGTTTATCAAAGTTTAATAAAAAATATTAAGTTTTTTTAATCTTTTTTGTAACTTATTTAAAATCAATGAATAACGACATCACCTTACTGAATTTAGTTTTAAAACATTCTGCTGAATTAGGGATTACAGGTTACGACATCGCGCAAAACACTTCAATATCAGCACCTGCAGCTTACAAAATACTGAACGGTCAAACGAAAAACCCACGCCGTAAAAACCTCTTGGAAATACTGGATTATATTGAAGATCGATTATTAAAAGTCGGCCAGGCATCAGGACGGGAACCGAGAAAGGTTGCAGAACCCGAAACCGAATACCAGAAGCAAACTCGCATGGAATATATATTCGGACAATATTTGGAAAAGGAACAGGAAGTAAAAAAACTACAGCAGGAAGTCGATTATTTGAAAAAATTACTGGATAAGAATAATATTTCTTACTAAAAATATTTCATACTTTTGGTTTTCAAAACCTTACTTATATGAAGCGGATGTGGATTTTCATAGGAATTTCTTTTTTAATTGTGGTAGGCCTGGTCGTATTTAAGAGAATTTACAAACCATACAAGCCTAATCAAACAATAAATTTAAAGTCAGAAAATCAAGAAATTACTTTATTTTTAGACTATAAATTTGGAATGTCCTCAAAAGAATTTGAAGATCACACCCAAAATTTAATTAAGAAAAAATCATTGGATAATAATGGTAAATATTATTTCAACACGCCATACAACAAATCCACCACCAGCCTGAAACCTGAGTTTTACAACGGAAAATTATACGAACTTAATTTATTTGTTGAACAGGACATTTTTTCAGAAGCTTCATCTAAACTCCTTTACTTGTCAATAGCGCAAATATTTACAGAAAAGTATCACTTTAAAGAAGCAGTGAAAGATTTATCAATGAGAAGCGAGGACGAGATTACATCCATCACAATAATGGACATCGGAGCCGCAACAGTAGTGCAATATCAAGAAAAATCGATTGCCGAATCGCTCGAAAACGAACGCCAAAAATCATATGACGAAAAAACGCAATCAAATATTAATGATATTTAACTGAAAATTTGAATTCACCATGAACTCCACAGAATCAGGATTCCTTCTTTACATTATCGGCGCGTTGCTTTTGTTTTTCATAGGCCGGGTGGCGGTGCTTTGGTACTACAAAATCGATGAGCGCATCACCCAGCAGCACGAAACCAACCGCCTTTTGCGTAAACTGGCAGGCGAACCGCCCATTGAATCCGTGTACCTTGACGGCGCCAGGAACAACAACACGAAAACAGTATCTTCAAAGGAAGATGCCGCCGCCCCAATCACGCCCAACGCACCACACACAACAATCGAACCCGCCGCGCAATACGGCAACCCGCAATGAAACACATACTAACCCTCATTTCCGCGCTTTTCCTGCTCAGCTGCGCCCCAAAAGGCGTGCGCATCACTGCCGCAGAGCTTGAGGACACGGCAGGCATCACAGCCGCACCGTTCGACACACTGGCCGCATATCGCAAAATGCCCGGCGGGGAGCGCACCGTTACCGTGCAGGGATATTACCGCGCCGACAGCACGTTTGTACCGGCACACACCCGCACCGCCAGGCGCACCAAAGCGCAAATGCTCACCCAATAATCCGGAACAGCGCTTCGTCACGCACTTTTTGAGGGAATTTATCCTTGTAAAAATTATCCACGTCGTTGCGTTCGTGCCCCTGCAGTTCCCGGATGATGTCGGGATCGATCATCAGGCCCTTTGCGATATTGGCAAAGCTGTGCCGCGCCACCTTAATCGCCAGGTTGCCGCCCGAAGGCTGCACATCGATACGCAGTTTCTTTTTCTTTTCGGCATCGGCCTTCGTGTTCTGGTTCTCCTGGATAGCCACGAGGTCGCGCTGGTACCGGCGGCGGAACCCTTCGTACCCTTTTTCATCTTTGCGCCACGGGAACACCCATTCATCATCCGACGCATATTTTTTCAGGATCGCCGCCGCTTTGGGGTGCACCTTCAGGTCAATGAGCGCGCCGCCCTCCATTTTGCCCCGTTCAAACCACACGCGCCCGCGCCGCAGCTGCGCCTTTTTCAAATGGTACACATCAGTAAAGTCGGCCCCGCCAAAATAGAACTGCAGCAGCCACAGGTCCAGCGAACGCCGTTGCGCGCCCGCAAGCTCCAAACCCTCGAGCACGGCAATTGCGGCTTTGTCCAGGTGTTTTTTGCGCGAGCCGTACGATTTCATCTTTAACCCCGAAAAAAGCCCTGCAAACGGTTTTTTATCCTCCAGCTTATGGTACAGCACCCCTTTGTTGTAAATCGCCCGCAGCGTGCGCAAATACTGGTGTACGGTCGCCTTTGCGTTACCCAGGTTCATCTGGTGGTTTTTGAAGCGGAGCAGGGCAGGGTGGTCCAGTTCCGACAGCGCGATATCCGGGACGATGACATTGAACTGCGCCACGGCATTTTCGTATACCTTCATATTGCCACGGATGCGGTTGCGGGCCGTAACATCTTTTTTCTTTTCATACGTTGCCGCCAGTTCGCCCATTTGCGCGATCAGGATCCTGTAAAATTCCATAAACGTGGCAGCAGGCGCGTCTGACGCAAAGAGGCCGGCCATCGCTTTCGCCTGGCTTGTTTCGCCACCAGCCTTAATTTTACGGGCACGCAGTTTGATATCCATAATGCGCGGCGCCAACACATCATAATCCGGATGCACCTCCGTGATCATTTTGGCGGTGTCCGAAAATTGTTCCGGCCAGCACCTGGCAATCGTTTTCTTTTTTGGTACATTAGCGCCATGGCTCACCCGCACCACCAGCGGGAAGCCCTCGGCATTGGATTTTTCAGAGGTCAGAAGCACGATATCAATAGTCATAATTGAAGTTTGAAAAAAGTATGATTTTATCCCGAAATGTCCCGAAATGTACCGATAATTCACATACAAACCAAATTCCCATTATTCCATAAAACAACAAAAGCCCCATATGACAAGGGCTTTTGCGAGGTGACCACATCAGGATTCGAACCTGAGACCGCCTGCTTAGAAGGCAGGTGCTCTATCCAGCTGAGCTATGTGGCCGTTTAGCGGGTGCAAAGATAGTAAAAGATTTAATATACACTAATGGTTATTTAAATTCATGGCACGCTATAGCTCAAACCGTGTACATTTCAGCAGATTTATAAAAAACAAATAGCTGAATATTGCTGCCCAGCTTCTGTCGGGGAGGCCCAAACCACTGCAAATACTTTTATATCAATAGACTATAGACCGAACTAACAAGCCTATAGGAGGGAGTTGCCGGAAATAAACACGATTCTTATGTTAAGATATCTGGTGTTCCAATTCAGAATCCTGGCCGCTGAGATATTTACTCTTAAAACCAAAGGGTGTTTGGCCGGTTTTTATGAAAAAAAGCCTGCTGAAATAAGCGGGATCCTCATACCCTAAATCGTATGCGATCTCCTTTGCACTTTTTGGGGTATGAACCAAAAGTCTTTTAGCCTCTAAGATGATGCGGCTTTTGATTATTTCATTGGGTTGTGTAAGGTTCAGGCGTTTAAATTTGTGGGTTAGGGTCTTGGGAGCTATTTTTAATACATCTGCATATTCTGAAACACTGTGCTTTTCCTTGTAGTGTGCTTAAACCAACTGGGTAAAACGCCTAAAAAATTCAACATCATTATTTTGCTGCGCCATTACGCCATCCAGATGCTGTATTTTCCACAACCTTGTTGATTTTATAAAGAGCTGCTTCAGATAGGTACGCAGCATTTCTTCCTGTGAGCAATCCTTCAGGCGAAACTCATTCTCCATCTGTAAAAATAAACTATTAATAAATTTAGACGCATCCCGGGGCACAACTGTCATGGGCATGTTATAAATGTTATTATACAGTAGCCCGTCACAAGCTACCTCAGCATCGTGGATTTGGATACAATAGAAATTCTGGTTATAAAATATAAAATGTCCTGCCTCTTCACCTAATTCCTCAATGCTTAGGACCTGATTAGGGCTAATAAAAAACAGGGATGGCACAGAAGTATGGTACACATTAAAATCTACTTTGACCGTATACCCTTTAGAAAGGTAGAGAACTTTGATATACGGTTTATACGCTTCAGAATTTATAAGCTCCAGGCTTTTCCTATCCACCTGTACCATGCCTATTTTTTTAAGGCTTGCATCAAAAATGTGTTGTTTCATTTGTAGCTTTGGTGTTAATGGCCGGCCTGTTTAATGACGGCTATATTAGTGTAAATATCCGGAATTAATGAATATGGTAACTAATCAGTAATTAGCTTTTAGCCACCTTTCAAGTTATGTATTGAATTTCTGCATTTCTTCTATAGATAAGGTCATACTATAAGGTCAATGACATGATTAATGTCGTAATAAATGTTTTTATTTTGTTACCGGTTAATGTGAATACGACTATGGATCTTTACATTGCAAAGGTGAGCATTACAACCGGCTGAGCGCATTGAAAGCATTACCTAATTAGCGTTATAGACACCATATAATACGCATAAATGATGTATTGTATGGTGTTTATTTTTTTATATTTTAATCTATAAATCACTTTAAAAATGATATTATGAGAACTATTAATAACATTTTCAACATTAATATTAGTAAGCTACCGGCCTATCTAATAGTCATACTCCTAAAGGGCAGCAATCAACTGTATGCACAGCATCAACATGATACAAATAAGGTAAAGGCTGAAAAGAATATCTATATAGCTATGATGGATACCATGATGGACGATATGTATACCATTTCCCCTGGCAATACTCCTGATACAGCATTTTTACAGCAAATGATACCGCATCATCAAGCGCATTGGTAATGGCAGAGTATGAAATAGCGTACGGTAAAAATGCCGAAATGATTCAGCTTGCCAAGAGCATCCTTGTTGAGCAAAAAAGTGAGATTATACAAATGCAGCTTTGGCTAAAACAGGCTAAACCGATGAGTGGTAAATTGCCGGAATCTTTTACAGGTGCTATGAGCGAAACAATGGATACTATGATGAGGAATATGCCTGACGAAAATGATCTCAATGATACCGACAGGGCGTTTGCCGCCGTTATGAAACCGCACCACCAGGCAGCTATAGATATGGCCAGGGTATTATTAAAATACAGCAAGAACAGTGCGATTAGCAATTATGCCAAAAAGCTGATAGTCAACCAGCAGGCAGAGGTAAATCAACTATCGAAATTTTTAAGCGCCAAATAATATGGCGTGTACCTTTTGTCCGGATATTATTTCGTTACAGCGATGCACTCAATTTCAATTAGCGCCCCCTTCGGAAGCCCTGCAACTTGGACCACTGATCGTGCTGGCTTTAGCGTGTCAAAAAATAGAGAATAAATTTCATTCACCAGTGTATAATTTTTCATATCGGTTACAAAAACAGTAACTTTAGTTATATGTGACAAATCGGAGCCAGCTTCTTCTAAAATAAATTTCATGTTTTGTAGCGCCTGTTTAGTTTGTGAGGAAATATCATCTCCTGCTAATTCCCCTGTGGATGGCGACAAGCCAATCTGTCCGGAACAAAAAATTAAATTGTCAATTTTAATTGAATGCGAATAGGGCCCAATGGCTGCCGGTACCGCTTTACTATTAACAACGGTCAGCTCATTGCTAACCTTGCAGGAAACTAAGTTAACGATTGCCGAAAGCAACAACAAACATCTTGTGTACTTATGTAGTAAAATCATGCCTTAAATTTTAAAATTTTAATAAACAATACTTATAACGATCTGATTAATTTATTTTGGATATCTCTCTATTCAGGAAACAGACAAATGCTATGTAAAATCACGTCTTATACCGAGCTTCTTAATTTTAGAATTCAAAGTGGATGGGGGAAGATTTAATAATTCAGCAGCACCCCCTGCCCCCCATATCTTTCCTTTGCATTTTCTGAGTGCCTTTAATATATGTTCACGCTCGTTCTGCACAATGGACCTGAAGCCGCTATCAGCGGAATCAACCAGAGACGTTTCAGTATTGCCTGATACAGGAATAGCAAGCCTTTTTATAGTATCGCCCTGCGAGACGAGTACAGCTCTTTCCACCAGGTTCTCAAGTTCCCGTATATTTCCGGGCCAGTCATATTCCATCGCATCCTGTATTCCACGAGATGAAATACCGGTAATATTAGTTCCTAACTTAGCATTAAAAATGGATATGAAATGATCTGTCAATAACGGGATGTCCTCTTTTCGTTCCTTCAAAGAGGGTAGGGTAATGGGAAAGACATTAAGCCTGTAATATAAATCCAACCTGAAACGCCCTGCGGCAACCTCCTTCTCGAGATTCCGGTTGGTGGCCGCAATCACCCTGACATCCACCTTAACAGCTGTGCTTCCTGCTATCCGCTCAATTTCTTTTTCCTGCAATACCCGCAGCAATTTGGCCTGGAGCTCATAAGGCATATCGCCAATTTCGTCCAGAAAAATGGTTCCCTTGTGTGCACGCTCAAATCTTCCGATATGTTTGTCAACTGCTCCGGTGAAGGCGCCCTTTTCGTGTCCGAAAAGCTCTGATTCTATAAGGCTGGAAGGAAGTGCAGCACAGTTTATTTTAACAAAGGGGTTACCTTTACGCCCTGACAATTCATGGATGCTGTGAGCTATTCGCTCTTTTCCGGTACCGCTTTCGCCTAAAATAAGCACAGAAGTGTTTGCGGGAGCCACCTGGGCAATGCTATCAAATACATTTAGCAGTAAATGGCTTTTACCTACTATCCCTTTAAAAACGGATACCATATCCTTTGCCTTGCTGCTAACTTTGGGGTTTTGTACAATGCTACTCATCACGGGCGGGATATCAAGCCCGAAAATTTGGCAGATGGAAAAAGATATACTGGCATTGAGCCTGTCAAGTAAAGCAATATGCCCCGAATTGTAAGCATCTGCCCTACGGCTGTAGAAATAAAGATCAAGATGTATATTCCCACTACAATCCAAAGGATATGTTAAAATGGAATTGAGCATGAATTTATCCGCAATCTGCTTTCTTAGCTCAAATTTACCCAGCATTTCTTTAAAGTCATCGCAAATGTAGAAGGCCCGTTCTTTACCTGCTTCGGCATGCCGCATCACATTGAAATCATGATGATTAATTTTTGTAATAATCTGAAATTCCTCTAACCCAATAAATTGATACTCGTCAAATCCGATGCGCAAATTGCTCATTAGGTTGCATGTTTCCATTCCGCTATTTACAAAAACAGCAAAATAGTCGAAGGGAAGGACTGCTTGCATCGCCTTTGAAAGTTGACACATCTTATCTGTACTATTTCCCTCCATTTTAACAATATCCTGTAGAGACTTTCGAAAATGCTCTTCTTTTCTTAGGGCAGCTTCAAGGCTGTTTTCGTGCCTGTATTGGGCTATTTCCAACGTTACTATCAAATCCCGCTCCCTGAATGGCTTTACTATAAATCCATAGGGTTGTGTAGCCTTAGCTTTCATAAGCGTATCATGGTTAGAATTGGCCGAAACATAGATAAAAGCTATATTCTTCTCCTTTAGTGTATCTGCTAAATCAATACCCGACAATCCCCCTTTTAGTTGAATGTCTACAAGCGCAATGTCAGGATGTTCCTTGTCAATCAACTTTATAGCTTCAGTAACAGATTTCGCTGTGCCGCACACTACATAGCCTGCTTCTTCAAGCATAATCTCCAAATTATTGGCTTCAATAAACTGATCCTCTACTATTAGAATTTTTAATGCCATTATAAGTGTGTTTATTAATTAAACTGCAGCTGCATGAATAGATAATCCGGAGCCACAACAGAGATGCATAGTTCACGCCAAAATGTAAAAGGTGTATATTTTAACATCCAAATAACAGTATCAACTTAAAAACAAGGATATTAAAAAAAAGCTCTGAAACATGAAATTTTAAACTGCTATTTAAATCGGCGAAATGCTGCGGTTAAAAAAAAGCAATTTACGAAATATCGCCAATGCTTATTTAACAGCAGCAATAAAATCTCTGAGTTCAGCAACTCAATAATGCACTGGATGTTAATTTACAAAACATCAAATAAAAGGTATGGCACTGTGTAGTAAGAAATTGGCAGATCAACATTCTCTCAAAGTGTTTTTGTCTGTTTCTATTGTCTCTCCAACAACGGCATCTACGCTCACTTCAAATCGCTGAATTTTATGTATTTCGCCGTTTCATTGGCGATATTTAAAAAAAAATTAAAGGGAAGGTATAAAGGGTTTTGATTTTCAATTAGTTACAAACAGGTTTGATTGTTGCCTCATACCCAATCAAATAATTAGGCAAATTAACACTGAAAGCATTAGAAATGAACAAATTAATTTACGCGCATTGGCCACCGTCAGCCATAGTTAACAACGGATGGCTATATATGATACAGGATAATTTACTACATATACAACGAAATACGGTGCAAAGCGGACTTTGTTTTAAGATCACTGCCATATAAAGGCAAAATCCGGCAAAGGAAAAAAGTGCAATGTAAAGAGAAAAGCATCCATTGTTGTCCAATCAGCATTTCTTGAACTTTGTCATATCAAATTAAACAATATTTAAAAAATAAAATCATGAACAAATTCACATTAAAGGACGGTACAGAAATTTATTTCAAAGACTTAGGAGAAGGGCAACCAATTTTCTTTCATCATGGATGGCCTTTATCATCCGATGATTGGGATGCACAAATTATGTTTTTCTTAAATAAAGGATTCCGCGTAATAGCTCACGACAGACGCGGGCACGGCAGGTCTACCCAAACATTTAAAGGTAATGATATGGACACCTACGCATCTGATGTGGCTGAGTTAACCAACTTTTTGGATTTGAAGAACGCCATCCACGTTGGCCATTCTACAGGCGGGGGCGAAGCGATACGATATGCCGCGCAATATGGCAGCGAAAGAGTAGCCAAAGTGATCCTTATCAGCGCAGTAACTCCTTACATGATTGCAGATGACAGAAATCCGGAAGGCGTGCCATTATCAGTATTTGATGATATCCGATTCAATACTTTAAATAACCGACAGCAATTTTTCCAAGACCTTACGGTGCCATTTTATGGTTATAACAGAGCAGGGGCAAATGTAAAAAAAGGAATCCAGGACAACTGGTGGAGGCAGGGAATGATGGGCGGCATAAAAGCACATTATGATTGTATAAAAGTATTCTCTGAAACAGACTTTACACAAGATATTAAAAACGTGGAAGTACCAGTATTAGTACTCCATGGTGATGACGATCAAATTGTGCCGTATGCTACCACTGCGGTAAAAGCTGCAGAACTTTTAAAAAATGGCAAGCTCATAATTTATAAGGGACTGTCACACGGAATGCCGACCACAGATGCCGATACTATTAATACCGATATTTTAGAATTCATTACCTCTTAAATAAAACCTTTTGAAAAAAATTCAAATCTCTGGCAAAATGCCTTTCTATTAATGAGGACTTAAAATAAAATATCGTTCTCCTAGGGCATATTTGCAATTTAAACAAGTATACAATTAACCTTTAAACAATTTGAAAATGAAAAAATTAATTTTAGCATTGAGTATGTTGTTGATTTTCAGTCAATCAGTTTTCGCGCAAGAGAAGCGAGTACCGGCGTCACCGGGAAGAGAAGAATTTATTGAGGTGGAAAAAAATGTGAGGCTTCACATAACCGATATTGGTGAAGGCCAGCCTATCGTGTTAATCCACGGATGGCCCCTAAGCGATGCAATGTACGAGTATCAGTATCAATATCTGTCACGTAAAGGTTTCCGGGTCATTGGTATTACGCTAAGGGGATTTGGGAAATCCGATAAACCTTACGGAAAATACAATTTCGATGTTTTTTCCGATGACATTAAAGTCGTTTTGGAAAAGCTGAAAATCCAAAATGCTGTTCTGGGGGGCTTCTCAATGGGCGGAGCTGTGGTCATCCATTATGTAATGAAATATAATGCAGCCCATATAAATAAACTGGCTTTATTTGCCGCCGCAGCCCCCTCATGGAAACAGAGGGAAGGTTATCCCTACGGTGTATCTGATAATGAAGCGGCAAATTTGGTAAAACAAACTTTAACCAATCGACAGGATCTAATAGCAGGCTTTGGCGCCTCATTCCCTGCAACGGAAGGGAATATCTCAAAAAATGTAGAAAAATGGCTGGAGAACATTAACCTGGAAGCATCGCCTTATGCCATTACCGAATCTATAAAGTCCTTGCTTGATCTTGACCTGCGTCCTGAGCTGGCAAAAATCAAAATCCCGGTAGCGATATTCCAAGGTACTCAAGACAAACTCTGTGGATTTGAATTGGCAGAACAACTTCACCACGGAATTAAGAACTCTTACATTGTTAAATTTGAGAATAGCGGCCATGCCCTATTTGTAGAAGAGATGGAGAAGTTCAATACTGAACTGGAAACATTTGCAAAAAAATAGTAAAAAATGCATTGCGGAGTAATTTTAACTCCGCAATGTTTTTCAATATAAAAACAAAAGGGATTCAGGGGCTAACAAAATATGCAACTACCCACAGCGGAGGTTAAATACGCGTTACGGTAACCCCAGGATTCCTATCATCTGCAAATGGTTTAATACTAAAACAATGATTAGTAAACATTTTATATTTCTCTGTTTTTTTGTGATAACGCCCACGATCTATGCGCAAAAAACATTGGACAAAGCGCATCCGTCAGGCACCCTGTTACCGGATCGAATCCTAGCTTCACCGGAAAGTGTTTTCAAAAAATTCAGGAACGCAGGAATGGAACCAGTGACCCATGTACTTACAAACATGGAAAAGGAAAAGGTCGAAAATGCTTTTTCAGTATTACCACCTTTATATCAGGCTATACTGAAAAAACATCTTCATAGTACCAGTTTCATGGACAACATGCCGAATACAGCGCTTACGTCTGTTGTTGAAACGACAGATTCAATAGGTCAGTTTAATATTACGTTTCATACAGAGATTCTTCAGGAAACTATTTCCGAATGGGCGACCTGGAAAGAGAATACTAATTATGTGCAGTCGCAAGACAACGAATATCATTTAAGCATTGATGCCGGCAAACTGGACGCTATCATATATGTATTGCTTCACGAGGCAACACACATAGTAGATGCGGTTTTAAAAATTACTCCCCATCCCGAGAATATTGAAGCATTGGTACAGCCAACGCCATTTACGCAAAATATCTGGTATAAGATGAATACGCCCATGCAGAAGTTCATTATACCATTATTGGAAACGACACGATTCCGAAGTGGTAAGCCAATCCTAATTTCAGAAGCCTCGGAAGTATATAAAGAGCTTCAGCAAACACCATTTGCTTCACTGTACAGCATGGCATTGTGGCACGAAGATCTTGCCGAAATAGCGACCATTTACCATTTGGCAGCAAAGTTGAATCAACCATTTCGCATATCAGTAAAGAAAAACAATAGAGAGATTTACAATTTCGAACCGCTTAATAATGAATTCGTAAAAATGAGACTGCCTCTACTGGAAAAATTTTATTTATAATCTACGTCAATTTCATCAATTTATATAATTAACACTGTTACACACAGTCAGGCATAATTAACTTTTTTATTTGTAATTTTATTCCTACTACCTTCTTTTTGATTTGCAAGCAATTTGTTTTTACTTTTAGCTGCCCTATATAATTATCAGGATGCATAAAATTACGCTAGTTTTTATATCCCTCTTTTTTATCATTTACCCAATCAGGGCTCAAAATGATAAACAGGCAGCTACTATTAAAAACTACCATAATCTACGGGATGCAAATAATTCACAACAAAAAATTAAGGCATTATCGGCATTGGGAGAATATCATTATTCACTATCCAATCAACTTATTTACCCTACTGCAATTGATAGTGCGCTCTATTATGCAACAAAACTGGCAAGCCTTAGCGAGTCCATTGATTATAAAACCGGGATTGGAGAATCGTATCTTTTGAAAAGTAAAATTTACATTAACCAGGGCCCTTCAGATCAGGCCATCCAATATGCCCGGCAGGCAGTGGATTTATATTTTAAATTGAACGACAGTTACAACCTTGCCCGGTCCTATATCGCACTGGTAAAGGCAAGAGGTACTACGCAAGATATCAATGTAAGCATATCGCTTGCTGAAAAAGCAAACACGCTATTTAAACAAGCCGGAAAAAAAGTGGAACAGGCGCAGGCTTTGGTTGAAATTGCCTACTTAAAGATGGGGTTAGGAAACATGGAAGCCGCTAAAACCGATTTGGAATCCTGCCTCAGGCTATATAATGAAAGCAATTATAAAGAAACCCAGCGTGTATATTCCCTTTTGGGCGTAACCTACACCCAAATGGGCGACTACAAAGAGGCGTTAGAAAACAGCCTGCAGGCAGTCAGGCTTGTGGAAAAAAATAACGACACTTCTATTTTAGCGGCCGAAATCTATAATTATGTGGCAATCACCTACAATCAATTGCAGGATATAGAAAAATCAAACGAATATTTTCAAAAAGCCTACCAGATTTCAAAGCGATTTAATGACAGGGAATTAGATACTATGATCCTGAGCAACATCGTTCAGACCTTTATCCATCTGAAGAAGAATAAGCAAGCCATTCTTTACCTTAAAAAAATGGAAAAGGAGATTGATAGCATGGACGAATCTTACAGGACGATGCTCATTTCCAGAGCACTCAGCATTTATACGGAAGTGGCTGATTTTAAATTGGCCAAGAAATACAGCGATCAGGCCATGCGGAAGCTCAAGGATGGCGAGGCTGACCATGGCATTAACGTCATTTTGTATCCTTCCCTCATCCAATACCTTTTCAGATCAGGACAGTACAACGAAGCACGCAGGTATTTGGCATACTATAAAAAGATAAGCGAGAAAAAGAAAGACCGTAAAAAGCTTCAGGAAATACACCGGATGTTTTTCCAGCTGGATTCTGTTGAATCTAAATTTGTTTCGGCTATCAAAGAATATAAGTTACAGGAAACCTATAAAGATTCACTTTTTAGCCAGGAAAAAAATAAGCAAATTGCAGAATTACAAATTAAATATGATACCGAAAAAAAAGATAAAGATCTTGTACTTAAAGAACAGCAAAACAAATTATTGCGAAAACAGGGCGAACTCAGGGAAAGCAAACTGTCAAAGGCAAACCTATTGAAGAATATTGGTTTTGGAAGTATGATCTTGCTCCTTATCATCATCATTTCATTATTTGCAGGGTATCGGATTAAACATAAAACCAATCGGATACTGAAATCGCAGAAATATGAGATCAATCGGAAAAATGTGATCCTACAAAAATTAGTGGTCGAGAAAGAATGGCTGCTCAAAGAAATCCACCATCGTGTAAAAAACAATCTTCAAATGGTAATGAGCCTGTTACAAGTACAATCCCACCATTTGAAAGACCCGGCAGCCATGAAAGCCATAAAGGAGAGTCAAAACAGGATACATTCCATGTCGCTCATCCATAAAAAATTATATCAATCAGAGAGTGTCATGTCTATTAATATGGCTGTTTATATACAGGAATTGGCAGAATATTTCCAAAGTACGTTTGATATGGGCCGAAGGATACAATTCAGCCTGGACCTGGAACCTATTGAGCTTGATACTTCTCAGGCAGTTCCATTAGGACTGATCCTTAATGAGGCTATAACCAACTCGATCAGACATGCTTTTATCAACAAAGAGAGCGGTTTGATTTCCTTATCGTTTAAGCATATAGATGAAAATTATATAAAAATATGTATTAAGGATAACGGAGTAGGAATTCCGTGGAATTTTAACGAAAATAAGTTTAAATCATTAGGGATGAAGTTAATACGGGGTTTCAGCACAGATTTAGATGCAGAACTATTAATTAAGAATGAAAATGGGTTGCTTATAGATATTGAATTCCTGCATAATCAATAAGTGACTCCACTTATTACCAGACCATCCATCTCAAATTACTTTGATAACAGGAGCACCAATGCTTCAGCAGAATCCTTCAACGCAAAGATTAAAAGTTTCCGAAGTAAATTCAGAGGGGTGAGGTGCGTAGAATTTTTCCTTTTTAGGTTGACTAAATTATACGCATAAATTTATCATCCCACAGGTTTGTGTATTGATCCAAGAAAAGGGCCAACCGAATAGGTCCCATTTTCTTTGATATAAAACAAAAAGCTGAACATTGCTGTTCAGCTTTTGTCGGGGTGGCAGGATTCGAACCTGCGACCTCCTGGTCCCAAACCAGGCGCGATGACCGGGCTACGCTACACCCCGAAAGAAAAAAAAGCGGAGAGACAGGGACTCGAACCCTGGCGACGTTTGCACGTCGACAGATTAGCAATCTGCTCCGTTACCACTCCGGCACCTCTCCTGCTAGCCAAGGCAATTAGCCTTTTTTGCGGTTGCAAATGTAGCTTTTGATATTATTATCTGCAACTATTTTTTAAGGTTTTTTTGTTTTTTTTTAAATGTATTTTTAAAGTATTTAACAGTCAGCGCTATACATCTTCAGCTCTGCCGGCATTATTTTATACATTTAAGGGTATTGATGAAATACGACTCAGGATAATACTTTATAGCCATGGTCTCACTGGTGAATTCTTTCCTTACAGTGTAGTCTACCGTTTCAGTGGCATACTTTACCCTGATGAACGATATTGGGCTGGTTTCGAGTTCTTCTAATGATCCTTTTGTAAACAGGAACATCCCGGTAAGGATCCTTATGTTATTTTTTTCGGTTGCATCATAGATAAGCCCCGCGCACTGCTCTTCAATGACGCTTATGAGCGTAATGATCTTTCCGTTATTGAGTTGTATGAACACCCTCGAAGCTTTATCAAGGCAATGGGCTTTCGGGAAGTCCTTGCTTTTAACCAATAGCTGGAAGTTTAGCACCGGTGTACCATCATGGTTGGAAAGGGAGAAAAACATGAACTCCGACGTTCCGGCAAATACCTTCTCGTACATCATATGGTCAGGGGTCGATTTTACAACCGTGCCGTCTTCGTTGATTTCTTCAGTCGTTTTGCAGTCTCCCTGTGCATTGGCAGTAAAAGAGATAAGTGCGAATGCAAGTAATAGTAGTTTCTTCATATTAATAGTAATGGCGCCAAATATAGCTACAAATGCAATGCCAAGACAAATTTAATTTGCAAGGGGTTGCTATTTCTGCCGGAATGTGGTAGTTTTATGCGTACCAAGAAACACGACTATGAAAAATTACCTGTTCCTGCCGGGCGCACTTATGGCAGCAATTATAACTGTTTGCTGTATCAGGGAAAATAAAGGCTATACCGCTATCCCTAAAAGCAATACTACGATTTCAACAAGTGGACCCGCGGAGAATTATGCCAACTATTGCGCCGGTTGCCATGGCGGCAAAATGCATGCCTTTGTAGACCGTAACTGGAAGCATGGCAGTAGCCTGGACGACTTGGTGAAAGGCATAAAGAACGGCTGGCCCGACGAAGGCATGCCTGCTTTTGCAGAAACGTTTAGCGATAAGGAAATTAAGGATTTAGCCGAATATATACTCACCGGTATAAAAAACCGAAAAGAATACGACTTTAACGACAAGCCCCACTCAAACATTTTTAAAAGCGACAAATTGACCGTAAAGCTCGAGCCAGTTGCCACAGGTATCAATGTGCCGTGGGGAATGGCTTTCCTTCCGGATGGTGGCCTGCTTATTACAGAAAGGGGAGGGAAGCTCTATAAGGTCTTTAATAAAGTGAAGGAGGAAATAAAGGGTGTTCCTGACGTGGTTGCCGAAGGACAGGGAGGGCTTTTGGACATTGCGATACATCCCGACTTTAAAACAAACCAATTGGTTTACTTCAGTTATTCCAAACCGCACCCTGACAATAAGCGTCTCGCCACCACGGCTGTAATGCGGGCAAAGCTTGGCAGAGGTGGCCTTTCGCTACAAAAAATAATTTTCGAGGCGCTGCCTTACCAGACAACACGCCACCATTATGGCAGCCGCCTGGTGTTCGATGACAAAGGGCATTTATTCATCTCTGTTGGTGAACGCGGAAACGAACGCGAAAATCCTCAAAATACCGATAATAACCAATTGGGCAAGATACACCGCATCAATGAAGATGGCACCATTCCTGCCGATAACCCTATAAAAGATAAGTCGGGCAAGGTGACTTCCCTCTATACATACGGCAACCGCAACCCCCAAGGCATGGCGCTGCACCCTGAAACAGGTGTACTTTGGGAAAATGAGCATGGTCCCCGCGGCGGCGACGAGATAAACATCATGCAGCCCGGCAAAAACTATGGCTGGCCTGTTACGAGCTATGGCATCAATTATAATGGTACTACCCTTACCGATAAAACCACTGCACCCGGCATAACCGACCCACAGCATTACTGGATTCCCTCCATCGGGCCATCGGGTATGGCATTTGTGACAGGCGATAAATACAAGCAGTGGAAAGGTGCGGTACTTTCAGGTTCGCTCCGTTTCCAGTACCTGAACCTGTCGTACCTTGACGGGACTAAAGTAATCAGTGAAGAGAAATTACTGAAGAATATCGGCCGTGTACGCGATGTACGCATGGGGCCGGACGGATTTATTTATGTTGCGGTGGAAGAACCTGCGGCGGCTATTTATAAGCTGGTGCCGGTGGAATAATCAGGAGTACAATGTTTTGGGCGTGCCGGCTTCGTGCCTCCGCTGTCAGTTCGCCGCAGCGAAAGTATCCACGCCGAAAAGGCGGGGATGCCGCTTCCATCCTTCATGCAACAAGCTACACTTCTGCCGGGATTGTCGGGCCTGTAAGCGAGTGATCTATCTGTAATTATTAAGCGATACGCTAAAAATCAGGCCTTCGAGCATACCAGTACTACCTTGTCATCCTGTGCATTGGTAGTAAAAAAAGCATAAACATCCCCACCATCTCTAATTTTCCACTTTTTACGCAGCTCTTCCACCGATACAGGAAAATTGCGTGTAGTGATATTCATTTTTTTACCTTCAAGCTTCTTCATTTCGGCTTTTTGGAAAGGAATAATTTGATTAATTATAAACCGCCTTCCGGGGAAATCGATAAGTTTATCCGAAGTATATAACTGTGTATGCTTGTGTAGTTTGGCAATGTTGTAATATTGGCTCACGGCATCAAACGCACCCGACTTCATAATGGCGCTGTTGGGTTCATAGAGATACTTTTGCGGCAGTTCGTAAAAGGCTTCCTCCGGATTGTTATAAGGCGTTTCAAATACCTCCTGGCTGTCTTTGCCCAATGCAACGGCATAAAGCATTGGTGCGCCTGTAAAGTCTTTTTCCAACAACCACAGCAATTCCTTCACCTCGTTATTAACGGCTACAATATGGATTGCTTTAACCGAATGCAATTCGCCCAGCCCCGCAGTAATGTCGAAGAGTGGAGCGGTTTTTATGAGGATATTGGAGGTATATTTAAAATAGGTATTGAGCAGCGCAGGCACATCAGGAACGCAGTCTTTCATAAGGAAAACTTTCCCTTTGGCATCACTCCGCCGGGAAGGGTCAATGTATATCCAGTCCCACTGCCTTTCCAAAATCAGGAGTGTATCAAGGCTGTTGCCGGGAAGGCATTCCACGTTATCCGCTCCCAGTACATTAAAATTATGCTTTGCTATAGCCGATAATTCCAAATTGAGTTCGCAGTGAGTAACATGATCTACTTTCTTTGAAAAATAATAATCATCAATACCGAAGCCACCTGTCAGGTCGATAAGGCTTTCGCCCGAAATCAGTCCTGCCTTGAATTCCGCTGTGGTTTCGGATGAAGTTTGCTCCACAGATATTTTCGATGGGTAAATGATGCCATTTGCCTCAAACCAGGTTGGCAGCTTATCCTTTGCTTTGCTACGGGCGGCAATCTGGTTGAGTATTTCGGGCCAGGGAATATCAGGAAACGGATTTTTATGCAATGCAAGCCTGTCCAGCGGGCTGCCGGTTTTTTCTCGTATAAATTCCTGTATGTTAGCGTCTAAAAGCTGTGAAAACAAACCTAAATATCTTTTGTGAGTACTTTTACAACAGGGTTTTTAGGGAAAAACTCTTTCGCGACTACTTTTAATATAGTGTAAACAGGCACAGCAACGATCATGCCCAGGATTCCAAATACAAAGCCACTGGCAAGGATCACGATAAAGATCTCTAAGGGGTGTGAATTCACGCTGTTGGAAAAAATGATCGGCGTAGTCACGTTGTTGTCTATTACCTGTGCAATGCAGTAGCCAATGACAACATACAGCGTGGTTGAAAACATATCGGCTTGAGATTCGGGGCCGATATTTCCCAGTAGCGTTAATACAATTACAAGCGCCGTGGCTATAATTGGGCCTATGTAAGGAATAATATTTAGCAATGCGGTAATCAATGCAATTACAAATGCATTTTGTACCCCAAATATAAGTAATACAGTGAGATATAAAACGAAAAGGATTGTCATCTGTACAATAAGGCCTATAAAATATCGGCTCAGCAGATGGTCGATCTTTCGCAGTGAGGTAAGTATTTTTTCCTGGTGTGCATCAGGCAATATTTTTTTAATTCCGATGGTAAACTGCTTTTTGTCTTTAAGGAAAAAGAAGCTGATGAACATAACTGAGGCCAGGCCAATTCCAAAACCACTTAAGATACCTAACAAGGAATTAATGAAATTCGGGATGAAATTGAAGTTAAGTTTCGACGTGAGGTCGGCCTCCTGTACCAATTTCTTGGTATCAATGCCAAAGTAATTGTTAACCTCCATCAGCAGGCTGTTAACGTCCTGCTCCAGCTTGGCAGTGTCCAGAAGTGATAGGTTTTCGCTCTGGGTTATGATAAGCGGTACAAACAGCATTACAA
The DNA here is from genome assembly GCA_942492845.1 of uncultured Flavobacteriaceae bacterium. Taxonomy (GTDB): domain Bacteria; phylum Bacteroidota; class Bacteroidia; order Flavobacteriales; family Flavobacteriaceae; genus Flavobacterium. The sequence continues at coordinate 2,798,000 of OW818646.1, read as the reverse complement.
ATCCTGCCAGGAGTGCAAGGAAAAACAGTAGTGTGGTAACCACTGCCAATATATACGGAAACTTCAGTTTGCGCTTAAGGAACGATACTATAGGGCTTGCAACCATAGTAACGATGAGCGCTACGAAAAGGTAAATGATTACCGACTGTATCTTATACAGAAACAGCAATCCGACAAATATGGCGGCGGTAATGCCAAGTGCGCGGAGTAAACCGTTAGCAATAATCCTGGAGGTGATCATGTGGTTTGTTTTTGGACACCGAATGTATGAAAAAAATTACTATTGCTTTCGCCTTTAATACAAGATTAAGAATTGTGGGAAGCCGAAAGCCGTGCATAAATCAGTTCGCAAAAGCTTGCTAAAGTAGTTTTATCATTTGCGGTAAATATCGGCCAGGTGTGGATGTTTCAACCTGACCTACAGTACTGAATCCGAATTTTAAATAAAACGCTTCGGCATTAGGGTCGGCATCAAGGGTAATACAGTCGAAGTTTTCTTCAGAGGCCTTTTCGAAAAGATACGTTAGTAATAAACTGCCACAACCCTGGCCCATGGCTTCGGGTAGAATGAAAAAGTTGTCAAGCTTTAGTATTTTGGCATCGATTTTCAATACGGAATAATAGCCAATTATCTTTTTGCCCGAAACTAATTTAAGAGTTTCATTTTCAGCGATATACTTCGGTAAAATGGTCAGGGCTTCATCCCAGTCTGCCATTTGCTGCACACTATATCCCCAAATTCCTTTTGACTGCTTGGTAATTGTAGTTAGGGAAGTGTGGTAGGTAGGGATGGCTCTTTCGATTTTCATTGTTATAGTGTCAGAGGCTCACAGAGAAGTCACAGAGTTTCACGGAGAAATTAAGGTACAGTTCAAAAACACTCTGTGCATCGTTGTGCCTTCTCTGTGAGCCTCTGTGAAATAGCTTTAATTATTAAAAGCGTAATTCAATATATTGGCTCCCATCTTCAATGCTTTTTCCCTTACTTCGCGCGGGTCGTTATGCACTTCCGGGTCTTCCCAGCCATCGCCGAGGTCGGTTTCCAAAGTGTAAAGGAGTACCAGCCTGCCTTCCACAAAAATGCCCCATGCCTGTGGCGGCTTGTTGTCGTGTTCATGTATCTTCGGCATACCCTGCGGGAAAGCGTACGGACCTTTATAAATTTCGTGGCTCACGGGAACTTGTACCAGTTCATTATTGGGGAAAACCTTTTTCAACTCTTTGCGAATGAACTTATCCATACCATAATTATCGTCAATATGCAGAAAGCCTCCCGAGGTAAGGTAGTTTCGCAAGTTAAGAGCATCATTATCGCTGAATACCACATTGCCGTGTCCCGTCATGTGTATGAAAGGGTACGAGAACAGGTCGGCGCTCCCTGCTTCCACAGTTGACGTCTTAGTGTTTATTTTGGTATTGATATTCTGGTTGCAGAATTTGGCCAGGTTAGGCAGTGATGTCGGGTTGCCGTACCAGTCGCCCCCACCGGAGTATTTTAAAACCGCAATTTCCTGCGCCATAAGCAGGGCAGGGGAGAGCAATAGTATATAAAGGAGTTTTTTCATGTTGCTATAACGTGCGAATTGGGATGTAAATATAATTTTATAATACTATTTTTTTCATAATTTCCAGCCCATTGATCAGTTCTTTAAATTTAATAAAGTTTATATCATACGTTTCCTTGGTAGCTGTAAAATCTATCCATAAATAGGTGTCTTTAGTTTCTGTGATGATGTAACAGCAATGATAAATAAGGCCTTCACGCATTAATTGTACAAAATAAGCTTTGCCGATCTTCTTGAAATCCTTCAGTTCTTTTTTTAGCAGGACGGTATGGCTATCAGACCATTCAGGCGTGTCACCTGTTTTATATTTTTTTACTACCCAATTATCAAAATCGTTCAGATTTTTAAAATTGTCTTTTGTAAAACTTTTTAATAATACAGCATTCTCGACTTTATCAATGGCAGGTAGGGTACCACCAAATAAATCGGAAGAATGTGTCTCTCTTATCCGCCACCAAAGTGGAATATTTATACTGTAGTTAAGCGTTGAGTCCTGATGATGTATATTGTCTACACCCTTTATCTGTTCAAGTTCGTATAAATAAGCTACAAGGTTGCCGTGCTGATGCGCTTCTGCGGGTTCAGTTTGGGCAAAGCTGCATAAGCTGAAAAAAAGTAAAAGGGAGAGCGAAAAGCATTTCATGGTTAAATGTGTTTGGTGTCGCTAAAATATATAAAAAACACCGATAATAACGGCAACTATCAATTTAGCTATTCCTCATTCACAAAAGCAACACTATACGCCGCTACAACCGCCGCAGTTTCCGTACGCAGGCGGGTAGTACCCAAGGATACGGGGACATACTTCTTTTCCAATGCCAGTTTAATTTCCTTTACAGAAAAATCGCCTTCCGGACCTATAAGGACGGTAACCTTCTGTTTTGGCTGTAGAGCATTTTTAAGCAGTTTTTTATCGGTTTCCTCGCAATGGGCTATGAACAGCTGCCCATCCCGCTCTTCATTTACAAAGGCATTGAACGCCACAGGGTCATTTAGCTTTGGGAGATAGAACTGCACCGACTGCTTCATGGCGCTTTGCACGATCTTCTCAAACCGGTCGGCTTTAAAGTTGATGCGCTCGCTATGTTCGCAAATTATAGGGGTAATCTCGTGGATGCCTATCTCGGTAGCTTTTTCCAAAAACCATTCGTACCGGTCGTTCAGCTTTGTGGGCGCTACGGCGAGATGCAGCGAGTAGGGTGTTGGGCCGAAAGCTTGTTCGGCAGTGATCTTTACCTCGCATTTTTTTTCATTGGCAAATACAATTTCAGAAGTAAACAGGTGGCCGGTGCCGTTGGTGATCTGTATCGTGTCGCCTTCCTTTTTGCGGAGCACTTTTACGATATGTCGGCTTTCTTCTTTATCAAAAAGAAAAGTTGTGTCGTTGGGCTGTATGCCGGGGTTGTAAAATAGCTGCATTATAGTTCTATTCGGGCTTTGGATGCAACAGAGGCATCATTAAACATTTGCTGCAGGTACTTTTGGTAACCTACGATTCCTATCATGGCAGCGTTATCGGTCGTGTATTCAAATTTGGGGATAAACGTTTTCCACCCGTATTTCTTTTCTGCATCCTTCAGCGTTTGGCGTATGCCGCTGTTGGCTGACACCCCGCCGCCAATTGCGATTTGTGTAATCCCGGTTTCCTTTACGGCCAGTTTAAGCTTGTCCATCAGGATATTGATGATGGTATGCTGTATCGAGGCACAGATGTCGTTCCTGTTTTCGGCAATAAAGTGTGGATTTTCGGCAACATTCTTTTGGATAAAGTACAGTATCTGGGTCTTCAGTCCACTAAAGCTAAAATCTAGCCCCGGTACTTTAGGCTTGGTAAAGGCAAAGGCTTTCGGGTTGCCTTCATTGGCATATTTGTCGACCAATGGCCCGCCGGGGTAGGGCAGCCCGAGTATTTTGGCGCTTTTGTCGAAGGCTTCACCCACGGCGTCGTCGGTGGTTTCGCCTATGACTTCCATATCAAAAAAGTCGTTCACCTTTACGATCTGCGTATGCCCGCCACTGATGGTCATGGCCAGGAACGGGAAATCCGGCTTGTCAAACCCTTCCTCGTCTATAAAATGCGCGAGTATGTGTGCCTGCATGTGATTGACGGCTATCAGCGGAATGTCCAGCGCCAGCGCAAATGATTTGGCAAAAGAGCTTCCTACCAAAAGGGATCCCATGAGGCCTGGCCCTTGTGTAAATGCAATTGCAGAAAGCTGTGATTTTTCTACACCTGCTTTTTGCAATGTGACATCGATCACCGGAACAATATTCTGCTGGTGGGCACGCGATGCCAGTTCGGGGACTACGCCGCCATACTGCTCATGAATCTCCTGGCGTGCCACTACATTGGACAGCATTTTGCTGTTTCGGAGCACAGCTGCGGCGGTGTCGTCGCACGAACTTTCGATGGCTAATATGTAAACGGGTTTCCCTGACATAATTAAGGCACGGATTTTGAGTTATAAAAAAGGGTTAAAGCAAATTTAACATTGGTAAAAATTCCTACTTTTGTTCCGGATTGCTTTAAACATAGAAGGCAAATTTAAAACAATTAGCAGTATCAAAAAATTTAAAAAAATACTTGTTCGTACATTAATTGGTATCCTCCTGTTTTTGTTACTGTTGGGCATTGCTTTGTCCCTGCCTTTTGTCCAGACGAAAATAGCCCATTATGCTACAGATGAGATTAATAAGGAGTTCGGGACAAACATTCAGATCGATAAGATCGCTATCTCCATCTTTGGCGGCGTAAAGCTCAAAGGCATAGTTATACTTGACCACCATAGCGACACACTGGTTTCTGCCGACCGAATCCAGACGAACATAATCAGCTTTCGGGCGGCGACCAACAGCGACCTGCGATTTGGTACATTGAAAGCAGAACGGCTGAATTTCCACATGAAGACCTATAAAGGTGAAAAAACATCCAACCTGGATCATTTTGTAAAGGTTTTCGACAACGGTAAGCCGGGTACGGGAAAATTTCGGCTTCGTGCCGGTGATCTGGTTGTTACCAACGGGCGTTTCCGTCTCACGAATGACAATGCCGTTACGCACCGCATCCTTGATTTCCAAAAACTAAATGGCGAACTCGAAGACTTTTTTATTAAAGGCAGTGACATTACTGCCAATATACAAAAGCTGTCACTGCTCGACCACAGAGGATTATTCGTAAAGAACCTGAAGGGCGGCTTTACCTACACCAAGGCGAGCATGAAGCTGGATAAGCTGGAGCTGGTAACGAGTGAGTCTGCGCTTAAGGGGGCCGTAACGCTTACCTATGGCAAGGATGATATGAAGGATTTCGTAAACCGCGTTAAATTCGATTTTAATGTGGACAGGGCTACAGTATCGTCTAATGAGCTGAACCTGTTCTATAATGAATTTGGTAAAAATCAAAAATTTTATCTTTCCGCAAGGCTTACCGGGCCTATGAATAACTTTGTGCTGCACGACTTGAAGCTGTTGGATGCCGAACAGTCGGAAATCATCGGTACAATAAATTTTCGCCACCTTTTTGATAAGGCAGGCCCCGGTTTTTATATGAACGGCGATTTTGACCGTGTTACGTCCAACTATGCCAACCTAAGGGGTATCATGCCTAAGATACTCGGCAAAAGCCTTCCGGAGATGCTTGAAAAATTCGGGCGTGTTGACCTTGTAGGCAAAGTAATATTGACCAAAAAAGACCTTACTACTGATTTGTATGTGATGTCCGAACTGGGCGAAGCCGAAGCCGACCTTGAGGTCAAAAATTTCAATCAAAAAGATATTGCCACCTATAAAGGTAATGTCAACCTTACCAATTTTAATATTGGTGCGCTTGCGAATGAAAAAATGCTGGGCACTGCTACGCTTCGCCTCACTGTTGACGGCAAAGGATTTAACAAGGAGTCGCTCAACACTTCTGTAAAAGCGGAGATTTCCAAACTGGCGCTGAACAATTACAATTACAAAAATATTACTGTAGATGGAAGGCTGAGGTGGCCAATATTTCAGGGAAGCATCAACAGTAACGACCCCAACCTGCTGATGGGTTTTGACGGTTTGGTTGACATGAGCAAAAAGCGCTACAGCTATGACTTTCATGCCCAAATTGATTATGCCGACCTGAAAATGCTCAATTTCATAAAGAATGACACACTGTCAATATTCAAAGGCGACCTAATGCTGGATGCCAACGGGAGCAACCTGAATGATATGGCGGGAAAATTGCAAATATCGAGGCTTTCGTACCAAAACAGCCGTGACAGCTACTACTTTGAGGACTTTTTCATCGAATCCACTTTTGACACTGATAATGTAAGGACAATTACCTTTAACTCTAAAGACATAATTGAGGGGAGCGTTACCGGTAAATATGATACTAAGGAACTTTCTAAACTGGTCGAGAATGCACTGGGCAGCCTGTATACCAATTACTCACCTCATAAATTAAAGAAAGGCCAGTTCCTGGATTTCGACCTTACTGTATACAATAAGATCGTTGAAATAGCCCTGCCAGATGTAGTAGTGGCACAGAACACCAAACTGAGTGGTAGGATAAATGCCGATAAGGGTGAATTTGTACTGGCATTTGATTCGCCCAACATTACAGCCTATGATAATGAGTTTACCAATATTGCCGTTGATGTAAATAATAAGAATCCGCTGTACAATGCCTATGTCACCATGGACAGCGTGCGGATGAAGAACTATAAAATTTCCGATTTTAGCCTGATAAATGTTACCCAGAATGATACGCTGTACCTGCGCTCGGAGTTTAAGGGGGGCAAACAGGGTAAAGATTTCTTTAACCTTGACCTGTACCATACTATCGATCAAGATAACAATTCGGTGGTGGGTTTCAAAAGATCCGAGATCAATTTCAAGGATTATATGTGGTACATCAATGAAAACAATACACAGGATAACAAGATCGTATTCAATAAAAAGCTAACGGATTTTTCAATCGACAAGATTACGATATCCCATAATGACCAAATGGTGGAACTAATGGGAATATTGAAAGGCAAGGACTATAAGGACCTAAAGCTGACCTTTAATGATGTAGACCTGCATAAGATAACACCCGACATTGACAGCCTGAGCTTTGGCGGAAGGATGAATGGCGAAGTGAGTCTTAAGCAGGACAGGCAGGTATTTGAGCCGGCCTCATCCATAACGATTGACAGCCTGAGGCTGAATAAGTTCATATTGGGCGACATGAGCCTGCAGGTAACCGGCGACAGGGCGTTCCGTAAATTTAATGTGAATACGACCTTATCGCGAAACGACAGGGAAACCTTCTCTACGGCAGGTAACATTGAGATAGTAGATAAGCAGACCCTTCTGTCACTCGATGCCATCTTTACTGACTTTGACATCGGCCCGCTGGCGGTGTTCCTGAAGTCGGTTTTTCCTGAAATAAGAGGGCGTGCTTCAGGACGCGCGGCAATTGTGGGCAATGTGAAAAGTCCGGAGATCGATGGGCGCCTTTACCTTAAGGATGCAGGGCTGAAGGTGGGCTACCTGAACACGAACTATGATTTTGAGCAGAATGCGGTGATAGACCTTACCGAGGAGATTATCTTTTTCAGGAATATAGAACTGAAGGACAGGGTATACGGAACTAAGGCAAGGCTCAACGGAAGTGTGCAGCATAAGGTATTTAAGGATTGGGCGCTTGACCTGAAGTTGGAATCGGATAAGATACTGGTGCTGGATACGCAGGATTCCGACGATGCGATGTATTACGGTACGGCCTTTATTGATGGTGAAGCGACCATAACCGGTCCCGCAACAGGACTGTATATAGAGGTGCAGGCAAAATCTGTCGAAGGGACCGATATCAAGATACCGATAAACAATACAGGTGCATCCGGTAATACTGCCGCATTCATCCATTTCTTAAGCCCTAAGGAAAAGGAGAACCGAATAAAGGGCATCCTGCAGGAAACAAAGACCGTTAAAGGCCTTGAACTGCAGTTCGACCTTGTGGTAACGCCTGAGGCAAAGCTGGAAGTAATTATTGATAAAAATACCGGGCACAGCCTTGTTGCCACAGGTAACGGGTACCTGTTGCTAAATATAAATACACTTGGTAAGTTTAATATGTGGGGCGACTTTAGTGTGGTCCAGGGATTGTATAATTTCAAGTATGCCGGGCTTTTGGATAAGAAATTTTCCGTAAAGCCTGGAGGTACAATTGTGTGGGAAGGCGACCCTACTAGAGCCAGGCTAAACCTTGAAGCAGTATACAGGACTAAGGCCAACCCATCGGTATTGCTGGAAACGCCAACGTTCAGCAGGCCTATTGATACCGAAGTGACCATTGTATTAAACGGTAACCTTACGGCGCCGGAACCCGATTTCACCATCAATTTCCCGGGGGTAAGCTCTGTACTGAAAGCCGACCTTGAATACAGGCTCAGCGATATGGACACCAGGCAGACACAGGCACTGGCGCTTTTATCGACCGGTGGCTTTATTAGCCCCACCAATACCGGGACAGCTGTATATGGCAGCCTTTTTGAAAGGGCAAGCAGCCTGTTCAACGAATTGTTCTCGGACGGTGACAGCAAGGTTAATGTGGGTGTCACCTATACCGGCCCGGACAGAAACCCCTATGTGGAAACCAACTCGCAGGTCGGGCTTACGCTTTCTTCGCAGATAAACGACCGCATAACCGTAAATGGCCAACTTGGGGTACCGGTAAACGGGGTAAACGATGCGGCGGTTGTGGGCAACTTCGAGGTGCAGTATCGCATTAATGAAGACGGAACGCTGAAAGGAAGGGCTTTTAACCGCGAGAATGATATCAACTTCCTTGGCGAGGGTATCAACTATACGCAGGGTATAGGTCTTCAGTATGAAGTGGATTTTGATACTTTTAATGAGTTGGTGAGAAAGATATTCGGCAGGAAAGAGGAAGAAGAAAATACTGAAAATAATAATGACAACGATACACCGGATTCCGACCTGGCTCCTGAATTTATTAAATTCGATGAAAGCAGGAGGAAAAAACCTGCTGCCAATAATACCCAGCCCAAGGAAATCCCGGAAACGGATTAATCGGAATTATGATTCTTTAATCAAATTCTCTTAAAATTTTACATACCGAAAAAAATGCCGCATTATTTTATTAATACTGTGGCATTTTTTACTTATATTAACAGATGATGTAAAAAAACTTATTAACGAAAACGTTTGAAATGTTGCATATTTGATAATAGAATATAAAATCGAATATATATTTGATATAATATTATTAATTTTACAATCAAATACTGAAAAATGTCGATTAATGTAAAGAAAATAGGCGTGCTGACATCAGGTGGTGACTCACCGGGGATGAATGCCGCCATCAGGGCCGTTGTACGTACGTGTGCTTTCCATAATATAGAATGTATGGGTATCTACAGGGGTTATCAGGGAATGATCGAAGGAGATTTTAAGGATATGGGCCCCCGGTCTGTAAATAATATCATTAATAAAGGAGGGACCATATTAAAATCGGCCAGATCCAAAGAGTTCATGACAGCCGAAGGCCGTAAAAAAGCCCACGCCAACCTGGTTAAGCATGGCATTGATGCGCTCGTGCTTATAGGCGGCAACGGCAGCTTTACCGGAGGGTTGCTATTCAACCAGGAATTTGGTTTCCCCGTAATAGGCATACCTGGCACTATTGATAATGATATATTCGGCACCAGCTTTACACTGGGCTATGATACCGCACTTAATACAGTGGTTGAAGTGATCGACAAGATCAGGGATACGGCAAGTTCGCACAACAGGCTTTTCTTTATTGAGGTTATGGGTCGCGATGCAGGCCATATTGCCCTGAATGCTGGTATAGGCGCAGGTGCGGAAGAGATACTAATCCCCGAGGAAGACATGGGTCTGGACAGGCTTTTGGAATCATTAAGGAGAAGTAAGGCCTCAGGTAAATCATCGAGTATCGTAGTGATAGCCGAAGGTGATAAAATAGGCAAGAGCGCTTTTGAACTGAAAGATTATGTAGAGGAGAATATGCCCGAGTATGACGTTCGCGTATCCATATTAGGCCATATGCAACGCGGAGGGTCGCCTTCGTGCTTTGACAGGGTGCTGGCAAGCCGCCTTGGCGTTAAAGCTGTGGAAACACTCCTTGAGGGCAAATCAAACTACATGGTAGGCCTCATTAAAGATGAGATCGCGCTTACCCCGCTTGAGCAGGCCGTAAAAGGCAAAACGCAGGTTGACAAAGAACTCATCCGCGTTTCAGACATTGTTTCTATCTAAATTCACAAATAACAAAATCCAAAAAACATCTATTTACAATGACAAAAGTTAAATTGGGAATAAACGGTTTCGGCAGGATTGGCCGTATCGTTTTCCGCGAAACTTTCAACAGGGATAATGTTGAAGTGGTAGCCATAAACGACCTGCTTGATGTAGATCACCTGGCTTACCTTTTAAAATATGATTCAGTACACGGCCGTTTTGCAGGCGAGGTTGAAGTTAAAGACAACCAGCTTTATGTGAACGGAAAGCATATCAGGGTAACTGCAGCAAAAGACCCTTCGACCCTTAAATGGGATGAGGTGGGTGTGGATGTAGTAGCCGAATGTACAGGTATCTTCACAACACTTGAAACTGCCGAAGCCCACATTAAAGGTGGCGCTAAAAAAGTAGTTATCTCTGCACCGTCTGCCGATGCGCCTATGTTTGTTATGGGTGTGAACCACGACAAAGCTACGGCCGAGAATAATATCGTGTCGAATGCATCATGTACAACCAACTGCCTTGCACCACTTGCAAAAGTGATCAATGATAACTTTGGTATCGTTGAAGGTCTTATGACAACAATACACGCTACCACGGCTACACAGCTTACGGTTGACGGGCCATCAAGGAAGGATTTCCGTGGCGGAAGGGCAGCTTTGCTTAACATCATCCCGGCAAGTACCGGCGCTGCGAAAGCAGTAGGAAAGGTGATCCCGGAACTGAACGGCAAGCTTACAGGTATGTCGATGAGGGTTCCTACCGCCGACGTATCCGTAGTTGACCTTACCGTGAAAGTGGCAAAAGAAACCAGCTATGAGGAGATCATGGCAGTGCTTAAAAAATCTTCTGAAAACGAGCTTAAAGGCATCCTTGGCTTTACCGAAGATGATGTGGTATCTCAGGACTTCATTTCTGATTCAAGGACCAGCATCGTTGATGCCAAAGCAGGTATCGGCCTTAATTCGACGTTCTTCAAGATCGTTTCATGGTACGATAACGAGTACGGCTATTCAAGCAAGCTTATCGACCTTTCGGTGCACATCGCATCGTTGTAATATTTTTATAACAAGTCCCGGTTTCTGTAGAAACCGGGACTTGTTGTTTTTTATAACAGGAGTTAACATTAACTTCGCGCAACCATAACCAAAGAACAACAAACACTTACCAAACTAACCCAAATAACCCTGAATTAATTATGAAATTATTAGTTGACAGTGGCGCTACAAAAGCCGACTGGATTGCCCTTGATGAAAGTGGCAACAGGCTTTTTAACACACAAACCCTGGGCCTTAGCCCTGAAGTCATCAATAAGGAAGAAGCCCTCGAAAGGCTGGAAGCCCGTTTTGACATCTACAACAACCGCAAGGATGTAACCAGTCTTTATTTTTACGGCGCCGGCTGCGGTACCGACAGAATGAAGAAATTCATGAAAGATATTTTTGAGGAATTTTTCCCGAATGCCGAAGTAAGCGTTAAGGAAGATACCTATGCCGCGGCGTACGCGACCAACCCCACTAATGATAAGGCAATTATATGCATATTAGGAACAGGTTCCAACTGCAGTTATTTTGACGGTGAAGAGCTTCATCAGAAAGTACAGTCCCTGGGCTATATCGCTATGGACGACTGTAGTGGCAACCGTTTTGGGCGTGACCTTGTGCGTGCGTATTATTTCAATAAAATGCCGGACCACCTTGCAAAACAATTTTCAGAGGAATATAACCTTGAGCCGGATACTATCAAGCATAATCTTTATAAGGAACCAAATCCCAATGCATATCTGGCAACATTTGCTAAATTCCTGATCCAGCACCGTGAGGAGCCGTTCATCAAGGCGCTTATCGTTGATGCCATGCAGACCTTTGTAGATAACTACATCACGCAGTATGACAATGCACACGAGGTACCGGTACATTTTGTAGGATCAATAGCCTTTTACCTGAAAGCCGAACTGGCTGAGGTCCTTGGTAAAAACAACCTTAAGTTGGGTAATGTATTAAGAAGGCCTATTGATGGGCTTATCGAATACCACGAAGTCAACTAACCACCATATTACCAATAAGACAATGTAACAAAGGCCTGCAATATGCGGGCCTTTGTATTTTGAATAAGCAGTAAACTTACAGTATCGCTATCATTGATATCTCTACATTCACATTCTTAGGCAGTTTTGCAACCTGTACTGTCTCACGTGCCGGTGCATTGCTTTCGTCAAAATAGCTGCCGTAAACGCCATTTATCTTTGCAAAGTCATCCATGTTGCTGATGAAGATTGTCGATTTTATTACATTTTCAAAGCTTGTCCCGGCGGCTTCCAGTACGGCCTTCATGTTTTCCATGACCTGCTTTGTCTCGGTTTCAATATCAGCGGTAATGAGTTCGCCGGTTTCAGGGTGCAGGGCTATCTGGCCGGAGGTATACAGCATATTGCCAGCTGCTACTGCCTGGCTGTATGGGCCTATGGGTGCCGGGGCTTTTTCGGTAAAGATTATTTTTTTCATGATATAAATATTTAGTCAGATATACATTCGTTTCTTACAGTAATACCCAGATTCTCTAAATCCTTTTTTAGCTTAAGCCAGTGCGCTGTGGTGAGGGTACTGCCACAATAATGGGTTGACTTATCCCTTGTCCGTATGGCGAGGGAATAGGCCATTTTAAATCTTTTTTCAAAACGCAACTCCTGTATTTCTTTAAAAGGGACAGTCACGTTAATCCAGGGGATATAATGATTTTTGATTGTCAGGCAACCATTAGTTAAGGCAAAGTAATATACCTGGAGGCTGCATTTTATAAAAATGTAGAGCCATGCACTGGAAAATATGACTACAGATACTAACGTTGTGCGAACGAAGAGCAGAAGCCATAAAGACAAAAGTGAGAAGAGGGCAAGTACTATGGTGTTGCCATTAATGCGTATGTTTCCTTTGTAGACCGCCTCCATATTACCTGATAATCCTGTCCGGTACCTGGCGCTTATCCCACTTGATATCGCTAAGCACGGATGATTTTATCCCAATGAAAAAGCCCCATGAAGTGTTCTGCCCGATAGGGACCCAGTTGAAGTCCATCCTCCAGCTGAGCAGGTCGCGCTCGAAACGCAGCTGGGTAAAGGTAACGCCTTGCTGTACGAAATCGTAACCCGATGAGAAGCCCATCTTCCAGCGTGGTGTAATATCAATGTTCCCTGAAAGCATGATCGAATTCCCGATGATCTCACGTTCCCGCCTGTTGTTTGAATAGGTGAGGGAGTAGGCGAACCTCAGGTCCCATGGCAGTTTCGCGTTAAAGAAACCACCTTCGCTCTTGTCGGGTTTGGTACCGTCTTCCTCTTCTTCGAACATACTTTTCCGGCTGTCGCTAAGGTCGGTAGCCCGCCCGAACAGGTCGTCCTCCCTGCCCCCGTTGCGTGCAGTCTGGCTGTCCTCATCTTCGCCATCGCCCGACTTGCCATCCTCACTGGTAATCGAGTAATTCAGCGTTACGTTGGCGCTCGTCATCCGGAAAAGGCTTCCGCCGTTGTCAATATTATAGGTGTTGATGCGGGTGCCTGAATTATCAATGGCATACGGGTCAAGGGTGGTCCCAAAGTTGATATTCATCTTTTCCTTGAACAGGTTAGTACCTGCTGATACCCGTAATGGTGTCCAGGCCAGGGAGTCAGCTGCCAGGTTGTAACTAGTGGTAAAGTTGAGGTTATTTAGCAGCATGACTTTTTTTGCCTCTGCATCGGGCTTGTCTTCATCGTCGTTACGCACCTTTGCTTCAAAAGTGTTGTTCACCGCTATGCCCACATTACTGGCATAGGTTTGGCCCGGCTGCCCAAACAATCCACTTTCAAAACGGGTGTATTCACGAAGCGTCCCTGCCGCGTCATATTGATAATAATCAAAATACTGGTCAAAGCTTGGGGTATAGCTGTAGGATACTGACGGACGCATTACGTGTCGAATGGCCTGGATCCTGCTATTTTCGTCAAAAGGGAATGTACCATATATGGTTGTACCGATGCTCGACGCAAAGTTATAGGTACGAAAGGAATCAAAGCCTCTTACATCGCGGGTCACGGCTGCGGCACTATCGGCATTATATTCCCGCTGTATGGTATTCATTACCCATGTTTCCTGGTAGTTGGTGCTTGCCGAAACACTAAAATACCTGAATATCTTAAAGTTAGTGCTGAGTGGTATAGTATGTTGAAGCCCGCTTCTTGCATCGCGAAACATTTCGGGCTTAAAGAAGAGCGAATCGTAGGTTTGTATCCTGTTCTCGCCGCGCAGGTTGTATTGCAGGTTAATGTTTTTTATAAGTCCTTTTTTTGGCGCATCGGCCGGGGCAAAAGGGAATATCCTGTCTACGCTGGCTTGCAGGGTAGGCAGTGTCATGTTGATCTCCTCGGTATTCGTATTTTGGCTGTGGGTGGCGCTCAGTGAGAAGTTTACCTGCGGTACTGTCTGGAATGTCTTTGAATACGAAACCGACGATTGCATGGTATTGTTAAGGCTCGCTCCTACGTTATTAAGGTTCAGCGATTGCCTGTAGTACTGGCTCGACCCCAGGTTTACACTTGCCGAAAATCTGGAATTGGGGTTGGCTTTGGCATCCTGGCTGTGCGACCACTGGATGTTGTATTGTGTAGAACGGGCATAATCAGGGAAGCCCCTTTCGCTTTGTACGTTGTTTTCGTACCGGAAATTTAGGTTGCCTGTAAATTTGTACCGTTGTGCATAGCTCGACTGAAGCCTGAGACCGTAGCTCCCGTTGGTATAATAATCGCCCAACAAGGCAAGGTCGTAATAATCACTTAACGCAAAATAGTAGCCACCGTTTTGCAGGAAGTAGCCCTGCCGCGTGTTATCACCAAAGGTAGGCACGATAAACCCGGATTCGGCTTTGGTTGTCATTGGGAAAAAGCCAAGTGGCAGTACCAAAGGGGTAGGTACGTCGGCAATCCACATTTGGGTGGGGCCAACTACCGCTTTTTTGCCGGGTACGAATTTAACCTTTGATGTAAGGAAATAATATTCGGGATTATTGATGTCTTTCGATGTCGTGAAACGCGCATTCTTAATAAAGTAAACCGAGTCGTTTTCTTTTTTAGTGATCTCACCCCTGATCCTGAACTCTCCCTGGTCTGACCTGGAATTCCAAACCCTTGCTTTTTTGGTTTTGCTGTTAAAGTGTATCGAGTCGGCTTCAATAACATTGGTGCCCTGTTTGAAGTAGGGATATTGGGTATACTTGCCTGTAGAGTCCTTCAGCCTTCCCGCAAAAACCTCGTCTTTATCATACTTCATAATAATTTGCCCGGCTTTCAGTTCTATATCTTTATAGAAGAGTTCGGCTTCATCATGGAGCAGCAGGAGTTTGTTTTTCTGGTCGAGTTTTTCGTAGCCTTTTGCTTT
Organism: uncultured Flavobacteriaceae bacterium; assembly: GCA_942492845.1. GTDB lineage: Bacteria > Bacteroidota > Bacteroidia > Flavobacteriales > Flavobacteriaceae > Flavobacterium. The sequence goes on along the minus strand of OW818646.1, from coordinate 2,782,780 downwards.
GCGCTTTATTATGGCATCCAGTCCGGCTTTCTTTGGTTTTACAGTGTCGCCAACCACCACGGGCACAGTTTCGGGCAGGCTGTCAACAGTTATCACTACAGGAGCCTGTGCTGGTTTTGCGGGGTCTTCCTGGGCAGAAACTGTGGAGGTTCCCACTGTTAGGAAAATTGCTGATAAAATTATGTATAATAAGTTTCTACGCACCCGCATTAATGCTATTTTTGAGAAAATATGGCTTATTTTTTGAAGTGTCAAACTTACAATAAATTTATCAAAATTAACCGTTAAATATAATTATAACACAAGCAACATATTATGGGTATTGCAAGGGCATCAAACATGAAATTAAAACTGGCTTTCTTTATTTTTATTGTATGTTGTAGTACAGCCTTTTCGCAGGGCAACTCAAAATTCAGGGTAGTTCTCGACCCCGGACATGGCGGCGAAGATCCCGGGGCGGCATACAATGGCGTAAGGGAAAAAGATGTTGTGCTGAGCGTAGGCCTGAAATTGGCTAAACTCCTTGAAAATGAAGGTGTACAGGTTTTACTTACCCGTAAAACGGATGTATTTATTGAACTCGACGAACGCTGTGCTATTGCCAACAGGGCAGATGCCGACCTTTTCATATCCATACATTGTAATGCCGAACCTAAAAAAACAGCTTACGGTGCCGAAACCTGGGTAATGGGTGCAGCCAAAAATGCATCGCACCTTGAGGTGGCGAAGAGGGAGAATGCCGTAATCAGCTATGAGTCGGATAAAGAAAAATATGAAGGGTTTGACCCCAATAAGCCGGAAACATTTATTGGTTTGATGCTCCAACACGAGGAGTCGATGTTTCAAAGCATCCATCTTTCAAAAATGGTGCAGGATGGCTTTACCGGGGGACTCAACAGAAAGGACAGGGGGGTGAAGCAGGGGCCTTTTTGGGTATTGCACCGTACCGCCATGCCCAGCATACTTATCGAGCTTGGTTTCCTTTCCTACCAGCCTGAAGGCGAATACCTGAACTCCGAGGCCGGGCAGGATGAGCTGGCCGGGTCGATAGCTAAGGCTGTTGTGGCGTACAGGCAAGAATATTTCGTGCCGGGCAGTGTAGATTATGTCGAGCAGAAAGTTTCCGAAAGGCCGAAATCCAAAAAAGCAGTACAGGCAGATACAAAGCAAAGCAATGAAAAGGGCGAAGTATTCCGTGTGCAGATAGCGGCAAGCGGCAGGGACCTCGACCTTGTGCCGTCCAACTTTAAGGGGCTTAGAGATATCACAAAGGAAAAAGGGACATCAATAATAAAGTATTATTACGGCAATACATCCGACAGGGAGCAGGCAAAGGCGCTTTTGGAGGAAGCAAAAGCAAAAGGTTATCCCGAAGCATTTATTGTTACCTTTAAAAATGGGAGAAAAATCTAAAAATGTAATTTATAGATCACAAAAGATATACTGCTGACAGCCAGTAAATTGATTGGTTTTGTTGGAAAGATTGGTGATAATTCAGTTGGAAATAAGTTTGGAAGCAATAGTATTAATACTACTTTTGTATAAAAGTGGCTTATTTTTTGGAGTCCGGCATATAGATAATGTCAGAATTGACTTAATATATGTGTAACCTGGAATAAAAAGATACTGCAATGAAAGGGATCATGAAATTACGACTTGCCTTTATTACATTTATTATTTGCTACGGCGCGGCTTTCGCGCAGGGAAGCTCTAAATTCCGGGTGGTGCTTGACCCCGGCCATGGCGCTAAGGATTATGGCGCTGTGTATTATGGCTTCATCGAAAAGAATATTGCCCTCAATGTCGCGCTTAAAGTGGGCAAGCTACTGGAAAAGGAAGGCGTACAGGTAGTCTATACCCGAAAGACTGATGTATTTATAGAGCTGGACGAGCGCTGCAACATTGCGAACAAAGCTAATGCCAATGTGTTTGTATCCATACATTGTAATGGAGAAGCCAAAAAGCAGGCATACGGTACTGAAACCTTTGTTATGGGGCCTACCAAGAATGCCTCGCACCTTGAAGTGGCGAAACGTGAAAACTCGGTAATCAATCTTGAATCGGATAAGCAGAAATACCAGGGATTTGACCCGAATAAGCCCGAAACGCTAATAGGACTTACATTGCAGCACGAAGAAGGGCTTAACCAAAGCATAGACCTGGCCAGCAGGGTAGAGGAACGTTTTACAGACGATTTAAAAAGAAAAAAAAGGGGGGTAAAGCAGGCGCCGTTTTGGGTATTGCACCGTACTGCCATGCCGAGCATACTCATTGAGCTTGGTTTTCTTTCCTACAAGCCGGAAGGTGAGTACCTGAATTCTGACGACGGGCAGGATGAGCTTGCGGGCTCGATAGCTAAAGCGATTTTGGCCTATAAAAAAGAATATTTCATTCCGGGCAACGTAAATTATGCCGAGCCTAAAGAAGATTCAAAACCTGTTGCAGAACAGGAAGATAAACCTGTTAAGCCTGTCAAGCCCGCTACAAGTACCGTGGTTGCGGCGACAAAAGGTGAAAGTTTCAGGATCCAGATCGCGGCAAGCGGAAAAGACCTTGAACTTATTCCTTCAAACTTTAACGGACTGAAAAATATAACCAAGGATAAAAGTACGTCTGTTATAAAGTATTTTTACGGCGAAGCGCCTGACCGTGAGCAGGCTAAGGTGCTTTTGGCAGAAGCCAAAGCGAAAGGATATACCTCTGCCTTTATAGCCACATTTAGGGATGGCAAAAGAATATAGTGAGGGTTGCGAGTTTTTAGAATAATATTCACATTTTAATATATTTATTATCCTACATTTGTTAAAAAATAATCTGTTTTGAAAGTAACAAAAGAAGCAAAAACGGCAATTTTAGTAATTGGTTCAATACTATTATTCATTTGGGGGTACATGTTTTTAAAGGGAAGAGACCTGTTCAATTCCTACAAAACCTACTATGTGGTATATACCGATGTGGAAGGGCTTTCGCCATCTGCACCCATAACCCTTAACGGGCTTGTGGTAGGTAAGGTAACTGGTATTACCTTTACCGACCATGAAACCGGACAGCTACAGATAGAAATGCAGGTCAAGACGGATTTCCCAATATCAAAGACAAGCCATGCCACGCTGTATGAACCGGGACTTTTAGGAGGGAAGCAAATCGCAATTATACCTGACCTTACGAACCAGACACCTGCCGAAGATGGTGATACACTGAAGCCAGGCCTTAAGCCTGGAATGCTTTCTGTAGTAGGCGAAAAGCTCTCGCCGCTGCAAACCAAAGTTGAGGCCACAGTAGTTACTGCCGACAGCCTTCTTCATAACCTGAATAATGTTATGGATAAAGAAACCCAGCAAAACCTGCGCCTGGCAATTGCCGAAATGAAAGGGACAATGGCAGAATTCAATAAAGCTGCTAAAACATTAAATGGTACAATTTCAGGTAACAAGTCAAATATTGATGCTACAATGGCAAATCTTAGCAGGACTTCTGCTAACTTTGCGGCAGTATCCGATTCAATCAATCCGGAACAGCTGGCATCGGCAATAAGAAGCCTTGAACACTCCATGCAGGAAGTGGATAAGCTTGTAGCCGGTGTACAATCAGGAGAAGGGTCATTAGGCAAACTGCTTAAAGACGATGCGATGTATGACAACCTTGCCGATGCTTCTAACGAGTTGAAAGAATTGCTTGCTGATTTAAAGAAAAATCCTAAACGCTACGTGCATTTCTCCGTATTCGGGAAGAAAGGCACCCCTTATGAGGAAACTCCCGGGAAGAAAAAATAGCGCAGGAGATACAGATCGATCACCTTTGTTGTATGGCTTATATAGATAATATCCTGTTTGTTATAATCCTTGCGTTAGGATTCGGCTACTTTGGCCTCAATGTAAAAAAACTTTTGCGCAATATTAAGTTGGGGCGCGACATTAACCGCAGCGATAAACCCGGCGAGCGTTGGGCTAATATGGCCAGGATTGCCCTTGGGCAGTCTAAAATGGTAAAACGCCCTGTTTCGGGAGTATTGCATATCATTGTTTATGTAGGTTTTGTTATCATTAACATTGAATTGCTGGAGATCATCATCGATGGCATCTTTGGTACACACCGCATTTTTTCATTCATGGGCGGCTTCTATAGCTTCCTGATAGGCTTTTTCGAAATACTCGCATTTGCTGTAATTTTCGCCGTAGTTGTATTTTGGATACGCCGCAATGTCATTAAAATGTGGCGTTTTGTCCACAGCGACCTTAAAGGCTGGCCAAAGAGCGATGCCAATATCATACTTTATTTTGAAACCGTTCTTATGCTGCTGTTCCTTACTATGAATGGTGCCGACGGTTACCTTCAGTCCCAGGGTGCGGAACACTATACGCAGGCCGGGGCATTCCCTATTTCAGGATTTATAGCACAGCTGTTCGAAGGTATGAGCGTAAGTACCGTTATCATCATTGAAAGGATAGCCTGGTGGCTGCACATCATTGGTATATTGGCCTTTATGAATTATTTGTATTTTTCAAAGCACCTTCATATACTGCTTGCATTCCCGAATACCTGGTTTGCCAAACTGGAGCCTAAGGGCAAATTTGATAACCTGGAATCGGTTACCAATGAGGTAAAGCTTATGATGGATCCAAATGCCGACCCGTTTGCTGCAGCCCCTCCAATGGCAGAAGGCGAAGTGCCTGCAAAATTTGGAGCAAGCGATGTACACGACCTGAATTGGGTGCAACTCCTAAATGCTTATACTTGTACCGAATGCGGAAGATGTACCTCTGCATGCCCCGCCAACCTTACCGGTAAGAAGCTTTCGCCAAGGAAGATTATGATGGATACCCGTGACAGGCTGGAAGAGGTTGGAAAGAACATTGATAAGAACAAGGGAACGTTTGTTGACGATGGTAAAATGCTCCTTAATGACTATATATCCCCTGAGGAACTATGGGCCTGCACTACCTGTAACGGATGTGTGGATGCCTGCCCTGTAAACATTGACCCGCTTTCTATTATCATGGATATGCGCAGGTACCTTGTGATGGAGCAGAGCGCCGCCCCTAAAGAACTGAACGGGATGATGACCAATATAGAGAACAACGGTGCGCCGTGGCAATACAGCCAGATGGACAGGTTAAACTGGAAAGACGAAGCATAATGAACACAGAAGACATTGAAAAGAACTTACAGCAGATAACGGAAAACGGGGAACACCTTAGCCCCATACTGCCTGCTGGTATTAAAAATTATCTTATTGATATCGACGGGACTATTTGCGACGATATCCCTAATGAGGAGCCGGAGCGGATGGTTACTGCCGAAGTATATCCGGATGCATTGGAAACGCTGAACAGGTGGTATGCCGAAGGGCATGTTATATTTTTCTTTACTTCGCGTACCGAAGCACACAGGGAGATTACAGAAGAATGGCTTAACAGGCACGGCTTTAAATACCATGGCATGCTTATGGGCAAGCCGCGCGGTGGCAATTACCACTGGATAGACAACCACCTCGTAAAGGCTACGCGTTACAGGGGTAAATTTACAGACCTTATTGAAAAAGCCGTTACAATTCAGGTTTTTGACGACGGAAAACACGATGAAGATTAAACTATGGACCAGGATTTAAAAGTTCCTACAATGGCCGAAATGATGGCTACAGGGCAACAGCCGGAAATATTATTCTGGGTGGGCTGTTCGGGTAGTTTTGACGACAGGGCCAAGAAAATAACGAAAGCATTCGTGCGGATACTAAACCGCGCCAATGTCCCGTTTGCCGTACTCGGAACCGAGGAAAGCTGTACAGGTGACCCTGCCAAACGTGCGGGTAACGAATTCCTGTTCCAAATGCAGGCCATGGGCAACATTGAGGTGCTTAATGCGTATGACGTAAAGAAAATAGTAACGGCCTGCCCACACTGTTTTAACACTATTAAAAATGAATATCCGGAGCTTGGCGGAACCTATGAGGTGGTACACCATACACAGTTCCTCAAATCGCTTTTGGATGATGGCAGGCTAACGATAGAGGGCGGCCAGTTTAAGGGGAAAAAGATAACCTTCCATGACCCGTGCTACCTTGGCAGGGCCAACAATATATATGAGGCTCCGCGTGACCTGATTGAGAAACTGGATGCCGAACTCGTTGAAATGAAGCGCTCTCGTGCCAACGGACTTTGCTGTGGCGCTGGTGGCGCACAGATGTTTAAGGAACCGGAACCGGGCAAAAAAGATGTGAATGTGGAAAGGACTGAAGACGCCCTGGAAACACAACCTGAAATAATTGCGGCGGGATGCCCGTTTTGCAATACAATGCTTACTGACGGCGTTAAAGCTAAGGACAGGGAGCATGATGTTAAAGTAATGGATGTGGCGGAACTGATCGCCAATGCACAGGATTTATAAGAAAAAAAAATTATGTACGTTCCTTTTGAAACACTGCCCGAAGAATCCAGGATATGGATATACCAGTCCAACAGGAAATTTTCGGATGAAGAGATGGCTGAAATAGAGCCGGTTCTAAAGAATTTTCTGGAGGATTGGACGGCACACGGTGCGGGCCTCGAGGCTTCGTACCAATTAAAATACAACAGGTTTATCATCATAGCGATCAATCAGGGTACGCAGGCGGCAACGGGCTGCTCCATAGATGCATCGGTGCATTTCATACAATCGCTGGAGCAGAAGTATGGCGTGGATCTATTGGACAAGATGAATGTGACCTTTAAGAACGGAGAGCACATTGCCTACAAAACGCTTATTGATTTTAAAAAAATGGCAAAGGAAAAATCGGTTTCTGCCAATACAATTGTCTTTAATAACCTGGTAAATACCGTAGGAGAGTGGGAAGAGTACTGGGAAGTACCCGCGGGCGAGAGCTGGCACAACCGATTTTTCTAGAAAGCACAGCATATTCGGGACAAAACAAGGAATCATCATTATGTATAAGGTAATGATGATTTTATCATTTAAAAAAACACAGAGTTTTGAAGAGATATTTGGTTTTAATTTTCCTTTTTGTCGCGGCATTGGCATCGGCACAAAAGACAGTTGGGTTTCAAGATTACGCTAATGCAGGCGAGCAAAAATGGGTAGACAGCATATACAACAGCCTTTCATTTGACGAAAGGGTGGGCCAACTATTCATGATCGCAGCATACTCGAACAAGGATTCCGCGCACGTAAAAGGTATCGATAAGCTGGTCACGGATTACAAAGTGGGAGGGCTTATCTTCTTTCAGGGTGGCCCGGTGCGCCAGGCAAGGCTTACCAACCGTTACCAGTCTCTATCGAAAGTGCCTATGTTTATTGGCATTGATGCTGAATGGGGGCTGAGTATGCGCCTTGACTCTACCTACCGTTATCCCTGGAACATGACCCTTGGCGCAGTGCAGGATATGAAACTCATCGAGAAACAGGGACAGCAGATGGCAATACAGGCCAGGAGGATGGGTATCCATTTTAACTTTGCGCCTGTGCTTGATATTAACATCAATCCTGCCAACCCAATCATAGGCAACCGTTCCTTTGGCGAAGATAAAAATAATGTAACCGACAGGGCATTGGCAATTACACGAGGCATTCAAAGCGAGGGTGTTTTCGCTACAGGCAAGCACTTTCCCGGCCATGGCGATACCGGTACCGACTCACATACATCGCTTCCCTACCTGCCTTTTTCAAGGGAAAGGCTCGAGGAAGTGGAATTTTACCCCTATAAAAAACTGTTTGCCGAAGGGATGTCAAGCATCATGGTAGCCCACCTGAATGTACCAAGTATCGAGCCTACGCCCAATTACCCTACGTCACTTTCCTATAACGTAGTGACCAACATCGTAAAGAAGGAAATGGGCTTTAAAGGGCTGATATTCACCGATGCGCTAAATATGAAAGGCGCAAGCAGCTTTATGGCACCGGGCGATATCGACCTTGAGGCATTTCTTGCAGGAAATGATGTGTTGCTGTTTGCCGAGAATGTCCCTGTAGCTATTGAGAAATTCAGGAAAGCCTACACTGATGGCGTTTTATCTGAAGAAAGGTTGCAACATTCTGTGAAAAAGATACTTGCATATAAATACAGGGGCGGGCTTAATAAGTATAAGCCTGTAGACCTTAAGAACCTGTACTATGACCTGAATGGCCACGAGTACGACGACCTGAACTACCAACTTTACGAAAATGCGGTTACGGTTCTGAAAAATGAGCAGGAGATTGTGCCGGTAATGGAGCTTGAAAATGAAAAGATTGCCTTTGTAAAACTGGGCGATGACGACCATACCGGCTACCTGTCTACCCTGCAAAAGTATGCGGATGTTACCGAGGTGAAAGAAGACAGCCTCCACCTGCTTACCAACAGGCTTAAGGAATATTCAACCGTGATCGTCGGCTACCATAAAGCCGACGGTGCCTGGAAAAAGCATGATTTTTCTTCCAAAGAACTTGTCTGGCTGGATACCATCGCGAAGAACAAAAGGGTTATCCTGACGGTTTTTGCTAAGCCTTATGCGATGAGCGGGATCAAAGATTACACTGGCATTGAAGGTGCGATACTGGCCTATCAGAATAATGCCATTTCGCAGACTGTTGCGGCTGAAATTGTATTTGGCGCACTGGGAGCAAAAGGAAAGTTGCCCGTGTCTATAGGTACGGCGTTTATGGTAAACCATGGCATCATGACCCGCACTACGAACCGCCTTGGCTTTACCACTCCCGAAAATGCCGGGATGAGTTCGGCCATACTAAGCAAAATTGACCTGCTGGCAATGAAAGCCATCGATGAAAAAATGACACCCGGACTGCAGGTAATAGTGGCCCGGAAGGGAAAGGTGGTATACCAGAAATCCTTTGGCTACCATACGTATGATAATACGGCTAAAGTAAAGGACACAGACATATATGATGTGGCATCGCTTACCAAGGTGCTTTCTACACTGCCAAACGTGATGCAGCTGTATGACAGGGGAGAGGTGAAGCTGGAAGACAGGCTCGGCGACATGCTCCCGGCATTTGCAAAGACCGATAAAAGGAAAATCATACTGAAGGATATGTTGCTGCACCAGGCGAAATTTCAGGCGTGGATGCCGTTTTACCAGGAAACCCTTGATGCGGAAAAGCGCCCGGATACCATGTATTACCGCAAAAGCTATAGTGATGAGTTTCCCCACCAGGTTGCTGAAAACCTCTATTTACGGAAGGATTATCCCGATACCATCATTACGAAAATAGCGGATAGTAAGCTATTAAAAAAGAAAGAATATAAGTACAGCGATTTTTCGTTCATACTCCTTAAGGAATTTATCGAAAAGCATACGGGAAAAAAGATCGATGTGCTAAGCGACCAGCGGTTTTACAAGCCACTCGGCGCATCATCAACGACTTACAACCCGTTGCGGAAATTTGATATGGCGATTATCCCGCCTACTGAGGTAGACAATTATTTCCGCTACCAGACAATCCAGGGCTATGTACACGATATGGCCGCCGCGATGCAGGACGGTATTGCAGGCCATGCGGGGCTGTTCTCCAACGCTATGGATGTGGCCAAGATCATGCAGATGTACCTTCAGGAAGGAAATTACGGGGGGAAGCAGTTTTTCTCTGCCAAAACATTCGACACCTTCAATACATGCCATGCCTGCAAACAGGGCAACAGGCGGGGGCTTGGGTTTGACAAGCCGCAGATCGGCAACAACCCGGGTCCGACATGCGGATGCGTATCGAAATCGAGCTTTGGGCATACCGGTTTTACGGGTACTATGGCCTGGGCGGACCCCGAAGCAGGTATCGTGTATGTGTTCCTTTCCAATCGGACGTACCCCGAAGCAGGAGAGAACAAATTGTCTAAGGAAAACATACGGGAGGACATTCAGAAGGTGATTCAGGAGGCGATTATTGACTAGTTTAAGGTTTATATTTATTTATAATATCTTTATAATCAATTGATTAATAACGAATAAAGACCATGCAATCACCAGCAACATCAGTCACCGAATATATAGCATCCCTCCCGGAAGACAGAAAGGCAGTCATGCAACAGCTTCGGGATGTCATTAACCAAAATCTTCCTGCTGGCTTTGAGGAGCAGATGAGTTATGGCATGATCGGCTGGGTGGTACCACATTCCGCCTATGCGCCTGGCTATCATTGTGATACAAAGCTTCCGCTGCCCTTCCTGAGCATCGCTTCGCAAAAGAACTTCATTGCCGTGTACCACATGGGCCTCTACGCCAGCGAGGAACTACTCCGCTGGTTTACTGCCGAATACCCCAACCATGTGAAGTCAAAACTGGATATGGGCAAGAGCTGCATCCGGTTCAAAAAGCCGGAAGCGATACCTTTCGAACTGATCGGACAATTGGTTTCTAAAATGACCGTAGGAGCATGGATCGAATTGTATGAAAACAACCTGAAAAGGTAGGTTAAACCGTATCTGTTTTAGGACTTTGTGTCCTGGTACATATGACTTTTGGTAATACACCCTATGACTTTTAGGTGCAGTCAGGGTGATATTTAAGCCGGGCCATGATTTTTACTTAAATTTTAGTCCAAAACCGTAGGAATTTACCCCTCGCAAACACAAAACGGCCTTTCCCGCTAACCCCGACAGGAGCGATATCCTCCCGGAGCGCAGCGGAGGGAGATATAGCGGATGGCGGGACAGACCACTCCAAAAATGTACTTAGTCCACCGTTGCCCCTCCCCATTTAAATGTCATAATAATTATTACGTTAATTCGTATTAAACTACAATTTCTCCTGTTTTTTTCTGTAATTTCGTTACTTTATTTTTGAAATTATATGAAGATCGCAATAGTATGTTACCCAACCTTTGGTGGGAGCGGCGTTGTAGCCACCGAGCTTGGATTGGAACTGGCACGCCGCGGCCACGAGGTACATTTTATAACGTATAGCCAGCCGGTTCGCCTCGCCCTGCTCAACCCAAATATCTTTTACCACGAGGTACACGTACCGGAATATCCGCTGTTTCATTACCAGCCCTACGAACTGGCGCTGTCGAGTAAACTTGTGGATATGGTAAAGCTGCACGGCATCGAGCTGCTGCACGTACACTACGCCATTCCCCATGCCTATGCGGGGTACATGGCCAAAAAAATGCTCAAGGAGCAGGGAATACGCATCCCGATGGTGACCACCCTGCACGGCACCGACATCACCCTGGTGGGCAACCACCCGTATTACAAACCCGCGGTGAGCTTCAGCATCAACCATTCCGACATTGTAACTTCCGTATCCCAGGACCTGAAAGACGCCACCTACAGGCTGTTTGACATCAAAAGGGAAATACACGTAATACCGAACTTTATCGAAATAGACAAAAATAAGGTAGATGTGAATTCCGATTGCCACCGCTCCATGATGGCCACCGAAACCCAAAAGATCGTGACCCATATCAGCAACTTCCGGAAGGTGAAGCGCATTCCCGACATCATCAGGATATTTTTCGAAATCCAAAAACAACTGCCCGCCAAGCTCATGATGGTAGGCGACGGCCCCGAACGCCAGGGCGCCGAAGAGTTGTGTGAGGAACTGGGCATCACCGACAAGGTCATCTTCTTTGGCAACAGCAATGAGATCGACAAGATATTGTGCTTCAGCGATCTGTTCCTGCTGCCGTCGGAAACCGAAAGCTTCGGCCTTGCCGCCCTCGAAGCCATGGCAAGCGGCGTGCCTGTAATTTCGACCAACACCGGCGGGCTTCCCGAAGTGAACCGCGAAGGCTACTCCGGCTATCTGGGCAACGTGGGCGATGTGCAGTACATGGCCGAAAAAGCCATATCAATATTATCCGACGATACAAAACTGTTGGAGTTCAAGGAAAATGCCCTTAAAGTCGCATTGGAATTTGACATACAGAATGTGATGCCGATGTATGAGAAGCTGTACCAAAAGGCGCTGAAGATGCATACGTAGTATTTTTTGGGCGTGCCGGCTCCGTGCCTCCGCCGTCGCGCTCTCCGCTGTATCCCTACCCCCGCCGCGGCGGGTGCGGGGATGCCGCTGCGATCGCTCACGCGAGCCCCCGGTACGGAAGTGCAGAACCCTAAGTAACCGTGTTTTTTTTCACCACAGGCACAGAGGTCTCATAGTTATTTATGAATCCCTGTAAGGATATAGTAAACACAGGTGAGCCAAGCTTCAAGCGATAGGTCTAATCTCAACTTCACGACTTTGTAACTTTGTAACTTTGCAACTTTGCAACTTTCCGACTTTCCGACTTTGCAACTTTACAACTTTCCAACTTTCCAACTTTTCTGGCATTGCATTTGTATTACTTTTCCCATCAATCATTAAAAACGACATTATGAAGAAATTTTTTACCCTTGCGGTGCTGGCAGTAGCGTTTACCGCGTGCAAGATCAATGTAGTGAACCACATTGCGGTGGACAACGCCATTACCTTCGAGATCATGAAACAGGAAGCCTATGGCGGCCGCGACAACGAATCGACCCTCGTCATTACCTCACAAAGCCAGCTTACGGCCCTTTACAAAGAACTTGGCTGGAGCGATGTACCGTCGGTAGATTTTGAAAAGAATAATGTGGTGGCGCTTTTCATGGGGCAGAAAAGCTCCGGCGGTTTTAGCATTGGCGTAAAGGGCATTACCATCGAAAATAATGTCACCACCATCAGGGTACTGGAAACATCGCCATCCGGCATGGCAACCATGGCGCTTACCAACCCGTATTGCATCGCGCTGATCCCGAAGACGGAGAAGGTGATCGTGGAGTAGATTGTTAGATTTTAGAGTGTTGGATTTTTGGATAGTCCGCATATAGCAGTAGCGATTACGCTCTGTCATTTCGACCGCATCCGCCGCGGCGGAGGAGTGGAGAAATCTCGGGTAGTAACGATTATCCTGTTGTCATTTCGAACGGAGGCACGGAGTGAGAAATCTCAGGTCATACGCAAATATGTTGGGATTTCTCCTCTCTCGAAATGACAAAGCGGTCTGAATTACTTAGCAGTCACCTGGTTTATTGCTTCAGGGGCTTTGGGAAGCTGACGGCTATAGTGTCCCATGTTATTCTATCAGGATCATAACGTTCACCACTCTTTTTATAACGCATCACCAATTTTTCCTCTTCCGTCATCCGCCGGATAATATGGCCCGCTTTTTTATGCTTATAGGCTTGGGTTAGCAATTTTTCTAAAGGTACTGACGAAAAGGTATCCCGTGCTGAGGCTATTACAGGAAAATTCCATTCACGCTCGTCGGTAGGGGTATTCAGCCTGATAAAATCCTCAATTGAATTTCGGGGCAGCTCTATAATTTCGGCAGGATGGAGATTGATAAATTCAGGTATTGGCACAGATCCATCTGATACATCTTCACCGCATACCATTCGGGGGTATTTCCTCCGTCCGTAAAAGAATATCCGGCCTGTTTCATCGATGATAAAATTCTTGTCCGAATAATAATCAGCGCCGCTGGCGAAGCTTCTTTGCCCATCCGGGAAAGCTTGTACAATGTCGGGCGCAACGGTATACACTACCGCTTCCTTTGAACTGGCTTCGGCTTGCTCCTGCTTGTTGCATCCCAGGATCAGGAGTGCTATTAATACAATGTATGTTCTCATAATCAATGAATTTATTATTATAAAACTCCTTATCCGACATTATGTTGTGTACGCATATCCACCGAAATTAATTCCCTCCGGGAAATACTGCCGAACTAATCAACTTTTTCTACCGAAATGCATTCCCTACGGGAAATAATGTGCGGCGGGTAAAATTTGCTACCGAAATTAATTCCCTCCGGGAAACAATGTACGGCGAATAAAATTTGCTATCGAAATGGATTTCCTACGGGAAATAGTGTTGTTTAATTATCCCGGAGGGATTAAATTTCGGTAGTATTAATGTCGAAAAGGAGTGCTTTTTCCCGTAGGGAATTAATTTCGGTTTCCAAACAAACTACCGCTTCACCACAAGCTCCACATATACCGGCAAATGGTCGCTCGGGTAGCGGCAGTCCCTAGAATCGCTCAGGATGGCATATTTCTTTGTTTCCAGTCCGGTTTTCGGGATAAAAATGTAATCAATGCGCTTTAGTACCGGCTTTTGGAATTCAAAGGCGTTGAATGTTCCTGTCGGGCCAAATACGAATTTTGCGGCATCACGGGTGTCCAGCAGTTCTTGCGTAATTTCGTGTACCGCATCCGAATCGGGTTCCAGGTTAAAGTCGCCCATCACCACAAACGGCAGATTGTCTTTGTTCAGTTCTTTTATTTTTTTGAGGATCAGTTTTACGCTTTCCACCCGCGCCACAGTACCCACGTGGTCAAAATGCGTGTTGAAGACCCACAGCTTCTGTTTGGTGTCGCGGTTCTCGAATAGGCCGTATGTGCAGACCCTGTTGTAGGCGGCATCCCAGCCTTTGGAAGGCGCTTCAGGTGTTTCGGACAGCCAGAACGTGGACTGCTCGATTACTTTAAACTTTTTGCTCTTGTAAAAAATCGCAGAATATTCGCCTTTGTCCTTACCGTCGTCGCGGCCCACGCCAATGAATTTATAGTCGGTCAGCGCGGTGCCCAGGTAGGCCATCTGTTGCGGCAATGCTTCCTGTACGCCCAGGAAATCGGGTTCGTAAAAGTGCACCTGCCCGGCCAGCATTTCCTTGCGGTTGTCCCACCGGTTATCGCCGTCGCTGGCAACGTCCAGGCGGATGTTGTAACTCATTACCTTAAAGGAGGTTTGGGCAGTAGTAGTAAGTGCTGCAAGCATGGTCAGGATAAGAAAAAATTGTTTCATGATTCGTTGGTTTCAGAGGGAAGGTATCCGTGCGCGGCCAAGTCATTGCGGTCGTTGATATTAAAAATTTTACCTTCTTTTAGGAGTAGCCTTCTGTTGGTTACCGAAAATACATCATTATAAAAATGATCGGTAATGATTATGCCTTTTTTTGCTTTGAGTTCCAGCAAAAAGTTCTTTATCAGGTCTTTGTATAACGGCTCTACCATCGAGAATGGTTCATCAAGCATTAAGAAGGGGTGGGTGAGATGGCCCACAAGCAGCAGTTCAAAATACCGCAGCTCGCCCATGGAAAGATTTCCTGCCCGGGTGTTGGCTAATTTTTCAATCCCCGGGGAATAGAACAGCTTGTCCTGCGCGTCCCCGCTATAGTAGAGCGGAATGATGTCGCGCACTTTGAGGTTTTTCGGAAGGAAAGGTTCCTGGGGCAAATAGCCGATTAGCCCCTGTGGTATGATCTCGGCAGGGGCGACCCGCTGCCCGTTTATGGACAATTGCACAGCATCAGCTTTCATGGTGCCAAAAAGCATCTTCAGCAGTGTCGACTTACCGCATCCGTTACGACCGAAGATGCCAAGTATTTCACCGGTACTGCATTCCAAAGCCACATTGTCCAAAAGCGGCCTGTTGCCAAAAGACTTTGATAATCCCGTTACCGAAAGTGTGTTCGTGGTCATGACGCGATGAGGGCTATAGTGAAAATTATAACGGCAGCCACCAGATTTAAGGAAAAGGCCATTACTGCCAGCTTTTGGCGCGTAAACCCGATATTATTGTAAAAGTAATACTGTTTCTTAAAAAAAGTGTGGAACGCAAAAAGGCTGAACGCAAAACCCGCCGTACAAAAAATTACGGGCAGCAGCAGGAAGTTGCCAAATACAGCCGATGCCGCGGTAAAGCACAGGTTGAACAGCAAAAGCGTAACGTAGTACTGCCGGAATGCCCTCATGCGCCTATGGTATCGATGTCATTCCGTAAAACCTGAATTTCCCGTTGATCTTGATGAAACGGAAGCTATGGCTGGTGCCAAGGTGGTTTTTGGAGAGTTCGCCCGGCTTGTAGGTCTCCACCCATACCTCATAAATTTTCAGGTCTTTCGGGTAATCTTTTGGGACGACTTTGGGTTTAAAATCCTCCACGATCACCGAGCTGAACGAGTAGCCTTTGCTTGCCATGGCTTTATATACGGGCGATTCGGTAAACTTTTGCGAGATCATGACAAAGAAAAATTCTGCCGGGACAAATACCGCCCCTTTAGAGGCTTCTACAGCGCCCACGCAATCCACGCAATCCACTTCCTTGCAGCTCAGTGCCAGAAATTTGGCCTTGTCGCCCTTTTGCAGCGCCTCCACCAGCTTGATGAATTCCTTGTCGATGGCATCCCACTCGGCCTGGGTCGTGGTTTTCACAGGATCAGGGTTCAGTTGGGCATGGCTGGCGCCGAAGGCTAAAAGGCAAAACAGTAGGGTGAGCTTTTTCATTGCTTTATTGGCTATAACTATAAAACGGTAAATTTAGGATTTATTTTGTGAATGCAAAGCGTGATGTTGTTTAACCACTCGGGAGATTTTTTTACCACAAGGTACACCAGGAATTTCACAAGGTTCACAACGCGGGCAAGTTCACAAAGCGTATCGCAGCGTTGTGTTCTTTACAAATTGTAAAGCTTGTGTCCTTTGTGAAAAATCTTTGTGTCTTTGTGGTAAAAATAAAAAAACTACTCACCCGCAATAAACTTCCCTTTCGGATTAACAAGAAACATATCCTCGCCCTTGCGAAACTGCATATTCCCTTTCGCGGTAAAATGGACGTTGTCGTACTCAAACGGCACCAGTACTTTGCCCTTAAAATCGAGGCTGCCCCACCTGCCGTTCAGGCTTGCAATTATCGTTGGCCTTTCCGCCCAGTTGTGCGCCTGGTCGTATTTTATTGGTATAATGATCTTTCCTGAAGCATTGGCATAGCCGTACTTGTTGTTTTGTATCAATGGTATCAGACCGTTTTGGATAACGCCCACCTGCTGGTATTCTATAGGAATTATTACTTTACCGTCCAGTGTAAGCACACCTTGCTTCCGGTCACGATACACGCCCACGAGGTTACCTTCAAACCATGTGATGCTTTCAGTTGGGAAAAGGTATTCCTTTTTGGTATGCAGGTCAACGAGGGCCTGGCTGTTGTCAATATACACTTGCGCAAAGCCATTAGACACCCTGCTGATGCCCCGGTATTTTAACGGAAGCAGTTCCTTGCCGTTTCCATCGATGAGCCCGTATAAACCGCCGGGCAGCGCTGCAATGATATGATCGTCTACTTTGTCGATCCTGTCGTAAAGCATCGCAACAGTAACCTTACCATTCCGGTCCATTAGCCCGTGCTTGTTATCGATGGCTATAAGGAAATGCGTATCGCTAAACGTTTCGATCTTATCATAGATAAATTCTGATAGTTCCCGGCCATCCGCACCGACAACGCCAAAGACTCTTCTTCCCTCGATTTGTTTCGCTGCAAGGCGTACATCACCCTTAATAGCATTGTAAACCTGGTAGTATTTAAAGTCGGTGATCTGCTTGCCGTTGTTGTCCATTAGCGCCCAAAGCCGGTCGCTGTTCATCACGCTGTAACCGTTTTCCTGGTGCTCAATGGCATCATACAGCAGGGGTGTCACTTCGTTATAAAGTGAATCCAGCAACCCGAACTTTTCGCCTTTCCTGAAAATATAGTGGTGGTCGTCCGCAGTGGGATAATAAACACGTTCGATATCATCGTAGTCCATTTTCCGGCGTATGGTGCCACTACGGTCAATAAATTCATAATACCCCTCCTTATTGACCAAAAACAGTCCGTTGCCTTTGTATTCGAGTATCTTGTACTCTGCCGGCAGCAGTACCTTATAGTCTTTACCATATACGCCATGCAGGCCGTTCAATGTCACGAGGTACATCGAACCTGCATATTGCAGCCGTTCAAACTTTGGCTCCAGCAGAATATTGGCTAGGGTGTCCATCAGGCCAGTTTTTCCGTTTTCATGGATTTTGTAAATATGGCTATCCAATTGTTCGCCCGGTCCCATCATCCCATGAGGTGTACGAATATAGTCAGGCGTTGAATTGAAGAAATGCGCCACCGTTTTTACCTTGCCGGGCGGAAGCAGCTGCGCTTCGTCAAACGCGTAAGGGCAATACCGCTTTAGTATTTTCCCCGATGCATCCCGGATGAAATAAATATTCGCCGTGGGCATGGTCTGCAATATCATTTCGGGCGGAAGTGCCCTCGGTGGCATTTGGGCAACCCGCATGCGCGAATGGTTGAGCATATCAACCTTTACGATCTGGGTGCCGTTATAAAAATTATAGTAAATTATGGCCGGTTTTGTTTCTTTATGCTGAAATAAGAAACCTTCCTGCCCGGCACAGAATAGGGGTGTGAATAGCAGTAGCAGCAGGATGTTCTTCATTGAATAAGAGATTAATGAAATGATGTAATGATTCCGCCCGCATATTCCCGCACAGGCTAAGGGGTACTCAAACTCTGTGCCACTGATTTTTAATTGGTTAAATACATAAAGCAAAAAACGCCGGTTAGTACCAGCGTTTCTTATTTTGTTTAGAGGCTTCCGATTTACGGGAATTGCCCTGTCCGGTTTTTTTCTTGTTGCGAAGGTCAGGCTTTTTATCTTCAGCCGGCTTCTCTGCATCTTCACCCGATCCATAAGGGTAGGGGTGGCCTTCGATCACTTTTATTTTTAAGCGGATCAGCTTCTCAATGTCTTTCAGGTAAGTCTGCTCGTCTTTAGCACAGAAGGATATCGCCAGGCCTTCGTTACCGGCACGCCCTGTACGGCCTATACGGTGTACATAGGTTTCGGGTATGTTTGGGAGATCAAAGTTGATTACATACGGCAGGCTCTCAATATCGATGCCCCTTGCTGCAATATCGGTAGCTACCAATACAGACACTTCTTTGTTCTTAAAGCCGTCAAGTACGCGTACCCTCGCGTTCTGCGATTTGTCGCCATGGATGGCCTCAGCGTTCACGCCGTTCTTTTTCAGGGCTTTCACTACGTTATCCGCGCCGTGCTTCGTACGTGAAAAAACCAGCACATTCGACAGGTTTTCGTTGCGGATCAGGTGGTACAGCAGTTTGCGCTTGTCACCTTTATCTACAAAGTATACCTGTTGTTTTACCCTTTCGGCAGTGGAAGATACCGGAGATACCGATACATATTTAGGGTCGGTAAGGAACGTATCGGCCAGTTCGCGTATGGCAATCGGCATAGTGGCCGAGAACAATAGGGTCTGCCTGTTCGACGGCGTCAGCTTAATAATCTTTTTAACGTCGTTGATAAAGCCCATGTCCAGCATCTGGTCGGCTTCATCCAAAACCAGTGTGTGCAGGTGGTCCAGGTTGATGAACCCCTGTTTGTGCAGGTCGAGCAGCCTTCCCGGCGTAGCGACAAGGATGTCAACGCCTTTTTTCAACTGGTCGGTTTGCGATACCTGGTTTACGCCGCCAAAAATGGTCAGCTGCCGTATGTTGGTATATCTTCCGTAGGTGTCAAAGCTTTCGCCGATTTGCAGGGCAAGCTCGCGCGTGGGCGTAACCACGAGTGTACGGATGTACTTTACCTTTTTGGCAGAGCCTACAATGTGGTGCAGTGAGTTGAGTATCGGGATGGCAAAGGCCGCCGTTTTCCCGGTACCTGTCTGCGCACAGCCCACAAGGTCATTGCCTTCCAGTATTATAGGTATGGCCTGCTCTTGTATAGGGGTAGGATTTTCATACCCTTCATCGATCAGGGCCTGATGGATATTTTTAAGTAAATTAAGATCTTCGAATTTCATTGTAAATATAATAGTGCGCCATTATTTATGCGCTAATAAGCGCCAAAGATACGATTAATATTTGAGTATTGACGGCCTCCAGGCACCCTCTCCAAGTGTGCCTTCTTCAATTAAATATTGCTTTTGGCCTTCATGAAATCGGTAACCAGGTAGGCGATGAGCTTCCCTGTAAGATGGCCGTTTTTTTCACTGCCAAGATCGGGCGCGCCTTCGCAAATGTGCAGGTAGGCCGCGTTTTCCTTTTCCCCCATGTAATGGATGAATTTCCGTGCCTTCTCTATGCTGAAACCTGTCGGGGTCATGGCGCTGCTGGCGACATCGGGGAGTGAATCCAGGTCCATCTCGATGCCGAACGGGCTGTCGCCAATAAAATTCAGGGCGTGTATTATTTCCGAAGTAAAGCTTTTTTCCTCCCGTATGGCTATCTGTTCGTAGGTATTGAACTTTATCCTGTCGTGGTTTTGTTTTAGCGTTTCCATTACGCCTTTGGAAGTATAATTCTCGTGCAGCCCGAAAATGAAGTAATTCTTCAGGAAACCTTCCTCAAACGCATACGAAAAGCCGTTGCCGCTGTGGCGCCCCTCCAGCATCCGGAAATCGGTATGCGCATCAAAGTTGATGACATTAACCGGTTTGCCTGTTGCCAGCGCCGTACCTTTAATGTTCCCGTAGGCGTTATTGTGGCCGCCGCCAATCATTATGGGTGTTTTGCCGGCGAGCAATATTTTACAGACCAGGTGCGAAACCATCTTGTCGATGCCTTCTACCAGTTCCGACAGCTTTTTGCGGCCTTCTTTTGTAGTGGCATCCACTCCCTCAGCCTGCCGCATGGCTTCGGCAACATCCACCTGCCCCAGTATGAGGAGCCTGTTTCCCTTCAAAAACTTATTATGCTGCAGGTTTACGATGCTTTTTATAGCCGACTCCCAGGCAGAAGCTGCGCCCGGACGGCCGTGGTTGGCGCGTACCCCAATATCTTCCGGAATTCCGAGCAGCACAAATTCGGCATCGTCGGATGCTATGAAATCCCATCCGGCAGCCGGGTCGGGGACGGTATGAATCCGCTCACCGAATTTTATTTCGCCGCTTCTTTGGGAAGTATATTTTGTCAGGTCGCTGACGGTGAACACGATGATGTTTTCCATAAAAATTTTCTTGCCTCCAAAAGTAGTATTTTCACTTAATTTTGAGTTAAAAAGGGGACGTTAAATTAAAATATATATAAATTTGGGAAAAATATTATACGATGGAAAATCAGAAAAGCAATTCTAGTTTAAAAGCAATTATTGTAGTATTATCGATATTGCTCGTTGGAAGTCTGGCGTTTATGTACAAAATGAGTACCGACAAAGATAAGGTCCAGACAGCATTGGATAAAGAAATAACCACTAAAGGGGAGCTTGAGACAGAGCTTAAGGACAAGATTGCCAGTTATGATGCTGCCATTGCCGAAAATACAGGCCTTAAAGGTGAACTTGAGGCGGAAAGGTCTAAAGTAGTTGACCTTTTGGCGCAGGTTGAAAAATCGAAGGGTGATGCAGCGTCACTTGAGAGGTTTAAAAACGATTACAGGAAATTGAAAAGGGAGCACGATTCGCTTATAGCCGAAAACAATAAGCTGAAAGAGGAAAACGCAAACCTGACCACACAGCGCGACAGTACGATTAATGTGCTTGATGAAACGAGGAAGTACAATGATACCATCCTGAAGCAGAATGAAAACCTTGCCAAGACCGTTGAAAAGGCGCAAAAGCTACAGATACTTAACGTACACACACAGCCGTATAAAGAAAGAAGCTCAGGAAAACTTATCCAGACCGACAAGGCAAGCAGGGTAGACAAGGTACGCATTACCTTTACCATCGCGGCCAATGAGGTAGCCCCTGCCGGAAGCAGGACGTACCATGTACAGATCATCGACCCGAAAAACAATGTAATAGGCGAAAAAGCGACTGAAACGTATGGTGAAAATAACCTTACCTACAGCTTCATTACCAATGCGACTTTTGAAAACAAGACCATCACGGTTAATGAACTGATTTCCGGTAAAGATTTTGCTAAAGGTCTATATTCGGTAAATATCTTTGACAAAGGCCAGCTGGTAGCCAATACAACATTTACACTACGATAATAGCACTGTGTATCAATACAAAGGGAGCCGAAAGGTTCCCTTTTTTTATGCATATAATTTTTTCTAGCACAAGGGCCACAAGTATTATCACAAAGGGCACTATCATAGTTCAGTGCATTAGTGTCCACACAGGTGCATTTCGCTTTGTGATCTTTCACAATTACAGTTTTGTGTACATCGTGAAAAAACCTTTGTGGCCCTTGTGGTAAAATTCCACAAAAGAGGTCAAACGGCTGCGCTTCGCTTTGTGATCTTTCACAATTACAGCTTTGTGTACATCGTGAAAAAACCTTTGTGGCCCTTGTGGTAAAATTCCACAAAAGAGGTCAAACGGCTGCGCTTCGCTTTGTGATCTTTCACAATTACAGCTTTGTGTACATCGTGAAAAAACCTTTGTGAACCTTGTGTTAAAATTCCACAAAGCTAAGCGCAATCCTTGTGGACCTTGTGAAAAACCTTTGTGGACCTTGTGGTAAAAATCCACGAAAAAGGTCAAACGGCTGCGCTTCGCTTTGTGATCTTTCACAATTACAGCTTTGTGTACATCGTGAAAAAACCTTTGTGAACCTTGTGTTAAAATTCCACAAAAGAGGTCAAACGGCTGCGCTTCGCTTTGTGATCTTAACAATTATAGCTTTGTGTACATCGTGAAAAAACCTTTGTGGACCTTGTGGTAAAATAAAAAACCGTGACTGAAAACTAAATCACTCTCCCCTCGATAACCACACTATCGATCAGGTTACTCCCAAAGGCATACGGCAACTGGTAGTAAGAAGTAAGGGGCCTGGTGATGATAAGGTTGGCACGCTTGCCTTTGGTTATGCTGCCGTGCGTTTCGTGCAGCCCCATGGCATAGGCGCCGTTGATGGTAGCGGCATTGATGGCTTCTTCGGGTGTCATTTTCATTTTGATGCAGGCGGTGGCTACCACCAGGTTCATATTGCCGGACGGCGTGGTTCCGGGGTTGAAGTCGGTTGCCAGCGCCAATGGCAGTCCTGCTTCGAGCATCTTTCGCGCGGGGGTATACGGTATGCTGATAAAGAACGAGCAGGTAGGCAGGGCAACCGGCATGGTATCACTGCCTTTCAGCGCTTCAATGTCTTGGTCGGTTACAATTTCAAGGTGGTCAACACTCAGCGCATTGTGCTTTACGCAGGCCGCTATGCCGTTAATGGCAGTAAACTGGTTAACGTGTATCTTGGCGCGCAGCCCGTATTTTTTGCCGGCCTCCATAATACGTTCTGTCTCTTCAACCGAAAAATAACCGGTTTCCAAAAAAGCGTCAATGTAATCGGCCAGTTTTTCTTCGGCGATCTTGGGCAGCATCTCATTAATGATAAGGTCGATGTAACCCCCGTGGTTTTCTTTATATGCCGCCGGAAAGGCATGTGCACCCAGAAATGTCGCTTTTATGGCAATGGGGTAGTTTTGTTTAAGGCGTTTTATCACCCGCAGCATTTTGAGTTCGCCTTCAACAGTGAGCCCATAGCCCGATTTGATTTCGACAGCACCGGTGCCTTGCTGCATTACTTCCTCCAACCGCAGCCGCGACTGGTTGTATATTTCATCCTCGTCGGTTGCATTTAGTTTTTTCGCCGAATTCAGTATCCCCCCGCCACGCTTGGCGATTTCCTCATAGCTCAGTCCGTTGATGCGGTCTACGAATTCCTGCTCCCGGTTGCCTGCATATACAATATGGGTATGGCTGTCGCACCAGGCGGGGAGTACGGTTTTTCCGGCGGCATCAATTATTTGCGAATCCGGTATGTTCGGACAGCTGTCCATTGTCCCGAAGTCTTCAATAAGGTTATCGTTGATCAGCAGCCAGGCATTTTGCAACAGCGGCAATTGTGCCATTTCGCTTCCCGAAACTTTGGTTATGCCGCTTTCGCGTATCTGGAGGAGTTCTTTGATATTTGTAATTAAGATTGCCATGAATTAAACTTTTGGTAAAAATAGAATGGATTTTGGAAAGAGACTAAAGTTACGCAGGGATTTTACCACAACGACCACAAAGATTTTTCACAAAGGTCACTATTACAATTCGGTTGACTAAAGGACACAATGCTGCACTTCGCTTAGTGAACTTTATGCGTACAGCTTTATGTACATCGTGTTAAAATCCTTATGTGCCTTGTGGTAAAAATCTTCTCAACAGCAGCAACTAAATAACCTGCTTTCAAAATGGTGTCGCCATGTTTGGATTTTACCACAATGTACACAAAGATTTTTCACAAAGGTCACTATTACAATTCAGTTCACTAAAGGACACAATGTTGCGCTTCGCTTTGTGGACTTTATGCATACAGCTTTGTGTACATCGTGAAAATCCTTAGTGCGCCTTGTGGTAAAAATCTTCTCAACAGCAGCAACTAAATAACCTGCTTTCAAAATGGTGTCGCCATGTTTGGATTTCACCACAAGGGCCACAAAGATTTTTCACAAAGGTCACTATTACAATTCGGTTGACTAAAGGGCACAATGTTGCGCTTCGCTTTGTGAGTTTTTTGCATACAACTTTGTGTACACCTTGGTAAAATCCTTAGTGCGCCTTGCGGTAAAAATCTTCTCAACAGCAGCAACTAAATAACCTGCTTTCAAAATGGTGTCGCCATGTTTGGATTTCACCACAAGGGCCACAAAGATTTTCACAAAGGTCACTATTACAATTCAGTTGACTAAAGGACACAATGTTCCACTTCGCTTTGTGAGTTTTTTGCATACAACTTTGTGTACATCTTGGTAAAATCCTTAGTGCGCCTTGTGGTAAAAATCTTCTCGACAGCAGCAACAAATTATTCAGATACTTATTTAAAAACTCCTATATTTATACTAAAGAATTACAATTTGAAAAGGATAAAATACCGGCAGGTACGCAAGGTGCAGCCCAACTATTTTGAATATACGGGCGAATATAAAACAGACCCTGTCGAAATGCAGTTGTTTGTTTTCGACGAAGAAGGGTATGAAGAATACCGGAATGTTTCGCTCGAGAGGGTGGTATCGGAATGCAAAGACGAATTGCAGGTAAACGATGTTAAATGGCTCAACGTACATGGCCTTCACGATGTTAACCTGATAAAGCAAGTCGGCGAACTGTTTCAGGTAGACAGTCTCATTATTGGCGATATCCTTAACACCTCAAGGCGCACTCGCATTGAAGAGCTGGGCGATGTCCTGTTCTTCAGCATTAAATCGGTTTTGCCGGAGGATCAGGAGGATGCTATAAAAACCGAACAGGTAAGCTTTCTGCTAAAGGATAATGTCATTGTTTCGTTCCAGGAAAAAAAGAGCGATTATTTTACCCATATCCGGGAGCGTATCCGCACCGGCACCGGCATTGTACGCAAAAAGAAAAACGACTACCTGCTGTACCTGATGCTTGACGCGATCATGGAAAATTTTTATATAACCATCGAAAACTACGAAGACAGGATCGAGTCGTATAGCGTGGACGGAAAAGAAAGCCGTAAGTCGGATTTTATTTCAGGTATCGAAAAAATGCGGGACAACCTCAATTACATCAAGCGGGCCATAACGCCTTTGAGGGATGCGCTGTACAACCTCAAAAGCATGAAAGAGGAGGACGAGTACGAAACCATACGGAAGTCTACCCACACCTATTTTGCGCGCCTGCACCAAAAGTGCCTTGAATTGCTGGACCAGATCGAATACGACCTTATCTCGCTGGACAGTGCCTCCAATTTCCATTTTTCAATGCAAAGCCAGCGCATGAACCAGATCATGAAAACGCTCACGATCTTCTCGGTCATCTTCATGCCACTGACGTTCATTGTGGGTGTATACGGCATGAACTTCGAGAACATGCCCGAACTCAAAAGCGAGCACGGATACTACTGGGTGTGGGGGATCATGGTTGGGATCACTGTTTTTATGAGTATCTATTTCAGGAGCAAGAAGTGGTTTTAATTTTGAAGAGTTATACCGCAAAGATGCACAAAGAAGACGCGAAGATGCCCAAAGTCTTTATTGGTTTGCTTTGCGAATCTTTGTGTCTTCTTTGTGAATCTTCGTGTAATAGCTGTTATGAAATGGTACTTATTCCAGCAACAACTGCATAAACATCAAATCCAGCCACTTACCAAATTTATACCCCGATTCCCTGATAATCCCCGTTTCTGCAAAACCAAACTTTTTATGGAAGGCAATGCTCCCGGTATTATCGGCATCAATGCCACCGATCATGCAGTGGTAGCCGCCCTCTTTTGCAAGCCGGATTAATTCCGTCAGTAAAAGCCCACCAATGCCCTTGCCCTCATGCCCCGGCGCGGCATACACCGAATGCTCAATGGTAAACCGGTAGCCCTGCTTAAACCGGAATGGCCCGAAGGTACCATACCCTACAACTTTATTACCTTCCATAGCCACGATAACCGGCCAGTCGCCCTCCTGTTTTTCACCAAACCAGGTTGCTATGTATTCGAAAGGCTTCGGGTCGTAGTCATACAGTGCTGTGCTGTGCAGGATGTTGTGGTTTACGATTTCCAGTATGCCGTTAAGGTCTGTGGGGGTTGCAGGGCGAATATTAATTTCCATATCCAAAGATATTATTTTACCACAAGGAGCACAAGGTTTTTCACAAGGGCCACAAAGCTTAGTGTTCTTTGTGTTTTTACCCTTGTGTCTTTGTGGTTAAAAGTTCAAAAAAAAAAGACCGTCACAAGACGGCCTTTCCTATATTATTTAGGTTTATTACTTCAACGACCCCACCATGTCCTCCGGCTTCACCCAGCCGTCGAAATCCTCAGGGGTTACATAGCCAAGGCGTACAGCTTCCTCTTTAAGTGTGGTGCCGTTCTTGTGGGCGGTCTGCGCGATCTCAGCTGCTTTATAGTAGCCTATTTTGGTGTTCAGGGCGGTAACCAGCATCAGCGAGTTGTCAACCAATTCCTTAATGCGGGTGTAGTTGGGCTCAATGCCCTGAGCGCAATGCTCGTCAAACGATACGCAAGCATCGCCCAATAGCCTCGCCGACTGCAGGAAGTTGGCCGCCATAAGCGGTTTGAAAACGTTCAGCTCATAATGCCCCTGTGTACCGCCAATAGTGATGGCCACATCGTTGCCCATAACCTGCGCGCACACCATGGTAAGCGCCTCGCACTGGGTTGGGTTCACCTTGCCCGGCATGATAGACGATCCGGGCTCGTTCTCAGGGATAAGTATTTCGCCAATACCCGAACGTGGCCCCGATGCCATCATACGGATATCGTTTGCAATTTTATTAAGCGATACAGCAAGTTGCTTCAGTGCGCCGTGTGTTTCCACGATAGCGTCGTGTGCGGCAAGTGCCTCAAATTTATTCTCTGCCGTCACAAACGGAAGCCCAGTGAATTTCGCAATGTATTCCGCTACCTTCACGTCATAGCCATCCGGAGTGTTGAGACCTGTACCCACGGCAGTTCCGCCAAGGGCCACTTCGCCCAGGTGCTCCAGGGTATTTCTCACGGCTTTAAGGCCGTAGTTCAGCTGTGCCACGTAACCCGAAAGTTCCTGGCCAAGGGTCAGGGGCGTAGCATCCATAAGGTGGGTGCGGCCTATTTTCACGACATTCATAAACTCCTGCGATTTTGCCTTCAGCGTGTCGCGAAGCTTTTCAACACCAGGTATCGTTACTTCCACCACAGCTTTGTAGGCCGCGATGTGCATCCCGGTAGGGTAGGTATCGTTAGAAGATTGCGACTTGTTCACGTCGTCGTTGGCTTTCAGTACAGGCTCGCCTTCGCCAATTTTGCCGCCGGCCAAAACCTGCGCACGGTTGGCCACTACTTCGTTCACGTTCATGTTACTTTGCGTTCCCGAACCCGTCTGCCAGATAACCAACGGAAACTGGTCGTCCAGCTTGCCTTCCAGTATTTCCTCGCACACCTGTGCAATGGCATCACGCTTTTCAGCAGAAAGTACGCCAAGGTCGTGGTTGGCATAGGCCGCCGCCTTTTTAAGGTAGGCAAAGCCTTTCACTATTTCCTTCGGCATGGAGCCGGAAGGACCTATTTTAAAGTTATTCCTCGAACGTTCGGTTTGCGCGCCCCAGTACTTATCTGCAGGCACCTGCACTTCACCCATGGTGTCTTTTTCAATCCTGTATTCCATTTTTTCAGAAGGTTTATTTTGTTGTATTTGTTTGATTCCGTCACGGCTTTAACTGGCTGGCTGCGTGAACCGCCATGCGAAAGCCTGCCAAAATTAAGCATTCCGCAAACGGATAAAAAATGATTTCATAAAATATTTTGGTGTTTTTTACCCCATTGGAGTTGGCTGAAAAAAATATTCCACTTATCTTTGGGGCACAATTTACTTAATAAGCAGAGATATGGAATTTTCACAATATTTAGGTTTTTTAGCTTTCCTTACCATCGCAACAATTGGTTTCTGGCTGATGATGTTCCTTGTTGGTTTTGTAGGCTACTGGGTTTCAGGGGCAGCAGTGGAGTTAATTAAAGAAAAACAGGCAGAAAAAAGAAATAAGGACAAATAACCTTTTTCCATCACTATAATCAGGATCCCGCCCAGTGCGGGATTTTTTTGTGGATTTTTTTATTTTGGGCGTGTCCCTATGGGCCGGGCTTTCCGCTCTATCTGCCTTCGTTCCTCCGGCAGGATGCCGCTGCAATCCCTCACGCGAACGTTCATATCATATTGACATCCCGCTTACAGGTTTAGTTCGGGCATAGTTATATCAAATTTTTGTTGACATATGACTTTGCGAATCTTTGGGTCTTCTTTGCGGTCCTTTGCGAAACAACAAATTTTTGGGTGTGTCCCGCCGGGCCGGTCCGCCGCGGCGGATTTATCTGCCTTCGTTCCTCCGGCAGGATGCCGCTGCAATCCCTCACGCGGACCTCACCCCCAGCCCCTCTCCGAAGGAGAGGGGAGAAGCTACACTCAGGCTGAATTGGGTATGAGAAGCAAGTTCCGGCTTCCTCTACGTGAAGATTAGGGGAGAGGCGATAAAAATTATCACGTCCTGTGGGCACGTTCCGGCTCCGCTCTCCTTCGGAGAGGGGCTGGGGGTGAGGTCAAAAAAAAAACCGCCCCGTGAAATAATCCCGGAGCGGCTCTTAACTTAAAAACTAAATCTTAATAAGGGTAACCGTTTTCAGCTACGATTTTCGCCGCGATGGTCTCACGAAGTGCGACTACATTCGGCATGTTGTTGTATTTGGTAAAGCGCCTTAAGCCCATCATCATCATGCGCTGCTCATCGCCCTCGGCAAAGGAGGCAATGCCTTCTTTACCTTTTGTATTTACAAGGTCAGCGGCATGGTACAGGTACAATTGCGCCATCGCGATCTGCTCCTTTACGTTTTCCTTTCCTTTGTTTTTCGCCAGCTTCTCCGTACGCAGCACTACCGATTCGGCCATGTAGATCTCAATCAGGATATCAGCGGCAGCCATCAGCAATTGCTGGTGCTGGTCGAGGTCGGGGCCGTATTTCTGCACCGCCGAACCTGCCACCATAAGGAATGCCTTTTTCAGCTTCACAATCATTTCTTTTTCTTCGGCAAACAGTTCCGAGTAGTCCGGAGCGTCAAATGAAGGGATTCCCATAAGCTCTTCCGCCACTTTCATGGCAGGGCCAAGCAGGTCCACGTGGCCTTTCATGGCTTTCTTAATCAGCATGCCCACCGACAGCATACGGTTGATTTCGTTGGTGCCTTCGTAGATACGGGCAATACGCGCATCACGCCACGCGCTTTCCATAGGGGTGTCTTCAGAGAAGCCCATTCCGCCGAATATTTGTATTCCCTCATCCGAGCAGTTTTGTATGTCTTCAGATACGGCAACTTTCAATATCGAACATTCAATGGCAAATTCCTCCACACCTTTCAGTTCGGCATCCTGGTGCGACTCGCCATTGGCAACACGTGCCTCGATGCGGTCCTGGATGTTTTTAGCGGCCCTGTAGCACGCACTCTCCCCGGCATAGCAGTTGGTAGCCATCTCGGCAAGCTTTGCACGTATGGCGCCAAAATTCGCGATAGGGGTGTTGAACTGTATCCTCTCGTTGGCATATTTTGCTGCACCGCTCGTTACCCTTCTCTGGGCATCAAGGCAGGCTGCGGCAAGTTTGATACGGCCCACATTCAGCGCGTTCATGGCAATTTTAAAGCCGTTGCCACGTTCTGACAGCATATTCTCCGCAGGTACTTTCGTCTCATTGAAGAAAACCTGGCGGGTAGAGGAGGCCCTGATGCCCAGTTTGTGCTCTTCCTCGCCAAGCGAAATGCCGTTTGAAGGGTCATTTTCGACAATGAAACCTGTTATATTCTTATCATCTTCAATCCGTGCAAATACAATGAACACGCTGCAGAAACCCGCATTCGATATCCACATTTTCTGTCCCGTGATCTTATAGTGCGTACCATCCTCGCTCAAAACCGCTTTGGTCTTGCCCGAGTTGGCATCGCTGCCCGCGCCCGGTTCGGTAAGGCAGTAGGCGCCAAACCATTCACCCGATGCCAGTTTAGGCACATATTTCAGCTTTTGCTCTTCGGTGCCGTACAGTGTTATCGGCATGGTGCCAATACCGGTATGCGCCCCAAATGCCGTTGAAAACGAACCTGTTGCACCCGAAATATAATCGCAAACCAGCATCGTCTCCACAAAGCCCATACCCATTCCGCCATATTCTTCCGGCACGGCAACACCCAGGAATCCGAGTTCGCCTGCCTTGCGCATCGTTTCCTCAGTAAAGGCATAGTCTTTTTTCTCAAAACGGTCTTTGTTCGGCCATATCTCACGGTCAATAAATTCCTTTACGCTGTCGCGCATCATGAGCTGCTCCTCGGTAAAATCTTCCGGGGTAAAAATGTCTTCACTTTTTGTTTCCGTAACCAGGAACTGTCCGCCACGGGCGATTTTTTTCTCTTCTGTTTCCATAATTAGATTTAAGATAATAGATGAGAGATGATAGACCTTACTCTGAGAGTGTATTTTGGAATCCCATCGTCATCTTTTGAAATTCTTCTATTTTATTTTCGAGGTCTTGCGTTGCCTCGTCTGATACATGTTTTCTATAATTTGCCAACAACAACTGCGTTTGTAATTCGAAAGATGAACCTAGTGCAATGTCAATAAAGTGCCTGAATGATTTATTAGTCCTGCTTGAGCCTTCGGCAATATTTGAGGGAATAGATATGGAACATCGATCCATTTGGCTTTTTAGCCCAAATTTCTCATGGGAAGGAAAAGCATCAGTCATGTTTAATGTCTCTTTAGCTATTTCCATTCCCACCTGCCAAATCTTCAATTTCTTGAAGTTATGTCTTTTAAAGTCGGCCATTCTAAGCGTCTATCATCTATTATCTCTTATCTTTCAGTCTTCTACATTATTTCATAAACTCTATTGCCATTAAACATATCTTCAGCTTTTGGAAATGTGTCCTTTGAATTCAGCCATCAGGAAAGTCTATTATCTCTCATCTCTTATCTTTCCGTCTTCTTAAAGAATTTCATACACCCCCGCCGCACCTTGCCCGGTTCCTACACACATGGTCACCATGCCGTATTTGTTGCCGCGACGCTTCATTTCGTCGAACAGCTGTACCGAAAGTTTTGCTCCTGTACATCCTAATGGGTGGCCCATGGCAATTGCGCCGCCGTTCACGTTCACAATGTCTTTGTTGATGCCCAGTTCGCGTATCACGGCAAGCGACTGCGACGCAAAAGCTTCATTAAGCTCGATCAACTGGATATCTTCCAATTCCAGCCCGGCCATTTTTATGGCTTTCGGAATGGCTTTCACCGGCCCGATACCCATGATCCTTGGCTCCACGCCGGCTGCGGCATAACTCACAAGGCGGGCAATTGGTTCGAGGTTCAGTTCTTTTACAAGGTCTTCGCTCATCACCAGTACAAATGCTGCACCATCACTCATTTGCGACGACGTACCTGCGGTAACACTACCGTCAGCAGCAAATACAGGCTTCAGTTTTGCCAATGCTTCAACAGATGTATCGGCACGCGGGCCTTCGTCTTTCGTAACCGTATAATTCTTTGTGGCTTTTTTGCCATTCTCGTCTACATACACCTGCTCTACGGTAATAGGCACTATCTGGCGGTCAAACCTGCCTTCGGCCTGTGCCTTCAGCGCTTTTTGGTGTGATTGGAAAGCAAATTCATCCTGGTCCTCACGCGACACCTTAAACTGCTTTGCAACAGCCTCGGCGGTAAGGCCCATGCCCCAGTAGTAATCTTCATGGCCATTCTTAGCTGCCTGGTAATCCGGTACCGGCTTGTAGCCCCCCATTGGGATAAAGCTCATGCTCTCAGCGCCGCCCGCGATGATGCAGCTGGCCATACCGCTTTGTATCTTAGCTGTAGCCATAGCAATGGTTTCCAGTCCGGACGCGCAATAACGGTTTACCGTAACGCCCGGAACATCGTCTACCTTAAGCCCCATAAGGGAAATAAGGCGCGCGAAGTTGAGTCCCTGCTCGGCTTCCGGCATGGCATTACCCACCATTACATCGTCAATGCGGGTTTTGTCAAATTCCGGCAGCTCATTCATCATGAACTGTATGGTTTCGGCCGCCAGTTCGTCGGGACGTTTAAACCTGAAAACTCCTTTTGGTGCTTTGCCCACGGCAGTCCTGTATGCTTTTACTATATATGCTGTTTTCATTTTAGATGTTAGATTTTAGTATTGAGAATTGAGACGTCCTGAAGACTTTTCTGAAATGAGTAATTCATCTTTTGTATCTCTGTAATAAGTCTCAATAATTCATCAATTTTATATTTATCAATTAAATTTAATTCAGAGGTGAGTATCAATTGGGTATATAATTCATAACTTGACCCATTAGCTATACTCAGGAAATGTGTAAACTCTTTGTTAGAATTCCTTCCTGCACCTTCGGCAATATTGGAAGCGATTGAAACTGTACATCTTTTAATTTGAGAAGTAAGTCCATACTTTTCGTCAGCAGGTAAATCTGCAACAACCATATAAACCTGTTTGGCAAGTTCTATTGATTTCTTCCAAATCTTTAAGTCTTCTACTTTATGCATACAGTCTCAATTCTCAATACTACTATCTCAATTCTAATTACGAAGCGGTTTCCCTTTTGTCAACATAAACTGTATCCTCTCCAACGTTTTCCTCTCTCCTGTTAGCGATAAAAATGCCTCACGTTCAAGATCTAACAAGTATTGCTCGCTAACCAGTGTCGGCTCACTCAAATCGCCACCTGCCATAACGTAAGCCAGCTTGTTGGCGATCTTTTTGTCGTGCTCCGAGATGTAATGCCCGGCTTCCATGCTGTCGGTGCCTACCAGGAACATCCCCAGCGCCTGTTTGCCCAGCACTCTAACATCCTTGCGGCGTATCGGTGCAATATAACCGGCTTCGGCCATAAGCTTCGCATGTTTTTTAGCTTCGGCGATCTGCCTGGCCTTGTTCACCACGATAACATCTTTTCCCTTTTGGAGTATACCGGTATCAAAGGCTTCGTAGGCCGATGTCGATACTTTCGCCATTGCCACGGTAAGGAAATACTCCTGCAGCACGTTCAGTTCCACGTCATTTTTACGGAAGATGTCCGATGCCCGTAGCGCCATCTCTTTCGATCCGCCGCCGCCGGGTATCACCCCAACACCAAATTCCACTAAGCCGATATACGTCTCTGCCGCAGCCACAACTTTGTCAGCATGCATGCTCATTTCGCAGCCGCCGCCAAGGGTCATGCCGTGCGGTGCCACCACAACCGGGATTGAGGAGTAACGCACGCGCATCATGGTGTCCTGGAACATTTTGATGGCCATGTTCAGTTCGTCATATTCCTGCTCTACCGCCATCATAAAGATCATCCCGATGTTTGCACCCACGGAGAAGTTCGCCGCCTGGTTGCCTATCACGAGGCCGTCATATTCTTTTTCAGCAAGGTCGATGGCTTTGTTGATGCCCTGGAGCACCCCACCGCCAATGGTGTTCATCTTGCTTTGGAACTCCAGGTTGATAATGCCGTCGCCCAGGTCCTGGATAATGGCATCGCTGTTGCTCCATATCTTTTTGCTTTCGCGGATGTTGTCAAGGATGATGAATGCGTCCTGCCCCGGAATCTTCTTCAGGCTTTTGGATGCAATGTCATAGAAGTATTTCAAACCTTCTTTTACGGCATAAAAGCTTTTGTTACCGCTTTCCAGCATGTCATTTACCCATGCCGCGGGTTCAGCGCCGTTGGCCCTGATAAGCTCGATGCCTTTCTCTACACCTATGGCATCCCATATTTCGAACGGGCCGTTTTCCCAGCCAAAACCGGCTTTCATGGCATCGTCAATTTTATAAAGGTCGTCGGTAATTTCAGGTATGCGGTTGGAAACGTAGGCAAACATTCCGGCGAAGTTCTTGCGGTAAAATTCGCCCGCTTTATCTGTGCCGGTTATGAGGACTTTAAACCTGTTGATAGGTTTGTCGATGGTCTTTGTAAGTTCAAGTGTTGCAAAAGAAGCTTTCTTAGCCGCGCGGTACTCCATTGTGTCAAGGTCGAGCGACAGGATATCCTTGTCCACCTTTTTATAAAAGCCCTGACCGGATTTGCTGCCGAGCCATTTGTTCTGCATCATGGTATCGATGAAGCCCGGTAGCTTGAACAGCTCGTGTACTTCATCATCAGGGCAATTGTCGTAAATGCCGTTGGCCACGTGTACCAGCGTATCAAGCCCAACCACATCTACGGTACGGAAGGTAGCCGATTTTGGCCTTCCGATAACGGGGCCGGTAAGCTTATCAACCTCTTCAATGGTAAGGCCCATTTCCTTCACCTGGTGGAAAAGGCTCATGATGCCGTAAATACCAATGCGGTTTCCGATGAAGGCAGGCGTGTCTTTAGCAACGACTGATGTTTTGCCAAGAAACTGTTCGCCAAAGTTATTAAGGAAGTCCAATACTTCCGTTGAAGTTTTGGGACCCGGTATGATTTCGAAAAGGTTAAGGTAACGCGGCGGGTTGAAGAAGTGCGTGCCGCAAAAATGCTGCTGGAAGTCCTCACTGCGGCCTTCGCTCATAAAGTGGATGGGGATGCCCGATGTGTTGGACGTGATCAGCGTACCCGGCCTGCGGTATTTCTCCACCTGCTCAAATACTTTTTGCTTAATGTCGAGCCTTTCCACTACCACTTCAATGATCCAGTCGACATCACCTATTTTTGCCATGTCATCCTCGGTATTACCGGTTGAAATTCGACTTGCAAATTTCTGGTGGTAAATAGGGGAGGGCTTTGATTTTAAGGAGTTGGCCAAATGCTCGTTTACAATACGGTTGCGCACAGCCTTGTCCTGCAATGTCAAACCTTTTTTCTGTTCCGCTTCGGTGAGTTCCCTGGGCACAATGTCCAGTAGGAGCACCTCCACGCCTATATTGGCAAAGTGGGCCGCAATGGCCGATCCCATTATGCCGGAGCCTATTACGGCTGCCTTTTTAATAGTGCGTTTCATTATTATAGTATGTTTTGGTAATGCCTGCGCATTGTTTATTTGTTTGTTTCCGTTTCGTCCGGGTTGAATATCAGTTTGTCAGCAATGAGGTCGTTTATGGTTTGCGCTACCTCCAGAAAGTTATCCAGCTTATCCTGGGGGACATGCTGCCTTATTACATCGTTAAATTTCAGTACCCTGTCTCTCGATAATTCCCTTTTTTCCCTGCCGAGTTTGGTCAGGTGTATCAGCACCCCACGGCCGTCTACCGGATTTTTTTTACGGACTATCAGCCCTTTTTCCTCCATCGACTTTAGTGTACGGGTAAGGCTTGTGGGTTCCATCCCCATCTGCGGGCCTAGTGCGGTAGAGGGAATGCCGTTGTCCTTATCTATCGAAAGCAGCGCAAATCCCACCGACATACTGGCGCCATATTTCGAGGCTTCTTCATTATACATTCGCGATACTGCCTGCCAGGTAGCCCTTAGTACGTAATCTATCGTTTTATCTTTCATCCGTTTGGTTATTTCAAATATACAAAAAAATTAGTATGCACGCATATTAAATTGAAAAATTTTTATGTTACGAAATTGTTTTCGTGTTTTGGGATATTTCACTACTGGTTTAAGGGGCAGTAGTTTGCATCACATACCCCGCCGGCACTTCTTCCGTTAGCCACACCCCATTCTCCGAAAGGAAAAACGCATACCCGTCGTTATGCATCTGCAATGCCATTACTTCCAGTACCACCGGCTTGCCATGCCTTCCGCCTACGTTCACGGCGGTGGCTTTATCAGTGCTCAGGTGTACATGGTGGCGGCTGCCTTTGTTGATCCCTTCTTTGAGGATGTCACTTATATTGCGGTCACCGGTGCCATGGTATAAAATTTCCGGCGGTACCAGTGGCTCATAGCCAAGCTCAATTTCTACCGAATGCCCCTGGCTGGCACGTATCCGGTCTTTGGCATCATTAAAGGCAAAGCGCTTTTTGCTGTTGGTTTCCACAACATGGTCCAGCAGGGCCGCGTCTATCTTCATTCCCGATTTGTTCATTTTCTCCAAAAGGAGCGCCACATCGGCCCAGCCGCTGGCATCGAGTGTAATTCCTAAGGCTTCCGGGTTATGTCGGAGCACGTAGCTTAGGAATTTACTTATCTGTTTTGTGTCTTTTTCGCTGATCATACGTTACTTATGGGTCAACGTAAATATAGCTAAATTTCGGGGAATAAAAAACTCCCCTTGGGGGAGCTTGTTATTTGCGTTAGCTTATTTACCGAAATTATTATTGTAGTCTACAAAGTAATTTGAAAAGAAGGGTTCAACATCCTCACCCGGATAAACCGTAAATCTCCTGTAAAAAACATATCCCTGGTTTTGCGCCAGGTCGGGAATTTGCTTCGTCATGTATTCTTTTATGTCTTCGGCCTCCTGTATCTGGGCATCATAGTTACTATCGGGAATTTTAGAAAGGTAGTGCACGGCGGGGTACAGCCCTTTATCGTGAAAAGCCATATCAAATTCAAGGATCTCCGGGCTGCTGGTTATGGCGCCAATACGCAGGGGAAGTTTACCGTATTCTGCTTCAAGCTTTTTAGCAATTTTTTCATAGTAGTTCAGAATTTCTTCCTTACCGTCGTAAATAATATGGTCACCTCCATGCAGCAGCAGGTTTCGTGCACCATGGGCAAAAACGAACGCGTCGATCTTAAAGCCCCTTTTTTCCCAGCTCTTGGCCATATCGAACATATTGGCCGCAGTTTTTCCATACATAGAGTAGCGTACAGGGTAAAGATGGTCCAGCAGCCACTCTTCGCCTACCTTATTATAAACCGCGGCAATAAGGTGGTGCTGCTGGTCATTGGGATGGATTTGTATTACAGACACATAGTATTCGGGCGTATTGTTATGGAAACTGACTGAGTAGCCATGCTTTGGCGAGGATACCACGACAGGCCCGGATCCTTCATCCTCCTTGTAAAATTCATCCAGCACTTTAAAATCGTGTGGCATAGTTGGATCAAAGAAAATTTCTCTGACCACGCCAACCACAGCGTCGTCGTCTTTTTTGGCAAACCTGTCGGTAGCCAGCCTCCTGTAGCCGCGTGCAGTATTTTTCCAAAGCGCATTTATCAGGGATTGATTACGCGTTTCAAAGGTTTTTCGGAGTTCCTTGTCAATGCCATCATTGATGGAAACAGGTGTCGGAGAGCACCCTGAAAGCAGTAGCGCCACAATTGCAAGTAGTAGGAACGGTTGGTTCATGGGTTGGTGTAAAGTGCTAATTTAAAAAATTAAAGCAAATCACCATACAAATCTGTCTATTTGTGGCGGCGTTATTCCGCATCCGAAAAAACGTCCGACGCATCCTGGAACACAAACGCATCCTCAGAAAAGTCCAGTGTCTCTGCCGGGGGAACGTACTTCATCACTTCAGTAATCCCTTTATTGTAGGCATATTCCGATCCGTATTTCCTGCTTGTCGCAATCACCAGGCCATCCTTCGACAGCCTGAAAAAATACTTGCCTGCCGCGGTTTTGTTTTTGGTCAGCACAAGCGTGGTTATGTTATCG
Source organism: uncultured Flavobacteriaceae bacterium (assembly GCA_942492845.1). Taxonomy (GTDB): domain Bacteria; phylum Bacteroidota; class Bacteroidia; order Flavobacteriales; family Flavobacteriaceae; genus Flavobacterium. The sequence continues at coordinate 2,745,053 of OW818646.1, read as the reverse complement.
CGTATCTCAGCGATCATAACGTGGCAAAAATCCTTCTCCTTACAGGCCATGCCGGTAAAAATTGTTTTTCCCCTGCGCGAGTTAAACGTAAATTTATAATCGCCATTATCGCGCTTGCTGATCACGAACATTCCCATACTCTCCCGTTGCTTTTAGTAGTGTTTTTTTAGAAGAATGCAAAGTAAAAGAAAACCCGGGAACAATTTCGCATGCCCTGATTTTGTTTTTAACATTAACTTTTGGCTGGCTTCGCAGTTCAGAACTGCATTTTGAAACCGAGATTCGGTGCAATCCCCAAGCCGTATGTATTCACGCTCTCCAGTGTATTCCCGGATTTATTGATGCGGTAATAACGGCTGATGACATTCTGCCTGTCAAGGATATTCAGTACAGAACAGCTTGCCGTTAAGCGGATGCCTCCACAATCCCACGATTTTGATGCCGAAAAATTTACCTGCAGGTTGTCGCCAAGCCTGGAGCTGTTGGGGCTTTTGTAAATAATCTGAGAATTGGTGGGATTATCGGGGTCTATTGTAAAGGATTGCGGTTCCGTCTGCGGGCTGCCGGTACGCCATTTGGCGCCAAGGGCAATGCGGAGGCCGTCATGTTCATAAATAGCTGCTGAAGTAACCGAATGCGACACGGCAAAATTATTCCTGAAACCCGGTGGCAGGAAGCTGTCAAAGTGGTAGTCATTATCATTATAACTATAGGAGCACCATCCGTAAATTCGGTTGAATTTCCTTTGCATTAAAACCTCATACCCCAGTACTTTATATTCGCCCGTACTGGCTTCAAACTCAAACTGGTTCTGGAAACCCTGGCTGTCGCTGGTTATTCCTTTTACCTTTTTATAGAATCCTTCCGCCGTAGCCAGCCATCCATTTTTAGTATACGAAATTCCTGCCGATGCCTGCACGCTTTTCTGTAGCGGGACATCCCCGCCTGCCAATACCCACCTGCGTTTTTCGATACTCAAAAAATCCTGCTGCCGGTCGATAACCTGCGATACGGTCTGGCTTTTCTGCTCGGCAGCTAAGGTTAGCGCCAGTCCGTTTTGCAGGGTATGCGTTGCGGTAAGGCGTGGCTCGGCACGAAACGTTTTGTATTTTGTAAAATAATTGCCGCGTAGTCCTAAAGATACTTTTGTCCGCCCGTCGCCGGAAGTGTAGCTGACTGCGCCAATGGCAGCCTGCGTTAACGACACTACTATATCATTTTTTGAAAATTGCGGGAGGTTCACCTCGTCAAAATTACGCACGCTTATCTCATCCAGTTGGTAGCCCACCCCAAAGCTAAACCGCGGCGATAGGAAATAGTCATAATTCACCCGCAGTCCCTTGTTTTTGATGGTATTGTTCTGTTGTGTTACCTGCTCGCTGTCCAGGGCTTCGTTTCTCCCGTCAAGGCTGTAGGAGGAGTAATAGGCCTGCACTTCAGTCCAATGCTTTTCATCCCACTCCGACTCCAATACCAGGCTTCCGCCAAAAGTTCCCTGCTCCAGCCTTCCGCTGCGGCTCGAGTTTTCGGTTCGCTGCGCGATGCCGAGGCTGTTCTGAATAGCTATGCCATCCGCAAACAGCATATGCTTCCCGTTCAGCGTATGCCGGTAGGAGAGGGATAGGTCGTAAAAATAAAAATCCTCATCGCCTTCAACAGGCACTTCTTCATTTTCCGCAACATCGGTAACGGTGGTATTCTGGAATATCCGCTGCCCATAGGCTTTAAAAGTTGGCGTTGCCCACAGGTCCGAATAGCTCCGCCGACCCGAAACCTGCACCACATCCTTGTCCGAAAGGTTTATGGTAGAATGAAAGCCCGCATTCAGCAGGTCCGCGGCAATGATGGTACGGTTTTCCGCAGAAGGCGCATGGGTAGAGATATTTACAACGGATGATACGCTTTCGCCATAAAAAGCCGGGCTGCCGTTCTTATAAATGGAAATGTTAGTCGCCTGCAACGGGTTAAATGCCGAAAGCAATCCGAAGAAATGGCTCGTCTGGAACATCCGTATGCCGTTCCATAAAAAGAGGTTTTGGTCGTGCGTACCCCCGCGCACATTGATGTTCGATACCGTTTCGTCAATACTGATAACCCCAGGAAGCTGCTGCATGGTTTGCAGTACATCGGGTTCCGTCAGCCCCGGCAGGATGCCGAAGCGCTGCGGCTGTATCAGGAGTTCACCATTCTCCTTTCGGGAAATACCCGTGGCGAGGTAGCGTTCGGCAACTACCTCATCAAGTTGGGTAACATATTCGTCCATAAAGAGGATAAGGCATCCCGGAATGTATAGCTGTGAGGCATCAATAGTTACTGATTTATATCCTGCGGCAGCGATAACCATTTGGCCTGCTACAGCCTTTGGGAAGTTGAAATACCCGTTGGCATCTGTAGTAGCATTTGATTTGTCGACTGTAATGAATGCATCGGGAATGCCTTTGCCGGTTTTGCTGTCAATGATATAACCGCATAGCGGGTTTTTAATGCTGACATCGTTAAAAACGGTATACCGCCCGACGGACGTTGCCTCGAAATGAAGCCTTGTCCGTTTTTTTATATATTCAATTTTTTGAAGGAGGTTCAAATCTTCAGCGGGAGGAATAAGGTTGTACATAGCCACCTCCTCATCGATCATGCTGAATTTAACGCTATGCATTGTTGAAATTTCCTCCAGTACAGCGCGCAGGGGTACTGTATTACCGGTTTGGGCCGGGCAACACAGGGGGAATATGAGAAAAAAAAACGCAATAACTTTATTTTTGGCCATCCACAGGCTTTAGAATGATCGTTTTACCTTGTTTTTCGGCGTTCAGGCTGTATAGTCTTGAAATGATTTTTAGCGCCACGTCAATGTCATCGCCCGGAACAATACCGGTGAATGTATTTGCCGACCTGAAGTCTGTTTTCACCTTCACATCGTACGTCCTCTCAATTTCGGCCAGCACAGCCGATAATTTTTCATGGCTGAATTCCAGTTCACCCTCCGTCCATTTGGGTTTCAAACCGGGTGCAGCATCACTTCTGGCACTACCACCCTCAACCGTCACCGACTGTTGTGGCGCAAGTACCGTTTGCCTCCCGTTATATTCCACACGCACTTTTCCTTCATAACAAACCACGTCAAGGCGGCCATCCCTGGCTTTTACGTTGAATTGCGTACCCAGCACCGTAACTGTCCCAAGCGGTGTTTTTACCGAGAATTTTTTACCCTTCGCTACCCTGAAATAGGCTTCCCCATTCAGGTCGATGTTGCGGTTATCGTCCCAGTTCCAGTCGCTGTAACTGGCTTCCGACCCGGCATTAAGTACCACTTCCGAAGCATCCGGCAGAACAAAAGCCAGGGTTTCGGCATTTGCAGCTTCCTTGTTTTCAGGCCGGGTAAAGAGTAGCGCAAAGCCCAAAAGCAGCACTATGCATGCCGCGGCAGTCTGGAACCAGCTTTTGCGGTACATCGGGATTACTTTGCGTTCTTTTTCAAGCGCCACAATCTTTTCCAACATGGCATCGCCCTCAAATACAGGCCTGCTTATCCTTTCAAAGTTGCTTTTTATACGCAAAAATGAGGCATACCTCGGGTCTTTTTCCAAAGCCGAAAGTTCGTCTGCTGTAAGCTCGTCCGCGAGCCACCGGGCCAGTAAGGTATCGTCTTTCATAAAGCCGGTTTTTAATTTGACAATGATGCAGGGCAAAACCCTACCTGAAATTTTCAATTTTTTCGCTTAAATATACTAATGCGCCATGGATACGCTTTTCCACAGCCTTTACGCTGATGCCAAGCATCTCGGCAATTTCCTTGTATTTCTTGCCTTCAATGCGGTTAAGGAGCAGGGCAACGCGTTGGGCTTCCGTCAGCCCTGCAATGGCTTTTTCAAACTTCTGGCGGAATTCCTCTTCCTCCATCAGGTATTCGGGGCTTTGGTTATCGCTGGTCCTGCCGGGGTTATTGTCAGCATAGTTGAAAACCACTTTTTGGTAGGCGACGTTGTTAAGCGCGCTGTTTTTCGCAACGGTGTAAATAAATGATTTCGGGTAGCGCACATCGGCACAATTCTGCCATAATTTTATAAAGGCATCCTGCGTAATATCCTCCGCCATATCCCTGTCGCCAAAGCGGTAATAAAGGAAATTACGCAACGCCTGTGCCTGAGCCTTAAAAAAAGCAGAAAAAATTATTTTATCGCAAATATCTTGTTTTTCAGGCATTTCCATAAGATTGATGCTGTTTTTTGGTGGGTGAAGGTAAAAAAAAATTAATATTGCAAGTAGGGTAGCCTGAATTTTTTTTGTCTTAGCAACGTAATCACCATCAAAATGAAACGAACCATTGCCATAACCGTATTGAGCCTTTTGGCCCTGTCCTGCGAAACAGAGGAAAGCGCAGTATACACCTCGCCGGAAAACAACCTTGCGGCCAATGCAACGCTTACCGCAAAACTGAAACGGCTGGCTCAAAGCCCGGCGGCTGTCGATGATTTTATCGACGGTTCCAATTGCTTTGCGGTACAGTTTCCGTATTCAGTTTCCGTAAGTGGCCAAACCGTCCTGCTGGAATCGGAAGCCGGTTATGATATGGTGCGCAGCATTGTCGAGGGGTCAGCTACCAACGGGACTGTTACTATCGATTTCCCCGTGAATGTAACCTATGCGGATTATACAACTGCCACTCTGGCCACACAGGCAGCCTTTGATTCGGCGAAAGCCAACTGCACCGGCTCCACAGAGCTGTCCTGCATGGGTATTGCTTTTCCGCTCGGCATCAATACCTACAACAGCAGCAACCAGTTGGCCGAATCATTCGACATCGGCAGCAATCAGGCGCTGTTTGAAATACTGGAGGATATTGAAAGCTACGATGCCCTGGCCTTTGATTTTCCCATTAATTTCCTTGCACCCAACGGCAATGTAGTGGTTATCGAAAACAACCAACAGCTCGAAGCCTCAATTGAGACGTATACCGAAGAATGCCTGTCACAACTAAATCCCGGACCAGGGTCTGCTACCGCCGGCTATTTGGTACAGGGCACCTGGTATGTATCCTACTACTTCAGCATTTCCGACCAGATGGCCATCTATCAGGACTACGATTTTACATTCAACGGAAATGGTACGGTACAGGTAACAGGCCCGGTTCCCGATAGCGGCACGTGGGATATTGCTGCAACCAGCACGGGAGAACACGTACAATTTACCTTTGCAGGAACCGATTTGGATGCCCTTGAAGGTATCTGGACTGTAACCGGCTCGACAACAACACATATCGAAATGTACCGCGAAAATACCGGTACCGAACCCGAAAAGTTCCTCTGGCTGGACAGGAATTAACAACACCTTTTACTGCAAATTTTCCGGCAGGCCAAAGCAATATTTGGCGCTGGCAGGATAACTATTGCCTTTTTTCAGGACTAATAAATACTATGAATATGAAAAAACTGCTACTAACATTGTTTACTATTGCCGGAATGGCTTCCTATGCCCAGATCGCCCCCGGCAGCGATGCCCCGGATTTCACGGTGACCGACATCAATGGGAATACCCACACACTGTCCGATTACACAGCGCAGGGCAAAACCGTAATACTCGACATCTCTGCCACCTGGTGCGGCCCGTGCTGGAATTACCACGAGTCGGGAGTGCTTGAGCAATTGTATTATACCTATGGCCCGGAAGGTTCGGATGAGGTTGTGGTACTTTTTATAGAAGGAGATGGGGGGACCTCGGTAGAATCGCTGTATGGTACCAATATACCCGGCGACAGCGGCGTTACCGCAGGCGACTGGACAAAGCATTCACCCTATCCTGTTATCGACAGTTGGCAAATATCCGACTTATACCAGATCAATTATTACCCCACCATCTTCAGGATATGCCCAGACGGTAAAGTGAGCGAGGTAGTGCAGCTCCAGTTTCCCGAATTCAGGGAAAACATCAACGCCAATTGCGAAGTGCTTACCGACTTCCAGCAGCATGGCAAAACGGTAATCGACGATATCGTTGTTTGCGAAGGCGGGACAACCGTTCCAAAGGTATCTGTAACCAATTACGGCTTCCAAACCATCAATTCGGCGACTATAGAATTGCGGAGCGGTTCCGAAGTATTGGCAACCAAAAATTACACAGGTACTATCGCCATGTTCGACGATGCAACCATAGCATTCGACCCAATATCCATTGATCCCGAATCTAATTACGAGGCCGTCATCACCACCATCAATGGCGCTGTGCCGGGCAATATTCAGACGGCCACGGATGTATTTAATGTTACCGAAACTCTCGAAGGTGGCAACAACATCACAGTAAAAGTACACACCAATTACTATCCGGGCGAAATATCCTGGGCCATAAAAAACAGCACAGGCAGCGTCGTCGCTTCGGGTGGGCCGTATGAATTTGGTAATGATGACTTTTTCGGCGGTGGTGGGGCCGATGCCAACACCACCAAGACCCACCAGTTCACTTTACCGGGAACGGATTTGGAATGCCATTCGGTCGAATTTTATTCTGCCAACGGCTGGGGATGGATGATAGGCGACACCCCGCACGGTATCGAAATAGAGTCGGGTGGCGAAGTGGTATTCAGCAAATTTATAGAGAATTTCGGGTCGGTGCTGGCTGTCCCTGCTGCATTTAAAACAAACGGAATGCTCAGCACCACAGTACCTCAAGCCACTGCATTTGCCATGTATCCCAACCCAACAACCGGAATACTGCATTTCACTACTGCCAGATCAGCTTCCATCACCATTTTCGATCTGGCAGGTAAAACGGTCTATAAAGCAGATGCGATTAGCAATGGCAGTACAATTAACGTAAGTTCTTTACAAAAAGGAATGTATATCACACAGGTCAGGACAGAGAATTTACTAAGGACGGAAAAACTTATTATTAACTAAAACCCAAAGTAAAACACACCCCAACCCCTCTCAAGAGGAGACGAGCTTCACTCAGACGTTCTTACTCAAACCTATGGAGAGGGCCGGGGAGAGGACTAACCGGCATGAGTGCAGCTGCTCCCCTCTCCTTTGTAGAGGGGCCGGGGGTGAGGTCAGATGGGGTGTATTACTAAACTCAAATAAAATCAATACTATGAAAAAAATTACACTACCGTTATTTGCGGCATTGCTTTCGCAATTTGCCATGGCCCAATGCGGCGACAACTTTACCGTTCCTTACACCGCCACAACCGAAAATGCCGTTGTGCCCGCGCTGCCCGACTGCATGGATACCCAGTACCTTGCCTTTACGTCAGATGAGGTGTTCGAAAGCATTGCCGGGCCTGTCGCCGGGTATGACGGCAAGCTTTTAGTCTATGACACTTATACCGGTAATCAGGGGGGCGGGGCAATGATGCCCACTATTGGCGCCTCCGTTACTACTCACGAGATCTATTTTCAGCAGGGTGTGCAGTACACCGTCTCTTACCGCTATGGCAACAGCGATGCGACTAAGGACATCGGCAGGTTCGGCCTGAGGCTGCAGCAGTCCGGCACGGAGTATTATGACGACCTTGCCACACACCTCAATGTTACCGGCGCTACGCCAACCAACCATACCACGGCTGCATTTACCGTACCTGCTTCGGGCAATTACTACCTGATATTTGATGTGCAGTCGTTCGAAAACGAAGGGCTTTTTTACCTCGACACGATTTCGGTACAGTCAGGCACAATGGGAATGGGGGAGAACCTGCTTTCCGGCATTTATGCTTATCCCAATCCAACATCGGGTACGTTGTCGGTCAATTCCGGCAGCCCTATAGAAAAACTGGAAACATTTACCCTGTCAGGCCAGCTCATCCGCAGCGAAACAGCCCATGCGCCCATCCATGCAACCGACATCAGTAGCCTTGCATCGGGAATGTACCTGCTCCATATCTATTCCGGCGGCGGAATCCAAAAAATTAAGATATGTAAAGAATAACTGTTGTTTTCCCAAAATGCCAACAGTTAGTGTGTGTTTTATTTAATTGAATTTATTGTGGAAACCGGTGCAGCAGTGTGCCGGTTTTTATTTTTTGGAGCAGTAGGCTTGGGTGCAATTGCTATACTTCGTCCTGCCATCGCCTTTATCCGCTCCCGATGGTCGCGGGATACCGGCTCTGTCAGGGCTGGGGGTGGTGCAGGTACATAAAAAAACACGTCTCCGGTTTCCCTGTTCCAAATAATATTTGTGGCGCTTCCCAACCTTTTCCCTCATATCGCTATCCTTATATGAAAAGCCAGCCACATGAAATATCTTTTACTCTTATTCTTCTTTTCGGGCTACTGCCAGACGATTAACTATTCCGGTAACGTAAACGAAAACGGCGAACCGCTTCCCGGAGCCAACATCTGTATATTAGGTACCGGCACCTGCACCACATCCGATTTCGATGGCAATTATACCATCCGCGTCAATGTGGGGCAGGAACTCGTGATCACCTATATCGGTATGCAGACACAGCACATAAAGATCACGGCAGGCAGCGGTAAGCCGACAGGCCAGAACGAGGTAGGCCCCATTTTGAGCGACGATTTTGCGGGCAGCCTCAAAAAGCAAAACGATACCCTTCAACCTACGGAACCTTCCGGAACAATGGCCTACTCTGGCAATACCTATATGTTTTACAATGTGATCAGGATTAAAAAGGATAAAAATGACGTGTATAGCCTTTTGTCCGCCCATGACCAAAGCAAGCTGTACCTTGAGTTGTATACCGAGTTCCTTGCCGGGATACCGATTCGCGAACACAGTTTCCAAAACCGCTATGCGCAGGGCAGGAGCCTGAATGGTACCGCAACCTACCGCTGGCCTGAAACGGATGAAGCTTTCAGCTGGGGGCCGCAGATAAGCTCGCTGCACATTGGCGGCAATGACACTCCCTGGTATCCCGGCGGCGACATCGTTCCCGGCAGTGGCGGAACTCCCGTCCCGGTATTTGGTGCCAACCGCTTTTTCCGCAATTCATTGGAGAGCAAAACCTCGCTGTCGGCCAAACTGGTTACGCCGCATGCGGGGGAGCTGAAGCTGGACGTAACCTACAGGAACGCTTCCGGCAACCTTCCCAACGCAAAAAATGAAGATATTGGCACGGTGCTCTCCTATAACAGGAATTACAAAAACCACAGGTTTAACGGTATGCTGAATTTTAACCGTTTTGAGGACGGGTTAAGCAATACCAACTTCATTCACAACAAGGCGATATTTGCAAACTCCATTACCCCGGCACACTTTGACAATGAAGCAGGGAGGATGCTGCCAAATGTGACACCGCGAAATTTCAGCAGGCAGGAAAACAACCCATACTACCTGTTGGGATACAACCGCGACAGCAGCCAGAGTACCGCGCTTTCCCTGTCGTTTTCGGATGTTTACGAAAGCAACCATGTCACGAATTCGGACAGAATCCTTTCGCAGTATTCCGATATGCGCACAACAGGCGGGAACATCCCCTTTGCGGCACGGGTTGCCGTTCCGGACTATACCGACAGGAAAGAAAAATACAGCCTGTTTGCCGTCGAAAATGATTTTATGTATGAAGACTATGGTTATTCGAAAATAGGGGGAAACTTCAGCTTTAAATACCAGCAAAGGGATTTCTTCAGGAAATATGGGGAAGGCTACAGTAGTCTTGCAGATTATCCAGGGGTTGCCGACAGTGCATATTCTTTGTCAAAGACCCAGGACAGGGCAGAGGCTAACCTTAACGTGGATGCTTCCCATGAGTTCAGGGATATCATCGGTTATGATGATGCGCTGGATATAAAATTCGGCACCGACATTGCCATTTCATCTACCTACACAAATACGGTGTATGGCGGCGTATCGGGCAGTTTCCGATGGAATGGCTTCATTGACCGCAACCTGGAGCTTTACGGAAATGCCACTGCCCGCCAGTATGAGCCCGGCCTGCAAAACAACAACCTCTACTTTAACAGCCTTGCCTATACCCTGGATGATTTCAAGCAAATGCGAAACCACCAGGAACTGTTCGCCCCCAATTCAACTACCACTACCCGCGAAAAGGTATATACGGCCGGAGTGCGTTACCACTGGCCTGTGGACATAGAACTCGAGCTGTACAGCAAGCAGGTAAGCGATATGTACGCGCCCGTGAATCAGGGAGGTAACTTCTCATGGCTGCCCGCTGTAGATTATGAGCAGAAAGGCCTGGAGCTTTCGGCATCGTATTATCATTCACGGGGTGGTTCGGGCAAATTCAAATATTCGCACCACTTCAATTTCACTACCTATAAAAACAAGGTTACAGGCATTTCGCGAAATACAAGCCGCATACCTTTTGCCGGTTTTGCCGATGTCAATAAGAACTATATAGTGGGCCAGCCGCTTGGCGCGATCGTGGGCAGCGCGTACCAGCGGGATGATGCCGGCAACAAAATCATTGGCGACGACGGTTTCCCGCTTGTGGCGGCATCGCCTGCCGTCATTGGCGACCCCAACCCCGATTTTACGATTGGCTTTGGCAGCTCCGTTACCTATGAGGATTTCACCCTGAGGGTGGGCTTCGACTGGAGCCACGGCGGCGACCTGTGGAACGGCACAGCGCAAACGCTGGACTACTATGGTGTGTCACAAACTACCGCACAGCAGCGTGATGTTACGGGATATGTATTTAAAGGCGTTACGCAAAGCGGACAGCCCAATACGCAGCCGGTAAGCTTTTACGATACCTCGTTACCGATTGAGCAAAACCGCTGGGTGCGCTATGGCGTGGGCGGTGTGGCCGAAGATGCTATACAGGATGCCGGGTACTTCAGGCTGCATAACATTTCGCTGGGCTACAATGGCCGCGTGCCTTATGGTAAAGACTACCTCGGGCTGGTGGTTACCGCGTTCGTAAACAATGTGTTCATTATTTCCAAAAGCGATACAGCCTTTGCGGGCAATACCCTCTTCAATTCTTCCGATACCTCCGGGCTCGATTATTTCAATTCGCCGCTGCAACGGATGTACGGCTTTTCAGTTGCAGTAAAATTTTAAACTTTCCAAACTATGAAAACCTTAGTTACAATCATATTTCTTTTAGTGGCCGCCAGTGTTTTGGGCCAAAGTAATGCAACTGTCTGGAAGTCATTTTACCAACAGCAGCAGTCCGAAAAGGTATACGCGCACCTCAATAACGTGCTTTACCTGCCTGAGGAAACCGTTTTTTACAAGGTGTATGTCACCAATGCCGATAATAGCCCCACCACGCAAAGCGATTATGTATATGTGGAAATTTATGACGCGTCGGACAAAAAGCTCGATTCGCAATGCTACATGGTTACCCAGGGCGGGGCAGCCGGGTCGTTTACCCTTTCGGAGAATCATCCGGGGGGAATGTATCGCCTTAAAGCCTATACTAAATTCCAGGAGCAACTCGGTGAGCCTCCTTTCGAAAAGTGTTTTTTTGTGCAGAAGGTGTCGGCCAACCGTATGCTCATGACGCTCGACTTTAAGAAAAAAGGCTACGGCCCCGGCGACCAGTGCGAAGCCGATTTTTCGCTAAAGAGCAACGACAACAAGCCATTAGGAAACCATAAGTTTGAGTATGATGTTTTTGTAGAAGGGAAGAATATAAGCACATTATCGGGGACAACCGATACTACAGGAAAGGCAGTAGTGATGTTTAGCCTGCCGGAAACACTGCAGTCGAACGACGGTATTGTAAACGTACGCGTGGAATATGACGGTATAAAAGAGTCGGTTACCCGGGCCATACCCATCAGCCTGTATTTTGCCGACCTGCAATTTTTGCCCGAAAGCGGCAATTACATAGCGAGGCAGCCCTCCACAATATTCTTCATAGCGAAAAACGAATTTGGCAAGCCGCTGGATGTTTCCGGTTACATACGGGACCAGGACGGTAACAGGATACAGGATTTCACGAGCTTTTACGACGGCATGGGAAAAATGGCCTTTACCCCGCAGCAGGGCAAAACCTACACAGCCGTAATTACATCTCCATTTGAACCGAAACAGACCTATGCAATCCCTGCACCGCTCGAAGTTGGATATGGTTTTTCGGTCAATGCGGGGAGGGGTGATATTACCCTCGATATTTATTCGCCTGAAAATTCCCGGTGCGAAATACTGGTAAGGAACAGCGATAAAATAATTGCATCGGTGCCGCTGAATGCCGCGAAGGGTCGTAATGAACTGGTTGTAAATACAGCGGGAATGCCAGTTGGGCTGTATGCCGTTTCGTTGACAGCAGGCGGGCGTATTGTTGCCGAAAGGCTGGTGTTCATCAATTATAACAATGGCCTCAAAATTGAGATTGAAACCGACAAAGAGCAATACCTGCCTCGGGAAAAGGTCAGCGCATCGGTAGTTACCAGAGATAGAGATGGTAATCCGGTGGCATCGAGCCTTTCTGTTTCAGTGGTGGATGAAAAAATATTGAGCTACATCGACGACAAGCAGCACAACCTCCTCACCTGGATGTTTTTCGGACATGAACTAAAAGGAAGTATCCACGAGCCGCGCTTTTATTTCGACGAAAAAGAACCGCTTGAAAAAAGGCTTGCGGCCCTCGACCTGCTCATCAATACCCACGGCTGGAGGCGCTACACACAGGGTGAAATAAATGCATTTGACGGGAAGCAGGTAGCAGCCATACCCGAAAAAAGCTCGGATGTTGAGGGCTTTGTACTCAACAGCAGGGACAAGCCGGCATCGCTAAAGGTATACCTGTTTTCGGACACCGGAAAAGTGTATGAAACTTACAGCAATAAGGAAGGCTATTTTAAATTTTCGCGCACGCATTTTGAAAAAGAAGCATGGCTCGTAGCCGAAAGCAACAATAACCGCAATTACACTATAAAGAATTCAATCACCCACCTGAATGAGGTCGCGAAAATGAAAGCCTCGGTTAAAATAGCGGCTGTCCAAAGTAAGGAAATCACACCCATCTCAAAACCTGCTTCCGTTACTCCGGAAGTACAGCAGCAGCAGCAGCAGGTGGCAGCAGCGGTAAGCATGGAGGCCGACAGTAACCAGTTGGACGAAGTTGTAGTTATTGGGTACAGGACAATTAACCGTTCTTTATCTAATGTTGCCGTAACGACCATTACCTCACGAACTATCGAAGGCGGACCCAATGCATCACTTGTCCAGACGCTGCAGGGGCGGATAGCGGGAATAAATATAACAACAGGCTCCGGGCAGCCGGGCGCGAACAGTACGGTTGTGCTGCGGGGGTACGGTAACTTTAACGCCAATGTTGAACCCCTGTACGTAATTGATGGCGTTCCCCTAAGCGCCGATAGTTTCAGGACGATTTCACCACAGAGTATTGAGTCAGTATCAATACTAAAAGATGCGGGTGCCACGGCCATCTACGGTAGCCGTGGGGTCAATGGCGTGATCGTGATAAGGACATCCAGGGCGAATGGCGGCAACGGCATCATACTCAGCAAAACCAACCATTATACCTACCATAACATTTCGAGGGGCAGCGCTAAAAAAGTAACGGTACCTGCCAGCTTTTACACGCCGGTATACAAAACTACCGACACCAGGCAAAAAACCGATTTCAGGAACTGCATTTACTGGAACGGTACCGTGCAGACCAATGCGCAGGGCAAGGCGCAGTTCGGGTTTTACAATTCTGACGATACGACCACCTTTACCATAATGGCTGAAGGCACTTCGTATAAAGGAGACCTCGGGCAAAAGAAACATTCGTATACCGTGATGGAAGCTATACAGTCCGACCTCAGGCTGCCGCTTTACGCTACACACGAAGATGTGGTAAAGATACCGCTGTGGTTAAAGAACAACACTGCCACGCCGATTACACTGGAGACAATACTGGAGCCGTCGGCATATTTTGAGGCATCGGCACAAAGCCAGCGCATCACGCTTGCCCCTAATGAAGCGCGTACGGTATATTTCCCTGCAAAGGCAGTAAAAACGGGCAATGCGCTGCCGGTAAAAATAAAGATGGCATCAGAAAATTATACGTCGGTTATAGAAAAACCTATCGATATATATGGCAAGGGATTCCCTGTGAGCCTGGCATTTTCGGGCACCAAAAGCACCCAAGGCAGCTTTACTGTGGGTAAGGCTATGGAAAACAGCATAAAGTCGGGGCTTAAGTTTATCGTTAACCCCTACAACGAGCTATCCAACGGACTGGAGTCGATGCTTCGCGAACCTTCAGGGTGCTTTGAGCAGGTGTCTTCGTCAAACTACCCTAACATCATGGCGTTGCAGTTGCTTGCAATCAAAGGCGGAATGGATGCCGACTTTCGTAAAAAGGCCCTTGGATATTTGACGAATGGTTACAACAAGCTGAAGAACTATGAGTCGAAAGGTGGTGGTTTCGAATGGTATGGCGGTAATCCCGGGCATGAGGCACTCACGGCCTACGGACTGTTGCAATTGCATGAAATGAAGGATTTCATCGCCGTAGATGCCGACCTGGTAAAGCGCTCTGTAAAATGGTTATACTCACGCAGGGACGGAAAAGGCGGGTTTAAACAGCATCAGGGTAAGTACGGTTTTTCATCCATTAAAGATGTGGTAAACAATGCCTACATAGTATATGTGCTTTCGGAGATCGGTGAAAAAGATATGAAAGCAGAGTACCAACAAGCCCTTGCCGAAGCGCTAAAAAGCCGGGACGTGTATCGTAGTGCACTGGTTGCGTTGGCAGCGTATAACCTTGGTGATATCACATCCTATAAAAAGCTGCTGGGCAATATTAGGGAAGACATCAAAGGGAAGGACTTCAACAAAGTACAGGTGGAGCAAACGGTTGTGCATAGCTATAATACCTCGAAAACTGTGGAGTGGCTCTCGCTATATGCACTGGCCAGGATGAAGGAAAGCACTGTAGACTCCGAACTGTTGGCCATCCTCGACCACATACAGTCCTGCAAGAACAGGGGAGGTTTTGGTTCTACACAGGCCACAGCGCTGGCATTAAAGTCAGTTACCACATTTGCAAAGATGGCGCAGCACGTGCCCGGCCAGCCTGAGGTAAGCGCAACTGTAAACAGCACCGCCCTTAATACCGGTTTTGATGCTTCCGGCAACATTGCAGTGAATACGTCCGGCAATATCAATAGTGGTAACAATACATTTAAAGTTGGTATAGAGGAAGGCAGGACGGTACCGTTCCTTTTCTACGTGGACTATATGAGCTACGTTCCCGATAATTCGGCCCAATGCCTCGTGGAACTGAAAACGTCACTGTCTGCCAGTAAGGTTAAGGTTAGCGAAACCTCCAGGATCAGCGTTGAGGTAACCAATACATCTAAAAATGTTATTAACAATCCGCTGGTGCGCATCGGCATACCCGGCGGCCTGTCACCCGAGCCATGGCAGCTAAAGGAACTGGTGGAAAAAGAAATAGTGGATTACTACGAGATATTCGGCAGCGAACTGGTACTGTATTTCAGGCAAATGGACGCGCGCGAAACCCGTAAAATAAGTATTGACCTCAAGGCACAGGTGCCGGGGCAGTATTTAGGGATGGCATCATCTGCCTATTTGTATTACGACAATGGTAATAAAAACTGGAACAACGGGCTGCACGTCGAGATCGTGGAATAGCCGACAGGAAATAGTTTTATTTAAGTTTAGGTTTTAGTTTATGTTGGAAAGCCGCGCCTGTAATGGGTGCGGCTTTATCTTTTTGGTTATTTTGAAAGATTACCTACAGGCTGCCCCTTCATGAAATCCCCTGTCAATGGCTTCCCTGTGATCAGGATGTGCTATTTCTATAAGGGCCTTATTGCGCTGCTTCAGTGTTTTTCCGTACAGGTCGGCAATGCCATATTCGGTAATGATATAGTGCGCATGGGCACGCGTTGTTACAACCCCTGCACCCTGCTTGAGGAAAGGTACGATCCTGCTGGCTCCCGTTTTGGTAACCGATGGGAGCGCTATGATAGCCTTTCCGCCCTCGCTTAACGAGGCTCCCCTGATGAAATCCATCTGGCCTCCCACACCGGAATACATTTTCATGCCAATGGAATCGGCGCACACCTGCCCGGTAACATCCACTTCGATAGCCGAGTTGATGGCCACCATCTTCGGGTTGCGGCGTATCTGTGCGGTATCATTCACGAACGACGATTCCCGCATCTCTACGAACGGGTTATCGTTCACGAAATCGTACAACCTTTGCGAGCCTATCAGGAATGTGGCGAGCGCCCTGCCTTTTATCACTCCTTTGTATTTGCAGTTGATGACACCCTGCTCAATAAGGTCGATCACGCCATCGGAAAACATTTCGGTATGCAGGCCAAGGTCTTTATGGTTTTTAAGGTTGGACAACGCCGCATTGGGGATGGAGCCTATACCCATTTGCAGCGTGCTTCGGTCATCTATAAGGGAGGCTACATACTGCCCGATCGTGTTCTCTGTCTCAGAAATAGCATCCTGTCCGTGTGAAAATATCGGGGCATCCACTTCTACCAGGTAATCGATTTGCGAAACATGGATGATACCGTCGCCAAATGTCCTTGGCATCTGCGGGTTGACCTGTGCAATCACTGTTTTGGCATTTTGTATCGCGGCCACGGTAGCCTCCACCGAAACGCCCAGCGAGCAATACCCGTGGGCATCGGGCGGTGATACGTGTATGAAAGCTACATCCAGAGCGATGATATTTCGGCGGAACAGGTTAGGCAACTCGCTGAGGAATACCGGCGTATAGGAGCCGTTGCCTGCTGCCAGGGTGTGGCGTACGTTTTTTCCTATGAAAAAAGAATTCACATGAAAGCTGTCCGCCAGGTCAGGATTGGCATAATGCGCCTCACCCTCGGTGTGCAGGTGGCATAGTTCTACATTGCGAAGCTCAGAAGCCCTTTCGCTAAGCGCTTTGGTAAGGAAGTAGGGTGTAGCCGCTGCGGCCTGTACATATACCCTTTGGTTGGACTGTATGATCTTTACAGCATCTTCGGCGGTAGTATAGTGGGTCATAGAATTGAAATTTTGGCAAAATTACGCCCAGCTGATGGCACTAAATATGATTTTCGTCACTTTTAACATCTGCGAAGGCATGGGCATTATGATGTGCATCATTTCGCCTTTTTGAGATAGATGTCAACTTTGCCCACAGGTAAAATGAGCAAATAATGGACACGCAAAAATGTTATCATTGCGGGTTAGACGTTGTAAAGAAAGAAGAGATCATTTTTGATGAAAAGTCTTTCTGCTGCAACGGGTGCAAAACCGTATATGAAATTTTCAGCCTTAACGGGCTTACTGATTATTATAGCTTTGAGCGTTCGCCCGGTGCCACACCGCAGGAAGTTAAAGGCAAATATGACTTTTTGGATAATGAGGGCATCGTAAAAAGGCTATTGGAATTTGAAGAGGACAACATACATATTATCAGCCTGTACATTCCGCACATTCATTGCAGCTCCTGTATCTGGATACTCGAAAACCTTAATAAGCTCAACCCGGCCATAAGCAGTTCGCAGGTCAACTTCCATGAAAAGCGGGTGCGTATCATTTTCGACCCATCTGCTACTACGCTCAGGGATATTGTGTACATGCTCAATTCCATTGGTTATGAGCCATACATCAGCCTCGAAAATTATGACAACAAGCCAAAGAGTGTAAGCCGGGACCTTATTTACAAGCTGGGCGTCTCGTTCTTTTGCTTTGGGAACATTATGCTGCTATCTTTCCCTGAATATTTTGAAATGGAAGAGTATTGGCTGGACAACTACCGGGGCTTTTTCCGTTGGCTGGTGTTCACACTGGCGCTGCCGTCGTTCTTTTATTCGGCGAGTGGTTACTATGTATCGGCGTGGAAGAGCATCCGGGCGGGTATGCTTAATATCGAAGTACCCATAGCGCTCGGCATTATAGTCATGTTTGTGCGGAGTACTGTAGACATTATTTTTGGCTACGGGCAGGGCTTTTTCGACAGCCTTACGGGATTGGTATTCTTCATGCTCCTGGGTAAGCTTTTCCAGCAAAAAACCTATAACTTCCTTTCGTTCGAACGGGATTTTAAATCCTATTTCCCAATTGCGGTTACAAAAATATTAGGTGACAAGAGCGAGGTTTCGATACCCATATACGATGTGCTGGCGGGCGACCGGCTGCTGATTCGCAATAGCGAGCTCATTCCTGTAGACGGCATCCTGATGAGCGAAAGCACGCTGATAGACTACAGCTTTGTAACAGGCGAATCGGTTCCGGTAACCAAGCATTCGGGCGACAAGATATATGCGGGTGGCAGGCAGACAGGCCCGGTGGTAGAAATGGAGGTGCTGCGGTCGGTATCGCAAAGCTACCTCACCCAATTATGGAGCAACGATGTGTTTTCCCGTAAGGGTGATAGGGACTTCAAAACCATGACCGATACCATAAGCCGGTATTTTACACCGCTGCTTCTGCTTATAGCGGTTGTATCCTTTTGCATCTGGATCTTTATCGATGTACAAACGGCCTTTAACGTGTTTACTGCCGTGCTCATCGTAGCCTGCCCGTGCGCACTGGCCCTTAGCGCTCCATTTACATTAGGCAACATCCTCAGGATAATGGGAAACCGCAAACTGTACCTGAAAAATGCTACTGTAATTGAGCAGATGGCAAAGGTCGATACCATAGTTTTTGACAAGACCGGCACCATAACTACCAACAAAAAGTCGGAGATCTATTTTGAAGGCGAGGCGCCCGACCACAAGCAACTCATGTATATAAGGAATGTGTTGCGGGGTTCCAACCACCCCCTGAGCCGGATGCTCTACGAATTTATTCCGGTAACGAATGTGTTGCCGGTGCAGTATTTTGAAGAGGTTACAGGAAAAGGCATTAGCGGCACAGTGGATGGAATCCAAATCAAAATCGGTTCGGCAGACTACGCAGGCCATGTAGAAGATGACCTTATGCAGACCAACGTTCATATTTTCATTAACAGGAACTATCTGGGGAAATACATCTTTAAAAACAACTACAGGGAAGGATTGACGGAGCTTTTTGCCGAATTGCAGAAGAAATATTCATTAAAGATACTTTCAGGAGACAATGCCGGAGAAAGGCGGGTACTGGAACAGCTCCTGCCGGCGGGAACAGATTTCTATTTCAACCAAAAGCCGGAGCAGAAGCTTGCTTTTATTGAAAATCTTCAAAAACAGGGACGTAATGTAATGATGATAGGCGACGGGCTTAATGATGCCGGTGCGCTTGCGCAAAGTAATGTGGGCATATCCATATCCGAGAATGTGAATGTGTTTTCACCCGCCTGCGACGGTATTTTCGATGCTTCCCAATTCCGGAAACTGGGCTACTTCATGCGGCTTTCCAAACGGACGATACATACCATACGGCTAAGCTTTGTGCTGTCGCTCCTCTATAATGTTGTAGGGCTATCCTTTGCTGTAACGGGCAGGCTCATGCCGCTTACAGCTGCCATCATCATGCCGCTGAGTACGATAACCATAATCAGTTTCGTAAGCGTAATGAGCAATTACTATGCACGCAGAAAATAATTCATTAAAAACCGGGAAGTATGACCACCGTCATATTTTAAGAGCCCTCACAGGCATAATTTTGTTAACATAAATTTAAGAACCATGAGCGTAATCTATTTATTGATCACCATCAGTATTATCGTTGCCCTGCTTTTCTTATATGCCTTTATAAGGGCGGTAAAGCAAGGACAGTTTGATGACAGCTATACACCGTCTGTCAGGATGCTGTTTGACGATGAACTAAAAAAGAAAGAGGATAAACCACAAAATCAAAATAACGCCTGATCATGGAAATGCAGCAATTTTATTACGACAACAACATAGTAAAGAAGTTTCTTTACGCCACCATTATATTCGGCGTTGTGGGGATGCTCGTTGGCCTGCTGATAGCATCGATGTATCTGTTCCCCAACCTTACTGACGGCGTTTCGTGGCTTAGCTATGGCAGGCTGAGACCGTTGCACACCAACGCCGTAATCTTTGCCTTTGTGGGCAATGCCATGTTTGCAGGTATCTACTATTCCATGCAAAGGCTGCTCAAAGCCAGGATGTTTAGCGACCTGCTGGGCAATATCCACTTCTGGGGCTGGCAGCTTATAATCGTTGCCGCCGCCATATCGTTGCCGCTGGGTTATACCTCTTCTAAAGAATATGCCGAACTCGAATGGCCCATTGATATTGCCATCGCGCTGATATGGGTAGTGTTTGGCATCAACATGATAGGAACGATATTAAAACGAAGGGAGCGGCACCTGTATGTGGCCATCTGGTTTTACCTGGCTACATTCATCACGGTTGCCATACTGCATATATTCAACAGCCTTGCTCTTCCGGTAAGCGGGATGAAAAGCTACTCTGTTTATGCAGGTGTACAGGATGCGCTGGTGCAGTGGTGGTACGGCCACAACGCAGTAGCTTTTTTCCTGACCACACCCTTCCTCGGGCTGATGTACTATTTTGTACCCAAGGCTGCCAACCGCCCTATTTATTCGTACAGGCTTTCCATCATCCACTTTTGGTCGCTTATATTCATTTATATATGGGCCGGGCCGCACCACCTCTTGTACTCTGCGTTACCCGACTGGGCGCAGAACCTCGGTGTGGTATTTTCGATAATGCTTATTGCACCGTCATGGGGCGGTATGATCAATGGGTTGCTCACACTGCGCGGTGCCTGGGACAAGGTGCGCACCAGCCCGGTATTGAAATTTTTCGTGGTGGCCATTACCGGCTACGGTATGGCAACCTTTGAAGGGCCAATGCTTTCGCTGAAGAATGTAAACGCCATTGCCCACTTTACCGACTGGATCGTGGCACACGTGCACGTTGGGGCGCTGGCATGGAACGGGTTCCTTACCTTCGGTATGATCTATTGGCTGATACCGCGCATGACCAAAACTACACTATACTCGGTAAAACTGGCTAACTTCCACTTTTGGATAGGCACGCTGGGCATCATCATGTATTCGTTGCCAATGTATGTGGCAGGATTTACCCAGGCATCGATGTGGAAGCAATTTAATCCCGACGGGACGCTTAAATACGGCAACTTCCTGGAAACCGTAAAACAGATCATGCCGATGTACTGGATGAGGGCGATAGGAGGGACATTATTTGTAATTGGATTGCTCGTACTGGTGTATAACATCATAATGACTGTAAGGCAGGGACAAAAGATCGAAGACGAGTTAGCCGAAGCACCCGCACTCCAAAAAATTAGCAGCAAAAGGCTTAAGGGGGAGAAATTTCACCCATGGCTGGAACGGAGGCCGATACAGCTGGCATTGCTTGCTACCATTGCGGTACTGATAGGGGGCGTAATACAAATCGTACCTACCATCATGGTAAAATCCAACATTACAACCATATCCTCCGTAAAGCCTTACACGCCGCTGGAACTGGAAGGCCGCGACCTCTATATCCGGGAAGGTTGTGTGGGTTGCCACTCGCAGATGATACGCCCTTTCCGAAGTGAGGTAGAGCGTTATGGTGAGTATTCCAAATCAGGTGAATATGTATACGACCACCCGTTTCTGTGGGGATCCAAACGCACCGGACCGGACCTGATGCGGATAGGGGGCAAGTACAGTGATAACTGGCACTTTAACCACATGTGGGACCCACAAAGCACATCAGAAGGCTCAATCATGCCGGCCTATAAGTGGCTGTTTGATAACAAAAAAATGGATTACTCCGATACGCAGAAAAAGATGGAAGTAATGGCTACGCTTGGTGTCCCTTATACCCAACAGGATATTGCCAATGCGCCGGGTAACATGAGTGCACAGGCGGCCAAAATCGAGAAAAGCCTGCATGCCGACCCTGATTTTGTGAAAAGCTATGAGCAAAGCCGTAAGGCCGCTGTGGCAAGGGGTGAGGAATTTGTACCGATGAAAGACCGCGAGATCGTGGCCCTTATAGCCTACCTGCAGCGCCTTGGCACTGACATTAAAATTAAAGACAACAAACCTTCAAAACAATAAGCCATGCTAAAGTTTGTAAAGCACAACTTGGAATCCATTGACGGGGTCGCAATTTATCCCATCATTTCGCTGCTCATATTTTTCATCTTTTTCGTAGGGCTATATTCCTGGGTATACACCTACCGCAAGGACAAGATAAATGAACTGAGCAAACTGCCTTTTTCAGGAGAGGAAGAAAACGGAACTGATAACCAATAGCTAGTAAAGATGAAAAAGTTTATTCCCGTATATGTTAGGGTACCGCTCCTTTTTGCGCTGGTATTTATGGCACTCGAATTCTTCATAGATTCCGGTGACCGGCCTGCATTTCTCAAATACCCACTGGTATCGCTGTTCCTGTTTGTTTTCCTTTTTTTGCAGGTGGCGATAGAAATTGTTGTTTTGGCGATAGATAAGGTGACCTACAGCCTGTTGACTGAAGAACAGAAAAAGAAACTTGCCGAGGCCGATGCCTTGGATTATAAAGAAAGCGAATGGTATAAAAGGCTTAAAGCGTTCTTCGTAAAAAGCAGGCCTATCGAAGAGGAAGGCACGATATTGCTGAACCACGATTATGACGGCATACACGAACTTGATAATGTGCTGCCGCCATGGTGGGTCAAGCTTTTCTATGTGACCATTGTTTTTGCCCTGGTATACCTGGTGTGGTTCCATATTATGGATGGCAATGATCAAAAGGCTGAATTCAACATAGAAATGGAGGAGGCGCGTGTAGCTGTAGAGGAATACCGCAAGACCGCCAAAGACCTTATTGATACCAATACCGTAACACTGCTCACCGAAGCAGGAGAACTGGCGGAGGGCAAAAAGATATTCGAAACCAACTGCGCTGCGTGCCACAGGGCCGATGCGGGGGGATCCATTGGGCCTAACCTTACCGACGAGCACTGGCTACTGGGCGGTGGCATTAAGAATGTGTTCCATACCATAACCGAAGGCGGCCGCGATGGTAAGGGAATGGTGCCGTGGAAAGGCACACTCAAACCATCGGAGATACAACAGGTGGCCAGTTATGTGCTTTCGTTACAGGGCACTAGCCCCAAAGATGCAAAAGCCCCGGATGGCGAAGTCTGGAAGGATGATGCAGCAAAAACGCCCGAGGTAGCGGATAATAGTAAATAATGAAACATGGATGATCTGCATGATGAGGAGTTCCGGGACAGGCTCGGAACAGTAGATGAAGAGGGGAAAAGAGTGTGGGTGTACCCTAAAAAGCCCAAGGGCAAACTGTATGAGTACAGGAAAACCGTCAGTTGGTTCCTGCTTGGTTTTTTAATAGCTGCGCCGTTCATTAAAATATCTGGACACCAGTTTCTTATGTTCAACGTATTGGAGCGAAGGTTTAATATTTTTGGCTTCCCTTTCTGGCCGCAGGATTTTCACTTATTCGTTATCTCAATGATCATAGGAGTGGTATTTGTGGCATTGTTCACGGTGGCATTCGGACGGATTTTTTGCGGATGGATATGCCCGCAGACCATTTTTATGGAAATGGTTTTCAGGAGGATTGAATACGCCATAGAAGGCGACCGTAATGCCCAGATAAAGCTCGATAAACAGGAATGGAATGCCGAAAAGATCAGGAAAAAGGCGCTCAAGTGGTTCGTGTTCTTCATCATCTCCTTCATCATTGCCAATGTATTCCTGGCCTACCTTTCCGGCAGTGACAAGCTTTTCCAGATGGTGGAGGAGGGGCCTGCCGATAACATGGGAACCCTTATCGCACTGCTGATATTTACCGCTGTATTCTATTACATCTATGCGTGGTTCCGGGAGCAGGTATGCATCATTGCCTGTCCGTACGGCAGGCTGCAGGGCGCTTTGCTGGATAACAAAACCATAGTAGTGGCCTACGACCATGTGCGTGGCGAAGCCGAAAAAGGCCGCGCCAGGATCGTAAAGGACGAGGACCGGATGCTTGCTGGCAAGGGCGACTGCATCGACTGCAAGCTTTGTGTGAGCGTGTGTCCCGTGGGCATCGACATCCGCCACGGCACCCAGTTGGAATGTACCAATTGCACAGCCTGCATTGACGAATGCAATACGGTAATGGACAAGGTAGGCTTCCCGCAGGGACTCATACGCTATGCCAGTGAGGACGAGATCACCAAAAAGGAAAAGTTCGTTTTCACCACACGGATGAAGGGCTATGCTGCTGTACTTTTGATACTTACAGGTGTCTTTTCCGGGATGCTATTTTTAAGGAATGATGTGGAGGCCACCGTGCTGCGACTGCCGGGTCAGCTCTTTGAACATAAGGGTGAAAACATAAGCAATGTGTTCACGTACAAGGTAATAAACAAAACGGGAAGGGACTTTAACGATGTACATTTTGTACTCGCCAGCCCTAAAGGCACCGTCAAAACGGTGGGTGCGCCCAGGTTTAAGGTACCACGCGAGGGCATGGTTTCCGGGACGCTTTTCGTCGAAATAAACCCTGCCTTGCTGGAAGGCGACAAGACTAAAATTACCCTTGAGGTCTATAATGGGGATAAGCATATAGAAACTGAGACTACTAACTTTCTGGGGCCCAGAACGTTCAACTAAAAATATAATGATATGAAATTTAATTGGGGTACAGGAATAGTAATCGCTTTTGCACTGTTTATGGCATTTATCCTGTTTTTTGTGTTCAGGGTTCAAAGCGATAGCAAATACGACAATGAGCTTGTGGTAGATGAATATTACAAGCAGGAACGCACACTGCAGGCACAGCTCGACAAGGAGCAAAATGCTGCCGATATGGTACGTAAAGTGCAGATAGTGAGTGATAAAGGAAGCATCAGGATAACCTTCCCCGATGACCTCGACCCTAAAAAAATTACAGGAAAAGTGTCCCTGTACCGGCCGTCTGAACAGCAACTTGATTTTGAAGTCCCTTTTTCATTATCAGCCCATCATTTGCTCATACCTAAAAGTGACCTGGCAGGCGGCCGATGGGACATTATTGTCGAATGGCACTATGACAATAAGGACTACCTCATGCGACAAATGGTGACCCTCTAGGTGATTTTTGGTGACAAGCCGTATGATAAAAAATGACAGATGAAGAGATAATAGATGAGAGATAATAGATGAAGAGATGAGAGATGAGAGATGAGAGATAAGAGATGAGAGATAAGAGATAATAGATACTAGACAGAGGAACTCAAAAACGGAAAGTATGGATAAGAAATAACAAAGTACCTGCTGTTATGTTTCAAAAACGTCTCTCACACTTTCACCTCGCTCCTCATCCCTCATCTATCCGTCTCTCATCTCTCATCTATTATCTATCATCTCCTCGTCTCTCCTCATAACAAACAAAAAAAATGCTCTACTCCGCACTCTTACTCGGCCTCATTTCCAGCCTGCACTGCATCGGGATGTGCGGGCCCATAGCCATGATGCTCCCCGTCGACCGAAACAACCCCGCAAGGCAAACCCTCCAGATTTTCACCTACCACCTCGGCAGGCTTACGGCCTATGGTTCGCTGGGGCTTGTGTTCGGTACGGTGGGCAGGGGGCTTTACCTTGCCGGGATCCAACAGCAGTTTTCCATCATCACGGGGCTGGCCATGATCATGATCGTTATGGTCCCCGAAAGGATATTTGCCCGCTACAATTTCAGTAAGCCGGTTTACAGGGTTATTTCGAAGGTAAAATCGGGTTTGGGAAGCCGCTTCAGGCAGAAGGGCTATAGGTCTTTATATACCGCCGGGGTGCTAAATGGGTTCCTGCCATGCGGACTGGTTTATGCCGCGCTGTTCGGGGCCATTGCCATGCAAAGCGTGCCCTTTGGGGTTTTGTACATGGTGCTTTTCGGCGCAGGTACCATCCCGCTCATGAGCCTGGTGGTCTACGCTTCCGGCATATTGAAAAACCCCCTGCGCAATTCTGTAAGTAAAATTGTGCCCTATGCCGCAGTAGCCATCGGGATGCTGTTCATCGTCCGCGGCCTTGGTCTGGACATTCCGTACCTCTCACCGGGAAACCTCTCCCTTTTTGTCGGCGCCGGCTCCGACTGCGGTGTGGGTGGGCATTAATATTTCGGGGGTATCATAGTCGATGGACTCCATTTTACACCTCAGGTACGGGAATTCAACATCGTTCAATATCCAGGATGCTTCAATTTCTGTAGGTACATATACCGCATTTATCATTTGGTAGTTACTAAAGTTCACTGCCCATTTTTCAGGTTTCCCGTTCGGCATGAACCGTATGCTTTCCAGCCTGTACAGCTCATTGCTGGTATTAAACCACGCCTTAAAAAACACTTTGATCCCCCTGTACGTAAAGGTAGCCCGGGCACACGAATTGCTGAAGGGTTCCCACGAAAGGCACGCATTGGGCAATAACGATGTGGGGCACCATACACACTGCGCCAGCCATAGCAGCAACTGCGACTGGTTGGCCGAATTACCCTCACTGGTAAGTGTTGAAAATGAGGAATAATTCCATTTGTAAAAATCACCTTTGCCCGAAATAAAAGTCTCCGTTTCGGTGTAGTCTATAGTACTGATGTTGCGGATAATGCCGGGCTTAATAGCCGTAATGTATTCCTGCCCGCTGAAAGGACTCCATGCCCCTCTGAGGCGCTGTTTGGTATGGCCGCTTAGTACAACCTTTACGCTGCTTATGTAGGGCATGCCTTCATGCAGTACTTTACGAAAATAACTTTCTACCGGAGCAGGCAGTTTATTATACTCATGGAAGCTTACGATTTTGTCCAGTTCCAGGCTATTGCTGTAAAGTAACCGTAGTTTTTTCCTGAAAGTCCGTGGTTCCAGTATGTGTTTTCTGATCAGGTACACCGGCATCATCAGGGTTGTGTAGGTATTTGTCATTGGGTATACTTTAGTTGGTTTTTAATTAGCAAATTGCTCGGGATGCCCGTACTCGATCCTTGTCAGTTCAAAAAGTGCATAGCTGTACTCTTTGCCGTCAAGTATCCAGGCAGCCTCAACCCGTGTGGGTACATAAAAATTATTATGCCACTCATAACTGCGCAGGTAGCCCACCCATTTTTCGCGGCGCCCCTGCCTGTACATGCACATCGCTTCTATCCTGTATATTTCGTCACGGCCATTAAAATGTACCCTATACGATACCCTTTTGCCCTTGTAGGTAAAAACCAGGTTGGCGGTGGTATCATCCACGGCTTCCCAGCTTATGTAATTACTGGGTATTAATGATGTAGGAAACCAAACCGTCTCCCCAAGCCACCTGATAAGTTCCCCTTCGTCAATCCACCTGCCGGAGCGGTTTATGATCCGGATGCAGGACAAAAGCCATACTTTTAAGTTGCCCCTGTCCATTATAAAAGAGTCTGTAGCGGTAAAAAGCGCCGTGCGCCCCTTCCAGATAAAGCCTGGTACCAGCGCTGTAAAATACTGTTCCCCCTCAATGGGTTTCCAGCCTCTCTTCACATTGGTCTTAAAAAAGCCGGTATGTTTTATCCTCACACTGCTGATGTAGGGCGCCCCTTCCCTGAGTACTTTCCGGAAGTAACGTACCACCGGCGCGGGCAGCTCTTTATAGCTGTCCGGGTCTACACGCTTGTCCGATTGGCCATATTCGCTGTACAGTTGTTTCACCTTCTGCCGAAAAGTTCTGTTTAAGACAAAATTCCCAAGTAAAAAAACCACGATAATGGTAACGGCAGGGATCAGGAGGTATATCATGTGTAGGGGTTATATCGTCATCGAAAACAGCTTCGTTTCCGGCGCTTTCCGCTTCAGCCTGAGGTCGAATGCCATGCAGATGTTGCGGACGAACGGAAGCCCTTTTTCAGTCACTTCCAATGAGGTATCGGTGATTATAAGCAGCCCGTCTTTTTCCATTTCGCGGAGTTCCCACAGCACTTCCGGCAGTTCGTTAAAATAGCTGTCATCATCGTCCCACGAGGTTTCAAAGCGGCACATCAGGTTCAGTATATGCCTGCGTATCGTCAGGTCTTCATCGGTCAGCAAATGCCCGCGGAATACCGGCAGCTCGTTCTCTTCGATCCTTTGGTAATAATCCTCCAGCGTTTTTTCATTTTGCGCAAAGCAGTACCAGCTGTCGCTGATCGACGAAACGCCAAGCCCTATCATCAGCTGTGTGTTGGATGCGCTGTACCCCATAAAGTTGCGGTGCAGCGTTCCGTTTTTAAAAGCGCTGTGCATGGTGTCGGCCTCCAGTGCAAAATGGTCCATGCCAATTTCGGTATAGCCCTTGTCGCACAGTATCTTTTTGCCAATTTCGTACAGCCTTCGCTTTTCGCCATCCTTCGGCAGGCTCGCCTCATCAAAGCCGCGCTGCCCCGTGCCTTTTATCCAGGGTACGTGGGCATAGCTGTAAAAGGATATGCGGTCGGGCTTCAGCGCGTTGGTTTTTTCTATGGTGTCCACGATATTTTCGACCGACTGGTAGGGCAGCCCGAATACCAGGTCGTGGCCGATGGAGGTATACCCGATTTCCCTCGCCCAACGCGTTACCCTGGCAACGTTCTCAAAGGGCTGTATGCGGTGTATCGCCTTCTGCACGGTTTCGCTGTAGTCCTGCACGCCAAAGCTCACCCTCCTGAATCCCAGATCGTATAACGTCTGTAAATGTTCCCGCGTGGTGTTGTTGGGATGGCCCTCAAAGCTAAATTCATAGCCCGGCGCGGCATCGGCCAGCTCAAAGATGCCCTTTACCAGTTTTTCAAGGTTTTCCGGACTGAAAAAGGTAGGCGTTCCCCCGCCAAGGTGGAGTTCCTTAATGCGGGGCCTCACCCGGAAAAGGTCGCGGTACATGGCCCATTCCTTCAGCAGCGCGTTGATGTATTTTGCCTCTACGTCATGGTTTTTCGTAATGCGTTTGTTGCACCCGCAAAAAGTACACATGCTTTCGCAAAAGGGGAGGTGCAGGTATAGGCTTATGCCTTGTGTTTCATTACTTTCTCCAAACGACCGTACCACACTGTCCATCCACAGCTCTTCGGTAAAACCGGAGTTGTCCCAGTAGGGTACAGTAGGGTAGCTGGTGTAGCGCGGTCCAGGCACATTGTATTTTTGAACTATCGAAGTATCCATTTTCATAATATATAAGCCAAAAATACAGTTACCGCACCCCCTGAAAAATGATGCACATCACCTATTGGATATTTCTGTCGGACGGAAGTGACAACCATCATTTTACAAAGGTTCTGTCTGACAGATATTTGCAACAAACACCCACCTCATGAAAATTTTTATACTTGCCGGGATATTGCTGGCGCTGGCCCCCAACGGATGTGCGGAAGACACGGAAGAGAAAAACCTGTACGAAACTACAGAACAGGCCGGTTACGAAGAACTGGACTATAAAATACGCAATGCTACTGCCGAATGGACGCTTTTTAAAAGCCAGTCGGATGCCAATGTCATGGCCGCAAAGAAAAGGATATCCAGGGCATCCGACAGGCTCGACGACACCAACAGGCAGCACAAGATGAAGCTGCGCAATGCCATCATGAAAGCCGACGGGCAACTCGAACAGCTCAGCGAAAAACTGCTGCGGGGCGAACGCTTTGAGGATAAACTGGATGCCAATGCAATTAATGGCACTGTGATAGAAAGAATGGAGGGTTTTATGGAAAGCTATCGCGAAAAAGAAGAGAAACTGATGGAAACCCTTGCCGAAATGGAGAAGCTGTAACAGCTGTCTGTAAAGCTATCAGGTCTCCCTTCCATTTCGATGTCAGGAAAAATCCCTCCCTTCCATTTCGACCGGAGGGAGAAATCTCAAAGTAATTACGACTATTTGAGATTTCTCTCTCCTCCGCCGCCGCGGATCTGGTCGAAATGGAAAACGATATTTCGACGGAAGGTGGAAATCTCCTTTTTCCATTTCGACGCCAGGAGAAATCTCAATATTATTTACGCTATCACCTGAGATTTCTCTCTCCTCCGCCGCGGCGGATCCGTTCGAAATGGAAAATCACGATGACTGATTTTTTAGGTAACAATGCTCAATTCTTCAGCTTGTCGAGCTTTACATAATCCAGTACATGTATCGTGCTACCGCTTTTTTCAATGAGGCCCTCCTCTTTAAAGTCGGTAAGCGTTCGGCTCACGGTTTCCGGGGCGGTACCGCACAGTGCGGCAAGGTCGTCACGGCTTATTTTTATGCTTTTTGCGCCATCGCCCTGCTGGTCGAGCAGCCGTATGAGTGATTGTGCAATGCGCTTCCGTACCGACAGGTAGGCTATTTGCAGCAGCCTGGTTTCTTTGTCCCGAATGCTGTGGGACAGCATCTTTACAAATTTGGCGCCTATGGCCGGGTGCAGGAACAACAGTTTGTCCAGTTGTTCGCCGGGCAGGAAGCCCAGTTCGGTATCTTCAACAGCCACCGCGGTATCAATGTAGGTGTCGTTGGACAGTATGATGTTCAGGTCCAGGTAATCGTTGGCGGCATACATTCCGGTAATGAGTTCGCGGCCATCGGGGGTGAGTTGTACGGTCTTTACCTTACCGCTTACCACAAAGTAAATGCCTGTAACGCGGTCGCCTTCATGGTGTATCGTCTGGTTCTTTTTGAATATTCGGCTGTCGCGCTCCTGCATTGCCTTTTTCAGTTCTTCCAGGCCATCCTTCCGGCTGATGATGCTGTCCAGCTTCTCGGCGGTTTTACCATAAAAAAGCTGCTGCACTTCCTTTTTTTTCAGGCGGCTTTCTATGGCGCCCAGCAGTTCGGCAGCGTCAAAGGGCTTCGTCAGGTAATCGTCGGCGCCCAGTTCCATCCCCCTCCGTACATCGGTCCGTTCCGACTTTGCCGTAAGGAAAATAAAGGGCGTGGCGCGGGTGTCGGGGTGGTTGTTCAGCGCTTCTATCACGCCATAACCGTCCATCTCGGGCATCATGATGTCGCACAGGATAAGGTCGGGAATGTTCTTTATTGCCAGGTCTACGCCCAATTTGCCATTGGATGCTGCCTGTACGCTGTAGCCCGAAAGCTCCAGTATCTCCACGATGCTTTCGCGAATATCGTCATTGTCCTCTACTATAAGTACTTTGGTCATTGTATGGGGAATGTAATTGTAAATAAGGTTCCTTCGTTGGTGGCGCTTTTAAAGTCGATGGTGCCGTTCATCAGGGTCACGTAGCGCAGTACAATGTTAAGGCCAAGGCCCGTACCCGGTATGTTGCCCGTATTCTGTGCCCTGAAAAACGCCTCAAACAGGTGCTTGTGCTCCTCTTCGGGAATGCCAATGCCATTGTCTTCAAGCGTAATGACCACTTTGTCCCGGTCGATATTTGTCGCAAGGTGTATGGTGGTATTCTCGCCCGAATATTTTATGGCGTTGGACATCAGGTTGAAAATGCAGTTGCGCAGCAGGTTGCGGTCAAGGTAAACCCCCGTGCTTTCGCCTTCATGGTGGTATAGGATGTGTTGCCCTTTTTTGGACAGCAGCTGTATCTCATCCACAATTTCTTTGCAATACTGCTCAATGTCAAACATTCCCAATTTCACCTCCACCTGGCCGGCCTCTGCTTTTTCCACGTGCAGGAAGTCGTTCAGTATGGTGGTAAGGTTATTCACCGCGCTTTTTATTTTGTACAGGTGCTTCCCTACGTTGGCATTTTCAAGTGATTCCGTGTAGCGTTGCACCAGTGATGCCGAAAGCTGTATGGAGCTGAGCGGTGTCCTGAACTCATGCGAGGCCATAGAGAGCAGGCGGCTTTTGAGCTTGCCCAGTTCTTTTTCCTTTTCCAGCGAAAGGCTTACGTCCTCCTTTGCTTTTGTCAGCTCTTCAATCGTGTCATTCAGCGAGGTGGTACGTTCCTTTACTACATCTTCAAGGTGCTGGGTGTATTCCATAAGGCGGTTCTCGGCTTCCTTTTGGTGGCTCAGGTCGTGTATGAACCCCGCAAACATCCGCACGCCGGGAAACTTTACTTCGCTCACTCCCAATCGAAAGGGGAACAGGCTCCCGTCTTTCTTCAGCCCGGTTACGTCCCTGCCAAACCCTATGATGTGTGCATGGCCGGTGTCCCGGTATTTTTCAATGTAGTCATCGTGCCTTTCCTTGTCGGGAGGGGGCATGAGCATGGCCACGTTCCGGCCCACCACTTCTTCAGGAGTGTACAGGAACAACTGGCACGCCGCGGGATTGATGGATTCTACGATTCCCCTGTCGTTTATCGTGATGATACCGTCAATGGCATTATCTATAATGGATTTGAGCAGTGCCTCGTTTTTCATCCTTTGGTTTTTACTAAAAACAAATATCGGTAAAAAATCCTGTACGGTTTATCATAATGTAAACGCCTGTGCAGTGTCCTGCACCTTATGTATCCCCACAATGTAAAACGGCCCTTCAGGGCCATCTTTAGCCCATTCAAATGCTACCGGATGCCCATAATAGGCTTCAAGCAGCAGTGCCTGCCGTGCGAGTTCCTGTATACCGGCAGGATGTAGCACGGCCTTTTCGCGCAATTCGGGCGGCGTTATTACCGAAAGCGTGCTGTTTGTCCCGGCAGATACCTCCCTGTATACGGTCATTTTGCTTTTGCTGCCTATGGCCAGCCGGAGCAATTGCCCTTCCTGCGCTCCCGATAAAGTTTTTTGAACGATGTATTCGTCACTTGCACCGGGAACCGTATTTTGGCCAAGCCCCCAGGTGGCGGTAAGCCGCAACGCACCGGCAAATTCCAATGCAGTGGTCAGTCCCGTGCCGGAGCAGCTAAGGTCCGACCGTACCATCCGTTGGATAGCTATTGCAAATGATACGCTCCCGTGCGGCACGCCATGTACTTCACGAAACTTTATCGCCCTGTTGCTGTACAGCGAAGCATAGCAGCACTTGATGGCATAAATGAGCGCCAGCGGCCCCCGTATGTTCAGGTAGGAGTCGTGCAGCCCTTCGGGAAACGGATTTGTAAAGTTGGCAGCAAATGGGCTGCTGCGCACAGCTATACCCTGATTTTTTCCCTGAAAAAGTGCAGTGTATGCTCTGGTGATCTCCTGCTCGGGCCCATGCGGGAATTTGGCATCCATAATCAGCTTTCGGGCTGCCGCGCCTGTCTCATTCAGGTTGGAAAACTCCACTCTGTCGAGCCGCTGTAGTACCTCCCGCAACGATTCCGTAAGAGAATTGTCCTCTATAAATTGCTTAAAAACGCTAACGGTTACCGCAAAGCCCTCAGGTACAAGCAGGCCTTTCGGGACGAGGTTGGTGTACAATCCGCCCAAAGCAGCATTTTTGTCCCCTACTTGTGAACTATCAAGTATGGCTGACTCATCGAATTTTATTACAGATTGCTCCATGTAATCGCTGTTAGGTCGCGTGTGCTATGGGGCACAATCCGCAACAACGGCAAAACTATGGCAAAGGAAGTATTTGGTAAATGACGTGTGTCACATCCCAAAAAAAAATAATAAAAACATTTACTGCTTGTAAATGAGGTAGCTGTCCGTCCGGAAATTTTTGCTTGCGGCCAGGATAACTGCATTTTTGGGAAGGTCGGGAGTAAAGCTTTCGCCAAAGTTGATGACCACGGTTATGATTTCCGCTTCAAATTCGCGCGTAAACGTGATCCTTCCGTCAGCGAATTCCAGTTGGGTATACCTGCCATATTGCAGTACAGGCTCGCTGTTGCGAAGCGCAATGAGGTGTTTGTAGGTGTTCAGAAGGGAATTGTCGTCACCCGAAAGTTTCGCAACGTTTACCTCCTTATAATCCGGATGTACCCGTATCCACGGCCTGCCTGTTGAAAATCCTGCATTTGCCGTTGCGTCCCACTGCATGGGGCTGCGCGATTTGTCACGGTTGTGGCTGTTGCCAATCACCAGGGCTTCGGCATCGGTTTTGCCATCGGCTTTTGCCAGCTTGTAGTGGGTCTTCCCCTGGATGTCCACAATATCTTCATATGAGGCGGCGGTAATGTTACCCATCCCGATCTCTTCGCCAAAGTAAACAAACGGTACGCCTTTTGCCGTGAGCAGGAGCGCTGCCAGTGCCGATGCCCTGTCTTTATTGCCGCCTGCCAGCCTGTCGATCATGCGGGGCATGTCGTGGCTCCCAAAGAAAAGGGTAGGGTAGCCGCTCATGTTTTGCTCCATACTTTGCAATTCGCCGAATATCTTCTCTGCCGAAAATGCGGGGATGCTCCCAAAGTTGAAGTTGAACACCACGTCCATCATGTCGGGCGACTGGTACTGCTTCAGTATGTCGATCTTGTCACTGCCTATTTCCCCCACCGTAAAGCGGTTGGGATAGCTGTTTACCACGGCTTTCAGTTTCCTGAGCGCCGCTTTCACGCCCGGCTGATCGATATCGTGGATGTGCTGCTGATTGCCATCCTTAATAGGATTGTCCTTCGTAATGCCATCTGTAGTAAGGAAATTGACCACGTCAAACCGGAATCCATCCACACCCAGCTCCAACCAGAATTTCAATACATTTTCAATTTCTGCCACCACTTTCGGGTTGGACCAGTTGAGGTCGGCCATTGTCACGTCAAACTTATGGTAGTAATATTGATTGGTGGTTTCGTCCAGTTGCCAGGCTGTTCCGCCAAAAAAGGACTCCCAGTTGTTGGGCTTGTCTTTCCAGAGGTAATAATCGCGGTAGGGGTTGTCCTTTGATTTTCGTGCCTCCTTAAACCATTGGCATTCTGTCGAGGAATGGTTCACCACCATGTCCATTATTACTTTAATGTCCCTGCGGTGGGCCTCCTTCAAAAAGTTTTTAAAATCATCCAGTGTACCGTAGGTTGGATCAACGGCATAGTAGTCGGCCACGTCATACCCATTATCCACCTTAGGCGATTTAAGGAAAGGGGTAAGCCAGATAGATTTTATGCCCAGTCCTTTAAGGTGATCAAGTTTTGACGTGATCCCGTTAAAGTCGCCGTAGCCGTCCCCACCGCTGTCGGCGTAACTGGGCATGTAAATCTGGTAAAATACGGTTTCTTTCCACCATTGTTTTTCCTGTCCGGCGGCGTAACTAACCCAAAACACCGCGAACACTATAACCATTTTGGTGAAAAGGCACCGCATTATTTTGCTGCATTATAATCAACAACAACAGTGTTAACCATCATTTTGGAGCCCGAATGTGTTATCTTTCCTTTGGAGGGAACCATCACAATAACCGCCGATCCTTTGGCAGGAATGGTCACTTTTGATGACGACTTCACATTTTTCGCTATAAATTTTCCGGCAACCGTGTCATACAGGTCCACCCTTTTGCCGCCTGTTTTTACAGTAATTGTTTTTGCTGCATCATGCGGGTTGTAGTACAGGTATGAAGGGTAGGCCCTGTCATGGAACGAGTCGGTTGCTAATAAATCAAGCTGAAGAATCCCTTCCACGTTCGTCTTTTTAATGATGCTGCCAAATATCCCTACGTGGCCGCTGCCGTATACGCTAAGCTGCGATTCCGGTGGATTTTGTCCCGGTACCCATAGCGGCCCGTCACCCTGTGCCACAGGAGCCTGTACGCTTTGATATTGGTCCATGTTCGATTTTTTGATGATGCCTTCATACGCAATTACATTCTTGCCCGCATCGGCCAGTTCCGGTATTGTTTCGTGCTCGTTTGGCATGTGCTGCGGGTAAAAGAACTTCGAGGCATTGGCGGCGTTAAGCATCCATTTGCCTACGGCATTCGCATAGCTTTGATCATATCGCACCAAAGGCACTACCGGCCATGCCATGTCATAGGTATTCATCAGGAAGCCGTAGCCCCCGCGGTCGACAGTGCTGCCCACCGTACCCGAAATGTCATAACCATTCCAGTTGCCCACCAGTACGCCCCAGCCTTCGCGGCAAATGGCGGTACCGTCAAACGTCCAGTCCAGCATTTTTGCTGTGTCGTAGCTTTTACCTTCCTCGGCATTAATGCGTGCGGCAAGGTAAGCGCCAAACGGCATCAGCAGTTCATAGGTCGGGTTGATAGGCTGTGCCTCCAGTGCCGAAAGGGCAGAGAGCGCACCCTCGAGGTATTTTTTATCACCAAATTTTTTATACGCTGCATAGAGTACCCATGCATGCCCCGCAGCCGCGTCGGGCTGGGCGCAAATGTTGTTTTTCATCGGCTGCATCTTCCCGTAATCAAAGAAAGAATAATCGTAGTTGCCTTTGAGTATCTTATCGGCTTCATAAAATTTGTCGGCTATTTTGCGTGCCATCTGCTCCAGTCCAGGTTCGTTAGGGTACTGTTCGTAAATGGCATAAAACAACAGGTTAGGGTACACGTCATACCACCAGTCGCGGCCATAGCCACCGCCCAGCAGCGCTACTTCGGGGCAGGTGTTGTTCATCATGATGTCCCAACCGGTCTCGCTGTTAAAATAGTTTTTGAGCATCGCCACGTAGTTGTGGCCACGGTCTTTGGTCTTGTCTATGCCTACCAGCGATGCGCCATAGGTAGCGCCCATGCTCGCCAGGGCTTCGTGAAACATCCCTTTGTTGTTATTGGGGCCCTGCCGTACATCGCCCATGGCGGTATACATGCCCACCACATCCTGCGGAAAATTCTTCTGCGATTTGTCGATCCACACAATAGGCCATAGCTTTCCTTTTGCATTAAAGTCGAAGACCACAGTATTGAAGTCGTGCGACAATTTATTGTAATCGATGATCTCAAAATGCGCCGGCATGTCGGGCATCTTGTCAACGCGTGGAATAGCAGTTTGTTTTACCTGTGCCTGCAGGCTCCAGGCTGATAAAAATAGTAACGAGGCGGATAAAAATATTTTGTTCATTTTTTGATAGATGTCGTTTATACTAAGTTTGATGCAGCTTCCTCCATCACTTTTTCAGGCTCAATGGTATCCGGTTCGGTTGCGATCCTGTTGCCATGGGCGATGATGTTTTTGCTGATAAAAATGGAGCATAATTGCATAATGGCAATAATGGCTACTGCATATTGAAGGGCGAAGTCTTCCGATACCATGTAAAACAGTACCAGGAATGTCCCGGCGCCCAGCAGCCTGCCTAAATACAACCCGGCTTCGTGGTTGAGGATGTAGGCAAACTCGCCGCGTTTCTCTATTTTCGATACGATGTCAATAACACGCAGCTGGATAGGGTAGTAGGCAAGGTCCATGAGCGGCTTGGCCATAAGCAGCAGCAGCAGGAACACGATAACACTCGTCTGGTTATACATTATGCCATTGATGCCTGCGCCGATGGCAAAGAGAATGAGGCCCACGGTAAATGTTTTTATCCTGTCGGATGGTTTGGAAAAACGGCCTATAAAGTAAATGATGATGGCCGCAAGCACTGCCCCTATGGACTGTGCATTTCCCAATGCGCCTTCCTCACCCAATATCTTAAAGATGAGCATGGCAGGAGCGGTTACCAAAAATCCCTGTGCCAGCCCTTTAAACGCTGCCAGTGATAACAGCTTGTACCACAACGGGTGGAACTTAAAGAAGATGTATTTTTTCTCTACCGGATTTATAAATTTTCCCCTGAAACACACCGCCGAGGCACACATGGTAATAACAAACACGATGCAAGTGATGATAACATAGGCGCCGTGCTTTCCGTCTTCGCCCGATTTCGATTGGATAAACCAGCCTATCGCTACAGGTACCACTATGGCGATCAGCGTATAGAAAAAGGTTTCGAGACCGTAATAATAGTTCCGGTTGTCGTCATTTGTTGTATAAATGGCAAGATAGTCGCGGTTGGCCCAGTACAGCCCAAAAGATAGCCCCATCGTGATGCCCGCTACCCCTATGCCCATAAGCGTAAGTGAAGTAAGCGACATCATTATGATCATTGAAACGCCGCTCAGCATCATCCCCAGGGAATATAGCATCCTGATACTGACATACCTGAGTAGGAAGCCATTTATAAGAAATGTGAGAGGAATACCGGTATAAATTGCCAGCTGATAGGTAACCACCATCGATGTATCATCCGAGTTACGCATGATGTAGGCGGCCACAAATATGTCGATAACCGGCTGTACCAGTGCGTATACCAAATTGGTTAGCACCAGTATTTTAAAGTTGTGCGACTGGCTCTTAAAATGGTCGACCTCTGTAATCAGTTTTTTCAGCATCAGTCGTATTTTAAATGTGAAAGGATTTCCTGTAAGGAGAATTTCGCCGCGCATACAAACTCGTCAGCCGCGCCGTAATATACGGTAACGGTATCGCCATCAGGCTCCACGATGTGGCCGTTGGTAAACACCACATGGCCGAAAAAGCCTTTCAGTTCGTAGTCTGCAAGCGGTTTCATGATCGGCTCTTCGGTACGGGCCAGCACTTTAGAAGGGTCGTTGAGGTCCATCAGGAACGCGCCCAGACAGTACTGGTGCTTATCATTGGCACCATGGTAAATTTCCAGCCAGCCTTTGTCCGTTTTAATCGGGGCAGCGCCACCGCCTACGCGTTTGCTGTCCCAGTGTCCCTTGCGGGTCTTTACAATGCATTTGTGGTTGCCCCAGTTCAGGCCGTCCGGCGATGAGGCAATCCATATATAGTTGCCGCCTATGTCTACACTGCTTGGGCGGTGTATGGCATAGTACAGGCCATTAATTTTCTCTTCAAAAATGGCACAATCCTTATTGTGCGCCGGGAATATCAGCCCTTGTTTTTCAAAATGCTTCCAGTCGGTGGTAGTGCGCAGTCCTACGCCCACACCATTGGGGGAAACAGAGGTAAAAGTGAGGTAATACGTGCCGTCAATTTCGGCCACGCGGCAGTCCTCAATGCCAAAAGTCTCCATGATGCCTTCGCCCACAAGCGCGGGATAGCCATCGGGTTCATAAAATGTAATGCCATCGTCGCTGCACATCAGGCGCAGGTGCGACAGTGTAGTAAGGTAATCTTCACCTTTGTAGTTAATTACCCTTGCATCGTCGGCAATCAGGTCAGTGTCGGTGGTTTCAATCTCCATGATCTCTATGCTGCCGTTTTCGGTAAGGATAGGGAAGGAGATGAGGCCATCCGCCTGTTTTGGCCTTTCAGCCACGCGCACTATCAGCCAGGTTTTACCCTGAAAGGTAAATACGCCGGGGTTG
This sequence comes from uncultured Flavobacteriaceae bacterium, assembly GCA_942492845.1. Classification (GTDB taxonomy): domain Bacteria; phylum Bacteroidota; class Bacteroidia; order Flavobacteriales; family Flavobacteriaceae; genus Flavobacterium. The sequence goes on along the minus strand of OW818646.1, from coordinate 2,706,177 downwards.
AGCAGGCAGGTAATTTCGAGCCCGTCCCTGCTTGGTGCAAGGTCTGAGGGTGACAAAAGCGGGTTTTGTGTAAAGCGTTTCGCTAAATCTTTCATTTGCAATCGTATAGGTATTTGGGGCAGCCCGGGCTGATTACGAACAGACCCGGGCCTAACCCAAACACGTATTTAATATGTTTTTTTAATAATCATTTTGGGTAAGCGTACCTGCAGAGGCATCGATCTCACTTTGAGGTATAGGGTACAGGTAGTGCCTTGGCTGGAAGTTCTTGCCATGCGCCTGTAGTACCTGCTCGGCAATGCCCCAACGCTTCAGGTCAAGCAGCCTTTGGTTCTCAAACCCAAGCTCCACCCTTCTTTCATGAATAAGCCAGTCTTTTATGGTGGCAACATCCGAAGAGGCAGGCCTGTCAGGTAGTGTACCCGCAGGTGCAAAATCACCGGCAGCCGTTACTGTAGTCCTTGCCCTTTCCCTTATCTGGTTGATGATGGCAACCGCTCCGGCAGTATCCCCGGTTTCCAGGAGGGCTTCTGCTTTCCAAAGCAATGCATCGGCATAGCGTATGTACACTTTGTTGTTTGGCGCGTCATCGTTGCCTTTGTTGGTGCCGTCAAGGCTGCCCAGCATCTTGTTTACGTTTTGCGGTCCGACATTTACAGTTAACAGTAACCTTGGATCATTGGCTTCAAACTCCTCCAGGAAGTCGGCGCTTGGCGCAAAAAAGCCCCAGCCCAGCGGTGCAGCAATACCATTACCACGCCTTGGGGTTGCATTCGTCTGGTGGTCAAACGAGAAGATAACTTCCGTATCGTTGTATTCGGCTGTAAAGTTTTGGAAATAGCTGTCATTCAGCGCATAGCCAAGGCCGGGCAGCTGGTCTACCAATGCCGGCACTGCCGCCCAGTTCTCTGTATACAGTTCCGATTTTGCCAATAGTGCTACAGCAGCTCCTTTTGGTACACGCCATTTTTCCGATTCGGAAGAGTACTTGCTGTTTGGCAGAAGGCTCATAGAGAGAGCAAGGTCGCCCTTAATCTGTTCCCAAACCTGCTCTTTTGGTACGCGGACCGCAACATCAAAAGCTTCCTGGTAGGTTTTAACCGGTCTTAGGATCAACGGCACATCACCAAAGTTCGTTACCAGCGAGAAATAGTAGTATGACCTGAGGAAATAAGCCTCGCCCATCAGCTGGTTTTTCCTTTCGGGAGTAATACCCGTAATTTCCTCTATTTCCGGATTTGTCAGGATTTCCAATGCAATGTTAATCCTTTTAACGCCTTCATAGTTATATTTCCATAATCCGTTCGGCCCTCCGTTGGTAGAAGTAAAGGTAAAGTTATTCAGGTCATCAATCCACGGCTGGTCGCCATCGCTAACCCATTTTTTCTCCATGTCGTCAGATGCCACGTCCTGCATTACGTAGTCATTCTGAAACACAAGGCCACCGCCCCAGTCCCAGCTGGCAAGTATGTTGAGCCTGCTGGAAAGAAGTTCATAAGATGACCTTACTGCGGTCTCCACCATATCTACCGTAGGGGTAGTATTCACCTGCTCCTGTGTTACAAGGCCTATCGGGTCCTTGGTGAGCTCATCTTCACAGGCTGTCAGTGAAACGAGCCCGATTAATAATCCTGTTTTTATATAATTTTTCATATCCAATTTTTTTATAGATTTATTTTGGCACCAAAAATAACTGCTGTCGATTGCGGGTATGTACCTTTATCTATCAGCGAAGTAGATTCCGGGTCAAGCCCTTTGTATTTGGTCCATGTCAGCAGGTTTTGTCCTGATGCATATATACGCATACTTGGTATGCCTAAGATTGTATTATTGAAAGTATATCCTATTTCAACGTTTTTAAGCCTTAAGTACGATGCATCCTCAACAAATTTGCTGGACACAAATCCCCCACCGTTGTTGTTAAACGTGACACGTGGCGTGGTATTGCTGGTGCCTTCGCCCGTCCATGAGTTCAGTACATCAGTTGTAGAATTGAACGGACGGCTGTCATAGTCAAGTATCTGGATCATGTCGTTGTACATATCCACATCTTTCACACCCTGTAAAAGGAATGAGATGTCGAAATTTTTGTACGAAGCATTAAAATTGATGCCATAGGTAATTTTCGGGATAGGATTTCCTATAAAAGTACGGTCATCCGCATTGATCTCCCCATCACCATTAAGGTCCCTGAATTTCATATCTCCCGGTTGTGCACCGTTTGCATTGCTGAAAAGGTACGAATCCACTTCGCCCTGGTTTTGGTAAATACCGTCAAATATGTAGCCATAATATGAGCTTATCGGCTGGCCTACCTCAGTCCTGGTATGGGTAGCGTCATTTTGTATGTTCTGTACGTATTCCTGAAGCTTGTTTACCTGGTTATCCAGGGTAGCCATATTTGCGTTGATGCCGTATTTAAATTCTTTCGAATTGTCTTTCCAGCCCAGGTTGAATTCAAAACCTTTGTTCTGCACTTCACCTGCATTAACGTATGTCCTGCCAATAACACCTACCGAAACTGCAGGAAGCCCTACGGTTAGCAATATGTCGTCAGTCGTTTTGTCAAAGTAATCGGCTGAGAAACTAAGCTTGTCATTAATGAAGCTAAGGTCGATACCAAAGTTAGTCTGTGTAGTAGTCTCCCATTTAAGGTCAGGGTTTCCGTAACGAACTACGTTCACCGCACCGCCTGAACTGGATACCAGAGTTTGATAGGCATTGTTGTCTATCTCCTGGTTCCCGGCCTGTCCCCAGCTCGCACGAAGCTTGGCGTAGGAAAGCCAGCCCACTTCCTGCATGAAACTTTCGTTGCTTATGATCCAGTTACCTGCAATAGACGGGAAATACCCCCACTTGTTATTCGGTCCAAACCTTGATGAGCCGTCTGCCCTTAATGTTGCTGTAGCAAAATATTTGTTATTGTAGCCATACGTTCCTGAACCGAAGAATGAAACCAGGCTCCATTCGGTAGCCGAGCCACTGCTGTAAGGATAAGGTGTATCGGCACTTCCAAGGCCACCGAAATCAAGGTATTGGAAGGATGGAGACGTATCGCCATAATTAGACCTTGCGCCGCCAATGGCCGATTGTTTGTTCTTAATGATCTCGGTACCTGCTAAAAGGTTTACATCATGTGCGCCAAATGTTTTGATATAGTTTAGGGTATTCGACCATGTAAAGGTTACGTCCTGCCCGCGGTTTTCATTAAGGCTGTTTGGCCTGTTGTTCCTGCCAAGGCCGTAGTATACTGCGTTCACGTCGGCAATGTTAGGATCGCCATAGTTCTCACCAAAGTTTTTATTGTGGGAAAAGCGAATATCGGCACCCAGGTTGCTCCTGAATTTCAGTGATTTGTCAGACAGGAATGCGTATTCCCCATAAATGTTTCCAAAGGTTTGGTAGGTGTTCCTTTTGTCATTGGTAAAATGCACAATAGCTAGCGGGTTTGAGCTGTATTCATAGTTCCTGCTCCATCCGCCGTCAGGACCTGTGTAAAAAGGAAGGTCGGTATATGGGTCGCCGGCCGACCATGTTGGGTCGCTTGGGTCTTTAAATACAGGGATAACCGGAGGGCGGATCAACGCGTGGCGTATAACGCCCGGAGCATCGCCGCTTGAAGACAGCTTGTCCTGTGACTGGAACGAAATCTGCATGTTGGTACCCACCGTGATCCGGTCGGTAAGCTGAGCAGTAATATTGTTCCTGAAGTTAACCCTGCGATAAGCATCGTTATTATCAGTTACAATACCGTCCATATAATAGTATCCACCGGAAAGAAGATATTGCACCTTGTCATTTCCACCACTTGCAGTAACCTGTACATTTCGTGACAGGCCGGTTGTGAAAAGCTCATCAAGGTAGTCTGTATCGGCAAGGTCGGTCCTTGTCCTTCTGTCAAAGGCATACGGGCTCTCCGCATTGGGGTCATTGCCCAATGTGTTGTGCCATGCCCTGTCTTTTACGGTAAGGTACTGGTCTGCGTTCAGCATGTCAGGAAGGTTCGTAGCGTTGTGGATCCCTGTAAATATATCCACACTAAAGCTCGCTTTGCCTTCAGCGCCTTTCTTAGTAGTTACGAGTACTACACCGCCTGCCGCCCTTGAGCCATATATAGCCGCCGATGCAGCATCTTTCAGTACAGTCAGGTTTTGTACATCGTTCATGTTAAGAAACGAAATATCGCGCGTTGGTACACCGTCAACCACATATAACACGTCATTATTGCCAAGGGTACCTTCGCCACGAATGCGCAGCTTAATGCCATCGCCGGGGGCCCCGGTATTAGCCGCTACAAATACACCCGCAACCTGTCCTTGCAGTGCCTGGGCCACATCTGGTATACGGGTCCTTTCCATATTCTGGACATTTACCTGTGCCACTGCACCGGATATGGAACTTCTTCTCTGTCCCGTATACCCTGTTACAACAACTTCGTCCAGCTGTTGCGCATCTTCAGCTAAGATAACATTGATCGCAGAGCCTGTATAGGTTACCTCCTGGGTTAAGTACCCAATGTAACTAAATACCAAAACATCGCCTGTAGTAGCGGCAATGGTATAATTTCCGTCAAAATCGGTTGTTGTTCCTGCATTAGAACCTTTTACCATAACGCTTGCTCCCGGCACAGGCCCGCTTTTATCAGTTACTGTACCCGAAACGGTTTGGGCAAACAGCGCCCCGCCAGATAACATTGCCCACATAAGGAGCAAATGGCATATAAATTTCTTACTCATAGCATTAATGTTGTTTTGTTAATGTTTGGATAATTTTTTCTCATGTGGTTAATTTAAGTGGGTTAAAGTTGTGATATGGTTAATTATTGGGTTACGAAAACGTTGTAAATGTAAATAACGCATAAAAAAACAGTGTACACTATTTCTCCAAAAGTGTACACTGCCGGTAATTGTTTGGTTATCAGTTATAATTGAATGTTTCTTTTTTTGCTTTGAAGTTCAGCTGGTAATTTTTAGGGGTAGTATCATACACCTTTTTGAACTCCCGGTAGAAGTAAGAACGGTTATTAAATCCCGATTTATAGCATACTTCCGATACGGTAAGCACGTTTTTACGCAACAGCTCGGCGGCATATTTCAGCCTCACGGTACGTACCAGGTCGCCGGGGGAGAGGTTGAAAAATTCCTTCGTTTTGCGGTACAGCTGCGAGTTGCTTATGCCCATTGTCTTTTCTATGAAGGCGCTGTCCAGGTCGTCACTGTCGATATTTTTTCGGATGATGTCGATCACTGCCTTTATAAATGCCTTTTCATCATTGCTAATATTCATTTCCGGGAGGCTCTCTACCAGATTATCCTGTGCAAAATGCTTCAGGATGAGCTCTTTTTCCTCCAGCAGCTTTTGTATCCGCACCATCAGGTGGTCGGGATAAAAGGGTTTGGGTATGTAGGAGTTGGCGCCGCTTTCCAGCCCCTCAATCCGGTGCTCCACCGAACTTTTCGCGGTAAGCATGATAAAAGGGATGTGGCAGGTGCGCACATCGGTCTTTATGATCCGGCAAAATTCCACACCGTCCATTACCGGCATCATGACATCGCTTATTATAAGGTCGGGCAGTGCTTTTTCGGCCATCTGCAGCGCCTCGGCACCGTTCAGGGCAAAAGCAAGGCTGTATTTTTCGCCAAGCAGGTCTTTTAAATAGGTATGTATCTCCCTTTCATCCTCAACAATGAGCAGTTTCTTTCTCCTGTCCTCCGCTTTCTCAAGGGCAGATATTTTTCCGGGCACGCTTTCCTGTACAGGTGCCGGTTCTTCAAGAATGTCTTTCAGGTGGCGCGAAATAAGCCCCGACACGCTGCTGTTGTCAATCTCCTTTTCGGTAAACGCTTCTTTTTCGCACGGGATCAATATGGTAAATGTTGTTTCTTTATCGGGTATGCTCGACACGAGTATTTCCCCGCGTAGCACCGTTACCAGCCTTTTTACATAAGCAAGCCCGATACCCGTTCGGAACATCTCGGTATCGGAAACCTGGTTGGGGTCGGAGAGGAAAAATCGGTCAAACAGCAGTTCCAGTTTTTCCTTTGGTATGCCTTTACCGTTGTTGGTCACTACAATTTTCAGCGTCCCTGCCTTATGGTCTATATCGAATGCCAGGCTTATCTTTCCGTCATTGGGTGTGTATTTAAAAGCATTTGACAGCAGGTTGAACAGTATCTTCTCTATCTTTTCCTTATCGAACCACCCTTCAATCCTGTTGGGCAGCTCCAGCTTATAGTCAATGTTTTTGTCGAGCGCCCAGTCGTCAAACAGTTCGGCGATCTGTTCCAGTATGCCAACCAGGTCAAACTGCCTTACCCTTACTTCAAGATGGTCGTGTTCCGCCTTCCTGAACTCAAGCAGCTGCTGGGTCAGGAACGACAGCCGTGAAGCATTGCGCTGTATCATTTTGATGAACTTCCTGCTGCGGTCGTCAAGGTTTTCGGCTTCAAAAAGTTTCTGTACCGGCCCGGCAATTAGCGTGAGCGGGGTCAGGAATTCGTGTGCAATGTTAGTAAAAAAGGTAAGCCTGTTCTCGTGCAGCTCTTCTTCCCGTTGCCGGAACAGGATGTTTTGCTGCAGCGACTGCTTTTTCAGGTAATAGCTGCGCACGAACCACAGGAACCCAAGCCCGAGCACAGTGTATAGCACCAGCGCGGGGTTCGATTGCCACCACACAGGATTTATCTTTATATCGGCCGTGTGCACGGGGTTTGTCCATACACCGTCGCTGTTGGACCATTTCATGTACAGGGAATAATTACCCGGCGGTACATTGGTAAACGAAATGATCTTCCGGTTATCAATCGGGTTCCAGTTCTTGTCGAAACCCTTTAGCTGGTAGGCATAGCGGCATTTTTCATTGTTGGTAAAGGTAAGGGCGGCAAGGTGTATGTCCAGAAAATTCTGGTTGTGCTTCAGGGTTAGGGCAGGGGCGTTATCAGAGTCCGGCGACACCAAAAGCCCCTGGTAAAACGGCACGGGCTGGTTGTGCCCGCTAATCCGGTCAATGAAAAGGTCGGGCAGGACTGACGACTCCTTAATCGTTTGCGGTAAAAAGTAATTAAAGCCCTTGATGCCGCCCATAAAAATGTACCCTGTTTTTGTGTCGGAATAAAAGGCGCCATCGGCAAACTCATTATTTTGAAGTCCATCTCCCTTCACGTAATTGGTAAATTTTTTTCTTTCGGCGTTAAAGGCAGAAAGGCCAAAGTTGGTGCTTAGCCATAGGTTGTTGTTCTTATCGGGAAGGATGCCGTGGATGGTGTTATTAGGGAGCCCGTCGTTTACAGAATAATTTTTAAATTCGGCTGTATTGCCGTCAAAATTTTGCAGGGTACTAAGCCCATAGCTGGTGCCTATCCAAAGTTTACCGGTATTATCCAGGTTAAGGCTCAGGATATCGTTGTTGGAAAGGCTGCCTGCATCCCCAGCCTTATTTTTAAAGGTGCGGAATTTTTCGGTCGCTGTATCAAACAGGTTCAGGCCGCCAAGGCGTGTGCCTACCCAAAGTTCTTTATTGTTTTTAGGTAAAATGGAAAAAATGATATTGCTGCCCAGGGCATCGCTGCTGCCGCTTTTGGCCGAATATTTCTTATAGCCTGTAACTTTCAGCTTCGGGCCATGCCGCTCTATGTTCAGCTTAATCATGCCGTAGCCGTTCGTTCCCAGCCAAATGTTTTTGTCTTCATCCTGGTGTATGGCGTAAACCGACTTAAAATAATCGCACGCACTACAGCCTTCAATCTCCTTCCAGCCTATGGCACGTTTCGCATTTCCGTCATACACGGACAGCCCCGCATCATCGGTACCAATGAAAATGAGGTTGTCCTTTCCTTTGTACAAAGCATATACCGCATTGTCGAGCGGGCTGTTACCTTCATTAAACACGATGTACTGCATTGGCGCGGTAACATCGTTGTAAAGGCCGGATGTAATATGGAACAGCCCTTTGCCCTTTGTGCCTACCCAAAAAGTATTGTCATCATCTTTAAGGAATGACCTTACGATTGCGCCATCCATTTCCGGCAATTGCGTTTTGGAAATGGTCTTGAAAAGCCTTTCCTGCGGCGATGCCTTAACAATGCCGTCGCCGTCCGTTCCCATCCATAGTATGTCTTCGCTGCCTTTTATTATCGAAGTCACCTTGTATTTTGAAAGCGCTTCCGACCACGGCCTCTGTACGCTGTTGCCTGTAAGGTCGGTAACCAGATAACCCTTACTGCCAATGAGTATGATCTCACCGGCGGTATGGCCTATTACGGTTTCAACGGTGTTTGCTATATCATGCCTTGCCGCAAGATCCTGGGTTAGCGTATAGGCACTGCCATCAGTAGCAACCATGCAAATGTTCTGGTTGGGCAGTATTTCGAAAGTTTTTATGTTGCCCAATACTTTTTTAGAGGATATGGCTTCCATGGCCCCGTTGGCGGATTTCCGGATGTCCAGCACGTAGAGGTCATTATCCTCAGTAAGGGCGACGAGTTTCCCGTTTTTAGCGAAATCAAATTTTCGGATGGTTTTGTTCTTAAGGGAGCCTGCCTTCAGTGGTTTAAATTCGCTGCCGTCAAACCAACCGATCCCCCAATCCTTTACGGCGCAAAACACATCTTTTTCGTTATTTAGTGCCAGCTTGAAGTGCGATTCCGAAAGGGGGGGAGCGCTGTCGACAGAATAAAAGTACTGATGAAATGTATCGGTCGTCTTATCATAACGGTTGATGCCGTGCATCGTGAGTACCCATATCTGCCCATGACTGTCTTCGGCCACTTCCAATACTACCTGGTTGCTCAGCGAATTGCTGTTGTTGGGCTGGGGCCTGAAAATTTTAAAGCTGCTCCCGTCATAGCGGTTGAGCCCGTCCCATGTACCTATCCAAATGAGGTTTTGAGAATCCTGGAAAATGCAGTTCACCGAGCTGTTAGAGAGTCCTGCTGTATTATCGAGCTCATCGAGCACATATTTTTGAAGGCCGCTTTCAGGAGCGTTGCTAACGGCGGCGGTCGCTTTTTGTGGCTCACGGTGGGCAATAGCCTGATGGTCTTCTTTGCAGGATAGGGCAAAAGCGGCGGCCATCAGCAGGCAGAAAATGCCAAACCGGTTATGATGGAGCAGTACCCTTAGGTAGTGCCCGAAGATTTTATATATATATTGATACATGGATAGCTTTGCCTTACCGCTTAAAAATAGATAATAATTTAGTAATATGGGCTCATGATGCTGAAAATTATTAATGTACAGTGGATATCAATACGATACCCTTAGATCTATACGTAAATACAGTACTCAGGGTTATTTATAACAGGAATTGTTTTACGGCACGGTATTTGGTTATCCCTGCCCGATTCATTGTGGGTCAATATTTTAAACCTAATTTATAACTATCAAAAAATTTTTATGAAAAAATCACTATTCTTAAGCATGATGGTAATTGCTTCGCTTTTCGCATCATGTGGTTCAGATGACAGTAACGAAACCGTTAACGAACCTACCGACTGTGAAACTGCTGTTGAAGCAACTGCCGATGCTCATGCAGATTATGTAGCTGCTGCTGGAGAAGACAACTTTGCCCAAGCTTGTGTGGCGTACAAAACAGCGCTTCAAACCCAAAAAACCCTTTGCGGTGATGCCAATGGCGAATTGCAGGCAATCATCAACAGCCTTGGAGACTGCTCCGAACCGGGAACTGCTACAGATGGTACTATTACCGTTGTTGCAGGATCAAACCCTATCACCTTCGACCAGGTAACGGTTGTGAAAGTAGGTACGACACTGAAAGTTACCGGCGAAACTTCGGCGGCAAATAGCTACAGTATTTATTTCGAAGTTCAGGAAGGCGCTGAAGGAGCCAACCTTTTCCAGAATTTCCAGATACAGCTGACTTCAGCTTTCCATATATATGAAGGCGAAGGCCAGTTCCAGTTCGTAAGCAACATTACGAATAACGAAACAGGCATCCTTACCGGAACTTTCCACGGCTATGTACAGAATGATGACAATGGAACTATCGAATTGACCCAGGGAAATATCAACCTTGATTACTAATTGACTGTCTTATAAAATACCATCAGGGGCTGCTTTTTTAGGCAGCCCTTTTTGATTTGTTGTCCCGTCCTAAAATAAGTTGACAACTAAAACAGCTTATTTATGGGATACAGGAAACAAGGCGGTAAGCGCCGAACACAGAAGGATTACACGGTAGCCTTTAAATTACAGGTTGTAGCCGAAATAGAAAGAGGCGACCTGAGTAAAAATGTGGCTAAATACAAGTATGGTATTCAAGGGCGTAGCACTATTTTGAAATGGTTAAAAAAATATGGAACTTTGGATTGGAACAAACCAGAATTACATATTTTGTCAAAATCTCAAGAGCCACAGACCCCAGAGCAACGCATTAAAGAATTGGAAGCTCTATTAGAAAAGGAAAAACAAAAGAATCTGTTACTCAATACAATCGTTTCTATTGCTGAAAAAGATTATGGCCTACAGATTAGAAAAAAGTCTTCCCCCGTGCAGCAAAGCAACTCCAGCAATCAGGAAAACTAAGTCTGAGTCAATCCTGTGCGTTGTACGGAATAAGTAGGCAAGCCTTTTATAAAAAGCAAAAATCGCTTAAAGAAGAGTTAAGTAAAATGCTACAGCTTAAAAACCTTGTATTACAGCAGCGTGTCTATATGCCACGTTTGGGAACCCGGAAACTCTATAAGTTATTAGAAGCAGATTTAAAAAGCAGCAGTTTAAAAATTGGCAGGGATAAGATGTTTAGTTACTTAAGACATCTTCACTTACTTGTAAAACCTCTTAAGAGCTATACAAAGACAACACATTCTAAGCACTGGATGCATAAACACCCTAACCTGGTAAAGGACTTTAAACCACAAGGACCTGAACAGCTTTGGGTAAGTGACATAACATACATGCAGACTTCAAAGAAGACCTGCTATATATCATTAGTTACAGATGCTTACAGCAGGAAGATAATGGGATACCACTTGAGTGAAGACCTAAGAACCGAACACATGGCAAAAGCATTAAAGATGGCTATTAGAAACAAGAAGAGTAACTATAAAACCATACATCACTCAGATAGGGGACTTCAATACTGTTCTGATCAATATCAATCCATACTTATATCTAATAATTTATTATGCTCCATGACAGATGGGTATGATTGTTATCAAAATGCTTTGGCAGAAAGAATGAACGGAATATTAAAATGGAATTCCTAATAGGAAAATATCCTGATTATAACGTGTTAAAGAAGTCTCTGGATGAGAGTGTAGCAATCTATAATAGTAGAAGGCCACATTTAAGTTTGAACTTTAAAACACCAAATGAAGTGCATAAAAAATCCCTGACCTTGTCAGATCAGGGAAATATAGATTAACTTTAACCTGTCAACTTATTTTAGGACTAGTCATGTAATTGTTTGTACTATGCGTAACCTTTTTTTAAACATACCCTAAAATTTTATTAATCTTTGTTCAACCTCTTTGACTGCTCTGCGTAAATATTTAATTTCATGTAAATTAATTAATTGACATGAAAAAACTCCACGGAAAAACAGCTATAGTAACAGGGTCGGATTCAGGAATAGGGCAGGGCATAGCCATTGAGTTTGCCAAAGAAGGTGCAAATGTTGTGGTGTGCTACCACAATGATAAGGAAGGCGCACAGCAAACGGTTGATGCCGTAGAGCAGGAAGGGCAAAAAGCTTTGCTTGTACAAATTGACATACGGGAGGAGGCTGAAGTGAAAAGCATATTCGATGCAGCTGTAAAGAAATTTGGCACGATCGACATAATGGTAAACAATGCCGGCATCAAGGGTGCGGAGAAGCCCTTACTCGAAATGGAAGCGGAAGATTTCGACAATACGATAAAGTCCAACCTTTACAGCGCTTTTTATTTTTGCCAGAATTTTGCCCGACACAGAAAAGCACAGGGCGGAAAGGGTAAAATAATTAATGTGTCCTCTATCCATGAAGAAATAATGGCAAAAGACACGTCTGATTATAATGCCGCCAAAGGAGGGCTCAGGAACTTTACCCGTACCATTGCGCTGGAACTGGCTGCATTGCAAATCAATGTAAATAACATTGGCCCCGGAATGATCGCCACCCCAATGAATCAGGACATATTGGAAAACAAGGAAGAACTGGATAAGAAAGCCTCCAAGGTACCGTGGAAGCGGGCAGGTTACCCTAAAGACATAGCGCGCCTTGCTGTATTTTTAGCCTCTGAAGATGCAGATTATGTAACAGGGTCCACTTATTTTATGGATGGTGGCCTGATGTTGCAAATGGGCGCCGAGGTTTAAAAAGTTACTTTGAACACGCGCAAAGTAAAAGCCCCTTATCTTTCGACAAGGGGCTTTATAAATTAGGGATTCTGGTTCAATTATCGTTTGATAAACTTCACGTGTACTCCCGAAGCTGATTTGATAAAATACATCCCGGCGCTTAACGAGCCGGTGCCTATGCTATTGGTGCCTGACCGCAATGACTGGCTGCTGATCGTTTTTCCGGTCATGTCGGTTATTACGATCTCTGTATCCTCTTCTGTTTCAATAAATAACTCATCGACAACAGGATTAGGGTATACCTTCCAGCCTTTAAGCATATAAGTATCGATGCCCAGGTTAGTGATGGTAACACATTCTGACGTCGCAGAACATCCGTTTTGGCTTACGATAACCGCATACGAACCGTTCGCAGTTGCCGTAAATGATGCCCCCGTAGCCCCATTTACAGGCTGGTTGTCCGCACAGTTGATCCATTGGTAGGATGCCCCTGTCGCAGATGCAGTAATAGTAGCTCCTGAAACGGTAACTCCCGCATTAACCGAATTTACAGCAACCGTCATCGTTGCACTTGATGCGCACTGGCCTGCATTCGGAGTAAAGGTGTACATCGTAGTGGCGTTGTTGTTTATTGCAGGGCTCCATGTACCAGTAACTCCATTAGTAGAAGTCGCTGGCAAAGTGAATGAACCACCAGGGCATATTGCCGCAACTTGTGAGAATATTGGTGTTACACTGTTATTTACAGTAACCGTCATCGTAGCTGTAGTCGCACATTGTCCTGCAGCCGGGGTAAAGGTATACGTCGTGGTAGCATTGTTGTTTACCGCCGGGCTCCAGGTGCCGGTTATTCCATTGTTAGAAGTCGTTGGCAAAGTGAACGAACCTCCCGGGCATATTGCAGCAACCTGTGAGAATATCGGTGCAATGCTATTATTAACTGTTACCGTCATTGTAGCTGTAGTCGCACACTGGCCTGCATTCGGAGTAAAGGTGTACATCGTAGTGGCGTTGTTGTTTATTGCAGGGCTCCATGTGCCGGTTATTCCATTATTGGAAGTCGTTGGCAAAGTAAACGAGCCGCCAGGGCATATTGCCGCAACTTGTGAGAATATTGGTGTTACACTGTTATTCACTGTTACGGTCATTGTAGACGTAGTTGCACACTGGCCTGCATTTGGCGTAAAGGTATAGGTAGTCGTTAAATTGTTGTTTACCGCCGGGCTCCAGAAGCCGTTAACCCCATTATTAGATGTTGTCTGCAAAGTAAACGACCCTCCCGGGCATATTGGTGCAATCTGTGTAAATGTAGGCGTTACGCTGTTATTAACGGCAACCGTCATCGTAGCTGTAGTCGCACATTGTCCCGCAGCCGGTGTAAAGGTATACGTCGTGGTAGCGTTGTTGTTTACAGCCGGGTTCCATGTACCGGTTACACCATTGTTAGAAGTTACAGGCAATATAAACGCCCCTCCCTGGCATATTGGTGCAATCTGTGTGAATGCTGGTGTCACGCTGTTATTCACGGCAACCGTCATTGTAGTGAAAACTGCGCATTGACCTGAAGTCGGCATAAATACATATGTAGTAGTAGCAGTGTTATTTATAGCCGGGCTCCATGTTCCGATAATACCATTGTTTGATGTCGTTGGCAATGTAAATGAGCCTCCCTGGCAAATAGCTGCAACCTGAGTGAACGTTGGTGTTACATTGTTATTTACTGTCACTGTCATCGTAGCAGTAACCGCACACTGGCCTGCATTTGGCGTAAATGTATAGGTAGTAGTAGCTGTGTTATTCACCGCCGGGCTCCATGTTCCGGTAATTCCATTATTTGAAGTTGCCGGCAACGTAAATGACCCTCCCTGGCAAATTGCGGCCACCTGCGTGAACATCGGCGCTATGTTATTATTTACAGTTACTGTCATGGTAGCTGTCGAAGCGCACTGGCCTGCATTTGGTGTAAATGTATACGTTGTTGTTGCGTTGTTATTCACTGCAGGGCTCCATGTGCCGGTTATTCCATTATTAGAAGTTACAGGCAAACTGAAAGACCCCCCCGGGCATATTGCCGCAACCTGTGTAAAAGCCGGAGTTACCGGATTTGTAACTGTCATGGTTATTGCGTTACTGGCAACAGTTGGGGTAGTCGGGCATAGTACGCTACTTGTCATTACAACAGTAACTGCAGCGCCGTTAGCCAGCGTTGTCGTGGTATAAGTTGGGCTGTTGGTGCCGACATTGTTTCCGTTCACTTTCCATTGGTACTGTGGTGCCCCGCCGCCATTAACAGGTGTTGCCGTAAAGGTTACCGGGCTGCCACTGCATACCTGGCTGGCCGAAGCGACAACGGAAACCGAAGCATTACAAGGCTGTATAGCTCCATAAACGCAAATAGAAAAGTTGTCGATTGTAAGTCCCTGGTACACGTTGAATACCCGGATGTAATATTCCTGACCCTGCGTAAGGCCGGAGGCTGATCCCGTTTCGCTAAAATTTACCCCCACACTATTGACGCAAGCAATAGGAGTACCTGTGCATCCACCCTGGAACACCTGGAAACCAAGGTCGCGTCCTGACATCGGCCCCACATAAATGTTTGCAGAAGCGCCTTCGGCTATGAACCTGAACCAAACATCCTGTCCTGCCTGTGGTGCGCACGAGATTGCCGGTCCATCAAACATCGCACCGCTAAATGTAGCGCCTACCTGTGAGCAGGTTGCATTTTGGGTTAAAAGCGTTGCGTTTTGGCAGATATCATTTACAGGCTTCGGATATTTTGTAATACAGAAGGAAATATTCTGACTAGCGTATCCGCTCATTGCGTGGAAAAATCGTACATAATAGGTTTGCCCTATGACAAAGTTATTGTTAATATAATATTCAGATAAATTGTTGCCATTGCTGTTTACACAGCCTACCATTGTTCCCGTGCAGCTTCCTTCAAAGATCTGGAAGCCCGGATTAAAACCGCTTTGCGGATTCATATAGATGCTGTAGGTTTGCTCTGTAGCTGTAAATTTAAACCAAACGTCCTGCATCACGCTTACAGACGATGGGCATGCAAGGGCGGGGCCATCAAGTGTTGCACCTGAAAATGTTGCGCCTATATAAGTGCAGGTTGTTCCCGGAAATACTTCTGTCGCATTCGCGCAAAGATCATTTGCCGGAGCTGGTAAACCGGTTACACATATATTGAAACTGCGTGTCGTAAGTACATTAGATGCATTGAAGACCCTTATATAGTATTGTTGGCCAACCACAAAACTGGCATTAAAATAACTTTCGGCAGATCCTTCCGGATAAAAGTTGGTACAGGTTAATAACGTACCGTTGCACCCCCCATGGTAAATTTCAAAACCATGGTTCAGATATTGCGAACTGTTTATAATAACATTCATCATAGGATCGGTAGCAGTAAATTTAAACCATACATCCTGTGAGGCGTTTGGGGCGCATGAAGGAACTCCACCATCCAATAGTGTACCGCTGAAGGTTCCGGTAGTATAGTTACAGGTAGCAGCAGGGGTAAGTTCTTGGGCATTGGCGCAAAGGTCATTAGCAGGCGTCGGGAACTTTTCTATGCAGATATTGAAACTGCGTGTTTGCAGTGTACTGTACGCATTGAATACCCTTATGTAATACTCCTGTCCAACGATAAAATCATTATTGAAATAACTCTCGCCACTTCCTTCAAAGTAGTCATTTTTACAGGCTACTACAGGTCCGTTGCAGCTTCCCTGCCTGATTTCCAAACCGGGATTAAGATATTGTACAGCATTTAGGTAAATGCCATGGGTCACATCAGTAGCAGTAAATTTAAACCATACATCCTGTGAGGCATTTGGCGCGCAGGAAGGGGCGCCACCGTCCAGTAATGTTCCGCTGAATGTCCCCGCTGTATAGGTGCAGCTAAGGGCGGGGGTAAGCTGTGTCGCAGTGGCACAAAGGTCATTGGCAGGTGTCGGATATTTCTCGATGCATATATTGAAACTACGCGTAGTAAGTGTACCTGATGCGTTGAACACCCGTATATAATACTCCTGGCCAACGATAAAATTATTATTGAAATAACTCTCGCCACTTCCTTCAAAGTAGTCATTTTTACAGGCTACCACAGGTCCGTTGCAGCTTCCCTGCCTGATTTCCAAGCCGGGATTAAGATATTGTACAGTATTCAGGTAAATGCCATGGGTCACATCAGTTGCAGTAAATTTAAACCACACATCCTGTGAGGCGTTCGGTGCGCATGAAGGGGCGCCGCCGTCCAACAAAGTACCGCTGAATGTCCCCGCTGTATAGGTGCAGCTAAGGGCGGGGGTAAGCTGTTGTGCATTGGCACAAAGGTCATTGGCCGGGGTTGGGAATTTTTCTATACAAATGGTGAAAGATGCCGTCGTAAATTGCGCTGTCGCATGAAACACTCTTATATAATATTCCTGCCCCACGACAAAATTATTATTGAAGTAACTCTCGCCACTGCCTGCAAAGTAATCATTCCTGCACGCTACCACAGTGCCGTTACACCCTCCCTGCCTGATCTCAAGGCCGTGATTTAGGCCTGAAGCGGCATTTAAATAGATGCCGTGGGTAACATCGGTAGCGGTAAATTTGTACCACACATCTTGTAAGGCTTCTGTAGCACAAGAGGGCGCGGCACCGGTAATGGTCGCCCCGCTAAAGGTTCCCGTAGTGTTGCTGCATGAGATCCCAGGAGTAAGCGAGATCGCATTAGAGCAATCGTTATTTGCATAAGAAATAAAATTCCAGAGGCAAACTAAGAGTAATAGTAAATTTCGTAACATATAAAATTTTGGTTTAAATTCTGATTGTGCCTGCAAATGTAAATGGTAAGCTATAAAAGCCTGTGCATCCATGTTGCAGGTTTGTGTACTATTGTTGCACTTTGGTTAAAGTCGTTGATCTTTAGTAAATTGACTTGGGCTTTTCCCGAAATGCTCCGTGAACGATTTTGTAAAATACGACTGGCTGCTGAAACCACATTTGTAAGCAATTTCAGAAATATTACCATCCTGGGCCAGCAACAAATCCTTAGCTTTTTCAAGCCGTACCATGCGGATGAAGTTGGTAGTTGAGAACCCAGTCAGGGCGGCCAGTTTACGGTGCAGCTGGCTCCGGCTTACCGACATATCGTCCGACAGTTCGTTAACCGAATATTCGTGGTTGTCAATATTGCTGATAATGCGTTGAGTCACTTTATTAACATAGGCATAGTCACTTTTGGTGCGCTCCTCAAAGGTTTTTGGTGACCGGATTGAGGACATATAGGCTTCCTTATTGCGCTGGAGGGTGATAAAAAGGTTGCGCACGGTAAGCTTCAATTCATCAGGGGAGAAAGGCTTGGCAATGTACGCATCTGCTCCGTAGTTAAGGCCTACTAACCGGCTCTCCAGCGATGCCTTTGCCGAAAATAAAATTACGGGAAGGTGGTTGGCCAGTTCGTCCGACCGTATTTCTTTCAATAGTTCAATGCCGTCCTTTTCGGGCATCATGATGTCCGACAATACGATGTCCGGCAACTCTTCACGGATCAGTTTCATGGCTTCTTCGCCATTCTTCGCATGTACGATCCGGAAGTTTTCCTGCAATACCGAAATGGTAAAGGCAGCGGTATCGGCATCGTCTTCGGCCAAAAGCAGCGTGGGTATGCCTTCCTGCTGTGAAGCCGTTGCTGAAACAGTTTGTCCCTGTAACGGGATCGACACTGTAAACATCGTACCCGACGGGCTGCTTTGCATAGCTATCGTACCCTGCGTCAGCTCTATGAGTTCTTTTACCAGCGAAAGCCCTATCCCCGTACCATTGGTGCCTGAAGAGTGCCTGCCCCTGAAGAAGCGGCGGAAAACTTTTTTCTGTTCCCTTACCGGAATGCCGGGGCCGTTGTCTTTTACATCAACTACCAGCATAGTATCGTCGATGCCCGATGTTATAGCTATTTCCGAATTGGGGGGGCAATACTTTACGGCGTTTCCTATCAGGTTGGAAAGTACTTTTTCCAGTGCGTTGGATGGAAACGACCGGTAACCGTCAGTGGCGTTGGTGTCATGGATGATCCGAATGCCTTTCGACTCTGCTTCTGCGGTAAAGCCACTGATCACGTCATTTATAAAATCTCCCACATGTCCCGTGGTGTAATGCAGCATGAAGCTGCCTTTGCCCAGCTTCGAGGCATCCAACAGTTCGTTGACCAGCCGGTTCAGTTTTTTTGAGTTGCGTTCCATGAGGGCCAGCTGCTGTGCGTGCTTTCCGTCGGGGTCCTGCTTCATCAGTTGTATAGGGCCGTCAATAAGCGTTAGTGGCGTCCTTATTTCATGGAAAATGTTTTCGAACATCTTCAGTTTTTCCTGCTCGAATTCCTGCGTGATTTTTCTTCTCTGGAAAAGGAGGTACGTTACGAATCCCGCAATGAGCAATACCAGCAATGCGCCGAATACGATCAGGTTGCGCTGGTTATTCCCCTTTTCTATTTCCTGTTTGCCGAGTTGTATTTCCTTTTCCTTTTTTTCGCTCTGGTACCGTATTTCAAGCTCATCAATTTCTTTTTGCTTCTCTGTCGAAAACAGGCGCTGGCGGGCTTCGGCTTCCAGCTTCTTGTAGTCATAGGCGCTTTTAAAATCACTTGTAGCGGCATACGCCACGCTTATGCGGTCGTACAAAGCAGGCTTAAACTGGTCTTCGGGGCGCTGGTCGTTCGCAGCGATCGCCTTTTTCATGTAGGCTATCGCCTGCGTATAATTTTTTTGGACCAAATGGTAGTCGCCTATGTTCTGGCAGGCGGTCATCTGGTTGACAAGGTCTTTGTTTCGTAGTGCAAATTCAAGGCTTTTTTCATAATAAAACACACACGAGTCGGGCTTAACGCTTTGGTAGGCCGCTCCCAGGGAGTTGTAAACGGTCGCCAGGTAATGGGGCTGCTTATTTTTTATAAGCGTCTTTTCGGCATCCTTTAGTGTTTTTAATGCTTCCTTTGGTAATTGGTTTGAGATTTGGAGAATGGCAAGATTTGTCGTGATGATTGCGTAATACTGGTAGTCATTGGCCTCTTTCTTCGCCTCTGCAGCCAGCTTAAGGTACTCCTCCGCCTTTTTCGGATTGTTCTGGTAAAAGTAGCATACCCCGATACCATTGTATATTGTCCCTGCAAGCGATTTTTCATTATGCTTCTCTGCCAGCTCCAGTCCTTTTAGGTACGAAGCCAGGGCTTCCTTCATCTTGTTCTGGTTTTGGTACGCTTCCCCTGCCTTGGCATACGACCGTATGATGAGCTTAGGGTTGTTTTTTTCTTTCCCGATGGTACGCGCGACGGCTGCATAGTATATGGCGGAGTCGGCGTTTTGTACGAGGTAGTAGTTGGCGAGATCAATGCTAAGTTCGCCCCGCCGTACTTCTCCGGCATCCTTCATCAGTGCGCGAAGGGAATCGGGGGTATTTTGGCTGAATAGCTGCAGGGGCAGCAATAGCGACACTAAAATAATAATCGGAAACAGAAGATTTAAAGGTAACGTACGACGGGTATTTTTAAGCATCGGGGTAATCATAATTTTCGCAAATATATAACAATTCGCATCTTACAAGTTATAATCTCGATTTAATACATATAAAGATAATTACCGATAAAAAAAGAGTAGGGTAGGCGCAGGTTATTTAAAACTTAGATTAAAATTATATAAATTTACAACGTCAAAACACAGGATCCCGAAGATCATAACAGCTAACATTCCACCTTTAATGAAAAGATGCCTTTTACTTGCATTGCTGTTCCCGTATTTTTGCGATGCGCAGATAAAAGTTACCGAAGCAGGTAAAAAATTAGCAGACATCGAAAAACTCTTATTCGTTAAGCCGGACAGTGCAAGGGTGCTTATCCGGCAGATCACCAACGGAAGGGAGAAACAGCCTGATACCATATATGCCATGGCAAATATTTACCATGGGTACTATCACCTTTTAAAGAATAACCTCGACTCTTCCATTTATTATTATGACAGGGCTTTGGGATATGCCCCAAATTCACCCTCGCACCGTGGGCGTGCTTTACGGCTGATGGCTGCCCCGTACCGCAAAAAAACCAATTATGACAAGTCGCTGCAGTTGCTCGTACGCGCGGAAAAAGAATACAGCGCAATCGACGACACCAGGGGACTGGCAACTGTATATGGCGAAATGGGAGCGAATTACAACGCCATGCTCCGGCCCCAGGATGCCATTCCGTATCTTGTAAAGGCGATAGCGTTGTTTGAAAAGGCAAAGAATAAAAAAGACCAGCTGCCCATAAAGCAAAGCCTTGCCAATACCTACCTGAATATTGGCAACTACGAATTTGCCGCCGACCTGTATGCAAAAACGCTGCAGGGTTTCAAGCAGGCCGGGATGCTCAAGAATTACTACCTTACGCTTATCAACTACAGCGAATGCCTCATAAATACCAACCGGCACGAATTGGCAAAGCGGTCACTGATGGAAGCCATTGCCGGGCTGGAACAGTTTAACGATACAGAACTCATCGGCAGCGCCTATGCGACCCTGGGGAGGCTTGAGATACAAAACCGGAATTTCGTTCAGGCCAACGTCTATCAGGAAAAGGCATTTAAACTCCTGTCTTCCGTAAATTCGTCAAGGACTGTAGGGCTGGCGGTTACCTACCTTAAGTCGCTTGTCTTCCTGAAAAAAATGGATAAGGCGCTGGAAGTAATTGCCCTTGTGGACAACAGTACCTATAAAAGCAAGGCCAACCTGCAGGAACTTTCCCGTTATGAAAAGATAAAGGTTGAGGTGTACAATAAGGTCGAAAAGCCCGGCCTCGCCCTCGCCAGTGCAAAAAGTGCCATCGAACTGCTTGACACGCTGAACCAGACACAGGACAAAAAAGCCGTAATCGCCATGCAGGCAGGCATACAGCGTGAGCACCAGGATAAAAAGAGTGATACGCTGCAACAGATAAATTCGCAACTGAGGGAGTCTGTCGAGAGTACGGAGCGGAAAAAATGGATTTGGATATCCCTGCCATTGTTGCTATTGGCCGCATTGGCCGCGCGGTTGTACTACAAAAATGCGCGCCACAGGAAAAAGGTGGCAGCAAGCCAGTCTGCTATAAGGGAGTTGGCGACAGAGCAAATATCGGCACGCGTTTTAAATGAAAAAATGACCGGGGAGATCGAACAACAGCAAAAGCAGCTTAGTGCTATTGAACATAAAACCGCCAACATCGAAAGGTATCTTGATAATGTGGCCAGCCTCGAATCCGGTACAGGCCATGTAACAGATTTAAAATCGCTGATAGGGGAGGATGATCACGGTGCACACTTCCGCGAAACGTTCAGTCATTCCAATGCCGCTTTCATGGAAAGCCTGGCTAAGGAGTACCCGCAGCTTAGCGAAAGCGACCTGTACTTTTGCTCCCTGCTGAACCTGAACCTTCCTTATAAAGACCTCTCGGTTATTTTGAAGGTAGTACCTGAAGCAGTGCGCAAAAGAAAATACCGTATCAGGAAAAAGATGGGTATAAACGAAGAAAAACAGCTGGAGCGTATACTGGCCGCTCACGGTAAAACATCAAAAGTTTGATTATAAGGATGTTGTGTTTTTAAAAATAATATCATGTCCCGCTTTAATCTATACTTAAAATAGTAGTATTACAAGGATAAGCAGTTACTTCGCAGCTGTTATCCCCACTAAAAATTACTACTAAATGACTAAACGCTACGTTTATTTACGCAATGCAAAATTTGCGATTTTTTCATTGCTGATGCTTTTCAGTTTCGGCATGGCAGCCCAAATTACACGCTTTGTAAAACAGGGAGGCACCGGGAACGGCTATAGCTGGGAAACAGCATCGGGCAATTTACAATCCATGATAGACGAGGCAGGTTCAGGCTGGAACATATATGTTGCCGCGGGAACGTACCAACGTAATGCAGGCCAATCATTTTCCATGAAAAGTGGGGTTAAGATATACGGCGGGTTCCCGGCAACAGGAAACCCCGGAATGGAGAATCGCAAACCTGCCCTGTACCCATCGGTACTACAGGGTAACGGGAACAGGGTGCTGCTAAATAACAATGTTGATACCGCTGCCCGCCTGGATGGATTTACCCTACAGGGCGGGACACTTACCGGCGGGGAAAACGGTGCGGGCATCTGCAATAACTATTCATCTCCAAAGATCGTAGGCTGCATAATAAGAAATAATACGGTCAGCAACTGGGGAGGGGGTATATACTGCCAGGGGGGTTATGCAACGTTTACCAACTGCCTTGTATACGGCAACACGGCAAGTGGCGGCGGCGGGGCTTTTAACCACAATGACCAGACAAGTTATACCAACTGTACCTTTACCGCAAATAACTCGAATGTTAACGGAGGTGCGGTCCACCTGCACGAGTCGGGTTCAGTAACGTTCTCCAATTCCATTTCATGGGCCAATAACGCAGCAGCCGAAGGCGACGAGTTTTATACTACCGGCAGTTCGACGGTCGTGCTGTATTCTTCAATTTCAGCCAATCAAGCGGGCGATATCTTCGGGAACATGACCTCTTCAGGAAGCACGTCTTACGATAATCCAATGTTTACCAATGCGGCAACCAATAACTTCGCGCCCTCATATGGCAGCCCGGCCATCAATACAGGCAATAACGGTGCTATAAGCGGCTACACAACAGACCTTGCCGATAATGCACGCGTATATTCGGGTACTGTAGATAAAGGCGCCTATGAATTCCAGGCGATCAAACGCTATGTAAAGCCGAATGCAGTTGGCAATGGCTTTAGTTGGGCCAATGCATCAGGCAATCTGCAAGCCATGATAAACGCATCATCACCAGGTGAGGAAGTTTGGGTAGCGGCAGGTACTTACCAGCGTGGCCAGAACCTGTCATTTACATTAAAAAATGGGGTAAAAGTATATGGCGGCTTTCCTTCAACAGGCGATCCGATGATGGCAGACCGGAACTTTACTGCAAGTGAAACCATCCTTCAGGGTAACAATGCCAGTGTGGTATTTGGGCAATCGCTTTCATCATCAACAGTATTTGACGGTTTTACGGTTACCGGAGGCGAGGACCTATACGGCGGGGGCATGAATATTACGCAATCGTCCCTCAGGATGGAAAATCTCGTCGTCAAAAATAACGTAGCGGAGTTTGGAGGAGGGATACTTTTGCTTCAGTGTAACTCTTACCTTAAAAACATTTCCATCATTGAAAATACTGCTACGATATTTGCGGGCGGGATTCATGTTGAGTCGTCCACGGGAGAAGAATATATGGAAAATATTATCGTAAGCAATAATACTTCCGAGGACACAGCGGGGGGTATCAGTCTTTCGTATGGTACCCGCGTGCATTTTGTGAATTTGCTTGTAAGCGGCAATACGGCATTGTCGATAGGGGGCATTTTTGTAACTGATTCCGGAATCAGGTTAACTAATGCTACCATTGCAGGCAATACGTCAAACGGAAACGTGGCGCTATATTCAAGCAATGGGCTAAGCTTTATTGTTGAAAATTCGATCATTGACGGCGCTGCAACCGCATATGGCGCACCTATTGCGTATACCAACTCCCTTGTTACCGGCAGCGGTGGCAGCGGTGCGTGGAATACGAATTTTGGTACTGATAATGGCGGCAATATTGACGCGTCCCCAATGTTTACCGATGCCGCAGCAGGCAATTATTCCTTACATGCAAACAGCCCGGCAGTTAATTCAGGAAATTCCGCGCTATTTACAGATCCTGCTACCGCAACCGACCTTGCAGGCAACCCAAGGCTTTTTGGCAGCAGTATAGACATGGGCGCCTATGAGTCGGATGGCATTATACTCATCAGGTATGTAAGGCCTGTAGCATCCGGCGACGGTGACGGCAGCAGCTGGGCAAATGCTTCGGGTGACCTGCAGGCCATGATGAATTTACAGTCTCTTCAGGTTTGGGTAGCAGCAGGCACTTACCAGCCTGGCCAGGGGCAGTCTTTTATGTTAAGCAGCGGCGTAAAAGTTTATGGAGGCTTTCCTGCAACGGGCAATCCTTCTATGGGCGACCGTAATTTTACCGCAAATGCAACAATACTTCAGGGTAACAATGCAGGAGTTGTGTATGGACAATCGCTTTCAACATCTACTGTATTTGACGGCTTTACCGTTACCGGGGGCCAGCGCCAATACGGCGGGGGTATGGATATAGAGCAGTCGTCTCTCAGGATGGAAAATCTCATTCTCAAAAATAATACAGCCGAATTTGCCGGGGGTATGTATCTTGTTAATTGTACCTCTTACCTTAAAAACATTTCCATTTTTGAAAATACTACTACAGGATCTTACGGCGGACTGCATATTCAATCATCCACGGGAGATGAATATATGGAGAATGTTATTGTAAGGGACAATACCTGCAATGGCACAGGGGGAGGAGTAAGCCTATCATCCGGTGCCCGCGTGCATTTCGTGAATTTTCTTGTAAGTGGTAACACCGCGGCGTATGGAGGAGGTATCCTTGCATTCGACTCACGGATCAGGATAACCAATGCCACTGTATCCGGAAATAGTGCAAATAGTGGTGTTCAATTACATTCTTCCAATTCACAAAGTTTTATTGTTGAAAATTCTATTATTGATGGAACCACTACTATAAACGGCGGCTCTCCTATAGCCTATGCCAACTCGCTTGTAACCGGCAGCGGTGGCAGCGGTGCATGGAATACGAATTACGGAACTGATAATGGCGGTAATATCGATGTGAATCCAATATTTACAAGTGCCGTTGGAGGCAATTATTCCATAACTCCTAACAGCCAGGCGATTAACTCCGGAAATTCGGCACTATTTGCTAATGCCGGAACCGCAACCGACCTTGCGGGGAATCCACGGCTTTTTGGCAATACTATAGACATGGGCGCTTATGAATCGCAAGTTGAACCTGCCGATATCCGCTATGTAAAGCAGGTTGCATCGGGCACAGGAAATGGAACAAGTTGGGCAAATGCATCGGCTAACCTACAGGCAATGATGAATTTGCAGGTGGATGAAGTGTGGGTAGCGGCAGGAACGTACCAGTGTGGCCAGGAGCAGTCTTTTACATTAAAAGATGGGGTAAAAGTATATGGCGGCTTTCCTTCAACAGGTAATCCGCTTATGGCAGACCGGGATTTTATTGCAAATGAAACCATCCTCCAGGGCAACAATGCCATGGTAGTATTTGGACAATCACTTTCATCATCAACAGTATTTGATGGTTTTACAGTTACCGGAGGCCAGGCCATATACGGCGGAGGCATAGATATTGAGCAATCGTCCCTCAGGATGGAAAATCTCGTTGTCAAAAATAACGTAGCCGAGTTTGGAGGAGGGATACTTCTGCTCCAGTGTAACTCTTACCTTAAAAACATTTCCATCATTGAAAATACTGCTACGATATTTGCGGGGGGGATGCATATTGAGTCGTCCACGGGAGAAGAATATATGGAAAATATTACCGTAAGCAATAATTTTTCCGATAACACGGCGGGGGGTATCAGCCTTTCGTATGGTGCCCGCGTGCATTTTGTGAATTTGCTTTTAAGCGGCAATACGGCATTGTCGATAGGGGGTATTTTCTTAACTGATTCGCATATCAGGCTTACTAATGCTACCGTTGCAGGCAATACGTCAAACGGAAACGTGGCGCTATATTCAGGCAATGGGCTGGGCTTTATTGTCGAGAATTCAATTATTGACGGCGCTGCAACCGCATATGACGCACCTATTGCGTATACCAACTCCCTTGTTACCGGCAGCGGTGGCAGCGGTGCGTGGAATACGAGCTTTGGTACTGATAATGGCGGTAATATTGACGCGTCCCCAATGTTTACCGATGCCGTAGCAGGCGATTATTCCTTAAAAGCAACCAGCCAGGCAATTGATGCAGGTAACACAGCCCTTTTTGCGGATGCAGCGATATCTACAGATCTTGCAGGCAATGAAAGGCTTGACGGAAATGCTATAGATATGGGGGCTTATGAATTCAGGCCGGACACTTGCGGCACTATAGCCACGACATGGAATGGCGCCAATTGGGACAACGGAAACCCGGTATCGTATGAGTATAGTGCAGTGATTGCAGGCAATTATAACTCAGCCATACATGGCACTATAACAGCCTGCTCACTTACAGTAAATAGTGGCAATGTAGAAATTGCCGAAGGTGATAACTTTACCATACAAGGAGCGGTAACGGTAGATAATGACAACGCAACTTTTACCATAAACCACAACGCCAACCTTATCCAGGTGAATGATGTGGATAATGTAGGGACGATAATCGTTATCAAAGAAAGTGCACCGATGTACCGCCTTGATTATGCGCTGTGGGCATCGCCGGTGGCAGGGCAGAAGCTAAAGTCTTTCTCTCCGCAAACGCTCGATAATCGGTTTTATGCCTACAACCCGCTTACAGACGCGTATTCGGCAGTGCAGGCACCGGCAACAACCAACTTTGCCGAAGGAAAGAGCTACCTCATCCGGGTGGACAACACGCACCCTGACTATTTAAGCGAAGCCACCGCGCCAACACGCTGGACAGGAACCTTTACCGGTGTACCTAACAATGGAAATGTGAACGTGGCAGTAGTGCCAAGTTCCGCACCGACCCAGGAAGATGCTAATGGGGTTAAGGGCTTCAATGCCATTGGGAACCCATACCCGTCGTCCATCAACATTGCCGCCTTTTTTGAAGCAAACCAAAATAACTTGGCCAATAATACCCCCATTTTCTTCTGGAGGAAAAAGAACGAAGCAGGTACCTCCAGCTATGCCTCCCTGACCCTTGCCGGTTATAACGCTAACAGTGGCAACCCGTTCGGCGACAGCAGCGACGGTGCGTTTGATGACCCGAATGATAGTTACAATTGGGTCATTAACCCGGGGCAGGGCTTTATCGTAAGGGCAACAAATACTACCGTAGCCTTTAACAACGGAATGCGTACGGCGGTTAACAACGGCCAGATGTTCAGGAGTGCTATGGATGCTTCGGATAAATCCAGGCTATGGCTGAACATTACCAATAGCGAAGGGCTTTTCGGGCAAACAACTATTGCCTACACGCCAAATACTACCCTTGGCCTGGATTACGGCTGGGATGGTTCGGCCATGACCGATGGCAGCATTGCGATCTATTCCCTTGCGGGAGAAAGCAAATTGGGCATACAGGCACGTGCGGCCTTCGACCCTGCCGATGAGGTACCGGTGGAATACAAGGTGACCGCAGCAGGCAGTTACAACATTTCCCTCGACCATTTTGATGGAGTATTCACCCAGGGGCAGAATATTTACCTTAGGGATAATGTTTTAGGTGTGACGCATAACCTGGAAACACCGTATGATTTCACAACCGAATCAGGTGTAACTGCAGGCAGGTTCGATGTGGTATATGCAGAAGCATTGAATACTGATATACCAGCATTCGATAGCAACAGTATCATCGTCTACAAACAGGGCAATGCGATCAACATCAGCACAGGCAACGTGGATATGAAGTCGGTTTCGGTATACGACATTCGTGGCAGGCTATTATATGCATCAGATAACATCAACGCTGCCGAAACATCGATCACAACTTTACAGGTACAAGAGCAAATGCTCATCGTGCAGGTGACTACAGTGGAAGGTGTAAAGGCATCTAAAAAGATAGTGTATTAAATTCCCCCAATAAGCGGCCTCCTAATGTGTGGCAGAAAAAGGGCAGCATAACAGCTGTCCTTTTCGCATTTACATATTGAGGGGATCCATGCCACATTTGCTCCGGGATTACTGTTAAAAATGCTGCCTTAGCACTATGTAATATTTAACTGTCTGGCAATCAAGGATTTTTTATAATCAATCCTTTTTAATGTCCCGCTTTTGTCTATACCTGAAATTATTGTTTTGAAAGTATAAGGCTTTTCTTTGCGTCCTATAATTTTATAAATGCAATTGTACTATGAAGGCGATTAAATTCAGGCCGGACCCTAAATCTTTTTTTCTATTCATTACGCTATTCCTAACCGTGGGCTTATCTGCCCAGACCACACGCTATGTTAGATCAGGTTTTAGTGGTGGCGGTAATGGCACAAGCTGGGGTAACGCTTCCAGTGACTTGCAGGGAATAATCAATATGTCATCTGCAGGCGACCAGGTATGGGTAGCACGCGGGACTTACTACCTTTATGGGCAATCGCTTGTAATGAAACAGGGAGTTAAGATATATGGCGGATTTGCAGATTTTGGTACGCCGATAATTCAGGAGAGGAACTATATCTATTATCCTACAACAATAATTGGTAGTGGCGCCAGTGTAATAAAGAATGACAATAATGGCCTGAACAGCACAACTGTGATCGATGGCTTTACGCTTACGGGCGGATCTGCTAATCAGGGCGGAGGAATATATAACCTTAATTCAAGCCCGCAGTATGTCAACCTCACAATCAAGGGGAATAGCGCATTCGACGAGGGGGGCGGTATTTATAATAATGGCGGCAGCGCTAAATTCATCAATATTGCCATTGTCAATAATACTGTAGGTGCGCAGGGCAACAATGGCGCGAAGCGTGGCGGCGGCTATTACAGCTATGGTGGTACCCCTGAATTGAGAAATATTCTTGTTGCAAAGAACACGATGTATGGCACGGGTGCGCTGGGTGGCGGAATTAACATCTCTGATGGTGGCGGATCGCTTATAAATGTTACTGTCGCTGATAATATTGCGCAAACCGGCAGCGGGGTATATTTTCAAAATTCGTCGCCTCAAATTCGGAACAGCATTATTTGGAGTAATACACTAACGAACAATAACTCTGCCCCGAATATTGCTTACAGTATCATCGCTGGCAGCGGCGGCAGTTCGGCCTGGAACGGTGCTTTTGGTGTAAACGGAGGGAATAATAAGGATGCAGATCCTGTTTTTAGTTATCCTACAGGACTTGATTATGCGCTGCAGCCATCGAGTCCGGGAATTAATGCAGGAAATACAGCAGCACATTTTGACGCAGTTTATACCAGAGATATCGATGACAACGCAAGGATATACAACGGTACAGCTATCGATATGGGTCCGTATGAATATCACGATGTCAGCATACGGTATGTAAGGCCGGGCGGCACAGGCAACGGGAAGAGCTGGCAGCAGGCTTCGGGCAGCCTGCAGGGCATGATAAACCAAAGCAATACCTCACAAAGTGTCTATGTCTCCGCAGGAACCTATCAGCCACCATCGGGCCAATCGTTCAAAATGAAGAATGGGGTTAAAATATATGGCGGATTCAGATATCAAAACCTGCCTGTATTTGCCGACAGGGACTGGGTAGCTAATGTAACCACCTTACAGGGTAATAACTCGAGGGTAGTAGATAACTGGAATACGGGAGTGGGGAATACCTCAATCTTAGACGGTTTTACGATAACTGGTGGCACAAATGCAGCAGCTGGTGGCGCGATGATCAATATTGGCAGTTCACCCCAACTTACTAACCTTATTGTAACAGGCAATACTGCTACGCAAGAGGGTGGCGGATTCTACCTGTCTGGCTCCACATCAGTATTTACCAACGTCCTTATTAAAAATAACACCGTAACCTCCGGTAAAGGGGGCGGCATATTTTGCTTTGACGCTTCACCTACGCTGATAAATACATTAATCCATAATAATACCGCCGGCTCAGGTGATAGTAAAGGTGGCGGGATATTTTGTAATGGCGCTGCAGGTACCACTTTTATAAACACAACAATTGCCAATAATTCTGCTTCGCAGGGCAGTGGTATCTATTTTGATAATGGTAATTCTCAAATTAAAAATACAATTATATGGGGCAATAGTGTCTTTAAGAATACCGGTACTCCATTGTATATTAACAGCATAATAGCAGGCAGCGGCGGGGATGCAGCATGGAACTCATATTATGGCGCAAGCAATGGAAATAATAAAGATGCTGACCCGGCATTTATAAACGCTGCCGCCGGAAATTTTAGACCATCTGCCGTTAGTCCGGCTGTCAATGCAGGAAGTAATTTTGTATATGCTAATGCTTCCACTTCTAAAGATCTCGCCGGTAATCCACGGTTATACGACGGGACAATAGATATGGGTGCTTACGAAAACCCCTACCCTGTAATAAGTGCGAGCGGAATCATCTATGTAAAAAAGAGTGGCACAGGTAACGGCACTTCATGGTCCAACCCAATGGGTGAACTTGCTGACGCGCTCAGGATAGCAAAACTTATAAATGATGCAACACCGGGTATTGTGAAAGAAATATGGGTAGCAAAGGGTACCTACAGGCCAAAATATCGTGGTGACAACCTGTATAGCAGTGATTTATTGGATAAAAACAACACATTTGTACTGGTTAACGACCTGAAGGTTTACGGTCACTTTGATGGCACAGAAACGTTGCTTACCCAGCGCAACTTTAGCAATGTCTGGAATAGAACCGTACTTAGCGGCGATTTGGGGGGTAACGACTCGTATGATGCGAATGGTCAGTTAAGTGCCAACTATGGGGACAACGCCTATCATGTGGTAGCCTGTGCCGGTACAGGCATACCCTACCTGGACGGATTTTTAATAACAGGTGGCTACTCTGTAAATGCGGAAAGTATGAACATTAATGGTATGGCGTTGGGTGCCGAGGTGGGCGCTGCTATATATGTAGATCATTCTGAGCCTGTCATTTCTAATGTTATAATTAAAGGTAACAGGAGCAATACTGGCGGCGTAATTTGGAATGAGGACTCGGCAGCAAAATACTACAACATGATTATTACGGGTAACAAAGGTGAGTATGGCTGTGGCGGCTTCGGGCATGTTGGTCAGACGGGCATCCCATTGATCGTGAATGCTACTATAACCATGAACGAATCGTATAATAACGGGTTGGGTATTTATGCCTACTACGGTGAGCCGGTGAATATTAAAAACAGCATACTATGGGGCAACACATCCATTGGTGAACCCGGGGGCGCAGGTTACATGGGCCTCAGGAACAGCAACAACATTATAGAGGGTGCTTTTTCTGGAGGTTCGTTTAGTTCAAATTATGGAACTGACCAAGGGGGTAACTCCGGTTCTGATCCTTTATTTACAAACGCAAACTCCGGCGACTTTTCTTTAACGATCCTAAGCCCGGCTTTAGAGGGCGGCAGTACCGCGTCTTTTCCCGGTGCAGTTGCTTCAAAGGACATTGCCGGTAACCCAAGGGTATTTGGCAGTGCTATAGATATGGGCGCTTATGAAGGCCAGCAGATACCTGTGGATGCTAATGGTATCATGTATGTTGTAAAAGGGGCTACAGGCGGCGGTTCTTCATGGAGCAGCCCGGTAGGAGAACTGGCAGACGCACTAAAAACCGCAAAGCTTATAAACAATGGCACACCCGGAAGAGTGAAACAGATATGGGTAGCTAAAGGGACCTACAAGCCCATGTACAGGGCAGATAACCTCAACAGTACCAACACCACAGCGTACGAAAATTCGTTTGTGCTGGTAAATAATGTAAAAGTCTACGGAAACTTTGCAGGGACAGAAACTTCATTATCCGCAAGAAACTTAAGCAATACGGCTAACAAAACAATCCTAAGCGGAGACTTTAGCGGAAACGACACCTACAGTGCAACTGGCCAGGCTACGGCAAATTATGCTGAAAACGCCGAACACGTTGTTATGGCTGCAGGTAATGGCAGCCCTGAACTTGACGGTTTCACGATAACGGGCGGAAATGCAACATACAACACGAACTATATCAGTGTTAATGGTTCCGGACAGATAGCCAGCAACAAAGGGGGAGGGCTGTATGTAGCCAATTCGCAGCCCATTATTTCCAATATCATTTTTAAAGGTAACAGAGGCGGCGAAGGTGGCGGTGTATACAATTTCAATTCGGCGACACAGTTTAAAAATGTCCTGATTACAGGCAATACCTCTCTCGGATTTGGCGGCGGGTATTCTAATAGCGGCAACAGTGGCGAACCTACCTTAACCAATATTACGATTGCAGGCAACACTTCGGCAAGCGGGCCTGCAGGTATCTATACGTCAAACAGCGCGCCTGTACATTTAAAGAATAGCGTGGTATGGGGTAATACCTTTACAAATCCAATAAGCGGCACAGCAACCGCAATACGGAATTACAATAATATAATTGAAGGCAGTTACGTGACGAATACTACCTTTAATACCGATTTTGGACTCGATATGGGTGTTAATTCAGGAGCCAATCCATTATTTACCAACGCCGCTGGGGGAGATTATACACTAACAGCATTGAGCCCCGCAGTTAACAGTGGTAATACTACTTTCTTTACAGATGCTCAAAACAGCAAGGACATTTTGGGTAATGCGCGCATTACAGCTTCAATTATCGATATAGGTGCCTATGAGCATAGCAATCCGGTGCAGTATGCCCCTGATGGAAATGGTATTATGTACGTTGTGAAGGGTGCTACAGGAACAGGAAGTTCATGGAGTAATGCTATAGGAGAAGTTGCCATAGCCATAAAACAGGCCAAACTTAAAAATGATGCATCACCGGCAACAGTAAAGGAAATTTGGGTATCCAAAGGCACTTACAAACCATTGTACCGTTTAGGTGCGATAGACAATGATCCACTCGACAGGAACAATACATTTACTCTAAGCAATGCTGTAAAAATATACGGCCATTTTTCAGGCAGTGAGTCGGCGCTGGCACAAAGGGATTTTGCTAATGCGGCCAACAAAACCATATTAAGCGGCGACCTCGGCAGTAATGACTCCTACGGATCCGACGGGCAGCTTACCGCTAACTTTGCTGACAATGCTTATCACGTAGTGGTAGCAGCAACAATAACGGGATCCGATATGAATGGTTTCACGGTTACGGGAGGCAATGCCGTTTCAACGATATCGCCATCTATAAATTCAAACACGATAACAGGCACAATGGGTAGCGGTATATATGTAGCTTATGGATCGCCATCATTTAGTAACATCATAATCAAAGGAAACCGTGACGTGTATGGCGGATCATTGTATGCCTTTGATGCCGCAGCAGTAGTTAAAAACTTTCTTATTACCGGGAATTATAGTTCCAACAGCGGTTCAGGATTTCAAATAGGAGGTAACTTGGGAGCTCCGGTAATGATAAACAGTACAATAACCAAAAATACATCATCAATCAACGCTACCGGTATTGTTACAGCCAATAGCGGTTCTGCCTCTGTTTACAATTCTATATTGTGGGGCAACACCGCTGGAGGATCGGCTACAACATCTAATGTAAAACACTATAACAATATTGTACAGGGAAGTAGTTCCGGCGGTAACTGGTCGGCTAACGTTGGGGTTAATATGGGTGGCAACAGCAGTGACGATCCGCTGTTTACCAATTTTAGCACGGGTGATTTTACGCTTCAGGCAGCCAGCCCGGGTGTCGACAGCGGTGCTGTGACTTATTTTGAAGGCGCGGCAGAAGCTAAGGATATTGCCGGTAATAACAGGTTATTGGGTGGAGGCATAGACCTGGGTGCTTATGAGAGCCCGTTCTTTGGCGCTGTGGATGCAAATGGTGTCATGTATGTACTTAAAGGCGCTTCGGGAAGAGGATCTTCCTGGACAAATGCGATAGGCGAACTGGGCGATGCTTTAAAAAAGGCAAAAATATTAAATGATGCCATGCCTGGAGTGGTTAAGCAAATTTGGGTGTCGAAGGGTATTTACAAACCTATGTACAGGCAGGATAACCTTAACAGCACTAGTCTGACCGACAGGTACAATTCGTTTGTGCTTATTAACGATGTAGCAGTATACGGTCATTTTGCAGGAACAGAAACAGCTGTATCTCAGCGAAGTTTTTCAAATGAGGCAAACAGGACTACCCTAAGTGGAGATTTGTCAGGTGACGATAATTATAATTATATGGGGCGGATTATTAATAATAACAATGAAAATGCTTTTCATGTTGTCATTTGTGCCGGAACAGGTGTACCTGTGCTGGACGGGGTTACGATCAAGGGAGGCAGCAGCAGCGGCGGAGGTCAGGAAATTACAGTTAATGGCGTTGTCGGTATACCGAGAGGGCAGGGTGCAGCCCTTTTGATAAAAAATTCCCAGCCCATTATTACTAAGGTGATTATCTCAGGGAATTGGGCCGGCAATGGCGGAACTGTGTGGAACGAAAATTCGGCGTCACAGTTTTCAAATGTTGTCATAGCAGCTAACTTAGCCGTTTTTGGCTGTGGCGGCTTTTGCCAAACCGGCGCCGCGAGCCCTGTATTAACCAACGTTACTATTTCCAGAAATGAGTCGTCTGATAGTGTAACGGGCATTGCCGCAATAAGCGGTACCGTGCACGTTAAGAATAGTATTATTTGGGGTAACATCAACTACGGCACTAACACTGCGTTCTCAGGTGTAAAGCACTATAACAACATTATACAGAGCGGAACAAACGCCGACGGCACATTCAATACGCAGGTCGGTGAAAATATGGGCGGCAATAGTAGTCAGGATCCTGTGCTCAACTTCGCGCCGAACTATACATTACAGGCTGCAAGCCCGGCCAGGGATAAAGGTAATACCGCATTGTTTGCAAACGCAGCCAGTGCTACCGATCTTGCAGGGAACCCCAGATTAAATGGTGTGTCTATAGACATAGGCGCCTACGAATACCAGGGCGCTTCCCAATGCAGTATCACAACAACCTGGAACGGTAGCAACTGGAATAACGGTAGTCCGATAAGTTATGAATATGCTGCTATTATCAATAGCAACTACAACTCGGCACAGCGTGGAGAAATCACCGCCTGCTCCCTCACGGTAAACAGCGGCAATGTCATAATCGCCAGCGGGCATGACTTTAAAGTGATAGGCGCTGTAACCGTTAATAACAGCACCGCTACTTTTACCATCGCACACAACGCCAACCTTATCCAGGTGAATGACGTGGATAATGTAGGAATGATATCTGTTGTAAAGGAAAGCGCACCGATGTACCGCCTGGATTATGCAATGTGGGCCTCGCCGGTAGCAGGGCAGAAGCTGAAAGCCTTCTCTCCGCAGACACTGGATAACAGGTTTTATAGCTATAATCCGCTTACAGACTCGTATTCAGCTGTGCAGGCGCCTACAACGACCGATTTTGCAGAAGGGAAAAGTTACCTCATCCGTGTTGACAACACGCACCCGGATTATGTAAGCGAAGCCACCGCGCCAACACGCTGGACAGGAACCTTTACAGGTGTACCCAATAATGGAGATGTGAATGTGGCTGTAGTTCCAAATTCCGCACCGACACAGGAAGATGCTAACGGCGTAAAGGGTTTTAATGCCATTGGTAACCCTTACCCTTCATCTATCAATATTGCAGCCTTCTTTGAAGCCAACGCAAACAATCTTGCCAATAATACCCCCATTTTCTTCTGGAGGAAAAAGAACGAAGCAGGAACCTCCAGCTATGCCTCCCTGACCCTTGCCGGTTATAATGCCAACAGCGGCAACCCGTTCGGCGATAGCAGCGACGGCGTGTTTGGTGACCCGAATAACAGTGAAGATTGGGTCATCAACCCGGGGCAGGGCTTTATCGTGAGGGCTACCAATAATACTGTAGCCTTTAATAACCAAATGCGTGCGGCGGTAAACAACGGCCAGATGTTCCGCTCGGCAATGGATGCTACCGATAAATCACGACTATGGCTGAACATTACCAATAACGAAGGTCTTTTCGGGCAGACAACCATTGCCTACACGCCAAATACAACGCTGGATTTAGATTACGGGTGGGACGGTTCGGCCATGACCGATGGTAGCATCGCCATTTACTCCCTTGCGGGAGAATCAAAACTGGGCATACAGGCACGTCCGGCCTTCGACCCGGCAGATGAAGTGCCGGTGGAATACAAAGTAACATCGGCAGGAAGCTACACCATTTCCCTTGACCACTTTGATGGGGTATTCGCCGAAGGACAGGACATTTATTTAAGGGATAATATTTTGGGCGTGACCCACAACCTGCAGACCGCTTATGACTTCACCACAGAATCAGGAGTAACAGCAGACAGGTTCGATGTGGTATACGCGCAGGCTTTGGATACGGAAGTACCAACGTTTAACAGCAACAGCATCATCGTTTACAAACAGGGGAGTGCCATTAACATCAGCACCGGTAATACGGAAATGAAGTCGGTATCCGTATACGACATTCGGGGGAGGCTGCTGTATTCGGCAGATAACATCAATGCTGCTGAAACATCCATTACCACGCTTCAGGCGCAGGAGCAAATGCTTATTGTGCAGGTAACTACAGTGGATGGGGTAAAGGCAGGCAGAAAAATAGTTTTTTAGTTTTACACTTTAGTTGCAATCGGGGAAAAGCCGTGCCTGAAAAGGCGCGGTTTTTTGTATTGCACAAGTGACATCACTTGTACAGTCTTTAGGCCTAAAGCGCTTATTATTTATGAGGGTAGAAAATCATTAATGCCTTGGACATTCCGGGTTAGTTAGTTACCCTGCTTTTATTCGGCTGTCTGCAATTTTATATCGAATTGCGAAAATGCTGTTAGCAATCATTAAACCCATAGAAATTACTGATAAGATTATGGTATAGATACAAATATTTTCCAGGTAAGTAGTTGTAGTTGCCAATCCTATTGTGCATAGTATAAGGGCCAGATGCAGGATAGTTATAATTTTATTCGTCCGTCCCCTCAGCAGTAACAGAATTACATAACCAGCGAGGAATGCTGCCACACAGGAAATGATAAAGAAATACACATCCATGCACAACTGTGAAATATCCCACGCCCATCCAATAGTTTTGTTCACTCCGTACCTGCCAAAGACCTCCCCATCGTCAGGGCGTAAAATAATGATAGTTAGTATAGCCAGTCCAATGATGGCAAGAAGCAATAATAAAGGAGTTTTCGGTTTTCTAAAATCCATAGTATAAAAATAAAACCTGACAGATTTTTAAATCTGCCAGGTCTATTTATATCTCTCAGGCACTAAGAGCCTCAGTGCCTCAGCATCTTTCTCTAATCATGATTTTCAATGCTCTTATACGCATCGATGATCTTCTTCACGAGGCGGTGGCGTACAATGTCCTTATCATCAAGGTAAATGATGCTTACACCTTCCACATCCTTCAGGATAAGGATGGCTTCCTTTAGCCCGGATATCGTGCGCCGCGGAAGGTCTACCTGCCCGGGGTCGCCGGTAATCATGAATTTTGCGTTCTTGCCCATACGGGTCAGGAACATCTTCATTTGTGAATGGGTGGTATTCTGCGCCTCATCGAGTATTACAAAGGCATTATCCAGCGTACGTCCCCTCATGAAAGCCAGCGGCGCTATCTGAATGATGCCTTTCATCAGGTAATCTTCCAGGGTTTGCGGCGGGAGCATGTCGCGCAGGGCATCATACAGCGGTTGCATGTACGGGTCCAGCTTCTCCTTCATGTCACCGGGAAGGAAACCGAGGTTCTCACCTGCCTCTACAGCAGGTCGGGTAAGGATAATGCGTTTTACCTGCTTTTCCTTGAGCGCCTTTACGGCAAGGGCCACACCTGTATAGGTCTTTCCTGTACCGGCAGGGCCAATGGCAAAAACCATGTCATTTTTGGCCATGTGGTCCACAAGTTTTTGCTGGTTGGGTGTCATCGCTTTTATAAGCTTTCCGCCGATGCCATGTACCAGTATCTTGTCGTTCGGGTTCATTTGCTCCTCGCGCGAGTCGCTTCGGATCACCCTTTCGATCACATTGTCATCGATGTTGTTATAGCGCGTAAAGTGGAGCATCAGCCTTTTAAAGCGTGTCTCGAACTCATCGAGCATGCTTTTTTCACCATATACCTTGAGTGTCGTGTCGCGCGCAACGATCTTCAGCTTCGGGTAATATTTCCTGATAGTTTCAAGATGGGAGTCCTGCGCGCCCCAAAAATCTTTTGGGGCTATATCTTGTAATTCAATTATTCTTTCGTTCAAAAGCAGTTTTTTTTAATTAGATAAATCAGCTATATTATTATTAGCTTTGCATTCAAATTTAGTGAAATTTAATCTCGCTTTTTTAAAAGTTTTACACAATTTTATGTCAATAATTACCTTGACTACCGACTTTGGCCTAAAGGACCATTTTGTAGGCGCCCTGAAAGGAAAGATCCTGTCAGAGTATAGGGAGGCAACTATTGTTGACATTTCGCACCACGTCGACCTTTTTAATGTTTCGGAAGCCAGCTATGTCATTGGGGCAGCCTATAGCAGCTTTCCGCAGGGTACGGTACACCTGGTGGGCGTAGACTGCGAACTCACTACAGAGTGCCGCCACATTGCCATGCTGTGGAACGGGCATTATTTTATTTGTGCAGATAACGGCATCCTCAGCATCCTAACCCAAAAAATACTACCCGAAAAGATCGTGGAGATCAACATCCATGACCGCCTGCCGGAAGGATCAACGGAGATGGACGTGTTTGTTACCGTTGCCTGTCACCTCGCGAAGGGAGGCCTGCTGAACGTCATTGGCAGGGAGATCACGAAAATAAAGGAAATAAATGATGTGCAGGTCACCGTTGCTGCCGATAACAAGTCGATAAGGGGCAGTGTGGTGTACATCGACCATTTTGGCAACTGTGTAACCAACATCTCTAAAAAGCTTGTAAAGGAAATTGCCAAAGGACGCGAGTACGAAGTTACCTTCAGCAATAAGACTATTAAAGCGGTAAACCGTGGCTATTCGTATTTTTTAGCGAAAAAATCTTCACTAAAGGATTATGAAGGGGAGAAGCTGGCGTTGTTTAATGAGGCCGGATTTTTGGAAATTGCCATCTATCGTAGTAATCCCTTAACAGTGGGTACGGCAAAGACACTGCTGGGACTGAAATTCAGGGATGTGGTAAATGTAGTATTTAGAGCCACATAACTTCCGAAGGTGAATTTGCCCGCCGGTTCCCCGTTGGGGTAGGGGGCTTAAAAGTAAAATAAAAAAAAACAGTATGTTTGTACGCATTGTAAAGATGGGCTTTAAGGAGGATAAGATTGATGCCTTTCTTGATAATTTTGAGCAGGTGAAACAGGATATACGAAACTTCCAGGGAAACCGTTTCTTAGAGCTATACAGGGACAGGAACGACCCGGCAGTATTTTTTACCTACAGCTACTGGGAAACCGAAACTGATCTGGAAGAT
Source organism: uncultured Flavobacteriaceae bacterium (assembly GCA_942492845.1). Classification (GTDB taxonomy): domain Bacteria; phylum Bacteroidota; class Bacteroidia; order Flavobacteriales; family Flavobacteriaceae; genus Flavobacterium. The sequence continues at coordinate 2,666,706 of OW818646.1, read as the reverse complement.
TACCGCAAGTCGGACCTCTTCTGCGAAACATGGGCCATTACAAAACCGATGTTCCGCCAAAAGGCAGAAGCCTGGAGTGTGGATAAAGTGGTTTCGTTGCCATAACTTTGAACTTTAAACGTTTAAACTTTAAACTGATTAATGAAAGCATTACTATTACGTGAGATCAAATCCTTTTTCGGGTCGCCGATAGGGTATCTGGTCATCGCAATTTTCCTGCTGCTCAATGGGCTGTTCCTTTGGGTATTCGAGGGCGATTTTAATATACCCAACAGTGGCTTTGCCGACATGGCGCCTTTTTTCACACTCGCGCCATGGATACTCATTTTTCTTATCCCTGCCGTGACAATGCGTAGCTTCTCCGACGAGAAAAAGCAAGGCACCATCGAGCTTCTGTTTACAAGGCCGCTAACCATCTGGGAAATAGTGAACGGAAAGTTCTTCGGGGCGCTCATTCTGATAGTCCTGGCAATCATACCGACCATAGGATATGTTGCACTGCTTGCTGAGTACGGTAACCCGCAGGGCAACATTGATATGGGCAGCACACTGGGTTCCTATTTCGGATTGCTGTTCCTAATAGCCGGCTACACCTCAATAGGCATATTTACATCTGCTTTTTCAGACAACCAGATCGTTGCGTTCATTACATCGGTATTTTTGTGCTTCCTGATTTATTTCGGGTTCGAAGGCCTTGCCGGACTGGCAGGCGGCTTTAGCAGCTTCATCGGGTGGCTCGGGATGGATTACCACTTCAGGAGCATGAGCCGCGGCGTGTTGGATACCCGCGACATACTATATTTCGTGAGCGTTACCGTATTGTTCTTATCACTGTCTGTTTACAAACTTAAATCGATGAAAGGGTAATGGAAGCAGCAGAAACTAAAACAACGGCAAACAGGCCTATGCAGAATAACAACCTGAAGGAGCTGGCAATTACCATCATTGCATTGGTAGCGCTCAACTTTGCGGGCAACTATTTGTTTAAGCGTTTCGACCTTACGCACGACAAACGCTATACACTGTCACAGGCGTCGCTTAACATTATTGACGAAGCGGTCGACCCTGTATATGTAGAGGTGTTCCTTGCCGGTGATGTGACTGACAATTACAAGCGCCTGCAGGACGAAACCCGCCAGTTGCTCGAAGAATTCAGCGCATACAGCCCCAATGTAAAGTTCAGTTTCTTTAATCCTTTGGATGAAGGGGAAAGCGATGCCGCAAAGCGCGACCTTATATACAACATCTATATAATCGACAACCCGCAGTTCCGCAAGAACGAAAAGGCGATAAAAGAAAGCATGTCGAATATCACCAACCTCGATGAGGCAATAATGGAGGGGTTCGTACGTGCTAAAATGCAACCCGCCAGTGTGTCGGTAATCGATAAGGGCAAGCAGTCAGAAACCGTGATCTTCCCGTGGGCTATCGTTACCTGCAACGGCAAAAGCGTAAAGATACCCCTGCTAAAAAACCAGAGGGGCGCCACTGCACAGGAAAACATAGAAAGCTCGGTGCAAAACCTTGAATATGCTTTTGCCGACGGCTTTAAAAAAGTAGTAAAGGAAAAAGAGAAAAAAATAGTGGTATTGCAGGGCAATGGCGAAATGCACGACAGGTACATGAGCAGCTTCCTGAGGCAGCTTGGCAGCAGTTATTTCCTGGGGCCGTTTACGCTCGATTCGGTGGCTAAAAATCCAGAAAGTACATTGAAGCTGCTGAAACAGTATGACCTTGCCATCATAGCAAAGCCGCTAGATAAATTTACAGAAGAGGAAAAGCTGGTACTCGACCAGTATATCGTGAATGGTGGTAAAACGCTTTGGATGATCGATCCGGTGGAGGCCGAAATGGACAGCCTCACCAATACGGGTACTGCGCCCGCACTGGCAAGGGACCTGAACCTGAACGATATGTTCTTCAAATACGGGTTCCGCCTGCCGCCGGTATTGATAAAGGACGAAATGGCAACACCCATAAAGCTTGCAACAGGCGATGAGGGCAGCGGTACACAATACCAGCAATACCTTTGGAAATTTGCGCCATTCATTTACCCCGACTCAATTAACACTAACCCTATAGTGAAGAACCTGGGAGGTATTAAGCTGGATTTTGCCGGAGGTATCGATACGCTGAAAAATGGTATAAAAAAGAACATCCTATTAGCTACATCACGCTATTCGACTACGGTAGGTACGCCTGCAATGATTAACCTAGGCGCGGTAAACGAAGAATTCGACCCCGCCCAATATACAAAACCGGGCTTCATTCCTGTAGCTGTACTACTGGAAGGAAACTTCCGCTCTATGTACGAAAACCGCGTACTTCCGTTTAAAGACCCTTCGTACAAAGTTACAGGCAGGCCGGGCAAGATGATCGTTATCTCCGATGGCGATATTGTAAGGAACCAGTTTGACAGCAATGGTAACGCGCTGGAAACCGGCTTTGACAAATGGACAGGGGAGATGTACGATAACCGCGATTTCGTGATGAATTGCGTCAATTACCTGCTGGATGATACCGGGCTTATCAACATCCGCAGTAAAGATGTGAGCCTGCCGATGCTGGATACCAAAAAAGTACATGACGATTACACGGTAATACAAATGCTGGCCGTTGGGTGCCCACTGGTAATGCTGTTGGTTTTTGCGGTAGTATTCACATGGCTCAGGAAACGGAAATATGCGAAATAGTGGCGAAAAAATTTTCACTATTCAATTTGATTGCGATATATTTGTGCAACGTAAAACTCCGGTTTTACCTTAACTAAACGAAACACATGAAATTTATAGTATCCAGCTCGTATTTGCTGAAACAGCTCCAGGTATTGGGAAGCGTTATCAACAGCAGCAACACCCTGCCAATCCTTGATAACTTCCTTTTTGAACTGGACGGTACCGAACTGAAAGTTTCGGCTTCCGACCTTGAGACCACCATGTCGGCCCTCCTTGAAATCGATTCAGACAGTAAAGGAAGTGTTGCGGTACCTGCAAAACTGTTGCTGGAAACCCTTAAAACGTTCCCCGAGCAGCCACTTACTTTTACCGTAGAAGATAATAATACAATCGAAATAAGTTCGAATTCGGGTAAGTATGCACTGGCTTATGCATCCGGTGATGAATTCCCGAAATCGGTAACGCTTGAAGACCCTACCGCTACGATAGTACCTGCCGAAGTGCTGGCGACAGCCATCAGCAAGACTATTTTTGCTGCCGGTAACGACGACCTCCGCCCGGTAATGTCGGGTGTGTTTTTCCAGTTTTCTCCACAGGGGCTTACATTTGTTGCTACCGATGCCCACAAGCTCGTAAAATATGCAAGGACGGATGTGACCGCCTCGCAGGTAGCCGACTTTATCATGCCGAAAAAACCGCTAACCATCCTTAAGGGAATACTCGCGACTTCGGGTGAAGAGGTGAAGATCGAATATAACGATTCGAATGCTACTTTTTCTTTTGACAACTATGTGCTTACCTGCCGCCTTATCGACGGGAAATATCCTAACTACGAAGCTGTAATACCAAAAGAGAATCCGAACAAGCTGCTGATCAGCAGGGCACAGTTCCAAAGCTCAGTGCGCCGTGTGGCTATCTTCTCGAACAAGACCACGCACCAGATACGCCTGAAGATTGCCGGTACCGAACTGAACATCTCCGCCGAGGATATTGATTATTCAAACAAGGCCGAGGAGCGTTTGACGTGCGACTACCAGGGCGACGATATGCAGATTGGATTTAACTCAAGGTTCCTTACCGAGATGCTGACCAACCTGCAAAGCGATGAGATCATGCTGGAAATGTCTCTGCCCAACCGCGCCGGAATCCTTACACCTGTAGACGGATTAGATGAAGGCGAAACGGTGACCATGCTGGTAATGCCGGTGATGCTGAATAACTAGATCCTGGTACAAATCTGAAATTCCAAACGTTTGTTATTTGGAACCCGGGGATTTAAAGAATACGCTATTAAGATCAACTTTCATAAAAAACCCGCAATGCTTTGGCACTGCGGGTTTTGATTTTAAAGTATTTGTCAGTTACTAAAATTATGGAGCAGTTTCCGCACCTCTTCATGAGGAATAAAATACCGGGCCGCTGTTTTTTGATGGCCAACCTTTATGGTTACTGCAGTATCCGGTAGTTCTTCAAACATATACTCATCGGTCCAGTCATCGCCCATTGCCAGTATAAAATCATATTCATGCCCGGCTATCAGCCTTGCTACAGCCCTGCCTTTATTGACACTGCTGCTTTTTATTTCGAGTACCTTGTTGCCATCCAGTACAGATAGCCCGTTATTGGCGACCAGTCCGGTAAGTACGTGTTTCAGTTCCATAGCTCTTATATCCGCAAGTTCAGAATCACTGCTGCGGTAATGCCAGGCGAGCGAATAGTTTTTTTCTTCTATAAAAGCGCCGGGCGTACGGTCTACAAAGGTTTCCATTACAGGCCTGATACTCTTTTTCCAGCCTGTTTTCAGCCTCTCAAGTTCCTGCCACTGCTTTCCTTTTCTTCGCAGCCATACGCCATGGTCGGTAATCAGGGTATAGTTTTTATGACCGAACCATTGCTCTAGTGTTTTACGGTCCCTCCCACTGATTATGGCTACTTCGGTTTTCCCGTCAGCGGCAATGTTGTCGAGTAAAGAAAATAATGCTGCGTCCGGCCCTGCTTCCATAGGATCATTTTTAAACCCTACAAGCGTGCCGTCATAATCCAGCAGCAGCAGCCGTTTTTCGGAATGCTCAAAATCATTTTTAATCTTTATAATTTCAGCATTTTCCAGTTTTGTGGTTACTGGCTCTGCTACAGTATATCTTGTTTCTTTAAGGGCCCTCATGAAGTCTTCTGCCCATTTGTCTACACTGTACCGGCGGATACGTTCCTTCATGGCAGTCATCCTCGACGCCTGCTCGTCCTTTGGCATTTCCAGGGCCTGGCGGAGTGCGTCGGCCATTTCCTCAAAATTATTAGGGTTTATAAGCAGCGCCTGATGCAGTTCTTTAGCAGCCCCTGCCATTTCGCTAAGTACCAGCACACCGTCATTTTCGGTACGCGATGCCACATATTCCTTGGCAACCAGGTTCATCCCGTCACGTATAGGTGTAATTAGCGCCACATCAGCCGCCGCATACAGCGCTACAAGGTCTGTAAAAGGCATCGTACGGTAAAAGTACCAAATGGGGGTATAACTCACTGTTGCCAGCTCACCGTTGATGTTTCCAACCAGGGCATCAGTTTCACTCTTAAGTTTTTGGTACTGCGAAACGCTTTCACGCGATGGGACCGTAAGCATCAGCAAGCGTACTTTTCCATGAAACTGGGGATATTTTTTCAGGAAGTACTCAAAGCCTCTTATCCGGTTGGGTATCCCTTTGGTATAATCCATGCGGTCTATGGAAAGTATCAGCCTGCTGTCCGGAAAGGCTTCGTTGTGCTCCTTTAGCTTTCTGATGATATCATCAGTGTCTCCATTATCCCTGTTGGCAATTTCCTGCGCGGTTACTTCAAACCGATTGTAATCGATACCCATCGGGAATGCATCAAGCTGCACCACCCTGTCACCATGCATAACGGTATTGAATCGTGTTTCCAATCCCGTAATCCGGGAAACAGAACTTAAGAAATGGCGTACATAGTCGTAAATATGGAAGCCTATTAAGTCGGCGCCCAGCATCCCATTGAGCAGTTCGCCACGCCATGGGCACGTGCGGAAAAGTTCGTAAGAGGGGTAAGGTATGTGCAGGAAAAATCCAATAGTAAGGTTGGGGTTCCTGTCCCGTATCATTTGCGGAACAAGCAGCAGCTGGTAATCATGTACCCATATTGTATCACCATCGCTCGCATGCTCTACAACGGCATCTGCAAATTTGGCATTAACGGCTACATAGGTTTTCCATTGTTCCCACTCGAATTCGGTATACGCCTGGAAATAATGAAAAAGCGGCCACAAAGCCTTATTGCTGAAGCCGTAATAATAATTTTCCATCTCATCTGCCGTCAGCAGCACGGGTACACACCTTTCCGCGGCCAGCGCACGGGTCATGTCGGCAGAAAGCTCCGGGGTAAGCTCTTCGTTGGTGAGTCCCGGCCAGCCTATCCAAAGGCCGTCACCTTCCGCATGTACCGATCTCATGCCTGTTGCAAGCCCTCCTACACTGGCTTCTACGACAAGTTTATTGTCAGTCAAAGTTATGTTTACAGGAAGGCGGTTGGATACAATTATTGTTTTATTCATGATAAAATACTTGTGTTTAAGGCTCGGATTTTATAAATTTAAAAAAAATGCAGCGGAAAGGCTGCAATAAATATGACTTTATGACTAATTTAAATTATGGCATCATTGGGAATTGCCGAAGTGCAGCCCTTATTTCGGATAAGGGTTCCCTGGACTGGTGCTGCCTTCCAAAGTTTGATTCTTCTTCTGTTTTCGCGAAATTGCTCGACGAAAAAATTGGCGGTAGTTTTGGCATTATCGTAACAGAGGATTATACCATTTCCCAACGCTATATACCCAATACGGCCATTCTTTGCACCACTTTTTCCGATGGTTTGAATGCCTTTGAGGTTAACGACTTCATGCCACGGTATAAAAAAGAAAACGGTAATTATCAATCGCCTCCTGAAATAGTGCGGTATATAAAACATATTTCAGGAAAGCCGGTGTTTCGGGCAGAGTACAACCCCAAACTGGGCTATGCACTCAATGAAACCCACAGTTATGTTAAAGAGGAGTATATCGTAAGCATAACCGAAACAAAAAAGTTTGATTCATTATTCCTCTATACTAATTTTGATAAGCAAATTGTGTTCTCTGGCGGCATGATAACGCTTGAAGGCGATGGGTTCTTTTTGGCTGCTTATACTGAAAAGCTATTTTGTCCTTCTACGGAAAGGGCCTATCTGGAATTTGAGCGTACCAAAACCTACTGGCTCGACTGGAGCGACAACACAATTTCTTATAAAAAGTATAATGATGAGATAGTGCGTAGCGCCATTACACTGAAATTGTTAAGCTATGAGAAGACCGGGGCAGTGCTGGCAGCAGCTACCACCTCCCTCCCTGAGACCATAGGGGAAGTGCGCAACTGGGACTATCGTTTTTGCTGGATACGCGATGCATCCATGGTAGTAAAAGTAGTGGCAGGCATAGGGCATAAAAAACAAGCCAAGGATTACCTGCGCTTTGTTACCGACCTTATTCCGAATAAGGATGAGAAATTACAGATCATGTACGGTATTAACAAGGAAAAGAAACTTACCGAGGAAACGCTTGACCATTTTTCGGGATATATGGGCTCCAAGCCTGTAAGGATTGGCAATGCTGCTTACAGCCAAAGGCAAAATGACATTTATGGCATTCTGATGGACGTAATATACCAGCAGATCGTGCATTTTAGCAACGATATAGAGAATGGCGAAGAACTGTGGAGCATCACAAAAAGCATTGTTTGGGTGGTGTCAAAGCACTGGCGCGAGGCCGATAAGGGTATATGGGAATTCCGGAGCGAGGACAGGCATTTTACATTTTCGAAAGTGCTTTGCTGGACTGCCGTTGACAGAGCTATAAAAGTGGCCGAGCTATTGGGAAAAAATGCCAAAGCTGAAAAATGGAAGGTTACCGAACAGGAAATCCGCACGGATATTCTTGAAAATGCATGGAGCGAAAAGGCGCAGGCTTTTACCCAGTCGTATGGCTCGGATGATCTCGATGCCTCAGTACTACTGATGGAAAGCTATGGCTTTGTTGATGCAAAAGACCCTAAATATGTAGCCACGGTAAAAGCTATCGAAAGGGAATTGAGCAACGATGGCCTGCTTTACCGATACAAGAATAAAGATGACTTTGGGTTGCCTTCATCTTCATTTACCATCTGCACTTTTTGGTTTATCAACAGCCTTTACAAAATCGGCGAGCAGCGCAAGGCCGAAAAGTTATTTGAAAAACTATTGTCCTACAGCAATCACTTAGGTTTGTTTAGCGAGGATATCGATTTTAAGACAAAAAGGCTCCTGGGCAATTTTCCACAGGCCTATTCACACCTTGCATTGATAGAAACGGCTATAAACCTGTCCAATATTACAGAAGAAGAGGCTGTGCTTGACGTGATGCGCTAAAAAAAGAAACCGCAAGTTGCACAGGTAGCTTGCGGTTTCAATCCAATTTCAAAGTTCATTACGAATTCACAAAATTGATGATGTCTTCGTTGAATTTATTTTTGTGCGTATAGTAAAGGCCGTGGGGCGCGTCGTCATAAACAATATATTGGGCGTGGGGAACGATTTTCACGGTTTCCTCTGACGAAGCAGAAATCGGCACTGTTTCATCCTCTTTCCCATGTATGACCAGCAGAGGTATGCGTATATTCCTCAGGTCATCCCTGAAGTCGGTTGTCGACCATGCCAGCATGGACTTTATGGTAGAATATCCGGATGCCTGTAGCGCAAGGGTCATGTCGTGCTGCAGGATCTCGTTGCTTACCGGTTGGCTGAATACGCCAACGCCATAGAACATCTTACCGAATGCAGTAAGGAATTTCGGCCTGTCATCTTCAAGTTGCTCCTTCATACCGTCAAATTGCTCCTGCGGCAGCCCTGTGGGGTTATCTTCTGTTTTAAGAAGGAAAGGAGTCACTGAAGATATCAGGGCGGCTTTCGTTACCCTGCCGTCGCCATTATATCTGGCAAGGTAGCGGGCTACTTCACCGCCACCCATTGAGAATCCGACAAGCGTTACATCGGTGAGGTAGAGTTCGTGGAGAAGGGCCAGCAGGTCCTGTGCAAAGATGTCATAGTCATAGCCGTCCCAGGGGCGTGAAGACAGCCCAAATCCGCGGCGATCATAGGCAATGACACGTATATTGTTTTTAGGCAGCTCGTTGAGCTGGTATTCCCACATTTGGTAATTAAGCGGCCATCCATGGATAAACACTACAGGCTTACCACGGCCAATATCCTGGTAAAACAGGTTTACTTCTTCTGAATGGCCTGAGAGGCTGACGGAACTGGTTGTAATAAAAGGCATAATGGTTCATTTAAAATTATACCTAAAAGTACAAATCGTACAAAGATTCAGCTAACGTGTTAAGAATCTGTTGGCTGTTAATGAAACTATAATTTGGAATTGGTTATAGGTGCTGCCTGTCACGGAGTTATCACGCCCATTTTTTCCATTAAAAAGGTTGCGCTCTTATTCCTGCAGATCCCCTCGCGAAGGCGGTAATCGAAATAAAGCTCACCATCCACAATTTGGGATTCAAAGCAGTGGTTGGAAAGGCTCGCGGGATAATGCGACACAGTATTGCAGACTTCGATGTCGTGTGTGGCAATGGCCCCGATGGCTTTTAGCGCAACCATTTTTTCGATCACCTTTATGCTGCCCATGCGCTTGTCTTCCGAATTAGTGCCACGGAGTATTTCATCCAGCAGCACAAACCCGCCCTGCGCCTCCAGCTTATCCATAATGTACCGCAGCCTTTTAATTTCTGCAAAAAAGTACGATTCACTGTCGGACAGCGAATCGGACAATCGCATCGAAACCAGTACCGGCAACGGGTGGATATTTGCTTCCGATGCGCATACCGGCGCCCCGGCACCCGCCAACACCATATTAATGCCCAGGCTTCTAAGGAAGGTGCTTTTGCCCGACATATTCGACCCGGTAAGGATCATGAAGTCGCGCGTAAACTCCACATCATTGCTAACCCTGCCTTCCTCCCTGATAAGCGGATGCGAGAGGCCGGTAAACCTGATGCTCCGATTGTTGTTAAGCACAGGGAAAGCAAAACCGGGATTGTTGTATGAAAAATTGGCAAGGCTTGACAGCGCTTCGGCTTCAGCCACCGCATCGAGCCACCGTACTATGTCGTGCGCATGGCGTTTCTTACAGTCCAGCAGCGAACGCAGCGTATGGAAATGAAACAGGAACAACCCGTTGAATACAGTAGCCCCGACCACATTGCCGATGCTGTCGAGCCTTTGGAACAGTGTTGCAAGCCTTGCGAAAGCCGCGCTTGCCTTATACTGTCCGTCAAGCAGTGTTTTCTGTAGTTCTTCTAGCTTTGTTGATGTAAATGCTGCATTTTCAATCTCCTTTACCGACAGCCCGTAACCTTCAATGATGCTGTGTATGGCCGTGGTGTCGGCGGTTTCCCTCTTTATGAGCTTTAAATATCCCAAAAGGAAAAGGAGGTTGGCGCCAAAGAGATACCCCGCAATGTCGGTAAAAAGGCTGTTGCCCGTAATCAGCCGGGCTGCAAGTGACAGGAATAACACTATAGGCAGCGCTATCGAAAGGATCCGGGCGTATGCAGGAAAAGGCTCTTCCTGTCTTTTTGACCATTGCAGCAACCGGCCATATATGGCAGCGCTGTCCTTATTCATTTTGCCGACGGCTGCGATCTCCTGCCTTAATTCGGGCAGGGCGGCGAGTTCTTTTACCGCTTCCTGACGCAGGAGTATTTCATTGCTGTGGGCTGATTCTGAAAGCAGTGCTGCGAGGTTTTCTTTTCCTTTAAAGGATTGCGTACGGTTCAGGTTTTGAAAAAGCGAACGGCTGCCGAAAATATCAAGGTCGTGGGAGTAGGGGTGGGTCGTGTCCCGGAACTCCGCGCCATCTTCATAGGGAATATGTTTTCCTGTAAGGTAATCGAGTTCGTCATTATTTACAGACAATAACGTTTCGGCCCTTTTTTTGCCTTGCGATACTTTTGAATGGTAATGCATGAGGATGAAGAAAATGACACAACAGGCAGCCATGCCCGATATAAGGTAAAGCAGGTCATCGGCCGTAAAGCAATAATATCCCAAAACCAGGAAAACCAGTGCAATGGCAAAACGCGCTGTGCTGATAGTATTGTACTTACGCCCAAACGCAGCCGACTCCTCCTGAAAAACCTGCTGGCGGCTTTTGTAAAATGATAAATGTTCCATTGGGTGCTAAAATACGCAAAAAAAATCCCGGTGTGACCCGGGACTCTCGTTAATCTTCGTGGAAAACCAATAGCGGTACCCTGCTGTGGTAGGCCATTTTTTTTGTAAGGCTACGATGGAAGAGGCTTTCGAAAAAGCCACGCTTATGGGCACGCATTACGAGCAGGCCAACGTGCTGGTTCTCTATGAAGTCCAGTAAAGTCTGCTCTATATGGTCGCCGGCAATATTGAAAAAATCGATATTACGGCCACGGTAATACACCTTCCATTCGTTTATTTTTTCCTCGAGGTCGCTGGGGTCATCCGGATTTTTTATGTAAATACACTGCACGCGCGCGGCAAATTTATCGGCAATCTCCAATACCCTCTTCAGCGAATCGTTATCCTTATCTTTATATTGTGTTGTAAACGCGATGCTTTTTATGGGGTGGTAATCGGCCTCGGCAGGAACGCCTAATACCGGTACTTTTGCATTTGCAATAACCGATGCTGTCGTTGACCCTAAAAAAATTTCCTTAAGCCCGCTTGCGCCTTTGGTCCCCATGATCACCATATCGATGCCTTCATCCTCGCAAACTTTATTGATGTTATAAACCAGGTCGCCATACAATAATACGCTCCGCATTGTGATGTGGCCTAAATTCCTGCTTTCGGCAAGCTTGTGCAATTCCGGAAGTTCATCGCGAAAGCTTTCGAACTGGTTCATTTCAACAACGTCGAAAATTTCCGCAGCGGTTTCAGGCATGATGGGGGTCTCCACGATTGGGAGGTCGTACACATGCAGGATTACGAGTTCGGCATTAAAGGAATCGGCAAACCGCAATGCATAGATGAAAGCTGTCTTTGCAGATTCGGAAAAGTCGGTGGGGAAAAGTATCTGTTTCATGGCTAATTAGGATTCTGGTCACGTTAAAGATATAAAAAATGATGAATTTTTCCTACTTATTATAGTAGTCTTAACAAAGAGATAATGATTTGTCTGATGGATAAGAACCATAGCATACCAGCCCCTCCAAAAAAAACTATCTTTGTAAAAAAATAAAGAATGATCCCACAGGATACCATAGTAGCACTGGCTACACCTTCGGGTGCGGGTGCAATTGCAGTGCTGCGCATTTCGGGAAATGATGCCATAACCCTTGCGGCGGGGGTATTTACATCGGTTTCAGGCAAGGATATCACAAGGCAGAAATCGCACACCCTGCATCTTGGCCATATTGCTGAAGGAGATAAAATTTACGACCAGGTACTGCTGTCCGTGTTTAAGGGGCCAAATTCGTATACCGGAGAAAATACCGTTGAAATATCCTGCCATGGTTCGGTTTTCATACAACAGCAGATCATACAGTTGTTGCTCCGCAGGGGTTGCCGCATGGCCGGTGCGGGCGAATTTACACTGCGGGCGTTCCTGAACGGCAAGCTCGACCTGAGTCAGGCTGAAGCCGTGGCCGACCTTATAGCTTCGGACAATGAAGCCTCTCACCAAATTGCCATGCAGCAGATGCGCGGGGGATTTTCGAACGAAATTGCAAAACTTCGCGAAGAGCTGCTCAACTTCGCTTCGCTGATAGAACTGGAACTCGACTTTGCGGAGGAGGATGTGGAGTTTGCCGACCGTACGCAGTTCCATGAGCTTTTGGACAGGATAGGATTTGTCCTTAAAAGGCTGATCGATTCGTTTGCTGTAGGCAATGTGATCAAAAACGGTATACCTGTCGCTATAGTGGGCGAACCGAACGTGGGCAAGTCGACACTACTGAACGCGCTCCTGAACGAGGAACGCGCCATAGTGAGTGACATTGCCGGCACCACACGCGATACTATTGAAGACGAACTGGTGATAAATGGAATAGGTTTCCGGTTTATAGATACCGCAGGCATACGCGAAACGCAGGATGTAGTGGAGAGCATCGGGATCAAAAAGACCTTTGAAAAAATAGAGCAGGCACAGGTAGTGGTTTATTTGGTTGACGGTTATCAGTTGGTAGTTGACGGCAGCTCACTTAACCGCTTAAAAACTGAGATTGAAAAAATAAAAAACCAATTCCCGTTAAAGCCCCTTGTTATCATTGGCAATAAAGCTGATAAATTAACTGAAGTTCATAAATCAGAAATTCTGGCATCAATACATGAATTACTTTTGGTGTCCGCGAAAGAGAACATTGGTGTTGAAGAACTCAAGGAAAAACTATTGTCTTTTGTAAATACCGGGGCATTGCGCAATAACGAAACCATCGTGACCAATACACGCCACTACGATTCGCTGCTTAAAGCCCTGGAGGAAATTCAAAAGGTTCAATTCGGCCTGCATTCCGGCCTTCCTGCCGACCTTATGGCAATCGACATCCGCCAGGCATTATATTACTTCGGAGAGATCACAGGCCAGGTGACCAACGATGAGTTGTTGGGGAATATCTTTGCGAATTTTTGTATTGGGAAGTGATTTCTAAATAGTAATACTTCATGTGTTGAGTTCAAATTTTAATATATTTGGCGGAATCATTGCACAACTATAACCAACTCCCAACATTACCCTAACCACAGCTGGAACAAAATGCAAAATAATTTCAATACCGTATTAGAAAAGTACCGCAAAATATCTTTTAACGAGCGCGATAAGGGTGACCGCTTTGAAAGGCTAATGAAAGCCTATCTGTTAACCGACCCTAAGTATGCTTATAAATTTAAAAAAGTATGGCTGTGGAATGAGTTCCCCGGCAAGAATGACCTGGGCGGCGGCGATACCGGTATTGATTTGGTAGCACTTACCTTAGAGGGCGATTACTGGGCAATTCAGTGCAAATGCTTTCAGGAAACGAGTGCTATAGATAAACCAGCTGTAGATAGTTTTTTATCTACCAGCAGCCGCACATTTAAAGGGGAAGATTTAAAAACGCACCACTTTGCGCACCGCCTTTGGATAAGCACCACTAACAAATGGGGCAGCAATGCAAGCCAGGCGATTAATAACCAGCACCCGCCCGTAAGCAGGATAAACCTTTTTGACCTGAAAGAAGCCCCGCTGGATTGGGTAAAGCTCGACAATGGCATTACCGGTGAGGTAGCCCGAACCGCAAAAAAAACTCTCAGGGAACACCAGACAAACGCCTTAAATAACACACACGCGCATTTTATAAATAACGACCGGGGCAAGCTGATAATGGCCTGTGGTACGGGTAAAACATTTACCTCCCTGCGCATTGCCGAAAAGGAAACCAACGGCAACGGCTTTGTGCTGTTCTTAGTACCGTCGATTGCACTATTGGGGCAAACCCTTAACGAGTGGTATGCCGATGCGTTAGAACCTATTAACGCTATTTGTATTTGCTCTGACCCCGAAATTACCAAAAACCGCAAAAAGCTGGAGGATATAGATACCTCATCGGTGGTAGATCTGGCACTGCCTGCCTCTACTAATGTAGACAACATACTGCACCAGTTTGCCGCGCTAAATACAATACGCGAAAGCGGGATGACGGTAGTATTTAGTACCTACCAAAGTATAGAGGTTATTGCCAGGGCGCAAAAGGAGCTGGCAAAGGTACAGCCGGAATTTGGCGAGTTTGACCTAATTATTTGCGATGAGGCTCACCGCACCACCGGCGTATCTATTGCGGGCGAAGATGAAAGCGCATTTACAAAAGTGCATAATAATGACTTTTTAAAGGCAAAGAAACGCCTGTACATGACCGCTACCCCACGCCTTTATGATGACAATGCCAAAAGCAAGGCGGCGCAGGCAGAGGCGTTATTATGCTCTATGGATAAAGTTGAACAATATGGGGAAGAAATGTACCGCATAGGCTTTGGCGAGGCCGTAGAAAAAAACCTGCTTACTGATTATAAGGTACTGATACTTACCCTTAGTGAAAACGACGTGCCACCGGCGGTACAAAAAATGATCGCTGATAAGGAAAGCGAAATTAATACCGATGATGCAAGCAAACTGATTGGCTGTATTAATGCCTTATCTAAAAAAGTACTGGGCGATAACGGTATGATCAGGGATACCGACCCCGAACCGATGCGCCGTGCAGTGGCGTTCTGCCAAAGCATAGCCGCCTCTAAAAAAATTACGGCCACATTTGAAACTGCCGGCGATGCTTATATTGATGAATTGCCAAGCGATGAGCAGGGTAAAATGCAAAATGTAAGCAGTATGCATATAGACGGCACTATGGATGCCACGCAACGAAACGAATTGCTTTCGTGGTTAAAGGATGAGCCGGGCGATGGCGAGTGCCATGCTTACCAATGTGCGCTGCCTTAGCGAGGGAGTAGATGTGCCCTCACTGGATGCGGTTTTGTTCCTCTCTGCCCGCAACTCTCAGGTAGATGTGGTGCAAAGCGTGGGGCGCGTGATGCGCCGGGCAGAGGGCAAAAAATACGGTTACATTATAATACCCGTTGTTGTACCTGCTAATGTGGAGGCCGATAAGGCACTGGATGATAACGAACGTTATAAAGTGGTATGGACGGTACTAAACGCGCTTAGGGCGCACGACGACCGTTTTAATGCCACGGTGAATAAAATAGAGCTTAACCGCAACAGGCCCTGCCAGATTATGGTGGGCGGTACTGAATATGGTTTTGACGGCGACGGCAACCCGGTTAAAAAAACCGACGGCGACGGCACGGCCAATGCTGCCGATATTGCCGCACAGCTGTCCTTACAGTTTGAGCAGCTGCAAAACGTGGTGTTTGCCCGTATGGTACAAAAGGTAGGCGACCGCCGCTATTGGGAGCAATGGGCAAAATCAGTGGCAGAGATTGCACAACGCCAAACCGAGCGCATTACAAAACTTATTGATGAGGATGCCCGGCACGAAAAGGAGTTTGAAAAATTCCTTAACGGGCTGCACCAAAACATAAACCCTTCTATAACCAAATTGCAGGCTATAGAAATGCTATCGCAGCACATTATTACAAAGCCGGTATTCGACGCGCTTTTTGAAGGTTACAGCTTTGTAAAGCACAATGCCATAAGCCAGAGTATGCAAAAAATGCTTGACTTGCTGGAGGAACAAAGCCTTGAAAAAGATGCCGAAACCCTGCAAAAGTTTTATGAAAGCGTAAAAATGAGGGCGGCAGGCATAGACAATGCCGAGGGAAAGCAACGCATTATTATAGAGCTTTATGATAAGTTCTTTAAAACGGCGTTCCCTAAAATGGTAGAGCAGCTGGGTATTGTGTACACCCCTGTTGAGGTGGTAGATTTTATAATACACAGCGTTAACGACATACTGCAAAAAGAATTTGGCCGCAGCATAAGCGATGAGAACATACACATACTGGACCCTTTTACCGGTACAGGTACCTTTATAACCCGCCTGCTGCAAAGCGGCCTTATAAGAGAAGAGGACCTGGAGCGCAAATACCGCCACGAGATACACGCTAACGAAATTGTGCTGCTGGCCTATTACATAGCCGCCGTAAATATAGAAACCGCGTTTCATGATGCCACGCCCGACCCTGATGATGGCATAGGCAAAGAAAAGTACATACCGTTTGACGGCATTGTGCTTACCGATACCTTTCAGCTTGGGGAAACTAAAGAAAGCGAACGCCTCTTTAACGATACGTTTACTAAAAACAGCGAACGGGTACAGGCACAGCAAAAAGCGCCATTACGCATCATCATAGGTAACCCGCCCTACTCTGTGGGGCAGAAATCCGGTAATGATAATGCACAAAATCAAAAGTACCACAATTTAGATGCTCGGGTGGAAAACACTTATGCTCAAGGCAGTAAAGCAACGTCTGTAAAAGCATTATATGATTCTTACATAAAGGCATTCCGTTGGAGTACTGACAGGCTAAATGAAAATAACGAAAATGGTGGTATTGTTTGCTTTGTAAGTAACGGGGCTTGGCTGGATGGTAATGGTATGGACGGCTTCCGTAAATCTTTAGAAAAAGAATTTACAAGCATTTATGTATTTAACCTGCGCGGCAACCAGCGCACCAGTGGCGAACTGAGCCGCAAAGAGGGCGGCAAGATATTTGGCAGCGGCTCGCGTACTCCTATTGCCATAACATTGCTGGTTAAAAACCCCAAAGCAATAAACAAGAACGCTACCATACATTACCACGATATAGGCGATTATTTAAAGACCGAGGAAAAGCTGAAGATGGTACATAGCTTTAAATCCTTTATTACTATGCCGTTAAGGTCATTGCAACCAAATGAGCATGGCGATTGGATAAGCATGCGTAATGATGTATTTAGCACTTTTATTGCGTTAGCCCCTGAAAAGAAATTTAATAAAACGGCAAATAGTATATTTATCGTAAATTCTCTTGGTCTCAATTCCAATCGTGATGCTTGGGTTTATAACTCATCCCAAAAAAATGTTCTAATTAATATGAACGAAATGGTTGGTGTATATAATTCGCAAGTAAAAGCATACACAGAATCTAAAAAAAGGGGTCAAAATATTAAATCCATATCTTTTATAGAAACAGACCCTAAATTAATAAGTTGGTCAAGTAGCTTAGTATCTCATTTAGAAAGAGAAAATTTTGCAACTTATGAACCTGAAAAAACATCAACAGCCGCATATCGTCCATTTTTTAAACAATATCTTTATCACGGAGATAAAATTATACATAGGAAAGGACAATTTGATGAACTATTTCCACCAAAAAGTCTAACTAACTTGGTAATTTGTGTATCTGGTGTTGGTGTAACAAAAGAGTTCTCAACATTAATAACAGATATAATTCCTGACTTAGAAATAGTAGGAAAAACTCAATATTTCCCCCTCTACTATTACGAAGAAAACAGCGCCACCCAAAACAACCTGTTTGATGCTAACACCGGCCAGCAGTACACCCGCCGCGATGCTATAAGCGATTTTATTTTAAAAAGGGCTGTAGGACAGTATGGCAAGAACGTAACTAAAGAGGATATTTTTTATTATGTGTACGGCTTTTTACACTCTAAAGATTACCGCGAAACCTTTGCTAACGACCTTAAAAAGATGCTGCCCCGCCTGCCTTTGGTAGAAGACGTGCGCGACTTTTGGAAATTCAGTAAAGCAGGCCGCCAGCTTGCAGAGCTGCACCTTAACTATGAGAGCGTACCACCGGCGCCGGGCGTTATCGTGCTGCACAACCCGCTTAGCGTAAAAGACAGCATGAATGCACTGGGTACTGATGAAGTAAAATATGTAGATTATGAGGTGCAAAAAATGCGCTACCCTAAAAAAGGGCAAACCGAAACCATTATATACAACAGCCGCATTACGGTAGATAATATCCCGGCAAAGGCGTATGAGTATGTAGTAAACGGCAAAAGCGCCATCGACTGGATCATGGAGCGTTACCAGGTAACTGTACACAAAGACAGCGGCATTAAAAACGACCCTAACGACTGGGCTAAGGAACATAACAACCCGCGTTACATACTGGATTTGCTGCTAAGTGTTATCAATGTAAGCGTGCAAACGGTAGACATTGTGGAGGGTTTGCCCAAAGTGAGTTTTGAGTAAGGATTTATTACGATTAAAAATTAACCACACAGATACGACTATAAGTCTTATGTATCTGTGTGGTTAATTTTTTTGCGGCAGTCACTAACGCCCGGCAATTTTTCGATTGTTTTCCAGTTATCTGCTAACAAACAAACCGACAAGCAATCATGAACTATTTATTACTGCCTTTGCAGGCGTTGGCGCTGCTGCTATTTTTTAATCCTGCGGGCGCACAGGAGATTTTCAGTTACGAAAAAGAGATAGCCGATAAAGAAAATTACCTCCATCAGGAAGTCAGTTTTAAAGTTTCCGAAAAAAAGGATAGCCTCCTGTTATCAGGAACACTGATCATGCCAAAAACAGATTTTGACAGGGTGGTCATCATCGTTCCCGGTTCGGGCGCCGATACGCGCAACAGCCATTACCTGCTTACGGCACAGTTACTGAAAAATAATATCGCCGTGTACCGCTATGACGAACGCGGGTTGGGAAAATCTGAGGGAAAGTT
This sequence comes from uncultured Flavobacteriaceae bacterium, assembly GCA_942492845.1. GTDB lineage: Bacteria > Bacteroidota > Bacteroidia > Flavobacteriales > Flavobacteriaceae > Flavobacterium. Next base: position 2,647,792 of record OW818646.1, on the reverse strand, counting down.
CAACACCGCAAACTATACGATCACCATTATGGGAGAGGAGCTGGCTGCCTGCGTAAAAAAGCTGAACGGAATGGCGATGCTCCAAAATAAAAAGCTGGGACTTATAGGCCACAGCCAGGGCGGCATGGTAACCATGGAGGCCTATACGAAGGAAATGCGGGTCAATTTTTTGGTACAGTGGGCGACTCCTGTGCAGAAACACGGCAAATTCCTTGAATACCAATTAATGAATGGGCAGAATAAATTTGATGATGTTTTAAAATATGAAACTTCTGCTGAAAAGCTGAAGGCAATGGCTTATTTTCATCAGGTGGTGGCCGAAAATAAAGATTTGGAGAGTTGGCCACTATCTAAAAAACTGGACAAAGCCGGTAAAAAAATCGGCTATACTAAGAAGCACTATGACCGCTTTCCGTACCTGACACTGTCGTCTGAAAAAGACATTGTGAGAAAGGATTTTGAACTGCATTACAAAGCTATCACGATACCCGTACTCTATATCATTGGCAGCCTCGATACTTTTGTGGATCCGGTTGCCGAACCAAAATTGCTGGAAACTTTCGGAAATCAGAATATAACGGTTAAAACCATGGAAGGGCTCAACCACTACCTTACCAAAGGAAGCCTTACACTCGAAACGTTATATGACATAGATAATGAGGCTGCATCGGAAATGATCCGGTGGATAAAAAAAATATAAACTGCCCCTGCAATCGATATTCTTTTTGTGTGAACGCAACCCAAACTTTCTTATTTTTGCACCTCAACTACAACAAAACGACAACAACACATGGCACAAAAGACCATAACGAGTACAGATTTCAATTTTCCGGGACAAAAATCCGTTTATAAAGGCAAAGTACGCGATGTGTATAACATCAACGACGAACTGCTTGTAATGGTGGCAACCGACAGGCTTTCGGCTTTTGATGTGGTGCTGCCTAAAGGAATTCCGTATAAAGGGCAGATACTGAACCAGATCGCGACCAAATTCATGCGCCTTACCGAAGACATCGTGCCTAATTGGCTCATCGACACACCCGACCCCAATGTTGCAGTAGGCCACCTGTGCGAGCCTTTTAAGGTAGAGATGGTAATACGCGGCTACCTGTCCGGTCATGCGGGGCGCGAATATGCCGCCGGGCGAAGGGTACTGTGCGGTGTAGAGCTGCCTGAAGGTTTAAAGGAAAATGATAAATTTCCTGCGCCGATAATCACGCCGACGACCAAGGCCGACAACGGTGAGCACGATGCTGACATTTCGCGCGAAGATGTGATCACCAAAGGCATTGTATCGGATGAGGATTATACCCAGCTTGAAAAATATACCCGTGCGCTTTTTGAGAAAGGCACCGAGATCGCCGCATCCAGGGGATTGATACTGGTAGATACGAAGTATGAGTTCGGGAAAACGAAGGATGGGAAGATAGTGCTTATTGATGAGATACATACGCCGGACTCCTCACGCTATTTTTATGCTGAGGGTTATGAGAAGCGCCAAAACAGGGGCGAGGAGCAGAAACAGTTATCAAAGGAGTTTGTACGCCAGTGGCTTATTGCCAATGGCTTCCAGGGTAAGGATGGCCAGCAGATACCGGAAATGACCGAAGAGTATGTAGAAAGCGTTTCGGAAAGGTATATTGAATTGTTTGAAAATATCATTGGTGAAAAGTTCGCTAAGGCCGAAATAGGGGATATTATTAACCGTATCGAAAAAAATGTAACAGAATATCTGAACAAATAATTTACACTAAAAATTACTCATAACCACCTGTATCCGCAGGTGGTTTTTTGATTTTATTAGGCACGCATAATAAGATTATATTTGTTAATATTTTGTTAAATATAGTTTTTGCAGTAACGTTTACTTAGTTGTAAGCGTCTATTACTTTAAACGGGCTAATCATCCGGTAACAATTAAAAATAAAAACAACAATCATCAATCAAATTCAATCATCATGAAAAAAGCGATCATTTATTTCGGACTGGCTCTTGTAGCATTTACTAATGTAGCAGTGGCTTCAACTGTGGAAAGTACGTCTCACCAATTTGAGTTAGTTAAGACGTACAGAGAAACCACCCCACTGGGTATTGCAATCTCTAAAGGAGATGTTGCCGCTGTGAAAAAATTCCTTGAGTATGGCGCATCTATCGACGAAAAATGCAACGGCATGACGCCGCTCATGATCGCCGCGCGCTATAACAATGTGGAGATCATTAAATTGCTGCTTGACAAAGGTGCCGACCTGAAGACTAAGGATGACAAAGGCTTTACCGCCCTAAAGTATGCCCAGCTGTCTAACGCAAAAGCTGCGGAGGAAATGCTGAAAGCTGCCAAAAACGCATAAGCATACGTTTTACCTTAGAAAAGAAAAAGCATCCGCAGGCCGCAGATGCTTTTTTGTTTTACAGGAATTCGATTAAAACTGATTACCGGCCTCTTCGAATAAATACTATTTGAAATACGTAAAAGTATCGCCGTTCTCAAGGTTGAGCAGCGTTTCATAGATCAGCTTAATTACGTTTTCCACATCCTCACGGTGCACCATTTCGACAGTGGTGTGCATGTAGCGGAGCGGCAGCGATATCAAGGCCGAGGCCACACCGCCATTGCTATAGGCGAAAGCATCGGTATCGGTCCCGGTAATGCGGGATGATGCCAGCCTTTGGAACGGTATCTCATTTTTATGTGCAGTGTCCAGGATAAGTTCGCGCAGGTTGTTCTGCACGGCAGGGGCATAGGTAATTACGGGGCCTTTGCCTATCTGGGTTTCGCCTTCAATGCGCTTGTCGATCATGGGGGTTGTGCTGTCATGGCATACGTCGGTTACAATGGCGACATTCGGCCTGATGGTATTGGTGATCATTTCGGCACCGCGAAGGCCCACTTCTTCCTGTACTGAGTTGGTGATGTACAGCCCGAAAGGCAGTGTCTTTTTATTTTCGTGCAGCAGGCGTGCCACTTCGGCGATCATGAACCCGCCAATACGGTTGTCGATGGCGCGGCATACAAATTTATTTTCGTTGAGGACCATAAAATCATCGGGATACGTGATGACACAGCCTACGTGGATGCCGAGTTTTTCGACCTCTTCCTTGGTATTGCAGCCACAGTCTATAAATATCGTCTCGATTTTTGCGGGTTCTTCTTTACCGCGGTTACGGGTATGGATCGCGGGCCAGCCGAAAACTCCTTTTACGATCCCATTTTTGGTATGGATATTGACACGCTTGGATGGGGCGATCATGTGGTCCGACCCACCGTTTCGGATAACGTAGATCAGGCCGTTATCGGTAATGTAATTTACATACCACGAGATCTCGTCGCTGTGGCCTTCGATAACCACTTTATAAGGGGCATCGGGGTTAATGATGCCTACAGCAGTGCCATAGGTATCGGTAATAAAGGTATCTACATAGGGCTTCAGGTAGTCCATCCATATCTTTTGGCCGCCCGATTCATGGCCGGTAGGCGAGGGGTTGTTGAGGTACTGCTCCAGGAACGCTATTGATGATTCTGTAAGTATTGATTTTGCTGACATAAATTAATTTTCGGCTAAAATATAAATTAGATTACACAGTTATATAATTATGTATAATTTTGGGATAAATTTCTTATCAATGAAAACAAAAATATTGTTCATATTCCTGGTAATTATGAGCATGGGGGCGAAAGCCCAGCTAGTGGAGACGGACAGTATTGAAAACGACTCGATCGTATTCAATACCGAACTGGAGGAGCTTGTTATTGGCGGTGACGGACTGACCGTTGATGAAAAGAAGCAGCTTTTGCTGCTGAGGCGAAGGGTGCTGAAGGTATACCCTTATGCAAAGCTGGCCGCCGAAAAGCTGACCATGATGGACAGCAACATGAAGAAATTAAAAACGGACCGGGAGAAGAAAAAGTATGCCAAGATCGTTGAAAAATACCTGGAGAATGAATTTGAGTCCCAGCTGAAAAAACTAACCCGCAAGGAAGGCCAGATACTCGTAAAGCTGATACACCGGCAAACGGGCCTTTCTACTTTCGACCTGATAAAGGACCATAAAAGCGGCTGGAAGGCCTTTTGGTCCAACCGGATGGCAAAGCTGTTCGATATCAACCTTAAATCTAAATACAGCCCGGCTACTGTGGCCGAAGATTATGCTATTGAAGGTTACCTGATTAAGGCCTTCGAAGAGCGGCGGCTGGTAAAACAGGATCCCGCCTTTACCATAGACTATGATGCCATCACCGAAAACTGGCGAAAGAAATAAATAACAAATTTAAGCCTGAATTTTCAGGCTTTTTTATTGATTTTTTTTAATCTATAATTAATATTTTTAAATTTATTGAATACGAGGTAGGGAATTTAACATATACCCTGTTTAAATGGTATAACAAATAATCTACCCGACTATGAAAAACAAATTACTATTCTTCAGTCTGTTAATGATGTTCTGCCTGAAAGGCTTTGCCCAGGCAGAGGCGTACCCGGTGCCCGACATTAACCAGTGCAATAACGAAGTTTTCGACCTTACCGTTCAGACGCCGGTTACGTTGGCAAATCAGTCGCCGGCTACCTATATGGTGACGTATCACCTTACCTGGGAGGACGCGGAAGAAAACATGAACCCCATACCTAACCCGCAGGCTTTCATGATCACCACCGGAAACATAGAGCAGGCAATTTACATAAGGGTCAGCAACGGTGTAAATGACGACTGGGATGTTACCAGCTTTGTAATAGGAATGTGGGGCGGGCAGATCGTTCCCGAACTAAACGATGTGATTGGCTGCGGAAGTTATACACTCCCGGCGCTTAGCAATGGTAACTACTACACAGGCCCCGCGGGTACCGGTACGCAATTGCAGGCCGGGGATGTGATCACCACTACCCAGTTGGTATATATATATGCGGAAGAAAACGGATGCAGCGACGAAACTAACTTTATGGTCACCATTGGCAATACCGCAGGAGAAGTAACATTGGAACCGGTTTTGGAGTGCATTATAAACGCCTCGGTTACATACGATCTTGAGCCGTGGATTGGGAACGTGTGGCTGATGTATCCGGAAGCATTGAATGTGGAAATTTTTGAAACGTATCTGGATGCCGAAATGAATGCCACCCAAAATGCAATCCAAAACATTAATAATTATACGAGTGTTGAGCCCGCTATACCCGGCCAGATGCAGGTTTTATATATCAGGGTAGATACCGGAAGCTGCGTCTGGATAGTGCAATTGCCGCTTTTTGCAATCGAATGTACCAATACTTCGGTTTCCGGCCATGTGTCCTTTGATGAAGATGGCAACGGATGCACGGAAAATGATACACCTTCTTCAGGAATACCGGTGTACTATGTTTTCAACAACCAGGTTGATTATACCTATACCGATTCTGAAGGCAATTACACCTTTTACAATGTTCCGGAGGGAACAATCAGCGTACAAATCAGCCCGTACTATTATTCGAATATCATAGCGGCACCTGCCTCACATACTGTTGTAGTTTCGGATGTAAACGTCGAAAACATCAATTTCTGCCTTTCCCTTCCTGCGCCAATTAACGATGTTGCAATATACCTGGCTCCGCTAAATGGCGCCCAGCCCGGCTTTACAGCTTCGTATGCCCTTGTGATCCAGAATTTCGGGAACGCAACTGCAAACGGCACTGTGGCGCTGCAATATAATGATACACAGCTGGACTACTTGCAATCATGGCCTGCAATGACACCCGCCAATGGCCTGCTTGCCTTTGAGTATACCAACATGCAGCCTTACGGCTACCAGATCATCTACGTAGACTTCCAGGTGGCCATGCCAGGGATTGTAGACCTTGGCGACATTATTACTTTTACTGCAACGGTTTCCCTTAATGGCGGTACCGATGCCGTGCCGGCTAATAATACACATGTGCTCGACCAGGTTTCAGTAAATTCATGGGACCCGAACGACATCAACGTGCGTGAAGGTGAAGAGATTACAGAGGCTCAGGCCGACGGCTACCTGCATTATACCATCCGTTTCCAGAATGAAGGTAACGCCAACGCACACAATGTAAGGATTGAAACAACACTTGACGATAACCTCGACTGGAACACCTTTGAGCCAATGACGGGCAGCCACACCTTCCAGACAGGCAGGAGCGGCAACGGCAACGACGTAACATTCCGTTTCAATGACATTCAGCTTCCCGGCGCGGTGGTGAACGAACCGGACAGCCACGGCTATGTGATGTACAGGATAAAACCAAAAACTTCGATTGCAGCAGGTGATTCCATGTCGGGACAGGCGGGCATTTATTTCGACTTTAACCCTGTAATAGAAACCAATACGATTACTACAACCGTAATGTCTGCCGCAGGTATCAACGAAAACACGGCCAACGGTTTCGTAATGTACCCTAACCCTGCATCAGCCAAAATCACCCTGCAAATGAATGCCGAAGTCAACGGTGCCACGGTAACTGTAACCGATGTACTTGGTAAAACCGTTGCCAATGCTAAAGTGCAGGGTACAAGATCTGATCTTGATGTGTCGTCACTCAAAAGTGGTGTGTACTTTGTAACGCTGAATGCCGATGGCAAAACGGCAACCCAAAAACTCGTAGTGAATTAGAAAGATTATATTTTTAACGAAAATGCCGCAGTTTGATAATCTGCGGCATTTTTATTAATAAGATTGCCTGTAATCAGTACGCTACAGGATCAGGATAGTTTAGCCGGAAAAAATTATATATTTGTAAATGGAAAACCAATTGAAACATGAACTACACACTATCATTTCAGGAGCGCGCGAAGTTAGGTTTGGAGCAATTATCCAAACAATCGCCGGTTACCTTAGAGATGGCGAGAAGTCAGGCGAAACAGTTGAAGGCACGAAGCATTTCAAAGAACAGGAAAACCAGAGATTAAGGGAATACTTATCGAGTCACGGTCTTTGGATTGAAGCCATTGATTTTTCACAGTATGTAAGTGAAGGGGCAGAACAGAAAGTTTACCTGAATGATTCTGAACACGTCCTGAAACTTAACGATGCTATTTATTATAATTCCTGGAAAGATTATCTTTATAATCTTCTTTTCCATAACTATTTCTTCTCTGATACAGCATATAACTTGTTAGGATTTACAGAACATGCTGATGTAATCTACGCAGTGGTCCGGCAAGCATTTGTTTCCAGTACAGAAGATACCGATTTATTGGCTGTAAAAGCTTTTATGATGGCCAATGGTTTTGAGAATAATAGGAATAATGACTATATCAATACAGAGATTGGTATAATACTGGAGGATTTACATGATGAAAACGTACTTACCCAAAATGGTGTGTTATACTTTATTGATACAGTCTTCTATATCACGGACCAATTCTGGAAAGGGAGCGGTTCCTGTGTAAATTAAAAGATTTGTGCAACCCCGGCTAAAACTATTTCTTTTCCTCTTTTGGGGCGGCCTGCTTTTTGTAAAGCGGAATAAAATAAGACACCGTATAATTCACGCCCGCACCAAACCGGGCGCCATAGGTACGGTTGAAGCCGGGAATGTAAAGGTTCTCAAAGCCGTCGGGGCTTTTGTCGGAAATAAGGCTGTTGAGCCGGACAGAAAACCCAACAAAAATATTGTCGAATACCTCTGCCTTAACACCTCCGACAATTTCTATCCAATGCGCAGTAAGCCCGCTGTATTTGGTATCAGGATAAACAGTTACCTGGTCAAAATAGCCCGAACTGTCATAAATCTTATACGAGTTGAGGTTCTGGCTGAATCCGGCAATGCCATACCTGAGGCCGGCATAAATCATGTTTTCCATATCCAGCCAGTTCTCGTAGGCATTAAAGTCGAACCCCACTTTAAGGTAGCTGCCTTCGGTGGTAAAATTGAGTTGGGAGTCGTTTACGGTATAATCCACGTTACCCAGTTCTACCGCGGCATACCATTTTTTCGTCAGCCTGTAATCGCCCACCACTTCAATTCCCCTGAAACCGTCATCGTAAAATGACCTTGAAAGCCTGTGCAGGTCCACACCCACACGGATTCCGTAGCGGTCTGTCTTTACGGGTGCAGCTACTGTGTCGGCTGGAATTTCATCCTGCGCGAACCCTGAAAATGAGCACAGCAATAAAATGCTACAGAAATATCCGGATATGTGTTTCATTTTCGTTTTCTATAATGGTAGTATCTACTTCGTAACTGTCAATCCATAAGCCGTCGGCCTCTTCAGAGTCGGTGAGGAGAGGATTTCCCGGTGCAGTGTCTGGTGCCAGTATAAAGGTTGTCCTGAAGCCGCACGCACGGGATACATAGGCCTCATTGGTTTCGTAATTGAATTCGAGGAAATCGGTATTGGGTTCGGTAAACTGCCCGTTCGAAAGCCTGCGTGTAAAAATAAGCCCCCATTTTGTAGTAGTGGCATCTGTACGCAGTGGCAGCTCTATCCTGCTGAAGGAAGTTGTAGTTCCATCTACGACCACAGGCAGCGTATCCGTTTCGCCCACTGCATAATATTTGAAGTTGATGAGGTTTACCAGCTCTTCACGATTATCCTTATTGAAAAACTCAACGATAACGCTTGGCGTGGTAGGGGTGCCGTCGGGGCATATATCGTCCTTCTCACAACCAACGGAGAAGTACGTGAGTACCAGCAACAGGGTTACAGACCCGATTAATCTTTTCATAGCGGCAATTATCTTTTTTCCAAAAGTACAACATTTTCCACATGGTGTGTCTGTGGGAACATATCAACCGGGCGCACGCGGGTCACTTTATATACCTCGTCCATCAGCGCGAGGTCGCGGGCCTGGGTAGCCGAGTTGCAGCTAACATAAACCACTTTTTGCGGGCCGATCTTCAATATCTGTTCAATAACATCCTTGTGCATCCCGTCACGCGGCGGGTCGGTAATGATCACGTCCGGCCAGCCGTGCGTATCAATGAATTCCTCATTGAACACCACTTTCATGTCTCCCACAAAAAACTCGCAATTGTCGATATTATTGCGCCTCGCGTTTTCTTTGGCATCGGCAATGGCTTCAGGGACGGCTTCTACGCCAATTACCTTTTTAGCTTTGCGCGATACAAACTGCGCTATGGTTCCGGTGCCGGTATACAGGTCATATACCACCTCGTTGCCGGTAAGGCCGGCAAAGTCACGGGTAATGCTGTACAGCTCGTATGCCTGGTCGGAATTTGTCTGGTAAAATGACTTCGCATTGATGCTGAAGCTCAGCCCCTCCATCGACTCTAATATGTAATCACGCCCCTTGTAAAGGGTAATGTCAAGGTCGTACAGTGTGTCGTTGGCTTTTTGGTTCACCACATATTGCAGCGAGGTGATGCTCGGGAAACTTTCGGCAAGAAAATCAAGCAGCATTTCCCTTTGTTCTTTATTATCATCGAAGAACTGGATGAGCACCATGATCTCGCCGGTAGATGCCGTACGCAGCATCAGCGTGCGCAGCAATCCGGAATGCTCACGCGGATTGAAGAATTCCAGCCCGTGCTCGTTGGCAAAATCCCTCACAGCATTGCGTATCATGTTGCTCGGGTCTTCCTGCAGGTGGCATTTGGTAACGTCCAGTATCTTGTCCCACATACGCGGGATGTGGAATCCGAGTGCATTGCGGTTGTCGATCTCCTCACCGCTTCGGGCTTCTTCCTCAGTTACCCAACGGGAGTTCGAGAAGGAGAATTCCATCTTATTCCGGTAAAAGAATTGCTTTTCGCTGCCTTTTATCGGCTCAAATTCCGGCAGTTCCACTTTTCCGATGCGTTTCAGGTGGTTATAGACTTCGCGGTTCTTGTAGAACAGCTGCTTCTCGTACTTCATGTTTTGCCATTTGCAGCCGCCGCAGGCGCCGAAATGCTGGCAGGGTGGTATTACCCTGTCGGCAGAATATTCGTGGAAATGAATGGCCTTTCCTTCGTAGTAGGCTTTCCGCTTTTTGAAGGTCTGCACATCCACCACGTCGCCCGGCACCACATTAGGTATGAAAACTACTTTGCCATCCGGTGCCTTAGCTACCGAAACGCCCTTTGCGCCTGCATCAAGCACTTCTACATTATCGAATACGATCTTATCGGTTATCTTCCTTTTTCCCATGGCGCAAAAATAAGGTATTATTATAAAATTTGGATAAATTTGTAGGTAATCCTCAATCAAAAATATGCCTGCCTATCTCGCCCTGTTCCGCGGCATCAACGTCAGCGGTAAAAAGATCATTAAAATGGAAGACCTCCGCAAGCTCATGGAGGCGGTAGAGCATGATAATGTAAAGACCTACATCCAGAGCGGCAACGTGGTGTTTACTGCTGCGGAAAAATCTAAGGAAAAACTTTCAACAGACATTGAAAAGCTCATTGCGGATCACTATGGATTCGATGTAACGGTATTCGTTATTGATAAACATGATTTGGAAAAAGCCATTGACAATAATCCTTTTGCAGAAGGCAGGATACCCGAGGAGCCAGGCACTAAGAAGATATACGTTACATTCCTTAGTGAAATACCGTCTGCTGAGACTGTGGAAAAGCTAAGGGAGGCGCCAATGGGGGAGGACCTGATAACCCTGCACGAAGATATTCTGTATTTTAAACTGGCCATAGGCGCTGCCGATTCGAAGCTGTCTAACAATCTTATCGAAAGTAAATTAAAACTGAAAGCTACAACCAGAAACTGGAATACTACACTGAAGCTTTTAGAGCTTATTGAAAATGCATGAGACGATAATGTTTTGTTAAAAGTCTTATGCTGTTTTTATAGTATACTGAAATTCAGTAATTTTATGGGACAACAAACAAACTATTATGAAAAGAAATGCAACTGCTGTTTGGGCAGGTTCACTTAAAGAGGGCGAGGGTAAGATTACGACCCAAAGCAATGTATTAAGCAATACACAATATTCCTTTAAAACACGTTTTGAACAGGGCAACGGCACTAATCCGGAAGAACTGATCGCGGCGGGCCATGCCGGATGCTTTACCATGCAGCTTACGGCGTATATTGGCGAAGCAGGTTACAATGTGGCTTCCATAGAAACAAAATGCGATGTCGATTTCCAGGACGGCAGCGTTGTGGGCTCGCACCTTTCGGTTATAGCAAGGGTAGATGATATTGAAACCGATGAATTTCAGCAACTGGTAACCAAGGCAGAAACGACCTGCCCGATTTCGAGGCTGCTCAACACTGCGATCACGTCGAGCGCAACATTAGTTAGGAGTTAAGTTAAAATTTAGATTTCATATTCAGAAGGAGCCTCGTTATGCGGGGCTTTTTTATGGATTAATTTTTACATAAAATGCTATCTTTGGATGAATATATCACTCCATGAACCGTTTCGACAGGATTACCGCAATACTGATACAGCTACAGTCTAAAAGGGTAGTGAAGGCACAGGACCTGGCCGACAGGTTTGGTATCAGCCTGCGTACTGTATACCGCGACATCCGCTCGCTTGAGGAGGCCGGTGTACCCTTATACGGCGAGGCAGGCATAGGCTATTCGCTGGTTGACGGCTACAGGCTGCCTCCCATAATGTTTACGCGAGAGGAGGCCAGGGCTTTCCTTACTGCCGAAAAGCTGATGGAAAAATTTACCGACACTAACCTCAGGGAACATTTCGGGTCGGCCATGTATAAGGTAAAAGCTGTTTTGCAGGGAACTGAAAAGGACATGGTGGAAACCCTTGAAGACAACATCCTTGTGCTGGACAGGAAGCGTGAAAGCACGCCGCCCGGCAACATACTCGACATACTCCTTAAGGCTACCGCCGAAAAGAAGGCCGTAAAGCTTGTATACCGTGCTTTTGGAAACGATGAGAACAGCGAACGGCTTATTGAGCCCATCGGTATTTTTCATGAGCATAACAATTGGTACACCATTGCGTGGTGCCACCTCCGCGAAAGCTACAGGCAGTTCCGCGCCGACAGGATCGTAAGTGTATGCCTTACGGAAATACCACAGCAGGAGCGCACTTCCCTGAAAGAATATTACGAACAGCACAAAGAAACCATGGCTGCCATTCCGGTGCGCAAAGCCGTGATACGCACACACAAGAGCGTTGCCATATACATGGAGGAACAGCGGCATTATTTCGGGTTTGTATCTGAAAAGGCCGATGGCGACTATATTGAGATGACATTCCTGTCGCAGTCGCTGGAGCAGGGACTGGCAAGATGGTTTATTATGTTTGCCGACCAGGCGGAAATACTCGAGCCGCCCCAGTTACAGGACAGCGTAGCCGAGCTGCTTGCCATTATGGTTAAAAAACATGGACATACCAAAACTCAGGTGGTATAACTATTGTGGTTGAACTTTTCCCCACTTTGTTTACCATTTTCTCATTTATCAAGGCCAATAATTTTATTTTTAGTAATTTGCACACCTGAACGGGTGATTTCTCTCCGAAAGAAGGAATAGCTGCTTAAAAAAGATTAAATCAGGATTACAATGTCAGTTTTAGAAAAATTAACGTCGGCGGATGCCATAATGCTCGAAGACAAGTACGGTGCACACAACTACCACCCGCTGCCCGTAGTGCTTAGCAGGGGTAAGGGTGTGTATGTTTGGGATGTGGAAGGCAAAAAGTATTACGATTTCCTTTCGGCATACTCGGCTGTAAACCAGGGGCACTGCCACCCGAAGATCATCAATGCCATGATGGAGCAGGCGCAGACATTAACGCTTACTTCCCGTGCGTTTTATAACGACCAATTGGGGAAATATGAGGAATTTGTAACCAACTATTTCGGTTTTGATAAAGTACTGCCGATGAATACCGGCGCCGAAGCTGTGGAAACCGCTATAAAGCTGTGCCGCAAGTGGGCTTATGAAAAAAAGGGCATCGCAGAGCAGGAGGCCAAAATAATAGTGTGTGAGAACAACTTCCACGGAAGGACCACTACAATTATTTCTTTCTCGAACGACGAGAACGCACGGAAAAATTTTGGGCCGTATACAGCAGGCTTTATTAAAATACCATACGATGATATTGACGCTCTTGAAAATGTTTTAAAGGCCGAAAAAAATATAGCCGGTTTCCTTGTAGAGCCGATACAGGGCGAAGCAGGCGTATACGTACCGGCAGATGGTTACCTGTCCCAGGCCATGGAACTGTGCCAAAGCCACAACGTGCTTTTCATTGCCGATGAGGTACAGACAGGCATAGCGCGTACAGGGAAGCTGCTTGCCGTTCACCACGAAAATGTGCAGCCGGACATCCTCATATTGGGCAAGGCGCTTTCGGGCGGGGCTTATCCGGTTTCGGCAGTACTGGCCAATGACGAAATAATGAATGTGATAAAACCGGGCCAGCACGGTTCGACTTTTGGGGGTAACCCAGTTGCCGCAGCCGTAGCCATTGCCGCGCTGGAGGTGGTAACGGAAGAAAAACTGGCTGAAAATTCGGAAATGCTCGGAAAACTTTTCCGTGAAAAAATGAATGAGTATATTGCAACAAGTACTATTGCGACGCTCGTTAGGGGCAAAGGGCTTCTGAATGCCATAGTAATTAATGATACGGAGGACAGCTCGACGGCATGGGACATCTGTATGGCAATGAAGGACAACGGCCTGCTGGCTAAGCCCACGCACGGCAACATCATCCGTTTTGCACCGCCATTGGTGATGACCGAAGAGCAGTTGCTGGACTGCGTAGCCATTATTACGAAAACGCTTAGGGCATTTGAGAAATAAACCATAAATATCTAACCAAAAACAATCTATTCTATTATGGACGATTACAAACAATCCTCATTTAATGACCAGGCTTCATCTTTCGATTCGTTCGAACTGCAGCTGACTTCCCTTGCGAAGGATTACCTTACCGAAACAGCCAAATGGGCTAAGTTCCTGTCGATCATGGGCTTTATTTTAATAGGCTTCATGATAATTGGTGCTTTGGCCATGTTTGCAGTGGGAGATGCATTTGCTGGGATGGGAGCAGGCGCTTTTGGCAATGCTTTCGGGGCGTTCCTGGGGGTAGTTTACCTGTTGGTCGCATTTCTGTATTTTTTCCCGGTACTATATCTGTATAAGTTTTCGTCAAAGGCCAAAAGCGCCCTTTACAACAACAATTCACAGGAACTTACAGAGGCCTTGGAAAACCTGAAGTCGCATTACAAATTTGTTGGCATACTTACGATAGTCATATTGTCGTTCTATGTGCTTATGATGTTTTTAGCAATCCTTGGCGCAGCAATTAGGTAATTAACGCTATACAATAGAGTATCCCTCCGCCGGCGCGGGGGGATTCTTATTTATATTTTATTACTTTTGGCCTTATGAAAACCATCTATATACTTTTGATATTTGCGCTCGCACTCGTTGCGCTTTTCGAACAGTCAAAAGCCCAACCGAACATGATCATAATGATAGTTGCCATGGCAGCGTTCGTTTTTGGCCTGATGCGCCTTATGGCAAAAGTACCAAGTAAGGGAGAACGCAGTAATGATGAGAATTACAATGACGATGAAAACATTTAAGATAGGTGATGAGGTAGCAGTGCTTGACGATTCTTTTTCCGGAAAGGTAAAGGTTGTCAGGGGTGTCAGGATAGTGATTGAAACTACCGAAGGCTTTGAATTGGAGTTTGACACGAACGAACTTGTAAAGCTTCATCATTCTACAGATATTAAGTCATTTGTGTCATCGCAATCTATCGGAAGGGTTCTAAAAGAGAAGGAAGAACCTAAAAAGAGGAGCTTTGTTAAGGAAAAGAAGTCTAAAAAAGACAGCTTCGTACTTGAGGTCGACCTGCACATTGAAAAACTGGTTCCTAACAAACGGGGAATGTCCAACTACGATATCCTGACCCTGCAATCTGAAACCGCCAAGCGCCAGATCGAATTTGCCATACGCAACAGGATGCAGCGTGTCGTACTCATCCACGGCGTAGGGGAGGGTATACTTAAGGCCGAGCTCGATTTTCTTTTAGGACGCTATGAAGGCATTACATTCCGCGATGCCGATTACCAGAAATACGGACTTGGCGCAACTGAAGTGTACATAAAGCAAAATCCGGAACGGTAGCAGTAATGTCCGATATACTTAATCGTACGAGATACTTCATTGTTACTCAGGTATAAGAACGCCGAAATAATAGCCCGTTTCACCCGGAACAGGCGCAACAAGGTCGGATATTGTAAATGTCTGCCCACTGGAATCCGATACCTTTGTGAATACCATATTACTAAAAGTAATTTCGTGTTCTACAGCCCCTGGTTCACCACTTACCGCTACCGTATTTATGGTAACGGTCCCTGTAGCTTCCCACCTTTCGGTGATCACAGGTGTAACCGGGTTTATCACACTACAAATGTTCGACTCGGAAACAGAGCCATTGTATACAAGGAATATCACACCCGCATCTTCCAGGTCAGTAAAGGTGATTGTATCGGTGGAACCTGCCACATTATCTGCAAATACAGCCGGATCAAGGTTCAGAAGTAGCGCTTCGTTGCCTCTCCTTTTAAAGATCAGGTTGTTCTCGGGACATTTATCCAGCTCAAGGTCCGCCTCTTCCATCCCAAAATTGAATGTAAAGCCTACCGGAATTACAATAGAGCCAAATTCGTTATCAACAATGCGTGTGGTTTCACCATTTTTAGTGAACGATACATCCACAAGCGTTATTTTATGGCTGTATCCTGTCAGGATGCCG
This sequence comes from uncultured Flavobacteriaceae bacterium, assembly GCA_942492845.1. GTDB lineage: Bacteria > Bacteroidota > Bacteroidia > Flavobacteriales > Flavobacteriaceae > Flavobacterium. Next base: position 2,632,149 of record OW818646.1, on the reverse strand, counting down.
CTCGTATTTCGCACTGCATCGGTTTGTATTGATATGGTGCCTTCGCCAATCCATTCTTCCAGTACAGCAGGCGAGGCGGGGGCGGGGAAGGAGCATATAGAACCTGCACCGGGAGTATCATCGTAGTTTCTGTACGTAATGGTGTTGGTCGCCCCAATGGTTATCAGTCTCGGTTCTCCTTGCACTGTAGGTACATTGCTGAGCGGGTTTCCGGAAAGGTCGAGCAGGAGTACTTCACTACCGTTTATTTTATAATAAAGGTTGCTGTCCGAACACCTACTGGGCGTACCGTCTGCAAAATTGAACGTATTGAAGCTCATTTCGCCATCATCGCATCCCATAACCAATATCAATGTGGCAATAAGCCCTAAAATCTTTTTCATACAAAGTAATTTTCAACAAAAATAATGTTTTTGGCGGGTTTTGAGCATCATTGCATAAAATATGATTGCTGGCCATTTTTCAGTAATTTTACGCCATGAAAAAAGCTTACCTCGACAATGCCTCCACCACCGCCATCCACCCCGAAGTGATTGCCGAAATGGTGCGCGTAATGTCCGACGCTTACGGCAACCCGTCGTCAACGCATTCTGCAGGGCGGAGTGCAAAAGTAGTGCTGGAAACAGCGCGTAAAACCATCGCTTCCCTTATTAACGCCGAAGCACGCGAAATTATTTTCACGTCCTGCGGTACCGAGGCCAATAACTGGATCATACGGAGCGCGGTAAAGGACCTGAAGGTGCAGCGCATCATAAGCAGCAGGGCTGAACATCACTCGGTGCTCAATACTGTACAGGCTGTAGCGTCAGAGTATGGCATTGCTGTGGAGTATGTAAAGCTTTTGCCGGATGGCACAGCCGATCTTACGCACCTCGTAAAGCTACTTTCTGAGAATGTACCCACATTGGTGAGCCTCATGCATGTGAATAACGAAACGGGTGGCATACTTGATATCGAAAGGGCTGGACGCATCTGCAAACAGGCGGGGGCGTTTTTCCATACCGATGCGGTGCAGTCTGCAGGAAAGGAATCACTGGATATGCATAACATTCCCGTCGATTTCCTGGTGGCAAGCGCGCATAAATTCCACGGACCTAAGGGTGCTGGGTTTGCATTTGTACGAAAAAATATCCCCCTGCAGCCCATGATTTTCGGTGGCGGGCAGGAAAAGGGCTTCCGGGCAGGCACTGAAGCCATACACCAGGTGGCAGGCATGGCCAAGGCACTGCAATTATCTTATGCGACTCTGGAGCACGACAGGGAATATATCACTTCCCTCAAAAGATACCTTCTGGATCAGTTGCAAATCCATTTTCCGGGCTGTAAAGTAAACGGGCAGCCGGCAAATACCCAATTATTCTATAATATTGCCAATGTACTGCTGCCTTTCGGCGAAGAAAAAACGGCGATGATATTGTTCCACCTCGATATGAAAGGTGTGGCAGTTTCCCGGGGAAGCGCCTGCCAGTCGGGGAGCATAAAGCCATCGCACGTGCTAAAGGAATTACTTGCGGCAGACGATCTCGCGAAACCCTCGCTGCGCATCTCACTCAGCCACCTGAATACCAAAGAAGATATCGACGTGTTGATCGATGCATTAAAAACGGTATAAACCTTATATTAAATATTAAGGTGACTGTTTTTAATACCATAAATTTTGTTAGGTTTACCAAAAAAAACAAACACATGAAAAGAATTATTTTTCCCCTGCTTATTATGGCAGGAATTTCTACAGCCAATGCGCAATCAAAAGGGAGTATTGAATTTGGGCTGGGTGCCGGCCTTAACCTATCAACTATTACCAGCTCTGATTTTTACGGTAATCCGGACACCAATGTGAGTTTTAACTTTAATGGTTCTGCCGAATATTACTTTTCAGATCGCTGGGGTATCAAGGCCGGGCTTATGTATGACAGGAAGGGCTGGGACAATGGGGGGCTTACAGATTTTGAGACAGGAACGACAATTGAAACTGATATCAACCTGAATTACCTTACTATCCCTGTAATGGCAAACTGGCATTTTGGTGGAAAAAGGAACTGGTACCTGAACTTCGGACCTTATGTAGGGTTCCTGATGAGCGCTAAAGATACAGAACTGGATATTGACCTGAAGGATTCCCACAACACAGTTGATGCCGGACTTGCATTGGGAATAGGCGTGAAGATACCTGTGAGTAATTTTATAAAAATATTCATTGAATACCAGGAGCAGGCGGGCTTTGTAGATATTTTTAAAGATAGCGACGGTTTTGATCCGGTACTGAATTCAAGAAGCGCATTCAATGTTGGCGTGAATTTCATGCTGTAATTGAATTTTTATAACCAAAAAACGGATGGCCCATGCCATCCGTTTTTTTGGTTATAAGGTATACTTTAGTTTTTTACCAGGTCGCTTTGGTTCCTGAAAACCAGCTGTCCGTCGAAGCTGTCGAGCAGTATGATGCTGTCGGTAGTAACTTTACCTGAAAGTATCTGTTTTGAAAGCTCATTCATGACTTCTTTCTGGATCACACGTTTAACAGGGCGCGCTCCAAAATCGGGGTCGTAGCCTTTTTTGGCAAGGTAGTCAATGGCTTCCGGTGTGGCATCAAGCGTAATATTCTGCTTTGAAAGCAATTTGGTTACCGATTTCAGCTGGAGCCCCACGATTTCTTTGATGTTATCGGCATTCAGCGGTGTAAACATAATGATGTCATCTATCCTGTTGATGAATTCAGGGCGCACGGTTTGTTTCAGTAATCCAAGCACTTCAACTTTCGCGGCCTCAATGGCATTTTCGATATTGCCTTTAAAGGTTTCAAACTTCTCCTGTATGATGCTGCTTCCCATATTGGAGGTCATGATGATGATGGTGTTCTTAAAGTCGGCTACACGGCCTTTGTTATCGGTGAGCCTGCCCTCGTCCAGCACCTGCAGCAGTATGTTGAAGGTGTCCGGGTGAGCCTTCTCGATCTCATCGAGCAATACCACTGAGTACGGTTTCCTTCGTACAGCTTCGGTAAGCTGCCCGCCCTCATCATAGCCTATATACCCCGGAGGCGCGCCTACCAGGCGGCTCACACTGTGGCGTTCCTGATATTCGCTCATATCGATGCGCGTCATGGCATTTTCATCGTCGAACAGGTAGGAGGCCAGCGCTTTCGCCAGTTCGGTCTTACCCACACCTGTTGTACCGAGGAACAGGAATGACCCAATAGGTTTTTTCTGGTCCTGAAGGCCTGCACGGCTGCGCCTTACAGCATCGCTTACGGCCTCTATGGCTTCTTCCTGGCCCACTACGCGTTTGTGCAGTTCATCTTCAAGGCTAAGCAGTTTTTCACGTTCACCCTGTAGCATTTTGGTAACCGGTATACCGGTCCATTTGGCTACCACTTCGGCAATATCCTCACGGGTTACTTCCTCTTTTATAAGGCTCTCCCCTTTGTGGGTTTCTGTCAGCTGGCTCTCAAGGGTATCCAGTTTGTCCTGCGCTTCCTTGATCTTGCCGTAACGCAGTTCGGCTACTTTTCCGTAGTTGCCTTCGCGTTCGGCGCGTTCGGCTTCTGACTTAAAGTTTTCGATTTCGGTCTTTGCGGCCTGTATATTGTCTACCACATCTTTCTCACTTTTCCAGCGGGCGTAAATTTCGTTGCGGTCTTCTTTGAGGTTGGCAATTTCCATGCCCAGCGATTTTAGCTTGGTCTCGTCGTTCTCGCGCTTAATGGCCTCAATCTCGATCTCGAGCTGCATGATCTTACGGTCAAGTACATCCAGTTCTTCGGGTTTGGAATTGATCTCCATGCGCAGTTTGGATGCGGCCTCGTCCATCAGGTCAATCGCCTTATCGGGAAGGAAACGGTTGGTTATGTAACGTTGCGAAAGCTCCACAGCGGCAATGATGGCATCGTCCTTAATGCGAACCTGGTGGTGGGTCTCATATTTTTCCTTGATACCACGAAGTATCGAAATGGCGCTTTCGGTATCCGGCTCATCTACCATAACCTTTTGGAAACGGCGTTCGAGGGCTTTATCTTTTTCAAAATATTTTTGGTATTCGTCGAGCGTGGTAGCGCCTATCGCACGCAGTTCGCCACGGGCCAGTGCCGGTTTCAGTATGTTTGCGGCATCCATCGCGCCGTCACCGCCGCCGGCACCTACAAGGGTGTGGATTTCATCAATAAACAGTACAATGTCTCCATCGGCAGAAGTCACTTCCTTCACAACCGATTTCAGGCGCTCCTCAAACTCACCCTTATACTTTGCCCCGGCAATCAGTGCGCCCATGTCGAGTGAATATACTACTTTGTTTTTAAGGTTTTCGGGAACGTCACCCTGGATGATGCGGTGTGCAAGGCCTTCGGCAATGGCGGTCTTACCTACGCCGGGTTCGCCCACAAGCATAGGGTTGTTCTTGGTACGGCGCGAAAGGATTTGCAGCACACGTCGTATCTCCTCGTCGCGGCCTATTACCGGGTCGAGCTTACCATCGTTGGCCAGCTGGTTGAGGTTTTTAGCATATTTGTTCAGGGCATTATAGGTTTCCTCCGCACTCGCCGAGGTAACCTTTTCGCCCTTGCGCAGTTCGTCGATAGCGGCCTTAAAGGCTTTTTCGGTTACGCCCTGGTCTTTCCATATCTGGGCAACCTTGCTTTTTGAAGCAAATATTGCCAGCAGCAAGTGTTCGATGGATACAAACTCGTCGTTCATTTTGCGGGCAATGTTGGAGGCTTCATTGAGCACTGTACCCGCATCACGCGAAAGTCCCATCTCGCCGCCCGACACTTTCGGGAAGCCTTCGATCAATCTGTCGAGCACCTGCTGGAAAATGGGGAGGTTGACGTTTAGTTTCTTAAGGAGGAAAGGCGTTACGTTTTCATCGACCTCCAGAATAGCTTTAACGATATGCTCGTTCTCTATCTGCTGGTGGCCAAAGCTTTGGGCTATCTGCTGCGCCCTTTGTATCGCTTCCTGTGATTTTATAGTAAAATTGGCAAAGTTCATATTCTAAATTCTTTAAATTTGGTAAGAGTATTTCAAATTGTATTCCGTAATCTAAAATCAGACAAAATGTCGTAAACGTTGCAGGATTGCAAGGTTTTAACCGACAAAATGTCTTAAAAACGTCACTATGGGTCTATTTAATAAATTATTCGGTGAGTCAGATAGTAAAGATACATCATCTTCGGGTGTAGAGTGGCGTGCTTTAACATCCCTGGAACAATTGGATGGGATGATACAGGAATCGGCAGATATTCCGGTAATCATCTTCAAGCACAGTACGCGCTGTGGTATCAGCAAAATGGCATTGCGTGGATTTGAGGGGAGTTATGATATAGATGCCGAAAAGGCCAAACCTTACTTTCTTGACCTGCTGCAACACCGCGATATCTCAAATGAGATTGCCACTATTTTTCATGTAGAACACCAGTCGCCGCAACTTTTGCTATTAAAAGATGGCGTGGTGATATATCATGCCTCGCATGGAGATATTGATGCTGGTAAAGTGAAGGGGGAGTTGTAATTAATCTTAATCTGCCAAATCATTGAATAAGTACCGTTCATCATAGTCAATTTTAAATTTTCTCAGAAAGTCCAAATACTCATCCCTGAAAGAATTTTTTTTATGGTGTAACTCCTGGTTCTCAATATACTCTATAACTGCTTTGCTGTGTGACTTGCTATACGAAAATGCTCCGAATCCTTCCTGCCATTCAAATTTACCATTGACAAATCCTTTCTGGTTGATCCATAATGAAGAATTGCGCTTTACATCCTGTAAAAGATCTGAAACAGATTGATTTGGACGCATTCCGACAAAAATGTGAATATGGTCGGGCATCCCATTTATAGCCAAAAGTTTGTGACCTTGTTTCTCAATAATTCCCGAAATGTAAGAGTGTAATTCCTGCTTCCAATAGGGTTTAATTATTCCATATCTATGTTTAACAGCAAAGACAAACTGGATATGTATTTGGGTGTAGGTATTTGGCATTTATCCTGTGTTTTCACAAACATAGTAAATTAATTAATTCACCGAAATTAATTCCCTACGGGAAAAATTATCGTCTCGTACCAAAATGCTACCGAAATTTAATCCCTAGGGGATAGGGCCAGATATTAAACTCAAAAAAAAGGGTTCAATCCAATTTTCCCGTAGGGAATCAATTTAGGTAGGATAGAAAATGGGATCAATCCAATTTTCCCATAGGGAATCAATTTCGGTAGATAAAAAATGGATTCAATCCAATTTTCCCGTAGGGAATTAATTTCGGTAGAATTAAAACACAATCAAATTTATATCCCTGTACGGCAACGAAAACCAATCTCCAATCGATCTGTTCGTTAGCAATCCATGATAATAATAAATACCATTTTTCAATCCCGCGTTACAGCGTATGGCGCTCTCAATCCCCCCGTCGTCCGCCATCTGTAAAAGGAACGGGCTAATGATGTTGCTGATGGACATTGATGCTGTTTTGGAATAGCGCGAAGGGATATTCGGTACGCAATAATGGATCACGTTGTTCTTTACAAATGTTGGCTTCTCGTGTGTGGTGACTTCAGACGTTTCAAAACAGCCGCCGGTATCGATGCAGACATCGATGATCACCGCGCCTTTTTTCATGTGCTCCACCATGGTTTCGCTAACAATGATAGGTGTGCGGTTTTTGCCACGCATGGCACCAATGGCCACGTCGCAACGCATTAGCGCCTTCAATAATGATTTTTCCTGTATGGTCGAGGTGAAAATGCGGTGGTTAAGGGTATTTTGCAGCCGGCGCAGCTTGGTAATGGAATTGTCGAATACCTTTACACTGGCGCCCAGGCCTATCGCGGTGCGGGCAGCGAACTCGGCTACCGTGCCTGCGCCTATGATAACGACTTCCGTTGGCGGTACGCCCGTAATATTGCCCAGCAATAAGCCTTTGCCTATTTTTTGGTTTATCATTAGTTCGGCGGCAATGAGTACTGAAGCTGTTCCTGCAATTTCGCTAAGCGATTTTACGGCAGGGTAGGAGCCGTCCTCGTCTTTTATGAATTCAAAAGCCAGGGCTGTTATCCTTTTGGCGGCAAGGGCTTCAAAATATTCCTTGCGCTGTGTCTTTAATTGTATTGCAGAAATGATAAGGGTTTCGGGGTTCATCATTTCAATTTCCGAAACCGATGGCGGTTCCACCTTCAGTATTACAGGGCATCCGAAAACCTTTTTGGGATCCTGTGTAATCTCCGCACCGGCATTGCTGTATTCCCTGTCGCTGTAGCTTGAACTTAATCCCGCGCCTGCCTCGATCATTACGCGGTGGCCGTGTGCCGTAAGCGAGTTAACGGCATCGGGCGTAAGGCATATCCTCCGTTCCTGGTACGAAGTTTCTTTGGGCATACCAATAAAGAGTTCGCTCTTTTGCCGGGCTACTTCAAGTTTCTCTTCCTGCGGGAGCAGTTGCTGCTTTGTAAAAGGTGTTAGGGACATGGTTTGGTTGCGGATATTTGGCACTAAATTACAAAAAAATGCATTGGGTGTAACACTATTTTACAGTAAGGTGCCTTTTACCGTCAGGCAGTAATTTCATGGTAATGGCCGTATGGTCGAGCGGAATGAGATTGGGCGTTTTTTCCGGCCATTCGATAAGGCACAGGTTACCCGAATAAAAGTATTCGTCAATGCCCATGTCGTATGCCTCTGCCTCGCTGTTAAGGCGATACAGGTCAAAGTGGTACAGTGTCCTGCCGTCCTCCGTTTCATATTCATTTACCAGCGAAAACGTAGGGCTTGAGGTCATGTCCCGTACGCCCAGCTGCTTCGCCAGTGCCTTGATGAACGTGGTCTTGCCCACACCCATAGTTGCATGGAATGTTATGATACTCTTGATGTTTTGCGCCAATACCTGCTTTGCCGCAGTGTCTATTTCCTCAAGGGAAAAAGTGATCTCCATATCGTTGTTACCGGTTTATTTAGGGTTAAATACTAAGAAAGGGATTATCATTTCCTCCAGCGAGATACCGCCGTGCTGGTAGGTATTGCGGTAGTAGCTCACGTAATGGTTGTAGTTATTTACGTATGCCAGAAACATGTCGTTTTTCGCAAAAATGTATGAACTGCTCATGTTGATGGAAGGTAGCTGTATGCGTTTCGGGTCCTTTACGGCATATACTTCACGGTCCTCATACGTCAGGCTGCGCCCGGTCTTGTAGCGCAGGTTCAGGCTGGTATTCTTATCGCCAATTACCTTGCTTGGGTTCTTCACGTTGATAGTGCCATGGTCGGTGGTCAGGATCAGCCTGAAGCCCATGTGCTGTGCCTGCTGTATCATTTCGAGCAGCGGCGAATTGCGGAACCAGCTCAGGGTTAGCGAGCGGTAAGCTTTGTCGTTGCTGGCAAGCTCTTTCACCACGTCCATTTCGGTCTTGGCGTGCGACAGCATGTCTACAAAGTTGTATACTATAGTAGTCAGGTCGTTATCTTTAAGCCCCTTAAAATTATCCACAAGCTTTTGACCGTCGCGGAAGTTGGTTATCTTATAATATTCCTGCTTCAGGTTCTGTAGCCCGAGGCGTTTTAGCTGTTCGGTCAGGAACTCGCCTTCAAACATATTCTTTCCGCCTTCGTCCACATCATTTCTCCAGTACTGCGGGAATTTTTTCTCCATCTCCAGAGGCGTAAGCCCGGAGAAAATCGCATTACGGGCATACTGTGTCGCAGTAGGCAGGATGGCATAGTAGGAAGCCTCTTTTTCGACTTTATAATGGTTGGCCACAACGCTTTCAAAAGCCTTCCACTGGTCGTAGCGCAGGTTATCGATCACTACGAAGAGGATCGGCTGTTTCTTTTGTATCTCGGGGACAACAAGCTCGCGGAACACATTGTGCGACAACACCGGCTTATCGGCTTTTGGCTCAAACCAGTCCTCATAGTTCTTTTCGATGAACTTGCCGAACTGCGAGTTGGCCTCTGACTTCTGGGACTCCAGAATCTCGATCATTCCCTGGTCCTCGATGGTCTCCAGCTCCAGTTCCCAGTACACCAGGCGTTTATACATTTCCACCCAGTCTTCCCACGAATTCACCATACCCATATCCATCGATATCTTGCGGAATTCCTTTTGGTAGTCCAGTGTGGTTTTCGAGGATACAAGGCGTGAGTGGTCCAGGTTCTTTTTTAGCGAAAGCAATATCTGGTTGGGGTTTACCGGCTTAATTAGGTAATCTGCAATTTTCGACCCGATGGCGTCTTCCATGATGTATTCTTCCTCGCTTTTGGTGATCATGATCACGGGTACCGAAGATTTTTTTTCCTTGATGATAGAGAGCGTTTCCAGCCCGCTCAGGCCCGGCATGTTCTCATCCAGGAATACCACGTCGAAATTTTCCTTTTCAAACATGTCTATGGCATCCTGGCCATTGTTTGCTGTAGTTACCTTATAGTTTTTCTTTTCAAGGAAAAGGATGTGGGGCTTCAGCATGTCGATCTCGTCATCTACCCAAAGTATCTTAATCTCATTCATTATATGAGGAATTTTCGTTCGTAAATTGCACCCTGCAAGTTATGGCTATTTAACGATTTTCTTCCTAAATATTTTATAAAAGTGGGTGTTTATTTTTTGGGCGTGCCGGCTCCGTAAACTACGCCGTCGGGCCATTCACTTTATCCCTCCCCTCGCCGCGGCGGGTGCGGGGATGCCGTTCCTGTCCCTCACGCGGAGCTTCACTCTGCTGATTACAGTACGTTCTCCCAAGCAACGGGAGTTTTCAAAACCCTGCAATACTCAAACCCGAAATCGCTAAACTTCCCTACCTTTACACCATTATTCAGAATCATCACATGAAATTAGACATACTTGTATTTGGCGCCCACCCCGACGACGTGGAACTTAGCTGCGGCGCTACCATAGCCAAAGAGATCTCCCTTGGCAAAAAAGTTGGCATTATCGACCTTACCCGTGGCGAGCTCGGTACCCGAGGCACCGCGGAAATTCGTGATAGTGAAGCAGCCGATGCCGCAAAAATATTGGGGGTTACCGTAAGGGAGAACCTGCGTTTCCGCGACGGGTTCTTTGTAAATGACGAAGCCCACCAAATTGAGGTTATCAAAATGGTGCGTAAGTACCGTCCGGAAATCGTGATCTGCAATGCCGTAGACGACCGTCATATTGATCACGGCAAGGGCAGCAAGCTGGTATCCGATGCGTGCTTTTTATCCGGCCTGCGAAGGATAGAGACCGAACTGGACGGGGCAGGGCAGGAGGCATGGCGGCCAAAGCTGGTGTACCATTATATACAGTGGAAAAACCTGGAGCCTGATTTTGTAGTGGACGTTACGGGCTTTATGGATGTTAAAGTTGCATCACTGATGGCCTACAGGTCACAATTTTATGACCCCAACAGCGACGAACCGGTTACGCCCATAGCCACAAAAAACTTTAAAGAGAGCATACTTTACCGGGCTGCCGACCTGGGCAGGCTCATCAATTCGGAATATGCAGAAGGATTTACGGTTGAAAGGTATGTGGCAGTGAACAGCTTAGGAGATTTGATGTAAATTTGATATAAAAAAGATAATTTTTTGTTTGCAAAAACCGTCAAAAGCCTTATATTTGCACTCGAAAAACAAATGGTGATTGTAGCTCAGTTGGTTAGAGCGCCTGATTGTGGTTCCGGAGGTCGCGGGTTCGAGCCCCGTCTTTCACCCTTATTTCAGCCCCGATTTATCGGGGCTTTTTTTTTGGAATTTTTTAAGATGTATTCCCAAATACTTATCTTCGCGTTAACTTATCTGAAAATTTATGGAAATCGATTATGATGATCTTGGTAACAGGTTTGACTGCGCCTGTAAGGATGTAGTTGAGAAATTATCTGTAAGTTATGCAGCAGATTATAAAGGTAAGGGACCAGACCAACTTTCTGCTTTCCTCGAGCTGATCCAAAGGGAATATGATGCCGCCGAAGCGCTTTTTATAAGGGAAAATAAACTGACCTCAGATCCGCGCGCACTACAGGATATAAAAGCCATCGCTAAGTCGTATGCCCGGAAATGTGTGGAAGACTATGCCAGGGTTGCTGATAATTAAAATAATTTCACTACAGCATTATTTATTGTTAAAATATAATTAAATACTCTTTCAACATTAAATTTATATTATATTTGGTGCAAATTGGCGGGAAAGCTTATTTACTGCTGTTTATTTTTGGGGGCATTTATAGGCGCTAAGTTAAATATAAAGCCGTACCGCCAATTTTTCTACTTTATACTTTCCAAATCATAATTTTTCTTTCTTTCCCTGCTGTTATTTATAATTGGCGAATCTGTGTTTTTATGCGATAAACCGTAATTCCCTGTATACTAAACTGAAGTCCGAAACATCACATCTTCTTACCATTAATTTAGACGAAAAATTTTATTAATCTTAAGTTAAATTTCATAACTTCATCCCTGCAACAATTACTTTATTTGTGGGAAATTTCAAATATATTAATGACGGATGGTTTTTGATTATAAAGAATTGGAAGAACAGCTGACAATTGCCTGTAATGACGTACACGAGGATTTTCTTAAAAGATTCAACAGCGATATATACATATCGGCCGGCGGGGCAAAGCTTGAAATTTTCATAAACGACCTGCAAAAGGAATTCGAAAGCGCTGCTGCTGCTTTCCTTAAAAAATATAGCCTCGAAAAAGATGCCGAGGCAAAAAAAAGGGTACTTACCATAACCAAATTATACGCCAAAAAGTGCGTGGAGGATTTCAGTAAGATATAGGCAGGAATAAGTAAGCCACGAATACAAAACTTCTTGGTGAGTTAAGGTATTTGTGGCTTTTATAATGTTGGCATGCAATGCCGGATAAGGAACAGAAATTAAAACCCGTTGACCGTTTTCCTGATTGCTACAAGCTTTTTCATTAAGCCTTCAAAATAGTCGAGGTGCAGCATATTGGCGCCGTCGCTCTTGGCATTGGCAGGATCAAAGTGCGTTTCGATAAAAATACCGTCTACACCTACCGCTATACCGGCTTTGGCAATAGTCTCGATCATATCGGGGCGGCCACCGGTCACGCCAATGGTCTGGTTGGGCTGCTGCAGGGAGTGCGTCACGTCCAGTACGGTTGTGGCGAACTGCTGCATGGTTGGTATCCCGCGGTAATCTACGATCATGTCCTGGTAGCCAAACATAGTGCCTCTGTCGGTAGCCATGACATTCTCATTACCGCAATCCAGTACCTTTTGTACCGCGTGCTTCATGCTTTCAGGGCTCATGAACTGGCCTTTTTTCAGGTTGACTGTTTTCCCTGTATTTGCGGCAGCGACAACAAGGTCGGTCTGGCGCACCAGGAATGCGGGTATTTGCAGTACGTCTACATATTCGGCAGCCATAGCGGCATCCTCATTCGTATGGATATCCGTTACGGTAGGTACGCCAAAAGTTTTCGACACTTTCTCAAGGATCTTAAGCGCCTTCTCGTCCCCAATACCACTAAAGCTATCAATGCGCGAACGATTGGCCTTTTTAAAGGAACCTTTGAAAACGTAAGGGATCTCAAGGCGGTCGGTTACTTCAACCAGCTTTTCGGCAATGCGCAGCGCCATTTCCTCGCCTTCAATGGCACAAGGGCCTGCAAGCAGGAAAAAATTGCCGCTGTCGGTATATTTTATTTGTGGTATATTCTTTAAGTTCATCGTTGTGTTTTAATTTAAAATGCAAAGATAGTTATTTCAGATTGTAGATTTCAGATTTCAGATTTTTTGCCACTCATACATTAAATGGGCATACCGTATTGCCAGCAAGAGTGAAGCTCAATCTGAAATCTACAATATAAAATCTGAAATTATTGAATCATCCGTATCCCAAAACCATGAGGGGCAACGATCTCACCTTTCTCATACAGGTTTATATAGATGCGTACGGGTTCCGCAAGCCCATCCCAGGTCACTTCATAAACGTCGAGCATCCCCGCCCCTATATCCGTCCGTTTGGAAGGGAAGGGGCAGCAGGTGTCTACTTTAGCATAGGAGAGCTTTTCGCCTTTAGGCCCGGTTAGCGCACCGAAATACCGCTGCACATTGATCTCCGCTACCTGGTACTGCATAAACCCAAGGTTCACGGGATAATCCTGGTCGTAACCGTAGTTTTTATCCTTGCTTATTTCGGTGATGATAAACGTCCTTTCTTTGGACAGGGAAGGCATTTTCGATTCGTCATTTATATTCTTTATAGTGTTCCGGGTGCTGGTACAGGAGGCCAGCGCCAACATGGAAAGCGATAACAGCAGTATCTTTTTCATTATTGATTTAATTGTTTGTCAAAGTTAATGGAAAATTTCAGATTTAGATTGTAGATTTTATGTTGAGCTTCACTCAATGTATGTTGCTTGCAACCAGTAACAATGATTTCTGAATTACCTTTAGTGGCATTAAACAAAACAGGCCCCGATAAATCGAAGCCTGTAATTAATTTTGGTGTTATCTTTTAGAATTCCAACTGTCGCAGGGCAGCAATTTTATTGGCCCTCTGCTTCCTGCGGAAGTAGGTCATGTTCGGGTTACCGAAGTATCGTGATATGGTAAGCCTTGCCATGAGGTAGCTCACAGTGCTTTCCGCGCCCTGGTTCAGATTCACGTTTTGATCTTCCATACCGTCAAAACAGCCGCCGGTGCACGGGTTATATACTACCTGGTGCAAACGGTTGTTGCCAAGGAACCAGTTGAAGGCCATTTCCATTTTATTCAGGTATTCCTCATCTTTAAAAATGTCGTGGAATTTGCGCAGCGCAAGTATGGTATAGGCCACATCGATAGGCTGTTCGCCGCAGGTTCCCCTTTCTTTGCCCTTAACCAGCCAGCTCCTGTTGGAAATTACCTGTATGGAACTCTCATCGAAGGTATGTGACAGCAGGAAGTCGAACGACTCTTTTGCAATTTCCTTATACGTTTCGCTTCCGGTCATGGCGTGGCACAGCAGCAATGCTTCCGGCAATACGCTGTTGGCATACGTGAGGTAGCCTTCAAACCATTTCCAGTCCGCATCGGCTTCGTGGCGGTACATCTGTACCAGGCGGTCGCCGAATAATTTGATATAGATCATGGTATCGGCATCCTTCACCCTGCGGTTGTAGTAGTAAAGGCCTTTTATGGTAAATGCCATTGCCCTTGTAGAAAACACATTTCGCGTTAGTGGCAACGACCTTTGAAACATCGTTTCTGCCCGTGTGCCAAAGCCTTCCGGGAGTATATGGCCAAGCGATGCCACATAACCTAACGCCCACATGGCACGGCCCGAACTGTCCTCAAGGTTCTCATTCTTGTTCTGGTCGGTAAAATTGGTGTTGTAATCCACATAATTCAGGAAACTGCCGTCCTTGCTCTGACAGTATTCAATGAAGTTAAGGTAGATATTGATGTATTTCAGTACCGATGCATCCCTGTAGGACTTATAATACTGGCACATGGAAATCATGGCACGGGCATTATCGTCGATGGTATATCCGGAATGGATGTCAGGCCTGTTCAGCTGGCCGAATTGCAGCATCCCGAAATCGGTGGTCATCCTTTTGATGTGCTCCAGGTTTATCTCAGGGTTCCTGTATTGCAGCCTTATGCTTCCGCCCGCAGTCCTCTCCAGCAGTTTAGCATGTCCTACGGCCGAGTTTTCCCAGGCCGTGTGGATTATCTTGTGAAGCCCGTTCAATACCATGGTATTTCTGCGGTCTACATCGAATAATAACGTGTTTATAGCTTCAGCCAGTTGTGCTGAATTTCCGAAATCGAAAGTCATTCCCGTATCTCCAGCCAGTACTTCTTTAGCATGCGGGATAGGGGTAGAGATGATCGGGCAGCCGCAGCTTAGCGCATACGCGAATGTTCCGCTTACGGCCTGGTTCGGGTCTTTCGACGAGAACACATAGATGTCGGTAAGCTGAAGGTACTCCAAAAGTTCGTTCAGGTCCACGTATTTATTGATGAACTGTACGTTATTTTGGATGCCAAGTTCATTAATTTTTGCTACAAGCGATTCACGGTAGGTTTCGCCTTCGTTCAGTGCCACTGTAGGGTGCGTTTTGCCGATGATAAGGAAAAGTGTTTCAGGGGTCTTATTAATTACGGCAGGCAGGGCATCAAGGGTAGTCTCAATGCTTTTGCCGGAACTTAGCAGCCCGAAAGTGGAAAGTATGGTCCTGCCTTCGAAACCGTATTTGCGTTTTAGCTCATTTTTATCGGTGTGGGCCACAAGGTGGGTGCCGTGTGGTATAACCGCGATTTTTTCACGGTCTATTATATAGTCGCGTACCAGTATGTCGGCAGCGTTGTTCGTCATTACTATAAGGGAATCAACCCTGTTCAGGATGTGCTGCACGTTGGCCCTGAATTCCTCATTAGGGTTGGGAAGCACCGTGTGGAATACTACGGTAAGCGGTTTTTTAACGGCATCTACAAAAGTGTTGAATCCTGCCACGGTTTCATGGAAAAGGCCAAATTCATGCTGGATAAGCACTATTTTAAGGTTTTTATCCTCATTGATCGATTGTGCCAGTGCAACGTACGATTCGGGATTGGACGTATTCAGTTTGTATTTTACAGATGGATCATCATCATAAGTGTGCTGCTCTTTATCGGTCTCAAGTGCGCATACTTTAATGGAGAACGAATCCACATAATGGTCGTTTAGCGCCTTGATAAGGTCCTGCGAATAGGTGGCAATACCGCATTGCCTTGGCGGGAATGTAGTGAGTACCAAAATCTCCGGAAGGGTTTCCGGGGTTTGCCCCATAATGTTATGTGCGGCAAGCTGTTCGATCAGGGTGTTGTAAGGCTGGAATTTTTTTCCGGCAGATTTTCTGGTTTTCATGGCGCTTTTATGGTAATAGGTAGTAGTAAATTTTTATTGAGTCGGTTGTGTTTGTGGTTTTAAAAAACCGGCTACAAAATTTTTATAACCGGCTTTATTTCATTCTTCAGAATGTATATACTAGTGGATGTCTTAGGCTTTGGCTTTGTTTACCCATTCGTTTGCCCTGTCTTTAGCAGAGTTTACAGCATCCTGCACATCGGCAGCCGAATTTCTGTATTCTTTTTTGGCTTTGCGCTGCAGTTCGCTCAGTTTCCCCCTAAAGGTTTCCTTCGCATCATTCACCTGTGCGGCATATTTTTTTTGTGACCTCCTGCGGGCCAAAAGTACTGCTGATGCGGCAAGGATTGCGGCTCCTACGGCAATTCCTACTATGACTTTCTTATTGCTCATGTGTATTGTATTAGGTTAATCAATTAATATTCGACTAAATTATGGCATTATCACCCTACAGGCAATTTGCTTAATAAATATTTAACTCAATTAACAATGGTTTATGGATTTTGTATTTTTATTAACTATTGTAAGAATATTATTGAATTATCTGTAATCCATATACGTCAATTCTGCCGATCTTATACTATCTGCTTATTTTGACTTGAAACAAGGGGTTGTTTTGTGTAATCGGTAAATTTTTCAATTTTCACCCCTAAAAAAATAGGGGGTATTTAAAATTAAAACAAATTTTTGTACATTTGCGCAAGTTTTAATATATTACTAACATTAAAAATCACAGTTTCATGTCAACATTTCGTTCCAATGCGCTATTGCAAACGGCAAACAGGAAGCCGGTAAAAGTAGATGAGCTCGACAGAAAGTCGGTTATTTTCGGAAGCAACGTCTTTAATGACAAGGCAATGCGCCAGTTTTTAACACCTGAAGCCTACAAAGCAGTCCAAAGCGCGGTACAGCATGGAACCAAAATAGACCGTAAACTGGCCGATTATATTGCCATGGGCATGAAAGAGTGGGCACTTGGAAAAGGTGTTACACACTACACCCACTGGTTCCAGCCGCTTACTGGCGCAACCGCCGAGAAGCACGATGCCTTTTTTGAAACATCGTATGATGGCAGCGACCCGGTAGAGAAATTCGGCGGAAGCCAGCTGGTACAACAGGAGCCGGATGCATCCAGCTTCCCGAACGGCGGAATCAGGAATACCTTTGAGGCTCGCGGATATACTGCGTGGGATCCTACATCGCCTGCGTTTATTTACGGAACAACACTTTGCATACCTACTGTATTTGTATCGTATACCGGCGAAGCGCTTGATTATAAAGCCCCACTGCTAAGGGCGCTGTCGGCAGTGGACGAGGCGGCGACCGATGTTTGCCGTTATTTTGATAAAAATGTTAAAAAAGTTACCGCCACCCTTGGATGGGAGCAGGAATATTTCCTTGTAGATTCGGCGCTTGCCAATTCAAGGCCGGATATCACACTTACGGGCCGTACGCTGCTTGGACATACGTCGGCAAAAGGGCAGCAGCTGGAAGACCACTATTTCGGCTCGATCCCAACTCGTGTCCTTAATTACATGAGGGATCTCGAAAATGAATGTATGCTCCTTGGCATCCCGGTGAAGACACGCCACAATGAGGTTGCACCGAACCAATTTGAACTTGCACCCATATTTGAGGAAACCAACCTTGCGGTTGACCATAACTCCCTTTTGATGGACGTAATGCAGAAAGTTGCGGAGCGCCATGATTTTAAAGTGCTTTTCCACGAGAAACCATTTAAAGGCGTGAATGGTTCCGGCAAGCACAACAACTGGTCGATGGCAACAGATACCGGTGTTAACCTTTTGGGCCCGGGCAAAACGCCAATGAGCAACCTGCAGTTCCTTACCTTCTTCATCAACACGATCAAGGCGGTTTATAATAATGAGGAGCTTATGAGGGCTTCGATCGCGACGGCTACCAACGACCACAGGCTTGGCGCCAACGAAGCGCCACCGGCAATCATATCGGTATTCATCGGGGAGCAGCTGACCAAAGTGCTTGCCGAACTGGAAGGCGTATCGTCGGGCAAGCTTTCGCCGGAAGAGAAAACCGACCTTAAGCTTAATGTAGTGGGCAAGATCCCGGATGTATTGCTTGACAATACCGACAGGAACAGGACATCGCCGTTCGCTTTTACAGGCAATAAGTTCGAATTCAGGGCTGTGGGGTCCAGCGCCAACTGTGCCAACGCCATGACTATTGTAAATACAATTGTTGCCAAGCAGCTAAAAGACTTTAAAAAAGAAGTTGACGCGCTTATAGACGAAAAGGACATGAAGAAGGACGATGCTATTTTCAATGTGCTGAGGGAATACATCAAGGAAACCAAAGCCATACTTTTTGAAGGTGACGGGTATAGCGATGCGTGGGAGCAGGAAGCTGAAAAACGCGGCCTGAGCAACTTCAAGACGACGCCATCTGCGCTTAAGGCGAAAGTATCGGAGCAGTCGCTTGCCCTGTTCGAAGAAATGAACGTAATGAACCATAAAGAGGCTGAGGCCCGTTATGAAATTGAGCTAGAGGAATATACCAAGAAAATACAGATAGAAGGCAGGGTATTGGGCGACATCGCGCGTAACCACGTGGTGCCTACCGCTATCCGTTACCAAAATATCCTGATTGAGAACGTTAAGGGCCTTAAAGAGATATTCGGTAAGGAGTTTGAAAACATAGGCAAGGAGCAGATAACGCTTATCAGGGAAATTTCCGGCCATATTGCAGGTATCAATAACAATGTTGAAGAAATGACCGAAGCCAGAAAAACAGCTAATGCTCTTGGCAGCGGAGAAGAAATGGCACATGCCTATTGCGATAAGGTTAAGCCTTACTTCGATGTGATCAGGGAACATTGCGACAAGCTGGAGCTCCTTGTTGACGACGAGATCTGGCCATTGACAAAATACAGGGAATTACTTTTCACGAGGTAATTTTGAAATAATTTGAGTTGAAATCCTGCTGTGCGAACAGCAGGATTTTTTTTGGCCTCACCCCAACCCCTCTCCAAAGGAGAGAGGCAACTACATTCTTGCTCTATAGCCAATTTATATAATAGAATTTAGCAGCACTAGTGAAGCTCGCTCCCCTCTCCTTTGGAGAGGGGCTGGGGGTGAGGTCAATTCAAAGAACCAAAATAAAAAATCGTTACCTTCGTTATGCTAAAAACCTTACACCAACAACACATTCATGAAGCGTTTTATTTTACTGTGTGCGTTATGCCTCCCGTTATTTGCCACAGCGCAGGAAAAATTTACTGTTTATTTTGACTTTGACATTGATGAGGCGAATGCAGCTTCTGAAACAAGCCTTGAAAAATGGATCTCTGCCAACCAGGATGCCGAGGTACTTAAAATATACGGATATGCCGACAGTACAGGCAATGCGCTTTACAATCAGGACCTGTCGGAACGCCGGGCCTCATACGTATATGAACAGCTGAAAGAGGCGGACATAGCTATGGATAGTATTGACGAAAAGGGCTTTGGCGAAACAGAAGCTTTCTCGGCCAACAGGGCAATGGACCGGAAGGCAGTTGTGTATTTCAGGACCAAACCCAAACCCGTAAAGGTGGTTAAGGAAGTCCCGAAACCAACGGTAACAGACTTCACAAAAAAAGTGACCGAAGCTGTAAAAGGTGATAAGATAAAGGTACCCGAACTGCATTTTTACAACAATTCGAGTATGGTGCTGCCGGGTTCACGCCCGATCCTGAACGAATTGCTGGAGATCATGAGAAACAACCCAAAGCTGAAGATCGACATACAGGGGCACATCTGCTGCCAGAAGAGGGAGGAAAATGAGATATCGAAAAAGAGGGCGCTTGCCGTATATTCGTTCCTGGTTAATAATGGTGTCGACAAGGACAGGCTTGCCTACCAAAGCTTTGGAAGCAGCCGGCCGGTACACCCGCTGCCTGAAAAAACCGAAGCCGAAAGGGTAGCAAACAGGAGGGTAGAGATAGAGATCATTGAGAATTAGTATTTCAGATTTCAGAATGTAGATTTCAGATTGAGCTTCACTATAAACTGTTGATAATCAATGCATAAGGAGCAGGGGCGGCAAAAAAATCTGAAATCAACAATCTGAAATCTGAAATTCCTACAAAGGCTCCTGCTGGCTCAGGCAATGGAAACTTCCAAGGCCCCATATCAGGTCGGTGGAATAAATGCCTATTACCTCCCTGTCGGGGAAGCATTTACGCAGTATATCAAGTGCTTTGGCATCATTTACCCCGTCATTAAAGATGGGTACGATGACGCTTTTGTTGGCGATGTAAAAATTAGCATAAGATGCGGGCAATCGCTGGTCTTCGTACTCCACGGCCTTTGGCATGGGCAGTTCCACTATTTTCAGCGGGCTGCCATCCTGCAATTTCATGGTTTTAAGCAGCTTAAGGTTTTCCTGAAGCAGGTGGTAGTTCTCGTCATTTTCATCTTCTTCGACAACGGTTACTACAGTATCCTCGTTTACAAAACGTGTGATGTCGTCAATATGCCCGTCGGTATCATCGCCCACGATTCCGTCGCCAAGCCAAAGGATGTGCTCAACGCCGTAATATTCTTTAAGGTATTCCTCAATCTGCTCCTGCGAAAGATGCGGATTGCGGTTCTCGTTCAGCAGGCAGGCGGTGGTAGTAAGCAGTGTGCCTTTGCCGTTGAATTCCACGCTGCCGCCTTCCATCACGATACCGGGATGGAATACGGTATGGCCAAGTGCTTCGCCTATTTTGGTCGGGATCACATCGTCCAGGTCGTATGGAGGATACTTGTCGCCCCATGCATTATAACCCCAGTCGACAATGGCTTTTTCGCCGGTTTCCTTATTGATAACAAATGCAGGGCCATGGTCGCGGCACCAGGCATCGTTGGTAGGGTGGAAGTAAAAAGTTATTTCGCCTAACCTTCCTTCGGGAACTAATGGCAGGAAGCGCTCCAGTTGCGATTGTGCAAAACGCTGCATTTCCTCGTCGGCCACATTGATGCAAACGGACTGGTGGCGGGAAACCTGCAGTATGAATTCGCAGTACGGCTTGTATATCGTATGCATTTTCCCAGGCCATGAAGCCTCTTTGTGCGGCCACGAAAGCCACATGGCGCGCTGTTCCGAAAATTCGGATGGAAATGAAAATCCCAACTTTTTGGGTGTAGTATCTGAATGGATATCCATTATGATTTATTGAGTGTGAGTGGCAACTTTAAACTTTAAACCTGAAACTTTCTAGTCCCCGTCGAGGTAGCGTTTCGTTATCGGCTTATAACTGTCGATCCTCCTGTCGCGAAGGAATGGCCAGTGCGTGCGGTAATGGTCGCTGGTCTGGGTATCTATTTCTACAACAGTTGTTTCCTCCTGGTCGTGCGAAGCAAGGTACATGAGTTTGCCGTGGGGGTTGGACACAAAGCTGCCGCCCCAGAATTTCATAGCGCCATCCTGCTCAAAACCTACGCGGTTTACACTTACTACGTGCGTACCGTTGGCTATGGCGTGGGAGCGTTGTATGGTTTGCCAGGCGTCGTATTGTTCTTTGTTTGTCTCCTCATCCTGTGATGTCGCCCACCCGATAGCGGTAGGGTAGAACATGATCTCGGCGCCCATGAGCGCGGTAATGCGGCTGGCTTCGGGATACCACTGGTCCCAGCAGATGAGCACGCCTATTTTGGCAAACTTCGTCTGAAACACCTTGTAGCCCAGGTCGCCCGGCGTAAAGTAGAATTTCTCGTAATAGCTCGGGTCGTCCGGGATGTGCATCTTGCGGTATTTGCCTAGGTATTCGCCATCGGCATCAATAACAGCTGTGGTGTTATGGTACAGTCCTTCGGCGCGCTTTTCGAACAGCGAGGCAATGATTACCACGTTCAGTTCCTTAGCCACTTCGCTCAGTGCTGAGGTCGACGGGCCGGGAATTGATTCCGCCAGCTTAAAGTTCTCATAATCTTCCACATCGCAAAAATACAGCGAGGTGAACAATTCCTGGAGGCATACGATCTGCGCGCCTTTTGCGGCGGCATTGCGCACTTCCCTTATAGCTTTTTCGAGGTTGGGCTGCTTTTCGGCCACGCAGCTCATCTGTACTAATCCTACTTTTACTTTTGTCATTTTTGTCGCATAAAATTGAGCGGCAAATTTACGCAAAAAGTTTGGGATTTGAAGGGTAGGGTGGTGTTAGGGTTTGGTTAAAAGGAAAAGAAGGCCGGAGCCTTCTTGGTTAATCGAATGGGAAGCCGATGGTTAGCACAAGTGATGCTCGCTCCCATGTATTTAGGTCTGATTTAAGCGTGTTATTAACATCAGATAATTGTAATTGTACCCCCGCTATTGCTTCCAGTGGAGCTCCATTTTCCATATAAAATAATCCAATGGAAGTATCTAAAATTGGCTTAAAGTCTTCCATTATCGAATAATTAAGGTGAAAGTTCGGAAATAATCTGCCATTCCAAATATGGTCCCCAATATCAAAATTTAATGATGAGAATTTTTTATCGCTCTGGAACTCTTTAAATGTATAAACATTTTCAGTTGTAGAATGTGTCCTTGTCATTATGCCTTCGGACTGAGTAAATGTAGATGTAATTATTTCGCTTTGCTCAAGCTTATCAGAATTATCTTTTATTCCCCCTGATATGGACATCCCCGCTGTAACTCCCCAAAAGCTGTTTATCCAATTGCGGCCAATTGTCAACTTAAAGCCCAAAGTTTTTTCAATATATACCTGCTCCTTAAATGATTTAAGCGAGTCGTAAATATTTAATTTTGAATGTAATATTTCGCCTGTAAAGTACCAATGCTTAATGCTCACCGGGCCTGCTTCGCCACGACCTCTTGGAGCCGAATCATTGTATATAAATGTTGCACCCACTTTGCCTGAGAACGATAATTTGCCGTCATCAAATATTTTTGCAGTGCCATTTTTTGCTTCAAAAGATCCATTAAAGTTAAGGTCGTGATTATTAAGCAGTGATCCGATAGAGAACCCAACGGCAGTGTTGGTAGCGTTTAATGTAAACAAACTCCTGTCAATCTGATAAGATGTTTCTCCATCGCCATCCTGAATCACACTTGCCTGGGAAAACGCATAATTATTTGACATAATGATTATGATAAGAATAGATAGTGTCTTCATAATTTAATCAACATTTTTTTCCGGCTTTGTCCGGATTGATAAATTCTCATTAGTATCTCCAGTTGTTCCACTCCAGGAAAGGAATTCCTTTTTTGCATCACCGTCGATAATTTTCAATTCTGCATCCCATTCTGTTTCGCTAGCACCTTCAACAGAAAGTTCATATTGGAACGGATTAGTAACTTCTACAACAAATCCTTCGTTCTTCCACTCTTTTTTGGAGGTATCCGGTTTGACTTGTATACCTGCTTGAGAATCTTCTGGAAAGAACTGCACATTCTGAAGCTTGCCCTTTGATGTAAGCTTAAAATAAAATTTTACTTTTTTCATGATTATTATAGTTTAGGTTAATCCGTCATTTCTATCAGGTACGCGTCTTTCCGAATTTCCCTTTGAGCAACTTCCAATAGTGCTCTTGCATCATTTTTTGACGTGAAGCCGGGTATTAACGTTCTGAATAGTGTTCCTTTTTTCTCTATTTGCGCATTCGGATTTAGTTTTAGAGCTTTTTTGAGTTCATTTTCGGCACTTGCTATGGTTGTATCAGTGCCTATAACGATTGCCCACTTGCTTTTTTGGGAGTCAGCGCTTAATGAACTTTCAAAATGCCTGATTTTTTCATTAGCTTTTTCTGTTTCAAGCCGGGTTTTTGGCGATGGGTTTAAAACAGTATCATTTTTCTTAGTAAACTCTTTTAGCCTCAGGTATTCTTTGTATTCCGGTTCAATAGAGTCGGCATAATTTTTCCAGGATTTTTTCATTTCTCCGTTTGGCGATACAATTGAAAAATACCGTGCCAGCTGCCTTCGCTCATATATCCCGTCGGCTTTCTTTACATCACTTACATATTTGTCAAAATATGCCAGTTCGTTAAGA
The DNA here is from genome assembly GCA_942492845.1 of uncultured Flavobacteriaceae bacterium. Classification (GTDB taxonomy): domain Bacteria; phylum Bacteroidota; class Bacteroidia; order Flavobacteriales; family Flavobacteriaceae; genus Flavobacterium. Next base: position 2,608,336 of record OW818646.1, on the reverse strand, counting down.
TCTTGCTGACGTTCTTTGAACAGGTCGGTAATTATAAGCGCTACAGTTGAAAAAGCAGTTGTTATTATCACGGTCTTGAAAAGATCGATCACCCTGCCTGTTTTTGCATCTGTTTCTTCTCGTCTTATATAGTTAAACAGATAAAACATTCCCGTAATGGATAATACAATAAGGACTGTATAAAGTATTAATGAAACAGTACCGGTATTTGCTATCATAATCATAAATTTTAAGTTTAACATTACAGCAAAGCCTCCATGGCCTCACCGGCATCATTGCCTGTAAAAAGCGAAACAAGAAAACTTATGGAAGGCGTGAAAAAGTACTCTCCGCCACGCATGGTTACAAAGCCACTCTTCGGGTTGCTGAAGTCGCAGAGTTGGTCGGGCATATCCTGTCCCCATTGCAGCGGCAGCCTTTTTTCTTTATTGTTATGTCCCTGCCCAATGATGCCATCCTGGCCAACAAACCTGCCGGGCCCTATCTCACCTTCATTTATCCATTTTTCCTGAATGAACTGGAACTGACTTGAAATGCTTGCCTGGTAGCACATGAACAGGAGGCCCACACCACTTTCTGGATGGATGTCTAGGTTACCATTGCGGCCACATTCGTCGAAAGGAATGCCGCGGCGTACCAGCCTTACCTGATGGGCGAATGCATCCCCTACATCAGCACGCGGATTGGTGATACGTATGTGGGAGTGGAACGGACATTTTGATTCGCCTGCCCTTGGCGGATAGTTGAAGTTGTTTGGGATTTTATCCGGGTCAGTATGTCCCTGTTCCCTGTCATGGTCAATGGTTTGCGTTCCATCCTCAAAACGCCCGGTTATCATAGCGCCGGATAATTCATCGTTTACTGTTCCGGAAGTATCACTGATTTTTATTTTTTCCTCCTCGTCCTTAAACTTCTTTACGTTTTGCTCCAACTTTCGGAATACGAGGTAACTGCCGAAGCTATTTTCGGTTTTGCCGCCTTTGTCACGCACAAGCGCCAATTTCAACTGTGCAGTGTCGTCCCATTTGTCACCTGGTCGGCCTTCGAGTTCTTCTGCCATGAACAGCGGCTGGCTGATACCGTCGGCATAACCAAAATGCTCAATGCCTACATTGCCTCTTTTAAGAATTTTTCCTTCCTGCGATTTGAGGATTTCAAAAGCGTCATTGAGTGAGGCTATCAGGTCATCTTTTGCCTTGGCTGCCACATCCTCATCACTGTCGGCAACAATTATCAGTATGTCGGCCAGGTCATGAAAGCCATTTTCCCACTGCGAAGCATCATCGGAAAGCGCAGCCGCATTACCGCGCATTCCCTTCAGGAAAGGTGCATCTTCCGGCCATATCGCCTCGTTTACATTTAATTTTTGGTAGCCCTTTGCTGAGAGTGATAGTGTGTACACCGTACCACCGTCTAAACCACGGTTCTTTCTTTTTTCAGTATCTGTCAGCTGCTTGAATGCAGAGGTGATTTTTGTAACGGCAAAATCAGAAATCCACTTTTGCGCGTCGGCCACTTTACTGTTTTTTACAGAAAGAAGCACGTGCCATGCCACATCGCGGCCATGATGCTTAAGGATGTTGACCTGCAGGTCCAGCAGCATGCCGGAAAATTCAGCACTGTTTTTTACTCCTGTTTCATTTAAAGTAATTGCCATGATAGTATGTATTAAGGTTGATAAACTCTCGATTGCGTTTAACAAATCTATTATACACGACACAGGAGGCTGGTTATCAAAACACTACATTTATAGCGGATTTTAATACATGAGTTGTCAGGAGTTTTGGCTATAGTTTTTACATAGAGTCGATTCCTGTTAAATGTTTCTTAAGAAATAGGGTTTTGCCTATATGGGAATGCAACTAATTTGATGAAATTAGCGGTAACCAATTATTAACCAAAAACATTTTATTATGAAGATAGTAATATTATTTATGCTATTAGTTTTTATATTTACTAGCTGTGAAGAGAACACCAATACGATTTCACAAAGGGAACAAGAAAATGCTTCAATAATTTTTGTGAATATACGCAAGTTAGGGGCGGAGTATGAAGCGTGGAAAATTAAAAACAGAGATTTAATTATTATGGATGACGGTGAAGACATACATATTAACCTTAAAAATATAAAAGATGATGACGATAACGTAAATAAAGCAAATTGGCTAAAATCTAATGGCAATAAAATAAATTATTATCAATCCTCAAAATATATTAAAGATTCTCACATCTTCTCGACTCCTATTGTTGAGAAAATCAAAACTTTAAAAATAAAAGAAGAAGTATTAATTGATAAAATCGGACGCAATATTTATATGAATGACGAATATAATCAATATGTGAAATTTACTATGGGTGAAAAGCTTATTGTTGAGGTTATTGACGGCTTTGATCCTGATGTCTCAGTTACCTGTTTGTCAATACCTTTTTTGAGAAGTATGTTAGGTGAATATGATGGGGATGATGATTCAAGTAGAAAATTAATTTTTCATGAAGCTAAAATTGATGAGAATGAGAATTCTAAAACCGTAACTATCGTTGAAGTTAGAGAGCCATGGACATTAAGCGGAAGTCTATTTAATTATACAAAATGGCCAACTTTCATGTAAATATCGCCCATCAAATTTATGGATCTTACCAGCCAAATAGAACCAATGGCATACTATATTGTGCTTACTTATATAGTTGCTTTAATAAAGTTGGATATAAAAAATAAAATCCATAGAACACTTATTTTTATACTTACAATATTGGTATCTACAGAAGTATTTTCAATAATATTTGCATTATTGAAAATATCAACAGGACTAATATACTCTTTGAGCATGATGTCTCATATAGGATTAAGTTTATACTTAACATTATTAATTTTCAAACACAAAAAAGCCGTAAAAGTTGCTTTAACGGCTTTTTTATTATTTAGTAGCTTAAATTTATTATTTTTCGAAGGCTATAAAGAATGCAACTTTAATACATTTATTATAGGTTCATTAATTTATCTGACTTTATTCATTTACGAGAGTTTTTATCATTTAATTAAAGAAAATTTTATTTTCTTTACATCTAACAAGTATATTTTATTAGGAGCTCCAATAATGTTTTTTTTAGGTCTAAGCTTTATATTTGGTTTTAAAAGCAAAAATTTGGCACAGACAAATGTGTTTGGTTTGATAAAATTGTATGATTTTATAAATATATTCGTAAACCTGATTTTCTACACTTTCATTAATATTTTTATTTATCGGGAAAAAAATAAAAGATGATTGATAACTTGGCCTTTGGAATCATCATTAGCCTGCTGTTCGTCAGTCTGGTTATCTTCTTCTGCGCGCTCCTCATCAAGCTCTACATCCGCAAAATAAAAAACTACACCCGCGTTATTTACGAAAAAGATCTTGAGTTCCAAAAGACCCTGACCACCACTATACTCGAAACCCAGGAGCAGGTGCTTAACAACATTTCGCAGGACCTTCACGACGATGCCGGCCAGCAGCTTACCTACATTAACTTCATGATCGAAAACCTTAAACTCGACAAGCCATGGCTGACAGACGATCTTGAAACTGTGGGCAATTCTGTACATATATTGTCAAATTCCATTCGCCGTATAAGCCATTCCCTTAACAGCCAGATGCTCATACAGCAGGACCTCCTGAAAGCTATAGAAGGCGAAGCGGACAGGCTGCGGCAGGTATCCGGGCTGGATATTATATATACCGCAGTAGGGGATTCTTCAAATAATTTTACACCAAGCCAACAAATTGTAATTTTTCGTATATTTCAGGAAATTATCAACAACGCCCTGAAGCATTCCTGTGCTTCGGAAATTGTTATAAATATTACTTCAAATCCTGCATTTGCTTTAGAGGTTTCCGATAATGGAAAAGGTTTCGTTTATGATGAGGTAAAAGCAAATCCCGCAGGATTGGGACTGAACAACCTGGTGAGCCGTGCCGAGATAACAGGCCTGGCTATTACTATTCATTCGGTTCCTGGAAAGGGTACTACGATCACCTTACACGAAAAATAAAATAATGCAAAAAATTACTATCGGCCTTGTTGACGACCATAAAATCGTACGGCAGGGGCTTAAGGAATTGCTCGAAAAGCTGGGTAATTACAAAATCATAGCCGAATATGACAGCGCTCCTGCCTTCCTGGAGGCCTGCCATACAGCCGAACATCCGGCGGTGCTTATAGTAGATTACTCGATGCCCGGAATGAATGGCGTAGAACTCATTCGCGAGATCGAAAAACTGGAAACCGAATACAGGATACTTCTCCTGACACAGCATTTTGACGACCAGATCATAGATGCCGCATACCATTACGGTGCACGCGGTTTCCTGCATAAAAATTGTAGCGCGGCCGACCTGAAATTTGCTATAGACAGCATAGCAGCTTCGGGATATACCAATATAGTTGAGATACTTAACCGGGTACGCCGATTTGATGTGGCATCGCTTGACGAAAAGAAAAAGCACAGCATAGCGCTTACACACCGTGAAAATGAATTTCTTAAACTGGTATGTGATGAGCGGGAACTTACCTATGAGCAAATGGCCGACATCATGAATGTCTCGGTCAAATCTGTAGAAGCCTACCGCACGGCGCTATTCGATAAATACAATATCAAATCCAAAGTTGGCCTTGTACTCTTCTCTTATAAATTTAAGCTAACAGAGCCTTTTTTATAAATTAATCTAAAAATGTAGGATAATACGGCCCGTATCGCTAAATTTAATTTTCCAATAAACATACTACCATGGATACTTCCAATACGCGCTTTGATACAATTTTTGTTGATGAAAAACAAATTCCAGAAGAGTTCCGCCTGCCGGAGATGCACCAGCGTGAATACCTGCTGAATGGCGAAATGGTGCCTTGGGACGGACCAGTGAACGAAGTTTGGTCGCCGGTATGCATCCCATCTCCTGAGGGTCTAAAGAGAAAACTCGTGGGCAGCTATCCCGACACTTCATCTGCCGAAGCGCTCGCCGCACTCGATGCCGCACTGGCTGCCTACAACAATGGGCAGGGGGAGTGGCCGGCCATGAGCGTAGAGAAACGCATTGGCTGTATGCAGAATTTCGTATACCTGATGAGTAAGCAGCGTGACCTGGTCATTAGGCTGCTGATGTGGGAAATAGGTAAATCGAAAGCCGACTCTGAAAAGGAATTCGACCGTACTGTCGATTACATCAATGCCACTATTGATGCGCTCAAGGATCTCGACAGGGAGTCTTCGCGCTTCCAGGAGGCTGAAGGTACAATCGCACAAATCCGCCGCCTGCCGCTGGGCGTTGTCCTGAGTATGGGTCCTTTCAACTACCCGCTTAACGAAATATTTACTACACTCATACCTGCCCTCATCATGGGCAATACCATACTATTCAAATTGCCGAAGCATGGCATACTGGCGCACTATCCGTTACTCGAAGCCTTTAAGGAAGCTTTCCCCAAAGGCACAGTGAACACCCTTTATGGCAAGGGCGCCGAGATTATCCCGCCCCTTATGGAAAGCGGGAAAATTAACGTGCTGGCGTTTATCGGCTCGAGTAAAGTGGCCAACGGGCTTAAAAAACAGCACCCGAAAGTGAACAGGCTGCGTGCCATACTGAGCCTCGATGCCAAAAATGCCGCGATTGTTACCAATAATGCCGACCTGGATGTGGCAGTGAGCGAATGCATAGGCGGGGCATTGTCATTCAACGGGCAAAGGTGTACGGCGCTCAAGCTGATCTTTGTGCAGGATGGCATTGCAGATGAATTTGTGCGGCGGTTAAGCGAAAAGGTATCGGCGCTGAAGCCGGGCCTTCCGTGGGATAAGGATGTAAAGATCACTCCGTTGCCCGAACCCGGAAAACCCCATTATCTAAAAGAATGCATAGAGGATGCTGTGTCCAAAGGCGCAAAAGTGGTGAATGAAGATGGTGGTTATACCAATGCTTCCTTTGTTTTCCCGGCTGTAGTATATCCTGTGGACGAAAATATGAAACTTTACCACGAAGAGCAGTTTGGCCCTGTAGTGCCGGTGGTGCGATTCAGTTCAATCGACGAGCCCATAGATTACCAGGTCAATGCGTCGCACGGTATGCAGGTGAGCATCTTCAGCAATGACCCTGCCGAGGTTGCCAGCCTTATCGACCCGTTTGTTAGCCTTGTCAGCAGGGTAAACATCAATTGCCAGGCACAGCGCGGGCCGGATGTTTTTCCGTTCACAGGACGCAAGGACAGCGCCGAGGGCACGCTGTCGGTATTCGATGCGCTGCGGTCGTTCTCAATAAGGTCGCTCGTGGCCGCAAAGGTTACAGATGATAACAAAAAGCTGCTTAATTCAATAGTCCGTGACCATGAATCCGGCTTTTTAAGTACCGATTATATTTTTTAGGAAGGGCATCATATTCCCGCCTGCTCCGTGTCAAAAGTTACCAAAAGCAGCACTATTGCAAATTACGATTGCCTTAAGTGCTGTTTTTCCGGCAGGTATATTGTAAATACCGCCCCTTTGCCTTCTTCGGCAGATGCCTCAATATGGCCATGGTGGTTTTGCACGATCTTCTTGCAGATGGCCAGGCCTATTCCCGTTCCCGAAAATTCCGATTTGCCATGCAGCCTTTGGAATATCTGGAAAATACGGTCCGCATATTCTTTATCAAAGCCAATCCCGTTGTCGCTGAAATCCAGGCGGCAATAGGCTACAGACGGGTCAGTTGCAAAAACGGCAGTTTCTGACATTTGGGCCTGCCTTGCCGTAATGGTTACAACCGGTCTAATATCGGCCTGCCTGTACTTTAGCGAGTTGGAAACCAGGTTTCCGAAAAGCTGCGACATCTGTAGCGGTATGGCATCTATTACCGGCAGTGTCTCCGAAATGACCTGTGCACCTGTCTGCTCGATTATAAGTTCAAAATCGGTCATTGTGTCGGCCAGCACTTTATTAAGGTCGACCCGACCGAAAATTGTATTGTTTTTAGACAATTGCGAATAGCTCAGCACATCGCGTATCAGGTTACCCATCCTCTCAGACGCTACAGTGATCTTTTTAAGGTAGTTGGCAGGCCTTTCCTCCAGTTCGCCAAGGCTTTCCTGCAGCATTTTCGAGAAAATGCTTATTTTCCGTGTTGGTTCCTGTAAATCGTGCGAGGCAATGTACGCAAACTGGTTGAGCTCTTCATTGTTTATCTGCAAGGCACTATTGGCTTCGGCCAAATCGAGGTTGGCGCGTTGCAGCTCGTCCGTACGTTGTTTTACTTCAAATTCCAACTGCTGTTGCAGTTTGCGCTCTTTGGTCACATCCTGTGCGGTACCGGTCAGGTATTCGGGTTGGCCGGTAGTATCATAAGTTACCTGTGCCTGTGCGTGTATTATGCGTACCTGGCCGGTACCGCGGTTCACTACGGGATGTTCGTTTTCATATAAGCCGTCTGATCCGACGGCAATGGCTGCCTTTATTTTTTGGTCGACCATTTCCACATATTCTTCGGGAAGCGGGTTATAGGCTTCATCAGTAGATTTTATATCCTTAGTAAAGCCCAACCACTCCATGAACCGTGGTGAATAATTAAAAGTACCTTCTTTTATGTCATAGCTCCAGGTAGCAAGATCGGCCAGTTCTATTGCGCCACGCAAGGCTGCCTGCGAATCTTCCAGCTTTTGGCGCGCCAGTACGGCATCAGTAACATCTACGGCTATGTCCAATATGGCATATACGTCATTATTTTCATCAAATACCGGGGTGTATGTTATATTATAATACTTATAGGTCATGATTCCGTTCTGTAGGATCTTTACCTGGTCGCCAAAACTTTGGTACATGGTGCCTGTTGTAAACACATCATCGAGTATCTTGAGGAAAGGCTGTCCGTGGGTAATAAGTTCCGGCATCGCTTCACGAAGCGGTTTGCCCACAATATCCCAGCCTTTGCCTACGATGTCGATAAATGTCTGGTTGGGCATTTCGATAACAAGGTCCCGGCCAACAAAAAGCCCAATACCTGCCGGCGCCGTAGCGATGATAGAGCGCAGCTTAGCCTCGCTCATTTCTACTTTTTGCCTTGAGCGCACCTGTTGTGTTACATCTGTCGCGACTACAAGTATACGGTTCACGGCTCCGTCACCCGATTCCATAGGCTGGTAGGCGAGGTCTACATATATAGTTTCGAGTTCATTATTCCTGACTAAATTTACAGATACTTCGTTGGCAAAGAACGGGATACCGGTAGCTACTACATTTTCAAGTATCACGTCAAAACCCTGTCCCTTGATTTCGGGCAAGGCTTCGAGCAATGGCTTGCTCAGTAGTTCATCCGGCTTCCTTCCTACAAGCTCTCCGTAAAATCGGTTGGCCATACTGAAGGTAAGCCCCTCTTTTTCGATAGTCGCGATGCCAACTGGTGACTGCTCAAACGAATCCAACAGCTGCGTTCGGTTCTCATCGATCTTTTGTTGTGCAAGCACGCGGTCGGTTACGTCAATGGCCATGTCCATAATGCCATATACATTGCCATCCGCGTCAAAAATAGGCTTATAAGTATAATCAAAGTAAAAATCCCTCAAAACCCCGTTTACCTCCAGCTTAACCAGCGCTTCAATTTCGGAATGTGCGGTGCCGGTGATGTAAATGTTGTCGAGGATATCTAAAAATGGCTGCCCTTCCAGCTCGGGCACCGCTTCTGCCAGTGTCTTTCCAATGACTGATTTGTCCTTGCCCCAATAGCCTATCATGATGTCGTTGGCAACTTCAATTTTCAGGTCTTTACCGGTAAACAGGCAGGTTGCCACAGGCGCCTGCTCGATCATCGATTTAAAGCGGGATTCACTTTCGGTCAATGCTTTCCGTCCCTCAATGATCTCATCAATGTCCATGCAATACCCCGCATATCCTGCAAAGGTTCCATCCTCATTGTAATATGGGTCGCCGGCAGCACGGCACCACACAATCGTTCCATCGGCTTTGCGGAGCCTGAACAACACATCATAATGTGCCAGCTGTTCTACAGCCTCGTTGAAAGTCACTACAGTGCGCTTCCTGTCTTCTGCTACAATTGCACTTACCCACTCGTTGCCCAAAAGGTTTCGTAATGACAGGCCGGTCCATTCGCCCAAAATAGTGTTTACATAGGTCATTTCCCCATTGATGTCCGAGAGCCAAAGTCCAACAGGAGAACTGTTGGTCACGTGGCGGAACATGGCATCGGTTTCCCGCTTTTCCGTTTCGGCTTTCCGTAAGGCGAGCATCTGGTTCTCCAAAACACTGATGTCCCTTACGGTACCCGAGAACGCTATGGCATTGCCATCGGCATCAAAGGTGTTAGCGCCCATAACCACCACGCGGTGTACCGAGCCATCATCCCAAATGACGCGAGGGGAATAATAGAATTCGTTATTTGCCTTGCCATCTTCCAGCGCTTTGGCTCTATCGGCCAGGTCGTCAGGATGTACATATTGCAGGAATGCCTTGCGCGATAATTCACGTTTGCCGATATCGCCGGAAAGGATGTGGGCGAACATTGGGGAGTAGTTAATCTCACCCGTCACCAGGTCGACCCTGAAAAGCCCCATTCCCGCGCTTTTAATGGCAATGTCGGCCAATTGGTGCGCTTCGGCAACTTCTTCCTGTGCCTTACGGTTTTCGGTAATGTCCTGTAACGTGCCGTTAAAGCGGTAGGCCACTTTATTTTCATCGAACCACGCGCGTCCTTTTGCCCGGAGCAGGCGTTCTTCGCGTGTATCCGGGTTGATAACGGTATACTCTATGTTATAGCGGCCTCCGGAGTCATAGTCCAGTGCACGGCTAATTGCATCGATTACCCTTTCGCGATCTTTTTCGGCAATAACATTGGTGGCCAGTTCCAGCGCTATTTCCTGATCAGGCCTGAGCCCGAACCAGCTTTTGAGCCTCGCATTACCCGAAAATTTACCTGTAGAAGGGTTGAGGTCCCACACGCCCAGTTCGGCAGAATCTATGGCAAATTCCAGTTCTTTCTTACTTTCATTTATTCGTTTTACCGTAGCAACTTTATCTGTAGTTTCTGTGCAAACGCAAAGTACACCTGCTAAACTATTGTTGTCATCCATTAGCGGGCTATAGCTAAATGTCCAGTACAGATCCCGCATTTCGCCGTTGCGCATCATAGGCAATAAAAGGTCGTCATACCAAACACCTTCTCCCGTGCGTCGTACAGTTTCGATAAGTGACCCCACAGTATCCCACAGTTCAGGCCAACAGTCTTTAGCAGTTTGTCCTAGTGCCTTGGGATGTTTCCCGTTATCGCCCATGCTGCTGCGGTAGGCATCGTTATAAAACTGTATGTTATCCTCACCCCAAAAAAGGAACATGGGAAACTTTGAGGAAAGCAACATACTTACCGTATTCTTAAGGCTTATGGGCCACGTTTCAACAGACCCTAATGGCGTGGAAGCCCAATCGAAATTTCGGGTAAGTTCCCCCATTTCGCCACCGCCGTGAGGGAAAGACTGTTTGTTATTTATATTTTTCAAGTAACTGGGGGAGGTGTATCGGGATTATTAATACTAAAAATAATAAATTATTTTAAGCTTCAGGGTATCAGGTAAAAAAATATGCCGAAGAAATGCAATGTACTGCCGCCAAGTACGAAAACATGCCAGATGGCGTGGTTGTAGGGAATTTTTTCTTTTGTATAAAAATAAATCCCGAATGTGTAGCACAATCCACCGCCCAAAAGATAGTATAGCGCTTCCGGGGCGACTGTTTCTATCAAAGGTTTTATGGCGACAACAATGAGCCATCCCATCAGCGCATATAACGACAGGGAGAGCTTTTCCGACTTGCGCAACGGCGAAAATTTAAAGATGAAGCCCGCTATGGCAAACGCCCATATCAACCCGAATATGGTCCATCCCCACGTGCCCTTCAGCCCCAGCAATGCTACAGGCGTATAGGTTCCCGCGATGAGTACATAAATGCACAGGTGGTCTATCTTTTGGAAGAAACGCTTCCAGCGCAGGGTTGACACATAATGATAAATTGTGGATGCCGCATATAGCAGGATCAGGCTTACCCCGAAGACGACAGCAGCAGCTACATGCATGGCTGTGCCGTGGTAAGCGGCATACATCATAAGTACCGCCAGTGCCGCCACCGACAGCAAAGCGCCGGCGCCGTGGGTGACTACATTCCAGAATTCCTCGCGCTTCCTGTTCTTTTTAGGCATGGTTAAATCTTTGCCGTAAAGATAAAGAATAGCAGAATTTTTAGCGATAACGGAATTATAAAATCATTGTTAATGAGTGATAAATTTTAGCGTTGCTGCGCCTGAGGCGTTTTCATTTTATATATTTGAATCAGAAATCCGCGGCTATGAACCCTAAAACAGTTGTCACTTTTACGCTTTTTATCTTTTACCTGCATCATTGCGCTGCACAGGAGGTTACCGTAAAAGTAAAGAACACGCTGGACTTTGCACGAAAGGAAGTGGTAGCTATAAACCGAAAGGGGCTTTCGGGATTTTTAAAAGCGAATGATGAAAAACAGGTCCGTATCAGGAAAGCGGGTTCAGGCGCATACCTTCCGGTACAATGGATCGATTACGATGGTGACGGCACAAATGACGAACTGCTGTTTGTTGCTGAAGTGGCATCTCGCAGCACCGCAGAGTACACCCTGGTATTCGATTCGGCTATCCCTCAGCCCGGTACTGAGGCTAAGGCATATTCCCGTTTTGTACCCGAGCGCAGTGATGATTTTGCGTGGGAGAACAACAGGGTGGCTTTTCGGGTGTATGGGACGAAAGGGCAGGAGGAGGCAGTTAAGGGCGTGCCGGGCAGTACACTGTCCAGCGGGGTGGATATTTGGCTCAAGCGGGTGCACTATCCCATTATTGACAAATGGTATGCCGGCCATGTGGCATCGCCGGGCTATTACCATACCGACCGCGGTGAAGGCTACGACCCCTACCATGTGGGCGCCAGCCGTGGTACGGGAGGGAGCGGCGTGTGGGTAAAGGACAGCCTGCAGGTTGCCGATAATTTTAAGAGGTACCGGATTATCGCCCAGGGACCGTTACGCACAGTTTTTGAATTGGACTATGGCCCTTGGGGCGATTTTGGCATTAGGGAAACCAAACGCATTACGCTTGATATTGACACAAATTTTTCTAAGTTTGAAGTTTCGGTTTCGTCCGAAAGCAAATTGCCGAATTATGCTGTGGGAATCACACTCCATAAGAATGAAGGAGAAGTAAAATTGGAAAAAGAGAAAGGATGGTTCCGCCACTGGGAAAAAATAGGCGATGCTTATGTAGGCGAAGGGATCGTTGCAGACCCGACGACAGTCCAGTCGGCATTTGCCAATGTATCGAAATCGCCCGACCAGAGTAACCTGATTGTACTGCTGCAGCCGAAAAGTACCATAGTGTACTATGCCGGTTTTGCCTGGGAGAAAAGCGGGCAGGTTAAGAATGCATCAGACTGGGATGCCATGCTGGAAAGGCAGGCAGAGGTGATTGCGAATCCGATGGAAGTTAAGATGTAGTTAGTCGAAAGTCGGAAAGTTCGAAAGTCGGAAAGTTCGGAAGTCGGAAAGTTCGGAAGTCGTATCGGCATACATCCGGGACCTTCTGCAAAAATAAAACAAACAACAAACGATATCATGAACCTAAAATTGAAATTTATAGCGATGACTGGTGCGGCTATCATGGCGGCATCCGGATTAAAAAGTGATAGCGGCGCCGGACTGGACATTCAAAAGCAGATAGATTACTGCGCCTCGCAGGCGACAAAAACACTGGCGACCATTCCCGATACAGGAGTGCTTCCGCGAAGCATACCCACCCACGCGAAGTACTGGAAGTTTGTGGAGTATGGCGACTGGACCAGCGGTTTCTGGCCGGGAGAGTTGTGGTATTTGTACGAAGCCACAGGCGACCAGAAGTTTTTAGCCGAAGCTGATAAATACACCCGCATTCTTACCCCGCTCTCAATGACAAAAGCCAGCGACCACGACTTGGGCTTCCAGGTGTTCAACAGCTTTGGCAATGGTTACAGGATTACCAGGAACCCTGCCTATAAAGAGGTTGTCCTTAAAACTGCCGATACACTGGTTACGCTATACAACCCCAAAGTTGGGACTATACAGTCCTGGCCGCATAACAATTACGGTGGGCACAACACGATTATTGACAACATGATGAACCTCGAGCTGCTGTTTTGGGCATCGAAGAACGGAGGCGATAAAAAGCTGTATAACATTGCCGTAAAGCACGCCGAGACCACTATGGCCAACCATTTCAGGGAGGACTACAGTTCGTACCACGTTTTGGTTTACGACTGGGAAACCGGCAAGAAAATAAAGGGTATTACCGCGCAGGGCTTTGCTGATGACAGTATGTGGGCGAGGGGGCAGGCTTGGGCTATTTACGGTTTTACGATGGTGTATCGCGAAACCAAAGACCCGAAATTCCTGGAGTTTGCCAACAAAATTACGCGTGTGTACCTTGACCGTTTGCCAAAGGACATGATCCCGTACTGGGACTTTAACGCGCCGGGCATACCCAACGAGCCAAGGGATGCGTCGGCGGCAGCGATAACCGCTTCGGCATTGCTGGAATTATCTACATTGACTGAAGATAAGAGCCTTAAAAAGGAGTACCGCCAAAAGGCCGAAAAGATGCTGGCGGAACTTTCGGCAAAGTACCAGAGCCACAGCCTCAACAATGCTTTTTTGATGCACTCCACAGGGCACAAGCCAGCAGGCAGCGAGATTGACTGCTCCATAGTATACGCCGATTACTACTACCTTGAGGCATTGCTCAGGCTAAAGAAGCTGCAGTAGCATTATAATCAGCTTTTATACTTACAAATCACCACAAAATCCATTAAAAAAGGCATCCAAACCGGATGCCTTATGTGTATTGCGTGGATAATCTGCTGATTACTCCTGCATGGTGTGGTATACGTTCATCACGTCGTCGTCTTCCTCTATTTTCTCAAGGAGCTTCTCTACATCGGCAACCTGTGCTTCGGTAAGCTCTTTGGTAACCTGGGGAATCCTTTCAAAGCCCGATGACAATATCTCGATGCCACGGTTTTCCAGCTCTTTCTGTATGGCGCCAAAGCTTTCGAAAGGGGCATACATCATGATGCCATCCTCATCTGCAAAGATCTCTTCTACGCCAAAGTCGATCATCTCCAGTTCCAGCTCCTCCACATCGCGCCCTTCGGCAGGTATGCGGAAGTTGCAGGTATGGTCGAACATGAATTCTACAGAACCCTGCGTACCCATGGTACCGTTGCATTTATTAAAATAGCTGCGGATATTGGCTACTGTGCGATTATTGTTATCGGTAGCTGTTTCTATCAGGATGGCGATGCCGTGGGGTGCATAGCCTTCAAATAATACTTCCTTAAAGTTGGCGGTATCTTTATCCGATGCTTTTTTGATGGCGCGCTCTACGTTGTCCTTGGGCATGTTGGCTGCCTTGGCATTCTGGATCACGGCCCTCAGGCGCGCGTTGCTCTCGGGGTTGCCGCCGCCTTCCTTTACGGCCATTACGATATCCTTACCTATCCTTGTGAACGTTTTGGCCATAGCCGACCAACGCTTCATTTTTCTTGCTTTCCTGAATTCGAACGCTCTTCCCATAGTTAATTTAATATTGGAGGGACAAAAATAAACTTATTCCGTGTTTTTACAAAAAATTACATGATTGTATTTAGGTATAAAATTTTTTTAAAAATATGCGATAGACACACCCCTAACCCCTCTCAAGAGGGGAACACTCAGACGTCCTTACTCAAGCCCTTAAAAAAGGCTTATCATCAGTGAAACTCTTTCCATATTGAGAGGGTTAGGATGCGTGCTATAATAATTTTTATAGCCCAATTTTAATCCTTCGGTATGTGCTTGGACACAAACCCTTCACTGGCAGCGTTCCAAGCGGTGATGGCGTTGTTCCTGTCGTTGAAATATTTTGTGTTCAGCTTGTTGTAAGCGGCAACAGCCTTGTTGAGGTCTGTCACTGTTTTGTTATACGCGTCTATTTCTGCCTTGGTCGGCTTGCCTTTGCTGTCTATCACTTTTTTGGTTTCTTCGGCCTTTTGGTTCAGCATCATGAAATCCACTACAGCGGGGGCGAACTCCAGCGCTTCTTTTTTGTAAAACTCCAAAACCTTTTTAGTAGCATTTACCAGCATAGGGTCGTTCTTGTAAGGCTTGGTTTCCTTCAGCTTTTCAAATCCTTCGGTGACGAATGATTCCAGCGCCGAAGCGTTTTGCTGTATGGTGTTGATGTCCTTGTTCTCTACCGCCTTCATCAGGTTGGCATCGGTAATGTACACCTTAAAGAAAACCAGGTACATATCGCTCTGGTGCTTAAACACCTGGTTGGATATTTCCATCTTTTTTCCGAGCTCGGTCTGGTCGTCGGTAATGGTAATGTTGTATTTGTTGGCAAATTCTTTTTGGTTCGTGTTCAGCTTTTCGATCTCGTCGTTTATCTTTTGGTTCACCAGGTCGCGGGTCAGGATGTAGGCTTCCATCAGGTCATACGACTGCTCGGCCACTTCCTGCATATCGATAATCTTATCATATTCGTCATTGATATATTTCTCAGAAATGGAAAAATAGGCGAGGAGCTGGTCGCGGTATTCCACATCGCCCTTGTAGCCATTTGTAGCGCCTATCTTTTTTGATGCTGCCTGTATCGACTTGATGAGGCTTTTTCGGGTGTTGTCGATCTTGCGGGCGCTTTTGCTGTGTGCCACGGCCTTGGTGTATTTCCACGTGCTGGCCGATATGGGTTTGCTTTCTTTGCCGATAAAATTGAGGTATTCGATCGGGGTCTTGAAATCCTGTGCCGCACAGGTGAGCGATACTATAAATAGTATGCTAAGTAACGTTTGTTTCATTGGTAATTGGTTATTGGTTAAGGTCTTTCAGTATGTTGACCGCCTCGTTGATGTACATATCGGTCTTTACAGATTTTATCTTATACTCGTTTGCGTTTTTGAGGTACTCATCATAGCCTGTCACTTCTTCGGTAAAGGCAGTATTCTTAATGGTAAAGGCCTGTTCTTTTTCGGCGGCCGAATTGATGTCCTTCCAAATCTGGTCCATCGAGTGCACGTCGTCAAACACGGTATCGAACGTAACCGGCAATGGCTTTTTACCATTAGTATACAGGTCGTTTATCCTGTCGTTTTACAGAACTTACCATGAGGAACCCTGCATCGGCGGCAACACGTATTTTGCTCAGCTCCGCGGCTTTGGTTATAGGCTCTTCGGGCATTTTGCTGTACCTGAGGTGCAGTCCGGCTATGCTGTCGTTCCTTATTGCGGTAGGCATGGTGCGTTCCCTTGGCAGCAGCTTGTCGAAGAATGTGGGCAATTCCACATCGGGAATAATGCCTGTGTACTGGCTGCTCTTTCCGGTAATGCGGTAAAATTTATCAATGGTCACCTTCACGAAGTCTTTGGGTTCTTCCTGCTCTAATGGGAGTATGGTCTGCATTGTAGCTTTTCCAACTGTAGTATTGCCAACGATAATAGCACGGTTGTAATCCTGCATCACGCCTGCGAAGAACTCGCTTGCAGATGCCGAGAAGCCGTTTACCAGTACAACCATAGGGCCGTTGAAAACCATACCACGGTTAAAATCCTTAATCACGTTGTACTCCATATCCTTATCGGTAACCACGGCCACGGGGCCAAAGTTAATGAACATCCCCGCCATGCGTATCACCTCGTCCATCGATCCGCCGCCGTTGTATTGCAGGTCGATGATCAGGCCTTTTATGTTTTCCTTTTTCAGTTTCACGACCTCACGGGCAACATCGTCGGCACATCCCTGATTTTTATCCGAGTCGAAAGCCGTGTAAAAACTCGGCACCCTGATATAGCCTACCGGATTTTTATCACCCAATACAAAGCTGTACACGCTGTGGTCATCGGCTTTCATTACCGTTTTCTCAAGGCTTACAGCGTAAACGGTACCGTCTTTTTTGCGGAGGGTAAGCACAACGGTCCTGTACGTATCCGAATTTACGATGTCATTTATCTTTTCCATCGAGGCGCACGACACGGTATATTCGGTATCATTTGCCGCGAGCTTTACGATCTGGTCACCTTTGTCTATTTTATCCGCCTTGTAGGCAGGCCCGCCCGGAACGATCTCTTCCACTATGATCTGCTCCTTATCGTTTTGCGAAACATACAGGCCAAGCGAATAATTCTCCGTGGATATCGATGAAACGAACGATGCCTTTTCGCTGTAATTAAAGTAAGTCGAATGCGGGTCGAAATACGAGCAGAACACGGAGTAGAATTTATTGTAAATGCTGTTGTCAAACCCCTCGGAAGGGTTCAGCAACAAATTGACTTTACACAGGTAGCTTTCCAATACCTTGGTCCTGGAAATTTTACCCAATGCATCAACGTGTATCTTCAGGGAGTCCTTGTTTTTGCTTTGCCCTGCAATGTCCTCGAGGATATCGTACGTTATTTTCTTGCGAAGGAAATTCTTTATCCGGTCCGCCTTGATGTGGTACGGAAACGTATTTCTTGAATAATAAATAGTGTCTTTTGTATTGAAAGGCAGCGGCTCACTCCCAATTTCCTCAACAAAGCCCCTGTTTCTTTCCAGCGCCTTTTTGTAAATGGCTATAAAATCCGAAAAGAACGCGCAGTCCTTGTTTTTGATGTAATCGTCGATCTCGTACTTGTGCCGCGCCAACAGGTCATACTCATCTTTGAGGAATACGACGCGGTTGTCGTCGAGCTGTTCCATGACCTTTTCAAAAACATAAACCGACAGGCTGTCGTCTATCGGTTTAGGCTTGTAGTGCCTTGTTTGAAGCACTGTATTTACTTTCGAAAAAACTTCGCACGCCTTATCATGGTTTTGCGCCCCCATTACAAATGGCAGCAGTAAGGCAAATACGAACAGCTTTTTCATGGTATCTATTTTTTATAGAACGGCAGCTTCACCACTTTGGCGGGAATGTCGTTCTTTCTTATGCGTATGTATATTTCGCTGTCCGGCGCGGCATATGCTGTCGGAACATATCCCAAACCGATACCCTTGCCCAGCGATGGCGCCATCGTACCCGATGTCACGATGCCGATTACATTGCCCTCTTTGTCAACGATCTCATAATCGTGCCTTGGTATGCCGCGTTCGGTCAGTTCAAAACCGACCAGCTTACGGGTAACGCCGGCTTCTTTTTGCAGCTTCAGCATTTCGGAATTAGTGAAATCCTTATTGAATTTCGTGATCCATCCCAACCCGGCCTCAAGCGGGGAGGTAGTATCATTAATGTCGTTACCGTACAGGCAGAAGCCCATTTCCAAACGCAGGGTGTCGCGTGCGGCAAGGCCTATCGGCTTTATGCCATACGCTTCTCCCGCTTCGAAAACCTTATTCCATATCTGCTCTATCTCGTTGTTTTTGGCATAGATCTCAAAACCGCCGCTTCCGGTGTAGCCGGTTGCCGAAATGATCACGTGTTCAATGCCTGCAAAATCGGCCACTTCAAAGTGGTAGTATTTTATGGCAGCAAGGTCGATTGATGTCAGCGGCTGCATGGCCTCCATGGCCATCGGCCCCTGTATGGCGAGCAACGAATAGTCATCGGACAAGTTGCGCATCTCTACGCCCATGTCGTTTTTAGAGGCTATCCAGTCCCAGTCCTTTTCAATGTTAGAAGCGTTCACTACCAGCAGGTACTGTTCGTCCTTCATTTTGTAAACGATAAGGTCGTCTACAATACCGCCGTGTTCGTTTGGCAGGCAGGAATATTGTGCACGGCCAACCGTTAGTGTCGAAGCATCATTGCTGGTTACTTTCTGTATCAGGTCGAGCGCCTTAGGTCCGGTAAGCAGGAATTCACCCATGTGGGAAACATCGAATACCCCCACGCCATTGCGTACAGTTTCGTGTTCGATGTTGACCCCTTCATATTGAACAGGCATGTTGTAGCCCGCAAACGGGACAAGTTTGGCGTTAAGCCCCACATGAATATGCGTAAGCGCAGTATTTTTCATTGTAGCGTAAAAAATTTGAATTGTGTTTGTTTTGTTTGATGGTGCTAATTTATCGAAAAAACCTTATTGTCTGTAAGAAAGCGTTAACAATTAAGAATTATTTAGGTGAAGTTTTTAACATAAAAAATCACCATGCGCAAAATTAAGGCCTGTAGCGGTTGGTGTTGTACACATCGTATAACCCAAATATAAAAATCCATACGGGAATGAACAGCAGTAGCGGATGGCTGAAGAAGAATATGTAAATCGTAACACCGACTGCCTGCAGCAGCGTCATGCCACCCGTCAGTGAGCGCAGGAGAAACGGTAACGTTTTGCCCATCAGTTCGTGGTACAGCATGATGCCCGAAAATATCATGTAAAATGTAAGGTAGACCGCTGACGCCAACCCATAAAACGTTAGTGGATCAGAACCTCCGAATGTGTTGAAAAAGCTGTACAAGAGCAGGAAAACAAGAAGTATCCTGGTACCAATCCAAAAGTTGATGGAGTTTTCGAAAAAGTCTTTCATAATACCAGCAATGATTTGAAAAAAGTCAGGCGGGTTTAATGCGCCTGCAATTACTATTGTAAAAAATGTGAGACGCATTCAATGCGTCTCTACATATCGTTAGTAAGAAAGTCGAAGATATTACCGGCATGAGTGCAGCTCAATCTGAAATCCGAAATCTGAAATCTGAAATCCCCTTACGACCACATCTCCGACACCTCATTCTTCAAATAGGCGATAGCCACGCTGCTCGGGCTGTTCTTGTCGAAAAGGTCGGTCAATACCACTTCGCGCAGTTTATTAGCGGAATCGGTCGTTTCACTCATGTTAGCCTTGCGGATCAACTGGATAGTAGCGCTTTTTGCGGTCGTGATCACGTCCCATGCCTCTGCGGAAATGTAGATCTGCTGGGTAAGGTTGTGCTCGTATTCCTGCTCTATTTGGGCAATGAGGTATTCTTCATAGGCGCTTTTATCGGAGGAGTGCGGGGTAACGCGGATCAGCAGCTTGGAAGGATTGATGCGCTCCAGGAACAGTACCAGCCTTTCGTAGGCCTGCAGGCGCAAGGGCATGGCGTTCTTTTGGGCTTCCTTATGGATGAGGTAGCGGCGGCGGCCCTCCTCGTTTTTGGTATGCATGCTGAAAAAATAATAGGCAACGCCCCCGGTTACAACGGCAGGCAATGTATAAGCAAGAAGCTCGATGATCTTGGTAAAGTCCATGTTTGGGATAATGTTGTTTTTGTAGAGCGAAAATAAGGAATTATTCCAATTGATTACTATTTGGGGTTTTATTTAACCACATAGGCAGACTGGTTTAAAAATATTTATGCCAGTGATTCAAACACAATTTCAGACACCTAAATTAATTCCCTACGGGAAAGGTCTTACGTTCCGATTCAAAATTTCTACTACCGAAATTTAATCCCTACGGGATAATCGGGTTGCTATTTCCCGTTAGGGAATCTATTTTGGTAGAAAAGGTAAATACAAGGCAGTAATTTCCCGTAGGGAATTAATTCCAGTAAAATCAATCGAATTAAATATTTGATATCCTTAAGGTCCATACTTTGATAAAATACTATTATAGTACAATGGCTAAAATGGATATTTTTATGGCTCAATCGATATATTACTATATGAAGGCCATTCCGCAAAAGATTTTCCTGTGCTGTTTTTTGATCGTAACCTGTTTCGCTTTCGCGCAAAATACTACCGGCAGGGAGCAAACCCTTCTGGATGCCGGGTGGCGGTTCTCTTTCGGGCATCCTTCGGACACGGAAAAGGACTTCAGCCACGGAACTTCGTATTTTTCCTATCTGGCGAAAACAGGCAATGGCGACGGCCCCGTAGCTTCCGGATTTGATGACCGTGCCTGGCGGTTACTGGACCTTCCGCACGACTGGGCCGTAGAGCAGCCGTTTAGCGAAAAAGGCAGCCCGAGCCACGGTTTTAAGGCATCAGGTAAGGGATTCCCGGAAAGAAGCGTTGGCTGGTACCGCAAAAAAATAAGCATACCGCAAACCGACCTGGGGCGTATCATCACCCTGAAGTTCGACGGGGTGTACCGCAATTGCAAAGTATGGTTCAACGGGCATTTCCTCGGCACATGGGAAAGCGGTTACCTGGGCTTTGAGCATGATGTAACTGCCTATGTGAATTACGGTGGCGAAAATACGATAGCGGTGCGCGCGGATGCATCTATGGAGGAAGGCTGGTATTACGAAGGCGCGGGCATATACCGGCATGTACATTTATTAAAGACACATCCGCTTCACGTGGCAACTAACGGCACTTATGTAGTATCGGACATAAAAGATGGTTTTGCCGATGTTAGCGCACAGGTGTGGGTCCAAAATAAAGGGCGTTATGCCGGTGAGATAGAAATAGTGAATACCATCTACGATCCTTTTGATAAAGCCGTGACATCGGGCGCCGAAAAGGGGCAGGCTCCCGGTTTTTATAAAACGGGCTCATTTATATCGTCATTAAAAGTAAACGCCCCGCAACTGTGGGATGTAGATAACCCCAATCTGTACCGACTGGTGACAGAGGTAAAGCAGGAAGGAAAGGTTGTGGACCGTTATGAAACACAATTTGGGATACGGAGCATACGCTTTGATGCCGCGCTAGGTTTTTTCCTAAACGGAAAGCCGCTGAAGCTAAAAGGCACCAACAACCACCAGGACCATGCCGGGGTAGGAACCGCACTTCCGGACGGGCTGCAGTATTTCCGAATCCAAAAGCTGAAGGAAATGGGCAGCAACGCCTATCGCTGTTCGCACCACCCACCCGCGCCCGAATTGCTTGAGGCGTGCGACAGGTTGGGGATGCTGGTCATAGATGAGACAAGGCTGATGGGCATTAACGATTACCACCTCGAAACGGTACGGCAGATGATAGAGCGCGACAGGAACCACCCCAGCGTATTCTGCTGGTCGGTGGGCAATGAGGAGTGGATGATCGAGGGCAATAGTACGGGTGAGCGCATTACCCAGGTTATGCAGGACTTCGCTAAAAGCATCGACCCTACACGGCCTGTGTCGGTGGGCATAAGCAGCGGATTCAGGAGCGGCATATCGTCTGTGGTGGAAATTATGGGTTACAACTACATGGGTAATGGCGATATCGATGCACACCGCAGGCAGTTCCCGCAACAGCCCGGAATGGGGACAGAAGAGGGTTCGACCTTTGCAACGCGGGGCATCTACTTTGACGATGAGGCCAAACACTATAAAAGCGCCTACGACCGGAAGCCGCGTCCCACATTTTACAGCATTGAGGAGGGGTGGAAGTTTTATGCTGAGCGGCCTTATCTGGCGGGGATGTTTATCTGGACGGGGTTTGACTACCGGGGTGAGCCTACGCCATACGGCTGGCCTTCGGTCACATCGTATTTCGGGATGATGGACGTATGCGGTTTCCCAAAGGATAATGTATACTACCTGAAGTCGTGGTGGGGGAGTGAGCCCGTCCTGCATATTGTGCCGCACTGGAACTGGCAGGGGATGGAAGGGAAGGATATTGATGTGTGGGTACATTCGAATTGCGATGAGGTGGAATTGCTCCTGAATAAAAAAAGCCTTGGCAAAAAGAAAATGGATCATCTTGGCCATTTGGAGTGGAAAGTGGCTTACCAATCCGGCACTTTGGAGGCTATTGGCTACAGGGGTGGAAAAAAGCTCCTTACAGATACTAAAATGTCTTCAGGAGTACCCTCAAAAATCACCTTGGCTGTAACCAAAAATCCCTCGGTGAATGATGTGTTCGTGGTAACTTTAGGTGCCGCCGATAAAAATGGCATCCATGTGCCGACCGCCGATAACGAAATTACTTTTTCCGTCGAAGGAGGTAAAATATTAGGGGTAGGTAACGGCGACCCGACCTCATTGGAAAAGGATAAATTTATTGAGGATATAGCATTGGTGCCGATAACAGGCTTGCAGGAACAGGCTTTAGACAATACCGAATTGCCACAGCTATTGCCAGCTTATCCTGAAAGTAGCTGGAAGCCGGCGTTTGAAGGCAGGAATTATAAGAATCCGGCTCCGGCGTATGTATATAGGGGTAACTGTCAGATAGACAGTATTCTGCAAAGTGAAAATTTAACTTTCTTCTACCAGAAGATTGGGACAGACGCAGTAATTTTTATCAATAACCAAAAAGTGATTGCCTTGCCGGACGACCCCCAAAAATATGTGCTGGGCGCGGATATGCTTAAGCCGGGAATCAATACTATACACATAGTTGCCAACCCGCTGCGTAAAGTAAATGACTGGGATGCCGCCAATACCGATCCGGGTGTCATTCAGGTACTTACGCCCGCCGGGCGATGGAAACGCAGGCTGTTCAATGGCTATGCGCAGGTAATCGTGCAGCCTGACGGAAGTGGAAAGGATATTGTCATAACGGCAAAAGGTGCGAATGTCAAGGCTGCTTCAACGGTCATTAAATCGAAATAGCATCCGACTCGTGTTAAAATTTTTCATTCCCTTATTTTACTGGCGAAAACGTAGTAGCTGTAGTGCTGATGTATAGGTAAAATCGCTTCATGTTGCATCGCCTGGGTTTTCTGTATGGTTTAATTATAGTATTCATTTTATAGCTATTACGTTTGAAGGTGATACTTTAGCCGGAAACCAAATTTTAGCAATGAATAAGTATCGAAATTATTTTAAAGCCGTACTGGTGCTGCTTTCCCTCACAGTAGTACAAAGCATTAGTGCGCAGGTTATAACGGTGGGCAGTGGGAGCTACACCAACACCTTCCCCGGCACTGACATCGCAGGGAGGAATGCTTTCCCTTCCGGATCGCCATTACTCACTGGCAATGCAGTAGGCAAGCCCGTACCAACCAATGACTGGTGGTCGAAAAAGATTAAGGAAAACCATGTGAATAACCTGTTCAACTACCCGTTGGCAATGCGTACAGTGAATCAGGGATTGGTAGTAAGCTATATTGTGGCAGCCTCTACAACCAACGGCAGTACCCAACCTATGGACGATATGCTGCCAATAACTGTAGGTGTTACAGGACTAAATGCAGGCCAGGCTACCGTATCGGATTACTCCGACTGGACTGTAAGCATGAACTGGACTAACGGTACAAGGTCGTTTACCGCTACAACGGGTATAGGCATGCCGTTCATTTATTTTACCAAGAATACAAGCGATGTTGCCGAATTAAAGATCACCGAGGGCAGCGTAGTAATTACCAATGAAATGCTTGTGGTGACCAACTCCCACCAGGGCGCTGATTTCGCGGTATATGCGCCTGTCGGCAGTACGTGGACGCAAACCGGTACAACATATACCTCAACCCTTAATGGCAAAAATTACTGGTCGATGGCCTACCTGCCGCCATCCGCGCCCAACCTCACAACGGTTGCGAACCAGTACAAGGAACACGCATACGTTTTTCCCACAAACACTACAGCCACATGGAATTACAACGAAAGCAACTCAAAGCTTACCACTGTTTTTAATGTAACCACCGACGTTAAAGAAGGCACTGGAACCAGTGTGCTTTTAGGATTGCTACCACACCAGTGGGCACACCTCGCATCTTCATCAGCGCAACCGACAGGCGCTACTTACAGCACCATAAGGGGTGAACTCAAGCTGTTGGCAGGGAATACTTTTACGGTTGAAAATACTTTTAAGGGCATACTCACTACGCTTCCGTATGTAGATAACTACAGCGATGGTTTTAGCCCGGCTGCGCTTGCTGCAAAGGTCAACCAGATCAAGAACGACCAACTGGATACCTGGACGGATTCGTACAACGAAGGCCAGCTCATGAACCGCCTGATACAAACGGCTCGCATCGCTGACGAAATGGGCAATATTGAGGCAAGAAATACTATAAAAGCGACCATTAAGGCAAGGCTGGAGGACTGGCTAAAATCTGATTCAGGTGAAGTAGCGTTCCTTTTTTATTATAACAGCAACTGGTCGGCTATGCTGGGTTATCCCGCAGGACACGGACAGGACGGCAATATTAACGATCACCACTTTCATTGGGGGTATTTTATCCATGCGGCTGCCTTTATGGAGCAGTACGAACCGGGCTGGGCGGCACAATGGGGCCCGATGGTAAGCCTGTTGGTGCGCGATGCCGCTTCGCCAGACCGTAATGACCCGCTGTTCCCGTACCTTAGGAATTTCAGCCCGTATGCAGGCCACAGCTGGGCCAATGGCTTTGCCACATTCCCTTTCGGCAACGACCAGGAATCGACATCTGAGAGCATGCAGTTTGCATCATCCCTTATTCATTGGGGTACTGTTACTGAAAATGACGCTATCAGGGATCTCGGTATTTACATCTATACAACAGAGCAAACCGCTACCGAAGAGTATTGGTTCGATATGCACCACAGGACATTCAAGCCAGGATACGGCTACAAGCTGGCCTCAAGGATATGGGGCAATGGCTACGATAACCAGACCTTCTGGACTTCGGATATTGCGGCGGCTTACGGCATCGAAATGTATCCGATACATGGCGGGTCGCTTTACATGGGGCACAACCTTGATTATGTTGAGGAATTATGGGGCGAAATTTCTGCCAATACAGGAATATTGAGCAACCAGGTAAATAACAACCTGTGGCACGATACGTACTGGCAATACCTGTCTTTTATCGATGCACAGGCCGCAATCGACCTGTATGATTCATTCCCCAACAGGGAATTGAAATTTGGTATATCCGATGCGCAAACCTACCACTGGCTGCACGCGATGAATGCACTCGGCCCGGTGAATGCCAATGTTACGGCCAATTATCCTATTGCAGCTGTGTTTACTAATAATGGCAATAACATCTATGTAGCGCACAACTATGGCGATACACCAATAGTCGTGACATTCTCTAATGGTTTTACGCTGAATGTACCTGCTAATGATATGGTAACCAGTATGGATATCAATGTCGTTGGGGTGATCTCGGCCGATTTTTACCAGGCATTCCCTAACGGCAGCGTTAACCTTACGACAGAAGTTACCGGTACTGGCATTACCAAAGTTGGATTTTATGATGGTGAAACCCTTATTGGTGAAGATACCACAGCTCCTTACAACATGCCGGCGACAAACCTTACACTGGGCATACACAATATGTTTGCAAGGGTGTATGTCGGTGAGCAATTCAGTGTTAGCAACACCATTCAGGTTACGGTAGGGGAGCAGGTTCCTTATTTAGGCACGCCATTCCAGATACCGGGCACCATACAGGCCGGTAATTATGATATGTTTGAGGGTGGGAGGGGCCAGAATATTTCCTATTATGATTCTTCTGCCAATAACCAGGGATCGTATAGGTCTACCGAATATGCAGATGCAAGCATTGTTCCAAATGAAGGCCCTACAGTAGGCTGGATAACAGCAGGCGAGTGGCTGGAATACACTATCAATGTCCAGACCTCCGGCTTGTATACCGCGATAGTTCGCTATGCATCAGGCAATACCGCAGGTGGAGGGCCCTTCTATTTTGAAATTGACGGTGTTGCCGTGAGTGCGAATGCAAGCTTCTCAACTTCAGGCGACTGGGGTGCGTGGGCCAATAAAGTCGTGAATAATGTGGCACTGACACAAGGGCAGCACGTACTTCGCGTTGTTGCGGTGAATGGTGAATTCAACCTTGGCAACATGACCTTTGCACTTGCGGGGCCACTTTCTTATGTGCCTCCCGTTGCCAACGCCGGAGCAAACGTTTCTGTAACACTCCCTGCCACCACAGCCACACTTGATGGTTCGGCGAGCAACGATCCCGGAGGGCAGGCGATAACGTATAGCTGGACGCAGGTTTACGGCCCTTCGGTTATAATATTCAATACCGCAACAAGCGCATCGCCAACAGTTTCCAATCTGCTTGAAGGTATTTATAAAGTATTGCTGACGGTTAGCGATGGCACATATACCGCTACGGATGAGGTGCTTATTATTGTTTCGGCGGGAGGCAATGCCGCGCCGACGGTATCGATTACATCACCTGCCAATGGTGCAAATTATCTGCTGGGAGATGTGATTACTATAAATGCAGGTGCGGCCGATCTTGACGGCACTATCACCTCGGTGAAATTCTATGATGGCACAATGCTAATTGGGGAAGACCTCACTGCGCCATACAGTTTTGAATGGACAACTGCAGGTACCGGAACTCATTCGATCACGGCTGTAGCTATTGACAATTCCGGTGCACAAAGCACATCGCAGGCAGTGATTGTAAACGTTACCCAAATTGCATCGTGCACCGAAATGTCGGCTGTTGCAACGCAGGGATCGTTTACAACAGGATATGAAATCATATTTGAAACTAATGGTAATACCGTTAAAATCACAGCTACATTGCTTGATACCGATAAGGCTGGTGTTGTAGCGTTCCTTTGGAAGCAAACACCGTTTACCGAAACGGAAATGGCGAATGTTTCGGGGTTAACGTTCTCTTCTACTGTTGGAGGGGTTACAGCAGGGCAAACAATAACATATGCCATTAAATTTGCCTATGCGGGAGGGATGTCGGTAACGGAATACTTTACTTATGTTGTTGGCGAAAACTGTAATCTGGGGATTGAAGAACCAAAATTAGAAAATACTGTCAGGATGTATCCTAACCCTGCGACGGATATCGTTTATATAGATTCCGGCAGCATTTCAATAACCAAACTGGAAATCTATTCGGTTTTGGGAAGCAAAGTAATGGAAACATCAGGAAATGAAATCAGCATAGCAGACCTCGCAGACGGGCTATATCTTGTAAAGATGTATTCCGGCAATACTTCGTTAACTAAGAAATTGGTAGTGAAATAATCGATTGCAATTTTAATTTAAAAGGCAGGGCTTTAATTGTCCTGCCTTTTTTATGGAAACAAAAATTTCGTACTCTACTAATCAAATTTTGTAAAAGCCTGCCCTGCTTACGCAAACGGTGTAGTTGTAGCGTTGATGTATAGGTACAAACGCCATGTTGTAGGTACTTTTTCTTATGATGTATGGTTTCTATATACACTAAAGTTAAATATATGTGAAATAATTAAGGCTATATTAGCCGAAAATATAAATTATATGAAACATAATTATCAAAAATGTATTAAGCTGCTCTCGTTGATGGTTTTTGCTGTTATAGCAAACTATTCCGGATATAGCAGCGCAATTGGCGACAATGTCGCGAAAATGGACTTTGCAGATGCATTCAACACACCATGTGCCGGGACAAGCAATGCAGCATCTGAAGGTGCTTTTTCGACAGGGTACAGCTATGTATTCTCTACTACAGGGACTACTGTAAATGTTTCTCTAACGATGCTGGATACAGATAAAGACGGCGTAGTGGCTTACCTAAGGACGCAAACCCCTTTTACAGAAGCCGGAATGACCAATGCAGGGGGGCTAACGTTTACAGGGTCACTTACTGGCCAAACACCCGGCGCAACAATCGGAATTGCTGTTAAATTCGCTTTTGCCGGCGGTCTGGCGGTTACTCAGTATATCAACTATGTAGTAGGTGAAAATTGTACAGGCGGAGGTGGCGACAACCAGGCTCCAACCGGATTTACTGCTTCGGTGGGAACGGTTACGGCAAACTCCGTACAGCTGCTTCTTAACGGTACAGATGATTCAGGCAACCTGACATACATCATTGCTTATGGTACAAACAGTACTACGGTTACCGGAGCTTCGGGTGTACAGCAGGCTACCGTTATCCAGGGCCTTACGGCAGGGACCGTTTATTCTTTCAGTATCACAGCTGCCGATGCAGCCGGTAATGCTGCCGCTAACAACCCGATTGTACTGGCGGCTACTACAAGTCAGGGATCTGCCAATACAGCTTGCGCGGGAACAGCTACAGCAGCATCTGAAGGGACTTTTTCGACAGGGTACAGCTATGTATTTTCTACAACAGGTTCTACTGTCAATGTTTCGGTAACAATGCTGGATACAGACAAAGATGGGGTAGTGGCTTACCTAAGGACGCAAACCCCTTTTACAGAAACGGGAATGACCAATGCAGGGGGACTAACGTTTACAGGGTCGATTGCAGGCCAAACACCCGGCGCAACGATTGGAATTGCTGTTAAGTTCGCTTTCGCAGGCGGCCTGGCGGTGACTCAGTATATCAATTACGTAGTAGGTGAAAATTGTACAGGCGGCGGTGGCGACATCCAGGCGCCAACAGGCTTTACTGCCACTGTAGGTACAGTTACGGCAAACTCCATACAGTTGCTGCTAAACGGTACGGACGATTCAGGTAACGTGACGTACACGATCACTTACGGTACTAATACAACTACAGTTACAGGCGCTTCGGGCGTACAGCAGGCGACCGTTATTAACGGACTAACAGGAGGTACTGCTTATACATTTAGCATTACTGCGACGGATGCCGCCGGCAATACCGCAGCAAACAACCCGATCTCGCTACAGGCTACTACTGCACAGCCTATTAGTAGCGTTCCATGTACAGGTACAGGTACCGCAGCACAAGAGGGTGCATTTTCAACGGGATACAGCTATTCAATAAATACAGTAAATGGTACCGATGTTCATGTTAGCTTCACTATGCTTGATACAGACAAAGATGGTGTAGTCGCTTTTTTAAGGCAGCAGACACCATTTACCGAGGTTGGAATGACCAATGCAGGTGGGCTTACGTTCACCGGAACGCTTACGGGCCAGACAATGGGCGCTACCATTGGTATAGCCGTGAAATTTGCGTATGCAGGAGGATTGGTTGTAACGGAATATATTAGCTATGTGGTGGGGCAGGATTGTACAACCCCGTCAGATACGCAGGCCCCGACAGGCTTTACAGCATCGCTGGGTACAGTTACCGCAACATCTGTAGCATTGGTGCTTAACGGTACTGATAATTCGGGTTCGGTAACATACACTATAACTTACGGAAGCGAGACAGAAACAGTTACTGTACTTGCGGGTGCTCAGGAATCAGTTGTGATTGAAGGTCTTACACCGGAAACAGCATACAGCTTTAGCGTTACCGCATCTGATGCGGCAGGCAATATGGCGGCCAATAACCCTATCATAGTAGCTGCTACAACTCTTGAAGAAGGCGGCGGCAATGAAAATACACCTTGCGCAGGCATCAGCAATGCTGCGCAGGATGGCACTTTCTCTACTGGCTACAGCTACGAATTTGAAACTGTGGGTACCAACGTAAATGTTACGGTAACACTCTTAGATACCGATAAAACAGGTGTTGTGGCTTACTTGTGGCAACAGGCGCCATTTACCGAAGCAGGTATGTTACAGGGTGAGGGGCTTACCTTTGCAGGAACGCTTACAGGCCAGACTACAGGGAACACTATCGGTATAGCTGTAAAATTTGCTTATGCAGGCGGCCAGGTGGTTACACAATATATAAACTATGTCGTAGGTGAGAACTGCGGCGGCGGCGGCGAACAGGATACAGAAGCCCCAACAGGCTTTGAAGTTGGAGCAGGAACAGTTACTGCAACTTCAGTGGAGTTAGAGCTTACAGCATTAGACAATTCCGGCGATGTAATTTATACAATTGCCTATGAGGGGGGAACTGCAATTACTGTAACGGGAGAGTCAGGCGTGATGGAATCTGTGGTTATAAATAACCTTTCACCTGAAACGGCATACACTTTTACCATTACTGCAACCGATGCAGCCGGAAATACAGCTACTAACATAATTATACTGGAGGCCACGACTATTGAAGACACCAATACGGAATGCGAAGGCATAAGCGCGGCTGCACAGCAGGGAACATTCTCTACAGGTTATTCATATAGCTTCGAAACTGTAGGAAGTGATGTAGTTGTTACTTTCGAATTGCTGGATACGGACAAGGTTGGTGTTGTTGCTTATGTATGGCAGCAGGACCCGTTTGCCGAGATAGAAATGACCCAGGGTGAAGGGCTGTCGTTCTCAGCAACGGTACCGGGACTTACTGTAGGACAGGATGTTAACTTCGCGGTTAAGTTTGCGTACGCGGGTGGCCTTGCGGTAACACAGTATTTTACCTATACAGTTGGTGAATCGTGCGAATTAGGCGTAAATACACCGGTATTTAATGCTTCCGCAGTAACAATGTACCCGAACCCCGTAGCTGATGTAGTGAATATCACTTCGGAGACTGCTGAAATCTCAAAAGTTGAGATCTATTCAATTTTGGGTAGTAAAGTGATGGAGACAACAGAAACAGCAATCAATGTAGGGAACCTGCCAAATGGTATATACCTTACTAAAATATATGCCGGCAACAAATCGGTAACCAAAAAATTAATTGTTGAATAGGGTTTAAGTTTATCAGGAGAAAGCGGCTGCCAAATTTGGCAGCCGCTTTTGTTTTAACCCATTTATGCTGCAGTTTTCAGGCAGGATATGGAGTAGGAGGAGAGTTATAGGGTACTGACAAAAATGCCGATTATACAGTAATAAGGTTTCCTAGGCACTTTGGCACGCTTTTTATAACTGTAATATTAGATAATACATTAAAGAAAGGATTTACTATGCTTAAGTGGATTGATATTGTAAAGTTTGCCGGTACCAGCAATCCTGTTCCGGTTAAAAAAGTTGTGAAAGCGGATGCAGAGTGGATGGAGTTGCTTACGCCTGAACAATTTCGGGTTACCCGGCTAAAAGGTACGGAACGTGCTCACAGTTCGGAAATGTGTTCGCTATTTGAACCGGGCCAGTATGCCTGCGTATGCTGCGGTACACTGCTTTTTGACGCCGGTGAAAAGTTTGAAAGCGGTACTGGATGGCCTTCGTTTACCCAACCGGTAACCCAAAATGCTATTGCCTATAATAAAGATATAAGCCACGGTATGGTGCGGGTAGAAACGGTATGCAATACCTGCGATGCCCATCTTGGCCATGTTTTTCCCGATGGCCCAAAACCGGGCGGGCTGCGCTATTGCATGAATGCTGTTGCTTTGCAAAAGGTAGAAAGTAATGACAAAAAGGCAACTTTTGGCGGGGGCTGCTTTTGGTGTACAGAGGCAGTATTTACACTGTTAAAAGGAGTCGTTAAGGTAGAAAGCGGCTACAGCGGTGGCCGAATCGACAATCCAACCTACAGGGAAGTATGCAGTGGCATGACAGGCCATGCCGAAGTTATTGAGGTTACCTATAACCCCGATGAAATTTCATATGATGATTTGCTGCGCATCCACCTCAGTACCCACAACCCTACAACGCTTAACAGGCAGGGTGCGGACGCAGGCACACAGTACCGGAGCATTATTTTTTACAGGACTGAAGAAGAGAAGGAGTCTGTACAAAAGGTAATTGCAGAAATGCAGCCTGCTTACGAGAATCCGATAGTGACAGAGATTGTGCTATTTGAGCATTTCTATAAAGCTGAAGCTTACCACCAGGATTATTATGCCAATAATTCAGGTGAAGGATATTGCCAGGCGGTAATTGACCCAAAGCTTAAAAAATTTAAAGAGCTTTTTAAAAGCAAATTAAAGGATACACCTGACCTTACGCCTAGCTATGACTAAGCAGGCGGGATTTGGCGGTGGGTGTCATTGGTGTACCGAAGCGGTTTTTTCTTCGTTAAAGGGTGTCCGGTCAGTGCAACAGGGCTGGATAGCTTCCGTTGGAGATGATTCGGGTTTTTCTGAAGGTGTACTTGTTACGTACGATACTGATGTCATACCTTTTTCAACGCTCATTGCTATCCACTTGTATACTCACAGCAGCACCTCATTACATTCAATGAGGGACAAGTACCGCTCAGCTGTTTATACGTTTGACGACGATGACAGCGTACTGGCAATTGAGACTATCAATGATTTACAGCAGGAATTTGGACACGGCATAATCACCAGGGTTTTACCTTTTGCTGAATTTTCGCTAAGCCGGGAGGAGTTACTGAATTATTATTTCAGTAATCCCCAAAAGCCTTTTTGCGAACTTTACATAAACCCGAAATTGCAGGTTATCATGGAACGTTTTTCACATTTTGCTAATGATGTGAAGCTACAGCACCTAAACAAAACAAATTAGATTCGGTTATGCCGCAAATATTTATGGAAACAATACAAAAGAAAACAGCATATTCTATACTCGAACTCGCCGTAGTGTCGGACGGGGCAACTATGGAACAAACTTTTAAAAACAGCGTTGACCTTGCCCAAAAAGCAGAGGAGTTGGGATATACCCGCCTATGGCTTGCAGAACACCACAATATGATCCATGTTGCGAGTGTGGCTACTTCGATACTCATTGGGCATATAGCCGGAAATACCAGGAGCATAAGGATAGGGTCGGGTGGTATCATGCTGCCCAATCATTCGCCGCTTATTGTGGCAGAGCAATTTGGTACATTAGGGCAGCTTTACCCCAACAGGATCGATCTTGGCCTGGGAAGGGCGCCCGGTACTGACCAGGTTACGGCACATGCCATACGCAGCGACAGGATGCAGGCTGTGCATAACTTTGGAGGTGAGATAGGGCAGATACAAAAGTATTTTTCTGAAGATAACGAGTGGGAGCAGGTACGCGCCGTAGTTGCAGAAGGAGTAGAGGTTCCTTTGTATATCCTTGGTTCGAGCCTTGATAGCGCGCACCTTGCTGCAAAAATGGGTCTTCCGTATGCCTTCGCCAGCCATTTTGCTACCGGGCTATTGCACGAAGCCCTTGATATTTACAGGAAAGAGTTCCAGCCATCCCAGTACCTGGATAAACCTTATACGATGGCAGGAGTCAATGTTATTGCTGCGGATACTGATGATGAAGCGGAACGGAATTTCACCTCGCTGATACGTATGTTCCTGGGTATATTGACAGGAAAAAGAGAAGCTTTGCAGCCTCCTATGGAACTGACAGACGAACTGATGATGATACAGCACAATCCTACAATACGCGAAATGCTCAAATATTCATTTGTAGGCAGGAAGGAAGCGGTGGCGAAGCAACTTAATAAGTTTATAAGCGATACCGGTGTTGATGAGCTGATGGTTGTAAGCAATATGTACGACCACAATGACAGGATACGGTCTTACGAAATACTGGCCGAAATAATGAAAGAGTTGTAATATACATACATCAAACAGCATTATGTTTAATAAACAGACTACGTGTTGTGGATCAAAATTTACATATTCATGGACAGGGCTTAATTATTCAAAATTTCCCACTGAAGTTCTCTGCTAAAATACAGTCTGCCATTTTTATACTAAAGAATAGTTTAAGCAAAAGAAAGCACCTGCCAGCGGCAGGTGCTTATAATTAACCCGTAAAAGAGTTTTATTTCGTGTTCTGCACAAGTAATTTTCTTGAATCTGACAATTAACCGTTTTCCTGGTCCGGGGTAGGTGGCGTCCTCCTGATTAAAATCCTTTCGGGCGGTGGAGAGGGAAGGTTTCCATTGTCATCCAAAACTGCAATCATGCTATCAAGCCCTTTGCCTTTATTATTATTTGCCTTCCTTTCTTGTTTTTTCTGATCCTTGATCTTCTTTCTTAATGCGTTTTTCTTGATACTCTCTTTTTTTTGAAAAGACTCAGCCATATGTATATGAAATTAATTGAATATTATTTTAAATGGTAGTAATAGCTTATGCTGCACCGTTGTTATATAGTATTGATGCTATGAAACGGAAACCGGCAATTTAAATCCAATAAGCTTTTCGATGCTCCTGAGGTCCGATTTTTCCTCACTGCCGCAAAACGAAACTGCCTTGCCATTTTTACCGCCGCGTCCTGTACGGCCAATCCTGTGTACGTACGTTTCGGGTATGTTAGGCATATCATAATTGATTACATGGGGCAATTCATCGATATCAATACCGCGTGCGGCAATATCCGTGGCTACAAGCACACGAAGCTGGTTAACTTTAAAGCCTGCCAGGGCCCTCTGCCGTGCATTCTGTGATTTGTTGCCATGGATGGCTGCTGCAAAAATTCCCTCTTTCAAAAGCAATTTAACCAGCTTGTCTGCCCCATGCTTTGTACGGGTAAAAACCAGTGAGCGCAATATGGCGGTATCGCTCAGGAGGTGTGAAAGCAATTTGTCTTTATCCTGCTTTTCTACAAAGTATACCGACTGCTCGACAGTTTCAGCCGTTGAGGATACCGGGGCCACTACAACATGCGCAGGATTACGCAGCATGCTGTCGGCCAACTTTTGGATCGATGCCGGCATAGTAGCCGAAAAGAAAAGGGTTTGCCTCACTACGGGCAGCTTGGCAACAATCTTTTGTACATCCCTTACAAATCCCATGTCCAGCATCCTGTCGGCCTCATCGAGGACAAATATCTCAATGTGCGAAAGGTTGATAAGGCGCTGTTGCATAAGGTCAAGCAGGCGTCCCGGTGTGGCAATAAGTATGTCGGTTCCGGACTTTAAAGCCCTAACCTGGCTCGCCTGGGATACTCCGCCAAATATTACGGTGTGTTTTAATTGTAAGTTCTTACCATAGCTTACAAAATTATCATTGATTTGGATCGCCAACTCGCGGGTCGGTGTCAATACAAGGGTGCGTATGGCTCCATAGTTTTTAGCTGGCCTGCCTGCAAGCTGCTGTAAGATAGGAATGGCAAAGGCTGCGGTTTTACCTGTGCCTGTTTGTGCGCATCCTACCAGGTCCCTGCCCTCAAGAATAAAGGGTATGGCTTTTTCCTGTATAGGAGTAGGTGTAATGTAGCTGTTTTGCTCAATTGATTTGAGGATAGGCGCTATGAGGTTTAAATCTTGAAATGTCATAAAAATAAAATTGATAATGTAGCCAAATGGCTTATTAGGGTAACAGAATTATTCCCGGGTTCCCTGATTGTATCGGGAATCGGTTGTAAGGAATTAGTGATGCAAGTATTTGATAGAAATAAGCGGTTTTGTTAAAGGCCAGGCCGTAACTCGGGTACTGATCTGCGAAATGTAAATATGAAATTTTCCTGATCGGAATAGGCAAGGGAAACGCCGGGCTGAAAGGAAAATATTGGTATTTACAAGTCAGGGAGCATTGGCACAAAGCCGGTAACTATGCAAATGTACGACATTATATTTGATAATCCGCATTTTCTTTCAGGTTAATCATATTGTATGTATAGTTTACAATGCTGCAGATTGTAATTAATTCCAAACAAAAGATTACACCTCAGTAAGAACTTCCAAAAAAAAATTTTAAATACCTTTTCAAAAGGTTGCGTTATTAAGAAGTTTATAATTTGGTATACTGCTTTTTAAATTCATAATTCCTACTTTTGTGCCATCTAAAACAACGTAAATGGCTCAGATCACATTAGGCGGAAACGCTATCACAACCTTTGGCGAATTGCCTGCCATCGGAACCACTGCCCCCGGCTTTATCCTTGTAAAAGGCGACCTTTCGAAAGCATCCCTGGCCGATTTTAATGGCATAAGACTGGTTTTGAATATCTTCCCGAGCATTGACACAGGAACGTGCGCCACATCGGTACGTAAATTTAATGAGCGGGCAGCTAACCTCGACAATACAAAAGTACTTTGCATTTCGCGTGACACCCCTTTTGCCATGAACCGTTTTTGTGGTGCAGAAGGCATTGCCAATGTGATCACGCTGTCGGACTTTAACACCGGAAAATTTGGCGAAGACTACGGACTAACAATAACCTCTGGACCGCTTGAAGGGCTTTTATCGCGCGCAGTTGTTGTGATCGATGAAAATGGCACCGTAGTTTACACGGAGCAGGTAGGCGAAACTAAAGATGAGCCTGATTATGATAAAGCACTTGCAGCACTTTAAGTAATGAAAGACGACAGGTTTGTGAAAGGACGGCTGAAAAGCGTCGGTTATTCGATAAAGGGCGCCTATATGCTGGTAACAAGCGAGCACAGCATCATGGTGCAGTTTTTTGTGGGCGTGGCCATGATTGGCGCCGGCTTTTATTTTGAAATATCCTCGACCGAATGGATGCTGCAGATATTTGCAATTGGGCTGGTACTCGCGATAGAGGGCGCCAATACCGCAGTGGAAAAAATATGCGACTTCATCCATCCTGACTACCATGAAAAAATTGGCTTTATAAAAGACATTGCTTCGGGTGCCGTATGTTTTGCTGCCCTGGCGGCAATGGTTGTAGGCATTATAATTTATTACCCTAAAGTAGCTTTGCTTTTTTAAATTTATTGATATTTTTACAGTCAGGAAAAATACATAAATGGCAAAAAGCAAAAAAGAAACCAGGACAGCAGAAAAACCGGCAACCGAAAAAAAGAAATGGGGCTTTTCGCGCCAGCATAAAGTATTGCTTGGTGCACTGCTCTTTCTTTTCTCCATAGCATTGCTGCTGTCATTCATCTCCTATTTCTTATACTGGGATTATGACCAAAGCGTACTTACCGCCTTTGGTGACCGCCAACAGGCAGTATACAACTGGCTGGGCAAATTTGGCGCCTGGCTGGCCGACCTTTTCCTTTACCGCGGATTTGGCGTGGCAAGTTTCATTCTCATACGCTTTTTCTTCCTTACCGGCGCATACCTTGTACTCGACCTTCCGGTAAGGAAACTCAAAAAAACATTGTTTTGGGACCTTTACCTTATAGTCATCGTTTCGGTACTTTGCGGATTTTTCAATTACGCCATCCCGCAGCTTGGTGGTATCATAGGCTACGAAATGAACGGTTTCATGCAGGACTACCTGGGCAATACCGGAACGCTGCTGGTATTGGCATTCGGGCTGTTCCTCTTCCTTATATTCCGTGTAAAAATATCGCCCGATGCCATCAAGACGTTCTTTGAGAACAGGCGCAAAGAGATTGAGGAAGACCTGCAGGACGAAACGGAACCGGCGTCTGTTCAGGATACTACAAATGTTACGGTTACCGCGCCGTACCCTGTGACAAATATACCGGCACAGGACGATAAAAAGCCGCTGCCGCATGCGGATGAAGAGGATGACGAGCCGGAAATGGTGCTGCGTACCGTTGCGGCTACCCCTCCGGCCTCACAATTCGAGATCAACAGGGACACGCTAAAGCCAACTATTGAACACTCATCTGAGCTTAAACTCGACCTCACTGTAAAGCCAAAGCCTGTTGAACCTATACAACCGCTCCATGAAGTTATTGAAACCGGTGATGAAAGTTTCGTGATCGAGAAATTTGTCGAGGAAGATGTAGTAGAAGAAAACCTGGCGGCGCGCCTTGTCAAGGATTTTGGTGAATTTGATCCTACGCTGGATCTTTCCAACTACCAGTTCCCATCCATCGAATTATTAAAAGATTATTCGTCGGGCGGCATTACCATCAACCAGGAAGAGCTGGAGCAAAATAAGAACAAGATCGTAGAAACCCTGCGCAACTACAAGATCGACATTGCACAGATAAAAGCCACGGTAGGGCCTAGCGTAACCCTTTATGAGATTGTACCCGAAGCCGGCATACGCATATCCAAGA
This sequence comes from uncultured Flavobacteriaceae bacterium, assembly GCA_942492845.1. Taxonomy (GTDB): domain Bacteria; phylum Bacteroidota; class Bacteroidia; order Flavobacteriales; family Flavobacteriaceae; genus Flavobacterium. The sequence continues at coordinate 2,569,950 of OW818646.1, read as the reverse complement.
TTAAAAGCCTGGAGGACGACATTGCCCTTTCGCTTGCCGCACTCGGTATCCGTATTATTGCTCCGATTCCCGGAAAGGGAACCATAGGCATTGAGGTGCCAAACCAAAACCCGACTACAGTGTCAATGAAATCGGTTATTGGTTCTCCCAAGTTCCAGACTGCCGAGATGGAGTTGCCTATTGCATTGGGTAAAACCATATCCAACGAGACATTTGTGGTCGACCTTGCGAAGATGCCCCACCTGCTCATGGCGGGCGCTACAGGACAGGGTAAGTCGGTCGGGCTGAATGCTGTACTTACATCGCTACTATACAAGAAGCACCCTGCTGAAGTAAAGTTTGTACTGGTAGATCCTAAGAAGGTGGAACTCACATTATTCAATAAAATTGAAAGGCATTACCTGGCAAAACTGCCAGATGACGGCGATGCCATTATCACGGATAATAACAAGGTAATCAATACGCTCAATTCGCTTTGCGTAGAGATGGACAATCGCTACAACCTTTTGAAGGATGCATCGGTACGGAACATCAAAGAATACAACGACAAATTCCGCCAAAGGAAGCTAAACCCCGAAAACGGCCACCGCTTCCTCCCGTACATTGTTTTGGTAGTGGATGAATTTGCCGACCTTATCATGACCGCAGGCAAAGAGGTGGAAACCCCTATTGCAAGGCTTGCACAGTTGGCAAGGGCCATTGGGATACACCTTATCATCGCCACGCAAAGGCCATCGGTAAATGTGATCACAGGTATCATCAAGGCCAACTTCCCGGCAAGGATAGCCTTTAGGGTAACTTCGAAAATTGACTCCCGTACCATTCTGGACAGCCAGGGTGCCGACCAGCTCATAGGCCGCGGAGATTTGCTCTACACGCAGGGCAACGACCTGGTAAGGGTACAGTGTGCCTTTGTGGATACACCCGAAGTGGAAAGGATAACCGAATTCATTGGTTCCCAGAAAGCCTATCCTTCAGCGTACCTCCTCCCGGAATACTACGGCGAGGAAAGTGGCATCAATCTTGATATAGACATATCCGAAAGAGATTCAATGTTCAGGGATGCCGCAGAAGTGATCGTTACAGCCCAGCAGGGTTCGGCTTCACTCCTCCAGCGAAAACTAAAACTGGGTTACAACCGGGCAGGCAGGCTCATCGACCAGATGGAAGCTGCAGGCATAGTTGGCCCGTTTGAAGGCAGTAAAGCCCGCAGCGTACTTATTCCCGACCTTGTTTCCCTTGAGCAATTTTTCAAGAACGAAGAAAACAATAATTAAACATGCAAAGGATTATCAGGGTTATGGCGCTTTTTTTACTTATTGCCGCCATACCGGTGCAGGCACAGGATTCTAAAGCGAAAGCACTGCTGGACCAGGTGAGCGCCAAAGTGAAGGGCTATCAAAACATTTCGATAGATTTTAAGTTCTCGGTCAGTAACCCTAAGAAAAGCCTTAACCAGGAGAGTAAGGGTACAGTAGTGCAGAAGGGCAACCAGTATGTGCTTAACTTTATGGGTATGACCCGCATATTCGACGGTAAGAAGGTGTACAACATAGTGCCTGAAGACGAAGAGATCACCATATCCAAATATGACGACCAGAAGTCGGACGAGCTTACACCATCCAAATTACTGACCTTTTTTAACTCGGGGTACAAGTATTTATGGGATATACCGCAAAATGTAAAAGGCAGGAAGATACAGTATGTAAAGCTGATCCCGCTTGACGCAAAGGATGCTACTAAAGAAGTGCTTATTGGTATCGACACGAATACAAAGCACATTTATAACTACATCAGGACCGACAAGGATGGTACGAAAACCACAATAACCATAAATTCTTTTAAAACAAACCAGCCTTTGTCAAAAAATCACTTTACCTTTACCGAAAGTAAGTATCCTAATTATTATATTAATAGATTAGACTAATTTCCGGTGAAAATTTTAGACCGCTACATCCTCACCTCCTACATAAAGACATTTGCATCGGTATTCATTATCCTTTTCTTTATCTTTATTTTGCAGGCTATATGGCTGTTCATTGCCGAACTTGCCGGTAAAGATCTTGATGCCGGTATCATCGTAAAGTTCCTGATTTTTTATGCGCCCAAAGTAGTGCCGCTGGTACTGCCGCTTTCAATTTTGCTGGCTTCGATCATGACTTTTGGCAACTTTGCCGAAAACTACGAATTTGCTGCCATGAAATCATCGGGCATCTCGCTCAGCAGGGCCATGCGCAGCCTTACCATCTTTATATCCGGGCTCAGTATTGTGGCATTTTTCTTTGCGAATGACATCATCCCTAAGGCAGAGTACAAATTTATCAACCTGCGGTCCAACATCGTAAAGCGCAAGCCTGCCATGGCAATTGTGGAGGGGCAATTCAATTCAATAGGCATTTATAACATCAAAGTAGATAAAAAATCCGGTGAGAATGGCGAGAAGCTAAAGGGCGTTACAATTCACAAAAGGATTCCCGGTAATTCGAACGCTACCATAATACGCTCGAAAACGGGCTTACTTAAAAGCAGCGAAACCTCCAACGTGTTGCAGCTTGAACTTTTTAACGGCCATTATTACGAAGATATCCCATCAAAAAAGCCGGGCGACAGCAAAAAGCAGCCCTTTGCGAAGAGCAGCTTTACGAAACAGATAATGAACATCGACCTGAGCATGCTTAACAGTGCCAGTACAGATGAGGAACAAATAGCGCAGACCAACAATATGCTCAATCTTGGCGAACTCCGCTATACGCTGGATTCCCTTGAAGGAAATTATACCAAAGAGGCAAAAAGCCTTGTCCGCACGATGTCGCAAAGGCCCAACAGCATCCTTGCCTATGCCAGGCCTGCACTGATTGTGGGACGGGACACAACAATGGCTGTTAAAAAAGACAGTGTTCCCGCAACACTTATTGAACTGGTAAAGTCAAAAGATGACAAGGCACGCATACTGGACATTGCCGGAAACAGCATAACAAGTACCGAAAGCAATATCACCTCCGGCAGGGTTGCCCTCTTTGAAAGGATTAAAGCCATAAACAGCCACTGGCTTGCTTTTTACGATAAATTTGTAATTGCATACGCCTGCCTGCTGATGTTTTTTATAGGCGCGCCACTGGGGGCTATAATCCGTAAGGGTGGCCTTGGGCTTCCTATAGTGTTTGCAGTACTCATATTCATAACATTCCACTTTATAAATACCTTTGGCAAAAAGCTGGCACAGGAAGACGGCATACCGCCTTTCCTCGGCTCATGGATGTCGGCGTTCGTGCTGACACCATTGGCAGTGTTCCTCACTTACCGGGCAACTAACGACATGAACGTGACGATCAACTGGGATCCGTTGGTAGCGCCTTTGCAAAAGCTATTCGGTAAAGTATTTAAAATAAAACCTAAAGATGTTTAAGATGCCAGCTGAAGAACGCATACAGCTTAATACGATAGAAGAAGCTATTGAAGATATCCGTCAGGGTAAACTGATTATCGTAGTAGATGATGAAGACCGCGAAAATGAAGGTGATTTTATTGCCGCCGCCGAAATGGTGACACCCGAAATGATCAACTTTATGGCTACGCACGGCAGGGGGCTTATATGTGCCCCTCTGACAGAGGCGCGTTGCGATGAGCTTGACCTTCATCCTATGGTGACTAAAAATACTGTATTGCATGAAACTGCTTTTACGGTTTCTGTCGACCTCATTGGCCACGGCTGTACCACTGGAATTTCGGTGCATGACAGGGCTAAAACCATAAAAGCACTGGTAGACGATGATACAAAGCCCTCTGAACTGGGCCGCCCGGGCCATATTTTTCCGCTTAGGGCCAAACAGGGGGGGGTATTGCGCCGTACCGGGCATACTGAAGCCGCTATCGACCTGGCCCGCCTTGCAGGATTTAAGCCCGCAGGTATTCTTGTAGAAATACTTAACGAAGACGGCTCTATGGCACGCCTTCCGGAATTATATGAGGTTGCAAAGAAATTTGACCTTAAGCTGGTATCCATTGAGGACCTTGTTGCCTACAGGATGAAGCACGACAGCCTTATCCAGAAAAAAGAGGACTTTGAGATGGAAACACGTTTCGGTACCTTCAGGCTACGTGCGTATGTGCAAACAACCAATAAGCAGGTGCATATAGCGCTGACCAAAGGAAGCTGGAACATAGGTGACCCTGTGCTTACACGGATCAACTCTACGCAGGTAAACAACGATATACTGGGCACGCTCACTAATGACGCAGACAGGAAGCTTGACAGTATGTTCAGGCGCATAAATGACGAAGGCAGGGGTGCAATACTTTTCATCAATCAGGAGATCTCGCCTATTGAACTTCTGAACCGCATCAGGGAACTGAAAGAATTGCAGCCGCAACATAGTTTATGCAAGGCGCCACAGATAAAAATGGACGAAAGGGACTTTGGTATCGGGGCGCAGATACTGCATGACATTGACATCACAAAAATACGACTGCTGACCAATTCGGGTCAGACAAAGCGTGTGGGAATGATTGGCTACGGCCTTGAAATAACTGAATACACAGAATTTTAAAAATATTTTCATAACCTAAATTCAAGGGTATGAAATGTTTATAAATCGTTACGAAATAATTTAGCAATTAAGTTAATTTTGTTTTTGGAAAACCGGAAAAGGTTATTATATTTGCAACCGCAATGAGGGAATGATTTGCGACATATTGGAGAAATGGCAGAGTGGTCGATTGCGGCAGTCTTGAAAACTGTTGACTGTAACAGGTCCGGGGGTTCGAATCCCTCTTTCTCCGCCACCTGAAGTTTACGACTAAACTTCTTAAGAATAGAAACCTTTGAATACTCCGGTATTTAAAGGTTTTTTGTTTTGGGTTTATTCCTGTTCTTCTATAATAAACGATCTATGAAAAGAGTTGGGATAAATCCTCTATTTCAATTCACTTTCGGATTGTTATTTCTTATTAAGGCAAAAAAAATCCGGCTCATATATGAACCGGATTTTCTCTTATTTATTAGGCTATTAATATTTTTGACCTTTCATTTCTTTTTCGATCATGTCGTAGAACTGGTCGATCTTAGGCAGCACAAGGATCCTTGTCCTCCTGTTGCGGGCCCTTCCTTCGGCTGTTGTGTTAGCTTCAAGCGGAATGTATTCGCCGCGTCCTGATGCTACAAGCCGCTGCGGCTCAATGCCGAAATCTTTCTGTAGTATTCTCACGATAGATGTAGCACGCTTAACGCTTAGGTCCCAGTTGTCCTGAAGTACAGGGTTTTTGATTGGCACATTGTCGGTGTGGCCTTCAACCATACACTCAAAATTAGGCTTGTCTTTTACAATGGCAGCCACTTTGCCCAATATTTCTTTGGCCCTGTCAGTAACCTCATAACTTCCGCTTTTAAACAGCAACTTATCGGCGATTGAGATGTATACCACTCCTTTTTCAACATTAACCTCAATGTCCGGGTCATTAACGCCTACAGCCCTTTTAATGCTCGAAACTAGTGCTATAGTTACCGAGTCTTTTCGGGTGAGTGCATCTTGCAAACGGGTTATTTTAAGGTCTTTTTCTTTAAGGCTTTCAAGGGTTTTCTCCAGGTTTTCTGCACCTTTTGATGACAGTGTAGTAATCTGGTCTTTTGTAGTGATCAGTTGATTGTTACTCTGTTTCAGGTCTTCAATACGCGAAGCCATAACGTCTTTCTCAGCAAGGCAGGTGTTTAGCTTTACAGTTGCTGAATTCAACAGGTCCTGGCATTCTTTGTTCCTGGCTTCAAGCTCGGCAATTTTCTTTTTTGCACCACACGAAGTAAGCGTCAAACCAGCTAACATCAGTAATAAAATGGCTTTTCTCATACGTTCTAGTTTTTAAATTTTAACAAAATTAAGGATTAAGCGATAAAATGATAACGAATTTGTCTATAAACTATTGTTAAAATTTCTTTCAAAAACCTTGCCGCCTTGTGCAAAATACCGCCATACAATACTGATAGTTTTGTAGTAATTTTTGTATTGTTTTGATTTTCTTTTGTTTAGGAAGTATAAAAGTTTTAGATAAAAATAAATATGCGCTCTTAAAAGTGCCCATAGATGCGGGAGTTTGCCCATCATCAGAAAACGCCACCCTGCCATCCCGTCAAACGACAACCGGACAAATAGGGTTGGGAACAGCTGCCGGGCGGGAAGGTTTTTAACCATCATCCAAAGTGAATTGCGGAAATTAAGGAACGTTTTTTGGGGATTGTTGCTACTTAACGTCGCGCCACCAACATGGTAAATGACTGATTTATAGCAAAAACGGATTTTATAATTTAAGTTAAATGCCCTCCAGCAAAGGTCGATCTCTTCCTGGTGCGCAAAAAAATCCTCATCGAAGCCGTCAAGTTTGCGGTAAACGTCCTTCCTTATAAACAGGCACGCACCCGAAGCCCAGAAAATTTCGGTCTCATCGTCATACTGGCCCTTGTCTTCTTCAATGCTTTCGAATATCCTGCCACGACAAAAAGGGAAGCCATATTTGTCGATAAACCCACCTGCTGCACCGGCATATTCAAAATGGGTCTTATTTTTATAGTCGAGTATCTTGGGCTGGATAATAGCAGTTTCAGTATCGGCCTCAAACAAATTTATAACAGGCTCCAGCCATCTTTTGGTCACTTCAACATCCGAATTGACAAGTGCATAAATTTCTTCCTCCACATTCTGCAATGCCTTATTATATCCTTTTGCGTAGCCGAAATTTCCGGGGTTCGTAATGATGTTTACCTCTGGGTAATGAGCCTTTATGAAAGCAATTGAGTCGTCGGTTGACGCGTTATCAGCAACATATACCGTAGCTTCAGGAGAATATTGGGTTACCGAAGGCAGGAATTGCTCCAGCAGGCCTTTGCCGTTCCAGTTCAGTATTACGACTGCGATGCTTTTCATAAGGTTGGGGTATATTCCGGGAGGTCGTGAAGGAAGATGTATTTTTCGTCCTTAAGGTCCATTTGGCAAAAGTAGTGATTTAACCCGTTGGTCACCATCAGGTATTGTGCCTCTACAGTCATATTGTAGCGCGCTATCTGGTCGAAGGTGTTTTGCGATATGGGCACGCCGGGTGCCTTGCATTCAACCAGCACGAGAATCGTTCCATCCGGTTTAAAAACAACCACATCATAACGTTTGGTTAAACCATTTATTTTAATGATCTTTTCCACGTTAATGTGCGATTTCGGGTATTTTTTCTGCTCCAGCAAAAAGCACACTACATGCTGCCGTACCCATTCCTCGGGAGTAAGAAGGATAAATTTTTTGCGTATGCAGTCAAAAATAGCGGGCTTATTTTCACTATTTTTGAAACGGAATGTATAGTCGGGGAAATTCAGTTTTTGCATCGCGCAAAAGTAAGATTTTTGGCTACACCATTCAATAAATGTTTTTAAAAGCCAATGGACGAAGTTGTAAAGATCGTAAACGATATAAAGCAGGGCAATATAAAGCCTATATATTTTTTGATGGGGGAGGAGCCGTATTACATCGACCGGATCACGGAGTTCATCGAAAATAATATACTCACCGAAGAGGAAAAGGGATTTAACCAGATGGTGTTGTATGGCAAGGATGTAAGCATTGATGAAGTCGTGTCCAATGCCGAGCGCTATCCCATGATGGCCGACCGGCAGGTAGTTATCGTGAAGGAAGCCCAGGAACTTTCACGCACTATAGAGAAGCTGGAAAGCTACGCTAATAACCCACAACCAACAACGGTGCTTGTACTTGCTTATAAATACAAAACGCTTGACAAGCGGAAGAAAGTGACCAAACTGATCGAAAAGAATGGTGTGGTTTACGAAAGTAAAAAGCTGTACGAAAACCAGGTGGCCGACTGGATCAAGCGGGTGCTGTCGGGTAAGAATTATACCATTGATCCTAAAGCTGCTGCCATGCTTGTGGAGTTTTTAGGCAATGACCTGAGCCGCATCAGTAACGAACTGGACAAGCTGATGATCATCCTGCCTTCGGGCAACGCCATTACGCCAAAGCTGATCGAGGACAACATCGGCATCAGTAAGGATTACAATGTTTTCGAACTTCGTAAGGCCATCGGGGAGCGCGACGAATTGAAAGCGTACAAAATAGTAGAATATTTTTCGCAAAACCCCAAGGATAATCCGCTGGTAATGACCGTGGGGCTTGTATTCGGATTCTTCTCGCAATTGTTGATGTACCATGGAATGAAGGATAAAAACCCTTCCAACGTTGCCAAAACCCTCAAGGTCAACCCATACTTCGTGAAAGATTACGATATTGCCATACGAAACTATCCTATGCGCAAGGTTAGCGCAATTGTTGCTACACTGCGCGACATTGATGTGAAAAGCAAAGGCGTGGGCGCAGGCAACATTCCGCAATCGGATTTATTAAGGGAGATGCTGGTGAAGATTTTTAATTAGAGATATAATCCCGATATTTGCAGGCTAAACGCAAAAGATAATTATGGGAATGAATAAAAATACCATCCTCGGGTGGGCAACTTTTATAATGATACTGATGGGCTTTTTATTAATTGGGCTAGGGGTGTACCGATATGCCGATGTAGCCGGATGGGGCTTTAGTGCTGTAGGCGTAGGCTTTTTTGCGATAGCCTGGGTGTTTAGTTCCTTAAAAGGCCGCGTGTAAACAAATCAACGAATAAACAAATCAACAAATAACATAAGATGGCAGACGATAAGAAAGTAATATTTTCGATGTCCCGTATAGGTAAGACCTACCCTGGCGCGCAGAAACCTGTTTTAAAAGATATTTACCTTAGCTTCTTCTATGGGGCAAAGATCGGTATACTGGGGCTTAACGGCTCGGGTAAATCCTCACTGTTGAAGATCATTGCCGGGATAGACAAAAGCTATCAGGGCGATGTGGTATTCGCACCGGGGTACACTGTGGGCTACCTGGAGCAGGAGCCGCTGCTGGACGAAACCAAGACGGTGATCGAGATCGTTCGCGAAGGCGTTGCCGAAACCGTTGCCCTGCTTGACGAATTCAACAAGATCAACGACAGCTTTGGTGATCCCGAAGTATATGAGGATGCCGATAAAATGCAGAAGCTTATGGACCGCCAGGCCGAGCTTCAGGACAAGATTGACGCATCGGGCGCATGGGAACTCGATACTAAGCTGGAGATCGCGATGGATGCCCTGCGCACACCGGAACCTGACACCCCTATCAAAGTGCTTTCAGGTGGTGAAAAAAGGCGTGTGGCGCTGTGCCGACTGCTCCTTCAGCAGCCTGACGTACTGTTGCTTGACGAACCTACCAACCACCTTGATGCCGAGAGCGTGCTGTGGCTGGAGCAACACCTTCAGCACTACGCGGGTACGGTTATAGCCGTAACGCACGACCGTTATTTCCTTGATAATGTGGCCGGTTGGATACTGGAACTCGACAGGGGAGAAGGCATTCCGTGGAAAGGCAACTACTCCTCTTGGCTGGAGCAGAAATCGAAGCGTATGGAGCAGGAGGAAAAAACCGCATCCAAACGCCGCAAGACCCTTGAGCGTGAGCTTGACTGGGTGCGCCAGGGAGCTAAAGGCCGACAGGTCAAACAGAAAGCCCGTCTTCAAAACTATGACCGCCTGTTGAATGAAGACCAAAAAGAACTCGACGAAAAGCTGGAAATATACATCCCGAACGGCCCGAGGCTGGGTACCAATGTTATCGATGCGAATGGCGTTGCAAAAGCCTATGGCGATAAACTGCTGTACGACAACCTGAACTTTACACTGCCACAAGCAGGAATTGTGGGGATTATAGGGCCTAACGGAGCGGGTAAAACAACCATCTTCCGTATGATTATGGGTGAGGAGAAACCTGACAAAGGCGACTTTACCGTGGGAGAAACCGTGAAGATCGCTTATGTGGATCAATCCCACTCCAACATCAACCCTGAAAAGACGATTTGGGAAAACTTCTGCGACGGGCAGGAGCTTATCATGATGGGTGGCCGCCAGGTAAACTCACGCGCCTACCTGAGCCGTTTCAACTTTAGCGGAAGCGACCAGAACAAAAAAGTGAACACGCTTTCGGGCGGGGAGCGCAACAGGCTCCACCTTGCCATTACCCTAAAGGAAGAAGGCAACGTGCTCCTGCTGGATGAGCCTACCAACGACCTTGACATCAATACGCTCCGCGCGCTTGAAGAGGGCCTTGAAAACTTTGCGGGCTGTGCGGTGGTAATTTCCCACGACAGGTGGTTCCTGGACAGGGTGTGTACGCACATCCTTGCATTTGAGGGCAACTCCGAAGTCTATTTCTTTGAAGGCAGCTTCTCGGAATATGAAGAGAACAAGAAAAAACGCCTTGGTGGTGATTTGACACCGAAAAGGATCAAGTATAAAAAGCTTATCAGGGGATAACGATAACAAGCCCTTACCAATTAAACGCCCCCAGAAAGTTCAATACTATTTGGGGGCATTTTTTTTAGAAAAGTGGAACTATCCTGCCATTTTCTATCCTGCCTTTTAGCTTGATGGAGTCACCATTACGGTAAAGGATTTCTTCAATGTTAACAGGATCGTATAAAAGTTGCTGCTTAAGGGCTGTATCGGTAAACTTATCAATATGCCTGTTGAGGCCGTAAAGGTTTTTGAAGGCTTTCAGGTTTTTTAAAAAATGTTTTTTCTCCACCGACCCGGGTTTGCGCATTTCCGCATCTATATCTGTCGTTTCACGTAGTAAGTCGTAGTAGTCAGAATAACTGTTGGTTGCAAAAGTGGCATCATCAAAACGATGGTCATGCTGCACGGCAATGCCTTTAAATATAGCGTCCTTAAAATCTACAGGATACATTTTACCTTCTATTTTTATAAATGCCGATGGGTTGGCAATAACAGTATTCACAGGGTCGAATGCCCACTTGGTACGTGGACTTCTACCCGGCTTTCTTTTGCCGGTATGGGTAACCCTTACGCCAACTTTAAGCACACACAGGGCTACGCTGTCGCCGGTAAAAGGTGCCGCATACAGGTCGTTGGCAACAACAATGCCTTTCAGCAATGGGAGTTCTTCCATCCTTACAGTTTCCTTTAGCTGTTCATTTGCGCCCTTTTCCATGCTATCTATTGCAGAGCCGAAAAAACTAAACCAGCCTATCAGCATAAGTATACTCAGGATCAGGAATCCCCCACAGCCAAACAATAACACTTTTCCCGTTTTCATCCTGCAATTTTTCTTTGCCCAAATATAGAAATTTAAATGTATTGCTGTGGTGTTAAGGGTGAGACAGCAAGTTCCATCCCAACAAAAAACCCACGCAATGCGTGGGCTTGTTCTTTCTTGTCTGTTTCGGTTAGAATTTAAACCTGATACCAAGCGCGATGTCCGGTCCGAAGTTGTCCTCACGGAAGTCGTCGCCGCCAAAGTAAAGCTCAGGCCTGAAGTCCAGGGATAGCATCAACGGGATATCGAAGTTGTACTCGATACCGATATCACCTGCAGCGAAAAGGAAAGTACCACTGTCATCGCCATCATATCCGGGAGCTACATTGTCAAATTCCCATGTTCCTACACCACCACCAACACCGGCATACCAGTTAAAACCTCCATCGATGTTCCATACCCATTGGTACAAAGCAGCCAGCTTTAATGCATCATAGTTCTTGGAGTCACGCCAACCTAGGTCAAGCTCGAGCCTGTTGTTGTCGCCAAGCAGGCGCTGGTAAGAAATTTCACCTCCAAATCCGTCGTTGTCGCCAAGACGTAATCCAAGTGCGTTTCTGTCCTGTGCGTTTGAGCTAAATGCCAATCCGATTAGCATAAAAGCTGATAACAATAGTTTTTTCATAAAAGATCCATTAGTTCTTTACTTGTGGCAAATTTAACACGGTCATTTTTGTAAGAATATGCTATTGTTAATGTTTTAACAGTTATCATTTTGTTAAACTTAATCTTACGATTATGAAACCCTGAGTATCAGGTTAAATGAAAAAGCCCCGGATAGTAGTACTATCCGGAGCCTTTATGCTTGCGGTACGATATATTATTCTGCCTGGTAATCTACGAGTATTTCCTCCTGGTTTTCGCTACCGGATTGGGGTATCGGCAGCTGGCTGCTAAATGCAGCATTGAGATTGTATTGGAAATCTGTAACCACATGCACCACGCCTATACCATCGGCATAGTATTGGTTCGAAACCAGTACATCCTGGCTGTCCATGAGTGTCAGCGGTATCGGAATGCCTGTAAGGGTTGCCGAAATCTTGAGGTTGAGTACCGTTTCCACAACTTTCACATCAGTGTAGGTTTGGTTATTTATCGTATATGTGGCGCGGTCGTCTTTAGCCCGTGTAGTGAGCGTATAGTCGAGGCTAAGCGGTATTCCCTCGTATTCCTGCTGTATCGTTCCGCTCACATTGTCAAATACGGTATTGGCTGAGGCGCCTTCCTTAAATATGGTAAAGTCGGATATGGCAATGCTAACCGGGAATTCTTCCGACAAGGGAATGCTCACCTCTCCCGAAACCAAAAGCTCATCGCCGGCAACCCTTGCGCTATTATTGCTTAACGCTCCCGAAAAGAATCCGTTGGCCTGGAATTTTGTTTTTAGGTTTTTATAGGAATTTACACCTATTATAGTATCATTCGCTACATACAGCGAATCCCTTCCGTCCTGTAAGGTGCCGGTGACATCATACACCCAATACTTTCCCGCAGAAAGTGGCAGGAAATTGGTGGCGTTGCCATTATTATTGTCATTGTTGCTGTCGTCGCTGGAACACGATACGGCAAAAAAGCCGAGGCCGAGCAGTACTAATCCGATTTTTTTCATAGGTAGGTTAGGTATAAGTTTCTGCGAATATACTTCTTTTTTTAAAGCACAGGTATATTGTACAAACTGCTATAAGTGGGAGTGGTATTTTTTATTTATCAGGAAATAAGCCCTAATTTTGTTGAAACACTATATACAATGGCAGGAAATACCTTTGGTACATTATTCAGGCTTACCACTTTTGGCGAATCGCACGGCCCGGCTATAGGGGGTGTTATTGATGGTTGCCCGCCGGGGATAACGCTTGACATGGACGCAATACAGCACGAGCTCAACAGGAGAAAGCCCGGTCAGTCGGCTATCGTGACACAAAGGAAAGAAGCGGATGAGGTACAGTTCCTTTCCGGTATTTTTGAAGGAAAGACTACCGGGGTGCCCATTGGATTTGTGGTACATAACACCAACCAGAAGCCTGATGATTATACACATATTAAAGAGGTGTACAGGCCATCGCATGCCGATTATACTTATGATAAAAAATACGGCGCCAGGGATTACCGTGGCGGCGGAAGGAGTTCTGCCCGCGAAACCATAAGCAGGGTAGTGGGCGGTGCCATAGCCAGGCAGTTGATTCCCAGCATCAGGATTAACGCTTTTGTATCCTCCGTGGGCGACATATTTATTGATAAGCCCTACCAGGCGCTTGATTTCTCCCTTACCGAAAGCAATGCCGTGCGCTGTCCTGACCCGGCAACCGCCGAAAAAATGGAGACTTATATTAAGGAGGTGCGTAAAGAAGGGGATACTCTGGGCGGCACGATAACCTGTGTACTGCAAAATGTCCCTGCGGGCCTTGGCGAACCGGTATTCGATAAGCTCCATGCCGAACTGGGCAAGGCCATGCTTTCGATAAATGCTGTCAAAGGTTTTGAGTACGGCAGCGGGTTTTGCGGCGCAAGGATGAAAGGCAGTGAGCACAACGACCTTTTTAACGCTGACGGCACCACGAAGTCCAACCTGTCAGGGGGCATCCAGGGCGGCATAAGCAATGGCATGGACATCTACTTCAGGGTTGCCTTTAAGCCGGTTGCTACGATCATGCAAACGCAGCAAACCATAGATACTGCGGGAAATGTGGTCGAAATGCAGGGCAGGGGGAGGCATGATCCCTGTGTCGTGCCTCGTGCTGTACCTATAGTAGAGGCTATGGCAGCGTTGGTATTGGCCGATTTTTATTTGGTAAACCGATTGTATTCGATAAATATTTAATTGACAGGAATTAATAGTATTTATAAAAAGCAGTAAAATTAATATGCAAGTTATGTTTTTGTTAAGTGAAATATGACTAAAAAATAGTAAAAAGCTAATTAGTTTTCAATATTATAGAATAAACAGGGTGTTAAAGCCGGTTTTTTTTGCTAAATTTTCAGTTAGGATAGTTGGACGTTATATTTTTTTTCCTATTTTTGGGAAAAATTAAAATTATCATCATGAAAAAAAGACTACTCTTAGGTATTGCACTCATGGGAACCATTTTTACTTCCCAGGCGCAATTGTCACAAGATTTTGAAACGACTACATTTCCTCCAGAGGGGTGGACTGTTGAATCATTAAACGCAAGTACATGGTTGAGGACACAAGGTACTCAGGCTATCACAGGAACAGGTTCTGCCGGTGTATTTTACGATGGTGTAGCGCCCACAACGCTTCAGGAAGAATACCTTATGTCACCTGAATTTACTGTAGCTGGTGCTAATTCAGCTTTGACTTTTAATGTAGCGCTTAGTTACCTATATTCTATAACAAATAATAATTACGATGTTATAGTTCAGGTCAGTGATAATGCAGGTACTACCTGGACTGATCTTTGGGATGAAACTGACCTTGGTGTATTTACAACAGGTACTGTTTATTCTGTATCAATACCACTAGGAGCCTATGCCGGCGATGCTGTACAGCTACGTTTCGCATATGAAGGTACCGACGGTGACTTCCTTTTCCTTGACGATATTGCAGTACTTTCATGTGCTACTCCAACAGGATTCACTTATGGTGAAACTCTGCCTACAACTACAACTGTAAGCCTTGGCTGGACTGCGCCGGGCGGAACACCTGCAGGCTACCAGTTTGAATATGGCCCGCGTGGCTTTACACAAGGTAGTGGCATATTGGTTAGCCCGACTGAGACTTCAATAGACCTGGAAAACCTTACTCCAAGCACTGTTTATGAATTTTATGTAAGGACTTACTGCGGTGGTACAGATTATAGCGAATGGGTTGGCCCAATTGCTTTCAATACTGTATTTGAAGCAGTAACCCCTCCGTACGCTACAAGTTTTGAAGATACTACTCTTGACTTCATCGGATGGAACTATATTACAGAGGGTACAACAGGCACTATGTGGGATATCGCTTTAGGAGATGAAGATATTCCTGCTTACGAAGGTGAAACTCTTGCAATTGCAGGTGCAAACGGAGGTGTTTCTGATACATGGATGTTCTCAAGAGGTATCAACCTTAATGCTGGTGCTAATGCTACTGTTACGTATTATGTTCGTAAAGTTGCACTTGCAGGAGAAGGTAATGTAAACAACCTTGAGGTTACTTACGGTACTGAAGCTACTCCTGAAGGTCAAACCAACGTACTTGCAACTTTTGATGATTATTCTGATGAAGAATATATCCTTCAAACGCATACTTTCACTGCTGCTACTACAGGCGTATACTATATAGGATTTAACTACACCGCTCCTGGACACGTTCAGGCTGACTTTGGTGTACTAGCTGTAGATAATTTTGCAGTGTCTGCTACTATGAGCAATAACGAAGTACTTGCATCTCAGCTTTCTGTATTCCCTAACCCTTCTTCAAATGTTATCAATGTTGTTAACAACAATAACATCCTTGTAAATGGTATCCAGATTACAGACCTTAATGGCCGTATTGTAAAAACTGTTAAGTTTGCAGGTGTTGCTGAAGCTCAGGTTAACGTTTCTGACCTTGCTAACGGTATGTATATGATGACTGTTTCTTCTGACAAAGGTTCAATGACTCAGAAAATCGTGAAAAACTAATTACAGTTTTCCATAAAATAAAAAGAGCCCCGATTGTAAAATCGGGGCTCTTTGTTTTATATCGGTTTAATGATTTTTAAATGAATAGGACTTTTATAAAAACTTTGCCTTCATCTCAGGTGTAGGGATCATGCACTCCTCCTTTTTACCATACCATTTATAACGGTTGCGGGCAATGTAATCATAAATGGTGTTAGAAAGCCGATTGGGCAATATAGAGAAAGCTCCCATCATTGGGA
The DNA here is from genome assembly GCA_942492845.1 of uncultured Flavobacteriaceae bacterium. Lineage (GTDB taxonomy): Bacteria > Bacteroidota > Bacteroidia > Flavobacteriales > Flavobacteriaceae > Flavobacterium. Next base: position 2,553,908 of record OW818646.1, on the reverse strand, counting down.
ATAATCCCCCCAGCTGTTTTGCGATCCGGATAGCGGCGTCTGCCTTATAGTAGTAGGCACTTCCCGGTACGTATAGTATGATAGAGTCAGTCTTTGAAGTATCCACCCCGATATGTTTAATTATTTGCTGTCCCAGTTCTGATTGCAGCGGCACAAACCGGAACATATCTTTTTTGTCGCGTTTTATGATAAACTGTACCGTGGCATCGCAAAGGTTGCACACACCATCGAAAAGTATTATTTTTTTATCTTTAGGAAGGTTTTCCATATCTATTTCTTTGCGGCTTCGACCAGTTCTAATGATTCGAGGTCAACTTTAGAGGTAAAGATTCCGTAATTTACCGTTACCTTTTTCTTTTCGATAGCGTCTATCGTACCCACAGATTTTCCGTCAACCATTCTTACCCGGTCGCCAACCTTTAATATTGCTGTAGGTTTTTCAACCGTTTTTTCCTTCAGTTTCTTTTCTTTCTTCTCCTGGCGTATCTCTTCCACCTTTACCTGCACTTCGGCAATAACCTGCTTCTGTACGATCTCTTTTTGCTTTTGCTCCTTAGGAGTAGCCTTTTTTCGCTTGGAATTTTCAATTTCTACCATCTTCAGGAATTCGCCAATAAGTTCCTTCTTATTCTTATTGTTAAAATACTTCTCACTGATATCATCGATCTTTTGTCCCATGTAGATGATACGCTGGTTGGCATCATACAGTTCCTGGTAGCTTTCCAGTTTCTGCTGGATTTTCGTATTGATGGTTTCCATTTTTTTGCCTTCTTCACGCGCTTTTATCTCTTCTTCTTTCAATATTTGCGACGTTTTTTCAAGCTTGGAGCGCTCTTTTTGCAGGTTGGCTATGGTCTTGTCAAAACGAACCTTGCTCCCCTCGATCTTTTTCTTGGCACGGTTTACCAGCCCATACGGTATACCGTTCTTTTGGGCTACCTCAAAGGTAAACGAACTTCCTGCCTGTCCCAGTATCAGCTTGTACATAGGCTCCAGCGATTTTTCATCGAACAGCATATTTGCGTTGGTCGCATAGGGCAGTTCGTTGGCCAATATCTTCAGGTTCGTATAATGCGTTGTAATGATGCCGAACGCCTCCCTGTGGTAAAACTCTTCAAGAAAGGTCTCTGCCAAAGCCCCGCCCAGTTCAGGGTCCGAACCCGTACCGAACTCATCAATAAGGAAAAGCGTTTTATCGTTACACTTTTTAAGGAAATAGTTCATGTTCTTAAGGCGGTAACTATAAGTGCTCAGGTGGTTTTCAATAGACTGGTTGTCCCCGATATCGGTCATGATCCTGTCGAATAAAAAAGTTTCGCTGCGTTCGTGTACCGGTATCAGCAGCCCGCATTGCAGCATCAGTTGCAGTAGCCCGATAGTTTTCAGTGTGATACTTTTTCCTCCCGCATTTGGGCCTGAAATTACAATAATCCTGTTATCCTGCGTCAGCTCTATGGTTTGAGGGTAGGTCGTTTCGCCTTTCCGTTTGTTGTTGATGTACAGGATAGGGTGGAAGGCCTCCCTGAAATACAGCCTTTTTTCGTCGGTTATGTTGGGGAGCAGGCCATTGATCCTGCGGGCATACTTCGCTTTAGCAGAAACCACATCTATATCGGATAGAAACTCCTGGTAGTCGTAAAGTAATGGCACGAATGGCCTTATTACGTTGCTCAGCTGCCGGAGTATACGCTTTGTCTCTTCTTTCTCCTCATATTCGTATTCACTGAGTTCGCGCGACAGGCGGAGTGTGGCTTCCGGTTCAATATACGTAATGCTTCCCGTCTTGGAGCCGCCCAGTATAGCACCCTTCACTTTTCTGCGATACATGGCTAAAACAGCCAGTACGCGGCGGTTTTCCACTACGCTTTCCTTAATGTCGTCCAGGTAGCCCTGGCTGTTGTATTGCGTAAGCGCGGTAGCAAAGCTCTGGTTGATCTTTCCTTTCACTTGCGCCATTTCGCGGCGAATGTGCAAAAGTTCGGGAGAGGCATCGTCTTTCACTTCGCCATATTTGTCAACCACCTTGTCAATATTCTTCAGGATGTCTTTAGTATATTCTACCTTTTCCGCCCTGGCATTCAGGTTGGGGTAGTAGTCGTTGAACTTCTCAAGGAATTTGATAAGGGTGTTTACGGTTTCCGACAGGTTGGCAATTTTCCGGAACGCAGATGCATCAAGGTAACTGTCTTCAATGGCGAGGAATTTTACCTCATTGGTTACCGGTTCAAAGCCATGGTTAGGCAATGCGTTATTATTGTCGAAAGACGAAACATATTCCGATGTCTGCCGCAGGGCCTGCATCATTTCCTCCTTGTTTTTAAAGGGGGTTATGAGCATCGCCTTCTCCTGGCCGGGCTCTGTGTTGCAGCCCGATGCCACAGTTTCGAGCACGGTGTGGAATTCTAAGTCTTTTAGGGTTTTATCTGTAATCGTAATCATTCTTTTCGTAAAGCAAATTCCATGCAAAAATACTACATAATCACACCGCCTGCACATTTGGCAGTAAAGTTTAAGTTTGCTTTATATATTGGCTCTGCGGCCCATTGCTTATATTTGCGTATAATTGAAAAGCAATGAACGTAGCCATACATGATTCCTGGAAAAAAGCGCTCGCCGGTGAATTTGAAAAGCCCTATTTTGAAAGCCTTATTGGTTTTGTGAAAGATGAATATTCCCAACATACCTGTTATCCTCCCGGAAAGCAGCTATTTTCTGCCTTCGACTATTGCCACTTTGATAAGGTGGAAGTAGTTATTTTAGGGCAGGATCCTTACCATGGGCCGGGTCAGGCAAACGGGCTGTGTTTTTCGGTAAACGATACCATTCCCATGCCGCCGTCGTTGCAGAATATCTTTCGTGAAATTCATGCCGATCTGGGTAAACCCTTCCCGCCAACAGGCAATCTTGAGCGCTGGGCCGGTCAGGGTGTATTGCTGCTCAACGCGGTACTCACGGTAAGAAAGGGAGAGGCCAACAGCCACCAGGGTAAAGGCTGGGAGTTGTTTACCGATGCTGTCATCCAAAAAATTTCCGATGAAAAGAAAGATGTGGTATTCCTGCTTTGGGGCGCCCCTGCCAAAAAGAAAGGCGCCCGCGTTGACAGGGAGAAGCATCTGGTGTTAGAGTCAGGGCACCCATCGCCATTGAGCGCGAATAAGGGGCATTGGTTTGGCAATAAGCATTTCAGCAAAGCAAATGCATTCCTTGCAGAAAAAGGTAAAAAGCAGATAGCGTGGTAAATTGGTCCTTAAATTCAAGTTATGGATATAATAATAATCGAAGACGAAAAACCTGCGGCAAGGCTGTTGCAGCGTAAGCTACAAAAGCTGGGTATAGAGGCCGGCACAATGCTGCATTCTGTAGAAGAATCCATAGCCTGGTTTAAGGAGAACCTGCAGCCCGACCTCATATTCCTGGACATCCAGCTTAGCGATGGGCTTTCGTTCGACATATTCGAAGCCCTACCCATCACCAGTGCGGTGATTTTCACTACGGCCTACGATGAGTATGCCCTGCGCGCCTTTAAGCTCAACAGCATTGATTACCTGCTCAAGCCGATTGATGAGGATGAGCTTGAGTCAGCTGTGAATAAATTCAGGGAACGCCGGGCTGTGCCACAGCAATTGTCGGTCGACTTCGACCAGATCAAGCGCATGCTGGCCAATCCGTTAGAGAAAACCTATAAGAAGCGGTTTACCATAAAAATGGGCCAGCACCTCAAAATGATCAATGTGGAGGATGCCGAATGTTTTTACAGCGAAAATAAAGGTACTTACATCCATACCAAAGATAACAGGGATTATCTGTTGGAATGTACCCTTGAGCAACTGGAAACAGAACTTGACCCCGCGCAATTTTTTCGCGTGAGCAGAAAATTCATCATATCTGTAAATTCCATTAAGGATATTGTGGTGTATACCAATTCGCGGTTGAAGGTAATCCTGCCTACTTATAAAGAAGACGAAGTGATCGTGAGCCGGGAGCGGGTTAACGATTTCCGCGAATGGATTAATTAGGGGGTAAAAACAGAAAAGCCCCGGATACCAGGGCTTCTAAATCCATTTGTATGCTTACTATGCTTTTGTATAAGTTCGCGCAACGCCGTTTTCAGTCATAATAAATTGTTTCTTTTCCGGATTGAATTCGAGTGTTACGCCTGCTTTCTCTGACTTAAAAGTATGCCTGCCGACTGATTCAAGGGCTAGCGACGGTTTACCCGGCTCTTTGCACATTAGTTTATCGCCTGCATTAAAAATGGCCACGGTATCGTCATCACCGGTAGTGGTATAACCGCCACCATAAACCTTGAGATCCTGCTGTGCCGATGCTTCAGTTGCAACGGCCTTTTTGTCTTTCGTTTGTGCAGCCATTAATTGTGCAGCGAAAATCATTAGCAGCAGGGAAAAGAATTTTGTTTTCATAATCGTAAATTGTTTGGTTGTACAGCTAATTTACTGAAAATAAGAATATAAGTCACATGCTGTTTGAAAAATATTTATTCTAACTTTGTAAATGTGTACGTAGCCCCGCCCTGTTTCAACACCATCTTTTTGTCCGAAGGGGTGAATTCCATAACTACCCCGGCGCCATCAAATTTAAACAGTCCTTTATCTGTGCCTTCAAGCGGAAATGCCGGCTGCCCCTTTGCCTGTGCCATGAGGGTGCTGCCTTGTACGGTTACGGTTATGGGTAACGGGATGTTCTTAGATTCATAGTAGCCCGCATATTGGGCAAGTTCTTCTTTGGTATGGGCGTATTCTTTAAAGTCGGGTATTTCGAAAGGTTCATTATTTACCCAGCTGAGAAGCGTTAATCCCACGTCGTTGCCATTGATGGTGGCGCCGTTAGATACCATGGCAACGGTTATCTTCTTTTCGGGAAAATAGCAAAGCATTGAGCTAAATGCATCAATTCCGCCGGTATGCCCGTACGATTTTTGTGCCCCAAATGGAAACTCGAACAGGCCCATGCCGTAACCTCCGTAAATGGTTTTCATTTTATCAAGGCTTTCTTTAGAAACGACCTTACCGGCAAATAGCGCCTCTATGAATTTTGAAAGGTCGCCCGAATTGGAAACCACCGCGCCGGCACCGCCCGGAATCGACATGTCGGTTTCCGGATGCTTCTCCCATTTTCCACTAAATTCATACGAATTCACCTCGTTGCGGGCAGTATTGATCTTGCTGCCGTAGTATGTGTTTTTCAGGCCAAGGGGTTTAACGATCTTCTCTGCCAGTATTTCACTGTAGGGCTTTTTATAAACTTTTTCGAGGATGTAGCCCAAAAGCAGGTAGTTCGCATTACTATAGCTTGCAGAGGTGCCCGGTTCAAAATCGGTGCCTCCTTTAACGATGATGGCAACCATTTCGGCCTGCGTTTTTGGCGTTTCCATGTACGATGCATACGCTTCGTCATTGGTGAAGTTATGGAGGCCGCTGCTATGGCCTAAAAGATTGCCTATCGTGATTTTGGAAGCATTGGGTACGGCAGGGAAAAATTTAGCAAGCTTTTCGTCCAGCGACAATTTTTTCTCGTCAATCGCTTTGAAGATCATTGAGGCCGTAAAGGTTTTGGAGATCGATCCAATCCTGAATTTTGATGCTTCATTGATTTTTGTGCCCGCTGCTGCGTCGGCATAACCTATCGACCTTGCGTAAACGGTTTTACCGTCTTTAGAGAGCTGCACGCTCCCCATATACTTGTTATTCGCTTCAAGCGCATCGAAATACTGGTCCAGCCTTGCCTTGTCGGATGTTTGTGAAAAAGCTGTTGCGGCTATGAAGCCGCAACACAATTGTAAAATTAATTTCTTCATGTTATTAGATTGGTGATGATCCCAAATATAAGATTTTTCAATATGTCACATAAAATTATTTCCCGTCCTTATCCACAACCGGGCGGTTCTCGCGGTTGGCAAGTTCCCATGCGGTGACAAAGGCAAGCTGTGCCCTTTTGGCCAGCAGGTCATATTCAATCTTGTCCGGCTCGTCGGTGGCCTTATGGTAATCGGCATGCACCCCGTTAAAATAAAAAATGATCGGGATGCCCTTTTTGGCAAAGTTGTAATGGTCGGACCTGAAGTAAAACTGGTTAGGGTCTTTCCTGTCGTTGAATTTGTAATCAAGGGTAAGTTTGGTATATTTCTTATTGGCTTCCTCATTGATGTTGTGCAGTTCGGTGCTCAGGCGGTCAGAACCGATCACGTACACATAGTTGCCATTGTCCTTATGGTCATCGTCCCTGCGGCCTATCATGTCAATGTTAAGGTCGGCAATGGTACTGGCAATAGGGAACAGCGGGTTTTCAGAATAATAGCGTGAACCGTGCAGCCCGTGTTCTTCGCCGGTAACGTGAAGGAAAAGTATCGAGCGTTTCGGCCCGTAGCCGTCTGCTTTGGCCTTCATGAATGCCTGTGCGATCTCAAGAAGCGCCACCGTACCCGAACCATCATCGTCGGCGCCATTGTACACCTCGCCGTTTTTCATGCCCACGTGGTCATAGTGTGCTGAGATAACCAGCACTTCATCAGGTTTTTCGCTTCCCTCAATGTAAGCCCAGATGTTCTCCGAATCGCCCAGCTTGGGGCTGAATGACTTTGCCATGTAAGCAGCCGGCACTTTTTGGTAAAAGTTCTCCGCGCCTTTTGGGAATGGTATGTTATTGTCCTTATACTGCTTTATCACGTATTCGCCTGCTTTTTTCTGGCCCGGCTCACCGGTATTGCGCCCCTCCATTTCATCGCCGGCCACAATATACAGGTGCTTTTTCAGGTCTTCCTGCGTAATGGTATTCATGTATTTAACTACATCGGCCTTAGCGTAATCTTTTTGGGTGTTCTTGCTCGAACTGCAAGACGTTATGAAAAGCGATAGCGATGCTAATAAAAAGGTGTTTCTCATCGGTGGTTGTTTTTGGTATTAGTATAGTAAAGATAGTGTTTTGTTACAGGCGATTAAAATTTAGCCAAAAATTTGTCCTGAACGCACGGCCCCTCTGACAGGAGAGCGAAGTATGACGTGCTTACTTCCACTTGAACATTATCGGTGAAGTTGGTGGCAACTAATTTATTGAGCAAAAACTTCCCCTAAGAATACCAGGAAATGTTCCCACGAACGCTTGTCGGCTTTTTCATTATAGGCCGCGCCTTTAGAGTTGTCATTGCCTGCTTCCTTTTCGGTGAAGGCGTGTACGGCATTAGCGTAATAAATCATCTGCCAGTCGGCCAGGGCATCTTTCATTTCTTTCTGGAAAGCCTCAATATCTTTTTGTGGCACGTACGGGTCGTCAGCGCCGTGAAGCACCAGTACTTTCGGCTGTATGGAGCCATTAGCCCGTGCGGCATCCTTCCCGAGCCCGCCATGAAACGATACTACTCCTTTTACATTTAGTCCGCCACGTGCCGCCTCCAGTGCGCCGGTGCCTCCAAAACAATATCCTATCACTACAATGTTGTCTTTATCCGCGCCGCTGGCAATGAGTGCATCGAGGGCTGCCTTTATCCTTTTTTGGTACAGTTCGAAATTGTTCTTGTAGTAGCCCGATTTCTCACCGGCCTGCTGCGGCGTAGTAGGGTAGTTGCCTTCGCCGTAAATATCGGCAACAAACGAATAATATCCCAGGTCGTTCAGCTTTGCCGCCACTTCTTTGCTACTGTCGTTAATGCCTTTCCACGCAGGAAGTATCAGGACTCCCGGCTTTTGCTTCAGCGATTTTTTTGGCACTCCTGCAAATCCGTTAAGCTTTTGTGCGCCTTCTTTATACGCTATGGGTTTTAATTGTGCATTTGCCTGCAGTACCATCATGATTGTAATGGTTAATAGTTTAATTTTCATTGAGTGAATTTTTTATAAAGTTAAAATTAAAGCCTTTATACACAATGGAATGAAGGCTTTAAATGATTACGGGCATCAACCCTGACTATTGGATGGTAATAAATCCTTCCTGTATGTACTCCTGCGCTTGTTCACGACCGGGTCAAAATTTTTCCAAAGGTTGTGCATGGCGTAGTTGTCCTCCAGTTCGGGGGTACGGATGCAGTTCCGGATGTTGTACTTTTTGAAAGTCTTGTAATAATCCTCAAAAATGATTGCCGTAACGCCTTTATTCTGGTACTCCGGCGATATACCTATCAGGTAAAAAACAACATCCCTGCTACTCTTTTTTGCCTTAAGCAAATGAATAAACCCAAAGGGAAACAGCTTTCCGTTGGCTTTTTTAAGCGCTTCGGAGAAATCAGGCATCACTATGGTAAAGGCTACCAGCCTGCCATTGGCATCTTCAATAAATTTGATATAATCAGGGTTGATGAGCCCTACGTATTTCTCTTTAAAATAGGCTTTCTGTACATCGGATATGGCCACAAACGACGACAGTTTTTCATAACTCTCGTTGAACAGGTCGAACATCTTATCCACATACGGCATCACTTCTTTGGTAGATTTGAAATTGAGCGCCTTCAGACCGTAACGTTTTTTAATAAGTTCACTGGCTTTAAAAAAGGGCGCCGGGTCGACATTATTGAAAGAAAATATACTCTCGCGGTATTCTTTTTCCTTCACATAACCCAATTGCTCAAGATGGTCTTTGTAATACGGGTGGTTGTACCAGGTGATCATTGTGCCCATCTGGTCGAAACCCTCGGTAAGCACGCCCACCTTATCCAGGTTGGAAAAGCCCAGAGGCCCCTCTGCATACTCCATGCCATGCTCATGCCCAAATTCATATACCTTTTCGAGCAATGCTTTGGTCACTTCAATATCATCGATAAAGTCAAACCAACCGAAGCGTACTTTTTTCTTCTGCTGGTTGTTCACTTCCTCCCAATTGATGATGGCGGCTACTTTACCCACTATTTTACCCTCCCTGTAGGCCAGGTAAAACTTTGCATCGGCGCTCTTGAAAGCAGGGTTTTTGTCTCTGTCAAAGCTTTCCAGCTCATCATTAATTAATGGTGGTATCCAGTACGGATTATCTTTATATAAGTCGAAAGAGAATTTTACAAAATCCCTCATTTCGCTTTTAGTCTTTGCTTCTTTAATCGTTATCATCGCTTATTTTCCTCCATCGGGTGTGGGTTCGGGAACCACCTCATCACGGCGTTTCCTTTTCCTTTCTTCCCTTTTCTTGTCTTTGTCCTTTTTCTGTTTTTCCTGCTCTTTTTTCAGCTCATCTTCGCGGTCGCCCTTGCCCGGCAGCAGTATGTCGCGGTAATCGGCATCAAACCGCCACGAAAAGCCCACGCCGCCGTAAAGTATCATGGGCGTATTCTTTATATTTCCGCTAACGGATGCATCAAATTGCATCATGGGGTTTAGCAGGTAGGCGGCGCCAGTGCGGAATATCCCATCGGCATAATAGTCGCTTTTGTACCCCTGGAACTCCAGGAAACCTGACCATTTGGCATTAAATCCGCGGGTAATGGTCGAAATGACACCATAACTCGGGTAATCTGTAGTCACTTTGTCGGCAATGATGTTGTTGATCCAAACCCATTTGCCAAAGTGGTTGTGCGTGATTAGCATTACCTTAGGGCTAAAGCCATCACTAGGGAAGGTGTAAGGATTGTTCTTGCCTATGAGGTTAGCGCCCGCATAAACGCCAAGTGCCGGGATAAGGTTGCGCCACCTCCATTTATGATTAGCCTTCCAGCTCAGCAGGTTTACTTTTGGCTTATAATTTTTGTCCGGATCGTAAAACATATACTTACCGCCAATAGTAAGCTGCCTGAAATCATTGCGCATATTGGTTTCTAGCGAATTGGTATAGGCATCAAACTGGTATTGTACATCGGCAATCAACTCCAGTTCTTCCATGAAGGCGCCGTAGCGTATCTGGGCATCAAAACCTACGCCTTTGGATTCGTAATTCAGGACGTCGTGCTTTTCCCAAATGCCGTAAATGCCGGTCTCGAATTGCAGTACGGTCTCGCCTACCGCGAAAGCCGACATCGACTTGCCGGGCCTGTTGCTGTTGATTTCATCCGTATATTGTGCTGTTGCCCCGGCGGTAGCCATGGCAGTGACAAGCACGAAAATTTTTCTTATGACAGTCATGTGTTTGGCGCGTTTATTGGATGCGGTAATTAGGGTTTTTCAAAAGTAGTACAATTTATTATTATTTTAAGAGCCGCAATTCAATTTTAAGCAACGGATTAATTAATTTTGGTAAAATTTTAAGATACATGGATACGGCATCTTTCACAGGTTTTTTGAAGACGATCGCTATATTGATACTGATATATTATGGCATACGGATAGCCTTCAGGCTGCTTGCGCCCGTACTTATACAGCAGGTGGTGAAAAAAGCGGGTGAGAATTTCCAGCAGCAACAGCAAAACTACCAGCAGCAGCACTACCAACAGGCTAACACTACACAGGATAAGCCGCAGGAAAAGAAAAAGGTAGGCGAGTATATAGATTTTGAGGAGATCGATTAGGATTTGCTTGTCATATTAAATTTATAAACGCCTCTTTGTAGAGGCGTTTGGTTTTTATAAAACTACAACCTTACTCATCAAATGTCCCGTCCAGTAAAGCGCGATTTTCGGGTTCGCGTATTTCCCTGAATTGCTGACTATTGGCTTTTCGCAGTAGTTCGTATAACTCAGCATTATCGTTTAATAATTTTTCTAAAAGCTCACAACCTTTTTCATACATCGCTACACCTTCTTCGGGAGATTTAAAATTAGTTTTCCCAATATTGATCGTTAACCATTTACGTACATCAATCATCTTGCAAAGATTAACTTCCTTATAATCTGGAATTTTTAGGCCGTTGAGTTTCTTTGAAATTTTTCTTGAATTTTTTTTTCCGGAAATATAGGTTTCTGTCTGCATCATCGAAATGTACAGTTGTTTAGCATACTCCAGTTCACTTTTAGAAAGCCCGTCTTTAGGTTTACTTACCGGAGCAGGGGAAACCGACTGGGCATTCAATCCCAGGCTGGCAAACAGTAATAAAAGAAAGATGTGTTTCATGATATTTTATACTATAAAGGCTTTTGTTGCCGACACGCTTGTTATTTATACTATTCCATCATTTCAATAACCCCGTGCCCTCATGGCCGCACTCTCAATTTCTAAAATTTCCCTCAGCTGTACCTGGCTGGCCCTTTTCCTTAAAGAGTAGAGCTCGGCATTTTCTTCCTGTTTTTTACGTTCAAGGTCTTTAAGTTCTCCTAAGCCTGCCATTCCTTCTTCAACAGATTTGAATTCTGTTTTTGAAAGATTATCAGTAAGCCTTTTCCTGTACAGGGAATCGAGAGCCTTCCCCGGTTCTTTTTGATTTAGCATTACCATTTTTTGTTCCGCTGAGGGGCCGATATCTACCCTGTTTAGCTTCTCGTTAAAGGCACTCATCTTTTTCTTCAAATGAATATAGGTAGCTGTTTGAGTCATCTGTGTATAGAGCTCTTTGGCACGGTTCAGCTCACTTTCTGAAAGACCTTTTTTGACGGTATCAATGACTGGGACTGCTGATTGCGGATAGGAGTGTAATACAGTGAGTAATAAGAAAGAAAGGATTAAGTATTTCATCTATTGAATTTTATAATGCTAATTTAATGAACATATTTATATTGAGAACGGTAGGAAATACCTGTTTTACAAAAACAGGTATTTTCCGCAATCTGTTTAGCCGATTTACATTAGTTGCGCAATAGTCAGGTAAATTATCGGGAAAATAAGTATCTTCACGGCGTTTTTACAAACCCTGTTTTATGAAGAACCTCAATAAACTTTACCCGCATTTGCTGGCGGTCATCGGATTTATAGCTGTTGCACTTATTTACTTTTACCCGGTGCTGCAGGGCAAAAAAATGTACCAGTCGGATATTGTGCAATATACCGGTATGGCCAAGGAACAGAACGATTTCCGCGCGCAAACCGGCGAGGAGCCTTATTGGACTAACAGCGCTTTTGGCGGTATGCCAACGTACCAGATGGGCGCCAACTACCCGCACAACTACATCAAGCAGCTGGACAGCGCCATACGCTTCCTGCCCCGCCCGGCAGATTATATGTTTGTTTATTTCTTAGGGTTCTACATACTGCTCTGCACCCTGAAAATGAACCCGCTCAAGGCGTTCTTCGGGGCGCTGGCGTTCGGCTTGTCTACCTACCTGGTCATCATACTTGGGGTAGGGCATAATGCCAAGGCCCATGCCATTGCCTATATGCCCATGGTCGTAGCCGGTGTGCTGCTGGTGTTCCGCAGGGAATATATTATAGGCGGGCTGCTCACGATGGTTGCCGCCGCGCTCGAAATCAACGCCAACCACTTCCAGATGACCTATTACCTGCTGATACTCCTGGTGGTGATCGGCACGTACTATCCCGTAGACATCATCAGGGACAAGCAATACAGGCACCTTGGCATCTCGGCAGCTGTATTTGCCCTCGCCGGATTGCTGGCGATAGGGGTGAACGCGACCAACCTGATGGCAACATCCGAATATGCCAACGCGAGTATCCGGGGCAAGAGTGAGCTTACCACTAATCCGGATGGGAGTAAGAATACGACCGAATCCTCAATGGATCATAATTATATCACCGAATACAGCTATGGCAAAGCGGAAAGCTTCAACCTGATCGCGCCAAGGCTTTTTGGCGGCGGCAATGGGGAGGAACTGGGTAAGGACTCGCACATGTACGAATACGTTCTTGGCCTTGGCGCTCAGCCCGCACAGGCCGATGGTTTTGTAAAAGGAATGCCTACCTATTGGGGCGACCAGCCTATCGTGGAGGCGCCTGCCTATATCGGGGCGATCATATTTTTCCTTGCCATACTTTGCTTTTTCATTGACCAGCGGAAGCTTAAATATGCTTTCCTGGCAGGGGCTATAATTTCTTTGCTGCTGTCATGGGGCAAAAATTTCCCGGCACTCACGGACTTTTTCATCAATAATGTGCCGTTTTACGACAAGTTCAGGGCGGTGTCCTCCATACAGGTACTTCTGGAATTGTGTATGCCGGTACTGGCATTTATGGGATTGCAGGCATTCTTCCAGTCGGATAAGACAGCACAGTGGAAAGCGCTTTGGAAATCCGCAGCCGTGGCATTGGGTACCATTGTATTCCTGTTCCTTATCAAATCGCAGTTCAATTTTACCGGACTGAATGACGCACGCTATGACGAGATGTTCGGCAAGCTGCCCGGCTTTATCGATGCGCTTATCCAGCAACGTAAGGATATGTATTCATCCGACCTGCTTCGTTCGGCTACCTTTATCCTGTTGGCAGGCATTGCCTTATGGCTGTTTGTTAAAAGCAAAATTCCAAATACGCTTGCCGTAGTGATCGTGGGGTTGCTTGTGGTATCCGACCTGTATTTTATTGACAGGAACTATGTGAATACGGAGAATTTTAAAGTGGCCCGTGATGTGGATGTACCTTTCCAGCCTACAGAAGCCGACGAATTTATACTGAAAGACACCTCCAATTACAGGGTGTACAGCTTCCAGGGCAGGCTGCAGGGGCGTACTTCGTATTTCCATAAATCGGTAGGTGGGTACAGCGCCGTGAGGCCGCGCAGGTTCGAGCAGCTGTTCAACTATATCGTAGAGCCGGGCATCAGCAATATTGTGGGTTCGATCGACCAGCAAACGCTGTCGTTCAATAAGCCTGTTCCGGTACTCGATATGCTGAACGTGAAATATGTACTGCTTCCGGCCAATGAACAGGGCGAGGTTCCGGTAACCAATCCGTTTGCCAACGGCCCCGCCTGGTTTGTAAGCAGGGTGAAATTGGTAGACAATGCCGATGCCGAACTGCAATCGCTGAAAGACACCAATACCAAAGAGGTTGCGGTTATCAATAGAAAAGACCTGGGTACGGAAACTGTCGGATCGTATGCCACAGACAGTACCGCAACCATTAAACTGGTTACGGAAAAACCGAACCATTTAAAATACACAACCGATAACAGTAACGAGGGACTGGCGGTTTTCTCTGAAATGTATTATGCCGATGGCTGGAATGCATTCATAGATGGTAAAGCCGCGCCACACTTCAGGGCCGACTATGTGCTTCGTGCCATGAAAGTTCCTGCCGGTAAGCATACCATCGAATTTAAGTTTGAGCCGCAGGTAGTGAAAACCGGAAGCAGGATAGCGCTGTTCAGTTTTATTGGTATGCTGCTGCTATTGGGCGCAGGGATCTATTTTGAAACGAAGAAAAAGAAGTCAGAGTCGCCGTCCCAGTTTAAGCAGTAGTCTAACAATCCTACGATCTTATATCTAATAATCTTGAAAAAGGTCCTCATCATAACCTACTATTGGCCGCCTGCGGGTGGGCCGGGCGTACAGCGTTGGCTTAAGTTCGTGAAGTACCTGCCGGAGTATGGTGTGGAACCTGTCGTGTATATCCCCGAAAACCCTACGTATCCATTGATCGATGAAGGGCTTTTGGCTGAGGTAAGTCCTGATGTGACCATCATTAAACATAAGATCATTGAGCCTTATGCATGGGCTTCCGTATTCTCCAAGGGCAGTACAAAAAAGATAAGCTCGGGCATTATTCCCAACAAGAAAAAGCAATCGTTCGTCCAGCGGATGATGCTGTGGGTGAGGGGCAACCTGTTCATCCCGGATGCCCGCGTGCTTTGGGTCAAGCCTTCAGTGTCTTATCTTACGAATTACATTAAAGAAAACAGCATTGATACTGTAATCACCACCGGGCCGCCGCACAGCCTGCACCTTATAGGCCTACAGCTAAAGGAAAAACTGCCCGTAAAATGGCTGGCCGACTTCCGTGACCCTTGGACGACCATTGGCTACCATAAGGAGCTGCGGCTTTCCGCTTCCGCAGAAAAGAAACATAAGGCGCTGGAAAAACAGGTGCTCTCTTCGGCGGATGCCGTTATTGTCACCAGCCCTACCACCAAAAAGGAATTTGAAGTGCTTACGCCAAAGCCTATCCACATTATTACCAACGGCTATGATGTGGAAAAGGTACAGAAGCAGCCCATGGACGCGAAGTTTACGCTGGCGCATATAGGGTCGTTCCTATCCGAGCGCAACCCGAAGATATTATGGGAAGCCCTGGCTGAACTGGTAGATGAAAACAATGATTTCAGGGAAGCATTTGAATTGAAGCTCATTGGCGCCGTGAGCCGCGAGGTTCTCGATTCTATTGTCGCGGCAAAGCTTGACAACTACGTAAATAATCTCGGTTATGTGTCGCACGAAACGGCGATCGTTGAACAACGCACGTCGCAGGTTTTGTTACTGGTCGAAATAGACAGCCCCGACACCCGGTGCATCATTCCCGGAAAATTATTCGAATACATGGTATCCGAAAGGCCGGTTATTGCCATCGGCCCTCAGGGTGCAGATTTTGCAGGTATCATTACGTCCACCAATACAGGAGTTTTCGTTACATATTCCGAAAAGGAAAAGTTGAAGCAAACGCTGGCTGGCTATTTCGATGAATATAAAAAAGGCATTTTACGGTCGCATCCTGTTGGTTTACAGCAATATTCCCGCAAAAACCTGACGGGGGAGTTGGTGAGGGTCTTGTAGATAGCACTTTTGGTACTATTTTTTACCACAAAGGCACAAAGATTTTCACAAAGAACACAGTTGGATAAACCTTTAAGGAGCACAAAGGTGTACGCTTCGCTTTGTGGTCTTTATCGGGATAGCTCTGTGAACCTTGGGTAATATCTGGTGAACTTTGTGGTAAAAAACAGAATCACTTGTCGTTTAAATGATCAAACCTCTTTACCATTTCCTTCTGCTTCCTTCCTCAGGTCACTGCTTTCCCAGGCATGGTCGTTTGCCCCAAGCTGTGCATACAGGTCGCTTTTAAGCAATTGTTCCTGTAGTTCGATTTCTTCCATGGCCGTCATCATGAACGCTTTTTTGTCATGCCTTTTTTCTGCAAGGCGTAAGATAGACTGTTCGTCATACTTCATGAAGCGCTGGCCCTGCCGTGTTGCGGTGTATCTCCTGTGTCCGAGCTCTACCAACGCATCCACGCCAAGGTGCACCGCGCTGAACAGGTTTTCGCGGTAAAAGTCTCTAATACCCATATCCACCAGTTCAAAGGCATCGCTGCGGTTGCGGGCACGCGCCAGTATTTTCAGGTTTGGGAAATGCTTTTTAATCATTTCCACTACCTGCAGGTTTACGCGCGGGTTATCAATGGCGGCAATGAAAAGCTTGGCATTTTCACATCCTGCAGCCTTTAGCAATTCGAGGCGTGAAGCGTCGCCATAGTATACCTTGAATCCCATTTTCCGTAGCGAGTCCACCCGGTCACTATCCATGTCGAGTACCGTTGCGGCAATGCCGTTGGTTTTCAGCAGGCGTACTATTGTACTCCCGAAGTTGCCAAAGCCGGCAATGATAACATCGTTTTGTTCGTCAATGGTATCATCATAGTTGTTTTTAGGCTGCTTTTCCTTTACGCCAAAGAAAGGGTCGATCCATTTTTCGTTGATGAGCAGGAGGAAGGGGGTGCCTATCATGCTGAGTGCGATCACAGCCATCATCTGGTTGGCGAGTTCGGTGGCTAACAGTCCGAGCTGAATGGCAAATGACAATATTACAAAGCCAAATTCCCCGGCCTGGCTGAGTGCGAAGGAGAAGAGGATATTCTGGTCGGAGCTTTTTTTGTAAATTTTCCCGACTATCAAAAGGACAAAGAATTTGATGGTATTGAATATGGTACAAAAGATAATGATGAATGCCGGGTCGGCCATTATCAACTGGAAGTCGATGGATGCGCCTACGCCAATGAAAAACAATCCCAGCAACAGCCCTTTAAATGGTGCAATGTCGCCCTCCAGTTCATGGCGGAACTCGCTGTTAGCCAGTACCAGCCCCGCAAGGAATGCACCCAGGGCGGGGCTTAGTCCTACGAGCTGCATCATGAACGAAACTCCCATAACCAGCAGCAGCGCCGATGCCGTGAAAAGTTCCTGAAGGCGCGTGCGGGCAACTACGTGCAGCAAGGGGATTATAATGAACCTTCCGCCGAGGTACACAAACCCGATAGTGCTCAATACAATGGGTGCCTGAAGCCATCCCAGCCCGGAAATAAGGGATTGCTCGGCGTTTTCATTTTGAAAAGTGCCATCGGCCAATAGCGGGAGTATGGCCATTATGGGGATAACGGCAATATCCTGGAATAATAATATTGCGAATGAGGAACGCCCCATTGACGTTTTGGAGAGGCCTTTTTCTTTGAGCGTTTGCATTACAATGGCCGTGGAGGAGAGTGTGAGCGCCAGGGATATGGTCAGTGTGGCCTGCCATTCCCACCGCAGCACAAGCGAACAGGCTATGAACAGCACCGCAGCAGTACCCACAACCTGCAGCGTACCCATGCCTACAATGATGCGCCGCATACGCCAGAATTTATGCGGGTCGAGTTCAAGGCCAATGAGGAACAGCATCATGACCACGCCGAATTCGGCAAAATGCATGATGTCCTGGCCTTCTTCGCCAATGAAACCCAATACATAAGGCCCGATGATGATGCCTGCAAAAAGGTAACCCAGTATTGAGCTAAGCCCCAGTTTTTTGGCTATAGGCACACAGATAACCGCTGAAGCCAGGTATATAAGCGCCTGAAAAAAGAATCCGTCTGCCATAGTTACCTGTTTTTAGTTTTAAACCAGTCATTCATATAGTGAAAGCCTGCCAACTCATCCGGCTTTATCTCATTGTTTTCCAGATGCCGGAGTACTTTTGCATAAAGCTGTCCGTTTTCTTCATAGCCCTCATCATCCATGGAATGGGTGCCATGTACCACAAAAGGCGGAAGGTAATGCATGTTACACACTTTTGCCGTCTGGCAAAAAGGCTCCAGTAATTGGGGGATAGTAAAACGGTCGCGCCCGGTGGGAGAATAATTTTCCTTTTTGCCGCCCGTGGTTATGGCCTGCATCAGGAGTTTTCCCTTAAGGGCAAATCCTTCTTTCCCGTAAGCCCACCCGTGTTCCAGTACAATGTCTATCCATTGTTTCAGTAAGGGTGGGCAGCTGTACCAGTACATGGGGTGGTGCCAGATGATGATGTCGTGGTTGTACAGCATTTCCTCCTCCCGCTTCATGTCAATATCGAAGTCGGGGTATTCCTGGTAAAGATCGTGAAATGTTATGTTTTCGGATTGGGGTATATGCCGTACCAGCACATTGTTGGCATTCGATTTCTCGAATAGCGGATGTGCGAAAAGTATAAGTATTTTGTTTGGCATAAAAAATCCCGTTTAAATTCCCTTTCCTGCAATATAACAAATTTTATCGTTGTAAGAAAAACTTGTTAAGCGGGGGTGGTGGAATTTAAACAGGATTTAACAGTTGGCAATTATTTACGGCTGTATCCCCAAATAATTCGCCGGGGTAATCTGCATCAGTTCCTCTTTAATACTATCATTAACGTTAAGATTGCCAATGAAATTATGTATGGCATTTTTATCAATGACAGTATTGGTACGGGTGAGGTCTTTTAGCGCCTCGTAAGGGTTGGGATATCCCTCGCGGCGCAATATTGTCTGGATGGCCTCGGCTACAACAGCCCAGTTCTTTTCGAGGTCTTCGGCAAATTTATCAGCATTCAGTAACAGCTTGTTGAGGCCCTTTAATGTGGCTTCGAAAGCTATGAGCGTGTGTCCCATCGGTACGCCTATGTTGCGCAATACGGTGCTGTCGGTAAGGTCGCGCTGCAATCTTGACAAAGGCAGCTTGGCCGAAAGGTGCTCAAAAATGGCATTGGCGATACCCAGGTTGCCTTCGGAGTTTTCAAAGTCGATAGGGTTTACCTTGTGGGGCATGGCAGATGAGCCAATTTCGCCTGCTTTTATTTTCTGCTTGAAATAGTCCATCGACACATACGTCCAAATGTCACGGTCCAGGTCGATGATTATGGTATTGATGCGTTTCAGCGCGTCGAAGAATGCCGCAAAGTGATCGTAATGCTCGATCTGGGTGGTAGGGAAGGAGTGCTTTAATCCCAATGTCCCTTCTGTGAAATCAGCGCCAAACTGCCTCCAGTCGGTTTTGGGGTACGCTACAAAATGCGCGTTGAAATTGCCCGTAGCCCCGCCGAACTTGGCCGCGAACGGTATGTTGAACAACAGCCTCATCTGCTCCTCCAGGCGTTCCACGAATACCGCTATCTCCTTGCCGAGGCGTGTAGGGGAAGCGGGCTGCCCGTGCGTGCGTGCCAGCATGGGTATGTTGGCCCATTCCGTGCTCAGCTCTTTCAGTTTTGCTATGACCCCGATGAGCGACGGCAGGTATACATCCTCAAAAGCTTCTTTGGCAGAAAGCGGAATGGCTGTATTGTTGATGTCCTGCGAGGTAAGCCCAAAGTGGATAAACTCCTTATACGCGTCAAGCCCCAGTTGGTCGAAGGCTTTCTTTATGAAATATTCTACGGCCTTTACGTCGTGGTTGGTGGTTTTTTCAATATCTTTTATCTGCTGCGCATCATCGGTAGAGAAATTTTTGTAAATATCCCTCAGGGCGCCGAAGAGGTTTTTATCCACACCGGCAAGCTGCGGCAGGGGAAGCTCGCACAAAGCGATGAAATATTCGACTTCCACGAGCACGCGGTAGCGAATAAGGGCCTCTTCGGAAAAATAGCGCGATAATGATGCGGTTTTGCTACGGTACCTCCCATCAATAGGGGATATGGCATTCAGTTCGGATAATTGTTGCATTGTAGTTGTGTTGTAATGGAATGAACCGCAAATATAGGGTTTTGGGGGGAATATTAAAAGAGGGATTTATATAGGCATAGCTACCAATTACACAAATTCCACCAATTTTACGTTGCTGTTTGTCATTGCGAGGCACGAAGCAATCTTTCTGTTGTACTACTTATCCGTAGCGGAAAGACTGCTTCGTTCTTCTGCTTCACAGTGACGGTATGCATCGGGGTGGGGTAAGTATAAAAGACTATATCGGGCTCACTATAAAAAGATAGATAAAATCATCATATTTTAAGTGATTACCGGGACTGCCAGTCAAATTACTTCACCGTTACATTCCCTTTCAGTTTTACATCTTCCGCGGAAGCGCCAACAATGATCTCGTACGTACCCGGATCGTAGCCCCATGCTTTTTTATCGGTTTTGTAATACGAGAAGGCATCGGCATCCAGTGTTACGGTAACGGTTTTGGTTTCGCCTTTTTTCAGGAATATTTTGTCAAAGCCTTTCAATTCCTTTACCGGGCGCTGTACGGGGCTGTTGGGCTGCCGCACATACACCTGGCTGATCTCGGCGCCGTCATACTTGCCGGTATTTTTTATCTTGTACGTTACGGTTACATTTGTGCCTTTGCCGGAAATTTTCAGGCCCGAATATTCAAATGTGGTGTACGACAGCCCGTATCCGAAAGGGAAAAGCGGTTTGGTGCGGCTGCGGTCATAAAAGCGGTAGCCCAAATTCATGCCTTCGTTGTAGCTCACGAGTTTGTTGTTATCGGCATCATAATAGCTGTCGAAGGTGGGGTTCTCTTCCCACCGCTTTTCGAAGCTGGCAGGCAGTTTGCCGCTTGGGGTTACAGTGCCGAACAACAGCTCTGCAATGGCAGTGCCGCCTTCCTGCCCGGGATACCAGGCATGAAGAAGCCCTTTGGTTTGTGGCAGCCAGTTTTGCATGGCCGTGTTTCCGCCCGCATACAGCACTACCACGGTATTCGGGTTGGCAAAAGTAACGGCTTTTATGAGCGCTTCCTGGTAGGGAGGGAGCTCATAGGTGCGGTCAAAGCCCTCGCCCTCGCTGGACATATTGTACCCTGCGCTTAGTATCACCACATCGGCGCCGGCGGCGGACTTTTCGGCAGCGCTGAAATCGATCACCTCGTGGTATACGGCAAAAGCTATGACCGCACCGCCCGAATTTTCATAATATTCAAGGCGGATATTATATTCCTTTCCGGCTTCCAGCGGCAACTCGATGTTTTTCAGGGTCGCAGCGTGGTCGTTCCACATATCAATTACCAGCTTTTCATCTACATACAGGCGGTAACCATCATCGCCACGGACTGCGAATTTATAAGAGGCTGTTTTTTCAGGCCGTACCACACCGGTAAAGCGTATGGAAAAGTTATCGTCGGGCATTCCCAATACATCGGGTGCGGCGGGCCAGTTGTGGTTCATACTGCTGTCGGTAAAGGTGGCTTCGGGTTTTCCTTCCAGCTTCATGTTTTTAAAATATTCCGCTTTCAGGCCGTGCGTTTTAGCGCCTTTGCTTGTATAGAAAGGGGAAGAGGCGATATAGTTTTCCATCTCAGGAATGCTGTTGTCTACAAAATTCACGGTTGCATTGGGAGCTGCTTTCTTTATACCCTCCAGCAGGCTGGTATAGTGGAAGGGCTGGGTATAGGAACTGCCCCCGCCTGCAATGTACCCATTGGAATTAGGTCCTACCACCGCAATCGTCTTTACACTTTTCGAAAGTGGAAGTATGCCGCCTTCATTCTTCAGCAGGACCATGCCGCCACGGGCCAGGTCGAGCGCTACTTTTTCGCTCTCTGTATTCGGCACCAGCTTTTCGGCCATGCCATATTCCGTATCGTAAAATCCAAAACGGAAAATGATGCGCAATATCCTCCGTACCTTATCATTTATAACCTCTTCGCTCAGCGTGCCGTTCTTTATGGCAGGGAGCAGGTTTTCACGGTTCATGAACGCGCCGCTGGGCATTTCGAGGTCGAGGCCTCCTTTGGCTGCAGCCACACCATCATACGTGGCTACCCAGTCGGACATCAGTATCCCGTCGAAGCCCCAGTCGCCTTTCAATATTTCGTTGTTCAGGTGGTGGTGCTGCGTGGCATGTTCGCCATTTATAAGGTTGTAGCTGTTCATTACGGCGGCTACCTTCCCTTTTTGTACGGCAGCCTTAAATGCAGGCAGGTAGAGTTCCTGAAGGGTGCGTTCGTCAAGGTCGGAACTCACATTATTGCGATCCCATTCCTGGTTGTTGGCGGCATAGTGCTTTACGGTAGCCACAACGCCTTTGTCCTGCACTCCCTTGATATAGCCCACGGCCATTTCGCCGGCAAGGTAAGGGTCTTCGCCCATGTATTCGAAGTTACGGCCGTTCATGGGGGCGCGGTACAGGTTTACACCGGGCGCGAGAAGGATGTGTACCCCACGTTCGCGCGCATCATTGCCCAGCGCTTCGCCAAGCCTGTAGCCGAGGTTGCGGTCCCATGTGGCAGCGGTAAGCACCGAAGCCGGGTAGGCGGTGGTGGGGCCGTAATTGCGCGTACCCACCGGCCCGTCGGTCATTTTTATCTCTGGCAGGCCAAATCGCTCCATGCCGCGAATGTAAAAGCCTTTATAGCCCCCTATGTAGTCGATCTTTTCCTCCAGGGTCATCTGCGAAAGCAGGTCATCTACCCGTTTTTCTACAGGAGCTTTCGGGTCTTTATAGGTTTGGGCATTCGCCGAAATGCAGGCTGCCATTGCCGCAATGATAAGGTAACGCATAATGCAGGTTTGTTTGGTTGTCTGTAAAGTTACAAATTACTGCGAACGGGCTCGCTTTACAACTCCTGAAAAATCCGATCAAAAACTTACCGTCTTACAAAACACACGATTTCCTGCAACGATACTTCAAACGCAATACCTCTACAATGATTAAAACCGCATACATCAGAAATTATTTACAATATATAACAGGCTTATATAATTAACTGATTATTAGTTTATTGATGCTTATTTTTAATTTAACGAATTGAAATTGTAACTACTACAACGTTTTTTTTGCCATCATCCTACCACAACATTGCATCAACATTTGACGGCCTGTAACGTTTTCGTGTTTTTTTTAAACGATATGCCTATACATGAATGCACTTGTTTGCATGTAAGACCATTTGAATGATATTTTTGTGATTGCACATTTGTAAATTTATGTCCCAAAATAAAGTGAATGCTTTAATTTATTAAGACTAAATGTTAAAATTGAATAACCGACACCTCTAATTTATTTACACTTATGAAAAAACTTTATCTATGCTTGGGCTTTATGGCTTTCGGAATTTGGCAGGCCGGGGCGCAAACGCCCGTACCGGTCGGGTCGGGGAGCTATGCCTCCTTCCCGCCTGCTTCTGAAAATGTCGACTGGAACAATGACGGCACTTTCGAACTGGATTATTTTGTAAATAACAGGCCTATTTATGTTTCGGACGGCGAAACGCGGCCCATCCCCACCAACGACTGGTGGACCAGCATTATTGCCGAGCAGTACAGCGGCCTGCTTTGGGCCTATCCGTTAATGATAGATGCCGAAGAGTATGGCGCACGGGTATTTTTCCCGAACAGCTTTGTACCCGACGGCAGCAACATTGAATACGGAGGAGCGATAAGGATAAAAGCTGCAGGGTACACCCCTGCAAAGGCCATTGCCAAAGACTGGAGCGACTGGGGCGTAGTAATGGGGATACCCGACGCTGCCGGCACGAAGAACATGGACATTACCATGGCACATGGCGTGCCGTTTACCTGGATAGAAACACAGGGCATTAACCCTGAATTTTCGTATGATACAGGCGCGACTTACCTTACCGGTACGGGTGCGCCGCTTACACTTCCTGCTACAGGGTCATTCGTCATACAAAGCAGTGGCCGGTACTTTGGCGTGCACATGGCGCCAAATATTACCGTGAACATGGAAGGCCAGCAATTTGTAAAGATTGACCTCGGATCGGCCCAAACGATAACCAACCTCAAACTGCACTGGGAAGCTGCTTTTGCAAAAGGCTATTCCGTACAGGTTTCCAATGACGATGTAAATTTCACAACCGTTTTTTCGGAAGCTAACGGCAACGGCAACCTCGACGACATAACGCTGGCAACATCGGGCCGCTATGTTAAGGTACTTCTGTTAGAACGCGGCACCATTTATGATTTTTCGCTGTTCGAAATGCAGGTATACAACGGTACAACATTGCTGTCGCAGGGCAAGCCTGTTGCCGTTTCTTCAGTTCAGGGCGGTTTCGTGGGCGCCAACCTTAATGATGGTAACCTCGGTACGCGCTGGGCCTGTGACCCGAACGCTGAGGAAATGCTTGTGCTGAATACCGGTAATGCCAACAGTTATTTTGTGATCTCGGCGCTGCCATCGCCTGCAGCCCTTGCGGAGTATGATATGTATGCCTTTAATAAGGTCGTTGATACCGAAGTGGAGTATGCTTATGATGCAGTGTTGGGCAAAGTGGACACTGAATGGAACATCACGACCCAAAATTTAAAGGGGCTTGCTGCCGGAAACACCATACAGGGTTTCCTCCCGCATTTGTATGAAAACACCACACACAATGTAAGCTTTACCAATAACAATTATGTTACACCGCGTGGCACGCTAAAAACGGTTATAGGCAACTCGCACGCGTTCAGCTATAAGTTTACCGGTGTGCTGCCATCGTACAACTCGCCATACAGCAACAGCGCCGATGCGAATGCTTACGATGCCGACAAAATGTTCGCCCTCATCTCGCAGTATGCTTCAAGGGAAGGGTATGGCGGCGATACCTACTGGGGTGGCAAGGACCTTGTGAACTTTGCCAAATACACGCTCATGGCAAAGGAAATCAACCACCAGTCGTATGATGCCATGAAGACAAAAACCAGGAATGCACTGGTGAACTGGCTTACCTACACACCCGGCGAGGGCGATAAATTCTTCGCACGCTATGACCGTTGGGGTGCTATTGTTGGGTTTAACGAATCGTACGGCTCCTCAGAATTTGTGGATAACCATTTCCATTATGGGTACCTGATACAGGCGTGTGCCATGTATGGTATGGTTGACCCGCAATTCCTTACGCAATACGGCGACATGATCAAGCTCGTGGCGAAGCAATATGCCAACTGGGATAAGGATGACGAATTCCTCCCGTACCTGCGCACCTTCGACCCTTGGATCGGGCACAGCTATGCAGGGGGCATGAGTTCGGCTACAGGAAATAACCAGGAATCAACTTCGGAAGCCATGCAGTCGTGGACAGGCCTGTTCCTTTTGGGCGACCTGCTTAACGACCAGGAAATACGCGATGCAGCGGCTTTTGGCTACATCAGCGAGTCGCATGCCACGCTGGAATACTGGTTCGACTGGAAACAGCGCACCCTTCCGCCGGCGTACGCGCACAATATGGTGGGCATCCTGTCCAACCAAGGATTTGCCTATGGTACTTACTTTAGCGCAAGCCCGGTACACATCCACGGGATACAGTACCTTCCGGTGAATCCCGGCTTTAAGTACCTCGCCATGGATACTGATTGGGCTGAAGGCGAATATGCTGATATGATGGCTGAAACACTGGCAGTGGAGAATTTTACCAGCGAAAATCAGTTTGGCGATGACTGGGCCCACGTAGCGCTTGGCTTCAGGCTGCTATTTGACCCGCAGTACGTAACGGAGTTCCTTGATGAAAATATGGAGCTGCCCACCAACAGCCCCAATTATATCATGGATTACGATGTGGCGGGCATGACCTATTATTACGCGCATGCGACCCAGAACCTGGGTGACTTTTCGTTCAGTTACCATACCGATTTCCCATCGAGCAGTGTGTTCGAACAGAATGGCGCTTTTAGCTATGCTGTGGCCTATAACCCTACGGCAGCCGAAAAAACCTGTACCATATATGGTGCGACAGGCAATGTGGTAGCTACCTTCCAGGTGCCGGGCTACACTTTAATGACCTATCCGGAACTGCCTACTACAGGCCAGGCGCCACAGGATTGCTATACACTGGCAGCGGCTTCCGCAACTGCAACTTCAGGAAACCCTGCACTGGCTACTGACGGTAACATGGGCTCACGCTGGGAGAGCGCCTTTACCGATCCGCAAACCTTTACGGTAGATCTTGGCCAACCGTCTACAGTGAATACCGTGACCATCCATTGGGAGGCTGCCAACGCGAAAGATTACACCCTTAGCGGATCGGTTGACGGTGAGAACTGGGTTGAAATTGGCGCCTATACCAATATGGCTGAAGGCAATCGCACCGATGTTATCGATGCCATTAATGCCGATTATCGTTACCTCAGGATGCACGGCACGGCCAGGAACCTTACCTATGGCTACTCGATATTCGAATTCCAGGTGTGCGGTTCGGCGGGATCACCGCCGCCATGTACCGACCTTGAGGTGGTAACCGCAACCGCTACATCGGGCACTGCCGCACAGGCCATTGATGGCAACGCTGGCACACGCTGGGAAAGCGCGTCTTCCGACCCGCAAACCCTTACCCTTGACCTTGGCGTAATCACAACCGTAAATACGGTTACCCTCGACTGGGAAACTGCCAATGCAAAGAATTATACGTTGCAGGGATCTTCAGATGGCACTGCCTGGACGGACATTGCCATTAAGACCGATATGCCAACAGGCGAACGTACTGATGTGATTGAAAATATTGACACCGAATACCGCTACATCCGTATGGTGGGAACAGAACGTAACACCATTTACGGCTACTCGATTTGGGAAATGGAAGTATGCGGTGAAGTACCGGATGAAGAGCCGGAGCAGCCTGAGCTTGTTCCCGTGCCGATTCCTGCCCTGATACAGGCCGAAGATTATACGGCGATGCTTGGGGTGACGCTTGAAGCTACCGGCGATGAAGGCGGAGGCAGCAACCTTGGTTACATCGATGCCGGCGACTGGCTGGAATATTACATTGAATCGCCAACGGCAACGTTATATGAAGTGGATTTCAGGGTAGCAAGCGCTGTGGGTGGCAACATCGTGATCATGGCTGATGGCGTGCAGGTGGGTACAATCGCTGTCCCGAACACGGGCGGCTGGCAAACCTGGCAGACGATTACAACTACCGTTACACTCCCTGCTGGAGTACAGACAATAAGGCTTAATGTAGGTGGATTTAACATGAACTGGCTGGAATTCAGGTTGCCGACAAGCGGTACAGATGACTTTGCGAAAACCGGCATCTCCATTTACCCTAACCCGGCACGCGGCTTGGTGAATATCCTGAGCAATGCCGAATACCCAATGGCGCTGTACAGCATTACGGGTACACTGTTATTGGAACAGCGTATTGCGGAAGGTGAGAACAGCATTAACATTGGCGGGCTTGCCAGTGGCATTTACCTTGTAAAGGTGGGCAACCAGGTGTTACGACTTATCATAGAGTAGTTTTTTCTTTTTCATAGCAATTTTAGTTTTTGATACCCCACGTTCATAGCGTGGGGTATTTTTATAGAAAGTGATTACTAATAAATATCTTTCTCTTTGATCTTTATTTTTGCCAGTTTTATCAGGTAAAGACAAGCTTCGGAAAATTGTTTGCCGGGATGGTTGCTGGTTTTTGCTTTATAGTCTGTAGTTGTACTATGTTCCAAAGTCCACATTGCTCCATCGGTTACAGGCACATAATAATCATTAAGCAGTTCCTTATATTTAGCATTTTCCACCAAGCTTTCAAATTTTTTCCAATCATCAATTGAGATTTTTCTCTTTCCTTTTCGTTTTAATCCTTTTGCGCCATATCCCGCTGCGCCTTTCCCTACCTTCCAATAAAGATATATCTTGTCCTTCTTTTTTTCAATGCGAACGGCAATGGGATTATGAAAAGTTCGCAACCATGTAAATCTATAGATATCCAGACCATTCTGCGGTGATAGTAAAGATGGCTCTTCCATACTCTTCAGTTGTTCTGTAGTATATTCTGATTGCCCTTCAGCCATCCGGATTTTAAATAAATAGTCCATAGTAAGATCGCTTTCCCAATCTTCGGTCAGATTTGCAAAATGTGCGTTAGGAAAATAGCTCTCGGTAACCGGTAAAATGTATTTGTCATCGGGATTCATTTTTAAATGACGTTCCAATTGTCGTATAGGATAATATAGCACCTTATGATTTTCAGGCTCCAGGTCCCATAATTTTCCTAAATAAAGTAGCGCCTTTTCTGCCGAATTTGGAAAATTCGATTTTCTTGATTTTCTTTCTTCGGCAGCAAGCCTGTTAGCTTTGTCTATTCTGGCCTGGCTTTCATCATCTGAACCTTTTATTTGCATTAGCGAATAAGGGTCCTGCCTGGTCGGAAAAATAAAATCATCGTAGTAAAGTTTTGCAAGCAAATAGATTACGGGTGGATCTTTAGGGTCAATTTCTTCGGCTTTGAGAAGATAGTTTAATTTTGTTGTGACACTTTTATCAGATTGCAGATAGATAAGGTTCAACCGCAACAGATAAGGCTCTGTACTATCAGGAAAGCGTTTTGCCAGATTTTCAAAAAAGATGTTTACCGAATCTTTTTTTTGCCTATCATAGTAACGGCATATCACTTCAATAGCATCTCTGTGAAAAGGCTCCATTCTATGAATAAGCCGTGCATAATATAAATCCTTATGACTTTCAGAGCCTTGGCTATAGTCCATTTCACGTTCTAATTCTTCTATAGACTGGGAATTTGCTGAAAACCCGAATAATATTGTTGCTATGATAATAAGGTGTCGAAACATATTGGGTGTTTATTTTGCAATAATATAACGAATATTAGGTCTTTCAATTATCTCAATAAACAATCACCAATAAAAAATTAATAATTCCCTTATCTTTGCCCAACAACAACACAATTACGACTACATGAGTTCTGATACCAGCAAACGCTACAGCCAGCGGGGTGTTTCAGCTTCCAAGGAAGATGTGCACAACGCCATAAAGAATATCGATAAAGGCCTATTCCCGAAAGCTTTCTGTAAAATTGTTCCCGACTACCTTACCGGCGACAACGATTACTGCCTCATCATGCATGCCGACGGCGCGGGTACCAAATCGTCCCTCGCCTATATGTACTGGAAGGAAACCGGCGATATTTCGGTGTGGAAGGGCATTGCACAGGACGCGCTCATCATGAACATCGACGACCTGCTTTGTGTGGGCGCGGCAGATAACATCATGCTTTCGTCGACTATAGGACGGAATAAAAATCTGATTCCCGGCGAGGTACTTTCGGCCATCATCAATGGGACAGAAGAGCTAATTGCGGAGTTGAAAAGCTTTGGCGTGACCATTCATTCGACAGGCGGGGAGACGGCCGATGTGGGTGACCTGGTGCGGACCATAATTGTAGATTCTACCGTTACGGCACGCATCAAGCGCAGCGATGTTATTGATAATGCCAACATTCAGGCTGGCGATGTTATCGTAGGGCTGGCATCTTTCGGGCAGGCTTCGTATGAGAAAAGTTATAACGGCGGCATGGGCAGCAACGGGCTTACTTCGGCGCGCCATGACGTATTCGATACTTACCTTGCGCAGAAATATCCGGAGAGCTTTGATGCGGCGGTTCCGTCTGAACTCGTATATTCCGGAAAGGTAAAGCTGACCGATACCGTGGATGGCAGCCCGATAGATGCAGGTCAGCTCGTGCTTTCGCCGACACGGACCTACGCCCCAATCATCAAAAAAATATTGGGCAACTATACGCCAACCGACATTCACGGGATGGTGCATTGCAGCGGCGGCGCCCAAACCAAGGTGCTGCACTTTGTAGATAACGTACACGTGGTAAAGGACAACCTGTTCCCGGTTCCGCCATTATTTAAGCTGATACAGGAGCAAAGCGGCACCGATTGGAAAGAGATGTATCAGGTATTCAACTGTGGGCACAGGATGGAGCTGTATGTGCCCGAAGCCATCGCGGCAGATATCATAGCGATATCAAAATCATTTAATGTAGACGCGCAAGTAGTGGGCAGGGTAGAGCCTTCCGATTCTAAAAAGCTGACGATTACGAGTGAGTATGGTACTTTTGAGTATTAATTTTTTTTTCACCACAATGGTCACAAAGTTTTTTCACAAGGTACACAATAACGGTCTGTGATGAAGGACACAAGGTTGCATCTGGCTTTGTGATCTTTCCAGGCACAGCTTTGTGAACATGGTGTAATTCCTTGTGCGCTTTGTGGTAAAATTGAAATCGGCTATACATATCAATTTTTGATTTAGCTATCAGGTCAATCTAATTGCACTGATTTATAGTTGGAAATAATGATTGAAATTCATAATTGGAGCTATGCAAATTAAAAAACGCACCTTCCTCGATGCACAATGGCGCAAGCTTGTAATGATCAATTACGCTGTTGATCCCGAAATCCTTAAAAAGTATGTCCCCTTTGAGACGGAGCTCGACTACTGGAATGATACCTGCTACGTAAGCCTTATCGGGTTCATGTTCGTGGATACCAAAATGCTGACAATGCGCATTCCGTTCCATGTCAATTTTGAGGAGATCAACCTGCGCTTTTATGTAAAATATAGAGATACCGAAGGGTACAAGAGGGGTGTAGTATTTATTAAGGAGATTGTACCAAAGCCATCGATAACCCTTGTAGCGAACACACTGTATGGCGAAAATTATGAAACACTAAAGACCCGACATTCGTGGACGGAAGATGACGATACGTTAACAGTGGAATACGGCTGGCGAAAAGGGGAGTGGCATTCAATAAAAGTGGTTGCCGATAAACATCCCGTGGATATAGGACCCGAAAGCGAGGAGGAGTTCATTACCGAGCATTTTTGGGGGTATACGAAACTCAGTGATACGGCAACATCGGAATATGAAGTGGCGCACCCGCGCTGGCAGATCTACCCCGTAAAAGAGCATGAGGTAAAGGTCGATTTTAATAAGGTGTATGGCCGTGACTTTGCCTTCCTGCAAAACATGGAGCCTGTGTCGGTTTATTTAGCTGAGGGATCAGAAATACTGGTAAAGCAGGGGAGGAAGCTAAAATTCAAAAAATGAGAATGCCCCTGCAAAAAGCTGCAAGGGCATTCAAAACCAACAAACCTATTTTAATATTTTAGTTCCCGATGATCAGCTTATGGGTTTCGGTAGCATGGTCAGAAACGATCTGCATAACATAAGTACCTGTGGCAAAATTTGACAGGCCAACTTCCATTTGCATGCTGTCGGCTTTCATTTCCTTAACCAGTTTTCCGGTTCCGATTTCGTAGATGGCGATGTTCGCGCCGTTGCCATGGCTTTGTGCCAATTGCAGGCTGAAGGTACCGTTAAGCGATGGGTTAGGGTACACCATGCTTTTTGTAGCAGTAGCAAACTCTTCATTGCCAAGTGAACACGCTTCCTGCGCTTCATACGCGCCAATGTCGCGCCTTCCGTTGAATACCGCCATGTCATTCTGGTCATTATACGTATCTGCCGGGTCGCCCATGTCGGCTGCCGCGCTTGGGCAGTCCAATGCGTGGGTCTCTGTATCGCCGCCATTATCGGCAAGCGGAAGCAGGCCGGCATCTATCGGGTCGGCAAGTGTACCTACCCAGTCGTTTTCATTTTCATCAAAATCCCCTGCGTCATCCATGCCAATAAGGTTGTAGCCGTTGGAGTTGATCGGGCCTTCATTGCTGAACAGGTCGCGTCCCGATATAAGGGCAAGGTTTCCTGCCGCAATGGTGTTTTTTAGCGTTACTGCAGTTGTCGAATTATTGTAAATACCGCCTCCGCTAATTGTGGCAGAGTTCAGTGTGATCGTATTGGCATTAATGGCCAGCTCAGCATTGTTATAGATACCGCCACCGTTGCCTACAGACGTGTTGCCTGAAATAGTGGACAGCATAATGTTGGCCGTACCTGCGTTGATGTGCACACCGCCGCCGCGACCGAACAGCCCGGTAGACGAGTTACCCGAAATGGTAGATGAATTTACATTCAGCGTACCGCCGTTGTTGAAGATACCGCCGCCGCCATCATCTGTTGCTGCGCCCTGTGCGGTATTGCCGTCTACAGTAACCCTATTGAGGGTCATGGTGCTTCCTGTCTGGTTCCAAAGGCCGCCGCCTTCGCGTGCCGCAATGTTGTCGTTAACTTCGCCACCGTTGAATACCACCGTAGCCACGCCGCTGATGTGAAGCCCGCCGCCGTTACCCGGATTGGCCGACCCGCCGCTTGTTTGGTTAGCATTAAGTTCTGAATCGTTAACCGTTAGTATGCCGGCTATGATCTCGATACCGCCACCTGCACGGTTGGCGCTGTTCCCGTTAATTTCAGAATTTGCGATGGTTACGCTTCCTGCGCCACTAAAGATACCGCCACCGCTTCCGCTGGTGCCGTTTGCCACGTTTTCGGTAATTTCCGAATCGATGATCTCCACAGTACCGCTCACGTTGAATACGCCGCCGCCGCCATCAATAGCCGCATCGCCTTCGGCTGTATTGCTTTCGATTACAACATCGTTGATCTTCATTGTGCCGGAGCCGTTCCATAATCCGCCGCCCTGTAATGACGCTGTGTTGTTGCTTACGGTACCGCCTGTTATCGTGGCGCTTCCCGCACCGGTTATGTGCAGACCGCCGCCGTTGCCCGGAGGCCCTGTAACGCTGTTGCCTGTAAGGTCTGTATTGGTAAGGATGATGGTGCTTGTGCCCGAGTTGTCCTCGATACCGCCACCGGCACGCACCGCTGTATTGCCTGATATTTCGGAATCAATAACGGTAAGCATGGAGCCTACGTCGTTCAGTATACCACCACCACTGCCGGCTGTACCGTCGGCTGTGTTGTTGCTTATGGTTGCATTTTGTATCATCAGCGTACCGCCGTTAAGGTTGTAGATACCGCCACCGCCCTGGTCAGGCCCGTCGCCGCTGGCAGTGTTATATGATATTACCGTACCGTTAATGGTCATCATACCGGTACCGTTCCAAAGGCCGCCGCCTTCAGCGCCTGCATTGTTGTCGTTTACAGTACCATTGGTTATGGTTACCGTGCCCGCGCCGGTAACGTGCAGTCCGCCGCCGTTGCCGGGCGAGTTGTTCGTAGTGTTTCCGTTGAGCGTAACACCGGTCATGGTTACCGATCCTGTCGCGCCGCTGTTGTCCTCGATACCGCCACCCGCACGGTTGGAGGTATTGCCGGTGATCACTGCGCCGTTGATGGCAAGCGTACCGCCCACATCGTTGAGTATGCCGCCACCGCTTCCGGCTGCGCCGTTGGCCATATTGCCGGTAATCGCTGTACCTGCGTTTATGGTAAGTATCCCGCTGAGGTTATAAATTCCGCCACCACCCTGGTCGGCCAGTGCGCCCCCGGCAGTATTACCGCTGATCTCTGTGCCTGATATGGTCATTGTGCCGCTGCCGTTCCAAAGGCCGCCGCCTTCTGCTGCTGCGGTATTGTTTACTACGCTGCCGTCGGTAATTGTGGTATTGCCGTTTCCGGTAATGTGGAGGCCGCCGCCGTTTCCGGGATTGCTGCCTGTAGTATTGTCTTCAAGGGTTACGCCGTTGAGGGCAATGGTGCTTCCGCCACTGCCTTCGATAGCGCCGCCTGCACGGCTGGCCGAATTGTTGGTAAATACCGAACCGTTAGCGGTTAGCGTACCGCCTGTCGCAACAAGGATGGCGCCGCCGCTTGCCGACGTGCCCATTGCTTCGTTGTTGGAGAGTTCAGACGCATTTAGCGTCAGCTGGCCGTTTGTAATGTAAATTGCCCCTCCGCCTTCGGAAGAGCCGTTGCCGCCCGCCTCATTGCCGGAAAATGCCGCGTTGTTGATAAGCACGGTGCCGCCGGAGATGTGGATGGCCCCGCCGTCGCCGTTGTGGTAGCCGTTGGAGAGCATGAGGTTGTTCATGGTAACGTTACCTGACGTGATACTGAAGATCCTGCTGGTATCGCCGCCGCTAAGCATGGTTTCGTCGTCGCCATTACCGTTGATGGTAATGTTCTTACTGATCACGATTTCGCTTGTAAGCGTGATTTCGCTCCCATTGAGGGAAGCATCAAATAGGATTGTCCCGCCCGCTGCAATGTCGTCCACGGCCTGCCTTAGTGTCCCTGCGCCGGTGTTGGCGCTGCTTGTAACGGTAATGCTCTGTGCCGTAGCGCCAAGGCCCGCCAGCAGCATAAAAACCGTAAGCATCCTGAAGATGGTAGTTTTTTTCATAAAAATTGATAAATTAGTTTGTTATACGTATTCCGAAGTTACGGGGCTGATCTGAAAATAGTTTTATGTACGATGCGTTAAATAAAACTTAATGCGATTTTGGAAGTGTGCGCAAAGCCTTATTAACAGTGAGTTGAGGAGGTTTAACCAAGGATTTTTGTTAACAGAAATTTATAATTTGAACAACCGGCATTTTAATCTTTTTCTAATGCTGAAAGGGTTATTTTTGCAGGAATAAATAAACAGCATGGACATACAACTTAAAAATGGGGCAGGGGGGCTGCTATTCGGGATGAAGGAGCAGGATGTAAAGACGCTTTACGGCGAACCCGACAGGAAATACAGGGACGAGGATAAAAATAACGTGTACCTGTACAACGATAAAAAGCTACGGCTGACGTTTTACCAAGATGAAGATTTCAGGCTGGGGTATATCATTACAACAAACCCTGCTTCTGAATTATTTTCGGGTAAGGTGGTTGGTGAAAAGTGGAAGGAAGTATTGGCCCGGATGGAAGGCAAAGGGATAAAATCGTTTGAAAAAGAGGATTTCGATACCGTAGAGAATTACTTTAACGAATCCAACTGGGTAATCTTCCAAGTGGAATTTGGCCAAGTAATAAGGGTGGAGCTGGGTGCGATCATCAATGCGAAGGACGAGTTTGACTGGAAATTTTAGGGGGTGATTTTAACGACAACGGCTAATGCGCCTGCTGAAGGGCACTGACCTTTCCCCTTAGCCCCGATGGAAGCGGCATCCCGCGACGGCAGGAGCGGATAAAGCGGACAGCGGGCCGTAGTGTAGCAATAAGCGCTTAGAGGGCTGCTGTAAATAAAAAAAGGACAACCGTACTAATTGGGATGTCCTTTTGTATGTTATATAGTATTGCTTACCGTTACGGAAGCATTTCAACTTCAAAAACCAGGGTTGCGTTGGGCGCTATGCCTGCGCGGGGCTCTCCCTGCTCGCCGTAACCCAGGTGGCCCGGCATGAAAAACAGGGCTTTATCGCCGGGAGCCATCATGTTCAGCGCTTCGAGGAAGCCGGGTATCATGCCGCTTTTAGTCCCAATTTTGAAAGGGAAGGGAGCGTATGCGCCGTATTCGTCTTTTTGCGGGATGTACTTCATGAATTTTTTTGCTATTTGCACATCGCTGGAATCAAAAAGGGTTCCGTCTTCCAAAAATCCGGAGTAGCCTATCTTTACCATCGCACCTTCAGCAGGTTTTGCTGTTTTTCCTTTTTTGATGAACTTGTACATAAGCCCTGACTGCGTTTTAGCGGCAGTAGCCTTTTCTTTTGCCAGGTATGCTTTCTGGTCGGCTTTTGCTTTTTCAAAACCTTCAGTATATTTCTTCTGGTCGGCGGCTAAGGCATCGGCTTTAGCTTTCTGCTCTGCTGCCAGCTTTTCGTAGTAAGTCTTGAATACTTTTGGAGCGTCGAATTTTTTGGCATCTGCGCCTATGCGCAGGATCGTCACTTTATAAATAGTGTCGCCCTGCTCAATTGTATTTACAATGTCCATACCCTCTACCACATGGCCAAACACAGTGTGCTTGCCATCCAGGTGCGGGGTTGGCACGTGGGTAATGAAGAACTGGCTGCCGTTGGTCCCTTTCCCGGCATTGGCCATAGAGAGGATGCCACCTTTGTCGTGCTTCAGGTCGGCTACGATCTCATCGGCAAATTTGTAGCCCGGCCCGCCGGAACCATCGCCTTTGGGGTCACCACCCTGTATCATGAAAGGTGGGTTCTTGATCACACGGTGCCATTTTAGCCCGTCGTAAAAAGCCCTGCCTTTGAACTCTGCCGACACCATGTCGTTCTTCCCTTCAGCCAGGCTGATGAAGTTGGCCACGGTAAGCGGTGTTTTCTTGTATTCCAGCTGTGCGATTATCACCCCTTTATTGGTGGTTATTTCGGCATAGATCCCGTCGCCCAGCGGCTCTGCCGGGGCTTTGGTCGCGTTGTTGCATGAAAATAGGATAGCAACTAAACTTAAAAAAAGACTTGTCATTGGTTTCATTATTAATTTAATTCTGCTTTGCTTGTGTTTCAGGTTTAATGTCGTTGAGCGTTACGGTGCATACCAACGGCTCATTGGTGCCAATTTTTTTGTTGTCGCCGTGGTAGCCATAGCCCATGTGTGACGGGAACAGGAAGGTAACTTTTTCGCCCTGGTTCATCAGCTTGATGCCGTAGCGCAATCCCATCATTATGTTCTCCTTATCTACATAATACACCTGCGGGCGGAGCTCCACCTCGCTGTAAATGAGGTTGCCCTTTATGTCCTTTACCTCATAATCGAAATAGGCCACATCGCCGCGTTTCGGGGTGATGGTATCGGTAGTGACCTCGGTCTCATAGCGGTACCAGAAGCCTTTGTCCGACGCAAGGTATTTTGCCGAAGGGTTGCTCTTTATGATGGAGTCGATCTGCGATTCCTCGTTGGCCACCAGCTTTTTGTTGCGTTCGATGGATTCCTTCATGAACGTGCCCGAGCTCCGGTTAACGGGCTGGCGGGCCTGCTGCTGCTGGGAACACCCTGTGAGAATGGCGCCAAAAAGCAATGCGGTTACTACTATCTTTTTCATGGTATCAGTCAAATTTCGTGGTTGCTAAAATAGCAATAAATTTCGTTATCGTAGCCTCCAGCGACTCAGTACTTTTACCCCCGGCAGCATTAATGTGCCCGCCACCGCTAAAATAGTCGCGAGCAAAACGGTTCACGTCGAAACCGCCTTTGGAGCGGAAGGATATTTTTACGATGCCTTCCTCCTTATTTTCGGTAAAAAATGCGGTAAATACGATGCCCTTCATGCCCAGGCCGTAATTCACGATGCCTTCGGTATCGCCCTTGTTGTGTCCGAAGCTGTTGAGTTCCTCCTGGCTAAGGGTGGTGTACGATGTTTTGTATTCGGGCAGCACCTTCATGTTTTGCAATGCCTGTGCGAGTATGCGGATGCGGGCGTGCGAATGGTTGTCGAACAGCTGGCTGTGAATGGCGCTGTTGTCTACGCCCAGGTCGATAAAATCGGCCACAACGCGGTGGGTAGTGCCTGTAGTAAGCGGGTAGCGGAACGACCCGGAGTCGGTCACGATGCCGGTGTACAGGCAGGTGGCTACGGTTTTGTCGAGGTATTGCTTTTCGCCCAGCGCGCTGATGAAGTGGTACACCATTTCGCACGTTGAGCCATAGTTGGTATCGGAGAACGTATAGGCTGCATAATCGTCGGGCGTCTGGTGGTGGTCGATCATGATAAAGGGGGCGGTGAGCTTTTTGAGCACGGCCTCCATCGCGTCGCCAAGGCGGCCCAGGGTGTTGAAGTCGAGCGTAAACACGATTTCGGCTTCCTGCAATACTCTTACGGCGGTGTCATTTTCGCGCTCAAATACCTTAACGGTATCGGCGCCGGGTAACCAGGCCAGGAAATCGGGGAATTCGTTTGGGGCTATCACTGTGGCATCATGGCCTTTCAGCTTCAGGAAGTGGTACAGCCCGAGTGTGGATCCCATGGCATCGCCGTCGGGATTACGGTGGGGTATTATGGCAATCTTTTTTGGTGAGGCCAATAGCTCCTTCACCTGGGCAATATCTTCGGGTGTCATCATGCTGCGAATTTACAGTTTTTTACGGAAAGACCAAGAATAGTGCCAAAGGGGAAAGGTGGAAAGTTTTCAAAGTTTCAAAGTTTCAAAGTTTCAAAGTTTCAAAGTTTCAAAGTTTCAAAGTTGGAAAGTTGGAAAGTTGGAAAGTGGAAAGTCGCAAAGTTTCAAAGTCGCAAAGTTGGAAAGTTGGGAAGTTGGTTTAAAAAATTAACCTTTAACACTTTTGCGGGAAATACCTGATTTGCAAAAACAGGTGTTTTCTAGCGGTGCCGTTTGAAAAATAAATTTTAAAATTGTGGAGTGGCTTTCCAACCTTTTAATTTAAAAAATGCTCTATACTGATAACCAACGAATAGCAACCAATAATTATAAAAGCGTATGAAACAAAATTGAGAAAAATGCGGCCCTGGCTGCTGTGTGTAACCGCCCTGGCTGCTGTGTGTAACCGCCCTGCTGCTGCTGGTGAATTGCTCGCTGGAAGAAACGATAACAATTAGTAACAGCAGCAATGAGGAACTCAGGGCCCGGCTTATTACCTACGATGAATTGCAGGGTATGCCCAGGGCAATGGAAAAATTAAACGCCATTGCCGTAAAGAAGAATAAGCGCCTCGCGTACAGCAAAAAATATGATTTTGCGATTGATACCGATAAAATATTGCTTGTAGAAAAAGGGGCATACCTGTCACTGAGCTTTCCTGTTTACAGGGATAGCGTTAACGGCTACATGGAAAACCTTTTCCTGCACCCGCACAGGGGACGCTACATTGCCTTTTTGGCACGGTATAAGTTTTCGCCTGCTGATATGGAAAACCTTGATGGCGGAAAGCCGATAGCGGATATTGTTTCTAAGATGAGCTTTGTCCCGCTGGAAGATTTTGATGTTGAAAACCCTGGCGTCGTGTATACCCAGGGTGCATCGGGTGGCGGGTATTCCGGTACCTACTGGCTCATTGACGGGATTTGCCATACATGGAATCATTATACCCCCGTAGGCGAACCCGATTACTGGGCGCCCATAGCGTGCCCCAATTGTGATGGCTGCCCAAGCGCAAACAGTTCGGATCCGGGATCGCATAACCCTGACGGGCTATACCCGCTTTATTACGCACTGGTAGACCTGAGCCCGGGCAGTGGCGGTGGTGGCACCCCGAACGGTGGCGGAAGCGGAACGGGCGGGCAAAACCCGGGTACCGGATTTACCACGCCTTTTAACCCCGTTAAATATGAAGATGCCGACCCGCTTGAATTGCAAACTCCCGGATTGTATAACCCGCACCCGATTGTTTGGGTGGTGTCGCCGAATAAGCCTGACCCGCATGAGGATAATTGCGAGGAACTTAAAAAACTCTTTTTAAATCCCGCTGTAAAGAATTCATTTAATGATTTAAAAAATAACAAACTTTCTGATAATAAAGAAAACGGTTATAGCTATGCTGAGGGACCAAATGGAATCATTTCCACTAATATCCCTTCTGATGTTAATGAAAATTATGGGAGCATTAAAATTCCTATCGGAGGTACAAAATTCGGCGCATCCCATACTCATCAGAATGATGGTAAAGGATATCCGATGTTTTCGGGTGAAGATATAGTAGTTTTACACCGATTAATGCATGCTTATAATTACAATGGGACTTCGCCAATATTAAAAATGAAAAATTTTGTGTTCACTGTTACAACTGCACAAGGAACATATGCAATTAAAGTTGATTCTTTTACTTTCCACTCGGAAATGGAAAGTATTTTGATGGATAAAATAAAGAAAAAGAAATTTTTAACTGGACTAGCAAATATTCAAAATCGCAGAAAACCGACTGATTCCCCATCCCTTTTCCAAAAAGATTTTATTAATTACCTTAAAAAGTATAACTTGCCCGTTTCTCTATATAAATCAAACGATGATTTTACAAATTGGAGTAAGTTAATAATTGACCCTGAGGATCCTAATAAAATTAAGTCTACTAACTGTTAATTAATATAATATGAAAAATAACTTTCTAATATGTTTTCTCTTTGTAGTAATTTCTTGCCAAGCTCAGACAGCAATTCTACCACTTTATGCTGATAATTATGAAGATGTTCCTGGAGGATATTACAAAGATATCGATAACGATTTGGATAACTTTGTAGGAATCTGGGAATATGTAAATGGCAGTACTTCTTTAAAAATCACTTTTCAAAAGAAAGAACTGTATTTTGATTCCCTTGCTAACAATTATTATGATATGTTGGTAGGCGAATATAGATATGTTGAAAATGGGGTCGAGAAAATCAACACACTAAATTTGATCTCAAATCCGCCTTCTGATCTGATAGGGCATACTATCCAGGGCAGTTCCATTATTGGCAATTCAAATATACCCCTTTGTGCGGATTGTCCTCCCGGCACAAAAAGGATGAGCCTATTTTTTTCGGATCCAACAAGGGACGAAGTTGAAGGCTTGTATGGGAACCTTATTATCATGAGAGCCGATCAAGGAACTGTACAGAAGATAAAGGCAGAACTCAGGCCAAGGGGTAATATATTTGTAACGGATGACGAGCAGCCTCAATACACATCATTTAATGTGCCGTGGGGTGACTATATACTGACCAAAGTTCCCTAAAATACCAACTAGGCTAATAAGGTTAATTACGGATGAGCAGATAGGCATCATTATGGGAAAAAAAGAAAAATCAGATATCCTGCCCCGCGGAAGTGCGCTAGTCTTATATATATGAAAAAAATAATCATTATAGCGGTTTTGATGGTCGGGATGGGCTGTTGGGCGCAAACCACATATTCATTATATGATGGTGATAGAAATATTCAGGGTGCTTATTACAAAGACCTTGATAACGATTTAAATAACTTTGTTGGAACCTGGAAGTATACTAATGGTACTACATCCTTAACAATCACCTTGCAAAAAAAGGAGATGGCAGCGTATGTTTTTAGCTTTAGTAATATAAGTTATTACGAGGATGTATTGGTTGGAGGGTATAAATATGTTGAGAACGGCGTTGAAAAAATCAATACGTTGCCACAAATACAACTTGAACTTCCTAATAGCTATAATTATCCTATATCTGGCAATATTATTTTATCCCCCCCAACTACAAATTGCGAAGGATGCCTTACAAACATGAGAGCAGTATA
This sequence comes from uncultured Flavobacteriaceae bacterium, assembly GCA_942492845.1. Classification (GTDB taxonomy): domain Bacteria; phylum Bacteroidota; class Bacteroidia; order Flavobacteriales; family Flavobacteriaceae; genus Flavobacterium. The sequence continues at coordinate 2,513,265 of OW818646.1, read as the reverse complement.
TGTTGGATTTTCAGACCCTACCCGTGAGATATTCGGTATGGAGTCAAAAATGATATTTGCCCGTGCTGATTCCGGTGGTGTGCAAAAACTGCTTTTGAAATTTAAGATGATATCCGGAGGTTTGGAAGAAGATGGAGAGGACAGGCCTTATGACGAATATACAGTTCCGTTTGGAGATTATCTGCTAGTAAAGCAATAATATAATAGCTGCCCCGCGCAGGTGGGGCAGTTTTATAAACATGAAAAAAACAATCATTATAGCGGTGTTGATGTTGGGGATGGGCTGCAAGGCTCAAACCATATATTCACTATATGATGATGCGAAGGAAGTAGAGGGAGCCTATTACAAAGACATCTATAATGACCTGAATAACTTTGTAGGAACATGGAAGTACACTGACGGTAATACCTCATTAATTATAACTTTACAGAAGAAAGAGATACAAGAGCATTTATATAGTTATAGTAATGTTCTTTATTATGAAGATATTCTTATTGGTGGATATAAGTATATTGAAAATGGCATTGAAAAAATAAATACATTACCACAACTTTTGTTGATTCTTCCCAAAAGCTATAGTTACCCTATTGCCGGTAATATTATTTTACCTCCAGCGACTACAAATTGCCCGGGATGTTTGCCAAGTATGAGAATGGTCTATCTTCAATTTGACGACCCCGATCGTGAGATATTCGGTATGGAGTCAAAAATGATATTTGCCCGTGCTGATTCCGGGGGGGTGCAAAAATTGCTTTTGAAATTTAAGATGATATCAGGAGGCTTAGAAGAAGATGGAGAGGACAGGCCTTATGACGAATATACAGTTCCGTTTGGAGATTATCTGCTAGTAAAGCAATAATATAATAGCTGCCCCGCGCAGGTGGGGCAGTTTTATAACTATGAAAAAAATAATCATTATAGTAGTTTTGATGGTGGGGATGAGCTGCAAGGCTCAAACCATATATTCTCTCTATGATGGTGATCGAAATATTCAGGGTGCTTATTACAAAGACCTTGATAACGATTTAAATAACTTTGTAGGAACATGGGAGTATATTAATGGAACTACTTCACTCACTATTACATTGCTTAAAAAAGAAATGCAGCCATTCACTAGTGGAGATGTCAATTTTTACGAAGATATCATTGTCGGTGAATATCAATATATTGAAAATGGTATGGTAAAAATCAACACCTTGCCTGAACTTTTGATTCCTAAAGACCCTTATGAATATAATATTACGGGTAATGGGCTTATAGGCCCGGAAATCAATATGCAACTATTTACACAATTTACCGATCCCCATAGAGATATCGCTGGAATGGAAGCTGCAATGTACTTTCAACATGTCGATGAAAATGGTATTGAAAAATTGTCAGTTAAGTTCATAATGACTGCTGCTTATGATCTTGTGAATGGGCAATCGCCACAATACATTAATTATACCTTGCCTTTTGGGGAGTATCTTTTAGTAAAGCAATAAATTAATTGCTGCCCCGCGCAAGTGGGGCAGTTTTATAACTATGAAAAAAATAATCATTATAGCGGTTTTGATGGTGGGGATGGGCTGTAGGTCGCAAATCATAAAGTCACTATATGATGAGGCGAAGGAAGTAGAGGGAGCCTATTACAAAGACATCTATGATGACCTGAATAACTTTGTAGGAACCTGGGAGTATACTAATGGAACTACTTCACTCACTATAACATTGCTTAAAAAAGAAATGCAGCATCGCACATATACTTATAAAAGTTTTAGTTATTACCAGGATGTCCTTATTGGAGGTTACAAGTATATGGAAAATGGAGTTGAGAAAATAAACACACTTTCCCAACTTTCATTAAGTTTACCTAACGATTCTGATTATTATATCTTTGGAAATATTCTCTTGCCACCTGCAACAACAAATTGTTCCGGATGCCTGGCAAATATGAGAATGGTACACTGCCCCACTTTTTTGTAATAACTTCCCCGGATTCATCGGTTTCCTTTTCTTCTGCTAAATTCCCCCTTTCATCGTATGAAAATTCGTACTTGGTTAGGAGTGAGTTGTCTTTGTAATACCAGGTTTCTGAAGTAACGCGGTTACTGTTGTCATATTCACGGTAGTAATTCATGTAGTGCACAATGGGCATGGAGTACCAAAAAATATTGAATCTTTCCTGTGTAAACTTTTTGCTGGTAAAACCGTGGTGGCCGTAGTCGCCTTCATCTGCAAACAGCTTATAGGTTTGGTGTACTGAATCCAGAAAGTATAGTTTTTCCCGCACTGATTTTACATTGCCGTACACCGTATCTTTTATCCTGTTCTGGGAGAAGGAGGCGAAGGGCAGCAGCAGGAGAAGGATTATGAGAATATTATTTCGTACCATGGGCGGGAGTTTAAAAAAGGGTTGCTAAGACTATGAGGATCATTTGGAGTGAAAGGTTGGATTTGACATGAACTAATTTCATTCGGATACTTCAATAATGCCTTTTTACAAAAATGTTTCAAAAGCGGGTTACTGAGAATGAGAAACGGCGGCTCAAATGGGGCCGCCGTTTCATTGCATTCTTTCGTGTGTTTGTTACATTTTTTTCATGAACTCCGTCTTCAGTACGATTACGGTGCCGCCTACCTTTCCTTCGATCTCTTTTGCATCTCCGGTAAGCCTGATATTCTTTACTACCGTACCCCTTTTTATGACTGATGACGAGCCTTTTACCTTGAGGTCTTTTATTACGGTTACGCTGTCGCCTTCGCTAAGGATGTTGCCGTTGCTGTCTTTTGTTTCCATGGCTATTATTGGTTTTTGTTTGGGCAAAGGTAGTATTATTGATGATTTTATATTCTATTTTCCATTTGTTTTTACCGAATAATCCTACCTTCCAAAAATCTGAAAATCCTCTTTCAAATTTCCAATTAATGCGTTATTTTTGCCCATGCAACACAACGTACTTATTTTAGACTTCGGGTCGCAATACACACAGCTTATTGCGCGTAGGGTTCGCGAACTCAACATCTTCTGCGAAATTTTCCCCTACAACAACCCGCCAAAAGATTTATCAACTTATAAAGCCGTAATCCTTTCAGGAAGCCCATTTTCCGTAAGGGCCGACGATGCACCGCATCCCGACCTGTCACAAATTCGAGGCAAGGTACCTTTGCTCGCGGTTTGCTATGGGGCACAGTACCTCGCTCATTTTCAGGGGGGTGAGGTGGCACCGAGCAACATCCGCGAGTATGGCCGTGCCAACCTGTCTTTTATAAAAGAAAATGAGGCGTTCCTTGAGGGCGTTTCGGAGAACAGCCAGGTTTGGATGAGCCATAGCGACACCATCAAGAAGCTTCCTACCGGCGGTGAAGTGCTGGCCAGTACCAAGGATGTGGAGAATGCGGCTTACAGGATCGAAGGCGAAACCACCTATGCGATACAGTTCCACCCGGAGGTGTACCACTCGACCGACGGCAAGCAGATGCTGGAGAACTTCCTTGTGAAAATCGCGCACGTTCCGCAAAGCTTTACCCCAGATACCTTTGTAGAGGATATCGTGGCAGAGCTTAAAGCTAAGATACAGGATGATAAGGTAGTACTCGGCCTTTCGGGCGGGGTAGATTCTACCGTGGCGGCGGTGCTTTTAAATAAAGCTGTCGGCAAGAACCTGTATTGTATTTTTGTAAACAACGGGCTATTGCGCAAAGACGAGTTCGAAAGCGTACTGCACCAGTATAAAGACATGGGCCTCAACGTTAAAGGCGTTGACGCTTCGGAAAGGTTCCTTTCGCAACTGGCCGGAATTGAAGATCCTGAGAGCAAGCGCAAGACGATAGGCCGTGTATTCATTGAGGTTTTTGATGATGAGGCACACCAGCTGACCGATGTAAAATGGCTGGCACAGGGCACCATATACCCCGATGTTATCGAGTCGGTTTCGGTAAAAGGGCCGTCGGCAACCATCAAGTCGCACCACAATGTAGGCGGGCTCCCTGATTTTATGAAGCTCCAGGTGGTCGAGCCGCTGCGTATGCTGTTTAAAGACGAAGTGAGAAGGGTAGGAGCCACATTGGGCATTGACCCGGAATTGCTTGGCAGGCACCCGTTCCCCGGGCCGGGGCTGTCTATACGCATCCTTGGCGACATAACGCCGGAGAAGGTTCGCATACTGCAGGAAGTGGATCATATATTCATACAGGGGCTCAGGGACCACGGCCTGTACAATAAGGTATGGCAGGCCGGGGCAATACTGCTGCCGGTAAACAGCGTTGGCGTAATGGGCGATGAGCGTACCTACGAAAAAGTGGTGGCGCTAAGGGCGGTGGAATCAACCGATGGCATGACCGCCGACTGGGTACACCTTCCGTATGAATTCCTTATGAAAATATCTAACGAAATAATCAATAAAGTAAAAGGCGTGAACAGGGTGGTGTATGACATCAGCTCCAAGCCCCCTGCCACGATTGAGTGGGAATAATATCGAAGCCTCTGTGAAACAGGGGCTTTTTTTATTTGATAAAGGGGCGTTTTGAAAACTCAAAGCGCTCTTTTTTTTGTCTTAGAGTAGTACAGTGGTTATAACTATGCCTTTACTGGGAGTATTTTGGTGAAGAAATACTTTAACACTCGGGATAAGTGACAGTTTTACGGATATTATTTAACCCTGGCTTTAACACTTTTGCGGGAAATACCTGATTTGTAAAAACAGGTGTTTTCTACCGGTGCCGTGTGAAAAATAAATTTTAAAATTGTGGTGTGGCTTTCCAACCTTTTAAGTGAAATGATGCTCTGTATAAATAACCAACGAATACCAACCAATAATTATAAAAGCGTATGAAACAAAAACTGAAAAGATTGCGGCCTTGGCTGCTGTGTGTAACCGCCCTGGCTGCTGGTGAATTGCTCGCTGGAAGAAACGATAACAATTAATAACAGCAGCAATGAGGAACTCAGGCCCCGGCTTATTACCTACGATGAATTGCAGGGTATGCCCAGGGCAATGGAAAAATTAAACGCCATTGCCGTACAGAAGAATAAGCGCCTCGCGTACAGCAAAAAATATGATTTTGCGATTGACACAGATAAAATATTACTTGTAGAAAAAGGGGCATACCTGTCACTGAGCTTTCCTGTTTACAGGGATAGCGTCAACGGCTACATGGAAAACCTTTTCCTGCACCCGCACAGGGGACGCTACATTGCCTTTTTGGTACGGTATAAGTTTTCGCCTGCTGATATGGAAAACCTTGATGGCGGAAAGCCGATAGCGGATATTGTCACGAAGATGAGCTTTGTCCCGCTGGAAGATTTTGACGTTGAAAACCCGGGCATCGTGTATACCCAGGGTGCATCGGGTGGCGGGTATTCCGGCACGTACTGGCTCATTGACGGGATTTGCCATACATGGCATCATTATACCCCCGAAGGTGAAGCCGATTACTGGGCGCCCATAGCGTGCCCCAATTGTGAGGGCTGCCCAAGCGCAAACAGCTCGGACCCGGGATCGCACAACCCTGACGGGCTATACCCGCTTTATTACGCACTGGTAGACCTGAGCCCGGGCAGTGGCGGCGGTGGCACCCCGAACGGTGGCGGAAGCGGAACGGGCGGGCAAAACCCGGGTACCGGATTTACCACGCCTTTTAACCCCGTTAAATATGAAGATGCCGACCCGCTTGAATTGCAAACCCCCGGATTGTATAACCCGCACCCGATTGTTGGGGTGGTGTCGCCGAATAAGCCAACACCTTGTGAAATGTTGAATGCCCTGAAAAATGATGCCGTTATAAAAACTTCCCTGAATGTGCTAAATGATAACCTTGGCAGTATTGATGAATCTCTGTTTACCTTTAGAAAAAATGGATCCGGCGGATCGTCTGCTGCGCCTCAGATAAACAGTTCAGGCGCCAGCGCATCCATGCGAATGAACTCCGCGACGTATGGAGTAGCCCATACTCATCAGTCTGGCCCTACCAGTAATAGTGGACTTTATAAAATGTTTTCATTTACCGATGTTGCCCGCGTTTATGATTTTGCTAAAGGATATGCGTTTTCGCAGACAGTTCCGGTATCAATGTTTTTTAATATGATGGTGATAAAGGATAATGAAACCACTGTAAGTGAAGCTTATACATATATTGTGTTCCCTAATGATGTTGAGGAATTTAAAAATATGGGTGATTTATTTAGTGAAAGTAAAATTGAAGCATTTAACAAAAAATTAAATTTTATATATGATAAAAATTGCAATGAAAATAACGTAAATCCTCTTACAATCAACCATCAAACTTTGGCACCCTACTTCTTAAAATTCGTAAACAATTTAGGTAATAACTCTAAATTAAAAGGTGGGGTAAATTTTAACTTATCTTTATACAGGATAAAAAGTGATAATAACTTTAGCGGAAAGTGGGAAAAATTAGAATTGGATCCAAATAACAATTATCAATTAAAAATAACACCTTGCAATTAGAATATGAAAACACTATATTTAATATTATTTATATTTATCTTAAACATTTGCAATGCGCAAACCTACCCTATCATAGAAGAAGGTATCGGACTTGAAGAAGGGGTATATTATAAAGATACCTATAACGAACTAAATAAATTCTCGGGAATCTGGAGATACCAATCCGGCAATATCATTTTTGAAATTGCATTTCAGAAAAAGACAATGCTTTATAATCCTGACTTCAACAATTATTGTGACATATTAATTGGCGAGTACCGTTACATAATCGGCACAGAAACTATTGTTAATACCATGGCAAACCTACAGCAAGATATGGCGCCTTATAAAAACAATATAGCCGGTGCAAATATAAAGGATTTAAACCTGCCAGCATCTGAAAGACGTGTCCTAATGGCCTTTACTGATCCAGAAAGAAGCTATCTAAATAGAGATATTATTGTTAAACATTTACCTGCAGTAGGAAGTACTCCTGAAAAAATCGAAATAGAATTCAGGGGAGAAATGTCTGTAGTGCCGGATGATAGCTCGCCTACTACATTACGGGTTCCGGAACAAAATTATACCCTTACTAAAGTACCGTAAAATATACTGCCCCAAGCAGGTGGGGCAGTTTATAACTATGAAAAAAATAATCATTATAGCGGTTTTGATGGTGGGGATGGGCTGTAGAGCGCAAACCATATATTCTCTCTATGATGATGCGAAGGAAGTAGTGGGAGCTTATTACAAGGACATCTATAATGACCTGAATAACTTTGTAGGAACTTGGGAATATACCAATGGAACTACTTCATTGACCATAATACTCCAAAAGAAAGAAATCCAATACTTTGATGCGGGACACATTCATTATTATCAGGACTTACTTATTGGAGAATATAAATATATAGAGGATGGAATAGAAAAAATTAATACTCTGCCTGAACTACAAATTGAATATGCTGATAATTGGGATCATAATTTGGCAGGTACGATGATAATCGGTCCAAATGCTCAATATTGCCAAAATTGTGGCCCTAATGACAGAAAAGTGGTTTTAGGTTTTTTGGAACCCGGGAAGGATATATTTGGCTTTGAGCCGGAAATGATTTTTCAAAGAGCTGATGATGGAAATATACAGCGGCTAAAATTGGTGTTTAGAAATATGGGCGTCCAACTGAAACGAATTAATGAAAATACACTTCCACCTTACACCAGCTATACTATACCATTTGGGGAATATCTTTTAGTAAAGCAATAATATAATAGCTGCCCCGCAGGTGGGGCAGTTTTTACAAATTATAAAAATCATAGGCGGCAGTGGTATACAAGGTATACGCTGAGTAAATTAGGAATTTAGAATGCAGGATCAAATCACCCCATCACCCCATCACCCCATCAATAAATCAACCCTCAATCAAAGCATTCCATCAGCAGTAAATCGCCTTCTCGGTGTTCAATAACAATCATGCCATCTGACAGCGCCTCATTGCTGCTCCCGGTGCGGTAGCCAATGGTGAGTTCGTCGTTAGTCAGCTCGTATTTCAGGTTTTTAGAATGGATGCCCGATACCTTGCCGATGGGTATCAAGGAAAGGGGAGTGGCTGCGGGGTACCACTTTTCGAATTTTGGTGGGAGCAGGAACACTTTGGAATGGTCGTCCAGGATCACGATTTTCAGCTTATCGCGGTAGCGCACGATATTTGTGATGTTGGTTATGGTATGGTCGGCGCGGCGGCCGGTAGCCCATATCACATTGACGGCAGGGAAGCCGCGGTCGATGAGGAAGTCGAACGCCTTCTCGAGGTCGGTCTTGTCCTGGTCGGGGGTATGCACTATTTCGAGGGGGTACTGCAGGTCGCGATACCGTTCGGGATCAAACCCACGGTCGAAGTCGCCCAGCAGCACATCCACCTTAATGCCAAGGTTGATGACGCGGTCGATGGCGCTGTCGAGAACAATGACAAAAGGCGACCATTCCAGAAGCTGGCCCATGAGCTCATTGCTGCATTCGGCGCCGTTGGCAATAATTAGCGTGGGTTCCTGGTCGTCGCGTACGATGTGGTGTGATGACATGCATTTTAATTTGACGTAAAAATAGCATTTAAAGTTATGCGGATGAAACAGATTTTTGGCCGGGCAATTATATCATAAATTATCTGAATATAATTTTTTTTGGGCCTTGCGGGGTTTTGTAACGCCGGGTACTTAAAAATCACTTTCAGTGTCCTATAAAGTCACTATTTTTGTCCTGCGAAATCACATTGCTATGGACATAAAATCATCCACTTTAGGTGACATAGACACCTTAATGACCATCATTGACGAAGGCCGCGCCATCATGCGGGAAAACGGCAATATGACCCAGTGGGAAAACGGCTATCCTTCCCGGGAGGTAATTTTGGGGGACATTGCTGAAGGCCATGGGTTTAGCTGCATTTTGGAGGGGGAAATTGTAGGGTATTTCTGTTTTATCGCAGGGAAGAATCCCGAACCTACGTACAATGTAATTGATGGTAACTGGCTGAATGACAGAGAATACGGGGTTATCCACAGGCTGGCCTCCGGTAGAAAGGCTAGAGGCATTGCTAAAGCGGCTTTTGATTTTGCGTTTGGCAAAACCGGTACGATCCGGGTCGATACGCATCGCGACAATATTCCTATGCGTAACTTTTTGATAAACAATGGTTTTGAGTACTGCGGGGTCATCTACGTGAACGACGGAACCCCGAGAGATGCCTACCAGAAGACGATCTAATCGTCTAGTTCTTCGCTAAGTATGATGCCATCGGGCGATATGAGGTAGCGGGCTTTTTCGGTCTCCGCTTCAAAGCAACCATAATCCTCCTGAAAACGGATATATTTGTATATCAAAGGGATAACTGTCTTGTTATCAACAGTTACTACGCCCATCAGGCGGTTTTTTTCCACAATGGCATATTTAAAGTTTTCGACCTGATCAATATTGTCATAGTCAAAAGGCAGCAATTGCTTCATTTTCAAGGAGTAAAGGGCATATTTCCCATTCGTATCCTGCAATACTAAAAATTCTTCAGTAATGTCAAATGGCTCATAATCAGAGTATATACAGTTAGCAGACTGCAAAGGCGTCTCCACCATTTTGAGCCCATTTTGATTTACAAGGTATTTTTCGGATCCAGCATCGGCGAGGTAACGGCCACTGGTGATGAGAGTTAGGTTCTTGTAAATAGGATCCATAAGGATCGTACCATTTTTAGTGATAATGCCCTGTTTCCCGTTTTTGGTAAAGTATAACAACTCTGTTGTAAAGGGTTCCAACGTACTGGATTCCAGCGTAAAAAGCAGCTTCCCACTTCTGTCATAAGCAGAAAAAGCTGTGCCCTTACCCGCAATTATAAATTCACCTTTCGCGAAAGCAGTATCATAGCCGGGGGGTAACAGGAGTGTAGCATTGGTATCGGCCACACCATATTTGCCATTCTTTTTCAGGATATAAACGCCTTCTTCATTATTCTTCCACTCATAGGGGTGGTAGGTAATGTTTTCATATTCAAATGGTAAGGTGGTATTTTCACTTGTGATGACACCCATTTTAACGCCACGTTTTGCGATATAATAGTTGTAATCGTAAGTAGAGAGAGTATCATTTGTAAACGGTGATAGCGTTTCCCCTTTTACATTTACCAAGCCATACTTACCATTTTGGTTATGGATGTATTGGGCCTTGCTCCTTTCATAGTGGTAGAGTTTATCAGTGGGGATACTGTCTACAGACAGTAACTTTCCGCCTGTACTGTATTTCTCGATACGGTGTTTTGTATAGCCATAGACGATCGTAAACCCGCCATCTGCATCTTCACTGAAATTAGCGGTATTTGTTTCAAGGTCAATGGTTTGCGTCGCGAGGTTGTACAGCTTTATCCCAGGTTGCCTTAGTATCAGCTGGTTATTTGCCGTGATATCATTGTACTTTAGCTGCCAGTATTTATAAGTGTTGAAAGACGCTATCTTTTCTCCTTCGAAATACAGGTCGGTTTCCGCATTATTTTTGTCGGTATACCGCTTCGCAACCATGATACGATTAAGATATTGGTTCATGATTTTTGCCTTTTCAGGACTGGGATGCGGCTCATCTGAAGCACGCAGGGCGATGGTTATATCATCATATACCCCTGAAGTGAAAAGCACTTTTCCATCTGCATCGATAAGTCCGCATTTGCCGGATGCATCATAGTATTTGAACACCTTCGAATAGATTGCTACCAACTCAGGGCTAATATTTCTAAAGTTCTTAAAATCAACTAAATACTCTATTTTCTGATACGCAAATGTAGATACGTTATTGCTTTCATCCATTATTCGCATCATGCCATTGTCATTCACAAGGTAATACCCATTCCTGTAGGCAATTACGTGTTCGCTAAGCGGCCTGGCAATCATAGTACTATCTAATAAAGTATCATAGTGCCCGCCTTTTTTTGCCATTATGCGACCATTGCCAATCACCATATATTCTTTGTAAAGGGCATCGGTTTTTTTACCGGTCTTTTGACTGTAAAAACCGTAAAGCGTGCTTCCGTATTGGGTATAAGCAACGATATAGTCCTCAGAGTAATCGGTATATTTTATCTCTGTGCAGTTGCCCAGCACTTTGGTTATCTTCCCGTTTTCATATAGCAGGAGCGCCTTGCTGTATATATCATGGCTAAATTGCGGTTCGCCATATTCATCAATTTCTTTTCCTTTTTCCAGTATCTTATTTTCCACCACCTGGAAACACACTTTTTTGTAGTCCTCGTCCATCGGCATCGCACCCTCCGAATAAAGCATATCAAAAGGATACAGCTGATTTCCAGAGGCATCGAACACGGATGCTGTATTCTGCCTGTAAACATAAAACAGGTTGTCTTTCAGGGCATCGCCTTTAACTGGTTCAATGGCGCCGTATAGTAAAGGTATAATGGTTTGACCTTTACTCCCCAACATCCCGTAAAGCGTATCTTTGGAAACAAGGTAATTCCCATCCATCATAGGGTGGATCATATCATATTTCGCGGGAATTATAATCTTTCCTGAGGCATCTTTTACGCCGTTCTTTTTCCCATTGGTAAAGAAAACTGTTTCGGGTTTCCAGTTGCCAAACCAATAGCCGTTCGTAAATTCTGTATATCGTTTTACTTCGCGTTTTTGCTTTGCAGGTTTTTGTTTTTTTCTAATTGTTTCGCCGTAAATGGAGTATGGGGTCTTCACCTTGTTGTCATACGCGAAAACCGTGGGATATTGGGTATCAAAGTCGGTATATTGAACTAAAAAATCATGCTTTGGCTTTACCAGGGAGTTATCCCTATCGGCATTCACAAAACCCCAGCGCCCATTTTTCTTTATGAAAAAAAGACCATACTGCCTGGGTAGGATCTCATTATATTCCGCCTTGAGGATGGTCTCCCCCGAAATTTTCTTCAGGCCATATTTCCCATCCCTAATGAAAACTATGCCTCGAGGATGCTCTAATATCAGGTCGGATATTTTCTCCACATACAAAAGGTTTCCCCATCTGCCATTAAGCAGATAGTTGCCGGTAGGGGTAATGGTATCGTATTTTGCTTCAGCGTAAAGCATTCTCTTTGTTTCATTATAAACACCATACCTGCCGTTTTGTTTTACAATGAAATAATCTTCGTCAATTTCCACTGCATCTTCATAAAGCTTTTGCCGTATAAAATTTGCCTTATAATTGATAAAGTCCGAAAGCCCGTAGCTATTTCCATTCCTGTAAATCGAGTCGAATTGCTCCTGCCCAAACGCAGTAAAGCCTGCCAGAAGCAGCAACAAAGGCAACAATCCGGCAGGCTTTAAACTCATATTGTTTTGTTTTGGATAATTCTTACAAAAAGAATGCCAAATATTTACTGCACAGTATATTCCAGAGTATCTACTTCGCCCAGCCTGAAATAGCCCAGCGCATATTTACTTTCGTCTGTCTGGTTTATGATATTGCCGCGCACATTGGCCGGAACCGTCTGGAATGGGCCGCTGCCGGCGCCTCCTTCGGCAATCTCAATGAGCTGGTCCATATAGTTGTAATAGCGCTGTGAGATACCGTACAGGCTGATATTCAAAATATCCCCATGGTCCATATCCTCATGGCTGAAAATACCGAACATCTCATTACCCTGGAAAAACTCATCGTCTACGGCATCATAGTCGGGGTAAGGCATTCTTTCACTGTCAAAGCGGTACAGGTAAAAGTTATCCTCTGCGCCATTATCCTGGTAAAAAAAGCGTACTTCAATATCTTCGTTAAGGAAGCCCCCTTCATCGTCCTGCACTGTATACGCAATATCAGGGGTCGCATACAGCTTGTCATTAGCGGTATAGGTCTGTCCGTCATGGATGACCGTCAGGGTGTAGGTTTCGCCAATTTGCGGAAGGAAATCATTACAATAGTACCATCCGGTAGCGGTTTCATCCACAAAATTAAATACTGTTCCGGAGCTGTTCGTGATGAATACTGTGGCGTCGGTAACAATAGGTATCTCATTTTGGTAATAGCCAGTAGTCGTTGTCAGCCTGATCGCCTGCTGGCTGCCATCGGTTCCTTTTATCCAGTTGATGGAAGCATCTACTACAAGGCGTGGCGGTGCAGTGGTAAGGTCAACGTCAACAACTTCTTCGCAGGAGGCCAGCAATGAAACGGTTATCAGCAGGAGTATATATTTTATGTTTTTCATGATGCGTTTAGAATTTAAAGTTATACGTTACGCTTGGAATGATCCCGAAAATGGAAAGCCTCACGGCCTCATTGTTGCCTGTATCCTCATTTTGCCTAAAGGAAATGGACGCTGAATTCATCCTGTTGTACAGGTTGTAAATGCTGAACACCCATTCGCCCTGCCAGCCTTTTTTCTTTTCCGGTTTTGGCGTGTACGTTGCCGAAACGTCCAGATGGTGGTATGCCGGCATGCGGTCCTCATTACGTGCACCAAACGTGGGTATCACGATGTCGCCGTACTGGTACTGCCCGTTCGGATAGGTGGCAGGCTGCCCGGATTGAAGCGCGAATATCCCCCCGAACGACCACTTGTTGCTCAGTTCGTAAGATCCGGTAACCGAAAGGTTATGGGTTTTGTCATAACCTGTTTTATACCATTCGCCATTGTTTATCCCGGTTTCGTTGGCTGTCCTCCCCGGTGTTTGCTGTTCAGAACGTGAAAGCGTATAGGATACCCAACCTGTTAGTTTACCCGTATTTTTACGGAACAGTACTTCAAGCCCGTATGCCCTTGAGCGCCCTGCCAGCACTACCTGTTCTATGGCCTCGTTGGCTATCAGGTTGGCGCCGTCTATGTAGTCGATCCTGTTTTTAATTTTTTTATAGAAAGTTTCTACCTCAAGGCTGTAGGTATCATCCTTAAAATTACGGAAATAACCCACAGCCACCTGGTCCAATACTTGCGGCTTTATCCAGTTGTCGCTGGGCGCCCAAACGTCGAGCGGTGTAGGGGAGGAGGTATTCGAAAGCAGGTGGAGGTATTGGGCCATGCGATTATAGCTCGCCTTTACCGACTGGTTATCATCCAATTGGTAGGAAATGGCGGCGCGGGGCTCCAGGTTTCCAAAATTAGCTATGGTCTCGCCGCCCCCGTAATGCCTTGTGCCGGTGGGGGCGGCTTTCTCGTATATTTTAAGCTCATCGTCAAAATTAACAGCCTGATTATTAGCGTAAGTGTTCAGTGTCTGGCTCCCCATGCGGTAGAACATACTGTAGCGCAGGCCGTAGCTAACCGTTAACTTATCTGTAAGTTCCTGTTCGGCATCCAGGTAAAAGGCGGGTTCCAAAGCATATTTGTTTTCCAGTTTTTGGGCATTTACGGCGGAGTTCGGCCCGTTAGGAGTGATCTCGCCCGGATTGAAGTCGTAGTAAATGGCGTTCAAACCGTAATTAAGCTTGAATTTATCGCTGATATAGTGTTTAAAGTCGTATTTCAGGTTGTAGTTTTTAATACCGGAGTCCCAGTTGAACCCGATGAAATCCAGTTCCAACCCATAATAGTAATCGCTATATATCATGCTCATGTTGGAGAAAAGCTTGTCACTAAACAGGTGGTTCCAGCGCAGGTTCACGACAGCATTGCCGTATGTATTGTTAAAGCTTTGGTTGATATTAAAAAGGTCACGCCCAAAATAGCCGGAGAGGTATAGGTTGTTATTGTCATTAAGCTTATAGCTCAACTTGGTGTTCAGGTCGTAAAAATAGGCAGAGTTCTCGTTATCAGTCAGTTTTAGGAATAAGTGGGCATAGGAAGCACGACCCCCTATGAGGAATGATCCGCGTTCTTTCACAATAGGTCCTTCGGCTAACAGGCGGCTGGATATAAGTCCGATACCACCGTTCATGTGGAATTCCTTGTTATTGCCTTCCTTTTGGTAAATGTCAAGTACCGACGATACCCTTCCCCCATAACGTGCCGGTATCCCGCCTTTGTACAATTTAAGGTCTTTTATTGCATCTGAATTAAAAACCGAGAAGAAGCCGAAAAGGTGAGAGGAATTGAAGATAGTTGCCTCATCGAGCAATATAAGATTTTGGTCGGCAGCTCCGCCGCGTACGTTAAACCCTGAGGAGCCTTCGCCTGCATTGGTTACGCCGGGCAGTGTGAGCAATGATTTCAGTACATCGACTTCGCCCAGTACCACCGGCATTTTTTTGATTTCTTCTGCAGAGAGTCGGTTTACGCTCATTTCGGGCTTGCGGATCTCAGCACGGGGTCTGTCGCTGTTTACAATGACTTCCTGCAATTCCTCACTACCGGGTTCCAGGCTGAAGTTCTTCCGGACATTGCCGGTAAGGGTAATTGTTTCTTCCTGAGTGGCAAAGCTCACATAGCTCACCTGCACGGTATAAGTACCTGCCGGCAGCGAAATGGAGAAGAAACCGTACTCGTTGGTGGCAATGCTCTTTTGCAGTTCTTTAATGTAAACGCTTGCGCCTATTAATGTTTCGTTGCTGCTGCCATCGGCGATGGTACCGCTAAGGGTGAATTTTTCCTGTGCAACCACGGTGCCCATGAACATAATGAACAATACCGTAAGGTAGCCTTTCAGTCGTAAGATCATGTTTTTTGTTTGTTTTGATTGATTGATTTGTACTGCAAAGTTGCGACATTCCCATTACATATTGCTCTTCAATTTGGGAAATACGCAAAAATTACATTGGTTGTTTTTCTTTTTCGGTTTCATAACGTTGTTATGACGAATTAAATTGCAATATGTTACATAATTTACAGAAAAATAATACAAAGAAAAAGCCACCCTTCAGGATGGCTTTGAGTATTTATAAGCTAATTGCTACTTCAATTTCCCCAATATACTATTAAACGTCTCACTCGGCCTCATAGCTTTATCGGTCAGTTTAAAGTCAGGGTGGTAGTAACCGCCAATTTCCTGTGGCTTGCCCTGTGCCCCGATAAGTTCGGCATTGATCTTAGCTTCGTTCTCGGTAAGTTCTTTGGCTATTTGCGTGAATTTCGCTTTTAGTTCCGCATCCTTGTCTTGTGCGGCAAGGGCCTGTGCCCAGTATAGCGCCAGGTAAAAATGCGAACCGCGGTTATCAATCTGGCCTACTTTACGCGCAGGCGATTTGTCCTGCTCAAGGAATTTCTCATTGGCCGCATCCAGCGTTTCCGAAAGCACCAATGCTTTGTGATTGTCAAGTGTCTGTCCTAAATGCTCCAGCGACACGCCCAGTGCAAGGAATTCGCCAAGGGAATCCCAACGAAGGTAACCTTCTTCCACAAATTGCTGCACGTGTTTAGGAGCAGAGCCTCCCGCGCCGGTTTCAAAGAGCCCGCCGCCATTCATTAGCGGAACGATGGAAAGCATTTTTGCCGAGGTGCCCAATTCGAGGATAGGGAAGAGGTCGGTAAGGTAGTCGCGCAATACGTTTCCGGTAACTGATATGGTGTCTTCGCCTTTGATGATCCTCTCCAGTGTAAATTCCGTGGCCGCTACCGGGTTAAGGATTTGGATGTTAAGGCCATTGGTGTCATGGTCTTTCAGGTAGGTTTTTACTTTTTCAATAAGCTGCACGTCGTGCGCACGCTTATCGTCAAGCCAGAATACTGCCGGGGTTGCCGACAGCCTTGCCCTGTTTACGGCAAGCTTTACCCAGTCCTGTACAGATGCATCTTTGGTCTGGCACATCCTGAAAATATCGCCTGCTTCAACCTCCTGTTCCATGTACACGGTGCCGTTGTTATTGTCGATCACTTTTATAACGCCGTCAGCAGCAGCCTGGAAGGTTTTGTCATGCGAACCGTACTCTTCCGCTTTTTGCGCCATGAGGCCCACATTCGGTACACTACCCATGGTTGCCGGGTCAAAAGCGCCGTGCTTTTTACAAAAATCGATCGTAGCGGTATATATGCCCGAGTAGGCCCTGTCCGGGATTACCGCTTTGGTGTCCTGTCCTTTGCCTTCGGCATTCCACATTTGTCCCGAGGTACGAATCATGGCAGGCATAGAGGCATCCACGATTACATCGCTTGGCACGTGCAGGTTGGTTATTCCGTTATCCGAATTTACCATCGCTATTGCAGGCCCATTTTTCATTGCTTCGTCAAGTGCAGCCTTTACTTCGGCTTCCTGTACGTGGCCTGCTATTTTTGCATATACATCACCAAGGCCGTTGCGGGTATCTACACCTAATTCTTTAAACAGCGCAGCATACTTTTCGAATACATCCTTGAAGAAAACTTCTACCACAGCGCCGAAGATAATAGGGTCGGAGACTTTCATCATCGTAGCCTTCATGTGCAGGGAAAACAATACATTTTTCGCTTTAGCATCCGCTACCTCCGTGGTAACAAATGCTTTCAGTTTTTTAAGGCTTAGCGCCGATGAGTCGATGATCTCGCCCGCCTTAAGCGCTGTCTTATCTTTTAGTACGGTAACGGTTCCGTCGTTTGCTGTCAATTCGATCCTTACCTCAGTTGGTTCTTTTAGGGTAACCGAAGTTTCGCTTCCGTAAAAGTCGCCTTCACTCATGCTGGCTACGTGGGTCTTTGAATCAGCCGACCATGCCCCCATTGAGTGTGGGTGTGCTTTCGCGTAATTCTTAACTGCCCTTGGCGCACGGCGGTCGGAGTTGCCTTCCCGCAGTACCGGGTTTACAGCAGAGCCTAACACTTTTGCATATTTTGCTTTAACGGCTTTTTCCTCTTCAGTCTTAGCATCTTCCGGATAGTCGGGAATATTGTATCCTTGGCCCTGCAATTCTTTTATAACTTCTTTCAGCTGTGGCACTGATGCCGATATGTTGGGTAGCTTGATAATATTCGCTTCGGGAGTTGTTGCCAGTTGGCCCAGTTCGGTAAGCGCATCGCCTATTTTTTGCCCTTCGGCCAGGTTTTCAGGGAAGTTGGCAAGTATCCTTCCTGCAAGCGAAATGTCGCGTGTTTCAACTTCTATACCGGCAGGAGCTGTAAATGCCTGCACGATTGGAAGGAATGAGTGTGTGGCCAGCATCGGGGCCTCATCAGTTATCGTGTAAAAAATCTTTGATGTGTTGGACATTAGATTGATTTTTAATGGCCTTCTCCCAATCAGGAAAGGCTGATTGTTATTAAGTTATATCGTGTTTGTTTGTAGCCGGGCATTATAAAAAGCAAGGCTCGCAAATATAGGAAAAACTGCCCGATAAGCGGTTTGCCAAATCAGTAAAAAAACGATTGAAATTTTATGAAATGTAAATAATGAGGGTCGCGTTTTGTTATCCGGACCGGACTTATTGAGGCAACTTAAGCTGGGCGATTCTCTCAAGTAAAACATTGGCATATTCCTTTGTGATGACCTTATTAACCTGGCCTTTGCAGTCGGGGATGGAATAGTACCTGATGTGTGTCAGCTTTGTTTTGCCGCTTACCACTTCCTCAACTTCATAAATGTGTTTGATATTTACGAAGTGTACACCGCCGCGAATGTCGGCTATTTTTATAAAAATCGGATCCATGCCCAAATGTAGTGAATTATTAGCGATTGAAGAAGGTTTTTTTGGGCGTGCCGCTCCACTGCGTTACGCGTCGGGCCATCGGCTGTATCCCTCCGCTGCGCTATGGGGATGCCGCCTCTGTCCCTCACGCACATTACGATGAGCGACCTTAAATGGTTTTAAAACCTCTGATGTTTGTTGTGATTTCGTGCCTGCAAAATTCTCGAAACGAGAAGAAATAAAAAATCCCACCGCATTGCGATGGGATTCCCTGATATATTATGAAAAGGAAGATTATCTCCTTCTTTCCTTGATTTTTGCTTTCTTACCTGTAAGGTCGCGGAAGTAGTAGATACGTGCCCTACGAACTTTACCTCTTTGGTTAAGCTCAATTTTTTGCAATGCAGGCATGTTTACCGGGAAGATACGCTCTACGCCTACAGCGCCTGACATTTTACGGATGGTGAAAGTTTCAGTGTTACCGGCTCCTTTTCTTTGGATAACCACACCTTTAAAGAACTGTGTCCTTGTTTTTTCACCTTCTTTAATTTCATAGTACACAGTGATCGTGTCACCTGCGCCAAATACAGGAAAATCTTTTTTTGCTACAAATTCTTCCTGAACAAATTTTAATAAATCAGACATGATTTTTTAATTTAAATGTTTGATCCAGAGCAACATTCACGAGTATCGTCAGAGGTTGGTCCGAATGAGGGTGCAAATTTATAAATTATTTCCAAGCCTGCAACAGTTTCAGGTTTAAAGTTTCAGGTTTTTTAAAGTTCTTACCTTAAATACAACCGAAGCTTTTGCCGGCAGAGTGGTACCTGAAACCTGAAATAAAGAAAACTATTCTAAAAGATCCGGCCTCCTGTTCCTGGTATGCTCCAGCGCCATGTCCTCGCGCCATTGGTCTATTTTGGCAAAATTGCCGCTCAGCAGCACGTCGGGCACTTTCCATCCTTTGTACTCGGCAGGACGTGTATAAATGGGAGGGGAAAGCAGGTTGTCCTGGAAGCTGTCGGTAAGGGCAGAGGTCTCGTTGCTAAGTACCCCGGGTATCAATCGTATAATGGAATCTGCAACCACGGCTGCCGCCAGCTCGCCACCAGAAAGCACAAAGTCGCCAATGGATATCTCTTTGGTTATAAAATGGTCGCGCACACGCTGGTCTACTCCCTTATAATGCCCACAAAGGATGATGATGTTCTTTAGCAGTGACATACGGTTGGCCATGCCTTGGTTCAGCGTTTCGCCATCGGGTGTCATGTAGATCACTTCGTCGTATTCGCGCTCGCTTTTCAGCCTGGTAATACAGGCATCAATAGGTTCCACAGACATCACCATGCCCGCGCCTCCACCAAACTGGTAGTCATCTACATTCTTATGCTTGTTAGTGCTGTAATCCCTAAGGTTATGCAGGTGCACTTCTACAATGCCTTTATCAATTGCACGCTTTAGTATCGAAGCTTCGAAAGGGCTGCGTAATAATTCAGGAAGTACGGTAATGATGTCGATGCGCATTTTTCTATTATTGTTGATTTGGTTATTCGTCGATTTGGTTATTTGTAACGTCCGAATCCACAAATCCACAAATAACCGAATATACTCTTATTATACCCCAAATTGCCTTAAGTGGTGGTCCAGGTGTTTCCATTGGGCGTGATCTATCTCCTCATAACTCATTTGGCCGAACAGCGGGTGGCTGGTTACTTTTATGCCTTCCCTGCCTTCGCGGGTAAATTTTGTTACCAGTTCTTTCAATCCCTGTTTGGCTTCTTCAAAATCAGGATGGTATGTAATCCTGAACTCCTTTGCTGTGGGCAAACCCTTACCGAACCTTTTTTCGCCGGTATACATTTTCTTGGCACTGCGACCAAACAGCAGCTTCATGAGCCAGTGTACCTTAATTTCTTTGGTGCCATACACCACTTTTAGAGGCATCTGGCAGTGCTCCATCATTTGGGCAACAGTCATCACTCCCCACTCGGAGAGTTTTATGGGGGTTAGCCGCTCTATGCGGTCTATTATCTTTTGGTTCCCTTGCGGGTCGAAGAGGCTTTCCATGTGGTGAATTTTAACGTAACAAATGTACTAATTATCTGCAAAAATTTCACCTCTAAAGATGGCGTTTTAAACAAAGTCCCCCGATTCCCATGCGGTTAACTTTGCCTTTATAATGTTAAAAAGCTGTATGGTTAAATTTCACCTAATCTCTTTTCACTGCCATCAGCGAATACATCATTGGAATCTTATTTCCTAAAGAAGCTATGCGGAATTTACCCGGCTCAAACTCTTCCGTACCGCTAAAGCAATTGTAGGGTGAGTAATCGTACTCATTAAAGGAGCGTATTTCAAAACCTTTGGCAAGGAGTGCAGTAATTACTTCCGACAGGGCGTGGTTCCAGGTTACCATTTCATGCTCCAGTGGCGCGGTAACATCGGCATAGGTGCCAAATTCCACTTCAATGATGGCTTCATCCTTAAAGTAATTGTAGTGTACTTTCTCAAAATTTGTATCGAACATCCACACGACGGGGTGGAATTCGGCAAAAACAAACCTGCCTCCCGGTTTCAGGAAATGCGACAATACGCTGGCCCATTTTGCAAGGTCGGGTAGCCATCCGATGGTGCCGTAACTGGTAAAGATGATATCGAACTGCTCGTCCAGATGATTGGGAAGGCTGTACACTTCGCAGCAGATAAAGCGTGTATCCGTACCCGCTTTTGCCGACAATTCTCGTGCATTTTCAATGGCCTTATCAGAGAGGTCTATGCCTGTAGCAAAGGCGCCCATCCGCGAAAGCGAAATGGTATCCTGCCCGAAATGGCATTGCAGGTGGAGTATTTTTTTGCCGGATACATCGCCAAGAAGGGCCAGTTCCGGTTCGTTAAGGCTGGATTTCCCGTTGAGGAATGCAGGAACATCATAAAAACCGGAAGCCACGTGTATTTCCGTCCGCTGGTTCCATGCCTTCCGGTTTATATTAAGGTAATCGTCTTCTTTTTTCATCTTCTTTATATGTTTAACCCAATAAGAGGAAATACGGCTTCCCTGATATAATTCATTATTTCCCACTCTTTAGTTTCAGCGACAAGATGCTTTCGATGGCTTAATTCGGGAATTACTTTATCAGCGATTTTTTTTCGTTCAATATTTTCGTCATCCGTGTACTCTTCATTTGCTGCAATATTGTCATAAACTATGATGCACAAAGAGGCGAGGAGTATATTTAGCTTCCTTTCGGGATAAAGCTGTTTATCGATCGCATTTAAAAACAACTGTAAATTATTTTCTTCAGCGAGGATTATATCCTCATCCTGATCCATAAAAAAAAGCTTTGGGTGATTTCCCCAGATAGTAAGCAGTTCAGCATCGATTTCGGGCTTGCTGTGTCCGTAAGAAGTCCATTTCTCTGAACCACAGGTAGTGCATTTTGTGTTTTGTATCGATTTGTCTTTCAATGAAAAAGCAGCTTCGGTTTTGCTAAGCAAAAATTCATCTGTATTCCCGCAGTCTTTGCAAACTTTGTAAGCTTTATATTCCATAGCTAATCTGTGCAACAAATTTACATTTTTGTTGTGACATCCTAATATCGGCAGTAGAAAAATAATTTGTAAATTTGGCGTTCAAAAGCAAAAAACAACTTAATAATGGAAAACGGGATTTACGCAAAATTCAATACAAATAAAGGAAGCATCTTGGTGAAGCTGACTCACGATTTAACTCCGGGAACGGTAGGTAACTTTGTAGGCCTGGCAGAGGGCAACCTCGAAAATAACGAAAAGCCGCAGGGTAAACCGTACTACGACGGACTGAAATTTCACCGTGTTATCCCTAATTTCATGGTACAGGGCGGATGCCCGCAGGGTAGTGGGACAGGTGGCCCGGGCTACCAGTTTGATGATGAGTTCCACCCAAGCCTTACACACAGCGGGCCGGGCGTACTGTCTATGGCCAATGCCGGACCGGGATCTAACGGGTCCCAGTTTTTTATTACGCACGTTGCCACACCATGGCTTGACAACAAGCACACTGTTTTTGGAAATGTAGTAGAAGGGCAGGATGTGGTTGACGCTATTGCGCAGGGCGATAAAATAGAGAGCCTTGAGATCATCCGCGAAGGCGATGAAGCTAAAAACTGGAACGCGATTGAGGCTTTCCGCACGTTTGAAGGCTCACGCGAAAAGCGCATTTCCGAAGCTAAAAAGCAGGCTGACGAAGCCATGGAAAAACTTGCCGCCGGATTTGACACGACCGAAAGCGGGCTTCGCTACAAGTTCATTCAGAAAGGAAACGGCAAGCAGGCCGAAAAAGGGAAAAAAGTATCTGTACATTATTCGGGTTCACTTCAAAACGGACAGGTATTCGACTCCTCATACAAAAGAAAACAACCCATCGATTTCCAGCTTGGCATGGGCCAGGTGATTGAAGGCTGGGACGAAGGCATTGCCCTGCTAAAGGTGGGCGATAAGGCGCGCTTTGTGATCCCTTCGCACCTGGGATACGGCTCGCGCGGTGCAGGCGGTGTTATCCCTCCTGATGCCACGTTGATATTCGATGTGGAACTGATGGATGTGAAATAGCACAAAGTATTTGAGTATAAAGTAAACCCCGGAGGCCTTAAAATCTTCGGGGTTTTTTATTGGAATGCTTTTTGCTTAATTCTTACTAACTTTGTGATATGAAACCTATGCGCTATTTTATCCTTCTTTTGACCTTAGTTACTTTTTCTGGCAAAGCCCAGGTGATGCACTGCGGGTATGACTTTACCTCATATGTAGTGCTTGATGTGCATGAAGCAGGGAAGAAGGAGAATATTAAAAACCTGAGGATAACCATTGTGGACAGCCTTGGTAACGACGTTGTCAACAGAGCCAATAAATATAGCTATACCAATGCTGATGGCGCCATGGTTTTTACCTTTAACTATAAAATAGGTGATGATAACAAGCGCCTTGCAGAAGGGGCCACGGCCGCAAAGGAACGCTGGTTTTTCCCGTATGCGAAAGACAATTACCTTCTGTCCGTTTCCAATACCTTTCCTGCCGACAGTTTCCAAATAAAGATAGAAGATACTGATGGTAAGGAAAACGGCGGAAAGTTCAAAACCACCATCATTCCGCTTTACAGCTACAATATGTACATTTTATGCTCGAACGAAAGCCAACAGGCCGGAATGAAATTTGGGCGCAAAATGAACAAGCCCATTGATGTTGTATTGGAACGGGAATAATGTATCGATTTTTTAATGTAATACTATAGCAATTTAGCTACACGGCGCTTAATTGCTACATTGAATAATTAACTCCATTGTTACATTGAACTTTTCCACTTGATACTGCATCCCATACCCGGTTTTTGCTCTTCCGGAATGTGCCTGTTGTACAGGATGCCGTCTATCGCACCGCGCAGGTCGCTGCCGCTAAGAGGAATGTTGTTGCCTGGGCGCGAATCGTCCAGCTGGCCGCGGTATACCAACTTATCGGTACTGTCGAACAGATAAAAATCGGGTGTGCAGGCGGCATCAAATGCTTTTGCAGTTTCCTGTGTTTCGTCAAATAAATACGGAAAATCCATTTTATTCTCAAAAGCAAACTGTGTCATGTAGTCCGGGCCGTCCTGGGGATACTTTTCGGTATCGTTGCTGCATATCGCGATCATCCCAATACCCTGCACACGATAGTCGTTGGCAATCATGATAATTTCATCCATTACATGATGTACATACGGGCAGTGGTTACAGATGAACATAACAAGCGTGCCTTTTTCACCTTTGAGGTCTTCAAAGAAATAAAAGTAGTTCGAATTGGTGTCCTTTAACCGAAAGTTCGGCGCAGGCGTACCCAACGGGAGCATATTTGAAGGGGTCTTTGCCATTGTTGATGTAGCATTTATTTTAGCAAAATACGATAATTATTGTTGACCTGCAAGGTTTGCAAGATACAAGTACCCGGTGGTCTCTTTACAATATTCAGAAATTTGCATCGGAAAATTATAAAAAAACTCCCCGAATTGGGGAGTTTCTATCTGATTGAATGATGATTATTTGACATGAATTAAAGGCCACTATCTACATTAAGCCTGCCTTCCACACCGGTATCACCATCTATATTGCCGGTTATCGCGCCGTAGGCTATTTTGATCATTGACACCATCTTGCCATATTTGGTGTCCCAATAATAGGCATCCTTTGGCTCTACTTTTATAACGGTTACATCCGGGTCGTCTTTGCCTTCTTCAAACCATGCTTTTGCCATGGTTGTCCATACCTCTTCAATATGGGCCTTATCCTTATAAATGATCGCCTTGCCGAATACCGATAGGAATTGCGCATCTGAATTTTTTGCAAATATCAGCTGCACCTCATCGTCGTGGTTAATCTCGAAGTTTTTGTTACTTTCTTTGGAGCTTATAAACCAGAGATTTCCCTGTTCATCGACATCTGCGAGGCTCATTGGGCGTGTTGGTACAGGCCTTAATGACAATTGGGTGCAAAACATGCATGTTCCTATACTCTTTGCCATCTCGCTGATCTTGGCTCTTGCCTCATCATTAAAGAGGTCTTTAAAATTGTCTTCTGATATTTTATTTTCTGACATAGCTTTAATCTTTTAGTTAGTTGTATTCTTCATCCTCGCTTCTTTCCGATACCCAGTCTACAGCCCTGTCGTATTCCGCCTGTTTATACCCCCTGAATTCGCCTGGCATCACTTTGCTGAATACATCGGTAAATGTCTTGACGGCATCAATATCAGAGATGATCGCGGCGCGGTTCCACTTAGTGATGTTCTGTATGCCCAGCAATGCATCCTGCACCCATGCACCAAGTGTAAAGTCGGCGGGAGAATTGTCCAGGACAAGCATATAGTTTAGCTTTCCGGTTTTCTCTACAAGGTGGGATACCTGCAGCTTTACGATCTCAAAATCTTCTTTGGTCACCTCTCCGTCGGCACGGAAACCTACCATGTTATTTGGCAGGTCGGGTATTTGTATTATCATAGCGTTAGGTTTTAGTTTACTCTAAACCAAAGTTACCCCTATTACTATTAAACGTATGTTATTGGCATCATAATAAATACAGAAGGTTTTGGTAAAAAGAAGGAGTTTTTACGCAAAGTAACCGAAAAGAAGACACAAAGTTTTGCAAATACCTTATTATGATTGTAAACAATTACGGATTTATCGTATTTCCTTCCTCATTACAAAATCTTCCATTAGGTAGCCATTGCCAATGTCTATATCCTCTTCACCTATTTTCACAAAACCAGTTCGCAGGTAAAAATTAACGGCTTTATTAAAGCGGTTTACATTCAGGATAATCTTGTCGTTGCTGTTTTTTATAGCTTCATTCTCAATAATGGAAAGCAGCTTCCTGCCCACTCCTTTGCCCTGCGCTTCGGGGACGACATATAATTTATGTATCCTTGCAGTTTCGGAAAGGTGATTGAGTTCATAGGAAGCAAAGCCCAGTGGAGTGCCACCTTCTGCAGCCAGGAGGAAATGGTGGTTCTTTACAGAAAGCTGTTCGGTAAAAGCGGCCTGGCGGTACATCATTTCCAGCATATATTCCAACTGCTCTTGCGAAAGTATGGAAAGATAAGTAGCATACCAGGTGCGGTTGGCCAGATTATGGATAGTTTCGTAATCCACTGCTAAGACTTTTCTTACTTCGATCATTTTTTTAGTATTCAAAAAGCCCGTAATTGCTGACTTTATTATTATCGTAAAGGTATAAAAAAATTATTGGCACAGTAATTGAATATTCACAATCAAATAACAATTTTTACTTATAAGGCATTAAATTTACGCATCATGAAAACTAAAATATTCCATACAGTCCTTTTCGCCCTTGCCAGCATCGGCGGAATATTTGCCCAGGATGTAACCACTGTGAGGGCTAACTCAGATATCAGTGATAACCTGGACCTTAAAGCAGTGGCTTCGATATTTGGTGATTCGCGCGACCTTGAAGATTTTGAGCGCAGGCTCAACGATCCCGACATACAGATATCCAACCTGGACCTTAACGGCGACAACAGGGTAGACTATCTAAGAGTGATAGAAGCAACTGAGGGTAATACCCACCTTATTATATTACAGGCCGTACTGGCAGCAGACACATTTCAGGACGTGGCCACCATTGAGGTCGAAAGGGACCGTAACAACAATGTACAGGTTCAGGTAGTCGGCGATGTGTATATGTATGGCGCTAACTACATTTACGAACCGGTTTATGTAACAAGACCCGTACTGTTCGATATATTCTGGGTTAACAGCTACCGTCCGTACTACTCTCCATGGTATTGGGGGTATTACCCAAGGTATTACAGCTACTGGGCTCCGTACCCTGTTTACAGGTATAGGAATAACGTACACGTACACATCAATTCCAGAAATACATACGCCTACAGCAATACACGAAGAAGTACACGCGCCGCAGCACTATATGGCAGCAGAAGGGCTAACGCTTACGAAAGGGAACACCCGGGACGTGGCTTCAGCAGCAGGAACAACGGTGTAACCAACAGGTATGCGTTGGAGCAGGTGAGGGGCAGTTCGAGATCGCAGAACACAGCAGGATCATCCAGGAGTTCTTATACTGGCAATTCTACCCGCACATCTCCCAATACAGTAAGGAACTCTAATATCAACACTATAAGGAGTAACAGCAACAGTGGAAACGCGAGAAGCACAAGGGCAACTTCAGCAACCCCGAAACAGGCCTCACAAACCGTAAGGTCGGCAGGAACGCCGGCAAGTAATAGAAGTACAACAGTAAGAAGTTCAGGGTCAGCTCCGGCGAGGGCAACTTCTTTACCGGCCCGAAGCAATACATCTACAAACAGGAATAACGCGCCTGCCGTAAGGACACAAAGCGCACCGGCCAGGAGTACTGCCCCGGCAGTAAGCAGGCCTGCGCCAACCAGGAATAATTCTTCGGTGTCGCCATCAAGGAGCAGCACCAACACCGTTAGGAGTACACCTGCACCACAAAGGCAAAGTACTCCCACACCAGCCAGGTCATCCGGTGGTAATCAGGGAGGAAGATCAAGAGGTTAAGTTGAGTTACATATTGAAAAAGAAGGTCGCTTTTGGTTAGGCGGCCTTTTTTTGTGGCCTTACCTCAGATACTATGAAGGGAAGTCGGAACTTCATCTATGCTAATAAAATCATCATGCGTATGCGTAGCAGATTTTCAACAGGCTGCAAAATTAAACGATACGTTTTGATTTTATAGCCTCTACCCATTCATCTCTCCCACATACCGTACAAATTCCGGCAACAGGCTCCAGCCGTTGGGTATTTGCACAAAAGGTACAGGCGTAAATACCATCTTTAGGGATGTTTTTGCTTTTAAGGGAAAATAGCTGTGGGCGTATGGGAAGACCATACTTTACATCGGCATCGTCATAAAAAAACACGCTGATGGCGCCGTTGGTTTCAATGTAAGCATTTCTTACCTGACCCAAATGTTCAATAGACTTGATGCGCAACTCGGCGAAAAATTCATCCTGTGCGAGGTCTTCCCTCTCAAAGCTTGCTATAGAGAACTGGCCGTCCTCGATGAGGCAATGGGTTTTTCCTTCTATGAAATTCTCAAACCTCTTGCTTTTGCCCAAAAGCCATGTGACACCGCGATACATCATCAGGATAATAAGGAATACCAGTATGGCTGGAACCAGGCCTACATCTTCATAGAACATGGGGTCGCCTGCCGCCGAGCCAAGTGATATGATAATGACCACCTCAAATACGGAGAGTTGCTTTACTCCCCTTTTGCCTGCAAATTTCAGGGTGAGAAGTACTACCGTAAACATGATTACGGTACGGAATGCGACCTCTAAAAGGAATTTGAAGGGCAGGTCGTTAAAAAGCAACCGTTTCCATTCGAATATGTCTTCCATAGTTATCAGAATAATCGTCCAAAATTAGTTGATTTACCGGATTACAAATTGTCGTTAACAAACTTTGGCACAACTTTAATATGCCGTTATACATGATTCCCTGCCACGAGGAGTAATTTTATGGTATTCAAACTATTAAATATTACATATCATGAGCAAGAAAGTAGCCATACTGGCAACCAACGGTTTTGAGGAAAGCGAACTGAAATCACCGAAAGAATACCTCGAGCAGCAGGGCTGGACAGCCGACATCGTAAGCCTGAAGAGCGGCACCATCAAGGCATGGGCCGATGGCAACTGGGGCGGGGAATATAAAGTAGACAAAACGGTCGACGAAGTATCTTCGGGCGATTACCACGCACTGGTTTTACCCGGCGGCGTGATTAATCCCGACCTGCTGAGGAGAAGCAAAGATGCGGTAGCATTTGTAAAGAGTTTTTTTGATGAAAAGAAACCCGTAGCCGCCATATGCCATGGGCCGCAGATACTTATTGATGCAGAAGTAGTTGATGGCCGCGAGCTCACTTCTTTCTTTTCTGTAAAAAAAGACCTTATCAATGCGGGCGCTAATTGGAAGGACGAAGAGGTTGTTGTAGATAATGGCCTTGTTACCAGCCGCACACCGGACGACCTGCCTGCATTCAACAAAAAAATGGTTGAGGAGATCAAGGAAGGAAAACACGAATTGCAGCATTCTTAATAGTATCTGCAATTTCATTTAAAGCTAAAGGCGTTACCCGGCAATGTTGATCTGTGATGCGCATGTTACGCGCAAAGTTCCATAGGGAGACAGAAGAGCAATCTTTCCGGGTAACGCTTTTCTTTTGCCCAAATTTTCACGCTCCTTTGTTGATACGGGGCCAGAACTATTCACTATGAATATATAATTTTGATAATCAACTAGTTTGCAATTCACATTTCCATCAGTGGGAGATCACCCAACCCTGCACTACTTTTTTTTTTCAGCATCCAGTGATGACTCAATAGGCGGGATAAACTTTACATCCCTTTCTTTTTCTTTCTGTTCTACATACACCGCATAGTCCGCAGGTTCTATCTGCTCCCCCTTAAAACTGGTATAGGCACGGGTAAATTCGGCACCGAAATAAAGTATCGCTGCCGTATAATATACCCAAAGCAGTATTACGATTATGGAACCGGCAGCCCCATATGGCGATCCCGCGGCAGTGGTTTCAATATACAACCCTATCACGTAACGGCCCAAGAGGAAAAGACAGGCAGTAAAGAATGCGCCTGCCCTCACGTGTTTCCATGAAATTTTGGCATCGGGCAGCACTTTGAAAATGACACCAAATAATATGGTAATTACAAAGAAACTGATAGCAAGGTTTACGCCGTTTAGTATAATAATGGTCAGATCCGGGAAGCGCGCTTTTAGCATGTCGCTTAACGCCAGCAGCACACCGTTTACCATTAGGGTTACGATAAGTAAAAAACCAAGACCCACAATTAGGGAACCCGAAAGCAACCTGTCTTTCAGCAGCTTTACCCAGCCTCTTTTTGGCTTAGCTTTTACCTTCCATATCATATTGATGGAATCCTGGATCTCGCCAAAAACCGTGGTAGCGCCAATTATAAGCGTAATTGTACCAATGATTACAGAAAATGTGGTTTTTCCCGAAACTTCAAGATTTTGTATGATTTGCTGTACCTGCAATGCTGCCTGACTGCCAATAAGCCCATTGATTTCCTCAAATATTTTACCTTCGCTGGCTTCGCGACCCAAAAACGCTCCGGCAAGAGAGATGATAAGCAGCAGCAGTGGCGCCATGGAAAATATGGTATAATAGGACAATGATGCGCTCAATTTCAGTCCTTTATCGTTCATGAAGCCTTTAAATGTATCCACAAGGATGCACTTGATGTTAATGTATGATTGTTTCCTGAAAATCATTTTCATAGTCGTTAGATAATTAGTCGGGTAAAAATAATTATAGCATCAGGCAAATACTACAATATTAACATAACTATAAAATAATGTATACTGGTTTTTATTTTTATCTTAAGGAATAACTCCATGATATTTAAAAATCCCAATTATTTCACAAATGTCGGTTCAGCGTGCCGATATCATTGCCCATTAGCAACAATATACCTAACTTTATGGAGGAAAAGCAACGTTGTTGCATAAAAGTTTTACCATGAAAATAGTTATAGTAGGGGGTGGGTTTGCCGGGGTCAACCTTGCACAGGACCTTGCCGGTGATAAAAATTTTGAAGTTACCCTAATCGACAAGAACAACTATAATTTCTTTCCGCCCCTCATCTACCAGGTGGCTACCGCCTATCTGGAACCTTCCACAATCAGCTATCCTTTCCGGAAGCTTTTCCGAAATGCAGGAAACATTAGTTTCCGGATGGGCGAGGTGCTTTCTGTTAATATGGCCGAAAACAAAGTTGTGCTTCATAATGGAGAACTCGAATATGACCGCCTTGTTTTTGCTACCGGCGCCGAAACCAACTACTTTGGTATGGAAAATGTCCGTAAGAATTCTATTCCCATGAAGACGCTTAATGATGCCATCGAGATGCGAAATAAGTTGCTGCAACGCATGGAAAAGGCTACGATATGCAAAAACAGCCGTGAGCGCCGTAAATACCTTAATATTGTAGTGGCGGGCGGTGGCCCTACAGGTGTGGAGGTATCAGGTATGCTTGCCGAAATGAAAAACGGCATACTACGAAAAGAATACCCCGAACTATCCACCAGTGCGAGCAACATTTACCTTGTAGATGGCGGCGACGCACTGCTTTCGCCCATGAGCAAAAAATCACAGGAAGATACACTTGCAGCACTAACAAAACTGGGCGTGATTGTTAAGCTCAATTCGCGCGTGACCGATTATACTGAGGATACTGTACACCTGCATAACGGTGAAACAATACATTCCAAAAACCTGATATGGGCGGCCGGTGTATCGGCTAAGGTATTTGAAGGCATCCCAACCGAAAGTTACGGTCCGGGAAGAAGGATGCTTGTGGATGCGAACAACAAGATGCTCCATACTACCAACATTTATGCTCTTGGCGATACCTGTCTGCAAACTACTGATGCCGACTGGCCTAAAGGTCATCCTCAGGTAGCACAGGTAGCCATACAGCAGGGTAATAACCTTGCAAAAAACTTTAAGAATGAACTAAAAAACAAGCCACTAAAGCCTTTTAAATATAATGATAAAGGCTCTATGGCTATTATTGGCAAGAATAAAGCGGTGGTCGACCTGCCTAAACCAAAGCTCCATTTCAAGGGGTTCATTGCCTGGCTCATGTGGCTGTTCATCCACCTGATGTCTCTTATTGGCTATCGCAACAGAATAGTAACGGCTTATAACTGGATGATCGCTTATTTCTCTAAAGACCAGTCATTGCGGATGATTATAAGACCGGATAAGCGGTCGAAAACATAACAAAAAAGCCGGCGTTCGTGTGCCGGCTTTTTTGTTGGATTAAGCAGACATTAAAAAGGATACCCGATCGCCAAATTGAATACAAGGTTTTCCCTTCGCCAGTATTTACTTCCGAAATCCACATCATCAAATACCCAGCGTTCGCCTTCAGGCAGCCAAGGCTTGCGAATAGGGAAGGCAAGGTCTAAACGCAGTACAAGGAACGTAATATCGACCCGCAATCCGGCACCTGTACCCACAGCCAGCTGCCCATAAAATTTACTTGTAAATTCTGAACCAGGCTTTCCTTCATTTTCATTCCAAAGCCAGATATTACCTGCATCTACAAACAAAGCGCCATTGATTACGCTGAAAAGATTGGCACGGTATTCTGTATTCAGTTCAAGCTTTAAGTCGCCGCTCTGGTCGGGAAGGAAGCTATTTGTATTGGTGTTATCCGGCCTGAACGTGCCCGGGCCGATAGAGCGTGCGCGGAAAGCCCTGATACTGTTGGTTCCGCCAATGAAAAATTGCCTCATGAATGGTAATTGCGTCGAATTGCCATAAGGCACGCCCACACCGGCAATGATGCGGCTTGCTAATTGTGATTTCTCACCCAGTTTCATGTAATGCCTGAAATCGTGTTCCGTTTTTACAAACTGGCTGAAGGGAACACCCAATATTTGCTCGGGCTCCCCGGTTTTGGCATCTGCACCCGTGGCAAGCCCGGCAATGGTACCGGCAACGTCGATTGAACCCTTGTAGTAAAAGGTATGCTTTTGGAACTTGCGCATCGTATTAGTATAGGTATACGAATACGTTGGCCCAAAGATGAGCTGCTTCTCAATAACCCTTTCTAAGGCCACGGCAGTTCCTTCGTCCAGCGCTGCACGCGCAGCGCTTATCTGCGCTGTGTATTCATCTGTTACGGTGGCCGGGCTCACATAGTTTACATCAAATGCATTGAACTGGTGTTCGGTGCGTATGTTGTCTTTCCACAAATAGCCAAACTGCGCCCTGAATGAATTTAATGAATACAGTCGTGCCCTGTTTTGGTATTCATAACTTACCAGCGCCCGCGTACGGGGTACAAAAGCGCTGGAGTCCTGTATCTTTATCGGCGTGATGAATCGCGGCCAAACCAGGCTTGCCTCACCACCCACGCGATACACGTTATACCCCTTATTCTGCCCGGATGCCTGTATCTCCGCACCGCCAAATACCGAAAGTGATAACAGCTCAGCCGCCTTAAAGGCATTCCTGTTGCTCCAGTTTACGCTCGCTTCGGTACCGTTGTAGTTGGCCGAATTGGTTTTTGCAAGTATCTCAAACCGTACCGATTTTTTTGGAAGCGGAGTAAGGTAATAGTATGTGTCCAGCACCGTATCAAGCGAATCGGAAGGGCGGAATTCGTTCTTTACAAATTTGAAAGTACCCAGGTTTACCAGCCGGTTTAGCGTAAGGTTATGGTCACGCCTGCTGTAAATATCGCCTTTATGAAAAAACATTGTCCTGTCATAAATAATGGGGCGAAATGTGTGTTCGGGATCAATGATGGTAAAATCCTTGAAACGTTCCACCGCCTTAGGGTCATTCGCCAATGTATCCCTGGCATTTGCCAATGAATAGTTGGGGTAGATAACAATGTCCCCAATTGTATATACTTTTTTGGCACGCTCAGGTGTTTCATCTTTTATTTTCACAATGAGGTCTACCTGCTGGTTGCCTACCGTACTGTCTACCTGCACCAGAATGTGATCGGGGCTAAAATAAAAATAACCTTTGTTCTTCAGGCGCTGGTCAATTCTTTCACGTTCTTCCTTTATAACGTCAAGATCATACGGCTGGCCCTTTTTAAGGCGGCTTCTTTTTCTGATGTTTGCCACTGTGCTGTCCAGCTCTGTTGCTGCCGAATCTCTGGGGAACAATACTTTACGGATGGTATAACGCTGTTTTGGCGTCACTGTATATATAGCCTTTGCCCTCCGGCTGCGCGATGTAGAGTCGGAAGCTGTGCGAACTTTAAAGTAACCTTTGTTCTCGGCATAGTTTTGCAGTATATCGGCATTATAATCCATGTCTACCTGGCTTATCAGTACAGGTGGTTCACCCACTTTATTTTTGAGCCAGTATTTAAACCCCTTGTCTTTTTTTGGTGTGCCCGCAATATTATAGATGTACAGCTTTGGCCGCAGGCCCAGGAAGCCGCTGTTGGGCTTGGGGCGGAGGAGGGCCTCCATTGTACTTTCCATAGCCTTGCGTTCCTTGCGGCTCATAATGGTATCCTTAACTTCAACCTCTCCGCCCAGGTAAAGCATGTCGCCTTCGGGCAGGTACTTGGTGTTACTGCACCCGTAGGCGAACAGCAATGCTATAACAAGGTAACAGGACAGCTTATTTTTTCTCATCTTCTTCATTGGTGCTGTTTGGCGGTAAGTCGTCTTTTTTATCTTCTTTCTTTTCGGCTTCGGTCTTTTCTCTTTCCTTCTTGCGCTCTGCCTTTTGTCTTTTTTTACGCTCTTTTTCCTGTTTGGCCGCTTCTTTTTCCTCAATTGTACGGTGGAAAAGCTCACGGAACTTGTTGTAATCCATGGTTATTACAAAAGCGACACCGGTTTCTACCACCTGGCCCTGCAACGCTACCTGGTACTCGTTCTTACGGTACGCCCTGACAAGGTAACGACCGTCCTTGGTAAGCTGGTAATCCACGGCTACATCACCCGCAATATTGGTGGTTTCCTCATTGGCCTGCTGCGGACCTTCCAACCCAAAACTGCTGCCCACAGTTACTTTAAGCCTGTCGTTCAGCAGCCTTTTCGATATGCCTACGTTCAGGTCGGTGCGCTGTTCCTGCTGCCCTGTAGTATAGTCATCAGTCGATTCCAAGTCAAAGTTCAGCTCAACGCCATTAATCAGGTCGCCCGCAAGGTTATTCAATTGTTGCGAAAGCAGCTTGCTTACACTTTGCCTTGCCAACGATTCACCACTGGTGCCTCCTGCCTCGCTTGCAAAAGGGTTTTCGCCAATAAACCGGTTGAGCAACAGCACGGCAAATACCTGTTTGTTCAGTTCCGATGGCTGTTCGCGAAGCTGTGCCAGCTTTGCATTGGTAATGGTGAGGACATTAGTCGGCACGTTGTAATTGCCTTCGGGAATGACGATGTCAAACGAAAGTTCGGGCTTTAATAACTGCCCGTTTATTTTTAGCTGCGTATGGAACGGAATTTTTTGCTTAAAAGTATTGCGGTTCCCTTCCGAGTAAGAGCCCAACTGGTCGTCCACAAGGTCAATAGGGGCAATGTCGGCTTTGTAAACTGCCGTGATGCTCACCTCGGCCTGGGTAGGCTCGCCGGTCCAAAGAATATAGCTGCCTGCCTCTATGTCAAATTTACGTTTGATAGGGCTAAAGGTCATTTGGTAAGCACCTTCGGTGAACTCATAACGCCCGGTAAGTGTCGTTTTCCCTGACTGGTCAATACCGCCCGTAAGTTGGGCTTCGCCTTTCAGTTGAAGGAAGTCGCCATTGCCTTTGTCAACGATGAGGTTAAGTTCGGCCTCTTTCACGATCTGTATGTTTACCGAAACATCCATGCCTTTAAACTGGGTAGCATTTACGGCTTCCTCAATTTTCAGGCGCTGCTGGATCTCCATGTTATCCTGGTCGATAAACTCTACTATGCCCTCCCTGTCGGCAATCGATGGATCCTGCTGAGGCAATACTACCGTAAATTCTGTGTCTTCGTTAACACGCAGGTCACCGTTAATTACAGGTGCGTTCATTGTACCTTTTATATTGAGATGCGTATCAATAAACAGCTTACCGTAATAAAAGTCGTTATCTTTTGCTTTCGAGTTTACAGCCCTGAAATTATCGGCGTCGACGGTCAGGTTGAATGCGAAATCTTTATAATCGGTAGTGGCTATGTTGCCGTTGATGGTCAGCTGGTTGTTTTTCTCATCTTCAATATTGAAGTTATCGAAACGGATGCCGCTTTCGTTCACCACTATATTGTCATTCATGTCTTTGAACTTCGAGTTCAGCTGTGTGACCCGCAAGGCTACTTCATTGAATTTCAGGTTGCCGTTTATGTTGGGGTCGGCAGCAGTACCGGTAATGTCAAAGCGTCCGGAAAGGTAGCCCTCGCCATCCTTCACCTGGCCAAAGCTCAATGCCTGTATGCTGGCAATGTTCAGCTTGTCGATGTTCAGGTCCAGATCAAAATTCTGCCCGGTAGTGTTGTAAGTTCCATCGAGGTTCACTTCATTGCCCTGGCCCGTGATGCTTACTTTGGCGGCATACGTATTTGCGACTTCGTTATTTACCAGTATTTTTATATTGCCTACGGTATCCTTCGCCACAGCAAAATCTGTAATATCCAAATCCGCCACAAATACAGGGCTTTGCGTCAAGTTGCGGACTTCAGCATTCCCATTTATCGTGCCCTTAAATATCTGATTGTCCTTCTGGATCATATTGGTAAGCGTTTCGATCTTAAAATTCACCAATTCTACATTCAGCGGGGCATTAGGCGCTTCGGATGCCGATTGTAGTTTGATCGCGCCACCCTCGTTGCTCATCTCAAAATTATTGGCATACAGGCCGTCCTTACCAAAACGCAGCAGGTTGCCTACGGCAATATTCCATGGCTCGTAGTTTAGTTTTAGTCCATCCGGATCCAGCTGTAATTCAGTATTGCCATTGTTTGCTTTTAACTGTCCGGCCAAAAGGTATTGTTCTTTTTCTTTGGCATCCTGAATCTGTAGCCTGTAGGTAATAATGTTATCCTTAACATCGCCTGTGAGACTGGTGTGCGGCAGTACGAACTGCGCTCCCTGCACCTGGTCGATAACCACATTGTACGCCAGCGCATCTTCCTCATTTTTAATATCGATCGTTGCGCCCGAGAGGGTGTAGTCGCCATATACAACGCGCGGGATGCTGCCATTCAGTACAATGCTGTCGTTTACACTATTGTAGCTGCCTTTTATGGTTATCGGCTCCAGCCTTTCAATGGCGGGTATCAGTTTGTACAACACCGGGTCGTTGTCAATAACCAGTTCTAAATCAAACTGTTGCGGACTTGTAGCTTTCTTTTGTGCCGAAGGGTTCGTGTTGTAATATTTGGTAAAGGTGTTCGAAAGGGCTGTGCCAACTTCACTTACTTTATATTTACCCACCATCTTTGCTCTCGCGATGGACGATTGCAGGGTGATGGATGTCGTATCAGGCTTACTAATTGCTACAACATTTATGGAGTCCAGCGCGAATTCCTCTTCAGCATTAGCAAACATAAAGTGGTGCAGGCTGATGGTCCCATTCAGGTTGTCCGGGTTGGCATCGGTAATATCGGCATCCACATTGCCACGAAGTTTCATAGGCCCGGCATGCAGGTTCAGTTTGTTGAGGTCGGCAATATCTACATTAAGGCGTATCTTACCGTTAGGATATTTGTCTTTAAATCCGCCGCTGGCCACAAGTTGAAAGTCGAGGTTCGGGTCGTCCATAGCCGCTTTCACATCAAAGTTGCCGTTGTTTATTTTGCCGTTGATTGCAAGGTCGCGGTACGTATACCCGTTGAACTCGGCTTTGGCCAGTTTTCCATCTACAGTCGCATTAGCCGTTTGGGGGTTCAGTCCCGTGCCTTTTACTTTCGCCCTCAGAGTAA
This sequence comes from uncultured Flavobacteriaceae bacterium, assembly GCA_942492845.1. Taxonomy (GTDB): domain Bacteria; phylum Bacteroidota; class Bacteroidia; order Flavobacteriales; family Flavobacteriaceae; genus Flavobacterium. Next base: position 2,475,880 of record OW818646.1, on the reverse strand, counting down.
CTTTACCTAACGAATCATTCTTTATCAGCTTTCCTATATCGAAATTAACAATGTCCACATCGGCGTCGTAGCGCTCGTAATTCTTGCGCCTTTGGTCAAAAGTCGCTTTAATGTTGGCATTTCCAAAACTGCTCACTACGTTTAGGTTGGTATTGAAATTTTCGAGCGTTCCCTTAAATTTGGCTTTCGCCGAAAGGTTTGCTGGAAGCTGTATGTTCGCCGGAACGGTGCCCGGAGGGATATAGCTGTTGATGTCTTTAGCCGTCGAGCGAAAAGCCTTTACATCAAGGTCAAAATAGGCGGTCTTCACATCCGGCAGGCCTTTTATCCGTCCGCTGGCCGCGATGGAAGTCGCCCCAATGCCACTCACTTCAAGGTTGGCAATGTACAGGTCTTTAACTTTGCCCTCCATTTTGCTGGATATGTTCAGCGTACCGTTTGGGTTGCCTTTAAAAGGGGAAGTGTCTGCCAGAGTTGGTACAAATAACAGCACATCTTTAAAACCTACTTTGCTGCCCTCAAGGTTGGCATCCACAGCAAGCTCGCCAATATCCGTCTGCAATGATTCAATGGAAGGGTAGGAGACGATGATCTGGTCTTTCAATAGTGTATTTGGCGTTTTCAAGTACAGGCCTTTCAGCTCAGCGCCTTTTGGGCCGTAGAAAAAGTCGGTACGCAATTCCTTGATATCCACACCGCTTTTATCGCGTACGGTAAGTTTATTAATATCTCCCGAAATAGCATCCGGACCATACGAAAAATCCTTAGCCTCAAGAGTAAAGTTCGAAATCTCAAGGTGATTAAAATCAATGCCTTTGGCTACTGGCGCGGCATTCTGGTTATCAAATTTAAAAGCAACGTCCTGAATATCAGCATTGGCCAATTTGAATTTCCATTGTGCCTGCTGTACCGCCGCCGATGTTGCAGGAAGTGCCTCCTGTACCTGCTTTTCAAACTTGCCAAAAGCCAGTTGTCCCTTAAGTCCGTTCAACTCAATTTTTTCAAGATCGATGAGCTGTGTTTTCAGGTTGATGTCATTGACTTCAAGGGCAAGTCTTTGCAGTTTTATACCTGTATCCAGGCGGCTGCCTTCGTTATCATAACCAATATCGATATTAGTCAGTTCAATATCGCCAAGCTTTAACTTAAGGTCAGGCTTTTTGGAAGCATCTTCAGCCACTTCCTGCGCCGATTGTGCCGCCTGTGCCACCATGCCTTGTTTTAATGTAAGTTTCAGCCCGTCAAGCTTTATCTTTGGCACTTCAAATTCCATCTTGTCAAGATCGAAAGTTTTTATCCGTGTATCAAAGTGCCCAATGTTTGCAGCGAGATTGTTTTTGGTAATAGCGTCATCATATTTTACCTGCATCCGGTCAAGGCTTATCTTATCGATCGAAAACTTCATCGGGGCAGAGGTAGTGTCCTTAGGTTCTTTGGATGCAAATGCCTCAATTATATAGTCAAAGTTGAAAATAGAGTCCTTATTGCGTTTTACATTGGCGGTAATTCCCTCGAGACTGATGGAATTGATCTCCACTTCATTACTTAAAAGCTTGAAAAGGCTGATGTCTACCGCCAGCTTTTCACCGGCAAGGAGTGTATCTCCCTGCTGGCTTTCAAAGTAAAATCCTTCCAGAATCACCTTCTTAGGAAGCCCGATCTCAATGCGATCCAATTGCACCTTAGTGCCTATTTTACCTTCTAAATAACTGATTGCCTCATCTTTAGCGATGTTTTGAAAATAGGGGATCTGGAGCAACAGCACTATGAGTAGGAACAACCCGATAATGGAACCCACTATCCAAAGCACTATCTTTCCTGTCCTGCGTAAATATTTTTTAACCTTTGTGTTCATCTAGCGTTAAAAATAGGCATAATAAGTACAGGCGTATTTTAAAGTTTTGCTAAAAAATCCTACATTATTAATTGGGAACAAAATCCTACTCGTGGCACCCGGAATAGCCGTTAAGAAATTTTTTTAGTTTTGCTAATTTAATCGCCATCCTGCTCTACCTGCAATATGTGGAGAAGCCGGTGAATGATCGGGGCGAAAAACACAGCCGTAATACTAAGGAAAGCCACGCCGCTGTACAGGGCATAAAATGAGGAAAATAATTTAGCGGCATCATTGGGCATATCGGATATCGGACCCATGCCTGTCAATATCATACAGGCCATGTAGAAGCTGTCGATCCAACCCAAATCTGCGTAATAGCGGTAGCCTATTGTCCCTATTCCACACGAAAAAAATATTAGCAACAATGCAAAAAGCGCATAACGGCCCATCCTCATAAAGAAGCGCGGTAGTGTTGCTATTTGTTGCTTTTTGTGTTCCATGAAAATTTGATAGGCGAATGTACGAATTAAACATCAAACCCCGAGACTTCTGTCACTTCACCCGGTTGGAGGTTGCCAAGAATGACGTTTCCCACGCGAACACGCACCAGCCGCAACGTAGGGAACCCCACTGCTGCGGTCATTTTACGCACCTGGCGGAATTTGCCTTCGCTCACCGTTACTGACAGCCATGAAGTAGGCCCATGGCGCTCGTCCCGAATCTTTTTACCGCGCATAGGGAAGTCAGGGGCATCCTGTAAAATATGGGCATTGCAGGGTAGGGTAGTGTAGCGGGTACCTTTAAAGCCAATTTCAACGCCTGCCTTAAGCTGGTCGATAGCGATCCCGGTTATAAGCCCATCGACCTGCACATAGTATTCCTTTTCCACCTTCTTACTGCGTACAACTTCGCTCATCATGCCGTCCGTGGTTAGTAGCAGCAGGCCTTCGGAATCCTCATCGAGCCTGCCTATAGCCATAGTCCCTTCAGGAAAATCATGCAGTTCGCCCAATAGCTTTTTTTTCCGCTTCAGGTTGTAGGTAAACTGGCTCAGGTACCCGTAGGGCTTGTATATAAGGAAGTGGCGGTGTATCATGGTATTGGTTTGCGCACCCAGGTGCTATCCCTCAGTTTCAGTTCTTTGTAAAGCCCGCTTTCGTGAAGTGCGCCATAAATCACGGCGATCTTTTTAGAGCGTTCGTCGATGATCTCCATGGCAAGATGACTGTTGCGATAGCCCAGTATCATGGCATTGGACTCGCTGCCTCCTATCTTTCCACACTCGTATTTCTTGTCGAGTGCCAGCACATAGTCGCATTCATTCAATAGTATCGGGCCATACTCTTTTTCATAGGCCGTGATAAGGTGGTTCATAGGTACGTCCACGACGCGTCCCTTAATAGTGTCTACGCCTAATAAAAAGTACCTCGGCTGATTAACAAGCCCCTTCTTATTCCTGAATTTCCGCCCCATAAGCGTACCGTTTATCGTATCGATGTAACCCGACGGACTGATGTTCACCCCCGTCAGCTTGCGGGCTTTCCATTTCAGGGTATCCTTTTGCTGCGGGGTAAGGGAGTCGGTCACGCGCACACTTTCCATGAACACGATATAGCCCTCTGCCTGTAGCGAGTCGACCTTCTTTTTTACGTTCCCGTAAAATTCCTTAGGCCCAATGTGCTTCATCGGGATGTACGCAACATCCTTATTTCCATTGGTATAGTACGAAACTCTGGCCTCCTTGTCGTATGCCCCTATCATCTTTAGGCCAATGGACAGGCAGGAGGTGCAAAGCAGCCCGCACAGTGCGGTTAATAGCAACAACGTCCGTTTCATTAGTTTCGCATTGCGTTTAAGGTATTCTGCTCCAGTGTTTTATGGTACAGGCCGAAAAGCTGTTTTTCCGTGTCGCTGAGTAGCGCTGCCTTCGACTCGTTCGTATGCTTCAGGTCCTGGAAGAATGCTTCCGCATCCGACTGCGTCTCAATGCCCAGCCCTGCCTCAAAAGCAGCGGCTTCCGCCCATTGCTTTAAAAATGCGGTATCTTTATCGGTAAGTGCCGAATAAAAGTCCTTTGCCTTATTCTGCTCATAATCAAAGGCAAAGGCAAAATAACTTTCCGCTACAGCGCCATCTACTTTTTCATGGTAGGTAAGATACCTGTCCAACAGGCTTTTGCGGTCGGCAGCAGTGGCGTTGTCTATGTTTTTTTGAAGGACCACCACTTCATCATGGAGCGCCTCTTCACCGGTGACCGGTTTAGTGTCTGTAATAACTTCTGAATCAGTATTTTGTTCTGTGCTTATTTCCGTGCCGTTAACCGGTTTTACAGTATCGTCTTTACACGACACCAGGGCCAGCAGCGCAATGGAGGTTAGGATATTTTTCATGCCCAAATATACTATTTTATCTGTTTCAGACCTGACAGGTTTTTAAAACCTGTCAGGTCTGTTATACATCGAATTATAAAAATTTAAGTAAATTATTTTGTGTAACCAAAAGGTTTCTTATATTTGCTGTAACCAATCGGTTACTTATTAGTTATGGAAACAAAACGAAGGGACGTGTTTCAGGCGATTGCCGACCCCACACGAAGAGAGATCATCAATATGCTGGCGAAGAAACAAATGACCGTAAATACTGTTGCAGAGCATTTTAGCGTGTCAAGGCCGGCCGTGTCCAAGCATCTGCGCATCCTTACCGAATGCGGGCTGGTTACGATGAAGCAGGAGGGGAGGGAGCGGTTTTGCCGTGCCCATTTTGAAAAGCTGAAGGAAATATCCGAGTGGGTAGCCCACTACAAATCGTTCTGGGATGAAAAAATGGATGCGTTAGGCGACTTTTTGGATAAGTCGGATTTATAGTCACCTTAAGTCCTGTTTTTAAGCATACTTTACAGCATCTGGTGGTGGACTTTACAGGACATGGCAGGTGATTTTATGGGACTGTGAAACAGACTTTTTGGCCGCTTAAAATAAATCATTGTAATAATGGAAAAATGACGGGAATGTTTTGAAGGATGAAATTTGCTTTTGCATCCCCCAACAAAAATGAAACAAATCAAACACTAAACAATTACTTTAAAAACGACAACCATGAAAGAGCCGTTAGTTATGGAGCGAACCTACAATGCTCCCCGTGAAAAAGTATGGAATGCCATTACCAATTTGGAGCAAATGCGACAATGGTATTTTGAACTTGAAGATTTTAAGCCCGAAGTCGGCTTTACTTTTGAATTTACCGGCCAAAGCGATTGCGGTGACTATGTACATTTGTGCGAGGTGACCGAAGTGGAGGTGGGGCGAAAGATCACCTACAGTTGGTCGTACAAGGATTACGAAGGAATGTCGCACGTATCCTGGGAGCTGTTTCCCGAAGGCGACCAAACCCGCCTCGTGCTGACCCATACCGGCCTGGAGACCTTCCCGCCACTCAAAGACTTTACCAGGGAGTCCTTCACCGGGGGCTGGACGTATTTTGTGCACGATGCGCTGCGGAAGTATTTGGAGGAATAATAACCCCCATTTCGGCAGGAGTAGGCACGCCCTGGCTCCCTCTCCTTTGGAGAGGGTTGGGGTGAGGACCAAAAAAAAAAGCCGTCTTGCGACGGCCTCAATACTATAGGATCAATTATTACAAATTCTCCGTCTTCAGCAAACTGGCAATCTGCTCGGCCAATTCAGTACCGATGCGGTCCTGGGCCTCCAGCGTTGCCGCGCCGATGTGCGGGGTAAGTGAAATTTTCGGGTGCATCAGTACCTGTACCGCCGGTTTTGGCTCTTCTTCAAAAACGTCAAGCCCCGCGAAGGCCACTTTACCGGAGTCCAGCGCGTCAATAAGCGCCACCTCGTCGATGATGCCGCCACGCGCCGCGTTAATAATCCCTACGCCGTCTTTCATGGCCTCAAATTCCGGTGCGCCAATCACATAACCACTTTCCTGTGCCGGAACGTGCAGCGTAATGAAGTCGGCATGCTTCAGGATGTCCTCCATCGGTTCGGTCGGGATATCCACATTGATGAACTGCCCGTTGTAAAAGTCAACCCTTATTTCGGCGTTGCCCACAAATTTATCCGAAGCGATAACCCGCATTCCAAGCCCTAACGCGATCCGGGCTACCGAACGGCCAATGCGTCCGAATCCGATGATGCCCAGTGTTTTGCCCCTAAGCTCGATGCCATTGGCGTATGCCTTTTTCAGGCCTTCAAAATTGCTGTCACCTTCCAGCGGCATGTTGCGGTTGGCATCATACAGGAAGCGTACCCCTGTAAACAGGTGCGCAAATACCAGTTCTGCCACCGAATCCGATGACGATGCCGGTGTATTGATCACGTGGATGCCTTTTTCGCGGGCGTACTCCACGTCGATGTTATCCATGCCAACACCGCCGCGCCCGATGATCTTCAGGCCGGGGCAGGCATCAATGATGTCCTGGCGGACTTTAGTCGCGCTGCGTACCAGTATCACGCTTACATCGTTGGTATTTATATAGTTGGCCACCTGTTCCTGGGCCACTTTGGTCGTAATTACTTCAAAACCGGCATCTTCAAGGGCAATTATGCCGCTTTTTGAAATGCCGTCGTTGGCTAATATTTTCATTCTTTTATTTCAGATTTCAGATTTCAGATTTTCTATTTCAGATTTCAGATTGTAGATTTCAGATTGAGCTTCACTCGGGATTTAAGAGGTGTGAGTGGCAACCACCTGAAACCTGAAACTTTACAACTTTACGACTTTATAACTTTATAACTTTATGACTTTATAACTTTATGACTTTATGACTTTTTTTCCAATTCCTTCATAACCTCCACAAGCACCTGCACACTTTCTATCGGCATGGCATTATAGATGGAGGCACGGTAACCGCCCACCGACCTGTGCCCGCCCAGCCCGCTGATGCCTGCCGCTTTCCAGAGCTTGTCAAACTGTTCTGTATGCGACTCGTCGTTCAGCAGGAAGGTTACGTTCATTTTCGAGCGGTCTTCGGTTTTAGCCGCACCTTTAAACAGCGGGTTGCGGTCTATTTCAGCATAAAGGAGTTCCGCCTTGGCATTGTTCTTCTTTTCCATGCCTTCAATGCCGCCATTGTTTTTCAGCCATTGCAGCGTTAGGTACGAAGTGTACACGGCAAATACCGAAGGCGTATTGTACATACTCTCCTTATCGATGTGCTGCTTGTAGTCCAGTATTGATGGGATATGCCTGCCGGTTTTCCCTAAAAGCTCTTCTTTAATAACCACAAGCGTTGTCCCTGCGGGTCCCATGTTCTTTTGCGCTCCTGCATAGATCAGTCCGAATTTTGAAAAATCAATGGTGCGTGAAAAGATGTCCGAGCTCATGTCGCAAACTATTGGCACGTCCGTTTCAGGAAACGCATACATCTGCGTACCGAATATGGTGTTGTTGCTGGTGCAGTGGAAGTAGTCCGCATCGGCCGGGATGGTATACTCTTTTGGTATGTAGGTGTAATTATCCGCTTTGGATGATGCTACAACCACGGTATCGCCAAACTCACGGGCTTCTTTCAGCGCTGCTGCGGCCCATGTGCCGGTGTCAAGGTAGGCTGCTTTGCCGTTTTTGGTCATGAGGTTGTAGGGAACCCTTACAAACTCGAGGCTTGCCCCGCCGGAGAGGAACAGCGCCTGATAGCCTTTCCCGGTTAGCCCCATAAGGTCCAGCGCCAGTGCTCTCGCATCTTCCATTACGGCAACGAAATCTTTGCTGCGGTGCGATATTTCCAATAAGGAAAGTCCGGAATTATTAAAGTCAAGTACGGCCTGGGCGGCTTTTTCGAAAACTTCCTGCGGCAGGATGGAAGGGCCTGCACTGAAATTGTGTTTTTTCATTTACGGATGTTATTTTGGTGCTGCAAAGTTCCAAAATAGGAACTGAAAACCGCAAAAATTTTTATAAATAATTTCGCTATATTTTTGATAAAAATGCAATTGTATCCACATTATCGGCATAATCCCACAGCGCCGGCTTTTGTGTCTGCCCGAACGGAATGCTTTTATTAGTAACGGCATTGCCGACAATACACTGAATTTGCTCGTTTTCAGCCTCAAGACGGGCTTTTATCGCATCAATATCGTCATAATATTCATAAAACACACTCGATATGGGCGACGCATGGCTGCTGTCCTCTTTCAGCGTCAGGAATTCATTGTCCAAAAGCTTGAAATTGCTCATCAGGAAAACCGCCTTGTTGTAATCGTAATTGTTGGCGTACTTTTCATAAAAAATCACGTCTTTATATACGTATATGGCTTCAAAAAATTCCTTAAAATCATAACCTGTCGGTACAAATAATTTTGATACGTTGCGGCACCCCAACCCGAAGTACCGAAAAATGTCTTCGCCCAGCGCTATGAGTTCTTCTTTGGTTTCTGTACCTCTGAGCACGGCAACCGAGTTCCGGTTTTTCCTGATGATGGAGGGCTTATCCTTAAAGTAATATTCAAAGTAACGGGCGGTGTTGTTGCTTCCGGTCGCGATCACGGCATCGAAATTTTCCAGTTTCCCTTCGGTAAAAACGATGCGCTCCTTTAATTCGGGTGCTACGGCAATAAGATATTTTGCAAGGAAGGGAAGGAGGTGCTGGTCGTTCGACGATGTCTTTACCAACGCTTTGTGCCCGGTTATAAGTACCGAAAGGAAATCGTGGAAACCTACCAGCGGAATGTTCCCCGCAAGGATCAGGCCTACCGATTTTCCGCCGCTGTTTTCCAGGTCATATCCGGCAAGCCAATTATCAAGGTTATCGGGGATAAGCGCTTCGGCCCAGGAGTTTATGGCAAAGTAGACCTGCTCTTCGGTATACCATCCGTTATGCGACTTCGACAGCGCTATAAGTGTGGTGAAGCTGTCGTAAAATTCTTCATTATATAATACTCCCGGATTTTTATGATTGCCATCCAATGCGAATTGCGACAGGAATTTACCCAGTTCCGTGAATGCTTTTTTTGTTTCTGTTAACGTCATTATGTTTGCGTATGAATGGATTTGGACGTAATTTTGCTGCAAATTTACGTATTAATACCAAGACATAAGCCATGGCTATCATTATAACAGACGAATGTATTAACTGCGGTGCCTGTGAGCCCGAGTGCCCTAATACCGCTATATATGAAGGCGCCGACGACTGGAGGTACAAGGATGGTACTGCCCTCAAGGGAAGGGTGGTCCTGCCTTCCGGGGAAGAAGTGGATTCCGAAGAGCCGCGTACGCCCATATCAGACGACATATATTATATTGTACCCGGTAAATGTACCGAATGCAAAGGCTTTCACGATGAGCCGCAATGCGCCGCCGTTTGCCCGGTAGACTGCTGCATACCCGATGACAACCATGTGGAGAGCGAGGAAACGCTGCTTAACCGGCAGGCTTTTTTACATAATGAGTAAGGGACGCCGCCCGTATTTTATCATATTAGGAATCATTTTGATTCCTTTTTTTGCTTATAAATTTATCGGCCTGAGCGAATACAACAAATATCCCGCAAAAATAACCGGTTTCCGTGAAGTGCAGCGTAGATACCCCGGCTACAGGGGCGGGGGCGGTTATGAAAATGTTGATATCCCCGTGGTTGAATATTACAAAGGAAAAGATACCGTGAGTTTCGAGGCGGGACAATTAAATTATTTTGCATTTTATTCCACCGGAGAGCAACTGACAGTCCTGGAAAGGAAAGATGATCATTACCGGGTTAAGCTGCATACCTTATGGTATTATTACCTGCCTGTTTACCAATTTTTGCTGTTATTCGTTATATTTGGAGTTGTTGCAGGAATATACAGGTTCGTCCGGTCGTACAAGACGACATGAGTTCTGTGCAATGCTAAAGCGATAGGTGTCGTAAATAACATTTCCATTTCCTTTAAATTACACATGGCAAAAACATTCCTTTATCTCCTTATTTGCGCCGTGCTGCTGAATTTTGCAATTAAAGCCGCCTGCTATGCGACTTACAGCAAAGCACAGGGTAAAGTCGCAGACCTGATTTCGGTCAGTTCTGTTAGCCACGGCAATGGCGAAATTTTTTTAGAAGATGCCGTTGCCCCCACGATCAGCTACACCATCAATGGCACAGAATACAGGATATCGAAGGGCGAATGGGGTTTTTGGACTTCTTATACTATAGGGGATAACGTCACCGTACTCTATGCCGATGATCCTGAAAATCCTCAAATAAACAGGTTTTTCCCGTACTGGCTCAGGCTTATGGATATGTGCCTGATATTCGGGTTCGCTGCACTCGGTACCATTGTGTACGAAACCATCAGGTTTTACGCAACTAATGTCAAAGATAATACCAAACCATGATGCTGAAGCAATTTCTATACTCCATCCTGATTTTTTTAGCCTTTAACTTTGCTTATAAGGGCATACGCTATATGATGTACGACAAGGTGGAAGGAAAAGTGATACGCCATGAAAGCGTTACCCTGGAATATTCGTACAAGCCACGTTATTCCAAAAAGCCCCGTACCGGATATAAAAACCTTGAAGCACCTGTGGTTGAATGCATAATAAATAACGAGCAGATTTCCTTTCCGGTGGCCGATCTGGAAATCATAGAGCTTTTGGACAATGGCGACACCGTGACAGTACTTTTTGACCAAAAGCTGCAGGAATATAAGGTGGGTACTTTCTTCAATTTTTGGCTGACTATTTATGACCTTGGGATTGGAATATTCGTTGGGATAGTGGGGCCGGTTTTCTATGAGATATGTAAAGCATTGAAAAAGTGGCTAAAGACATTGGATTAAACAAAAAATCCTGTAGCAGAAAAACCGGACCGAAATTCTTTTGATCGCATACAATCCAGGAAATAACGTTAATAAAGACTTTTAAAAAGTATATGGATAAAACAGAATTTGAAATCATTTACGGATCTTTTATGGAATTCATGGAAGAATCCCAAAACTATGCAGGCGCTGACCAACAACTTATCGCTGAATACAAAGGAGTTTTTATGAGTGAAAAAGACAAAGAAGATATTATTATCGACATCTGGAAAGAATACGGATTTTGTTCCTACAAAAACGGCTTCTTTACCTTTTTAAACCCTAAAGAATATAACGACATTGCCAGACGTTTTCCAGACGTTTCAGATAAAGCAGAAGTTTTTGCCAGAACTGCAACAGGTTGTCTGCTTTTGTGGGAAGAATATAACTTTGGAAAAAACATTACTTTTTTGAATGTGCATTCAGGTCAAAAAAAAATCGTTTCTACGAGATTTGGCGTCTGTATGGAATTGAACTTTGCGGCATCAGATTTTTGGCTTGAAGACTGCAACGGCAAAATAGAATTCGCTGCCATGGAAAAATTCAAACACATTCCACATAACAAATGCGCAGGATACAGGCTGGCACCTGCCTTAGGCGGAAAGGAAAGTGTCGATAACATGGATCTATTCGAATTTAAGACGCATCTGGAATTGCTGGCGAAAATGCATAGTTAAACGACCTATGAAAAAAAAACTTCACTGATCTCTCCACCGAATTCAAAGCTTTGGAAGGATTTGACTTTTTAACGGAAAATGCGCAACTCATCAAATTGTGCGACACCCTGCTAGCCAATTTCCCCATCAACTCAGGAACGAACCCTTTTACAGCCTCACGCTCGACGTGATTAAAATGTTATTGTCTCTAATTGATTGCTCTCCTGCTTGTTTTGGAGTTCTAATGGGAACATATAGTTTTATAGTTACTTACAGAAGAATTCGAAGTAATGAACAATAAATAATTTATAACAAAAAAATCCTGAAGCATTACACTTCAGGATTTTTCAGTTTCATAGCAATCAACCAACCAACCAATTTATTGTTTTAACCGGGTGTACGTCTGTACCGTAACACCGTCAGTTTTGTCATCATAGCTTTCCACCACAAAGTTACCGTTGGCATCCATATAGCCAACCGATGTTTTGTCCTTTGAGCGGTAGATGTATTGGCCGTTTGATGTTTTGCGCATCACGCCAAAATCGTTTACATCTGTAGAGGAAGATACTTTATAGCCGTTCGCGTCCGGTACAAATATGTAGCGCTGGCCGTTTGTTTCATAATAAGTAGGTATCCCGTCGCCCGAAACCGTAGTAGATGAATTTACTTCTACCGGCGTAAGCTTCATGTCTTTATTGAGCTGTTTGCTCTCAGCATCCTGCAGTTCAATGTTCTGCACGGCATTGGTGTTCTCAGTCTTTACAACTTTCTTAGGTTTATCGCTGCCGTTGTTAACGGTTACTGTTGTAGTCTTGCTTTCTTTGGTAACATTGGTATTCACCTGCGCACTAAGGGTCAGCCCCAGGGCAAGCATTGTAATTACAGCTATATTTTTCATGATGTCAGTCTTTTAGGTTATTCAGGCAAAGGTAGCAGCACAATGTTAAATGAGTTTGTATAAAAACATAAAGTATTGGTAAATGTGGGGCAGTTTAAAAGTTTCAAAGTCATAAAGTCCCAAAGTCTCAAAGTCCAAAAGTCTCAAAGTCTCAAAGTTTTAAAGTCTGAAAGTTCAAAAGTGTCAAAGTCCTAAAGTCCTAAAGTCCTAAAGTTGTAAAGTTTAGAGGTTTTTGAAGTTTCCAAATACAAACTCAGCAACTCAGCAACTTGCCACTTTGCAACTTTTAAACTCTGCGACTCTGCGACTCTGCGACTCTGCAACTCTGCAACTCTGCAACTTTACAACTTGCGACTTGCGACTTGCGACTCAGCAACTTTCTCCCTATATTTGCACCCTCAAAAACAAGATACTGATGAAAGCAGGGATAGTAGGATTGCCCAACGTGGGAAAATCGACACTTTTTAATTGTTTGTCAAACGCCAAGGCGCAGAGTGCAAACTTTCCATTTTGTACCATAGAGCCGAACATTGGCGTAGTAAACGTACCCGACCCAAGGCTTGAAAAGTTGGAAGAGCTGGTAAATCCGGAGCGTGTTGTTCCTGCGACAGTCGATATCGTTGACATTGCAGGCCTTGTAAAAGGCGCCAGCAAAGGCGAAGGGCTTGGCAACCAGTTTCTTGGCAACATCAGGGAGTGCAATGCCATCATTCATGTGCTGCGCTGCTTTGATAACGACAACATTATACACGTAGACGGTAACGTGAACCCCATCCGTGATAAAGAGACCATTGATATAGAGCTTCAGCTAAAAGACCTTGAAACGGTAGAGAAGCGCCTTGAAAAAGCAAAGAAAGCCGCTAAAGTGGGCAGCAAGGAAGCCCAGGCGGAGGTTTCCCTTCTGGAAAGGATACGCGAAGCACTGCTCCAGGCAAAATCTGCCCGTACTGTAGTGCCGCAAAACCAGGAGGAAATCGACCTTATCGAGAATTTCCAGCTGATTACCACCAAACCGGTGCTGTATGTATGCAACGTCGACGAAAATGCCGCCGCAACCGGGAACGACTACGTTGAAAAAGTACGCGAACTGGTAAAAGACGAAAACGCCGAAGTAATGTTCCTGGCCGTGGGTACTGAAGCCGATATCACCGAACTTGAAACCTATGAAGAACGCCAAATGTTCCTCGAAGACCTTGGCCTGAAAGAGCCGGGCGCTTCGGCGCTGATCAGGTCGGCGTACAAGTTACTCAACCTGCAGACCTATTTTACCGCAGGTGTAAAGGAAGTACGCGCGTGGACCATCCATCTTGGCAACACGGCGCCACAGGCAGCGGGCGTTATCCACTCTGATTTTGAAAAAGGTTTCATCCGTGCCGAGGTTATTGCCTTCGATGACTATGTTACTTATGGTACTGAAGCCAAAGTGAAAGAGGCAGGCAGGCTAAAAGTGGAAGGCAAGGAATACATTGTAAAGGACGGCGACGTAATGCATTTCAGATTCAACGTGTAAGCCATTACAAATTAAAGTATATATTACAAGCCTGTTGGATACTATCCGGCAGGCTTTTTAGTTTTATTTGCAGGCATTCCCAACCTTTTACCATAAAATGCCATCTGTATATAAAACCAAGCTTCATGAAAACAGGAATCATACTGGCCTTATTGCTCCAAAGTTTCGCTTCTTTTGCCCAGCTTCCGTTTAATCCTGATTATATCATGGATCATAAATATGCTGTAAAGACCGGTTCGCTTTATAGTGAAGTCGGTGTCGAAAATGGCCAGCCAAAATACTACCGTGCCGCCGATAGCCCCGCATCGTTAGCAAAGCTGCTCAACATTCCGGAAACATCAGTAGTGCCGGTTACGTCCTTGCGAAAAACCACCCCGGAAATCATGCTGGAAGAATTGCAGCAAATCCAGATGGATTACCCCCGTGTGGAGCGTGCCTCGCAATACCAAATCGTAAATTTCTTACCGAATAATTTAATGGTAATCCGCTATGTTTCGGCAACACAGCCCGATCATTCCAACCTGGTTTTCTGCACGCTTGAAGCCGAAACGATATCTGGCTATACGCTGCTCAGGGTATATAAGGAGGGAAGCTTTGCTGGGCGCATTTACCCGGTTAAAGACGGGTATAGGGTACGGATGTTTTACGGATACGGCGTTACCGACCCCATAGCAGGAGCTGTGACAGATTCCGAGGCCCTCCGAAAAAAGGTGCGCCTGAATTTTCCCCGCACAGAAATTTTCACTGAAAATAACAAGTATGGACTCAGGTTCGCGCAGGGCCTGAAAATAGTGATCCCGGCAATACACGATTCCATAAGCAATGTAAACGCTTCGATGGTAGCGGTACATTCCGGCAAAAAGTTCAGGCTGGTGTACCGAACCGGCGAACCGGGCCCGGAAAACATCCGTGCCATACAGCCACAATCCGATTCTTACACCGGGGTGCTTGTAGGCAACGATGCTTTTTTCCTTACTCATGATGGCACGCTTCTGGAAAAAATGCCTGACATGCGATTAGAAGGCTGTGGCACCATCCCGCATTATTCAGACACCATAGTTAAGCAGGGCGGCTATTATAAACACAGGCACACGTACCACTATGGCGAAACGAGGCTTACGGAAACGGTAATCGCCAAAGTTTCCGAATTCAGGGAGGTAAAACTTCTCAATGGCAAGGCAATTTCCAGTGGACTTACCACAGCCTATTACAGTCCGTACAATACCAATCCGAAAGGCTACATCGTAACCCTCAACAGCGGGGCAAAGAGCATAATCAAACTTTCGAACGATGGTACGTATAAATTATCCCTTGAGCCGGATAGCTATACCTTTATCAGCAACGAATACGACATGAGCCCGCCGCTGCGTTTTAAAAGCCAGGGGCTTCACGGTTTCTGGCCGCAAAATGACAGTGCACGCTATAAGGAGCTTGCTGATTTTGACAAAGGGTTTGCGCGATATACGTTACCGGATGGGACTAAGGGCTGGCTGTCGATGGATGGGGTAGAGTATGGGGACGAATAAACGAGGTTGTATTGCAACGAAGTAACGGTCAGAATTACATCGCTATGTAGAGACGCATTGAATGCGTCTCCCCTGTTTTGCGCAGCAAAAACATACCCCAAACCCGAACCAGGGCTCGGCGCACAGAGTTGAATTCCGTAGAGACGCAGTGCCTGCGTCTCGCTTGCAGAAGAGATTTTGTACCTGCGCTTCACGTGCAGAACTTAGACCTACAACCCCTTCTCAACATGCTTCTCCGGTATCAGCAGGTTGAATACCGCACCATTTTCCGAACTTCCGTGGGCGTTGAGCTCGCCGTTGTGGTTGATGGCAATTTTTTTGCACATCGCCAGCCCAATACCCGTACCCTCGTACTCCGACTTACCGTGCAGCCTCTGGAAAATGTTGAAGATCTTTTCAGCATATTCCTCGCGGAAGCCAATACCGTTATCCCGGAACGTTATTTTATAATACGGCACCATCAGGAAGTCGTTCTCCGCGGTCTCCATGACCGACATGACCACGGCAGAAATATGGATGGTCGGCTGTATGTCGGTGCGTGCGAATTTTAAGGAATTGCTGATGAGGTTGCCAAACAGCTGCGACATTTGCAACGGAATGGCATCAACTACAGGAAGTTCGTCAAACGTAATTTTTGCATTCTTCTGTTCGATAAGCAGTTCAAAATCGCTGATGACGCCCTCCAGTATGGCATTGAGATTGGTCGGGGCAAAAATTTCGCTGTCTTTTACCAGTTCCGAGTAAGTAAGTACATCGCGTATCAGTGTCTGCATCCTGTTGGCCGCATTCTTGATCTTATCGAAATAATTCCTGGATACCTCATCAAGCCTCTCTCCCGAACGCAATTCGATCATTTGGGTAAAAGTGCTTATCTTCCGCAAAGGCTCCTGTAAATCGTGTGAGGCGATATAGGCAAACTGTGCCAGTTCCGCGTTGGATTTTTTAAGCTTATTATTGGCTATTTCGAGTTCGTTAGTGCGGGCCTGCACCACTTCCTGTATTTTTTTCCTTGCTATTACCTGTGCCGTTACATCCACCGTTATGGCAAGCACACCTATTGTAGTACCCTCATTGTTTTTATAAGGCTGGTACACAAAATTCTGGTACACTGTTTCCGGCTTGCCAAAGCGTATAAGGTTAACAGCCATTTCATTGGCAACAAATGTTTCGCCCGTAGTATATACGTTGTGCAGCAGCTGCTCGAGTCCCTGCTCGCGTGATTCGGGCAACCCTTTGAATATAGGCTTGTGAAGCACTTCGTCAGCAGGTTTCCCCCAAAGGTTTATAATGGCTTCATTGGCAATTTCCACCACATGATCTGCGCCCGTAAGGATGCACATGGCCACCGGCGCCTGTAGTATGATATTCCTGAAGTTCCTTTCGCTTTGCTCAATTTTCTGGTTGGCAATATTCAGGTCGGTTACTTCTGCCGCTGTATTCATTACACCGTAAATAGTACCTTGCGTATCATACAGAGGGGTAAAGCTGTAATTAAACCAAAACGGCTGCAGGACTCCTTCAACCACAAGGTCTACGCGCTGGTTACGGGCATGGTAGGGAATGCCGGTTGTATATACCTTATCAAGCTGGCCGTAAATCCCGGTTCCGTCAAGTTCGGGAAGGACCTCCATATACGTTTTTCCAATGATGTCATTTCCTTTCCCCCAAACATCCATTATCGACTGGTTGGCCATCCCGATTCGCATCTCCCTGCCTATGTACACACCAATAGGGAACGGCGCGCTCTCCACAACAGAAAGGACCCGTTGCTCGCTTTCCTTTATCTGCTTTTGTGCCTCTACATTGGGTGTCACATCATGGCACAGTACCATCACGCCGACAATATTTCCCTCCCGGTCATTGTAAGGTTGGAAGATAAGGTTAAGAAACCCCTGTTTTTTCAGGCCATTTGTTGTGATGGTGTATTCAAAGTTTGTAAGGTGATACGGCTGGCCACTATGCTTTACTCCTTCAATTATATCCCTGAAATAGCGTTCGGCTTCCGGCATAGCCTCAAAAAGCGGCTTTCCTGAAAGGCTGCTGTATTCATGGCCTGTTAGCCGAAGGCACGACGCATTCACCATTTCCACAATATGGTCATCGCCGGTAAGCACAATGATCCCAACTGCAGCTTCGCGGATGAGCGATTCAAAATGGTTTTCAGATTCAGTCAGCCTGCGTTCAGTATGCACCTTGTCGGTGGTTTCGGTACACGCCACAAATACTCCGTTTATCTTTCCGCTGTCATCATAAATTGGGCTGTAGCTGGAGTTCCAGTAAATGTTTTCGGTTTTTCCATTGCGGAAGAAGGGCACCAACTGGTCTTCGAACCACACAGGTTCGCCCGTGGTCAGTACCTGCGCAAATAACGGACCTGCAAAATCCCATACATCGGCCCAAAGCTCCCTGCCTTTTTTACCGATACCGGGGTGCTTGCCATCATTGCCAAGGCTGGGGCGGAAGGCGTCATTGTAAAAACACGTCATGTCCTCTCCCCAGAACAATATCATGGGGAAGGCAGAGTTGAGCAATATGCCAATTGAGGTGCGCAGGCTGGGAGGCCATGTTTCGGCTGCGCCCAGCGGCGTTTCGGCCCAATTGAAGTTTCGTATGATCTCGCCCGATTCCCCGCCGCGGGAAAGGAAATTATTCACAGGTGGTTTTTCCATGCAGTTCCGAATGCCGTTATAATATGTATTAAGCTACTAAATTAGTAAATTCCCACATTTCCTGCATCATTTTTAAGTAAAATCGGGGAGGTTCTCGGGGTGCTGTTTTTTCGAGGGAAAATTCGTAATTTTCTGGCGTATGGAAAATATTACTATTATCGTCATGATGCTCTTCGGGGTCGTCTTTTTGGGGATCCTCAGCAACAAATACAAATTCCCGTTCCCCATAGTCCTTGTGCTGTGCGGCATTGTCATCAGCATTATCCCCGGGCTGCCTGTAATCGCGCTTAGCCCTGATGTGGTGTTCCTTATATTCCTGCCCCCGCTGCTTTACCATGCTGCGTGGAATACCAGCTGGCATGACTTCCGCAAAGCCATCCGCCCCATATCGCTTGCCGCCATTGGCCTCGTGTTTTTTACTACAATTGCAGTTGCCGGTGTGGCACACGAGCTTATCGGCATCAGCTGGCCGTTATCATTCCTCATCGGGGCGATTGTTTCCCCGCCCGATGCCGTTGCGGCGACTTCCATTACCAAAGGACTCGGCCTGCACCCCAGGATCATTACGATACTGGAGGGCGAAAGCCTTGTGAATGATGCCAGTGGACTTGTGGCGTATAAATATGCCCTGACCGCAATAACCGCGGGGAATTTCATCATGTGGGAAGCCAGCAGCAATTTCTTCCTCATGATCGTGGCCGGTATTGCCATTGGGCTGGGCCTTGGCTACATCATGTACCTTGTGCATAAAAAGTTTGTATGCGACCCCATCGTCGAAACCACGCTGACCCTGCTCACGCCATTTGCATCGTACCTCCTTGCGGAACATTTCCATTTTTCGGGCGTGCTTGCAGTGGTGACTACAGGCCTGTACCTGTCCTTCCGCTCGGGGCAGATATTTACCCACCAGAGCCGGGTCATGGCGGTCAGCGTTTGGGATGTGGTCGTGTACATCCTCAACGGACTCGTGTTCATCCTCATCGGGCTTCAGCTCCGGCAGATCATGAACGGTATAGACGGTTATTCCACAGGGGAACTTTTGCTTTGGGGAGGCGTAGTGAGCCTTGTAGTGATTGTGGTGCGCTTCATCTGGGTGATCCCCGCCGCAATGCTGCCCCGCGTCCTTAGCAAAAAGGTGAGGGATACCGAACCGTTTGATGCCAGGAACCTGGTGGTGTTCGGCTGGGCCGGAATGCGGGGCGTGGTTTCTATGGCTGCAGCACTGGCATTGCCGCTGGTCATGCCCGACGGTTCGCCGTTTCCGCACAGGAGCCTTATCATTTTCCTTACGTTTTGTGTTATCGTTTCTACCCTGGTATTGCTGGGGCTTACGCTGCCGTTTGTGATAAAGAAAATGAAGCTGCTGCCGTATTCCGTTTATGCCGAGGAGTATGAGGTGCGCAACCTGCTCGTATCGCAAACCATTGCCCATATCGAGGAAAACCTGTCGCTGCTGCAGGACGAACTGCTGCACAACATCAAAAGCAAATATGAGGTTAAATTCAACCGCCTGCAAAAAACAGAACTGCCGTCCAACTTTTTCGGAAAGGGCGAAACACTTCCGGTGAACATCTTCAATGAATTTACGCAATTGCAAATCGACCTCATCGACATAGAACGCCAAAAGATAGAGCAGCTTCACCGTAAAGGCGGTACAAGCGAGGAAGTGCTGCGTAAAATTGAGCGCGAACTCGACCTTGAGGAAACAAGGCTGCGGATGGATATGTATGAAGGGTAAGCGCCTTTCTCAAACCCCTTTCAGAACTATCGTGTGGACATCTTCGAAAATTAATTCCCTACGGGAAAATACTGCCCGACGAATCAAACTTTTTCTACCGAAATGGATTCCCTACGGGAAATATTGTTGTTTAATTATCCCATAGGGATTAAATTTCGGTAGCATTAATGCCGAAAGTGAGTGATTTTTCCCGTACGGAATTAATTTGTTTATTTCCGTTTGGTTTCATTCTCCAGCAGCGCATTCGTCCTGCGTATCGCTTCGGCATCCTTATAATCCAGCCATGCCTGTCCTTTGCGCTTACGCATCCAGTTGTCATACAACCGGTTGAACGTTACGTTGGCAAGTCCTTTCAGCAGGTTGCGGGGCCTTCCGGCAAGGGAACGCAGGCTTAGCGAGAATCCGGGAGTGGTATACTTCATGTAATGCCACCATCCTTCGGGCATGTAAAGCATTTCGCCATGCTGAAGGTTCGCCATGTAGGGCTTTACCTTTTTCAGCGCAGGGAATTTCTCGAAATCGGGATTGTCAAAATCAATGTCTTCGTTGCAAATCCACGAATACGGAAGGCGGTACATGTATTTGGTCTCTTTAGGGTCGACCAGCACACACTGCTTTTCTCCCGCAAAATGAATATGGAAAATGTTGGGTAAATCAATGTCATAATGCATGAATACTTTGGCGCCCTGCCCACCAAAAAACACCAGTGGCAGGCTTTTTATGAGCCTGAGGCCCAGTTTCGGCCACCTCATGTCCTGCTTCATCAAAGGTACATCCTTCATCAGGTTATAAAGGAAAATCCGCAGGTGGGTAGGCCCTTTCTCGAGGATGTCTATGTATTCGGACATCGTCATGGTGAAGTCGGGCTCATTCACCTTCTTGGTATAATCGGTTTTGCGGTTGTCGTACAGCGGCACGGTTTTATCCCCGGCCACTTCCCGCAGGAAATCGAAATTCCATTTGGTAAACGCAGGCCAGTCCTCAATCTGGTTGGTAATAACCACAGGCTTTTGCGGCTTATAGTAGTTCTCTATAAATTCTTTTCGTGTGAGTTTTTCAACACGGTCGATTTGTAAGTATTCGAATGGCATGGGACAAAGATAATAATTATCCGTCCACTGCGAACGGGGTTGTGATAATCTTTAGGTGATGATAAATTGATAAAAATTTAAACAAAACTTTAGTAACTGTCTAAATACACTTTGGATTTTATAACGGTAACTTTATAAAAACAAATAAATATTATGTTATGGATTCGATAAACCAAAACCAGCCGGAAGACAATTTTAAAAACCTTGCAGGGTCCGAAGCGCTCGAAAAAATTAAAGAACTTGCAAAGAAAGCAGGCTCATGTTTCTTTTGTACTAAAATAGTGAGCGGCCAGGCGTTCTCAACAAGGCCCATGGCTGCTGAGATGATCGACGATGATGGGAATTTTTGGTTCCTTAGTGCGAACGACAGCCACAAGAATGCCGAAATAGCCGTCGACCCCGCTGTACAAATGCTGTTCCAGGGCTCGGCATACAGTGATTTTATGACACTTTACGGCAAAACAACGATTAGCACCGACAAGGAAAAGATCAAAGAACTATGGGACCCTACAATGAAAACCTGGTTTACAGAGGGCATTGACGACCCAAGGATAACAGTGATAAAATTCTCCCCGACGGATGGCTATTACTGGGATACCAAGCACGCCATGTTTGTGGCCTTCGCCAAAAGGATGGTAGGCGCAGTAATAGGGGAAACGCTGGATGACTCCATTGAAGGGACTATCAAGCCATAAAGACACTCTTAATATTTAAGCCATGGGTTATAGGAATTACTTATAACCCATGGTTTTTTTATGTTTAAATGTAATTTCTGTTAAGGTATCAGGGTCATACATAATTGCGAAGGTACGGGGCAGTACGGCTTATTTTACTGTCCGCCACATCACGGGGTGTCCCCGATGCTATTATCGTACCGCCTTTATCTCCCGCGCCGGGGCCTACATCTATTATCCAGTCGCTTGCCGCAATAACGTGCATGTCGTGCTCTACCACAATCACGGTATTGCCGGCTTCAACAAGCCCATTGAGCTGTGCCATGAGTTTTTCAACATCCGAGGGATGCAGCCCTGTTGTAGGCTCATCCAGTATGTACAGCGTGTTGCCATGCTGCATGCGTTGGAGCTCCGTAGCCAGTTTGATGCGTTGTGCCTCGCCGCCCGAAAGCTCAGTGGCGGGCTGCCCAAGTCGCAGGTAGCCAAGCCCCACCTGCCGGATCACATCAAGCGCATGGGCAACCGCCTTTTCATCGCTAAAAAAATCATAAGCGCCGTCAACCGTCATTCCCAGTACCTCGGCAATATTTTTATCGCGGTAGGTAACCTCCAGCGTTTGCGGGTTGTACCGCGTGCCATGGCAGGTAGGGCAGGGGGAATACACGCTTGGCAGGAAAAGCAGCTCTACCATTACAAAGCCTTCGCCCTGGCAATGCGGGCAGCGGCCTTTTGCGACATTAAACGAAAACCGACCGGCATCATATTTCCTCGATTTAGCGAGTTTGGTTGCCGCAAACAGTTTCCGGATGTTATCAAACAATCCGGTGTAGGTGGCAAGGTTAGACCTTGGCGTGCGCCCGATTGGCTTTTGGTCCACCACAACAAAGCGTTTTATAAATTGCATCCCGTCGGTAATGGTTCCGCCCAGGGTTTCTACCGGAGATGCTTCCAGCGGATTTTCCTCTTCATCGGCAATCACACCCTGCGCTACTCCCAGTTTTTCGGCTACCAGCTCTACAAACGCCTGGCTTACAAGGCTGCTTTTGCCGGAACCCGATACCCCTGTAACGCTGGTAAATACCCCAATAGGAAATTCGGCGTCGACCGCATTGAGGTTGTTGCGCGTTACCCCCGAGAGTTTCAGCCAGCCCTTCGGTTCACGGCACCTGTTGGGTATATTGCTTTTCGTCCCGTAAATGTATTGCCGTGTTACCGACTCCTCAATGTCTTTAAGGCCTTCGGGCGGCCCACTGTACAATACCCGCCCGCCCAGTTCGCCGGCAGCGGGGCCCACATCCACGATCCAGTCGGCGTGGCGTATCACATCGATTTCATGCTCCACCACAAACAAAGAGTTCCCCGAAGCCTTCAGCCGGTCCAGCGCACGCAGCAATGCTTCGGTATCTGCCGGGTGCAGCCCCGCAGAAGGCTCATCAAGTACATAGACAACACCAAATAAATTGGACCGTACCTGTGTTGCCAGCCGCAGCCGTTGCAGTTCGCCGGGCGAAAGGGTAGGGGTACTGCGCTCGGGGGTCAGGTAGCCAAGGCCAAGGTCGAGTATTACATTGAGCCGTGCCATCAGGTTGTCCGCAATGCGGCGGGCGACCTCCAGTTTTTCAGGGTGGGCATCATCGGGGTTTGGTATTTCCTTTTTGTCAGGCTTTGCAAAAGATGCAAAGATACCGGCCATGCGTTCGAGCGGGAGCCGGCTCATTTCGGCAATGTCCAGCCCGGCAAATTTTACAGACAGCGATTCCTTCCGCAGCCGCTTGCCGTGGCACACAGGGCACTCACTGCTCAGCATGTACTGTGCGACGCGTTTTTTCATCAGCTGGCTTTGGGTGGTGGCAAAGGTGTGCATCACATACCTTTTCACGCCGGTAAAGGTTCCCATGTAATCCGGTGGCCATTTCTTATGCAGCGCGGTCTTCACCTGGGCAAGGCTCATTCCGGGATAAACCGGTACTACGGGCTGCTCCTCTGTAAAAAGGATCCAGTCTCGTGTTTTTTTCGGAAGGTCGCGCCACGGAATATCTACATCATGGCCCAGCGTTGTGAGGATGTCCCGTTGGTTTTGCCCCTGCCATGCCGAAGGCCAGGCCGCAACCGCGCGTTCGCGTATGGTAAGCGAATCATCCGGCACCATCGACTTTTCCGTAACTTCATATACTTTGCCAAGGCCATGGCATTCGGGGCAGGCGCCTTCGGGTGTATTAGGGGAAAAAGCCTCCGCATAAATTATCGATTGCCCTTGTGGGTATTCGCCCGCACGGGAATAGAGCATTCGCAACAAATTGGAAAGTGTGGTAACGCTCCCTACAGACGACCGCGTGCTCACCGAACCGCGCTGCTGCTGCAATGCCACCGCCGGCGGCAGTCCCTCTATCTCGTCTACCTCGGGTATTGCCATCTGGTTAAACAGCCTGCGGGCATAGGGCGAAACCGAATCAAGATAACGGCGCTGTGCCTCGGCATACAGGGTACCGAAAGCCAGCGACGATTTCCCCGAACCCGAAATCCCTGTAAACACCACCATCGCATCCCGGGGAATCTTCACACTTACATCCTTAAGGTTGTGTTCACGCGCGCCTTTTACCTGTACAAAACCTGTAAATCCTGCGTTATTTTCCTGTGCTTTTTTTGACATTATATCTTTTTGCTAAAATTGTATCCAAAAATTAAGGACATTATCGTCCATCCATCAATTTCGGGATTTTTATGCAAAGCGCTTTTGCCTTTAACAATTAATTGTTTTTGGACTGTACTGCCGGGATTCTACCCTAAATATTCTCCGTAATATCGCTAAAGGCCGTTTCGTTATCGATGCCCATCTTTTTGCGGAGACGGTAGCGGCTGTTCTTCATCGAGTCATAAGAGATGCCCAGAAGGTCGGCGGCTTCCTTAAGGCTGATATTGAGTTTGCTGAAGGCAAGGATACGCTCGTCGGCATCGGTAATGTCGGGATACTTTTGACGTATCTTAAGAAAGAACCCGGGGTATACCTTATCAAACAGCCGTTTGTATTCTGCCCAATCCTCCCGGGTCAGTATCCTGCTGCTGGACAGCTTGCTAAGTGCGGCATCGTCGGCCTTTCCGGAGTCGGTCAGCTGTTTTTCAAGTTCATCAATAAGGTGGCTCTTTTCCATCAGGCTTTGGGTATAGCGGTACAGCATTTTGGTATTGGCCTCGATTTCGAGCGCCGCCTTTTGCAGGGATATTTCGGCAGCTTCCTTTTTAAACAGTAACGCCTTGTTGCGTGCAGTATACGACCTGTAAAACAGGAAAAGCGACAGTGCCAGCAGTGCTGCCACAACAATAACGGCATTGCGCATCAGGTGCGCATTTTCCAGCGAAAGGGCTGCTTCCTTGAGTTGTTGGGATTTGCGCCCGCTTTGGTACTTCACCTCGATCTCCTCAAACCTGCGGAGTGTTTCGGCATTAAGGAGGCTGTCGTTCAGTTTTTTATGGGCAGCCTGGTACTCGTACGCTTTTTTATAATTTCCGCTATTGGCATAGATACGCTGGCCAAGGTCTTTCAGCAACACCATGATCTGGTAATCTTTTGCCGGGTCGGCTGCAAGCAGCTTTTCGGCTTCCTTCAGGTGATACAGGCTTTTGACATTGTCCTTTTCTTCATAAAAATATTCGCCCAACGCATAGTGAATCCCTTCGCGCTCATAGAGTGATACCTGCTCCGTCTGCATGACATTATAAGCATTCAGCAGGTTGGCATAGTACTTTTGCCTGTTGCCCAAATCCTTCCACGCATAGGCTATGTTACCGTAAACCCCGCACTGTTGGCCCCGCATGCCGATCTGGTCAAAGAGCGTCAATGCTTTTTCGTACGACGCAATGGCCTTTTCCTGGTAGGTGCGTTGCCTGCTGTCTTTGCCGTAATTGTTGGACAGGTCTCCATAATTGTTGTATACCACTGCCAGCGACCTCAGCGCATTGGTTTCCTGCGAATTTTCCTTTTCCAGTATGGCAATGGCCTTTTCGGCGTACTGCATTCCTTTTTTAGTATTGTGCAGGTTTTTGGGGTCGTACATCTTGATATACAGCAGTGACAGGTTGTTCAGTATCGCCGATTCCTCGGCAGCCAGCTTGTGCTTTTGAGCCATATCCAACGCTTCAAGGTATAGGGAGAGCGCTTTTTTGTAATTGTTTTTCAGCAGGTACACATCCCCAAGATAGTGGCGGGCCATGGCGCTGTGGTCGTATTTATCCCTGTGTTGTGAATACTTTTCATAGTCCATTGCCTGCCTGAGGTACATCATCGCTTCATCAGGGTGCTGCGATTCATTGGCATACTTTCCAGCTTTCAGTGCCGCGTACTGCACATTTCCGAAATCTTTGGTAGTTTCGGCCTCTTGTTTTACTGCTTCGTACGCTTTTTTAATAGTGGTAAAATCCTCTTTTTGTTTTACCACATCTTCCAGACGGGAGAGCATACTGCTTTGACCTGCCTTAGGCGCATTTTGGCAAAATGCATTCATGGCAATCACTAAGCAAAGTATAGTTATAAAATATGGCGGGCTAAAATTACGCATGAAATTTCCCGGTGTCGTGTAAGGTTATAGCAAAGCATCAAATATAAATCAAAAAATCCAACCCTTATTATGTTTTCAAATGTTTGAAATATAATTAGTTATGTAATTGATTACCGAATTGCTCACCGGGATTTTTACGGGATTTTGATTATTGCAGGTACATTTGCCCCATCAACTTTAAACAATAGCAATATGAAAAAAATTACCTTATTCATGGCATCGGCCCTACTGTTCGCAAGCCAGTTTTCTTTTGGCCAAACGGCAAAAGTCCAGGCTGTACACAACTCGCCCGATGCGGCGTTGAGCGTTATTGACATATACCTTGGCGATATCAGGATCATTGACGATATCGGGTTCAGGATCGCCACGCCTTTTCTCGATGCCCCTGCCGGCATCCCGCTGACCTTTACCATAGCACCGGCCAACAGCACATCGGTAGCAGATGGTATTTACAGTACCACCTATACCTTTGGCGAAGGCACCAACCACATTATTACTGCCAACGGCATCCACAGCGCTACAGGATATTCGCCTGCACCGGCTTTTGAGCTGCGGCATTTCGCGTATGCGTTCGACGACGATTATATGCCGGGGTATGCCGGGATACTGGTAAACCACGGATGTACCGACTGCGGTAATATTAACGTTGCCGAAACCAGTATTCCCATGGGGACTTTTATCTACGATATGCCCTATGGGGTATTTACAGCGGGCTACCAGAGCATGCCCGTATTTAACTATGTAATAGAGGCTACAAAAACTACAGGTGGCGACGTACTTGGCTCGTATGAAGTGCCACTGGCTACGATGGAAATGGACAACAAGGCCGCGATTATACTTGCCAGCGGATTTGCCCATCCTGAAAACAACAGCAATGGTGCGGCATTCGGGCTGTTTATGGTATCCACTACGGGAGGGTATTTTATTCCGTTGGAATCTACAATGGAAAAGGAAACCTTTGGCCAGGCCGGCCTGTCGGTATATCCTAACCCGGCATCGGGGATCGTGAATCTGGATATTCACCTGGCAGACAGCATTACCGGAAGCCTTTACGATATGTCGGGACGTGAAGTGATGAAGGTTTCAGGTGACAGGCTCGATGTGTCCGGACTTGCAAATGGCGTGTTTCTACTGAACGTTGAGGCAGGCGGAAAAATATATACTAGCAAAGTGGTTGTACAGCATTAAGATAATTTTTAGTGATAGTTTTTAATTTTTGGCTAAAGGGGGCTTAAGCGAACAAAGGGGCTCGGATTATTCCGGCCTCTTTTTGTTTTAGGACAAATGCACAGTCAAAAAGTGTATCGTGACTCGAGCCATTCCTTGATGGTCTTATGGCTTCGCTTATCCAGGGGAACCCGCGCAATGAGGACTTCCTCTATCCTCTCGAAGGTAGAGGTAAGCGAGTAATTGTGGGTAGCCATGTAACGATTGATGAAAGCGAGGACCTCATAGCCTTCACCGCGGTTTAGGGGTACATGGTCAGGAAAACCTTCAACAGTGGTGCATTCGCCTTCACTTCTATTCCATTTGTAGTAAGCATACTTCAGGTTGGATCTCGAAAAATTTGCCATTTGCGTATATAATTTGGAGCATTACAAAGAATGGAATTTTTTCCCGAACCATTCCCACGGTTTTTACCTGTTTTAATAAAACAGGTATTTTTACGGGGTGGCTGAGTGTCGCTTAAAAGTTAATTTTATGTCAAAATTACTTTTCTCAAAAACCGCAATTTATGTGTTTGGCGTAATTGATGATATATAACATTAAATAAACCAATCATGAAAATTTCAAAAATTCTTTCGGCTTCCGTATTCGCATTTACAATGATGCTCGGCACAGCCTCTTTCGCACAAAAAACAAAAATGGTGGGCGGTGCAGCCATGTACCCTACAAAAAATATTGTAGAGAACGCCATGAATTCCAAAGACCATACTACGCTGGTAGCGGCGGTAAAAGCTGCCGGGCTGGTGGAAACATTGCAGGGCAAAGGGCCGTTTACTGTATTTGCGCCAACCAATATGGCATTTGACAAATTGCCAAAAGGAACAGTTGAAACGCTTTTAAAACCTGAAAATAAAAAAATGCTGCAGGGTGTGCTGACCTATCATGTGGTAAGCGGTAACTGGAGCGCTGCCGATGTTATGGCTGCCATTAAAAAAGGAAACGGTACCGCCGAAGTTGCAACGGTGCAGGGCGGTAAACTATGGTTTATGATGGACGGTAAAGACGTTTGGATCAAGGACGAAAAAGGTGGTAAAGCTAAAATTACTATTGCAGATGTTAATCAGTCAAACGGGGTGATACACGTTATCGATACTGTATTGATGCCTAAATAAGTGTGTGTGATTTGTTGGTTAAGAAAAGCTTTCACGTAAGTGGAGGCTTTTTTTGTGGAGATAATTATATTTGCAGGATGAAGTATTATTTCTATATATTTTATAGGTATTATAATTCGCAGAGATGGGAACACGTTCCTTTTCTACAGACGGCACTTGTATCTGCAACTGTAATAATTATGAATTTTTTTACACTTGCCCTTATATCAGGAATTCCAAAATATATATTTGCAAATTACAGTGACACAAATCTGCTCCCGTTGATATATCCTTTGGGTTATGTATTGATGGTTGCCTTATTTTATACTTTAGTAAAGGAAAAAGATATGGCCAAGCCTGCATATCAAAAACGTTATAAGAGCAGGCATGGGTGGTTTATGATATTATATATCATTATTTCAATAGCAGCACTTCTGACAGTTGGGATGAGTGAATACAATCCAAATTATAAGAAAAATCAATATCCTCCAGATGAGATTATATTTAAAAGTGTTCCTAATCCATAATCGTAATTATTTCCTCTTCTCCTCAGGGAAATACTTATAATAATCTGGATTCGACTCGCTGTCCCACATAAAATGTACGCCGGTATCCACCTCTTTATATTTGAAATCCCTTTTGAGTTCAAATATATTATCGGGATTTGAGGCTATGAATACAGGAAATACCAACGAAAGCACCGTTGCAACCCAAAGTGCCGCCACTATTGCCCTGTTCGGCATTAATGCGAATAACCGGTTGAGAAGATAAATCAGTACCAGCCAAAACAGGAAATACACCAACAGGTCGAACGCCATTTCCATCAGGAAATATTGCTCCGACATCGATGTATGCCATCCCGAACACCGATAGGGCAGGGGAAACCCGAACAGCATATCGTCCGGACCATCTTCCACCAGCACATACGACCATTTTGTAACAAATACAAAGGAGAAAAGCGTGAGCGGCAGGACGAGTTTGAGAATGAGGTGCTTCATAGTTTTTATTAGCCTTTTAAATTTAGTTTTTCACATTTTCTGCAAAGCTTTTTTTCTTTTTTGCCTCTTCCAGTCCCTAAATAAATTTCCTCGATAATATTTCCTTCCGTGCAGTTTTCATTATTATGGTATACTGTGCTGTGGATACTATGCCATTCCTTAATTTTAGATAAATCATATATATTTTTGATTTCAAATCTTTTCACAATTTATTTTTTAAAGTAGATAAATTTAAGTAAGTGCAAAAAACCACCTGAAGAGACTTTATATTTGAGTTTGAATCAACAAATAAGCTTATCAACCTATCAACAAATCAACCATCCAACCCATCAACTACTCCTTAA
Organism: uncultured Flavobacteriaceae bacterium; assembly: GCA_942492845.1. Lineage (GTDB taxonomy): Bacteria > Bacteroidota > Bacteroidia > Flavobacteriales > Flavobacteriaceae > Flavobacterium. The sequence continues at coordinate 2,446,282 of OW818646.1, read as the reverse complement.
TCCTTATCTCAAACATTTTGTCCCAGTTCTTTCCTGTTACAAATATGGTTTTGGTTTTTGGGTTGTAGGCAATGCCGTTCAGCACGTCCCTTGTAGGGTTGGTAACCAGCTTCGAGAGCTGTTCCATGTTAAGCACGCCCTCAACCGAGCCCGTTGCCGGATCAATGATGGCAATGGCATTTTCCTGGTAAATATTCCCGAATATCTTTCCGTCTATCCATTCCAGTTCGTTAACCGACTTCACTTTGGTACCGCCTGTATATACGTTAATGTAGTCGGCTTCTTTCATCGTTACCGGATCTATTTTGTATATTTTTTCCGATCCGTCGCTCATGTACAGGTGCTTGTCATCATGTGTAAGTCCCCATCCCTCTGTCTCTTTGAAGTAGGCAAATTCCTTTTCTTTCTTAAGGTTGTCGGGATTGTAGATAAACCCTGTATTTTCCTTCCACGTTAGCTGGTATACTTTATCATTGAAGACCGTAACACCCTCACCAAAAAACCGGCCCTCAAGATTAATGCGCTGGTACACTTCGCCTGTTTTATAATTGGTTTTACGCAGGCTCGACTTTGCATATTGGCCGGTACCTTCGAACAGCGTATCGCGGTAAAATTCAAGCCCCTGTGTGTACGCTGCCGTATCGTGCGGATAGGTGTTTACAACTTCATAGTTTACCAGTGCTGTTTTCACCCCCGAAACAACTTCTATCCTTGTAGAGTCTTTAACAATGTCGCCTTCAGAATAGGCTACCGATTTCAATTCATAATATCCGAATTTTTGCCCTTTCAGTTTAAAGTCGAATTTCGTATCGCCCTTAACACCGCCAATACGTTTATCATTGGCAAAATAAGCCACTGAATCGACTACTTCATTTTCCGGGTTTACGATGCTGAGCGGCACGGTTTCACTTCCTGTGTACTGTTGTTTCAGGTTAGAAACATTAATAGTAATATTTTTTTCATCTTCGCACGACACGATAACAGCGCCCAACAAAATGACTGCTAATAAGTTATATTTTTTCATGGTTACATAAATAATGAAGCCAATATACAATGATTTTTTTACTTGCCCTTTGGCTTGCAAAAATATAAAAAGATTGTATATTTGCAGCGGCAAGTCCTACACGACCAGCTCCTGCAGACTCCTCCAGGGTGGGAACACAGCAAAGGTATGTGGTTGTAGCGGTGCGATGTAGGTCGCTTGCCATTTTTTTCTTTTTTTACACAGGTCTCCGCAAGGGGATTTTTTTGTTTTGGGGCAAACGTAATTATCTTTGGATCGAAACTGTAGAGACGCAATGCTTGCGTCTAAGGATACGGAGAGCGCATTCAACGTTTCTCTATATTAAACCGTATAAAAATGAGCAAAGTAATCTTCATCACCGGTGCATCTTCCGGCATAGGCAAAGCAATAGGCGAATTTCTCCACCACAAAGGCTACACGGTATATGGCACCAGCCGTAATCCCGAAAAAGCAGGCGATTCGGTTTTCCCATTGGTAGCGCTCGATGTACGCGATGCCGGCAGCATTAAAACCGCCGTGGCCGAAGTGATCGCTAAATCCGGTACCATAGATGTGCTGGTGAACAACGCAGGGGTAGGAATTACCGGCCCCTTAGAAGAAATTCCTGCGGAAGAAATCAGGAATAATTTTGAAACCAACCTCTTTGGCCCGATTGAAGTGATGAAAGCAGTGCTGCCCCAAATGCGCATCCAAAAATGCGGGCTAATAATCAATGTGACTTCAATAGCAGGTTATATGGGACTGCCTTACCGTAGCGTATATTCGGCTTCCAAAGGCGCATTGGAACTGATAAGCGAGGCGTTGCGCATGGAAGTAAAAGGCTTTGGCATAACCATAACTACTGTTGCCCCTGGCGATTTTGCTACCAATATTGCAGCAGGACGCTACCATGCTCCGGTTGTAAAGGGCTCCCCTTATGAAACGGTATATGGCAATACGCTCAGCGAAATGAATACGCACGTAGATGCCGGCAGCAACCCGCTGCAAATGGCCGAAGCAGTATATGCCATCATGAAAACGCCCAACCCCAATGTGCATTATAAAGTGGGTGCTTTCATGCAAAAATTTTCTATTGTACTTAAAAGGGCGCTGCCCGATAAAGTGTATGAAAAATTATTGATGAACCATTATAAGTTGTAATTTTGCACAAAATTTTTCAACACAACTAAATAAATATCCAAATGAAATTTTTTATTGATACAGCCAACCTCGACCAGATTAAGGAAGCCCAGGAGCTTGGAGTGCTCGACGGTGTTACGACCAATCCTTCACTCATGGCGAAAGAAGGCATCACGGGAAAGAACAGCATCCTGAAGCATTATGTTGACATCTGTAATATTGTAGATGGCGATGTGAGCGCGGAGGTGAATGCCATCGATCTTGAAGGCATGATTAAAGAAGGTGAGGAGCTTGCCGACCTTCATGAGCAGATCGTGGTAAAGCTGCCAATGACCAAAGACGGCATTAAGGCTGCAAAATATTTCTCTGATAAAGGGATCAAGACGAATGTAACGTTGGTGTTTTCTGCGGGACAGGCATTGCTTGCCGCTAAGGCAGGGGCAACGTATGTTTCGCCTTTCATAGGCCGCCTTGACGATGTTTCTACAGATGGCCTTGCGCTTATCGAAGAGATCCGCCTGATATATGACAACTACGGGTACGAAACCCAGATTCTTGCTGCATCCGTACGCCATACCATGCACATCGTAAACTGTGCCAAAATCGGCGCCGACGTGATGACAGGGCCGCTTTCTGCCATTACAGGCTTGATGAAGCACCCGCTTACCGATATTGGCCTGGCACAATTTATTGCCGACTTCGAGAAAGGGAATAAGTAAATTTTCCAGTGCTGTGTCATTTCGAACGCAGCTTGCGGAGTGAGGAAATCTCAATAATCTGATGTAAATATACTAATGGCTGCCAATCGGCAGCCATTATCTTTTCCTTTTCCTCAGGCTCATATACTTTTCTACGGCATCGGCGGTAGTCAGCCAGTTACGGCCTTCTTTATAAGCATCTATCTTGCCCTGCCTGGCCAGAAGGCTGATGTATTCCTGCCCGTAAGGAAAGTTGGGTTCCTCTACAAGCTTCGATATTTCACGGTACTCATAGTTGCTTTCGGGCATAGCATTAATATAAATGTTCAGGGTCCTTTCCAGGGCCTGCATCATCAGGAGCATCAGCTTTTGGTACTTGCCGCTGTTTGCCTGGTTCAGGGCATCATAATATTTTTTCCGGTCATTTTTTAGGATGATAGCAGGAGGGAAGCCTTTCCGCATTAGCAACAAATTCATGGCAAGGCGCACCGTACGGCCATTGCCGTCGAAGAAGGGGTGGATCCATACAAATTTATGATGGAACACAGTAGCAAGCTCAATATCATTCAGCCCAAGCGGATTCGTAGTAACGAAATTGATAAGCTCATCCACCATTCCCGAAACCTTTTGGGCATTTGGCGGGACAAAATTAGCGCCCGATATCCTTACGCCTGCATTCCTTATTCTTCCGGCATAATCATCTTCTATGCTCCTCATTACATAACCGTGAAGTGTAAGCACATCTATACTTCTCAATACATAGTCGTCATTAACGATGCTGTAAAGGTGGTCAATGGCTTTCTCGTGGTTTTTTGCCTCAAAATGCTCCCGCAGTGATACGCCTTTTATGGTAATGCCTTCCTGTAGCACCATTTGTGTTTCGCGTAGGGTGAGGGTATTGCCTTCAATGCTGTTGGAGTTGTAGGTCCACTCCAGGCTAAGGCTTTCTTTTATTTTATGGAGGGCGGCATTGGGCAGCGGCCTGCTGTTTGTCAGGGCAGCATGTTTTTCATAAAGCCTGTCAAACTGCGGCTGCAATTCTTCCCGGTATGTCATATCGATATCCAACATGCCACAAAGGTACAATTTATTTTTAACATCGGATAGACTTGAAATAAAATCTATCCGATGTTAAGAATTATTCTATAATCATTTCCTTTAGCTTTTCGCGATAGGCTTCCAACACTTTGTATTTATATATAAATCCATAATACTTGTTGTTTTTCAGTACGGGAAGGTATTCGGAGTGCGCGGACTCAAACTTATCCATTACCATTTCTATTGAATCTTCAAGCGAAACGATCTCCTTCGGGACAGCCATCATATCGGCAAGCGCGGTATATTTTATCTGGAAATTATTAAACACAATATGCCTGTTCCGGTTAAAGTCGATAACCCCCAACAACCTGTTTTTGTCATCGGTCACGGCAAAGACCGACTGCTGCGTTGTGGCCAGCAACCCGATAAGGTCTTCCGGCTTATGGGTAAGTTTCAGTTCCAGCAATCCGGTATCTGTAACGGCAAGGATGTCAATGCCCGACAGTATATTCTTGTCTTTATCGGTAGTAAAAACCTGCCCTTTCGATGCAAGGTGCTTTACGTCCATAGAATGCTTTTCGAATTGTTTCGATACGGCAAAACTGATAGATGATACGATCATCAAAGGAACCATCAGGTTATAGCCCCCGGTAATCTCACCGATTAGGAATATCGCCGTGAGCGGCGCGTGGAAGAGCCCGCTCAGTAGCCCGGCCATTCCTACAATTGTAAAATTACCGATGGGTACATTATCAACCCCAATCAGGCTCAGGAATTTACCAACAAAAAAACCAAGGTAGGAACCCACAAAAAGCGAGGGTGCAAAGTTACCGCCATTACCACCGCTGGATAGGGTAAGCCCCGTAGCAAATGCCTTAAGCATCATGGTAATGCCCACGAATAACAAGATGACCCAGCCGTTATCTTTAAATCCTTCCAGCAGGGTATTTTCCAAAAGCAGTCCGGCATTAGAGCTGGATAAGGCTTTGATGCTCTCATACCCTTCGCCAAAGAGCGTTGGGAACAGGAATATGAGGACTGCCAGCGGTATCGCTCCGTAAAGTGCTTTGCGGTAGCCGGATATTTTTAGCCTCGCAAAATGGCCTTCGATCTTTTGGAACATACGCGCATGGTAGAGCGAAACGAATCCCGCAAGTATTCCCAAAATAATGTAATACGGAATATTATGATAATCGAAAAACTGCTGCTGCCGGAAAGATAGCAACACTTCTTCGTTCAGTACTATGGTTGATATAAGGGCACCGGTTGCTGCAGAAATGATGATCGGGATAAACGCGGTTATGGTAACATCGGTCAGCACTACTTCGATGGCAAACAATACCCCCGCAATAGGCGCGTTGAAAGCCGCTCCAATACCCGCCGCAACGCCACATGCTAGGAGCAATATCCTGTCCTTTTGCGACAGCTTGTACTTTCGGGCAAAGTTCGAACCGAATGCCGCCCCTGTTATCGTGATCGGAGATTCCAGACCTGCCGATCCGCCGAGGCCCACAGTGAGTGAACTGGTGATGATCTGCGCGTACATTTGCGCCCTGGGCATTATACCACCTTTTTTGGCAACGGCGTACAGTATGCGCGAACTGCCCTTCTCGATTTTATTGTCGAGCACTTTTTTTATGACAAGCACCGTAAGCAATATCCCTACTACAGGAAGTATACTGTTGATGTAAGGCAGCTTAAGGTAGCCGTTTACATAATTGGCAAAGATGAAAACATTATGCGCAAATGCCTTCAGTATGATTACTGCAAAAGAAGTAGATATGGCCACCAGCACACACGAGAGGTACATGAAATGCCTTTCGGAAAGCAGCCCTTTCATTAAAAAAAGCAGGGATTCGAGACGGCGCAATTGGTGCCTTGCAAATAATAAAATTTTTGAAATCGCGCGTCCCGCCATTATAGTAACAATTATGATTTTGGTTAAAATGCGAAGTTACTCCATTTCTAAAAATTTTCAGTCAGTTTAAATATTTTTTAAAGCTTCCCGGCTGCTTAGGGGCTTCAAACCTGCGCCTGCAACAAATTTTTTCACTGCTTCGGGGTCGGTCTTTGCATATTCCCGCAATGCCCAGCCAATCGCTTTTTGTATGAAAAATTCTTTCGAGTGCCTGTGTTTTTCGCATTCGCTGAAAAGCAATCCCGCATCGGTATCCTTTTTATAGCCAAGTTGGAAAAGCAGCGCCGCACGGTTGAGCCACATATTATCCGAGGATGAAAACTGTCCAACAACTGTTTCCGTCTCTTCAGGAAATTGCCTGAGGTATTCCCCTAAAAGATATTTCGATATGGTGTCCACGCTGTCCCACCAGGAATGGGTCACGAGCAAGTGCTCAATTAGCTTTATATCATCCTTTACAAAATTCTTCTTCAGTTCTTTTATTAATATTTCTATGGCGCTGTAGTGGTACTCGCGTTGGGGTTTGGTGTATAGTTGTAAAGCGATGTCACGGACGTTGCCCGTAACCTCAGCCCTGTGATTATCTACAGCCGCTTTATGCAGCGAACGGCGCAGGTCGGTTTTAAGCCCGTGGAAAATGAAAAGGTTTTTCATGTATTTTTCCATGGGTACTGCCTTTTCCGGCGAGGCATTTTCGGTGTATGCTGCTGATAGTTGTTTAATGAAATTCATTTATAGTAATATAAAGTACCTACAAGTTTTTCAGAACATAGGTGTTCGGAAGAATTTTTAATAATCATATACCGCTCCTCCGGATCTCCAATCCACTCACACTTATTATTTCTATAAACATTACGCCCCGCTGGGGCTCCAACTTATGAGTCCCGAAGGGACGGCATATTTATAGCAAAAAATATCAGCGCAACCCATTTGAGCTCCGGAGAAGCGGCATGTAAAACATTGCAGACAAGATCCAAAATAGCGAAATGACAGTCTTCCGAGCACCCTGTTTTCAGAACCTTGTAGGTTTAAAATATTTGATTAATGTCTAAAACCCCGCGGCCTTATCATCGCCCCTGTAATCCGCGCCGCCCTCCAGCTTTCCATCGGGCAGCACCAGTATCGCATCCACTTTCCCTATCACTGGCGTGGCTTTTTCAACAATTTGATAACCTTTCGACTTCAGCTCATCGAGTATTTCAGGGCTAAAGCCCTCCGGATCCAATACTACCTCATCCGGCAGCCACTGGTGGTGAAAACGTGGCGCATTCACCGCATCCTGCATTGGCATCCCAAATTCATAAACGTTCAGTATCGTCTGCAATACCGAGGTTATGATGGTCGACCCTCCCGGCGTGCCAACCACCATGTACAGCTTGCCGCCTTTCTCCACGATGGTTGGCGTCATTGAGCTAAGCATACGCTTTCCGGGCGCTATGGAATTGGCCCTGGCGCCGATAAGCCCGAACATATTCGGCGTTCCCGGCTTGGCGCTGAAGTCGTCCATTTCGTTATTCAGGAAAAAGCCCAGGTCGTCGCAATACAGCTTCGACCCGAAGGCATCATTTAGCGTTGTCGTTGCCGCAACCGCATTGCCAAACTGGTCAATGATCGAGTAGTGGGTCGTCTCCATGCTTTCAGAGAACTGTATATTTCCATTGGAAACAGCTGCCGAGGGAGTGGCTTTCTCAAAAGAAAAATCATTCATGCGTTGCTTAAGGTAATCTTGTTCAAGTAGTTCTTTTACAGGGATTTTAACAAAATCAGGGTCACCCAAAAAATAGTTTCGGTCGGCGTATGCCCTTCGCGCGGCTTCCGCAACAAGCTGCACTGCCTTCGCCGAGTTATGCCCCATTCCCGAAATGTCGTAAGGCTCGATCATTTTCATGATCTGTGCCAGGCAAATGCCTCCGCTGCTGGGTGGCGCCATCGAAATTATCTTCAGTTCCTTGTAATTGAAAATGATGGGGTCACGCCATTTTGCCTCATAACCTGCCAGGTCTTTTAGTGTGATGATACCGCCCCTTTTGCTAAGGAAATCTACGAGCTTTGTTGCAGTATCCCCTTTGTAAAATTCATCACGGCCATTCTTTTGGATGCGCCTCAGCGTAGCAGTCAGGGCAGTATATTTTATGGTATCACCGGCTTTATAATGGTGAGCAAGCAGTGTATTTGGCCCGGTTGCTTCTATGATGGCGATTCGGTATCTGTCCATCTGCGCCTGTTGCTTTTCGGTCACCACCACACCGCGTTCCGCCAGCTGTATTGCTGGTTCCATAATCTCGGCAATGGGGAGGGAACCGAATTTATCATGTACGGCAAACACTCCTGCTATAGTCCCCGGCACGCCGCTCGCCAGTGCGCCTTTGGTACTCAGGCCTTTTATTACATTGTGGTCAGCGTTCCGGTACATGGCTTCGTGGGCTGCCATCGGGGCTTTTTCGCGGTAGTCCAATGACCCTGTCGTACCATCGGCTGTGCGGTAAACCATAAATCCGCCCCCGCCTATATTCCCCGCATAAGGGTAGGCCACCGCAAGCGCCAGTTCGGTAGCCGCCATAGCATCAAAGGCATTGCCGCCCCTCTGCATGATGGCAATTCCGATTTCCGAAGCCTCGATACGTGCCGAAACCACCATGGCATTTTGCGTAACAAGTCCGGTTGGTTTTGCATGTTGCTGCGGTTTACAGGCAGCCAGGATGAAAAGAACAAGAACTAATGCCCGCTTCATAATTCCGCCAGTTTCTCTTCTACATGGTTTTCCAAATCAGCAAAAAAAGCTGCAAATTCCGCCTCGTATTCATTATAAAACTCAAGTAGCTCTTTAGTCGATTTCCCCATGCCTGACCTGTATTTTGTCCGGTGGTCCATTTGCGCCAGGATGCGCCCGATACCTTCTACAGTGGCATAGCTGCCCAACCAGTCGTGCTCGATCATATATGGCATCATGCCTTTGGTACGGTCGGTAAGGATGTTGTAATTGTCCTTAAGCGATTTGTAAAATGCGCCGACAAATTCCCCCAACTGGACATCGCTGTAGTCCTTCCAGTTCTTTGCCAGGAAGTGGTCGTAAAAAATATCCATGATCACTCCGGCATAATGGTGGTAAGCCGCATGAAGGCGCTTCGTACCCTGCCGGAATACCGGATGCGCATCGGTGTAAGTATCGATGGCGCGGTGCAGGATAATGCCCTTTTGTACATCGGGCGGAAAATTATCGGGCTTACCGTGGATGCCGTCAGCTATAAAGTTGCCTATTTTTATGAGGTCATTGTCTCCGGAAAGGTATATGTGTGCGAGGAAATTCATACACCTAATGTAGCGATTAGTTTTAAGGCGGCAAAATTTGGCTTGGTAAAATTAATCTCACCCAGACCTCTCTAAAGGAGAGGGCGGAGCTTCACTCAAATGATTGTGGCATATCGAAAGTAAGTTATAAATAGCAATGTCAAAAAAAATCAAATTATCACAGAGTACCCGTTCCAGGCTCCCCTCTCCTTTGGAGAGGGGTTGGGGGTGAGGTCTGCAACGCCTGTAAACATTATGTACACACGTTAGACTTGGAAGTTTTCATGGTAAGGTTTGTTTTGAATTAATAAAATAACCATATCCATACAAAGAAACTTACGTAGATAAATTCATAAAGTTTATATTTGTTCAACCAAAAATCCAACCTAATGACCTTAATAAAATCTATTTCAGGCATCCGCGGCACTATCGGCGGAAAGACAGGCGATAACCTTACACCTGTTGATGCCGTAAAATTCGCTTCGGCTTACGGTACATGGCTAAAAGGCCATGCCGGCAAAGAAAAACTAACCGTTGTCATAGGGCGCGATGCACGCATTTCGGGACCTATGATCCACAACCTCGTGGTGAACACGCTTATCGGTCTGGGCATTGACGTAATCGACCTTGGACTGTCTACAACGCCAACCGTAGAGGTTGCCGTTCCGATGGAAAAAGCCGATGGCGGTATCATCCTGACCGCGAGCCATAACCCAAAACAGTGGAATGCCCTCAAATTACTTAATGAAAAAGGCGAATTCCTAAGCGGTGCCGATGGCGCTAAAATACTCGACATTGCCGAAAGCGAAGCTTTCGATTTCTCGGATGTGGACAGCCTTGGCGAAATTACCGTGAACGATGCCTATATGGATATCCACATCGACGAGGTGCTCAACCTGCCACTTGTGGACGCTGAACTGGTTAAAAAGGCCGGCTTCAAAGTAGTGGTCGATGGGGTGAACTCCTCGGGCGGCATCATCATTCCGAAACTTCTGGAGCAGATGGGCGTAGAAGTAGTAAAATTGTACTGTGAGCCTAACGGACATTTCCCGCACAACCCGGAACCGCTGAAGGAACACCTTGGCGATATTTGTGAGTTGGTGGTGAAGGAGAAAGCGCATTTTGGCGTTGTGGTCGACCCTGATGTGGACCGTCTTGCCTTTATATCAGAAGATGGCGAGATGTTCGGAGAAGAATATACGCTTGTTGCCGTTGCCGATTACGTTTTGAGCAAGACCCCGGGCAATACGGTAAGTAATATGTCGTCTTCCCGTGCATTGCGCGATATTACGCAAAAGCATAACGGCACTTACGAAGCCAGCGCCGTTGGCGAGGTGAACGTTGTGGAACTGATGAAAAAGAACAACGCCATAATTGGAGGCGAAGGTAACGGCGGCATCATTTACCCTGAACTGCATTACGGGCGGGACTCGCTGGTAGGTGTGGCGCTATTCCTTACTTATCTTGCAAAGCAAAACATTACGTCGGTGGCTGCGCTCAGGGCATCGTACCCGCAGTATTATATGAGCAAGAACAAGATCGAGCTTACCCCACAGATCGATGTCGATGCGATACTGGAAGGCATGGCAGCAAAGTATAAAGATGAAGAAATTTCGACAATCGACGGGGTTAAGATAGATTTTGCTGAAGAATGGGTACATTTGAGGAAATCGAACACCGAGCCGATCATCAGGATCTATACCGAGGCGCAAACGCAGGAAAAAGCCGATGCCTTGGCAGTAAGGATCATTGATGAGATAAAAGCGGTAGCGGGGATATAAACCATGACAAAACCACTATTCACATCGCTTGCCCTTTTGCTGTTTCTCAGCACTTACGGCCAAAAATTCACAGAGGCCGAAAGCACCCTGGTAAAATCGGGTACAAAAGGGCAGGTGATGCGGGTATTGCAGGTTACAGATGCCGCCGACCTCAAAATACTTAAGGCAACCTCTACCGACATCAGCCTGAAGGATGAAAACCTCCAGCTACTCATCGACCGGATGTATGCCACGGTAAAGGACAGTGCCAGCGCCGGGGTGGGAATTGCCGCGCCACAGGTAGGCATCAATAAAAACATCATTTGGGTACAGCGCTTTGATAAGCCGGGCGAGCCTTTTGAGGCGTATGTCAATCCTAAGATCATCTGGCAGTCCAATCTCCTGCGGAAAGGCGGGGAGGGATGCCTCTCGATACCCGACCTCCGCGGCGACGTATTGCGCAATTACACCATCCGCATCAAATACCTCGACCGCCAGGGCGTGCAGCACGATGAAATGGTGGAGGGCTTTACCGCCGTTATCTTCCAGCATGAAACCGACCACCTTATGGGGATATTGTTTACCGACAGGCTCGAGCAGCAGGCGGCAAAACAATTTTCACTCATCAGTGGCGAAGTAAACCTTTATCTCGAAAAGAAGCTGAGAAGGCAGTAATTTTTTATTTTTTATTTTCTACTGTCTTCAACGATGCATCATTAAAACATCCTTTTCATTATTTTTTGTTTTATAAGCCTTTCCAAAACCCCAAACCTGCACTAAAAAACTATTCTTTAAACCACCTGTAGTAATACAGCCCGATATATTCGTGGATCGCTGTTTCGGCAAACGATAATTTACCTACAGAAGGCCCCCACGAGTAAGGACTACTTCCATTATCACTTTTTACTAAAAAATCAGCAGGGGCAGCAATGGGCTTCATCCCCATGCTCCTGAAGGTTTCCATGGCGCGGGGCATATGTGCCGCACTGGTTACCAGCAGGAATTCCTTATCTGTCCCAAATCGCTTTTTGTATTCCGATGCTTCTTCCCAGGTCGTTTTAGGCCGCACCATCATCAGCGTGTCGCCTGGTGGCAAACCCAATAGCAGTGCGGCTTTTGCCATGGTGAGCGCGGTTGCGGTGTTGTCTGCTTTACGGCCGGACATCACGAGTTTGTTCCCTGCCTTTGCATAATACAGCCTGAGCCCTTCCGACAGGCGGGCCAAAGCCCTGGGCGACAGGTCCTGTATATCATTAAGGGAAGCATCATTATGATGGCTGCCCCCAAGTATAAGCACCGGCATGGTCGTGGTGTTGGCAGTTGGTGTGTAGGTGGCATACTGCGTTTCCAGGTTTCTAAGCATCCACGCCGGTAATGGCGTGGCCGAAAAGAGCACCAATTCTGCAAATGCGGTTATTGTAATTACCCGTGAAGCCTTTTTGCGCTTCAGCTTATACAGCACGGCAGCCAGCAGTAGCAGGATCCAAAATACCGGATAGGGGTGAAGGAGAAAATTCATTGGTGTGGTTTTGGGTTTAAATATAAGGAGTTTTATAGAACCCATCCTGACTTTTTTCAATTGGCTGCAAAATGGTCTTTTCGCCCCACATTTCAACTATTTTTTTACTCCGTAGCGCTGCTATGCAGTGCAAAAAAGCTAAAATGTGGAACAAAAATCCCTATTTTTCACTTCAATCAAAAAAGTCAGGACGGGTTCATAAAAAAATCCTGCCTCTTTGGGGAGGCAGGATAAAAAATTAAAATTCGCAACATCAACAAGTACTTTATTTAACCAGTAGTTTTTTCGTAATTCCTTCAGACGTTTTTACCAGGTAAAGACCCGACGCCATCTGTGAAGTATTTATTTTAAGGGCTTGTTTTTCCGTCAGGATCAGCTTGCCGCTGTAGTCATACACCTCGATGTCCGCAGCACGGTTAAAGTAGGCTGTACCGTCTTCCGCAGGGTTAGGGAATACCACAAACGCTTTCGGGCTGTTGCCGAATTCGCCTGTACCCAAATTTTCTGTATTCACTTCAAATACCGTCAGCGTACCGCTTATCTCGTTGGCAACAATAATATACGGTTTGCTGTCAGGGCTGTCGGCTGCATTAATATAGGTGATTCCTTCCGGGCCGTGATCGCCTTCGTAAGCCGATACGCTCCTGCTGTTCTTATAGTCCACAAACTGTACGTTGGCAGGGTCGGTTACGTCATATACCATTACACCGCCGATACGCTCAAGGCCAATGAATGCAAATGTTTTGTCCATGATGGTAGCAATGGTTACGCCTTCCGGCTCAGGGCCTTTGGCACGGCTCCTCGATTTTGGCGTATTGCTTTCGCTGTCGGCATTGAAGATCGAAGGCAGTGCCGATGAAGTATACATCTCGAAATCATCACCGCTGTCGTAAACGATAGCCTGAGTGTCGGCATTGAAGATCGAGAACGAACGCGTACCTACAGAGTAGATCTGCTCGAATTCAGCATCAGCATCCATGTTACCGTGCAGGTTGGTTACCCTCATCCTTCCGGCATTGTGGGCCTTTTTAAGCATTGCCGCCTGCGGATAGTTTACCGTGTCAAGCAGGTAAGACGATGCTCCTATAGTTGTCCTTTCTTCAAAACCTGTATATTCTTTTTCATCGCCTTCGTTGGCCGTGATGATATAGTTGGTTCCGTTTACATTGTAGGAAGCCACTGCATCCGGGATAAAGTACGACTGTATCGGCCAGTTGGCGATAAGCACTTCATTGTTATTGTCTGAGATGTCGAAACCGTTGCCCGGCTCATTCATGTCCTTAGTGCCAAGCGCCCATATATCGCTAATAATGCTGTTGGTAAGGTTGATTTCAGCTATGGCGTTGTTTTCCTGTAGTGTAACCCACGCTGTTTCAGAGTTGGCGCTTGTCGTGATATATTCCGGTTCAAAATCCCTTGACAGGGTGCTGGTAAGCTTCAGCTTTCTTACGCCTGACGCGATAAGTGCAGCTTCCTGTGCGTTGTAGGCAGTGAACAGCAATGTTGTAACGTCATCCTGGGTAAGGGCAGGTATACCACCTGATATGTCGATGATGCTTACCGATCCTTCCGGGTCGATGCTGTAATCGCTGTTTGGCTGGCCTTCATTAGCAGTAAGAACTTTAGTACCATCCGGCGTAAACGAGATATTATCCGGAAGCGCGCCCACAGTTACCTGCTTAAGGAAGGTACCCGCAGTGTCAAAGAATACCACTGAACCATCAAGGTGCTCCTGCGAATTTGGCGATGCTACTGCTAAAATACCATTTTTAACGGCTACGCTGGTCACGCCTCCATAAGGCGCCATGTTAATTGAGTTAAGCGTTACCGGGGCTTCAGGGTTGGCAAAGTTGATGATATCCAGCCTGTCTTCCACAGCGCTTGTAGCAAAAAGCTTTTGGGTAGCAGCGTCGTATACCACGATCTCGCAGGTGCTTTCATTAGCGCCCGACGGGTCGAAACTGGTGATGTACTCCAGCTCAATGTCCTGGTTAGGTACAGGGGCAAGGCGGTCGTTATCTTTAATATAAATGGTAGCAAGTGTTTGTCCTTCAATGGTAAGTCCTACAGCATTTTCAAGGCTTAGTACAAAGTATTCTGCCTGTTGCTCTTCTGTTGTATCATCGATAACAGGGATGTTGATGGTTTGCATAAGGGCGCTTGAACCTGTAAAAGTAAGTGTCTGTGTCGCCAACGTGAAATCGTTGCTGTCCGCTGTGCTGAAAGGTGCGGCTTTTACCACAAGGTCAACCGTACCGGCTGACGGGCTTGTAAGGTTAAGTACAAAGTTCAGTGTGCCTGCATTTTCATTCACAACTACAAAGTCGGTAGCAAAAGCGATGGTACTGTTATAGTCAAAGTTGAAGGTATAGGCACAAGACATAGTAAGGCCGTTTTCATCTTCAATGTTGTTCACTGTAAGTACATAATCTGTACCTGCTGCAAACGGGGTTGTGTAAGTAAGGGTAACAGTGCTTCCGTTGGCAACAGCTGTAGCAAGACCGGCAATGCCTGTGTAGTTGGCAGCAGTAGCAGCCGATACCGCGTCAAGCTCATTGTTGAAAACCAGTTGCACGGTAGTGTTGTTCACTACGGTAGCGCTCTGTACGGTTGGCGAGCTTGGGAACGCCCATGCCGGCCATGTTTGCGGTGGTGTGCTTCCGCCGATGCCTGTCCAGTTGGCCGGGTTAAGTATTGCTGCCCTAAGTTCGGCAGGAGTACCGGCCTGTGTACCGCTATAGAAAGCGTTTACGGTATTTCCTGTAACATTGCCCGGGGCAGTGCTGGTGTTAAGCGCGTTGGTACCATCGGTAAGGCCTGCAGGTATCATGGAAGTGCTTCCGCTGCAGCTTGTGTTGTCAGCTACCCATCCGTTAGACGTAAGCGCCGTGATATAGTTTGGCGCGGCAGGCGTACCTGTGTAAACAATTACCTGGTCGCCACCTGAGCTAAGGCCGAAGCCGCTGCCTGTTACCACACCTGTGTTTGTACCAAAAGCTTCTGTCTGTATCGTGATCACCGAACCCGCAGGTACGCAGCTTGTAGCCGTCCATACAATTCCGTTAGGGCACTGTGGCTGGGCATTAGTTGTGTATTTTGAATCGGTCAGGTTGATGAAGGTGCCTGGGGCAATATCAACAAGGGTTAGCAGTGCAACCTGGTCATCGGTGCCGGTGGCGTTCATCCTGTAGCCTACAAATACCATATCGCCGGCGCCAATAACGCTTTGTACTGCAATGGTTGAAAATGTAGATGACTGTGCCGCTGTAACAGCGTTGCCGCTCATGTCTTCAATTACATTGGGCAAAAGGGCAACATAATACTGCTGGTTGTTAAGCAATGCAGCAGCGGGCACCACGGTTATGGTGTTGCCGGTTATCGTGGCATCAAAAGCTACAGCAGCGCCAGTTGCGTTGTTGAGCCTTAATTCTACAAGGGCATCAACGTTGGTATTGGTAATGGCCGAATCGTTAATAAGTCGTACTGCCTCGTTGAAAGCAATTGTCGGCTGTACTGAAACCGCAGTGTTCACGGCGTTGTTTGACGGTGAGAACGCTACTGTAGGAGCGGTAGTATCCTGTGTGCCTTCCATGGCAACACCGTTCACAGTAATGTTATCAAAACGGTTGTTCCCTTCAACACCACCTGCACCCTGTTCAAACTCCACTTTGATTTTAAAGTTGGGGTTGTTGTCCGCTGCTGCTATGGCAGAAAAATCGAGCGTTGCCAGTGCAGGGTCGCCATTGTTAGGGTTTACCGTGCTGAACGCCGTATAGGTGGTTCCGTCGGTAGAATAGGACCATAATTGGTTGGCCGCGCCCTGGCCCGAACGGCGTGTGGCAAATTTAACCACAAGGTTTTCATAGCCTGTGGTAGGAATAGTGAATACAAGCGCTCCGCCTATAGGGTTGTTAAAGCGTAAATGGTTGCCTGATTCATCGCCGTTTTGGGCATTTAAATTTAGTACATTAAAATTTTGGCCTGTGCCGGGTACCTCGATACCACTTGTACCGCCCGCAACTGCAGCAATTGTCGAGCCTCCCACAATGGTTTCGGTTACCGCAAGAACTTCGGGAATGGTAATACCATCGTTAAAATTCCAATAGTGTATCAGTACCGGTATTGCAGTGGCCTGCGCGGTAAAGTTGTCAAAACGGTTATTTCCTTCGATACCGCCTGCGCCCTGTGCAAATTCTACTTTTATTTTAAAGTTGGGGTTGTTGTCAGCAGCAGCTATGGCAGAAAAATCCAACGTTGCCAATGCCGGGTCGCCATTATTAGGGTTGATGGTACTAAAAGCCGTGTAATTTGTACCGTCTGCAGAATACGACCATAATTGGTTGGCCGCACCCTGGCCAGAACGGCGTGTGGCAAATTTAACCACAAGATTTTCGTAGCCTGTTGTCGGCAGTGAAAATACAATAGCGCCTCCAATAGGGTTGTTGAAGCGCAGGTGTGTCCCTGCAACGTCGCCATTTTGCGCATTAAGGTTCTGAACATCGAAATTCTGGCCGCTGCCCGGAATTTCCAACAGACTTGTGCCTCCCGCCAGGATAGCAATTGAGGGATTTCCTACTTCCGAATCAGTAGGCGTAAAAAGCGTCGTTTGAGAAGAACTGTCGTTGAAGTTCCAGTAATGAAGAAGCTCCTGAGCTTCCGCGAATTGTGTTACAAGGCCTAATCCCAGTAACAGCAACCCTTTTTTAGCATAGTTGTTTAACATAGTTGTGTAGTTTTATAATAAGCCACAAAAGTCTGCCTTGTAGTTTACGCAGAAATTATGTTGATGCTAAACAACCATTAACATATTGCAGGATGATGTATTTTAAATGTAAAATAACCAGGATGGGGTTAACGGTATGATAATATTTGTCCCGCCGCGGCCTGATAGTAATCCGGTTAGGAAAAAAAATGGCAGCCCAACCGGACTGCCATTTATATACTATAGAGTATAATAATTATTGTATGCCGTTTACGATCTCAAGGAAATCATTTGCCTTGAGTGCCGCGCCGCCTATAAGTCCGCCGTCAACATCCGGCTTGGAGAAGATCTCGCGGGCATTGTCCGGCTTTACGCTGCCGCCGTACAGTATCGAAGTTTCTTCGGCGATCTTATTTCCGATGTTGTTGCGAAGCAGGGTGCGGATGAATGCGTGCATTTCCTGCGCCTGGTCCGGTGTTGCGGTTTCGCCTGTGCCGATAGCCCATACCGGCTCATAGGCCAATACAACACTGCTCCAGTCGCTTTCGCTGATGTGAAAAAGCCCTTCCCTAAGTTGCGACTCCACAACACTGAAATGATTGCCCGACTGCCTGTCAGCCAACTCTTCGCCAAAGCAGAAAATGATGGTAAGGTTATGCTTTAGCGCTGTGTTCACCTTTTCGGCCAACAGTGCATTTGTCTCACCAAAATATGCCCTGCGCTCAGAGTGGCCGAGTATCACGGTATTCACCTTAATGCTTTTCAACATCCCTACCGATACCTCACCGGTATAAGCGCCACTTTCGGCCTGGTGCATGTTTTGCGCGGCAACAATGATGCTGGTGCCATGTGTCTGCTCGGCTGCTGCCTGCAGATTGATAAAACTTGGGGCAATAACAATTTTGGCAACGGTATGCTCCGGTTTTTTGGCAAGCAATTCATCAATAAGCGCCTCGGTCTGGGCACTGTCGTTATTCATCTTCCAGTTTCCTGCAACGATCTTTTTTCTCATTATTTAAGTTTTTTTAAAGTAGCTATCAGTTTTTCGTCGTCGGCCTCGATGGCTTTAAAAAGCGCGATCTTCCCGTGCTTGTCCACTACCATGTAGCGCGGAATCCAGTCGAGTTTTATGGCTTTTGCAAAATCGCCCTCTTTCATGCTTTTACCTACATGATAATTATCACCGTTGGCGCCATATTTTTTTATGCCGTCCTTCCATTTGGCATCCTCACGGTCGTAAGACAGGAACAGGTATACAGCATCCGGGAACTGCTTTTGCAGGGCGTGTACTTTCGGCATTCCCTTTATGCAGTCGGGGCACCATGAGGCCCATACATCAATCACCACGGTTTTGCCTTTGTATTTTCCCAGTATGTCTTTAAAGGCTATCTCTTTCCCGTCAAGGGAAGTCATTTTTGAGTTGAGCGCTGCCTCGGGAAATGATGTTTCCTGCGCTTCGGAGCACGAGAGCATACCGAAGAATATGAGCGGCAGCAAGAGTATATTTTTCATTTTTTTGGATTAAGAGTACCAAATTTACGATAACTGCGTGACACAGCGATGCGGTATTATATGAATTTTAGGGTAATTGGGGTTATAGGCAGGGCTAAACCGATGTAGTTGAATCTTGTTTTGCTGAGAATTGTACAAATTATGCCAATTTTAAGGAGCCGTTGTGGTATGCTTATTATCACACGTTAGGTCTGTTATACTATTCACGGAGATAATCACATAATAAAATTCCGATATTATCAGGATATTCTGTATATCTATCACTTAGCGAATCTAAATACAAATCAATATTCTCATCATAAAGTTCATTGATTTCTCCGGCAAACAATTTCTTCCTAAATGTTGTACTATCATTATCCTCTGAATTTATTTTGCTATACGCCAACGCCAATAAATTTGCCAATTCTAATGCCTTAATTTTTTGCAAGGCAATAATTGTTTCGACTACGAATTGTCCGTAACCATTAATAAAATATTGATTAAAGCCACCATTGTAAACTTCCATATCTAAAATTGATATTAAATACGTTGTCTTTTCCTTTTCAGGTAGTGAAATTATATGATGATACCAATGGTCGTAAGAAGAATTATTTAGCCATTCCTGGCGCAATGCTGAAACTGCAATGGCATAATAATGATCTATCAAATCGCTGTCAGTCATCAAATTTTCTTTCTTCATATATATAGCTAATCATTCACATTTACAACCTTATACTCCTCCCTAAAATCACTAATCATCCCAGTCACTAAAGAAAATGTTCCACTTACCAGCAGGCCCTCGTCAGTGCTTTTTACAGCAATCCCTTCCGGCAGGTATTTTTCAATATCGCCGTAACTGTAATCCGTCGCCAGATAGCTGTAGGTTACCATCTTTGTCGTGGGGTCGTAGTCCATCTCCAGGTAGTCGAATCCCCACCAGGGCACGGATATTTCAAAATCCTGTGTGTCATACCTGAAGTAGTGTCGCAGCGCCGGGTCATCAACAGTATCAGGTGCCAGTGTTTGGTACGTAACGCCGTTTTCATCCACAGCGAACAGCGTTAGCGCCATCATGCTCCCTCCTGAGGTGCCGCCACCCCATGCCGTGCTTATGATGAGGTACTTGTCGTCGCTATATTCTTCTAACCGGATAATTCCTCGCGTATCCATATCATACACTTTACCGGACGGTAGCTGAATAAACGTTGTGAAAATATTGCTGCAATGCGCGCCACACCCTTCACCTGTAAAATTAAATATTTTAAAACGGCCATCCGGCGCGTAATATACCTTGCCCTCACTATAACCGCCGTTCAGCGAACCGGACAACTTGTTCTCCTCATCAAAATAGTTGAGCGCCATCTCCCCATTGAGCTTGTCCAGGCCCCGCTGTATGATTATGCTGTCATATTTCGCATAAAAATTGGTGCCTTCAAAAATGTCGATGTTGCTTTTTGCAGCCATACCCAGGCGCACCAGGCGGTTGTCTGCTTCAAGGTCAAGCATCGTTCCGACATAGCCTTCAGAAGGTACCAAGCGTACACCGCCATTTTTAAAATGGAGTTTCTTTTTTTTAACAGATGCTTTTAGAGTGAGGTTTTTTGGCGTAACAAGCGAGTCGGTATACATATCGTGCCCCGCTTCGCTGTCAAAATAGCGGATCACTATAGTATTACTGTAGCGCAGCGTAATGTTCTTTTTAGTCAACGAATAGCTTCCTGATGCCAGTATTTCATATCCCTTACAGCGGTTTACGGAAAGGAATGTGCTATCGGACACAAACAACAGGCGTTGGAGGCCGCATTCGGCATCGGAAATGTTTTTGGATTTGATGTCCTTTTCGCTGCCAAGCAGATAGGTAGTATTGCTTAGGGTCATGACCTGCTGTCCCTCTACTTTTATGCAGGCAATAAGCACAATGGCGAGCAATAATTTTTTCATATACCAATGTTTTACCCCAACCTGATCTTTGGATCCAGCCATGCATAAATTAAATCCACCAGAATGTTGATGACAACGAATGTTGTCGCAATGACCAGCACCGACCCCATGATCACCGGGAGGTCGAGCGTGTTAAGGGCTTCCACAACCTCTTTGCCGAGGCCATTCCACCCGAAGATGTATTCTACAAATACCGCACCCGCGAGCATTGACGCAAACCATCCTGATATTGCGGTAACCACCGGATTAAGGGAATTTTTCAATGCGTGCTTCCGGATGATGCATACCTCGCTCAGGCCTTTGGCACGGGCGGTGCGTATGTAATCCTGGCCCATTACTTCAAGCAATGAATTACGCATAAGTTGTATCACTACACCAAGCGGGCGTATGCCCAATACAATGGCAGGCAGTATGATGTTTTTCCATTTTATATAGGAACCTTCGCCAAAATCGTCGACTTCATACAGGCTCCCGGTCATGTTGAGGTTGGTATACCCGTTCAGCAGGAATCCGAATACCCACGCAAACAATATAGCTGCGAAAAAGGAGGGAAGGCTCATCCCCATTGTGCTTACAAGCGCTATGGTCCGGTCAGCCCACGTATCTTTATACAATGCCGAAACGATGCCGAAAAATATTCCCACTATTATCGCAATGATAATGGCGAAGAATGCAAGAACGATGGTGTTGGGTAGCGTATCACCAATTACCTCCGTGACCTTTTTGCCGCTTTTCTGGAAGCTTTCGCGAAGGTAGGGCGCTTTTAGTACGGTTGTTGTATTTCCGATCGTAAAGAGCGATGCCGCCGTATATTTCCCTTCCGATAAATAAGTGTAATCCCCAATGTTCGTACTATGGAAGGAGAGGGGAGACAGGTCGTTGAGATAATACAAATATTGGGTAGACACCGGCTGGTCGAACCCGTATTTCTTCTTGATGATGGCCAGCTGCTCGGAGTTCTCATTCTGGTCGAGCATCATGCGTGCCGGGTCGCCCGGCAGTACAGTAAACAAAAAGAATATGACAGTGACCACGCCAAAAAGCGTGAGCAGCGCATAGCCTGTTTTGTATAGGAAGTATTTTACCAATTTTTATTTTATTGCTGTCCAAATATACAAGTATATCGGTAAATATATCAAAATACAAACGCTATAATCATTCATCTTTCCCGATAGCCTCCAGGTCTTCGTCGCTGGTTATAGTTTTCATTTTTTTCCTGGCCTTATAATCCAGGTAAAAGAATGCAAGCGAGATATAAAGAAAAAAGCTAAGCCCGATAAAGTAGCCGGTTCTCCTGCCACCGCTCATCCCTGCCGATTCCCGATTCGTAAACTCACCTATATACGCAGGCAGTTGCAGGATTAGAAAAAGTAGGGCGGCAGCACGGTACAGTGCTGCTTTGGTTTTTAATTTTTGACGGTCTGTTTTAGTCATGTAGCAGATTTGTTTTAAATTTATCAAAAAATGGGTGATGCTGTTTGCAATTCTACCTATTTTTAACGGAAGATAAATAGAAAAATTATGAAACTACTCGCCTTTGCCGGAAGCAGCTCTACTAAATCCATCAACAAGCAACTCGCCACCTACGCAGCAGGCCTTTTTGATGCCGCCGAAACCGAAATACTCGACCTCAATGATTATGAATTGCCTTTGTATAGCATCGACAAGGAAAAATCGATGAGCCCACCTCCCGTAGCGCGTGAATTCCTCGATAAAATGGAATGGGCTGATATGCTTGTGATCTCGGTAGCCGAGCATAATGCCGGACTGACGGTTGCCTTTAAAAACATATACGACTGGGCATCACGCCAAAAAAAGGTGGTATTTGATAATAAGCCAGTGCTTTTGCTTTCAGCCTCTCCGGGTGGGTATGGTGGCAAGAACGCGGTGGAAGCCGCAAAAATTAGCCTGCCGCGTTATGGCGGTGACATCCGTGCCACCTTCTCGCTGCCAAAGTTCAATGAGAATTTTGATGTGGAAGCCGGCAAAATATCCAATAAAGAGCTTGATGATGCGTTAAGGGATATTATACGCAATTTCGATTATGAACAAAAGGCTTAGGCAGACGCTGAAATTCACCGGCAGGTTTTTGCTGGCCATCGTCGCATTCCTTGTTGTCTATGTGCTGGCAGTAGTCATCTGCTCGAATATTACCGTAAATAACGAACCGCAAGTTAGCGATGACGTAACCATTTTCATCAATTCCAACGGCGTGCATACCGACATTGTCGTGCCTGTAAAAAACGAGGTAAAGGACTGGAGTAAAGAGATCCTGTACGTCCACACAAAGTCGCAGGACAGCGTCATGAAATACGTGGCATTCGGGTGGGGCGATAAAGGCTTTTATCTTGACACGCCCGAATGGAGCGACCTGAAGGCCAGTACCGCGGCTAAGGCGGCGTTCTACCTCGGCACCTCGGCCATGCATACGCGGTATTACACCGACCTTAATGAAGACGAAAGCTGCATAAAGTTTACGATCAGCCGGAAAGATTATGAAGGCCTTGTCGAATATATCAACGACAGCTTCCGGTTCAGTGACGATAAAAAAGTACAGTGGATCGCCAACAAAAGCTACGGACAGTACGATGCCTTTTACGAAGGTACGGGCAAATACAGCCTGTTTTATACCTGCAACACATGGGCCAATAGCGCTCTGAAAGCTGCCAACCAGAAAGCTGCTTTATGGACAGTGTATGAAGGTGGAATTTTTATACACTACAGATGAGTTTGGTAAGCGACCCTAAAAGGAATTGGTTTATACCTCCGTGTTTTTTGGTAATTGCAGTCACATGTACCATCGTTCAGGATTTCTTCAGACTAAATTATCCTGGCATTCTTTCGGTTTTAACGATTATAATCATGGCAAGCACTATTATTGCAATTGTGTTTTCAATTGTAAATTCTATTGTAATGATAAGGAATCATATAGGCGAAAACGAGCAGTTCACATGGTGGAAAATGCTTTTGAATTTATCTCCTCTTCTAATGATTGCATACTATCTGGTAAGAGTACTGCTGCACTAATTATATTTTGGCATTCTTATTGGATAACAGTCTTTATGAAGACAATTAATCTCCTCTTTATCATTATCCTTTCAATGGGCGTAGCCCACGCACAGGACTATTCAAAAGTAGATGGAAAGGTGAAATTATATGCGAAAAGTTTTGCAAATACCGACAGGCTTGCATTTCAAATAGCATCCGACTTTACAAAGCAGGACGAACGGGCACGTGCCGCATATACATGGATTGCCCTGAACATTGATTACGATAAATCGCCCTCAGCACCGGGGCGTAAGCCTATTCATTTTTCAGCAAAAAACGAGGCGGAGCGTAGGGTTAAGCTGGCCGCCATCGAAAATGACCTGGCCTCAAAAACGCTAAGGTCACAGAAAGGCGTTTGCCACGGCTATGCCATGCTTTATAAGGTTCTGGCCGGAAAATTGGGACTGGAGAGTGAAGTGGTATACGGTGTTGGTAAGACAGCGCCTTCGGATATTGGTAAGTTTCCGTCAAAAGGCAACCATGCGTGGAATGCGGTGAAGGTCGGCGGCCAGTGGAAGCTGCTCGACGTTACCTGGGGTGCCGATGGCATAACAGGCGGAGCGGGTTACGACGATAAATATTTTTTCACAAGCCCGCAGCAGTTCTTCCTGAACCATTTTCCGGATGATAAAAAGTGGCTCTTAACAGGTAAAAGCGGGTCGGAGTTTGCCGCGCTACCGTTGTATTATGATCTTGGATATGAGTTCATAACCCCTTCGGCAGGCACAATAAAATCAAACGGTTCACAGTTGATACAGTTTAAGGTACGCGGCCTGAAAGCAGGCGAGGAGGTGGTTTACCAATACAGTTCGGGCGCATTTTCTACTAAAGTCACCCCGAAGATTACCAATGGCGTAGGGGAATTTTCGGTACTCTTAGGCAAATCGGCTTCTGGTATACTTACAATATTCGCCAACCGCAAATCGATCGCAGCATATAAAATTAACTAATACTGGCACTCTTTTTGGATACTGTTACGCATGAAAAAAATATCTAAACTATTCTACACGCTGCTTTTGCTGGTATCTGCTGTTACTATACACGCCCAGGATTTCGCAAAAGTAGACGCTACCGTTAAGGGTTATCCTAATTTTTCGGATACCGATAAGTTTGCCGCAAAGGTTAATGCCGACTTCAAGCGCGATGATGAAAAGGCCCGTGCCATTTTTACCTGGATCGCTACCCATATAAAATACGACCTCGCTGCCTATGGTGTAAACGAGCGCCCTGTTGCGTATTCGTTTAAGACACAGGAGGAAAAAGAAGCCAAGCAGAAGAAATTTAAAGAGGATATGGCCACCAAAACCCTCAAATCCAAAAAAGGCGTTTGCCAGGGCTATGCTACGCTATTCCTTATTGTGGCAGAGAAGGCAGGGTTGCAGGCAGAGATCATCACCGGCACTTCCAAGTCGCATCCCGCCCATATCGGGGCGGCGCCCGGCGCGAGTGACCATGCCTGGAATGCCGTAAAAATTGGCGGCGAATGGAAACTGCTTGATGCCACCTGGGGGGCGGGTACAGTAACGGGCGAGAAGCCGGCCTTCGGGTTCCGGTTTAATGATAAATACTTTTTTACCGACCCCAATGTGTTTTTCCTGAATCATTTTCCCGACGATAAAAAATGGCTGCTCACTACAAAAACTGAAAAAGAGTTTGCCGAATTGCCTTTGTATTATGGCAATTACCTGATGGGCGGGTATGAGTTCATTACTCCCGATGGCGGTACATTCACGAACACGCCTTCGGGTTATATTCCATTTAAAATAAAGAACTTACAACCGGGTGACAAGGTGCATTACGCTTTCAGTAAAGAGCGTGTATTTAAGGAAGTAAAAACAGTTGACGATGGTACTGTGGCCGACTTCCAGGTACCTTTGGACAGAAATTCCACCGGTGTGCTAACGATTTTCATCAACCAGAAATCGGTGGCGGCATATAGGATACGGTAATTGCGCTAAGTTTATTACACAAAGATTCGCAAAGAAGACGCAAAGTTGCACAAAGTTTTTACACTTTTTACAAGTAATGGCTCTGCGTATCTTTGCGTCTTCTTTGTGTAACTTTGCGATGCAACTACTACAAATAATCAAGCCGTATTGTTAAGAGCCTTTTGATAAGTTTCTGCAATGCGGCTTTCATTTTTTACGCATTTGCGCTATATTAGCGGAAAATCCATACAACTTTATGCTGGAGCAGAATCAGTACACTGAAGATAACATCCGTTCACTCGACTGGAAGGAGCACATCCGGATGCGTCCCGGCATGTACATCGGTAAGCTGGGCGACGGCTCCTCTCCGGACGACGGCATCTACATCCTTATAAAAGAGGTTATTGACAACTCCATCGACGAATTTGTGATGGGGACCGGCAAGACCATCGAAGTTACGCTGAAGGACAAGACCATTAGCGTACGCGATTTTGGCCGCGGTATCCCATTGGGGAAAGTTGTCGATGTGGTGTCCAAAATGAACACGGGCGGTAAGTACGATTCCAAAGCCTTTAAAAAGTCTGTCGGGCTGAATGGCGTAGGTACCAAGGCGGTCAACGCGTTGTCCAACTACTTCCGGGTAGAGTCGGTCCGCGACGGGATCATTAAGGCTGCCGAATTCTCTGCCGGGGAACTTACCCTCGAGGAAGACCAGGTGGAGACTACCAAGCGTAAGGGTACCAAAGTTATCTTTACCGCCGATGAGGCCATCTTCAAAAACTACAAATACCGTAACGAGTACATCATCAAGATGCTCAAGAATTATTGCTACCTCAATACGGGGCTGACAATACTGTACAACGGTGAAAAATACTTTAGCGAAAACGGGCTTAAGGACCTCCTGGGCGAAACCATTGCCGAAGACGACCGCATTTATGACATTATCCACCTGAAGGACGAAGACATCGAGATCGCCATGACGCACAGCAAGACCCAATATAGCGAGGAATATTACTCGTTCGTGAATGGGCAGAATACCACGCAGGGCGGTACGCACCTTGGGGCGTTCCGGGAGGCCATTGTGCGTACTATAAAGGAGTTCTATAACAAGAACTTTGAAGCGTCCGACATCCGTAAATCCATTGTGAGCGCGATTAGCGTAAAGGTGGAGGAGCCGGTTTTCGAATCGCAGACCAAGACCAAGCTCGGGTCGACCGACATGGGTCCGGAAGCGCCGTCGGTTCGTACCTTCGTAAATGATTTCGTTAAAAATAAGCTGGACAACTTCCTGCACCGCAACCCGGAGACTGCCGATGCGCTGCTAAAGAAAATATTACAGGCCGAACGCGAGCGCAAGGAACTTTCGGGCATACGCAAGCTGGCAAGGGACAGGGCCAAGAAAGCCTCCCTGCACAACAAGAAACTGCGGGACTGCCGTGTACACCTTACCGATGCCAAGAACCCGCGCAGCCTGGAGAGTACGCTGTTCATAACGGAAGGGGACTCAGCTTCGGGCTCCATTACCAAGTCGAGGGACGTGAATACCCAGGCGGTGTTCAGCCTTCGCGGAAAGCCACTGAACTCCTACGGCATGAGCAAAAAGATCGTGTACGAGAATGAAGAGTT
This sequence comes from uncultured Flavobacteriaceae bacterium, assembly GCA_942492845.1. GTDB lineage: Bacteria > Bacteroidota > Bacteroidia > Flavobacteriales > Flavobacteriaceae > Flavobacterium. Next base: position 2,419,182 of record OW818646.1, on the reverse strand, counting down.
CAACCTGCTGCAGGCCGCGCTCGACATTGAGGAGGAAATGGAAAACCTGCGCTACAACAACATCGTGATCGCCACCGATGCCGATGTCGACGGCATGCACATCCGCCTGCTGCTCATCACGTTCTTCCTGCAGTTTTTCCCCGAGCTTATCAAGGAGAATCACCTGTACATTTTGCAGACGCCGCTGTTCCGGGTCCGCAACAAAAAGGAAACCATATACTGCTACAGCGAGGAGGAGCGCCGCAACGCGATAGAAAAGCTCACAGGCAAGCCGGAGATCACGCGATTTAAGGGATTGGGCGAAATATCGCCGGACGAGTTCAAGCACTTTATTGGCCAGGAGATACGCCTGGACCCGGTACAGCTGGACAGCGCGACCTCAATACAAAACCTGCTCGAATTTTACATGGGTAAGAACACCCCGGACAGGCAGATGTTTATTATTAATAATTTAAAAGTGGAGCTGGATGCGGTGGAGTAAGATTTTTATTTTGACTATGACTATGATAGTGCTTACTTCATGTGGAGGCACGTCAAAGGAGAATGTTTATCCATTTTCTAAGGCTGTAAAGATGGAAGTTATCTCTTATACATCAGGCCGTGAGAGTTGGGAAGAGGGGTATCGTGAATACATTTACAATGGGGAAATTGCTTTTAGCGATTCAAAAATCAAAGAAAGAGTTTGGTTGAATGAAGAGCAAGCCGACGATTTATATGAATTCCTGTTTGAGGATGAATGCCCGTTTTATGGTTCTATGGCTAAATGTTATGATCCACGGCACATAGTCTTATTTTATGATAAAGAGGGAAAAATATTCGATTATTTTGAAGTTTGTCTTGAATGCGGAGGTTCAAAGGCAGGATTTGAGCATAATAAAGTTTGTATGCAAAGGACCGGAGACCTGCATGAAATTTTTGCCGATGCCGGAATAAAATATTTTGGAGAATAAATGAACGAAGAAGACGAAAATATAGACTCCTTTAAAGGGGAGCACTTTTACGAGAGGAACGGCAACGCCGATCCGCAGGACACCATAACCAAGGTAACCGGCATGTACAAGGACTGGTTCCTGGACTATGCGTCGTATGTGATCCTGGAGCGTGCCGTACCCGCCATTGAGGACGGCTTTAAGCCCGTACAGCGCCGCATCATGCACTCCCTGCGCGAGCTGGACGATGGCCGTTACAACAAGGTGGCCAACGTGGTGGGGCATACCATGCAGTACCACCCGCACGGCGATGCCAGTATTGGCGATGCCATGGTGCAGATTGGCCAGAGGGAGCTCCTTATCGATACGCAGGGGAACTGGGGCAACATCCTTACGGGCGACGGCGCGGCGGCTTCGCGTTACATCGAGGCGCGCCTTTCGAAGTTTGCCCTTGAGGTGCTGTACAGCCCCAAGATCACCCCGTGGCAGCTGTCGTATGACGGCCGCCGCAATGAGCCTATCAACCTTCCGGTTAAGTTTCCGCTGCTGTTGGCATCGGGCGCCGAAGGTATCGCCGTGGGGCTTTCCACGAAAGTGCTGCCGCATAACTTCAACGAACTTATTGATGCTTCCATCAAGATATTAAAGGGGAAGCCGTTTACCATATTCCCTGACTTTCCAACTGCCGGTATTGCCGACGTTTCCAATTACAACGATGGGATGCGGGGCGGGCGCGTGCGTGTTCGGGCCAAAATTGGTCAGCAGGACAAGAGCACGCTGGTCATTACCCAGATACCCTTCAGCACCAACACGACCACGCTGATCGACAGCATCCTGAAAGCCAATGAGAAAGGCAAGATTAAGGTCAAAAAGATAGAGGACAACACCGCCGCCGAGGTAGAGATACTCATCCACCTGCCGCCGGGGGTATCACCTGATAAAACAATAGATGCGCTGTTTGCCTTCACCGCCTGCGAAACGTCGGTAGCGCCGCTGGGCTGTGTTATCGAGGACCACAAGCCGAGGTTTGTAGGCGTGAGCGACATGCTACAGATATCCACGCACCGCACGGTAGACCTGCTGAAGCGTGAACTGGAGATCGAGCTCGACGAACTGGAGGAAAGCTGGCATTTCCAGTCGTTGGAGCGGATATTCATCGAGAACAGGATCTACCGCCTTATTGAAGAGGAGGAAACCTGGGAGGGTGTGATAAAGGCCATTGACGAAGGGCTTAAGCCGTTTACGAAACACCTGAAGCGCGCCGTAACCGAGGACGATATTGTACGTCTGACAGAAATTCGCATCAAGCGGATATCGAAATTCGATATTGACAAGGCACAGCAGAAAATAGAATCCCTAGAGGGCGAAATCGAGAAGGTTAAGCACAATCTGGCACATATCATCGATTTTGCAATTGCCTATTTCCAACGTCTTAAGGACGTATACGGCAAGGGCCGCGAGCGCAAAACCGAGCTGCGCAGCTTCGACAATATCGAGGCGACAAAAGTGGTATTGCGCAACACCAAGCTCTACGTCAACCGCGAGGAAGGCTTTGTAGGAACGGGACTGAAGAAAGACGAATATGTGGCCGACTGTTCGGACATTGACGATGTGATCGTGTTCTTGCGCAACGGCAGCATGATGATCACCAAGGTGGATGTCAAGACCTTTGTGGGCAAGGACATCATACACGTGGCGGTTTTCGACAAGAACGATAAGCGCACCATTTACAATATGATTTACCGCGATGGCAAATCAGGGCCATCGTACATAAAAAGGTTCAACGTTTCGGGCGTGACCCGCGACAAGCCGTATGACCTTACCGCCGGAACAAAGGACTCAATGGTGCTGTACTTCTCGGATAACCCGAACGGGGAGGCCGAAGTGATCACCGTATTGCTGCGCCAGGTGGGAAGCGTCAAAAAACTGAAATTTGACATTGATTTTGCCACTATAGGAATTAAGGGAAGGGCCTCGCGCGGGAATACCGTAACCAAGTACCCTATCAAGAAAATCGAGCTTAAAGAGAAAGGCATATCCACGCTCAAGCCGCGCAGGATATGGTTTGACGATACCGTACACCGCCTCAATGTAGACGGCAGGGGAGAGTTGCTGGGCGAATTCAGGCCGAATGACAGGCTGCTCATCATCAACCAGTCAGGTAAAGTAAAGACCATTATCCCGGAACTGACCACACATTTCGACCACGGCATGATCGTGCTCGAAAAGTGGAACCCGAAAAAGCCCGTCTCCGCAATATATTTTGATGGCGAGAAGGAACGGTATTATGTAAAGCGTTTCCTGGTAGAGAACGAAAACAAAGAGGAAACCTTTATTTCGGAACATGATAAGTCGCAGCTTGAAATTGTATCTACGGACTATCGCCCTGTAGCCGAGGTGGTTTTTGCCAAAGTAAAAGGTGTTCAAAAAGAAACACTGACGGTAGATTTGGAAAACTTCATTGCCGTAAAAGGCATAAAAGCCCTGGGCAACCAGCTTACGGGGGATAAAGTAAAGCAGATAAGCCTGCTGGAGCCGCTCCCTTATGAAGAACCTGTTGAGGAAATTGCAGAGCCCGAAGTAAAGGACGGCACTGACCTTACTGATGAAAACACCAACATTACCCTGGACGATGACGGTCAGATAACATTGAGTTTAGAATAAAAAAAACGGCATCTTTTTGGGATGCCGTTTTCAGTAGTAGTCTAAATTTTATTTAACCCCAACTATCGCGCAGCGATTTAATTTCGGTTGAAAGAGTTTTAATACAAATATTTTAAGTCGTACCCGTTTTCCGTTTCCTCATTTTCATATTGAGCACCTCTACGGCAAGTGAAAAGGCAATCGCAAAATACAGGTAACCTTTCGGTACGGCGCCCACTCGCTGGCCGGCAAGCTGCGCATCCGACAGGTGCATGCTTTCGGTGATCAGCATAAAGCCGATAAGTATCAGGAATGCAAGCCCGAGTATCTGTATGGATGGATTGGCATTTACAAAATTGCCCACAGGCACGGCAAACAGCATCATTACCCCAACCGATATCACCACTGCAGTTATCATAACATAGAGCGCGCCATCTATACCGTTGGTCATTCCTACCGCGGTAAGTATGGAGTCGACAGAAAATATAAGGTCGATGAGCAATATTTGCAGTATTGTGTTTCCAAATGATTTTCTTGCCGTGCTTCCCAGTGTTTTTTCTTCTTCACCTTTATGGTCTACCTTTTCATGTATTTCCTTTGTGCTTTTATAAATCAGGAACAAACCTCCCGCGAGCAGTATCAGTGCCTGCCCGGTAAAGTCGGCGCTGAACCACCCCCAGTCAAAACCAAAAAGCGGTGTCTTCATGGCAATAAGCAGCGTGATGCCGAACAGCAGGCCGATACGAAGGAACATGGCCAGGAAAAGGCCAATCCTTGTCGCTTTTTTACGGTCTTCAGGCGGCAGTTTACCGGTTACAATCGAAATGAAAATGATGTTATCGATACCCAATATGATCTCAAGGAAGGTCAGCGTGAGCAATGCGATCCAGGTGTCGGGGTTGGCTAAAAATTCCATAGGATGTATTAATTAGTTAATCCGTGTTACTGTCCCTTTTTGTTTGCGCGTATCGCCAACCAGGGAAAATTCAAAGGTATAGGAGTCCTCTTTAGTTGTCAGCATCTTTATCTGCACGGACTTTTCTTCCTGCATGTTTTTGGGGTTGATCTTTTTCCCGATGTATTCGCAGTCATTTACCCAGCGTATTGCCGTCGAATCGGTTTTCCCATTAACGGTTTCGATCTCCATGGCTTCGGTACGCTCAAATTCCGAGACGTGCTTTTTGCCATCAACCTCAAATTCGGCCCTGAACTTCCCTGTCTTAAAGCCGCTGCAGTTGCGTTCCTGCTGGTAACATCCGGTAAGGACAGCCCCCAGCACTAAAAGGAAGATAATGTGTTTCATTGGTTAAAAAGGCTTTTCATTATGGTTTGTATTCCTTTAAACATCAATACAATGGCTAAAATGCAGAAGATAATCCCTAACCCAAGGACAGGGATGTAAAGCGGGTGGCCCTGATTTTTAAATGAACTGTGTATCACTACCGGCCCTATCAGGATCATCGGCAATGCCCCGCCCATGTACCGCAGGCCTTTGGCAAGTATTTTTTTATCGGTTCCCATAGGCTTCAATGGCTTTTCTAACGTTTTTATGTGCATCCAATAAGGTGGCGGCTTCTGTTTCCGGAATGGATAGCTCATCCATGATCATTTGTACGCCACGGGCTACCAGCTTGTGGTTGCTCAGTTGCATATCGACCATTTTGTTGCCTTTTACGCGTCCCAGTTGTATCATCGTAGCAGTTGACAGCATATTGAGTACCAGCTTTTGTGCGGTTCCGGCCTTCATGCGGGAGCTTCCGGTTACAAATTCCGGCCCCACGACAACCTCCACAGGGTAGTGCGCAACTGCAGCCAAAGGGCTTCCGGCGTTGCAGGTAATGCAGCCGGTAGGAATGTCATTTTCATTGCACTTTTCAAGCCCGCCAATGACATACGGCGTAGTCCCCGAGGCCGCGATGCCCACCACAATGTCGTTCGCATTAATGTCCCATGCCGAAAGGTCTTTCCAGGCCTGTTCGCTGTCGTCCTCGGCAAATTCCACTGCCTTACGTATGGCAGTATCGCCGCCTGCAATGATACCGATCACCAGGTCGGACGGTACGCCAAAGGTTGGGGGACATTCTGAAGCATCGACAATGCCGAGCCTTCCGCTGGTGCCTGCACCAATGTAAAATAAGCGGCCACCCGCCCTGAGCTGTTGTACGGTTTTCGCTACCAGTATTTCGATCTGCGGAAGCGCCTTTTCTACAGCAATCGGAACGGTCTTGTCCTCATTGTTTATGTGGGCAAGAAGGTCGGAAACCGGCATTTTTTCAAGATGCTCGTATTTGGAAGATTGCTCTGTAGTTCTTGTAAACGGCATACGGTTTGCTTTCAGGTAAAATTAAAGAAAATAGGCCATGATTACGCCCAGTATAATGACCAGCAGCTTCGCAAGGTTGAATTTGTGTCCCTCGCTGCTCTCAAATATAATGGTTGATGATATATGGAACAGTATCCCCACCACAATGGCAGAGATCTCAGTATAGTAATCGCTGATGAAATGCAGCTGCCCGGAGGCTAGTGTGCCCAGCGGCGTCATGGCGGCAAAAGCGATCATGAACAGGAATATAGCGGTTTTGTTGAGTCCGGAATTGATGAAAAATGCTGTTAGGATGATCGCAATAGGGAAGTGGTGTATCGCGATGCCCCATGCAAGATCATGGTGGTGGCTCACCGGCATGCCTTCCAGCAGCGCATGGATGCAAAGGCTGACGAACAGCAGCCATGGCATAGAATTGTGCCCGTGAGCATGGTCGTGCGAGCCTGCGTGAACATGCCCATGCTCGGCGCCTTTGGAAAAATACTCCAGTATGATCTGGAACACAATTCCAGCCATGATATAAATACCTACAATGTTCTGATGCCCGTGGTCGTGGCCATGGTCGTGCCCTTCGTGGCCCTGCATGCTGCTTTCGTATACTTCAGGGAGCAGGTGCATTACCGTGAGGGACAGCAGAAAAGACCCGCTGAATGCAAGCAGTAGTTTAAGGCTTTTTTTATTGCTCGGCTTCAGGATCAGGGCCATTACGTAACCCAGGATAACCGACAGTAAGGGTAATAAATAGATCATGTTATTTAAAGATCATGATTAAACGCTCCGACTCGTTCTTAAAGAATTTTCGCAGCTTATAGTCCCCGAAAATATCCAGCAGGTAAATACCGGCCTCTTCCATCATCCGTTCAAAATCCTGAAGGGTGAGCGCCTGCACTTTTTCGGTAAAATGATACTGTTCGCCACAGGCCTCAAAATCGATTTCCTTGTAAATATGGCCGTCCTTTACATAGCGTTTGATATGAAAGTCAATGCCCTCCACGGTTTTCACTTCTTCCGGTACGAGATTATTGATGACGTGGTTCACATTCATGAAGTCGATCACGCCAAAACCATATTCACTAAGGCTTTCGCAAATCGCCTTCAGGGTCTTTACATTGTCGGAATCATCCTCAAAGTAGCCAAAGCTGGTAAACAGGTTGAATATTGCGTCGAATTTCTCATCGAAAGGCTCTCGCATGTCGTGTACTGTAAAATGCAATTTTTCATTCGCCGATTTCGATGCTTCCTCAATGCTGTTTTCTGAAAGGTCCGCGCCGGTAACATCGTAGCCCAGCTGGTTCAGGTACATCGAGTGGCGGCCTTTTCCACAGGCGAGGTCGAGTATCTTTGCATCTTCGGGAAGGTTCAGGTAGTTGGTGAGGTTGTCCATAAACAGCTGTGCCTCTTCGTAGTCACGGTCTTTGTACAAAATATGGTAGTACGGGGTATCGAACCAGGAAGCAAACCATTTTTTTTTCTCTTGATGCATAGTAAGGCGTCTACAGGTAACGCGGTTAATGTTAGAAGCGCAAATTTACTATATTTTCGGGCGTGTTGGTACTAAAATGGATATAAAAAATGGCGGTGGTATGAAGGAGTGAGGCCAAAGGTTTTTAAAACCTTTAGGGTCTTAGAATGAAAAATAACCTAAATTTGCCCCAATTTAGCAAACGCATGGAAGACAATTTTAAAATGATCGCCAAAACCTTTTTTGGTTTTGAAGAAATACTCGCCAAAGAACTTCAGGTTTTAGGCGCGCAGGATGTAGAGCAGGGGGTAAGGATGGTGAGCTTTAGGGGCGACAAGGGCTTTATGTACAAAGCCAACCTCAGCCTGCGCAGCGCACTGAAAATACTCAAGCCAATATACCATTTCCGTGCGTTTAATGAGCAAAGCCTTTACAAAGGGATCATGGGTATCGACTGGTCCAAATACCTGAACGCGGGGCAGTCGTTCGTGATCGACGTGACGCTGCATTCCGACTATTTTAACCACTCGCAGTTCGTGGCGCTCAAGGCCAAGGATGCCGTGGTCGACCAGTTCCGTGAGCGTTTTGGCAAGCGGCCTGATATTGATAAAGACCATCCCGATGTGCGCATCAACCTGCACATCCATGCCGACCAATGCTCAGTCGCACTCGATACTTCGGGGGCTTCGCTCCACCACCGTGGCTACCGGACGGCAACCAACATAGCGCCGATAAACGAGGTACTTGCCGCCGGTATGCTGCTGCTTTCCGGCTGGGACGGGCAGGGCGACTTCCTCGACCCGATGTGCGGAAGCGGTACGATCCTGGCCGAAGCTGCCATGATAGCCTGCAACATACCGGCCAACATCAACCGTAAGGAATTCGGCTTCGAAAAATGGAACGACTGGGACAACGCACTGTTTGATACCATCGTCGAATCGCTGATGAAAAAGACAAGGGAATTCCATTACACTATAAAAGGTTATGATAAAGCCCCTTCGGCTGTGAACAAGGCCAAGGACAACATCATCAATGCCAACCTTGATGAATACGTAACCATCGAGCAGCTCAATTTCTTCGAAACCGAAAAAGAAACCCGCGGCCCGCTGCACATGGTATTCAACCCGCCTTATGGCGAAAGGCTGGATATCGATATGGAACGTTTTTACCGCGAGATAGGCGATACGCTTAAGCAAAGTTACCCCGGTACAAATGCCTGGTTCATAACGGGTAACCTTGAAGCGCTTAAGTTTGTAGGCCTGAAGCCATCCCGTAAGATAAAGCTGTTCAACGGCAAGCTGGAAGCGAGGTTTGTAAAATACGAAATGTATGAAGGCAGCAAGAGGGCGAAGTTCCAACAGGAATAATTTCAGATTTCAGATTGGGCTTCACTCGAAACGGGAACAGCCTGAAATAGAGTTGTCAGAATTAATAAGATTGAAACAGATATACGATAATGAGCAAAAAAGTAAAAGCATTACTATATAATTTTCTTGGTTTTTTACCCTTTTTTATGCTGTTAAGCTACCTGTTACAGGAATTTACAAATCTCACCGGATTTTGGATTCCCTTTACAGCAGCGGTAGCAACAACCATCCTTGCGCCAAAGTTCCAGGCTGTAAAGTTTCAGGGAGAAGAAAAAATCTTCGTTAAGTGGCTGTTTTTGAAAGGTGTCAAAGAAGTGAAATAGGCTGTGGCCCTGCATCCTGTGAAATTTTAACATTTTCATAAAGCCGGCATTGCTTTCGCATGAAGTATCTTTGTAGCAACCGCTATGAAAATACATTACCTTCTGCTATTGCTGTCATTTTTGTTTGCATCCTGCTCGGATGAAAAAGACTATGTGCCCATAACAGGCCCGGATCCGCAGCGCGTGCTTAACCTTCCTGATATTCCCTATAACTATAACGAGCAGCTGCCGCCTTATTTTTTTGTGAATGATGGGGGGGCTGTGCCAAGTTCGGTAAACGGTATAGATAATACACCCCCCGATAACCTTATTACAGATAACGGCGCAACACTGGGGCGGGTGCTTTTTTACGATAAAAATCTGAGCCTCAACCGTACCACCGCGTGCGGATCCTGCCACCGTGCCGAAAAAGCCTTTGCCGATTCGAGCCCTTTCAGCCATGGGCTTTACGGCCAGCCGACAAAAAGGAATTCGATGACCCTTGTCAACAGCCGCTTTTACCAACGTGGCCGCTTTTTCTATGATGAGCGCGCTTCCTCACTGGAAAACCAGGTGATCATGCCCATACTCGACCATACCGAAATGGCGCTTGCTACCGACCAGATCCTGGAGCGCGTAGCTGAGCAGCCCTATTACAGCACGCTGTTCGTTAAGGCTTTCGGCTCCGGTGTCATCACTACCGAGCGCATCGAAAAGGCATTGTCGCAATTCATTCGCAGCATGGTCAGCCACAATTCGAGGTATGATGAGGGGAGGGCACAGGTGGCCAACATGCGCGACCCGTTCCCAAATTTAACCGCCCAGGAAAATCGGGGAAAAGACCTGTTCCTGAAATCCTTTGCCGAAGGCGGCGTGAATTGCTATGCCTGCCATACCACGGAAGCATTTGTAAGCCCGAATACCGGCCCGATGAATAATGGGCTGGATGCCGTATCGACTACCGATCTGGGCGCGTATGGTTTTTATACCTCAGACCCTTCGCTTACAGGGGCGTTCAAAATACCCACCCTGCGCAACATAACGCTTACCGGGCCGTACATGCACGATGCACGCTTCATTACCCTGATGCAGGTCATTGAGCATTATAACAGCGGGGTACAGGCACACCCTAACCTGTCTCCGTTGCTAAAAGGCACTGACGGGATGCCACGGCAGCTGAACCTGAGCGATGCCGACAAGCTCGCGCTGTTCCGTTTCCTTTATACGCTCACGGACCAGACCATAATGAGCGACCCAAGATGGCTGGACCCGTTCATCAACCAGCATTTGTAGCAGGGATGTCCGGAATGATTAGAAGCAAGGTACAGTGGCAAGTAAATATTACGGTACACTGCCTTGAGGCTTTGCCTGAAATTTAAAAGTAAGCCTGGTTTTTGAGATGCCGCCTAATTTTTTTTCGGAAAACCTCTCCATAAAACCATTTGTAAAATCCGATACATAATTTGTATTGGAAATTCCCTTCTGCCTGCCACTTAAAACTGCAAAAACCACTTTCCCTTTATTTCAGGGCTTTTGCGGAAAATACCTGTTTTTGTAAAACAGGTATTTTCTACCTATGCCATGCCAATGCGTTTGCTGAATTTTACCCTAACTAAAATTCAATAAAAAACTATTAAGATGATCAGTTTCTCAACCACCGTATTAAGGCACTCTTCACAATGGACAACTTCTGAAGAGGCCTGCAGGGCCATAACCGGATTCCCTCAACACATAATGCTAAACGTGAACGAAGGCTACGAGGTGCTGCACTTTGTATGCCGCTACATGGCGTACAAGGGCTGGTATGCCGAGGTAACCTTCCAAAATATCGAGTCGGCTATAAAAACACGCCTCCCGTTTTCTGTGCGCAGCCATAAGGACGTGCAGGAATGGCTGGACGCAAACTTCAGGAGGTAACCAATGTGCAGTTTTACCCCTGCCGACCTCAACCAGCATTATTCGTGGGAAACCCCTGAAGATGCTGCTCTAAAAGTAAAAGGCTTCCCTTCGAATAAAGAGCTTAACCGCAACCAGGGCTATGAAGTGCTTCACTTTTTAAACCGCTACATGGAAGATATAGGGTGGTGTACCCGTGTGTCCTTTAATAACATTGAACTGCTGGTGAAGGTAAAGCTTCCCGCCGGCAGGCGTTCGCACAAGGACGTAAAAGAATGGCTTGACCTGCTTCTCAGGATAAAAAGGTAATGTGTGTTTCTTTTTTTAAGTGGATGAGCACGGGTTACACCGTGCTTTTTCATTTGCATTATTGCCGAAATCCTGCCAAAACAGCCTTTAAATTATAAGGGTGTTAAAAATTCCGGCCCCTGCCTGTTAAAGTTACCTGCAAACACAAGGCTACAGCCGAAAAGTGCTATTTTTAATGCCTTAATTAAAAAACATCAATGAAGAAGTTATTTGCTATTCTAAGTTTATCCGCGCTTTCACTAATGCAGTTTAGTTGTTCCTCGTCAGATGGCGACAATTCATCCGGTCCCGGTACCGACGATACCCCAAACCCGGGTACTAATGAGGTTGATTTCTGGCTGACCAACAATGCCGGTACAGTACGCCTTACCAAACAAAGTACCATACTCGATTTTGGCACTGTGGCCAACACGCTCCCTGTAATTGAGGTGAACGACGCTTCTGCATTCCAAACTATAGACGGCTACGGCTATACCCTTACAGGCGGCAGCGTACAGGTGATCAATACCCTGAATGCCACGCGCAGGCAGGAACTTTTGCAGGAACTCTTCAACACTACTACAGGCATCGGGATAAGCTACCTGCGCGTAAGCATCGGTGCATCCGACCTTAATGCGGCGCCATTTACCTACAATGATATGCCAGCCGGGCAAACCGACCCAACATTGGCTAACTTCAGCCTCAATAACGACAGCGCAGTAATAGCCATGTTAAAAGACATATTGGTAATCAACCCCAACATAAAGATATTGGCCACGCCGTGGACAGCACCAATATGGATGAAAGATAACGGCAGTTTTGTAGGCGGGAACCTGCAATTGCAGTATTATGACGAATATGCACAATATTTTGTAAAATACATCCAGGGGATGCAGGCACAGGGCATTGCCATCACGGCTATAACCCCCCAGAATGAGCCGCTGAACCCGTATAACAATCCAAGTATGCTGATGCAGGCTAATGAGCAGGCCACATTTATCAAGAACAACCTTGGCCCGGCGTTCCAGGCGGCAGGCATTACCACGAAGATCATTACCTACGACCACAACTGCGACCAGCCGAACTACCCCATATCCATCCTTAACGATGGCGCGGCAAAGGCTTTTGTAGACGGTTCGGCATTCCACCTTTATGCTGGCGATATCAGCGCGATGTCTACAGTACATAACGCGCACCCTGATAAGAATGTTTATTTCACGGAGCAATATACGAGTGCAACAGGAAGTTTTGGCGGCGACCTGAAATGGCACCTGAAAAATGTACTTATCGGATCGATGCGCAACTGGAGCAAAAATACCCTGGAGTGGAATCTTGCCAGCAACAGCAGCTGGGATCCGCATACTGCGGGAGGCTGTTCGGACTGTAAAGGCGCCATTACGATCATTAGCAGCGATAACTACACAAGGAATGTATCGTACTATGTAATTGCACATGCGTCAAAATTCGTTCCGGCAGGTTCGGTACGCATTGCGAGCAACCTGGCCGGCAACCTGAACAACGTAGCCTTTAAAACCCCGGAGGGAAAAATAGTCCTCATTGTAGAAAATGACGGGGCAGGCTTAGAGTTTTTCAACATTAAATACAATGGCGAATGGGTACGGACAAGCCTTGAAGGCGGGTCGGTAGCTACCTACATCTGGTAATTTTCCCAACTATAAATAGTAAGAAAGCACGGTGAACGCCGTGCTTTTTGTTTGATTACCAATACTGTAAGCCGTTTTTTACAGGTTGAAAACTTAACATTGGGCGATTGGTTTATTGCGTAATTTTGTTAACAGTTAATTTACAACATATTAATAATTCAATCATGTTGCATATTGATAGTACAAAAAGACATTTATAATAAATCAATACAAAAAGGAATGAGACAGCCCGCTAAGAAAACCCCTGAAACCACAGAAATGGACGTAACAGAAAATACGGCTCCGGAGACATCAATCACTGCCACAACGGATAATACTGCCGAAATACAGCCTGAAGAGAATCAGAAGCCGGTTCGCACGCCAAGGGCAGCCGTCAGGAAAGCTGATAAACCTGCCGAAACCCCTGCTCCTGATACAACTGAAATTGTAAACGACGCGCAGGCTATAGAAGAAACGCCGGAAACACCTGGCGAAGCTGTCGCTGAAGTTCCTGAAAAAGAGAATAAAGAAAAGAAGGAGAAAAAAGACAAAAAAGGCAAGTCCGGCAAAAAAGGCAAGTCGAAAAAGGATAAGGATAAGGAAAAGAAGAAAAAGAAAGCGAAGAGAAAGGCCAACGCTAAAAAGAAAGACAAGGCTAAAAAGCAAAAGGCTAAAGCCAAAGCTAAAAAGCAGGAAAAGAAAAAAGCAAAGTCGAAAAAGAGGGGTAAGAAAAAATAGTATATGGAAAGCGGGGCGTAACAGCCCCGCTTTTTTTATTATAGTTGGTATAGGATCTATTGGTAGACCCTGATGTATTCCACTTCCATTGAGGACTGGACAAAATTCGGGTCGATGGCGCCACCAAAATTTCCGCCCATGGCCACATTCATGATAAAGAAGAAATTGTGGTTAAAGGGTATGGAAGGGTCATTCGCAAGGGAATGGACCAGTGTATTGTCGACAAAAATCTTAATTACGTCCTCGTTCCATATTGCAGAATAGTCATGGAATTCGGTTGAGGCTGTAGGCACCATGGTCGAGTTGCCATTAGCATTTCCACCTGAATGGCCGGGGTAGTGAAAAGTACCGTGTACGCGGTTTTGCTGGTTGCCCACGTGTTCCATGATGTCGATCTCGCCACAGGCAGGCCAGGCCGCTGTAGCATAATTTTGCCCCAGCATCCAGATGGCAGGCCAGGTACCGCCGCCCACAGGCAGTTTGGCACGGATCACCGCACGTCCATATCTGAAGTTGAATTTCCCATCGGTGACAAGTCGTGCCGAGGTGTAGGGCTGCCCATTGAGCTGCTGTTTTTTTGCCGTGATGATAAGCTTACCACCTGCCACAACAACATTTTCGGGACTGTTGGTGTAATACTGAAGCTCGTTGTTGCCCCATCCGCCTGCGCCCAGGTTATAGCTCCACTTGGTTGGGTCGGGTGCGCCGGACGTTTCAAATTCGTCATACCACACAAGGTTCGTAAAGTTCTCATTTGCCGGGATGTTAGGCGGCGTAGTGGTAAAGGTATGGTATACTGCTTTGGATGTATCATTGCCTATAACCGCCCTTACACGCAGCTTGTCGTTGGTAACCGATAGTATCTCATAAGTGCTTTGCCCCGCATAGTATCCCATGAAACCGCCGTTGGCAATGCTAAGCGCTTTCCCTGTAGTACGGTTGGGAATGCCGCTTTGGGTTACATACGAATCGGATGCGCCAATGGTAACATCTTTTGCGCCCGATGCCGCGTAGGCAAGGCAGCTGTCGGTAGTGCCGGCGCCGCCGTTTGAAGTGACATAGCCGCCATTGAACAGCGTGTTGCCACCATTGTTGAGGGTAAGCTTCAGCTGGCCTCCGGTAATGGCAAAGGTAAGAGATGTGTTGTAAAGGCAGCCTGTTTCAGGATTATTGGCGTGCTGATAGGGGGTGGCCTGGCTGATGTTGCCGTAAAAATTGGCGGCATTGTCGGCCGAATTGTCGCCCATTCCCAGGTGGCCGGTTTCTCCCGCAGCCCAGTACCATGTGCGCGAATTGCCACCCGACAGCGCAGTGATGATGGCCTCGTCAGGGTTGGAGGCATTGCCGGAACCCTCTTCATCTCCGCCGCAGGAAGTGAACGCAAAGAGTACCGAATAAAGCACCAGGGCTTTGTAAAATTGTTTTTTCATTATTTAATATTTTTTGGAAAGCTAATATAAGGAAATTTAGCCGTGGTTTATGGGACATCGTAAAATCCACATGATGCAGGCGACACACCTGATGCGAACCGTCCGCGTGAGGGGGCGCAGCGGCATCCTGCCCCACAAGGGCAGATACAGCGGAGCACCCGGCCCGCAGGGACACGCCAAAAAAAAGTGACGCTCTTTTCTACCGATACATTTCCCGCCTTCTTCTTTAAATTCAACTTTGGGTGTGCAGTTATTCCAAAAAGCCGAATATGCTCATAACTAAAAAGCCGCCGGTATCTCTCCGGCGGCTTTTGGTTTATTCATTTATTATCTCTTCATTTTCCCGGTCAAGATAGCCCTGGACAATATCGATGGCGTTTGCCACTACATCGCTCAGTGCGGTAATGTAGCTGCCGTCTTTCGCATTGTCAATGGCATGCTTGATGGCATCTGTTTCTTTCGGAATGATCTCATAGGTCACATCTCTTCCGGCCTGCTTTATGCCTTCAATAATGAGGCCGTTGATGTTTTCGTCGGTGCGTCCGCGCAGGTGCTTGTCCTGGCGTATGATGATATGGTCGAACATCCGGCCCGCGATCTCGGCACATTCGCGGATATCCTCATCGCGCCTGTCGCCGACACCGGCAATAATACCAATTTTGTAGTTGGCTTCCACATTCTGGAGGAAGTCCTCCACGCCGCGGTAGCCTGCAGGGTTGTGCGCAAAGTCGATCAGCACGCTGAATTTACGGAACGTAAATATATTCATACGGCCGGGAGTTTGTGCGGCACCCGGTATGAATGTCTGCAACGAAAGGCTTATGTCGTCGGTCTTAAAGCCCCATAGGTAAGATGCAAGTGTGGCTGCCAGTACATTGGCGATCATGAATCTTGCCTTTCCGCCCATGGTTAGCGGTACGTGCGAAGCCTTTTCGATGCGTATTTTCCATTCGCCTTTCTTGATGGTGATGTACCCATTTTCATAAACGGCATGCACTTTTCCTTCTTTTGCAAGGGTTTTAAGGAATGGGTTATCCTCATCCATGCTGAAATACGCCACATTGCAGTCAAGTTCTTTCGCGATCTTGATGCATTCGGCATCATCGGCATTTAACACTGCCCATCCTGTTTTTTTCACGCTGCGTACCACGACACGCTTCACTTTCGACAGGTCGTCGAGGTTATGGATGTCGCTAAGGCCAAGGTGATCTTCCTGTATGTTGGTTATGATCCCGATATCGCACCTGCTAAAGCCAAGGCCCGAACGCAGTATTCCGCCGCGGGCCGTTTCAAGCACGGCAAATTCTACAGTAGGGTCCTTAAGTATGTATTCAGCGCTGAAAGGCCCTGTGGTATCTCCTTTTTCGAGCATGTGGTTTTGCACATAAATGCCGTCAGAAGTTGTAAAGCCTACCTTAAAGCCGTTATTCTTAACAATATGTGCCAGCAGTCGGGTAGTGGTGGTCTTGCCGTTTGTGCCCGTTACTGCGAATATAGGGATGCGGCTTTCCTTGCCCGGTGGGTACAGCATGTCGATCACAGGGGAGGCCACATTGCGCGGCAGCCCTTCGGAAGGGGCAAGGTGCATGCGGAATCCGGGCGCAGCGTTTACTTCAAGCACCACGCCGCCATTTTCCTTCAGCGGCTGTGTGAGGTTTTCAGCCATGATGTCGATACCGCAAACATCCAGGCCTATAACCCTGGCGATGCGCTCCGAAAGGAAAATGTTCTCGGGGTGCATCATGTCGGTGACATCTACCGATGTGCCTCCGGTACTCAGGTTGGCAGTCGATTTCAGGTACACGATCTCGTCCTGTCCGGGAACAGTATCCAGTGTATAGCCCATTTTGTCAAGCAGGTCGGTCGTATCCCTGTCTACCGATATTTCCGTCAGCACGTTCTCGTGACCGTAGCCCCTGCGCGGATCGGTATTTTCGATGTCAATGAGTTCCTGAATGGTATTTTTAGCATTGCCTTTCACGTGGGCGGGTACGCGCTGTGCTGCGGCCACCACCTTATTATCTATGACAAGCACGCGGAAGTCAAACCCGGTTATGAATTTTTCAACGATAACCCTTCGGCCATACTGCTGGGCAAATTCCAGCCCGGCCTTTGCGTCATCAAGGTTATTCACGTTTATGGATGCTCCTTTACCGTGGTTGCCGTCCAACGGCTTAAGCACGATGGGGTAGCCTATTGTAGCGATGATGTCTTCCAGTTCGGTCTCATCGGTACAGATACCGCCACCTGCCACCGGTATGGATGCAGCGTCAAGCATGCGTTTGGTAGCTTCTTTGTTACACGCAATATCTACCGCAATATGGCTGGTCTTGTTCGTTATTGTTGCCTGGAAACGCATTTGGTTGATGCCGTAACCCAACTGTACGAGCGAGTTGCTGCCAAGGCGTATCCAGGGGATGTCGCGCGCTACGGCTTCCTCAACAATACTGCCCGTGCTGGGGCCAAGCCTGTCGCGCTCGCGTATCTTGCGCATTTCCTGTATGTCGGCATCAATGTCATACTCAGTGCCTGCAATCAGCGCTTCGGCAATGCGTACGGCAGATTCGGCAGCATAGATACCCACATTTTCCTCAAGGTAGCTGAACACTACATTATATATGCCCGGCGTTTTGGTTTCGCGTGTACGCCCGAACCCGGTATCCATTCCGGCAAGGGTCTGGATCTCTAAAGCAATATGCTCGATCACGTGCCCCATCCAGGTACCCTGGTCTATCCGCATAAAAAATCCCCCTTCACAGCCTTCGGAGCAGCGATGGGATTGAAGGCTCGGCATCAGCGCCTCTATGCGTTCGCGAAAGCCCGGTATCAGATTGGTGGGAGTCTGTTCGGTCTCTTCAAGGTCGAGGCGCATCTGTATTAGCTTTTTCCTGTATACGCTCCAGATGTTAGGCCCTCGCAGCGCCTGTATCTTTAATATTTTCATAAATGGATAAGGGGTGGGTTAAGTTTGTTAATAGGTGTAAATTTGGTTTTTTCAGGGTATGTATTGATGCTGTCGATTCATCGTCAGAAAATTAATTAAAAATATGATTAAAAAATACCGTTTGGAGAAATTTTTTATAAAAAATGGTCTAAATGTACGACTATTGTAAGTGACGGCGTTAAAAATACCCTTTCCCGTTGTATAAAACCATGTTTCTTTGTGACGGCACACAACCCGATTGCAGCGTATCATCTTTATTATCAAATGCTGGCATAAAAGTGAGCAGGCAAAATTTTAGCCCTGCACATACTTCACAATACAGGAAGGTTTTTCACAAAGGTTTCCCCATTCCGTCAAATGTAAGTGATTTACATAAAATTTACATTGGTTGTGTTTCTAATTTTAACTAATTTTGGCGCATGAATGCACAAGGAAAACTTATAATTATTGGTGGGGCCGTTGATAAAGGCAGCTTTACAGAATCTACATTTGATACTGATGTAGCCAATAACCTGAATTTTTTTGAGACCGGAATATTAAGGAGGATCATCCGTGAATCAAAGCACAACGAAGAATCCCGCATCGAGGTAATCACCACTGCATCGGTAATTCCGCGCGAAGTGGGCCCGCAATACGTGAAAGCTTTTGAATACCTGAAGGCTACTAATGTCGGCCTGATGCACATCGAAAAAAGGGAGCAGTGTTCCGATCCGGAAGTGCTTGCCCGCATACAGGCAGCTGACGTGGTAATGTTTACCGGTGGCGACCAGTTGCGGCTTACATCGATACTGGGCGGTACAAAGCTCCACGACATCGTGCTTGAGAAATTCCAGAATGAGGACTTTATATATGCAGGGACATCGGCAGGCGCTGCGGCGGCTTCCAATAACATGATCTACCAGGGCAGCAGCCATGAGGCATTGCTAAAGGGTGAGGTGAAGATAACCAGCGGACTTAGCCTGATACAGAATGTGATCATCGATACGCATTTTGTTCACCGCGGCCGCATCGGGAGGCTTTTCCAGGCGGTAGTGGGCAATCCGCGCGTACTGGGAATAGGCCTTGGTGAAGATACCGGGCTGCTCATTACCAACGATGGTAAAATGGAAGCCATAGGTTCCGGCCTTGTAATACTGGTTGACGGACGCAACATAAAGGACACCAACCTTACGCAGGTGGAACTGGGCAGGCCGATATCCATCAACAGCCTTACGGTTCACGTAATGAGCATGTATGATATTTACGACCTTAACACCCATACGCTCGAGATACACAATTCGCAGTATTTTTCGACACTTGTAACGGCGCCGGCAGCGGACGACGACAATTCGCCCACGGTGCCAAGCGAAGACCTCGAATAGAGCTTCCCAACCCTTTATAAAGGAGAGGCCGCTGAGATGTCGAGCCGTAAAAGTAAATCCGTAATTAATATTCCATAACCTTATGAAAGTCATCATCCACGGGGGATTTTTCAGTGAATCGCATACCGATGCCGAAACCAAGCTTGCCAAGCAGGAAGCTGTAAAGGCCATTGCAAAAGCATCATACGAATACCTGAAAGAGCATACAGCGCTTGAAACTGTGGCGTATGCCGTAACGCTGCTGGAGGACGATACGCTGTTTAATGCAGGTTCCGGATCGCAGATACAGAGTGACGGCAAAATACGCATGAGCGCTGCCATCATGGACGGCGCAACCCAGAAGATGAGCGGCGTCATCAATATCGAAGAGGTAAAAAACCCCATACAGGTCGCAGTAAAGCTCATGCCGTTTGACGACCGTGTGCTGGGCGGGGGAGGCGCAACCAACTTTGCCCGCTACAATGGGTTTGAGGCTTTCTCGACAGAGATCCCGCAACGCCGCGCCGAATATGAAGCCAAACTGGAATCTAAGGGACTGGGTACTGTAGGCTGTGTGGCCCTGGATGCAGCAGGAAACATCGCCGCAGCAACCTCGACAGGGGGCAAGGGTTTCGAGATGCCCGGCCGCATATCCGATTCCGCTACGGTAGCAGGGAACTATGCCAATGCCATTTGCGGCGTAAGCTGTACCGGGGTGGGAGAAGACATTGTAAGCAATGCCACTGCTGCAAAAATCGTAACCCGCGTTACCGACGGCATGCCTATCAAAGAGGCCTTTGCCAAAACTTTTGAGGAACTAAAGCCTTACGACGGCTTTGCAGGCGCTATTGCCATAGATAATAAAGGAACTATGTACCACCAGGATTCGCACCCGAGCATGGTTTTCGCGAGCTATGACGGGGAGAATACTGAAGTGTTTGGCTAATATTATTTCTTTCAAATGCAGACTGGTACATATTGCATATAAAAAAAGGCCGTTAAGTAATTAACGGCCTAGCTACTGTATATTTATTCTGAAATATTTACTCCGCATCAACGTCAACCGTAGTGGCTGCTGCGATTTGCTTGTATGTACCATTTTCCAGCTTCTCGCGGATGGCTTCGTAGGCGGCAAGTGTCTGGTTGATATCATCCAGGGTATGCGTTGCCGTTGGGATCATCCTTAGCAATATAATGCCTTTCGGGATAACCGGGTATACCACGATAGAAAGGAAGATGCTGTAATTTTCCCTCAGGTCATTTACCATGACCATGGCTTCAGGTATGCTTCCTTCAAGGTAAACCGGCGTAACACACGTATTGGTATCGCCAATGTTAAAGCCTTTTTCCTTAAGGCCGTTCTGTAGTGCATCCACATTTTCCCAAAGCTTCTCCTTTAGTTCCGGCATGGTACGCAGCATTTGAAGCCGTTTTAAAGCACCTTTTACCAATAGCATTGGCAATGATTTGGCGAACATCTGCGAACGCAGGTTGTATTTCAGGAAGTCGATCACGTCTTTATCAGCAGCTACAAAAGCGCCGATGCTGGCCATTGATTTGGCAAACGTTGAAAAGTACACGTCGATACCTTCCTGGCAGCCCTGCTCTTCACCGGCTCCCGCGCCTGTTTTGCCCAGCGTACCGAAACCGTGTGCGTCGTCTACCAATAGCCTGAAATTATATTTTTGCTTAAGTGCAACGATCTCTTTCAATTTGCCCTGCTGGCCACGCATCCCGAAAACGCCTTCGGTGATCACAAGGATACCGCCGCCGGTAGTTTCGGCCATATTGGTGGCGCGCTCCAGGTTTTTTTCAAGGCTTTCCACATCATTATGCTTGTAGGTAAAGCGCTTGCCCATGTGCAGGCGCACACCGTCAATGATGCACGCGTGGGAGTCCACATCGTATACAATAACATCGTTTTTGGAAACCAGTGCATCAATGGTAGACACCATTCCCTGGTAACCGAAATTCAGCAGGTAAGCCGATTCTTTGTTCACGAAAGAAGCAAGTTCCTGCTCCAGCTGCTCGTGAAATGAGGTGTGCCCGCTCATCATCCTTGCGCCCATTGGGTAGGCCGCGCCATATTCGGCGGCAGCTTCCGCATCCACTTTACGCACTTCGGGGTGGTTGGCCAGCCCAAGGTAATCGTTGATGCTCCAGTTAAGTACTTCCTTGCCGTGGAACATCATCCTGCTTGACAGCGGCCCTTCCAGCTTAGGGAAAACATAGTAGCCTTCTGCCTGCGAAGCCCATTTTCCTAACGGGCCTTTATTTTTTTGTATCCTTTCAAAAAGATCTTTTACCATAATTCAAATGTTGCGTTTAAAAACGCTCCAAAAATAACTATTAAATATGTTTTGGCATAATAATTTTGAAGCTATATAAAGAGAATGTTACGGGGCTTTGAACTTCGGCATAAAAACTTATTTTTGTAAGGCGATTTGCATCAGGAATATAACAACACCTCACTATGAAGCTCGTTTTTGCCTCCAACAACAAAAATAAGATACTCGAGATAAAGCACCAGCTGCCAACGGACATTGAGTTGCTCAGCCTGGAGGATATCGGATGCCTGGAGGATATCCCCGAAACAGCCGATACCATCGAGGGCAATGCGATCCTTAAGGCAGATTACGTGACACAAAAGTATGGCTATGACTGCTTTGCTGACGATACAGGCCTGGAAGTAGAAGCGCTCAACGGTGCGCCCGGTGTATATTCGGCACGGTATGCAGGCGAACAGAAAAACGCAGAGGACAACATGCACCGCCTGTTGCTGGAACTCGGCAATAACCCGAACCGGAATGCGCGGTTCAAGACTGTTATTGCACTGAACCTTAAAGGGGAGCAGCATTTATTTACAGGAATGGTTGAAGGGCATATTACCTACGAAAGGGCAGGTGAGGGCGGCTTTGGCTACGACCCCATATTTAAGCCTGAAGGGATGGATGTGACCTTTGCGCAGATTTCGCTTGACGAAAAAGCGCGGATGAGCCACAGGGGCAGGGCGGTAGCGCAACTGATCGCGTTTTTGAAAAGCTGAACCTGATTGCCGTTTTGCCTGCCTTTTCTAAACTACAGCGTTTATAAAGTTGTGTATCAGCGACCCTGAGGTTGATAAAAATTCCTGCAAATAGTGTTATTACTGGCTCAATTTCCAGTAAATTTGCACCAATTTATATCAACGTTCCACACTCATGGATAAAATAATTTCGTTCTTTTCCTCAACACGTTTAATGGCAACGCTTTTCATTGTTTTTGCTGCTGCAATGGGCATCGGTACTTTCATTGAAGATGCCTACAATACCGAAACCGCGCGCCTGTTTATTTATAATGCCTGGTGGTTTGAACTTATTATGCTTCTCTTCGTAGTCAACTTCATTGGCAATATAAAACGCTACCAGCTTCATAAAAAAGAGAAATGGGCCACGCTGCTGCTCCACCTTTCGTTCATCTTTATCATTACCGGGGCGTTTGTAACCCGTTATATCAGTTTTGAGGGCGTGATGAACATCCGCGAAGGCGCTACCGAAAAGCAATTCTATTCGGATAAAGCGTACCTTACCGTATGGGTAGATGGTGAATACCAGGGTTCTGCACAGCGCCGTACGTTCGAAGAGCCGTTGCTTTTCAGCGCGGCAGAACTTTTCAATTCGAATGATTTCACCATTAAAGGCGATTTTAACAATATCCCTTTTGAAGTAAGCTATAAAGATTTTAAGATCGGTGCCAAAGACACGCTGGTGGCCGACCCGAAAGGCGACGAATACCTGAAGCTGGTAGAAGCCGGAGGGGGAACCCGCCACGAGCATTACCTGAAGGCCGGCGAAGTGCAGAATATTCACAACATCCTGTTTGCTTTTAATGCCCCGACAGAAGGAGCCATCAATATTGCGAAACAGGGCGATGGCTATACCATAAAATCACCGTTTGAAGGGAACTTCATGCGTATGGCCGACCAGGTGAAGGGTTCTGTAGCCAAAGATACCGCGCAGCCGCTAATGATGCGCTCGCTATATACACTGGGCGGAGCGATGTTCGTTTTCCCTGAGCCTTCGCTGAAAGCAAGAAGGGACTATGTTTCTGATAACGACTTTAAGAGCAAGGAGCAGTCGGCACTGACGGTTACCGTAAAATCTGAAGGGGAAGAGCGCGACGTAACGCTGTTGGGCGGAATGAAAAGGATAGGCGAGCCGGTTTCCTTTAAGATGGGCAAACTTGACTATACACTACTGTATGGGAGTAGGATTTACGATTTGCCTTTTTCCATAAAACTAAACGATTTCATTGCCAAAAAGCATCCGGGATCGGAGACCAGCTTTGAGTCTTTTGAAAGCAAGGTGACATTGTCCGGCCCTGAAAAGGAAGATAATTACGATTACCATATTTACATGAACCACGTGCTCGATCACAAAGGCTACCGTTTTTTCCAGGCCTCGTATGATGCCGACGAGAAAGGCACAGTGCTTTCTGTAAGCCACGATTTTTGGGGTACATGGATATCTTATATAGGTTATTTTCTGCTATACATCGGCCTGATGGCTATATTGTTCGACAAGAATACCCGCTTTGGCGACCTTAAGAAGAAACTTGATAAGGTAAAGGCTAAGAAAGCTAATCTGGCAGCAGTAGTTGCGCTGTTCTTAAGCCTGGGGTCGTTTGCACAGGACGGCCACATCCATGAGCGCATGAGCCAGAAGCAGATCGATTCGCTGCTGGATAAATATAAGGTAAGCGAGGAGCATGCTGCTAAATTCGGCCGCCTCATCATACAGGATGGCGACAGGATGAAGCCTGCAAACACCTTTGCATCGGAATTGTTGCGTAAGGTAAGCCGAAGCGATACGTATAACGGGATGAATGCCGACCAGGTGCTGCTTTCCATGCTTTTGATGGATGAGGTTTGGTACAATGTACCAATATTGCACCTTAAAAGGGGTAATGACAGCATCCGCACTGTTTTGGGGCTTCCTAAAGATGCAAAATATGCAGCATTCGCAGATTTTGTTGACCAAAAGACAGGGAGTTACAAACTTACGTCCATTTTGGTGGAAGCCAACAGGGAAAAAGAGCCTAACCAGTTCCAAAAGGATTTTATTGATATTGACAGGCGCCTGACCCTGCTTAACTGGGCAATATCGGGCGAAGTTTTGCATGTTTTGCCAATACCGGGAGATAAAGGCAATAAATGGGCCAACTACAGGGAAGTGGTCGAGGGCAAAATAAAAGGGCTTGATACCGTTAAGAACATTATCCCGTTCTACATGCAAAGCCTTGGCGAAGCAGTTACTACAGGCGATTACAAACTGCCGGACAGCATGCTTGAGGGGCTTAAAAAGATTCAGCACAACCAGGCAAAGGATATCATGCCTTCGGATGACAGGGTGGAAGCAGAGATACTGTACAATAAATACGATATTTTCAAGAAATTGTATATGCTGTACATGCTTGCCGGTGTACTTATGTTATTGTTCGTGATACTCAGTATATTCAAAGAGAGAAAATGGCTTAAAAAGACCATAACTGCTTTTTATCTCATCATCCTGTTCCTGTTTGTCGTGCACACCATTGGGCTTATAGCCCGTTGGTACATTTCAGGCCATGCGCCATGGAGTACGGCTTATGAATCGGTTATCTACGTAGGCTGGGCAACGGTATTGTTTGGGTTCCTGTTGAGTGCGTTCAGCTACAAGCCTGTTTTCCATTTGCCAACTATTTTCGCATCGCTTCTTGGCCTGTCAGAAAAACACAGGTCGGAACTGACCGTTGCCTCTGCGGCGTTCGTGGGCTCCATTGTACTTTGGGTGGCACATCAAAGCTGGACTGACCCGGAAGTGGGCAACCTCGTGCCGGTACTCAACTCCTACTGGCTGATGATACACGTAGCGGTTATCGTGGCAAGCTACGGGCCGTTTACGCTTGCGTTTGTATTGGGCATCGTGGCCATGCTGCTGATGATTTTCACAAACAGGGAAAACAAGGAGCGAATGGATCTTAATATAAAAGAGATTACCTACATCAACGAGATGGCGCTAACGGTGGGCCTTGTGATGCTGAGCATAGGCAACTTCCTCGGTGGGCAATGGGCTAACGAAAGCTGGGGCCGTTACTGGGGCTGGGACCCCAAGGAAACCTGGGCGCTGGTAAGCATTATGGTGTATGCATTTGTGATACACATGAGGTTTGTACCGGCCTTCAGGAGCCGGTGGACCTACAACTTTATGAGTGTATTGGCCTTTGCCTCGATCCTGATGACGTATTTTGGCGTAAACTTCTACCTGACCGGATTGCATTCGTATGCGAGCGGGGAGGTGCGGACACCGATATACTTCCTGTACATGGCGTTGGGCGTGTTCCTTTTGGGAGGGCTGGCGTATGTTCAGTTCAGGAAGCATTTGAGGAAGTAGTTGCGGGCTATTTCGCAAAGATGCACAATGAAGGCACAAAGATCCGCAAAGTTAAATTGTTGTTGAGAGCGCAAAAAAACCGTTCTAAAAATTGCTCTGTGAAACTTTGTGCCTTCTTTGCGAATCTTTGCGATAGTTCTTACTTTTATCGTAATTTTATATAAAAATAAACCATGAGAAATATAGCATTGCTGGCCTGCGGGCTTATGCTGATGTGCAGCTGCCAAAACCAGGCACAGACAAAAGCCGCCAAAACAACCGAAAAAACAAAACCTATGGCAAAAGAAACCATTTACCAGTATAAAGTGACCGGCCTTGACGGCAGGGAATTCGATTTTTCAACCCTGAAAGGCAAAAAAATTCTTGTCGTAAATACCGCTTCCAAATGCGGGCTTACGCCACAGTACAAAGACCTTGAAGCGCTTTATAAAGAGTATAAAGACAAAGGGCTGGTAATTGTGGGCTTCCCTGCCAACAACTTTGCGAAGCAGGAACCGGGTACCAACCAGCAAATAGCTGAATTTTGCCAGATGAACTATGGCGTGACCTTCCCGATGATGGAAAAGGTATCCGTGAAAGGCGATGACATGGCTCCCGTGTACCAATTCCTGACGCAGAAAAGCAAAAACGGACTGCAGGACAGCGAAGTGGAATGGAATTTCCAGAAATACCTTATCAACGAAAACGGCGAGCTTGAAAAAGTGATCGGCCCGCAAACCCTGCCTACCGACCCGCAGGTGGTGGACTGGATTAAGGCCTAAGATGGCGCGCAACGACAATTTTCCGCATATCCTCACGGCATCGTCAACACTGCTTGGCCTTTGCTTTGTGGTGCTGACTTCGATGCACGTGACGAACTCGCGCGAGGCTTCGCTCATTGATGAGTTTACCGCCGGCGCGATCATCATGTTCATGGCGAGCAGCATATTGTCCTACCTTTCCATGCGCAGCAACCGGGAGTTTAACCCAAAATATGAAAAGGCAGCCGATGTGGTTTTCCTCACCGGCCTTTTCTTCCTGTTCATAACTACCATGCTCATTGCATTTAATGTAATTAAGTAAATGATCTATCCTAAAATACCTTTGGCTCAAAGCATTATCGAAATTTTACTTGCCAAAGGCGTTACACATATCGTTATTTCACCCGGATCGCGCAATGCCCCGCTGACCATTGGCTTTGCCAACCATCCTGCCTTTACCTGCTACAGCATTGCCGACGAAAGGTGCGCCGCATTTTTTGCGATGGGCATTGCGCAGCAGGTTAAAAAACCGGTTGCCGTGGTGTGTACTTCGGGTTCGGCATTGCTGAATTATTATCCGGCAGTCGCCGAAGCCTTTTACAGCCAGATTCCGTTTATCGTGATTTCTGCCGACAGGCCGCACGACAAGATCGACATTGGCGACGGCCAGACCATCCGCCAGGAAAATGTGTACGCCAACCACATTTTGTTTAATGCCAATCTTTTAGAAGATGCATCGGCAGAAAATGACAGGATGATCGACACCGCCATTACTACTGCCATACTGCAAAGAGGGCCGGTACACATCAATGCACCCTTCGAAGAGCCGCTGTATGAAACGGTAGGGGAGCTGTCTGTTAGACCAACTATTACTGAAGCTGTTGAAGAACTACCCGAACAGGAAGATTTGGCACCTTTCATCGAAAAATGGAATGCCGCCAGAAAGAAACTGGTACTGGTGGGCGTGAACGATCCCAATACGATAGATAAGGAAATCATTGAACAACTGGCGAATGACCCTTCGGTCGTCGTTATGACCGAAACACCGGCCAACCTGTACCATGAAAAGTTTCTGGGCAGTATCGATACGATAATAACACCGTTTACCCACGAGGACTTTGAGGCGTGGCGGCCGGATATTCTGCTGACGTTCGGCGGGATGGTGGTTTCCAAGCGTGTAAAGGCATGGTTGCGAAAGTACGCACCGGCAGAGCACTGGCACATTGACACGCTGAGGGCATATGATACCTTTGGCGCGCTGAGAAAGCATTTTGTTTCTGATGCGAACGCTATGTTACGCGCGTTGCTGGCGCATCCCACAACGGTTGAAAGCGATTATAACCAAAATGCACAGGAACTGAAGGCGTTGCGCAAAGTGAAGCACGATGCCTATTTGGCGAAAGTGAAGTTCTCCGACTTTAAGGCATTCGACCTGATACTGCCTGCGTTACCTCATAATTCGCAACTTCAGATCAGCAACAGTGCTTCGATACGCTATGCACAATTGTTTGAGATGCGCAGTGACATAGAGGCATTCTGTAACCGTGGCACGAGTGGTATAGACGGAAGTACGTCGACAGCCGTGGGCGCAGCAGTGGGTAGCGGAAAAGAAACCGTGCTGATAACCGGCGACGTGAGCTTTATATACGACAGCAATGCACTATGGAACAATTACATCCCTAAAGACTTTAAAATCATCGTCATCAATAACGGTGGGGGAGGGATTTTCCGGATATTGCCCGGCCATTCGGAGAACGCGGTATTCAATACCTATTTTGAAACGGCGCACAACCTGACAGCAGAGCATTTGGCAAAAATGTATGGGTTTGGTTACCAGTCGGCATCCGACGAAGAAAGCCTGCAAGTCGCTTTATCTCCGTTCATGGAAAAATCAGGACAGCCGAAGATATTGGAAGTTTTTACCCCAATGCGGGAAAATGACGGGGTTTTGCTGGGGTATTTTAAGGGGTTGGTGTGATGTTGTTTTCGTCCATCCAAAGCGCTTGTATGGAATAGAAATAATCGCTTTGGAATGAAATAGTCCTTATTTGGTCTATTTCAAATTCATAATCATAATTTTCTTCCACTCTTCCTTTTGAGTCGATAAAATCGATAATAAGCTCATTATCCATAACACGATTAATCCTGCCGTAAAATAACGCTGTGTCATCGTCATCAGTGAATTCAAAAAGTCCAAATCTGTTTTCTGACCATTTTAATAAGCCTATTGTATCAGAAAATTCAAAATCGGCTGGCAAAATAATAGATATTCCTCTCAATTTAAGAACACGTTCTATCAATCTTTCTTATGATGCATTCATTCGTTGGACTACAAACTGTTTATTATAAAGCCGGTAACCATCTAACTCAAAATCATTAGGAATTGTCAAGACTAATATCCAGTTTTCATTTTCAGACAGAACGACACCCCTATGCCATTCCTCCCAGCCTTCAATTTCGAAAGATTCTACATTCATAATATACTGAAAAACCAAATATAGCCCTAATTTTTATAGTACAGAAATTCTGTTTACAATCTTTCGTACCTTTGCACCTGAAAATTACTACAATGATCGAAATAGGAAAATACAATACGCTGAAAATTGCAAGGGATACTAAAGTTGGGCTGTACCTGACCGATGGCACAGAAGACATACTGTTGCCCAATAAATATGTGCCAAAGGAATTTGAAGTAGGGGATGACCTTATTGTATTTATTTACCTCGACCATGAGGAGCGTAAGGTGGCTACCACGCTGGAGCCTTATATTTTGCTGAACGAATTTGCGTTGCTGCGGGTGAATTACGTGAACAAGTTTGGCGCCTTTTTGGACTGGGGACTGGAGAAAGATTTGTTTGTGCCGTTCCGTGAGCAGGCCAGGCCGATGGAAAAGGGCAAGCGCTACCTGGTGTTTATGTACATTGACCATGAAACGCAACGGCTTGCGGCTACCAGCAAGATCAACCAGTTTTTGGAAAACACTGAGCTTACCGTTGCCGAAGGTGATGAAGTCAACCTGATCGTATCGCACATTACGGAGATAGGGATTAATGTGATCATCAATGAGCTTCATAAGGGCCTAATGTATAAAGGCGAGGTGTATGAAGACCTTCGCACAGGCGACAGGATAACAGGCTATATAAAAACTATCCGTCCCGACAATAAGATCGATGTAACACTGCAAAAACCCGGACATGAAAGCATCGAACCCAATGCCGAAAAAGTGCTCGACGAGCTTCGTGCCAGCCGCGGCTTTTTGCGCCTGAATGATGACAGCCATCCGGAGGATATAAAATCTGTTTTAAAAATGAGTAAAAAGAGTTTCAAAAAGGCTATAGGTTCATTATATAAACAGAAACTCATCGAGATCAAAGAAGATGGGATTTATCTTACAAAAGAGTAGATTTCGCTTTTCATTTTTAGACCTCAATTACAGGCGTGCCGAAAAGTACTGTCTGCAGTCACCAAAAGTCATAGCTCCAGTCACCTAAAGTCATATGGATTTGGCTTTAAAATCATATAGAAATAAAATTTTTGTCCCCAAAATAACCTGAATTTATTCCGGGGCGTCGTCTTTGTCTTCCTTGATAGGGTATTTACCGAAAAGCGGTGAGAGCTTCCAAATTTTGTATGGTTTGTAGGAAAATTTGTTCGAAAGCGCGATCATGGTAACGGTATCCCTTTTGAGGGTTACGTAGGATGATGTATTGCCGTGCCACCAGCCGTTGTGGTAAAACACCTTCTCGCCGGTTTCCCATTCGTGCAGGCGGATGCCAAGGCCGTAGTTCTTTACGCCTTTGTTTTCATAGCTATACCCCTGGAATACCTGCTTCATAAGGCTGGGGTTCAGGAACTTATCTGAGTAGGTGGCCAGATCGAACTTAAGAAGGTCGCGCGGTGTGGAGTAGATGTTCTTATCTCCGTAGACATCGTCAAGGAAATCAAAGTCGTATAATACGCCATTTCCCTTATAGGACAGGCTTACCTTGTCTTTATCCTTTTCATAGTCGAAAACATAGGTGTTTTTCATTCCAAGCGGGTCGAATATCATCTTTTTCATTGCGTCCCGATAGTTCATTTTGGTCTCCTTCTCTATAATGAGTGCAAGGATGGCATAGTTGGTATTGCAATAGCCAAACTTCTTATCGGGCCTGAAATACAGGTTGAATTTATGAGCTGCCAGCAGGTCAAGTATATCCTGGTTATGGAGCGTGGTACGGTCCCATATCGCGCGGTCATCACTAAAGTAGGCGTAGTTAGGCAGTCCGCTGCGGTGGTTGAGCAGCATCTTGACGGTAATTTCATCGTATGGAAATTGAGGCAGAATGGTGTTGACTTTCTGGTCAAGCTCCAGCTGCTTCCCGTCTATGAGCTTCAGTACCAACGCTGCCGTGAGTACTTTGCTCACTGATGCAATATGGATAGGGGTGTCGGCGGTGATCTCCGTTTTGTCTTTCCGGTTAGAAAGCCCACCGTAAGTTTCAAAAATTATCTGCCCGTTTTTGGCAATGAGGAAACCACCGCTAAGGTCATCCTTCGGCCAGTTTTTATTATAAAAACGCTGGATGTCCGTTGCCTTTTGTTTCTTGTAGGCCGGTTTGAGTTTATTGAATTCAACCTCAAATGGCGATCCTTTTTCCTGGGCGGTATTTTCAGCAATCGGTTCGTTTTCCTTTTTACATGAAAACAGCAGCAATAATACTATATATAGTGAAGGTCGTAAAAATCTCATTCTTGTAAAAGCATAAACGGCAAATATAGGTAAACCAACCTTTTTGAGATGACTTTTAAATGAAGGTTAACAGTTAAAAATCGCATTTATTGCAGGTGCAAAAGTTAATGTTTTGAAAGCAAAGCCGTTATAATTTAATGATGTTTTCATCATATAGAACCATATTCTATTTTTTATTGGGGAATGCAAAAAATGCCTTATTTTTACGGTAAATATACTCTTCGTAATGGATAAGATAAACTGGAAAACCGTAAAGGAATTTGAAGATATAACCTATAAAAAATGCGATGGCGTGGCCCGTATTGCCTTCAATAGGCCCAATGTGCGCAATGCTTTCCGTCCAAAGACTACGGCCGAGCTTTTCGAGGCTTTTATTGATGCACGGGAAGATACGTCTATTGGGGTCGTATTGCTTTCTGCCGAAGGGCCTTCCTCCAAAGATGGCATTTATTCCTTTTGCAGCGGGGGCGACCAAAAAGCAAGAGGCCAGCAGGGTTATGTAGGTGATGACGGCATGCACAGGCTCAATATTCTTGAGGTACAGCGCGTTATTCGGTTTATGCCAAAGGTGGTTATTGCCGTGGTTCCTGGTTGGGCCGTAGGTGGGGGACATAGCCTGCATGTGGTATGCGACCTGACCCTTGCGAGTAAGGAGCACGCTATTTTCAAGCAGACCGATGCCGATGTGACCAGTTTTGACGGCGGTTATGGCTCGGCGTATCTTGCCAAGATGGTAGGGCAGAAGCGCGCCCGCGAAATTTTCTTCCTTGGGCGTAATTACTCAGCCCAGGATGCGTATGAGATGGGGATGGTAAATGCCGTGATACCGCATGCCGACCTGGAAGACACTGCCTACGAATGGGCACAGGAAATACTGGCAAAATCGCCTACATCCATCAAGATGCTTAAATTCTCCTTTAACCTTACCGACGACGGTATGGTAGGCCAACAGGTATTTGCCGGAGAAGCCACACGACTGACGTATATGACAGAAGAGGCGAAAGAAGGCCGTGATGCATTCCTGGAAAAAAGGAAGCCTAATTTTAAGGATATTAAATGGATACCGTAAAAATTCCAAAAAACAAATCCCAAATCTCAAACGTTGAAACCCGAATTGATTAATGGAACATTTTACGAACGAAACAATAGATACCACTTCTTTGCCACGATTCGAAGATGTTGAGCTTACACCGCTCCATCATTCTTACATGAAGGTTATCCGCTTTAATATTGGTATTGCATTCGGTATTATTGCCATTATTGCGGCGGCAGGTTTTTATTTTATTGAGGAATTGCAGCCGTACTGGCTGCCTGTAGCGATATCCTATGCAACTATCCTTTTGCTTTGCATTGTTATTGCTACGGTTCGCTTCAGAAACAGTGGCTATGTATTCAGGAAGCATGATGTAATATACCGTGCCGGTGCCATAGCGCTTACAACAACCATTATCCCTTATAACCGGGTACAGCACGTAGCTATAGAGGAAGGCTGGCTCTCGCGAAAGCTGGGATTGGCCGAAGTGGATATTTTTACTGCAGGCGGACAAAAAAGCGACATACAGATTCCCGGTATAGAAAAAGATCAGGCCGAACGGATAAAGCAGCTGGTTATGGGAAAAATCCTAAAAGAGGAAGCCGATGAATAGTGACTTCAGCCAGCCGCAAAGGCAGTCGCTTGTTGGCGTAGTGGTGATGTTCGGCAATACCTTCCAGAAAATGTTGCGTGCACTGTGGCCCATACTCATTGTATATATATATAAGTTTGACGAGCTGAACAAGATGCAGATACTCATAGGATTGGCTGTTGTGCTGCTGCTTATTGCGATAATTGCATATTTAAAATACCTGAATTTTACTTTTTACCTCGATGAGGAAAATGAGGAATTCATAATCAGGGATGGCATCGTCAACAAAAGCAGGCTGGCGATCCCTTTGGATAAAATACAGCAGGTGAACATCAATCAGTCACTGATCCAAAGAATAATTGGGGTACATGCGCTGGAGGTCGATACGGCAGGGAGCGGTAAACAGGAAGTTTCTATAAAAGCGATACCTCACGAAGTTGCAGTAGCGTTAAAGGCCAGACTCCATACCGGCCGGGAAAGGACAGTTAGTTCTCAAGAACCTGAAATATTTGAAGAAACAGGAAGAAAGCATGCATTTATAGAAATAAGCCTTCTAAGTCTTTTAAAAACTGGCATTACATCGAATTACGCCCGTACATTTGCGCTACTGCTGGCATTTGTGATTACCACTTTCCAACATATCGATGAATTTGTAGAATATTCCGGTTATGATGACCCCTTCGATGAATACATAAACCCTGAAATGCTGCTGAAATTCCTTGCATTTATAATTGTAGGCGTCATGGCCCTGATACTGGTGCTCAACCTTGCCCGGACCACCATAAAATATTTTGGCTACCGTATTACAAAACAGCAGGGTTCGCTGTTGCTTTCGTATGGGCTTATCAATACAAAAAACACAATATTGAAGCCTGAAAAAGTCCAGATACTAAGGGTGACCCGCAATTTCTTCCAAAAGAAGATGAATATACAGGACCTTAAGATACGGCAGGCCAGCAATATGGAAGCCAGCGAAAAGGAGCAGAAAAAAACAGCGATAGAGATACCCGGCTGTGATGAGCGTGAGAGAAATATCCTCCTTGAGTTTATTTTTGGCAGGATACCGGAGCGCGGCGTAATGCTGAAACCCAATTTCAGGAAAATGCTCGTGCCTTCCGTTATTTTCCTAATTATCCCGCTAACGGCTTATTTTTGGCTGGCATACACTATTGTACCCGAACTACAGAACATTATTCTGTTGGTGCCGGTCTATGCGCTGTTGGTACTGACGCTCATTTATTTCAGCTTCCGCAACAGCAGGCTTTTTGTGAATGATGAATTTATCATAAAGCAAAGCGGCGCCTGGGATATTGACAACGATTTCCTCGAGCCGCACAAAATACACACTGTGTCGCTTACACAGTATTTCTGGCAAAAGGGCGCTGATGTAGGCATAGTTTCGCTGCATACCGCCGGGGGAACTATTTCGTTCGGGCTTGCCAATTACACGCGACTTAGGGAGTTGGTCAATTACTGGCTGTACCAGCTGGAGACAACTCAGAAACACTGGATGTAGTTTAGATAGGATTTTTAGATACAGGATTGCTGGATTTTTAGTTATGGCGAACAAATAAACAAATAAACAGAAATGTCAAATACAAAAGCATGGCTGCAGGCCGCAAGGTTAAGGACGCTGCCATTGTCGGTTTCCGGAATATTGTTGGGTAGCTTCTATGCCTGCTCAAAGGGATATACAAATTGGTGGATACTTAGCTTTGCACTGGTTACAACACTTGGGCTACAGGTATTGTCCAATTTTGCCAATGATTACGGCGATGGCGTAAAAGGCACCGATAACGAGAACCGCATAGGCCCTCAGCGGGCCATACAGAGCGGGGCCATTACCGTAAGCGCCATGAAAAAAGGCATAATCATCACGTCGTTGCTGACATTGGCTGCAGCTGTGACATTGATTTACCTGTCTTTTGGTAAGGAAAATTTCACCTACTCACTCTTCTTTTTCTTTTTGGGGCTTGCCTCAATTGCTGCTGCCATAAAATATACAGTGGGAAGCTCAGCATATGGCTACAGAGGATTGGGCGATATTTTCGTATTCATCTTTTTCGGGTTGGTAAGCGTTATCGGATGCTATTTTCTTTTTGCCAAAAATATTGCCCCGCTTATTATAATGCCGGCAATCTCCATCGGATTGTTAAGCGTTGCAGTACTCAACCTGAATAATATGCGGGACCAGGTTTCGGATGCGATGTCGGGTAAAAATACGCTGGTGGTACAGATGGGAGCTAAAAATGCCAAAGTATACCATTACACCATTATCATAACAGCATTGAGCCTCGTGCTGGCATTTGCAATATTCAGCAATTTCAGGCCTTTACAATATTTATTCTTACTTTCGTATGTACCGTTCGTTATGCACCTGAAAACCGTTGCCAAAAATACGGTACCGCGGGACCTTGACCCGGAACTGAAGAAGGTAGCGTTGGGAACATTTTTTCTGTCGATACTATTATGCATCGTAATGCAGCTATAAAAATTAGTTCAACTTTCCGACATGTGGCTCGGACATCGGACAATTAAAAAATTAACACATCAACTAAAAATGAAAATTACTTTTTACGGCCACGCCAGCCTCGGGATTGAGGTAGGAGGCAAGAACATTATCGTCGATCCCTATATTACTGCTAATGAATTGGCAGCACATATCGATATTATGCAGCTTAAGGCGGATTATATCCTGGTAACGCATGCGCACGGCGACCATATTCTGGATGTGGAAGCTATCGCAAAGAATACTGGTGCAACTATCGTTTCTAACGCTGAAATTGCAGGCCATTATCAAAGCAAGGGATTTAACACACACCCTATGAACCACGGCGGAAGCTGGCAGTTTGACTTTGGTACAGTGAAATATGTGAATGCTGTGCACTCCAGCTCGTTCCCGGACGGTAGTTATGGTGGCAACCAGGGCGGTTTTGTAATTGAGGGCGAACATAAGAACATTTACATTGCCGGCGATACGGCGCTGACGTTCGACATGAAACTGATACCGCTGCGCACCCAGCTCGACCTTGCTATATTGCCTATCGGGTCAAACTTTACCATGGACGTTGAGGATGCCATAATTGCTTCTGATTTTATAGAGTGCGACAAAATCCTTGGCTATCATTACGATACTTTCGGATATATAAAGATCAACCACGAAGAGGCTATAAAAAAATTCTTTGACAAAGGAAAGGATTTGATGCTGCTTGAAATTGGCGACTCTATAGAACTTTAATATTTCTGGTCACAAATTTCCACGAATTGTATCGCATTAATTTGTGGAGTTGTTTAAATAGTTTCCCCAATGATAGCTTATTACAAAAGATATACCCTCAACTTTAAGCGCCCCAGCGGTACCTCGCGTGGTATTATGACCGAGAAAGAAACCTGGTTCATTATCCTTGAAAAGGACGGTAAGCGTGGGATTGGCGAGTGCGGGCTGTTGCGTGGCCTGAGCATCGACGACCGTCCTGATTATGAGGAAATGCTTAAATGGGCATGCGACAACATCCATCTTGGTGAAGAAAAGCTATGGGAGGAATTAATCGAATTTCCCTCGATACAATTCGGGATTGAAGCGGCATTCCGTTCGCTTGAAGGCGAGACCCCGTACCTTTTATTCCCTTCATCGTTTACAAAAGGGGAGGAGTACATTCCCATAAACGGCCTTGGTTTGGATGGGGGAAGAGACTTATATGAAACAGCAGTTAGAGGAGAAGCTGGCGCAGGGTTTTGATTGCATAAAACTTAAAATAGGAGCAATCGATTTCGAAAAAGAATTAGGGCTTTTACGTTTTATTCGGTCTAACTTCAGTCCTGAAGAAATTGAAATAAGAGTTGATGCAAATGGCGCTTTTACTTTAAATGAAGCTTTAAATAAACTAAATCAACTATCAGAATTTAAAATACATAGCATAGAACAACCTATTAAACAGCAGCTACCTGACAGTATGGCATCCCTGTGTAAAAATGCTCCCTTGCCAATTGCACTGGATGAAGAGCTAATTGGCGTGTTTACACTAAGTGATAAAGAAAATCTATTGCTTAAAATCATGCCTCAATACATCATTTTAAAGCCGAGCCTGATAGGAGGATTCCGCGGAAGCGCAGAATGGGTGATGCTCGCCGAAAAACTCAATATAGGCTGGTGGGTCACTTCGGCACTCGAAAGCAATATTGGCCTGAATGCCATCGCACAATGGACATTCCTCCAAAATAACCCTATGCCACAGGGAATTGGCACAGGTGCTTTATACACCAATAATTTCGAGTCACCATTAGTGGTGAAAAATGGGAAACTATGTTATGACCCGAAACTAAACTGGAGTGTTGACCTGTACTAAATTTATGCTTCTGCAGATTTAGTTGTTACAATCGGCGCGAGGCAGCTTTCCGGTATGTTGAAGGCATTTACCAACGGTACCGCATCCTGCCTGATTTCCCAGCACAGCTGGCTTACAAGTTTACGGACGGCTTTGGTTTTGCTGCCTTCCATATAGCCCTGTTCAAGATACCAGGTCTTGTTCTCGTCAATTTTGTTCAGAGCAAACAGGGAGTACAATCGTTCCAAAACTTCTTTCAGGCCCACATCATCCACACGATCCAATTGTGCCTGGAACTGTTCAAGGATTACCCTATCCAGGTAAGAACCGGCAATCTGCATCATGTGGGGATGCATTACATTGGCTGCATCAAAAGCATCCAGGCCATCATCAACCAATCTTTTAAAACGCCTGGCGGCAGAAGTTATAATTTCCTTTTCCCTATATTTAAAGGCATTTATATGGAATTCACAGCTTTTCAAATGATCTTCATCCGTATTGCGCGTTGCAAACGGATTCTTCTCAGTCACGGCAGTCTTTGCCTGGTCTAGTACGAAATTAAAAATTGTGGAGACATTCATCTCGCCAAATTCTTTCCGGAATTCACCCAGCCTGTTTTTGGCCGTCAACTGCATCAGGACAGTATTATCACCTTCAAAGGTGGTGTATATTTCGGTATCGTTTTTTAGGTCTCCGATACGGTTTTCGCTCAGGTATCCCTTACCGCCGCACGCTTCCCGGCATTCCTGCAATGTGTCACGGGTATTCCAGGTTGAATAGGCTTTCAGTCCCGCAGCCAGGGCCTCAATTTCCTGCATATCGTCCCCGCTCCGTTTCATAAAACGTTGGGTAAGGTATTGCAGCCCGAAGTGCAGGGCGTAGGCATTTGCAAGGTAAGGCATGAGCCGCTGCTGGTGCATCCTGTAGTTGAGTATTGGCACCTCGCTGCCGCCTTCGGGTCCGAACTGCCTGCGCTTATCGCCGTATTTGATTGCAATCGTTAAGCCTGTTTTAGCAGCCGCTAACGCCGACCGCGGAATGCCTATGCGTCCGCCTACAAGTGTACCAAGCATGGTAAAAAAACGCCTGTTATCGCTTGGTATCGGGCTTTCAAATTCACCTGCCTCATTTACCTGTGCAAACCGGTCGAGCATATTTTCATACGGAATGGTAACTTTATTAAAATAAATGATGCCGTTGTCCACGCCATTGAGTCCCATTTTGTGGCCGCAATCCTCAATGGTGACACCCGGGAGCGTTTGTTTTTCCTTATTGCGTATTGGTACAATAAATGCATTCACGCCATAATCCTTTCCGTCGATGACAAGTTTGGCAAAAACTGTTGCCATTTCCCCGTGATCGGCAGCATTACCAATATATTCCTTACGGGCATATTTTTCCGGCGTATGGATAGTTAACGACCGGTCGGTATGATTGTAAGTGGCCGTAGTTTCAATGCCTTTTACGTTCGACCCGTGGTGGGTTTCCGTCATCGCAAAACATCCGCAAAGCTTCAGTGTGCCAACATCTTTTAAATATTTTTTATAATGCTTCTCCGTGCCCAGCGAAAGGATGCTCATACCCCAAAGCCCAAATTGCACCCCAAACTTTATAACGAGGCTAAGGTCGTGGTAGCTAAGCGTTTCCATAATGGAAAAATAGCCTTCTATATCATCTTTTCCACCGTGCGCTTTGGGATAAGCATAGGAACCCAGGCCGTTATCTGCAAGTATTTTAGACCATTCCAGTACCTTTTCACGGTATCCCGCAACATCGGTCGGAATATCCAGGGCAAATTCCGGGCTGCCTATAATTTTTTTTACCTTATTGATGATATCTGCCTGTGCGCCATCAAGCAGCGCAGTCATAGCGATTATGCTAAAGCTTTCGGCAGTTTCATATTTATTGGTAATTGTGTCCCTGTTTTGGCGGAAGCCTGCAATGACTTCACGGCTCATGATTCCTAATCCGGATTCTAGTCCGGCAAAAGCGGCGGCGATGCTCTTTATATCTTCCTCTTTAAATGCTTCTCTTTCAGCATTGGCGATAAGAAGTCCAAGTTCGGTGAGGTTGGCAACTTTCCTGTTGCCGACGAGTGCGGTATTGATTTTTTCCTTCCAATGCACAAGTTCCGAACGCGAAGGAGGGGAGCCGGCATCAATTTTTGATGTAAGGAAATCTTTTTCAGCCCTGGTCAGCCATTCCTGATTACTAATAAAATCGCTTATTGTTTTAATCTCCTTGTTGGTAAGCACATCGTCCTGCCAGACAAAATAAATGAAAGGGAGTAGTATAGAGAGTTTCGGGTCATTATTAAAGGTAATATCCATTCGGTAAGTATTTAAACCTAAAAATAAGCAATTACCTACAGAATGGATTTAAAATTTTGTTAAGCTTGTGAAGCACCTAAGAGAGAATGTATTTGTGCATATTGCAAAAGCATGATGGTTTTAGCATCTTTAATTTCGCCTGAACGCATCATTTTCAAAGCATTATCGAAGGTTACTTCAAGTACGTCTATATTCTCCTGTTCTTTTTCAAGGCCGCCGCCCTTGCCGGTTTTCATCGCGTCAGAATACGCCGCCACAAAAAAATGAAGGGTTTCCGTAACCGATCCTGGGGACATATATACTTCCATAATCTTGTGTACATTCGTCACGGAATAACCGGTTTCTTCCTCAGTCTCACGGCGTATGCATTCTTCCGGGTCATGCTCGTCCAGGAGTCCTGCGGGAGCCTCGATCATCATGCCATCCGGGTTCCCATTGAACCATGTTGGCAGGCGAAACTGTTTGGTAAGTATTACAGTTTGTTTGACTTTATTATAGAGGAATATAACCGCGCCGTTGCCGCGATCATAGACCTCGCGTTCCTGTGTTTGCCATGTATCGTCCTTCAGGCGCGTTTCGTATTTGACCTTGTTTAATTTCCCCCAATTTTCGGAAAGCAGGGTTGTTGATATAATCCTTACGTTATCAGGCATATAGTAATTTTATGTTTGTATAAATTGTTGAAACGCAAATATCAGTTTTATATTTTAATCGTAAATTACAACAATCATATTATTTTGCGCATATAGATACTACAGGCAATACAAAAGAAAATCTTATTATATTTACGTCCATAATCAAAAAATACTAAAATGAAAAAATTACTTGTTTGCTTATTAATGGCTTTTGCAATGAACATGACAGCACAGGATAAGCAGGTACCATTATCAATCAGGACGTTTGAACTGTATTCAATAATGAAGAAATCAAACTCGTTCAAGGATTTCCCGGCGTTGCCCGAAAATGTTACGGAACATTACGTTGGCGGCCAGTTGATGCATACGGCTGCAGAAACCGACAAATTTACACTGCACATAATGCCGGATGGCGAATTTCGCTTTAAAATGAAAAAGCCTGCGCCAACAATGGCCGACAGTACATATTATATACGTTTTCCAAATAATCAGGTCTTTGGATATGTAATGCACACGCTTAAAACCGGCGTTGTGCAGGTTACGGTATACCAGGGCGAGAAGTTTGTTTATACAGGTGATATCAAGAAGTAAACTTTATATAGTACTAGCGGGTTTCGACCCGCTTTAATATATTATGTATTTGACCTATAATATATATTATGTAAAATAGATTTTATAAAATGTTTGTTTTATCATTTTTATATGGCCCTGCTCATCCCATGTATATTCCTCTACTTCCGGCAGCATTTTCTTATAAAATGAAAAAGCACATCGCCTTTCAACAATGTGCTTTTAAAATATCCTATTCTAAATTATTTTATCTTTACCGGTATATCAAGATTTTCCCATGTAAGCGTAACGTTATCTTTATTAATCGTGTAAAATAAATTTTCAGTCATCTTTGCCGATTTTTTAGTTTTTACAGTCACACGAATCTGGTCCATGCTATCCTCATACTTATTAAATCCAACCGAAGGGTCCTTACCGAAGATAACTGTTGCTGTGCCTTTTTCAGGGATTACATAAAATGCATATTTCCCTGCAGGCAGCTCTTTACCTTCAACCATAAGTGCCTTGTCAGTTTCAAATGTGGTCGGCTTGTTGGCCCCGGCACGCCATATCTTGCCGTATGGTACCAGTTCACCCCATATTACCCTTCCTTTTACCGATGGGCTACTATAATTAATAGTAATCGTTGCCCCATTGATCTTGCCAGTCGCTGTTGCCGCAGGACTTGCGGGTTTATCCTGTGCCGTGGCCAGGGTTGTTGAAAGTACCGCTACAAAAAGCATCACGGTTTTCGTAATTAATTTCATTTGTTGTTGATTTATAAATTTGTAGTGTAAATTTAATCATTACAGCGCAATCCTATTCTGCTTTCTGTCTCCCTATGATAATTTTAACAAACCTTTATGTTTTTCCTGTAAGCATCCCTTTTGCATCAAATGAAAATTCTGTACATTTAGATTCCAAATACCTTTTATGAAAAACCCTGTTGCACAAGGCATTGCCGATTTTTTAAAGCACTTCCCTCCTTTCAGCAGCCTGGAATATGCCGACCTCATGCATATTTCCGAACAGTCCAAGGTTATTTATCTTGAAAAGAACCAGGTCCTATTTAAAGGCGGGGATGCCACACACCCTGATTTTTATGTGGTTAAGGATGGAGCAATCGGGTTATCGCTGACATCGGATGCAGAGGAAACGCTTATTGATAAATGTGATGAGGGCGATATCCTTGGCCTGCGCCCCTTTTTTGCTAAAAATGATTACCTCATGACGGCCCGTGCCCGTGAGGAATCGATCATATATGGTATACCTATTGAGGCTCTACGTCTGTATATTACAGGAAACCCTAAGGTGCTCGAGTTCCTTTTGGAAAGTTTTGCCTCGCAAACACGCAATCCGTACGATAAAGAACGTAGCGGAAAATTGATGGCAGAGAACGTTATCTTCAGCGACCAGGTAGCTGATATCCAGTATTTCCAGCCTATAAAATATACGCGTAATCCTATAACCGCTAATGCCGATGATATACTAAAATTTATAGCCAAGACAATGGCTAACAGCTCGGTAGGTAGTGTTATCATACATGAAAACCAGCTTCCTATTGGGATCATTACTGACAAAGACCTGCGTTCCAAGATTGCTACCGGACTGCTGTCGATAGATGTCGAGGCGCGTGAGGTTATGACAAGCCCTGTAATAACCGTACCGGAGAACATATCTATAGCCGAAGCCCAGATGCTCATGCTGAAGCACAATGTGGCCCACCTTTGCGTAACCCGCGATGGTACAGATAAATCTACCGTGAGCGGAATAATATCGGAACACGATGTGGTTGCGGCTCAGGCCAATACGCCCGGCGTACTCCTTAAACAAACGCGGAGGGCAACTAATGCGAAAGAACTCCGCTACGTACGCGAAAAGCTTACCGACCTGATACAGAATTCTATTGATAACCTTATACCGATCTCACACATTTCGAATATCGTAGCCGAAATTAACATCGCCATTACCAAGCGTTCTATTGAGTTGGCTGTTGAAAAAATTGGCAGCCCCCCTCCTGTACGCTTTGTATGGATGAACACTGGCAGCCAGGGCCGTAAGGAACAACTCTTGCTTACCGACCAGGATAATGCACTGGTGTTTGAGGATGTAGAACCTGAGCAATACAATAATGTAAAACGCTATTTTATTGAGCTGGCTGAGATCGTAATTGAATATTTAGGAAAGGTTGGCTACGAACCTTCACCGAACAAGCTGCTGGCCAGTAACAACCAATGGTGTAAGTCACTGACTGACTGGATGAAGCAATACGATGAGTGGATTAATACACCGGCAGAAAAGAACGTTGAAATAAGTACGATATTTTTTGATTTCGATTTTATCTATGGCGCTCCGGTGATTGAGGATGCCCTGACATCGCACATAGAAATGAACATTGCACGCAACAAAAAATTCTTTGCCTACCTGGCTGCAGATGTATTAAAGAATCCGCCTCCTCTAGGATTTTTCAGGCAGTTTCTTGTGGAAAGCGATGGTGAGCATAAAGATTTTTTTGATATAAAGAACCGTGCACTGGAACCACTGATCGATGCAGCGAGGCTGCTTGCCCTAAGCTTGAACCAAATTGAAGTAACCAATACCTATCACCGCTTTAAGAAGTTGGCCGAGCTTGAACCAAAAAATGCCGACCTTTATGAAGAATGTGCCGAAGCTTACAACACCCTGATGAAATTCCGTACTGAGGAAGGATTAAAAGATAATTCTGACGGCAAATACCTGAACTTGAATGAATTGTCGAAGTCAGATAAAGTAAAGCTGAAAAATACTTTCCAGCCAATAAGCGACATTCAGGACATGATCAAAAACCGATTTTCAATAACCTCCATCAAATAAATATGGCATTCGACTGGCTTACAGGTGGCAGTGCGCCCCAATTCTGGAAAAATTACCTTGCCCTTTTTGATGGTGACGACAAAGAGAACCGACGCTATGTGATTTTTGACATGGAAGCTTCCGGCCTTGACTGGAAGGAAGACGTTATATTGTCAATCGGTGCTATTGGTGTCACAGGTAATGCCATAGAGGTTGGCGACTTTATGCAAGTGTTCGTTCAACAGGATAAGTTCAGCCCGCAGTCGGTTGCCATGGGTGGTGTAATAAAACAGCCTGTGATTGAGCGGTTTGTTGAGGCCGAGGCTATGATACAATTCCTGAACTTTGTAAAAGATGCCACACTCGTAGGTCATAATGTTAACCTTGATATCGAGATGATCAACCAGGCGCTGAAAAGGCTAGACCTTGGCCGCCTCAGGAACCCGGTGATGGATACCAACACGCTCTACCAACGCTGGAAAGACCTGCCCGAAGACAGCCAGGCTACACTGGACGAATTGTGCGATGCGCTTAAAATCGGTAAAAGCGAGCGCCATACCGCATCCGGAAATGCTTATACAACAGCATTGGTTTTTCTTAAGCTGAAAAGGAAGCTGGGATTATAAGCTTTGCCTCTTATAAAATATGTAGTCTGTAGCTATTGGCGTAATGCCGTGCTCTTTTAAGTCTGTCGCGATCTGGCCACGGTGATAAGTGGAGTGGTTTCCCGCATGGAATAATATTTCCCCCACTGTATTGCTAAAAGAATGTCCCTGGCTATTGGAATAGTTAATTATTGTTTCAAAGCCAAAGTTATCTAAAACACGAAGTGTATCGACATTGTTTTGGAGGTTAATAGCTTTAAGATCATCCAAATGCCTTAG
The DNA here is from genome assembly GCA_942492845.1 of uncultured Flavobacteriaceae bacterium. GTDB lineage: Bacteria > Bacteroidota > Bacteroidia > Flavobacteriales > Flavobacteriaceae > Flavobacterium. Next base: position 2,374,815 of record OW818646.1, on the reverse strand, counting down.
CTCCCAAACGCCAACAGAAGGTATTTTGCTTTCTATTCTTGCATTCCATATTTCATGTGCATTGATGGTGTGGTTTAAAAGCCTGAGCGACTTTTCGGGAACATTATCAAGCATAAGCAATAAACCAATCACTTTTTCATTAAAATGATGGGTATATTCGAACATTTCTTTAAAAAATGATTTCATAAATCAAGCTAAAATTCATTTACCGGGAAATACAGACTCATCACTGCCCCCCCATCCGATGCGCCCGATGCGGTAATGTAGCCATTGTGATTTTGCATGATCTTCCTGCAAAGCGCAAGCCCTACGCCAGACCCTTTATATTCAGATGAAGCATGGAGTTTTGTGAAAATATTAAAAATGGATTCAGCGTACTGCTGATCAAAGCCTATACCGTTATCCGCAACATAAACTACATGGTACCTTATCTTGTCGTCAGTATTATAGGTCCTCAGCTCATGATCTGCTGTGATCTTTACAAAAGGTTTTCTTTCTGAAGAAGCATATTTAATAGAATTAGCTATAAGATTGGAAAACAGCTGCCTGAGAAGGAATGGTATACCTTCAACCGAAGGAAGGGCCTCAATTATAATTTCAGCCGAATGCTCCCTGACATTTTCAGTCATGTCGGCTACAACTTCATTACAAAGCATATTAAGGTCTACCATTTCAAACGAATCGTTAGTATGCTTCAGCTTTGTATACTTCAATATATCAACCAATAATGTCTGCATACGCTGTGCCGACGCATTCATACGCTGAAGTGAATCCTGCACCACCGGGGACATCTCCTCTTCCTTGCTCAAAATCCTTGACGATATGAGCTGTATTTTTCGAAGCGGTTCCTGAAGGTCATGTGTACTTATCCAGTTAATGTTTTCCAGCTCCGAATTGGTTTGCCTGAGCAATTCGCTGAGCTTACGGTATTTTTCTTCTTCAAGCGAAATAATTAAAAGGTTGATATGGCGTTGAAGGCTGTTGGCATATGCAGCGGCTGTGTCTGTCTCGGGCTGTAACCATGGCTTGCTCATACAGCTAACGATCTCTTTCCATAGGGAAAACGAATTTCGCGGCGAAAGTCCTTTTGCATCCTTAATAATAGACTTTGCAGGATCGCCGGCCCAGTTTACTTCCGTAATGGTTTCAGGCCTGTACCAAATAATGCAGTTATCGGTATCCATATCCAGCGAATGGTAAATAATGCCGGAAGTCTTTTCGCAAAGGCCTCTCATGTCAGGCAGGAAATCAAGAAGCTTGTCAGTATGAAAACTGCTATGGTTACTATATTCTGCAAGCCAGTTGGACAATTGCTTTATTTCATCATCTTCCGGCGTAAAACCGCTTTTATATACCTTGTCATTGAACAGTATTGATACTCCTGCTGCGTTGCATAGTTTCAGTATCTCCGGAGTATCTGCAATGTCTTGCAATGCGGCAGTGCTCCCAAGGCTGTAACTGTTCATCTTTTCCAAGGAAAGCGTAACCCTTCGTGATTCTTCATACTCTTCGGATGCCTGCCGTACATCTATTTGAGATGTAATAAAATGTCCCTGAAGCTGTGCAGCGAGTCGTATTTGAGGGCTGATATTCTTAGGTGAATAATGATGGCATGCGATTAGGCCCCACAATTTCTTTTTATATATGAGCGAAACGGTAAGTGTTGCCCCCACTCCCATATTATGCAGGTACTGGACGTGCATGGGTGACGTGCTTCGTAATATAGACAGGCTCAGGTCCAGATTTTTGCTATCGTTATCGTCAACCGTATAAACTGGCACTGGCATATAATTGATATCGGTAATAATCCTTAAAAGATTCCTCATATACAGTTCTCTTGCCTGTGGCGGTATGTCAGTATGCGGGTAATGCAACCCAAGGAAAGGCTCTAGGTCTTCCCTTACGCTCTCAGCAAACACTTCCCCGTTATAGTCTTTATCAAAGCGATAGATCATTACCCTGTCATAGCCGGTAATTTCGCGCGTACCTTTTGCAACAAGGCCACATAATTCCCTGAGCGTATGCGTATCATGCATGTAGGTCAGGAATTGCGCTGTTTGGTCATATACGGCGGTTGCCTCCGGAAGGTCATCCCTTACAGGTTCGGCTTCAAGAATATAAACGCTATCTCTTTTATGAACAGTGCATAGAAAAAAGTTCCCATTAAGATTAAGCCTCAATAATACTGAAGATAACATCCTTTCCTCTGCAATGTAGTCCTTCAACTGTTCCAGGGCCTCATCCCCAAAAGCAGTAGCAAACGAAGACGCGAGCAACTCCGAATATTTGTAGCCAATATAATCCGCGCAGTTGGCACTGCAAAAATCTATGATGAATGAATGCTCTTTTAACCCCAGGAGAAATCCATGCGGCTGTATGCTTCCTGGTATATGTATAGGTTCCTGCTCGCAATTAGACAGGTTTACGATGTCGCGGTTGACAATATCCTTTATCTTCATAAGGCTACAATGGTGCGTTTTCTCTAAAGTGGGAATTTATAGCGGCAAATGTAAAATTGGCACCGGCAATTATTTCATCACCACATTGTTTTTCAGATTCATATTCTCCCAGCGCTGTAAGGAAATTTCTCCAGGTGCTGCCTGTTTGCCCTCCATAACCGGCAAAGTAGGATGCGCCATTATCGGAATCGTAGCCCAGCGAGGCAGTAATATTTTTCAGGATCACCCTTCCTCCCAGCGACGAACCTTCTACTACATACATGATACCCAGTGCAAAGCCTGCGGATATTTCCTTGAGGTTCCGGGTAATGGGCCTTCTGTGTGCAGCATTATTGTCTACGCCCATTGCGGCAAGGTCGGCATGGATTTGCGCTGCTTTCGTTCGATGTTTAAGGTCAGCAATAATGCCTTCTAGCAAAGGGAAAATATTTTCTTCAGTGTCTGCAACTACATCATGCATAAGGGCAAGATAGGCGGCATATTCAGTTTTGGTAACATCCGGTTTGATTATTGAGACAGATATAGGCAGGCTTTCAAGGTCTTTATGCGATTGATCGGTGGCTTGTCGTAAATTTTCAAGAAAGGGGGCAAAGTCGGTATCGTTCATTATAAGTATTTAGTCGTAGTTTACTCTGGAAATAAAGGAGTTGCGAAAGGTTGATGTGCGTAGCGATAGTAATGTGGGCATTAATGGTATCACTGATCTTATTAAGAATTCAAGATCCTCTAACTAATCGGTATAAAATATCGTGATGTTTTTTTTCATTATCGCATTTTAAAGTAGATATAATAAGGGATGACAATCAAATTTAATTAAAAATTCAATAAAGACAGGCTGTATCTAAAATATTAAGAAAGTTTTAACGGAGACTTTAGGCTCTTTAAATGAATTCTATTTACACTTTTTATCGATCATGATAATTTTTTTCAATTCGATATACTGCACCAGGCTGGTGCGCCCTACAACCTTTCCTTTACTATCTGTCACTATTGATTCTTTCAAAAAGCCATTTGGTATATTTTCACCTTCCATGTAAAAACGATGTGCAGTATCATCGGGTGTAAAAAAAGGTACTTTTAAATTAAGGCTGTTATCCATTATTATTTGCCGGGCAGTGAGTTCGCCCTTTTTAAACTTTTTTTCACTTGCAGGCTGTAGCTGCACCCTTTTAAATGCACGTGTATTAATAATAGTGTCTCCTTTCTGCAATACCGTATAATCACTCAATTTGCTCTCCGGCACGATACCTGTTGCAGGGCATCTTAAGTTTATGGCTTCCACTAAAAAATCTTCCTTAGAGATGCTGCCATTATAATACCTGCCCCCTTCCAACAATAAATGCATCATCACTATGTCGCCCGACAAACTCACCAAAAGCATATAACTGTTATCTGCTGAATTTACAAACCTGTACTGGGTATGCACATGGTTTTTGCCATCTTCAGCCGGATGCTCATAGTTGTATTCAAGCACATAATTAAAATTATATGTTTTTTGAGCGTATACCGGCTTAACATAAATGATCGCAAAAATCAGCATGCACATCACTTTCATAACGTAAGTGTTTGGTGAAGTAAATATAGAAAAAATAATAAGGCTTTGGAGATTTGGTTCCAAAGCCTTACGCTTTTTGCAATTTTACCAAGTGACTTTTTATCTATGTGCAGTTACAATTTTGCATCCTTAATTTCGTCAACGATCTCGGGATTAAGCAATGTGCTTGTATCTCCAAAATTTGAGAAATCACCCTCGGCAATCTTACGTAATATCCGGCGCATGATCTTGCCCGAACGCGTTTTAGGCAGGCCTGAAACGAATTGTATCTTATCCAGTTTGGCAATTGGCCCGATGTGGCTCGAAATATGCTCATTAATCTCCCTGCTCAGGTTATCCCTGTCACGGCCCTCGCCTATTTCTTTCAGGATAATGAAGCCATACAACGCGTTGCCTTTTATATCATGCGGGTAGCCAACAATGGCCGATTCTGCCACGGCAGGGTGCTCATTGATTGCATCTTCAATTGGCGCTGTCCCCAGGTTATGGCCCGAAACTATCACTACGTCATCCACCCTTCCGGTAATCCTGTAGTAGCCTACTTCGTCACGAAGCGCGCCATCTCCTGTAAAGTATTTGCCCGGGAAGGTAGAAAAATAAGTTTCCTTAAAACGCTGGTGGTCGCCCCAAATGGTGCGCGCCATTCCCGGCCATGGAAACTTGATGCACAGGCTGCCCACTACCTGGTTACCTTCTATTTCGTTGCGCTTTTCATCCATCAGTACGGGTTGGATACCCGGTAACGGAAGTGTTGCGTATGTTGGTTTTGTGGGAGTTACAAACGGTATCGGCGATATCATGATGCCTCCGGTTTCCGTTTGCCACCAGGTATCCACTATCGGCGATTTCTTTTTGCCCACGTGGTCGTTGTACCAGTGCCATGCCTCCTCGTTAATAGGCTCACCTACCGATCCGATCACTTTTAAAGTCGAAAGGTCGTGTTTATCTACCCACTCCCAGTTCTCCTTAGCCAGCGAGCGTATGGCCGTTGGCGCTGTGTAAAACTGCGTTACTTTATGCTTATCGATCACTTCCCAAAAACGGCCAAAGTCGGGGTATGAAGGTACACCTTCAAAAATTATTGTCGTAGCGCCATTCAGCAACGGCCCGTATAATATGTACGAATGCCCGGTGATCCAGCCGATATCGGCAGTACACCAAAACACGTCATTCTCTTCGTAGGCAAATATGTTCTTGAAGGTATAGGCGCTGTAGACCATGTAACCCGCCGTAGTGTGCAGCATTCCTTTAGGCTTGCCTGTTGATCCCGACGTATACAGTATGAACAGCGGGTCCTCGGCATCCATGATCTCAGCAACATTGTTCGGTAGCGCGTCATCAAGAAGTGGCTGCAGCCAATGGTCACGGCCTTCTTTCATATTGACGGCAGTACCGGTTCGCTTCACGACCAGTACCTGCTTAACCGACAGGCATTTTTCCAGGGCTTCATCTACAATGCCTTTAAGGTCGATGGTTTTATTTCCCCGGAAGCCACCATCTGAAGTGATGACCATCGCGCATTGTGAGTCCTGGATCCTTGCGGCTACCGCAGATGCGGAAAACCCAGCAAATACGACAGAATGCACTGCACCTATCCTGGCGCAGGCCAATACGGCAACGGCAAGTTCGGGGATCATGGGCAGGTAAATGCATACCCTGTCCCCTTTTTTGATGCCCTGGTCACGGAGCACGTTGGCCATTTTGGCCACTCGGTCGTATAATTCGTTATAGGTAATGTGTTGCGCGTCCTCTTTGGGGTCGTTCGGCTCAAAAATTATAGCGGTCTTTTCGCCTCTCTTAGCCAAATGCCTGTCAATACAGTTCTTAACGATATTTACTTTAGCATTTAAAAACCATTTTACATCGGCTTCCTGCATATCAAATTCTACGACCTTATCCCACTTTTGGTACCACGTAAAGTTCTCGTCGGCTATCCTGTCCCAAAATTTGCGTGGTTCGCGTATCGATTTGTTATAATGCTTAAAATATTGCTCTAAGCTTTTTACCTGGTAATAACTCATGGTTGCTTGTAAGTTGTTATTGTTAAATATTTGTAAATATACTAATACTGTTCGTTTTACAGAATATATTTATGCTAAATTACTATATATGGCTTTTGAGAAGGAAATTTACTTCCTCAACAAGCTTTTTTACAGAAAATGGCTTGGTCATGTAGCGGTCGGCGCCAAGGGACAGTCCTTTTTCTATATCGCTTTCTTTATTTTTTGCCGAAAGAAATATCACTTTGCAACCTGCCAGCCGCTCATCACCCTTTATCTGCTCAAGTGTGGCGTATCCATCTACCATTGGCATCATAACGTCGAGTATGATTATATCCGGCAGTTCGTGTTTCAGTATGTCCAGCGCTTCGTGGCCGTCGCGGGCAATGTACACCCGGAAGCCGTTCTTTTTAAAGGTATATTCCAATGCCATCACGATGTTCGGTTCATCGTCCACTATCAATATCTTCTTCATAGCTATCCCTGCTTTTTGGGCAGGATAAAGATAAGATTTGCCCCATTAAAACCAGCATTTTCAGCCCAAATTTTTCCGCCATGGTGTTCTACGATCTGCCTGCTGATTGCAAGCCCCAACCCGCTTCCCACCGGTTTCTTGATATTCTGGTTGTTGGACTGGTAAAATTTATCAAATATAGCTTCCAGGTCTTCCGGTGTTATGCCTTTGCCGTTGTCGATAATCGTAGTGGTTATCGCTTCAGCACTCCCTTTCATCAGAATATCTATTGTACCATTATTTTCGGGGCAGAATTTAATAGCGTTCGAAATGAGGTTGGTTATCACCTGTATGATCCTGTCTTCATCATAGTCGGCTTCAATGTCTCCCTGTTTCGATACGTTTATTGTAATTCCTTTGTTCCTTACCAGTTGCTGTAGGGGTTCCAGCGCCTTTTCCAATGTTTCCTCAAGGTGGTGTGGGGCAGTGTGCAGTTTTTGTTTACCGGTTTCAAATTTTTCAAGGTCGAGTATCTTATCGATCAGCCTACTTAGCCTGTCCGATTCCGAAATGATATTCTGCAAAAACTGCTTCCTCATTTCCTCCGGCATATCATCGTCATCATGTAATATCTCCCCTGCTGCTTTTATGGCGGTTATCGGTGTACGCAGTTCATGCGTTACGGTATCCAGGAATTCGTCTTTCTGCCGGTCCTTCCAAATCAGCTGTTCGTTGGCTTTTTGCAATTTACCCGTAATCGCTTTTAACTCTTTTGACGTTTCAGTGAGCTTTTTATTGATGATAATATTCTCCTTAGATTCCTCCAGTATACTGAGCACCTCCGGCAACGTGATCTTCTCCTCCTTTACCACGCTGGCCAGCAATATCCGTGCTGATGCCGTACCAATATGTCCTGTAAGCAAGTTTTCGGAAAATTTGATCAGCCTTGCGTCGGCGAGCTCCTGATCTTTATCCACATCATATTTCACCTGAAAAATATGCATCGCCCTCCGTGTCCTTTCCTCGCCGAGGAAACGTACCAGTATCCTTGTAATGTCGCTTGTATAGGCTGTACCTTTCCATATAAAAGCATTTTCGTGCATGGTGATGTACTTATCGATATCCACAAACATCTCGGCATAGTTGCGTTCACGGTAATTGCCCTTAAAGCTAACTGCCACCACCATGTAGGTAATTATATTAAAGAACATGCTCCAAAACAGTGCATGCGGTACGGGCGAGAGGTAATCCAATCCGAAAAGGGCAAACGGCTTGAGTAAAGCGATCCCGCCGGGGCCTTCGTTCACAAAGTCATTTCCTACATTGGCTGCCCCCGTGGCATACGGTATAAGCAGCGTATACGTACAAATTATAAAACCAACGGTTATGCCGTATATGGCGCCCATCCGCGACCCACGGGTCCACAGTATTGCCCCAAAGAACGATGGCGCCAGTTGGGCGATCACCACAAAGGATACCAGTCCGATAGATACAAGGTCATAATCCAGCACAATGACCTTATAAATGAAGTAAGCGATTATGATAAGGCTGAAAATGCCTACTTTACGAATGTTTACGATTTTTTTTGTATTATCCTCCTGGTTGCCCGATTGTAGTGTGCCCAGAAATCCGTAGGGGATTAAGATATTGTTGCTAAGCATGGTCGAAAGGCCTATGGACGACACCACAATCATCGAGATAGCTGCCGAAAATCCGCCCAGGAATACCATCACAGTGATTGTCTGGTTATTCATCAATTGGGGGATCAGCAGGGAGTAGGTGTCGGCATTTGCCCCTGTCCCGTCGAATAATATATTGCCACCCCATGCAATTGGGTAGACGAATATGTTGATGAGCAGCAGGTATAGCGGGAATACCCAAACGGCCGTTTTCAGGTGGTTTTCGCGGTTGTTCTCAATCACACCCATCTGGAATTGCCTTGGAAGCAGGAAAATAGCGAACAGCGAAAGCACGCAAAGAAAAAACCAATTGATGGCCTGTGGTATGCCGCCAATGGTATTCTTTTTTGCAAAGCCTTCCAGCAGAGATGCTTTTTGATAAATATCATCAAAGCCATCGAATACAAAGAAAGTAACGTATATACCAACAAGCAGGAAGAAAAACAGCTTCAGCACCGATTCCATTGCCACGGCGGTAACAATGCCTTTCCGCTTTTCTGATGCATCCACATAACGGGTGCCGTAGTAGGAAGCAAATAACGCCAATGCTACCGCTACATAGGTAGTTGTATCCTCAAAAATGGCACTGTCGGGTGTAGTGCCGGTTACTATATGGAAGGTTTCAGCTATAGCCTTAAGCTGCAATGCAATGTAAGGTAAAATCCCCATAAGGCAGATTATGGTAACCAATGCCCCGAGTATCCTGCTGTTGCCATACCGCAGCGAAATGAAGTCGGCAATACTGGAAATTTTATTCACCCTCGATATCCTGAGGATCTTGCGGAGTAGTATCATCCATGCGGGAATGATGATGATCGGGCCAATGTAGGTAGGCAGGTAATTTAACCCTGAATTTGCCGCGACACCAATGCTGCCATAGTACGTCCATGCAGAGCAGTATACAGCAAGGGACAGTGAGTATATAAGCGGGTTGTTTGTCCACTTGCCCGAAGCTTTCTTTTCGGCCCAGTGTGCTACAAAAAAGAGCAACGCCAGGTATAAGGCAAGGATAAGGAGTAATAACGCGCTACTCATAATACTTTTTTATTATGTAAAAAGTGGTGAGCACAGACGCTATCCAGATGAAAAAAAAATAAATATAAATAACGGGAATGCCCAAAATCGGCCGGGAACTGTCAAAAAGCAGCAGCAACGGCAGGTTGAAAGCCATCAGCAGCATGAGCGAGATTATAATGAGCTTTTGTTCGTGCCTTTTTTTCATCGTGTGATAAATGCAATATATTTAAGCAGTCCATTTGTAAAACCGGAATCTTTTAAATAAACATAGCCCCCGTTGCCGGGAGCTATGCAAGTTAAATAAATTAAACCAAACTAAACATCATCATATTCACCCTTTAGGGCATAGTACCCAAATGTGCCCAGTCCGAGGACGATAAGCGGGGTGAGCACAAAGAGTATAATAATCCCGAATACTAAATCGTCCTGCTTACCTGTGCCAAACTTAGGCAGGCCGAATTCGATAATGCAGAAATATGCTGCGGCGGCGGCCAGTAAGAGCCATACTATTCCCAAAAATCTTTTTATTGCTTTCATAGTTATGAGATTAATCGTGTTCGACGTTATTTTTTGTCTTCAGGTAGAACATACCTATCAGGAAGCTTACCGCTGCGATAATGATAGGATACCAAAGCCCTTCAAGGTAAAATTCAGGGTCGCCCGAAGTCTTGGCATTGGTAGCAAGGTACGTAGAAATTGCCGGAAGCAGCCCACCGAATATACCATTACCCACGTGGTATGGCAGCGACATCGATGTGTAGCGTATCTTGACTGGGAACATCTCCACAAGGAAGGCGGCTATCGGCCCGTATACCATCGTTACAAAAAGCACCTGCGCAAATACAAGGAATATGAGCGTCCATTTATCGGCACTGTTTGCGGTGACGGTTGTTTTTACATCCGCCTTAGGCTTGCCGTCAACAATTATGGCTTTGCCGTTTTCAAGGTGTACGTTTTTCACTTCCATCCATTGGGTACCGTCGGCATACGATTTTTTTGTCGTGTAGATGGAGTCGGTCTGGCCCGGCTTCACCTCTTTTATAATCGCCACGCGGGTAGTATTTTCAGCCAGTTCACGTTTGTGTTCTACATTGGTAGTATCATACATTTTACTGTAAATCGGCCTGTATAAAAGGATAGCCAGCAACATACCGAGCATCATGATGGGTTTTCGGCCTACCTTGTCGCTCAGCCACCCGAAGAACACGAAGAACGGAGTGCCGAGAAGTAATGCGATACCCAGGAGGCTATCCACCTGCGACGATTCGACGAACATTACCGTCTTCAGGAAGCTCATGGCATAGAATTGTCCTGTATACCATACAACGCCCTGCCCCATCGCGGCTCCAAATAGTGCTAATAGTACGAATTTGAGGTTGTATTTGTTGCCAAAGCTTTCTTTTAGTGGGTTTGTGGTTGTTTTACCTTCTGCTTTTGCTTTCGCGAAAACAGGCGATTCATGCATTTTCCTGCGGATGACATAGGATACGATTACCATTAGTATCGAGATCCAGAACGGCACCCTCCATCCCCATGCGTCAAACTCTTCGGGAGATAGCAGTTGCCTTGTAAGGAGAATCACCATGAGTGAGATGAAAAGCCCGAATGTAGCAGTAGTCTGTATCCACGATGTCCAGTAACCGCGCTCACCTTTAGGTGCGTGTTCGGCCACGTAAGTTGCAGCCCCGCCGTATTCACCACCGAGGGCAAGCCCTTGTAAGAGTCTTAGTATCAATACAGCAAGCGGTGCAAAGAAGCCAATGCTCTCATAGCTGGGGATACACCCGATAAGGAAGGTGGCCCCACCCATTAACAGCAGCGTTACCATAAATGTGTACTTACGCCCGATGATGTCGCCCAGTCGCCCAAAGAACAGCGCCCCAAAAGGCCTTACTACGAATCCTGCTGCAAACGTGGCCAGTGTGGAGAGGAATGCCGCCGTCGGGTTGTCCGAAGGGAAGAATTTGGTCGAGATCACAACGGCAAGGCTCCCGAAAATGTAGAAGTCATACCACTCGATAAGTGTTCCGAGGGAGGAGGCGGTGATTACCTTCCATATCCCTTTAGTAGATTTTTCGCTCATAGAATATAATGTGTTATTGGTTTACAGATAAATGTGAAGCTGTATAAGGAACTCGCCTTTTAGCGAAGAGGTATCCGGCGCTGTGTACACCGGCCTTGTGGAGTATTGGGTTGTAATTTTGGCATGGTGGCCGTCAAGGTGGAAGTTTGCACCTACGTCAAACTGGGTACTCGATTTCTCCAACGCGTCGAAATTCTTATAGGTAAAGGCGCCGAACGGCTGTATCCTTACTACGGGCTTTTCATTAGAATTCGGGATCAGGAAGCCCGCCTGCGTATACCATATATTGCCGGAACCGATAGTGGGCTGCGTATTGCCTGCCCCTGCAAGCGCGGGTGTGCCGGTAGAGTCGGGGTTGGCCGCCCCTACATTCATAATGCCGAGGTTGCGTAGGTAATTGGGGCCAAAATCGTAATTATAGAACACACTGTACGCCGTAATTGCCATTTTCTTTTCAGGCTTTCCAATCGGCATATCCAGGAAGGCATCCACCGCAAAAAGGCTGATGTTGTGCTTGTTGATCTCACCGTTTACCGATGTCCTGGTCGCGTCAGGAGCCGTGTAAAAGCCTGCCCCAAGGTTAAACACTTTTTTGGTACCAAGGTACGACCCGACCTTATAAGGCAGCAGGTTCGATTCCTGATCAAGGAACTGGTATTCTACATAACCCGCTTTCGACCACTTAGTGTTTCCGCTGTTGTCAACGGCTACGGCAAAATCTTCGGACGCAGCATCCACTGGTGCAAGGTTAGTAGCATAAGGTTTGTTGACACTGAAACGGTATTCAAACTTCCTGTACTTACCTTTGGCAAAAATTCCCATCTGGCGTGCAAACTGGTCGGAATTCTCGATCAGCGGCCAGTTGAATATCGGTGCATCGGCAGCGAGGTAGTTTAGCGTAGAGGACATCGTCATACGTGAAAGCCCCATGTAGTAATGTAGCCCAGCCCCTATCGAAAGGCTAAATTTCTTTTCGGCTTCAGGAAGCACTAATGCATATTCGTTCCAAACATCGTGGAAAAACAGTCCTGGTTTTTTGCCCTGGCCATACCCCCCGGTTCCCGTTGTTCCTGCTGCACCACCATTGGTAAATGTTTGGTTATTGATACCGAAATGCATCAGGATAAGATAGCGTTTGGACAATTGCGCATAAAACAGCATACGGAGCCTTCGGTTTCCAATGTCGGTACTGGATGAAGCCTCTTCCCCATTGATCATGGTACCGGGGTTCAAGTCGGTAGATCGCAGCCATATCTGGTTCCAAAGTATGGCTCTCATGTACTTAGAGCCGTCATCGTTAAGGTTGAATTTTAATCCCGAACCATATTCGGTAGAACCCTGGGCAAATCCCGCAAAGGATAGCAACAGCCCTGCAATGGTAAAAATTCGTTTCATAGATCAGGTTATTTTTTGGTTTGAAATCGTTTTCGATACAGCCAAATTCTAAAATTGAAACGAATGGGCGAAATAACAATATATATTTCTGTAAAGTACTATAGCTAATTCTTGAAACGCTCCCATTTTATAAGCATAAACTTGTCGCCCAGCTCTGTAATGATCATACCTGCTCCCGATAGTTGCTGCTTATTTTTGAGATATTCTACGAGTTCCAAATGGTTGAATATCTTATATGTGGGATGGTAGTCGCCGTGCGAGGGCTTCTTAACCCGGAACTCCTTTACCCAGTTGCTCACCGTAACGTGCGAAACGCCTATAATACGCTCGATCTCACGGTAACTAAGTCCTTCCAGATAAAGCTGTAATGCCTTGGTGACATAGTAATTATCGATTTTCTTCCCTATCTTGTTTACGGTGAAGTAGTATTTGCAATTTTTGCACAAATACCTCTGTTTCTCGTTTATAACACCACTTTTCACAATATGGTCGCTATGGCATTTCGGGCAGGCTAAAATCTCCATATATAGTATTTTTGCATAAATATAGTAATTTAGCAAATATACAATAATGCATATCGTAATAGTTCTAAACTAATTTTTCACATTGTATAATTTTAATCCCATTATTCTGATATATTTATAACTTTTAAAAAATGGTTAAGATTCTGTTATTGTTGGCTTGACTTAATTATTTTTTCGAAAACTATATACATCAGGCTGTTTTATAACAAATTCATTAAAAATAAATTCATATTTTTTCTTTTATTTGTATAGACTTTAAATAAACTCAACCATGCAGATCGATCCGGCACATACGAGCCAGAAAGACATCTATAAAATACTGACAGGTTCGGTCATCCCGCGCCCCATCGGGTGGATATCCACCATTAGCGAACACGGCATCCCCAACCTTGCGCCTTTCTCCTTTTTTAATGCCGTCGGCGAAGACCCGCCGCATGTAATGTTTTCGACAGTACGCAGCGGGAACACTAATAAAGACACACTTAATAATGTACTGGCTACAAAGCAATTCGTAGTCAATATGGCTACTGAGGACCTGGTGGAGGCGATTAATACTACTTCGGTCAACCTGCCTCCTGATGGAAATGAATTTGACTACGCCGGGCTTACCGCCATACCTTCTGTGCTGGTGAAAGCCCCGCGTGTCGCCGAAAGTCCCATTCATTTTGAATGCGAACTCGTGCACCACTACAGCCTGGAAGGCCATAAGGATGGCGGCGCGACGATAATGATAGGCCGCATCGTGATGTTTCATGTGCACGAATCGGTGCTGCTGGACGATTTTAAGATAAACCGGGAAATCTACAAGCCCATTGCGCGCCTCGAAGGGGCAAATTATGCAAAACTGGGTGAAGTTTTTTCCATTAAAAGGCCCTTTATAAAACAATGAAAATAACAGTAATTGGCGGCGGACCGGGCGGATTGTATTTTTCCATTTTGCTAAAGAAAGCAAGGCCTGACTATAATGTATCGGTTTATGAGCGCAACCGCGCCGACAATTCTTTCGGTTTTGGGGTGGTGTTCTCGGACGAAACGCTGAGTGAGTTCCTTACTCGCGACCCTCAGTCGTACGACCTGATACGCACCAAATTTGCTTATTGGGATGAACTGGATGTAGCCCGCGACGGCGAGAAAGTACGCATTACCGGTAACGGATTTTGCGGATGCTCTCGTAAAACCTTGCTGCAATTGCTACAGCAACGTGCCCGTGAGGAAGGTGTAAACCTCCATTTTGAGGCCAATGCCAACGATCTAAGCCAGTTCGCCGACTCAGATATCATAGTAGCGGCAGATGGCATCAATAGCGGCATCCGCGATAAGTTTACTTCTCACTTCGGAACCAAAACAGAACTGAAGAGCAACCGTTTCGTTTGGATGGGATCAACCCGTCCGCTGGATGCGTTTACCTATTTTTTCAGGACAACACCGTTCGGGACATTCGTGGCGCATACGTACCAATATGAGGAAGGCATGAGCACCTGGATATTTGAAACTACGGACGAAACCTGGCAGAAAGCAGGATTCAGTGTCACTGATGAGGAAGATACCATTGCCAAGCTTAAAGATATATTCAAACAAGAACTTGATGGCCACGGCCTCATCTCGAACCGCTCGCACTGGAGGCAGTTCCCTGCAATAACCAATGAGAAATGGAGCCACAATAATATTGTCCTGCTTGGGGATGCCAAAGCCACTGCTCACTACTCCATCGGTTCCGGTACCAAACTGGCGATGGAATGCGCCATAGCACTTGCAGATTCAGTAATAAAACATGGCGGCGATGTTCCTTCGGTTTTTGAAAATTATGAAAAGCTACGCCGCAACCGCGTGGAGATGATACAGCACGCCGCCAATGTGTCGCTTGACTGGTTTGAGCACATGGACAGGCACATACAGCACCCGTTCCTGCAGTTCGCTTTCAGTGTGATGACACGCTCCAAGAAAGTCACTTTTGAAAACCTCGGCCTTCGTGATAAGTCGTTTACGCAAAAAATTCTGTCAGAATTCAATGCGAATCTGGCTGATAATAAAACAGATACCCCAGCGGCTTTCACACCGTTTTCCTTACGCTCAATGGTGCTGGACAACCGCATTGTGATGAGCCCTATGGAGCAGTATTCGGCAAAGGAGGGGTTGGTTTCCGACTGGCATATGATGCACTACGGTTCGCGTGCGGCAGGCGGCATAGGATTGATAATTACAGAGGCAACAGCCATATCACCTACCGGAAGAATAACTTTAGGATGCCCGGGTATTTGGTCTAAAGAACAAACAGTTGCGTGGAAAAGAATTACCGATTTCATACATGAAAACAGTTCCTCAAAAATAGGCGTACAGATTGGCCACTCCGGACGTAAAGGCGCGGTAAAATTCCCTTGGGAAGGTAACAACGAACCGGTTAAAAATGCATGGGGACTGCTATCGGCCTCCCCAATCCCATTCAATGATAAGATGTCCGTTCCACACGAAATGACTGTTGAGGATATGGACATCATAACCGAAGAATTTGCCAATGCAGCACAAAACGCGAACGAGGCGGGCTTCGACATGATTGAGCTTCAGGCGCATCACGGTTTCCTATTGGCATCATTTCTTTCCCCGCTGACCAATGTAAGGGAGGATGAATTTGGAGGGAGCATAGCCAACAGGCTGAAATTCCCGATAAGAGTGTTTAAGGCCATGCGTGAAGTTTTCCCTCCGGAGAAGCCCATGAGCGTGCGTATTTCGGCGTCGGACTGGGCAGAAGGCGGTATTACTGAAGCAGACGTTTTGGTTATTGCTGAAGCTTTTAAAAAAGCAGGAGCTGATATTATAAATGTGTCTACAGGACTGACCGTCAGCCACCAAAAGCCCGCCGTTGGGAGGATGTGGCAGACACCCTTCAGCGATTTGGTACGGAATTCGGTCAACATACCGACGATTACAGCCGGTTACATACAGGACATCGACCAGATAAATACCATACTTCTAAACGGCCGCGCCGACCTGGTGGCACTAGGTAAAACCCTGCTGCTCGACCCATCGTTCGTACGGAATGCACAGGCCTATGAGCAATACAAAGCAAATGATCTTGACTCTGTGGGCATACCGAAGCAGTATATGTCGGCGGCATCGCACTTTTATCCCTACAAAGGGGGTGAGCGAAAAGCTATGGAAGGTATGAAGAAAGCGCTGAAACCATTGACACACAAAAAGTAATAACCATTACAGCAATGAAACATTACGAAGATAATTTTGCGCACGGCCACCTGCCCCACCCTTCATTACAGGCGGAATGCTTTACGGGGCATCCCGATTTTGAGTTTCCGGACGACCTTAATTGTGTGGAAAAGCTGTTGGACACGCATATTGCTGAGGGGAACGGTGACAGGGTAGCCATACGCACTTTTGATGGCAGCTGGACATTTCAGGAACTTTACGAAAAGGCAAACCAAATCGCTCATGTGTTGAAGGACAACCTTGATTTCGTGCCGGGCAACCGCGTACTAATACGTTCGGCGAACAACCCGATGTACGTGGCCTGCTGGTTCGGTATCCTGAAAGCGGGCGGTATCGTGGTTTCGACCATGCCCTTGCTTCGTGAAAAGGAACTGAGCGTAATGGTGGAATGCGCCGAGATATCTCATGCGCTTTGCGATTATACATTGGAAGACGCGCTACTGGGTGTTGATTCACCCTTCCTGAAACATAGTATTACCTTTGATGGTTCCGGGCAGCACATTTCGAAACTGGAAACGCTGATGGGCAACAAACCGAAGACATTTGAAAACCATCCGACTAAAGCTGATTCACTATCGATAATAGGCTTTACATCAGGCACTACAGGTAAACCGAAAATGACCTCGCATTACCACAAGGATATATTATTAATTTGCGAGGCCTTCCCAAAATATTCACTGCAGCCCACACCTAACGATATTTTTACAGGCAGCCCGCCGCTTGGGTTTACCTTTGGGTTGGGCGGATTAGTATTGTTCCCATTCTACTATGGCGCGTCGACATTTTTAATAGAAAAGCCATCGCCGGATTTGTTGCTAAAAGCCATTTCAGAACATAAGGTAACCGTCTGTTTTACAGCGCCAACAGCATGGCGGGTACTGACCGCAAAAGTAGCAGACTTCGACATTTCCTCGCTGCGCAAATGCGTATCGGCCGGTGAAACCCTACCGGTAAAAGTTTGGGAGGACTGGTACGAAGCCACGGGATTAAAGATCATTGACGGCATCGGTTCGACCGAAATACTCCATATCTTTATATCCTCGAATGAGGAAAATATGCGCAAGGGCGCGACAGGGCTGCCAATACGCGGCTATGAGGCAAGGATTGTGGACAGCAAAGGCAGCGAGATTACCGATGGCACACCGGGACGACTTGCCGTTCGCGGGATTACCGGTTGCAAGTACCTGAACAGCCCCGACAAGCAAAAGGAATATGTGGAGAACGGCTGGAACATTACGGGCGATATTTTCCGCAAGGATGAGGACGGCTATTTTTGGTTCGTAGCCCGTGGGGATGACATGATTATCTCATCCGGCTACAACATTGCGGCCATTGAGGTGGAAAGTGTCCTGCTTACCCATGACGACATTGCAGAGTGCGCTGTTGTAGGCCTGCCCGATGAGAACCGCGGGATGCTGGTCTGCGCCTACATCGTTTTAAAAGACAAAGAAAAAGCAAATGATGCCTTTACGAAGGCGATACAAGACTGGTTTAAGGAGGTGGCTGCACCCTATAAATACCCAAGGGAGATACGCTATATGGATGCCCTTCCAAAAACGGAAACCGGTAAAATTCAACGATTTAAACTAAAAAATACAGTACAATACTGATGGAAAAAGCCTTTAAAAAAGAAGAAACCGTACGTTTCCAGCACGTGGATTTCGCGGGGATAGTGTTCTACCCGAGATTCCTGGAGATGCTCAACAATATAGTGGAAGATTTTTATGACGAAATATTAGGAATGCCCTTTAAAAACATCCATAAAACTGGGGGCATACCGACAGTTGACTTAAAGATACAGTTTAAGAAAGCCGCCCGATTAGGCGATGTATTAACGAAATACATCTGGGTCAAGAAACTTGGAGTGTCCTCAATGAAATGCGGTTTTAAGTTTGAGCATGCCGATGGGTCCCTGTGCCTTGAGGGGGAAGTATCGTTAGTTAGAGTAGAATTCAACGAGAGCCGGGACGACATCAAATCGAGTCCGTTCCCGGAGGAGATGCGTGAAAAACTGGAGGAGTATTTTATTCCCGACATGCGATTTTAGGTGACCGCAAAGGTGATTTTAGGTGACATGCACTGGGATTTATCAGCCACAGGCGTGGGATAAATAGCGACCTGAGATGGGATTTTTCAGGACTCCCAATCGTACTTTTCAGGAGGGCATGTAAAACGACAGGATAACCGTATTCGTAATTGATAATTCAGAATTAAAAATATGTTTCATTTACCAAAATTTAAGGCTGCTGCCGTACAGGCCTCCCCTGTTTTCCTTAATGTGGATGCCACGGTCGACAAAGCCTGCTCCATAATCGCCGAGGCTGCCGGAAACGGTGCGTCCCTTGTTGCCTTCCCCGAAGTCTTCGTGGCGGGCTACCCGTATTGGAACTGGATCATGACACCGGTGCAGGGCAGCAGGTGGTATGAGCGGCTCTACGTGAACTCCATTACCGTGCCGGGGCCTGAAACGGAAAGGATCTGCCAGTCGGCGAGGGATCACAACTGCCATGTGGTAATTGGCGTGAACGAGCGCGGCCAAAGCTTTGGCGAGCTGTACAACACCAACCTCATCATCGACAATAAAGGCAACCTTATCGGCAAGCACCGGAAACTGGTACCCACCTGGGCCGAAAAGCTCACTTGGACCGGAGGTGACGGCTCATCCCTAAAAGTATACAACACCGAGATCGGGCCTATTGGCACACTGGCATGTGGCGAGAACACCAATACCCTGGCACGCTTTACGCTACTGACCCAGGGCGAACTGATACACATTGCCAACTACATTTCCCTCCCCGTTGCGCCGCCGGATTATGACATGGCAGAGGCAATCAAGATACGGGCGGCGGCGCACTCTTTTGAAGGGAAGCTGTTCACCATTGTGTCGTGCTCCACTATTACAAAGGAGATTATCGACATCATGAAGGAAGATGTGCCGAATGCCGAAGAGTTACTGACACGTAAGAACAGCGCTTTCTCGGGGGTTATCGGGCCGAATGGAGCCGTGATAGGCGAACCGCTAATCGATGACGAGGGCATTGTATATGCCGACATCGACCTCTCGAAATGCATACAGCCCAAGCAGATGCACGACATATTAGGGCATTATAACCGCTTTGACATCTTCGATTTGCGGGTGAATACCGCCCCGAGGAAGAATATTACGTTTACGGATAAGCAGGAGGATTTTTGATGTTTAGAAAGCTAAAGGCACTGACGATTATTAGCTTGTTGATGATGGCAGGGTCGCTTTGGATTACCAAGCTGAAGTACGATGATTTGGATGTTCTTACTAAAGGCAGGGAAGTAATTGTAAATATTATTGATGTACCAACACAATGTGGTGAAGGCTCAAGAAGCAATAAAGCTCGTTTCAGGTTTAACTATCTGGGAGAGATGCACGTTAAGAATTTCAAGGGATTACATTGCGAAGAAATATTTAGCGGAGGCACATTTATTTTAATGACGGATTCGGAACATTCTGTCTTTTTGTTTAAAGATGAGGGTTCAGAAATAAAATCAGATGTAGCTGCCGGTATTGGCCTGGCTTTAATGTTTGGGATATTCGCCATCATAGGCCAACGGCAAAAAGATAAATCGCTCATTCCAAGAGTAAGGAATTACAAAAAAGAGAAAAAGCCAAGACAGCCAAGAATGGGACGTTACGGCAACAAAATAGAATAAGCGGATGGCGACGAAAGCCTCCAAAAATAAAAGTAGATAGCTGTTAGCCCTGACTGGAGCGGCATCCCCCGCTTTTTCGGCGGGGATACAGCGGAAGGCAGGAACAGGGATGGCTGATACAGACCGGCCATTCCGCTACAGAAAAAAAAAAATCAACTAATTGATTTAGTATGGAAACAAAACATGACGACAGCGTTTTAGGCCGTGCCCGGGTACAGGACACACCGGAACTTGAGGCCTATTATAAGGAACTTGAAGCGCTGGGTGCCGGCGCCTTGTGGACCGTGGCCAACGACATTGAGCCGTGGGAGCCCCGCGCCTCGTCGGTGCCGATGTTGTGGAAATATGAGCAGCTTCGGGAACTGGTGCTGAAATCGTCGGAACTGGTGACGCCCGAACAGGCAGGCCGCCGCGTGGTGTACCTTGTGAACGACAAACGCCGCGACGTGAGCGCTGCCGTGGGCTGGCTGTATACCGGCATCCAGGTGACGCGTCCCGGCGAAAGCACCTCGGCGCACCGGCACAGGGCTTCAGCACTCCGCTTTATCATGGAAGGCGAAGGCGGCTATACCGTGGTGGATGGCAATAAGATTATGCTGGAAGTCAACGATTTTGTGATTACGCCCAACAGCACCTGGCACGAGCATGGCGTGGAAGCCGGCGGCAAAACGTGCATCTGGCAGGACGGGCTGGACATTCCGCTTGTCAACGCCCTCGAAGCCAACGACTATGCGGTGTATGATGGCAAGCAGCCATTGACAGCGCCCGTTAACCACTCGCCTATGACCTATAGCGGCGTTGGCCTTGTCCCTGCCGATACGGAATGGAACAAACCCTACTCTCCCCTCTTCAAATATTCCTGGAAGCAGGTCTACCCCGCCCTTCTGGAAGCCGCAAAGGTAAATGAAGGTTCGCCGTTTGACGGCATCCTGATGCATTATACCAACCCGCTTACGGGCGGCCACGTGATGCAGACCATGGGTGCTTCGATACAGTTATTGCGTCCATCTGAACATACCCTCGCACACCGCCACACGGGTTCGTTTGTGTACCAATGTGCCAAAGGCCACGGCTATTCGGTTATTGGCGGCAAGCGATTCGACTGGAAGGAACGGGATATTTTCTGCGTACCATCGTGGGCGTACCACGAGCACGTAAACCTGAGCGAAACCGAAGATGCCTGCCTGTTTTCGTTCAACGACCTGCCGGTGATTACCTCACTGGGATTGTACCAGGAAATGGCGCATCCAAACAAATACCAATAGTTGCGGGCTCAGGGTTGCCCGGTGAAACGTGAATACCCTTATGAAAACCAACGTAGAGACGCAGTGCCTGCGTCTCAGATGATATAAGTTAGACGCAGGCACTGCGTCTCTACATGGTACGTTAAATGGATGTCCCGAGACGCAGGCACTGCGTCTCTACCACAAAGCGGAAATAACAATAATTTAGGAATAGACAAACAAACAATACAATGAAATTAGTTACATACAGAATAAACCACGCCCCGCCAAGCCTGGGGTTTGTAGAGGAAAATATGGTTATCGACGCGCATAAGCTGGGACAGCTGAAAAACAGCCACCTGCCCGACAACATGCTGGAGTTCATAGACCTTGGCATTGACGGCATCAAACAAGCGGTGCATTTGATAAATACCGCAACCAAAGAAGAACTATTGGACTGCTCTATACCTTTGGCGAATGCCACCCTATTGGCCCCGATACCAAAGCCACGCAAAAACATTTTCGGCATTGGGCTAAACTATACCGAACACGTCGCAGAATCGGCCCGTACGCTGGACACATCGAACGAGTTACCACAACAGCCTGTTATTTTCTCCAAGCCGCCTTCGGCCGTGACGGGTACGGAAACCGATATCATCCACAACCAAAAGATCACGCAACAGCTGGATTGGGAGGTTGAACTGGCGGTTATCATAGGCAAGCGCGGCAAGAACGTCCCGAAAGAACAGGCTATGGACTATGTGTACGGCTATACGGTAATTAACGACATCAGCGCGCGCGACTGCCGCCGGGCCGGACAATGGATCGTGTCTAAAGGCCAGGACACCTTCGCGCCAATGGGACCCATGCTGGTGACCCGCGATGAGATTGCCGACCCGCACAACCTGAACCTATCGCTAAAAGTAAACGGTGTGGAGAAACAAAACTCCAATACCAAATTCATGCTGTTCAATATTGAAGAACTGATACACGACCTGAGCACCGTATTTACCCTGGATGCAGGCGACATCATCGCAACAGGAACCCCCGCAGGCGTTGGCGCAGGCCGCAGCCCCCAGGAATGGATGTGGCCGGGCGATGTGGTAGAGGCGACGGTTGAGGGTATTGGTACACTAAGGAATACAGTAGTGGATAGTGAAGAGTTAAATAACAAATAACAAATCTCAAATAACAAACAAGCTCCAAATCACAAGCATCAAATTACAAATAAATTCCAATAGTCAAATTCCAAACCTTTGGGAATGGTTACAGCGGTTTGAAATTTTGAATTTTAGAAATTGGAATTTATTTGGTATTTGTGATTTGGAACTTGGAATTTAAATAATTATGAGTAAGAAAACATACCGTATCGGCCAGATCGTACCCAGTTCAAACATTACCATGGAAACCGAGATCCCGGCATTGCTGCGTTCGCGTGAAACAATAGCACCGGAGCGGTTTACCTTCCACTCCAGCCGGATGCGCATGAAGAAAGTGACCAAGGAGGAACTGGAAGCCATGGATGCGCAAAGCCTGAAATGCGCGCAGGAACTAAGCGATGCCCGCGTCGACGTGATGGGTTATGCCTGCCTTGTGGCGATCATGAGCATGGGGCGCGGCTACCACTGCGTTTCGGAAACGAACCTGCACGAGGAAACCGTAAAGAACGATTGCCCTACCCCTATCGTGACCAGCGCCGGTGCATTGATTAACGGCCTGAATGTGCTTGGCGCGAAGAAAGTCGCAGTAATCACGCCCTACATGAAACCACTCACCCAGCTTGTTGTAGACTATATTGAACACCAGGATTTGAGGTGGTGGACTTTATCGCGCTTGAAATTCCGGACAACCTGGAAGTAGCGGCACAGGACCCGATGAACCTTTTGGATATTTACAAAAGGCTGAACCTGGAAGGTGTCGATGTGCTGGTGGTTTCGGCCTGCGTGCAGATGCCGTCTCTCGAGGCCATTGATGCCATTGAAAAGGAGATCGGTATTCCGGTAACATCGGCAGCTGTATGTACCACATACGAAATGCTGAAAAAACTGGGACTGGATACCAAAGTACCAATGGGCGGCGCATTGCTGAGCGGGAGGTATTAAGTGCCTCCCGGCCTCAAAGGGATACAGCTAATGAATTAGGAGATTGTTTTAGCCGATAATCAATGATACTCGCCAAACAGCTTTGTCGCTTCATTATAAGCGCTTTCAAAGTTCATGGCACTCAGGTTATGGTCGGCTTTTTGTGCCGTGAAGTATGACAGCATTTTTTCAGTTGGCATATTTCCGGTAAGGTCGTCCTTGGCCATGGGGCATCCGCCGAAGCCCTGAATGGCGCCGTCAAAACGCAGGCATCCGGCTTTGTAGGCGGCATCCACTTTTTCGTGCCATTTGTCGGGCGTAGTATGCAGGTGCGCACCGAACTCGATACCCGGATATTTGGGGATAAGGTTCGAGAAAAGGTATGCGATAACATCCGATGTTGAACTGCCGACAGTATCGGAAAGCGAAAGTATTTTAACGCCCATACCCGCCAGCTTTTCGGTCCACTCCCCTACTATTTCCACATTCCACGGGTCGCCGTACGGATTCCCGAAACCCATCGAAAGATAGGCCACGACCTCCTTATTGGATTGATCGGCAATATTGAGGATTTCCTGTAACGTGACTAACGATTCCGCTATGGTTTTATGGGTATTACGCATCTGGAAGTTTTCCGAAATCGAAAAGGGGTAGCCCAGGTAACGTATAGGTTCATGTGTTGCCGCAGCTGCCGCGCCCTGTGTGTTGGCTATTATGGCAAGCAGGCTGCTTTCGGTAGCGGAAAGGTCCAGCCCTGCCAGCACGGCTGCCGTGTCCTGCATTTGCGGGATGGCCTTGGGCGACACAAAGCTGCCGAAGTCTATCGTATCAAAACCCACCCGCAGCAGCGACTGGATATAGCTTATTTTTCTTTCGGTAGGTATGAATGCCTTAATGCCCTGCATGGCATCCCGGGGACATTCGATAATTTTGACTTTGTTCATAGAAGCCCAAAGATAAATAAAGATTTGCGTTTACGAAATCGTTTTTTTTTAAAGTTGCAAAGTCATAAAGTCATATAGTCCTAAAGTTTCAGAGTCGCAGAGTCTTGAAGTTTTTACACACACCCTGGACTTTACGACTTTACGGCCTGAGGACTTTAGACTTTTCAACTTTACGACTTTAAGACCTTTTTAAAAGCCTTTTACAAATCGCCCTGATAAGCCCCGGCCCCTCATAAATAAATCCGGTATACAGCTGGACCAGGCTTGCCCCGGCCTCCAGTTTTTCAATAGCATCTTCAGCCGTATGGATGCCCCCGACCCCGATGATCGGGAACGCCCTGCCGCTTTTTTCCGAAAGGAAGCGTATTACTTCGGTTGAGCGTTTCGCTAATGGCTTACCGCTCAGGCCGCCCATTTCTGCCTTATTTTCAGAAACAAGGCCATCGCGGGAAATGGTAGTATTGGTCGCAATAACGCCTGCAATTTTCGTAACCTTTACAATATCGATGATGTCCAACAGCTGCTCATCGGTAAGGTCGGGCGCGATCTTGAGCAATATGGGCTTTGCTTTTGGCATCGCATTGTTTTTATCCTGCAATGCCTGAAGCAGTTTTGTAAGCGGTTCCTTGTCCTGCAATTCGCGCAGGTTGGGCGTATTGGGCGAGCTTACATTGACTACAAAATAGTCAACATAGTCGTAGAGCGCGTCAAAGCACATCTCATAATCCTTGGTGGCATCCTCGTTCGGCGTCACCTTATTCTTGCCGATATTGCCGCCTATCAGTACATGCCCTTTGCCTTTCGGGTTCTTTTTCAGGCGTTCCACAGCCGCTTCCACTCCCCCGTTATTAAAGCCCATCCGGTTAATGATCGCGCTGTCCTCACGCAGGCGGAACAGCCGTTTTTTAGGATTGCCGTCCTGTGGTTTTGGTGTAAGCGTGCCGATCTCGATAAAACCGAAGCCCAGCCCCGCCAACTCCTTATAAAGCCTGGCATCCTTATCCATTCCGGCGGCAAGTCCTACGGGATTCTTGAATTTCAGCCCGAATACCTCGCGCTCCAGGCGTGGGTCGGACACTTCATACGCCGACCGCAGCGCTGTAGGTACGCCCGGAACGTGGTTGAGAAAGCGAATGCACGAGAAGGTAAAATGGTGTACTTTCTCGGGGTCGAAGCGAAAAAGCAGTGGCCTTAGTAGTGATTTGTACATGGATAGTCGTGTTGTTCGTGCAAAAATAGGAATAATGGCGGAGTGTTTCGGTATTTTTTGAGGATTGATAAAATCAACGTTCCAAATACTGCCTCTTTATATAATCAATATCCTTTATTGTCTTTTCTGTCCAGTCGATGCGCTTTTCGAGTATTTCATCTTCCTTCAGATGCCACTCCACATCCGACTGCCGCAGCCTTTGCGCCAGGTTCTGTATAATGATGGCCGCCGACGTTGAGATATTAAGGCTTTCGGTAAACCCCGCCATCGGGATCTTGATAAAACCATCGGCCTGTTTTAAAACTTCTTCTGATAGCCCCAGCCTTTCTGTTCCAAAAAACAATGCCGAGCGTTGCGATATGTCAAAGTCCTCCATCATGCACGAGTCTTCATGGGGCGAGGTCGCAATGATCCGGTAGCCGTCCGCTTTCAGTTTTGCAATGCATGCATTTACCGAACTGTACCGGTGCACGTCTACCCATTTTTGCGCGCCCATGGCAATTTCCTTGTCAATGGTCTTGCCATACTTTTCCTCGATGACATGCAGGTCCTGTAAACCGAAAACCTCACACGTACGCATTACGGCGCTGGTGTTGTGCAGCTGGAAGAGATCCTCTACCGCAACAGTAAAGTGCCGCGTGCGCCGGGAAAGTACATCAAGGAATCTCACGCTGCGGTTTTCGGTCATAAAGGTTTCGAGATAATCCAGGTAGGCTGTATCTGTTGTATTTTTCATAAAACGCAATAATGTTAAAAAAAACTTCCTATATTTAGGCTACCAAACACCGACTATGACACAGGAAGAATTACTCGAACAAATCTACAAAAAAGATGGCAGGGCATTTACCCTGCTCTATGACATGTATTCCAAGAGCCTTTACGGCATCATCTTCAACATCCTAAAAGACAGGGAAGAAAGTGAAGATGTACTACAGGAAGTTTTTGTAAAAATATGGAAGAACATCGACTCCTATAATACTACCAAGGGGCGTTTCTTTACCTGGATACTCAATATCGCACGCAATTCGTCCATTGACAAATTGCGCTCTAAAGGCCACAATAACAGCCTTAAAAACCTCTCTGTTGATAACTTCGTACATATACTTGACCACAATACCACGGCGGCCAGCAATATTGATGCGATAGGGATAAGGGACTTTATAAAGAAACTGAAACCCAAGTGCATACGGCTCATCGACCTGCTCTTTTTTAAAGGCTATACACAGCAGGAGGCCTCAGAAGAGCTTGAACTCCCGCTCGGCACCGTGAAAACGCAAAACCGCAGCTGTATTAAGGACTTACGAACAATACTACAAGTATAATGGACACAAGGGAATTTATAGAATCGGGTATATTGGAGCTTTATGTCTTCGGAAAGCTTTCCGATGCGGATAATCACGAAGTACACCAACGGGCGGAAAGCAGCGCGGAAATACGCGACGAGATCGTGTCCATCGAAAGGGCGGTCATAAGCCTGTCGTATAGTTTTGCGCCGTACCTGTCGGCAGAAAATTATGACAGGATACGCAAACAGCTCATCGAAAAGCATTCAGGTGTTGTCGAAATGAAGCCTAAAACCAGCATAGCCCTGTGGATCGGATGGGCAGCGGCGGTCATACTTATGTTCGGGCTGGCCTACCAGTATTATGAATATAATGAGGCCACCAAAGAAGTACAGGCAGTATCACGGGAGCGAGGCAGGTTCGAACAGATGGTCGCCAGCCTCGAAGTGAAGAATGCAGAGAACGAAAAAGCCCTTGCAGTGATACGCGATAAATTTAGCACAGTAGTACAGCTCGAAGGCCAGGCCGCAGCGCCGGAAGCCTACGCAAAAGTATATGTGAATCCCAATAAAAAAGAAATATATGTGGATATAGCCGGGCTACCGGAAGCCCCTGCAGGCAAGGTATACCAGGTTTGGGCGCTTAAGCTGGACCCGCTGACACCGACCAGCATTGGCGTACTTGACAACACCGCGAAAACCAACGGCATACTCAAGGTGGAAAATTTCGACCAGGCAGAGGCTTTCGGGATTACGCTTGAACCTGCGGGCGGAAGCGCCACCCCTACGCTCGAACAGCTGTATACTTTAGGGAAGGTATAAGTGCTTTTCCATGCAAAGATTTTTTGAAAGCCACTGCCTATAGTGGCTTTCGGCTTTTGGTGATAAAAAATCCATATCTTAGCTACAGATATTTAACCCAATGAAGAAAAAACTTGTAGTGCTTTCCGGCGCGGGCGTAAGCGCCGAAAGCGGCATCAATACCTTCCGCGATGCAGGAGGTTTATGGGAAGGCCACAACGTAATGGATGTCGCCTCTCCGGAAGGCTTCCGCAAAAACCCTGCGCTGGTGCTCGACTTTTACAACCAGCGCCGAAAGCAGCTTTTTGAGGTACATCCCAACAAAGCCCATACCCTCATAGCCGGACTGGAAAAAGATTTTGATGTGACCGTCATCACGCAAAATGTCGACGACCTCCACGAGCGTGCCGGGAGTACCCACGTAGTACACCTGCATGGCGAACTGCTCAAAGCCCGCAGTGTGAACAGTTACGATGCGTTTGACTGGAAGGAAGACATTAACTTGGGCGACCTGCATACCGACGGGCACCAGCTTCGGCCCCATATCGTTTGGTTTGGCGAGGCGGTCCCAGCCATTACCCAAGCTATAGCCATTGTAGAAGAAGCAGACTATGTTGTAGTGATAGGTACTTCGCTACAGGTATACCCCGCCGCAGGATTGATGGATTACGCAAAATCCAATGTCCCTATATTTTATATCGACCCCAACCCTGCAGCCATACCCTACCTTACCAATCCTGTGGAAGTTATTGCCATGACAGCCAGCGCGGGAATGGAGGTTGTGAGAGACCGTCTGTTGAAATAAAAAATCCACCAATTTCACAGCATGAATTGGTGGATTTTATAGGATTAGTGGCTAAAAAATATTACTTCGCGGCATACAACAAGCCTGACAGCCTGCCGTCGCGCTCATAAATATCGTCGAAAAATGCTACATTACCATTCTCATCAGCAAGGGCAGTAAAATACGTCAGGTATACGGGTATTTTACGCTTCAGTCCGAAATTGGTTTCTTTGTCTCCGTTCATCGCGGCATCTACTTTGCTTTCGCTCCACCCGCCCTGGTCTTTGGTAATCGCAATGGCAAGTTCCCTGGCCTTCTCTACCCTTACGCATCCATGGCTGAACGCCCTGTCATCAGCATTGAAAAGGCTTTTGGCCGGAGTATCGTGCAGGTAAATATTATTGGAATTCGGGAACATGAACTTCACTTTGCCCAGCGAGTTTTGCCCGCCCGGCTTTTGCCTTACACTTTTTCCGTTCCATTCCATATTATGGTCAGCCAGGTAATTCGGGTTTTTCGCGATTCCCGGTTTAATTTCTTTTTCGAGTATGCTGGTCGGTACGTTCCAGTACGGGCTAAACACCAGGTAGCTCATCTGCCCGCTGAACACAACCGTCTTATTCAGTTCTTTGCCTACTACCACATTGGAAGTCAGGAACACCTTCCCGTCGCGCACATAGCGCATCCGGTACGACGGTATGTTCACCGCAATGTATTCCTGTTGCGTATTGATGGCAGGCGGCACCCAGCGGCAGCGCTCCATGTTTACGGTGATCCTTTTGATGAGTTCGGCAACCGGTACATTAAGTTCCTTTACCATCGCCGGACCTATTTTTCCGTCAAAATTACGGCTGTGCTTTTCTTCGTACAGTTTTAATCCCGCAGCGAGGTCACTGTCGAATAAAGGGCTTTTCGAATCGCTTTTCAGGTAGCCTTCCAATGCCAGGCGCTTGCGTATCTGTACGATGGCTGTAGCCGAATCGCCTTCTTTCAGGGACTTTACGCCTTTATCAAGCGTTATGGCTCCCCAGCCTCCTTTTTTCTCGATCTCACGGTATTTTTGCAGCCCTTTCTTAAGATTGAAATATTGTGCAAATATCTCCGACTTGTCTCCTTTTATTTTTTGCGGCTCCTTCATTAACGTATCAAGATAGGCTACATAATCCATCTTTTCACGCGGAAGGAACCATCCTGTTTCGCGGCTTTTTTCCGCATCAAGCCCGTTAAGTACCTTTTTCGCATAGTACATATACATCGAGCTTATGAGCAGCTCGGATTCCATGTTGGGTTTCTCCCCCCTGCCCGAATCATCAAACAACTCATCAAGGTTCTTTTTATAAGGCACTTTCATGGGCAGCCCCTCATCATCCAGCTGGTTTACGCGATTGTACAGCACTTCGGCAAATTCGATAAGGCCGCGCTTTTCGTGCCAAATATAATGGTTGTGCTTTTGGTACAATTCACGGATGTCTTTCTCGAATTCTTTATACTGCGGGAATTTCGCGAAGAAAGGATCGAAGCCTGCCGCATCCAGTGGAATATCGGCGCCATCGTGGGCATGGACTTCCGCATCGGCTGTTTTATCTTTTTTACAGGAAACTGTTGTGAGGATCAACCCAAAAATCAGGGCTATTGCTAAATTTACTTTTCTCATTGGACTTCTAATTCTTTTTGTTAAAAGTAATGATTTAACACCCTGTCTTTGCTTAATATTGTCAGATTTAACTAACAATTATGACGTTGCCGCACGTTATCATAATTTTGTGTCAAAGCCTTTATACGAAAGGAAATGGTTTAGTAATTTTAAGCGGTAAAACACAAATACTATGGATAGTTTCAATACACTCATCAACAGCAAAGAGCCGGTACTCGTAGATTTTTTTGCCACATGGTGCGGCCCCTGCCAAATGCTCGCGCCAATACTCAAAGAAGTAAAGGAAACGCTGGGCGACGGGATACGCATCATCAAGATCGATGTAGATAAAAACCAGGCGCTGATGAGCAACCCCCAGTTCCAGGTAAAAGGGGTACCGACACTAATGCTGTTCCAAAACGGCAAAATGCTCTGGCGCCAATCCGGTGTGGTGCCGAAAGAGGAGATTATAAGGACAATTAAGAGTTTTGCGAATTAAGTTTCGGGGTTAGGGTTTGGGTTTTCCATCCCTGCATGGCAACCCGAAACTCTAAACTCCGAACCCCAAACTATTTAAGGCTCTTTATTTTTTCAAAATCAAGTTCCTTAAAATTGGTAATCACTGTATCGGCCAGCGAAGTATCCTGCCCCATCGAATGTTCGCTCTCATAACCAATGCAATACACACCGGCAGCCTTGGCAGCTTTAATTCCGTTGGTGCTGTCCTCAATGATCACGCATTCGTCTTTAGTAAAGCCCGACTTCTTAACCGCTTCAAGAAAAATCGCGGGATCAGGCTTTGAAAACTCAAAATCTTCCCCGCTTATCGTTGCATCAAAATACTGGTGAAGCCCGAACCGCGTAAACACTTTTTCAATTTTCCTTTTTGATGCCGACGATGCCAGCAGCAACTTCATTCCGTTGGTATGCAGGTCAATGATCAGGTCCTTTACGCCGGGCAACAGCGCGAGGTCGGTCGCATTGTCAAAAGCTTCGAAGTAATATTTGTATTTATCTTGCAGCAGCTCCTCGTTTGACTTTTCGAGCTTATACAAATCCTTCAGCTTCTGTATGATATTCTTGTCGGAATTCCCAATGAAGGTAGCGTACACGTCATCAGGCACGGTAATGCCCAACGCTTTATACATCTTTTGGTTGGCACCGTAGCCAATCGGCTCGGTATTAACCACTACCCCATCCATATCGAATATTACGGCTTTTTTCATACCATTTTAGATTTTAGATTGAGCTACACATTGTGTTATACGCGTTAATTGAAAACTGCTATTGTGAATGAAAACTATTTAAGATTCTTTATTGTATTAAAATCCAGCTCATTAAAATGGCTGATAATCCTGTCCGCTTCCGCAAGTTCCTGCAGTATTGCATTTTCGCTTTTATAGCCAATACAGAAGATACCGGCAGCTTTTGCGGCTTTGATGCCATTGGTACTGTCTTCGATCACAATGCACTCCTCTTTTGGCGAACCCGAAAGTTCGGCTGCTTTTTCGAAGATGGCGGGATGGGGTTTTGACTTCGGGAAATCCTCGCCGCTCACAATGTGCGAAAAATACGGGTACAGGCCAAACCGGCTGAATACCCTTCCTATCGTAACTTTGGCCGATGAGGATGCCAGCACGAGTTGCATGCCGTTGCTGTGCAGGTCTACGATCAGGTCCTTTACGCCCGGTAGCAGGTCAAGGTCTTCCTTTTGGTCGAACGCGTTGTTGAAAAGTTCCCTTTTATAATCAACCAGCCCGTCTATCTCATCCAATAACTTGAAAGTTTCCTTAAGCTTTTGGTACACATTCTTTGTAGAATTTCCGGTAAATGAACCATACATCGCATCACTCACATCAATATTCAGGTGTTTGAAATGCTGGTTGTAGGCAAAATAATGAACAGGCTCGGTATCTACGATCACCCCGTCCATATCGAATATTACGGTATTTATCATAATTGGTCTTAAAAATGCAAAAATACGTTATAATGCCTTATCAGTAAAGTTGGATTTATTAAGATGGCGTTAATTCTGTATCCACATTTCTGGCATTTGGAATTTGTTATTTGGAATTTGGAATTTCCCCATTAAACCTTTTCCCGTAACTTTAGTCC
The DNA here is from genome assembly GCA_942492845.1 of uncultured Flavobacteriaceae bacterium. Lineage (GTDB taxonomy): Bacteria > Bacteroidota > Bacteroidia > Flavobacteriales > Flavobacteriaceae > Flavobacterium. The sequence continues at coordinate 2,342,673 of OW818646.1, read as the reverse complement.
AATAATAAAGTTTCACCTTGCAGGACGAAAAGGCATTTATAGCGCAATTGCTCGATACCAAAACGCAAAATGTGGCGTTCCGGCAGCTTGTATCCCAATACAGCAGGCCGCTGTACAGCCACATCCGTACTATTGTAATCGACCACGATGATACTGACGACGTGCTGCAAAATACCCTTATCAAGGTTTTCCGTAACCTTGGGAATTTTAAAGGTGAAAGCAAGCTGTTCTCATGGATGTACCGCATCGCGACCAACGAGGCCATTACGTTCATCAGCTCCAAAGCCAAAAAGAACAATGTAAGCAACGAAGAAGTGCAGCAAAAAGCCATAGCCAACCTGCAGGCCGACGAATATTTTGAAGGGGATGCACTGGAACTAAAACTTCAAAAGGCTGTAGCTACATTACCTGAAAAACAGCAGCTTGTTTTTAAAATGAAATATTTCCAGGATTTGAAATACGAGGAAATCTCGGATATGCTCGGCACATCGGTCGGGGCGCTGAAGGCCTCTTACCACCATGCCGTAAAAAAAATTGAAGATTACATCAACACGCATTAAACCATTTGCGAAAAAATACGTCTTATAGCTATGAACGATTTCAGATTAGATAACGAACCAAAGATAAAGCCGGGATTCAAAGCCCCCGATGCCTACTTTGACAGCTTTACCGACAGGCTGATGCAACAGCTCCCGCAACAGGAAGAGCCTAAGGTACTGCCACTGTACAAAAGGAAGCCGGTTTGGCTGTCGGCTGCGGCTTCGTTTGCCATACTGCTTACGCTGGGCATTTTCTTTAACACGAATACGAATACCGCCACGCCACAGCCTGACGATGCCGATATTGAGAGCTATCTGGTGTACCATGCCAACATCAATTCGTACGACCTGATGCAGGACCTCGATTCGCAGGATATTGCCGAACTGGAGCAATCCATACCCGTTAGTGATGAAGCTATTGAGGAATACCTCTCTGATGAAGAAACCATGTACCTAAACGAATAACTATGAAAATGAAGCTGATATTACCACTGTTACTGGTATTTTCCCTTACCGTTTATGCCCAGGAAGGAAAAAATAAAAAAGAAAGATGGGAACAGATCAAAGCCCTGAAGGTGTCGTTCCTGACCACCGAACTAAACCTTACCGCAGAGGAGTCGGAAAAATTCTGGCCCGTTTATAATGCCCATGAAGAAAAACAATACCGGATACGACATGACAAAATGCGTCCGCTTGTTAAAAAAATAGACGAGGCAGGATATGATAAAATATCTGAAAAAGAAGCGCTTTCCTACCTCAGCCAGCTTGAGGACGCTGATGAGGAATTATTCAACCTCCGCAAAAAGCTGGTGGCCGACCTGAAGTCTATTATTGGCGCAGCACGGGTACTAAAGCTGAAAAAAGCCGAAGAAGATTTTAATAAAAAGCTGCTTCACAAGTATAAAGACAAGAAGAAAGGTTGATTGATTGGTTGGTTTGATGATTGGTAAAAGGAGCTTCGGCTCCTTTTCCGTTTTGCCTTATCGCTATATGCCTGCCATCGCGATTATTTTAACCTGAGCCGTACCACCTTCTTCTGCCCTGCTATGATGACAGTCTTATTATCAGCAAAGCGCAGGGTGTGGTAAATTTTTTCATCCAGTATCTTTTTCCACGTAGCGCCACGGTCGTAAGAATACCATATCCCTGATGGGCCTGCCGTCATCAACCCGTTGCCATTGCTGCCCGGTACGAACTGCACGCACGACGCATATCCGAAAACCTCGCCATCGGCAACGTTCTCCCAGGTCTTGCCGCCGTCTTCCGTGATAATCTTATTCCCGGTGTTAGCGTCTGGTTTCTCATAGTTGCCGCCAACCGCAAAGCCAATATTTTCATCGTAAAAATCAGCCGAGAACATTCCTGCCATTTCACTGCCCTGAACGATCGGAGTATCGTATACTTTCCACGTCTTACCTTTATCAGCAGAATGAAACAGGCGTGACTTTTTACCTCCCGAAACGATCCAGGTATTATCGCCTTTCACTATCAGGTTGGTATTGCTTGCAGCAAAAGCCGCCTCGCCATCTGCCACTTTGGGCAGGTTGGCACACGGGATCTTTTTCCAGGTGTCACCACCGTCGGATGTCGTAATTACCGAGAGGCATCCCTCCGTCGGGTCGCCCATCGCGATGCCCTCCTTATCATTATAAAACTGCATGCTGTCGTAAAAAACCTTCTCCCCGCTTTCAGAATACATTTCTTTACTGGCCTTGCCGTCTTTAGATATTTTATACAACATTGCAGGCGAACCGGCATTCAGGATGAAAATATCGCTTGTAGTCTGCGCAATCGCCCGGAATTCGGGAAAAAGCGTATCCTTTGAGATTACCCCGTTAAAATTCCTGCGGCCGCTAAGCGACACCCACCCATACTTACCCATACTCCCGGCATACCACACCTTGTCGCCATCTATGGTTATGGCGCGGATGCTTATCTCGTCGGACAGCAGCGTATCGGCTTCCACAGTGGTGAATGAGGGCTTGTAGTCTTTCTTTTCTTCATTCTTGCAGGAAAATAATGTTATGGCAAACAATACTGCTAAAAGGCTTTTTTTCATGGTACGGGTATTTATAAAGGCTAAGATAATAATTTAGCAGCGGTAGCCGCGTTAAAGGATTTTATATATTTACCAAAAGTATTTTTATGAAATGGCTTGCTTGTTTGGTTTTTGCTGCACTATGCCTGCCCTGTTTTGGGCAAACGGCAACGATAAGGTGTATGCCCGGATTTGGCGATGAAGAGCCTAATGGTTACCGCACGGAATTTTCATTGGAAATTAACGGAAAAGCCTTAAAGATAATAGACAGCTTGCCTCAGCAGATAAGCCTCAACAAAAAAGGTTTCGACAAATGCATCGCCATCATCGGGAAGGACACGCTGCATTTCCTGGCAAAGTTCAGGAAGGATGAACATTATGTCGTACAGCCCGGCTGCTGTTGTGCCTACTTTATGCTAATGCCCGAAAACAACCCCCAGCGCGGCACGGTACGCTTTAAAAACAAGACGAAGGAAAATCTGCTGCTGATTACAGCCGGAGCCAATAGTGAGGAAGTTGCCTCTGGTGAAACAAAAACGGAATTCACCTACGAATCGGCCATGTGCATGTTCAAGCCCTGCTCTATAGTAATTGCCAAAACGGAATATAACAACCCTAAATATGATTACTACGGGGCTGGGAAAGATTATGAAACGCTTTGGCAGGAGCAGAAGAAGCACATTGTGGATGTTACATGGTTCCATTTTATGCATAGCGAAAAGATAGCTGTGGAACTGGACGAAGCCACAGGAAAAATAACACTAAAGCCTGACGGATACCTGAGTCAGGAAGAATATAATACCTTTTTCAAAACCGAATGAAACAATCCCTATTTGAAGACATTAAACGCCTGAAAGCCATGGCAGATACCGGCCTGCTCTATGCCGACAACCAGTTTGACAAAGACCGCTATAATGAGCTTATTGCAATGAGCCACAGAATGCTGGCCAAAGTAAGCGGCAATGATGAGGAAGCAATAAAAGCACTGTTCCTGCCGGTGACGGAGTACCCCACGGTAAAAACCGACGTAAGGGCGCTGGTGCTGTCGGAAGATAAAAAGAAGGTACTGTTGGCAAAGGAGAGCGTCGATGGAAAATGGACACTTCCCGGGGGCTGGGCCGACATTGGGGACTCACCAAAAGAGGCCACTGAAAAGGAAGTCCGCGAAGAAACGGGACTTATAGTGCAGGCCAAAAAATTGCTGGCGGTTTTCGACAAGCGCCTGCACCCGCACCCGCCACAGCCCTACTATATTTACAAGCTCGTGTTTTACTGCGAAACAGTTTCGGGCGAACTGCAAAGCGGCTTCGATATGCTTGGCGCCGCTTTTTTTGATGTGGATGATCTCCCCGAACTTTCTACCGACCGCATACTCGCGAGCCAGATAAAGTTGCTGTACGGCAAAGTAGTAAACAATGACTTTGAAGCCTATTTTGATTAATTATGAAACTAAAGCTACTTCTGCTGCTCCCTCTGCTAACAGGCTTTTTCAGCTACGGGCAGGGACTTACCATTCCGCAATGGAAAGCACTGGAAAACTATAATCATATTCCGGATACCCTGCTGTACGAGGCAGAGCGGGTACTCTGGAACACCGTTTCGTATCCGGATTGCTATAAGTTCATCCATAATGCTGATACGACGCGATTCATTGCCTTTTTCATTACCCGTGCCGACGACCCTAACTACAGAACGCTCACCCGCTTCGGGGGGGCTTCCAAAGTGGAAATAAGAGGTAAGGGCAATAATTATTACGGATACGTGCTATGGGGGATGAAGCATCAGGGCGAGTGGTATTTCGATAAAGATGATGAGCTGTTGTTTTACAGCGAAAACACAGCTTCTGCAAAAAACGACTTGCTTATCAGGGTCCTGACATGGCATAAATTCTTCGCAAAAGGCAAAGGTTTTTGGAAAGGGAATGGTGGGAATATGTTCGGCATGATGAAAAAGGGCAATCCGTATGCCAAAGAATTTCCCGGCGTTCCCAAACTCGTGGCGGTTTCTAAAACACGTGTCGCCACACTTAACCGGCTCGCCATTAACGAGTGGGCGGAAGAAGTTGCGTGTACCTACCAGGACAGCCTGTGGAACGCGCTGCATACGGCACATCCTGTAAATTACACCCGGCGCTTCAAAGGAAAGTTCAAAGACAGCTACTGCACGATACTCCACAATACCGATGGCAGTGCCATACTGATGCCTTTACTTTATTATAACGATCAGGGAGAAGCATGGCTGCAGTACTTTTACCTGAAAAGGGAAAATTCGCGGAACATGCTTTACAAATGGAATAAATTTGAGCATCGGAAGGTTAACAGGCCCGAAGGCGACGAATCGCTGGAGGTAATTTACGACATCAGGACGATCATCCCGAACTGGGGATGGGGTACACAGAACGTGATAAGTACCGTCGGCTTTTGGGAAAACAATTTTACTGAAGCAGACCTTATACCTGTTGAATAATCTAAAAATGAATCATCTAAAGCTGCCTGTCCTTACCGTCCAGCATATAGATCCATATCATACGTGACAGCCGGAAATTAAAGGTACTCAGCAATATCGCCATGAGCGCGATAAGCACTATTATGGCCACGAAGTTCTCCACGAACTGGAAGGCGATCAGGAAGAGCACGAGCATCTCCCCTACCGTCACCGCATAACTTACGAACATTGACCCGAAAAAGTAACCGGGCTCTTTCTCGAACTTGTGGTTGCAAACGGGGCAGCGCTCGTTCATCCGTGGCATTTGGAACAGCAGCGGGTTGCCTTTTTTATGGAATACTTTTCCTTTTCCGCATTTCGGGCATTTTTCGGTAATGATTCCTCTTAAGACTGACATACTTTATTTTTTTACAAATTTACGACGAATACCCCCATAAAACCACTATACCTTTTACGCAAAAATTTGTACTTTTCGGACATTTAGGTAATAATACGATATTAGGCTATGGATAAAGCAAGAGTACTGCACATAACACAGTTCAACGATCCGGTTGCGGAGGAATTTTATGCGAATACTTTGCAGCGCCATCTGCAAACACAGCATAAAGATATCACCCACCCCCATTCGCACGATTTTTATCTTGCCATGCTGTTTACCAAAGGCAGTGGTACCCACGAGATCGACTTTACCACCTACGAAGTGAAACCCGGCGCGCTCTTTTTCCTCAATCCCGGGCAGACACACCACTGGGAACTTTCCGAAGATACCGAAGGCTACATTTTTTTCCATTCGCAGGCATTTTATGACCTTCACTATACCCACAGCCGCATCAACCGCTTCCCTTTCTATTTCAGTATGCACCAGTCGCCGGTACTATACGCGGCAGCTTCCGAAGCAGAAAAGATAACGCTGTTATTCCGGCTGGTACTCGAAGGGTATGGCACAAATGCAATTCTTAAAAAAGAAGCGCTCATCAGCCTTGTAGACCTCACCTACATAGAATGCTCAAGGATATACGGTGAGTATGATATCGGACTGAATAATGCCCAAAACAGCTACTACAACAAATTCCGTGAATTTGAGGCGCTGGTAGAAAAACATTACACCGGGATGAAATCGCCATCGCTGTATGCCGGTATGATGTCGATAACCCCGCGCCACCTTAACCGCATTGCGCAGTCGGTTGTGGGCAAATCGGCTATAGATGTAATACAGGACCGCATACTCCTCGAAGCCAAAAAGCGATTAGTGCTTGGTGGCGCTAACTTTAGCGAAATAGCCCTGGCGCTGGGTTATCAGGACTACGCCTATTTCTCGAGGCTTTTCAAATCCAAAACCGGGGATACGCCTTCAGGATTTCTGGTGCGGTACGGAAGGAAATGATGTTCTATCGGGCAACTATTCAAAGTTATCCCATATCCGTTCAAATTCCTTACTATTTTCCCAATGCTGCCTGAAAACCTCGTCTTTAACTGCAGCAATACGCTCCTTAAAGTGGGGCGCCATGCCATTGGCCACAACAAAATCCACAACCTGCTTGTACGAGTTGAGCATGCTTTTATAAAACGAGGAATACTTCAGCTCGCGCTTTGCCGAATATTTCTGGGCGGTTTCGATGTTAAACAGCATTATATCGGCCACTACATAAGGGTCTACACCAAGCGTAAGGAAATGCTTGATGTATTTTTGCGCGGTAGACCGGCGCAGCTTGGGGCGTTTGCTTTTGGTTGGAAAATACTCATTTGCTATTTTCAGCTTGGCTTCCTGCTCCAGCTTTTCCTCTTTCGGATTGAATACAAAATCGTAATACTGCTTTACATCTGCAAATTTTTCGTACAGCGACAGCAGCTGTTCTTCAAGTTCTTCCTTAGGAAGCGAGGCAAGGTATTTTTTAAGGTCGCGTTTACTCATGGTTTTCAAAATTAGGAGTAAATTTTACCATCAGCAATAAAATGTAAAAAAGAATATTGAAAAAACATATAAAACACTATTTTTGCAGTCCTGAAATTAAGTCGAAACTAAACAACTGAATTGTGGAAAACCCAAGTGCACAAAAACTGATCAACAAGATACAGCTGGATCTGTTCAAAAAAGGCTTTGACGCTGATGTCCTTGTCGCCGACCTTAAAAAATTGCGCGAATTGTCTATGGAGGAGCAAAACCCCGTGCTTACAAAGGCCCTCCGCCTGATGTATGAGCACATTGAGGAAAATGGGGCATTCCTTATCCCGATACCCGACGATGAGCCTGTTGACGAAGATACAGAAGTGGTTTCGGAGAACAAAGCCGCAAATGAGAACAACCTTGAAAGCCTGGACTATATCCTCTCCCTGTTCAGCGACCTTACCAAGAAAAACAATCTTCTTGACCTTAAGGAATACAACAAGGCATTCCTTGCATTCTAAATAATTCAAATTGACCGTTATATAATTAGGAAAGCTGTTTGGAAACGAACAGCTTTTTTATTTTTATTGTTTTTAATTCGTGGCAAAACTCCGCTCCTATTGCTACCTTTGCAAAAAAAATAGTCATGTTACGTATATTTAAGATCATCGCTATCCTCGAAGGCATATCGGCGCTTGTATTATTTTTTATTGCAATGCCACTCAAGTACATTTGGGATAATCCCGAATACATCCGCCCTACCGGAATGGCGCACGGTGTGCTGTTTACCATCTACATCGTATTGGCAACCATGCTGAAGTTCGAATTGAACTGGCCCTGGAAAAAATACATCATCATCTGCCTTGCTTCCATACCGCCATTCGGTACATTCATAATGGAATACAAATATTTCAGGACACCGGAAAATTCATAAATGGATTATTTCAGCTGGGCATATAAAGCATTGAAAGGGTTGCAATTTGGGCATACCACCGCCCTGTATGGCAATCTTATCGTGAATCTCGTCGTGATCACGATAATTGCGCTCATCCTTGACCGCCTTTTCAAAAAGCTGCTGGTATTTGCCCTGACCATTGTTGCAAAAAGGACAGCGACCACTTTTGATGATTTCCTGGTCGAAAACAAAACCGCAAAATATGTAGCCCGCCTCTTCCCCCTGTATTTCATATACCAGGCGCTGCCGTTAGTGCTTAAGGATTTTATCTATTGGGAGAACATGATCTCGAAAGGCACTTCGATATGCATCATATTGCTAAGCCTCTGGATCATCAGGAGCGTATTCAATTCCCTGAAAGATTACCTCAAGCTCCAGCCGGAATATAACGACAAGCCCATCGACAGTTACATCCAGGTCATCATGATCATCCTGTGGATATTTGCCGTTACGGCGATGGTGCTGATCCTATTCAACACCACTGTAGGGGCGCTGCTCACTACATTCGGTGCTATATCGGCTATTATTATCCTTATTTTTAAAGACACCATACTCGGCTTTGTTGCCAGCATACAGGTTACGGTGAACGACATTGTGCGCATAGGCGACTGGATTACCATAGAGAAATTCGGGGCTGACGGCACCGTCATCGAAATAAACCTGGCCACAGTAAAAGTGCAGAACTTTGACCACACAACCACCACGGTACCCACCTACAGCCTGATATCAGACTCGTTCAGGAACTGGCGGGGAATGATGGAGTCGGGAGGCAGGCGCATCAAAAGGCACATCCTGATAAAAGCCGGCAGCGTACGGTTCATACACCACAGCGAAATTGAGGATTTGAAAAAAATACAGCTCATAGCAGACTACCTGCAAACCCGACAGGCAGATATCGATGTATGGAACGAGCAGAACGGGATTGACAAATCGCTTTCGATCAATGGCCGCAACTTAACCAATTTAGGGCTTTTCCGAAAATACATCAACAGCTATATCGAAACACATCCCGGAGCCAACAAGGAACTGACCATCATGTGCAGGCACCTGCAGCCCACGGAAAAAGGCATCCCCATTGAGATCTACCTTTTTACTTCCGATAAGCGCTGGCTGAATTACGAATACATTATGGCCGATATTTTTGACCATGTCATCGCTTCCGTGCCTTATTTCGGACTGGAAATATTTGAATTGCCCACCGGTAAAGGGTATATTGAGGAATAACTTTAAGGGGAAATTTACCTGTTACAAATACCTTTCCTTAAATATCTTAATGTGGTGGTTTTGATGCCCGATGAGCAGGAAACCGAATGCCCGTACCGAAACCGTATAGCCCGATGCGGTGCCCTTTTTAAGCATATCCTCTTGGTTAAACGATTTAAACATCATGATGTTGGCATGGCGCAACGCACTCATCTCAGTGAGCAGCTCATTGATGCTGCGGTCGTTGCCGTGGGCATGGTCGGCAAAGCTGTTCTCGTCAAAACCCGGTAAAGGGGTAGTATCGTTCCTCGAAAAACGCAGCGCACGGTAAGCGAAAACCCTCTCAGAATCGATAAGGTGCTGCAGAATGTCCTTTATGGTCCATTTCCCTTCGGCATAACGATAATCGTATTTGTCCATGGGGATTTCGCGCACGAAGTGGACAAGGTTGTGGACGCTTATCTCAAGCTTTTCCAACAGCGAATAGTCAGAATCAACAAGTTGTATGTACGCTTCCTGGTACGGTGCATATTCGTCGGGGGTAATATCGGTTATTTTCATTTATAATTTTTTACAGGAACAAATTTAATGCAAAAATCCATTGCACGCCTATTCCATCGACGAAAGGAGAGATCTCAGGTTGCTATGCTGTGAGATTTCTCCTTCGGTCAAAATGGAAAATACAATCTGTGCTTTTTTAGGCCGAATTCCTGCTGGCATTGATATTCCCGAAAAGGGAGCGTGTAACGATCTTCTCATACGTTTCGAGCAATGCGGCGTCGCCATCGCCGCTTTTTATCTGCCGTATCTTGCTAAGGGCATATTGCTGAATGGTAAGCAGCGGTACCACGATCTGCTCCCGCATTTTTATCGAGGCCCAGCCGTCAGGATAGTTTTCCATAAGTTCGCTATATCCGGATAATTTCAGCAGAAGGCGCCTGGTTTCGCAGTATTCATCGTAAATGATCTGCCAGAACTCCCCGAATTCAGGGTCATCCTTCATATACGCCGTAAGCGGGAAGAACGACTTGCTGAGGGACATCATCGTGTTTTCCAGCAGTGTCCTGAAAAATACCGACTTGTCATACAGCGCCTGCACCTTTTCCCACTTGCCGTTTTCCTCATATTTGCCAAGCGCATAGCCCACGCCAAAAAATCCGGGCACGTTTTGCTTCAGCTGGCTCCACGACCCCACAAACGGGATAGCCCGCAGGTCGCCGAAATCCAGTTCTTTCGACTTGCTCCTTTTCGACGGGCGGCTGCCAATGTTGGTTTTTGCATAATAATTGAGGGTGCTCATCTGTTCAAGATACGGCAGGAATTTGGGGTGCTGCTTAAAGGCAGTGTACTTTTCGTAGCCCAGGCGTGCAAGGTCGTCGATGGTTTCCTTTTGGGCATCGGTAAACTGTTTTTTATCCTTATCGAAAACGCCATTGGTGATCCCGGCGCTCAACAGGTTCTCGAGGTTAAAGCGGCAGGTATCCGGTGTCCCGAAGTTAGAACTGATGGTCTGTCCCTGTACGGTGATCTGTATCTCATTATTTTCGATGCTTGCCCCCTGCGAAGCATAATACTTATGCGTCTTGCCCCCTCCCCTTGCCGGCGGCCCGCCACGCCCGTCGAAAAACACGACTTTTACGCCATATTCGCGGGCCATAAGGGTGAGGTTTTCTTTTGCCCTGTAAATACCCCAGTTGGCCATCAGGTAACCGCCATCTTTCGTACCATCCGAAAAACCAACCATTATGGTCTGCTTGTTGCCCCTGCGTTTCAGGTGGGCGGCATAGTCTTTATTGGTGTACAACAGCTTCATTATCGAATGCGCGTCTTTAAGGTCGTCTACGGTTTCAAAAAGCGGCACGATATCAACCGTAGGCTCTTCCCAGCCTAAGATCCGGAACATTGCCAGCAGTTCCATCACATTCAGCGCGCTTTCGTTATTGCTTATCACATACCGGTTGGAACCCTCTTCGCCGTTCTGCTCCTGTATGGACTGCATGGTCAGTATCGATTCCAGCGTACTGCGGGTATCCTCATCAAAATCATTGGGTAGTACCTTACCCTTCAATCCGGAAAGGGCGTTTAATTTTCCGGTAGCATCCAGATTGGCATAACCCGAAAGCTCCCCTTTTTCTTTAGAAAGGAAATCGGTGATGTTTTCAAATACGCTGTCGTGAATTTTGCTGTTCTGGCGAATATCCAATGAGGCAAAATGGAAACCGAAAAGGTTTACCTTGTTGATAAGCCCATCAATTTCATCCGAATATAGCGACTGGTGATCATTCACCACCATATCCCTTATTTTTACCAGGGACAGTTTCAGTTCGTCAAGCGTAATGTAGATCTCGCCTTTCGAATAAAAAACCGACCTGTACAGTTTTTGCTCTATATCAATAACCATTTCCTGCACACCGTTAAAGGTTAGCCTCCGCCTGAGCCTGCGGATATCGTTGTAATAGCATTTAAGTATAGAGCAGCGCAGCCTGTTAGCTACCTTCATGGTAATCTCTGTAGTAACGAAAGGATTACCGTCGCGGTCGCCGCCCGGCCAAAAGCCGAATGACAGCACCGGATGCTTCAGTGCGCCTTCCTTGTAAATGGAATCCTGCACGAATGCCGATATATCCCCGGCCGCTTTGTAGAACACGTTTTCCAGGAACCATATCAGGCTCACGGCCTCGTCATAAGGGGTGGGTTTTTCTTTTTTAATGAACGGTGTTTTGCCTAATTGCGAGAGCAGCAGCTTTATTTCGGCAAGGCTGTTCTTTTTTATGGCAGCGGTAAGGTCGGTAATGATGCCCAGCACCGATCCCGGGTAAAATTGCGTGGGATGCGCCGTGAGTACCGTGCGCACCTGGAAATCCTCAAGAAATTCCCGCAATTCGTCCATTTGTCCCTTGTTCTCGGCCTTTTCCCGGCTGTCGCGTATGGAGCCGCTGCCTTCAAGGTTGTTGAGCGTGGTAAAGGCCGCATCCTCAATAGCATCGAACAAGACGATCTGGCGCTCTACATATTGTATAAAGCGGAACATCAGGCTTATGCGTTCCTCCTGCGTGGCATCCTGCAGGTATTTGTCCGCGAAGGTATCAAACAGCTGCTCGGGGCTTTTGTCGTGCTTGTATCCCTCATCGCAAATCTCGGAGAAAAGCGGGAGCAGCGCGCCGGTATTGTCGATGGATTGGAAAGGAAGGGTTAGGAATATGCTGTTGAACAGTTGGTATTTCAACTGTACTTCTTCATTAAAGCGTTCTATTCGGGTAGCAGGATACATACGATTATTTTTTGTTGAATTTAATAAAAAACCCCCATGCCGTAAAGGATGGGGGTTATAAATTTTTCATAAAAATCTTACAGATCTTTAAATATGGTATGCATAAGGCGTTTCTTGTCGTTAATGCTCTCTTCAAGCGAGATCATTGTCTCGGTCCTGTACACACCCTCGATGTCGTCTATCATAAAGATAACCTCTTTGGCATGCTTGGTATCTTTTGCCCTGATCTTACAGAAAATGTTGAATTTACCAGTAGTAACATGAGCCACAGTTACAAACGGTATTTCGTTGATCCTTTCAAGCACGAATTTGGTTTGTGACGTGTTGTGAAGGAACACCCCTACGTAAGCTATGAATGAATAGCCAAGTTTTTCATAATCAAGCGTTAGCGAAGACCCCATTATGATACCGGCGTCCTCCATCTTTTTAACCCTCACGTGAACAGTACCTGCAGATATAAGCAACTTCTTTGCTATATCAGTAAAAGGTACCCTGGTGTTATCGATCAGCATGTCTAATATCTGGTGATCAACTTCATCTAAACGAAACTTGCTCATAAGTGTATTTTTTTTTAAGTTGGTTAATGTGTACCAGGGCGTGTTCATGACCCTGCAATTAAATTAAACTACATTTATAAGAAAAAAACTATTTAAATCTCCTGTCCGTTAACAAATTTCCTATCCTTACCGATATGAAAATCTGCTTTTTCATCGATTTTAGGCATTTTGCTCCCATCGATACCTGAAAATTCTTCGTGGCAGCAGTCAATTTCTGCGTGCCCGTGAAAACCATCCAGATTGCCTATTTCACTGATAATAGCTTGAAAAATTACAGAATTGTCAAATAGCACTTCCCTATATTGTGATGCAAAATTCGTGAATTTTTCTTTATTTTCATAATTTATCCTGACATTTTTGTAGATGATGTCATAAAAAACAATCTTATTTTGAGGAATATTGAAATAATCTGTGGTTTTGTTAACAACTATAACGTTTTCGTAAATTGCATTAAATCCTGATAATAATGCAAAAAAGATGCACTTTCTGGTATTTTCCCTTTCATAATCACCGCTGTAATGGCCCGCTTCAAACAGCACGGTTGGCACTCCCATCGACTGGAACATATCGCCGATACAGTTAATATTGAAAGAATCGTCAAACCGACCTACCTGCCCGGGAATATATTGCTGCAGGGTCTTATTCATCGCTGCAATGAGATTAATAGCCTTTTGACGGCATTCGTTTATGTCGCGACCATCATTATAAGCCGGAGCTAAAAACGATACCGTGGCAGGCATCGGCGCGTCACTCACGCCGAATATCGTGCGCTGGTCGTGCATATTATAACAATAATGGGGTTTGAAATCCGTGAAGCATTTACGCAATGCGCGGCTTTCGGGCTGCGAAAGGTTAACTGAATCACGGTTGAGGTCGACAGCGTTGGCATTGGCGCGGGTGTAGGCTTCTGCGCCATCGGGATTTAATATAGGTAGTATAAAGAAGGTGAAATGATTCAGGAGCGCCGTTGCAAAAGCATCACCCCTTTTTAAGAATGACAGGAAATCAAACAATGCCTTAGTGGTGGTCGACTCGTTGCCGTGCATCTGCGACCATATCAATACCCTCGTTTCGCCGGTTCCTGCAAGTACGCTGTAGATGGGTTTTTCCCATGCAGAATATCCCCGGATACCAACATCAAAAATACCTTTATACTTTTCGAGCAGCGGTTCAATATGGGGATTGGTAATGTAGCGGCCATGCAGGCCGCATTCTTTACTCTTGTCAAATATAACTTCTAAATTCATGCAGGATCGGTTTGATTACAAAAGTAAACAACCTTCATTTTACAATTGTAAACAGGTGAAAACGCTTAATTGTTTACAATTGTAACTTATCCCTATTGCGCCAATAAATTCAAATGAAATAAATATGTTATCGGATACGTAAATAATTTAATATCATATTTTTATACTATACTAAGTAAAGTACTGGATTAATGATTTAAGTTTATTTAGCCATTTTTGTCGAGTATATTACTTGATTGTTTACATTTGTAACATCAATGATTTTATACTACAATTTACAATGGTAAACACTGACGACTTTATAAAACGGCTGGAGGTATTACTGGAATACTATTCCTTATCGGCATCATTATTTGCAGATAAAGTGGGCGTACAGCGTTCCGGACTGTCCCACTTACTGTCAGGACGCAACAAGCCAAGCCTGGATTTCGTCATGAAAATTGTTGAAAATTTTCCTGAAGTCGACCTCTATTGGCTGCTGAACGGGACCGGTTCGTTTCCCAAAAAGGATGGTGAAGAAGATGTAGTTCCAACATCAACGAATAAACCTTCATCCCTACCCCTCACGGCTCCGGAAAAAAATGAATCCACTATAGGTGATCTTTTTTCCCAGCCCGAAAAAGAAAACGAGAAAACGGCATCCGCCCCGCAACAGGAATTCAGAATTGCTTCTTCCGAAAAAAGAACAGAAAAAATCGTAATATTATATTCTGACGGTACTTTTAAAGAATATTTTCGCGGAGATTAGTGTTGAATTTTTTATGTAATTTAAGCGAGTCGTAAAATATTATAAAAAAATAAGGAAGACGTTAATACTATCCCCTTATATTATGCCGGTTACAACATAATCAAAACGAGTGTTTCGGCTAAGCTAAAGTAAAATACGAGTTACATTAATTCTAACTTCTATACAAACTGGTGTTAAGTGCTGAACATTATTGTGCTTTATTCAGTTTGATCAAAATTTCATTTGCTTTAATAATATAATTTTTAATCCAGCCTTTTCGGTAACTGCTTAATATCGCATCGAAATTTTCCATTTTTAGTCTATCAAATAATTCTACCGTATATTTCACTTGATATGCAATTTTAGATCGTATGATATTTTCATAAGGAAGTGGTTCCAATTCATTAATTAAGAAAGAGTTGTAGCTATACAGTTTATCCCCTATACTTTCTGCATCTGATCTAAATCCATATGAATCGCAAATTTCTTTTAAATGGTCAATTTTGAAAATTGGCAAAAGAATTTCCGGGTAGAAATATGTTGCTAATCTAATTGGTAAAGTTTCTTTATATGACGGAATATCAAATTCAAATATACCATTGCAAAATTCTTGTAATATCTTATCGTCTTTAAAATTCCAAGGTTCCAGACCAATTTTTTCAGGTAAAAGATAGTTAATCACTTTTTCAAAATTAGGATGGAGAAAAACAGATTTAAGATGAGATTCACGAAGGCCGGTATTAGCAAGCTGGCTTTCATATCCATATACAAAATCATAAAACAAAGTTTGTTTTCTTAAAACATCTCCTTCTGACACATAAAATATATCAGGATTGTAAGCATGCATCAGTTTTGTTTTGGTTTCTTTTCTTAATTTATTAGCTTCAAATAGTAATTGATTGGTTCTTGAATAATCTTTATTTTCATTGACAATCGCATCTACTATAGTTTGGATATTTATTTCCATATTCGGAATTTCTTGATTAATTATTTTCTTTGATTCCTTTTTTAGATAATTTTGCCTTTTCTTAAGTAATTCATATTTAGCTAAATTCAAATTAATTAGCTCGTGATTCACAATATTGCCTTGACAATCATTCCAAATTTCATTAAAAATCGATATACATTCTTGATTATTTTTTTCATCAACTTTAATTGTCAACTCAATATTATCTTCAAATCCTCCCTTTGTAAAGTTTGATGAAGTTACATATATAACTTCATCTGAGATGTATAATTTAAGATGAATTGAATTACTATATCTTATTTCAAAACCACAGTTTAATAACGATGAAAGAGTAGGTAAATCAAATGAATTAATATAAGAATCATCAAAACGAGTAATAATTTTCTTATCAATAATTTTATCTGTGTTTTCAATATTAAGAATTGTCTTTACAAAACCTGAAAGAAAAGGTACAGCAATATTAATACGTCTGCTACAGTTTTCGATTGAATCTTTTACCGAATTTGTAATTGGATTTTTTAATACTATTTCGTTCATACTTACTGAGGTGAATTGTTTAGAAACTAATGTTCCCCAGCCTCCAACAGTTTGAGACTTATAAAGATTAGTATTTCTGGCTAGCGAAAATACTAATTAATGTGGCAATTCCTACTAAATTCATAATTCTTTCTAATATTGATATATAGCCGCTACTTTATAGCGCGTATCTACGATTAACATATTAGTTGCAGAATCATTCCATTAAAAAACCCCGGCTGCTTTATAAAAAGCAGGCCGGGGCCATTAACCAATAAAACAAACACAAATTTTCTTTACAAATGACCCCTTCTAACGGGTAGTACTTAAGTTGATCTTATTGACTAATTTGTACCTTCAAATCTGCATTGTAAAGATAATGACGCGATTTGTTAAAATTATGCAACAAATCGTTAAACTGTTCTTAATCATTTTTATAGCTGTATTCCGGCCTGTATCCCGTAACACCTTTATAATTGGATTCCAGTATCTTAATGTCAGCATCCATATCTCCTGTAAGATAATAAGGCAGTGCCAGGACTACCTCTTTCCTGCCGTAATCAAACGCTACAGCCACTACAGGCACATCTGCCTTTAGGGCAATATAATAGAAGCCCGTCCGCCATTGCCCCACTTTCCGGCGGGTGCCTTCGGGAGCAATGGCCAGGCGAAATACTTCCCTTTGCTTGAAAATGGCGGCAATGGCCTCGACTTTGTTTTCATTTTTACGGCGGTCCAGTGGCGCCCCTCCCATCCACCTGAAGTAGGCACCGAAAGGGAAACGGAACAATTCCTTCTTGGCAACAAAATGCATTTCGAGTCCTATGGCGCCGCGCACAAAAACCCCGGTTACGAAATCGACCCAACTGGTATGCGGCGCTACGATGATCACGCACTTAGTGATATCGTTTTCCATGTTTCCTTTTAGCTTCCAGCCCATTAGACGGAAAAAGACAAACCTGTATATTTTTTTCATTTGGTTTATAAAAAACAGGGTATAAAAATACTATATATTTACGAACTGAAACCTAATCTGCACAAGAATACAAATGAGCGCGGTTATATCTGCCACAGCCCTGCGAAATGCTAAAAGAGAAATTACCGAAAAAGGCTTTTCGGCAATCAGTTCCGTATACAGCGAAACGGAAGTCAAACATATCTTAGCCGCTATAGAAGGCGCAGATACCACAGGTGCTACGTTTCGTAAGTCGGCGAACCTGTTTGCAATACGCCGGTTTTTAATAGAACTGCCTGAAACACTGCCTTTAATTTTCAATGAAAATCTAAAGCATATACTTACTGGAATATTTGGTGATGGCTATTTTCCTGTCAAATCGATTTACTTTGACAAGCCCGGCGATTCCAACTGGTTTGTAGCGTATCATCAGGATCTGACCATTTCGGTTGCTGACAAAACCGAAACCACAGGCTTCGGCCCATGGACGGTCAAGCAGGGGCAGTTTGCCGTACAGCCTCCGTTGAATTTTCTTGAAAACATATTTACCATACGCATACATCTTGACGAGGCCAACGAAAATAACGGTGCGCTTAAGGTAATCGACAATTCCCATTCCAAAGGAATTTATCGGCCCGAAACCATTGACCGGCAAAAGGAGACTGAGACAACCTGCTGCATACCGAAAGGTGGCATTATGCTGATGAAGCCCCTCCTGCTCCACAGTTCAGGACGTACAGTTAATAATGCCAGACGGAGGGTAATTCATATCGAATTTAGTAATAAAGAACTTCCGGGTGGGCTGCAGTGGTCGGAAAAATCTGTTGTACCATGCTAAAACGGTTTCTGAGCTTTTTTATCCCCGTAAACATCCACAAGCAGCATTCCGTTACCAGCCAGCGCCTTGAGGTGACCTGGAATAACGGGCAACTGGTGCTTGACTCCCAAAACACCAATTATTCCTACGGCAGCCTGCAGCGCATACTCAGGAAGGGTTTGCAGTACATTGGCTATGAAAGGATACGCGGATTTGAGAACGTGCTGGTATTGGGTGTGGCTGCCGGAAGCGTGATAAAAACCCTGGCGCAAGAAATAAAATTTACGGGCAAAATAACCGGTGTAGAAATAGATCCGGCGGTGGTGGAAATTGCCAATGCCTACTTCGGGCTCGACAGGATTCCGAACTGTGAAATAGTCATAGCAGATGCATTTGAGTTTGTATTGAAGACCAGGGAAAAGTACGACCTTATCATCATCGACATTTTCCGGGATACCGAAATGCCTAACTTTTTGTTTGAGGATTTTTGGATAAACCGGATCAATTACCTTCTTAAGGTAAATGGCTTTATATTATTTAATACCATGACATTAACCAAAAAGAATTTTGAAAGGAATCAAACTTATCGTTCACATTTTAGCGATGACTATTCGGTAAGGATGTATCCTAAAGTAGAAGACCACAACGAACTTTTCACGATAAAAAAATTACGATAATTTGCATTGTTATATTATGGAAAGCCTTTACGCTGAAAGCACAAAACTATCCCTTGGAGGCTGTGTTGCGCCATATTCTTTTATGGAATTGAAAGCCTTACTGATAAGGTTGCGAAGCCCTGTAATGCTGACGGGTTTTGTCATGAAAAAATTTGCACCCTGCAGATAGGAGTTTTCAATGTCGGATTGATGGTTGCTGGTAGTAAGCATTATTACCACGCTGTTTTTAAATTCGCTGCTGCTCCTGATATCTGACAGGCAATCCATTCCGGATTTTGCAGGCATGTTGAGGTCAAGGAAAATGACATCCGCTTCAGGTTTCGGTGGCATGTTAAGGTAGTGCATGAGCGCGGCGCCGTTATTTTCGATGCTCAGCTTCAGCCCCGGGTGAAGCGACCCGAGCGCTTCAGAAAAAAAGAAGCAATCATCATCGTCGTCATCGGCGAGAATAATATGGTTAAGTTTGAAATTGGTCTCCATGGTTGGTTTATTTTTGGAAAGTCTTAAAAACAATACGTTAGAAATTTATTCTGCAAGCCTTTACCAAATGGCGACACAAATGTCACGGTACTATCTTGTACAATTCGTTACCTTACAAATTTACGAAAATAAGTCGGCCTGTCTTACATTATTATTCTTAAATATTACGTTATTACACAGAATGTATGCCACCGGGTATCAACAATTTTATTAGCTCACATTATGAAAAACGCCACCCCTAAACGCACAACAAAAATATTACGCATCGTTTTCACGGTATTGGTGATCGTTAATATTGTCGTAATCTACAACAGATACAAGTCTCCAAAACAGGACACGCGTACTGATGCCGTAAGCCCGGAACGCACCAACCCCTGAAAACTACCCGGAGGCACACAAAAAGTTCGAATGCCCTTTTGCAGGCGTAGCATCACGATCAGCAATAGCATACATAGCATGACTACTATTAATATCCATCCACAATGCCGGGAATATCCTGAAAATTTCGTGAATTAACAGCCAGTTAAGACAATAACATCTGTAAAAGATGGAATTTTGCAGAGAATACTATAATAAATACAATATACCCATGCCTAAATATAAAACAAAATACAGAAGCACTATTCAGGAGCTTTAGCCAGCGTACACGATAATGACGATGCTGAATACCGTTTTGCCATACAGGGCTATGGACGCATTGTGTGGGCCATAATTATTACATTATCAGTAATTGTTTTTTGTATTTCAGCTGCATCGGGCGATGGGCATCATGCGTGGTAGCTGAGTATAAAAATTCCTATCTTGCACAAAAAACTACTATGGGATATCTTGACCGGCTTTTCGGCAAAAAACAAAAATATAAACCTTCCTGCGACATCGGCTGTGCAATGATAAGCTTCTCCATGACACCTACACCTCCGAATCTGGTGCGCAGGTTACATTATGATGGGCGGACGCAGTGACGATGCATTTCAAGCTGTGGATTTAATAAGTTTTATTCTTATAAAATAATTTAATGAAAATATCTAAATATTTTATTAAATGATATTATCTTGCAGGTATACAGGCAATAATCAGATTATTGTAGGACGCTTATGCAAAGTAAATCTCTAATAAAAATAAGATATGAGTTGGAGTTATCGCAAAAGAATTAAAGTTATTCCGGGTGTCCATTTAAATATCGGCAAAAATGGAATTAGTACTTCTATTGGAGTTAGAGGTGCAAGTTTGAATTTTGGTAGAAACAAAAATCATTTGAATGTAACTATACCTGGTTCAAATATTTCAAATAGTCAAAATTTATTCAATCCAACACCTATTAGTCGCCCTTCATTAGACGTTGATATGCCGGAAATATATATTGAAGATAAAATATTTAGTCGCGAAATTCACGAAATTACAAGTCAAAATTTGAAAGGCATTAAAGAGGCTATTTTAACTGCAATTGACCAAAGAAAAGATTTGCGGAAAGACTTATTAAAAATTAAAAAGTCTTTAATGGCTTCAAAATTCAAATTAATTACAAGCTATGTTTTCGCATATGGGTTTATCAAAAAATCTATAAGTCAAAGTATCAAGGAGGATATCTCATCCAAAACAAATGCAATAAAGCAATTAGAACAACAAATAAAAGAGTGTTACGTAAACCTGGATATTGAATTTGACGAAGACATCAGATTAAAATATGATAAGGTTGTAAAGACATTTACAAATTTAATTACTTGTAATAAAATTTGGGATGTAACAAGTGCACATTCCCAAGACAGAGTGGCTACACGCTCTGCCGCCAATACTATCGTTAGGAAAAAAGAAGTAAAGTTTGCTTTTAAATCCACGGAATATATAAAATCAGTGCACCAACCCCTTTTTTTTAAAAATGCGAATGGAGCCGATCTCTATTTTTATCCAAGCCTGATAATTATGGTTTCAGAAACTAATTTTGCAATTATTGGAATGAATGAGATTGAATTTAATCATAACTACGTGAGATTCGTCGAGACAGGAACTGTTCCAAATGATACAAAAATCATAGATAAGACGTGGGCTAAAGTTAATAAAAATGGCAGTCCAGATAAACGATTTAAAGGCAATTACCAAATACCTGTCGTCAAGTATGGAGATATAACTCTAAAGACAAAAACAGGAGTTCACGAAGAATATGAGTTTAGTAATTTTGAATATACGGAAGAATTTGGCAAAGCTTTTAAAGACTATCAGAATATATTTAGGACTACGCCATAATCCCCAAGGCCTAAGACAACTCACTAACAAGAAATATTACGCATAACATCTATACAATAAATCAATTGCAACGGCATTAGCCTGAAAGCACTTATCACTCGCTATAAAAGTCTTCCATTGGAATTTCCAGGAATTTCCCAGCCTCACCCGCTCTATTCGAAATAGCAAAGATACCTGCCGGAACAAAGCCTTGAAACCAAGTAAATTTACCTTGCTTGTGTACGGTTATTCTGCTATCTTTGCGCTCTATAATTTTTAAACACGATGATAAATATTACATTGCCGGACGGTTCGGTGAAAAATTTCGACGCGGGGGTTACTCCGATGGATGTTGCCATGAGTATTAGTGAAGGGCTTGCAAGGAACGTGATCTCTGCATCCTTTAATGGTACAACTGTTGAAACGAAAACCCCACTGACAACCGACGGCGCTTTAATATTATATACCTGGAACGACAAAGACGGCAAAAAGGCATTTTGGCACTCGTCGTCGCACGTACTGGCACAGTCGCTGCAGGAAATGTACCCGGGCATCAAGCTGACCATCGGCCCTGCTATTGAGAACGGTTTTTACTACGATGTTGACTTTGGCGACCATGTGGTTGGCGATAAAGATTTTAAAGCCATCGAGGACCGCTTCCTGGCCATTGCCCGCGAAAAATATGAGTTCACCATGCGTGAGGCCTCCAAGGCCGATGCGCTTGATTTTTATAAGAAAGAGAATAACCAGTATAAGGTGGAGCTGATCGAGAACCTCGAAGATGGCACAATTACCTTTTGCGACCACGCCACCTTTACCGACCTTTGCCGCGGCGGGCACATCCCGAATACCGGTATCATTAAGGCGATGAAGATCATGAGCGTAGCCGGGGCCTACTGGCGCGGTGATGAGAAGAACAAGCAGCTGACCAGGGTGTACGGGGTCTCATTCCCGAAACAAAAAGACCTTACCGAATATCTTGAACTACTGGAAGAGGCAAAACGCCGCGACCACAGGAAACTGGGCAAGGAGCTTGACCTGTTCGCTTTTAGCAGCAAGGTGGGTCAGGGACTGCCATTGTGGCTGCCTAAAGGCGCTGCACTACGCGACCGCCTGGAGCAATTCCTTAAAAAAGCGCAGAAAAAAGCAGGCTACGAGCAGGTAGTAACACCACACATAGGCAGTAAGGAGTTATATGTGACCTCCGGCCACTATGCAAAATACGGCGCAGACAGCTTCCAGCCCATCCATACCCCGAATGAGGGCGAGGAATTCATGCTGAAGCCGATGAACTGCCCGCACCACTGCGAAATATACAACACCAGGCCGTGGTCGTACAAAGACCTTCCGAAGCGCTATGCTGAATTTGGTACCGTATACCGTTACGAGCAGAGCGGCGAGCTGCACGGACTAACCCGCGTTCGTGGGTTTACCCAGGACGATGCACATATTTTCTGTACGCCGGATCAGTTGGATGCTGAATTTAAGAACGTGATCGACCTGGTGCTGTACGTATTCAGCTCGCTTGGGTTTGAAAACTTCAGCGCGCAGATATCCCTTCGTGACCAGGAGAACCACGAGAAGTACATTGGAACCGATGAGAACTGGGAAAAAGCAGAGAATGCCATTATAAACGCTGCACGCGACAAAGGCCTTAACACTGTAGTGGAATATGGCGAGGCGGCTTTTTATGGCCCTAAGCTCGACTTTATGGTGAAGGATGCACTTGGCCGCCAGTGGCAATTAGGCACCATCCAGGTAGATTATAACCTGCCCGAACGCTTCGACCTGACTTATAAAGGCTCTGATAATGAACTGCATCGCCCGGTAATGATACACCGTGCGCCGTTTGGTTCGATGGAGCGCTTCATCGCGATATTGCTTGAAAATACAGCAGGAAACTTCCCGCTTTGGCTGATGCCGGAGCAGGCTATCATATTGTCTCTTAGCGAGAAATATGAAAATTATGCCAAAAAAGTTTTAGAATTGCTGGAAAATCACGAAATTCGCGCCCTAATCGACAACCGCAACGAGACTATAGGACGTAAAATCCGCGAAGCTGAAGTACAAAAAGTACCGTTTATGCTCATAGTTGGCGAGGAAGAAGAGAAGAACGGCACGATATCAGTCCGTCGTCACGGCGACGCAGGCAAGTCGAACCAAAGCATGACAATTGAAGAATTCGCTGCAGCAGTGCAGGCCGAAATAGATAAGACACTAAAAGCATTCTAAGTATAACTTAAATTTAAGAGCCATAGCAATCAGAAACAACAGGGGCTACCAGCCCCGCGTAGAAAAAAAAGATCCGCACAGGATCAATAACCTCATCCGTGTACCGGAAGTTCGTCTCGTAGGCGAAAACATAGAGCCGGGACTGTATAAAACCTCGCAGGCGCTACAGTTTGCCGAGCAGCAGGAACTGGACCTTGTAGAGATCTCTCCCAATGCAGAGCCTCCTGTATGCAAGATCATGGATTATAAAAAGTTTCTTTACGAACAAAAGAAACGCGACAAAATGCTTAAGGCCAAAAGTGCGCAGATCACCGTTAAGGAGATCCGTTTTGGGCCACAGACCGATGAGCATGACTATGATTTCAAGAAGAAAAATGCCGAGAAGTTCCTCAAAGAAGGATCCAAGCTAAAGGCATTCGTATTCTTCAAAGGCCGTTCGATCATTTATAAGGAACAGGGGCAGATCCTTTTGCTAAAGCTTGCCACCGACCTTGAAGAATGGGGTAAGGTAGAGTCGATGCCGGTGCTGGAAGGAAAGAGGATGATCATGTTCATCGCTCCGAAGAAGAAAAAATAAAGTAGTCGCAAATTGCAAAGTCCAAAAGTTTGAAAGTCCTCGTAACGGACTTTAGACTTTACGCTTTTAGACGTTTGACTAAAAAATAGTAAGTAAGATAATTAAAAATACAGGAAGAAAATGCCTAAAATGAAAACCAAATCCGGTGCCAAAAAGCGCTTTAAAGTGACTGGCTCCGGTAAGATCAAAAGAAAGCACGCTTTTAAGAGTCACATCCTGACTAAAAAATCGAAAAAGCGTAAGCTTGCCCTAACTCACTCTGCTTTGGTACACCCAACAGATGAGAGGAGCGTAAAACAGCAATTAAGGCTTATCTAATACGCCGCTGTTTCGGTTAAAACAATTAATAACCCTGGAGTATGGCTTTTAAGTCCCAATTAGTGGGCGCCTGCTACAAAACACATTTAAAATTATGCCAAGATCAGTAAATTCAGTGGCTTCAAGGGCTCGTCGCAAGAGAGTATTGAAGCAGGCCAAAGGTTTCTTTGGCCGTCGTAAAAACGTTTGGACAGTAGCCAAAAACGCGGTAGAAAAAGCAATGGTTTATGCTTACCGTGACAGAAAACAAAAGAAAAGGAATTTCCGCGCTTTGTGGATCATGCGTATCAACGCAGGTGCAAGGCTTCACGGAATGAACTATTCAGAATTCATGGGTAAAGTAAAAGGCGCAGGTATCGAATTGAACCGTAAGGTTCTTGCCGACCTTGCCATGAACCACCCTGAAGCGTTTACTGCTATAGTAAACCAGGTTAAATAAAAAACGTTTTATAAACAATATAGTTATCTTACTTACATAAAGAACCCGTTCAGCAATGAGCGGGTTTTTTGTTTTTCCCTGAAAGTGCCGGTTTGATTATAATGCGATATTGTCAATCTTCAAAACTACTATAAATCCAACTTTTTTAGGACGGACAAATTCATGGGATATTTTCCCGTAGGGATCAATTCTCAAATATCCTGCTTTTACATTCACTGCATAGCTCACTTCCTTCTTTATCAATAGTGCTTATCTTTTCCACAGCATCGGTCATAACGCATTTTTTGTTGGGGCAATGCGGCAGGCCGAAGTTATGGCCCAGTTCGTGTATCACAACCTTTTTGAAACGGCCAAAGTGAACTTCCTTATCTTTATGCTTCAGTCGGAACCCCGAAACGATGCAGCTTTTGCCTGGGCAGTAGGCCAGCCCCATGATACCGAAATCACCATATTTCCACTCCGGTTTTTTCACTTCGCCGGCAGCATCTTTTTTTGTCACAGAGATGTCGCTTTCAGTCAGCCCCATAATATAATCCACCCCTTCAGGCAGGTTGCGCTCCTGCATGGCAATGAGGCTGTCGGCACGGTAGCGCGGCGATTTTACAGCGATAAATGCCGCTTTTGGCAAAGTTTCTTCAGGTAGTAATTTTGTCTCAACGCCATAATATTCCGTTATGGATTGCCGCAGCATGGCGACCTTTTCACCGCTGATGCCTTTATAGGGAATTATGCCTACAATAGTTTTATCAGATACGGTTTTTTCACCGCAGGAAAGCAATCCCAGGCAGGCGAATAGCAAGGTGAATGTTGTTCTCATAATCTACCCTTTCAGCATCCCCCTCGCCTTCTCCAGATCCTCCGGCGTGTCAATGCCAATGCCGGCATGGCTGGTTTCCACCATTTTTATCTTTTTACCATACTCCAGATAACGCAACTGCTCCAGCTTTTCCGATGCTTCAAGCGACTTCATCGGCAGCTTGTAAAAATCCAGCAGCGCATGCTTCCTGAACGCATAGATGCCTATGTGGCGAAAATACCGCACCCCTGCTTCTGTATCCCTCGGGTACGGAATGACCGACCTTGAAAAATACAGCGCGAAATTCTTTTGGTCGACAACAACCTTTACATTATTGGGGTTTTCGATATCCTGCCGGTCGGTAATGTGCATCATCAGTGATGCCAGGTCGATCTCGTGGGCGGTATCACCTTTAAACACCTGTAGCACATCGGCCAACGGTTCCTTATTGATAAAGGGTTCATCGCCCTGTACATTGACGACAATGTCTACATCGAGGCTTTCGATAGCTTCGGCAATGCGGTCGCTTCCGCTTTCATGCTCCTTAATGCTCATGATGGCTTTACCGCCATTGGCTACAATTTCATCGTATATAATATCAGAATCGGTAACCACGAATACATCATCAAACAACCCGGTGCCAAGCGCGGCCTGGTAGGTACGGGTTATTACGGTCTTGCCGCCAAGGTCCTGCATCAGCTTGGCAGGGAAACGGGTACTGGCGTATCGTGCGGGGATAACAGCTATTATTTTCATATAAAAGTCTTGGTTTAGAGACGCATTGCATGCGTCTCAGTAATTATATTTCATTTTGTGAGACGCAGGCACTGCGTCTCTACAATATCGTATTCAACATATTCAGGATTCAAAAAACGTATCCTTAAACCCTATCAGGTACAATTTATCCTTTGCCCTGGTGATGGCCGTATAAAGCCACCGTATGTAATCTTTCGTAATGCCGTCGGGCAAATACGGCTGTTCTATAAAAACTGTATTCCACTGCCCGCCCTGCGACTTATGGCACGTTATCGCATAGGAAAATTTGACCTGCAGCGCGTTGAAGTGCGGGTTGTTCTTCACCTTGGCGAACTTGCGGTACTGCGTCTCCCCTTCGTAATCCTTCATCACTTCCTGGTACAGGCGGTTTGATTCTTCATACGTAAGCGACGGTGATTCGCTCTCCACGGTATTCAGCAGCAATATGGTTTCCAAAGGCTTTGCATCGGGATAATCAATCATGCGCACCTTGACCTTTGCAAATTTAAACCCGTACAGTTCCTCCATCCTGAAGATTTCCAGTATCTCAATGATGTCGCCATTGGCAATAAACCCGGCCTCGCTCTTTTCGTCAAGCCAAAAATAGTTATTCTTTACGACCATCATGTAATCCCCGGTAGAAAGTTCGCTTTCGCGTGATAAAATACGGGTGCGTATCTGCTGGTTGTACTGGTTGGCGCGCTTGTTGGACCGCACAATGAATGCCGTTTCCTCAATGCTGAAATTACTGTAGGCATGAGTGATGGCATCCTGAATGTCATAACCGTCCTCCAGCCTTATAATATCCTTAAACCCCTTTACTTTAAACTGGAATGCGTCAAAAAAAGCGGTCTTAAGCAGTTCGCGCAGTTCGGTAGCGTTGTAGAGTATTCCCGAATTCTCTTCCTGCCGCATCACTTCATCAAGTTCAATGTGCTGCACGTCCCTGAAGTAATTCTGTGCCAGCGCCTGGATGTCGAGCGCAGGGCTAAGGTCGGAGTTTACAGGAGGCAGCTGTGCGGTATCGCCAATAAGGATCATGCGGCAGTTCTTCCCCGAATATACGTAGGACATCAAATCGTCCAGCAGCGACCCGTTTTCGTACATCTTCGACTCCTGAATATTATCAGAGATCATCGATGCTTCATCAACAATAAAAATAGTATTGGTAAATTTGTTCTGCTGGAGCGTAAAACCCACCATGCCGCCACTCCCCTTCTTCGGGAAGTAAATGCGCTTGTGGATGGTAAAGGCCGGCTTGTTGGAGTAGCCCGCGATCACCTTTGCCGCACGGCCTGTGGGCGCCAGCAGCATGTATTTTTTATTGGCCTCCGCCAGATGGTTCACAATAGTCGAAATAATGGTCGTCTTCCCCGTACCGGCATAGCCTTTCAGCACGAACAGGCTGTCATCATCACGTGTTATGAATTCGGCAGCCTTCTGCAAAAAAATATCCTGCTTAACGGTGGGATTGAACGGGAAATTCCGGCGAAGGAGCTTGTAAAATTCTAAGGGATTCATAACTCCAAAGATAAAGGTTCGACCTCAAATTTCATCAATAGCCCGGATTTTTAATTTGTGGAAATTTGTGCAATTGGTGGCTAAACACTAACCAAAACAATGTAAATTTGTAACCCAACCCTGCTTTTGAATGAACGACACCATTACAGCCAAAAATTATAAGAAACTGTCCTTGCAAATCGCGCAAAACGGTATGTCGTTCTGCTGCTTCGACACGCTTAACTGTGAAATCACAAGCTGCAAGTCGGTGTCTTTTTCAAAGTACAGCCCGATAGAGGAAGAACTATGGAAAGCGTTCATCAACCACCCGCAGCTTACGCGCCCGTACGACGAGATTGTGGTGCTGCACGACAATAGCTTTAACACGTTTGTACCCAATGCGCTTTTTGACGAGAACTTTTTAGGCAGTTACCTGCAATACAATACCAAGGTTTTTGAAACCGATTTTTTTGCGTTCGATGCGCTGGGGAATTATGAGGTCAATAACGTATATGTGCCTTTGATGAACGTGAACAATTTCCTTATTGACCAATTTGGAGTATTTGATTATAAGAATGCTAATAGTGTGCTTGTAAACAGGTTGTTGGATGCATCAAAAAACAACGAAGAGAAACAAGTTTACGTACACGTTCAGGACAGCCATTTTGAAATCGTGGTCGTCCGAAACCAACAGCTTTTGCTCTTCAATTCGTTTGAATACAAAACACCCGAAGACTTTTTGTACTACCTGCTTTTTACCATGGAGCAACTGTTCCTGAACCCGGAAACCGCGAAGGTGAGCGTATTGGGTAAAATCGGCGAAGGCCATCCCTGCTTTGCCTTGGCTTATACCTATGTAAGGCACCTTTCACTATACGATACATCGGCGCTACAGGAAAAATGGGGCAAAACGCGTGAAGAAGCGCTCGAACACTTTATACTATTCAACTCATGAGGATCATTTCAGGAAAATACAAGGGCCGCAGGATAAGCCCGCCAAAAGGTCTTCCCGTAAGGCCAACTACCGACATGTCGAAAGAATCGCTGTTCAATATCCTGAACAACCGCATCGACTTTGACGGCATAAAAGTACTCGACCTTTTTGCCGGTACGGGCAACCTGAGCTATGAATTCGGGTCGCGTGGCGCGGCGGCGATCACTGCCGTGGACGCCGACTTTGGCTGCATTAAGTTCATAAAGCAGACGGCAGGTGAATTTGACTTCAATATCTCAGCCGTAAAAAGCGATGTATTCAAGTTCCTAACCGGCCACAAGTCGACCTACGACATCATTGTCGCCGACCCGCCCTACAATTCTTCCCAAAAAGAATTTGAAGCTGTGGTAAACCAGATTTTTGAAAACAATTTGCTGAACGATGGCGGCATGATGATCATCGAGCACTCAAAACATACACCACTGAACCATCTGGAGCATTTTTCGTTTGATAAGAAATATGGGGGGAGTATTTTTACTTTTTTTGAGGTTGGGAATGGGGAGATTGATAGTAAGCATTAGGGAGGGGAAGAAGCAGAATAGTATGAAAAGACTTGAACTACCTCCTACTATCCGGACACCACGACCTGATGAAGTACCTAACGATGCGGAAATTGCAAGTGCTAT
The DNA here is from genome assembly GCA_942492845.1 of uncultured Flavobacteriaceae bacterium. Classification (GTDB taxonomy): domain Bacteria; phylum Bacteroidota; class Bacteroidia; order Flavobacteriales; family Flavobacteriaceae; genus Flavobacterium. Next base: position 2,312,936 of record OW818646.1, on the reverse strand, counting down.
TTCAGAAGCAGCTAATGCAAACATTGTCGAAGGATATATCTTGCATACTGAAATTCCGAATGATTCGCTTTATAAATTTTATGCTGAAGTCAATGTTGACAATCCACGGCTATGGAGCCTGATAGAATCATTATTATCACTACTTCCAGACGAAATAAGTTTTATATTTGGACATATAGATGGTGAACCATTATTTAGTGATTACGATATAAAAGAGAATATCTTAAATGTTATTTCACCATACAAAAAGGAATTGTCTCAGGACGGGTTTCTGGAATTCGGATTCATTTATCAGGATGAAGAAAATTTATCTGAAATATTTATAAAAAAGCCAAAATACATTCAGTTTTGGGGAACTTCTTTAAAACCATTTCGTGAAATCATGAATAAATTTTTAATTTCTGAGACTGCTGATTTGAATTTTATTGATAATTATCCTCTGGTGACAGAATCGTTAAAGCATCTCTTTCCCGAATATACCGATACTGCTACTATCATAACTAAACTAAAAGGGATCTTTAAAAAAGAGGATTAATGGAAGATACAGAATATACCAAATACGAAATAAAAACGCTTCGTAAAGAACTTGAGATTCGATGAAGAGAGCAGTATGGTTAAGGATTTTGACCCAAAGAAACATCTGCAAGAATTACACCGTAAATATTTAAAATAAAGCAGGCCTGTAAGCCGGATTCTGTACCCCCGCGGGGCCCTTATCATTTATCTGGGCCATACATTACTGTATTGCTCTATCTGCCTACCCCCCGGCATCGGGCGGGCCGCCCTACATATAGCCGGTGTACATGGCATTTCACCGCATAGAGTTTACCTGGTTTCACTACAGCATTACCTGTACATACTTTCTGTTGCACTTGTCCTCCCGCGGCTCTGCAAACCACGGTGACGGGCATTACCCGCTATGCTGCCCTCTGGTGTCCGGACTTTCCTCGCTCTTTTTTAGAACGCGATAAGGCGGCCTGCTTGCGGCAAAAGTACGTTATTATTTCAGAATTTAGATTTTAGATTTCAGATTTGCCGCTCCTGCTCCTTACAGGTTGATTACGAGCGGTTCCCAGTGAAGCTCAATCTGAAATCTACAATCTGAACTCTGAAATTAAAAAATCTTTAAGAAAAACCTTAACAATTCATTGGGGCAGTAACCATAATGGAATGGCTAATTTTAAAGTAAATAAAACAGCTAACATAAATACAGGAAATCATGGACAGACAAATGTATCATTACGCCACAGTTACCAAGGCGTTACAGGAACTCAATGAAAAAGGCTACACCACCGACTTCAACTTAGAGGAAGAGCGCATAAAAACCAATTGCGAGGATTTTGAAATTTCGCACATTTACCGCTACGAGGGCGAAAGCGATCCCGGTGACGAAGCTACCGTATATGGCATAAAGGCAAAAACAGGCGAAAAAGGAGTATTTGTGGTAAGCCCCGGCTCTTTTAGCGAGGATGGCGCCGCGAAGGTATTGCTGGATATGTCGATAAGGGGCCGTGCCGAACAGCAGCAATAAAACATGAGCAGGCTGCTTACAAAACTTGAAAAAATTGGGCGCGACCCCAAAATAACTGCCAAAGCTGTCGGCCTTCGCTATTCCCTAAAGTCTGATAAAGGCTTTTACAGGAAGCGTAAGGGCGACAGCTTTACGTATGCAGATGAGGCCGGAAAGGCCATTAAAGATAAAGAAGCGTTAGAGCGCATTAAAAAACTGGTTATCCCCCCCGCCTGGGAAAATGTATGGATATCCCCCTTTGAAAATGGCCACCTGCAGGTTACCGGCATCGATGCCAAGGGCCGCAAGCAATACCGCTACCACCCCAACTGGAACAAGATACGCAACCAGTCCAAATTCTTTCGCCTGCGGAGGTTTGCCGAGGCATTGCCCGCTATCCGGGAACAGGTCGACAAGGACCTTGAGCGAAAGGGGCTGCCCTATGAAAAGGTGATTGCCCTGGTGGTGCGGCTTATTGAGCTGACCAACATCCGCATCGGTAATGATGCCTATAAAAAACTCTATGGCTCTTTCGGGCTTACCACATTGCGCGACAAGCACGTTAAGTTTGACGGCGCTACGGTGCAGTTTGACTTTGTCGGCAAGAAAGGCGTTAAGCACAAGATCAAATTGCAAAGCCGAAAGATGGCCAATCTGGTCAAAAAATGCAAGGATATTCCCGGCCAGGAACTTTTTCAATATTATGACGATGAAGGGAAGCGGCATGCCATTGGTTCCGGCGACGTGAACCATTACATTAAGGAGATATCGGGTGAAGATTTTACCGCAAAGGATTTCCGCGCATGGGCAGGCAGCCTCAATGCACTGTGCGCTTTCAATGATTGCGGCGAATTTACCAGCGACACCGATTGTAAGAAGAAAATTGTTTCGGTACTGGATTCTGTAGCCGAAAAGCTGGGCAATACACGCACGGTCTGCCGGAAATACTACGTCCACCCTACCGTGATCGCCGCCTATGAAAACGGGAACATCGCCAAATATAAATGTGATGACGAGCCTGTAAATGGTGAACTCAACGCGCAGGAAAAAGCATTGCTGCAATTACTTTCTAATGAAGATATTGCAGAGGTGGTTGCATAGCCATTTCAGATTTCAGAGGGTAGATTTCAGATTGAGCTTCACTCATAATCTGTTATAGGTCATTCCTTAAGGTTGAGTGAAGCTCAATCTGAAATTCTACCCAAGCCATCCCTCCCTGTCAAGGCTCCTGTATTGTATCGCTTCCGAAATATGATGTGGGCCAACATCCGTTGCTCCTTCAAGGTCGGCTATGGTACGGGAGACTTTCAGTATCCTGTCGTAAGCCCTTGCCGAAAGGTTCAGTCGCTCCATGGCAGTCTTCAGGAGCTGCAATGACGTTTCATCAAGGTGGCAGTGCTCGCGAATCTGTTTCGTATTCATCTGGGCATTATAATGCACATTTTCCAAATGGTCAAAACGGGCGGTCTGGATTTCCCGGGCTTTGGTTACGCGTTCGCGGATGTCGACACTGTTTTCCGCCTTCCGGTTATCAGAGAGCTTTTCAAACGGCACAGGCGTAACCTCAATATGGATGTCGATGCGGTCCAGCAACGGCCCCGATATTTTACTCAAATACCTTTGCATTTCGTGCGGTGATGAGCTAACCGGGGCATTAGGGTCATTGAAATATCCACCGGGACTGGGGTTCATGCTCGCCACCAGCATGAATGATGACGGATACGTAATGGTAAATTTCGCGCGGCTGATGGTTACCTCACGGTCTTCCAGCGGCTGGCGCATCACCTCGAGTACGTCACGCTTAAATTCAGGCAGCTCATCCAGGAACAGCACCCCGTTATGTGCCATGGATATCTCGCCCGGCTGCGGAAAACTCCCACCCCCTACCAGGGCGACATTCGAAATGGTGTGGTGCGGGCTCCGGAATGGGCGTTGATTCATCAGGCCGGCATTTTTCAGCTTACCGGCAACACTGTGTATTTTGGTAGTTTCCAGAGCTTCTCTCAACGTCATGGGAGGCAAGATGCTCGGCAATCGCTTGGCCAGCATGGTCTTGCCCGACCCCGGCGGCCCGATAAGGATGATGTTATGCCCACCTGCTGCCGCAATTTCCATGCAACGCTTAATACTCTCCTGCCCCTTCACGTCGCTAAAATCAAATTCGGGGAAGTCGAGGGTTTTATAAAATTCCTCGCGGGTATTAAAAATGGTGGGTTCGAGTGTGCCCCGGCCATCAAAAAAGTCGATCACTTCCTTTACATTCTCAACGCCATATACATCAAGCCCCGCTACTATTGCGGCTTCCTTGGCATTATGTTTCGGTAGTATAAAGCCTTTAAAGCCTTCCTCTTTGGCCTTGATCGCTATAGGTAGTACACCTTTTATAGGCTGGAGACTGCCGTCGAGCGATAGTTCGCCCATGATAATGTATTTGTCGACTTCATCAGCCTTTATCTGTCCCGTAGCGGCCAGTATGCCCACAGCAAGCGTCACGTCATACGCAGAGCCTTCCTTACGCATGTCGGCGGGCGCCATATTAATCGTGAATTTTTTCACGGGCATATTGTAACCGTTATTTTTCAGGGCGGCAGCAATGCGGTAGCTGCTTTCCTTCACGGCATTGTCCGGAAGCCCAACCAGGTGGTAGCCCACACCTTTGTCAACATTTACTTCGATGGTAATGGTAGTGGCCTCTACCCCAAACACGGCGCTCCCGAAAACTTTTATCAGCATATAGAAAATTTAGGAAGTGAAAATAGGGAAAATTTTCTCACATACTGTTTTAATTTTTAACTAATGGAAGTAATTTTGCCAAAAATATTTCCTAATTTAACATTCAAAATTCAAAATAATAAAAATGGGATTATTCAACGCCATACTGGGCAACGCTTCTGAAGTTTCTATCGAAAAGATAAGGGACGAATTCAACCCGATACTCGTTCCGGGAGAGAACATTGAAAAAGCCTACAAGCTGATACGCGATATGTTCGTGTTTACCAACAAAAGGCTGATATTGGTTGACAAGCAGGGGATCACGGGTTCAAAAATCGATTACGTGTCCATACCGTACACCAGCATCACTAAATTCTCCAAGGAAAGTGCAGGCCTTCTGGACCTTGATGCCGAGCTGAAGATATGGGTACGCGGTGAGAGCCTGCCGATAAAAAAGCAATTTGGCAAAGACAACAACATTAACGAGGTGTACCAGTTGATAAGCCAGCACATCCTGAAGTAATCTTACCTTCCGAATTGTTAAGAAATAGCCAGAATTTGAAACATTTTGGCTATTTCTTTTTAACTTACAGCTATGTCAGAATTTCTTAAAATAGATGCACACCTGTTGTTGCTTGTCATTGCCGGTACAATGGCGCTGCTGGCAGCAATAGTTCCCGAAACGCTTAAAAAATTACACCTCTCTGCCCCTATCGTTTACCTTATGCTGGGAGCGTTAGCGTATTACATATCCGGAGCCGGGGTCATAAAGCCACTGCAGCAACTGGAGGAGATAAAATATGTCACCGAATTTGTAGTGCTGGTGGCGCTGGCCAATGCCGGGCTGCGGATAAAAGACCCCTTTAAATGGGCTACCTGGAAGTACTCGTTCCGGCTCCTGATCATCGCGATGCCCTTTACCATTGTGGCCGCGACATTTCTGGGTTGGTGGGTCATGGGTTTTGCGCCTGCCACAGCCTTGCTGTTCGGGGCGCTGATATCCCCCACCGATCCTGTATTGGCCAGCGAACTGCAAACCTCCGAGCCGGGGAAAGAAGATACCTCCCAGGTCAAGCTTGGGCTTACGGGAGAGGCAGGCATCAACGACGGGCTTGCGTTTCCCTTTACCTGGTTCGCCATACTGTTTATTACCAACGGCCCCGACTACCAGAACTGGATAGGAGAATGGTTCCTGTTGTACTTTCTGCTCAAAATCGCAATAGGTGTTGTAGTCGGGCTTATTTGCGGATGGCTCCTGTATAAATTGATATTCAGCATAAGCAACAAAGATACCATAGGAAAGATAAGCAGGGGAGTATTATCACTCGCACTCATATTGTTGCCCTACGCCCTTAGCGAAATGATAGGTGGCTACGGCTTCCTGGCCGTCTTTTTTGCAGCATGCATCTTCAGCGATTACGAAAAGCACATTGAGCACATGAACAACCTGCACGACTTCAACGAAGAACTCGAAAGTTTTGTAGTGGCGATCATCTTCATTTGCACCGGGGTTTTCATCGCAATGCATTACGAGCTGCTTTTTGACCTGCAGATACTCGCCGTGGCGCTATTGATGGTATTGGTGGTGCGACCGCTTGCCGGGTATATCTCACTTGTAAGGACAGGCCTAAACCATTTCCAAAGGTTTGCACTTTCCTTTTATGGCATGAGGGGCATTGGGTCGATATTTTATCTTTCTTATGCACTTACATCTGAGAGATTTGAAGCCCCTGTAAGGCTTATCGCACTGACTACGGCAACCATCTTTTTCTCGGTACTTATACACGGCATAACCGCCCGGTCGATACAAAAAAGAATCAAAAAATATGACTGATACACTTGTAATTATAGGTGGCGATGCTGCCGGGATGTCAGCGGCCTCGAAAGTGCGCAGGGAACAGCCGGACAGGGAGATAATCGTATTCGAAAAATCTGAATACACCTCCTACTCTGCCTGCGGGATCCCTTATTTTATATCGGAAACCGTAAAAAACATCGACGAGCTTATTGTACGGTCTCCTGAGGAGTTTAGGGACAAATACCATATCGATGTGCGTACCCTGCACCTGGCGCTTGAGGTGGATACGGATGGCAAACGCATCAGGGTATTGGATAAAGGAAACAACCGTGAATTTTGGCAGGAGTATGGGCAGTTGCTCATCGCTACCGGCGGTAAGGCTTTTTGCCCCGAAATTAAAGGTAGCGGCGCGGCAAACGTGTTTGGCATATCTACCCTGAAAAGTGGCATTAACCTTGAAAAATATATCGAGGACAAAGCCCCGAAAACCGCTGTAATAATAGGCGGAGGGTATATCGGACTTGAGATGGCTGAGGCGCTTTTGCTTCGCGGGCTGAAGGTAACACTCGTTAACCGTGGGCCGCAGGTGATGAACACACTGGATCCCGACATGGGTGAAATTGTATCGGATGCCATGCGCAACCTGGGCGTAACGCTTTATTTGGACGAAGGTCTGGTTTCCTTCACAACGAAAGGTAATTGCGTTACCGAAGTGGTGACAGACAAACGTACTATACCTACCGACATCATTGTCCTTGGAATGGGTACATCGCCCAATACCGAATTTTTAAAAGGTTCTAAAATTGAGCTTGGTGCGAAAGGCGCCATAAAGGTTAATGCAAGGATGCAGACGAATGTTCCTGACGTGTGGGCTGCCGGCGACTGTACCGAAACACTCCACCTGGTAAGCAAACAGCACGTATATTTCGCCATGGGGACGTTGGCGAATAAAACCGGCGTTGTTGCGGGTAGCAATATTGCAGGCGAAAACCTTATGTTTCCCGGAGCGGTGGGCACGGCGGTATGCAAAGTCTGCAAATATGAGGTTGGGCGCACAGGGCTGCAGGAAAAAGAGCTGAAAAAGCTGGGAATGGACTACGTTACCGCTATCATTGCGAGCAAAACGCGGGCAAGTTATTACCCGAATGCTAAAAACATCACGGTTAAGCTATTTGCCGAAAAAAACAGCGGCAGGTTGCTGGGCGGGCAGATCATAGGGGAAGAGGGAGCAGCAAAGCGAATCGATGTACTGGCAACAGCGCTTACCCACAACCTGACATTGCAGAACATCATTGACCTTGACCTCTCCTACGCACCACCCTTCTCCCCTGTTTGGGACCCTGTACAAACAGCAGCACGGAAACTTATCAATGAGATATAAACAGATACACAAAGGGCTGCCCCAACCGGAACAGCCCTTTTATATTTATACGAAAGTTATTTGTTGAATTTAGAAATTCCGTCCTGAAGCCATTTTTTATACTCTTCAATGTCCGGTGTATAAGGAACAGGAGTATTTAGCTCTTTTTCGTCATGCCCAAGCAATACATAGTAAGGCCTCGCATTAGATTTATACTTTTCTACTTGGAAATTGCTCCATTTTTTTCCGACCGTTGTTATCTTTCTTCCAGTTGATTCAGAAATAAACTGCTCACTTTCCGGAAGATCTATTTGCTCATCACCATACAATGAAATAAGTACTATGTCATTTTTTAGCATCGAGAGAATTGCAGGGTCGGACCATACGTATTCTTCCATTTTACGGCAATTAACACAAGCACGCCCTGTAAAGTCAAGCAGAACCGGCTTACCAACTTCTTTAGCGTAGGCAAAACCTTTATCATAATCTTCAAACGCAATTAAGCCGTGAACTGACGGTTCTGCACCCTCAGGAAGTGAACCATGCGATGCAGCATTATTACCCGATCCGCCAAAACCAAATGGCGACTCGCTATAGTTGAGCGGTGGTGGAAAACCACTAATAAGTTTTAGGGGTGCACCCCAAAGTCCGGGAGTCAGGTATATCGTAAATGTTAATGTCAATAAACCAAATAACATACGACCTACCGAAATAAAGGATACAGGGCTGTCATGGGGCAATGTAAATTTGCCAAACAAATAAAGTGATAGTGCAGCAAATATTGCTATCCATATCGCAATGAATGTTTCCCTTTCAAGTATATGTAGCTGTAGCACAAGGTCTGCGTTCGATAAAAATTTGAATGCAAGCGCAAGTTCAATAAATCCAAATACAACCTTAACAGAGTTGAGCCATCCGCCAGATTTTGGCAGGTTGCCCATGAGATTAGGGAACAATGCAAATACCATAAATGGCATAGCAAGCCCCAGTCCAAATCCTAGCATTGCTATCGTAAGTAACAACGCTCCCCCTTCTGTAGATAATACGCTACCCAAAATAAGGCCCAATGCAGGTCCGGTGCAGGAAAACGAAACAATTATTAGCGTAAGGGCCATAAAAAAAATACCTCCCAGCCCTCCACGGTTTGATGCATTGTCAGCTTTACTGGCCAGGCTATTGGGCATTGTAATTTCAAATGCACCAAAAAATGATATGGAAAAGATTACAAATACTACAAAGAAAAATATATTGAGATATACATTTGTGGAAATTTCACTAAAGATATTCGCATCCAAACCTTCAAATAAATGGAAAGGTACTGATATCACTACGTAGATCATAACGATACATATACCATAAAATATTGCATTAAATCTACCCTTGGCTTTGTTGGTGTTTTGCTTAAGAAAAAAGCTTACCGTCATTGGTATCATAGGGAATACGCACGGTGTAAATGTAACACCTATACCTGCTAAAAGGCATATTAAAAATATAGTCCAAGGATCAGTTACATCCTCTTCAGTAGTTTTACTACTAGATGTTTCTTCCTTTACTTCATTTTTTTTTTCTGGTTCGACTTTCGCTGCGGCCTCAAAATTCTGCACTTCTTTTGCCGTTAGTGCCTTAAGGTTAAATTCGAACAGATTTTCTCCCTGTATGCACACTTCCTTGCAAACTTGGTAGTCCAGCCTCATCTGTACAATTGCATTTGCGGCGTTGGTAACTTTTATTGTTTGCCTGATCTCTGCATTATGGCTCCAAAAATATTCATCGACGCCAAAAACATCGTTGAATGCTTTCTCATACGGGCTTTCTACTGCCTTACCGGCGGTTTCGTAATTTCCTTGGTCATTATTGAACGATATTTCTAGTGGCAACGCTCCGCCGTCCGGGGTAAATTGCGAATACATGTGCCATTTGTCTTCAATCGTGGCATTCAGTATTAGCACGTATTCTGAATCTGATTTCTTTTCAACTTTTGAAGTCCATTTTACCGGCTGTTGTATATTCTGCGCAAATGCTCCCAGAAAAGTAAATAACAGAAATAAATTGAAAGCTAATTTTTTCATTACTATAAAACTTCTATTTTTAAAATTGTGTTTGTTGTCTCTCTTACCTTAAAACGTTCGTCGGCACGGTGGCCTGTGACCCATATAATTTCTTCGCCGGAACATAGCAGCCAGGTGTTCTCCTTTTCGCTAAGGCTGAACTTTTCGTCCTTGAAGAACTTGGACACTTTCTTCTTCTGCCCATTCATACCGGCAGGACAAAAGTAATCACCTTCCTGCCATCTGCGAAGAATTAACGGGTATTTTATTAATTGATTATCAACAAAAATAGATTTTTTTGTTGCATTTATAGCAGTGGCGGTAACGAAACGGAATGTAAGGTTAATCGGAGTGTCAATACCTACTACTCCTTCTGCAATCGAAACACTGTCCATTGCCGTTTGTTGCAGAGGTTCGAGTATAAGCGCCTCCCTGTCCTTCAGCAGCCTGAAGTTTCCCGAAACTATATATTTACCCGACTGGGCATCTGCAAAAGCATAAATATCATCCCATGCCGTAAAGCCGAATGGGTTGAGCCATTGGTACAAATACGCTTTGTAGTTGGGAAGCCTTTTCAGCTTTGCTATATCAAAGTGTTTTTGGTTTTCCTTTTCGGAAACCACCTGTTTATATACAAGAATTGAAGCATCCGATACAAGAGATTGTGCCTGCTGCAGGTATTCGAGGGTTCGCAGGAACGATGCATCAAATGCAGGGTTTAGTGTTTTTAATAGCGGGACTATGTCATGCCGCAGCTTGTTACGCAGGTATTTATCGGAAGCATTGCTGCTGTCTTCACGCCATTGAATACCATTTTCGTTGGCATACGCCAAAATTTCATCGCGGGTAAATGGCAGTAATGGACGTACAATCTTACCATTCTGCTGCGGGATCCCGGTCAGCCCCTCCAGCCCCGTACCGCGGGTAAGATTGATGAGGAAAGTCTCAAGCGAGTCGTCCAGATGGTGCGCCGTAAGTAGATAATCCAGGCTATTTTGCTGCATTAATTCCTCAAACCAAAGATAACGCAGTTGCCTTGCAGCTACCTGAATGGATAGTTTAGCATCGGATGCAAAAAGTGCTGTATCAAAACGGGTTACGTATATCTTTATATTATTCGATTTTGCATATTCACTAATGAAATCCTCATCTCCATCGCTCTCCTGCCCCCGAAGGTTAAAGTTGCAATGGGCTATGTAAATATCGTAATTTAGTTGCTGAAGCAAGTGGACTAAAACCATGCTATCCAAGCCCCCGCTAACAGCAAGAAGAAGTTTTTTCTCTTTTAGAAAAGATAGATTGTTATTGAGGTGTTCCCTTAATTTCGAAAGCATTATCAAAAGTAAGTAATTTTAGCGAAAACTACTCCTCCAGTACGGTTCTCATCGCACGTGCTTTTAAAAGACATTCTTCGTATTCCTGTTCGGGTGTTGCCTTTGAAGTAATAGCACTCCCTACAGAGAAAGAAATATATTTATTATCAGCATTATATAAAATACTGCGGATAACCACATTTAAATCAAAGTCACCCTCCGGCGTAAAATAACCGACCGCCCCGCTGTACAGTCCGCGCTTTGTTTCCTCCAGCTTTTCGATGATATTCATGGCCGATATTTTCGGTGCGCCTGTCATGCTTCCCATGGGGTATGTGGTACGGATGGCATCTACAGGCCTGCTCCCCTGCTCCAATTGCGAAACTACTGTTGAAATAAGGTGGTGCACCTGCTTAAAGCTATAGGCCCCGCAAAGTTCCTCAACCTCTACCGAGCCTTTAGCGGCAGTACGCGACAGGTCGTTGCGCACCAGGTCGACGATCATGATGTTCTCCGAGCGTTCCTTCTCATTGGCTGCAAGTTGCGTTCTGATTGCATTATCCTCCACAGAGTCGGCGCTTCGCCTTGCCGTGCCTTTTATTGGCTGCGAAATGACCTTGTCACCCTCTTTTCGCAGATACCTTTCGGGAGAAGCACACATCAAATACTGCTTATGATTCTTAAAATATACAGCAAAAGGCGGTTCAGATATGGCATTGAGCTTTTCATACATGGCAGGTGGGTCAATGACAGCATCTTCAGCATAAAACTCCATGCAGAAATTCGCTTCATAAATATCACCACGATGGATGTGCGCCAGCATTTGCTGTACTTTTTCCAGATAGCTTTCGCGGGAAATACGCTGGTTAATGGTTGTCGGTTGTTGGTTGTTGGTTGCCGGTGTAATTAGCAATTCATAATTCGTAATTTCTTCAAAGTCTGAATCAATCTCATCATCACACATCCTTAAATATTGCACCTCCAAGCGGTCTCCCTTAAGCAAAAATAGCTTTTTAGGCTGGAAGAGAAACAGGTCGGGAAACCCAAGCCCATCAAAATTCCCGGACTGTAGGTCTTCGGTATCGTTCTTCAGGTCGTAGGAAAGGTAGCCGAATAGCCAGTCCTTCGTGATTTGCTGGTATTCGTTCAGCTTTTCAAAAGAATTATGGTAATCGGTTTGTATGGAAGTCAGCGCATCGACAGAAAGAACGGCATCATACGATGTATACCGCTGCTCATAACTGTTGCTGTCCAGGAATACCACTTCACGGAACTGCTGTGCCCATTGCAGCAATTGCTTTTTAAAGATGTCCGGGTTTTGTATGGTGAAAGTTGCAGTAGTTCTCAATGGGGTTTATTTTTAGAATGCCAACTTGCTACAATCTCTTTGACTTGTTGATGAGAAAAAATTCTTCCTGTTTTGATGTCATCTTCAGATTCCTGCAATAATTTAAATTCCTCACTTTCATTCATAATTTAAAGTTTTTCAGATTTGAAATTATAGTTTTAACAGAAAGACCCATCCTAAATAGACGGGTCTTTATTTTTTATACCTACAAGGTTTTTAAAACCTTGCAGGATCACTAGATATGTATCGCCCTGTTTTCCGTAGCTGCCAGCGCCGCTTCCTTCATTGCTTCAGCATACGTAGGGTGAGCGTGGCTCATTCTTGAAATATCCTCCGCAGATGCTTTAAACTCCATCGCGGTAACCGCTTCAGCAATAAGGTCGGCAGTACGGGCACCAATCATGTGTACACCCAACACCTCATCGGTCTTAGCATCGGCAAGTATTTTCACAAAGCCATCGGTATCCATGCTCGCACGGCTGCGTCCTAATGCCTTGAATGGGAAGCTGCCTGATTTATATTCTACCCCTGCTTCTTTCAGCTGCTCTTCAGTCCTGCCTACAGCAGCCACTTCCGGCCATGTGTATACTACGCCCGGTATCAGGTTGTAATCGATATGCGGCTTTTGCCCGGCAATCGTCTCAGCAACAAATACGCCTTCTTCCTCTGCTTTGTGGGCAAGCATTGCCCCTTTGATAACATCGCCAATGGCATAAATGTTCGATGCGGCTGTCTGCAGGTGGCTGTTCACTTCTACCTGTCCCCTTTCGGTAATTGTCACCCCGGCTTTTTCAGCTTCCAATCCTTCGGTAAACGGACGGCGCCCTACCGATACCAACGCATAATCACCGTCAAGGGTAACTGTCTCGCCTTTGGCATTCTCTGCCTGAACCTGCACGCCATCGCCTGCACGCTCTACCGACTTCACTTTGTGTGAAGTGTAGAACTTCATGCCCTGCTTTTTAAGCACTTTGGTAAGCTCTTTTGATAAGCCTGCATCCATACCCGGGATAATGCGGTCAAGGTATTCCACTACCGATACCTGCGCGCCCAGGCGAAGGTACACCTGGCCCAACTCAAGCCCGATAACACCACCGCCGATAACGATAAGGTGCTTTGGTACTTCTTTCAGCTTCAGGGCTTCGGTAGAGGTGATTATTTTTTCTTTATCTATCTTGATGAAGGGCAGCGACGATGGCTTCGATCCTGTAGCGATGATGGTATATTCAGCCTCAACGGTTTCAGATGCGCCGTCAGCCTTGGTAACTTTAATGTGTGTAGCGTCCTCAAAAGACCCCACGCCTTCAAGCACCGTGATCTTATTCTTGTCCATAAGGTATTTGATGCCGCTCACGTTCTGGTCTACAACGCCCTGCTTGCGCGAAATCATCTGCTCAAAGTTGACTTTTATCTCGCCTGCAATATCAATGCCGTGCTCTTTAAAGTGCGATGTGGCATCGTGGTAATGGTGCGACGAGTCAAGCAGCGCTTTCGAAGGGATACAGCCCACATTAAGGCAGGTGCCGCCAAGGGTTGGATATTTTTCTATGATAGCGGTGTTGAAACCCAGTTGCGAGCAACGTATGGCTGCCACGTAACCACCGGGACCTGAACCTATAACGACTACATCAAATGAACTCATGGTATGTGTTTTATTTTGGTTGAAAATTTAGTCCCGCAAATTTAGGCAATATCATTTATATGCCAATGAAAAAAGAGGATTTTGGTAGTTGGTTTATTTGGGCGTGCCGCTCCACTGCTCCTGCCTTTGTATGCAATTTAGGTGTCAGGCTTATTCATCATGCGAGTTGTAGCTCCAAAGTTTGAGCGTAGGATTGGAAATTATTTAGAAAATTAATAATTTAAGTAAACCCGTAATACATTTTCTAATGCCTTAAAGTATTTTTATCCGACCTGATCATTTGTCTATCTTTAGAAGGAAAGGAAACAAAAACTGTATACTGATTACTGGTTCTTTCACCATCAAACTTTATCACTGCCACATTACCATTTTCTTTAACTACTTCGAGACATTGTATCAATTCTTCTATCGTACATGACGATTGATCTAAAACTCTTTTTACGTCCATATCTAATTTTAACAGATGCTATAACAATTACGGATATCATTAATTCTCGTCTAATCGCTATAAATCAAGTTACTTCTTTCCAAAATACCCGTCCAAAAACATATACCTCGCCCTGTACGGCTCTGTATACGCCTTGCTTTGCACATTAATATCCATGATGATAATATCCCCCTCCGGCCTGCTCACCGGCCACTCCGGCAGGTTTTTCCCGTTGGGGTTACCCGTTTTTATGAAGTTCGCAAAATATTCTTCACCAAGCGCTGACACCTTATAGTCGTCTTCAGTCCATTCGTAAACGGTATTTGTGGCAAGGTTGCCCAATAGGTATTCGATATCCGAGGCATGATTGGCTCCGGCCATCGGTTCCGGCATTTTGTTCTCCTCTTTTTTGGCGCCGTCATCTTTAATAATCCCGCCGGCGAGGCCTTCTTTGGCATTGTCCATTTCGGCCTTCATTGGCGGACGCTGTTTCGAGAAGATATAAGCGTATACGGGCTTCTTTTTGGTATTGCGGTGGAGTTCAAGCCATTTCCAGGTGCTGTATACAATAAAATTGTCGCTGCCCAATGCCGTAGCGGATTCAATGACCTCTTCCTGGTTTTTGCCCGGGTACAAATGCAGGACTTCCTCCATCCTGTCCCCATAAACAGCCTTTATACGTGCCTGATAATTTTCGGGAGTTGGCATCTTTCCCTGCATAAATCCCATGTAAGGTGTTTCTGCCGAGGTCCATCCTGCAAGTAGTGGGACATTGGCCTGTTCACCGGCATTAAATATTTCGACTGGCGATTTCGGCAGGAAGTAGCCGTCGATGGTGGCACGGGTACTGAAAGCGCCCAATTTGGAAGCCTCTTCCAGCAGGTCGGCAGGCGGCAGGGTACGCAGTTCGGCAATTGAGGCTCCTTTAAATCGTTTGGCAAACTCCAGGCCATGATTTTCATTGTCGCCCAGGGTAACGGCAGCCAGTGTCGGGTTGATCATGGCGCCACTCTGCCCTATCGCGCCTGCAATGAGGCTCTTAGACAACGGCGATGCCATTTGCGCCGACACGGATATCGACCCCGCCGACTCCCCTGCAATGGTTATCTTGTCGGGGTCGCCCCCAAAGGCCGCAATGTTCTTCTTCACCCAAAGCAGGGCGGCGTGCTGGTCCAACAAGCCATAATTGCCTGAGGAGTGGTTGGGTGATTCCTTTGTCAATTCCGGATGCGAGAAGAACCCGAACACCCCCAGCCGGTAGTTGAGCGTTACGGTCACGATGCCTTTTTCGGCCAGGCTCTCACCGTCATAGCGGTTCTCCGACCCATCGCCGGCAACGAACCCTCCACCGTAAAAGTAAACCAGCACGGGCAGTTTCTCTCCGGCCTTTTTAGCAGGTGTCCAAACGTTAAGGTACAGGCAGTCCTCGCTAATTTGCGGGGCACGGAAGTTCATGTCGCCAAACACGGGTTTCTGCATGGGGTTGCTGCCAAATTTGTCGGCTTTGCGAACCCCTGTCCAGCTTTTTGGCGGCTGCGGGGCTTTCCAGCGGAGCTCCCCTACAGGCGGCTCTGCAAAGGGTATTCCCCTGTAACTCTTAATTCCGGACGGAAGTACGATGCCTTCCAACGTCCCCTGCTCTACTTTTGCCTGCGGCGCCTTTTGGGCAAATGCCGATGCCGTGACGGAAAATATAAATGCGATTGCAATGTTTTTCATAGTGAGTGTTTTTTGGTATCTCAAATATAGGGAATATAGAATAATAAAAATTAGTTGACACACCCCTAACCCCTCTCAAGAGGGGAAGAGCTACACTCATAACTGAAAACGAGTGTCTTAGAGGTTTGAGTAAGCACGTCTGAGTGTTCCCCTCTTGAGAGGGGTTAGGGGTGTGTTTTCAAAATATTTACACCGTAATCACATTCGTATTCTTAACCTCGCCTATCATAAAGGTGCTGTGCGTACTACCGATGTGGTGCAGGGTAGTCAGTTTGGTCACCATGAACTCGCGGTACTCTTCCATGTTGGCGACGTATATCTTTAATATATAGTCGTAATCGCCGCTCACGTGGTAGCACTCCAACACTTCATCCAACTGCTTTACTTCCTGCTCAAACTTGGTCAGGTACTCCCTGGTATGCTGTATGAGCTTTAAATGACAAAAAACCACAAACCCGCGGTCGACCTTGTTCCGGTCGACCAGCGCGACATACTTGCTTATTATACCCTCGCGTTCCAATTTTTTTACACGCTCGTATACAGCAGTTACAGAGAGGTTCAGCTTTAGCGAAAGCTGTTTTGTGGTTGGGGTGCTGTCTTCCTGCAACAGGCGGATCAGCTTCTTATCGGTTGCATCTAAGGCCATCTGAAAAATTTTCGGATTCGTATGGTGATATTGTTTAATGCTAAATTATAAATCTATCATAAATCAAAATTACAGATAATAAAACTAATTATTTGCCTTAATGTTGATTTTAGGTTTGAATTTTATTCTATTTGGCTTACAAACAAGCAAAACTGGTACTCATGAAAACATTCAATCCCGCAGACAAGATACAGGATTTACAATACTTTGGCGAATTCGGTGGCGTCAATCCATCGATATCTGATTCCTCCACCTATACTTTCCTTACGGCTAAAACTATGTTTGATGCATTCGAGGGCAACGCCGAAGGATGCTATCTCTATTCCCGCCACGCATCACCAAGCAACCTGTATCTGGGTCAGGCGCTTGCCGCTATGGAAGGCACCGAAACAGCTAATGTAGCTGCATCCGGAATGGGCGCTATAACTACTACCCTGCTACAGCTTTGCGGGTCGGGCGACCACGTGATTTCAAGCCGTACCATATATGGTGGCACCTATGCCTTTCTAAAGAATTTTACGCCAAAACTCGGCATTACAGCGTCCTTCGTTGACATAACCAAACTGGATGTTGTAGAAGCGGCCATTACACCCAATACCAAAGTAATTTTCTGCGAAACAGTAAGTAATCCTCTATTGGAAGTAGCCGACATCGAAAGCCTTGCTAAGATCGCTAAAAAGCACAACCTGAAGCTGGTGGTAGACAATACTTTCTCCCCGCTTTCGGTAGCCCCTGCAAAAATGGGAGCCGATGTAGTCATCCACAGCCTCACCAAATTCATCAACGGCAGCAGCGATACCATAGGCGGTGTTACGTGCGGCACACAGGAGTTTATCGATGCACTGCGTAGCGTGAATGACGGCGCAGCAATGCTTCTCGGCCCGACAATGGACAGCCTGCGTGCTGCCAGCGTTTTGAAGAACCTGCGTACGCTGCACATCCGAATGAAGCAGCACAGCCACAACGCCCAATATCTTGCAGAACGCTTTGAGAAGGACGGCCTGAAAACGGTTTACCCCGGACTTAAAAGCCACCCGAGCCACGAGTTGTACAAAAGTATGATCAATCCGGAATATGGTTTTGGAGGCATGATGACCATTGATGCCGGTTCGCTGGACAAGGCCAATGAGCTGATGGAACTGATGCAGCACAGCAACCTTGGCTACCTTGCCGTAAGCCTCGGTTTTTACAAAACATTGTTTAGTGCACCGGGATCGTCGACCTCAAGCGAAATTCCAATGGATGAACAAAAAGAAATGGGACTGACAGACGGGCTTATCCGTTTCTCCATCGGCCTGGATAACGACATCGAAAGGACTTACCAAATGATGAAGGAGTGCATGGAGGCCGTTGGGGTTTTGAAAAAGGCTGAAGCAGTGTAATTTTTCATAACGATTTTTAAATAGTAACCGGGACAATAGTTCCGGTTTTTTTTATGGCGTAAAAACAATAAAAGCTACATTTATCCTGTTTTGAAAGAAATATCACATCTACAATGAAATATCTCACTCTGTGTCTGTTAAGCTGCGTTTTTAGTTGCCGTGAGTCCGAAAAAGTCATCCTTCAACAACATGAGGCAAAGGCATCCACTGCCAAAAAAGCAAAACCGGATTACCTGATGGATACACTTGCCATAGATGGAAAAACCTACACCATATTGCAGGGTTATCCCGGCTATAATAATTTGCCATTACGCATACTCTACGGGCGTGACACCATCTACCGCCACGATGATTATTCAGGAAATGGATTCGAATTGAAAGATCTTGAAGGGAACGGCGTATTGGACGTGGAGCTGAATTACATAAGCAATATTGGCGGCGTGAAAGAATGGGTGGTTTTTGACGCAAAATCGGGTACATTCAGGAATATTAAAGACTTTGTTGCGTTTCCCTCTTCTGAAAAATTGGCGGGCACGAAATATTTTTACAGTGACCACAGAATGGGCTGTGCCGGCGGGATGTGGGGCAGCGAATTGTTTTTTATTGAAAATTTTGAAGCTAAAGCCATTGCCCGGATTTTTATAGTCAGGTGTCCTGATGCCGATTACACACATGGCGTGACTATTTATAAAATAGGAGGTAAAAGCGAGCAGATCGTGGAACAGATGCCCGAAGTGCCCGAAAAGTATCAAAACGATTCCGATTCTTTAAACAGTACTGGGCAAAAAACTTTAAGAAATTTGAATAAGACCTGTCTATAAGGTGCGCAACAAATACACAATCAGCAATGCACTTACCAGCAACACGCTAAGGGTTACTATTAACAATATGGCCGATGAATGATGGTAGATGCCCTGCCGCAGCTGCTTTTTTGTCTGCCTGTACCGGAAATAGGAAACAGTGGATATCAATGAACCGGCAAAAACAAGAATGATCCCTACCACAGCAGTAAGCAATTCCCCCGGAATTACGGTTTCTTCAGCTCCGGCAGCAACCCTCTCTTCCACAAACATTGATGACTTTACCACTATAAACCCGAATGCCATTATGGCGATGCCGGTACGCACCCAGGCAAGGAATGTCCTTTCGTTTGCTAAGTGTTCGCGGGCAAGGATCTGGTCATCGATATTTTGCATGGTGTAAAAAAACTTTGTGCTATTTGAAACGAATTTACAAAAACGGCTACAAATACCATTATAAAAGTTTGGCAATGCTTAAATTCGCCCGACAAACAACAACAAACTATGAAAAAACTATTATGTTCCTTCCTTCTTGCGGGAATGGCCGCCACCGCACAGCAAAACCTGACCATGCAACAGGCCACTTATGGCAGCTACCAGGAATTTGCCCCGAAAGGACTTATATCTCCCCTTTGGCGTAAGGACATGAAAACGATTACCTACCTGGATGACAGCTACCAAAAGCTCATGCAGCGCAGCGAGGCCGGAAACTGGGCTGAACTAACACTTGTTACGAAAGAAGAAGTGGCGGCTGCAATGAAAAAACAGTTTGAAAACGATACGTTTACTTTGCAGATATTTCCATATAGCTACCAATGGAGAGACGCAAATACGCTACAGCTTGAAGTGACGGGTGCAAAAGACATTTACATCGTACTTTTTGATGTGGCAACAAAAACGGTAAAGAACGGTATCGACATTTCAACAGATGCAAAGAACCAGGTGCTATCGCCTGACGGTAGCTATGTCGCGTGGCTGAAAGAAAATAACATCGTAATTTCGGGTCCGGACAAAATCATACATGAAAAAGTCGACCATATACTGACAAGTGATACCGATAAGGGTATTGTGAACGGCAGCGACTACACCCATCGCCAGGAATTTGGCATTAATAAAGGAATGTGGTGGAGCCCTGACAGCAAAAAACTGCTGTATTACCGCAAAGACGAGACTATGGTGGCCAATTACCCTTTGGTGCAGTGGGATACACGCATCGCCGAAAACAAGGATATTAAATATCCTATGGCCGGAGAGAAAAGCGAGGAGGTAACGCTTTGGATCGCCGAACATAATAACAACAGGTACATTCCCGTAAAAACGGGCGAACCTAAAGAACAATACCTAACGTGTGTTACCTGGTCTCCCGACAATAAGTATGTTTATGTAGGAGTGCTGAATCGTGGACAGGACCACCTGAAAATGAACCAGTACAATGCCGCAACCGGTGATTTCGTAAAAACACTGTTCGAAGAAAAAGCCGCTACCTATGTGGAGCCGCTTCACGACCTGGTATTCCTTCCCGGTAAAAGTGACCAGTTCCTGTACCGCAGCGAGAAAGATGGCTACGAGCAATTGTACCTGTATGACACAAACGGTAAACTGTTGAAAAAACTGGGCCATAACGATGTGGTGATCCAGCAGCTTTTAGATTTTAGTGCGGATGGAAAGTCGGTGTTTTATATTGGCACGGCCAACAAAGGGCTTGACAGGCAATTGTATAAAGTAGACCTGAAATCGGGTAAGACGACACAGCTCACCACGGCATCAGGCACGCATACGGCAATCGTGAGCGCGGATGGTAGTTTGGCTTTAGACAGCTTTAGCAATACCACGACGCCAAATGATATGAGCATCATCAACCTGAAAAACAACAAGGCTACTTCCCTGTTTAAAGCTGAAAACCCGTACACAGGGAAAACGGTTCTGCCTAAAATGGAATTGGTAAGTGTGACTTCTGCCGATGGCAAAACGCCGCTGAACGGCAGACTGATTTATCCGGCAAATTTTGATGCCTCTAAAAAATACCCGGTAATGGTATACGTTTACGGCGGCCCGCACGCACAACTGGTGACCAATGACTGGCTGGGTGGCACAGGGTTATTCGACTATTACATGGCGCAACAGGGTTATGTGGTATTTACACTGGACAACCGTGGCAGCGATGCGCGAGGACGTGATTTTGAGCACGTGGTACACCGCAACCTGGGCGTTAATGAAATGGCCGACCAAATGAAGGGCGTGGAATTCCTGAAAGGCAAACCGTTTGTAGATGCCGGTAGGATCGGCGTTTACGGATGGAGCTTTGGCGGATTCATGGCGACCTCGCTTATGCTTGACCATGCCGATGTATTTAAAGTGGGCGTTGCAGGCGGCCCGGTAGTCGACTGGAAATATTATGAGATCATGTATGGCGAGCGCTATATGGACACGCCACAGGAAAATCCGGAAGGCTATAAAAACACCATGACCACAGCCAAAGCCAACAATCTGAAAGGACACCTGCTGGTAATACACGGCGCGCAGGATCCGGTGGTAGTACAGCAGCACAGCATGGAATTCATCCAGGCGTGTATTGCGGCAGGCAAACAGGTGGACTATTTCCTCTACCCTACCCACGAGCACAACGTTCGCGGTAAGGACAGGATACACCTGAACCAGAAGATCGCGGACTATTTTGATACGTATCTGAAGAAATAACGAAACGGGAGCTGAGAGGCTTCCGTTTTTTATTATTTGTCTTATAATGTTCAATAATTTGATTTACTTTGGCGTTACTATATAAAAGCCAACATGAAATATTTCTTTCTCCTTCTGTTGTTCGGGTCTTCCCTCCTTGCTGCCCAAACCGAAATTTTTGCAGTAGAGATTATTGAAACCGATGATTCTGCAAGAGAAATGGGTTTCTACAAGTTAGAGCATTATACACCTCATTTTTATGAAGATGAAAACTATGTAGTAACCTCTGAATGCCATGGAGAGTTTGGTGGCGAAGTTTCTTTCAAAAACAAGCATAATAATAAGGTAACAGTAGCATCAGCTGTTTGCCCTCTAATCATTAATAAACTTAATTCTAAATATTATTTAACTACTTCACTGGCTCACATGGGAACCTCATATCATTTTTATGAGATAGAAGACCCTAACGAACTTGAAATCAAAAATGACACTTTACATTATAACGATACCAATACAGTTAGCGGTATGAAATTGCTCAGTAGTGGTCATGGTAAAACGATATTATTAAGCTTTAGTTATAAAGAAAAAATATATCAGATTGTCTGCGATACTTTTACAAATGAAAATTATATAGCTGTTAGAGATCAGGCTCAACTAAAAAAAGTTCAATTATTAAGTAAACTTCCATTAATAGCTCTTTCGAATGATGATGCCATATTTACTAATGAAGGCCACTATGCCTGTAAATTATATCTTTTAAAAAATCAGACTATGAGGTCGGGATATATAGATATATATGAGAACAAGATAAAAATTTACTTATGTAAAGAATAATTTGGTGAATTATACTCCAGCACAAAACCACCCCTCCCCTTTGGCCCCGATAGAGCCGGTATCCCCTAGGAACGAGGGATAAAGGCGAAAGCGGGAACGACGACTGCCGGAAAAGCCCAGGCCTTTCGCTACTAACAAATAAAAAATCCGTAAATTAGTGCTACCAACCAAATTTTTATGAAACTGTATATCGTACTAATTGCCTGTATTCTTGGATTGCTTTCGGTCAATGCACAAACCAAAAAAGCAGCATCTCAAAAACCTTCGGGCATGTATATAATGGAAGGGGCAACGTGCGCGGGGCTGAAGTTCAACAGCGATACTTCGGCTACGTTTATTAATGAGATCGGCTGCTCGCCATGGGAATTGCGTGTGAAGTGGATCGATGATAAGAAATTCTTTACCGTAGAGAAAGAGCGTACCGACCCGAAGCTGCCGCCGCGTGTGATGATCTACGAGATACTCAGCTTTGATGGAAAAACCCTGAAGCTAAAAGAATACTGGACCGGATGGGGCGACCTGAAGGATGAAGTTATCGTATATATTCGCGAGAAATAATCCTGCGATAATTGTTAGCTCCCTGTCATATATCAGACGATGACTATAAAGTTTTACTCTATTAAACCTATAGATTAATATTTTTAATATACTGATTTACAGTTATTTATTTATCATACATTGAATTTTTGTAATGAAAAATCAGTATTATTGCAAAATTAAACCAATGTTAAAAACATGAAGCGAATCGGGATAATAGGGGGAGGATTTACTGGAATGATGACCGCGGTACACCTTATTGAAAAATCGGTGGCCTGCGAGGTGACGATATTCAACGACGAAGAGACCTTTACCCGGGGTATTGCTTACAATCCCTATTCGGATCAGCATCTGCTGAATGTGATCACCTCCAAAATGAGCGCCTACCCCGCACATCCGGACCATTTTCTGGACTGGGTTATGGAGCAGCCGGATTTTCGCGGCAAAGACAGCAAGCTTATCGCGAATGACTTCATGCCTCGAAGCCTGTACGGAAAATACCTTACGGCGATATGGAACAACACCCTTCGCAATGCTGATGGTCAATGTATAGTTCGGAACATTGGTAGCCAGGTTGCCGACCTTGATGTGAATGAAAGCTCGGTAACATTAATGCTGGAAAATGGCACGCACATGGAATTTGACTACTGTGTAATCACTTCCGGCAACAACGTGCCCCGAAACCCGCGCATCAAAAGCCCGAAATTTTATGAAAGCCCGAATTACTTCCAAAATCCGTGGAAAGAGGAGTCGGTGCTGGAACTTACCGAAAAACCGGTACTTATAGTGGGCAACGGCCTAACGATGGTAGATACCGTATTGAGCCTGATCGAACAAGGTTTTAAGGGCGATATCCATTCAATATCGCCAAACGGATTCAACATATTGCCACACAGGCACATTGGAATGAAATACACAAAACTCGGCGAAGAAATAACCGAAAGGATGACGCTTTTGGAATTGGTAAGCCTTGCAAATAAACATATAAAAATTGCCGGTGAAGATGGAATTACAGCCGAGCCTGTAATCGATTCGTTCCGGCCGTATACGCAGAAGCTGTGGCAAAACTTTACCCAAAGGGAAAAGAGCGTTTTCATGGCGCGCCTGCGGCATTTATGGGGAACGGCGCGCCACAGGATCCCGATGCATTCTTTTGAAAAGCTCCGACAGCTGCAATCGAACGGACAGCTTCATATCCATTCCGGCAGCCTTATTGACATCAATGAGATTGCTGAAGGAATTACCGTCGAATACCATGACAGGAAAGATGGATGCGCCAAAACAATGACTGTAGGAAGAATAATTAATTGTACCGGCCCCGAAAGCGACTTTGCGAAACTGGAGGGTGGTTTCCTTAAAAACTGTGTACAGAATAATATACTGAAACAGGATGCCCTGAAACTTGGTGTTGTTACCGACGTTACATCTTTTGGCATAATCGGCCCGGACAACGTGCCGTACACCAACCTGTTCACGATAGGCTCCAACCTTCGGGGGGAACTTTGGGAAAGCACCGCGGTACACGACCTTAGGGAGCAGGCTCAAAAATTGGCCGAAAATCTTGCCGCAACGGTTTTGATCGGAGTTCCGGTAATGGCATAAGCCGGTTAAAGATTCGCCAAATAGCGTGATTCTTCTTGAGGATTATGGTAACTTCATGGCATAATATTGTGACCATGAACAGAACAACATCCATACAAACGATCTGCCTGTTACTGCTTTTTGCTTTATTTTCCTGCAAGGATAATTCCGCCGGAGAAACAAAAACAGATACCACTCAAGATACTTTAAAGCTTCAAAATGTACCTCCGGAACCGGAGTCCGTTCCCATAAAGGACAGCATTGCCTCTAACGATCCCGTAGCTTTTATAAAAAAAGAATTCGCCCGCATTAATGCAGCATCGCTAACCAAAAAATCGTATACCTACCAATGTGACGAGCTGATGAAAATCGATTATTATTATGAGGGTAAAGATGTAGTAAAAGCTGTTGTGGACTATGGTACAGTGGGCGACCATTACCAAAAATCAGAGTTTTACTATCAGGATGGCCGGCTGGTATTCTTCTATGATTTCGTGGAGGGAGGCCCTGCCTGCGAAGGCTGCGAAATGAAGCTGGAGCATCGGTATTATGTAAAAGATGACCTGGTTATAAAATATATTAAAAACGATAAGGAAGTAAAGTGCACGACCTGTAATTTCTCACAAAAGTCTGTACCCTACCGTACCCTACAGGCGGCAAAAACACTTGACTTTAAAACCGCTTTTTGTTCGTAATGGAAAAGCAAAAAAGGACATTAGGCTCGGTAAGTGAATTTACCATTGATGCACCGCAACTGGGGCGCAGCAAAACCATTTGGGTCTACCTGCCCTATAATTATGATGCAGGTGACCGGTTCCCTGTCATATATATGCACGACGGCCAGCATGTTTTTGATCATGGAGAGTCGCCAAAGCGTGACTGGCATGTGGAGGAAAAGCTGAATGACCTGCATTCGGAAGCAATAATCATTGGCATTGAGCATGGTGGTAACAAGCATCGGATTGACGAGATGACACCCTATGGGAACGCGACGCACGGTGGCGGGCATGCTGATGACTACCTTGATTTCATCGTGAATACTCTTAAACCTTATGTTGATAAAAACTATGCTACTTTAACTGATAACAAGTACACTACAATATTTGGCAGTTCAGTCGGCGGCCTTATATCGTTTTATGCATTACTGAAATTTCCCGAAGTTTTTGGCAATGCCGGCGTGTTCTCTCCCTCTTTTTGGTTTACCGACGACATTTATGCATTAATGGAAACAATTGATGTTATAACGGGCCGAATTTATTTCATGGCGGGCGATCACGAAAGCAGTGCCATGGTGCCGGACATTGAGCGCATGGAACAACTGGTATATGAGAGGGTAAAAGACAGAAAGCAACTGCACAAGAAGATAGTGCATGGAGGACACCATAATGAAAAGCTTTGGCGAAAACAGTTTAAGGATGCTTATTTATGGCTAACGGGTAACTAAATTATTTCTTTAATAACGGTACAATTCTTTGCTGCACCATTTTAGAATCATCCCGCCAATCGTTGCCTTCGTTATCCTTATAATTGGTTACCATTATTACATCGCCCTGTTGGTTTAGCACGATGTATTTTGAGAAATCATCGATGTTTTCAAATTGCGGTGGTGTGATTTCCTTTACAAATTTCGAATTCCTTTTTTTTGTCTTTTCGCCATACGCCGCATCGCTAAGCACGGCAATTTTAATATCCTTGTCCTGCTGCAGTAAATAGGTAGCCGCCTGAGGTGTTTTAGCGCTGGTCTGCGAATCGGTAATTATTACATAAAAATCGAGATCATGGTCTTTTGCCAGCTTTATAGCTGTTGGAAGATGCAGGCGACACGGTTCGCACCATATCCCGAACGTATAAAAGAGCGTATACTTTTTTACTGATTTTTTTGCTATCTCTTTTATAGAGGCAGCATCAACCGCAATTACATTAAATTCATTTGAAGGCTTAGGCTGTTGCGCTGTAGCTGAAAGTCCTATAAAAAGGATGCCGGCGAGTAGTAGTTTTTTCATGAGAATAGTGGTTTAGTTTTGTTGCGCCCGGAACAATGCCAGCAGCATATCCGGGTCGATTAATCCAGTTGGGGAGCGTTGCATTTCGTTCAGGACGCTTTTCATGGCGAATGGGCTTAACCCCATGTTGATACCCATTTCGCGGATAGCCACCTGCTCGTTATCGTGCAGTACTCCGTCGGCATGCATCAGTAGCGCGAGCCTGTAAAACTGAAGGATACGTTGGTGTTCGGTCTTGAGCACAACTTTTTCGGCTGGATGTTCAAAAAGGCTTTCAAAAACAGGTTTGTCGATTTTAAGCTGTGCCGCGACGATGGATAGGAACGAAAATTCCCTCTCATGTATCTGCCCGTCGATCTTGGCAAAAGCAATCATTTCGGTCAGCAAGCTTAATTTTTCTTCATACGTGTTCATTGAATCACTATTTTTAGCGAATATATTCCATTGACCCTGAAAAAGCAAACGATTTTATGAAACCCTATCTTTTTTTACTCCTGGCGCTAACCTCGTTTGCCGTAAAGGCACAAAGCACCGCATCGGTAAATGTTTCGTCATTTTCACTTTATTCGCCACAACTCGATACCGAACGAAAGATTTGGCTGTACCTGCCGGCCGATTACCAAAAAGATTCCAAAAAGAAATACCCCGTTATTTATATGCACGATGCGCAAAACCTTTTTGATAAATCCACCTCCTTTGCGGGCGAATGGCGCGTTGATGAAACCCTGGACAGCCTTAAGGCCGAAGTCATAGTTGTAGGCATAGAGCATGGCGGCGACAGAAGGATGAATGAACTTACCCCCTTCGCGAATGAAAAATACGGTGGCGGCGATGCGGCCATATACCTCGAATTCATTGCCGGGACGCTAAAACCTTATATTGATGAAAACTACCGCACCAAAACCGACAGGAAAGATACGTCAATTGCCGGCAGTTCACTTGGCGGCCTGGTATCGTTCTACGCATTGCTGGACTATCCTGATACATTCGGAAAGGCGGTCGTGTTTTCGCCTTCCTTCTGGTTTTCAAAGGAAATGTATACGTATGCGGAACAGGCAGAGAAGATCGACGCAAAGATTTACTTCATGGCCGGCGACAGCGAGGATGAGAATATGGTTCCTGACCTTGACCGAATGTATAACCTGGTTTCAGGGAAGGTGAAGAATAAAAAGTATTTGTATAAAAAGGTTATTCCGGGAGGCAGGCATAACGAAGCGCTATGGGCAAAGGAATTCCCACAGGCTTTTTTATGGGTAATGGAGTAGCAGGTGCTGTGTTTCGGGTGCAGAGGTAAAGGTTGTTGTAAAAATAATCCCTAACTTTGCCCAAAATAACGACGATGAACAATAACGATATATTCAAAAAGCTCCGCGTAGCATTGCAATTAAGGGATGACCAGATCGTGGAGATACTTGAACTTGTGGATTTCAGGATATCCAAAGCGGAACTTGGGGCTTTCTTTCGTGCTGCCGACCATCCCAACTATATGGAATGCGGCGACCAGGTGTTGCGCAATTTCCTTAACGGGTTAGTGATCCACCTGCGTGGTACTAAAGAAAATCCGACCAACGCTGCCGATGTTATAGAAAAAAACAGGCAGGAAATAAAGCAGGCAACCGAAAAACAGCACAATGAAAGGATCGCTTCTGAAAGAAAACCTGCTTCATCTAAAGAAAAGCCAAAGAAACCACCCCTTAAAGGGCCAAAACAGCATGGTAACAACAAGCCGAAAAAAGCACCGCCGGTAGTTGAACAGGTTAAATTCAACAATGGTAAGAATAAAAAATCCTGATAGCAATCAGGATTTTTTTTGTAGCTCCCCCACACAGTTTCTTTATCTTTGGGTAAACCATCTATTCAATGAAACATTTCTTCGCGATCCTGCTGGTCCTTTTTACAGGTTTTACTGCCGCTGCCCAAAAAACCGAATATACCACCCAGGCCAACATTCGCTACTACCCCGAAACCATTTATAAAAATGATGCGTATGCGGCCGAACGCTGCATACTGGATATCTATTATCCAAAAAATGTAAAGGACTTTGCCACCATCGTTTACTTTCATGGGGGTGGGATTACCGGAGGCAGTAAATGGATCCCCGAGGGACTTAAGGATAAGGGCTACGCGATCATTACTGTGGGCTACCGGCTGCACCCTATTGTTAAGGCGCCTGTGTATATTGAAGATGCCGCAGCGTCCATTGCGTGGGCATTAAACAATGTATCGAAATATGGCGGCGACCCGTCGGCAATATTCGTGACCGGGCATTCGGCGGGAGGTTATCTTGGGATGATGGCGGTACTCGATAAAAAGTACCTTGCCAAACATAACATCGATGCCAACCGTGTTGCAGGGCTGATTCCCTTTAGCGGACAATGCATTACACATTTTACAATAAGGCAGGAACTAGGCATACCCGAAAAGCAGCCCACCATTGATGAGTATGCGCCATTGTACCACGTGCGTGCCGATGCGCCTCCCCTCCTGCTCATTACCGGCGACCGTGAGCTGGAACTTTTGGGACGCTACGAAGAAAATGCCTATATGTCGCGTATGATGAAAGTTGCCGGGCATAAAGAAACACATCTTATAGAAATCGGCGGCTATGGGCATCAGATGGAAGAGCCTGCCATTCCGATCTTGCTGAATGAAATGAAAAGGATTTTAGACTTGAGAAAAGTTAATGGCAAATAACCTCTGAATCACATAAAAAAATCCCGAAGCATAACTTCGGGATGATTTCAAAATATAGTAGTAGTTTATGTTTTCTTAGCTTAGGGCAGCTTTTACCTGGTCGGCAGCTTCTTGGAATTCCACTGCTGAAAGTATCGGCATCCCTGAATTGTCGATAAGCTCTTTTGCTATATCGGCATTTGTGCCCTGAAGGCGAACGATGATAGGCACCTTGATCGTGTCGCCCATGTTTTTGTAAGCGTCTACAACACCCTGCGCAACACGGTCGCAGCGAACGATACCTCCAAAGATATTGATCAGGATAGCCTTCACGTTCTCATCGCGAAGGATGATGCGGAAAGCTGTCTCTACCCTTTTTGCATCGGCCGTACCACCCACGTCAAGAAAGTTGGCAGGCTCATAGCCCGCATACTTGATAAGGTCCATGGTTGCCATGGCAAGGCCTGCGCCGTTTACCATACAGCCTACAGTACCGTCAAGGTCAACATAGTTAAGGCCTACCTCTTTTGCCTCAACCTCGATCGGGTTTTCCTCACGAACGTCGCGCATGTCGGCATATTTTTTCTGGCGGTAAAGGGCATTGTCGTCAAGCACCACTTTAGCATCTACAGCCATTATTTTATTATCGGATGTCTTAAGCACCGGATTGATCTCGAACATAGAAGCATCGCTGTCGATGTACGCTTTGTAAAGCGAAGCAACAAACTGTGTCATTTCCTTGAAAGCATTACCGCTAAGGCCAAGGTTGAACGCGATCCTCCTTGCCTGGAAGGCCTGAAGGCCAACGGCAGGGTCAATTTCTTCTGTGAAGATAAGGTGCGGCGTGTGCTCGGCAACCTCTTCGATATCCATACCGCCTTCGGTAGAATACATGATCATGTTGCGGCCCTTGCCCCTGTTAAGAAGCACAGACATATAGAATTCTGAAGTTTCACTTTCTCCGGGATAATACACATCCTCGGCAATAAGCACCTTATGCACCCTCTTGCCCGCAGGAGGCGTTTGCGGCGTTATAAGGTTCATGCCAATGATCTGCTCAGCGATCTCTTCAACCTGCTGAAGATTTTTGGCCAGCTTTACGCCACCACCTTTTCCGCGTCCGCCTGCGTGTATCTGCGCTTTAACCACATGCCATCCCGTACCGGTTTCGGCAGTAAGCTGTTTTGCTGCGGCAACAGCCTCGGCAGGATTATTGGCTACATAGCCGCGCTGAACGCGAACGCCGTGGCTTGCAAGTATTTCTTTTCCCTGATATTCGTGTAAATTCATAATTAATGCATTTATCTTTTTAAAAGTGCAACAAAAATAGGAAAATCCATTCAATCGCAGAAAGGTTTTTAAGTTTTTTATCCATGCGGTGCATTAAAATTTCCACGACATAAATGTGGCCTGCTGCTTCTGTTAAAATTTGCAATTTGGGAATAAGGCGTTAGGGGTTTATACCCTGTCATTTGTTATTATGAGGTATAGCGCGCCTGCTTTATTTTCTTTTAACACGCAACCTTCTCCCCTTGCAGCCGTCTTTTAAATAAACCATATCCATAAACAACCACTGCCATGAAAAATATAATATGCCTTTTAGCTGCTGTATGTGCTATTATTTTTGCTCCTTTTAACAGGTAACTTCTGATGTAAGGTTAAAGTAATCATTCGTACTGCGCAACCTTACCGGCTTATTTTCATCTTATCTGTAAACCAATCGCCATGAAAAGAATGAAATTTTTGCTTTTATTGCTGTCGCCCTTGCTTTTGGCGATGACATGTGATGAAGACACCGACTATCCGCACATTGGCCTTCAGGGCGAATGGCAGCTGGTTCGCATCAGCAACAGCTTTGCCGGAAGTTCGAGGGATATTGAAGAAGGGCTCGTCAGTTGGACCTTTTCCGAGAGTACCCGCACAGTATTTGTTGATAATGATAGTGAGGAAGGCGCTGAAAATGGGCTTACAAGCCGCAATTACACCTACACTCTTCCTGAAGATGGCGATGTATGTGACCAAACGCTGCAAGTTGGCGAAAGGGATTTCGGATGCATTACGATTTCGGGTGACAGCCTGAAGTTATCCAGAGACTACGTTGGTGGTGACACGTTTACTTTTGTCAGATGATTATAAAACCAACAGCTATGAAAAGAAATTTATTTTTATTATTACTAATCCCTGCATTTTGCCTGACATCATGCAGCGACGACGATGAAAACGAACCGATGTACACTTTTCCTGAAGTATCTGATCCGTGGAAACTTGTAAACGTTAGCGGGAGCATTACAGGTGCCAGCTATGATTTTGAACCCGGTACCATCATGTGGACATTCAATGTCGACCAAACGGTCACAATCGTCAACAACAATACCGAGGAGAACGCAGAAGATTTTTTCGACTCCGGCACTTATGATTTCCATTTCGAAGCAAATGACGCTACACCCGAAATGTGTGAACAAAGCTTCTTTGTAGAAAATCTCGAACTGGGGTGTATGGAAGCAACAGATACCCAGCTTACGCTATCGCAGGTATGGGCCGATGGCTACCAGCTTACTTTTATAAAATAAGGTTGTTACTTACCTGAAACCGGGAACCTTTCAAAGCACCGTCGTCACCGGTGTTTTGATTGACCCGGTTTTTTATTGGATTATTGGATTTTACATATTGAGGTGAATTTACGGGCATGCTATGCTTTGGAATTTGTTATTTGCTATTTGGAATTTCAAATCATTTGTTATATTTGCAACAAAATGTTATATTTTGTTATTCATCTATAGTTTACTTGTTTTGGGATGATGCGCTGAGTATTTTTGCATAAAATAAATACTTCAAAATGGAAGCAGGACAATTGGTACAGCTGGCAAAAGATTTCGGGGGGCCGCTGTATGTTTACGACGCAGAAAAGATACAATCGCAATACCGCAGACTCGAAAAGGCATTTTCAAAGGTGGGCAACCTCCGCATCAACTATGCTGTAAAAGCGCTATCCAATATATCGGTACTGAAGCTGCTCAGGCAAATGGGTTCCTGCCTCGACACGGTTTCGATTGAAGAAGTCCAATTGGGGCTGCACGCCGGATATTTTCCCGACAGAATCATTTATACCCCGAACGGTGTTTCGATGGAAGAGATCGAGGCCGTGGCGGCGATGGGCGTACAGATCAACATTGACAACCTTTCGATACTGGAGCAGTTTGGCGCCAAGCACCCGCAAACACCGGTGTGCATCCGCATCAATCCCCACGTAATGGCGGGTGGCAACAGCAATATTTCTGTTGGGCATATCGACAGTAAGTTCGGTATTTCCATACACCAGATGCCGCACCTGTTGCGCATTGTAGCTAATACAGGTATGCACATAAACGGCATACATATGCATACGGGCAGCGACATTCTTGACATTGAAGTGTTCCTTTATGCCGCCGAAATATTATTTGAGGCCGCCGCACACTTTAAGGAACTGGAATTCATCGACTTCGGCAGCGGTTTTAAAGTGCCTTATAAAAAAGATGACATAGAGACTGATGTAGAAGAATTGGGCAGGAAACTCACCAAGCGCTTTAATGTCTTTTGTGCCGAATATGGCCGTGAGCTTACTCTGGCCTTTGAACCCGGCAAGTTCCTGGTGAGCGAGGCAGGTTTTTTCCTTGCAAAAGTGAATGTGGTAAAGCAGACTACCTCAACGGTGTTTGCCAACATTGACAGTGGCTTTAACCACCTCATCCGCCCTATGCTGTATGGGTCGGAACACTATATTGAGAATATTTCGAACCCCAAGGGCAAAGAGCGCTTTTACTCTGTGGTAGGCTACATCTGCGAAACGGATACATTTGCGAGTAACCGCCGCATTACCGAGATCAAGGAGGGCGACCTGCTGTGTTTCCGCAATGCCGGAGCCTACTGCTTTTCGATGAGCAGCAACTACAACTCGAGGGTGCGCCCGGCTGAGGTACTTTGGCACGAAGGTAAAGGCCACCTGATCCGCGAGCGCGAAACGTTTGAAGATATATTACGGAACCAGATCGTATTGGATTTTGCGATAGCTTAAGATATAATAATTGTTGTTTTTAATTGAGAAACCGCGCTTGGGAGAGTGCGGTTTTTTTTTATCAATTGTTACCAATCACGTCATAAACACTCTTTGCCCCTTTTAGCTTATCAAGTGCCAGAGCCTTATTCTTCGGCCAATAATGTTTGGCAATACCATACCCTTCAAAAGTTTTTACTTCGCCTGTCTCAGCATATTTTCAGTATCTCCAAATATTGATCGGATTCCTTATTGCCGAGCCCGAAAAAATAGGAGCTGTTCTCACCATGAAGCATAAATCCGTAATCACTGAAGGAAACTCTTGATATTTTTGGAAGCTTGCCCGTTTCAGGCTTTTTATTGGCCTGCATTGTCAGTATAGTAATGCCGCCCTTAGTTTCAAAATAAGCATTGGCCTCATTAGCCGCGTTTACCCAAAACACTGGCTCTGCCATGACCACCGTCATATCAAAGTGAGTGCCGGGTGTAAAGAGACCGTCTTTATCTTCCTGAGCCGTTGCGGCGAAACAAAGCGTTAGTAAAACCACAATAAAAATGAAATGGGTAATTTTATTCATGGTAAATTTTGAATGGTTATTACCAAAGCTACAAAAATCTTCTTGATATGGTTTCAACTACACACAAATTTATTCTCCGGTGGACTGTTGTATCCGTGTGCTCATTTTTTAAGAATTTTGTTGTAGTAAATTCGTTCTTGTATGCTAAAAATTAGTACATTACATCATCAATAAAAAAAATAGCCAATTATGAAAAAACTTTACGCTTTACTTTTAACAGTGTTATTAGGCGCGGTTGCCCATGCGCAATGCACCACCCCTACGCTCGGCAATGTCACCGGGCCGGAGCCAATTTGCAGCGGCAGCACGGCAACACTTACCGCAACCACCGACGGTCAATCGATCCACTGGTATACTCAGGCTACTGGCGGTACGCAGGTGGGCACGGGATCGCCATTTACCACACCTGCCCTGTCCGGGACAACTTCCTATTGGGCCGAAGCCAGGAACAATAGCGCAGACGCAGGCACCCCTGCGTCCGGTGGAGGGAAACTTTCGCCCAGCAGCACCGGCGGCACTACGGTAGTGCCTGCATCGAAACCATGGGGCCTTGCTTTTACGGCAACCTCTAATTTTGTACTCAATTCGGTCGATGTGTTCCTTACTTCTGCAACTCCGGGAAATATCGTATTGTTCCTTCAGGACAATACCTATACCACGATCCAAACAATAATTGTGGCAGCTCCCGCGGGCGGGACCAATGCCAATCCTGTGCAGTTCACCGTTCCGCTTAACCTCACTATTACCGCCGGTAACAGCTACAAGCTGGTGGTAGAAAGCGGCCCCGCCATGATACGCGACATTGGCAGCAGCAGTAATAATTTCCCATATCCCATAGGTACAGTGGGCTCCATAACCGGTGGAACTATCAACAATAACGGAAGTAACCCGGGAGTTTACTATTTTCTTTATAACTGGAACTACACACCCGGCGGCCCACCCTGCAACTCAGCACGCCAGCAGGTGACCGTGACGGTAAACCCTACACCTGCAGCACCTACAGCATCGGCACAAGCCTTCTGCGGAAGCGGTACTGTAGCCAACCTTACAGCAACCGGCAACGGACTGAAATGGTACAGTGTATCGACGGGAGGAAGCGAACTGGAAGCTACCACAGCATTGGAAACGGGAAC
The DNA here is from genome assembly GCA_942492845.1 of uncultured Flavobacteriaceae bacterium. Taxonomy (GTDB): domain Bacteria; phylum Bacteroidota; class Bacteroidia; order Flavobacteriales; family Flavobacteriaceae; genus Flavobacterium. The sequence goes on along the minus strand of OW818646.1, from coordinate 2,278,186 downwards.
CTATTATGTATCGCAGTCCAATGCAACATGCGAAAGTACCCGTACTCCCGTAAACGTTAGTGTAAATTCCATACCTGATGCCCCGGTAGCAAGCGCACAATCTTTTTGCGGTTCGGCAACCGTTGCGGCATTGCAGGCAAATGGTACCGCGCTGAAATGGTATGCCGACCCAACAGGCGGAGCTCCACTGGCAGGAACGGCTCCTGTTTCAGCAGGCACTTATTATGTTTCGCAAACAGTGGCAACATGCGAAAGTACACGTACTTCGGTCACTGTTACCCTAAATCCTTTACCTGATGCGCCCGTAGCCAGCGCCCAGGAATTTTGCGGTTCCGCAACCGTATCTGCATTACAGGGCAGTGGCACAGACCTAAAATGGTACGATAATGCAACCGGAGGCACGGCTTTGGCAGGAACGGCAACACTATCCGGTGGCACATACTATGTTACGCAGACTGTAGGCACCTGCGAAAGTGAACGCACTCCCGTTACCGTTACCGTAAATGAGGTACCTGATTCGCCGTTAGCTGACGATCAGGCCTACTGTGGATCGGCAACGATTGGGGAATTGCAAGCTAACGGCACGGCACTGAAATGGTATGCTGATGCAACCGGGGGTACGTCACTTGCAGGTACCGCTTCTGTTACAACCGGAACATACTATGTTTCCCAAACTGTTGGTACCTGCGAAAGTACGCGTACATCTGTAATAATCACCATAAATGAAATTCCTGATGCCCCGGATGCCAGTGCGCAGTTGTTTTGTGGGGATGCCAATGCAGGCGACCTATCGCCGAATGGCGGGGACCTGTTATGGTATGCTTCAGAAACCGGATCGCCACTTACACCATTTACACCATTGGAAACCGGCACCTACTATGTGCAAAACACCGTTAACGGGTGCGTAAGCGATTTTACACCTGTTGAAATTACGGTGAATCCTACACCTGATGCACCCGACGGACTGGATCAGCAGACCGTGAACGAGGGTAATACTATTGCCGACCTTGAAGTAACAGGCGAAAACCTTACCTGGTATACAAGTGTCTCCATGAATGTTGAACTGCCCCAGACAACAGTACTACAGGATGGGGTATCATATTACGTAATGCAAACGGTGAACGGCTGCCCCGGACCATTGCTGGGCATCACCGTAAGTGTAATACTCGGTGTAAATGACAATAATATGGCAGGACTTACCTCCTACCCTAACCCTGTGGAAAATACATTCACTATTACCAATTCCGCGATCATAAACAATGTAGAAGTTTACAGCCTCTTGGGACAAAAGATAGTAACTAAAAGCGCTAATTCTGAAACTGTAGTTATTGACCTTTCACACCTTGCAGAAGGGACGTATATAGTGAAAGTACAATCAGGCAATGCCATAAAGACCATCAGGATCGCTAAAAGGTAGGCCTTATACATTTTGATAAGAATTGCCCTTGCATCTGCGGGGGCTTTTTCATTATATTTGGTTTCAATTATAAACCATGTACAGCCACGACACCTACAGAAAAAGTACATTCCTGCTTATTGCGGTGATCGTACTGTTATGCCTGTCATCCTGCCGCGTTTATAAGATATCCAAAAAGGAAAAAGAGTGGATACCTTATGAAGCGGACCAGAAAATTGTATTCAGGTCGCAGGGAGGGAAGACGGACACCATCTATATTATTAAAAAGGAATTGTTTCGCCATACCGCCCCAATGCAGGTGTTTTCAGATGTCAACCAGTCCATTACCGTTACCGCAAGGGTCCCGGATCCGTTTACCAATGTGGGCAACCTCAATTTCACCCACAGCTATCAACCCCTGGTTGGAATTCATACGGAGGATTCTGAAACTTTTATCACTATCAACCTTGAAGTTTATGGTAATAAGTTTTCCGGTAAAAACAATTCGGCAACAGCTTTAGGCAAAGGCGCTGCCATGAAATTGGGAGGCAGGACGTATGATGACATCATTATTTTCGAATGCAATGATGAACGCACGTGCCGTGGCGAAAAAGTAATAAAGCAGGTATACTGGAGCAGCAAGCATGGCCTTGTACAGTATGCTTTTGATGGAGAAGAATGGAATTTTTCGGAAACAATACAATAACCAATGAAAAAACTTAAAGCCGTAATTTTTGACCTTGATGGCACCATTGCCAATACACTCCCGTTATGCATCAGCTCTTTCCGTAGCTCGATAGAGCCGTTGGCGGGACGTACTGTTACTGATGTCGAAATCATTGCAACCTTTGGCCCTTCAGAGGAAGGCACCATCATGGCGCTGGCTCCCCTGCATTATAACAAAGGCGTAAGCGAATACCTTCGTATTTATGAAGAAAACCACGATATGTGCCCCGCCCCTTTTGACGGCATTCCCGAACTGCTGGCTGCACTGAAGGAAAAAGAAGTAAGGCTTGCCATGGTAACCGGCAAAGGAAAGGCAAGCGCCGTGATCACGCTGGATAAGTTTGGCCTGTCCCCATTCTTCGGGATACTGGAAGCCGGAAACCCGGACGGCAACCGCAAGGTAGAAGGGATTGAAGCAATTCTGAAAGCCTGGGGGAATGTAGACAAAGATGAAGTGGTGTATGTGGGCGATACCCCAAGCGACATTGTTACATGCAGGCAGGTGGGCATACCTATTGTTTCTGCCGCCTGGGCCGAAACCGCCGAGCCGGAACTGCTTATTCCTATGCAACCCGATTACCTGTTCTACACTGTAACTGAATTTGCCGCGTGGTTAAAAGAACATATTTAAGTCGCTATTTTGCGTAATCATTCGTAATGCCTATTTTTGGGTCATGGCAAAAACAAGTAAGACATCACTATTCGGCAGGCTGTTTTGCGCTTTTATGGCGCTGTACCTGCTCAATTGCAGTGTCGATTCGCCCGATACACAACGGGATGGTTTTGCTGACAACCTCGCCATAAACGACCAGGAAAGCCTTTTGGAGATCATCATCGAAAAAGTATTTGGCTATCATGATGCCATTGCCGAATATGACGATGATGACAGCGAAAACCAATCGGTAAAGAAACATATACCCCTTAATTTGTGCATTCTTTCGCAGGATGTTGCGGTTCTTTTTGCAATTCCCTGCGATATAACGAAAATACCGCAACCCGCCCCGCAACGCATTGAGGCGGCATTTTTTACTATTATCTCCCCTCCGCCCGAAGCATAGTTTTTTTATAGAGTATCGACCCGTATACGCTTTATCCACACCAGGGTAAAGCAATGCTTTGTATTATTTTAAAAAAACTATAATGAAATCTTACACTTTCCGTACGGCAATAACAATTGCCACAATAACCTGTGCGCTTACCATTGCACAAGCACAGGACACTAAGACTGCAGACAGCCTATACATCCATCAGGAGGAATATAGGGAAGAACCTGTAAAGGTACTTCATGCCGAACCATTGTACATCGACCTTATCCGGGACCTTGGCGCGCGGAAAGGTGAACGCGAATGGAACGTGGGACTGGGGCTTACCGATAAGAATACTTATGATGAGTATACCGCCCTGGTAGAATATGAATGGGCGCCTGCCGACCGGCTGGGACTTGAGGTGGAACTGCCTTTCTCGTTACATTACCCTGTAAAAGGCACTACCAACGCTCCTGGCAATAAACTCAACAGCCTGAAGATGGCCGGCCAGTACTCTTTCTTTGTTTCCGATAAAATCAGTACATCGATGGCAATTGGATACATCCATGAATTTGAGCTTACTGATTTTGCAGGATATGATAACCGAAGGATCGTGACCGGCAATGTTTACAACCCGTTTTTTGTAGCGGCAAAGCGTTGGGGAAACAATTTTCATACGCTGCTGTATACAGGACCGCAGTTTTTCCACCACTTTGATGGGAATGCAACCCACACGGTATGGCAGGTCAACTCAAACGTACATTACATGATTCCCGGCACACGCAATTTTGTGGGTATCGAATTCAATAAAACATTTGAAAACAACGACTTCGACATGACCATCCGTCCCCAGATGCGCGTGGGCATTGCCGATAACCTGTTGATTGGCATTGTAACCGGCATTCCCGTGAAAAGGGAAAATGAACGGATCAGTACCTTCTTAAGGCTGATTTACGAACCCGGGCATTAATTATTTTGAGGCCGTGTGTAAAATGCACGGCCTTTTAATTTATGCACATCACAGCAAAGATGTAACAGCAATATTATGACTGGTCATTCTCTATTCCCTGTAATATAAAAAACCATCCTTTCGGGCATAGCAAAACAATTCTCCCTCAGCATCCGTAAGGCCAAAAAGCATCAGGCCTTTTTGTCCCTGGTAATTATAAATGTAATAGGACGGTGGCTTTGTCCATACCGGTTCGATCAACAGGGCATCTTTTACATATTCACTGTGAAGGCCATATTTTCCGTCTTTGCTAAGTACGTTAAAATTTGTGGCGCTAAACTGCATGTAATTCTTTTTATTTTGGTAAATGGAATCGTATACGGGTTTCAATACAGTTTGCCCACTTATATCCATGATGCCATATTTCCCTTCTTTAACCACATTCAGCCTCCTGACGGCCAATGTCCTCACGAAACTTTCGCGGTCGCGGATTTTCTCGTCATAAAAAATTGAATCGTAAACAACAGGTATGACCTCCTTCTGGAATATATCGATCATTCCATATTTCATCCTGCCGTTATTTTCATCTCTTTTGCCTGCAAAAAAAAGCATCCTGTTCTCGGGTGTGCTGTAGGAAATGAAAGGCTGGAGATAAGTATAGACGGGCTTTATCATCAGTGTGTCAAGGAAAACGACGCCATAGTTGCCCTGCTTTGTTTTAAAATACGCCGCCCCGTTAAGGCTTACGCGCTCTCCATTGGGTCTGATAAGGGTGTGATACAGCCGCTCTCCTTTCAGCCATTCCATCTCATACGGAAGTACAATGTCCTTCTCCACGATACCTTCTGTACTGGTCATTTTCCTTGGATATTCGGTCGATTTGAACCGGATCGCATTTCCGTTTACCGCTATTGAAGTGGTATATGTTTTTTTCCCGGTTGAAGGCGCTGCTTCGACTGACAGGTCTCCATCATAAGATCCTGCAGAAATGCCATCACTTCCGGAGCCGCCTCCTGTGCCGTAGCCTCCACTGTATTTTGGTTTTGGTGCAGGACGGCTGTTTATGGAAACTTTATTTTTAGCAATGCTAAAGGTATAGATCATTTCATCGGCGGTGCCAATTTCGTGTCCCTGTATGTAATATTTGGCATTGGCAAACTCACCTTCTCCAACAAGATTAAGCTTATAGTAATCCTTCAGAAGCCACTGTGTAACATCCTGCTTATCTATATCGTACACGAAAACACTTTTTTGCCTTTCGAAGTTTTCAGAGATAAACAGCAGGTACTTTGCATGGCCCTTTAACTTGCTGCTCGAACCAATCGAATCGAATACCCTTGCATTCCTGAAACCCTCCGGATGAAGGTTCTTTCCCGACAGGTTAAAAAGGAACCTGGCATCGCGTTTTTTCCTGGCCTCCTCATATTCAGCCTGGGTATTAAAATTATTTGTAGTAAAGTCGCTTTTGCTTTGGGCAATGATAAACTTATTTTCCACCACGTCAAATTCCCTGTATGGCCCCGATATGATTTCCTTTTTATTATGAATAATACCCAGCGCATCTCCCTTCCTGAACCCGTAATACCCATCGGCAAGGCTTCTGCCGATAAAAACCTTATCATACACCGCGTCAACAGCCAGTTTGCCATTCACGTCAGATAATCCCCATTTATCCTTAACCCGATAAGGCACGAAAACCTGTTGTGCAGCGATCCATTGGCACAATAGCAAAGCGATGATAAGGTGTATGTTTTTCATAAAATAAAAATCCGTTTCGGCAAAGAAACGGATTTAGTTTTAGAACTCATTTAAACTTCTTTCAATTGGCTGCAAAATGGTCTTTTCGTCCCAAATCTCACCTTTTTGTTACTCCGTAGCGCTGCTATGCAGTGCGAAAAAGCTAAAATTTGAAACTAAAATCCTCATTTTTCGCTTCAATCAAAAAAGTTTAAACGAGTTCTTAATTATACATTTTTGAGCGAAGCTCTTTTACTTTATCATCATCCAGGTAATCATCGAATGTCATGTAGCGGTCGATAACGCCATTCGGGGTAATTTCCAGCACGCGGTTGGCAACGGTTTGCGCAAACTCGTGGTCATGCGTGGTGAACAGCACCGAGCCCTTGAAATTCTTAAGTGAGTTATTGAATGCCGTGATCGATTCCAGGTCAAGGTGGTTGGTAGGTTCATCGAGCATCAGCACGTTGGCACGCATCATCATCATGCGTGAAAGCATGCAGCGTACCTTTTCACCTCCCGAGAGCACCCTTCCTGTTTTAAGCGCTTCTTCCCCGCTGAATATCATCTTGCCAAGGAAGCCGCGTATGTATACTTCGTCACGTTCCTCTTCGGTCTTGGCCCATTGGCGCAGCCAGTCTACCAGGGTAAGGTCGTTTTCAAAAAATTCATGGTTGTCGCCCGGCAGGTAGGATTGTATCGTGGTAATGCCCCAGTCGAAAGTACCGCTGTCCGGCTCCATGTTCCCATTGAGTATCTCGTAGAATGCTGAAGTTGCACGCGAATCTTTAGAGAATATAACGATTTTGTCGCCTTTCGCCATATTGAGGTCGACATTTTTAAACAGCACTTCACCGTCAATAGATGCGCTCAGACCTTTTACGTTCAGTATCTGGTCGCCTGCCTCACGCTCCTGGTCGAAGATAATAGCAGGATACCTGCGGCTTGAAGGCTTGATATCGTCTACCTTAAGCTTCTCAAGCATTTTTTTACGGCTGGTAGCCTGCTTCGACTTGGCTACGTTAGCGCTGAAACGCATAATGAACTCCTGTAATTCCTTCTTTTTCTCATCAGCCTTCTTGTTTTGCTGCGCCCTTTGCCTTGCAGCAAGCTGGCTCGACTCGTACCAGAACGTATAGTTACCAGAATATTGGTTTATTTTACTAAAATCAATGTCGGATATGTGAGTACACACCGCATCAAGAAAGTGGCGGTCGTGTGATACTACAATAACGGTATTATCATAATTGGCAAGGAAATTTTCGAGCCATCCTATGGTTTCAAAATCCAGGTCGTTGGTAGGCTCATCCATGATCAGAACATCAGGGTTGCCAAAAAGTGCCTGCGCTAATAGCACCCGCACCTTCAGCTTGCTGTCCATATCGCCCATGAGGGTATAATGGTGTTCCTCGCCTATACCAAGGTTGGAAAGCATAGCAGCCGCATCAGAGTCGGCATTCCAGCCGTTCATCTCTTCAAATATCACCTGCAGCTCGCCTACCCTCTCGCCATCTTTATCTGAAAAATCAGGCTTAAGGTATATTTCATCCATTTCCTTTTTTACGGCGAAAAGCGTTTTGTTACCCATCATTACGGTTTCGAGTACCGTATTGTCGTCGAACATGTTATGGTTCTGGCTAAGCACCGACATCCTTTTGCCCGGCTCGAGATATACGTGGCCCGACGTAGGGTCGATATCACCCGCGATTATTTTAAGGAAAGTAGATTTTCCGGCACCGTTAGCGCCGATGATACCGTAGCAGTTGCCCTGGGTAAAGGATGTATTCACTTCGTCGAATAAAATCCTCTTGCCAAACTGTACCGATAAATTTGAAACTGATAGCATTTTAAAAAATTTTTGCAAAAATACGAAATTTAAGAATGCACCGGGAATCTTTTGAATACAGGATGGCGAATTCTTTATTTAACGCGTTTTTAACAATTTTAGGTTTTTAAAGAAATATTTTTGCTTTTGCTCAAAGATTACCTAATGTTGCAACTTACTAAGGCCTGCTTTCTTTTATCTACCCTGTTCCTGATCGCATCTTGCGGAAAAGATGATGATTACAGCGCCTGTTTTGGTGGCGAAGTACTTAACCCACGCACCAATTATGTAATATTCAGTAAGGACGATAAGGTAATTGATACACTCCTTTTAGATAAGAACAATCGTTTTTTTATAAAATTTGATTCACTTACTCCCGGTATGTACAGCTTTAAGCACGAGCCGGATTACCAATATGTCTACTTCGAAAAAAATGACAGCATCATGGTTTCTCTTGATTCTGAAGGATTTGACGAATCGATTGTCTTCAGCGGCCGTGGAGAAAAAAAGAACAACTTCATGATGGAGCTGTTCCTGATGCACGAATCCGACAAGAATACCGGATACGAGGTTTATGACCATGATTTCTCGAAATTCAGCAAGTCGATAGACTCCACCTATGCGCTGCGGAAGGCATTTTACGAAAAAAAGAAAAAGGATCTTAAGTGGAGTGATGACTTTGATTATTTCATTGCTGCAAGGGTTAACCTGAATTACTATACGAAGAAAGAATATTATCCCTACATACATGCACGAAGGACAGGCAAGGAAGTACGGTCGCAATTGCCTGAAGATTTCTACGCGTTCCGCAACGACCTTGACCTGGACGACCCCAGGCTGATACATTATTCCCCTTACCTGCGCTATCTTTCGGCGATGCTAAACAATATGGCGATCAGCAAAGCGCATAAAGGCGGGGCGCTGACGGAAGATCCTTACCGTACCAGTACTGAAAAAATGAACATTGCAGATTCGATGTTCAAGAACCAGGCGGTAAAAAACCAGGTGCTCAACAACATTGCGTTCAGTTATCTTCTAGAAGACCAGGCTATTGAAAACAACAAAAAGTTCCTGGAGCGCTACATGAAACTGTCGACTGATAAGAGCAAGAACAATGAGATACGCAAGATTGGGAATGCGATACAAAACCTAAAAGAAGGCACAAAATTACCTGTAGTGCAATTTGTAGACCGTGATAACAAGCCTTTTAGCATTGATGACAAGCTTGAAAATCAAACCGTTATATTCTTTTGGACCAGTTGTGCCAAAGCCCAGCTTGAAGGCATTTACGAAAGGATAAATACCCTGAAGAAGCTGTACCCGAAAGTAGATTTTATTGCGGTGAACGTGGATGCAAATTCTGAATGGAAAAAGATCATCAGCGAGTATGATTCTTCCAATGTGCTTCAGCTCAGGGCTGCAGACTTCAACGAGTTACGCGATAAGTGGGTGATTACCAAGATAAAACGCACGATCATACTGAATCCAGGCGGGACTATAAAAGATGCGTTCACCTACCTTATGGACGATAATTTTGAGGAAGCTTTGAAATAGTTCAACCCAACTAATGGTGGACTACAGTTGAATTGCACTGCATTCAAATTCGCAACTCCAGGATGGCTGTCCAAAGCCGGTAAGCACTACCATTTTTACAGCATGCTTTAATGTCGCTCCCTGTTTTATATCCAATGAGTAAATTTCAGGATCAGATTGTAATTGCGGAAACCCGTCACTCTTAAACCCGGTTACGCTCTCAAAAATTATCTTTTTCAGAATAAAATCAGAACTGTCCGGGTTAATTTCAACATCGACCTCAAGCTCCAAAGCTGCATTTACAAAATCAAAGTTTACCTTTAAAATGGGAAGGTCATGAAATTCTATATCTTTTAAAATCATGATTGCTTTTAAATTTCGAATTAACAATAAAGGCATAAAACTGCTGCCTTATGCCTTATATCTGGTGCTTTATGCCTTAAAATTTATCTTGAATAATTCGGCGCTTCCTTGGTAATAGTGACATTATGTGGGTGGCTTTCGGAAATACCGCTTGAGGTAATGCGGACAAAACGGCCCGTTTCCTGGAGGGTTGGTATGTCTTTGGCACCGCAGTAGCCCATACCGGCGCGGAGCCCGCCCACGAACTGCAGCATGCTTTCGAACAACTCCCCTTTGTAGGGTACACGGCCCACGATACCTTCCGGAACCAGTTTTTTTACATCATCCTCCACATCCTGGAAGTAACGGTCCTTGGAGCCTTCCTTCATCGCCTCTACAGAGCCCATGCCACGGTAGGACTTGAATTTGCGCCCCTCGAATATAATAGTCTCCCCCGGAGATTCCATCGTTCCTGCCAATAACGAGCCCAGCATGACACAGTCGGCTCCTGCGGCTATCGCCTTCGGGATATCGCCCGTATAACGGATACCGCCATCGGCAATAACCGGTACACCTGTGCCTTTCAGCGCGGCAGCCACCTCGAGCACTGCTGAAAATTGCGGGAAGCCGACCCCTGCCACTACACGCGTGGTACATATCGAACCGGGCCCGATCCCTACTTTCACGGCATCGGCGCCATTTTCGGCAAGGTATAACGCTGCTTCGGGAGTAGCGATGTTGCCCACCACCACGTCAAGATCCGGGAATCTTGCTTTTACTTCCTTCAACACGGTCACTACGCCTTTGGTATGGCCATGGGCAGTATCGATAATCACGGCATCCACACCGGCATGTACAAGCGCTTCGGCACGCTGCACGGCATCGGCAGTAACGCCAAGGGCCGCGGCAACACGAAGGCGTCCGTACCTGTCTTTATTCGCAATCGGTTTTTGGGTCAGTTTTGTAATGTCGCGGAACGTAATAAGCCCTACCAGCTTGTAGTCGCTGTTGACTACAGGCAACTTTTCGATCTTATTTTTCTGGAGGATGCCCTCGGCAACTTCAAGCGTAGTGCCCTCCCCTGCCGTTACCAGGTTTTCGGAAGTCATAACCTCCAGTATGGAGCGGCTGTTGTCTTTCTCGAAACGAAGGTCGCGGTTGGTCACAATCCCTTTCAGAAGGCCATCGGCATCTACTACAGGGATACCCCCAATGCCGTACTCGCGCATGACGTTCTTGGCATCGCCTACATTGGCGGTAAGCGGCAGCGTAACCGGGTCGATGATCATACCCGACTCCGCGCGCTTCACTTTGCGCACCTCAGTGGCCTGCTGCTCTATGGTCATGTTCTTGTGCAGTACGCCTATACCTCCCTCGCGGGCCATAGCAATTGCCATGGCGCTTTCGGTAACGGTGTCCATTGCGGCGGAAACCACGGGAACGTTCAGCGTAATGTTGCGGGAAAATTTAGATTGTATGCTTACTTCGCGGGGTAAAACTTCAGAGTAGTTGGGAACAAGGAGAACATCGTCGTATGTGAGGCCTTCTCCGATGATCTTGGATGTGTGTGCTTTCATGTTGCAATTTGTAGTTAAATTGCATGCAAATATAGTGTTTTAAAATAACAAAACGGTAAATAAAGAATTACAAATTGAGAGGTGTTAAATTGGGTGTTATTTCCATATTTTAGCATCATAATTATTTATATGAACAATTACCTCTTAAAGCTTAAGCACATTGTTTTAACCTTCATCAAAGTCAGTGTGTGTACATCACTTTTCTATTTAATTATCTATGGTTTATTTTGTGTTGTGCTGGAAATTCCTTTGACAGATAACTTTACGGATTATTACTTTCCTATTGCATTATCAGCCCTTTCCACCATATTGTGGATACGCCCTAAGTTAAAGCTTCTCACTTTTTCCAAGAAAAGCCAGGCACTGAGCTATTACTATATGATCTGCTTAGGCTTCATGTCGTGGTTGATGATAGGGTCTGCCTCATGGATGGTAATTGTTACAAACCCTTTGATTTTAGTAAACGGAATAGAAGAATTGGAAAATTCTGGAAATAATCGGTTTTACGGCATTAAGACCTACAAAATACTCAATCAAAATTCCACATCATCCTATGCTGTATCCCGTGCGAGAGCGGGTAAAAGCAGACGCAGGAATTATTATTATATGAATCTGTATCTGGCAGCCCCATTTGCACTAAAGAGAAAAACTGCATCAGCAGAAAGCCATAAATACTGGATATTGAACGAATTTTATCATACCGAAAGCAGCTTACTGGAGGATTCAGTACGTAATAAAAACTTCGCCCAATATATAGAAACTACCACGCAGGAATATGAATCAGATGCTGATCTGTATAGTACTAAATATTTTGCAAAGGTAATGCCTTCCAAAGAGAAAACCATGGCTCTGCAAGCCATTAGAAAAGTTATGCCCACACCTGAAAAAAATATAGTCCTGCTTAAACCTTTATGGGGTCATCCTCATGGGAATAAGAAAAATTTACTTACCCAGGTCCTATTATCTTTTTTGGGAGGCATTGGCATTTTAATGATACTGCTACTATTTCCCGGTATAAACCCTGAGAAGAAAGTTTGGAAATTAGATATCAGGAAGCATTTCCGGGCACTGATCGCATCTTTTTCTTCTTCTAAATAGCTAAGTATTTTATCTCATCAACACAAAAAAGCCCACAACATTCACGGTTCCGGGCTTAAAAATAGTATTAATTGGGAGCTTTTAAATATCGTCGAAGTCTACGTTGGTAAAACTTTCTGTGGCTGCAATCGTAACGCCTTCGTCGCCCTTCTCGCCAAACAGCTTGCGGAAATCCTTTTGGTGCCTCTCCGAAATTACCTCCTCGCCTTTGTTAGAAAGTACGTAGTCGGTCATTTCATCAAGTATTTCCCTGAATGCGGCAAAATCTTCTTTATACAGATAGATCTTATGTTTTTTGAAGTGGAAAGAACCATCTTCCTCGGTAAACTTCTTACTTTCGGTAATGGTAATGTAGTAGTCATCGGCTTTGGTAGCCCTTACATCAAAAAAATAGGTCCTTCTTCCCGCCCTTAAAACTTTAGAAAAGATCTCTTCCTTTTCCAGCATGTCATGTTCTCTCATAATCCTGGGTTCTTTTATATTGGTCAATGTAGCAATCAAAAATCTAAAAAAAATCTAAATAAAGCAACAAATTATTGCATTTCTTTTTCAGAAAGTTGTTTGAGGTACAATTCTTTATAGTAACCGGGCTGGTTTACCAGTGCATTATGCGTACCCTGCTGCAGGATTTCGCCGTCCTCAATGATAATTATCTTATCGGCATTTTTTGCCGAAGATACCCTGTGGCTCACTATGATGGTCGTCTTATCGCGGCAGAATTCAAGCAGGTTGTTCAGGATCGCTTCTTCTGTTTCGGTATCTACAGCCGACAAACAGTCGTCCAGCAGCAATATCGGCGCGTCTTTGATCATGGCACGCGCGATGCACACACGCTGCTTTTGGCCGCCCGAAAGGGTTATCCCCCGCTCTCCCAGTATGGTTTCATACTGTTTCGTAAATCCTTTTATGTTGTTGTGCACCACGGCTTTTTTGGCAACGGCAATCACTTCATCATCACCGGCATCTTCATTGCCAAATTTGATGTTATTCTTTATGGTATCCGAAAACAGGAAGGCATCCTGCGGCACAAACCCTATGCTGTTGCGCAGGTCGTACAGGTTTACCTTCTTTATATCGTCGCCGTCAATCGTTATGGTGCCGCTTCCGGCATCGTACAACCTGCTTATCAGGGATAATATGGTCGACTTACCCGAACCTGTCCGGCCAAGGATAGCGAGTGTCTCGCCTTTATTTACTGTAAACGATACATTTTTGAGCGCCGTGATGTTGGTATCCTCGTACGTAAAGCTCACATTCTCAAAAGCGATCTGCCCCAGTACCGGAGTGTGTGCAGTGGTAGTATTCTGTATCTCAGGCTCTATTTTGAGGAATTCGTTAATACGCTTTTGCGATGATTCGGCCTCCTGTATCATCGACGATATCCAGCCCAGCGACGCTACCGGCCAGGTAAGCATGTTGATATAAAGGATGAACTGGGCTATGGTTCCTATCTTATCGATGCTGCCATTGATGTACATCATTCCGCCCACGTAGATGACTACCAGGTTGCTGACCCCTATCAATAAAATCATCAGCGGGCCAAACTGCGCATTGACTTTAGCGACGCTCAGGTTCTTTTTTACGCTGTCGCGCGAAAGCTCATCGAAATCCGCCTGCTTCTGCTTTTCGAGTGCATAGGCTTTAATGATGCGGATACCCGAGAACATTTCCTGCGTAAAGCTCGACAATTTCGAAAGGTTTTGCTGGTAAAGCGTGCTGCGCTTATTGATCTCCTTACTCACCTTAAAGATGCTCCACGCCAATAGCGGCAGCGGTATCAGTGTGTAAAGTGTCAGCTTTGGGGAAATGATGCACATGTGCGTAATCACGACCACGGTACGAACGATGGTGTTGAGCGAATACATGATGGCGGGCCCCACATACTGGCGCACCCGGTCGACATCGGTACTGATGCGGTTCATGAGGTCGCCGGTGCGGTTTTGCTTGTAAAAACTTTGCGAAAGGTTCTCGTACTGGCGGAATATCTCGTTCTTCAGGTCGAACTCCACGTGGCGTGACATAACAATGAGTGTCTGGCGCATAAAAAACGTCAGCACCCCGCCAATGAGTGTCGTTATTATAATAAGGAGCAGGTTTTCTGCAAGGAGGCTATACAGCACCGATGCCTCTGCATCCTTTTTCTCCAGGAAATCCTGCGTGGAATCGATGGACCGCTTCACCAGCTCCGGGGTAAAGAGGGAGAATATCTGTGCCGCAATGGTAATTAAAATCCCTAGAAGAAATTGAAATTTATATTTTATAAAATATTTGTTTAAATACTGAAGTTCTTTCATCGTTTGACTGAAAAAGTAATTTTATTTAAAGGCTTATATGTTAAAACACCGTTGTAAGCACCAATCTGACGCAATCAAAAAAAGATGCTTTTAATTATCGAATACGTAAAAAAAACACAAATATATTGCCTTATCTTAATTATATGTTTAATTTTGTATCACGTTTTTGAATAATTTCAAATTTAAAAAATTCTTATATGATAGCAGAAGTTATTAAGGCTAGCGAACTTACAAAGGTTGATCCGGTTTTTGGACAGGCATCTTTCAACGATCATGAGCAGGTTGTTTTCTGCCATGACAAAGATACAGGTTTAAAAGCAATAATCGGTATCCATAATACGGTTTTAGGCCCTGCGCTTGGTGGTACCAGGATGTGGAAATATGCCAATGAATGGGAAGCCCTTAATGATGTTTTGAGGCTGTCGAGGGGCATGACGTATAAGTCGGCTATCTCAGGACTGAACCTTGGCGGCGGGAAAGCTGTTATCATAGGCGATTCGAAACTGGACAAAACCCCTGAGATGATCACGAGGTTCGGCCAGTTCGTAGACTCGCTTAGCGGAAAATATATCACTGCGGAAGATGTGGGTACGACCACTGCCGACATGGACCTTATAAATGACGTTACCAAGCACGTAACCGGTATTTCCGAGTCGCGTGGCGGTTCAGGAAACCCTTCGCCTGTAACGGCTTATGGTGTGTACATGGGTATGAAGGCGGCAGCAATGCACCAGTTCGGCTCCAATAACCTGGGCGGTAAAAAAGTGTTGGTACAGGGTACCGGCCATGTAGGCGAAACCCTTATTGATTACCTTACCAAAGAAGGCGCGCTTGTAACAATATCTGACATCAACGAAGCAAGGATGGAAGAAGTGGCTATTAAATATGGCGCTTCCATTTATACCGGCAGCGATGTATATACAGCCGATGTAGACATCTACGCCCCATGTGCCCTTGGCGCGACGATCAATGACGAAACCATCGATAAAATAAGGGCAAAGGTTATTGCCGGCGCGGCAAACAACCAGCTTGCCGTAGAGCAGGTACACGGACGCATCCTAATGGAAAAAGGGATCGCCTATGCACCGGACTTCCTTATCAACGCAGGTGGTATCATCAATGTGTATGCAGAGATCGTAGGTTACGACAAGGCAGAGGCCATGAGGAGGACTGAAAACATCTACAATACCACCCTTGAGATATTCAGCTTTGCCGAAACGAACAACATCACGACGCACCAGGCAGCAATGTCTATCGCGCAGAAGCGTATTGACGACAGGAAAAAAGAAACCGCTAAATAATTAGCGCAACGAAATAATATTCTTAATTTTGCGGAGCGAAAGAGCAATTCTTTCGCTTCGTTAATTTTTAAAGGTTCTTAAAGGCGGATGTTAAACAGAAGACACATAAGGGTTAAGGTGATGCAGTCGATCTACGCGATGCACCAGAATAATTCAGACAACATGGAAAAGGAAGAGAAGTTCCTTTTCAACAGCATCGAAAACGTCCGTGACCTGTACCTTATCATGGTTTCGGCATTGTTCGAAATCCGGAACAGCGAGGAGAATTACATCGATAAATCGCAAAAGAAGCACCTTGCCACAGCGGCAGAACGCAATCCTAACCGGAAGTTCATCAACAACAAAGTACTCCGGATGCTTGCGGATAGCAATGTGCTGAGCATAGCGCTGGAAGACCGCAAGATCAACAACTGGACGCAGAATGACGATTACATCCTCCTGATGCTCGAAGACGTTAAGGCCAGCGAAGTGTACCAAAAGTACATGCACAACGAGGAGAATAACTGGGAAGAAGACCGCCAGTTTGTACACGACCTTTTTGTAGAAGTGGTTGCCCCCAACGAGAAGCTGTACGAATACCTTGAAGACTATAAGCTTACCTGGGTAGATGATATTCCTCTTGTTAATACACTAATAAGCAAGCAGCTAAAGCAGCTTACCGAAGAAGGTAAAGACGAGTTCAGCATCCCGAAATTATACAAAGATGCCGACGACAAGGAATATGCAAGGAGCCTGTTCCGTAAGACGGTACTTAATGAAGTGGAGCTGGCGAAGGAATTTATTGATAAAACACCCAACTGGGATACCGAGCGTATTGCCGAGATAGATGCTATCATCCTGAAAATGGCGATATGTGAATTCCTGAAATTCCCCTCCATCCCCGTAAAAGTTACCATAAATGAATACCTGGAAATCGCCAAGGAATATTCTACGCCGAAAAGCAGTATATTTATCAACGGAATCCTGGACAACCTTGTTAAGGAATACCAGGCCAGCAATAAGTTAGTAAAGACCGGAAGAGGTTTAATGTAAAACAAATTAATAATTATAGTTATGATAAAAAGATCTGTAGCTATGCTTGCCATAGCAGCTTTAGCGCTTACATCATGCAAAAAAGAGAATGCAGCATTGCGCATTGACGATGCGACAGCCAAAAAAGCAGAACTTGCACATGCCGAGGCAGGAAAACTGCCTGTGGTAAAATTCGATAACATGGAGCACGACTTCGGTACGATCCAGGCGGGTGTAAAAGTGGAGCATACGTATAAATTTACCAATACCGGTACAGCGGACCTTGTAGTGAGCAATGTGAAAGCAAGCTGCGGGTGTACGGTGCCAAGCTATACCCAAACGCCTGTAAAACCGGGTGGCGAAGGTGAGATCAAGGTAACTTTTGACTCCACAGGCAAAAGCGGCAACCAGTCAAAAGACGTGACAGTGACACTAAACACTGAAAAAGCAACCGAAATACTTAAATTTAAAGCCAATGTAGCCGCCGGCGGCATAGGCGTTGTAAAACAATAATATGGAACAGTTACAAACGTTTTTACCATTAATCTTAATGTTCGTGGTTATCTATTTCTTTATGATAAGGCCACAGCAGAAAAAGCAGAAACTTGAAAAACAATTTGAACAGGCGCTGAAGGTTGGAGACAAGATCATCACCAAAAGCGGCATTCACGGCAGGATTGCCGAACTGGCAAACGACACCGTGGTTCTGGAAACTATGGCCGGAAAGCTGAAGATGGAGCGCAGCGCGATCTCCCTTGACCTTAGCCAGAAGCTGAACACAGCGGTAAAAGCATAACGAAAATCCTCATCATAACGATGGGGGTTTTTTTTGTTATTTTAATTCCTTAGAGAATTGCTTTAAGATTTTATTGGCAACAGTGTGATAGAGAATCGAGCGTAGATTGGGTAATTTATCCCCACAAAGCCAGTGCTTTAGATTTCTATTTTTAATCATTCTATTTATAAATAGCTGTTTAACAGTTATTTATAATTTATCTAAAAGGTATTCTCCGTAATTTTATAATTATTAATCAAAAAATATAAAGTTATGGACATCCGATTAGCAAATTGTTGCGGCAACTGCGACCACCATATAAAAGGCCAGGTGTGCAACGTACACGAAGTAATTACTGCAGAAACACAGGCTTGCGGCGCTTACGAGTTCCGTGCCGTACTGACAAGGGAGACCGACTGCCTGAAGTGCTCGAAATTCCAAACCCCACACTGCCCGCATACCGAAAAGGCAAGCGAAGGCATGATGTGCACGGTATTTTATCCGAGGATTGTGGCATGATCATTTTGGAAAGTCACAAGTCCAAAGTCTAAAGCCCGATACCGGAGATGATTTATCACGTCCGGTATCGGATTTTTTATTGTGGTGTATTTGAATACCGGAAGCAGTGAAGCGCATCATCCAACTTTAAACTTTAAACTTTCAACTTACTAAAACATTAACAGCGCCTTATGCTAACCTTAAGACGGGTATAAGATTTTACGGTGTATCTTTACATTATAAACAGGGAAAAACTGCAATACACGATGTCGAAGCGAAGATGACGGGTAGTCAGTTTTGCCGTTGGAGGCTGTAAGGGGCGCTGTACTTTCCACCCGTTCGTACAGGGCAACAACCTACGCCGGCGCATTATGCGGAAACCGGTCAGCAACACGGCAAATATCGGCGAATAAGTGGATTGTATGTAACCTGGACGCTGCAATAGCAGCGCATTTTATAAGAATCCCCATCACGTACTACATGATGGGGATTTTTTATAGATGTACATGAAGCTAGATCGTATTCTTTTGGGCCGTAAGCTCGGCAATGCGCACGATTACCTCTACTGCCTTTTGCATGCTTTCAACCGGTACGTACTCATACTTGCCGTGGAAGTTATGCCCTCCGGCAAAAATGTTAGGGCACGGCAACCCCATGTAGGATAGCTGGCAGCCATCGGTACCGCCGCGTATGGGCTTGATGAGCGGCGCAATGCCAACGTCTTTCATAGCCTGTTCGGCAATGTCCACAATATGGAAAACCGGCTCTACCTTTTCCTTCATATTGTAATACTGGTCTTTTATCTCAGCCTGGATGATATCGCCCCCGAACTGCTTTTCGTACTTGCGGTTGATGCTGTCGGCGATTTTTTTTACCAGTTTTTTACGTTTCTCGAATTTCTTTTTATCGTGGTCGCGGATAATCAGCTGTACCGTGGTTTCCTCAATGCTTCCTGTTATACCGGTAACATGGAAAAACCCTTCGTAGCCCGAGGTCCTTTCCGGCACCTCCTCTTTTGGCAGTTTCGAAATGAACTTATTCGCGATCAGCATCGAGTTGATCATCTTACCTTTGGCATAGCCCGGATGCACACTTTTACCCTTAAAAGTCACCTTCGCCCCTGCCGCGTTGAAGTTCTCATACTCCAACTCCCCTATCTGGCTGCCATCCATGGTGTAGGCCCAGTCGGCGCCGAATTTTTCCACGTCAAACTTATGCGCGCCGCGGCCTATCTCCTCATCGGGTGTAAAACCGATACGGATCTTCCCATGCTTTATCTCAGGGTGCTGAACGAGATATTCCATTGCCGTAACGATTTCGGTGATACCGGCTTTGTCATCCGCGCCAAGCAAAGTAGTGCCATCGGTAGTGATGATGGTCTGCCCTTTGTATTGCAGCAGGTCTTTAAAATAATTGGGAGACAGTACGATATCCAGTTCTTTATTGAGTACGATATCGCCGCCATCGTAGTTTTCCACGATTTGCGGTTTCACATTGGCGCCTGTAAAATCGGGAGTGGTATCAAAGTGGGAAACAAAGCCAATCACCGGCACATCATGCTCCACATTAGAGGGCAATGTCGCCATAATGTAGGCATTATCGTCAATGGTTACGTCCTCAAGGCCGATTTGCTTCAGCTCTTCTACAAGCTTGTTGGCGAGGTCCCACTGTTTGACGGTGCTGGGTGTGGTATCGGAATTGGGGTCAGATTCAGTGTCAACGGTTACATAGCTGATGAACCGGTCAATAATATGCTGCATGTTCGTTTATTTGTTTAGCACAAATTTACGATTTATTCTAAAGAATTTCGATTTCCTTTTGGAGGTTTTGCCTGGCTTTTTCCTCATACTTCTCCCTGAAAAAATCGGTTTTGAAGATATACTCCATTCCCATAAAATGCTGCAGCACTTTTTTGCGCCCGGGATTGTACATGAAATCCAGATAAATGGAATATTCCTTCCTTACATTTTTAAAGTACGCGTGGTATTCTTCCGAATCACTTCCAAGTATGGAAAGATCAGCATCGGTAAAAAGATTGGTATCGTTATCTACGCTGGCGGAATGCGATTTCGTGGCGAGGATGATTGCGGAGCATTTTGCTGTTTTGTCATCGGGAAAGCCCAGTTCCCCTAATGCTTCAATTGCTGCCTCCGCGCTTTTTTCCTCGTTGTCTTTGGCGGTCGCTTTGTAAATGATGTCATGGTAAAAGAGCGAAAACAGCACGGTATCCCAATCTTCGATAAGTACCTTACAGGCGTCAAGCTGCGTAAGGAGGTTTTCCAAATGCCTGAGATCGTGGTAGTGGCGCCCTTTTCCGGTGTATTTTGCTTCTATTGAATTCCAGAGCTCTGCGATAAGGGCTGTATTGCCGGTATATCTTCCTGCAAGTGCAGAAAACGTTGTCCTGAGCATGGTTATTTACTGCGGTTCATTACCTTATATTCCTCGTAACATCCGCTTATAGCATCCATGATCTGGAGGTCATTGGCCGTAGTGATGAATTCCTGGGAATAATTGCAATGCTCGAGTATATCGGCAATATCCTCTTTGGAAACGCCAAGCAATGCGGCCAGGGTTTCGCGGTCGAACTTCTCGGCAAGCGCATTGCGTACCGTGTCGTCCTTTTTCATATCACGGAGCCTCCGCATTTCGTTGCCTTTTTTTCCGAAAAGGTTATGGAGCAGGTCGGCCGGGTTGAACATATTGCTCAGTACGCGCCTGAAGGCGTTCGGTGAGTTCTCCCCCCCTTCATAGCCCTGCGTAAGGCCTGCAATGTTGTAGCGGTAGCTTTCCTTTACCGGTATAAGCTTGGAATCGATGGGCAGGTAGCCGGTAAGGTGGTATTTGTCGATAACCACTTCTTCGAGGGTATAGGCTCGCTCGGTAAGCGGGATCCTTGCTACGTTCTTAAACTTTAGCCAGTCGTTGGTGACGCGGACTTTGATGGACTGAAAACCGATGTAGGATATGTGCAGCGTATCGTTGGCAACCGCCTCGATGGTAAAATTGCCCCGGGCATCGGTAACTACACCTTTTACTCTGTTAATATTGATGATATTAACCCCCTGTACCGGCTCGTTGGTAACATCGGTTATGATGGTACCCGACACCGTTTCGGTCTTCTGGGAGTCCTGTGCACTGGACAGCAGGGTAAAAAGTGAAAATAAAAAAACTACAAAATATCTCATCGGCTGCTTACTTGATGTAAAAGTAATAAACAAACGGGATATTTTGTAGTTAGTATACAATTATGCGAAATAATTTCGCTTAGCTTCTTCTCGGCCTCTTGGATCCGGGAGTAGAATCGGTCCTGCGTGGCGCACGTTCCGCTGATGGGCTTTGTGTCCTCGCGCCGCTCCTGCCACCGCCAAACGATTCGCCCCTGCGCTCGCTCCTTGCGCCGCGGTCACTACTCCTGTCGCCACCGCCACTGCGTCCAAAGCTGCCACCGCCGCTTCTTCCGTTGTGGTCCCTGCGTCCACCGTTGGTGTCGCGTCCGTCATTTTTGGATATCTCTACGTTCAGCCTGCGGCCTTCAAGATGCATGGCGTTCAGTGTTTCAAGTACTACATTAGAGTGTTCCGCATCCGTATTGAAGAAAGAGAAACCTTCCTTCACATCCACTTTGAACACGTCGTCACGGCCAAGGCCAAGCGTATCGCGAAGGAAATCTTTCAGGCTCATCCAGTCAAAGTTGTCCCTCGACCCGATGTTCACAAAGTAACGCACCGCGCCGTTTCCGCTTCCGCCATCGTTCGATGCACTGCTGTCCCTTCTGTCAGAACCTGCTTTTTGTGCGGACAGGTCCCTGTTCTTTTTATAGTAGCTGATAAAGCGGTTAAATTCAACCGATACCATTTTCTTAATAAGTTCTTCTTTAGAAAGGTCTTTCATCACCTCATAGATAGCAGGAAGGTACGAGTCGATCTCGTGGTCAACCTCAACATCCTTAATCCTGTTGGCAAGGTGGAACAGCTGTATCTCGCATATCTCCATACCCGATGGTATCGTTTTCTCCTCAAACTTCTGCTTGATGGTCCTTTCGATAGCCGCTATTTTGCGTAATTCGCTTTTTGTGATGATCACGATAGAGGTACCCAGTTTCCCTGCACGGCCTGTACGCCCGCTTCGGTGGTTGTATATCTCGATCTCGTCCGGCAGCTGGTAGTTCACAACGTGTGTAATGTTATCCACGTCGATACCCCTTGCGGCAACGTCGGTAGCTACAAGCATTTGTATCTGCCTGCCACGGAACGATTTCATAACGCTGTCGCGCTGTGCCTGGCTAAGGTCGCCATGCAGTGCTGCCGCGTTGTATCCGTCCTCAATAAGCTTTTCGGCAACCGCCTGAGTATCCCTTTTTGTACGGCAAAAGATAACCGAGAAGATATCCGGGTTCGCATCGGCATGGCGCTTCAGCGCTTCATAACGGTCACGTGCATTTACCAGGTAAAACTCGTGCGATACTGTAGACGAACCTGAGTTCTTGTGGCCCACGGTAATTTCGAGCGGCTTGCGCATGAACTCCTTGGCGATACGTGCCACTTCCTGCGGCATGGTAGCCGAGAAAAGCCACGTACTCTTATCATCAGGCGATGTAGAAAGGATGTTTACGATATCGTCGTAAAAGCCCATGTTCAGCATCTCATCTGCTTCGTCAAGAATACAAAAGTCAATTTTCGAAATGTTTACCAGCCCGCGGTTGATCATGTCCTGCATCCTGCCGGGTGTAGCCACGATGATCTGCGCGCCGCGCTTAATGTCACGGGCCTGCTCTGTAATGCTTGCCCCACCATATACCGCAACGGTATTGATGCCTTTGATGTACTTGGAATAAAGCTTGATCTCGTTTGTGATCTGCAGGCAAAGCTCACGTGTTGGTGAAAGTATAAGTGCCTGTGTGTCCCTGCTTTCAGGGTTTATCTTTTGGATAAGCGGAAAACCGAATGCTGCTGTTTTCCCTGTCCCCGTTTGCGCAAGCGCTACAATATCTGTATCTTTTTCCAATAATAGGGGAATCGCTTTTTCCTGTACCTCTGACGGATTCTCAAATCCTAGATCGCTTATCGCCTTCAGTAGCGATTCATTCAATCCTAATTGTTCAAATTTATTCATGTATATTTTTAAAATTGGTGCAAAGGTACTGTTTATTAGCGAGATAATCAAATCAAATATATTGTTTTCTGACATTTAAAGAAATTGATAATCAGATTGATACGATTTAATTAACCCGATATGTCTTTTTACAGGGACGCAGTGATGTCAGACTGAAGCGTATGTGTGGAAAATACAGATGTAATTGAGCAGAATCCCTTGCCTTATTAACTCACTAACTGTTTAAATTTTGCACAGATTACTTTTTTACCACATAGCCACATAGCTTTCAGATGGCTGGTATAACGCATAACTGAGTGACACATAGCCTGAAGCTTCGCTTCACTATGTTTAGCTAATATGGGTTTCAAAAAATTTAGACAGTTACTTAAATTCAGTTATTTCAGACTGTAGAGACGCATTGAATGCGTCTAAGGAAATGATTGAACGTTAGTATGTTGCAGACGCAGGCACTTCGTCTCTACCGCTACGGTTTTCCGACCATTCCTATGTGGTTAAATAAAATTTAGACAGTTACTTAAATTCAGTTATTCCAGACTGTAGAGACGCATTGAATGCGTCTGAGTAAATTATTGAACGTCAGTATGTTGCAGACGCAGGCACGTCTCTACTACTACGGTTTTCCGACTATTCCTGATGTGGTTAAATAAAATTTAGACAGTTACTTAAATTCAGTTATTTCAGAATGTAGAGACACATTGAATGCGTCTAAGGAAATAATTGAACGTTATTATGTTGTAGACGCAGCACTGCGTCTCTACCGCTACGGTTTTCCGACTATTACTTACACAGGATTTAGATGGCGGATATAGCGTGTAATAGAGCTACACCTAGCCTGAAGCTTCGCTTCACCATGTTTATCTATATCAATATCAGGATCAATAATCACCTATGAACCCTCTGAATCTATGTGGTTAAATAAAAACTCTTACTTCAATCTTCCCTCACTTTGCTTGTAGCATTGCATTTAATTGGTGCAGGAACTTCAATTTATGCTACTCAGCAGTTTGGGCAACTTTTTACATATCTGATCAAAATACACAGCTCTGACTGAAATATAATTTTAATATTAACAACAACTTAGGTATATTTGGCGTTCAACATGATCATTAACCAAATAAAATCTAACGTTTAGATGAGAATACCCAAATTAGTTCTGCTCCTGGGCCTTACAGGAACCATGGCACTTGCGCAGGAAACTGTAACAAAGAACAACCAGTCGGAATTTGACGATGTGATGTACCGAAGGGGCAACGAATTCCGCGCCGCATCGGGCGTACCGGGGCCGAAGTACTGGCAGAACAATGCCGACTATGCCATTGAGGTGGAACTGGACGACCAAACCAATATCCTGAAGGGGAAGCTGACCATGACCTACCATAACAACAGCCCCCAGACCCTGGACTATATGTGGATGTATGTGGAGCAAAACCGCTTTACGGCCGATTCCCGCGGTACGCTTACCACGCCCATTGCCGGTAACCGCTACTCCGGCGACACCGATGGGGGGATGACCATTAGCAATCTCGTTGCAAAGACCGAAAAATCATCGTCAGATAAATTCATCATAAGCGACACGAGGATGCAGGTGTACTTCAATGAGCCACTAAAGCCGGGCGCAAAAGCGACGGTTTCGATGAACTTCGAATTCAAGATACCTAAGTCGGGCATGGACAGGATGGGCCAGCTCAAGACGCCTAAGGGTACCATATATTCACTGGCACAATGGTATCCGCGCGTAGCAGTGTATGACGATGTTGTAGGCTGGAACGTAGAGCCTTACCTTGGAGCAGGTGAATTTTATGTTGAATATGGGAATTTCGATTATAAGATCACGGTGCCGTACGACCATATCGTGGTTGGTTCGGGTGAACTGGTCAATGGAAAAGACGTACTTACCAAACAGCAGCTTTCCCGAATGGAGGAAGCAAAAAAGAGCGACAAAACCGTTTACCTGATAACTCCCGAGGAGGTGGGCAATACCGCCATAACCCGCCCAATGCAAAGCGGCAAGGCCACATGGCATTTTAAAATGACCAATACCCGCGACGTGGCATTTGCTACATCCAAGGCATTTGTGTGGGATGCCGCGCGCATCAACTTCCCGAGCGGAAGGAAAGGCATGGCGCAGTCGGCTTACCCTGCTGAGCGGAAAGCCAACACGTCATGGGGTCGTTCCACAGAGTATACTAAAGCCTCTATAGAGCATTACTCCAAAATGTGGTTTGAGTACCCCTACCCGAATGCCGTAAATGTGGCATCTAACGCGGGTGGCATGGAGTACCCGGGAGTATCGTTTTGCGAGGCAGGCGCTTCGGGTGCAAGCCTTTGGGATGTTACCGACCATGAATTCGGCCACAACTGGTTCCCGATGATCGTGGGTTCCAACGAGCGCCGCTATGCCTGGATGGACGAAGGCTTTAATACCTTCATCAATTACTACAGCACGCTGGCATTCAACAATGGCGAGTACCCTACGGATATCGCCAAGGCGCAGAACAGGGTACACTACTTCAAATGGAAAAACAGGGAAGGGATCTCTACCTACCCCGATGTTGCCAAGAACATGAACCTGGGCTACACCGCTTACTACAAACCTGCTACCGGAATGATCATGCTGCGCGAATACATACTGGGGCACGACCGCTTCGACTATGCTTTCCGCAGTTATATAAAGAACTGGGCATTCAAACACCCGCAGCCATCGGATTTCTTTAATGCCATGGATAATGCCGCCGGTGAGAACCTGAACTGGTTCTGGAAAGGATGGTTCATAGAGAATGGCAATATCGACCTTGGCATTTCAGAAGTGATACAGGAATCAGGTTCGGCCATTATTAAGTTTACCAACAAAGGCGAGATCCCGATGCCGGTTATTTTCAAGATCACTTTTGAGGATGACACTATTGAGATGCGTACCCTCCCGGTAGAAGTATGGATGCGTATGAAGGAATGGAAATACCTGGTGAAGTCGGATAAGAAACTGAAGTCGGTTGAAATTGACCCGATGAAAGTTGTACCGGACATCGACCTGAAAGACAACAAATGGGTTAAAGAATAAATTGTAAAGCGGCTTTGGCCGCTTTCTTTTTCCCCCTACTTCCTTAAAATCTCAAACGAGGTTATAAAAAGTCACCCGGGGAGTCCTGTTTTATCCTGTGCGAATGTCTTTAAAACTCCCTAAACAAACGCTAAAAATCACCCGGAAATTTTGTAAAATAAATCAGCCTGATAACCTGAAAGTTTTTTCATAATTTAGCGGTCATGTTAAAAGTAGTCATTATCGGGTCGGGAAATGTAGCACAGCACCTTGCCAAAGCCATCGATGCCTCGGGGCAGGCAATGCTGGTACAGATGTATGCCAGGCACCCCGAAAAACTGGGGCACCTGCTGCCGGCAGATAAGATCATTTCATCGCTGGAAAGCCTTGTAAATGCTGATATTTACATCATTTCGGTGTCGGATGATGCCATAGCCGAAGTCGCTGCGCAATTGCCTTTTGAAGGCCGGCTGGTGGTGCATACCTCGGGCAGTGTGGCGTTAGAGCAGTTGGAGGACAGGAACCGGCGCGGCGTATTTTACCCTTTGCAGACTTTCTCTAAAGACAAGGTGTTGAATTTCAGAAACATACCGTTATGCCTGGAGAGCGAATTTGAAGAGGATTACCCGATTCTTCAAACTTTGGCGAATGCCTTATCCCAAACCGTTTACAAAATAGACTCCAAACAAAGGCAGGCATTGCACGTAGCCGCGGTGTTCGTGAGCAATTTCTCCAACCATATGTATGCGTTGGGAAGTGCGATATGCGAAGCCAACGGCATATCTTTTAACATCCTAAAACCCCTGATAACAGAGACTTCCGACAAGGTGAAAACCCTATCCCCTATTCAGGCACAGACGGGCCCAGCCATTCGGCACGACCAAAAAACCATCGACAAACACCTTGATTTCCTGAAGGATAGCAACCAGAGGGAGATCTATACACTACTAACCCGATCAATTCAAAATACCAATGGCTGAAAGCTATAAAGAACTGATGAACAACATCACCACATTCATTTTCGATGTGGACGGCGTGCTGACCGATGGCACGATACACGTAACACCAACCGGCGAAATGCTGCGCAATATGCACATCCGCGACGGGTATGCCATGAAGGCCGCTGTAGAGAACGGCTATACCGTATGCATCATCTCGGGTGGGCTGAACGAGGGGGTGCGCATCCGCCTGCGGAACCTGGGCATTACCGATATTTACCTCGGTGTTCCCAACAAAGTAGAGACTTTCGATGAATTTACCGACATCTACAATATTAAGCCCGAACAGGTGTTGTATATGGGCGACGACATCCCGGACTACCATGTAATGCAGCTTGTAGGGCTGCCCACCTGCCCGCAGGACGCGGCCCCGGAAATAAAGGAAATCAGCCGCTATATTTCGCATAGGAATGGCGGTACGGGCTGTGTCCGCGACGTTATCGAGCAGGTGATGAAAGTGCAGGGCAAATGGATGGAGCATTTTAATGCACGGTATGACTAAATTCCAAAATGCAAATACCAAATTACAATCCGGAACGAATAACCAAATCCACAAATAAACGAATTACAGTAGATGAAAATCCTTAGATTACTTAATATACCCGACCTGATAATCCTTGCACTGTCGCTGCTTGTTTTCCGATACGGGTTCATATCAGCACAGGCAATAGTGCCCGCGTTGAATGACTGGCAATACGCCCTGTTTTCGCTGTCATGCCTGTTCATTGCCGCAGGTGGGTATTTTATCAATAATACCGCCGGGATCGGGCACAGGGAAACCGGAATTTCGGAAGCACAAAGCTACAACCTCTACATTGTGATTACCCTTATTGGCCTGGGCCTTGCCTATTACATAGCCGACAGTTTGGGGATACCACTTTTCTCGGGGATATTCGTAGTGGCGGCGGCAACATTTTACATATATGCCACGAGCCTAAAGCAGACGATCTTAGTAAGCAACATTCTTATGGCGCTGGCAACTGCCCTGCCCATAGTCGCCATAGGTATCTTCAATTTTTATCCGCTCCTCATACCGGAAACACAGCGCGTATTGAGCCTGCTGTTCAGCCTGTTGCTGGATTATGCACTGTTTATTTTCATTATTGCGCTGCTCCTCACCTTTACACAGGACCTTGCCAATACCGACAACGATTACAACGCAGGCATCAACACATTGCCTATCGCTTTGGGTAAAGAGCGTACCATAAAGATAGTGTGCGCGCTTACTATACTACCCATGGCAATGCTTGTGTATTATGCGAACACGTATCTGATAAACCTGATGTGGGCATTGGGCTTCGGCCTGCTGTTCATTCTCGGTCCGATAATCTATTTCGTTATAAAAATGTGGAGTGCCAAAACCCAAAAGGACTTTGCACACCTTGTTATTGTACTAAAGCTTGTATTGCTCTTCACATCAATTTCTATTGCAGTAATAACCTACAATATCCAAAATAATGCTTAAGGATAAATTACAACATTATACTGTAGTACTTGCGTCGGGATCACCTCGCAGGCAGCAGTTCCTAAAGGAACTCGATGTGCCGTTTGAAGTACGCCTCAAAGAGGTGGAAGAAATATACCCCGACACCTTAAAGGGCTCGGAAATAACCGACTACCTGGCCGAACTGAAGGCAAAAGCTATGGTTGAAACGCTGTCGGACAACGAGATACTCATTACGAGCGATACTATTGTCTGGCACAAAGGAAAAGCGCTTGGCAAGCCAAGGGATTATGAAGATGCCTTTGCCATGCTGCAGGCGCTTTCAGGAACGACCCATGAGGTGATCACCTCGGTTTGCATCAAAAGCAATGATAAGTCAGATGTATTTAATGAAACGACGAAAGTCACCTTCAACCCACTTACTGACGACGAGATAAAATACTATCTTGATAACTATAAACCCTTTGATAAAGCGGGTTCCTATGGTATACAGGAATGGATTGGCCTTGTGGCGATTGCGAAGATTGAAGGCTCCTATGCCAATGTTGTTGGTATGCCGGTGGATAAAGTCTACCAACATTTGTGTAAATTTGCCTAAATGGAAGAATTACAAAAGCATCAGTATTACTCGGAAGTACTGCGGACTGCTGTTACGGTTATCGTATTTATTGCACTGAGCTTTGTAATAAAGCGGCTCACAAAAAAGTATGCCCGGACAGCGCACCTTTCGGAACACCGTACTAACCTCATTACCAAATATATCGATATTGCAATGATGGTGCTGTTCGTGGTCATCATCATCGCTGTATGGGGAATCAAGACGGAAGACTTGTTCGGGTTCATAACAGGTGCGCTTACCATAATAGGTGTCGCTTTCTTTGCCCAATGGTCTATACTCAGCAACATTACCTCCGGCATTATCATTTTTTTCACCTACCCCTTCCGAATAGGCGATGTTATCCGGATACACGACAAGGATTTCCCCATTGAAGCCCAGATCGAGGATATCAAGACTTTCCATACCATATTGCGCACCCGTGAGGGCGAGCTCATTACCTACCCCAACAGCCTGCTGCTCCAAAAAGGAGTGAGCATTGTGCCTATAACCCGGGAGGATAAAGAATTTTACGATTAGACATATGCAGAAATTATTTATATACGCATTCCTTTTTTCATTTACGCTAAGCTTTGCACAGCCGCAAAAGCCGACTTCGGCAGAGATATACAACAAGCTCGAAAAGCTCAATTTCCTCGGCACTGCCCTGTATATCGCGGCCCATCCGGACGACGAGAACACCCGGCTAATTTCCTTTTTAGCCAACGAAAAACACGCCCGCACCGGCTACCTCTCATTGACACGTGGTGATGGCGGGCAGAACCTTATCGGGCTGGAACTGCGGGAGCAGCTGGGTGTAATACGTACGCAAGAGCTTATCGAAGCCCGTAAAATTGATGGCGGGGAGCAGTTCTTTAGCCGTGCCAATGATTTCGGCTACTCAAAAATGCCCGATGAAACGCTGGAAATATGGGAAAAAGGAAAAGTATTGCAGGACATGGTGTGGATCATCCGGAAGTTCAGGCCCGATGTGATCATCAATCGCTTCGACCACCGTTCGCCGGGTACTACCCACGGGCACCACACATCGTCGGCAATGCTTACTCAGGAAGCCTGGGATCTTGCAGCCGACGCCAAATATGAACCAAAACAACTTGAATATGTAAAAACATGGCAGCCAAAACGCCTTCTCTTTAACGTGTCTTGGTGGTTTTTTGGCGGAAAGGAAAACTTTGAGAAAGCAGATAAATCGAAATACATCAACCTGCAAACGGGTGTTTACAATCCGCTGCTGGGAAAATCTAACCAGGAAATTGCCGCCCTCAGCCGCAGCAAGCACCGTTCACAGGGATTTGGATCGACAGGACAGCGCGGCGATGACATGGAATATCTTGAGCTGATAAAGGGTGAAGACCTGAAAGACAAGCAAAACCTGTTTGAAGGTATAGATACCACATGGAACCGGGTAAAAGGAGGTAAGCCTGTGGGTGATGCAATTAGCACTATTATAAAGGATTACGATTTTAAAAACCCGTCCGCTTCAGTGCCTGCACTCGCGCAGGTATATGTAATGATAAGCAAACTGGAGGACAGGCACTGGGCTGCTATCAAGCAGGAAGAAGTAAAGGATATCATAGCGGCCTGCAGCGGTCTCTACCTCGAGGCTGTAGCCGAACAGCAGGCAGTTACGCCGGGAAGCCCGCTTAAGGTGAAGTGGGAAGCCATTAACAGGAGCGGCATTCCTATGGCTTTGGAATCAATATCAGGTGCTGATAAAATTACGTTTCCGCTTGATAACAATGTAAACCAGTCGGGCGACTTCGATATTAAAATAAAAGACAACAGCAATTATACTTCCCCCTATTGGCTTACCGAAAAAGGCACATCGGGAATGTACCGGGTGGATGATTTGCAAAAGATAGGCAGGCCCGACATCATCAGGGAACAGTCGGTAGATTTTAATGTCCGAATCGGTTCGGTTTCCATTCCATTTAAAAGGGAAATAGTATACAAATACAATGATCCCGTAATGGGTGAAGTGTACCAGCCTTTAGACATCATCCCGGCGGTCACTACTAAAATATTAAACAAGGTACAGCTGTTTACCAACAACAAAAAGCAAACCGTAAGCATCAGTATAAAAGCAGGTATCGACAACTGCAAGGGCGACCTGAAGTTTGAACTCCCTAATGGCTGGAAAGTCACGCCCACCTCTATCCCATTCGACCTTCCGCGGAAAGGGAGCGAAACGGTTGTAATGTTTGAAGTCACACCTCCTGCCGAACCTACAGAAGCTACCGGAAAGAGCATTGCAATGGTTGATCGGAAGGAATTTGACCGCGAGCTGATCATGATTACCTACCCCCACATCGTATCACAACAGGTGCTGATGCCTTCAACAGCGAAATTTACCAGGGCCGACCTGAAAATACGCGGACAGAAAATAGCTTATATCATGGGTGCGGGTGATAACGTACCCGAAAGCTTAAGGCAGATGGGATATGAAATTGCAATGCTTACACCAGAAGGCATTTCGGGGGAAAGCCTGAAAGATTTTGATGCGGTGATACTCGGCATTCGTGCGTATAATGTGCTTGATGCGTTGGTATACAAGCAACAGGTGTTATTTGATTATGTGAAGAATGGCGGCAACATGGTTGTGCAATATAACACAACTGGCGACCTGGCTATAAAAGACGTTGCCCCCTACCCGCTACGCATTTCGCGCGATAGAGTTACCGAGGAAAATGCTAAAGTGACATTCCTCGATCCCTCCCACCCCGTGCTGAATTACCCGAATAAGATAACCGAAAAGGACTTTAAGGGCTGGGTACAGGAACAGGGGCTGTACTACCCCGACCAGTGGGCATCAGAGTTTACACCAATACTGTCATCGCACGACAAAGGAGAGGAAGCCAAAAAAGGCGGACTGCTTGTAGCTAAATATGGCAAAGGTTACTATATTTATACCGGCCTGAGCTTTTTCCGCGAACTGCCCGAGGGCGTTTCCGGTGCGTACAGGCTGATGGCGAACATAATCGGGTTGGGAAAGTAATTGATTACTTTATATTGATTATTGTCTATCTACCTGAATTGAAATAAAAAATAATGAATAAAAAATAGAAAATGAAGAATCCGTCGTCATGGAAAAAGAGCTACTCGCTGGTGCTGCTGCTCAACGTGATCTACATCGTGCTTTTTTATTTCATAATGCAAATATTCTGATATGCAGTTATACGACTGGATCATACTTTCGGCAACACTCCTTTTCATAGTTGGCTATGGCGTGCTAAAAACCAAAGGCAGCAAAAATGTCAACGAGTACATTCTTGGCAATAACGAAACCCCGTGGTGGACGGTAGGGCTCTCTGTCATGGCTACACAGGCCAGCGCAATAACCTTTCTTTCCACACCGGGCCAGGCGTATCACGACGGCATGGGCTTTGTGCAGTTTTACTTCGGGCTGCCACTGGCTATGGTGGTCATCTGTATCACTTTTATCCCCATCTTCCATAAACTTAAAGTATTTACGGCCTACGAATTCCTGGAACAGCGCTTCGATGTAAAAACACGTACTGTTGCCTCGGTCATTTTCCTGATACAGCGCGGACTTGGAACAGGCCTTACCATTTATGCACCGGCTATTATCCTGTCCTCCCTGTTGGGTTGGAACTTAAACCTCATGAACCTGCTTATTGGTGTAATGGTTATCATTTACACGGTTTCTGGCGGTACAAAGGCGGTGAATGTAACCCACAAGCAGCAGATGTTCGTGATTATGACTGGGATGGGTTTTGCTTTTTTCACGATACTGCACTACCTTCCTGAAGACCTGACATTTTCCAATGCATTGCACATTGCAGGCGCCAATAATAAACTGGACATACTCAATTTCTCTTTTGATCCCGAAGAGCGCTACACTATATGGAGCGGTATTGCGGGTGGTTTCTTCCTGATGCTGGCCTACTTTGGTACCGACCAGTCGCAGGTACAGCGTTACCTGTCCGGTAAGTCGATCCGTGAAAGCCAAATGGGCCTTATTATGAATGGCCTGTTGAAAGTACCGATGCAGTTTTTCATATTGCTGATAGGCGTTATGGTGTTCGTGTTCTTCCAGTTCCATTCAGCGCCATTGCACTTTAACCCGAACAACACAAAAATAATAAACAGCTCTGTCCACAAGGCCGACTATGTCAAACTAGAGGGACAGCTAAAAACTGTAGAGGCCGAGAAGGAGGAAATCAGTATGCTTTATGTACACCAATTGGGGCAGGACTATGACAATAAAGAACTTCATAATAAACTAATAGCTCTCAATAGCCGCGAAAAAGACCTGCGCGACCAGGCAAAAGACCTGATAAAACAGGCTGACAAAAGCGCAGAAACCAATGACAAGGATTATGTATTCCTGTACTTTATTCTCAACTTCCTGCCGCAGGGACTCATAGGGCTGCTGCTGGCGGTAATCTTCTCGGCGGCGATGTCTTCATCCGCTTCGGGGCTAAACGCACTCGCTTCTACCACGACCATCGACATTTACAGACGCCATGTCAAGGGTGAAAAATCAGACAAGCATTTTGTGGATATGACCAAAAAGTTCACTTTCATGTGGGGTGTGGTGGCAATACTGTTCGCCTGTTTCGGTACACTGTTTGAAAACCTTATCCAGCTGGTCAACATCATAGGATCCATATTCTACGGCACGGTGCTGGGTGTATTCCTGGTGGCCTTTTATATAAAATACATTCGCGCCAAAGCGATGTTTTGGAGTGCATTGATTACACAGACTTTAGTAATAGGCATTTATATCCAGTATGTTTACCTAAATGAAATATTGAGTTACCTGTGGCTGAATGTTATTGGGGCTGCATTGACCATTGTGATCGGGTTGGTATTGCAGAAGTTTTTTGGGGAGGATAAGGACGTAGAACTGGTTAAGGTTTAGAGACAGGAAGCTAATGCTATTTAGGATATTCAAATTCAAAAAAAGAAGTATCCCTGATAATAGCTTTGTGAAGCTCACTATAATTTATATTATATTCCCGAAAGGCGTGATAAGTTGACCTGGCTTGACTTAATACAATTCCCAGGGAATCATTTAAGTAGATATTATAAGAACCCGTGACGCCTGTACTAGCAGGTCTTGTAAGCCTTGGCTCATAATAGTATTTTGTGATATAGAACTCATTATTGTTAACAACAAATTTTCTCTCTCTTAGTGGATAGAATTTTTCGGCGCTTAGTATATATAATGAATCCTTATGATAGGTTAACGTATCCGATTCATTGATCTCATTATAGATAAAAACAGTTTTTTTAGGATAAAAGATCTTTTTAACTGAAACGGTATCAAGTTCCCCTACCATATCGTGATTCTCAAGATTTGAGCCGATATTAAAGTATGCACCTAGTGCTCTCCTGATTATTTTTGTTTCTGCAATAGACATAATCTTATTTTCATTCTCTGATATATTTTCCTTTTGGTCATTAAAACACGAAAGGAGAATGAAACTTGCGAACAATATAGATATATATTTTTTCATTTTATAAATCTATAAATAAGTATTAATTTGAATATAAAAAAACGGACAACTTCCGGCCCCGATGTTGCGAACTTCTGGCTTGTGACGGACCGGAAAAAGGATTAGGCATTGAAATCATCTCCGGACATTTCAATAATGCGCATTTTCAATATTGTTTCAAAAATGCATTTTTTCATTATTAAACCGGATGGAAAAATGCCCCGGCTATAAAGTCATACCGGCAGTACCCTAAAATCACCCGGGACACCATCAAAAATACCCCTGTCAAAACCATAAAATACCCCAAAAGGATCAAAAAATGGGGTATAAAAACACCCTGCCACACCCCTGGAATATCCCTCAATAAAAATCCGGCTTTTTTTTGTTTCATTTTGTTTGCATCAAATTACCGAATACAAAAAAATGAAAAATGAAAGTTGTGTACCCCTGTAGAAAAGATTGCTTTTGAAAGAATGTATTTACAAAAAAACGGCCACCTTCCGGCAGCCGTTTTCAAACAATAGATAAACAATTATTTTTTGCTCCACTCGCTGATGGAGTCCTTGTTCATTTTAATGTAGTCGGCATTACCTGCTTTTTCAGAAGCAGCCAGTGATTGCTTAGCCGTTTCGATAGCGCCTTTTTTGTCGCCCAGTTTCGCCTGGATAAGGGATTTTTGCCTCAGGAAGTAAAATGGTACTTCATTAGCGGGGAATTTGGCAACTGCCTGGTTCATCCACACCAACGCTTTGTTCTGGTCACCGTTTGACTGGTAGTAGTACTGTGCCGCTGCAAACAGGTCGTTAGCCGACGGGCCGCTCATAGCCGTCTCAATGCTCTTCATGGCGGTTTGTTTGGTTGGAACCTCAAACTTAAGTGCTACCATGGTTTTTTCCCAAGCAATCTCAAGGAAAGCGAAGTCATTGTCAAGTCCGTTAACACCAATGGTAAATGTTTCTACCGGACGTGAAAGGAATTCCGGCTTAACCGAAGCGCGCAATGCTTCTTTTTTATCATCATATTTTTCAGGAAGGCCCCAATTGGTTGTTTCTGAATAGAAGATTACATCCCAGCTGTCCGCCTTTGGCTGTGTGTACAAAGCATACTGCCCGGCTTTCAGCGTTTTCCCTGCAATCACTACGTCACTACTGAAAGTAATGATTGTGCTGCCGTTAGCGCCCGTTCTCCACATCCTTCCGAAGGGTACA
The DNA here is from genome assembly GCA_942492845.1 of uncultured Flavobacteriaceae bacterium. GTDB lineage: Bacteria > Bacteroidota > Bacteroidia > Flavobacteriales > Flavobacteriaceae > Flavobacterium. The sequence goes on along the minus strand of OW818646.1, from coordinate 2,242,216 downwards.
AGCTCACCATATACTGCCCTGCCTCTTGCACTTGGGCGGGAATATTCAATTTTAACATCTGTAAGGCCAACTTTCTGTTCAATGACAGATTTAGGGCTCGCCTGCGGTGTTACTATTTGGGCCTGTCCGCTTACCATAAATGCCAGCACGAAGGCCGCAGTAATCAGTATTTTTTTCATTTTTCTTGCTTTTTTTGATTAAAGATTTCTGTCTGCGAAATTAGTGAATAATGATTTTACGACTGTTAAAAAAAGTTAAAAATATATGTGATTTCCTCATAATTGCGGCTTCTGTTTCATAACTTCACACTCTCATAACTCAAACAATGCTTTACACCCTACAGTGCACCCAAAAACTGCCCATATCCCTTCATGAGGCCTGGGATTTTATTTCGACGCCCAAAAACCTCGCGGTCATTACGCCGCCCTCAATGGGGTTTGTCACCCTTTCAGGCAATGACCGCCCCATGTTTGCAGGACAGATCATCCACTATACCGTAACGCCAATGTTGGGAATCAAATTGCAGTGGGTTACGGAAATAACGCACGTAGCCGACAAAAGCTTTTTTGTCGACGAGCAGCGGTTCGGTCCCTACGCCTTCTGGCACCACAAGCATTTCCTGAAGGAAATACCCGGCGGTGTAGAAATGGAGGATATTGTACATTACAAAGTACCCATGGGAATCCTGGGAAGGCTTGTACACCCATTTTTGGTAAAGCCCAAGCTGGAGGAAATATTCGCTTTCAGGGAGAAAAAATTAATCGAACTGTTTGGCGAATGGAAAGGGAACTAACAAATGTATTCTGGTTCCGCCGCGACCTGAGAATGCATGATAATACCGGGCTGCATGAAGCACTGGCATCGGGCGTAAAAGTGCTCCCCATATTTATTTTCGATAAGAATATATTGGGTGAGTTGCCAAAGGATGATTCCCGCGTAACCTTCATTATGGAACTGCTGGAAGGCGTGCAGTCGGAGTTGAAAACTAGCCAAAACTCACTGGCAGTTTTCCACGATACACCGGAAAATGTATTTAAAAAACTCGCTGAAGAACACACCATTAAAACTGTGTACACCAACCATGACTACGAGCCTTATGCCATAAAAAGGGATAAAGCAATACATCAATTATTGGGAGATAAGGGAATTGAATTTAAGACCTTTAAAGACCAGGTTATTTTCGAGAGAAATGAAGTAGTGAAAGATGATGGTACACCTTATGTCGTGTATACACCTTATATGAAACGCTGGAAAGAGCAGTTTAAAAGGGAGGATATCAGCCAATACAAACTAAAGCTTTCGCCCGATACTCTTGCCTCCCATTCCTACACTTTTTTGAAGTTGGAAGACATTGGTTTTAAACAATCGGATATTAAACCTGAACCGTACACTATTACACCATCGCTGATTGACAACTATCAGGACACCCGCAATTTTCCGGCAATTGATGGTACGTCACGACTGAGTCCGTACCTGCGTTTTGGGGCGGTGAGTATCCGCCAGATCGTCATGAAAGCAATGGAAGGCAACAAGGACACCTTCCTGAATGAGTTGATTTGGCGCGAGTTCTTTATGCAGATATTGTGGCACTTTCCGGCCACGGTAACCCAAAGCTTCCGCCCGAAATACGATAACGTAAAATGGCTTAATAATGAGGCCGACTTCATTGCGTGGTGCCAGGGTAGAACCGGCTATCCCATTGTCGATGCCGGGATGCGCGAAATGAATGCTACGGGCTTCATGCACAACCGCGTGCGGATGGTGGTGGCAAGCTTTTTGTGCAAGCACCTGCTCATCGACTGGCGGCGGGGCGAAGCTTATTTTGCCGAAAAGCTACTGGATTATGAACAGTCGAGCAATGTTGGCAACTGGCAGTGGGCCTCGGGAGGTGGTGTGGATGCCGCGCCTTATTTCAGGATATTCAATCCGGCAGAACAGGTCAATAAATTCGACAAAGATTTGGAATACATAAGAAAGTGGGTACCTGAATTCCAGGAACTGGATTACCAACCCATTGTCGACCATAAAGAGGCACGCGAGCGGGCTTTGAAGGTGTATAAAGAAGCCGTGGCGGAGGTAAAATAATTAATCTGTCATTAATTTCGTGCCGGGCAGCTCTTTCTTAACTCTTTTTTGCAATTCCTCAAGATATTCTTCAGAAAAGGCGTTATCAAACAATATTATTTCCTTCAGTTGCTTTAACTGGAATATTTCTTCCGGCAATTCTTCAAGCGCATTCCCGGCAAGGCTAAGGCTCTTCAGATTACTAAGGCTGCCAATCTCTTTTGGCAAGGCAACAAGTCCATGATCTGTAAGATAGAGCGTTTCCAGATTGGTAAGCGACTTGATGCTTGCGGGAATTTCATCGAGCGTAATATCGTCCTGACTGGAGTTGATTATCAGGGATTTTACTTTTTCGGGATCTTTTCCCGCTTCTTCAAACGAGCGGCACTTTATGCATTGTCCAAATGAAGCTGCGGACAGCATGAATGCAGCTACGATAAATAATGATTTCATATACAAGTTTGGTTAGGTGTCAAATGTAGAAAATTTAATGTTTGAAAGATTCGTTATCAGAAACAAGGTTCAAATTTAGTAAATCAACAATTTTAAACCTACATCGTTATAGTTTTGGCAATTTATTTACCTTTACGCGCTTTATATAAAGTACCTTTACAATAAATTGCGTAAGTTGTTATGAATGAATGCATCTCCGTTTTCGATATGCTTAAAATCGGCGTAGGGCCGTCAAGTTCGCATACCCTTGGCCCATGGCGGGGTGCCGAACGATTCCTGAAAGAGCTGCGCTCCGAAGGTATTTTCGAAACCGTTAGCAGGGTTAAGGTGGACCTGTATGGCTCCCTATCCCTTACAGGCAAAGGCCACGCGACAGATCTGGCAGTGATGCTCGGACTTAGCGGTGCCGACCCCGAGTATGTCCCTATTGAAGACATTGCCAACATTGTAGATGACATCAACCTAAACAGGCATATTTTCCTAGGGGGGCTGCGCTATATTCCGTTTGAAATTGCGGCAGATATTGTTTTCAATAAAAACTTCCTGCCTTTCCACGCCAATGGGTTCACGTTTACCGCATATACAGATAAAGGCGAATACCTCTCAACCATGTACTCTATTGGCGGGGGGTTTGTAGTAAAAGAAGAGCGCACTTTGGCAAAGGAAAAAGAGAAGATAAAATGTGCGTTTCCTTTCCCTATCGATTTGGCAGACGAACTGCTGGCGTATACGAAATCGGAAAATAAAAAAATATCGGAGATCGTTTACGAAAATGAGAAATCAATACGTAGCGAGCATGACATCCATAAGGAGCTGATGCGCATATGGAATACCATGCTGGAATGCATGTACACGGGCAGCCATACTGAAGGCACGCTCCCCGGCGGACTGAATGTGCGCCGCCGTGCTTTCGATATGCACAAAGGCCTGATAGGAAATGCCGTTTATAACTCACCACAGGAATGGCTTGAAACCATTCGTGAAACCGAAGTAAAGTTCAGGCAGATACTAAAGTGGGTCAGCTGCTTTGCCCTTGCTGTAAATGAGGTTAACGCTGCACTTGGACGTGTTGTGACAGCCCCTACCAATGGCAGTGCAGGCGTAATTCCTTCTGTGCTGATGTATTATATGGTAATAGAGAACCATGATGCGGACGAAAGCCACATCAAGCAATTCCTTATGGTGGCAGGAGAAATAGGTAGCATTTTTAAAAAAGGCGCAACTATTTCGGCAGCAATGGGAGGCTGCCAGGCGGAGATCGGCGTATCATCGGCTATGGCGGCGGCGGCGCTTTGCGAATTGATGGGCGGCACACCGGAACAATGCCTCATGGCAGCCGAAATCGCTATGGAACACCATCTCGGCATGACGTGTGATCCTATTGGAGGATTGGTTCAGATACCCTGCATTGAGCGCAATACGATGGGGGCTATTAAAGCGATCAATGCGGCAGAACTGGCACTGGAAACCAATCCTGAAAATGCTAAGGTGCCTTTAGATCAGGTAGTGAATACGATGTGGCGGACAGCACAGGACATGAATAACAAATACAAAGAGACATCCGAAGGCGGGCTTGCCGTTACCGTGAATAACGCGGATTGCTAGGTTCCTTTGAACCAAAATGGTTTAACTATAATCATACTACTTCCCCTTCGGGAGTTGTGGGGCTTTCCTCCTCGTATCAATAATATAGACAATCTTCCAGGCCCCGTTATCTTTATATAACTGGAACGAATTTACACCACTGTGACTTAACTTTCCGTTTATGTAAAATTCATAGGGTGTCCACACATGCGCAATGCTGCCATCTGCCTGTATCTTGTAATCCAGCAGGCGCTCCTCTATCTTCATGTCTTTCGGTAACGATGCGATGGATTTATAGAATTCGGATATATCGTCATGACTGAACTTTGTCCCATTCGCATTCTCCATAACCGACTGCAATATCAATTTGTCGTAGCATACCGATTTTATCTTAAGGGTATCGCCGGAGTGCAGGCCTTCAAAGAAAGTAGTTATCGACTTTTTGATGTCGTTTTCCTGATCTTGTAGCGGAATGGCAAATAACCAAATAGCTACTAACACTATTATTTTCATCTTTAAGGAATATGTAGTTACACATAAGTGGCATCAGTTGGTAAAAAGTTACAATAAGTACTAATAAAATCCGAACAAATCCGCAACTCTTAAGGCAATTTAGTACATTTACCCCTTCTAAAATCACACTTATGTCAGTTGCAAAAAAAGATTATAAAAGGATCACCACCAAATCGCTGATCGAGATGAAAGCCCAGGGCGAAAAGATATCGATGCTTACCGCCTATGATTACACCATGGCAAAAATAGTAGATACTGCGGGGGTTGACGTGATATTGGTAGGCGATTCAGCTTCCAATGTAATGGCGGGACATGAAACCACGCTGCCCATAACCCTGGACCAGATGATATATCACGCATCTGGCGTTGTAAGGGCTATCAACAGGGCACTTGTGGTGGTCGACCTTCCTTTTGGAAGCTACCAAAGCGATCCGAAAGAAGCGTTGCGCTCTTCCATCAGGATTATGAAGGAAAGTGGCGGCCATGCGGTAAAGCTGGAAGGCGGTGCTGAAATAAAAGATTCCATAAAAAAGATACTGAATGCGGGCATACCGGTAATGGGCCACCTGGGGCTTACACCGCAGTCGATATACAAATTTGGCACTTACACTGTGCGGGCAAAGGAGGAAACTGAAGCCGAGCAGCTATTGGAAGATGCCAAAATGCTGGAACGCATCGGCTGTTTTGCGGTGGTGCTCGAAAAGATCCCGGCGCAGTTGGCCAAAAAAGTTGCCGAAAGCATCTCAATACCTGTCATAGGCATTGGCGCGGGCGGCGGTGTAGATGGCCAGGTGCTCGTAATACACGATATGCTGGGTATGAATAATGAGTTCAGCCCTCGTTTCCTTCGCAGGTATATGGACCTTTACGACGGAATGACTAAAGCCATCGGGCAATATGTCGAGGATGTAAAATCGAGCGATTTCCCGAGTGAGAAGGAACAATATTAATTTCAGATTTCAGAGTGTAGATTTCAGATTTAGCTACACGCTTTGTCATTTCGACGAAGGAGAAATCTCTAAGTCCAAATGAATGAAAATTCTTTCGACCAAAGAAAATTTGCAGGTTCTCTATGAAGACAACCATATCATTGCGATAAACAAGCGCGTGGGCGACATCGTGCAGGGTGATAAGACCGGCGACAAGCCACTAAGCGAAGTGGTCAAAGAGTATATCAAAGACAAGTACGACAAGCCGGGTGAGGTTTTCCTTGGCGTTGTACACCGGCTGGACAGGCCTACTACAGGCATAGTGATTTTTGCACGTACCTCAAAAGCGCTTACCAGGCTGAATGAACTCTTTAAAAACCGGGAAACAAAAAAAACGTATTGGGCTATTGTAAAAGGAAAATTGCCAAAAGCAAACGACACCCTTGTGCATTTCCTGAAGCGCAATGAGAAAGCCAATACCTCCAAAGCGCATTTGAAAGAAGTGCCCGACAGCAAAATGGCCAGCCTGGAGTACACCGTCATCAAAGAACTCGACAACTACTCGGCGCTTGAGATAGGGTTGCATACCGGAAGGCACCACCAGATACGGACACAGCTATCGGCAATTGGCTTTCCTATCAAAGGTGACCTGAAATATGGCGCCGGCCGCAGCAACCCCGACGGCGGCATACACCTCCACGCCCGAAGGCTTGAATTTGTGCATCCGGTTAGCAGGGAGAACACCATGATTACTGCATCTGTGCCCGAAGATCCTGTTTGGAAAGCAGTATAATACTATTCAAATTACCCATTTATAGGTATTTTTATTTCCGAATCAATGTCACAATTTTGCATCTAAATCAAATTACAGTAATTTACGCATTATTACATTGTTAAAGTGAGCTTTTAAAATCTTAAAATCATTAAATTAGTCGTGAAATAACAATAAAATATGAAAAAATATTTACTATTTACTCTTGGGTTGTTCAGTACAGGATTATTTGCGCAGGAGCATTTCTCCGGAATCAACACCTCCCGCAGAACAGGACTGCTTAATGCGAGCATTAACCCTGCGGAATTGAGGAACCTGAAAAATGATTACGAGGTCAATGTATTCAATTTCAGTGCGAATATTGCCAATAATAAACTGACATTTGGCGACCTTACAGGCAGTGATGAAGATTTTGAAGACCTGATATTTGCAGGAAGCGAACCGGTAAATATGCGTGCCGATGTGGAGATATTAGGTCCGGCTTTCGGGCTGAAAATGGAAAAATGGGCTTTTGCCATCAGTACAGGCGCGAAGATTAAGGCCGACATCATAGATGTGAACCCTGCACTTGGGAGAGCCCTTACCAACGGCATAAATTCTGTTGCCGAAGTAGATGACATCATTGCCAATTACAACCAGAAAACATCGGCTACTTCATGGGGAGAAATAGGGTTTTCGGCAGCGCGGGATCTGTATAATAGTGAAATACATAAGATTTCGGGCGGCATAACATTCAAATTGCTTTTCCCCGGTTCGTATGCTAACATTGGTGCAGGCAATTTTTCGGGAACAATACAAAACAACCTTGGCGATGTAAACCTTACCAATGCCAGCGCTATGGTAAATATCGCCTATTCAGGTTCGCTGGCAAATGATTTTACCGACAGCAGCAATTTTACCAATTTCTTTGCGGGTGGGCTCAACGGAATGGCCACCGATATTGGCGTAAATTACCAGTGGAAGGACATAGAAGACACTGGCTACAAACTGAATGCAGGGCTTGCTGTTCGGAATCTGGGCAGCATGACATTTAAGGATGACAACAATGTAAGTCGCAATTATGAATTGGAAGTTGGCCCTGGTGAATCGCTGGACCTGAACCAGTTTGAGGGTGTGAACAGCCTTACCGAACTTGAGGACATATTACTGGATAATCCTGAATATTTTACAGCCAGTACTGCTCAAAAAGATTTTAAAGTAAAATTGCCTGCCATGCTTTCTGCCTATGCTGACATAAAACTCCACAGCAAATGGTTTGCCACTGCCTACATACAGCAAAAGCTGAATGAAGACAATGACAACCAGCAGATATCCATGCAGAATATCATTACCATTACACCACGTTATTCAGGCAGCTTTTTTGAAGCCTATACCCCACTATCCCATAACGAGATCTCGGGCTTTACCGCAGGTGTTGGTATAAGGCTGGGCGGATTCTTTATGGGGTCGGGTTCCATCCTTTCGGCAGCCTTTACCGATACGGACCAGGCGGATGCGTATTTTGGTTTCCGGTTTGGATTGTGATTGTTGAATTTTGATAAATGGGAAAACATGAAATACCGGCAGTAAAATCTGCCGGGATTTTTATTTGTAAAGTATTGATGCAGATACTGCTAATATACCAAAATGAAATAAAAAACGGTTGCTCCATATAGCCGTTGTGGCCACAGTAAATAGCTGGTATTGCTGTCGTTTGGCAATGCATTCACAAATTGGTTATAAAATTTTTCCTACCCGGATTATTATTCATAAATTCATCCTTTAAAAATCACAATCTATGAAATGGGGAGGCAGAAGATCGAGCGGAAACCTTGATGACAGGCGCGGCATGTCCGGAGGCGGAATGGTAGCTGGAGGCGGTATTGTTGGCGCTATAATATTTGTTATCTATATGTTTATGGGCGGCGACTCGGCTGGTGTGCTGGACAGCCTCCAGCAGACCCAGGGCGCTGGCGGGCAGCCTGTAGAACTTACAGAAAAAGACAAGGAACTCGGCAAAATGGTAGATGCGATCCTTGCTGATACCGAAGATGTGTGGCACAAAATATTTGAGGAAAATGGATTGACGTATGAGGAACCCACACTAGTGCTGTTTCGCAATTCTGTGCAGACGGAATGCGGTGGCGCGACATCGGCTTCTGGTCCGTTTTACTGCCCTGCTGATCGTAAAGTATACATTGACCTTGCCTTTTTCGACGAATTGCAGTCACGCTACGGTGCAGAAGGCGGCGACTTTGCCATAGCTTATGTAATAGCCCATGAAATAGGCCACCATGTACAAACTTTATTGGGCACTTCTCAAAAAGTAACAGGACTACAACAGCAAACTGATACAAGAGGTGGGAATAAACTTTCGGTTGCGTTAGAGTTACAAGCCGACTTTTATGCAGGCCTTTGGACGCATTATAACCAGGAAATGAAGGACTTCCTGGAAGCAGGAGACATCGAAGAAGCCCTGAGCGCAGCCAATGCCGTGGGCGATGATGCAATACAGAAAGGCAATGTAATGCCTGACTCTTTTACGCACGGTACTTCCGCACAAAGGATGTATTGGTTCAAAAAGGGATTTGAATACGGCGACTTTAATCAGGGCGATACATTTAAGGAATTGAATGTGAATTTATAGTTGACCGTTATAACCGTAAAGTTTTGATGAAGTAGCATCTACAACTACCATAAACTCGGCAATGCCCTGGGGTTGCTCCAAATTTGCATTAATGAATTCCTGTAATTTAGCATCAATGTCATTGCAATCAATTTCACTATACCGTTTTTTATTGAATTCAATGTGCTGAGCATAAAAAGAAGTATCTATAATAAAATGCGTGTAAGGCCGTACACAGGTAGAATTCATTGCGATACATTCTGTAAATATGCCTTTTTTTGAATCGGCAAACCAAACTGACCCTAAAGTTCCTCTGCCCATGTAGAGGTAAAACTTTATAATGCCCTGGTCGCTGCCAGGCCGATTTGCCAGTTCCTTCTGTAGCTCTTTGGCGATTAATGCATAGGCACGGGCTGTTTCTTCAGATGCCTTTTGCGCAGAATCGTAGTCAAATAATTTCGAAAATTCTATATTCAGATTTTCCCAGCTTTTACCTGTAGTTTCAACGTATGCATTTATATTTTCCTTAATGACCGCATCCTGAGCAATATTCTCTTCAGCACTGCAGGAAAATAACAGAGCAGCCAAAGGCAATGCAAATAAAAATGAATGCTTATTCATGATATTGAAATTTAGTTGATTGTCAAATTTAATAATAATAGTTTTATGTAAATCAGACGGTTAAAATATTAACATTCAACAGACTTCCCAACTTAGATCATATATCCGGCTACTGCGGGGCCCCTAATTATTCTTTTTCGCATTCATCATCTGCCACTGGTCGTTAAGGTATTTTACCTTATGCACTTCCTTCATGATATCCTCGCGCTCTTCGTCATAATAGTCAGTGTCTTTATGTCCATGCTCATCAAGATCTGCAGCCCTTTCTAACAGGTTATCCATAACCGGCTGAAGTTTATCTTTCACTATTTGCGGCATTGTGCCAAATAATTGTTCCAATTCATGTTTTAGCATTTTTCTATCTCTTTAATGTTTGCTTAAAATATTTTTTTGCCGCCTTCTTATAAAATTTCCGCAGTTTCTTTTCCACTTTTTCATCGGTAAGGTCTTTCTGTACATTAACGGCATTAAGGTACACTTTGGTTTTATCTCCCTTTGGTTCAAACGAAAATTCCAGGTTGGTCAGCGTGTCCTTATCCACAATGACCTCCGGTATTTTGTAATAGGCTATCATATTTTTATCAGCGCGCAGCCTTGGCCACACCGCCGAATCGCTTCCCATGTCCCTAATCGGCACCAGGCCATTTTTACTCAATTTCTCCAGTATTTGCTCAGGCGTATGGCGGATTGTAATACTTGTTTTACTAAAGTCTACATTGCCAGTACTTTGTGTATCTATGCGGTGGTGCAGTGGCCATCAGCAGGAAAATGCAGGGTATAACAAGATACATCGGCGATAGCCCGGTAGATTTAATATAGAAGAATTTTGAATCCCTGTTATTGATGATATAGTATGGCAGGGGCAGTATTGCGAAGGCCAACAGGTCGGTATAATCCACTACCCTTTCGATGCCGATCACTGCAAATGTATTATACCAATTGATAAGCGGCGTGGACAGCGGTGACTTCCAGAAAGCGAATAAAATTGCGCTCACCCATATTGCGCTGTTCTTTAATTTTGGGAAGATATAAGCCATTAGCAACGGCAGTAGTACCATGCCTGCAAAGTCGGAGAGCTTGCCTGTAATTGTGTTGCCAAAAGCTGCTTTCATCACATGATCATTGATTGCCAGAAAGATAAGGCTAAGAAGAAAGGCATAATTAAGGATGTAGTGGCGGCGGTTTTGCATAATGGTAATGATTTTTAAAGATAATGAAATTTTTTGGAAAAATTTTGTTCCTGCCTATCGTAAATACAAAGCCTTAAATCAGAAATGACGATTTAAAATACCAAAGGATTTGCTATATTTGCCGTAATGGAACAATTTATCGTATCAGCCCGCAAGTACCGCCCACAGACGTTTAAAGATGTCGTGGGACAGCAGGCTATTACTAATACGCTGCTGAATGCCATTGAAAACAACCACCTTGCACAGGCTTTGCTCTTTACAGGCCCCCGGGGCGTTGGAAAAACTACCTGCGCGCGCATCCTGGCCCGTAAAATCAACCAGGAGGGCTACGACGACCCTTATGAGGATTTTGCCTTTAATGTGTTCGAGCTTGATGCAGCATCCAACAACTCGGTTGATGACATACGCAGCCTGATCGATCAGGTGCGCATACCGCCCCAAACCGGGAAATATAAGGTCTACATCATCGATGAGGTGCACATGCTCTCTCAGGCTGCGTTTAATGCGTTCCTGAAAACGCTCGAGGAGCCACCAAGGCATGCCATATTCATATTGGCTACAACCGAGAAGCATAAGATCATCCCGACAATATTGTCCCGATGCCAGATTTTCGACTTTAAGCGCATTACCGTTAAGGACGCCAAAGAACATTTGACCGACGTAGCACGCAGCCAGGGTATTACTTTTGAGGATGACGCATTGCATATCATCGCGCAAAAAGCCGATGGCGCCATGCGTGATGCACTTTCGATATTCGACCGCGTGGTGAGCTATTGCGGCAATAACCTTACGCGCCAAGCCGTTACCGAAAACCTGAACGTACTCGATTATGAGTATTATGTGAAGGTAACCGACCTTGTATTGGAGAACCGCATTCCGGAACTTCTTCTTGCCTATAATGATATTTTGGCAAAAGGTTTTGATGGGCACCACTTCATTGCAGGGCTTGCCTCTCACTTCCGCGACCTACTGGTGTGTAAAAATCCGGCAACGCTGGTGTTACTGGAGGCAGGTGAAACCGCACAGCAGCTGTACAGGGTGCAGTCGCAAAAGGCATCGCAGGAATTTTTGCTTCACGGTATTGACATTGCCAACGAGTGCGACCTTAAATATAAAGTGAGCCAGAACCAAAGGCTGTTAGTTGAGCTTTGCCTTATGCAGCTTGCCTCCATCACTTTTGATGGAGAAAAAAAAAAGCTGAACACTTTATAATCCCACCCCATTATTTTAAAGATAATGTCCCTGCCCTGAAGGTGAGGATTGAGGAAACTATTGTACAAACCCCTGAAGTCATCGTAGATAACATTGCTGTTTCCTTTGAGGAAAAACCGACAGCCATCACTCCCCTGCCCACTGTTGAACTTGAGGTGGATACGCCCGAAATGGTACAACCTCCCGCTGCTAAAAAGGACGATGCCAACGAAGTTAAAGTGTCGGCATTTTCACTGGCCGGCCTTCGAAAGAAAAAGGAATTGCAGGAAAGCCAAAGGGCAAACGTACGCAATGTGGATGAATTGCCGCGTGAAGCATTTAACGAAACCGACATGCGCCTGCAGTGGAACAAGTTCGCCCAACGCCTTAGTGACAGCGGCCAGAAGATCATGGCTACCTACATGCAGATCAACGACCCGGTGCTGGATCCGGATGGAGTGACTATTCGTCTTGAGCTGCCCAATGCAGGTTCCAAGGTCGACTTTGATGCCAATAAGCACGAACTGCTGGGTTACCTTCGCGGCAAGCTGCACAACCATGATATTGTGATTGATGTACACGTTAACGAGGTTGTTTCCTCGCGTCACGCCTTTACTCCACAGGAAAAATTCGATAAACTTAAGGCTATTAACCCGGCAGTGGAAACATTACGAAAGATGTTTGACCTGGATTTTTAATTTCAGGTTTCAGAAGGCAGATTTCAAATTGAGCTTGACTCATTTCCAAATAGATATGAAAACAGTATTATCTTTTTTTCTATTGTTTCTACTCCTCTCCTGCAAGAGCAAAATGCCTGTGCGTAACGAACCGGAAGCTCCGGCAGATACAATGCAAATTTTTACCGTGACCCCCGACAACGTAATGGAAGCCGACCTCTATCTGCTTGGAGACGAGAGCATCAATTTCAATGAGGTATACCGAAATAATGACAGCATAATGGCATCTCGCCTTACAATCGAATTTATTGATATAAAACTCTTTGAACGCTATCAGGCAAATGCCGTCAGTTTTTGGCTGGAAGATACGGGTGGGGCAATAAAGGCCGATACTGTGCTTACCCTGAAAACCCGCGACAGCATCCTAAAGTTTGTTGATGATACTACCGATTCCGAAATGCACAGGACATTCAGTTATGAAGGCCGCCTGGCGGTAATCAACAAACTTGTTGTGTTGGGTACCTACTATGAAGACTATGGCTATATGCTTATAGATATGGATACCGGACTGAACACTGCAACCTATCAGGCATTCCCGGTAATATCCCCTGACAAGAAGTTTATTGTCTCATTGTCTGCTAATATTTATTCGCCACAATCGGCAGATATGAGCATTGACAGAATTGAAAACGGCACAATCGTACCTGAACTTAATGCCAGCTTTAAAAACTGGATGCCTCAGGAATCGTTTTTTGGAATTGATGGCTATTTGTATGTATCGGTAAATCATCCGTCGCAATACTGGAGGCCAGATGGTGAGGTAAATAATGACCACCAGTATATCAGGATAAAAATACTTTAAGCCTCCCGGACAATAATAGCAGAGGCATCCAAATGGATGCCTCTTGCATATTTTATACAATGAGCGCCTTATTTTAAATCGAACCGGTCAAGGTTCATTACTTTGGCCCACGCAGCGACAAAATCTTTAACGAATTTTTCTTTCGCGTCGAAACTACCGTAAACTTCAGCAATGGCTCTTAATTCTGAGTTGGAGCCAAAAACCAGGTCAGCACGGGTGCCTTGCCATTTTTTTGCGCCGGTAGTGCGATCAAAGCCTTCATACAGTTCCCTGCTGCCGGAGGCAGATTCCCACACCGTATTCATATCCAGCAGGTTAATAAAGAATTCATTCGTTAGCTGTCCCTTATTTTTAGTGAAGATACCGTTTTCCGATCCGTCAAAATTAGTATCCAGGACGCGCATACCACCTACAAGCACCGTCATTTCGGGTGCAGTAAGGTTAAGGAGGTGTGCCTTGTCGATCAGCATGTGCTCAACTGAAACCGGATATTGCGATTTTCCATAGTTGCGGAAACCGTCGGCTCTTGGTTCAAGGTATCCAAAAGACTCTATGTCAGTTTGTTCCTGTGAGGCATCCATACGGCCTGCCGAAAACGGCACGGCAACTTCATACCCACCATCTTTTGATGCTTTTTCAATCGCTGCATTTCCGGCGAGCACGATCAGGTCGGCCATTGATATTTTCTTACCACCTTGTTGCGCAGCGTTAAAATCGTTACGGATGCTTTCCAGTTTGTCAAGTACTTTTTGCAGGCGGGCAGGATTATTAACGCTCCAGAATTTTTGGGGTGCAAGGCGAATCCGGGCACCGTTTGCCCCTCCTCTTTTGTCGGAAGCGCGAAATGTTGAAGCCGATGCCCACGCAGTGGAAACCAGTTCCGAAATGCTTAAACCGGAATACAGTATAATCCCCTTTAGTGTAGCAATGTCGGCATCGTTTACCAACTCGTGGTCAGGCGCAGGTATGGGATCCTGCCATAATAACTCCTCCGTTGGGACGTCCGGGCCCAAATAACGTTCTTTCGGGCCCATGTCGCGGTGCGTCAGCTTAAACCACGCGCGGGCAAATGCATCCGCAAATGCATCAGGATCATCCAAAAAACGGCGTGATATTTTTTCATAAACGGGATCAAAACGCAATGAAAGGTCGGTTGTCAGCATTGTGGGCAGGTGCATTTTACTGTTATCATACGCATCCGGAATAAAAGCTTCGGCATTTTTCGCTACCCATTGATGTGCACCTGCAGGGCTTTTTGAAAGTTCCCATTCAAATCCAAAAAGGTTCTCAAAGAAGTTGTTGCTCCATTGTGTGGGCGTTTTTGTCCAGGTAACCTCAAGGCCGCTTGTGATAGTATCGGGGCCTTTGCCTGAGCCAAATTTATTATGCCATCCAAAACCCTGCATGGCAATATCCGCCGCTTCCGGTTCTTTACCTACATTGTCGGAAGGTGCTGCGCCATGTGTCTTGCCAAAGGTATGCCCGCCCGCTATCAAAGCTACAGTTTCCTCATCATTCATAGCCATGCGGGCAAACGTATCGCGTATGTCCTTTGCCGCAGCTATTGGATCGGGATTGCCGTCAGGCCCTTCAGGGTTTACATAGATGAGACCCATCTGCACGGCAGCTAAAGGTTTCTCAAGATTTCTCGAGTGTATTTCACCGTCGGCATCATCATCAGATACTACAACCCCATTTCCTTTCGGCACACCTTCCGAACCATGGGCATAGCGCAGGTCGCCACCCAGCCATGTATTTTCCGACCCCCAATATACGTCTGTATCTGGCTCCCATACATCGGCACGGCCACCGGCAAAGCCAAATGTTTTAAAACCCATTGACTCCAATGCAACATTACCTGTAAGTATGATGAGATCTGCCCAGGATATCTTATTACCATATTTTTGTTTAACAGGCCAAAGAAGCCGTCGTGCCTTGTCGAGGCTCACGTTGTCCGGCCAGCTGTTCAGGGGAGCAAAGCGCTGTTGCCCTGCTCCTGCTCCTCCACGTCCATCATATACACGATAGGTACCGGCACTGTGCCACGCCATGCGTATGAATAATCCTCCGTAGTGGCCAAAGTCTGCAGGCCACCAGTCCTGCGAATCGGTCATAAGTGCGTGAAGGTCTTTTTTAACAGCTTCCAGGTCAAGGCTCTCAAAAGCTTTCTTATAATCAAAATCTTCGCCCATTGGGTTTGACAGGGACGAATGCTGCCTGAGAATACTAACTTTAAGCTGCTCAGGCCACCAGTCCCTGTTTTGAGTACCGCCAATAATGTGTTTAGTACCGCCGTTGTGGAACGGGCATTTACTGATGTCTTGTGAATTGTCTTCCATGGTTTATGGTATTAAATTTATTCCCCAACTATCGTTTAACTATTTGCAAATCAATAATATTATCAAAATTAACTTTTTTCAGGATTCTTTTAAGATTTATGTTATCTTATATAGTTATACCGGAATAGATTCCTCTTATCAAATTATTTAAGTGCGAGGGCGGGTATATTGCCATTAGGTGGAGGGATTATACAAAACATTTTATTTAACTTTATTCGGTAATTAAAACTATACTATATGCTCGTAGATAAAAGGCTTCCCCTGGGATACATCATACGCATGATTCGCTTCGAAATGCTCATAGTACTGTTAATAGGCACTGTAATCCACTTCACAGCCGGAGCAGCCGCACCTTATATCCCGGAAATGCCGCTTACAATAGCGACTTTCCTTGGTACGGCAATATCAGTGCTCCTGTCGTTCAAAATGAGCCAATCCTACGATCGCTGGTGGGAAGCCCGCAAAATATGGGGTGCCATAGTGAACGATTCCCGCAGTTTTGTCATGCAATTACAGGGATTTCTTAAAGGGGAGGATCTTAAACCTGTTATCAGGGAAATGGCCTACCGCCAAATTGCATGGTGCTACTGCTGGGACAGTCGCTAAGAGGGCTGCCGCCGTTAAGCCAATGCGAAGATGTACTTTCTGCAGAAGACCAAAAGCGGATTTTCATGTTCAAGAATAAACCCCTTGCCCTCCTGCAACTTAATGTAATGGAAATAAAACGCCTTAGGCAACAGGAGGAACTCAGCGATTTTGAGAACATACAACTCAACAATACATGCGTACGCTTTTCTGATAGCATGGGCGCGGCCGAGCGTATCAATAATACCGTGTTCCCTACCATATACCGTATGTTTCTTCACTTTACCATCTATCTTTTCTGTATTATACTGTCAATAGCTCTAAAGGACATATGGCTGGTATATGAAATTCCGCTATTGATATTAATATCGTTCGTGTTTTTTACACTGGAAAAAACCGCCTACTACTTACAGGACCCGTTCCGAAACAGGCCCAGCGATGTACCCGTAACTGCTATTGCCCGCACTATCGAAATTAATATCAGGCAGCTGCTTAATGAGGAGGAAGTACCGGAGGCAATAACCAAAGATGAATTTTATATAATGTAATGATTTTAACTGCTTAGGATATTCAGGTAAATAGTATAATTCTCCTCATCATAGCAAACAAAAACTACTTGCTGTAAAACATCGCTTTCGGAAAGAAATTCGCTTACTACCCGTATTGCAATCGCTGCTGCTTTGTTTTTCGGAAAATGGTATATACCCGTACTTATATTTGGAAATGCCACAGATTTAATGCCATTTTGTATCGCAAGTTCCAGGCTGTTGCGGTAGGCATTTTCCAATAAATGCTCCTCCCCCATTATACCGCCATTCCATACAGGGCCAACAGTATGGATAACGTACTTTGCAGGCAAATTACCTCCTGTAGTGATCACAGCTTCACCGGTAGGACAGCCGCCCTGACGGTTTCTAATAGCAATACATTCATCCAAAATATCTTTGCCTCCTGCCTTGTGTATAGCGCCGTCAACTCCACCACCGCCAAGAAGTGATGTATTAGCCGCGTTCACAATGGCATCGGTTTCCATCTTCGTGATATCGCCTTGTATCAGTTTTATCTTTGAGGTCATAGTTAAATTTTCCCGTAGTACATCGCCTTAACAATTCCATCCGAAAGTCCTATTTTTGGAACATAAATATTACGCGCCCCACTCCACTTCATGGCATTCAGGTAAATGCGCGCGGCGTAGATGATAACATCGGCGCGGTCTGGGTTGAGCCCTAATTCGGATATGCGCTGCTCATAGCTCAGACCGTTGAGGAATTGGTATTGCGAATTCACGTAAAAATAGGACAGCGGTTTTTCCTGTGCTTTGCCCGACATCTTGAATATCTTGTTGATATTCCCGCCCGAACCAATTAGGGTTACGCTCTCATAAGGTTCCACAATATGCTTTATCCACTTTTCAATTTCGTGCCAAACTACTTCGTTCACCATGTTATTAAGCAGGCGCACGGTTCCGTTCTTGAATGATTTTGATGCTACGATTTTCCCTTCAGTAAAAAGCGAAAACTCGGTACTCCCGCCACCGACGTCTACAAAAAGATAAGTGTGGTCTGGCTTAATAAACTCCCGAAGGTCGGTTGCCGCTATAATGGCTGCTTCTTTCCGTCCATCAATGATCTCTACCTTTATACCGGCCTCCTGTTCTATGATGTCGGCAACTTCTTTACCATTATAGGCCTCCCGCATCGCCGAAGTAGCACATGCCATACAGCGTTCCACACCGTGTACCTTCATCAATAAACCGTAAGCTTTCATGGCATCGACCATACGCTCAATGTTTTCATCAGATATTTCGCCCACAGTAAAGGCATCCTGGCCAAGGCGGATCGGCACGCGCACAAGGGAACTTTTATTAAATTGCGTTTCCTTGCCTTCCTGTTCTACAATATTGCACACCAGCATCCTCATGGCATTGGACCCTATATCTATTGCGGCATATTTTTTTATACTTATCATTCTCTCTGAGTGTCTGAGGCTCCTAGATACTTAGGTACTTAGGCCTCAGCCACTCAGCACCTCAATCACTAAGAACCTCAGATTATAATTGTTCGTAAATAACCTCCATCTTATTCCTGAAATAATTGTAGGTTTCAAGCTGTGCCCTGAAAGGCTTTTGGTCGGGTTTCTTTCTGTATTTATTTTCCAGCGTTTCACTGTGGAGGCGGGCTTTTACGTTTGCCCTCCATCCTATTTCGAATACCTCCAGCATTTCCTTTTTTATAGATTCATCATATATCGGGCAGGTAACCTCCACACGGGCATCGAGGTTTCGTGTCATAAAATCGGCAGACGAAATAAATATATCCGGATTGCCGCCGTTAGCAAATATGTACACTCTGGAATGCTCAAGGTAATTGTCTACAATACTGATTGCCTCTATGTTTTCACTCATGCCCGGAACTCCGGGTATCAGGCAACAAATCCCCCTAATTATAAGCTGTATTTTTACCCCGTCCCTGCTGGCTTCATATAGCTTGTCTATCATCCGGATGTCGGTAAGGCTATTCATTTTCAGTTTTATATAAGCTTCCTTCCCTGCAATTGCATTAAGTATTTCCCGGTCGATAAGCTTGTAAAATTTGCTACGGGTATAGTGTGGCGATACAAACAGGTGCCTGTACCTGTGCACGCGATAATTGACTTCAAAGAAATCAAATATTTTATTTGCCTCTTTCAATATCTCTGAATGGCTGGTAAACAATGTCACATCGGTATACACCTTAGCTGTAGATTCATTAAAATTGCCGGTAGAAATAAAACCATAGCGCTTGGGCTTACCATTCTCCACACGCTCTACCACACATATCTTGCTGTGCACCTTTAATCCTTTTACACCGAATATAAGGTTAATCCCCTCGGTCTGCATCTGCTCGGCATACGAAATGTTGCTGGCTTCGTCAAAACGCGCCTGCAGCTCTATCTGCACCGTAACCTTCTTGCCGTTTTTGGCCGCATTAATAAGCGAACTTACAATTTGCGAATTTTTTGCAAGCCTGTAAAGTGTTATTTTTATACTCGCTACTTTGGGGTCCAGCGCCGCTTCACGTAAAAACTTGATTACATACGAAAAAGACTGGTAGGGCGTATTTATCATGTAATCCCTTTGCTTAAGCCTTTGTATGATGCTGCCTTCAAGGCTAAGTCCTGCCACAGGGAGTGGGACATTTTGCTGGTAAAGGAGGTCCTGCCTTCCAAGGCTGGGGAAATTCATATAGTCCCTGCGGTTATGGTAGCGCCCGCCGGGTATGATACTGTCCGATGAGTCGATCTCCATGCGCGTAAGAAAAAATTCGAGTGTATCGCTGCCTATTGCCTGGTCGTATACAAACCTTACAGGTTCGCCTATGCGCCTCTCCTTTACGCTGGTCGATATCTTTTCCATGAGGCTTTTACTCTGGTCGCTGTCTATCTCCAACTGGGCATCACGCGTAATTTTTATCATGTGAGCCGTTATACTTTCATATTCGAAAATATTAAATATATTGTCGAGGTTGAGACGTATAACATCATCAAGCATAATGATATACTTCTTTTCATTGTTTGAAGGAAGCTGAACAAAACGGTTAATGGTTTTTGGTATCTCTATAACCGCATAGCGCACCCCTTCGTCAACCAGTGCGAGCCTTACGGCAAGATACCCGGAAGTGTCCTTGAGCAACGGAAATTCGTCCAGGTCATTGAGTATGATAGTAACGAGTTCCGGGCTTACCCTTTGTATGAAAAAGTCCTTAATGAAAATCTCCTGCTCTTTATTGATCTGGCCTTCGCTGACCATGAAGATATTTTCCTTTTCAAGCTCTTTTTCGATGACGCTCAATATACGGAGGCTTTCCGATTGCTGTTCGATAACTATCTCGGTAATTTCCTTCAAAAGTTTTTGCGCCGTTATGCCGCCAAGAATCCTCTCACCGGTAAGCCCTTCAAGGCTCAGGCGACGGATCGCAGCATAGCGTACCCTGAAAAATTCGTCGAAGTTGTTGGAAAATATCCCTAAAAAGCGAAGCCTGTCGAGCAGCGGAACTTTGTCGTCTCCAGCTTCCTGCAATACCCTCGCATTAAATGCCAGCCAGCTTTTTTCCCTGTCAATGTACCTGTTTACCGGTGAGTGATGAATCATGCTTTTTTAATTCTCGTGGAAATAACGTTTTCTCAATCTTCCCTTTTCGTATGGCTTTCCAGTCATTTTCATCGAATGACAGCGAAACGAACCCTGCTGTGGGAACATTGTCTACAGCACGGTTCCCAAAGGTATTAACAAAATTAGTAATAGCGTCGTTATGTCCAAAAAGAATTAGGTTATCAAATTGGTTATCGCAGGATTTTATTACGCTCGCGAGCTTTTTCTCGTCAAAGGTATAGAGGTCGTCATTAAAGGTGATGGTATCAATAGGTATCGATAGGTTTTCGGCAAAGATATAAGCAGTATTCTTAGCCCGTTGCGCAGTACTGCTCCATACGATGAACGACTTTGGCAGGAACTCAGCCACCCCATCTGCCATCATGTGCGCGTCCTTAATCCCGCGGTTAGATAGGGCTCGGTCTTTATCCGACACTGGTGTATCCCAGCTTGATTTTGCATGGCGGATTAGGATTAAATTTTTCATACGCTTCAGGTTTAAGTATTGGTACATCAGAAAACTAAATATCCAAAATTAATCGAAGCGATGCTCCCTATGAAATGTTAATTCGGTAAAAGAAATCCTTATCAAGGTGCCAATCTGTCCGTCTTCCATGAATAATCCTCCAGTAGCTTGTAGCGTATCCTGTCGTGAAGCCGGTTTGTCCTCCCTTGCCAGAATTCAATTTCCACAGGCTTTACCATATAGCCGCCCCAGTGCTCAGGACGCGAAATTTCTTTCCCTGCAAATTCCTTTTCCAATTGCTTCAGGTTATTTTCCAGATAATTGCGCGATGGAATCACCTCACTCTGCGATGATACTATTGCGCCCAGCCTGCTGCCTTCAGGGCGGCTTTCAAAATAACCGTCGGAAAGGTTTGCTGCAACTTTTTCTACTACGCCTTTTATAATGACCTGCCTTTCCATTTCGTGCCAGAAGAACGAAAGACATACATTCGGATTCGCGGCAATAGCCTTACCTTTTTCCGAATTGTAATTGGTGTAAAAGATGAAGCCTTCGTAAGTAAATTGCTTGAGCAGCACCACACGCGATTTCGGGAAGCCGTCCAACCCTATGGTCGAAACAGTCATGGCATTCACCTCACCGGCGCTGCCAGATTCCTCTACCTCAACAAACCAATCCCTGAAAAGGGTAATAGGATCTTCAGGAAGATTGCTTTCAGTGAGCTGGCTTTTTTCGTACGATTTTCTATAGTTACTTAGATCGGTCATCTTTTGTTTCAGATTTCAGATTTCAGATTTCGGATTGAGCATCACTCAAACCTTAATCATTCGTCTATTAAAATGCATACTATATACTGAAGATTAAAATTATTGATTTTTTCAATCTTAACAGCTTATAAAATCCAACAATGTGAAATTTCATTTAAAATTCAAAAACCTTCCCATCATCTGCCAGCTCCACATTATCAAAAACGGTTTTGGCTTCTTCCTTAAACAACTCTATCGAACTGTAACGGGTCGAAAAATGCCCGAGTATGAGTTGCTGTACATCAGCCATTTTAGCGATCGTAGCTGCCTGTTTTGCAGTGGTATGCATGGTTTTTTCGCAAAGATGAGCTTCGGTTTCTAAAAAGGTACTTTCGTGGTACACTACATCGACATCTTTTATTATGGGTACGATACTTTCATCATACACCGTATCTGAGCAGAACGCATAACTCATTGATGCGGGTGGATCGAAGGTCAGCTCCGAATTCGGGATCACCCTGCCATCATCCAGCTTTATATCGCCGCCATTTTTTATTTTTTGGTAATATACCACATCAATACCGTAGCGTTCTACTGCTTCAATGTCCAGCTTTCGCTCACCCGGCTTTTCCCTGAAAAGGAAGCCATTGGTATACACCCTGTGCTTTAGCGGTATTGTCGAAACCGTCACTTTATCATCCTCATAAATTACCTCAGCCTCCTTACTTTCTAATTCGTGAAAATACAGGTCATAACCCGTCCAGGAATTTGACAGCCTCAATTGCAGCAATATAATTTCCTTAACGCCTTTCGGACCATATACGTGCAGGTCGGTTTTTCTGTTGAGTAGCGAAAATGTTGATATAAGTCCAATCAGTCCATAAACGTGGTCACCGTGGAGGTGCGAAATGAAAACGTGGTTTATTTTAGAAAAACGCAACTTGTTTTTGCGCAACTGTACCTGCGTACCTTCACCGCAGTCTATGAGGAACATCCTGTTCTTCATTTCCAGCACCTGCGAGGTAGGATTGGTTAAAGTTCGCGGAGTAGCGGCATAACAGCCAAGAATAGTCAGGTTCATTTTGTTTCAGGTTAAGGTTCAGGTTGCCCCTGTAACCGGTAAACCTCAATAGAAAATAATAATTAAAAAAATAATCAATTAAAAGCCAAGGTCGCGCTCTATTTCCTCCATCTCTATGATGTCGTTCGCTTCGAGTGGCGTTGGCACAACTACCATCTCTTCAGGAAGTTCGTTAAAATCTACATCGTTAGCCACAAGCACAAACGATTTCTTTATTTTGCGGTGCTTGTTGGATAAAGGCAGGAACATGAGTACCGTTTCAAGTGTAACATCATTATCACTCGTCAGGTCAAGGATGATATTATGTTCTTTATAGCTGTTGTATTGTGCGGTAACTTTCTCAAGGAACGCGTTTATATCTCCCTGTGTATCTTTAATGGTTAGTGTATGTCCTTTTTCTTCTACTTTCATTTCTTATGAGGTGGTTAATTTCTTAGACTCTTAGTTGCTAAGATACGAAGATGAGCAATAATTCAAATGCTATTTACAGTATTTTATGACCTCATTTTCGAGCAAATGTAAACCGTAACTGAAAGCTACTGCTTTATCTTCGAGGCCAGCAGGTATATCACTGCCATACGTACTGCAACACCATTCTCCACCTGCTCCAATATTACCGACTGTTGCGAGTCGGCAACATCACTGGTAATCTCCACACCGCGGTTTATAGGGCCCGGGTGCATGATGATGATCTCTTTGTCAAGTGAGTCCAGCAACGCCTTATCCACACCATACTGTTGGGCGTATTCACGTGTTGACGGAAAGTAATTTACGTCCAGCCTTTCATTCTGTACGCGCAGCATATTGGCTACATCAGCCCATTCGAGCGCTTTGCGAAGGTTGGGCTCCAGAGTTACCCCAAGCGATTCCACATAGCGTGGTATCAGTGTTTTTGGGCCGCATACTTTTACTTCGGCACCCTGCATCTGCAAGGCATATATGTTGGACAATGCCACCCGCGAGTGTAGGATGTCCCCAACGATCACCACCTTTTTGCCTTCTACCGCGCCCAGCTTTTCCCTGATGGTATAGGAGTCAAGCAACCCCTGTGTGGGATGTTCGTGCGCACCGTCACCTGCATTCACAATGCTTGCTTTGACATTACGGGAAAGAAAGTGGGCAGCGCCCGGCTTTTCATGGCGCATCACCACCATATCCACTTTCATCGAAAGGATATTGTTCACGGTATCGATGAGGGTTTCCCCCTTTTTTACCGACGATTGTGCAGCCGAGAAGCTGATCACATCGGCAGAAAGCCTTTTTTGCGCAAGTTCAAAGGAAAGCTTGGTCCGGGTACTGTTCTCAAAAAATATATTGGCTATTGTAATGTCCCTTAACGAAGGTACTTTCTTAATCGGCCGGTTGATTACTTCTTTAAACTGGTCGGCGGTTTCAAATATCAGGTCGATATCGCCTTTGGTGATGTATTTTATGCCGAGCAGGTGATCAACGCTTAGTTCTTTCATTGTGTTGCTGTAGTTATGCTTTTATACTAAATAAACACTGTCCTCACCATCATTCTCTTTCCAGGACACCTTTACCTTCTCGTCGTTAATGGCATCCACCTGGCGGCCCCGGTAGTCGGGCTGTATTGGCAGGTGGCGGCTAAAGCGGCGGTCAATGAGCACCATCAACTCGATTTCAGAAGGTCGGCCAAACGACTGTATGGCAGTAAGGGCAGCACGAATACTTCTTCCTGTATAAAGAACATCATCTATAAAGATCACTTTTTTATTTTCTACCAAAAAATCGATTTCTGTACGGTTGGCTTCCAACGGCTTGTCAGACCTCCGGAAATCGTCCCTGAAGAAAGTTATGTCCAGCAGGCCCAGCTTGATTTCGGGTACGCTGTATTCCTTTTCCAAAACCTGTTTAATGCGTTGGGCAAGGTAGCCCCCTCTCGGTTGCAGCCCGATCAATACAGTATTGGAAAAATCTAGGTGCTTTTCAATTAACTGGCAGGCCAAACGGTGTAAAATGATGTTAACTTCCGTCGAAGTGAGCAATATTTTCTGGCTCATAATGCGGTGTTGTGTTTGGTTTGTAAAATTAAGGAAAAAAAGCTAAAAACTAAAAGCTAAAAATTGATGCTTTCCTGATGTAAAAATCGTATTAAAATTATCTAAATACACGGAATATCATACATTTGTAAAAAATTGCTACCGATGAAGAAAATTATTAGATTTCTGCTCATCCTTATAACTGCGCCCTGTTTTGGGCAGGAACTGTGCGACAACGCCATTGATGATGACGGTGACGGGCTTACTGACCTGAATGATCCCGACTGCGCCTGCAGCACAACTCCTGTACCTTCGATTATACCCAATGCATCGTTCGAAGACTACAGCACGTGTCCCTGGGATTACTCACAACTCGACCTATGCACAGGATGGGTGCAGGCAAGTGTACCTACTACCGACTACTTTAACACCTGCGGATATGTATTTCCAGGCATATTGAGTGCCGGAATGATGCCTTTTCCCGATGGTAATGGTGCGGCAGGCGGCATAATACAACCGGGTTACAGGGAGTACCTGGGCAGCTGCCTCTCTGCTCCCATGCTGGCCGGTACAAGCTACAGGCTAACCTTCAGCCTGGCATCGTTTTCGGCAAACAGCGATGGCTCTATGTGTAACGGTGGCGTCATCAATTATGAACCTATTCCTATTACCTTGTATGGAAATACCAATTGCTCACAACTGCCTGTTATTGATGCATGGCTAAACCCCAATGCAACCGACCCCACATGGTTTGTAGTTGGTTCGGCCTATTATGTCCCATCCAATTCATGGCAGGAACTAACCATAGTATTTACGCCAACACAAAACATTAATACAATTATTTTGGGAGCGCCGGAAGATGTACCGGATAGCTATGAGTCAACGTGCTATCCTTATTTTTTGTATGATAACCTCTTACTTAACAATTCGGCTGCATTTGGAGTTACTGTGATACAGAACGGCAGTTATTGCGAAAACAACCTGTCCCTTGAGGCTGTGCTTACAGTCCCTGTATCAGGAACAGCTGCTTATCAATGGTATAAAGACGGCGTTGCCATGGCGGGAGAAACAAATCCTGTAGTATCCATTCCATCGGTCCCGGCAAACCTGTCCGATTACATGGTAAGGGTTACCGAGAATGACGGCTGCACTACCAGCAACACCCTTACCATATATAGCACAATTCCCGCACCGGAATTTACCTATATTCTGCCTACCTGCGTAACGCTTACAGGCAGCATCACCATTACAACGCCTGCTGCGTTTTACAGTTTTGACAATGGGGTCACATGGCTAAACAGCCCTACATTGGGCAATCTTCAGCCGGGGCAATATCTTGTGCGGACAAAATCTGCAAATAGCTGTATATCGAGCCCTGCGATTGTAAATCTGACAATGCCGATTGTAAACGATCATCCTGAATATACATTAGGATACATTACCTGTACGTACGGAGGGGATATAACCATAACCAGCCCCGCGTACGAATACAGTTTTGATGGCGGCGTGACATGGCAGCAAAGTAATGTATTGCTCAACCCCCAGTTAGACATCGTTTATGAGCTTGTCATGAGGAGCAGCGACGGCTGCACATCAAACAGTAACTATACTTATGCCAGTACAGATGGCATAATGCCTTACCCACCCGATGTTACCGTGACCCAGCCTTCTTCCTGCGCTGCGCAAACAGGTACGGTATTTATAGTAAGCTGGGAGTCTTCCTACAGCTATAACAATGGCGCTACATGGACGACAAATAATTCGGCACAGCTTTCGCCCGGGACACACATAATCAGGGTGAGGGACGCAACAGGATGTATGTCACCCCCGGTAACCGTAATCATAAATGCACCGGCCGATGCGCCCACTGCGCCGCAATTTACCGTAGTTGACCCTACCTGCACAGTACCCACAGGGACCATTACCATAACCTCAACGGGTGCACAGTATAGCTTTGACAACGGCACCACATGGGGAACAAACAACAGTATGGCAAACTTTGCTCCGGGAACGTATAGCCTTAAAGTAAAGAACGCCGATGGTTGCCAGTCGGACCCCACAGTAGCAGTTGTGAGTTCCGAAACAGGGCCGCCGTCCGCTCCTGCAATTACTGTAAATCAACCCGATTGCTTTAGTCCGACAGGCGTTATTACCATAACCTCTCCAGCTATGGAGTACAGTTTTGATAATGGCGTAACATGGGGTAACACCAATATTTCACCAGCCTTGGTACCAGGCAATTATTCCATAAAAATAAAGAATGCCGCCGGTTGCGAATCGCCCGCAGTCCTTGTACTGATTACACCCGATGTTGTCCCGGCACCAACTGTAGCCGATATAATTTATTGCAAGGATACAACTCCGGCTGCGCTAACAGCTATAGGGTCGGGCCTTAAGTGGTATTCCACAGCCACCGGGGGCACGGCCACAACCATAGCGCCAATGCCCTCTGCAACTCTTCCGGGAATTGCTGCATATTATGTTACCCAAACCCTGAATGGGTGTGAAAGTGACAGAGCACAGATAAATGTAGAGATTATTGACCGCCTTGACCCGCCGGTTGCTGCCAATGTCGTGTATTGTCAAAACGACACCCCAACAGCGCTAATGGCAGCCGGGCAAAACCTGCTTTGGTATACTGCACCCACAGGGGGAAGCGGGTCGGCAACAGCACCTGTACCTGTGACTTCGCAGCCCGGCACCTTTACTTTTTATGTATCGCAATCGGCTTACGGATGTGAAAGCGAAAGGACGGAAATAACAGTTACAGTTTATCCTACCCCCCCCACACCATTAACGGAAGAACATATAGTATACCAGCACTACAAGCCTTCGGAAGCATTATCAGCAATAGGGAGTAATCTTACGTGGTATGATGAAGATAAGAATCCGTTAGCCGCTGCGCCTGTGCCGCCTACGGGCATGATGAAACAGTATGTATACTATGTAAGCCAAACCGTCAGTGGATGTGAAAGCGGGTTGGTAAAGATCATTGTCGATATTATCCCGAATTATGCGGTTATAGACTATCCGAAATTCTTTTCCCCAAACAATGATGGCCTTCATGATACCTGGAACATCCGCCCAATACCAAACGGCATACGGGCAAGCATTTACATCTTTGACCGTTATGGGAGGGTGCTGGCAAAAGTGTATTCGCCCGGCCCGGGTTGGGACGGTAATTACAACGGCAAGGCCATTCCTGCGACCGATTACTGGTTCAGGGCTACCTATACCGAATATGGTGTTGAAAAAGAATTCCATGCGCACTTTAGCCTGTTGCGGTAAATGCCAATATTTTTATAATTGATTCAATTTTAACAAATTCCTGTTTTTCGTGTACTAATTTTATAAGTATAACCTTAAAAACAAAAAACATGAAAAACAGGATTTTTAACCTTGGTATTTTCGCCTTATTGATAGGAACCCTGACAAGCTGTGAAGTAATCGGCGATATTTTCCAGGCCGGAATGGCTGTGGGAATATTTATAGTGATCGCAGTAGTTGTACTTATTATCTGGCTGATAAGTAAATTTAGGAAGTAGCACATCTCCTGATTGTGCTTTAATCCGCTTACATCAATACCGTTTTCCTGAATTTTGGGAGGGCGGTTATTTCGTTATGACATATCCAAAATCATTAACAACTGCATAAAACCAAATTAAAGATTAAGTAGTTTTGCGTGCATGAAAAAACTATTTACATTCTTGCTTATTGTATTTCTCTCCTGCACCATTGCATCAATATACGGTGTACTGCACGACCAGTTTACCTATACCATTTCGCCCGAATATTATACTAAATTCAAGTTTCCTATGTTTAGGCTGATTTATGATGACTCTTCAAACATAAGGATGCTGGTGGCATTGACAGGCATTATTGCTACATGGTGGGTTGGCCTTATTATGGGCATTATCTTCGGGCTTACAGCGCTTATACACAACGTTTGGAAAGCCATGCTTATTTCGTCCGTAAGGTCAATAGGCCTTGCCATAGCGATTACAATTTTTGCAGGCCTGGCGGGCCTGGGATATGGATACCTTACCTGTAATGACATCAAGAGCGGTGTATCTTATCCTTATGATATGGTATCTTTGGACGATCCGGCAGCTTTCTACATGGTGGGGTGTATGCATAATTCTGGTTATCTTGGCGCGGCGATCGGCCTGATCTTTGGGATAGTGTATATTATTCGTCATAAGAAATTCCGGCTAACAAAACCTGCCTTATGAAATAATCCATTAATAACATTTAAAAAATCACGCTTTCGCCATAGTTTTTTACCTTTGGCAAAACACAATTTTTAAAGAAATGGACAGAAGAAGATTTTTCAGGGATGGTTCGCTGTTTACACTTGGGGCAACACTTGTAAGCCCGTTTAAAGGTGCCGGAAACCTACTCGACACAACCACTATAGATAAAAATAAAAAGGCAAAGAACATTATATTCCTGGTGAGCGACGGCATGAGTAGCGGCACACTTAATATGGCCGACCTGTACCTGAACCGCAAATACGGTAAAAGCTCCAACTGGCTGCAGCTATATAAAGACCAACGCGTGAGCCGCGCCCTGATGGATACTGCTTCGGCAAATTCCATTGTAACCGATTCTTCTGCCGCTAGTTCATCCTGGGGCGGTGGGGTACGCGTAAAGAACGGCGTTCTTAATATTGGAGCCAATGGCGAGAAGCACCTTCCGATCTGGCAAAAATTTAAGAAAGCCGGAAAAATGGCTGGGTGCGTTACCACAGTACCGATAACCCATGCTACGCCCGCAGGATTTTGTGTAAACAATGACAGCCGCAATGCCCAGGAAGAAATTGCCGAAGACTACCTAAGGCTTGGTTTCGATATTATGATGGGCGGCGGCAACAATTACTTCAGTTCCTCTTCCCGAAAAGACAAAAAAGATGTTTATGCCGATTATAAAACCAAAGGATGGCAGGTCGCCCGCACAAGGGCTGAAATGATGGCAGCATCGAACGACAAGCCCATACTTGGGGTTTTTGCCGATGATGCCCTGCCTTACAGTATTGACAGAGCCAACGACAAGACCCTGACCGAAACTACTCCTACCCTTGCTGAGATGGCACAAAAAGCCATAGAACGCATGAAAGGCAATAAAAATGGATTCGTATTGCAGATCGAGGCAGGTAAAGTGGACTGGGGTGCGCATGCCAACGATATAGGGGCAGTACTGTATGATCAGGCTGCTTTTGACGAGGCTATTAAAGTAGCTATAGATTTTGCAGAAAAAGATAAGGAAACATTGGTAATCATCACGACTGACCACGGTAATGCCAATCCCGGAGTGATTTATGGAAAAAAAGCTAATGATAATTTTGACGGTATCCACAAATTTACCCATACCAATGAATGGCTACTGAATGCGATAAAGCCGGAAAATACTGTCTCTCAGGTGCGCGACCTGATGAGTACAGCTAACGGAGCGGCTTTCACTGAAGAGCAGGCAAAAACTATATTGGGTTATTATACCGGATTTGAAAAAGGCGAAGACGGCCTTTATAATTATAAGAAGCTACCGTTCAAAACCTTTAGCGAAATGCAGAAGGAATATACCTCAGTGGGCTGGATAAGCATGGATCATTCGGCCGACTATGTAGAGTTGGCTATGTTTGGGCCGGGAAGTGAACTATTGAAGCCTTTTGTAAAGAATACCGATCTGCACTACCTTATGCTACAGGTGGCAGAAGTTGAAGATAAGTTCTGATGGAGTTTACCCAACTCAATAGTTTGAGCAGATAATCCAATAAGCATTATTTGATTGTCAATCTATCGTATACAAAATGAGAAAAATTTTATTTTTATTGTTGCCGCTTCTCTTTTTAGGTTGCAAACCTTCGGTAGAAGATGTGCCTAAGAATAATCCTGAAGAGATATTGCAGGATGGCGATATCATATTCCAGGAATCCACTTCATCGCAAAGCAGGGCTATACAGCTTGCGACGCATTCTAAATATTCGCATTGCGGCATTATTTTTAAAACCGCCGATGAATGTTATGTCTTTGAAGCAATACAGCCTGTGCAGTCGACGCCATTAGAAGAATGGATTAAGCGCGGCAAAGACGGGCATTATGTGGTAAAGCGACTAAAAAATGCCGATGATGTATTGACAGGGGAAACAATGTCAAAAATGAAAAGGGTTGGCGGACGTTATGCCGATAAAGATTATGACCCTTATTTTGGATGGAGTGATGACAAGATTTACTGCTCGGAGCTTGTATGGAAAATATACAAACACGGAGCAGACATTGAGCTGGGCGAAATGCAAAAATTAACAGAGCTGGATTTTTCCGATCCTGTTGTAAAGCAAAAACTCGCCGAAAGGTATGGAGATAGAATACCCAGAAAAACCAAAGTTATATCGCCGGGCGCTTTATTCGACAGCAAACAGCTTGAAACCGTTATTTCCAATTGATGTGAGGATAAACCAGATAACACCTGATTTTTTACGCTTTTAAAACTTTATTCCCATCATCTCCCGTTGCGCATTTTCAAAATCAGCGAGCATTTCACGAAGGATCTCACCGGCAGGCTTTACCTCATGAATAAGTCCTGCTACCTGACCTATTTCAAGTTCGCCTTCCTCAAGGTCACCCTCAAACATCCCTTTTTTGGCGCGTGCACGGCCCAGCAATGTCCTGAGGTCATCTACTGTGGGTGCTGTGGCATATAATGCCATTACGTCGTGGAAAAATTTGTTTTTTATCAGCCGTACAGGTGCCAGTTCCTTAAGCGTAACGTGGGTATCGCCATCCTGCGCGTTGATAATTGCCTGCTTGAAATTTTCATGAGAAGATGATTCCGTAGACGCTGCAAACCTGCTTCCTACCTGAACACCATCAGCACCGAGGATCATAGCGGCCAGCATACCCCGCCCGGTAGCTATACCACCCGCAGCAATTAAAGGTACTGAAAGTAGTTCCTTAACCATTGGTATAAGGGTAAAAGTTGTGGTCTCTTCGCGTCCATTGTGACCTCCTGCCTCAAATCCTTCGGCAACTACGGCATCTACACCGGCCTCCTGTGATTTAAGGGCAAACTTCACGCTACTCACCACGTGCACCACAGTTATGCCTTTATCTTTTAAAAAAGGTGTCCAGGTTTTAGGATTACCTGCAGAAGTAAAAACGATCTTTACGCCTTCCGCTACAATAATATGCATAATCTCATCGATGTTTGGGTAGAGCATCGGTACGTTAACGGCAAAAGGTTTATCGGTGGCTTTTTTGCATTTTTGGATATGCTCCCTCAGTACTTCAGGATACATCGACCCCGCACCGATGATGCCGAGTCCGCCTGCATTGCTCACAGCGCTGGCGAGTCTCCACCCGCTGGCCCAAATCATTCCGGCTTGTATTATAGGATATTGGATTTTAAATAGTTCTGTAATTCTGTTCATCGGTTTACTTATGTGTTATTCCCTGACCAGGTTTCCCGTCTCCATTCCTGTATTGCTTTCGATAATATAATGGTACAGGCCTGAAGCCAATTGGCTTGTATTGAATGAAGGTTGGTCTATAGTGATTACGTGTTCGATTACTTTTTGTCCCAAGCTGTTAAAAACGGTTATATTCGCGCTTAGCATTTCTTCCGGAAAAATAAAATTTACCATTCCGTGTGAAGGGTTGGGATATAACAGGAACGGCTGCTTTACATTTTCCTCCATGCCAAGTCCGATATTGAGTGCAAGGGCAAAGTCCGGAATACCATAGCCATATTGGGGATTTGGATTTGCATAGCGGTCGGCTGACTGCCTTATAATTTGAAGTATCTCAGCATTGCTAAAGTCAGGCAGCGCCTGCCAGAGACATGCCACTAGGCCAGCGGTTATGGGGCTTGAAAATGATGTACCGTTGGCCGCGGTTATCTCTCCCTGCACATTTGAGATGGACGAAGCCACACCGCGAGCCATGACATCGGGTTTTATCCTTCCATCGAACGACGGGCCTATGGAACTGAAGGAAGCATATTGCTCGTTTGCATCTACAGCGCCCACGGTAAGGGTGTTGGGAGCGTCGGCAGGAACACCAATATTTGGGTTGGCCGTGTTGGCATTATTCCCTGCTGAAGTAACACACAGCATTCCACGGGTAAAAGCCACATTGGCGCCACGGGTTATGAATGCTGTTTGCCCATCCATATCATCATACGAATAGCTGTAATTGGCATTATCATATAAAAAATAGCCCAGGGAAGTATTTATGACATCTACACCGAGGCTGTCGGCCATTTCGGCGGCCTCCACCCAGTACGACTCTTCCACGGGGTTTTCGCCTGCTGTATCTTCGGTAACAAACAAATAATAGAAAGCATCCGGGGCCGTGCCTACCAACTGGCCTTCGCTATAACCCCCAATGGTAGAAAGCACCAATGTACCATGGTTGCCTCCGGTATAAACATCTTCTGACGCTGCAACAAAGTTATAGCCGCCCAATACCAAATTGTTATCAAAAAGCCTTTGGAATGGCTGGCCCGAGTTCACCCCTGGAAATCCGTTATCAAGTACGGCAATGGTCATCCCAGTCCCTGTGAAATCCTGTTGGTGCAACAAGTGCCCATTAAGCATCTGTATTTGGTTAGCCGCATCACCATAGCTAAAATCGGCAGCAGTTTCCATTATTTTATTTACAGTTGTTGGCTGATCGGCAGTTGCAGGCCTTCCTGACGTGTTAAGCAGTTGATTAGCAAAATCAATATTCTCAACAAAATCAAACCCTGCAAGGCCATTTATCGCTTCCTCGCTGCCACGCACATGCACGCAATTGAGCCATTTGGATTTTGCCATGACGGTTATACCTGGAAAGTCTTCTATCTGGCCGATATACGATTGGTGTACAGGGACATCAGTGAAATCTATCTCAATGCCCTGGGCTTCACGCCTGTCCAGAGCTTTTTGTGAAAGCATTTCCAGTGGGTTTGCCAGATAGAACTCGGTATCCGGCTTATCGCTAAAATAAACCCAGGCATCCTCCTGCGCGAAAGCAGCTGCGGAAATGAGTAATAAAGCAATGTGAAAAAGCTTTTTCATAGGCGAAAAGTATGACATTTTCAATAATTAAGCAAACACCAGCCGGCACTTGCAGGATTAAATTTAAAATCTATTTTTGTGATAGCTAAGAAAGCAAACCATTTTATGAAAAATTTAATTGCAGGACTCCTTCTGATGTTTACCTGCCATGCCTTCGCACAGGTAGAATTGAGCGCTACCGACTTCAAAAATCTAATTGCAATTGGTGAGATCCGTTCTAAAGATTACAATGCCGTTGGAAAAGACTATGACAGCTCACTGAAAAAGCTGCGTACAGCTAAACTAGGCCATATTGTAGAGATTTTAATACTGATGAAAGGTGATGACAAGTCCCTGCTGACCCCAAAACACCTTACCCGCCCCGACAATGAGGAGTTGCAGCTTTGGTATGCTTTACATGAAATTGGTAATAACATGCAGGAGGATAACAAAAACCCCAGGCCAAATAGTGATGTGGTAAAAGAAACGCTTGTCGCTAAAATTGATGAACGCTGGCTTTTAGACAACTATTATAATGAGATTGACAGAGGCATTGCGCATCTGTTTAACGAGGAAGACCTGAGCGGCATCAACCTTGACATCGAAAGCTATAAGTTAAAAAACAGCACTGAAAAAGCGATTTTCTTCCTGAACATTACTAAACCATTCATACAGCGTTTCCAGGTGCTAAACCACGTAAAGAATCTGGATAAGCTCATGGAGTTTGCTAAAAGAATGCCAACGTTTAACGGCAAAGGTTATTACACTTATACCGACTTTGATTTTGAAGATTTTGAATACCCTTATGACGCAGAGATGGCCTCGTATATTAAAACTGGCCTGGAACATTATTATGGCTGGCTCATGTGCCACTTCATGGCACTGGCGGAAAAAGGGATGTCTGCCGAAACAAGGGAAATATATTATAACTCGATACTATATATACCTGTATACTTCAAATATTCAGGAGTAGAAACTGACCTTACCGAAATATATAACAACGCAAAACAGTAAAAGCATATTTAACGAAAATGTTTTGTTTTGTTTATCCGCAAAAATTTAAATTTGTAAGATAATTTTTAAAAATGCTATACCTTATCCTGAGTATTATTTGCAGTGTAACCGTTGGAGGCATTTTTAAAGCCTCAAGGAACTGCGGTACGCGCATATCGCAGGTCGTGATGTGGAATTATGCATTTGCCATTATGCTGTGCTATGTTTTTTTTAAGCCCGACCTTAAAGCACTTTCCGCAACAGCACACTGGCAACTGTATACGCCCCTGGCAATATTGCTACCATCCATTTTCATATTGCTGGCCAAATCCATAAAGCACATGGGCATTGTGAAAACCGATGCAGCGCAACGACTGTCACTCTTAATACCTGTACTTGCCGCATGGCTCATTTTTAACGAAGATTTCAATTCCCTTAAACTGGCAGGGCTCGCAGTTGGTTTTCCTGCCATTCTCCTGATACTTTCACGCAGCCAAAAGGAAGAGAGTAAAAACAGAGAATGGATTTACCCTGCACTTGTATTGTTGGGGTTCGGCATTATAGATGTACTCTTCAAGCAGGTAGCGCTACTGCCGGGAACGGGTTATACATCATCGCTGTTTATCATTTTTTGCGGCGCACTTATCATCAGTACCATTATAGTTGTGTACGAAATAATCTTCAGGAACAAGCGCTTCAGTATCATAAACCTTGCCTTCGGGGCTTTGGTCGGAATATTTAATTTTTGCAACATCCTCTTTTATCTCAAGGCGCACAAGCAATTTTCAGACAATCCCTCTACAGTTTTTGCGGCAATGAACATGGGTGTTATCGTGCTGGGCAGTGTTGTGGGTATAATTATTTTTAAGGAAAAACTAGTTAAAAAAAATTACCTTGGCATTGCACTTGCCTTGGGAGCAATTGTCCTCATCGCACTTTCTCAGGTTTATAAAACTGTTAAATAAAAGAAGCCGTCTCAATATTCAATTGAGGCGGTTTTCATTTTTAGCGTTATTATCTTAGGAGATATATTTTTGATTGGGAGATATTTTCAAGGGAGCTTACGCCGCTATTTTCTTTCTCAGATTGTGTGCTAAAGCCATTAATCCGAACTCTAATTCTACTTTTTCAAGTCCTTTTAAAGTAAACCTCCTAAAATTGTTGTTATGTTTGAGCTGTGCAAACACAGGTTCTACATCGGCAGAGCGTTGTTTTCTTTTTTGTATCCCTTTTTCGCTTAAAAGTAGTTCCCTTATTTTTTCCTTATGCCTTTGGGTTGTGGTTGCGCTCGATACTCCTGTTTCCTTTTGCCTGGTGACATATACCTCGGATGGGGCATCCCTCACAGTTTTGGGCTTGATAGTGAGATAGTGTTTGTTCGTATCCTGCTTCGGTTATCCGCTTGCTTTGGTGGGTTTTGTTCATTCTTTGGCCTATTGGGCATACATAGTAATCTCCTTCCTTATTATAGTGAAGATTGTCTTTACTGAAGGGCTTATGCTTTTTCTGGTAATTTTTATCCTGTTCTTTATCAAAAGTGTTGTACTTGACAAAAGCTGTTTTTTTCTCCCTTTCCAAAAAGTCATAATTCTCCTCACTCCCATATCCGGCGTCGGCAGTGATTTCTTTTAGTTTTCGGTAAATACGCTTTCCATAAAGCTCTTTCAGGCTTTGCAGGTGTGGCTTGAGCGTTTTTGTATCTGTTGGGTTTTGATGGATGGTATAATGAACGATGATTTGGTTTTCTGTAGATATCTGTGGGTTGTAAGCCGGTTTTAACTGGCCGTTTTTCATATGGTCCTCTTTCATACGCATAAAGGTGGCATCAGTATCTGTTTTAGAGTAACTGTTGCGCTGTCCTAAAATGGCCTGCTGCTGCTCATATTTTTCAAGATTACTGACGAAGTTCTTTTTGATGTAATTCAGTTTAGCCTTTGATTTTTTACTCGCCTTACTATTCCCTGATAGCTTTTGGTCAATTTTGGAGACCGTCTTCTCTATTACCTCTTTGCTTATTTCTTTAAACTCAGGCGGGTCACTATCAGGGCCGTCTTCATTATCTATACTTTGGGCATAATTCCAAAGTTCTTCCAGTTGGGAGAGCATTTTGATTTTATTAGTCTGTATGGCCTTTCCCCAGACGAAAGTGTAGCGCCCGGCTGGGCTTCTATTTTGGTGCCATCGGTATTGATTTGCTTTAAACTGATTAATCTTTCATCGGCAAGCATCAGCACGACCTGTTTAAAGATGTCTTTAAAACTGCTTTTAAGCTTATCGCTCCTAAAGCGATTAACGGTATTGTGGTCTACAAAGGTGGTTGCAGTAAGCCACATGAAGTTAATGTTTTCACGAAGTGCCAATTCTATTTTGCGCGAGGAATAAATGTTGGTCATATAACTATAAACCATCACCTTCAAAAGCATTTTGGGATGATACCCAGGGTTTCCTTCCTTACTGTAGGCTTCCAGTAATGGCTGTATATTTATTTTCTCTACAACAGAGTTAATTATCCGAACCGGATGATGCTCAGGTATTAATTCATCAAACGAATGAGGGAAAAGAGTGGATTGGTTTTGATTGTAAGGCTTAAATTTCATCGCTTAAATTATTGATAATCATTACCTAAATATAATCAAAAATAAAATTTTTGCCAAAAAAATTGCATAAAAAAACCGCCTCAGTTTTGAGACGGCCTCATGGTCAATATCTTTCAGGTTATTATTCCTTAAGCCTGGACTTATAATTCTTTTTCAGCTTGGTGAGCTTAGGAGTTATTACTGCCGCGCAATACGGTTGGTTTTGATTTTGTGCGTAATAATCCTGATGGTAATCTTCAGCAACGTAAAATGTTGGCGCCTTGCTAACCTTGGTAACGATCTGCTTATCAAAAATTTTCTGCTCGGCAAGCTGCTTTACGAAACTCTCTGCCGCCACCTTCTGTGCATCCGAAGTATAAAATATCTCGCTGCGGTATTGTGTTCCTACGTCGTTCCCTTGCCTGTTAAGGGTAGTGGGGTCATGTGTGGCAAAGAAAATCTCCAACAGATCTTCATAAGCAACTTCATCAGGGTTGAAGGTTATCTTTATCGCTTCGGCATGTCCGCTAAAGCCTTCACAAACTTCTTTATAAGTAGGGTTTTCAGTTTTTCCTCCAATGTAACCCGACACTACTTTCTCTACACCTTTCAGATCGGTAAAAAAAGCTTCGGTACACCAAAAGCAACCGCCTGCAAATATGGCAGTTTCCGTATTATTATCCATTTTTTGGTTTCCTTTATTATCTGTTAATTTCGCATGGTCTTTTGTTTCGCCCCGCACCTCCGAAGGTTTCGGGCTGCCCTGGCATGATACGGATACCACGGCCAGTACTAATACAATCAATTTATTCATAGTAGTTGTTTTTCAAAGTTAAATGATAAGTTACCTAACGGCAGGGCAGTTAACTAAACTTTACAATATTATATACGAAATATTGTGCCAAAAAAGATTTCTGTATCTTTTAAATTGTTCGTTTCTTTGTGAAAACTGCGTACATGATACAGGCCCGGAACATCCATAAATATTACGACCAACTCCACGTACTGAAGGGCGTTGACCTCCACATTAAAAAAGGCGAAATTGTTTCTATTGTAGGCGCTTCGGGTGCGGGCAAGACGACGCTGCTGCAAATACTCGGCACACTCGACACTCCGGCAAAGGAAACCGGCACCTCGCTCACCATCAATAATGAAGATGTGCTGAAGCTAAAAGATAAAGGACTGTCCAGATTCCGCAATATGCATTTGGGATTTATTTTCCAGTTTCACCAGCTGTTGCCGGAATTTACTGCGCTGGAAAATGTTTGCATCCCTGCTTTTATCGCAGGAAAATCGAAGAGCGCTACCGAGGCAGAAACCCGAAAACTATTGGATTATCTGGGACTGTCAAATCGCGTGGGGCACAGGCCTGGCGAAATGTCGGGTGGCGAACAGCAGCGTGTTGCCGTAGCCAGGGCGCTTATCAATAAGCCGGCTGTGATATTTGCCGACGAACCGTCGGGCAATTTGGATACTGCTTCGGCAGAGAACCTGCACAAGTTGTTCTTTAAACTGCGCGATGAAATGGGGCAGACTTTTGTAATTGTTACCCATAATGAGGAACTTGCCAATATGGCCGACCGTAAACTTGTAATGAGCGACGGCCTGATTATCTCATGATATGCTCCTGATATTTTTAAGTTGGATATACATTACCTTCACTACCATCAACCTTGGTACGTTGTTGTGTAAGTTGTTGCGGCTAAAGGTAAAAGACATTGCCATAATTAGTGTATCAGGTTTTTTTTTTATTACTACCATCGCTTCGGCTTGGGCTGTTTTCGGGCGTATTAATTGGGAATTCCATATTGCGCTGCTGCTTTCGAACGGAATTATTGCCTTTGCTTTTCGCGAAAGCATTGGTGAATTATACAAGTCTTTTTGGCTCGTGCTAAAGGCGCTTCCGTCGGGCCTGAAGCTTATATTGGGCATAAATGCCATACTCATTTTGGCACAATGCGCATCGATACCCTATGTTATAGACAACGAATCTTACTACATCCAGACTATAAAGTGGATTAACGAATACGGATTTGTAAAGGGGGTGGCCAACCTCCATTTTTTCCTGGCACAAACCAGTGGATGGCACATTACTCAAAGCGCGTTCAACTTTTCATTCCTGTATGGCAGCTTTAATGACATCAGCGGTTTTTGCCTGCTGTTGGGAAACATCTTTGCCATAACGCGGCTGGCAGGCTATTTTGAGAATGGTAACAGGCATTACCTGATGATTGGACTACTTCCGCTTGCCAATGTACTGCTTTTCCAATTCATCAGCGCGCCGTCGCCGGATATGCCTGTCTATGTATTCTCCTTTATGATATTCTTTTACGTCATGGAACGCTACAGGGACATGGATACAGGCACTTTTATCCTTATAACCCTGTTGGTGTTATTTTCACTTTACATTAAGACAACTGCCGCGGCGCTCATTGTAATTCCGCTGGTCCTTTTTATAAAAGACTTCAGGGTTTTAAAGCCGGCACTCGTAAAATGCTTCCTGATCGGTGCTGTTATCCTTGTATTGTTCATCACGAAGAATACCATCGTTAGCGGACATCCCTTCTTCCCTGTCACCGGCTACCAGTTTGCTTCCAACGACTATAGCCTGCCGGGCCACATAGCAAAACAGTATTACAATTTCACCAAACTGTGCGCCTATTTTGTAACGCAGGAGCAATTCGACGCCATGTCGGTACAGGAGCGATTCATGTGCTGGATAACCCTTCCCAAACTGCACGGGCTGTTCAATAAGCTGGTCACTATGCTTGCCATAGCGGCGCCTATTATCATTTACAGGTATTACAACAGGCGCGAAATGTGGCTGCTGTACTTTCTCATGTGCGCACAGCTGGCATTATTGGCGCTGTCATCGCCGCAATACCGGTTCTTCCTTAATTTTGTACTACTGTTCTCATTCTGTATAATTGCAGTTATTATAACCAAAAAAAACGCAATAATGTTGGTGATGGGAACATCAGTGGCTGCAACAGCATTCGTACTTTTCGTACCTATTGACCTAAACCGTTTTACCAGTAACAAGTTTGTGATGGTAAGCAGCACTTTTTCGACTGACAATCTGGTCTTTCCATATAAGAACACGAAATACGACAATGAATTTAAAGTAATAACAGAGGGTAACCTGCGGTATTACTCGCCCGTAAAAATGGATTTCTTCTGGGGGTCCGGCGATGGGCCGCTACCGTGCATCAACGAAAGGCAGGTAAAGCGTTTTTATAAAAAATACAAAGTGCTTCCGCAAATGCGAACAGAGAATATGGCCGATGGATTTTATGCAGAGGATATTACAAAATATGAATAGCAACACTGAAAAAGAAGAACTGAAAGCTTTCCTTGATGAAAAGGTACTGCACTACAACAAGCCCGATTTCATTGAAAGCGACCCCATACAGATACCCCACCTCTTTACCCAAAAAGAGGATATCGAAATAGCCGGATTCCTTGCCGCCACGATTGCCTGGGGAAACCGTAAGATGATTATCGGGAATGCAAAAAAGATGGTGGCGCTCATGGGTGACAGCCCTTATGATTTTGTGATGGGACATAAAGGCCATCACCTCGAGCCATTGGAATCATTTGTACACCGTACCTTTAATGGATTGGACTTTGTTACCTTTATCAAAGCTTTAAAAAACATTTATCAAAAACACGGCGGCCTAGAGGCTGTATTTGCAAGGCACCAGACGGAGGCAAGCCTGCAACCTGCTATACACGAATTCAAAAAGGTATTCTTTGAAATTGAACACCAAAACCGCACACACAAGCATGTGAGCGACCCGCTGGCAGGCTCGGCGGCAAAAAGGATAAATATGTATCTTAGGTGGATGGTGCGCGACGATAAAGCGGGTGTTGACTTCGGCATATGGAAAAGCATTTCCCCCTCCCTCCTATCTTGTCCGCTCGATGTACACAGTGGTAATGTGGCACGCAAACTTGGCCTGCTTTCGCGAAAGCAAAATGATGCCAAAGCATTGCTGGAACTGGATACCGCCTTACGCCAAATGGACGCATCCGATCCTGTAAAATATGACTTTGCGCTGTTTGGATTGGGGGTATTTGAAGATTTTTAACACATATTTAATTCATAATAAGCATATTATCGAAAATATTCACATTTATTTGTGATTTTAAGAAAATGGCTATATTGCGCCCTAATCTAAATCATTATATTTTATGTTGATTATTCTCGAAATTTTAGGGTTTATTATATGCATCAGCAGTGCGCTTCGGTTGCTGTTTGCGGTGAGTGTATACGCAGGGCTGAAAGGGGCCAACAAATGGACTGCGGAAGGCGACCAGGTAGCCATCAATAATGCCAACCTAAAAAAGGCTATAAACACTATGAAACTCAACAGCATTTTACTTATTGTTGGGGGCATCCTTATATTTTTAGGTGAGACTTACGGGGGTAAATAAGATGTAGGATACCTTGTTGCTGTAAGGTCTGCATTTGTTTGCGCCTTGCTTAAACTGTGGAAGGTTAGTATATTTGCCAAAACTACAAATCATGAGATCACTTAAAGTCCTGCTGATAGCCTTTATTGCAATGCTTTTTGCCAATACGGCTAACGCGCAGCAAAAAACGGTACAGACAGCAATAATTAAAACGGCAATATATTGTGACCATTGCAGGCACTGCGAAACCTGCGGCCCGCAAATCGAAAAAAAGCTCCTTAAGGAAAAAGGCGTACAGATGGTTGTGATCGATGAGAAGGAAATGACCATCAGGGTAACGTACAACAGCAAAAAAACCGATGTCGGCACAATCAGGAAAGCCATTAGCAATCTCGGATATGACGCGGATGATGTAAAAGCTGTTGCCGTTGCTTACGAACGCCTTGATGGCTGCTGTAAAAAATAAGTATTTATAATACTATATTAATACCGGATGCAGGCGTTAAAAACGTTTGTATCCGGTTTTTTCGGCTTATTTTTGTCACGATTATTTATGGAAGCAACATTAGACACCAACGCCCAAAAGGCAATTAAAGCAACCTGGTTCAGCCTTGCCGGGAATACCGTACTGGCGATAATTAAGGGCACAGCGGGGATATTTGGCAATTCCTATGCCCTGATAGCCGATGCCATTGAGTCGACCGCCGATATTTTTTCATCATTCCTGGTACTTATTGGCATAAAATACGCTAACAGGCCTGCAGATGAAAACCACCCCTATGGCCATGGCCGTGCCGAGGCGCTTATTACCTTTATTGTCGTAGGATTCCTTATCACTTCGGCTACCGTCATCGCTTACGAAAGTATCATAAACATCCGGACTCCACATGGGCTTCCGGCAACGTGGACGCTTTTTGTGCTTGGAGCTATTATCATATGGAAGGAAATATCGTTCCGGATTGTAATGGCAAAAAGCAGGGAAACCAATAGCTCCGCACTTCGTGCAGATGCCTGGCACCACCGTAGCGATGCCATCACTTCGGTAGCTGCATTTGCGGGCATTTCGATTGCACTGTTTTACGGGCCGGGATATGAGTCGGCAGACGACTGGGCGGCATTGTTTGCTTCGGTATTCATATTATATAACAGCTATCTGATATTCAGGCCTGCCCTGGGCGAGATCATGGATGAGCACGTATACGACGACCTTGTAATCGACATAAAAAAAATATCCATCACGGTTCCCGGTATACTTGACACCGAGAAATGTTTTATCCGAAAGGCCGGGATGCGCTACCACCTGGAACTGCATGCGGTGGTAGACTCGAACATTACCGTTAAAGAAGGCCACCGCCTGGCGCACGAGCTGGAAGATACCCTTCGCCTTCAGTTGCCCGAACTGGGCCATGTACTGGTGCATATTGAGCCGGACGATTATTCGTAGCGCGTTTATGATTTTCTGCTATATTTGGGAAAGTATCCGGCATCTTAAACAAAAAAAGAGAAATGAAAAAGACACTACTGTACTTCTTCCTGCTTGCAGCGGCAATTACCCAGGCACAAGGCACCTATGAATCCCTGAGCGCCGAACTGGAATCTGTAAAAAAGAAGTGCCGCGCAGACGGCAGGGATAAGGGGGTTTACCGCTTGATGGAATCGCTCCAAAATGAACTCCTCGAAGCAGACAATGGGCAATTATCTGACGAAACCATTGCTGCCTATAAAACATATGCCAACGACCCTACCCTGCATAACAGCCACATATTTTATCTTTTTCAACGCTACCAGGACGAAGCAGAAAACCCTGATGTAACCAGTGATTTCCAATTGGGCTGCATGAAGCTGCTTTCGGCTGAATGCATAAGTACTTATAAGGCCATTCCGGCCATCGTGCTCGTATACATGGGCGAAGCGCTGATGGCTGCCGGCATGGATCAAAAGGCCGGGGAGCACTTTGAAATGGCTTTATCCCACTACCCTGATTCAGTGCCGATAAAAGTCTACAGGTATTCGCTTGCCCCGGACGGGCCTGCAAAAGAAAATATGAAAAAACACCTGCTAAAAAAACACCCCAACCACTGGATGGTAAAAGATATGGTAAAATGAGAAAACTGATCCTGTTATTACTGCTCACAAGCGTCAGCGCATGGAGCCAGCAAATGACCCTGCCCGAATGGAACGAAGAGGCCAGGACCAACATCAGGCTGCTGCCAAAATATGGCAATGCCGAGAAGACTCCCCGGCAGAAACAGTCGGATGAAGAATTTATCGCAGAGACCATGAAACAGGCTAAATTCGATGGCAGCAGAACCGCTGCCTCTCACAGCCTGGTAAGCCTTGGCTTTACTTATTTACGCAGGGGCGATATCAGGACAGCCATGTACCGGTTTAACCAGGCGTTTCTTCTGGACAATGCCAACACTGATATTTATTGGGGCTATGGCGCGGTATATATGGCGCTCGGCGATAGTGAAACCGCAAAAAAGCAATATGAAGAAGGCCTGGCGACTAACCCGGACAATACGCACCTGCTTACCGACCTGGCCACCTGGTATTTGGATAAATACTATAAAAATAAGGGTGAAGAAGCATCAGGTTCTTATATTGATGCAGGAGCAGGCTACCTCCAAAAATCGTATAAACTGGACCCGAAAGACCCGGACACTGTTTTCAGGCTATCAGTATTTTGCCTCATAAAAGGCGACTGTAAGAATGCTCGTAAGTACTATAAGGAATGCAAGGCACTTGGCGGCGCACCAATTACGGAAGCCTACACTCAAGACCTTTTGGAGAAATGTGGGGATAAATAATCCTGCCAGGAAGAACGGGTCTTTGGCCATGCAAAAAAAAAAAAGGATTGCAACGATAAAAATTATTTTCAGGTAAGTGGTGGAGTAATGTTATGCCGGTGGATAAAAAGTCTGCCAGGATGTATTCATTTGTCGCAATCCATTACACATAAAATCCTTATTTTTACACTATAAACTTCCCCAATTAT
Organism: uncultured Flavobacteriaceae bacterium; assembly: GCA_942492845.1. Taxonomy (GTDB): domain Bacteria; phylum Bacteroidota; class Bacteroidia; order Flavobacteriales; family Flavobacteriaceae; genus Flavobacterium. Next base: position 2,197,395 of record OW818646.1, on the reverse strand, counting down.
GGCTGATATACCCAGGCTTCGCACAGTAAACGTGACGCGCTACATTACACCGCTTCGCGAGGGGGGCTCCCTGCCTGCCATTGCCGAAGCCGATGATACTTTTAGTTACGTTCTGAAATTTAGGGGTGCGGGACATGGTACCAAAGCGCTGATTGCCGAGCTTATAGGCGGTGAAATTGCCCGTGCGCTTGGCCTTCCCGTACCAGAGTTAGTTTTTGCAAACCTTGATGAAGCCTTTGGCCGTACCGAGGCCGATGAGGAAATACAGGACCTGCTGCAGGCCAGCCAGGGACTCAACCTTGCGCTACACTACCTTTCAGGCGCTATAAATTTCGACCCCGTAGTTACCACGGTCGATGCTAAAATGGCCTCACAAATCGTATGGCTGGATGCCTATATCACCAATGTTGACCGTACATTCCGGAATACAAACATGCTTATATGGCATAGAGACCTGTGGCTCATTGACCACGGCGCCTGCCTTTATTTCCACCATTCCTTTCATGATCCGGAAGGGCACGCTGTAAGCCCTTTTACCCTGATAAAGGACCATGTGCTGCTCCCTCAGGCTTCCCTGGTTGAAGAAGTGGATGCGGAATACAGGATATTGCTCACAGAGAAGAAGATACGTACTATTGTCAGCCTTATTCCTGATTCCTGGTTGCAGTGGGATGGGATTGACCAGACTCCCGACGAGATACGCGAATTGTATTCGAAATTCCTTCTAATTCGTTTAAATGATTCACAAACCTTTGTAAACCAGGCAAAAAATGCAAGAAAAGCACTTATATGAGTATGCCGTGATACGGGTTGTGCCACGTGTTGAACGCGAAGAGTTCCTGAATGTGGGCATTATTGTGTTTTGCAAAAGGGCACGGTTCATCAAAGCATTATATACCCTTAATGAAAATAAACTGCACGCAATTTGCCCGGAGCTCGATATTGCCCAAATAAGCCTTAACCTAATGTCGTTTGAACGCATAGCAAGGGGTGCAGAGGACGGTGGCCCGATAGCTAGGCTTGAAGCCGCAGAGCGCTTCCGGTGGCTTACTGCAATACGCAGTTCGGTAATACAAACCTCAAGGCCACATCCCGGCCTTAGTGATGACCTTGATTATAAGGCTATTAAGCTTTTTAATGAGCTCGTATTATAATCCGAGGCGTTGAAAATATCCTGCTTACTTTCATACGCTTGGAATATAGAGATAAAATAATTTATTAGTTGTTAATATTTTTATGTAAATTTAGAGCCCCTGAACGAAAATTACAGCCTATTTGGCTTTCGCAGGCTGGACATACAGAATACCCAACTAATGCTAAATCCGTTTCCCGATGCCGCCATGGGAAACGGATTTCTTTTATTCTCCTTGTATATCCGAATCTTTCAGGTTAATACAATAAATATACTGAAACATGCAAAACGCCGCAACAGCGCCAAAGGTATGCCATAGGAAGTGCGTACCAGCAGTCATCCATCCCCAGCCATCGGCGACACGAAACGTTAGCGCAAATACGAAAGCGGTCAGCGCAAAGCCAACCCATCTCCCATGCCTGAAACGCGTGCTTACAAGATACACAAGCACCGGCAACAGTACTATCCCGGCCAATACGGCATAATTAATATTAATGAACAACTGGATGTCTCCTGACTGTGCCATTTGCCGTCTGGCAAAAAACTGGAAAATGCCATACAATACTACTAACGCCCCTGCATAGTACCAACGGGTGAGCTTACCCAGGAAGTATACCCCGGCAAAAACGCACAGCAGCATGATCGGCAGCCAGTCCATCATGATGAAAATACGCCATTGGCGAAGGCCATGGTAAATGGTACCACCTATCCCTCCAATATACAGCAGCAGTAAAGCGGATGACAGAAAAGCATGCTCCCTCCATTGGCCGCGAAGCCTGAAAGTCCAGTAAATCGCGATGCCAAGGAAGAAACAAGACGTTATCATGTTCAGGGGTTCGGGGAAGATGTGGTGCATGTCGGTTTCGGCATAGAGCATACCGCCATCGGGGGGATTTTGGGGAAGCATAAGCAGGATTTTTATACCCTAAAATTAAGATTTTAGGGGTCAGCCACATTGCATTTTAAGCAATTTTTAGGCTTACACCTGTCTCAGGATATAATCAATCGATAATTTTAATCAAATAGTATACTTTTCCTACAATATCATTTTTTTTTATCTACCCCTAAACAGTAAGGAAATTTTTATAATTTTACTTACGGATTCAAAACAACTACGATGGAGCTTTACATAAAGTACAACATTGATAAGATGTGCAAAGTGCTCCTTCAGCAGCAGCTTGATAAATTTGGTATTGACTGCAGGGTTACCGAGCCGGGGTACGTAAAATTCAGTGAGAATATCGCAATGGACACCTACGAGAAGTTCATCGGCTCCCTGAGCGAATTTGGTATTGAAATCGTTGACAACCAAAAAAATATACTGGTACAGAAGATCAAGAATGCCATTATTGAAATGCTATATGCCGATAAGGGTGTACAATCTTTAAAAATTTCTACCTACCTGTCAGAAAAATTAGGGGAAAGCTACCGGACTTTATCACAAGTATTTTCCGAAGTCACTTTTATATCAATAGAAAATTTCATTATTTTGCACAAAATTGAAAGGGTGAAGCAATTGCTGATGACGGAGGACTTATCCCTGACCGAAATATCGTTCCTGATGAACTACAGCAGCGTTGCCTACCTCTCTCAACAATTCAAAAACATAACAGGGGTAACGCCTACCGCCTTCCAGAAAATAATGAAGCAGAAGCGTTACGCCTAATCAATTAGAGAAAAAGAAAATACATGCGGCCAAACTCCCTACACATAATGCTTGCTGATGACGATGAAGATGATCGCTTATTTTTCAGGGAAGCTTTTGAAGAAATCAAAATCGACTACAACTTTACCGCCTTTAACGATGGCGAACAATTAATGGATTACCTCAATAAAGAGGAAAACCCTTTACCGGATATTATTTTCCTGGATCTTAACATGCCCCGCAAATCGGGCATTGAATGTTTAAAGGAAATGCGCAGCGATGACAGGCTCAAAAAGATATCGGTAGCCATATACTCCACCTCTTCATCCGAACAGGATATCGAAGATACTTTTGTATCCGGCGCCAATGTATACATCAAAAAGCCTAACGACTTCAACATGCTTAAGAAGATCCTGAGCGACGTGGTGCACATCAACTGGCAGTACATTACCGATGGTTTAAGCAAAGACAGTTTTATCCTTAGCCTTTAATCATGAAAAAGATACTATACATTGTAGCGGTCCTGTTCCTTATATTTTGGGTGCTGGGCCATTTCGTATGGTACATCACCAGTGCGCTCATCCACCTGCTGCTGGTTGCTGCGTTGGTATTTGTACTGGTAACGCTCATCAAAAAGAAGCCTTCGGACAAATAGCAGGGCAAATCCATAAAAAAAACTCCGGAGCCCTTTTACGTCCTCCGGAGTTTCTTTATATGCAGTTACCGCAAATTACTTTACAGCATCCACTTTTTCTTTAGTCATTTTGGCATGCTCAAGGTGTGTCCTTAGTGCAGGGAGCATATTGGCAGCCCACATCCTGATATCGGTATCGGTAGCCTTCTCAGAAGCTTTTTCCATCTTTTCTATAGTCTTCTCGTGGCCGTCCACCATCATATCGGCATAAGCCTTATCAAAATCATGGCCTGTCTTGTCGTTCAGGTCTTTATAGGCATCCTGCCCTTTTTCGGTCAGCGCTTCGGGAATGCTGATATTTTTTTTAGCAGCGGCAGCTTTAAGGTCGGTAAGCGCCTTAGTGTGCTGTTCCACCATCATTTTCCCTAACGCCTGTACATCGGGGTTAGTACTTTTTTGTTGCGCCAGCTTGCCCAACTCGATCTCTTTCATATCTACTTCGGCGGCAGCCACAAGATAATCGGAATCTTCTTCCTTATCATCATTTGTATCGTCAAATTTGGCTTCGTTCTCGTCTTCTGCCACTTCCTTCGGGTCTTCCTGCTTGTTTTCGTCTTTACAGGCAATGGCACCCATCGACATTGTTACAACGGCTGCTCCAAGAAGTGCTTTGCTAAAAAATGAGGTCTTTTTCATCGTAAGTCAATTTAGTTATTTGTTATTTCAGCTAAGGTAAACCTTATAATCCCTTGTATTTGTTAGGGTTATCATAATTAGTGTTAGCGAAATATTAAATAGCTAAAGCCTTGGCAAAATTACTGGATCAATATCCGGTTTCCTGCTTAAGTCCCTTGCTATTTTTAAAGGGAGTCAAAGTTTAATCATTGTCCTGCAAAATTATCCTTTCTAATAAGCGATAATTTCATAGTTGTTTAATTATATGAATAATTCAACTATTGCCCTATACCCGAAAAATTGCATAGCTTTGCGGGTAATTAACCCAAACCATGATTAACCCTTCTGCCAGTGGCTGGATAGATAAGTTTTTAGGGCAGCTGAAAGACAGGCAGCCCATAGCCCTTAACTCGCATGAGTTTTACAGGGCGGTCAGGGATACGGGCTTTATTTACGGGCACGTGGTTTCGTTCAATAACCTCGACGGGAAAGAAACCAAAGGCTGGACGACAGAAGAAACCACCAAGGCCGCATTGCTCAATACGCTTTACGATGTATACACCCTGATTACAAAACAGGTAGAGCCAGGGGAATTCATTAATAAAGCGATAGCGTTTTACAAAGCGATGACTCCGGATGGTTTCGACCTGCTCAAAAAAGTATTGCCCGCTTCGCCGCCGGGCCAGCAACTGGAGGACATTCTGGATGAGCGGATAAAAACTAACGATAACTTTTTTAGCCGCAGCTTTTCGCATATCCTCACCAATGCGCTGATCGTAATGGATGTCCTGGCTTTCCGCCAATACCTGATCAATGGTGAAATTCCGTCAGAATACCTTAAAAAACTTGAAGAGACTGTACTCAGCATCGTGTCGCTGGCCCTGAAAAGCAAGAGCAAAACCACAGAATATGACGAACTGCTTATAAAGATGTTCGAATCATCCGTGCGCTATACAAAGTTCTCGAAGATAAAAGCCGACGATTTCACTAAGCTGCAACTGAACTATTTCCAGTCGAAGTCGGAAAAGAATTACCTGCTCGACATGGCAGGAATGGCGATATGGACCGATGGAAATGCCGAGCAAAGCGAACTGGATTTCCTTTACCGCCTTGCCGGCGAGCTGGGTATTGATGATGAGATTGCAGCTGAGAGCATTGCTTCATTCGATGTTTTCCTACGCCACAACAAAAAAAATATCCCATACTTCAACTATTCCAATCCTGTAAAGCATTTTTACGACCATGCTTCGCAAAGCGTAATGCTGCTCATCAACCGCAATAAAAAACGGCTGGTCAAAGAGCTTTCCAATAATGGTGAGCTTATGCTGCTGCTCACCCACTCCACCCATCGCGGCCTTAATGAAAAAGAAAAGAAGAAAGTAAAAAAGCAGCTGCTTGAAATCTGTAAAACAGTGCCGTCGCTGACCATATTTCTTTTGCCCGGCGGGAGTCTGCTATTGCCGCTGCTTATTAAATTCATACCAAAATTACTCCCTTCGGTCTTTAATGAAAACCTCGAGGAAAATGAGTAATTTTTATTTCGCCGCAACTAACTTGTGGCCATCAGTTCTTTCCACAAAAAAACCGCCCGGAGGCGGTTCATTGGAAATATAATAAACATTAAAACTTCAAACGGTCTACTTTTGCCATTTCCTCATTATCGCAAAAATTGACCTCAAGGTCTTTTACGATACCGGAATCAAGTCCGTATACCCAACCGTGCAGGCAAATTTCCTGTCCGTTTCTCCACGCATTCTGCACAATGGATGTTTTTGCCAGATCGCTTACCTGCTCTTTCACGTTCAGTTCTACAAAAGCATTGAACCTGTCATGTTCGTCAATGATTGAGTCAAGGTATTGCCTATGGTGCCTGTATACATCCTTAATATGCCTGATCCAGTTGTCAATAAGCCCAATGGAGTCGTTGCCCATGGCAGCCTTTACACCACCGCAGCCATAATGGCCGCACACGATCACGTGTTTTACTTTTAGCACATTCACAGCATAATCCAGTACACTAAGCATATTCATATCACTATGTATCACCATGTTGGCGATGTTACGATGAACAAATACTTCGCCGGGCTGCGCACCTATTACTTCGTTGGCAGGTACGCGGCTGTCTGAACATCCTATCCATAACAGCGGGGGTGCCTGCCCTTTGGAAAGCTTATGGAAATATTCAGGGTCGGTAGCCAGCTTGGTTTCCGACCATATTTTGTTGTTGTCTAATATCTTCTTATAAAAATCATCATTCATTTTCATAATAAACTTATTTATTTAAAGCCCAATAATGGGGATTACTCTTCTGTTTTAGTTTTAGTTTTTTTTTCTTTTTTAATCCTGTGCTCAACAGTTACATTCCCTTTCTCTGAATTTTCAAGCTCATACGCCTGTTTAAAGCCTACAAGCTTTACCTTAATATTCATTTCCTTAGCCTTTATATCCCTAAATTCCTCTATAAGGTCAAGCACATCGTGGGCAATGTAGACAGTGTCAGACGCATCGATAACCACCCTGGCGTTCTCAGGGATATCATTAAGCGTCGATTTTATTGCGGCCTTGTTCAGGAACGATACTTCCTGCGCCAGGTCAATATGGATAATATCACCTGCCGCATACTCTTCTTTCCTGAAATTATAAGCCCTTTTCAGGTTGCCCCTAAGTATAAATATAATACTAATTACCATACCAAGCGCAACACCTTTCAAAAGGTCGGTAAATACCACGGCAAGCAATGTCGCGATAAAAGGAACAAACTGGTACTTGCCCTTATCCCAAAAATGTTTCAGTTTTGCCGGATTGGCAAGCTTATACCCCACCAGCAGCAGCACCGCGGCAAGCGTGGCGAGCGGGATCATGTTCAGTACCACCGGGATGGCAAGCACACATACCAGCAGCAACACACCATGGATGATGGCCGACATTTTTGTTTTTGCACCGGCATTGGCATTCGCCGAAGAGCGCACCACCACCGATGTGATCGGCAGGCCGCCGATAAGCCCGCTCAGTATGTTACCCAGGCCCTGCGCCCTAAGTTCATTATTCGTGTCGGTATAGCGTTTCTGCACGTCCATCCTGTCGGATGCCTCAATGCACAGCAGTGTTTCAATGGAGGCGACAACGGCGATGGTACCTGCAGTGATCCATACCTGTGTATTGGATATTGCCGTGAAATCCGGCAGGACTATAAATCCTTTTATGTCTTCAAACGACGAGGCTGCAGGCAGTGTTACAAGGTGCGTGGCTTCCAGCGCCAAAGGGCTGCCCATGTATATGAAGGCCTGGTTGATCACGATACCCGCGACAACGGCCACCAAAGCTCCCGGCAATACTTTAAGCCTTTTGAGCGCCGGTATTTTGTCCCAAACTATAAGTATACCAAGGGATACGGCAGCTATAATAACCGCCCCCCCCTCAAAACGGCTGATAATGTCCGGGAGGTCCGAAAACGGGTTGCCGCCATCCAGCCTGAAAAGCGATTCGTCGCCTTCATTGCCTTTATCATAGCCTACGGCGTGCTCCAGCTGGTTAATGATGATAATAACACCTATACCGGCAAGCATACCTTCGATAACATTGGAAGGAAAATAGTTGGAAATGCTACCCGCCCTTACGAAGCCCAGTATCAGCTGGATAACGCCCGCAAGGCACACGGTGAGCAAAAAGGCTTCGAATGAGCCTAATGTAGAAATTGCCGTAAGTACTATGGCGATAAGGCCGGCTGCGGGGCCGGAAACACTTATGTGCGACTTACTGAGGCCTCCAATCACAATACCGCCTATAACACCGGCTATAATACCCGAAAGCGGCGGCGCGCCCGAAGCAAGGGCAATGCCCAGGCACAGGGGCAATGCCACGAGGAAGACAACAAGCCCCGAAGGAAAATCGGACTTGAGGCTGCCAAAAAGATTTGTCTTTTTTGTCATACAGAAAAAATATATAATACAATTATGCTTTCAGGTGCCATTGCACCTAAACAGCTGCCAATAAAGGGCTGTAACAGTATTATACGCGTTCGGGCGGGGGTGAGAATATTTCTTCTGCCACGTTATCATGCTTTTGGAGGTTAGCAGATTTTATCGCGGCAGATTTTTTAGCTTCAGCAAAAAAAGTAACACCGGACATAATGTACGGGGCTGCTTTTACTTCCTTTATCTCTTTTTGTATTTCTTCTTCAGTAAGGCTGTAAACTACAGATACATCTGCCTCGTCCTCGATCAGGCTCACAATGGTAGGAGCCGCCAAAAACGAGATAAATAAGAAAAGTACTATGTTTACAGCTAATTTCATCCCTGCGAAGATAGGGCTTTTTTACTTACGGTCGTTGCAGGGAATGTTATATTTCTTCCTCACTCCACGCTTTCATCATCCACATTGTCTTCTCCTGCTCCTTAATGAAATCGCCCATCATGGAGTTGGTTCCTTCGTCATTTATCTTTGCCGATTCCTCAAGGATCACCCTTTCGATCTTCAAAAGGTCGGCCAGTGATGCCATTACCAGGTGCACGGCTTCAGTATCCCTCGATACGTTCTTTCCAACCTCGAGCCTGTTGTTGGCAATGTAATCCTCAAAGGTATGCAACGGTGTCCCTCCGAGTGTAAGCACCCTTTCTGCAACCATGTCGATCTTTAGCTGTGCGTCGTTGTAAAGCTCCTCAAACTTCACGTGAAGGTCAAAAAAGCGCTTTCCGCGAATGTTCCAGTGAATGCCCCTCAGGTTTTGGTAATACACCTGGAAATTAGATAGCAGTATGTTAAGTTCTGCGGCGATCAATTCGGCTTCTTTTACAGGCAGGCCCAAAATATTGGTAGCTTCCTGGTTTTGTTTTGTTTTCATGAATATTTTCTATTTGTAGGTTTTTACATCGTTAAAAGTATGGTAAATTTAACCATAAAAAGTATAGTTCATATCAATGGTTTTTATAATTTTATCATAAATATTAATATATGACGATTACCCAGCTGTACTATGTCCTCGCCGTTGCCGAACATAAAAACTTTACCCTTGCTGCAGAAAAGTGCTTTGTGACGCAGCCAACACTTAGCATGCAGATACAAAAGCTTGAGGATGAGCTGGACGTACAGATATTCGACCGGGGGAAAAAACCCATACAGCTTACCGAAGTGGGCCAGAAAATAGTATCTCAGGCCAAAAACATCGTAAGCGAATCCGACAGGATAAAGGATATCGTCGACCAGCAGAAGGGCTATATTGGCGGTGAATTCAAAATTGGAATCATCCCTACCGTCATGCCTACGCTTTTGCCGATGTTCATGAGTAATTTCATCAATAAATATCCCAAGGTAAACCTTATTGTAGAAGAACGTACCACCGACGAAATCATCAGGATGCTTAAGAACGGCCAGCTGGATGCCGCTATTGCCGCCACCCCTTTGGAAGAAGAAAGCATTAAGGAAATAGTATTGTATTATGAGCCTTTTGTGGCCTATGTTCCGGAAAATTTCGCTGCCTACCAAAAGAAAGAATTTAGCGTGGAGGACCTTGAGGAAAACCTCGATAACATACTTCTGCTGCAGGACGGGCATTGCTTCACCAATAACGTACTTAATATCTGCAAAACCTCACTGCTTCCGCACGAAAATCATTTCAAGATCGAGAGCGGCAGCTTCGAGACCATGATCAAACTCGCCGACGAAGGATTGGGCATGACGCTCCTTCCCTATCTCAATACGCTCGACATGAGCGAAAAATCGGCTAAAAAACTGCGCCATTTTTCAGACCCACGGCCTTCGCGGGAGGTCAGCCTCATTTATTCTAAAAAAGAACTGAAGCTGCACCTTATCGAGGCGCTGCGCAGTACGATCGCAGGGGTTGTAAAAGGCGCGATCACCTTCCAGAACGTAGACATAACCAGTCCGCTGCACAAAAAATAAGGATGCTTATACCCTTGCAATAACTACCATATAAAAAAGGAGCCTTCCGGCTCCTTTAGTTTTATTGTTCTACGTAAATAAGACAATCTCTTAATTCCGGCTTTTCGGTTATAAAGCTATGAAGCCAGTCTACAAGTTGTTCAATCTCATAAGGCAACAAGATCTTCACTGCCTTTTCTACCTCCTTACAAAACAGCTTTGGGTCGAAGCTCACGCTTTCCAAAACTTTCTTTGTGTAACTAAACATAGGTCTCGGCATAATTCCTTTTAATATTAAATAATAAGGTTAAAGGTGATAAGAACGAATATGTAAAAATAATAAATAAATCGTTTCTTCGACAAAAATACTATTTTATTATATCGATTTCGTTTAAAAATTTGTTAAGAATTTAACAAATTTTTAAAGCTTCTTTGCCCGTAATATCTCACGCTTTCCGGGAGGGCCAGGTAGCTTTTCGGTGACAAAACCTGCTTCCTGCATGGCTTTCTTTATGACTGTCCTGCAGGAATAAGTAATTAATATCCCGCCTTTTCGGAGGGATTTGTGCATTTTCCTGAAAATTTCTACACTCCAAAGTTCCGGCTGTACAGGGTAGCCGAACGCGTCAAAATAGATAAGGTCGAAAGCATCATCATCGTCAATGTCATCGAAGAATTGGTGGCGTTTAATTAACGTAAAATTACCGTTTAGCTCAGCCTTTTCACCCCAATTTGACGTATGCATTGCCTTGAAAATATCAGAATATTCACCGGCGTTAAGTTCGCTTACATAATTAAGCTGCGCCACTTCCTCCGAATGTACAGGATATGCTTCAACCCCGGTATAATCAATAATCTGACCACTTCTGGCAGATTCGAGGAACGTGATGAAGGCATTGAGGCCCGTCCCAAACCCAATTTCCAAAATGGAAACAGGCCGGCCTTCGGTTAAAGCCAGCCCGTTTTTTATGAATACATGGTAGGCTTCCTGAATAGCCCCAAACTTCGAATGGTAGGTCTCCTCCATTTCAGGCAGGTATATGGTTACCGACCCGTCGTCTGTGGTAATGATCTCCCTTTTCAATTACTTAATGTATAATTTCTTAATCCTGGGTATTGGGCCTTCACATTTTTGCTCGTGGCATTTTACACAGGCAGAAACCGCATCGTTAAAATGTTTTTTTGCATTGGGCGAATCTTTATAAATCATCTCCTGTGCATTGATAAACACCGCGGCCTGTTCTTTGAAAAATGCGTCGTTCTCGCTTTCGTCGGTCATTACTGAGGAATGTATGTCCAGGAAATGGCGTGGGAAGTTACCAAGGGTGTCGCCTTTGGATATGCGCTCCTTAAGCTGCATGTTCTCTGCGTACATACGTTCCATGAGGCCTGCCATTTCTGACATCTCATACATTTTGAACTCCTTTTTTTCGGCCTCTTTTTCTTTTGGTACTGCTGTAACGGTTTCAGCCTCTTTTTTACAGGAAGCCAAAGCCAGCAGGCACACCGCAGGAAGTATAAATCGTACGTTCATTATTTGCTTATCAGTACCCCGTCGGCCATGAATTTATATTCGGTCTTAGGTTGGGTGATCTTTGCGATTTCAGCTTCCGACTGCCCACCATCCTTAGCATAATGCCTCAGTTGCGCTACTGAAGTTTCACTAATGAAAGCCTTACCGCTTATGATGGCTTCAGAATCTGTTGCATTTAGCGGTACGAAAAATGCGTAGTCTTTGAATTTCACGAAAGACTCTTTCCCATTCGGAAGTTCCATAGCCATCCAGCAGCCTTTTTTCTGGCAAACGTCCTTTATCTTCGATTTAAATTTCACCGCAACGGTATCGCCCGGCTTAAGTCCTTTGTATTTAGCAATCATTTGCTCCTTGGTAAGGGCTTTCTCGGCACTGATCTTTGCGCCGAAAGATGCGTAGTCCACTTTCATTGCCGTGGCCGGTTCCACTACTTCTATTTTTTTAACCAGGTTGTCCTTATCTTCAACAGGTACAGCAGCTTCTGGAGTTCCCTCTATCTTGCTTACAGGAATACTATCTGCATCGGTATGCACACTGTCACCGGTTTTTTCCATAACGGTTTCTTCGGTCTTTACCTCAGTTTCCTTATTTTTCTGGCAGGCTGCAAATACCATCAGCGCAGCGGCAAGTACAATTGATTTTTTCATTTTAACTGAATTTATTCAATTGCAAATTTATGGAGAAAGTTGAAGCCTGCAACAGCGAAATCTTACTATTTTGCTTATTCTTCTTTAATTCAGCCGATTAATTTTTTTAAATGCTATTATTTCGCCCAAAAGACGCTTTGCTATGATTTTTTATTAAATTTGTTTAACACAACTAACCTTAATATTCTCATTGATAATGGGCGAAAATTCTTCTGATATTATTATAAACAGGGCCTCATCCAGCCACATTGGCGCCGTTGATTTCGAAAATCTTTCATTTGGAAACACTTTTACCGACCATATGCTGATGTGCGATTTCAGGAACGGGCAATGGGAAACTCCTATCATAAAGCCTTACGAGCCGTTCCTGATCGATCCTTCCGCCAAGGTATTTCATTATGGCCAGGCTATTTTTGAAGGCATGAAAGCGTATAAGGATGCCAATGACGATGTATGGCTTTTTCGTCCGGACCAGAATCTTGACCGTTTCAACAAATCTGCCGAAAGGCTTGCCATGCCATCTGTAACTGAGGAAATCTTCATCGGCGGCATGAAAACCCTGATCAATATCGAAAAAGACTGGGTGCAAAAAGGCAAAGGCAACTCACTATACATCAGGCCGTTCATGATCGCGATCGGGTCGGGTGTCATTGCGGCGCCGTCTACACAATACCGTTTCATGATCATACTCTCCCCTGCCCGCTCGTATTATTCGGGCGAAGTAAAGGTGATTATCGCCGAACACTACAGCCGTGCGGCAAATGGTGGCATAGGGGCTGCAAAAGCTGCGGGCAACTATTCGGCGCAATTTTACCCGACCAGGCTGGCCAACGAAATGGGCTACCAGCAGATCATCTGGACCGATGATGCCACCCATACCAAGCTGGAGGAAGCCGGTACTATGAACGTGTTTTTCAGGATTAATGATACCTTATACACTGCACCTGTCAGCGAGAGGATCCTTGACGGCGTGACCCGCAAGAGCATCATCGAGCTGGCCGCAAGGGAAAATATTAAGGTAGAGGTGCGCTCATTACTGGTAGCAGAACTGGTAGAAGCCGCAGATAACGGTTCGCTAAAAGAGATTTTTGGGGCCGGTACTGCCGCCGTGATCAACCCGATTGTGGGGTTTAGCTTCCAGGACAAATACCGTGAGCTCCCTAAGCTGGACAATTCTTTTGCAGCAGAACTTAAAGAGAAACTTACCAACATACAGTACAAACTTGCAGAAGATACTTTCGGCTGGACTGTAAAGATATAGCTTTCAGTTGATGGTTTACAGTTAACAGTCGCAGGTTTGCATTAGCTGTTAACTGTATGCCGTTGACTTTAAAATTATTACTCCAGTATCTTCGTGAAATCAGGCTTAAAATAGGCCGGCCCTTTCATAACCTTACCATCTTCGCGGTATATCGGCCTGCCATCGGCGCCCAGTTTGCTCATGTTGCTGCGCTGTATTTCGTCAAAAACTTCTTCGATCTTATATTGCAGGCCGTGTTCTATTATGGTTCCGCATAAAATATAAAGCATATCGCCCAGGGCATCGGCAATTTCTACCAGGTCATTGTTCTGCACTGCTTCCAGGTATTCCTCATTCTCTTCTTTCATCAGGTTATAGCGCAGCAGGTTCACGGCCTCGCCAAGGCAGCCCTTAGGCAACTCACTTATGCCAAGGCCGAAAGATGAATGGAATTGTTTTACAGAGTCGAGCTGTTTTTTCATGGTAATGGTGAATTTATGTCTCCAAAATAAACCGAAATAATATTGCAAACCCGTAGCTTTGCAAAAAAGATTTCAACATGTTTACAACAGGGCAATTGATTTTTGCGGGATTATTTATAGTTGCATTCGTAATCACGATGGTATACGTGTACCGAAAGGACCTAGCCCTGCATAAAAAATATTATAAAGGCAGTTACTGGATTCTCGTTGCCTTTATAGGGTTTATTGCCATACTGTTTTTCATCAAGTACTTTACGAAAGATAATTCTTAAATTTTTGTTAATAATATCTGCTGCAAAATCCCCATCAATGGGGATTTTTTAGTTACTTTATCTTTCCGAAATTTGCTTAGTTAACCAATAAATTCTATTTTGTATGTCACAACCAACCTACACAGTTACCGGTACCTTATCTGCCGGAAAGTTAAACCTTTCGGCCTACCTGCCCCAACTCACGGGAGACTCTTATGCTTTTGTCGATTTTTACAATGTTTCGAAAACAAAGGGTCATACAAAGGTGAACGCGATATTGATACACCTGAAAACCGAGAACGGAATTGACACCGAACTGGTGTATAACGGCACCGATCCGCTTGCTCCACTGCCGGTCATCGATTCGTCTTCCCCCATGACCAACCACTCGCTTGCGCCACAGTTAGACTGGGATGCCAATGAAATATTGGTAATACTGTACCACGAGCCAAAAACTACCGCCGATGTAAACAGCATGCAGAAGGAAGTAATAAACAGCTATAATGCCGCAAAGCTTGGCGCGTTCTCCACAACATGGGCAATGAAGCAAATTCAGGACTTGTGGAACAAATCCCAACAGAACGACGAGGTATTTGACGCTGCAGCACCATTTTTTAACCCAAGGAAAGCAGGCATGACCATCATCACCAAATCGTGACGCAACTTGAAAAAAAGCTTATTAAAATTATTATTAACCTTGCCGGCAGCGCTTTGCTTTACCGGCAAGGTTTATTCACAATATTCCGCAACGCTTACAGCTATAGAGGGCGACATTTCCGGCGCCGAATACCAACAGGCAAAAGCAGCGCTTGATAAGGTAAGCGACAAAAGCCTTTCTGGGCCTGATAAAGCATTTTACTGGTATCTGTCTGCAAAGTATTACGAAAACAATAATAAGGAGGACCTTGCCTACAACCATTATTTAAAATCGAAGGCGCTGTATAACCAGATTGACAGCACTGATCGTGTAATGGATATTAATTTCCAGCTCGCTTACCTGCTTCGGGCACAGGAAAAGAATAAAAGCGATTACCGCAAGTACCTTGACGAATATGTGGACTATACCCAAAAGGTAAGCGACCCGAAAAAGCTCTCCCTGTGTTATGCACGGCTGGCTTTATTTAAAATAGATTCAAAAGAATATAATGACGGGCTGGCCTATTTTAAAAAAGCCAAGCAATTCCTCAAAGTGTACAGCAACCCCGACGTTGAGGCTACTATAGATATCAACCTTGCATCATTATACATAAACGATTTAAACAAGCCCGACTCGGCGCTGTATTATCTGAAAAAAAACCTGGACTACCTCACCTCTTCAAAGAAGGGAAAAAAAAGGAAAGAAACGCAGATATGCCACAACTATGTAAACCAGGCTGCGGCCTACTATTACCTGGAGGATTACAAGGACGCTATTGCCTGCCTGAAAAAAGCCGACAGTGTCCCCATAAGGGGCAACATACTTAAAACAAAACAATACATATATGAATTCCTGTATACGAATTATGAAGCTGCAGGAGATTATCCCAATGCCTATGCGTACCTGTTGCTGAACAAGAAATTTTCGGACAGTGCGAAAACCGAGGAGCAGAACATTGCCATAAATGACATCCAGGTAAAGTACCGCACCAAGGAAAAGGAACTGGAAAACATTAAACTGAAGAATAAGAACAAAACGAAGAATATTTTGCTTTATGTATATACGGGGCTCATGGTTGCCGCTATCGCTATAGGATGGCTCGTATTGAAAAATGCCCGGCGAAAGGAAAAAATATCGCGCCAGGAAAAGCTTATTGAGCAGCAAAAACTCGAGAAAGCCCTTAAAGATTACGAACTGCACAGCATAGACCTCATGCTCGAAGGTCAGGAAAAGGAAAGGCAACGCATAGCGAACGACCTGCACGACAACCTGGGCAGCATGCTGGCAACATTAAAAATAAATTTCGAGAACCTGAAGCTCAGGAAAAACGAGCTTCGGGATGAGGAAAACCGCCTGTATGAAAAAACAGATGAACTGATCGAGGAAGCATATCAAAAAGTACGCAGGCTGGCCCATGCAAAAAATGCCGGGGTATTTGCAAATGAAGGGCTGATACCTGCCATAAAAAAGCTGGCACAAAAAATATCAATTCCCGAAAAGCTGGAAATACAGGTTACCGCCTTCGGTTTTGAAGGCCGTATGGACAACACGCTTGAGATTGCCATTTTCAGGATCGTGCAGGAACTTGCTACGAACATAGCCAAGCATTCGCGGGCAACAGAAGCAACGGTAAGCCTTATCCATCACGACGACAATATTAATGTAATGATAGAAGATAACGGCATTGGCTTTGGCCCCGATGCGAGAAAGGGCGCCGATGGCATGGGGCTTGACTCCATTGAGAAAAAGGTCGCACAGCTTGGCGGTACATTCAGCATTGACAGCACACCCGGAAATGGCACAACCATAATTATAGACTTACCGATATGATAACAGTAGCAATAGCAGAAGACCACCAGTCGCTCATAGACGGCATAAAGCTGTTCCTTGAATATGAGGACGGCATACAGGTAATAGGCGAAGCCAACGACGGCGAAAGGCTGCTCGATATCGTGCGCCGGAAAAGGCCCGATGTGGTGCTTACCGACATCAGGATGCCTAAAATGGACGGAATAACGGCAACACGCCACATTAAAAAGGAATTTCCGCAGTGCAGGATCATTGCCTTCAGTATGTTCGAGCAGGATGAAGCCATAGCCCAAATGGAGGCCGCGGGTGCTTCGGGTTACATCCTCAAAAATTCTTCGCTCAAAACAGTGCTTACTGCCATACGTACAGTGATGACGGGCGAAACTTTTTTTGACAGTTCCCTCAAAAAAAGCGATAATAGTAAAAAAGAGAATAACGACGTTCCATTGAGCAAGCGGGAGCAGGAAATAGTAAAGCTCATAGGTGAAGGCAGGACCTCGCAGGAAATAGCAGATGCACTGTTCATTGAAAAATCTACGGTGGATACCCACAGAAAGAACATCCTGAAAAAACTTAGCCTTCAGGGGAAAAGCGAGCTGCTTCGGTATTCAATGGAGCGTAAATATGATTTTTGACAATGCTTTTTAAGAAATGATTTGTAGTAAAATACCCTCTGTTGGGTATTTTACTGCTTTATGTAATGAGTGAAATTTGCGGTAATAACTTTAATACCAACCTTTAAATTTCCACTTATGAAAAAAATGAAGCAACTTTCGGTAGCACTCGTGCTATTTGCATTTACGGCTTTCGCTGTATCCTGCGAAGAAGAAGAAACATCATCAGTCAGTGACAACTGTTATGATGACCTGGTCGAACTGGCAGACATCCTGGTAACGAGGAGCAACACATTCTCAAACAGCCCGACATCCTCCAATTGCAGCTCGCTAAGGACGGCAGCGCTTAATCTGCTCGATGCAGCAGAAGACTGCGATGAGTACGGCTACCTTTACGAAGAGCAGGCACAATACTGGATCGACCTCGATTGCAGCGATTTCGACTAATCCTAATTTAAACAGATTGTAACTGATAATTAGGGTAAAAAGAAAAAATATGCAAAATATGCGGTTTTTCCTAATTTTGGTATAACCTTTGCTTTTAGGAAAATTTAACATAAAAAAATTATTAGTATTTTTACCCTAATTAATCAATGAAAGACATTATGAAAACAACTCCATTCAAATTTATTGCAGCACTCGCCCTGGGATTTTCACTAATCAATTGCGGAACCCCAAATGTACAACGCGTAAGTGAAAACACCGTAACCGACCTTAGCGGGAGGTGGAATGAAACCGACTCAAGGCTTACTGCCGAGGAAATTACCGCAGAACTTATGGAGCACTCATGGTACAGCACCTTTGCTTCGGAGAACGGAAGCAAAAAACCGGTGATCATCGTGGGCATCATTACCAACAAATCGCACGAGCACATAGCTTCCGAAACTTTTTCTAAAGACATCGAGAAAGCAATCATCAACTCAGGCAGGATCAAACTGGTTCAGGGCGCTGACAAGCGTGAGGAAATCAGGGCGGAAAGGGCTGACCAACAAAACTTTTCGTCGCAGTCCACCATGAAGAAATTCGGGCTTGAAAACGGCGCCGACTTTATGCTTCAGGGTACCATTAACTCCATAGTAGACCAGGCCGGAAAAGAGAAAACGATCTATTACCAGATAGACCTCGAACTTACCAATATCCAGACCAATGACAAAGTATGGATTGGCGATAAAAAAATCAAAAAATACCTCGGGAACAAAAAAATGTAATTTAGATTTTCCCCGGTTTACTGATTGATAGCAGCACCAGTAGCAACCTTTTATCCCTATTTACTGTCCGGAACCGTAGTGCAGCGCTACGGTATAAAGACAGCTAAAATATGTGGGTTATGGCTGCTTGCAGCCAATAGGAAAGCCGGGGAAATTTATAATCCCGTCCACAGACCATGAAAACAACCAAAACCATTATTACTTCCCTATTCAAAACAGTGCCGGTACTCTTGCTGGCTGCCGCCCTGCATTCCTGCGGTACGTATAATTCGAAGACATCAGAGATTGAAAATGATCTCCTTAACGGCAACTTTGATAATGCCGTTGTCAATATTGAAAAAAGCAAATTCCTGAAAAAAGACAGGAACAGGCTGCTGTACCTTTTGGAAAAGGGCAAGCTGGAACATTTGAAAGGTAATTATGAGGCCAGCAACAACCTGTTGGAAGAGGCTTACATCATGATCGACGACAAGATAAAAACCAATGTAGGGCAGGCCATTGCAGGTAAATTTACCAACCCGATGGCCGAACCTTATAAAGGTGAAGATTTTGAAAAAGTTACCATACACTACTACAAGGCGCTAAATTATTTCCAGCTTGGAATGCCCGACGAAGCGCTTGTTGAGGCCAAAAGGATCAATATCAAGCTTTTGGAATTCAACGAAAAATACACCGAGAATAAGAACAAATACACCGAAGATGCATTTTCGCAGATATTGCAGGGGATACTGTATGAAAGCACCGGCGATATCAACAATGCCTTTATTGCCTACCGCAATGCGGAGGAAATCTATAATAAAGAGGGCGGCCGCTTTTTTGGAGTGGCAATGCCTGAACAGCTAAAACAGGACCTCCTAAGGACTACCGCCAAGCTCGGATTTATCCAGGAGCATAATGAGTACCGCAAAAAATTCAACATTGCCCCGGACCCTGTCCCTGCGAAAAAAGAGCCTGCAAAAAAGGGTAAAGGCAAAAACAAAAAAGAGGTAAAAGAGGAAAAACCGGCTCCAGAACCTGCAAAAATTCCTGAACCTACCGGTGAAGCAGTGGTATTTTGGGAAAATGGACTCGGCCCTGCGAAAGACCAGATCGTGATTACGGCCTCGGGCGGAAGCGGCGTGTTTTTTGGGACGTACCAGGATGGGGACGAAATGCAGGAGATACTTATCCCCATACCTACCGGCACTGATATTGGCAACATAAACGCCATTGCCATACCTAAATACAGGAAAAGGGAAAATTATTACAGCAAGGCAGCCATCGTGGTTGATGGTAAAGAGCAGCCCTTTGAGCTCGGCCAGGATTTTTACCCCATCGCAAGGCAGTGCCTTAAAGACCGGATGCTTAGGGAAACCATTAACCTGGTACTGCGTTTCGCTACCAAAAAAGCCGGCAGCGCCTTACTTGGCGCTATAGCCGAACAAGCGCTGGGCAGTACAGCCGGGGACCTTACAAAACTTGGCGCCGATGCGGCAGGTGCAGCTACCGAGAAAGCTGATACCCGCAACTGGCAATCGCTTCCGGCAACAATAAGTTATGCACGCGTTCCGTTAAAAGAAGGAGACAACAAATTCATATTGAGGAAATATGGCCCCCAGGATATCGATACCGACACGCTAATCATTCCGTACAGGAGAGGATTGCAGATCGTAAATTACTTCGACCTTGGCCGTACGCAGATCATGCCTGCCAACACGCAAACACTTGGCGTAATGGTAAACTCGTTATCCGGCAACAGCCAACAGTCCGCAACTACTGCGGGTACTAATGTAACGGCAATAGCAAATACCGGCTACAAACCCGCACCGGCAGGTGTTACTGTCCTTAGTGTGGTGGACAGGTATATTGCTGCCATTGGCGGGACGGAAAAGCTACAGGGCGTAAAAACGCAATATATGCGCGCCACAATGAGCTTTACGGTTAACGGGCAGCAGTCATCAAACGAAGTTGTTGTAAAAATTAGCGGAGACAAGAGCTTTACCAATGTTACAACAGGAGGTAAAAGCATCATGACTACCCTGATTAACAGCGAAGGTGCCTATACCATAAATGAAAAAGGCAAGCGCAAAAAAATGGACCGGTCTATGGCACAGGCTATGAAGTCCGGAACACGGGGACTTTATGATGCCTGTATGCTGCCACTGCAAAATGGCGCAAAGCTGGATGGAATTACGACTATCAATAACGAAGAGGTATATAGCGTGACGTATACAGAGCCGGTGTCCGGAGGAGCGGTAACACAATATTACAGCGTCAAGACCGGACTGATTACGGCAACGTCGTCTGTAGCAAGCGCGGTCGGGTTTACAATTAAATCTGTGAATTATTTCTCTGATTACAGGGACACGAACGGTATACTTTTTCCTTTCAAAATGACTACAACAACTGATAAGGATACCTCATCAGAAATGACATATAGCGAAGTAAAATTCAATGAAGGAGTGTCGGATGCTGAATTCCAATAAAAAACATACCATGAAAAAAATTATCGCATTACTGTTCCTGTTAGCCGGCATCACGATGAATGCCCAGCAAGACGAGGGTGTATGGGAAGCCTGGCAAATGACCGGCTGCTATAGCAAAATAACATTCCGCCTGAAATATGAAGGCAGGAACGGAGAGCAGCACAAATGGAAAGTCCAGTTCAAAAATGACTATCCCGAACTAATATCGTTCAATTACAACATTACAGATAAGCTTGGCGAATACAACATTACCACGCACCGCAAAGCCCTTGAGGCAAAACGGGTAAGCCCGGAGATTGAGCTGTTTACAAAAGAAGAAGATATTTACCTGCTGGTGGATAAGGTGAGCCTTTCCCCCTATCCTCAGGATTTCATCGGTTGCGACCATAACTAAATAATATGAGGCCTGCGGGCCTTTTTTTAATTCATACGCCATGAAAAAAATAATGCTATTCCTGCTATGCTTAACCGCAATTTCTGTACACGCACAGGAAAAAAAGAATTACAAGCAACTGCTGAAAGACCTTAACAGGATGCTCAAATCGGCAGAGGAATTCAGTTGGATGTATGCGCCTGAATTTAAGGTGGTACAGCCCTATCAGGTGGATAAGGATGGTAAGCTTTCGGTAATCATTAAAGGAAAGGCAGACGATGTGGAAGTTACCCACAAATATGAGGCGCCCCTTAGCGACATCAGCGATTTTGTAATGGATATTTACTATGTAATATCGTTTAACTCAAAATCGGTGATTGTATCCGAACTGAAAGGCGGCAAGTGGGAAGAAATTGACAGAAGGGATTTTTTTCATTTGGGAAAGCCGGAACAGGAGAAATCCAATCATTGGTCGCATGTGCTGCGTGCCGATTTCAATGCGCTGTACCCATTGAAAAATGAATTCGACTGGATGGATTAACCCATAAAAAGTAATTTAGTTTCTTACAGGAAATATTCATATTTTTACAACGACCTAAAATTTTCAGTTTAAACAGGTTCATTATGAAAATTGTAAAATATGTATTTCTGCTCCTGCTGCTTTCCGCCATTGCAGTTACCGTGTTTATTGCAACCCAGGACGGGAAATATGATATTACAAAAGAACGCGTAATCCGGGTGCCGCAAACGGTACTTTACAACTACATAAACGACTACAGGAACTGGGAAAACGTAGGGATTATAAGCGACAGTACAGCCACTTATACCTATTCTGAAACGACTTCAGGCAAAGGAGCCACCATGGGGTGGAAAAAGGAAGGGACGGTTGGCAGCATCAATACTGTTAAAATTATAAATACCGACTCGATACACCAAAAAGCAACCATTGACGGTCTAAATTCTGAAATTACATGGGGCTTTAAAGATACAGTGGGCGGCACAAAAGTAGTGGTACGCATACAGGGCCAGCTTAGCTTTAAGGAAAAAGCGTATGCGGTCCTGAAAGGTAATGCGGGCGAAAAAATGGAGTCCGTACTGGAGCAGGGGCTCAAAAATCTGAATACATTCCTTGTAGATGAACTGGCTCAATATAATGTAGAGGTAAAAGGTGAGGTTACTAAGACGGGGGTATTTTACATCGGGCAGTCTGTCCGGTCAAAAACTTCCGATGTGCAGAAAAGATCAGGCGAAATTTTCCCTAAACTTATGGCCTTCGTAAAAACGAACAAAATTCCTGCCAACGGAGCGCCATTCATAGTATACAAAAACTTCAGTACACAGAGTGACAGTGCAACCTACATGGTATGCCTGCCCATAAAAGAAGAAATTTACACCGCACCAGGCAGTGATTTTGAAGGCGGCAAAATCGTAGCTTTCCAAGCTTTGAAAACCACGTTGAAAGGCGACTACTCCCACCTCCCTAAAGCCTGGGCCGCAGCCAGAAAGCATCTGTCTGAAAATGCATTACAGGAAAATACGACAGGCAGCTATATTGAGCTTTTCAGCAAAGGCACTCTACAAATCAAAAGGCCATCGGAGTGGGTAACCGATATCTATATCCCTACAGGATCTGCGGCTCCGGCACCTGAAACCGATGTTATACTTATGCCGGGTGGCATCACGAATCCTGTGAGCACACCACCAACAAATACTCCTGCTGCTGCCAATAAGCCTGCACGCCCTGTCAAAAAGCCCGCAGGTACAACCACTGTCCCTGCTTACAAGGCACCTGCAACAGGCACGCGACCCTCAACAACGAAACCTGCAGGAACGGTAACACCTGGTGCATCCGGTACAAGCAGGGCTGCGACAAAACCCGCGCAAACAACCACAACTCCCTTACAAAAGCCTTCCAACCCATAAAGTAAAACCCCAAAGATTTCTCAATCTTTGGGGTCTGATATTATCGGGATTTAATAAAATGCTATTTCTTAATCAGATACTTGACTACTGTTTCCGCTGAATGCAGCCCAAAAACTGCGGGCAACCAGCTGTTGGTTCCGAAAAATGATTTTTTAAAGTTAGAGCCATCGGTCATTTTTAGGCTGGTTTGGTCAGGTGCTTCAGTAGAGTACACCACCTTCACCCCTTTGCTCACCCCCTCTTTGCGAAGGCGCTTTCGTATTGTTTTGGCCAACGGGCACACATCGGTTTTGCTAATGTCAGTAACCTTCACCTGGGCTGCCTCGTACTTGCCCCCTGCTCCCATGTTGCTGATGATCTTTACCTTTTTCCTGCGGGCTGAGAGGATAAGGTTCAGCTTGGGCGTTATGCTGTCGATGCAATCCAGCACATAGTCATATTCATTAGTTACAAGCTCGTAGGCGCGTTCGGGTGAAAGAAATTCCTTTATTCGTATGAGTTTCAACTCCGGATTGATGTCAATGAGCCTGTCCCCTACGATATCTACTTTCGGCTGGCCAATAGTCGAGTGCAGCGCCGGAAGTTGGCGGTTGATGTTGGTAATGTCTACCACGTCGCCATCCACAATGGTCATGGTGCCCACTCCGGCACGCGCGATGAATTCGGCGGCAAAAGAGCCAACGCCACCCATGCCTACAACCATTACGTGCGAATTCTTCAATTTCTCCAGGCCTTCCTTCTTAAACAAAAGTTCAGCGCGCTCTGTCCATTCAGCCATTATTAAAAACGGTTTTAAAATTAATGCTTACAATATTTTTCAATTCGGCAATAGATACGTTCCGTGCCAAAGCGGCTTTTGCATACACTTCGGCAATTCCCTCCTCTATGGTATCGGTTTCCAGGAAGAATCGGTCAGCGGGCACCTGTGGCAATACTCCCGACAGCTCCGGGTTACGCAGCAGGTATTTTCCAAAGGAAAGATAAAAGCCGTTGTCCAACAACTGCTTTGCCACCTGCCAGTTTTTGGAAAAGCCATGTACCACCATCGGCACGCCCGGCTGTATACGGTTTTTTATTTCAACCAGTTCCTGAAAAGCAGCAACAAGATGCAAAATTACAGGTTTTTGGTATTTTTTCGCTAACAATAGCTGTTTTTCAAATATAGTTACCTGAATGTCTAGCGGAATTTCAATGCGCTTATCCAGTCCGCATTCGCCAAGGGCAAGGCAATTAGGTAGTTGCAATCGCGCTTCAATTATGGCCAGGTGTTCCTCCAGCTTCTTTTCATCAATATACCACGGGTGGATGCCTGTAGAAAAATACGGCACATCAAGGACTTCATAAGGATAACGGTTGACGATCTCGCAGATGTGGCGGTTATTGGACGAAGAATGTGTATGAAGGTTATAGAACATGGGCGCTATGACTGCATTATCCTGCTTGCTAAAATATAATATGCCTCATTATCACAGCGCTCCTTTATAGTGTCCATGGCTTTTTTGATATAATCTAGTGAAGCCAGTTTATTATTTATGAGTAGTATATCCTGGTAAAAATTCATTATAAAATACCAGTCATCACTATTTTCGAACAGTTGCTTTTGGTAATCTGAACCTGTCAACGCAAGCCCGTCATCAAGGCCGCCAAAAGTGTCGTAAACTTTTATTTTTTCGGCGGTTATCATAATTACGATATCACCCCACTCCCTAAAAGTTCCTCCCCAATATACCATGCGGCAAACTGCCCCTCGGTAATGGCCGATTGCGGCTCTTCAAACGAAATATACATCCTGTTATCGAATTGGTGCAAAGTAGCTTTCTGTAGGGGCTGGCGGTAGCGTATGCGTACCATCACCTCCATGGTTTCGCCGTCTTTCAGCTGCAGGTCTTCGCGCACCCAGTGGATCTCGTTTTGCTGTATGAACAATGCTTTTCGAAAAAGCCCCGGGTGGTTGTGCCCCTGCCCTGTGTATATGGCATTAGTTGCAACGTCAGTAGCAATAATAAAAAGCGCCTCTTTTGTACCGCCTACGTTCAGGCCCTTTCGCTGCCCTATGGTATAATAATGCGCCCCCTGGTGCCTGCCTACCATTTTGCCCATTTCAGGGCTGTAGTCAATATTTTTGGCTTCGTATGCCAACTGTTCTTTTACCGTAGTGAATTTCGGACTTTCCGCGTTATAGGCATCAAGGCCGGCATTAACTTCATAGATAACGCCTTCTTTTGGCTGTAGCTGCTGCTGCAAAAATTCCGGCAGGCGCACTTTGCCAATAAAGCAAAGTCCCTGTGAGTCTTTCTTCTCTGCGGTAACCAAATCCATCTTGGCAGCGATCTCGCGTACCTGCGGCTTGGTCAGTTCCCCTATAGGGAACAGTGCCTTACCCAATTGGTCCTGGGAAAGTTGGCACAAAAAGTACGACTGGTCCTTATTGCCATCTGCACCGGCTAGCAGTTGGTATATTTCTTTTCCGTCTTTTTCAATAATCCCCTTACGGCAGTAATGGCCGGTAGCCACATAGTCGGCGCCAAGGCTCAGGGCAATCTTCATAAAGACATCAAATTTTATCTCGCGGTTGCAAAGCACGTCGGGGTTTGGTGTCCTGCCCTTTTCATATTCATTGAACATATAGTCCACGATACGCTCTTTGTATTGCTCGCTCAGGTCGACGGTCTGGAACGGTATGCCAAGCTTTTCAGCCACAAGTAGCGCATCATTACTGTCTTCAAGCCATGGGCATTCGTTGGATATGGTTACCGAATCGTCATGCCAGTTCTTCATGAAAAGGCCGATCACCTCATACCCCTGTTCCTGCAGCAGGTACGCCGCAACACTCGAATCCACACCACCTGACAGACCTACTACAACACGTTTCATCTTAATTCCTTTCTTCTAAATTTGATGCAAAATTACGGAAAAAATATAAGCCACGGCTTACATGAATTTCCAAAATATAAAGTGGGGTAATTCGTGCAATCCGTGGCCTTTGATTATGTTGAAGCCACTACGGCTTTGTATTCACCCTGGGCTTGATCGTAGCGTTAACTTTTCCTTTAGCTGCAGGCTTTTTAGCATTCATATTCTCTTCTTTTACCAGCTTTCCGTTCTCATAAAATTTCCAGACACCGGTTTTCTTGCCGTTTGTAAACTGTCCGGACGAAACAATCTGTCCCTCTCCGTCCCTGAAAGTCGCAGGCCCATGGAACTGGTCGTTCTTATAATTGGAATCTTCAAGCAGGATGCCTTTTTCCGTATATTTTTTGTAGATGCCTTCCTTTAGGCCATTCACGAAAGTGGTCTCCTCATTGATAGTGCCATTCGGGAAAAACACCTTACGGATGCCGTTAAGCTTGCCTTTAATAAACCTTTCTGTCGACATGATCGACTTGGATTGGTAATGATAATATTTCCACTCCCCTTCATTCATTTTGTTGACTTCACGGCCCTCGCTCACCTTGTTGCCCTTTTCATCAAAAAAAGTGGTATAGCAGGATCCATCTGCGGCAAATACCCGCGACGCCATAAGCGTCGATGATTTGTTGTCTACAAAAAACTTAAAAGTCCCTGTTTCCTTCCCATGGTCGAAAGTACCTTCATAACGAGGCCTTTGGCTTTCTTCATAAACGCCCTTCCACACGCCGTGGCGCTTGCCGTTAGCATCCATTTTATTGGTTTCCTGCGAAAAACATACAACAGAAATAAGAAACATTGCGATAAAAGATACAAACCTGTTTTTCATAAATGGCAGATAATTTTAATTATAACTTTTTAAGCCCGGTTTTAGTATATCCAAAAGTGAGCCATATTTCATGCAGCAAATTTCACACAAATTGCCCAAATTTTATTCCCTTTGGGATTAATGCAAATTATTTATGCCTGGCCCTTAAAAAAAACATCCGCCGAAGCGGATGTCCTTGTTATTTTTTGCCTCTTGTTTTTTGCTGCTCCTGCGCCTGCTCCATCATTTCCTGCATTTTCTTCTGGAAACGGCCCTGCGTTTTGGGCTTAGCCTTGTTTGCCTGGATCAGGGCGTGCATTTTATCCTCGGTCACAATGTAATTCTTTATAACAAGCATAATACCAATGGTAATAAGGTTTGATATAAAGTAGTACAAACTCAGTCCTGACGCGTAATTGTTGAAGAATATAAGCATCATTATCGGTGAAATGTATATCATCACCTTCATAATCTTGCTCATATCCGGCATACCTTCCTGTGGGGGTGCCGACATACTTTGGTCACCCGTTGTCATTTTCATGTAAAAGAATATCGCTATCGATGCCAATATAGGGAATAGGCTCACGTGGTTGCCATAGAATGGTATATAGAACGGCAGATGAATCACAGAGTCATACGACGAAAGGTCAGTTGCCCAAAGGAAACTCTGCTGCCTAAGGTCGAAATATGACGGGAAGAACTGGAACAGCGCGTAGAATACCGGTAGTTGCATCAGTGCCGGAAGGCAACCCGCCATTGGGTTCACGCCTGCGCCATTGTACAGTTTCATGGTTTCCTGCTGCCTTTTCATCGGGTCTTTCTTGTACTTCTCATTGATCTCCTGGATCTCCGGGCGAAGTACCTTCATCTTAGCCTGCGATTTATACGACTTGTAGGTTACAGGCGACATGACCAGCCTGATCAGTATCGTGAAGATTATGATGCCAATACCATACGGGAGGAATGTGCTCAGGAAAGTAAATACCGGAATGAAGATAAAACGGTTGATCCACCCAAAGATACCCCAGCCCAATGGCATTACCTCATCAAGGTTCCTGTCATAGTCATTAAGTATCTTATAATCTGCGGGGCCGTAGTACCAGTTCATGTTGTAGCTCACTTCGCCACCTTTAAATTCAAGCGGCATTTTAGCAGTGAACTTTTTAGTGAAAATGGTGTCGGTCTTATCGTCGTTTACAAGATTTTCAGAGGTAAGGTCGGCTGTTTTGAATGGCGTATCTGTAAGCAGTATCGATGTAAAAAAGTGCTGTTTGAAAGCTACATAGCTTACTTCTTCAACTTTTTCCGACTCGCTTTTGCCTTGGCTAAGGTAATCATCCTTCCCGTCCTCATATTCATAAACCAGCTCGGTATACCTGTTTTCATACGAAACGCTCTTTTCATTCCTGAAAGCTTTCAGCTGCCATTCCAGATCAATGGGTTTCGACGTATCCAGCACCTGCGAAAGGCCCTGTGTACGGATCGAAAAATCCAGCATAAACTCATTGGGCTTCAGCACATAGCGGTATTCCAAAAACTGGTTGGCGCCCGCCTTAAGCCTCATGGTAAGTACTTTGTTGCTGCCTTCGGTGGTTACCACAGGCTCAAAATACATATCCCTGGTATTAAGGATACGGTTGTCTTTAGTCTTGAACTGAAGATTCAGGTTAGCATTGTTCTGCTTTATCAGCTCTACCCTTTTGTTTGAGCCTTTTTCAAACTGCTCAAAATTGTTCAGGTTGGCCTCGCTTATATAACCTCCTTTGTTCGAGATATGAATCGTAAGCAACTCATTCTTTATCTCAGTAGTATTTTCTTTGGCCGATGGCAAAGTCGCGCTGTAGGCAAAAGCTCCAAGGGAACTCTTTAACGCTGCAATTTTTAAGGAATCATTCGAAGTGGGATCCTGCGGTACGGCAGCAGTCTTCGGTTCGGGCAATTGCTTTTGCTTTGCTTTGTCGATCTGCTCTTTTTTCGCCTTCTCTTTCAGTTCATCCTCGCGGTTGGCCGACTGGTTGTAAATCATCCACAATAGCAGCAGGGCTATCAAACCGAAACCAAGAATCGTTTTTAAATCTAACCTTTTTTCTTCCATTTACTTAAAATTAATTCACTTAATTATCCCTGTTAAGGGCGATGCCAATGGCATTATTCACTTTTTTTGCCGACAGCGGCCTTTACGAAATTCACGAACAGCGGGTGCGGATTCGCCACCGTGCTCTTGTATTCCGGGTGGTACTGTACTCCGATGAAGAACGGGTGGTTCTCAATTTCGATGATCTCCACAAGCCCGGTGTCAGGATTAATACCCGAAGCTTTCAGGCCTGCCTTTTCAAGCTCAGCCACATACGCGCTGTTAAACTCGTAACGATGGCGGTGGCGCTCGGCTATTTGTGCCTTGCCATATATTTTATAGGCAAGCGTACCTTCTTTAATTTCACATTTCCAGGCACCCAGGCGCATCGTGCCGCCTTTGTCTGTTATGGTTTTCTGCTCCTCCATAATATTGATCACAGGGTGCGTAGTATGCTCATTCATCTCGGTTGAGTTGGCATTGGTCCAGCCAAGTACATTCCTCGAATATTCTATCACGGCCATCTGCATCCCGAGGCATATACCGAAGAACGGTATGTTATTCTCCCTGGCATAGCGTACGGTTTCGATCTTTCCTTCGATGCCCCTTCCGCCAAATCCGGGCGCCACCAGAATCCCGTCAAGGCCCGAAAGTTTGTCGGCAACATTTTCCCTGTCAATATATTCCGAATGTATGCTTACAACATTCACCTTGGTTTCATTTGCCGAACCCGCGTGGATAAAGGCTTCCAGTATCGATTTATACGAATCTTGAAGCTCCACATACTTGCCTACAAGGCCTATGCTCACCGTATGCTTAGGGTTTTTAAGCCTGAATAGGAATTCGTTCCATTGCTGCAGATCGGGTGTATTTTTCTCTTCAAGGTCCAGTTTCTTCAGTGCTACCTTATCAAGGCCTTCCTCAAGCATGAGGTTAGGAACGTCATATATGGTTGAGGCATCGATCGACTGTATAACCGCTTCCCTTTTCACATTACAGAACAGCGCCAGCTTTTGCTTAAGGTCGGATGACAGTTCATGTTCCGTACGGCATACAAGTATGTCTGCCTTGATACCGCTTTCCATCAGTGTTTTCACCGAATGCTGTGTAGGCTTGGTCTTTAGCTCACCGGCTGCGGCAAGATACGGAACCAGCGTCAGGTGGATAACAATGGCATTGCTTTCGCCAAGGTCCCACACCAACTGCCTTACTGATTCGATATACGGCAGCGACTCAATGTCGCCTACAGTACCGCCAATTTCCGTAATTACAATATCATATTCACCGGTATTGCCCAACTGCTGCATACGTTCCTTGATCTCGTTGGTAATGTGCGGCACAACCTGTACCGTTTTGCCCAAAAACTCACCTCGGCGTTCCTTCTCAATCACCGAAAGATATACCCTGCCGGTAGTCACATTATTAGCCTGAGATGTAGGTACGTTAAGGAAACGCTCGTAGTGGCCAAGGTCCAGGTCGGTTTCGGCGCCGTCATCGGTCACGTAGCATTCGCCATGCTCATAAGGGTTCAGGGTTCCGGGGTCTACGTTGATGTAAGGGTCATATTTCTGTATGGTAGTCCTGTATCCCCTTGCCTGCAATAGTTTTGCCAGGGATGCGGCAATAATACCCTTCCCGAGGGAAGAGCTCACGCCCCCTGTAACAAAAATATACTTTGTCTGCTTCATTTAATAGAGTTGTTGTTGTGTTGTAGTTGTTGTTTAGCTGACGCAAAAACGTGGCAAAAGTACGAAATTTATTAATTGTTCAATGTACCAATTTCTTAATATACCAATTATTTGCAGAACACTCACGTTCTGCAAATTGTTACATTAAAAATTAATTCATTGCTAAATTATTTTGGCTTTGGATATTGTGCTTTGATATTACGCACGATGTTCTCCAGCCCGTTAAGCTTAAGCTCATAGACCAGATGTAGCTGCTCTCCCAAAAGGCCTTTAGGGAAGCCTTTGTTATGGTACCATACCACATAATATTCAGGAAGGTCAATAAGGTAGCGCCCTTCATATTTGCCGAAAGGCATTTTGGCATGGGCGAGTTTTATGAGGAATTCTTTTTGTTGTCCGGGATGCTGTTCCAAATTACGACGGCCAGTTAAAAACAACATCCTTCTCAATATCCGGATGCAGGCTCAGGTATACAGGGCACGTCATGGATACGCGTTCCATTATAGTCCTGGTTTTTTCGTCGGCCTCAAGGTTCATATTGATGACGATGCCTATTTTCGAGATTCTTCTGGGCTCGGCCTGCATTACCTTGGTTACCTCAACAGTCGAGCCTGTTATATCCAAACCTAAATCCATAGCCTTAATGCCCATAATGCTTATCATGCAGCTGCCCAATGCGTTGGCAACGGTATCTGTTGGCGAAAACGCCTCGCCCTTACCCCTGTTGTCTGTAGGTGCATCAGAAAGTATTTCGGTACCCGATTGCAGGTGTATTGATGATGTCCTTAATTCGCCTAAGTAAGTGATCTTTGATGTCATGTTATTCTGCCTGTTTTATAGTCAGGCCTTCACCATATTGCATGATGTAAACGCCTGTGTTATAATTACCCCCGTTTTCTGAACTGTAGCTAAACCTGTTTTCAACCTGTTCGGATATTATGGTTTCCGCACCCTCAGCAAAACCGTCTTCCTGGAACAGCCTCAGGATGGTGTCAAATGTCACGTCAAATCCACGAGTGGCAAACTGGTTGGGCATAACGCCGTTCTTTTCCTTGAATACCCTCGCAAACACAGCAGCTTCGGGGCTGTCGTTGTTTCTTGCGGTTGACGGGTATAGCATTTTTAGCTTTGCGAGCCTTTCCATGGGCATTTCGTCGTTTTCAAGCGCATCGGTAATTTCTGTCACCACAAGCTGTATCTGGTAATCGGCCAATGCTCCTGCCATCACTTTGGTGGTATTGAGTACCATCCCTGTATTTTCCGATTCGAGGATCACGTAGTTTGTTTTATCCTTAACGAGGTGCGTACGCAAAATAGCATCTGTTGGCGTACCGTCTATGAACCGCGCCGACGGGTAATTGGCCCTGATAAACTCACGTGCACTTGCCTTCTTTGGGTCCACCACAACAATAACATTTCCATTTTTAGATTTAAGATAGTCAATTATCGCCATCCGTACAGCTTCAGCCGATGGGATTGAATTATAAAGATTACTGTAAGGCTTCCCTGCATCTTTTGACAAGGGCGAGATCACCGGGATTTTCTTTGAACCAAGCAATGCAGCGGCATTCTCGGCATTTCCCTGGAAAAATGGCCCTATCACCGCGTCGGCCGACCCAAGCGTACCCGCAAGGCCATTCACATCCGAACTATTGCGGCTTTCTTTGGAATCCAGTATCCTGACTTTCAAAGGAAGACCCAGCACTTTCGCCGAGTCGATCGCCATCAGGGCACCGGCATAAAAATCGAGCGTCATATTAAGGAATTTGTCAGTGCGCAACAGCTGTTTACGCACAGTATCGCTTTCTATACGTGCCATATTGAACGGCAACAACAGCGCGATCTCTTTTTGTTCCGATTTTTTAATGGATTTGGCAAGGTCGGTTATTGTTCCTGTTACCCTTAACGGTAATGGCTCATTGGCAGCTGCTTCCTTATCCGAAGGAAGCTTTAGTATCATTCCGTCCTTAAGACCCTCTTTCAGTTCTGGGTTCAGTTTTACCAGTTCTTCTTGTGTCATACCGGTCCTCTTCAACAGGCTGTACATCGTTTCTTTTGGTTGTACAGTATATTCGATATACGAAGGCCCTTTTGTAAGGTTCGTTTCCTTCACGGCATTGTTATCGACCAGCTTCAGGTTGTAGCCCAAAGGCAGCGTATCTTTAACCGAAGGGTTAAGGCTCTCGATAAGCTGTACCGTAATACCGTGCTTTTTCGCGATGGAATATTTGGTCTCGCCTGCCTCTACAATATGGTAAATATAGGCATTTACGTCTTTTTTCGCGTCAGCTTTTTCGGCTGCTTTCACCTGTGCCGCGACGCCACTTCCCTTAATGGGGATTATAATCTGCTGGCCTACTTTGAGGCCGTCCTTTAGTGCCGCACTATTTGCCTTTTCAATATCTTCAACCGATACACTGAATTTTTTGGAAAGGCTGTACAGCGTTTCTTTCGCTTCTACAGTATGGATGGTGTTGGCCACCTTAGTCGGGGCATCTTTTGGTTTTACGGTTTCTTTACTGGCTGCCGGTATAAGCAGCGTCGCGCCCTCCTTCAGGCCATTCTTAGTATCGGGGTTAAGCCTGTTGATATCGTAAGGGGTCACCATGTATAGCTTGGCGATACCTGCCACTGTCTCGCCTTTTTTTACCGTATGTTTTTTATAATCCTGCCCGTAAACGGACGCGGTTAAAAAGATCAGGAAAAAAAGCAGGATTGCAGGATACTTCATGGTGCAGGTTTTATAAACAATTAAGTCGTTACAAAGTTAAATTTTGTAACGACTTATAGCGTAATTAATCCTTATAATTTTCAGTTAAAATAATACCTACATCACACCCATCTTTTTCCTTTTATGAGGTGCAGCAACCTGTACCGTACTGCCTTTTTTCTTTTCCAGTTCCTTTATGAAACCCGAAAGGTCTCCCTTTTTTGACTTGTGAAGCGGTATCTTAAGTACCGTACCCTTTGCCAGGCCATTCACAGCATCAGCGTTGTACTTGTAAATATCCTTTGGGTCTACCATGTACTTTTTCGAGATCATCATCACCTGCTCCCCGGCCATGACGTAATGGTCAATAAAAAAGGCATCTTGGTCGGCTTCCTCATCTACGTAAAAATCTTCGCTGCTCCAGTCCTTTGCATTTTGTACTAACACTTTTCCATCCTCCTCTTCCACTTCCTGTGCAGCAGCACTATAACCCAATACAATAAAACACAGTAAAAACATCCTCTTCATAGTATAAATTTTTTACGTTCATCTTCATTCCAAATTTAATCATATTTTAAATAATGGCCTGAATGCAAAAAGCATTTAACATACAAGGTTGTTGTTAAATGAGATATAACAATATTCCCTTACAGTATTGGGGATAAACAATATCATATAAGCAGAATTTTAATACGTATACGCAATAATCTTAATTACCTGCCCTGCTTTAAGCCTTTGCCCTCGGGTGCTTTCATTTATCGTGGCTAATGTCGGCTATCGTTGTATTATATTTCCTAGCCAGGCCGCTAAGGGTTTCGCCGGATTGAAACTTATGGCTTATCAAGGTGCTGTTTTCGTAAGTTATAGTATTTGCCTCATGATAAACTGGTGTTTCTTTCTGGTACATTATTTTCCGGGCAGCCGAAGCTATTGCATTCGAACATACAGAAAAAAAATGCTAATATATTTTTTTACTCTAATGGTGTATAAAATATGGTTAAATTAAAAAAAACAATTGAATACAAAAACAATACATTTTATACAAGAAATAACTCAAATAAAAAATTAAGACTACAAACTGCATATATTGAATTTTTTTACAAATCTTACAAATTATTTTAAGAACTATTTAAAGATATTACTGATGATTTTATCTACCTTATCCTGAATAAAAAGGGCGCTTTGAGTTTTCAAAACGCCCTTATCAAATAAATATAATGCTTATCGGCTGTGGCCCGAATACCATTTTTAGTTCCCCACATACAAATACTCTTTAAACGTATCGGTCTTAGGGTCTTCGAATATTACTTCGGGGCGGCCTTTTTCAACGATCTCGCCCAGGTACATGAAGGCCACATAATCGGCCAGCCTTTTGGCCTGCCTTAGCGTATGCGTCACCAGTACAATAGAGAACTCTTTGCTCAGTTCCTTGAACTGCTCCTCGATCTTGCGGCTCGATATTGGGTCCAGCGCAGATGTAGGCTCATCGGCAAGGATAACCCTTGGCTGTATCGCCAGTCCGCGCGCCAGGCAAAGGCGCTGCTGCTGTCCTATGGATAGCCCGCTTGCCGGTTTTTTAAGCCTGTCCTTCACTTCGCCCCAAAGCGCCACCTTATCAAGGTAGTATTCCACTTTGGCATCCTGCTCGCTTTTGTCTTTTACGCCTTTCAGCTTAAGTGCGTAACGGATGTTGTCGGCAATGGTGCCCGGCAGCGGGTGCGGCCTTTGCGAAAGGAGTCCCATCTTTTGGCGAAGGTCGTATACATCTACTTTTTTATCGAGTATGTTCTCCCCTTCAAACAGCACCGCACCCTCCGTACGGATATCCGGATACAGGTCGGTCAGCCTGTTAAAGGTCTTCAGCAAGGTGGTCTTACCACAGCCCGAAGGCCCCAGCAGTGCCGTTATCCCCTTGTCGCGGATATTCAATTCCACATTCTTCAGGGTCTGCTGCTTGCCATGCCAAAGGCTAAGATTATCTACATATATTAGGTTATGAAGCCCCTTGGCCTCGTCTTTTTTTATGATTTCCTGGTCAATAGGAAGTATTTTATCGTCTGTCATTGTATTCTGTTTTTTGAGAGTTTGTTACTGATCATCCTGGATGCCACACTTATAACCAATATGATCATGATAAGCACGGCGGCTGCGGCATAGGCACGTGCCTTAACCTCAGGGATGGGTGAGCTTAGCTGGAAGAATACCGCCAGTGGCAGGGTTGCCGCCGGTTCGCTCAGGCTTTCGGGTATGTAATCGGTGTAGCCTGCCGTAAAGAGTACCGAGGCGGTATCGCCAATACCTTTACCCAGGGCAAGCAGGAACGCGGTGGTCACTCCGGGAAGCGACTGTTTCAACAGGAAGCGGAAACCTGTCTCGCCCTTGAAGTAGCCCAGCGAGAGTGCCGACTCATATAACCCTTTCGACACGTACTGTATCGATTCGTCCATCGACCGTATCATGACCGGGCTGATGAGCAGCGCCACTGTAATGATAGCCGCCATAAGCGAACTTTGCCAGCCCAGCAGCAGCATTAAGTTAAAACCGAATGCACCGTATACGATAGCCGGCACGCCCAAAAGCACATCGAGCCACAGCCTGATCTTTTTCTGCCATTTGGGATGCGAGAACAGGTAGGTATGGATAAACAAGGTCGACGGGATACTGATGATCAGCGCCAGTACGGATGCACCAATGGCAAGGTACAGCGACCCTACGATGGCGTTGAGGATGCCGCCTTCCTTCCCGAAGTAATAGCCACCCTTAGGTACCTCGGTAAGCATCTGCCAGTTGAGCGCCGGGATGCCCTTTGCAAAAATCCCCCAGATGATGCTGAAAAGCACGATGACTATGGTAAGCGTAAACAGGAACAATATCCCTTTTACGATCTTTTCTTCTAAATGTTTTCTTTTACTCATGGCTTAGCTGCTTTTTAGGTGATAGTGGCCAATTACCTTGTGGGCAAAATAATTGAACAGGATTACGATGATAAGGAGTATCAGGGCAGAAAGCATGAGCGCTGAATCGTATTTGGGTATCGACATCATCTCGCCGTAATTGTTGGCAAGGAGCGCCGGCAGCGGATAACCTGCATCGAATATGCTTTTGGGTATCTGCACAATGTTTCCCACCACCATGAGCACCGCAATGGTTTCGCCAAATGCCTTGCTCACACCCAGTGTAAATGAAGCTATGATGCCGTGCTTTATCTTCATCATGATAATGTCCCTGATGGTCTGCCATTTACTGGCTCCCATCGAAAGGCCTGTTTCCATCAGTTCCATGGACACCGCCTCAAACAATTCGATCAGCATGTTGAGCACAAAGGGTATGGTAGCTACCGCAATAACCACGCCTGCTGCCAAAACAGAATAGCCGGTCGCATTTTCTGCACCGGCCTGTACTGCCCATTCTGATATCAGCGGGACTATGGTTATTACGCCCCATAGCCCGAATATGACTGAGGGGATACCTGCTAAAATGTCGATCACCGTCCGCAAAACCCGCTTGACCCACAATGGCGCGAACTGCGTAATGTAGATGGCTGCCGCGAGGCAGATGGGAATCATTAAGACAAGGCCTGTTAGTGTAATGATGATTGAGTTCACAATGAACGGCCACAACCCGAACTTGCCCTGCATCGGCATCCAGTCGGAACTAAAAATTACATCACCCAGCCCCGCCCCCGAAAGGATGGGCCAGGACTTGTAAATGAGCGAGGCCCCGATGGCAAATGGCAGTATGATGATGATCGACAACGTAAAGAGCATCCACGATTTTCGGAACTTCTCCGTAATATATCTCGGTTTCAGCATACCTTATATTTTTTTCTTTTGCTTTTCGATGTTCTCCTTTTCCAACAGGATGTAGCCGTTGCTTACTACAAAGTCCTGCCCTTTTGTAAGCACCCAGTTAAGGAATGCCTTAACCGCAGGCGATGTTGGTTTCCCTTTGGTCACAAGGAAAAGCTCGCGTGCCGGTGGCGAAGGGTACCTTCCGTCGGCAATGGCTTTGGTAAGGTCGCCAAGCGACTCATAGAAGTTTTCTTCCGCGTCGATCTTACCGTTTCCGTTCACATCGATAGGAAGCACCTCAAGACCGGGATATTTCTTACCGCTGTTGATGTCGTAGGCATAAATAACATTGTTGTAACCTATACCGTTCTTGTCCTTTTTTACGGCATCAGCAAGGCCCGGGTCACCAAATACGGCTATCCCCTTCAGTTCTTCCTGTGCTTTTCCGCCAAGGTATTTTGCCCAGGTTTCGGCAGCGCCCGCAGCGTCAGAACGGGTATATACGTTTACTTTTTCGTTAGATCCCTTCCAGTTTTGCTTCGCATCCTTCAGGAAAATAGCGCTTAGTTCCTCACGCTTCAGCCCTTCTGCTTTCAGTTGTGCGAGTACAGGGTTGGTTCCCGAAATGGTAGGGATAACCGCATCTTTGGTAACCGCAAATCCGTAAGCGCCCTGGTCCGTCTCAACTTTGCTGATCTCTTTGGAATACAGTGCAATGTCTGCCGCGCCGTTAAGCATGTCGGTCATGCCCTTTCCTGCACCGCCTCCGGAAATGTTGAACTTTACATCGGGGTACTCCTTGCGGAACTCCTCTGCCCATACATTCGCCAACGGGTAAAGCGCGAACGCCCCCGACATGGTTACGGTACCTTCGATCTTATCCGACCCGTCTTTGTTCTTTTCATTGTCCTTTTCTTTTGAACCGCAGGAGTTCAGGGTGCCTGCCAGCAGTACTGCCGCTAAGGCCATGGTAATTGTTTTTTTCATTTTGTCTGGAATTTATGGAGTGTTATTATTTTTACGATTATTTTTTCTTTAAGAAGATGTCGAGTGCGTTGAATGTCATCTCGATATAGGCAAAATGCGAGGCGCCTGCGTGTTCTCCATTAGCGGCATCCTGCCTGTTTTGTACAAAGTCACCGTTAGAGAAGTACATATACCCCACATTCAGGTCGATGAATTTCACCGGTTTGAACTGCAGCCTGGAGTCAAAGCCATGGCCCAGGAATTTACCGCTCTGGCCTGTAGTGTCGCGGTTGCCCGTACCGGCAAGCAGGTTATTGAAACGGTCTGTTGCGCTTTGCAGCCAGTAAAAGCTGTACCCCGTATCGATCTTATACCCTTTTACAGGCTCAAATTCAAGTTTGAACTTCGGGGTCACCACGTTCTCGGGGATGATGTAGTCGTCGCCTGACCATGGCCTTGCAAACCCGTAAAAACGCTCAAACCTGTTTGTTCTGTCATCATTAGGGTCTTTATCACCTGTCACATAGCCAAAGAATATGCTAACCCTCGGCTTCCACGAATGCTGGAATCTATAGCCTACTTCGGCAGTGATCATGCAGGCATCCTGCTTTTTCTCGCCATCGTCGCCAAACTGGTAGGTTCCGGTAACGTCGTAGTTCCACGATTTATTCATCCAGCCATAAACGCGTAACCCCGGAGAGTGTATCATGCGGTGCCCTATGTTGCGGTCCTGCCTCAGGGCAAGGTAGTACGGCTCTATGGTTACCACGTCCGACCATTTGCGCCAGTGGCCTATCGCGGCGCCAAACTGCCTGTCGGTGTCTGCATAATCTCTGTCGTCAATGACCCGTACAATGGGGCGCAGCGCTAACAGGTCAACCTGCCAGTCATTCTTCTCCTGCCCTAAGGCAGCCCTGAAACCAAGGAAGTTATTGGTTGTATTTCTCCATAAATTCTGCCCAATAAGCCTCCTGTCCAGGAATTCGAAAGCCTGGCGGCCATACCTGATCATAAACGGCCGGTTGTTGCCAAGTGCATCAGTACCGAATGCCTTTTTAAAATACAGCTCGGCAAAGCCCTGTATCATTTCGCGCTTGTTCACGTCGCGGTTGTCCAGCGGGTACTGCCCGTTTGTCCGGTCGCTGTCCTGCATTTCGAGCACCAGCCTTAGCGGGTCGATGATATTTTTTATGCCGATGTAAAATTTACTTTTGTGGAGAAGGGGATAATCGGTGCTGTGGCTGTCCGGCCTGCGGATATCGTTGTTCCGGTACTCGGCACGCAGCCTGTAGTCGAGGCCCAGGTCGAGCCAGTCGAGCTTTTCGGCAATGCCGGTTTTGCCCAGGTTCCGAACATATCCCGGCGGGTCGGTTTCCCTTTTTGTTCCGTAAGTACCGGCTTCCACATAATAGGATGTGCGTGCAGGCTCTTCTTTTCTGATCTCCGCAACAACTATTACCGTGTCAGTAACCTGCTCCTGCGCCGTCATAATGCAGGATATTAACAAAATAGAAGTGAAAAGTGCATACTTTTTCCATATTAAACCAAAATCGACCTCTACTAATTCGACTAATTTGATAGAATTAGTCGAAATAAATTCAGTTATTAATGTTGTTTGGTATTTTTTCTCCATCGGATATGTTAATTTTTGGCTAAAATAGTAATTCTACCAATACGGTGGAATTTATTTTTTATTTTTTTGGAAATATTTTTATCTTGCCATGTTTAACGAAGCAATCCACTCCTGTATAAATGACCTAAAGTCATCTTATATAGTTGTATTACAATTATTTATATGATAGTAGTATTGTTGGTGTCCAACATGGCCATTTGGCACATAGTATTGATAAACAAGGTTATTAAATCTCAAAAATATAAGAATTTTAAGAAAAGATTATGAGTTTTTTCTTATAATTAGAAATGAAAAAATCACATTTAAGTGTAAGGCAAGAAATGAATTGATTTATTCCTGCAAAAAGGACTCAATACTGGTCATTTTCATTACCTGCCGGGTCTGTTCTTTTATCTTCATAAATTCGCGGCGCATGGTACAGGTTACCTCGTCATTGCAGTCGGCGCACTTTTGGTAATAATCAAATGCAACACAGGGAACCAGTGCGATAGCGCCGTCAAAAAGCCGGTGTATATCAGCTACCGAGATCGATTCGGCGGGCTTCTGCAGGAAATACCCCCCGCCATAGCCTGTCTGGCTGCCCACATAGCCCGCACGCTTGAGCACCAGCAGTATTTGTTCGAGGAATTTTTTAGGGATATTCTCGTCCGAAGCGATATTGGCTGTAAATACGTTACCCTTATCCTTGTTTCTCGCAAGGTAGATAAGCGCTTTCAGGGCATATTTACATTTTTTCGACATCATAGGGTGCAAATATACGAAACCCCCACGTGTAATTTTATATGTTCCCTTTAAAAGACAAGCCTTACAGAGAAAAAAGGCACCTCCCCCCCTTAGCCCTGACCGAAGCGGCATCCTGCGGAGGCACGAAGCAGATACAGCGAAGGGCAGGAACGGCGATGGCAAAAATGCCCGGGCCACTCGCTCCTGACAAAAAACATCATCTTCGTTTTCAGGAGATTTCTCCACTCCTCTTTGCTCCGGTTGAAATGACAAACCACCCTTCTGAAACATTAAACTGCGACTGTGACTGCCCCATATTTCGTATATTTGTAAAAAAGCGAAACGAATGAGATTTAATGTTGTATCGGACTATAAGCCAATGGGCGACCAGCCGCAGGCGATAAAGCAACTGAGCGCGGGGATCGAGATGGGCGAGCGCTTCCAGACCCTGCTGGGGGTGACGGGCTCGGGTAAGACCTTTACCATGGCCAACGTGATCCAGGAGGTGCAGAAACCCACTCTGGTACTGGCCCACAACAAGACGCTCGCAGCACAGCTGTACAGCGAGTTCAAGCAGTTTTTCCCGAACAATGCCGTGGAGTATTTCGTATCCTACTACGACTACTACCAGCCCGAGGCGTACATACCCGTATCGGGGCTG
The DNA here is from genome assembly GCA_942492845.1 of uncultured Flavobacteriaceae bacterium. GTDB lineage: Bacteria > Bacteroidota > Bacteroidia > Flavobacteriales > Flavobacteriaceae > Flavobacterium. The sequence goes on along the minus strand of OW818646.1, from coordinate 2,156,288 downwards.
TACATAGAAAAAGACCTCTCCATAAACGAGGAACTCGAAAAGATGCGCCTCAGCACTACCTCTTCCCTCCTCTCCGGGCGCCGTGATATTATCGTGGTCGCGTCGGTGTCGTGCCTGTACGGTATCGGTAACCCGGTGGAGTTCCAGAAGAATGTCGTGTCCATACACCGTGGCGAAATGATATCGCGCACCAAGCTGCTGCACCGACTGGTACAAAGCCTCTATGCCCGTACGGAGGCCGACTTTACGCCCGGTACATTCCGCATTAAGGGGGATACGGTGGAGGTGTTCCCTAGCTATGGCGATGAGCCGTTCCGCATCCACTTTTTCGGCGACGAGATCGAGGAGATCGAGGCGTTTGACAAAAAGACCTCGAAAGTCCTTGAAAAATACGACCGCCTGAACATTTACCCTGCCAATATGTTCGTGACGAGCCCTGACGTGCTACAGGGCGCGATATGGGAAATACAGCAGGACCTGGTTAAGCAGGTGGATTACTTTAAGGAGATCGGCAAGCACCTCGAGGCCAAGCGCCTGGAGGAACGCACCAACTTCGACCTCGAGATGATACGCGAACTGGGCTACTGCTCCGGTATCGAGAACTACTCGCGCTACCTCGACCGCAGGCTGCCCGGCACGCGCCCCTTCTGCCTACTGGATTATTTCCCGAAAGACTTCCTCATGGTCATCGACGAAAGCCACGTGACCGTTAGCCAGGTACACGCCATGTACGGCGGCGACCGATCGCGCAAGGAGAATCTGGTGGAATACGGCTTCCGCCTCCCTGCCGCGATGGACAACCGCCCGCTGAAATTCGAGGAATTTGAAGCCATGCAGAACCAGGTAGTCTACGTGAGCGCCACACCCGCCGATTACGAACTTGAGAAAAGCGGCGGCGTGTATGTGGAACAGGTGATACGCCCAACCGGGCTGCTTGACCCTATCATAGAAATTCGCCCGAGCCTGAACCAGATTGACGACCTTATAGAAGAGATCCACCAGCGCGTGGAAGTTGACGAGCGCGTGCTCGTAACCACCCTGACAAAACGCATGGCCGAGGAACTTGCCAAGTACCTGACAAAAGTTTCGATACGGTGCCGCTACATCCACAGTGAGGTGGACACACTGGAACGCGTGGAGATCATGCAGGATTTGAGGAAGGGTATTTTCGACGTGCTGATCGGTGTCAACCTGCTGCGTGAGGGACTGGACTTGCCGGAGGTTTCACTTGTCGCGATACTGGATGCTGACAAGGAGGGCTTCCTGCGCTCCAACCGCTCGCTGACCCAAACTGTGGGGCGTGCCGCACGTAACGTGAACGGCAAGGCCATCATGTACGCCGACAAGATCACCGACAGCATGCAGCGCACCATTGACGAAACCAACTACAAGCGCGAAAAGCAGCATAACTATAATGTAGAGCATGGCATGGTACCTATGGCGCTGAACAAAAAGATCGAGAATTCGACCCTGGGCAGGAGCAACGCCTACAAAATAGAGCACGCACCCAAAGTCGCCGCCGAGCCGGACACGACCTATATGGTGAAAGGCGACATCGAGAAGATCATCCGCGATAAGCGCAAGTCGATGGAAAAAGCCGCTAAGGAGCTTGACTTTTTACAGGCGGCGAAGCTGCGGGATGAGATAAAGGCGTTGCAGGAGAAGGTGTAGGATTGATTATTTTTTATTTTCTATTTTTTATTGGCTTGTATGAAAGTAAAATTGTTGCTGGTAGTCGTGATCATTGCTTTATCGGCATTGATAGTCTTTAATTTTGATTACGCCACTTCGGTAGTTCCGGGCTGGCACATCACTGTTTACCCGCCCTTTTTCATAGCCGGATTTTTCTTTTATTGGTTTTTGCTGGTAGTGATATTATATTTGATATTTTTCAGGAAAACCTTTACGCGGAATGATGTGATATTTTACCTTGCGATGACATTGCCACTCCTTATCTTAATCCAATTTCTAAAATTTGCAGATGGGTATATCGGCGAATGGCAGTTATCGCTCACGATTTTGACACCTTTATTTATAATCCTTGCTATAGCGTATTTTGTGGCGCAGGTGTGGATGTTGGTTAAGATGGGGAGGATTGGGTTTAGGAGGATGAGGGAATAAATCCGCCAATGGGCATGACTTTTAAAGGTAGAGAGGTTGAGCTACGAGATCAATGTGTTGGAGTATAAGGTTTTATAGTGACTTTATAGTTTACAAATTGTAGTTTTAGCATTTTATTAACTATATTTGAAAAAAGTACTTATGTCCCAAACAACCAATCAAACAGAAAGTTCTTTAACCAATAGGATTATAATTGTTATTGGGAAAATCACAGCACCGACAGGGATAATTGGAGCAAGTTCTGCAATATTTACAAGTAATAGTGAAACAATAAGTGTTATTAGCGTTGCGACAATGCTAATAATGTTAATAATTTTATATCATAAACAGATTAATCAAAAAGTCCCTTCCTCAATAATGATTGGTATAATATTGTCTTTAGGAATAATATTTTATTTTGGTTACGAAAATATACTAATTAAAGATACCGGTCTAAAAAAGTATTGGAAACAAAGTAGATCAATTGGTCAAACAGTTGGAGAATTAATCGAATTAAGTAAAGAAGAAATATTTTTTTATGGCACAAATTTTCATATAACAATAACTGATAATGAAAATCAGCTATTAAAGAGATTAGAAAATGGTGTAAATATTAAATGTTTAGTATTCAATCCTGAATCTCCATTTTTAGATGCTGCAGCAAAAAATGCGGGTCAGCCAAAAGAACAATTTTATTCAGAGTGTCGCTCGGGGATCGAAAGTTTAAAAACTCTTGAAAGAAAATGGGATTTAATACAAAAAAATATAAATTCGACAGGAAATTTGGAAATTCGATTATATGATGAACTACCAACCGTAAGGGCATATATTTTTGATCCAAAAAATTCTGGTAGTGAGTGTATATTTATTCCATATGTACATACAATTAACTCCCCTGCGCTCCCTGCTTTTCAATTTAAAAATCAAAAAACAGGTGTTTTTCAGGATTATTATACACCTCTGTTATTGTTATGGCAAAAAGCAAAGATTTATAAAACTTATAACGAATAATTTCTATGGAAAATTATAATTTTAAGATTGCAAATAATGTATCTCAAAAAGTATTAAAACAAATCCTTGAAATTAGGCGTCAACATTATAGTAATGATCCTTATGATTCAGAATACTGGAGTGGCGGCATACAACTTCTGCTTGATGAAAATTCAATATCTATAGCTCATAAAAGTGATCCTTCGTCCAAATTTTTACTTATTCATAGTAACCGAAATATCCTTATTGCATATGCACGTTTTTCTATCAATCAAAAAGTTGTACAATCATACAATGTATCAAAACTTCATATTTTAGCAGCTGACAAAAAAGTGGTTGGCAAAAAATTGCTAATTAATGGCTACGAAACTAAAATTGGCGAATTTATAATAGATAAAATTATTTCAGAATGTAGGGCGAATAGCTCTGATATTCTGGTTTCAGAAATTTGTGTGTTTCCTTACCCAAATTTACCTTCTTTACATCTCCATAAAAAATTTGGTTTTGAACAAGTAGGAAACTCATTGAAATCTTCATTTCGAAATGATAATGTAGAAAATTTTTATACTATTCTTGGTAAATATTTTAATGTTTCGAAAAATGTATTTGATGTTTCACAGTTATAAAGTTCAGCGTTCCGCACATATCCACCCAACTACCGCGAGTACCTCACTCCTACAGGCAAAAAACTAAACCAAACTTTAGCGGCACAAGCTAAATGCTCCCACTGGCAAGCCCCTAATATATAATCACATTCATGCAAACAATTGAGGAAAAAAAAGAGCAATTTGAATATTGGCTTTTTGATATGGATAATGTACTGGAAGAATTTATCTCGAAATACCAGTCTGAAAATTTACTTTTAGATTACTCCCTAGCATCCCTGGATGGTATTGAAAATTTAATTTTAAAGTCTTTTGATACTATCGAAGAACTGAAGAAGAAAGAGTACAGCCACTTTTATGATGAATTATCAAGATATGTAGGGGAAACTTTCAGGAAAAACGCAGGAGGGAAATGGAAATTGGACATTGAACGCGAGAGTAATGCGTATTACAACTTACCGATACTGGACTACCCTACTCCTGCATGTCCGCACAGATTGGTTACGGCTTGCATTGACCGCAGGACAGGAGTTTTCTTTTCTACTATACTCACCAACATATTGAAATCGTAAAACGACAGTAACAGCCTGCCGGAATTTATTTATGGAAGAATTGGAAGGAGCTTAAAAACCGGCTAATTGCCCGATAATGACTGCCGATGGCGCATATGCACCTATATGCCTAAACATATTAAAAAATCCACTTCTGCTACTCACTCCAATACCTATCATACATGAAACACCTCCTTACGATACTTACCATAATCTTCTTTCTTATCAGCTGTAAAAATGATGAAAAGGAAGCCATCCTTCTTGCCGACAGAGAGGCTCCGCTCGGTTGGGTATATTTGCGAATTTTTGCCGACAGCACTTTTGAATTTGAAAGCAGAGGTCTTAGAGATAAAGACATTTATCACGGCAAGGCTAAAATTACAAACGATAGTATATTTTTTCATTTTTATAAGGCCACGCCAAAAGCTGGAAATAAAGCTGTGTATAATAAAGATATAATTGCTTTTACCAACGGCAGCTATCCTGAAAAACTGGGAATAAAACTCTTTAAATTGGAAAAATAATACTATGACCATAACCTTCCCCACCCCCACCATAGCCCATCTCGAATCTAATGACATCCTACATAACGCGCAGGAAGCCGCGGAGCTATTAATGAACTGCCTATACCAGGGTGCGGATAGCCTTATCATTCGGGAAGACAACCTCCCGGCGGCATTCTTCGACCTGAAGACCGGACTGGCTGGAGATATTTTGCAGAAATTCTCTACTTACAACGGCAGGCTGGCCATCATCGGCGACTTTTCCAAATACGGAAGCAGCAGCCTGCGGGATTTTATTTACGAAAGCAATAAAGGCCGCAGGATTAACTTTGTTTCAGATATTGATGAGGCAATAGCCATTTTAGCGCAATAAAAAAAGCCCCGCAATCGCGAGGCTTCCTATAGTATGTTTGGAGCTTAGTTGAACTTAGCCGCTATCATTTCGATAAGCTTTTCATCGCTCATTTTATTAGAGGTGCTTTCGTCAGCTACTGCATTTTTATACTGTGGCGTGCCGGCAAGGAATTTCATGAATTGCTCCTGTGAGTCGCCCGTACCGGTAATGTGGATCTCGTCTACATTCTGCATCAGCGCCGCGATCTCCTTAAAGAACTTTTGCGTCAGCCCCTGCTCATGGTTATTTTTTGCGTTTTCGCTGGAATTGCCCTCCGCGCCGGGGTTGGTAACATGACCCAGCACTACGAAGTCACCGTCGCCAGATGTTCCTTTACCTACTACCGTTGCATGGTGGCCGTCCATCCATACGCCAAACTGTTTCTTATCAGACATAAATTATTGTTTTTGTAAATGTATGCCTATAAATGACGCTTAATGTTCTAATTGGGTTAAGATTGGCAATTTATTTGCACAATAATTAAGTTATTTATGGGATACCGTTTTGCAGACGTTACGATTTGTGCTTTTTTTTCGAAAACCCATTCGACACAAAAAACACCATGGTATTCCTGCCGCGTTTCTTCAACAGGCTCCAGTTGATGATCACGCCCACAATGCAAATAATCATAAGGATGACCAGCAAGGCCAGGAAAATGATCTCGTTGGCATCTTCGGATACGGGCAGCTCGAGTACGAAAAAGTACAGTGAAATAATGAATACTACTATGGATAATATGAGAGAGAATAATCTCATGCCTTTTACTTTAGGGATAATAAGGTAATTTTTAGTGCAAAAGGCGACTGTATTAATTAGTACTGGATAACATTTCTGGTCTGCATAATAATAATGCACCCAGCTGAATTTTAGTACAACAAATTTAAAAGATTTTAGGTTATCCTTAACAGTTGGGATAGATTATTTTGAACAATTGGTTGTTTATAACCCTGTCAGCAGCGCCTCCATTGAGCCATACTCCTCTTCCCTGCCTGTAATTTTGTAAATGAAATCATATTCGATTTCGCCATTAAGGAAATCCTCATAATGCTTGGATTCCATAACTAATTTCTCATGGGCATCCGGCTCTGTGGGCTGGAGCAGCATCTCTTTGTTGCACACACCTTCAGCAACAAATTCATAGATGTCCTTCTCATAGGTCTTTATAATGCCAACAATCCTGAAATCGGGGCTGTCGATGTTTTTGTACACATCGATGTCAAGCTTTATGGCATGCTCACGGTACTCTGCGGAAATGCTGTGCTCATTCTCCTTAAACTTAAAATGGCCGTCGCTTTTAAAGAATTGCTTAAAACCATCGAAAATTTTCTTTATCTCCTGCTTCTTCAGTTCTTTACGCTTGTAATCATACCGCTTTTTGAAGGTATCGTGTTCGGCCTTGATGTCGATCTTTATTTTAAGGTAGCCTATATCCATTGCGTTTGGGTGGTTTAAAGTTCGGCAACTGTTGGTTTGTAAAAATTCACATAGAAGAAATTGGCAGGGTCAATCCCCGATTCCACCAGCATGGACTGTATCTTCTCGATCCTGTTGCTGTCCGCGGCAGCATCCAGCCCAAGGAATAAAAGAAACTCCGCCAGGTTCCCGAACTTAAAGCTCAGTTTGGTGTTGAGGGAATATTCTGTAAAGCTGTATTCGGCAGTCTGCACATCCATCCCCGCCTGCGCAAAGGCTTCGGTTATAGTATTGAAATTATCGCTCATCGGTTGCTCTTTATGTTTTACAAATTAGCATCTATATTTTTAAACAGCCTATTAAATATAGCCTAAACTATATTGCGTGGCGTATACCACAAAAGCCCCGCCGAAACGAAGCTTTTGGATAGTATGCACTATTCAGGTTACATCTTGTCGTTTTCCACGATCTGGACCTTCCCGTTGGGTACTTCGCCCGAGGTGTCCTTAATGATAAGCACCCCCAGCACATTCAGCGGGATGTCAATCGGCTCTTCAGAAGCTTTAATCTCTTCCGTAAGTTTTTCATAATCCATTGGGTTCAGCACGAGCGAATCGCCCCTGTCTATCCTCTTGGTAAACAAATAGTCCCTTATGGACGCTATGGATATATCACTCCCTATTACTACAAATTCCGCCATGTTTTCTAATTTTATATAGCTAAAATACTACAGGCAAATTGAAATATTGACAAGGTTATGTTAATTTAAAATTTTGAAAAAAAAGGAATGTTGATGCATCAGGCTTTCCGGAAATTGACGGGTTTTTCCCATAAGAGTGAAGCTCCTCCCCTCTCTTTTGGAGAGGGGTTGGGGGTGAGGCTTAATTCCCTATCTTTGCAAAAAATATACCCATGTCCACATTCCACGACCTCGACCTTCCCAAAGCATTGCAAAAAGCCATTGATGAGCTTGGCTTTACCAAACCCACTCCGATCCAGGAACGGGCCATGCCTGCTATTATGTCGGGCCGCGATATGATGGGCATTGCACAAACCGGTACCGGTAAAACGTTTGCCTACCTCCTGCCGATACTCAAGCAGTGGAAGTTTGCGAAAACCCACGTACCGCGTGTCGTGATCGTGGTACCTACCCGCGAACTCGTGGTACAGGTAGTCGAAGAGGTAGAAAAACTGACGAAATACATGTCGGTGCGCACGTTGGGCGTATACGGCGGCGTGAACATCAATACCCAGAAAACACAGGTATATAACGGTGTCGATGTCCTTGTGGGTACGCCCGGCAGGATGATGGACCTTGCCCTGGACAATGTAGTCCGTTTTGACGAGGTGCAGAAGCTGGTCATTGATGAATTTGACGAAATGCTCAACCTGGGCTTCCGCGTACAGGTAACCTCCATACTGGCGATGATGAAGCAGAAACGGCAGAACATCCTGTTTTCGGCTACCATGACCGACGAAGTAGATGAGATGCTGAACGACTTTTTTGACTTCCCGGAAGAAATATCACTGGCGCCATCGGGTACACCGTTGGAAAAGATCACGCAGCAGATGTACAGCGTGCCGAATTTCCTTACCAAGATCAACCTCCTGAAAGAATTGCTGAAAGACGAAAACATGAGCCGTGTGCTGGTTTTCGTCAATAATAAAAAGATTGCCGACCTGGTAATGGATGCCGTGGAGGAAGAGTATCCGGGCCAGTTTGGGGTGATCCACTCCAATAAATCGCAAAATTACAGGCTCAATACCATGGCTTCCTTCCAAAATGGAGACCTTCGTGGCATTGTTACTACCGACGTAATGGCGCGTGGCCTTGACATTTCGGATATTACCCACGTCATCAACATGGAGTTCCCCGAAGTGGCCGAGCAGTACATCCACCGTATCGGGCGTACGGGCCGTGCCGACAAGGATGGTGCCGCCATTAGCTTTGTAGGCAACCACGAACAGGACATCCAGGTACAGGCAGAAGTACTCATGGAACGGGAAATGGAAGTACTCGATATTCCTGAAAGTGTCGAAATTTCCCCACGCCTGCTGGAGTTTGAAAAAGACTGGAAGAAATTAAAGCAGGTTTTCAAAAAGAAAAAGGATGAGGGCGGTGAGGCTTTCCATGAAAAGAAGGAAAAGAATAAAAAGGTAAACCTGGGCGGCCCCGGCAAAACCAAGCCCCGCAAAACCAAATCGCGTAACCGTGGTATTGAAAGGGCGCGCGATAAAAAACGCAAGGATAAGGACAAGTAGGATTTTATTCAAATCTGAAGTTCAGGATTGCACCATGGCTGATGTCTTTACCGGATAACTTTAACCGGCCTTATCAGCACATACGACCCTAAAATACCTTTTCGGTACACCAATTTTAGTCTCAGGATTTTTTTATAAAGTTCCAAGTTGTCGTATGTGATCGGGATTGCCTTCAATCCGCTTCCGGAATAGGTGTTGGATCTCCCGTCGAGATTAAAATATAAGGTAACTTTGTTGCCACTCCTGCTCCGGATACTGATGTCATCTACATTAACCACTTGCTGATGTAAAGGCTGGTGGCCGGAATAATACATATTATAAGCATTTAATGCTCCCCAAACCAAAATGCTTACACCCATGACAGCCAAAAAGCGTTTTCGCAATGATAATTGGGCTACCTTTCCTTTTGCTGTATATAAAAAAAATCCACTAAGTAAAGCTACCGCAATATAAACAAGGTACAGATAACCGTCATTCAGAAAAAAGCCGTGATTGAATGAATTCAGGAAAAATATAGCCAGGATAATCAATACTGACAATACATAATACAAGACCTTATCTCTTATACTCTGTTTCCCGTGCCTGTGTTGGTGCTTTTCCCGTTTGTTTTTCTTCATAAAAAAACTACTTAGCGGAAGTAAACACCAGGCAAACCGGTGCGCACAACTCTATCCTTTGTTTGGTATCCTCCAGCATGCCGGTGGTTTTATCCCGCCTGAAGATCACGATGTTATTGCTTTTCTGGTTGGCTACCAATAGGAAATTATCTTTTGGGTCGATGGCAAAGTTGCGTGGCGAAACCCCCTGCGTGCTTATCTGTTGTTCCATGTTCAGCATCCCGTTGGCATGTACCCTGAATACTGAAATAGTATTCGCGTCGCCCCTGTTGGTCGCGTAAAGAAACTTACCGTCGTTAGAGAAATGAATGTCTGCCGCCCCATTCTGGCCGTTGAAATCGGCAGGGACTAGGCTAACCTCCTGCAATTTGGCCGGGAAGCTATTCTCATAACTGTACGAAACGATCGTTCCGTTAAGTTCATGGAGCACATAAAAGAAAATGCCATTTGGGTTAAAAACCAAATGCCTCGGGCCGCTGCCTGCGGTAGTTGAAATCGTTTCCTTTAGTGTAAGCGTTTTGTCACCGCCATTGGGGTTATAACTGTAAATGTAAATTTTATCAGTGCCCAGGTCATTTACAAAAACGCTTTTTTTATCGGGCGAAAAATAGGCCATGTGCGGGTGCGGCTTTTCCTGGCGGCCTTTGTCGACGCTGCTTCCCGAATGCTTTATCACCTGTTTTGCATCGGTCAGCGAGCCGTCTGACTTTTTTCCGAAGACCACTATGCTGCTGCCGGAATAATTGGCCACGATCACATTTTTATCGTCATTGATGATATAACAGGGGTCCCCGCCCTTCGAATCTTTTTTGTTCATGAAGCCCAGCTTGCCGGTTGCCGGAGTATATTTAAAAGAGCTTATGGTACTTTTTGCACCCGACTCATTTACGCTGTAAATGAATTTCTTATCTGCCGAAACCGTAAGAAAACTGGGGCTCTCCACGTTTTCGGTAGTGTCTTTCAGCTTAAATTTTGCGGTGACAGCGTTAAAATCATACACGTAGATGCCCTTGCTGTCGCACTCGTTTGTATAAGTGCCTACCACGAGGTTGTAATTGTCCTGTGCGCTCATGGTCAATATTCCTAAAAAAGTTAGTATCCCGGCTAATTTCATTATATGTCGTTTGGATTGGTAAACAAAAATAAGATATTAAAGACGGCAGTCAAAAATTTAACAGCGGTATTTACGTTAGTGTTTACCAGAATAATTTGTATTTTTGACAAACCCTATTAGCGAATGCAATTCAAACACCCGGAAATCCTCTACTTCCTTTTTTTGCTGGCAATTCCCATACTCGTCCATTTATTTCAATTGCGCCGTTTCCGGAAAGAATATTTTACCAATGTAAAGTTCCTCAGAGAACTCAGCATGCAGACGCGCAAAAGCTCCAAAATAAAAAAGTGGCTGCTGCTTTGCGTAAGGCTGTTGCTCCTCGCCTGCCTTATCATTGCGTTTGCCCAGCCATTCTTTAAAGCGAAAGGCGACAATAATAAGGGCAACGAAATGGTGATACTGCTGGACAACTCCTTCTCCATGCAGGCCAAAGGCAGCAAGGGCGAACTGCTGAAGCGCGCTGTTCAGGACCTGCTCGAAAATACACCTGAAAATCAACAATTTTCACTGATCACCAATACCAATGCCTGGTGGGATACCGATATAAAATCGATACAAAAGGAATTGCAGAACCTGCCGTACAGCGATGTGCCTTTCCGCCCCGACTTCCTGCTGACCAAAGCGCAGGCGAAAAACCCAAATAGCGGAAAGGACATCGTCCTGATTACCGATGCAGTGAACCTCGACAGCAAGAACCTTGAGAAGTTTACCGGAAGCCCGAAATATGCCGTGATAGCCGAAGCACAGAATACCAACAACATCAGCATCGACAGCGTATACATATCACAGGCCATGGACAACTTTTATGAGGTAAAAGTGGATATGCAGGCGTATGGCGATTTTGAAGACGAAATCCCGGTTGCCTTATACAATGGCAAAAGCCTTACCGCCAAAACCATCGTGGAGTTCGATACTGAAAAGAAATCTGCTGCCTTTACCATCCCGAAAAAAGATTTCCACGGCTACGTGTCGGTAAGCGACAATAGCCTGGCCTATGATAACACCTATTACTTCAGCATTTCGAAGCCTGAAAAGTCAAATGTGGTTGCGATTGGCGAGACAGCCAAAAACAGCTTCCTGTCACGCATTTATACTGATAACGATTTCAACTTTACAGCTTCCGAACTGAGCGGACTCGACTATAACAGCCTTGAAAAACAGGACGCGATCATCCTTAATGAACTAAAGGAAATACCGCAATCACTTAGCACCACGCTTAAGGATTTTTATGCGAAGGGCGGCAACATCGTTATCATCCCTTCCGGGGAAGGCAGCCTGCAAAACCTCAATGCATTGCTTGGGACTTTTGGCGCGGCCTACAGGCCATTAACACAAAATAAACGGCAGATCACCAAAATATCGTTCAGCCACCCATTATACCAAACGGTGTTCGAAAAGAAAACCGACAACTTCCAGTACCCAATGGTAAGCGCGGGGTTCACCCTTTCGGGGAATGTACTCCCGGTGCTGACGTATGACGACCAGACACCGTTCCTGGCCTCGATGAGCAACAGGCTGGGCAACTTATATGTATTTTCGGCACCAATAAATAAAACCAACAGCAACTTCCAGAACTCGCCGCTTATCGTGCCTACGTTTTATAATATGGCGCAGAACAGCGGAAAGACAGGCATCAGCGCGGTGAACATCGGCGAAAACCAAAGCCTCCTGCTGGATGCCGTGCTCTCCAAAGATGAAGTGCTGACCGTGCGCAATGCCGACTCCGACTTTATCCCGATGCAGCAGGTGCTCAACAACAAAGTAAAGCTTTCCTTTGGCGATTATCCGGAAGCAGCGGGCAATTATGCCGTTATGAAGGGCGATGAAGTGCTGAAGAACATCAGCTTTAACCATGCCCGTACCGAGAGCAATCTTAGCCTGCAAAACAAATCGGTACTGAAGGACTTTACCGAAACTGATTCGGTGGGGACGGTATACAGCGACATTAAGTCGGAACGCACCGCAAGCGAACTATGGAAATGGTTTATCATCGGCACCCTGATATTCCTGCTACTTGAACTTTTGATACAAAAATTTGTAAAATGAACCTGATATTCAAAAACGCGACCATCATCGATACAAACAGCCCGTTCCATAAGCAGGCGGTTGACATCCGGGTGGAAAACGGCATTATCAAACAAATAGGCGCCAACATTACCGCTGATGGTTTTGAAGTTGTGGAACTGGACAACCTGCACATCTCGAAAGGTTGGTTCGACAGTTCGGTAAGCCTTGGCGAACCGGGCTATGAGGACAGGGAAACCCTTGCCAACGGCCTTGACGTTGCGGCCAAAAGCGGCTTTACCGATATTGCCCTGCAGCCGAACAACAACCCCATTGCCGAAAAGCAGGGCGACATCAGCTTCCTGGTACACAAAGCCGCGGGGCATGCTGCCAGCCTCCACCCTATCGGCGCACTGACCAAAGGCAGCGAAGGGAAGGACATGGCCGAGCTCTTCGATATGAAAAATGCAGGTGCTGTAGCCTTCGGGGATTATAACAAATCCATTTCGGATGCGAATATACTGAAGATCGCCCTGCAATATGTACAGGATTTCGACGGCCTGGTGATAGCCTATGCACAGGACGATAAAATAAGAGGTAAGGGTGTAGTGCACGAAGGGATCGTAAGCACACGTTTGGGCCTGAAAGGCATTCCGGCATTGGCCGAAGAGCTGCAGATAGCCCGTAACCTTTTCCTGCTGGAATATACCGGCGGTAAAATGCACATCCCTACCATCTCAACAGGTAAGTCGGTGCAGATGATACGCGAGGCCAAAGCCAAGGGGCTGAATGTGACATGCAGTGTTTCAGCACATCATTTGGTGTTGACCGATGAGGTACTGGGCGATTTCGATACGCGGTACAAGGTGGCGCCCCCACTCCGCCCGGATGCCGAAAGGAAGCTGCTGATCGATGGCGTGCTCGACGGTACTATCGACCTCATTACCTCCGACCACAATCCGCTCGACATCGAGAACAAAAAACTGGAATTCGACCTGGCTAAAGACGGTACCATCGGTTTGGAAAGCGCTTTCGGGGCACTAATGACCGTACTCCCACTGGAGGTTATCATTGATAAATTCACAACAGGAAAAACGATATTCGGCTTTGGCAACCACGATATTGCGGAAGGCTCCAAAGCAGGATTTACCCTGTTCAATCCTGAAACCAAATGGGCATTCGCCAAAAGGGACATCCTTTCAAAGTCTAAAAACTCCGCTTTCCTGGGGCAGCCCATGCAAGGGAAGGCATACGGCATATACAACAACGGTAAATTAATTTTAAACGACAGATCATGAAAAAAATACTCATATTAGGCATGGCGCTTGCATTAGCGGTTGCCTGTAAGGACGAAGCAGAACAAAAAGCAAAGGATGCCATCAATGAAGGCGGAAAGGTTGTAAAGGAAACTACCGAAAAAGTAGTGGATGAAGTATCATCGCACTTTGAGGACAGCCGCGGGTGTACAATAGCGCTTTCGGAACAATTGAAAGAGAAAGGTATAGGCACGGGCAAGTTTTATATCGAAAAGGATTCGGTGACCAAAAAGCACAACAAGCTGGTAATTTACCTTATCAACGATAAGAACTACAGCGGGGTGATCAATTTTAAAGTCGCCGATAAGGATGGCACGGAGATAGGCCGTGCCACGCTCAACGTAACCCCTAAAACCGGAACGGCAGGCTACAGTGATGTAATTTTTGACAGCCGCACCGACATTGAATCGAAAAGTACTATAAGCGTTTACTAAATGAATACTACACCGGATAAAGGCAACACGATTGCCATTATAAGTTATCTTACGATTATTGGAACCATCATAGCCATGGTGCAAAACTCTGAAACACGCAGCCAGTTTGCTTCCTTCCACATCAGGCAGGGGCTGGGGCTGATGCTTACGTTCTTTGCATTGGGTTACCCAGTTGGCTATTTTGACAACTGGACAGTAACCGGCGCGTTTTATATTTTCTTTTTCATTCTTTGGGCGTTTGGGTTTGTAAGCGCGATACAGGGACAATATGGCCTGATACCCGTAGTGGGGCAATTTTTCCAAAAAGCTTTTAAAAACCTGTAACCATGGAATTATCATTATACCACCTTGTCCGTGAACCAAAAGTAAAACAGGAAAAGAACCCGCTGCTACTGCTGCTTCACGGTTATGGCAGCAACGAGGAAGACCTTTTCTCGTTTGCGGCACAGCTTCCCGATGAATACTTTATCCTATCGGCACGTGCGCCCTACAGCCTGCCGCCGTATGGCCATGCATGGTATGCGATCAACTTTGATGAGGGTATGAACAAGTTTTCCGACGAGGTGCAGGCCAGGCAATCGCGCGACCTGATCGCAAAATTCATTGACGAGGTAACTGAAGCCTACCCGATTGACAAAGAAAAAGTAACGCTTATTGGTTTCAGCCAGGGGGCGATACTGAGCTATGCGGTGACGTTATCGTATCCTGAAAAAATACAACGGGTGGCAGCGCTTAGCGGCTATCTGAACGAAGACATCATTGAAAAGGATTTCCAACACAAAGACATTTCAAAGCTGCGTTTCTTTATTTCGCACGGCATGGTGGACCAGGTGATCCCTGTGGAATGGGCCCGCAAAGCGCCGGAATTCCTTAAAACACTCGGCCTTGAAGCCGAATACCACGAATATCCTGTAGGGCATGGCGTGGCGCCGCAGAATTTTTATGATTTGATGAACTGGTTAAACCAATAGTTATACGCTTCAGGTTTGCAACGCTGAACCCATAACCCGACCCTATTGTTCTTCCGGTTTATCATCACCTGTAATCTGTGCTTCCTGTATCTTAGCACCGGCGTACAATATCTGTGAGCCCTTTTGAAGCTTATAGCTGTCCTGCTGGTGCAGTGTCCACGCCCCGTTAACATAGGGTCCGTTTTTGGATGATTTTTCTAAAATTACCGACTTTTCAGCATCAGGAAGGAAAAGTTCTGCCTTGTCGCCATCTTCTTCAAAAATTACGAAAGCGCTTTTTACAATGCTTTCCCCTTCAAGCTCATCGATGGAGTTGAGCCTGTAGCCTTCTTCAAACGCCCGGATGCATTCCTTGCGGAGCTGCGACCACTTGTAACCTGCGGATATGACACAGCCATTTTTATCTTTGTCGGTGCCAAGTACCACTTTTTTGCCGGTAGTTACGGTTGTTTCATCATCGCTGCGGTCTTTAAGTATAAAATCGCAGGACAACAGGAAAAAACCTGCCACGGAAAGCAAAAGCATCTTTTTCATCGTGTATATAATAAGGAAAGCTAAGGTACGAAAAAAATTAATTTACTGTATCGGTATGGAGCAGTGTCTGGATGGTTTCATATTTAAAAGTACCATCGGGTTCAGCGAAATATTTAATGAGCACCTCGCCCCACGCCTTGCCGTTGCTGAAATCGGCAACGATCCACCTGTGGTTGATCACCTGTACCTTGTTGATGAGCCAGTTTTTCCCGTCTACAGCGTCATAACCCACCAGCGGGTTGCCGTTGGGCTTGGCATTCATCTCCAGCAAACCATCCTTTATTCTGCCCTCCAAAGTTGTAATATCTTCATTTGCAAAATATTCAAGGGCATTGTCATTGGCGACGAGCGAAAAATAATTGGCATCGGCCACCCTCCCCTTCTCAGCCTCCAGGCTATCTTTAAGCGACTTTCTGCCCGCTTCCAGCTGTTCAATACGCCCGATTTCGAACTTCTGCTTATTGGTAAAATACATATACGTGAACACATTGATGAGCAACGCAAAGATGAACAGGTATAAAAATATATTCTTCTTCATGGGTATGTTAAATGGTTATTTCTAAGTTGTCGTATGCTAAATAAACATTGGGCGGCAGCGTTTCCTGCACTTCGGCATGAAGGCCCATGTGGTGGCTGATGTGCGTAAGGTAGGCACGTTCAGGCTTCAACAGGCTAATCAGTTCCAGGGCCTCCTCAAGGTTGAAATGCGTATCGTGCGGCTCCTGCCTTAGTGCGCTTACCACCAACACCTTAAGGCCGGTTAATTTTAGCGTTTCTTCAGGTGCAATATACTTGATGTCGGTAAGGTAGGCAAAGTCGCCGATACGGTATCCGAATACATCGAGATCACCATGCATAATACTTATTGGTACCGCCGTTTTATCGCCAAGGCGGAAAGGCTGTCCCTGCACCACCTCATTGACGGAAACCGAGGGGGCTCCGGGGTATTTATCGACATCGGTAAACACATAGTCAAAACGCTTCCGCAGGTTTTTTAGTACCCGTTCATGGGCATAAATCGGAATGTCGCCCTGCCTGAAGAAGAAAGGCCGTATATCGTCGAGGCCGGCAGTATGGTCAGAATGCTCATGGGTATAGAGGATGCCGTCTACTTTTGGACATTGCGAGGACAGCATCTGCTGGCGGAAATCGGGTCCGCAGTCGATGACATAAGAATGGCCCTCCCAGTGTACCCAGACCGATACCCGAAGCCGCTTATCCCGTGGGTCTGCACTAAGGCATACCGCGTCATTGCAGCCAATGACCGGTATCCCCTGTGACGTTCCCGTACCTAAAAAACAGACTTTCAAAACAGGTATTTTTTTACAAAAATAACATTATTTGTTTTAAAAGACCTCTTTGTTTTGCTAACTTTGCAACATATCACTCCACGCTATGAAATTAACAGAATCTGATATAACGCTCAAAGGTGACAAGGTAATAGAACACGTACCGTCCATTAAGGACAAAGCCCTACGCATCAACCTGAACGAGAATATCTACGGCACTTTTTCCGAGATCGGCGCCGGCCAGGAAACAGTACGCCATTTCTTCAGGTCCGGAGGTTCTTCCGGCACCATAGCCAAAGCGATGTCGGCTTACGATAAGGATTTTAGCGATGCCATATACGGCGTGGAGGAAGATGGCCGCTATGTCACTGAAAGCCGCCTCAAGAAAATGCTGAGCCACGAGGTGCGGATCATTGAGCAGCGCCTCAGCCGCGACAAGCATCCCCACAAAGTATTTTTCAGCTATGCCAATACGGTGGCCACCATCGATTTTGCCAAGCAGTTCAAAGGCCACGGATGGGTAGGCTTAAAGTACCAGGTAGAGCCGGACGAAGATTATAACGAGATTATACTGCACATACGCTTTAAGGAAACCGATGCCCGCCTTCAGCAGGAAACACTGGGTATACTGGGCGTTAACCTGATATACGGCGCATTCTATAAATACAACGAGCCTAAAAAAATGCTCCGTTACCTGTATGACCATTTGGACAAAGACCAGCTTGAGATCGATACCATCAACTTTTCGGGACCGCGTTTTGCCGATGTGGACAACAGGCTGATGAGCCTGCAACTGGTTAAGAACGGCATGACCGATGCGGTAATGTTCGACCCAAGCGGCCACAACGTACTTCCGGCAGCCGTGCTTTACAAGAAAAACATACTTGCCCTTCGCGGAAGCTTCCGCCCGGTTACGAAAGTGAACATGGATATGTATGAAAAAACATACAAGATGTTCCTTGAAGAGAATAAAGTGGATAAGGACAAAGCCCTGGTGGTTTTTGAAATAACGCTGTCCAACCTGCGTTCCGAAGGCGAGATTGACGAACGTGACTTTATGGACCGTGCGGAGCTTTTATGCTCACTCGGGCAAACCGTAATGATATCCAACTTTCAGGAATATTACAAAGTGGTCGAATATTTTTCCGCCTATACCAAAGCCCGCATGGGACTGGCCATGGGCGTAAGCAACCTTGTGGATATTTTTGACGAAAAATACTACCGCCATCTCAGCGGAGGCATCCTTGAGGCGTTCGGTAAGCTGTTTTACCGCGACCTTAAGGTTTTTCTCTACCCAATGAAGGACGAAGATGGCAACGTAATCGATTCGGAGAACCTGAAGGTACACCCCCGCATGAAGGAATTGTACAAGTTCTTTAAATTCAACGGCAAAGTTGTTGATATCAGCGACGTGAACCAGGAGCACCTGGAAATCTTCTCGCGCGAAGTGCTGAAAATGATAAGCAAAGGGAAATCTGGATGGGAATCGATGCTGCCGCCGGGTATTGCCGAAGTCATCAAGGCAAACCATCTTTTCGGGTATGACCCTAAAAAATTGGTGACAACGGAACAGAACTAAGCAATTTTCCGTACGATTTTTTCGTTATCTTAGTGAACTAAAACCAATTAAGATGAAAAACATTGCATTAGCTATCGTTTCACTTGTATCTTTCGGAGTGTATGCACAGGAAGAACAAGCTGTTCAAACTTCTGCCGATAATCCTGTTTTTAAGAGTAAAACCATGGTAATCGACAAGGAAACCAAAACTTTGACACTAACGGAAGATGCTTACTACAAAGACGGCATAATCGAAATTACTGATGCAGAGCAGATCGTTTTCGACCAGGCCAACAATGAGTTAACTGCAACAGGCCTCTATATCTTTACTATCGACGGTTCTGTAGAATATACTTCGGGCGAAGGGTTTAAAAAGCTGCGGTATAAAATTGGTGATTCTGTTGCTTACATTGAATAATCCATGACCAACCGCACCATAGGCATCATGGGTGCCATGCCCGAAGAGATTGACGGCATTATCGCATTAATGGATAACCCGCAGCGCACCATCATCGGGATGCGTGCCTATACTTCCGGCACGATCAATGGCATAAAAGCTGTGGTAGTTTTTTCGCGTTGGGGCAAAGTTGCCGCATCTGCCACTACCGCTACATTAATTCATGTATACAATATTACCGAACTCATCTTTACCGGTGTTGCGGGCGCAATCGACCCTACCCTAAGGATCGGGGATATCGTCATTGCCAAACGGCTCATCCAGCACGACCTGGATGCGCGGCCACTCATGGCGCGCTTTGAGATACCTTTATTGGGAATGACCTACCTGGAATGCAGTGACGAACGTACCGGCCAAGTGAAGGATGCCATCTCCCCGCTTATCATAAACGGGACGTTACGGGAAAATATCGGGAAAGACGTTTTAGCGGAATTCGGCATTGACAACCCCAACCTGCACATTGGCGACATTGCCAGCGGTGACCAGTTCTTTTCGGCAGAAGTCCAAAAGCAACAGCTGAATGAGGCACTGCCAACGGTACTATGTGTAGAAATGGAAGGCGCAGCTGTAGCGCAGGTATGCTACGAGCATAAGGTTCCGTTTACGGTGATCAGGACCATTTCCGATACGGCAGATCAAAATTCGCACGTGGACTTCCCCCGCTTTATAGAGAAAGTGTCAAGCCGGTATTCGGTCGCCATAATCAGGCAACTTCTTAAAAATTAGATCCAGCCTTTATCAAAAGCGATCCGGATGACCTCGCCGGTAGATTTGGCCTCCGTTTTCTTTAGCATGTTTTTGCGGTGTGCATCGACCGTATACTTGCTTATGCTCAGCGCCCTGCTTATCTCCGAGCTGCTTTTGCCGTTGGCGAGTTCCCTCAGGATATCCTTTTCCCTTTTTGTAAACACCTCTGCCACTGTCCTGAAAATATCCTTTACATCAACGTTCATGTACGAAGGTTCTCCATCAAGCCCAATAAAAGAAAGGATGGGCCTGCTGTCTTTCTTCAGATGGGAAATATCAGTATGGACTACAAATGTGCGCACATCGCACGCATCATGCTGAATGATGACATACTGGTTGAGAATCCTGATGTAGTGGCCCTGCGCATGGCGCATGCGATGATCATACTGTACTTTATACTTAAAAAGCTGGTCACCGGAAACCTTTGAAAAAAACTGAGTGACAGCAGCTTCAAAGTTCAGCAGATACGGCATGTCGTCGGGATGGATGAAATCGGAATACATAGTAAGGTCAAAACTGCCGGGAGGATAGCCCAATACCGACTCTGTTTCGGGGCTTACCAGTTCAAACCTTGATTTCCTGACGTTATTGATGATGTAATAGTAACTCCCGACCTGGAAAATATCAAGGATCTTTTTATGCATCCTGATATCGAAAGTAATGTCAGTTACATTTTCATTTGTAGTAATTTGTCCCCATATCTTTTGAAGCTCAGAATATACATCGGCAGGCATAGGTTAGTTTTTTAGGGGATTGGAAAAATACCAATAATTTATTAATAATAAAATTTGTAAGAAAGGTTTGTTAAATAATTATATCTTACTGAAAATCATTGTTCATCCTTCAATGTAAGGATTACAAATACAATTAATATGAAATCTTTTGCAAAAATAGCTATAGTAAAAGAGCCAAAACATACCTATTCATGGGGATATTTTCGGGAATATTTTCGACGTTTCTGCCGAAATTCGTATTGCGTCCCGAGTATTGTAATTACTTTTTGTATGATACTTCAACGCAACTCTCACTATATTTGCTTCATGCCGAAATTCATTCTGCCAATTTTACTATTCATGTCCTGCTATGCTTTTTCGCAACGTGATACGCTTGCCATCAGGCCTCCCGGTAAATATGACAATATTGACGCTTATGCAAAAAGCATAAAGTTTGAAAAGAGTCTGGAGAAGTTAGCCAACGACCTTACTGTAAAATATGATTCTGAACTTGACAAAGTACGATCGATATTTATATGGATAACCGACAATATTGCTTACGATTATAAATTTGTCAATAAAAAGAAAAAGATTAAGCCTCCGAAATACGCTAAGGGCCACGACCGCAGCGAAGTGTACAGGGAATGGGAAGATAAGCTGTTAATGAAGGTTATCAATAGCGAAAAGGCAATTTGTGAAGGCTATGCACGATTGTTCAAACGCTTATGTGACAATGCAGGGATACAATCTTCGGTGGTTTCCGGATATACAAAGCATAAACCTTCGCAGGTAGGTAAAATGGGACGGCAGGATCATGCCTGGAATGCAATACTCGTAGATGGGCACTACTACTTTCTGGATGCGACCTGGGCATCAGGATATTGCAAACCGGATAAAAAGGGCAAGTTGGGAAAATTTGTAAAAGAGCATGATGACTACTATTGGCTAACTCCATCAGATAAATTTCACCGAGACCATTTTCCAAAAGATTCAGTATGGCAAAGAAATTCAGGCACTACTAAAGAACATTACAGGGACCATGCCTACATACAGACAGACAAAATGGAATTCATTGATATCATTGAACCGCAATCCGGTGTGCTGCGCTTGAAAATTGGCGATACTGTGAGGTTTAAAATATTTTATAAACTACAGCTCCAGATTCTTCAGGTAAATACCAATATAAAAGAAAAGCCTGAATATATTGATCTCATTGATGAAGATACCAATGAGGTGGAAACTGAAGAAGTGGAGCGAATTATCCCTTTTAAACAGGATGGCGATAGGATTGAATTTGAATATATCGTAGAAAACAAAAACACCCGGTATATCGATGTACTGTTCGATTATAACCGGGTGATGCGTTTCGTGGTTAAGGTTGTAACCAAATAGCGTTACTTCAAAATCTGGTCCGTGTGCATTTTGCTTTTCACATCGGTAATTACTTCCTCAATAATCCCGTTTTCATCAATTACAAATGTGGCGCGGTTGATCCCGTCAAAAAGCCTGCCCATAAACTTTTTAGGGCCCCATACGCCAAAGGCATTGATAACCGACTTATCCTCATCGGCAATTAGCGGAAACGGAAGGCTGTATTTAGTGCGAAAGCTGCCCTGCTTCTTTTGGGTATCGGCGCTCACGCCAAGCAGCTCGTAGTTCAGCGCCTTAAAGCGTTCGTAGTTATCACGCAGGTTGCAGGCCTCTGTCGTACAGGTAGGTGTGCTGGCCCCGGGGTAAAAGAACACCACTAGTTTCTTTCCTTTGTAATCTGAAAGTTTGTGGCTGTTTCCATTCTGGTCAATCCCTGAAAAATCAGGTGCCTTATCTCCTTTTGTAAGTGTTGTCATTAGCGTATATTTGTTTCGCAAAGCTACTGTAAAATGACCAAAGCGCAAAAAGCACAATTCGTTATTGATACCCTTAACGAAATATATCCCGAAATACCCATCCCGCTCGACCACAAAGACGCCTATACCCTGCTCATCGCGGTGCTGATGAGCGCACAGAGCACCGATGTGCGTGTGAACCTCATCACCCCACTGCTTTTTGCAAAAGCCGATAACCCGTATGACATGGTAAAGCTTTCGGTAGATGAGATAAGGGATATCATAAAACCTGTCGGACTCTCCCCTGCCAAGGCGAAAGGGATTCACGGACTGTCAAAAATACTCATCGACAAGCATGGCGGCAAAGTCCCGCAAAGCTTTGAAGCGCTGGAAGAACTGCCCGCTGTAGGCCATAAAACTGCCAGTGTGGTAATGAGCCAGGCTTTTGGCGTACCGGCCTTTCCGGTAGATACCCACATCCACCGGCTGATGTACCGCTGGGGATTGAGCGATGGTAAAAATGTAGTGCAAACCGAAAAGGATGCTAAAAAACTGTTCCCTGAAGATAAATGGAACGACCTTCACCTGCAGATCATTTGGTACGGGAGGCAATACTCCCCTGCCCGAGGCTGGGATATGAAAAAGGATATTATTACCGCAACGATAGGAAGGAAGCAAGTGCTGGAGGAGTATTATAAGAAGCATCCATGATAATAGGGTAGCATTTACACACCCTCTTCCCCTCTCACGAGGTAACACTCAAACTTGCTTACTCAAATCAAAAAACGGTTTATCTTGTGCATGAGTGAAGCTGTTCCCCTCTCGAGAGGGGCTAGGGGTGTGTTATTAAATTCCCGAAAATCAAAATAAAACTATGAATTACCTGAAAGAGGAACCAGGTATTAATTGTAACATATAACAAACCCCAACAAAAAGTCCATAAAAAAACCTCCCGTTGTTTATAGCGGGAGGTTTTTCGAATTAATTAGCAATATTCTCGTAAGTGCCGTTATCCGTCTTAACTATTTTCAGTGCTTTGGAGTAGCTAAGTATAAAGTCTATTGTCTCTTTTTTTGGTAACATTGCAGGAGCTGCTAATTTCTCTTCA
Organism: uncultured Flavobacteriaceae bacterium; assembly: GCA_942492845.1. Taxonomy (GTDB): domain Bacteria; phylum Bacteroidota; class Bacteroidia; order Flavobacteriales; family Flavobacteriaceae; genus Flavobacterium. Next base: position 2,132,782 of record OW818646.1, on the reverse strand, counting down.
GAGTAGATTTTTGCCATATAGATTGTTTATTTCTCTATACAACGCCATGCAGCCGCCCAATATTGTTTAATTGGTTAAAATTATTTTATTTTTTTCGATCACCTTTCTCAGGTTCATGAGTGCGTAGCGCATCCTGCCAAGGGCAGTGTTAATGCTGACACCTGTCAAATCAGCTATTTCCTTAAAAGAAAGATCCTGGTAAATCCTCATTTGCAGCACTTCCTTCTGGTCGCAGGGAAGCTCTTCAATAAGCCTTTGAAGGTCGGACTCTACCTGCTCGGTAATGATCCTGTTCTCAATGTTCGGGCTGTTGTCCGTCATAATGGAGAAGATTGAAAATTCCTCAGTTTCGCGGTACATTGGCATTTTCTTATTTCTGCGGAAATGGTCAACGATAAGGTTGTGCGAAATGCGCATTACCCATGGCAGGAATTTACCTTCCTCATTATAAGAATTGGACTTCAGCGTTTTTATCACTTTGATAAAGGTATCCTGGAAGATATCATCGGCGATGTCCCTGTCAGTAACTTTTGAGTAGATAAAACCGTAGATTTTCGATTGGTGCCTTTTAATCAGTACAGCAAGAGCATTTTCGTCTCCACCGACATAATTACTAACAAGGACAGCGTCTGGGATTGCAACATTAGCCATAGCACTTACTTTTTAGCGTTTTTGATTGATTTTGGTAATCTCTGAACTTTCGTTCCTAAAAAGTAATGTTTCGCGAAATAGGCAATATTGTTTTTGGATTAATTATAAGCCAAATATAATATAATTATATCTTAAAAAACAACAGCCATTTTAAATTTTAACATATATAATACAATAAGTACATTAATCTTTCATTACTTCTTGCATTCCTGCTGAACTTTCTATGTATCATTAAATTTTTGTAAATATATGATTACTAACGTTAAACGATCTTTTCCCGGCGCTGTATTTTGCCTATTGTCCTTATAATGCGTTCATTTACAGTTTCCGCCCTTTTCGCCGAAAAAATCCACCTGATGCACATTCTTTGCTCCCAATTCTTGTATCGCCTGAAGGATTGATACACCCCTGGGTATTCTTCAAGGCGAGATTTGAAGGTTTCCGGTATCTCAAAAACGGAATTGTCGCGGTACAAAGTTACGTGTACATAGTCGCCCTCCTCCTTGCCTATTTTTTTACGGATTTCAGCTTTAACAGCCATCAGGAGCGCACCATTACCATAGGGCATGAGGCTGTAACTATTCACCTGATAGCCATCAATAGAGCCCTTAACTTTAACGATGCCAAAAGGAGCATCCTTATCCTTCGGGATTTCAGGCAGGAGCACATACGTCCAGCCGCCCTTGCCGGGAAAGCGCTCCAGGAGGTATTGCTTGTCGGTTAAAAGTTCGCCGGTCACAGGAATTCAATTTTAATTGTTCCGCTATCTGATATTCTTACCTCCCGCCCCATCACCAATGCCCTGTTATCGGCAACATGCCCGGCGGGAAAATCGAAGATCACAGGACAATCGAAATGCTCCAGTGTAATTTCCATATCATTTTTCCCCCAAGGAAGCGTCGATTCCTTAATATCGACCATCTGACCCACTATAACCGCTTTCAGGCCTTTGAGCTTGCCCGCGCGCTTTAGTGATACCAGCATCCGGTCATAATGGTACAGGTACTCATCAATATCCTCAATAAAAAGTATTTTCCCCTGCATATCAATGTCCGATTCCGATCCTGTGATCGAATACAACATCGAAAGGTTACCGCCAACAAGGATGCCTTCTATCACTTGTCCATTCCATCGGTTTAGCGGATGTGCAGGTATTTCATAATCCAGGCTTTCGCCGAATAATGCCCTGCGGATTGTTTGAGTGGATTCAGGTGAGCTTTTCGTGTACGCCTGAAGCATCACGGCATGCAGGCTTTGGATCCCAAAATTATGGACATGGCAATGCAGCAGCGTAATATCACTGTAACCCACCAGCCATTTAGGATGCTGCCTGAATTTCGTCCAGTCGATATCATCAATAATACGCAATGTGCCATAACCGCCTTTGGTAAAAAAAATGGCTTTAATGTTTTCATCATCGAGCATTTGCTGCAAATCGGATAGCCTTTCAGCATCAGTACCGGCAAGGAAGCCATATTCACTAAAAGTATGAGCACCCACAACAGGTTCGAGTCCCCAGCTTTTCAGTGTGGCAATGCCCTGCTCTGTTTCGTGGGGTTCAGTGCGCTTGGCGGTGCTTACTATTCCAACTTTATCGCCGGAGGAAAGTTGGGGAGGAGCTTCCAGCGTATGAGTGAAGCTCTTCCCCTCTTGAGAGGGGCTGGGGGTGTGTTCTTCAAGTTTAAAATTATCAGGTTCGCTACTTCCCGCATGAGTGTAGCTCTTCCCCTCTTGAGAGGGGTTAGGGCTGTGTTTTTCAAACGCTATATCCACTTCAGTATTTCCGGCATGAGTGTAGTTCCTCCCCTCTTGAGAGTTTGGAGTGTGTTCTACAAACTCAACACAACTTCCTGCATGAGTGAAGCTCTTCCCCTCTCGAGAGGGGTCAGGGGTGTGTCTTTCAAACGCTGTATCCACTTCAGCGCCGGCATGAGTGAAGCTCCTCCGCTCTCGAGAGGGGCTGGGGGTGTGTTCCTCACCAGCATTTTTTTCAAACTCCAAAATATACCCTACAATAGCCCAAAGTACATTTTCCATATTCTTAAAAACCTGGTGATCTGAAAACCGCAATACCGTAATCCCAAATTCATTCATCTTCGCTTCTTTAAATGCATCTTTATTCTGGATTTCGATCAGTTCATGCGAGTACCCATCAACCTCTATACCCAGCATCAATTCATAGCAAAAGAAATCCAATATATAATTATCAACAGGTTTTTGCCTGTCAAAATCATAGCCATACATCTGCTTTCGCTTCAGCTTTTGCCAAAGGATTATTTCGGCTTTAGTGCTCCCGTTACGAAGCTGCCTTGCGAGTTCTTTTAAATTTGGGTTGTATGGAATGATGATTCGGTTCATGGTACTGATTAAAAAGACACACCCCTAACCCCTCTCGAGAGGGGAAAAGCTTCACTCATACCCAGAAGAGCGTCGCAAGTATTATTCAAATATACAAATTTTAGTATTTCTTAAACTGTGCACTGACAAACCGGTGGTAGTTATTCGTAGCGCTGTTGATTAGGTGGCCGATGATCTCTTTCTTGCTCCACATTCCGAGGGCGGGTTTATGTCTGAAGTCTTCTATGGTAATTGCCAAAAGCTTTGCCGGAATGGTATCGATAAGATGTTGAAGCCGAATTAAAGATGTGCCTGCCATCACTTGACTATTATGTTTTTAGAATAAACCGGATGCTGTCTTATCACATCTAAAAACTCCTCATCAAAACTGCTTATGGTTAGGAACTCATAGTCCATGTTAAAAATGTGTTTCAGCCCGTTTTGCTTTAGGATATGTTCTTTTGCATTTTCGGGCAGGTATTCGATGACAAGGGTATCGGGTATGGGCTTATCAAACTGGTATATCAAAAGGCTGTATATGCTGTGCCTAATAATTCCCGTCAAGCCTTCAATATCCGTTTTCAGGTCAAATTGCAGGCATCGTACCTGCACGCCTTCCAGGACCAGCCCCTTGATTCTGATGTTGGCATTTTCCCAACGATGAGCAGGCGCCGGCATGTGCTTATGTACCAGGAAATAGTCAGGGCTGTTGCCAATGATGTCAAGCAATTGTTCATTGGATTCTATTACAAGGGTAAGGTGTTCCATGTTATCTTACACGATTTTATATAAAAAATTACAGGATCTCATATCAACATTTTTATCGTAAACCTACTGACCGCATCGGCAGCTTTCGAAATATTGCTATAAATCCTGCCTAATTACATCCAATAATCATAATGGTCATCATAAAAGTGCTTCACCTCTTTTAGGGTATAAGCATTGCTAATATTATTCCCAATCGTATCAATCATTTCCATCATTCTTTTCAATTTCTCCGGCTTTTCGTGTGGCATGGTATCGCCGTCTTCATTCAGTTTTTCAGCATAAATTTTTTTCAGTTCAGAAATAAAAGAAGCTTTTCCGGCGGCTATGTCAGTTTCGGCATTTAGGCTCTTATCAAGGGTATATATGTTGTATTCGGCGTAACCATAAATCCGGTACTTCATATGCCCAAAATAAGTGCCTCCATATTGATAATAACTTTTCAGGTTATTGATCTGATGATAAGCAGCAGTCAATTTTTGGCGTTCGGGAGAGTAATTATTTTTACCGTTAATCTGTTGGAGGAAATAAGCATATAGCATATAAAAGTTGTCCTGTCCTGCTTCACTGTCAAAGTTTATGTTAATCGCCTTATAATCTTCTAATGACATAAACTTACTGTAAGCTTTATCAGGCGCAATGATTTTATCAGTCGCCATTTCTTTGAACCAACGTTCAAAACCTGAGTAGGACTCGGAATCATACTCGAACTCCAGCGTATCGTTCAGCACAATAGCAACCATTCTTATAGTGTCGGATGTGGTGACGTGTGTAACACTATCTGATGGCGGAATGGAATCTTCCCGGGCAGGTTCGAAGATAAGAGGCTGCTGCTTACCACAGCTAAATAACACCACCGCAAAGGCCAGCAAAAGTGTTTTCATAAAATAGTTATTGCTTTCCAAATATAACAATTCCCCTTCTCATTCCCTTAACAAAAATCTCCCCCAAAACCCGTATCTTTGCCTATTCAATTTTTGCCATGATAAAGACCGATTTTTCGACCCTCGAACCTAAGAAGAACATACTTATAAAAGGCGCGCAGCTGCACAACCTCAAGAACCTCGATGTGGCCATTCCGCGCAACAAGCTGGTGGTCGTTACCGGGCTTTCGGGCTCCGGGAAGTCGAGCCTCGCTTTTGATACCCTGTACGCCGAAGGCCAGCGCCGCTATGTGGAGAGCCTTTCGTCCTATGCCCGCCAGTTCCTCGGCCGCCTCGACAAGCCGAAAGTAGAATACATCAAGGGCATTGCCCCCGCCATCGCCATCGAGCAGAAGGTCAACACCACCAATGCCCGCTCCACCGTAGGTACCAGCACCGAAATATACGACTACCTCAAGCTGCTTTTTGCCCGCGTGGGCCGCACCTACTCCCCTGTTTCGGGCCGCGAGGTGCGCAAGCATACCGTAACCGACATCACCAACGAAGTTAAAACCTTTAAGCAGGATAGCCGATGGTTGCTGCTCGCACCCGTTCACGCCGAAAAAGGACGCACCATCGAGGAAAAGCTGGGTGTACTCCTGCAACAGGGCTTTGCGCGTATTTTAGTTGATAATGAAACGCTGCGCCTGGACGAGATTGCCGAAGTTGATTTTGCAAATAAAGAAGTATTGCTGGTGGTCGACCGTATTGTGGTGAAGGACGAGGAGGAATTCTATAACCGCCTTGCCGACGCCGTGCAGACCGCTTTTTATGAAGGCAAGGGTGAAGCGTATTTGCAGGAAGTGGCAACCGGCAACCGTTTGGTATACAGCAATAATTTTGAATTGGACGGCATGACTTTCCCGGAGCCGAACGTGCACCTGTTCAGCTTCAACAATCCCTATGGCGCATGCCCTGCCTGCGAAGGTTATGGCAGCATCATAGGGATCGATGAGGAACTCGTGGTGCCAAATACAGCTTTGTCCATATACGAGAATGCCATTTTCCCGTGGCGCGGCGAGAGCATGGGCTGGTACCGCGACCAGTTGGTGAACAACGGGCACAAGTTCGATTTCCCTGTGCATAAGCAGTACTTCCAGCTGTCGGAAAGCGACAGGCAGCTGATTTGGAACGGCAATAAGTACTTTACCGGCCTGAACGATTTCTTTTCTGAATTAGAAGAAAAGAACTACAAGATACAAAACCGCGTGATGCTGTCGCGCTACCGTGGCAAGACCAAATGCCCCGACTGTAAAGGCAAACGCCTGAGGCCGGAAGCCAATTATATTAAGATTGCTGACCGTACCATCAGCGACCTGGTAGACCTGCCTATAAAGAACCTCGCTGAGTTTTTCCGTGGATTGGAACTCAACGAATACGATACCATAGTAGCCAAAAGGCTTTTAACCGAGATCAACAGCCGCCTGAGCTTTTTGCAGGAGGTCGGCCTCAGCTACCTTACGCTCAACCGCCGTTCCAATACGCTTTCGGGCGGGGAATCGCAACGCATCAACCTGGCGACATCGCTGGGCAGCAGCCTGGTGGGCTCGATGTATATACTGGATGAGCCAAGCATAGGCCTGCACCCTAAAGACACCGAAAGGCTCATTACAGTACTCGAAGGCCTGCGCAACCTGGGCAACACCGTTATCGTGGTGGAGCATGACGAGGACATCATGAAGGCCGCTGACATGATCATCGATATCGGGCCCGAAGCGGGTTCGCTGGGTGGTGAGCTTGTCGCTCAGGGCACGTATGAAGAGATCCTGAAAAGTGATTCGCTTACCGCGAAATACCTCAACGGCGACCTTGAAATTTCGGTGCCGAAAAAACGCCGCAAGTTCAAAAACCATATCGACGTAGTGGGCGCGCGGGAGAACAACCTCCAAAACATCGACGTAACGTTCCCGTTGGACTGCCTTACCGTGATCACAGGCGTTTCGGGCAGCGGCAAGAGTACGCTGGTCAAAAAGATATTGTTCCCCGCCTTACAGAAAAAACTGGAAGGCGTGGGCGAAAAGGCCGGGCAGTTCACCGAATTGCGCGGCAGCTACAGCCACATAAAGCACATTGAGTACGTGGACCAGAACCCGATCGGGCGCAGCTCGCGTTCCAACCCGGTGACGTACATCAAGGCGTACGATGATATCCGTGACCTGTTCTCGAAACAAAAGCTGTCCCAAAACCGTGGCTACCAGAGCAAACATTTTTCTTTCAACGTCGACGGTGGGCGCTGCGATACCTGCAAGGGCGAGGGCGAAGTAACCATCGAGATGCAGTTCATGGCCGACGTGCACCTGGAATGCGAAGCCTGCAACGGCAAACGTTTCAAAAAAGAAGTACTCGAAATTACCTTCGAAGGCAAAAATATCGATGATGTGCTGACCATGACGGTAGATGATGCTGTGGCGTTCTTCAGTGAGCACAAGCAGGCCAAGATCATGACAAAGCTGCAGCCGTTGCAGGATGTCGGCCTGGGTTATGTACAGCTGGGTCAGTCCTCCTCTACCCTTTCGGGCGGTGAGGCACAGCGTATCAAGCTGGCATCGTTCCTGGTAAAAGGCGCGACCAAGGACAAAGTGCTGTTTGTTTTCGACGAACCTACCACGGGACTTCACTTCCACGACATCAGAAAGTTACTGTCCTCATTTGAAGCATTGCTTGACAAAGGGCATTCCATTATCGTGATCGAGCACAACCTTGACCTCATCAAGTGCGCCGACTACATTATCGACATCGGCCCCGAAGGCGGCGAGAACGGCGGGCATTTAGTAGCGTTCGGAACACCGGAGGAAGTGGCGAAGAATGTGAAGAGTGTAACGGGGGAGTATTTGCTTGCAAAACTGTAGAAGGTCTGAGGTTTGAATATTACTAATTCTGGTTAGTCCTCACCCCCGGCCCCTCTCCAAAGGAGAGGGGAGGGAGACGTGCCGACAGTACGTAATTTTACTCTTCATTTTTTTCAGAATTTTTAAAAGCTATTAATTAATTGTGTTAATTTGACTTTTGGCAATTTATACTAAATTACATATGGCAATTCCAAAATATGATGAGATAAGAATATCTGCTTTGCAGCTTTTGAAAGATGGTCGTTCAATGAAATTGAGAGATTTTCTTGAACCTTTAGCCGATGAGTTTAAGTTAACAGAAAATGAGGTAAATGAAATGTATCCTTCAGGAAATGGACATATATTTTATGACAGAATTTCTTGGGCATTGAGTTACCTTAATATGGCTGGACTATTAGATAAACCTGGAAGGGGAATATATCGAATTAGTAAAAAAGGACTGGATATGCTTAAGGGTAATACTCCTGAAAGTATTAACGAATATGTCGATCAGGAAGTAGCTAAGCGCGATAAATCTAAAAAGAGTAATAAAAATCCTGAAATTGCAATTATTGAAGTAAACGACCGGTTGACACCTCAGGAAAAACTCTATACATCATTTAATAATATCCGAAGTTCAAGTTATCAGGAAATATTAACTACAATCCTTAATAAAACTCCTTCTGCTTTTGAAAAACTTGTTGTTCTGCTTTTACAAAGAATGGGGTACGGCGGAGAAATAAAAAATTCGGGATTAGTTACCAAAAAATCTAACGACGGTGGAATTGATGGTATAATTAAGGAAGATATTTTGGGATTTGGAAGGATTAATATACAAGCAAAAAAATATAAACTTGATGTCCCAATTGGACGTGAAGATATTCAGAAGTTTGTGGGTGCTTTAGCTGTTGCCCAATCAAATAAAGGTGTATTTATTACCACATCATATTTTTCTAAAGGAGCTATCGAATATGTAGAGAGTCTTTACGGGAACACTACTGTGGTACTCATTGACGGAAAAGATCTTGCTGCCTATATTTATGACTATGGCCTTGGTATGCAGGTTGAGCAAACAATAGAAATCAAAAAAATGGATACAGATTTTTGGGATTCAATGGCCGATCTGTAGAAGAATATACTATTACTCACGATAAATTCCAGCTCCCTCACGCAACAACAATCCAAACTTTACCTGCACGAACTTGAAGCTTACACCACCCGGCAATTTTTAATGTCGAAAATTTAACACTTCCTCTAAATAATCACCTATTTAATTATCAGATTTGCAGCGCACTAACATAAAGTAAAATATTCCGGTAATATCTTCATTCCCCCATACTACCTATCCTCCAATTCCTTACATTCGCCGTCATAATCAACTATCACACAATTACTATGAAAAAAATTACGATGGCGGCTTTGCTGCTGTTTACATCCCTTACTTTCGGGCAGGCGCTGGTGGAAGACACTACCTTTAACGTAGGTACCGGCTTTACCGACTGGAGTGGTTTCGGCAGCGTTACCGTTAACAAAGCAACCCTACAACCCGACGGAAAAATATTGGTCGCAGGACAGTATATTAACTACAACGGCACGGCGGTAAACTGTATCGTGAGGCTCAACGCCAACGGAACACTTGACAACACGTTTACACCCGGCACAGGGACTAACGCAGGGATATGGGGCTGCAAAGTGCTTCCTGACGGGAAGATACTGCTACACGGCGGCTTTACGGGCTACAACGGGGTTCCGTCGAACCGTGTGGTGCGCCTGAATGCCAACGGTACTAAAGATACCAGCTTTGCCATCGGCACAGGCCCAAGTGACTACGTAGAGAGCGCTGTGGTACAACCGGACGGCAAGATCATTCTTGCGGGGCGCTTTACCAGCTACAACGGAACCGACGTGAACAGGATATGCCGTGTGAACGCCAACGGTACGCTCGACAATACCTTTACGGTGGGCGTTGGCGCTAACGAACGCATACGCGAAGTGGCCTTACAGCCCGATGGCAAGATCATCGTGGTAGGCGATTTTACGGCCTATAGCGGCGTAACCGTGGGGCGCATTGCACGCCTTAATGCCAACGGAAGTGTGGACACCACCTTCAACAGCGGTGGTTCGGGGGCATTATCTAAAATATGGACGGTGAAAATACAACCTGATAACAAGATACTGATTGGCGGAGAGTTCCAGGCCTATAATGGCATGGCGGCCAAACACATCGCACGCCTTAGTACCAACGGATTGCCCGAGGCAGCCTTTAACTCCCCCAACGCTGCAAACGGCACGGTAATGTCGATCTTTGTTGAGAATAACGGCCAAATCATTATTGGCGGGTCATTCAACGCCTACGGCACCACGCAAAGAAAAAATCTCGCCAGGATCAACGCCAACGGTGACCTTGATACCAACTTCACCATCGGTACGGGATTTGATAACTGGGTGAACTCCATAGAAAGGCAAACGGACGGCAAACTGTTGCTGGGCGGCAATTTTACCACATTCAACGGCACTACGAAAAACCGCATCATACGCTTTACCAACAGCACTATGGGCAATGCGTCTTTTGAAGCCGCATCTGTGGCAGTGTACCCCAACCCGGCTACCGACAACCTGTTTGTAAGCAATACTGAGGCAATTGGAAACTATACCATTACTGACCTTAACGGCAGGGTGATCGAACAAAATACCGCTAAAGGAAACAGCATCAGCGTAAGCACTATGCAAAGCGGCATTTACCTTCTGAGTTTTACCAAAGAGGGCCGTGTAGTAACACAAAAGTTCATCCGCAACTAAAAAAGGCTTTGCAACTATACGAAAGCCTGTCAGCAATGATGGGCTTTTTGCATTTTACAGGCTGGTATAAATAATTAGTTACAGCACAATACATTGAAATAAAATTAGTTATAGCTGTAACCAATAACCAATCTATGAAAAAACTGCTACCTGTGCTCCTTGCAGTGGTTGCCCTTATGGCATGCCAATGGGATAAGGCCCCATCTGCAGATGCTGCAAAAGACCCTGCCGATTACGAGACTTTCAAAACTTCGGTAATACAACATAAAGCCTTATTGGCTGGTAAGCCGCACAGTGAGGCCGCCAACTATTTATTTACTTTGGTCAACGACAGCCTCCCCACCTACTGGAACGGCACCCCGTGGGACTTTCACGGCATGGCCCGCACCCCACAGCAGGGCGAGATCGCGTGCGGCTATTTCGTAACCAATACCCTCGCGGACCTTGGTTTTAAAATACAACGCGTAAAGCTGGCCCAGTGCGCGTCGGGTGAAATGATAAAAGTGCTGTGCACTGATATTAAAATTTTTTCGGGCATCAAAAGCTTTGAAGCCTATATGGAGAAGCAGCCTGTAAATTCGGTATTCATTGTCGGGCTGGACTTCCACACGGGTTATATTGTGAAGGATGCTATGGGCAGCTGGTTCTTCCATTCCAATTACATCAAAAGAAAAGGCGTAATGAAGGAGCAGATCGGCGAATCTGCGGCACTGGCAAAAAACAAATTCTTTATGATCGGGAGTTTGACGGGGAATAAAAAACTGTTAAGGGAATGGACCGCTAAATAAATTTACATGAAGAATAATTTACTTTTACTGATTTTAATATTTACTACCGTCACTGCTTCTGCACAGTTTCAGGATACGCAATCAACGCCAATCGAAAACCTCATCTTCGAAGGTGCGGGCATTCGCGGCATTGCCTATTCAGGTGTGATAAAAGAACTCGAAAGCCGTGGCATGATGGACGGGATCAAAAAAGTAGGCGGTACATCGGCGGGAGCGATAACCTCTATGATGGTGGCGCTCGGCTACACTTCTGATGAGATATATGGTATTGTTTCAGAAACCAAATTCGAGAAGTTTAATGATGGCGAAATGATGTTTGCTGGCGGGATCTACAGGCTGTGCCGCAAATTTGGCTGGTACAGGGGCGATGCCTTTACCCACTGGGTCGAAAAGATTATTGCGGCAAAGACAGGCAACTCCGATATTACATTTAAGGATTTAGAAGAAAAAGGGTTTAAGCAGCTGTATGTCACTGCCACCTGCATAAACAAGCAAAAGCTGCTGATCCTTTCTGCTGAAACCTATCCCGATATGAAAATAAAAGATGCGGTGCGGATATCCATGTCGGTTCCGTTTTATTTTGAAGCAGTATTTATTGACGGTAAAGGACGCGTTTACAAGAACTCGAAAAAGCATAAAAACCTCGATATTGTGGTAGACGGTGGCATTACGGGTAATTTCCCCATTTATATGTTCGACAGCCTTGGCACAGATGGATTGGGCAACAAAATTCGGGTACCCAACTACAAGACCCTGGGTGTTCGGATTGATTCGGATGCGCAGATAGCAAAAGATGCAGATGGGAAAGAACTGGCTGAAATTGAAATTAATAATTTAAGTGATTACATGCAGGCCTTTTACATACTGGCACTTGAGAACCTAAACCGTAACCAGCTGATACCGGAAGACTGGGACAGGACCATTTCGGTTTCCGATGCGGGCATTGGCCCAAAAGTCAAAAAAATGTCGGAAAAGCAAAAGCAGTCGCTAATGAAAAGTGGCGAAAGCAATGCGGCACTTTTCCTGGGCAAAGGGAGCAGGCTGTAATTTGTTTTTGCAGAATGCGCCGATTGCATTATCTTAGTCGTTTCAACCTTTCCTGATGAAGGACTATTACAAAATATTGGGTATTGCACCCGCTTCCTCACCCGATGAGATAAAGAAAGCCTATCGGCTGCTGGCGTTTCGGCACCACCCTGACCGGAATTCGGGCAATGCGGCGAGCGAGGAGTATTTTAAGGAGATCGCAGAGTCGTACGAAATATTGGGCGACAATGTGCGCAGGCACGATTATGACTACCTGCGCGCCAACTCGGTGATGCATCTAAAAACTGCCGACCCAAGGGCTAAAAAAACTGCGGCCACGTTCCTGATCATTTTTAAAGATATTAAGACAAGGGTGTTCAATGCAGGCGGCTACATCAATAAATATGCGCTCTATAAAGTGATCGACGATGTGTTGTCTGATGATAACCTGGCATTTCTGTCCCGCACCGGCGATGCATGCACCATCAACCTGATCATTGATGAAATATTGGTGTCGGGCGTTTTCCTGAGTGATACTTCAAGGGCGGCGATCTATAAAAAATTGCTTTTACTGGCTGACGGTGATCCCCGTACCATAGAAAAGATCGCGGTCATGAACGAAAAAAGCGGCAATCATTATGAAGCCCCGCAACCTTTAAATTATAAAGAAACTAATGGCACAGCCTATTTTTTTATCCTACTTATTGTGATAATTATTTTGGCGCTGGCGGTATAACATCTACTATTTCCCACTGGCCTGATATTATGCAGGTTGATTTTGCGTTATAAAAGATATTGAACAGTCACGGATGAAGGATCATTACAAAATACTTGGCATTAACCCTGATTCTACTCAGGATGAGATTAAAAAGGCTTACCGCCTGCTCGCCCTGAGGCATCATCCTGACCGGAATGGAGGCAGCCGGGACAGCGAGGAATTGTTCAAGCAGATCTCGGAATCGTACCTTATACTCGGCGATGTGTCCAGCAGGAAGGTCTATGACGACTGGCATTATGAACACCACAATCCGGCGCCGGAAAGCCCGGAACCCGGCAAGGTAACGCCCACAACCTTCCTTATGATATTCCGGAATATAAGGGAAAGGGTCTACAATGCGGGAGGCGCTGTGAGCGGTCCTTTGCTGTTTGAGATCATCAACAGCGTGCTCACTACCGAGAACCTCAATTACCTGGTGCAGGTTGAGGACATCCGCACCAACGGCCTTATCATCGATGAGTTAATCGTTTCCTCGGTATTCCTGGACGATTCGTCAAAGTTAGTCCTCTACAGGAAACTCGTAAGGCTGGCCCACGGGAATGCAGTGTTGCGGGAAAAAGTTGCGGCACTGAGCACTATACAATACGAGCCACGCACAGAGCCTTTAGCCGATGAATTTTCCTGGGACTACATATACGTATTCATCGGGATGCTTATCCTTATCGTCCTCTTAGCTGTTATGGCGGGATAGATCATGTTGTTTTAAGGCAGTGGAAGTTGGATGTACTGATTTAATTCCTACATTTACTTTAACCAATCAGCAGACAGCAATGAACCATAATGCCAAATCGATACGCCCGTTTATAGGGTCAAAAAATTTTGAAATTTCCCGCAGCTTTTACCGCGACTTAGGATTTGAAGAATATGTTATAAGCCATAATATGTCGGTGTTCCACACTGGGGCGTTTTCTTTTTACCTGCAGGCCTACTATGTAAAAGACTGGGTCGACAATACGATGGTTTTTATGGAAGTGGATGATACAGAGCGTTTTTACAACGAACTCACAGCGCTGAATCTCCCCGAAAAATATGACAGTGTTAAGGTTGTCCCCGTACGTACGCTGGACTGGGGCAAAGAATGCTTTGTGCACGACCCTTCTGGGATATTGTGGCACTTTGGGGAGTTTTTTAATTGATTAGGTCATTGATGGGTAGGATTAACTGGACTGATGAAAAACTTTTTTTGCGGCTTATGAACAATAAATCGCAGAGGACCTATTGGGATAATATTTCGACTTTACGAAAAAGGCCAACCAAAGCCGTTTTTGATAAAAGCATTTCGCTTATGAAGTCGGAAAATGCCAGGTACAGGGAAATAGGTATAAATGTCTTGGCACAATTAGGCATTCCTCCACGACCTTTTTATGATAAGACTATAAAATTATATTTTGACCTTTTATATACTGAAAAGGAAGCGGCGGTAATCGGCACTTTGCTTTACGCGATCAGCCATAATAATGAAAAGCTAACCCATCCACAAATACAGAGCTTAGTCTCGTTTAAAGACTCCCGAGATAGTTTTGTTAGGGAGGCACTTGTAAATGCCTTGCTGGGTGTTGAGGATGCAATTGCAATTGACACACTGCTATGTCTTTCTGAAGACACAGCCGGTAGAGTTAGAAATTGTGCTACATTTGGTATTGGGACACTAGTGGATAGCGATAATGAAATGATACGGGCGGCTCTATGGAAAAGAGTAAGTGACCGTAACATGGATACAAAATTTGAAGCGATAGCAGGGCTTGCAAAACGTAAAGACGGCAGGATAAAGGATCTAATTGAGAGAGAACTGTTAAAAGGAGACTATCAGTCATTACTATTTGATGCTATTACAGATTTGGGTGACATCCATTTTCTGCCAATATTAAAAAGTCAGTTAGTTGGCCACGAACAAAATGAAAACATTAGTAATGAATGGCTCGAAAACTTGAAAAATTGCATAACAGGACTTGAAAATAATACACCAAACCCTAAATAGATTATATGAAAATCATATTATCAGCACTTTCTACAAAGCTTCTTGATGCCTGGACCGTATTTTTCAATTCTGAATACAATGTCGAAATTGTTCAGGCAGATATTACTAAGCTAAAATGCGATGCAGTAGTAAGCCCGGCCAATTCTTTTGGCTTTATGGATGGTGGGCTTGATCTTGCCTTATCCGAAAGATTTGGGTGGGATCTTCAGGAAAGATTGCAGCAGCAAATTAATGGATTACCGGAAGGGGAACTTTTGGTTGGGCAGGCCATTTTGATGGAAACGGGAGACAATGATATACCTTTCCTGATCTCTGCCCCAACAATGCGCATACCTACAAGTATCAATATCGATACCTCTGTGAATGCCTACCTCGTTATGAAAGCCATACTGTTAACCGCTAAAAATGATAGCAGGATTGAATCAGTTGCAATACCCGGGCTTTGTACAGGTACAGGTAACATGAAACCGCTAGTTGCTGCCGGTCAAATGTTCCGCGCTTACGAAGAAATTATACTTGGAAAGCACATGAATTTCAAAACATTTGCGGAAGCGCAGGAATATCATTGGACACTAACATCTGATCGTCTATAATCAATCGATATATGAAAACACTACTACGCATAGTAATCGCTTTATTTTCCCTTGCTGCTTTTGGGCAAAAGCAAAATACCGACTCGCTATACATACGCCAAAACTATGAGAAGTTTGAATACAACATTCCCATGCGCGACGGTGTGAAGCTGTTTACCATAGCTTATGTGCCAAAGGATAAGTCCAAAACATATCCGTTCCTCATGAACCGCACGTGCTATAATGCATCCGGTTATGCTGATTACCAAACCCACGGCCATCCGTCAAAATACCTTGTTGAGGATAAGTATATACTCGTATTCCAGGATGTACGGGGCCGGTATATGTCGGAGGGCGTATTCGATAACATGACGCCCAACATTCCCGGCAACGATTTAAAAAACAAGAAAGCCATTGACGAAAGTTCGGATACCTATGATACGATTGAATGGCTGCTTAAAAATGTAAAGGGCAATAACGGCAAGGCGGGAATTTTCGGCATTTCCTATCCCGGGTTTTACAGCGCTGCCGCCCTCCCCGATGCACACCCTGCGCTGAAAGCCGTGTCGCCACAGGCACCGGTCTCCGATTTCTTTTTTGATGATTTTCATCACATGGGTGCCTACCTTGAAAGCTATACCCCGGCGTTTGCCGTTTTTGGATACCAAAAGCCCGGCCTCACCAAAGACGACTGGTATGAAAAGCAAATCCTGCGTTTTTACGCCAATCCTCCGAAAGATGCCTACGATTTTTACCTTCGCCTGGGTCCGCTCAAAAACATTACCGAAAAATACCACTATGACAATTTCTTCTGGAAGCAGTTTGTAGACCATCCAAATTATGATGAATTTTGGCAAAGGAGGAGCATACTCCCCCACCTGAAGAATATAACACCGGCGGTAATGACCGTAGGCGGATGGTTTGATGCCGAAGACCTGTATGGGCCATTAAACATTTACAAAGCCATTGAAGCATCAACCCCGAAAGCTAAAAATACTATTGTGATGGGCCCGTGGTCGCACGGCGGATGGGCAAACGAAAGCGGAAAACTTACCCACAACCATATTTACTTTGGCGACAGCATTTCGACCTTTTATCAGAGGGATATTGAGCGCCAGTTCTTTGCACACTACCTGAAGGACGCCGCCAACCCCAACCTGCCGGAAGCGTATATGTACGATACCGGCGTGAAGCAATGGAAAACTTTTGACGTATGGCCACCCAAAGCCACTGCGAACGTGAAACTCTATTTTGGCGAGAATGGCAAACTGGGCATCAACAAGGCGATGAATGATAAAGCTGTATTTGAATATATAAGCGACCCTGCAAAGCCGGTACCCTATACCTCGCAGACCGAGGGGCTGGTATTTACGCCGCGCGCGTTCATGTCGGATGACCAGCGTAATGCTTCCCGAAGGCCGGATGTACTTACATTTGAGTCGGAAGTGCTGACAGAAGACATTACACTACTGGGGGAAATACTCGCAAAACTTGATGTCTCGATGACGGGCACCGATGCAGACTTCATCGTAAAGCTGATCGATGTGTATCCTGACGATACGCCAAACTTTGACCATAACCCTAAAAATATCGTAATGGGCAGCTACCAGCAGTTGGTACGTTCGGAGGTATTTCGCGGGAGGTTCAGGAACAGCTTTGAAAAGCCTGAGCCGTTTGTTCCCAACCAAATTACCAAAGTGAATGTACCATTACAGGACATATTGCATACCTTCAAGAAAGGCCACCGCATCATGATACAGGTACACAGCACGTGGTTCCCGTACATCGACCGCAACCCGCAGAAATATGTGGACAACATCTATAAAGCCAATGAGGAAGATTTTATAAAATCGACCATCAGGATTTACGGGACATCGGTGATTGAGATAGGGAAAAGGAATTGATTTTTTATCGTCTTCACTGCATTAAGAATTTTCAAATAATCCTAAAAACAAGGATTTAAAAATTATAGACAGTATAACCGTATAAAACAGGTTACATCTTATTTTTATACACCTGCATATTGGTAAAAATCCTGTTCAGGTACGCATCAATGCAGTTTAGTCCGGCTTTGGTAGCCGCATCCTGCTTTAACGTGCCTTTTTCGAGAAAGTACTTTCCTGCCGTTACAGTGCTTTCTTTTGCGGGATGGTACATAAGGTTAGAAACCGTTACGCGGTATTTGCCTGCGCTCACCTCAATCTCAAAATCAAAACTGAACTCGCTCTCCATGAAAGCGGCTGTGCCGGGGCAATTGTTTTTTAGCTGGCTGCCTTTGCCTTTATATAACGGATTATTGGAAGAAGTAATGGTTAGCCTGGTGTGTTTTGATAATAATTCTGGAATCCCCGTTGCATTGCTGACAATAACGTTTTCCCACACGAGTTCTTTATTGCGTGCCTCGAAATTGTGGGTTTGCGACCAGCACGACATAGAGAATAAGAGTAACAGGAGTATTTTTTTCATAAAACCAATGCGTTATACGTTTCAAAGATATAGATAAATTTATTTTACAGCGCACAGGCGGTTTCACATTTACACATAATCTTTATAACATATTGTGAAAGCCATGATATAACCCGGGAATGTAGTTTTAACTTTCAGATGCTAAATTGCCTGAAATGTTAATGTAGTTGTAAAACTAAAGTGATAAAAAAACCATTACAACATATATTCAAAAAAAATATTCGATAATTAAATAATTATGTTAAAATTTTATTACATTAGTAGTAATGAAACAGATAACAAAATTTTAATATTTAATTAATTAAAACTACCCGTATTTTTTTGAAACTTGCCCTACCTTTAACAAGGATTAAAAGTAATGCCCATGAACTTGACCAACCTAAAAAAAAGAGTAAAGCGGTTTGTACAAATTAGTATGAAAAGCTACCGGCAAAGAAGGCTAAGGAAGTATTTTACTTCCTGAAAACAGAAACCCATTTATCCGTATTTAACTAAAATTCCCCCGAGAGATCCTGCCATTTATTGACCCAATAACGGCAGGATCTTTTGTTTCCATAACTCCAGTTTTTCTGCAAATGACTTTGTAGCATTGGCCCCGCTGGGCGACGGAAGTACCTCGTAAATAATACCTTCCCTCCTTTGGGCATACCTGTCATAGTAGGTGGCTGCATTTTTACTTGAAAAAAATACATGCTGTACGCCGGGATAATCTTTGTAGAGCATTTCGAAATCGTTCGGCACTTCATTCTTTATATTGCTGTCGAGGCTTCCCGTCCGGTCACAGCCATCCAATACATCCCATACGGCTATGCCATGTTTTTTAAGAAATGTCAGTTTCTTGTGATACTCATGGGTAAACTCCTCCCCCAGCATCGTAAACAGCAATTTCCAAAACTGGTTCCCCCTGTTGCCATAATATTCCTGCAATTCAAGCGATTTTTCACCCGGCATGGTGCCAAGTATTAGTATTTTGGAATCCTCATTTATAAATGGAGGGAATGCTTTTTTCATAACGATGTAACCTTTTTGCAGTAAAGTGTAATTATTGGCGATAATTTTAAGCCGACTGTAACACAGTGAGTTAAAACAATGTTAGCGTTTTTTTATTTATGACTTTGTTAAGAAAGCAACCCTGACACATTCGATAATTTTGGATGGATTCCTGATGGTAAAACCAGGAACAAAGTAAAGGACAATTAATCAAAACAGAATACACATTATGAAAACACCAACAAAATCGGCTGCAAAAAAAACTGCCGGTACAGCGTCTAAAAGTACTGCTTCAAAGGCAGCCACTCCCAAGAGCACTACAACTAAGACAAAAGCGCCTGCAACCAATGCAAACGGCCAGGTAAAAGCAAAACGTACAGCTGCCGAAGGCCTGCGCGAATTGTACATTGACTCATTGAAGGATATTTACTGGGCAGAAAAAGCGTTGACCAAAGCGCTGCCTAAAATGGCTAAAAATGCTACCACCCCTGCATTAAAGGCTGCTTTGGAAGATCACCTTACCGTAACCGAAGAGCAGATTGCACGCCTTGAAAAAGTATTTGAGCTTGCCGGCAAAAAAGCGGTAGCTAAAAAATGTGAGGCAATGGACGGGCTTATCAAGGAAGGGCAGGACATCATGGAAAGCACCGAGCCGGGCCCTGTACGTGATGCGGGCATTATTGCCGCTTCACAAAAAATTGAGCATTACGAGATTGCAACCTACGGTACTATTTGCGCATTTGCGAAGACTTTGGGCGAAGATGAGGCCGCAGCGCTGCTCCACGCAACGCTTGATGAAGAAAAACAGGCCGATATAACACTTACTGAAGCCGCTTACAACACTATAAACTTTGATGCTGCTGATGCAGATACGAGCGAAATGGAGTAATAGAGCAGCATTTTTAAAGATGGGGTTTGAGTAAAGCCCCATTTTTTTTATCCCTTACACTGCATAAGTACTATGCACCACACAAAAAAACCATCTAAAATAATTCATTATGAAAGCAGTTGTATTTCACAAACCAAAAGATATGCGTGTCGAAACAGTTGAGGACCCGCGCATTGAAGAGGCACGCGATGTGGTTCTTAAAGTGACATCTACCGCCATTTGCGGCTCCGACCTCCACATTTACAACGGATTTATCCCGCAGGCAAAAAGTATGGTCATGGGCCACGAGTTCATGGGTATTGTGGAGGAAATTGGCAGCGGCGTGCGCAACCTGAAAGTGGGCGACCGGGTAGTTGTACCTTTCCCCATCTCGTGCGGTACCTGCCATTTTTGCAACATGAGCCTGCCTACACACTGCGAAAATTCCAACGACAATTACGGCCCTGAAGGCGGGCTGCTTACTGAAAAAGGTGCGGCCCTGTTTGGCTATACCGACCTATACGGAGGCTACAGTGGCGGCCAGGCGGAGTATGTACGTGTACCTTATGCCGATTTCGGCCCGCGCAAAGTGCCCGAAGGACTGACCGATGAGCAGGTACTTTTCCTTACCGATATTTTCCCTACAGGCTGGAGCGCTATTGACTGGGCGGAACTGAAAGGCGGCGAGACCGTAGTGGTGTTTGGCTGTGGGCCGGTTGGCATCATGGCCATGAAATCGGCGTGGCTGAAAGGCGCAGGCCGGGTTATAGGCGTTGACACACGCGAATACAGGCTTGAAATGGCAAGAAAGGCCGCGAATGCCGAAACCATCAATTATAATGAAGTGGACGCTGTAGAGGTGATCCGCGACATGACAGGCGGTTACGGAGCCGATGTATGCGTTGACGCGGTGGGCATGGAAGCCGATCACAGCATCTGGACAAAAGTAAAAAATGCAGTACAGGGCGAAGCAGGGACTATGCGCGTGCTGGAACGCTGCTTTGATGCCGTGCGTCGTGGCGGAACCGTTACCGTAGTAGGTGTGTACGGCACGCCATTTGACAACTTCCCGTTATACCAGTGGTTTGACAAAGGCATCAAATTAAGGGGCGGACAGGCGCCGGTACACAATTACATTGACCACCTGATTGACCTTGTAAGTACGGGCAAAGTAACCCTGGAAGATATTATTACACATAAGGTTCCGTTGAGTGATGCGGCAAAAATGTATGAGATATTTGACAAAAAACAGGATAACTGTGTGAAAGTAGTATTAAAACCATAGGAACATATTCCTATTGTATTTAACTTTAAAAAGCGATAATCCAGCGGGTTATCGCTTTTGGATTTAACCGGTAAATAAGAAAACATGAAAGCACTATGGAAAGGCAGCATCAGCTTTGGGCTGGTGCATATCCCGATAAAATTGTACAGCGGTACACAAACACACCGCATTGCGCTTGATATGGTGCGCCAAAAAGACAAATGCGCCATACAGTATGTGCGCGTATGCAAGAAAGACGGTAAGGAAGTGCCCTGGGAGGACATTGCAAAAGGCTATCGGAAGGAGAATGGCGACTACATTATCCTTGACAAGGACGATTTCGCAAAAGTCCAGCCCGAGAAGACACAATCGCTGGACATATTCGAATTTATCCATGAAGATGAAATTCCTTCGAAGTATCTTGAAAAACCCTATATAACCGAACCGGCTAAAGAAGCGAAGAAGGTATATGCGCTGCTGCGTGAGGCACTTCGGAAATCCGGTAAGGTTGGCCTGTGCAAGTTCGTGATGCGTACTACCGAACACCTGGGGATATTGAAAGTTGAAGACGATGCCATACTGCTGATACAGATACGTTTCCAGGATGAGCTCCGCGACCCGGACGAGGCAGGACTGATACCGAAAGATATTACCATATCCAAGAAAGAGCTGGATATGGCCATGAGTATTATCGACCAATTGACGGATAAGTTTGAGCCGGAAAAATATAAGGATACCTACAAGGCCGAGCTCATAAAAATGATTAAAAAGAAGTCGGCGGCAAAATCGGACAAGAAGGAACCTGCACCTACCAAACGAAGGAAAACCCCTGCTGCCAAAGACGACCTGCTGGAACAGCTTAAAGCCAGCCTTGCCGCGATTAAAAACTAATGCGCCATGAAACTATCCGAATACAACAAAAAACGTGATTTCGACAAAACCAAAGAACCCAAAGGCAAGGTTAAAAAATCGGGAAAGGAATTGCATTTTGTAATACAGAAACATGATGCCTCCCGCCTGCACTACGACTGGCGCCTGGAGATTGATGGTGTACTCGTGAGCTGGGCGGTTCCCAAAGGGCCCATTGCAGATACCTCGGTGAAACGGTTGGCGATGCACGTAGAAGACCACCCGATGGACTATATTGATTTTGAAGGGACCATACCCAAAGGCCAGTATGGCGGGGGTACGGTAATGGTTTGGGACACCGGAACCTATTTGGCGGAAGGCTCGGATGATGTAGCGGAAAGTGAAAAGATATTGAAGAAGATGCATGCGGATGGCAACATCAAGGTAGTGATGCAAGGTAAAAAACTGAAAGGCGCCTACCACCTGGTGCGTATGAGCGGCAAGCAGGACGAGTGGCTGCTGCTGAAAGGCAAGGATGAGTATGCCGACAAGAAAGAGTTTGACCAGCATTCGGTACTGACAGGCCGGACTTTAGAGGAAATTGAGAAGGACAGGAAATCGGACGTATGGGAGAGCAATAAAGAAGAAAAAGAGAGTTTTCACGGCGACCTGAACCACATTATTGACGAAGAACCGGAACGTCCCAAAAAAACAGCAAAAAAAGCAGCAGGCAAAGTACCTACAGATTCCACCCCTGCCTTTACGGCTGAAGATGTTGCCGATGCCAAACCTTTAAAAACTTTCCCAAAAGAATGGAAGCCACAGCTGGCAACGCTATCCGATGAAATATTCAATAGTGATGAATGGGTGTTCGAGAACAAGTATGATGGCTATAGGGCATTGATACAAATAAATAAGGGTAAGGTTGAGCTGGTGTCCCGAAACAGTTTATCATTCAATTCAAAATACAAAGAGCTGGTAGAGGCATTCGGCATCGTTAAAGACGATATGATACTGGACGGGGAAATTGTGGTAGAGGACGAAAAAGGGCTCAGCCATTTCCAGTGGCTGCAGTATTTTGCGGAAAACCCGGGCCGTGGGAAGCTGAAGTGCTACGTGTTTGATATCCTCTATTATAACGGCTATGACATTACATCACTTGAGCTGCTGCAACGCAAGCGCATCCTGGAAGCCGTGCTTCCTCAAACCGATGAGATAATCTATTCCCGGCACAGTGTTGGCGATGGCAAAAAAGCATTAGAGGAAGCCGCGAAGAACAATGGCGAGGGCCTCATTGCCAAAAAGATCACTTCGCGCTACCATGTAAACAAACGCAGCAAGGAATGGCTAAAGATAAAGATTAACAAAGAACAGGAAATGGTCATTGGTGGGTTTACAGAGCCCAAGGGTTCACGAAGCGGGTTTGGCTCCCTCCTGCTGGGTTATTATGAAGAGGGCAAGCTTCAATATTCAGGGAAGGTAGGTACCGGTTTTAATGAGGACTCCCTTAAAGATATGTATGATAAGCTTATAAAGCTGGAGCTGGACACCTGCCCGTTTGCCACAAAGCCCAAAGAGCCAAAAGTACACTGGATAAAGCCGGAACTGGTAGCACAGATAAAGTATTCGGAGTGGACAGAAACCAATAGTCTCCGCCACCCGGTGTTCATCGCATTGCGAAACGACAAAAAGCCTAAAGATGTAAAAAGGGAGATACCAAAACAAACACAGGACATAGTTCCTGAGGAAAAAATAGTAACGCTAAAGAATACTTCGGCGAATGCCAAAACAAAAAATAAACCTATGGAAAGCAAGGTCGGCTGGGACACCGATAAAATTGAGGTTTCGAATCCTGATAAGATATTCTGGCCGGAAGAAGGGTACACAAAGGGAGATGTTATTGCCTATTATGATGCCATGGCCGACTATGTGCTGAAATACATACAGGACAGGCCGCAGTCGCTGCGCCGCACGCCCGACGGCATTAAAAGCGAGGGGTTTTTCCAAAAAGACATGGGAGGCAAAGCGCCGGCATGGGCTAAAACACGAAAGATACGATCATCCTCGAAAGGAGAATCAATTGAGTACCTGATTTGCAATGACAAGGAAACGCTTATTTATATGGCTAACCTCGGGTGTATAGAGATCAACCCGTGGAGCAGCAGGATTGGCACAATCAATAACCCCGATTATATTATTTTCGACCTTGACCCGAACAAAGCAACATTAAAAGACCTCATCACTACGGCCAACAAAGTTAAGGAAGTACTTGACAGCCTGGGTATAAAAGGCTACCTGAAAACCTCCGGCGGAAAGGGGCTGCACGTATTCATCCCCATACAGCCAAAATACACGTACGACCAGACACGGGATTTCTCGCAGATCATCAGCCAGGCAGTGAATAGCGCCCTGCCGAAAATAACCAGCCTGGAACGAATGCCAAAAAACCGTGAAGGCAAAATATACCTCGACTTCCTTCAGAACGGCAAAGGCAAGACCATGGCGTGCGCCTACTCCCTGCGACCGCGTGAAGGGGCTACCGCAAGTACTCCGTTGGAATGGGAGGAACTTAATGAGAAAGGTTTCGACCTGAAGAATTACAACATTAAAACCCTGCCGGAACGCGTAAAGGAGAAAGGCGACCTGTGGGAAGATTTCTTTGATAACGCTGTGGATCTGAAAGCGGTATTGGAGAAGCTTGGGTAGTATGCAATGTATTTCTTACATTTGCTAAAATCTAATTGTCTTGAAACAGTTTATATACTCCTGCCTTTTATTTTTATTATTTTCTTCAAATACGTTTGCCCAAAGTAAATACAGAGAAGATTTCCTGGAGTTTTGGAATGATTACAACCAGAATTACGCCTACTTTAAAAAACAGGGGATCGACTGGAATAAGGTAAAGGACATCTACCTGCCTCAGGCCGATACCATCACGCATGAATGGTATTTTGTTCAACTTCTGGAAGGTGTAGTACATGAATTGCATAACGGGCATGTATCACTCAACCTCGCCTTGCCTATATCCAACAGGATCATTCCCAGTGGCGCGGATGTTTTTGCGGAGAAAAAAGGAAATAAATTCTTCATTGCCGATGTAAAGCAGGGATCCAATGCCGAATCCGCAGGAATGAAACCCGGTATGGAGGTAGTGAAGTTCAACGGCCAGCCCATAGCCCCGCAATTACAGAAATTCCTGCCGAAGTCTACTACCAACCATAACGAAGCGATGTATTCCTATGCGCTCAATATGCTGCTGGCCGGACGATATGATGTTAAAAGGGTATTTACTGTAATAGTTAACAGCAAAGAAAAAGAATTCCATCCTGACAATGACCCAACAAAACCAGCTACACCCCCACTGTTGCACTACGAAATACTGGATGGCAACATTGGCTATATAAAGATCAACAATTCACTTGGCGACAACAACCTTATAAAAGAGTTTGATACGGCCATTGAAGCCATGATGCAAACCAAAAGCCTCATTCTTGACCTGACCGATACACCAGGGGGTGGCAATACCACCGTGGCACGGGGCATCATGGGGCGCTTTACCGACAAAGAACTCCCTTACCAAAAACACGTCATTGATGAAAAGGAATTTGGCACAGTACGCTCATGGGTTGAATATGTCAGCCCGAGGAAAGCGATTTATAAGGGCAAACTCACTGTAATGGCCGGTCACTGGACAGGCAGCATGGGCGAAGGCATGGTAATCGGGTTCGATGCCATGAAACGTTCTAAAACGGTTGGTACAAAAATGGCGGGACTGTTGGGTGCCATCTATACCTTTAAAATGAAAAATACCGGCTACGGCTACCAAATCCCTTATGAAAGGATGTACCACGTAAATGGTACGCCAAGGGAGGATTTTGTCCCCACGTACCTGACGGGGAATAGTGCTGAAACAAAAGACAGAGCATTGAAATTGGCGAAGTGATTCCCTAAACCAGTTTCTTCAAATCCATCATTCCGTGCAGGACTCTTTCTACCACGATTTCGTTTTTAGCAACTTCGCGGAAAAAAATTATATGTTGCCCACACTTGTACCCAAGAATATCCATTACAAGGATGTCATAAGATTTTCCGAGTTGCGGGTTTTCTGCCAAATCAGCGCAGGAGGCTATTATGAGATGATAATATTTTTCGTCCTGTTTTTCAGACCACTCCTTAACGGTGTAATCCCATATTGATTCAAGGTCACCAAGCGCCTTTCTGGAAAACCTGTATTTTGCCATTACTTTTTCCGCGCCTTTAAAGATGCCAAAAATTCTTTAGGCTCAAAATCTTCAGCAATCCCGCTGTCGATGCCTTCCTGAATAGCTTTCTTAAGGGATAAAATTTTGTTTTCTTCGTCCTCCAATAAACTTAAGCCTGCACGCACAACTTCACTGGCGTTATTAAAACGGCCTGTATTAATTGAACTTTCGATGAAATCTTCAAAATGGCCCCCTAATGATATGGATGTGTTTTTTCCCATGGCAATAATTTACTCCACTAAATTACCAATAAATGGTAATTTCACCAATAATATCAAAAAATTTTTGTGCACCAATTTGCAATCAGGCTAAACTTCTGAACAACACAAAAAAAAGGCCATCCTCACGGACAGCCTCATATATCTAATCAGGAAAAATTATCCCAATACTTCTTTTACTTTTTTGCCAATTTCAGCAGGTGAGTCAACAACGTGGATGCCGTTTTCCCTCATTATGCGTTTTTTAGCTTCGGCTGTATCATCAGCGCCGCCAACGATAGCGCCCGCATGGCCCATGGTACGGCCTTTAGGAGCAGTTTCTCCGGCGATGAACCCAATTACAGGCTTGCGGTTACCATCGGCCTTAACCCACTTGGCAGCGTCTGCTTCAAGCTGTCCACCGATTTCACCGATCATGATGATCGCTTCCGTTTCAGGGTCATTCATCAAAAGTTCAACAGCTTCTTTAGTTGTTGTTCCGATGATAGGGTCACCACCGATACCGATAGCAGTAGTAATGCCAAGGCCTTGTTTCACTACCTGGTCGGCAGCCTCATAGGTTAGCGTACCTGATTTTGAAACGATGCCTACTTTTCCTTTTTTGAATACGAAGCCCGGCATGATGCCTACTTTAGCCTCTCCGGGAGTAATGACACCCGGACAGTTAGGGCCTATCAGGCGGCAGTCTTTGCCTTGTATGTAATCATAAGCTTTGATCATGTCTGCAACAGGGATACCCTCTGTGATCGTAATGATCACTTTGATGCCTGCTTCGGCAGCTTCCATAATTGCATCGGCAGCAAATGCCGGCGGGACGAATATGATGGTAGTATCTGCGCCTGCGATCTCAACAGCATCTCTAACAGTGTTGAATACAGGACGGTCAAGGTGCGTAGTGCCGCCTTTGCCCGGAGTCACACCGCCTACAACGTTAGTGCCATATTCTATCATTTGGGTCGCGTGGAATGTACCTTCGCTTCCTGTAAATCCCTGAACAATTATTTTGGAATCTTTATTTACCAGAACACTCATGATATATTTTTTAAATTATTTTTAAATGGTCATGCAAAAATAGGTTTTTTACAAAATATAACGGCCTTTTACCGCGATTTTTATAAAGATATTTTTACGAAAATGAAGTTTCGCTATCCGAGCTGGCTCATCAGGAATCCCTTGTACAGCTTATCGTCCTTCACTTCCCAAATGACCACAAAATGTGCCAGGACCATTTCTTCATGGGGGTTTTCAAAGGCATTTACGTAATGCGTATAGCGTACCGATACCGCATCACCATCCGCGATAATGTGGCTTATGTCCAGCCTTGAGGAGCAATACGATTTCTCCAGTTCGGCAGTTAATGCAAGTACATCGCTTTTATCAAGCTGCAGGTAGCCTTTGGAACTGTGCCACTTCAAAATCATATCGTCGTGCAGGCATCGGGCAATGCCCTCTGTGGTCCTGGACGCGCCCGACTGGTAATAGTCCGTTACAAGTTCTTTTGCTGTCATTGCTTATTTCAGTTTTTCGAATAGTTCCGGTATGCGCTTCACGTTAGCCATTTGCTTGAGGCTTTCACGGGCTTCCTGTGCGGGGGT
Organism: uncultured Flavobacteriaceae bacterium; assembly: GCA_942492845.1. GTDB lineage: Bacteria > Bacteroidota > Bacteroidia > Flavobacteriales > Flavobacteriaceae > Flavobacterium. Next base: position 2,104,825 of record OW818646.1, on the reverse strand, counting down.
TCCCCAATAGGTTTTACCGCCTTCCAGCGATTTGCTGACACCTGCCTGTGCATGTACAATGGCTTTTGTGCCTATGGTAATACCACTGGTACTGCCTACCTGACCCCAAATGGTAACCTCATCCTCGATAACTACACATCCGGCAATACCGGTTTGTGCCGCTATAAGGCATTTTTTGCCCACCACGGTATCATGCCCAAGGTGAACCTGGTTGTCGATCTTTGTGCCTTCGCCAATGGTCGTATCGCCGGTTACGCCTTTATCAATGGTACACAATGCACCAATGCCCACGTTGTCGTGTATCACCACACGGCCGCCTGAAAGCAACTGGTCGTATCCTTCAGGGCGCTTTTTGTAGTAAAAGGCATCTGCGCCAAGCACAGTACCGGCATGAATGATCACGTTGTCGCCAATTACTGTATTGTCATAGATGGCCACATTGGAATGGATAAGGCAGTTTTTGCCGATCTTAACATTGTTGCCCACAAAAGCATTGGGCTGTATCACGGTGCCCTCCCCTATTTCTGCAGATGGCGAAATGGAGGCATTCGATGACATGAACGGCCTGAAATGCCTTGTAAGCTTGTTGAAGTCCCTAAACGGGTCATCCGAAATAAGCAGCGCCTTTCCTTCGGGGCAGTCCACTTCTTTATTGATGAGCACTATGGTCGCTGCCGACTGCAATGCCTTATCATAATATTTCGGGTGGTCTACAAATACGATATCTCCGGGTTCCACGACGTGGATCTCGTTCATGCCGTGTACCGGAAAATCATCATCGCCCACGTAGCCGGTTCCGATGATGGCCGCAATCTCTTTTAAAGGATAGACTTTTGGGAACTTCATTTTTAATTTTGTGGATTTGGTTATTTGTGGATTTGGTTATTTGTGAGTGTGATACGGCTCAAAACCGAATTACCAAATCCACAAATAACCAAATAAACCTATTCTTTTACACGCTCCATATAATGGCCTGTAGCCGTGTCGATCTTGATCTTGTCGCCTTCGTTGATGAAAAGGGGCACATTTACCGATGCACCTGTTTCAACCTTTGCAGGCTTGGTCGCGTTAGTAGCTGTGTTGCCTTTTACTCCCGGTTCTGCATAAGTAACTACCAATACCACAGAGGCCGGCATGTCCACCGATAGCGGTGCATCCGTTTCCGTATTCCAGATTACCATTACATTCTCGCCTTCCTTCAAAAGGCCCGGGGCATCGAGGATATCTTTGTGAAGCGATATCTGCTCATACGTTTCCACGTGCATGAAGTGGTACTGCTCCCCTTCAGGATAAAGGAACTGGAACTTGTGTGTTTCCACCCTTACATCATCTATCTTGTGGCCTGCAGAAAATGTGTTGTCCAGCACTTTACCGTTGGTAAGGCTCTTTAGCTTTGTCCTCACAAAAGCAGGCCCTTTACCCGGTTTCACGTGAAGGAATTCAATGATCTTATAAATGTCGTGGTTAAATTTTATGCATAACCCGTTCCTGATATCTGATGTACTTGCCATTATATAGTTTATTCGTTTATTTGTTTATATGTTTTTGTTGATGCGGTTATTTGGGGATTTGGTTATTTGCAGCACTTCCGGCACTAACCGAATAAACAAATAACCGCATCAACAGATCAACCCTCTTTATTCTTTATTCCCGCCTGTATAGCCTTTCATAACGCCCCTTGGGGAGTTGCGTATCGACATGATGATCTCATCGCGTTCGGGCGTGGCTTCCATCTCGGCCTCGATGATCTCAAGGGCCTGTGATACGTTATAGTTTTTTTGGTACAGGATTCGGTAAATGTTCTGTATCTCGGTAATTGTTTCTGACGAAAAGCCGCGCCTGCGAAGCCCTACGGAGTTAATTCCTACATAGCTCAATGGCTCACGTGCCGCTTTCACATAAGGCGGTACATCCTTACGCACAAGCGAACCGCCCGTTACGAAAGCATGGTTGCCGATGGTAGAAAACTGGTGTACGGCTACCATACCTGCAAGTACCACATAGTCGCCTACGGTAATATGCCCTGCCAGGTTGGTATTATTCGAAAAAATACAGTAATTGCCCACAAAACAGTCGTGTGCCACGTGCGAATAGGCCATGATCAGGCAATTTTTCCCAATGATGGTCTTCATCCTGTCAGAAGTGCCCCTGTTGATGGTTACACACTCCCTGATGGTGGTATTGTCGCCAATTTCGGCAGTAGTATCTTCACCCTGGTATTTAAGATCCTGCGGCGGTGCGCTGATTACCGCGCCCGGAAATATATTACAATTTTTACCTATCCTTGCGCCCTCCATTATAGTAACGTTGGAGCCTATCCAGGTCCCTTCGCCTATCTCCACATTATTGTGTATGGTGGTAAAAGGCTCAATTACAACATTTTTGGCAATCTTCGCGCCCGGATGTACGTATGCTAACGGTTGGTTCATTTAGTTTGTTTTTAACTGGTTCTGGCAATCTGCGCCATTAGTTCTGCTTCGGCCACCAATTTTCCATTGGCATAGGCGTTAGCCTGCATGTGGCAAATTCCCCTTCGTATTGGCGAGATAAGGTCGCACTTGAATACGAGCGTATCGCCCGGAAGGACTTTATGCTTGAACTTTACATTGTCTATTTTCATGAAATACGTGAGGTAGTTTTCGGGATCCGGAACAGAGCTCAGGATAAGGATACCGCCTGTCTGGGCCATGGCCTCGATGATGAGTACGCCCGGCATAACCGGCGCCCCCGGGAAGTGGCCCACGAAAAAACTTTCGTTCATCGTCACGTTCTTAAGCCCCACCACGTGGTTGTCGGTCATTTCTAATATCTTGTCGACCAATAAAAACGGCGGACGGTGCGGCAGGATGCTCATGATCTTGTTTACATCCATAAGCGGCTCCTTGTGCAGGTCATATACCGGCACCTGGTTGCGCTGCTCTATCTTGATGATTTTCGACATTTTTTTGGCAAATTGGGTGTTTACAAAATGGCCGGGCTTATTGGCAATGACCTTACCGCGTATCCTTGTTCCGATAAGGGCCAAGTCGCCAATCACGTCGAGCAGCTTGTGGCGTGCGGCTTCGTTAGGATAATGAAGGGTCAGGTTGTCCAGTATGCCGTTTGGCTTCACTGTAATGCGATCCTTTCCGAACGCTTTCTTAAGGCTTTCCATAGTATGCTCGGAAATTTCCTTGTCCACATACACGATGGCATTGTTAAGGTCGCCGCCTTTTATCAGGCCGTTATCGAGAAGGGTTTCCAGTTCGTGCAGGAAGCTGAATGTCCTGGAATCGGCTATTTCAGCTTTAAAATCGCTTATGTGCTTTAAAGTAGCGTTTTGGGTACCAAGTACTTTCGTGCCAAAATCTACCATGGCGGTTACCTGGTATTCGTCAGCCGGCATTATAATGATCTCGCTTCCCGTAGCTTCGTCGGTATAAGAGATCACCTCTTTTACCACATATTCCAAACGTTCTGCATCCTGCTCTTCAATACCGACTTTTTCTATTGCTTCCACAAAGAATTTGGAAGACCCGTCCATAATAGGAGGTTCGGAAGCGTCCATCTCAATGATCACATTATCCACATCGCAGCCTACAAAAGCGGCCAGCACATGCTCTGAAGTTTGTATCTTAACACCTTTCTTCTCGAGGTTTGTGCCCCTTTGGGTATTGACAACATAATTGGCATCAGCCTCTATAACCGGCTGCCCTTCCAAATCTACCCTTACAAAAGTATATCCGTTGTTTACCGGTGCGGGCCGAAAAGTCATGGTAACTTCCCTGCCTGTGTGCAGTCCGACCCCTTTTAAGGATATTTCGCTTTTGATTGTGGTTTGTTTAACCATTACCTATACTATTTATTATTGTTTATTTGCTGTTTGAGGTCTTCAATATCTGATACGATCTTAGGGAAATTCCTGAAATGCACGTAGGATTTACTGAAGTCGGAATAACCCAACGCCGGGCTACCCTGCACTATTTCGCCGTCGGGAATGCTTTTGCCTACACCCGACTGCGCCTGTATGCGCACGCCGTTGCCAATGGTAATGTGCCCAACGATGCCCACCTGCCCGCCTATTACGCAGCCACTGCCTATTTTGGTAGAGCCTGCCACGCCGGTTTGCGACGCGATTACGGTATTTTCTCCGATAGTCACATTGTGGGCTATCTGTATCTGGTTGTCCAGCTTAACGCCTTTTTTTATAATGGTTGAACCCATTGTAGCCCTGTCTACTGTCGTGCAGGAGCCTATATCTACATTATCTTCGATGATCACATTGCCTATCTGGGGAATCTTGGAATAGCTGCCGTCCTCGCCCGGTGCAAAACCAAAGCCGTCCGACCCGATAATGGCGCCCGAATGAATGGTACACCCCTTGCCTATCTCGGTTTCCGAATAGATGCGCACCCCGGCAAATAATATGGTATCATCGCCTATGATTACATTGTCGCCCACAAAGGTATTCGGGTATATTTTAACATTACTGCCGATTTTCACGTTTTTGCCGATATAGCTAAAACTGCCAAGGTACAGGTTCTCGCCATAGGTAGCCCCTTCCGAAATGACCGTGGGCTGCTCTATGCCGCTTTTCATCAGCTTTACCTGATTGTAATATTCCAATAGCTTGGAAAACGACTGGTAGGCATCATCTACCTTTATAAGTGTAGTGGTAAGGCCATTCTCAGGCTCGAACGTACGGTTTACAATGGTTATCGTGGCCTGTGTGGAGTATATGTAAGGCAGGTATTTAGGATTGGCCAAAAAAGTAAGCGAACCATCGGTCCCCTCCTCTATCTTGGACAGCTTATACACTTCGGCGTGGGGATTCCCCACTACATCGCCATCCAGTATGCCTGCTATCTGTTCTGCTGTAAATTTCATCCCGACAAAAATATAAAATTAAATTAAATAGCCGCTTCTTCCAAAAGTACTTTTGGAAAACACAGGTAATACTTGGTTACAGGCTTTGAAAGCGCCTTTAAATTCAGCTGGTCCGAGGCCTCTACCACATCCTCGATCGTCCTGTCCTTCTTCAATATATGTATCGGCTCACCCGTTTTATTGTAGGCCTGGTTCTTTATTTTACCTTTAAACACAAAATATTCCGCTTCCTTTTCGGTAATGCCGTAGAGTTCAATGATACGCTGCCGTAGCTCCAGGGCCTTTGCTTTATCCACCTTTTCGGCACGCATCTTTATCTTGAGCAGGTCGCGGTTGATGATCATCCTGCTGAGCTCCGACAGCACAAAATCGTCGTGGAACTGCCACATCTTGATGGCACTGATGATATCGAAGTCGTCAAGGTACGAAAATTTGGTCAGCACTTCCTGATTGAAATCTTCAAGGCTTATTTTATTTTCGAGGAAAAACTGCAAGGGGGCGCTTGCACCCAGCTGTTCACCGCGTTGGGTAAGCTCTTTGGCCCGTTTGAGTATTTTGGTCAGAATCAGTTCGGCGGCAACGCTCGTTTTGTGGAGGTAGCACTGCCAGTACATCAGGCGGCGTGCCACAAGGAATTTTTCTACCGAATAGATCCCTTTTTCCTCGATCACCAGCATATCATCCTGCACATTGAACATCTGTATCAGCCTTTCGCTGTTGATGTTGCCCTCTGCCACGCCGCTGTAAAAGCTGTCGCGCTTCAGGTAGTCCATGCGGTCCATGTCCAGCTGGCTCGATATGAGCTGCAGCATGAACTTACGGTGGTATTGCCCCCTGAATATCTGTATGGCAAGCGTTAGTTTTCCTTCGAACTCCTCATTAAGGCTGTCCATGAACAGCAGCGAAATAGCTTCGTGATTTACGTTCTCGACAATGCTGTGCTCCATGGCGTGCGAAAACGGCCCGTGCCCAATGTCGTGGAGGAGTATCGCGATGTCGAGTGCAGCCTCTTCTTCGGGGGATATTGCAATGCCCTTGAATTTCAGGACCTGCACGGTGCGCTGCATGATGTGCATGCAACCTAGCGCATGATGAAAACGCGTATGGTGTGCCCCGGGATATACGAGGTAGGACATGCCCATTTGTGAAATGCGGCGCAAACGCTGAAAATAGGGATGCTGGATAAGGTCGTACACCAGCGGGTTGGTAATGGATATGAACCCGTAAATAGGGTCGTTCAGTATTTTAAGCTTGTTGATCTCGCTCACAGTAAGGCAAATTTTAAAACAAAGATAGTGATTCACCTGTGCCTTAAGGCCGCAAAACGCGGATTTTTAACGGCTGCCGTAAGGATTGTTAAGTTAAATTAATAATCAGCGTTAAACTGAAGTTAATCATGTAGTTACAGTTACAAATACAGACAGGAATGCGTAATTTTATGAAACTAAACAGCCGCACCATGAAAAAGCTTATACTCACATCGCTGGTATTTTTAGCCTTTACGGCTTTCATGGCCGCACAGGAAAAGCAGGAAGTAACCGACAGGCTGCCACCAGTAATCACGCATGAACAGGTGGAAAAGCACGAAAAACTTGCCGTAGAGCAACGAAAAAAGCTGGAAGAGGAACGACAGGTACAGCTGGAAAAGCAAAAGCGCGAAGAGCGCACACAGGTAACGACAAACAACAGGAAAACAATACCCACTAAGAAATCTTCAACAAGCACCGGAGAACAATAATAACGTTATTTTTTGTTACTTAGGTTATTGAAGGGAAGCCTTGCAAAGTAATTTGCAGGGCTTTTTTATTTCAGATTGGCCTGTAACCTCTTTAGTGTAATGTGCGGGAATAATAGCCCGCCTCATGCTCAAAATAATTATCGTAGTAATTGACGCGGTTGATGTCTTCAAGGCTGTGAAGGTAGCCCTGTACTATGCTGTTAAAATCGAAATAGACCCAATCATTTATATCTTTAAATAACTTTGATTTGCTGCTAAAAAAAGCTCTTGGCCTATCGAAATATACATTGATGCCATTGATATCGTTCAACTGGTAGATATGAATGATCTCGTGCGACAGTAGTTTATTATTGTCAGCTACATTCGGCTTGTAAACAATGTTTCCGGGATAGGCGATACCGATACTGTTGGTTTCTTCCCACCTTTTGGTATTCGACGAAAAAATAAATTGCCCGGACTGCAGCGTCTTTCCGAGTTCGAATTTCGTCTGTAACGCTATTCCGATGGTATACACCAAAGCTACAGGCATCACCTTATAATGAACATCCAGCCCGTCCTTTACATTAAATTCGACCCTGTTGAAACCGTAATTAATATGCCATTGCTCCCATAGATTCCGGTTGGCGGCTGCATTCTCCACTATTGAAGTTCCCGCGGCATTAACCAGCTTGGACGGCCATGCAAAACCCAGTTCGTTATTTTGATGAATAAGCCGTATCATGCGCTTGCTTTCGAAGATCGCATAACCGCCAACGGCCCCCTGCCAAAGCCCTTTCAACAAAACCTTCCCCAGTTTTTCGCCCGGCTTTTTATTGATCATTGCCCCTATCCCGCCCGTAAGCGAGCCCAGCCCAATATTATATATGCCCGATTGCGTGTCATTATGCTGTGCATGCACCCCGTTGAGGAACATGATAAAAATTAAGGCGTAAATTTTGTTCATTAGCGGGAGGTTGGTTAGGCCTCTGCTTCATCAAAACGCATGCCGCTTTGTAAGGATAGTTGTATGGTTTTGAAAACTTATTGTTCGTGACACACCCCTAGCCCCTCTCAAGAGGGGAATACTCAGACATTCTTACTAAACCCTTAAAACGCATTGCTTTGTTGGACATGAGTGCAGCTCTTCCCCTCTCGAGAGGGGCTTAGGCTTGTGGGACTACTGATTCCTTCCTGCACATATTGAAAAGCCACGCTAACTGGGGCATAGATTTAAGTAGAGATGGTCAAAAAAACTGATATAAAAAAAATTGGGCCATCTCATATATTAAGAGAGGCCCAATTTTGCAAATTCTAAACGTATTTATTGTAGATCAGAAATTTTTGCGACGTAATCGTGATTGTCAACGATTTTATCATAAAGCTCTTCACCAACTTCAGATGAACCAGCATTAATCATCTCAGGATGGAAAAGATCATTGCCTGCATATAGAACTATTTCTGCAGCTTTATCTTCAATGTAGTTAAAATCTTTTCCTGTATTCTGCAAAGCATCTAATGCGAAATACAAAGCAGTGTATCCCAAATATTCAGTTTCCACCAAATTATCAATATGCCTTTTTAGTGCTGTGACAAGTGTAGCATTATTTGGATCTTCATTCACTAATCCAATTAAATCCTTTTTACACAATACTACATATGATATTTTCTGTTTTATAGAACTCTCTAAAGAAGCATTGTATAGATTGTCAAAATAGGTCCAACTGACATTTTTATCTTCTACATTCTGATAGAAATCATTATGCACAACAAAACTTCCATCAACAATAGTGTCGGCAGCTGTGACAAAAGGTATCTGATCAAGATAGGCCGCGGACGATTCCCTATAAGCCGATGCATGTTTCAAGTTTGAATCATTGCTTCCACTATTATCCGAACATGCAATTACAATTGCTCCGGAAATAATTGCGAAAACAACTCCTATTGATATTTTTTTTCTCTTATTATTCATGATGATATATTTTTTTAAAGTACTTCTGAAGAATCACACGTTCCACTTGCAACCTCAACTATCGCATGGCTTTGCCTTCCATAAACGTAATTAATATAAACTACGCCCGCACCTGCACCTGGCTTACTTGTACAGGGAGGAGTAGATTGCCAAAAGTACCATGTGTAAAACTTGGCAGTTGATGTTTGAGATGTGTCTACTTTTCGTGCGCAATCCACTTTAGATTGGAATGCAAAGAAAGGTAAAACCATTAAAAGTAATAAAAATTTACGCATAATAAAATATTTAATTGGTTTGTTATGAGTCAAATATAAATAATAATAATAATAGCATACATTTTTCCATGTTAAATTATCAATATTTCTTCTTCTAAGTAAACATTTTGAATTTGATCTAATGAATACTCCGCACACCAGGATTATGCTCGCGCCGGCCCTTAATAAAAAATAATCAATCAAAAATAACCAATACTTTTTAACATTCCCTTATCCTCCACCCCTACCCAAACGCTAGACAAAAATCAGTACCTTTGCGGTTTGCACAAAAATGCTATGCCAGATACTCATTTTACAGAATATATAGAGGTGCTGGGCGCCCGTGCCCACAACCTCAAGAACATAGACGTCATCATTCCCCGCGAGCAGCTGGTGGTCATCACCGGGCTTTCGGGCTCCGGGAAATCGTCGCTTGCCTTCGATACCATTTACGCCGAAGGGCAGCGCCGCTACATCGAGACGTTCTCCGCCTATGCGCGGCAGTTCCTCGGTGGGCTGGAACGTCCGGATGTGGACAAGATCGACGGCCTCTCCCCCGTTATCGCCATCGAGCAGAAGACGACCGGCAAGAGTCCGCGCTCGACCGTAGGGACAATTACGGAGATATACGACTTCCTGCGACTGCTTTATGCTCGCGCTGCCGATGCCTACAGCTACAACACCGGCGAAAAGATGGTGAGCTACACCGACGAACAGATACGCGAACTTATCGTGGAGAAATTCGACGGCAAGCGCATTACCATACTCGCGCCCATCGTCCGTTCCCGCAAGGGGCATTACCGCGAACTGTTCGAGCAGGTGTCCAAACAGGGTTTCCTGAAAGTACGCGTGGACGGTGAAATAAAGGACATCGAGAGCGGCATGAAGCTGGACCGCTACAAAGTGCACGACATCGAAACGGTGATCGACCGCATGGCTGTGGACACTACTCCCGAAACGGACACCCGCCTGGCCAACAGCATCAAGACCGCGATGTATCACGGAGAGGATGTACTGATGGTCATTGAGCAGGAAAGCGGCGAGGCGCGGTATTACAGCCGTAACCTCATGTGCCCGTCGTCCGGCATCTCCTACCCTAACCCTGAGCCGAACAACTTTTCGTTCAACTCGCCCAAGGGTGCGTGCGACCACTGCAACGGCCTGGGGATCGTAAACGAAATCAACATTAAAAAGATCATCCCGAACCCGAAGCTGTCCATCAAACAGGGCGGGTTTGCGCCATTGGGTGAATATAAAAGTTCCTGGATATTCAAGCAGCTGGAAACCATCGGCGAGAAATTCGGCTTTAAGATCACCGACCCTGTAGAGAAAATTTCGGCGGAAGCCATAGAAATGATCCTCAATGGCGGCAAGGAAAAATTTACGCTTTCCTCCAAAACGCTTGGGGTAAACCGCGAATACAAGATCGATTTTGAAGGCATTTCCAACTTCATAAAAAACCAGCACGACGAAAGCGGGTCGGCTTCCATAAAGCGCTGGGCCAAGGATTTTATGGACGAGGTAGAATGCCCCGTGTGCCATGGCTCAAGGCTGAAAAAGGAATCGCTGTACTTCAAGGTAAACGGCCAGAACATTGCCGAACTCTCGGCCATGGACATATCCGACCTTGCCGAATGGTTCGAAAACCTTGACCAACACCTTTCGGAAAAACAAAAAACCATTGCGATCGAGGTCGTAAAAGAAATAAAATCCCGCCTTAGTTTCCTTGTGGATGTCGGGCTCAACTACCTGGCACTGAACCGCAGTTCCAAGTCGCTTTCGGGCGGAGAAGCACAGCGTATCCGGCTTGCCACGCAGATAGGCTCGCAGCTTGTGGGTGTACTGTACATCCTCGATGAGCCAAGCATCGGGCTGCACCAAAGGGATAATGAAAAGCTTATCAAGTCGTTAGAGCAATTGCGCGACATCGGCAACTCGGTCATTGTGGTAGAACACGACAAGGACATGATAGAGCGCGCCGACTACGTGATCGACATAGGACCCGCAGCGGGACGTTTCGGCGGGCAGATCGTAAGCAAAGGCACCCCGGCCGAACTGCTTAAGGAGCATACGCTGACGGCGGCGTACCTTAACGGCGAAAAACAGATTGAAGTACCCAAAACGCGCCGCGAAGGCAACGGCAAAACGCTGAAGCTGACAGGCGCTACCGGCAACAACCTGAAAAACGTTTCGATAGAACTGCCTTTGGGCAAGATGATATGCGTAACTGGGGTATCGGGAAGCGGCAAATCGACCCTGATAAATGAGACGCTTTACCCGATACTGAACGCGCATTTCTTCAATGGAGTTAAGAAACCCGCGCCTTACAAAAAGATCGAAGGTCTTGAGCATATCGATAAGGTTATTGACATTGACCAGTCGCCTATCGGGCGCACGCCAAGGTCGAACCCTGCGACATACACCGATGTATTCAGTGAGATACGTTCGCTGTTCACCCAAACGCCCGAGGCCATGATACGCGGCTACAAACCGGGAAGGTTCAGCTTTAACGTGAGCGGCGGCCGCTGCGAGACGTGCGAGGGTTCCGGGCTGCGGGTCATCGAAATGAGCTTTTTACCCGATGTGTATGTGGAGTGCGAAACGTGCCAGGGCAGGCGCTTTAACCGCGAAACGCTCGAGATACGCTACAAAGGCAAATCGATAAGCGACGTGTTGGACATGACGGTAGATGAGGCGGTGCCCTTCTTCGAGAACATCCCGAAAATATACCGCAAGATAAAAACAATACAGGACGTGGGCCTTGGATACATCACCCTGGGGCAGCAAAGTACAACGCTCTCGGGCGGTGAGGCACAGCGCATTAAACTGGCGGCAGAACTCTCTAAAAAAGATACGGGAAACACCTTTTATATCCTTGATGAGCCTACTACCGGGCTGCATTTTGAGGACATCCGGGTGCTTATGGAGGTTATCAATAAACTGGTGGATAAAGGGAATACGGTGCTAATCATCGAGCACAACATGGACGTGATCAAACTGGCCGACTACATTATAGATATTGGTTATGAGGGCGGTAAGGGCGGCGGCCAGCTGGTTGCCAAGGGTACGCCCGAGGAAGTGGCAAAAAACAAAAAAAGCTATACGGCGCATTTCCTGAAAAAAGAACTATCTTAGGCGCCGTTTGTTTAAAATTTAAGAAGATAATTATGGCAAAAGAAAAATATACCAGTGACGACGAATGGATCCACGAAGGGCTGAAACAAAAGCCGTGGAACGAGATACGCAGCAACGATTCATGGGCGATTTTCCGAATCATGTCGGAGTTCGTGAATGGCTTTGAGAACATGGCGAAAATAGGCCCGTGCATCTCGATATTCGGGTCGGCGCGCACCAAGCCGGACGATAAATACTACCTGTTGGCCGAGAAGATCGCCGAGAAGATCGCCAATGCCGGGTACGGTGTGATCACGGGCGGCGGCCCGGGTATCATGGAGGCCGGGAACAAAGGGGCCAGCCGTGGCATCGCGCCATCCGTAGGGCTTAACATCGAGCTTCCGTTCGAGCAGCATTTTAACCCGTATATCGACCACGACAAGAACCTGAACTTCGATTACTTCTTTGTACGGAAGGTGATGTTCGTGAAATATTCGCAGGGATTTGTAGTAATGCCGGGCGGTTTCGGTACGCTGGATGAAATGTTCGAGGCGATAACGCTTATCCAAACCAAAAAGATCGCCAAGTTCCCTATTATCCTTGTGGGAAGGGAATTCTGGAGCGGCCTGATGGACTGGATCACCACTGTGATGATCGAGAGATACCACAATGCCAGCCCAGACGACCTTAAGCTGATACGGCTGGTGGATACAGAGGATGAAGTGCTTGAGGTAATCGAGAACTTCTATAAGAAGTACAGCCTGAGCCCGAATTTTTAAACGCTGCCTTGTGTCATTTCGACGAAGGAGAAATCGCTGCGATACGTTTGAGATTTCTCCGCTTCGTTGCACTTCGGTCGAAATGACACTGGCATACGTTATTTCAACCTTTAACATTACCAAAAGCAACCCACGGCACAATTTTACATCCTTAAAAAAGTTATATACGCGCCATTCAGAACCATGCAGTAATAAATTCCGTATCCTATAAAGTGAAGTTTACAAAGTCCTTATTGTTTTTGATCCTGTTTTCGGGATTCCTGCATGCACAGCATCACAACCGCTTGTTTGCAACAGTTGACTTTGATTCGAAAACCATCAGGGTACGGCAGGAGATCGTATTCCATAACCAGTCGGCTGATACGCTGCATGAATTTATACTTAACGACTGGAACAATGCCTATTCCGGTAAAGATACACCTTTGGCAAAACGCTTTTCGGACGAGTACATACGGGCTTTCCATTTGGCGAAAGATGCCGACCGGGGGAGCACAACTATTACTTCGATAGTCGACCAAAACAAACGTACGCTTCATTGGGACCGTCCCAAGGGCCACCCCGACCTTTTACAGGTACAAATGGCCAACCCTATTTATCCGGGGATGAAATTCGCCTTTACTTTTGAATATGAAGTAAAGATCCCGAATGACCGCTTTACCAAATACGGCTTTGACGATAACGGCACTTTTACCCTGAAGGACTGGTATCTTGCCCCTGCACGCCTCGAAGGCAATAAATTTGTACGCTACAGCAACGAGAACCTGGACGACATTGCGAACTCGGTTGCTGATTATGAGCTGACGCTTACCGTTCCAAAGGGGACATTTGTTGCCTGCGAGCTGTACCAGGGCAACAAAACGGACAAGGGGGCACAGCAGGAATACTATTTTATCGGGAAGCAGCGCATGGGCTTTATGCTGGTGCTGGAAAAGAAAAATACCTTCGAGATCCACAGCAGCAGCCTGGCCGAGGTAAGCTGTAACCTGAAGACCAACGGCGTTACCGACATACAGCGTGCCGCGCTGATTAACGACATCGTGGAGTTTACCGCCGAAAACCTCGGGCCATACCCTAATGGAAAAATACTCATAACCCAGGCGCAGTACGACCGCAATCCTGTGTATGGCCTCAACCAGCTGCCCTCGTTCCTGCGGCCTTTTCCGGATGCGTTTATTTATGAAGTGCGTTTCCTGAAAATTTACCTGGATACCTACCTTAAAAATACGCTGAAGCTCGATCCCAGGAAAGATAGCTGGATCTATGATGCCATCCAGATGCAGCTGATGATGCAGTATGTAAACCGCAAGCACCCCGCGCAGACCATGATGGGAACGCTTTCGAACGTGGGCCTCCTGAAAGGGCATAACCTGTTTAATATCGGGTTTAATGAGCAGTACAATTACCTGCACCTGCTGATGGCACGCAAAAACCTGGACCAGCCCATTGGCGACCCGAAGAACACTTTTATCAAGTTTAACGAACAGATAGCCGGCAAATACAAAGCCGGTCTCGGGTTGGCCTATCTCGACGATTACCTGGGGAATGACGTGGTAGGGAAATCGATTGCCGAATTTTACAAGCTGAACACCGCACAGAGCAAAACCGAAAGGAAGGATTTTGAAACTATACTGCAGTCGAAAACAGATAAGGATATAAACTGGTTTTTTGATACTGTTGTAGATAGCCGTGAGCTCATCGATTATAAATTTGGTGATGTAGACAGTACCAAAGATTCGCTGACAGTGACGGTGAAAAATGTTACGGGCGCAAATGTGCCGGTTTCCATTTACGGTACGAAAAAAGGGAAGGTTGTTTTTAAGCAATGGCTCGAAAACATTGGTACCGACAGTACATTTACCATTGCACGGCAGGATGCCGACAGGCTGGTACTGAACTATAACAACGAAATACCCGAGTTTAACCGCCGCAACAACTGGCGAAAATTGGGCGGTATCATCCCTAATAACAGGCCCTACAAGTTTACCTTATTCCAGGATATAGAAGATCCGGCATACAATCAGGTTTTCTATGTGCCGAGCTTTATTTTCAATCTTTATGATGGAATTTCGCCGGGGTTCAGGGTGCATAACAAATCAATGCTGGACAAGCCGTTCATCTTTGATGTAAACCCGGTGTATTCCCTGAAAACCGGCCAGCTTATAGGTTCGTTTTCCATGATGTACAACCAGTACATCCGTGAGCAGGAGCTGTTCAATATACGGTACGCACTTGGAGGTTCTACCTATCATTATGCGCCGGATGCACGGTACATCAAATTTAACCCGTCGGTACAGTTCCGCATACGCGAAGACGATTACCGCGAGAACAAACGGCAAAATATACTCCTGCGGCAGGTGCTTGTAAACAGGGAAGACTCGAAATATGTAGCAACTACCGAGCAGAACGAGAATTATTCGGTGTTCAATGCACGCTACAGCAAATTCGAGTCGGAGATTACCCGCCATTACAACTTTTTCACCGACCTGCAATTGGCCGGTGCGTTCGGGAAGATGTCGGGCGAAATACAGTTCAGGAGGCTTTTTAACGACAACAGGCAGATCAACCTGAGGCTTTTCGCGGGCACGTTCCTGTACCGCAGCACCACATCGGAATTCTTCAGCTTTGCGCTCGACAGGCCTACCGATTATATGTTCGACTACAACTTCTACGGGCGTTCGGAAACTACAGGGCTGTTCAGCCAGCAGTTCATCATGGCGGAAGGCGGCTTTAAGTCGAAATTCGAAAACCGCTATGCCAACCAGTGGATGACCACGCTGAATGGCAGTTTCAACATCTGGAACTGGATCGAGGTGTATGGCGACGCGGGGTTGTTCAAAAATCATTTTGACAGTGCCCAATTCGTGTACGACAGCGGCATCCGCCTGAACCTTGTACCCGATTATTTTGAATTGTACTTCCCGGTATATTCTACTAATGGATGGGAATTTGGCGGCCAGCAAGCCTACAGCGAAAAGATACGCTTTGTAGTGACCATCAGCCCGGGCACGCTGATCAACCTTTTTACAAGGAAGTGGTTTTAATTTAACGAATAAAGACTGAACAGATTCTTTAGATTAAAACATATCTTTCGCAGGGTTAAGTGTCTCCCAAGTTATAAAAGGTAATGGTTATGCCGCAAAGATTCGCAAAGAAGCGCAAAGCGTCGCAAAGTTGGGAACTGAAACTAATCTTCTGGTAAGAAATCCGCGTCATCCGCGTTCCTTTTTCTGTCGTGGGAAGATAGAATGCGTGTGAAAATCTCAAAATAAATGTACTATATGTATTTTTTATTTTGTTTCGTTGTAAAAAATTCAGCCAACCCTCCCCTATCGTCATTTTCATTATTAATAGTGGAATCAAATTTTCGGGCCGTTTCTATGATATATCATTCTTTTAATTAAATTTGTAATCTGACAACACCAAGATATGACTGAGACAGAGACTAAAAAATCGCTTTCATTTGAAGATTTCAGGGCCGAGGTGCTCAACGATTATAAAATTGCCGTCGTAAGCCGTGAGTGCAGCCTTTTGGGCCGCCGCGAAGTCCTTACGGGCAAAGCGAAGTTCGGTATATTCGGCGACGGCAAGGAGGTGCCCCAGCTTGCCATGGCAAAGGCCTTTAAAAATGGTGACTTCCGTTCGGGCTACTACCGCGACCAAACCTTCATGATGGCTATCGGCCAGCTGGACATACAGCAGTTTTTTGCCGGGCTTTACGGCCACAGCGACCTGGAACACGACCCGATGTCGGCCGGAAGGCAGATGGGCGGCCACTTTGCCACCCACAGCCTTGACGAAAACGGCAACTGGAAGAACCTTACAATCCAAAAAAACTCTAGCGCCGACATATCCCCCACCGCCGGGCAGATGCCAAGGCTTTTGGGACTGGCGCAGGCTTCCAAGATATACCGCAATGTAACGGGCATTGAAAATAAAACGAACTTCTCCATCAACGGCAACGAGATCGCCTGGGGTACGATAGGCAACGCCAGTACATCCGAAGGGCTGTTTTTCGAAACCATCAATGCTGCCGGCGTACTACAGGTGCCCATGGTGATGAGCGTATGGGATGACGACTACGGCATATCGGTACATGCCCGCCACCAGACGACCAAAGAAAATATATCCGAGATACTTAAGGGCTTCCAGCGCGATGAGAATGCCAAGGGATACGAGATCATAACCGTAAAGGGCTGGGATTACCCCGAACTTGTTTCGGCGTATGAAAGGGCCGCCGGGATCGCGCGTACCGAACACGTACCGGTGCTCATCCACGTATACCAGCTTACGCAGCCGCAGGGCCACTCTACCTCGGGATCGCACGAACGCTACAAAAATGCCGACCGCCTTACGTGGGAAGGAGAATACGACTGCCTTGCCCAAATGAGGAAGTGGATGCTCGAAAACAACATCGCTACGCCTGATGTACTGGAAACAATGGAAGAGCAGGCCAAAAAAGACGTGCTCGAAGGCAAAAAAGCCGCATGGGCCGCCTATGTTACTCCTATGAAGGAAGAGCAGAAAGAATTGGCCGAAATTCTAAATTCCGTAGCCGAAAAAAGTGAAAATAAGGTTTTCATTGAGAAATACAGCAACGACTTAGCCTCTATAAAAGAACCTATCCGGAAAGACCTTTTGGTTACAGCCCGAAAAGTACTCCGCATGGTATCGAAAGAGAGCGGTAAAACTGCGCTGTCACAATGGATCAGTAACTATACCGAAAAAATACAGCCAAAATTCAGTTCGCACCTTTTTTCGCAGTCGGATAAGAATGTGTTTTCTGTAAAAGAAGTACTGCCGCAATATGATGAAAATGCCGAAGATGCCGATGGCCGCATGGTCATGAGGAACAACTTCGACGCCATCTTCGCAAAACACCCCGAAACTTTGGTTTTTGGTGAAGACTGCGGTAACATTGGCGATGTAAACCAGGGCCTTGAGGGCATGCAGGAAAAATACGGCGACTTCCGCGTATGCGATGCCGGTATCCGCGAGGCTACGATTTTAGGACAGGGAATCGGGATGGCCATGCGTGGCCTCCGTCCTATTGCCGAAATACAATACCTTGATTACCTGCTTTATGCCATACAAATCATGAGCGATGACCTTGCGACCCTGCAATACCGGACCGCCGGAAGGCAAAAGGCGCCGCTGATCATCCGTACGCGCGGGCACAGGCTGGAAGGCATCTGGCACTCGGGTTCGCCGATGGGCATGATCATCAATGCCATTCGCGGCATACATGTACTGGTGCCGAGGAACATGACAAAGGCAGCAGGATTTTACAATGCATTACTGGAAACCGACGAGCCTGCGCTGGTAGTGGAATGCCTCAACGGTTACCGCCTTAAGGAAAAAATGCCGACCAACCTTGGCGAGTTCAAAACCCCGATAGGCGTTGTGGAAACTATTAAAGAAGGCGCTGACATTACGCTGGTATCGTACGGTTCTACCCTGCGCCTTGTGGAGCAGGCTGCCAAAGAGCTGATGGAAATTGGCATTGATGCCGAGATCATCGACATACAGTCGCTACTGCCTTTTGACATTAACCATGACATCGTTAAGAGCGTTGCCAAAACCAACAGGCTTCTTGTTATAGACGAGGACGTTCCGGGTGGTGCATCGGCATTCATCCTGCAGCAGATACTCGACGGGCAAAATGCCTACAGGTATCTTGACAGCAAACCGCAAACCCTTACTGCAAAAGCGCACAGGCCGTCTTATGGTACGGATGGCGACTATTTCTCGAAACCATCTGCCGAAGATATTTTTGAGCAGGTGTACGCGATAATGAGCGAAGTGAAACCGGATGCGTTTCCTGAATTATATTAAGTTCAGTCACAGTTTACAGGTTGACTATAAATATCAAAGCCGTCCGTGATTAACGGGCGGCTTTTTTGTTACAACTGACATGGTAGCGACGCAGTGCCTGCGTATGATATATGTATTTGAAATGAGACGCAAGCATTACATTTGTACGATCAAAGACCATCAAAATTTGTGGAATTATTTTATGTAAACCGTTTTTACATTCACAAATTCCTTTAGCCCGTTTTCGGCAAGTTCCCGGCCATAGCCTGACTTTTTCACGCCACCGAATGGCAGTGCAGGATCGGATTTTACCATCGCGTTGATAAACACCGCGCCCTCATTAAACAGGTGTACCTTCTTTTTGATGCCGTCGATATCTTTGGTAAACACTGAAACCCCAAGCCCAAATTCGGTTGCATTGCTCAGTTCTACCGCTTCCTCAAATGTGCTGAACGGCATCACCGCAGCAACCGGGCCGAAAACCTCCTCTTTAAACACGGGCATATCAGCTGTTACTCCTATTAGTATGGTCGGTTCGTAAAATGCATCCTTCCGTTTTCCACCGGTTATGACCTTTGCACCCATAGCCAACGAATCGTTTACCTGCTTTTCAATTTCAATGGCAAGGTCTTCCCGCGCCATGGGGCCTATTTCGGTTGCCTCATCCATTGGGTCGCCAGCTTTTAAGGCTTCCACACCTTTTTTAAAACCTTCGAGAAACACATCGAAAACGCTGTCCTGTATCAAAAAACGCTTCGCAGCAATGCAGCTTTGGCCCGCATTCTGCATCCTGGCATTGACAGCCACTGTGACCGCCTCTGCAATATCGGCATCTTCGCACACAATAAAAGCATTACTGCCCCCGAGTTCGAGCACCGCTTTTTTGATCTGTTTTGCCGCTGCTGAAGCTACAGCCGCACCCGCCTTTTCACTGCCGGTAAGGGATACTGCCTTAATAATTGGGTTGTTGATGACCGCTTCAACCTGATCGCCGGAGATAAGAAGATTAGTGTAAACGCCTTCGGGAAATCCGGTCTCCAGAAACAGTCCTTCCAGCAATAGGGCACAGCCGGCTACGCTGGAAGCGTGCTTTACCATAACGGTATTCCCCGCAATGATTGCAGGTATGGCAAAGCGGAACACCTGCCAGTACGGAAAGTTCCATGGCATTACACCCAATATGACGCCCAAAGGTTCATAGGTTACATAACTACTGCCCGCATCAGACGTAATTTCTTTATCTTTGAGGAACTTTTCGGCGTTATCGATGTAATATTGACACAGCAATGCGCATTTTTTTACTTCGGCAACCGACTGCGCAATCGGTTTCCCCATTTCGAGGGTGCATTTTTCTGACAAAAAATGTTGTTGTTCTGTTAAGGCAAATACTAATTTTTCTATAAATTTAATACGTTCGCTTACAGTAGTTTTACCCCAATTAACAAATGCATTACTACATTTATTAACAGCGCTATTTACCTGACTTTCAGAAAAATATTCATGCTTTGACAAAAAAGTTTTGTTAAAAGGATTAGTTATTGAAAACATTTTTTACTTTTGTTAAAAATTACGTGTCATAAAGATAACACTAATTCTTAAATTAAAATATTTACTTTTGCCCCAACATTAGTATCTAAAACAATTAATGACAATACTGATAAACAATAAACGATTATTATGAAGAAAATTGTACTCCCATTATTAATGCTATGTCTTGCCCCGGCGGCGTTAAGGGCCCAGGAAGAGAAAACCACTGCTGTAAACGAATACAACAAGTGGTCTATTGATGCTGCTTTTGGTACCAACAAAGCTGCAAACCCAATGACACCAGGTTACCACATGCAGGTTACGAACATGTTCCATGCCGATTTAGGTTTCAGGTATATGTTCAATACCAAATTTGGACTTAAGCTTCAGGGTGGTTATGACGTACTTAATGACGACGGAGACGGAAGCCTTGAGTTCAGGACCAAAATAATGAGCATCAACCTTCAGGGGTATGCCAACCTTGGCCGTATCATGGAATTTGAAACATGGACAAAAAGGCTAAACCTTTTAGGCCACATGGGTGTTGGCGTGGGCCAGATCGAAACAGACAAGCGTGAAGGCGGATTGAACAATCCTGATGCTAAAGACCGTATCGGTAGTTTCATCATCGGTATGACCGGGCAGTTCAGGATCAGCGACAGGGTTTCCCTTAACGCTGACTTTACAATGCTTAATAACTTCTCTCAGCACAGGACGTGGGACGGTGGCCCTTACCTGAATGAAGAGGGTGGTTCAAAGACTTTCCAGGGATTTGACAGTACATTGTACAATGCTACAATAGGACTTTCAATCTATCTTGGTAAGAATGAGAAGCACGCTGACTGGTTCGTTGAAGAGAAATCGAACGAGCTTATGGAAATTGAAGAGCGTGTAGCTGAGCTTGAGACTATGATGAACGACTCTGACAAAGATGGCGTGCCGGATTACCTTGACAGCGAGCCAAACACCATTACAGGTGTAGCAGTTGACAGCAAAGGAAGGACTATAGACAGGAACGGAAATAACGTACCTGACGAGCTTGAGTCGTACATCGAGAACAACAACAAGATCATTGACCAAAAAATCCAACAGGTTGGTGCAGGTGTTGAGCAGCTTATCAACGACGGTTACGTAAATGTATACTTCGATACTAACAAAGACCAGCCAAACGCACAGTCTGTTAACGGAATCAACTTCCTTATCAAGTACCTGAAAGAGAACCCGTCTAAATCTGCTGACGTTATCGGTTATGCTGACGAAGTAGGCAACACGGAAAGCAACCAGGCACTTTCCAACAGAAGGGCAGAAAATGTTAAGAAAATCCTTGTTGATGCAGGCATCGACGCAGGCAGGCTTAATGTCGTAGCTAACGGTGAGCAGTCACTTGGAAACGATACTAAATATGTACGCCAGACGGTTAGAAGAGTTACCTTCATCCTGAAATAGTATTTAGTTAATAACTATATGAAGATCCCCTGCCAACAGCAGGGGATTTTTTTTATCTTTAAAAGAAAACAAGATGAACGACCGTGATACCGCGTTGCTTGCCATCCGCGGGGAAGCCTTAGGCGAGATACTCCCCCAGTCCGGCAAAGAAGAGATTTTCCAAAACCAAACCATACGGCCCATACTCAAATTACAAAACGACCTGTTTGTAGAGTCCTTTCTGAACTATGTGAATAAGTCCAAGAGTGATTTCCATGCGTTTTCCACCGAAAAGAAAATGGCGTTTATAGATAATGCCGTACACAGGGACATTAAGTTCCGTAATGCGTTAAAAGGAATGGTCATGGCGTTGTTTACCGTTGAGGAATTCCGGGAATACATACTCAATTCCTCCAACCTCAATAAGCGTATGATGAACATGGTTATTGAGAGGCTGAAAGACCAGGTGCAGCTGCTTACAAAACCGGAATAAAAAAAGGGACGCTATGTCCCTTTGCTATTCTATAAAGCTTTCGCCATTTAAATTGGTAGTGAGCACATCGCTCATATAATCGAAGAAAGGCCGCATTGCTTCAAATGTAGTAATGACGGAAGATTTAAAATCTTTCGACAGCACCTCCTTATCGGTAAACTTCCTGATGAGCAGAAACTGCTTCTTTTTGATCAGGCCGATGGACGGGTGGTTTTTATCGAAACCTTTGGGCGAGGTCTTTACCTCTTCCCCCTGCATTTCGCCAAAATATCTTTTGAATTCCGGATCGGAAGTAATGTTCCTGATCTCACTGTCATCCATTTCAAACTCCTTCCTGATGCGCAGGAGGTCCTGGGGATTGGGTTCCCAAAAACCGCCTTCGACAAAGGAGTTGCCAGGCTCAATGTGCAGGTAATAGCTGCCGCGGAGGGCGGGCTTGGTGCGCGAGAACCAAACACTCAGGTAATTTTTATAGGGCGTTTTGTCTTTTGAGAAACGGATGTCGCGGTAAATGCGGAAAACCTGCATCTTATCTATCGAGTCCAGTTTGCGGAGCTCTTCATCCACTTCACTAAAAAAAGACTTTGCCATGGCATCGTGCGCCTGGAAAGCCTTTTTGTGTTCTGCAAACCATTCCCTGTTGTTGTTCTCTGTAAGATCTTTTAAAAAATCGAGGACGGGTTGTGTAATCATATTGAACTCATTTAAACTTTTTTCAATTGGCTGCAAAATGGTCTTTTCGTCCAAAATTTCACCTTTTTGTTACTCCGTAGCGCTGCTATGCAGTGCGAAAAAGCTAAAATTTGAAACTAAAATCTTCATTTTTCGCTTCAATCAAAAAAGCTTAAACGAGTTCATTACTTCTTTGGCACGAAAACAAGGCGCTCATCAACACCTTCCATGAGGGTAAGCTTATTCTTGTCTACTTTGGCTGCGTTTATTTTTTCAAGTACTTTAAAATATTCGGTCTCTATACTGCCTTCGCAATACATCTTTGTTGCCATGATCTCGCTGATGTTCATGCCGCCTTCGTCATTAAGGTTGTAGGAGCCTCCGTAGCCATTGCAGCTGCTGTTGCCCGATATCTTGTGCTCCTTGTCAAATGTAGCGGTCGGCGCACCGTTAGGAAGGCTTGCTGCATCTACTTTTTTACCGTTGATAGAGGATAATTCCCAAACGGTTCCGGTAATCATGTCTGTTGAGTGTATGGATTTGGCGCCGCCGCATCCGGTAAGCGCTAAAACTGCTATGCTGAAAATTGCGATACTCTTTTTCATGTCTTTGAATTTAGATGTTTTACCAAATTTAAAAACATTTTCAGTAAGAAAAATAGGGTTTATAATAACTTTAGTACTGCCTACAGCAATCCGTTGTACTTGCGTACGAACCATTCCGCGGCAAGCGATACGGCCACGATAACCAACAGCCATATCCAGTCGATAAGCGGGGACTTTTTGATGGTTTCCTTCTGGATGGCCTTATAATCCTCAATTTTTAGCAGGAAATCCGCCAGTTGGTCCACCTGCGCCGGATAGTACACAGCGCCTCCGGTATTCGATGCGGTTTGCTTAAGTCTTGCCAGGTCGGGGTTTATGAACTGCTTCTCAATCTCGAAATCCAGCACTTCGAACGATCCGTTGTAGGAGGTGTTTGAAGATGCTTCCTTAACGGTAAAGCTGTACTGTCCCGCAGCAAGGCCATCGAGGTTTACTTTGTATTCGTTGCTGCCTTTCAGGAAGTCGTAGCTTTTGGAGGCGCCGGTCTGTTTGTTTTTTAGCTGGATGGTGAGCCGTGCGTTCTCCTCAAACTCGTAGTTCTTGTTGAAATACTGCGCGGTCAACTGTATTACCTCGCCCGAATTATAAAAGCTCTCATGATTTACCACCAATGATTTACGCTTGGAATTCGATGCCAAAAACTGGATCGTTTTATCCATGAAAATATCAAACTGCTCAAACGATTTGGTAGCCTGATGGCTTTCCATGCGCCATTTCCAGATGTTCTCCCCCAAAAGATACGCACTGCGCTGCGGGCCCGTTTCAGAGAACACCATAAGCGGGTTCTCCGTTTTTACATTACGGATGCGTGCCTGCAATAATACATTGGTATTTTCCTTGGCAGTGATGGTGCCAAACGGGTGCTGCAGCGGCGGGAACTGGCCAAAGCCGATATCCGTGGCGGCAAACAGGTTGAACTGGCTGTCAAAGTCGGCGAGGTAGTCTTCGCGTTGCGAGCTCATCCGGAAGCTTAGCTGCTGCTGCGTTTGGTTCAGCAAATTAAAGTCGGTGGACAGCCCGGTAATGGTAAAGGTATTCAGCCCCGCGCCCTTGTTCATTTCGAGTAATTGCCTGAACGAGGCATCCGGCTGGTACAAAATCAGCACATTGTAATCCGCCAACGACTTTACCTCACTAGGCTTCAGTATCGTCACCTTGCGCTGTTGGTTGGTCTCTATGGAACGCTTCAGCGCGCCTAAGTCCGGGTGGTTAATCGAGGATACCAACGCCACTTCCGAACGCTGGTCAATAACCTCTACGGCAAAATTCTTTACGTTGTTGTATCTGTTCTTTTCCGCTTCCGCAGAAGAGATCACTGCCCTGAACGTCTGCACACCTACTTTGGAGGCATCCAAAAGAACCGAGAGCGACTGTGCTTTCTTATCTTTAGAGAACGACACATTCTGCTTGCTCAGCGCGGTGTTGCCCTGCATGATGCTGAAAACCGCATTCACGTCCTTGTTGCCGCTGTATTGCAGGAACACTTCCACCGGGAACTTATTCTTTAAAAAGGCGTATTTGTTCACATTCACCTGGCTTACGCGCAGGTCGGGGAACGCGGTGGTATCGCCCAGCACCAGCGGGTACACCGCCGTATTTTCGCGGAAGCTGTACACATAGTCATTGCCAATGGTCTGGTTGCCATCGGACAGCATTACTACAGGATAATTAGCATTGCGGTACAGCTGCTTCAGGTTTTGTGCAGCCTGGTCAATGTGCGTCTGCCGGCCCTTGAAATCAGGAGTTTTTCCCGTTTCAAAGCCTTCATCGAAAGTATACAGCTGTACATCGAACTTGTCTTTTAAAGC
Source organism: uncultured Flavobacteriaceae bacterium (assembly GCA_942492845.1). Lineage (GTDB taxonomy): Bacteria > Bacteroidota > Bacteroidia > Flavobacteriales > Flavobacteriaceae > Flavobacterium. The sequence goes on along the minus strand of OW818646.1, from coordinate 2,079,785 downwards.
GCTGTTCGAGGTAAGTTTTTCCGCCAGCTGTTTTGCAAGGCTGTCCTGCCCCAATTCCGTTATGGATTGCGAATTGTCCAGCAATATGGGCAGCGGCGTTTTTACGGTTTCAAGGTCTTTGCGCGTGATGACCGGATTGATGAGCAGCACGAAAACCGAGAACAGCGTGATAAAACGCAGCAAAGCCAAAAAGATATGCAGCCTGCTTCTCTTTTTGGCTTTGAAAAGATACTGGTAAAACGATAATGCAAATGCTGCCAGTGCCGACAGTAGTAACCAAATAACAGTAGATGCAGTCATTCTTTAATATCGTAATTTTCTAATTTTTATTATGTAAGCATACCGCCATCCACATTAAGTGTCTGTCCGGTTATGTAGGCCGCCATGTCCGACGCCAGGAATACGCACGCATTCGCCACGTCTTCGGGAGAACCGCCGCGCTTTAGCGGAATAGCATCTGCCCAGCTTTTCACCAAATCAGCAGAGAGCTTGCCCGTCATTTCGGTTTCGATGAATCCCGGAGCGATCGCGTTGCAACGGATGTTACGCGAACCCAGTTCCAGCGCTACCGACTTCGTAAAGCCGATCACGCCTGCTTTGGAAGCCGCATAGTTGGTTTGCCCGGCATTACCTTTTACGCCTACTACCGAACTCATATTGATGATCGAACCGCTGCGTGCCTTAAGCATCGTGCGCTGTACCGCCTTAGTCATGTTGAAAACCGACTTCAGGTTTACCTCGATCACTTTGTCAAAATCTTCTTCCGATATCCTCATCAACAGGTTATCCTTGGTGATCCCTGCATTGTTGATCAGGATGTCTACTGTGCCGAAAGTCGCCACCACATCGTCAACAAGCTTTTGCGCCTCATTAAAATCGGCCGCGTTGCTCTGGTAGCCTTTGGCGGTTATGCCATATCCTTTTAGTTCTTCTTCAAGGGCCTGCGCTGCCTCAACCGAAGCGCTGTAGGTAAATGCCACATTAGCACCGTGCTGTGCAAAAACAACAGCTATGCCACGGCCTATACCCCTGCTCGCGCCGGTAATGATCGCCGTTTTTCCTTCTAATAATTTCATAGTACGTTTCGTTAGTTTGTCTGTATGAAGGACAAATATAATAAGTCTCAACTTAAAATTTACCACACAGAGGGATAGTTTTCCCAGAAAGTGCGGTATATTCATCAAAGACTGACAGGGTTTGAAAACACAAGTATTCGTAAGACGAATGTAATTATCATTAAAACATAGAGACAATTTTCATTTTTTTACCACAAAGAGCACAAAGGTTTTACACTAGGCTCACAACGAAAACCGCCAAAGGCGGAAGGTCACAACGCTTTGTGTCCCTTGACCATAAACATTTTGTCATTTCTGCTTCGTGTTCTTAGTGTAAAACCTTTGTGCCCTTTGTGGTAAATCTTTAATATAAATCTTCCGAACACCTGTGTTTTGTAAACCTGTCAGGTCTGATAATTGTGTAAATCAGGCTGCAATGCCTACTCCACCGTTTCCTCTTTCTTTTCAGGGAATAGCACTGATGCTATTACCGAAAGCACGAGCACGCTGCCCACTACGATGAGTGAGTGTATCGACTCGATGTGGAAGATCGGTGCGATAACCATTTTTACCCCAATGAATGCCAGGATAATGGCGAGGCCGTATTTCAGCTTGCTGAACAGGTGGATGAAGTTCGCCAAAAGGAAGTACAGCGCCCTAAGCCCTAGTATTGCAAATATGTTGGAGGTGTACAGGATGAACGGGTCGTCCGGCGCGATGGCGAAAATAGCGGGGATAGAATCTACCGCAAACAAAAGGTCAGTAAACTCAATTACACCCACAACCACCAATAGTGGTGTGGCCAGTTTTTTACCGTTTTCTATCGTAAAAAATTTATCCTTATCGTAGTTCTTGCTTACCTTGAAGAACTTGTGTACCACCCTTGCTCCCGGGCTGGTGTTGAAGTCTTTTTCCTCATCGTCGTCATCGTCTGCAAACCACGATTTGATACCTGCATAAATCAGGAAGAAGCCAAACAGGGTCATTACCACATTGATCTTTACCATGTAGCCAAAGACCTCCATTTCAGGCAGGTACGTCAGCTTAATAAGTCCTACTCCGCTGAAAATGAATACCGCACGAAGCGCCAGGGCTCCTATGATACCCCAAAAAAGTACTTTGTGGTGGTTTTCCTTAGGCACATTGAAGAACCCGAATACCAATATGAATACAAACAGGTTATCGACTGAAAGCGCTTTTTCTATCCAATAGGCCGACTGGAACTGGGAGAATTTCTCCATCCCCATGTAATAGTAGATCACGCCGCTAAAGGCCATCGAAAGGCTGATCCATACCAGCGACCACGTGATCGCTTCCTTATTGGTTACGGCATGGCTTTTTTTGTTGAAAACCCCTAAATCCAGCAGCAGCATGATCACGACCAAAACCGCGAAACCGCCTATCAGGCCGGGGTGATTAATTAAATTGTCTACTTTCTCCATTTCAAATTTTAGTGTTAGTTATTAGTGTTGGTGATAGTGATCAGTGCAAGCCTGCCTCCGTCCTGCGAAGATAGCAGTATTTTTTTACCATTGGTCAATTCTGTCATCGATCCTGGCGGAATATCCTTTCCTTCGGTAACATCCTTCATGTGTTCCAGCTTTTGGTTTACAAAAACCCATTTGCCTTCGTAAAAAGTGAAGTATCCCACCGGTATCTTTTCCCGCGGATCCAGCCTTTCGTTGCGCACAATGTTACGGTTCACGTGCCAGTTGAACAGGTACTGGTTGTTGTACACCATCAGGCGCTGGTTGTCCGGCTTCCATACGCCGGGGCTAAATTCGTAATAAAAGTCAAGCATCGGTAGTGTGCCCTCGTGCTTCGTGCCGCAAAACGGGCATTTTGGCACGCTCGAGTTATCAAACACATACCACTGCTGGGTACAATTGGCATTCCCGCACTTCTGCATCAGGTCGACCGTTTTCAGCAGCGCCTGTTCCCATGCCTCGGCGGGCGGGCGCAATTGCGGGTCGTGCAGGCCTTCTATAAAAGTACGGTTAAACATTTCGGTTAAATAAGGCCCCGTAATCGTATAAGGCAGAGCGTTTACATCGGCCCACGGCATATCCCATTTGGAAAAACGGTTGGGCTTCGGCCTGTTGCCCTGGTCGTGCGGGTGCTCTATAAACAGGGCCTTCTCCCCCATCGACAGCAGGTCGTCCTTATCAGTATCCAGGTCATGCACCTTGCCGCCTTTTAGCGGATGGCGGTGCAACAGGAACATATATACCAGCACCGGGAGCGCATGCAGGTCGGTGAGCCTGCTGGGCAATTTCCGGTTCGGGTCATTCTTGTCTAAGTGCTTTGTCGCCAAAACTTCGGGCGCGATAAATTCGGCGGTCCCAATCACTTCGGCAGGGAACAGTCCCGGCACCACCAGCCCATCGAGGTCGATCATGCAGGCGGCTTTTTCTATCGGGTCGATAAGCACGTTGTTGTAGGAAAGGTCGGAATGCGCCAGCCCCATCGCGTGCATTTTCTTCACGCCGCGCACCAGGTTTACGCATATCTGGAAATAGCTCAGCCAGTTGCCCAGCTCGGATTTTGCCACCCTCAGCGGGAATTGCTCGTTCCTGAACTTAGCGGAGGCAAACCATTTACCGTTCTTTTCCTTACCTTTAATAAGGTCGCCGGTTTCATGGCCTTTCGCAAAGAAAAATTTCCCTTTGTAGGCCGGCACTATGATCCCGGTAAGCCCCTTGTAGTCTATGACATCGGTCGGCCAGCGGAATACCTCTTCGAGATAATACTCTGCCGCCTCCTTATTTTTTATCTGCGGAAGGTAGTAGCTGGTGATCCGCTTAAGGCGTTCCTTTTGGTTGTCGTCCAGCTTATCGCGGAACAATGCCACCACATACGACTTATCGGGGCTGAAGTACACGTCCTTCATCCCACCGCGCATCGGTTCGCCGTTATCGGCAAACTCATAGGTTTTATTGGGGTCGTTCATCGAACGTACAGTCCTTATTTCCATTTTTAATTTTAAAAATAAATGCAATCACTATTTAAAATAAGACCACAATTTAAAGGGTGACGGTATAAACATATAAACAAATCAACCCATCAACAAATCAACACATCAACTTCTAAATCAAAACAAGATCGCCAGCGTACGGTCGTCATGGTTGCCGGGGCTCCAGAAATCCATCCATTCAGCAAGCCTGTCCTGTATGTCATCATTGCCTCTCCTCATGCCAGGCAACGCTTCTCTACTTTTTCGTTCAAGATCAAGGTCTTCAAAAAATTGCTGCCATCTTTCGGGTTTGGCAAGGTTGGCCTCCACTTCAAATTTCGGGTCGTATATGCCGTCGGTCATCAGTACAAAATAAGAGAAATCCGGTACCATTTCAAAGGTAAATCGTGCCTCATAATCATCAGCCCTGAAAATTTCGGGCATGGTGATAAAACGCGTGCCCCCGCCATAGTCGCCCACGTCGAGCTTATTCATCAGCGTTACGTGTGCCATGTCCCTGCTGACCACGGCCACGGGGCAGTCGCCGACGCTGAATGTCATGAACACGGATCCCTGCGGGTAATGCTTTACGAGCGCAAATATAAGCGTCGCGTGAAAGGCATTGAGCGGCATCTCCGCACCGCGCGAAAAGTTCTCTATTTCTTCAAAGGCATGGTTGGCCGCCCCCGAAAGGTACGGAAAAGCCAGTTCCTTTATAGTGTCTTTGGCATTCGCCGAAACGGCTTCGTCTATGGCTGCCGATTGCTGTGCTGTGAACCGTTGCTTCAGATATTCCACAACAGCGTTGCAGGCAATCTCCGAACCTTTACGCCCGGCCGGCGCTGAACCTGCCCCGTCGGAAACCGCGATAAGGCTCCAGCCGTTCTCCAGTTCGGCGTAGTCGTAATCATCATCGCGATAACCGCCTGTATTGGCGTGCGACCTTCCCCGGCGTGAGGCAACCACAAGGGTTTTCCCGCCAAGCTGCAGCATTTCCGAAACATTATCGGGTTTGGCATACAGCCCGTTGGCATCGCTGGGGATATCTTTCCAAAGCGATTTCGGATCGGCATTGATGATGATGGAAAGCTTCTTGACATTAGGCTCCGCACCCTCCTCTTCCCCTTGAAAATTGTAGGAGAATTCGAGTGCAATATCGCCGCCCTGTTCCGGTATGCCCGATATGGTGCGGGAGTTGCTGTCGTAGTCAAGCCCCGAACCGTCAAAGCCCGTAAGGGAGTGCCGGGTCAGGTCGGTAAGGTTGAGGGCCTCAAAGTCGAACACGGCAGTGTATGGCTTGCCCGCCATCCCGTTGGGGAATGTGATGTATTGCCCGCCTATCTCCAGCCGCCTTGCCCTAATTTGCCATGCTTGTGTCATTTGTACCTGTAGCTGCCTTATCAGGCTAACGTTTTTAATGTTTTCCTCCCGCGCGGCAAATTCAAGGAACTCCTTTTCATACCGCTGCGGGGTCGTAATGCCCTGGTTGCCCAGGAGCGTAAAAATGTATTTTTGGATGTCGTTCATTACCCTTGTGCCCTGCCGATGTCGAAGCCATTGTTACCACTGCCCCCCGAAGTATATTTACCCTGCGAGCCACACCACGGGCAGGTGCTTACTTCCTCTTCGCCTATGCAGTGTATCTTGCGGCAGCTACATACGGCCAGCCCATATTGGTTGCCGCAGCAGGGGCACGTAGGCGCACCGATAAGTTCGTCGCTGCTTACGTTGTTTTCGTAGGATTTATCGGCAAGCTCATAATAGGAGTTGTCCACTGGGTAGGCCCCCATCAGCCTGTAGGCGCGGGTCTCGAAGTTCATCCCCCCAAAGTTGGAAGGCTGCGATACTTTGCCATACTTCATCAGGTACGGACGTTTGGTGTTTTGGCATTGCGCCGCGAAGACCACGAAATTATCGTCGACATAGCCGCGCTCTTTCTCGTAATCCCCGGGCTTGCTCAGGTCGATCTTCGTTATGGTCTCGTTATCCGTCTTTGCCAGCTCGAAGCCCGTGGAGTTGTTCTCTACACTCACGCTGCTCGTTTTGATGGAATCGGTAACCCACCGGAAGAAATCCTTGTACGACTGGGCACTGGTGTTCTTAAAGTGCATCACGTCATTGCTCAGTTCGCCCAGCAGCCTCATGTCGGTCTCATCCCCAAAGGAGATGGCGACCATATTGGCCGTGCGTGCCCAGTTCTGCTTCCACTCAGCAATGGCTGCGGAAGTGTCGTCGGTGGGTACGCCGTCGGTAAAGAGGAATACGATGGGTTTCCAGTCGCCCTTTTGCTCGTAGGTGGTCTTCACGATGTTGCTGCGAAGCTCGTACATCAGGTGACCGAGGCCCTTACTAAGTGACGTGCCGCTGCCGATGGGGAACTTCGGCGGGTAAAAACTTACGATCTCCTGGAGGGGAACGAGCGTTTTTGCCTGCCCGGCAAATACGATGATGGAGACCCAAACGGTTTCGAGCGCGTGGGGGTCGGATTTTAATGCCTGGATGATGGTGGCAACACCTTCCTCTACCTGTTGGATGGGTTCGCCAACCATGGACTCAGAAATGTCGATCAAAAAATATATCGGAAGCCTTCTCATGGTTTTTTATGTTTTTTCGAACCTGTTTCCAACTAAAAAATGTTTCGAAACGGGCCTTTGCTTAAAAGTACTGGTGCGGGTCACCAAAAGTCTCATGCGGAGTCACCAAAAGTCACATGGCCAGTCAGCAAAAGTCACCGACTTGCAGGTTACTTTATATGACAACGGTAATTTCGTCGGGCGGCGGGGGGAGGCGTGTTTCCTCTCCGGTGCCCTGGCTCTTATTTCCCTGCTCGATGGTTTCGGACACCCACTTGAAAAAGGTCTTGAGGGTCTGGCTGTCAGCCGAATCGAGGTGTACTACGTTGTCGGTCAGCTCTTTAAGCATGGCGTCATTGGCCAAATGACCTGCAGCACAGCCCACTACCGCACCGAAATTATAAGCGCGAACCTGCGCGGTTTTCTCTCTATATAACTGAATATCAGAGGGTTTGCCGTCGGTAAAGAGGAACAACAGCGGTTTCCAGTCGCCCTTTTGGGTATCCGAGCTTTTGATGATGTCCTGCTCTACTTTGCTGAGTACGAACTCCAAAGCCGCGCCGGTATTGGTCGGGCCGCTCTGGGGACAGGTAATTTCGGGCAGGCGGAACTGTACGAGCTCGGTGAGTGGTACGATTTCCTTCACTTCACGGTCGAAGGTAATGATGCTAAGCCACAGTGAATCAAGGGCCTGGGCATCACTGCGAAGGGTATTCACCATCCCGCTGAGGGCGTTGTTCAGGGCATGGATGGGCTCGCCATACATGGACCCGGATGTATCCAGTAAGAAATAGACAGGTAATCTGCGCATATTACGTGATTTGTTTTTAAGTATATATACAATGACACAAAGCAGTATAATAACAAATTATACCACTGATAGACATACACTTATAGTTTACAGGTACGACGCCATTATCCTCTTGATGGTCTGTCCCAGGAATACATCTTCGGTAGGGTCGCCTATCGCGCTGAATTTCCACTCCCCGCTACGCTTATACAGCTTGCCCATGATGATCGAAAGCTTGCCGGTATACTGTGCTTCCGCAGATACATTATAGGATGCAAATACCGAGTTTACACGTGTTGGCGTGCCCTCATACATCCTGATCTTTGAATACGGAATCTGTGAAAAGTCCTCACGCCCGGCATTGTTCAGGAAGAAGAATATCTGGGTCACGTTCGGGTTAATGCGGGTAAGGTCAACTGTAATGATCTCGTTATCAAGACCATCATCGCCACCCGTATCACCCTGAAGGTCATCTCCGGTATGCTTCAGCGCACCATCAGACGAAAGGAGCTTGCCTTTAGGAAGGCCGAACTGCTGCAACACTTCAACCCTATAAAGCGGTGAATAGAGGTGATCGCATATATTGTTCTGCTCATCTACCATGATGCAGCTAAGGTCGAGGTCGATGTTGGTTACTTTCTTGCCAAGGCCCAGAAAGCCGCCTTTGGTTTCGATAGCGCCCCAGTTTACACCCACGCAGAAGTTGGTAAGGCTTTCGCCGGTAGTTTTTCTAAGGTCAATTTTCTGGCCTTTGGTTAAATTGATTGCCATTTGTTTTATGTTTTATTGGTTGATTAATAGCTTGTTATATAAAAAAGAGGGGCAAAATTCACATTTGCCATTTCGGAAATTCCTCGAACTTAGCAGCTAAATATCTTAACTATATTTAGTCAAAAAGTCCTGCAGGCCGCCTTTCATGCCGTTGCCCACAGCTTCAAATTTCCACTCGTCGTTTCTTTTGTAGATGCGGCCAAACTCTACAGCGGTCTCAATAGAGAAGTCTTCATCCAACTCATATTTAACTAGTTCCGTGTTACTTGTATCCACGATCCTGATGAACGAGTTGCGTATCTGCCCGAAGTTCTGCCTTCTGTCAGCCGCTTTATGGATGGTTACCACGAAGCATATCTCAGCCACATCAGCAGAAATTTTAGACAGGTCTATTGTTACGGTTTCATCGTCACCCGCGCCTTCGCCGGTAAGGTTATCGCCCGTGTGTACCACTGCACCATCCGGAGAGGACAGGTTGTTATAGAACACGAAGTGGTTGTCGCTCAACAGCTTGCCATTTGCACCCAAAATAAATACCGATCCATCGATGTCGTATGCTTCGCCGCTGCCGGTGTTGGAATCCCATCCGAGGCCCACGGTAAACTTCGGGGCCGATATATTTTGTCTTTGTCCTTTTTCTAAATTAATTGCCATTGGTTATTGGTTATTTCGAATTAATATTAATGTTTAGCATTGCCCTCAAAATGTTGGTCTGCTCGTCTACATTTTGCAACTCGTCGAGGAAATCTACCCCCGATATTTTATCCAGGTAGCCCGCCAAAACTTCCTCCACATCAGGCGGGAGCGATGTTTTTATAGTGGCCTGTTTTTCCCTGAGCGCATCGGTCCTGGCTTTCAGGTCGGTTATGATCCGGCCCTTGGCCGAAACATTTTTTGACAGATCCAAACCCTTTGCTGTAACGGAATCGAGAAAATAAAAAGCTTTGGCGCTGCCAATGAAAGCGAACTTATCATTCGAATCCATAAAATCATACACCTCAATTATTTCATTCCCGTGCACGAGACCACAGGCAAATTTTATCCTGAACCTGTTGACGTTCAGGCGGCCCAGTAGCTTTTTTTCGATACTTGTAAACTCGTTACGGTACACACTGCGCGAGTCCATGTCGGTGAGCAGCAGGAAGTGCGATGCATCGATTTCCCGGTAAAACTCCCCTGCCCTTTTTGCCCCGAACAGCATGATGTCTCCCCAACCAAATGAAACCTGCTCACCTGAAGCCAGCATATTGTACAGCTGTTGTAATTTCGCAGACATATTCTTAGAATGCTCCCTGACTTCTGCCTGAAAATCTACCGCTACTTTCTCAGTATCAAGCTTCCGGACGATATCGTCATTAATGTATATTTCATCTGAGATCAGCAAATACTGCTGCTCTTTGGACTTCTTGAGTTTTTGGAACAGGTCAATAAGGCTGCTCGTATACTGCACATGGAACAATTCCAGTTTGTGCGTATCCAGGTTACTATTTGATTCGAACAGGTTGTGTATCACCTGTGTACGGATAAAAACAGCAAACAGATCCTTATGGCTAAAAAAGTTTGACAACGTCTTTAATACCCTAAGCCTCTTGCTGCTGTCCTTAATTACCTGTGCATTTATTTCTTCCTGCTCCTGCGTCATCTACATTATATCTTCACCACATTTAGCTTACAACACCTTTTTTAAGTTCTGCCTCCAGGTTTTGCAGCCCGGCATCGAGTTCCCTTCTTGTTTGGGTACCCTGCTCGTGTATCTGCTTCACTTCTGCAAGCGTGTCTATCAGCGATTTAGTTGTTTCCCTCAGCGTTTCCAGTGACACTATAGTATTCTCGTTTTCCCTCGCCACCTCTATACTGTTCTGCTTCAGCATCTCAGCATTTTTCCTGAGTATGGTATTTGTTGTTTCAGAAACCTTGCGCTGTACCTCAATGTTCTGCCTTTGCCTTTGCAATGCCACCGCAAGCGTAAGCTGGTTCTTCCATACAGGCATCGTGGTGGTAAGTATCGACTGTGCCTTTTCAGCCAGCGAGGTATTGTTGTTCTGCACTACGCGTATCTGCGCCAGCGACTGGATGAGTATAAAGCGCACTACCTTCATGTCGGCAAGCCTTTTGTCGAGCCTGTTGATGAAGGTACGCTTGTCAGCTATCTCATAATCCTGGTACTGCGCCGCGTTGGCTTCCATTTGTGTCAGTTCCTCGTTCAATTCCTTAAAACGGATCTGCCCGGCAATGATGAATTTCTCTATTTCCTTGATCAGCTGCACATTGCCATCGAACATGGTTTGAAGCGAGGCATTGTCTTTCACGGAATTGATCATCCCGGCCTTTACCTTATTGCTTATCCTGTCTACGTTTGCAGTGATCTTGTCATACTTCTGGAATAGCTTTTTAACATCGGTCACCATCTTGTTGAGTAAGGGAATACGGGAAATGAACTTTTGAAATCCATTCTGATTGAGCTCATCCACATCAATGTAGTTAAGCTCTGCAAGGAGTTCGTTAATAAGCAGCCCTACATCGCCTGCCTGCTGTGCCCTTACATTGCTTAGGAACGTGTCGCTCTGCCTGGATATGGTATTCTGTATCTCGGCACCGTAGTTCAGGATCGAATTTGCATCGCGCTCATTCAATTGATTAGCAATTGGCCTGTAATCAGCCATTTGCTGTTCGGTAATGGCAGTAAGGTTTACATTCCCTTCCTTATCCATCGGACCGGAAATGCCGGTTACAGTAACTTCATTATTTTCCATTGTTTTGGTATTACAGGTGGTTTTGCTGTATTGTCACCACCGTTTCTTCAAGCTTTCTGTCGCGTGCAGGTACACCTACCGCGTTAAATTTCCATTCGCCATTCTTTTTGTAAAACACACCCAAAACCATCGAAACGCTGCCTTCAAAGGCTTTATCGTTGGCAATGTCATACTTTGCAAATACTTCCTGTACACGGGTTGGTGTACCTTCATATATCCTTATGGATGCGAAGGGTATGTCCTTAAAATCCTGGCCACGGAAGCTGTTGATAAAGAACCCAAGGTAGTGCGCGTTTGGCGAAAGTTTTGAAAGGTCAACTGTAATCACTTCGTTGTCAAGCCCGTCGTCACCATTAAGGTCGCCTGTAAGGTCGTCCCCGCTGTGGCGTATGGCCTGGTCGTTGCTTTTCAGCTGCCTGAAGCTTACTGTATCAGTGCTTTTTTTGTTCTCGTCATATATGGCACAGCTTGCATCAAGGTCTACCGGTTCTTTCTTTGTACCGAACAATCCTTTTTTCTCAATGGCGCCCCAGTTGATTCCCACACAGATATTCTGCAATTTGGACCCGTTGCTTTTCTCAAGATTAATGCGCTGCCCTTTTTCTAAATTTATAGCCATTTTAGTTGTATTTATTAAGATATTCCTGTAGTCCGCCACGCTGGCCTACGCCTACTGCTTCAAATTTCCACTCATTGTTCTTCTTATAAATGCGGCCAAATTCGACAGCAGTCTCAATAGAGAAATCTTCCTCAAGCTCATACTTAACAAGCTCAGTACCATTGGCATCAATAATGCGAACGAACGAGTTCCTTACCTGCCCGAAGTTCTGCTTGCGGGCTTCGGCATCGTGTATCGTTACTACAATGCATATCTCAGATACCCTCGGATCAACCTTTGAAAGGTCTACGTTGATGGATTCATCATCGCCGTCGCCATCACCGGTAAGGTTATCGCCTGTGTGCTCAACAGCTTCGTCCGGGGATTTCAGGTTGTTGTAAAATACAAAGAATTCATCGGCAACAAGTTTCCTGTTATCGCCCATAATGAAAACCGAAGCATCAAGGTCGAATGATGCACCTGTTGATGATGTGTTAGTGTCCCAGCCGAGGCCTATTGTAAATTTAGGTGCGTTTAGCGTTTCACGCTGGCCTTTCTGTAAATTGATAGCCATAATTAGTAGTCTTTTTATTGGTTAAACTGTGGTTAATATGATCAAGATTGATTTTGTATTCATCAATAGTATGGTAGTTGTTGCTCACAGCGAGGGCGAACAGCTTCTTCCGTACTTTTGACTTCATGGACGATAAAAGTAACGAAAAATCGTTTTGCTCCAACTTCAAAATGTATTTTACGATGCGCGTATTGAATTCGAACGAGCGGGAAGCGGTAACTTCAATAAGACTGGCTACATCCTTTACATAAAAATAATTGTAGTAATTCTCAATATTCGGATGGATCTCCTTATTTGCCAGCTCGGCATAGTAGAGGAACAGAAATGTTCCTTCTACTTCATACTGGTTCAAAATTTTCTTTACAATGTGTTCGTGGCTGCCGGTTATCTTTATATCGTCGAGCAGCAGGCACAGCTTGTTGCCTATATAATTCTTATCGATGTAATATGTATCATTTCCTATCAGCCTTAGCCTTTCGCTATAATCCAAATTTCCATAATCTGTGGTATATGTCTGGTTGCGGTAGATCTTCGATTCCGACAGCGCCTTCCTCCCGTTCTCATATAGAAAATGGTTCATGCGGAGCTTGAAATAGTGGCACAGGAAGTTGGAAGCAGTTGGTATTGAATGGTATGGACTCGGCAGGATCACGATATCGCTGTGCGAAAGTATCAGGTCCCTGTGTTCCGCAATAAATCCTTCGAACAGCTCGTTGGCAAATTTTTCGGCATAGGTATTCTCCCCGAATTTGAACCTGCTGTACTCGGCTTCAGAAAAAGGGCAATTATTTTTATCGGTAATTTTATGCAGGCTGTAAGTGTGGTTCATTAACTGGTGTGTTTAAAATTAAGTGCGCATTGAACCCAAAACTGAGCGCCCCGTTATAGTCGGACACCTTGTTGTCTCCGATATGGAGGACTTCGCCTTTTGCAATAGCGCCAATCTTTTTCATTTCGTCGTATGCAATTTGGTACATAGTGGGCGAAGGCTTCGAATAACCTGTCTCGTCAGAATACATCTGGAAAGAGAAATATTTATCCAGGCCATAATGGGCAATGACCTTTCGCAACGCACTTCCTTTAATAAAGGCAGTGTTGCTGAGGATGTTCATGGTAATGCCCTCTGCGTGGAGCTTTTCGAAGAGTGACGGAATATAATCGTGGAGCAACACAGGTTTGTAGTGCATCAGCAATTCCTCGGTATACAAATAGAATTCAGCAAGTTGCGTGTTACTAAACAACTGAATATCTATATCCAGCGCATCGAGTATCAGGTAATATATCTCAAATGTGTCGAAATTCTTTCCCGCCTTTTCGTTGATGCTGTTGGTGAGTATATCGAATTTACGGATCGCAGCAGCAACCTCATCAATGGGTTTGTCAATATGGAAATACTCTTTAAACAAAAGATTTCTTTTGTTCTTGAATTCGGGATTTGACTTTATGAGCGTTAGCCACAGGTCAAAAGATAAGTGTTTGTATTTATATAGGTCCGGTATCCTCTCCATCTAATTATAACATTTCAATATATAAATGACCGTAAATATAAAAATTTAATCTTTTTACAACAATTTAAAATACGAATTACAGGGATAAAGCGAAATAATTTAACTTTGATGTAAATAAACAGTAATATGAAAACAACAATACTCGGGCTGCGTACCGTATGCTATAAAGTAAGCGATCTTGATAAAGCAAAGGTGTGGTACACCGAAGCCTTCCGCACGGGACCCTATTTTGATGAACCTTTCTATGTGGGCTTCAACATTGCAGGCTATGAGCTCGGACTACAGCCGGACGAAGCCGTTTTTGGCGACAACATTCTCACCTATTGGGGTGTAGAAGATATACAGACAGAATATGAGCGTTTCCTTAGCCTTGGAGCAACAGAGCATGAGGCACCGCAGAATGTGGGAGGCGAGATCGTGGTGGCATCCGTGAAAGACCCCTGGGGCAACATTATCGGGCTGATATACAACCCCCACTTCAAATTGGCGTAATGAAGGTAAAGCCCATAACCCATTTTACAGGCGACGGGAAGGAAATCATTATCCGTGAGGCTACAGAAGAAGATGCGCTTGACCTCATCGAACTGAAAAAGGGCTATATAAAAGATACCCGTTCCATCCCGATGTATGAGTTTGAGTATAAGAACGACATACAAATGGAAAAGGACCTGATAAAGCGGTTCAGGGCTGAAAAGAACAGCCTGCTGCTGGTTGCAGAGGATGATAACAGCGTGATAGGCAATGTCGATCTTTCCGGCAGCCAGCGGAAAAAACTGTTCCATACCGGAATGATAGGAATGGGCATTGCAAACGAGTGGCAAAACCGGAAGATCGGCAGTTTTTTAATGGAAAACCTGTTACAATGGGCAATCGAAAGTTCGCCACTAACGATCATCTGGCTGGAGGTATATTCTACCAACGCAGGCGGCCGCAGGCTGTATGAAAAATTTGGTTTTGAAGAATGTGGGGTTATTAAAGATTTCTTTATGGAAGATGCCCCTGCGGATAAAATAACGATGGTTAGATATTTACGATAAGCTTGAAGAAGATGTCGCATTTGCCATTAGCAGACTGTCCTCATCTCTATATTTGTAACCTTTATAAGCGCATTGAAAATTTCATTACACGAAATTCCCTTTTCACTGCAAAACAATGGTTTAAGTATTAAAATTTTACTAAAAAGAGTTTGAAAATATTTCCTTATGTGTAATTTTACTTCAGCAAACGGGTGAATAATTGAAGAATCACCAAAATGCTTAACCTTTAAAAATTATCACTATGAAACTCCTTAAATTCTTATTCGCAGCATTGGCCGGTTTCGGTATTGTAAAATTGTTTGGCTACATCACCGAAGCAGAACTTGAAGAAGGTGTGGAGTATGATATTTATGATGAAGAAGACCATCCGCTCTTCGTATAAGGTGACGGATTTTTCGTACCTTCAATTTATTATACATAAATAAAGCTGTACAATTTGGCTTTATCCTATATATCGAAGATCCTCCATTGAAATGGGGGATTTTTTTATCCAAACATAGTATAAATATTACGTGGCGTTACCGTTTATAATATCCATGCACAATATCAATAGCATCATGTTCTCTGAATAGTCTACAGAGTCTTGTTGCAGAATTCCCACCCATACAAAATCTGTTCTAAAACCATGCCAGAGTACTAACATATTCCCAATTATTTTAACACCTGCACCTTCTTTCGCCAATAAAAATCTAAGGTTACGTTAAATGATTCTTATAAGGCCGAACTTTAAGATAACCTTAGTAATGACAGCACTTTACAATGCTTAATTTAGTTAAAGAATTCAGGAACGGACTATTAATTTAAATAATCAGGTCATGGAAACAACACAGCAAACCGTACCCTGCACAAGGGAAAAAGGGTGCATAGACCAAAAGGATGCTTCCGGCACAAAACCGGGCAGGAATGATTTCGAACAAAGGAAATATACTTCATACAAGCAGAATTTCATGCTGGTGCCGGACAATCATCCGGTAGCAGAGGAGAGGTTGCTGCATCCTGATAAAGGGGAACTACATAACTAATACTATAATACTATGATACCATCAGACAACAGGGAATTTATTCCCGGGGAAAATGAGGATAACACGAAAAATCCTGTTCCAAATGACCTGCAGGGTCGGGGTTATGATGAAAAACAGCACCTGAGCCGCAACATCGAGAAGAATACGCGGCAGAGCGAGCGTGATCACCTGAACCCCGATCGCGAAAAACGCACTGGCAGCGGCCTTAACCCGGACCGCAATGGCGGTGACCGATAAGGTGAGCATAAAAAGAACTTTAATAACTTAAAATATTCACTAATTCTAATTTAACAGCTATGAGTAACAAAAAATTGATCATAGGGATTGCAGCCGGAGTTGCAGCCCTTGCAGTAGTAGGTATTATACTAAAAAGAAGAGGTTATCTTGACGGGGTTATCAGCAGGGCTGAAGAACTTGGAAGCGACCTTGCCGACAAGTATGAAACCGTTAAGGAATCTGCAAAAAAGAAATTTGACGAAGTAGTGCATAAAGGCGGAGACATCGCTGATAAAGCTGCAACACAGGCGGCTGATGCTGCAAAATCGAACACTGCCAGGGCTTAATATCCCGCAGTCATCATAATAAAGGTGCCCCATCATTGTATTGGGCACCTTTATTTTTTTAAATTTATAAACTCAATCTATTATGCCATGAAAACATATGTTATTATAATAGGCGCCATCCTGGCAGTAGCCATAGGCTGCGGCGCAAAAAACGATGCCCTCTACCCCGCCAATGCCAATGCCAATTCTGAAACAGCTGTTGCAGGAGCAGCCAATGACACCGTGCGCATTGCCAATGACTCGCTGGAATATGAGGTGATTATCATTGATCCGGGTTTCAATACATGGCTGGCATCGCGGGCTAAGCAGCGTGGGTATTACGGCCAGCCCTATCTTGAAAATAAGAACCGCCTTTGGGTAATGGAATGGAACAGCCGCGTGCTCCAATCGCAACGTTATGGCAACCTTTACCAGATGCGTGTTGACTACGATTCGAATATTGACTATGGCTACGAGGTAAATTACCTGATTTTTAATTATATGGTCTATTTCCAGGTAACTAACAACCAAAAACTAGGGGGTGTTGTTCCTTTTCCATAAAACCGGTATATTTGCCGCAGCAAAACCAACATGGAAAAACTGAAGAAGAGCTGGGGAATAACAAGCAACTACCAATTGGTGGTTATCTTTATCGTATTTGCGGTTACAGGCTCCTCCTCTGCACTCGTTTCAAAACCGGTACTGGCATGGTTCGGATTCACGCGCGACCTTTTTTCCCCCTGGCTCTACTGGCCAATGTACCTTATACTGATTTTCCCTATTTATCAGGTATTGCTGGTATTTTTCGGGTTTATATCAGGTCAGTTTAAATTCTTTTGGGCATTTGAGAAGAAAATGCTAAAGTCGCTTGGGTTTGGTTTTTTGTTTAAGGATTAATTATTTTGTAAAGTAACACAAAGAAGACGCAAATATCCTCTAAGTTTTCAACCTTGTCTTTGCTAAGTCTTGCAAGAGCCCTAAAAAACACTCTTCAAAACACCTTAATTTCAAAGCTTTAAAAATTAAATTTGAAATTTTAAAAAATATATTTGGAAATTAAAAATTATCTCACTTACCTTTGCTGCAAGTTCTTTAAAAAATTATTCTTATCCAGAAAGACCGAGGGAATTGACCCTATGACGTCTTGGCAACCTGTTCTTAATCGAATAAGGTGCCACATTCAACCCCCTGCATTGCGGGGAAAGATAAGCTTAGAAAATAGTAGATAATACATCAACATATTATATGCTCTTCTGACTTATCGGAAGGGCATTTTTTGTTTTAATGCCCTTTCGATAGACTGGTTTAGGATTTTTTTTATTGACATGAATAGTTTAATAATTTAAAATCAACAAAAAATGAAAGAGCAGACCCAAATTTTACACAGCATCCCGGTTGACCCGCTAACAGGCAGCATCTCCACCCCTATTTACCAGACATCGACATTCGTACAGGAAGCGCCAGGCGTGCACAAAGGCTTCGATTATTCCCGTAGCAACAACCCTACCCGCAAGGTGCTGGAAGATACCATTGCCAAACTGGAAAACGGCACTAACGGTTATGCTTTTGCCAGTGGGCTTGCAGCTATCGATGCGGTAATAAAACTGCTGGAAACCGGTGACGAGGTGATCGCTGTCGATGATATTTACGGAGGTGCATTCAGGCTGTTCACCCACATTTATCAAAAATTCGGCATCAGCATTAACTATGTGGATACGACGAACGCAGCCAACGTAGCCGATGCTATTACTGAAAAAACAAAGCTTATTTGGATCGAGTCGCCTACTAATCCTACGCTGAAGATATCTGACATTGCAGCCATAGCTGAAATCGCTAAAGCCAACAACATCCTGCTGTGCGTAGACAATACTTTTGCCTCGCCCGCATCGCAAAAGCCGATCAAACTTGGCGCCGATATCGTAATACACAGCGCGACCAAATACATTTCAGGCCACAGCGACCTGATCGCAGGGCTGGTAGTCACTGCCACGAAGGAAATGGGTGATAAGATCAAATTCATACAGAATGCGTCAGGTGCGATACTCGGTCCGTTTGACAGCTGGCTCGTAATACGCGGTATCGAGACCCTTACCCTCCGAATTAAGCAACATTCTGAAAACGCGCAGAAAATTGCTGAATTCCTTCTGGAGGAAAAGCTCATAAAAAATGTGTACTACCCAGGGCTTCCCTCCCACCATAACCATGACATTGCAAAAAGGCAGCAGAAATACTTTGGCGGGGTAATCGCATTCGACCTGGTGATCGATAATAAGGAACTGGCCTCGCAAATCGTTTCGTCAACTAAATTGTTCAAGCTGGCCGAAAGCCTTGGCGGCGTAAAAAGCCTGTGTTGCCTGCCGTGTGAAATGACGCATAAATCCATCCCGGCAGAGAAGCGTTATCAGTCCGGCGTGACAGACAGCCTAATCCGTCTGTCTGTTGGACTGGAAGATGCCGACGACCTCATTGACGACCTTAAGGCAGCATTTGCCCTGGCATTCGCCGAAAATACAGTAACTGAATCCGCAATCGCATAATCTGAAATCATGTCAAGAAAAAATTTAAATATAGGGTTGTTCGGATTTGGTTGTGTAGGTCTTGGTCTGTACGAAGTACTCCAAAAAACACCCGGACTGAAAGCCAACATCAGCAACATCTGCGTGAAAGACCGGGATAAAAAGAGGGCTATAGGGAAAGAGAATTTCACTTTCAATAAGAACGATATTCTGAACGATGAAAGCATCAATGTGGTTGTAGAACTGATTGACGATGCGGATGCGGCTTTTGAAATTGTATCTGCCGCATTGAAAAAAGGCAAGGCTGTGGTTTCGGCTAATAAGAAGATGATTGCCGAACACTTTGCAGAATTACTGGAATTGCAACAGAAATACAACGTTCCACTATTGTATGAAGCCGCGTGTTGCGCCAGTATGCCCATAATCCGCAACCTGGAGGAATATTATGACAATGACCTTCTGGAATCAATTGAAGGCATTGTAAATGGGTCGACCAATTACATACTGACCAAGACCTTCAGCGAAAATCTTACGTATGACGAGGCGCTGCTGCAGGCCCAGGAAAAAGGGTTTGCTGAAAGCAATCCCATACTCGATACCGGCGGATTCGATGCCAAGTACAAGCTGCTGATACTGCTCGCACACTCGTTTGGATATGTTGCTAAACCTAAGGACATTTTCAACATCGGGATTGATGGCATTGGTGAACTGGAGCTTAAATACGCACGTGAAAAGAACCTGAAAATAAAGCTGGTAGCCCAAGCCTTTAAAAATGAGGAAGGCAACATTTCGGCTTTTGTTATCCCGAAATTCGTTAATCCTGAGGACAGGCTGTATAATGTGGATGATGTGTTTAACGGTGTGATCACCAAGACAAGTTTTGCCGATACCCATTTCTTCGTAGGGCGTGGGGCGGGTTCGCTGCCAACGGCTTCAGCAGTGCTGTCGGACATATCCGCCCTAAGCTATGATTACCGCTACGAGTACAAAAAAATATACAGTGAGGAGAATGCCTCCCTCACTAACGATGCGGTACTGAAGGTGCTCCTACGCCACAAAAAATCCGATGCCGCTGCCCTGAAGCATTATTTTGAAGAAGTGGAGGAATCGTACAGCAACCTTGATTCGGGTTACATTACCGGTACTATTACACTCAGCAACCTTATTGCAATACAGGCAGGTAATACGGGCGACAGGTCGTTTATCTTAATCAGTGTCGAAAAGGAAGTTGCCGTAGGAAGAACTTTTGCATTGGCTGACTAACTACACACAACTTTTTTTACTCCTCTGATGTAAATCCCGAAGATCATAATGATCTTTGGGATTTTATTTTTTAAACGCTCTCACTCCCGCTTCTACTTCTACTTTAAGGTCATTTTGTTGTGGCGGTATCGGGCAGGAATAGTCATGGTTATATGCGCAGTAGGGATTATAGGCCGTATTGAAGTCGATTGTGATGGTATCACCCTGGGGTATCTTCAGGTCTACATACCTGCCACCACCATAGCTGCCGTTGCCTGAGGTAAGATCGGTAAAGGGAAGGAACAGGTAATCTTTGTATTCATCCAGCTTTACCAAATCAAGACTTTGAAACACATCGATCGTGCAGGGCTTACCAAGCAAGGTAAACTGCAATTCGCCATACTTTACGTACATTGGCTTCCTGGCGCCCGTAGTCGGCATTTTGAACGGCTTTTCATTGGGTGTTCGCACCAACGTTGCTTCAACGCAATATTTAAGGTCAACAGGATAAAAGTCGAGTGATTTGAAAGTAGACAGGTCATCTTTCAGCAGTGGCGATTTTTTAGGGTCTGCATATTCTTCGTTCAGGTTTTGCTGGTATTTTGTGGAATTTTCTATGGAACATTCCTGGGCATTAGCGCATAGCGATAGTACTATTGCAAAAATGGTAAGTATGTTTTTCATTACGAATGTTTTGACAAAAATAAGGAATATAGTTGTCAGGCAAAAATTCGTAAATAAATTTTAGACCTAATCAGAATGCTGTTCATGCAGACTGGTGAATCTTCATGGCAGTACTGTATAATGTAAGAATTTATTTCCTTTGATTGCAAAAGCACTTCCAAAGGATTTGTAACTTTGGCGCAAACGACCAAACCATGTTCCGGCAGGCCATTTCCAGATACCTTAATAACTTCCGCGGATTCCGCAGGGAGATATGGATACTTGCCATAATCACGTTCATTAACCGTGCGGGAACGATGGTGTTGCCTTTTCTTTCTAAATATTTAAAAGAGAACCTGCACTTTACTTACGGGCAGGTTGGGACGGTTATGGTATGCTTCGGACTTGGATCGCTCCTGGGCTCATGGCTTGGCGGTAAGCTGTCGGACAAGATAGGCTTTTACAAAATAATGGTATTCAGCCTGTTTACAAGTGGGCTGATGTTTTTTGGGATACAGTACATAACCTCGTTTGAAGGACTTTGCTTAGCCATGTTTAGCATCATGGTTATTGCCGATATGTTCCGGCCGGCGATGTTCGTTTCCATCAGCACCTATGCAAAGCCTGAAAACCGAACGCGCGCAATGACGCTGGTAAGACTGGCTGTAAACCTTGGCTTTGCCGCCGGGCCTGCAATGGGTGGGCTAATCATTATTGCAATTGGCTACCGCGGGCTGTTTTGGATTGATGGCGCTTCGTGCATTATCTCCATTATTATTTTTCGCCTTTTGGTAAAAGAAAAAAAGAGGGTTGCAGTCACTGAAACTTTTGTTGACATGCAAAGTGAAAACCGCACACTTAAAAATGACCGGCTATTCTGGCTGTTCCTGTTTTGCAGCTTTGCCACGGCCATGGTATTTTTCCAGTTATTCACTACCCTGCCACTTTACCACAGGGAACAGTACGGTCTGACCGAATTCCACACTGGCCTGCTCATGTCGTTCAACGGCCTGATGGTATTTGCGCTGGAGATGCCTTTTGTAGGTTTTTTTGAAAGGAAGAACGTACCGAAACTAAAAGTTGTAGGATGGGGCGCATTTCTTGTAGCGCTTAGCTATCTGGTGTTGCTATACGACGGATGGATAGGCATTCTTATTGTAAGTATCATTTTTATTACGTTTGGCGAAATGTTCAATTTCCCTTTTTCCAATTCGTTTGCATTTGGCCGTGCGCCCAGGGGACGGGAAGGCCTGTATATGGGCTGGTATACCATGATGTTCAGTCTTGCACATATCGTGAGCGCAAAACTTGGTATGACCATTATAGGAAAGTGGGGCTATAGCGCCAACTGGCTTTTCATGGGAATTTTTGGACTGTTTTCTTTTGCCTGCTGCATTGTACTACAAAGGAAAATTGTGCAGGAAGGCAGCGAAAAATAACACATACCAGTAATGGCTTAGTTATTTATTTTATTAAATAGTGTTTAGCAAAACAATTTATAAAACACTAATATAAAGAATCATATATATTTTATTTAAAAAATTATCCCGTATAAACAATATAAAACTAATCTTTCAGTTATTTAACTATAAAAACAGTTGCACAACTAAAAAATTAGTTTTAAATTTGAATTCTATAATTTGGAAACTATGCAGAAACTAACCAATAAGGAAGAAGAGATCATGCACATACTATGGAAACTTGAAAAGGCTTTCGTAAAAGATGTGTTGGAAGAGATAAAAGACGAAAAGCCTCATTACAACACGCTTTCGACTATTATCCGAAATCTCGAGGATAAGAAATATGTGGATCATAACGCTTACGGCAATACACATCAATATTACCCTGTAGTAACCAAGGAAGACTACAGGCAGGGATTTATGAGCAACGCCATTGAGAGTTACTTCAACAATTCGTACAAGAGCATGGTCTCCTTTTTTGCAAAGGAAGAAAAAATTAGCGCCGACGAGCTCCGTGAGATACTTGAAATGATCGAAAAAAGGAAATGATATGGAAAATTTCATAATCTATATGGCCAAGGCATGTGGGCTGATCGCCCTGTTTTTCCTTGCCTATCAAACATTATTGAAGAAAGAGACCTTTTTTAATTCTAATCGGTGGTTTCTTTTAGCCGGCCTGTTTACAGCTGTGGCACTACCCCTGCTGGTATACACCAAAACAGTATGGATAGTTCCTGATCCTGTATCCGAAACGCTAACACGCACTGTAACGATGGAACAATTGGTGCTATACAAGCAATACCAGCAGCAACTTACTGATTTCGCCACCGCGGAAGCCGCAACAAGCATCAACTGGTTCGACGTAATTGCAGGGATATACTTTGCAGGCGTGCTGCTGTTCAGCATACGGTTTATACATGACTTTGTAGCTATCAGGCGCATACTGAGTTGGGCTATCGCAATTAAGGACGGGCGTTTCCGGTTGATCGATTCGGAAAAAGCACAATCGCCGTTCTCTTTCTTTAGTTACATCGTATATAATTCCGCCACGCTGAAACAGGAGGAACTTTCCAGCATTATACTGCACGAAAAAGTACACAGCAGCCAACAACACTCACTGGATATGATCGTAAGCCAGCTATTTTGCATCGTGTTTTGGTTTAACCCTTTTGTATGGATGTACAAAAAGGCTATTTCACAAAACCTTGAATTCATTGCCGATGCAGAAGCCATAAAACTCATGGAAGATAAAAAAGCTTACCAGAAAACCCTTTTAAAAATCACGGTCCAACCGGACTGCATCAGCCTTACCAATCATTTTTATCAATCATTAATCAAAAAGCGAATCGTTATGTTAAACAAGCAACAATCAAAAAAATGGAATTCATGGAAGTATATTACTGTGCTTCCTCTTCTTGCAGCATTCACCTTTTTTTTCCAGGTAAAAACTGTGGCGCAGGCAAAACAGGCTCCCATCGAGCTAATTAAATTACCCACCACCAATGTCAAATTTTCGGTTGAAATCAACAAAGACCTTCAGGACAGCGAACTTGAAGAAAGCAAAAAACTGATTAAAGAAGAATGCAATGCTGATGTAAATTATGAGAACGTTACCCGTAATCTGAATAAAGAGATCACCGGCATCAAAGTTACTGTGAAATATATTGGCCAGTCTCAGATATACGAAGTTTCAGGCAACCAGCCTATCAGTACTTTTACCATTGAGGTAGAAAAAAACAATTCCGGCCGTAACCAAATATCTTTTGGGACAGGTGACAGTGATATTTTCGTGAGGGCAAATGCTTTTCATATTTCCGGTAACGACATGGATATCAATAGTCTAAAAAGCAATGACAGCGTACCAATGTTGAAAGGCAAAATTAACAGATCGTATGGCCTCAATGAAAACATTATGCCACCAATGCCACCCCAAACACCTGAAGGCCACTGGTCAGTAAACAGCCTTAAGATTGGCGACACGGATATGCTTATCGTGATTAATGGTGTAAAGCAGAAAAAAGGCAGTGATGCTATCAAACTGCCGCTTGGGCAGGAGATAGCCGAAATGAACATGCTCAAGGCTAAAGAAGCCAAAAAAAAATACGGTAAAGACGCTAAAGACGGCGCTGTAGAGATCATCACAAAGCAATCGAATGACATAGGCTTTGAAATTGGCCCAGAAGTATTTAGCTTTGAGATGATGCCGCAGGATTTCAACTTCAATTTCGACATGCCCGACTTTAATATTGAAGACATACAGAGCATCAGGAACCTGGGCGATCTTTTTCAAAAAGGCAATGTAGAAATTTGGGGCAACCTTACCGAGGAAGAAATGAAACGCATTCAGGAAGACGTGGAAAAGGCGCAGGCGGAAATTAAAAGGCTTAGCCCTGAAATAAATGAAAAACTTCGTATGAAGGAAATGACGGAAGATGAACATAAGGCCGCAAAGCAGGAGATAGAAAAGGCGAAAAAGGAAATCGAAGAATCGCGCAAAGAACTTGAAAAATCAAGGAAAGAACTTGAAAAGACAAGAAAGCAACTGAACAAAAAAGCTTAGAATATTTGAGGTTAGTTATAGTTCCAAAAGAGGTCACTGTTAGGTGGCCTCTTTTTCTTTTAAGACTAGTTACTTACCATGAAATATTTAAATAAATAACAATTTATTATGACAAAACGCGGCTCGTATAAAGCCGCATTTTTTTATCTTAGTACTTAAATGAAAATGTTATGTTTAAACTTTTAGCAAAACTCAACAAATGGCTGTTGCCCAATTATTCTAAAGAGCAGCTTGACCTGGCAAAAGCTACTAAGGTACAAAAGGCCGTAATTGCGTGGAAATATTATGTTACCACCCGTGCGGTGGATTAATAAACCAGCGGTGCATATACTTCAAGTCCGCTTAATTTGTCCCTGCCGTTAAGGAAAGACAGCTCCATGAGAAAGTTGCACTGTACGATCTCGCCTCCAAGTTTTTCTACGAGCTCGCATACAGCTTTGGCTGTACCACCTGTTGCCAGCACATCGTCGTGTATGAGTACCCTGTCGCCTTTTTTAATGGCATCAGTATGGATCTCCAGCGTATCGGTGCCGTATTCCAGTTCATAGGTAGCTGAAATAGTTTCATAAGGTAGTTTTTTCGGCTTTCTTACCGGAACGAACCCTGCTCCCAGTTCATACGCAAGCAATGTGGCAAAGAAAAAGCCACGGCTTTCCACCCCAACCACTATATCTATATTACGTTCTCGCAGATTGTTGACAAGCAGTGCCATGCACTCTTTCACGGCCTTTGGATTCGCCAGCAAAGGCGTGATATCTTTAAAAACAATTCCTGGCTTCGGAAAATCCTGAATGTCACGCACATACTGGTTAAGTGTCATTTTTTTATCGTTTAATGTTGCTTTAGGCTTGCAAGTTACACATTATTATGTATATTTGCACCCGCAAACAAGTTCACCGAACACCTTTTAAAACTGGAAGTTTTGCAACAATTGGCCTCGTGGCGCAACTGAATAGCGCATCTGATTACGGCTCAGAAGGTTACTGGTTTGAATCCAGTCGAGGTCACTACTCGGGACAAAGCGAAAAAATCGTCTTTTGTCCCGTTTTTTTTACCTTCAACTCGTTGTTAACCAAATAGATACAGTTCATAATTTCGTTGACCCGAGCGGTTTGGAAAGTGCTTCCACGAAATGTGAAATTTTCGGGATAAATTAAACCAATTAACTCCCTCGCTTCCACGAGCGTCGCATTCTCGTAAGCTGAACCCATTGAAATCAGGTTGTTAAGCCCCCTACCCATTAAATCTTCAATGTCTCCTTTTTCGAAATTTGTATTGCCGAGTTGTTTTTCAAGTTTAGTGATGACTGAGTTGTAATCGGACTTCATCAGATTGTAGTCTTCCACATCGATCTTTTCGGTTACAAGAAGGTTTCTGGCATTGGAAAGCTTTTTTTCATATTCGGTAATCTGGGCAAGCACCTTCTTTTTTTCACTTGCTGCATTGCCGGTATGCTCTTTATACGCTTCGAGGAGTACAGCTGAATATAATTTCTTCACTTCTGGTATAGGCTTGTACCCGTTCAGGTGCTCTGTAAATATTTCATTCGCCTTCTCAGAATTGATCCTGTACTTGCAGCTGGCTTCACAATGGTAGTAGTAATAATGCTTATGGCGACCTTTGCATTTGCTCCCCGTAAGCTTCCTGTCGCACTGTGGACAGAGAAAGAAGCCTCTGAGCGGGAAGTTTTCTGTGGTCTGTACCTTCGGCCTGTAATTTCTCGACCTACCGGCCAGGACATCCTGTACTCTGTAAAACAGCCCTTCACTGATTATCGCCTCGTGCTGCCCATCAACCAATATCGCTTCCTCATCTTTATATTTTGGGACTACTATCTTTCCGCAATACACCGGATTTTTTATGATAATCCAGAAATTCCCCTTCGTGCAGGTTAGTCCACGATCTTTTGCCATATGGTAGATGGATTCTGTATTGAATACTTCTTTTGCGATCTCATCAAATATCCATCGGACCAGCTTGGCCTCGTTCGGTACGGGCGCAATAAACTTTTTGCCGTCTTCAGTGATCTTATTGTCATACCCGTAAGGCGCCATACCCATATACCTACCCTCTTTCTTTGCACGTCGTAATCCGTGGAAGGTATTAAGAGCACGCCTGTCCTTCTCTACTTCCGGAGCGGCTAGGTAAAAGGCAAGCATCATCTTATTTTCGGGGATAGCCAGGTCAAGGGGCTGCTCAATAGCCTGCGGCTCTACGCCCAGTTTTCTGAGCAGGCTAATCATTTGGTAGGCATCGCCGGCATTCCTGCTGAACCTGTCCCATTTCATGAAAAGTACGAGATCGATTTTATTCTTGTTTTTTTTCAGGTTCACAAGCAGCTTTTTCCACTGCGGCCTGTTGAATGTCTTCGCAGAGTGATCTTCATAGATAACATCACGGATCTGGATGCCGTTGATACCGCAATTTTTTCGAAGGAGTTCTTCCTGGTTTCTTTGAGAGTAGCCTTTTTCAGCCTGTTCATCGGTACTCACCCTCACATATAAGTCAGCTATCCTTTTCATCGTTCTAAATGTTTGGAAACCGCTATATTAGCTATTTTTCGCAGAATAGCCAATACATTTGTTGCCTGTTCAAGACTTATTGTCAAACCCTCCGCCTCAAGCAGGGCAAGAGCTTCGTGAGGGGTCATCTTTCCTGTAATTTCCTCTTTCATGATCAGTTGCATTAAACAGAAAAAGCCCACATGCGGGCTATAAATTTATTTTCAGATACTATTCAGGTAAGTATATCCTGCTTGCCTGGTTCTTTTTGTAAGAGGGCTCATATCGCAGGTAGCCATAATCGCTAAGGTCCCTTACGCACTTGCGGTAGGTCTTGGAAGCGGAGAGCTTTACTATGGGCAATATGTCCGCGCTGTAGGCATAGACCGGATTGGAAAAGCCTTTAGTGAATTTATAATACAGCAGCGCTGCAAACACGCTGATATGCGTGCTGCTGATGCGATGGTCATTGCTGATCGCTGTAAAGAAATCTAATAAAGGCTTTTCGGTTCCCATGGCTACAAGGATTGCTTTTTACGGCGCTGCTTCTTTTCCTGTGTCTCTCCTGGTCCGTCTTCTTCCGTTGCAGATTGCTGCTTTTTCGTGTCCTGGCTCTTACCTTCGCCCGTTCCCTGTGACTGTCCCTGCTCTTTGGCCTGCCTGGTGTCCAGGCGCTTCATATCCGCATCGTAAACGGTAAGGGTCTTGAATTGCGGGGTAGCCTCAATATACTGCTTTACTTCCTGTCCGTCCTTGATGAAGGTTGCCGATTGCAGGTTGCCCTTCTTCAGCGAGTTCATCAGGTCGTCCTTATGGGAATTATTACTCAGTTCCTTTATCGGATGCTTTGACAATACAGATTCCAGGTCGTAGCCATAGTTCTCATGGTAATGTTTCAGGGCAAAGTTCCCTTTGCTGTCAGCATCCTTGAAATCCATCTGCACCCCACACGATGCAACCGCTTCTTCGGGACGGGATGGAAAGCGGTAAATAAGAAGTTTGGCAGCCAATCAGGCAATGCCAAAGCAACAATTTACATTTCGTGCGTCGACACGGTCGCAGCACGGTTTGAGACTGCGGGAGTGCTTAGAGAAGCCAACGGCAGCAGCCACTACGCCCATACGCAGAGGTACTGGATGGATTTTGGTAACGGGAAAGATACAGGTCAGGTTGTCTTATCCACTATCGCCAGCGTAAAACAGCCTAAGTCAGAAAAGTTTGAGACGGTGGATATACTTCCGTTCGTTACCGAAGAATTTGGGGAACTGCTGCGCCAGTCGGAAAACGATAATGATACCCCAAGCTGCTCGCTTGCCGAGGCATTGGAAAAGCAGGATTTGTTCATCAACTCCGCAATGGCGCAGATGGGCTGTTCCCTGTTGTGGCAGCTGTTTCGTCAGGGCATGATTAGCGAGAGGGGTTTCTTTCTGAACTTAGGGGATTTCAGGGCTATGTCGCTGCCTATCTGAAATCGCGACGCGCCGCGCGGAAACCTTTCCGGGGGTTTTCGTGCGGCGCTGACTGCTGCTATATCTTCATGCTTAGAAATTTGTAAGAAAACTGCGTAAGGCAAGGCATCGGAAACCATGCCTTTGTTTATCATTCCGGAGTAAGCAGCATGATCAGTAACTGATAAATCATTTTAAACACATGGCGAATTAAAAAAAAATAAACCATTCATTATCAATACGATATTAATTTATACATTTATAGTTCAATAAACAAATTCAGATTTGATAGTCAATAATAAATTGCAAATAAAGCTTGATAAACTTGCAATAGTATTCCTATTTATATCCTGGGTAACAAACGTCTATTCCCAGGATGAAGAAGTATACTTATCCCATACGGACAAAGGCTATCAATATATAGAATACTGCCAGGCAACACTATGTGAAAAACGACCTATATTCAACTGCTCCGCAACCTCTAAAAAGTGTCGTGATTCTATCAGCAATCTTCTTAACATGATTTCTGAAAAGCCTCCAAGCAACAGTCTGATAAGGTGCATGTGTCTACGGGTTTCGACAAGGTATGAAGTCCCCGGAATCTACCGTATGCTGACAGGCTATTATGATGAAATAGAGGGAGCTGCTAAAAAATTGAATTTTTCAATCGCTATACGACCAAAATTAGGGACGCTCGCGATTAAGGAAGTTAATGCGTCATCAGAAGAAAGCGGGTATAGCGTCATCTTTATCAATTCGACTTTTATGACATTTGCCAATGAAATCATGAAAGTCGCTTCGCGAACCGTGAACACAGATAACCTGAACAGCGACAAGAGCTACGATGAAGATGACCGGATAAGGGATTTAAATTATGCACTTGCAACCCAGCCGAAGCTAATTTATGATTTCCTGGTAACAATAGTAAGATATGTGGAAGGCAATCCAAATATACGTCTGGGCTTCTCACCTTACGATAACTATACAATAGTAACTGCTTATCTTCGGGGTGTTGAGCTTTTTGCTCTCGCGCATGAATATGGGCATATATTGATGGGGCATACTAAAAATAGTTCCAAGTCCTTGGTAGCGGATGATGGAACACTTATTACAGGGCCAAAAAAAGCAGTAGTGGATGAATCTCCTAACGCATGGGCAGATGAATTGGTGGCGGATTTTATCGCAATGAAAATTCTCGGCCAAATTCACCGGGATAATAGGGACAAGAAAAATGACACTATGGGCCTTTCGGTCCTATGTGCTCCTGAATTTTACTTTAATTCGCTGCGGTTATTATCTGCTGCCCGTGTTATCATGAATGGCGATAAAGCCAATATCCCTGAGCAATGGGAAATAAAATCTCTGGCTAAATCGAGGAAATATTCTCCGCTTCATCGGCACAAAACATACAGACAACGCTCAATAATTTACCCCCCGTTAAATTTAAATCCAAACCGCCAACCGAACTGATTCGACAGCAAATTGCACATAATGTATTATCCTCAACACCGTCGGACGAAAGGGATGGCACCTCACTAAATTTAAGCGATATATTGATTAATAATATCTGGGATTTATGGGAACTCTCCCGTCCCTATCTTATTAGGGAAGTGGAAGCCTTAAAAAAAAAGTAACCTAAAAAATAAGCGATTATGAAGCATTTCCTTTTATTCCTACTGTTTTCCAGTGTAACTTTCGGTCAAGCTCCAAAAGATAAATTTTTGGGCAATGTCACTGTACAATGGCTTGATGATGGCCGATCAATGAGACTCATAAATGAATTTGGTTATGTAGATCCAAATGGCAAACGCTGGAATGTCCCCAAAAACACCACAGTCGACGGAGCGTCAATACCCCAAATATTTTGGACAACCATCGGTGGCCGCTACGAGGGGACCTATCGCAATGCATCAGTCGTGCACGACCATTATTGCATAACAAAGACAGAAACATGGCAGGATGTCCATTTAATGTTCTATCATGCCTGTATTACTGGCGGAACAAAGGTAGTTAAAGATAAGATAATGTATGCAGCGGTATATGGAGGAGGGCCGAGATGGGAAATCCATATTCAAAAGAACCTAAATGGCACCCAATCCAAAGTTACCGTTGAAATAGAAGCAGTTGCACCCGAGGAAGAATTTCGAAAAATTACTGCGTGGATTGAAAACACCAACCCTTCACTTGAAGAAATCAATAAGAAATTAAACGCTATTGTGGTGGAAACCTACAAGTGATTGATATACATTTTTCACAGATTAGACTCTCTGCAAGGATTCCCTTGCCGATAAAAATTGACTTCGATCTATTATGCTATTTATTTTTGTACGCCAATAATCGAAGTGCATTGATTACGACCAAAAGTGTAGAGCCTTCATGAGCAATTACAGCAGGCCCGATGGTTGCAACACCCGCAATAGTAAGAGGGACTAAGACTGCCACAACACCCAGGCTTATGCAAAGGTTCTGTTTTATTATAGCACGAGATTTCCGGCTAAGCCCTATGGCAAACGGAAGCCCTTCAAGCTTGTCGCCCATCAGCGCTATGTCTGCCGTCTCAAGGGCTACATCGCTTCCTGCGGCACCCATGGCGATACCTACTGTGCTTTTAGCCATAGCAGGGGCATCATTCACACCGTCGCCAACCATAGCTACTTTGCCGTGCTCTTTATTCAGTTTTTCTACAGCTGCAACTTTGTCTTCAGGCATTAGATTACCCATGACTTGCGTAACCCTAATTTCTTTGGACACAGCTTCCCCTACCTGCTGGTTATCACCTGTCAGCATTATCATTTTCTTAATGCCTAGTTCACTTAACTGCTTAAGTACTGCAGCAGCTTCAACCCGTGCAATATCCATAAGTGACAATATCCCGATATACTTACCGTCGAACCGGACTATCATAGTAGTATTGCCCTCTTTTTCAAGGGCTGTAACCTTTTCTTCCAAATCGTGTTCCAAGCCTCCGTTGTCTTTGAACAGTGCCTTGTTTCCAATCAGCACCTCTTTGCCTTCAAATTCAGCACTGACACCTTTACCGACTATACCTTTAACATTGGAGGCATCTCCAATTGTAAGGTCCGGGAATTTATCTTTCAGACCTGTTACAATAGCTTGCGCAAGCGGGTGGTCACTTTGTTTCTCAACTGCAACTGTAATTTGCAGGAGTCGTAGTTCTTCAGTATCGCCTAATGGTATAATGTTTGTTAGCTTGGGCTTGCCTTCGGTTAGTGTACCCGTCTTATCAAAGGCTACCGCCTCAAGGCTTCCCAGGTCTTCAAGAGGTTTACCTCCTTTTATGAGCACCCCGCCCCTTGCAGCCCTTGCCACGCCGCTGAGAACGGCACTAGGCGTGCTTATAGCCAGTGCACATGGGCTTACCGCCACCAGTACAGCCATCGCCCTGTAAAAGCTCTTGCTGAACGGTTCGTCAATAACCAGGAAGGCGAAGCACAGGAGTGTGACCAAAACCAGGACCGACGGTACAAATATCTTTTCGAAACGGTCCGTGAAGAGCTGTGTGGGCGACTTCTGCTGTTCCACATCGTTGACCATTTTGATAAGCCTGGCTATTGTGGAATCCTGAGCCTTCCGTATAACTTTTACTTCAAGGGCAGAGGTGCCGTTGATGGTGCCTGCGAAGACCCTGTTTTCTGCTTTGATATTTTTATCCTCGCTATAGTCTTCTTCCATATCCGAAACTGGCCTTTTATCGATGGGGACGCTTTCTCCCGTGATGGGTGCCTGGTTTACGCTGCCTTCTCCCTTAACCACCACGCCATCAGCGGGCATCTTGCTATTGGGCTTGATTACGATCACATCCCCAAGCGCAAGTTTCTCGATAGGTACCTCCATTTCCTTACCGTCCCTGCGCACCAAAGCGACAGGTGGCGCGAGGCTGGCAAGCGCTTCAATGGATTTACGTGCGCGTCCCATGGCATAATGCTCCAGGGCGTGCCCAAGGCTGAAAAGAAAAAGCAACAGCGTGCCTTCTGCCCATTCGCCAAGTATACCGGCACTATGGCAGCAATCAGCATCAGGAAATCAATCTCAAAACCACCTTTCGCAATTGTCTGCACTGCTTCCTTCGCTGTAAAGAATCCGCCGAAGAAATAGGCAACGATATAAAGTGATACTGTAACCCAACTGGGAACATCTGCAAACGACAGCCCAAAACCCACGCCTAATAAGATTCCGCAGAGCAATGAAAAGTACAATTCGGTATTTTTCCCAAAAATACCACCATGCTCATGCGCGTGCTCCGTATGTTTATGATTTTTTGCTTCCATATTCATTATTTAATGTTGATGGCCACCACCGCCCTCACTCTTTACAAGGTGGCTCTGGATATAATAGGCGCCATTCAGCACTATTTTCGCGTTCTTATCGATTTCCTGCAGAAGGGTGACCTGCACATAGCCAAGCTGGCTTGTCCCCGTCTTTACTTCAATACGCTGAAAATGGTAAGCGGCACCTTCAGCTTCCTCGTGCTCATGCCCGTCATCATGGTTATGCCCCTCAGCTGCATCGTGCTCGTGGTCATGGGCGTACCCGTGGTCATGCTTGTGGCCTTCCTGTTCATCGTGGGAAGGCTCTTCATGGCCTTCTTCCAGCACGAAAATGTATTCCCTTCCGTCAGCCCTGATGACAGCATCAGTGGGTAATGCCTGCACTTGGCGCGTACCCACATCTATAAGGGCGTTCACGTACATGCCGGATATCAGCGATTTTGTGGGGTTCAATATTTCAGCATGCACAGCAACCGACTTAGTATCATTTTCAAATGATTTGCTTACGTTGAACACCTTGCCTATTATTTCTGTATTGTCCTGGTTGGTAAGTACAAACCGGATACTCTGACCCTCCTTTACCTTTTGGAGGTCTTTTTCATATACCAGCAGGTCTACATGGAGCTTTGAATTGTCAACCACAGTAAACAGCGGCTTGCCCACTTCTGCATTGCTGGCAAGCTTTACGTTAACTTCGGTAACATAACCGGTAAGTGGCGATGTCAATGCCATTACCGATGTAGCGGATTTCTTGCTGAGGTTGAGTACCGAAAGCTGCCTGTCCAGGGAAGCAAGCCTCGATTTTTCGATATCATAATCGGATTTGGTGCGCTGGAATACCTTCTTCGAATTCACATTCTCGTCACTAAGTATCTTTTGCCTTTCGTATTCCAGCTTAAGGAATTCGAGATTGCTTTTAGATGTCAGGTAGGCCTCCTGCAATTGGGCAAATTCAGGGCTTTCCAAAGTAGCTAATACCTGCCCTTTTTTTACGTACTGCCCCTCAATGACGTTGATGGACTTTACGATACCCGTCATATGTACCGATACATCAGCCTGATTTTGCGGCGGCAGCTTGGTATAGCCATTAGCATTTAAGACTTCGTTAAGGTTCTTCATCGCAAAAGTCCCCAGTTCTATTGCAGATGCCTTGAACTGGGCTTCATTAAGTTCTACTTCCTTAACCGCGGAATTTGCACCTGCTTCAGCTTCCGGCTTTTTCTCCTCCTGCCCGTGTTCGTGGTTGTGGGTATCGCTTTCCACAGTGTTCCGGAGCAGGAAATAATCGAACGCAAAAACGGCGGCAAGCCCGAGGATAATATATAGTATATACTTAAGTTTTATATTTTTCATTGTCATTAGAGGTTATTGGTTCAACAGGAATTGCAGGTTGATCACTGCTTGGTTATGGTTGTTTACAGCATTGATATAATTGGTCCGTATGCCAAGGGCTGTGTCCAGGCCCTGCATGTATTCCACGTACGATATATCGCCGTTCATATAGGCTTTGGTCGAATTATTGACGATGATATCAGCATTCGGCAGTGCGGTTGTCTTGTAATAACTTACCAATGACTCAAAAGTATTAAGCTGCTCCAGCTGTTGCCGGAATTCCCCCTGCAATTGTGCCTGCAGGTAATCGGCACTCATTTGCTGAGCATCCACATTTGTTTTAGCGGCTTTTACCCTGGCAGACCCGCTTCCCGCGAAAACCGGGATACCAATTCCTACGGAGAATCCCTGGAACTGCAATGAGCTGTCGTAATTTACAGGAGAGCCGTTCACGTCCTGCATACCGCGCATGGACTGTATGAAATAGCCGGCAGTAAGATCCGGCATCAGAGCCGAGCGCTCCACTTTTATTCCCGCTTTGGCAATCTCAAGTTCCTGCTGGGCAAGCTTCATGTTTGCATTTTGCTTTACCATCGCTGAGTCTCTTACAGCCATGGCAGGGAACGCAATAAATGCGGTATCGGTAACTGTAAAGTCATCTGTAAGGTTCAGCAGTACCCGCATCTTTGACCGCTCCACTTTTATCATAGCCTCATTCTGCTTTATTTGCTGAAGGAGTTCCTGCTGCTTGGCCATTGCGGTCGTGTTTTCAAGGGAGCCGGTTTCCCCTGTCCTGAATTTGAGGTCGGCGGCACGGACAAATTTCTGCATATAGCCGTTTTGTTCCAGGAGGATCTTATTGAGCTCATTATAAAACAGGATGGCATTCCACGACTGGCGCACCCTGTAGGACAGTTCCTGCTTTGTAACTTCTAAGCGCAATTCTGCTGCAGTGGCTGTTGCATTAAGCAGCTTTCTCCGCGCGCCGAACTGGAACGGATTAAAAGTTTGCGAGATGCTGAAGTATTTATCCTGCGCCGCAGTATTTACCTGGCCGAAGGTTCCTGTAACTTGTGTTTTCGGTAAATCAAATACCGTCCCTTTGAGCTGCGACTGCATGCGGCTCTCAAGTGCCGAAGCCTGCACGCCCCTGTTATTCTGCACTGCCATAGTGATAGCAGCGTTTACGTCAAGAGATTTTGTAGTTTGGGCATTAGAGCTGCATATTGACAACAGAAGCGCTATGACCGCAAAGCCTTTTATCTTTGGGTTCTGACCAAAGCCCCTTTCAAAGTAGTAATACAATATCGGCAGCACAATCAGCGTCAGTAATGTTGCTGTAATAAGCCCGCCAATCACCACGGTTGCCAACGGCTTTTGTACCTCTGCGCCCGCTCCTGAGCTCATGGCCATAGGCAGGAAGCCCAAAGATGCTACTGACGCTGTAAGGATCACAGGCCTCAGCCTGGCTTTGGTACCCTCATGAATTCGCTTATATATATCATTCATACCTTCAGATTTTAGTTGGTTAAAGTAAGCAATCAGTACAATGCCGTTAAGCACAGCCACCCCAAACAAGGCTATGAAGCCCACGCCCGCAGAGATGCTGAAGGGCATACCGCGCAGCCATAGCGCAAAAATTCCCCCAATAGCGGAAAGCGGGATTGCGGTAAAAATGAGCAGGGATTGCTTTATGGATTTAAAGGTGAAGTATAGCAATATGAATATCAGGGCCAGGGCTACAGGGACAGCAACCATGAGGCGCTTATTCGCCTCTACAAGGTTCTCGAACTGTCCCCCGTAGGTAATGTAGTAGCCGGAAGGAAGCTTAAGGCTTGAACCGAGCTTCTCCTGTATCTTATTGACAACCGATTCGACATCCGCGCCACGTACATTGAAACCAACAACGATTCTTCTCCTGCCGTGTTCCCGGCTTATCTGCATCGGGCCATCTTCATATTTTATGTCGGCCACCTGTTCCAACGGGATTTGGCTTCCTGACGGAAGGGTAACATACAGCGATTTCAGGTTACTGATATCGCTGCGGCTGTCCTCTTCAAGACGGACGACCATATCAAAACGCTTTTCTCCTTCATAGACAACACCTGCAGCCTCGCCCGCAAAGCCCATCCGGATTACCCTGTTCAGGTCTCCCACATTGAGGCCGTAAAGTGCGAGTTTGTCCTTGTTGTAGCGTATAGTTATCTGCGGAAGGCCTGTAACCCGTTCTGCCTTGACATCGGCAACACCTGAGATACTTTTAATCATTTGGGTAACCTCATCACCTTTGCTGACCAGCATATCGATGTCTTCACCAAAAATCTTAATTGCAACATCACTTCGCACCCCGGTCATAAGCTCATTCATACGCATCTGCACAGGCTGCGAGAATTCAGTGATAGCGCCGGGAATCTCTTCCAACACTTCTTCCATCTTCTCCATTAACTCTTCCTTTGTTTCGGCAGAGGTCCATTCGTCCTTATCTTTTAATATGATGATCATATCACCGGCCTCAATTGGCATGGGGTCAGTCGGTATTTCCGCGCTTCCTATCTTGGTGACGATCATTTTTATTTCTGGAAATTTATCGCGTAACAGCTTTTCCGCCTTGGTGGTAGCTTCAATTTCCTGCGAAAGCGAGCTGCCTGAAGCTATTATGAGGTGTGTGGCGACATCGCCTTCGTCCAGCGTTGGGATAAACTCGCCTCCAAGCGAGTTAAATACCAATAGGGCCATTGTGAACAAAGCCAATGACGCGCCGATGATAATGCCTTTCGCCTTAAGTGCCTTGTCAAGCAATGGACGGTAAGTATTATATATCGAAGAAATGATCTTATCACTGAAATTCGCTGTATGGCCTGTTTCTTTCTTAAGCACCCAGGCGCTCATCATCGGTACATAGGTCAGGGATAAGATAAACGCGCCCAGGATGGCAAAAGACACTGTTTGCGCCATAGGCCCGAACATCTTGCCCTCTACCCCTACCAGTGCCAGGATAGGCAGGTACACAATAAGTATGATCATTTCACCAAACGCAGCGCTACTCCTGATTTTCGATGCGGCGCCGTATACTTCCTCATTCATTTCAGCAGCGGAGAGCTTGCGTTTTTTGGCGACCTCAAGCCGGTGGATTATAGCCTCAACGATAATGACCGCGCCATCGACGATAATCCCGAAGTCAATAGCGCCAAGGCTCATCAGGTTGCCACTGACGCCAAAGAGCTTCATCATTGAAATGGCAAAAAGCAGCGCGAGTGGAATCACCGAAGCCACCACCAAACCGGCGCGCCAGTTGCCTAAAAGAAGCACTAGTATAAAGACCACGATAAGCGCACCCTCAATAAGGTTTCTCTGTACGGTGCCTATGGCATTATCTACCATCTTTGTCCGGTCAATGAACGGCTCAATAGCAACACCCTCAGGAAGGGACTTCTTTATTTGCTCCATCTTTTCCTTAACCCGCTCTACAACCTGCCCGCTGTTTTCGCCTTTAAGCATCATGACAAATCCGCTTACCTCTTCGCCTTTGCCATCCTTGGTTACAGCCCCATAGCGGATACTGCTCCCAATCTGGACTTTAGCTACATCCCTGACCAATATAGGGATGCCATTGACATTCTTGATCACAATCTTATTGATGTCATCAATGCTGCTTACCATACCGATACCCCTTATAAAATAAGCGTAAGGTTTCTTGTCGATGTATGCCCCTCCGGTATTTTCATTATTGGCTTCAAGAGCCTCGAAAATTTCAGAGACGGTAGTACTCATGCTCCTCAGGCGGTCAGGCTGTACTGCAATCTCATATTGTTTTAGCTTGCCCCCAAGGGTATTTACCTCTGCAACGCCTTTGGTTCCTGTCAATTGGGGTTTAATAATCCAGTCCTGGATGGTACGCAACTCCGTAGCATCAAACTTATCTTCATACCCTTTTTTGGGAAAGACTACATATTGGTAAATTTCGCCAAGCCCTGTGCTTATAGGGGACATCTCAGGTGTACCGAGGCTTTTGGGAATGATATCTTCGGCCTCTTTGATGCGTTCTGATATTTGTGCCCGTGCCCAATAAACATCGACATCATCCTCAAAAACGACCGTCACTACGCTCAGCCCGAAACGGCTGATAGAACGAAGCTCAACCACTTTGGGTATTGATTTAACAGACTGTTCGATGGGGTAAGAAATGAGCTGCTCGACCTCTTGTGTCGCAAGAGTGGGCGAGCTGGTAATGATTTGTACCTGGTTGTTTGTGATGTCCGGCAGGGCATCAATAGGGAGATTGTATAGCGAATAGGTCCCCACTACAACGAGTGCTAAGGTAAAGAGCCCAACAATAAATTTATTGCTGATGCTAAAATGAATGATCTTATCTAACATTGATGATGCATTAGTGTAATGATTTTAAAATACTCGCCACAAGGTTGCATGCGGCATGGCCCGGCTCATCGCCGGTAAATCATTAAACTAACTGGGGTGGCTGCCAGATGGAGCCATGGAAATCGGATGTAACCGACTGGTAGAAATTGGATGTCTCCCTGTGAATCTCAATAGCAGGATCAAGCAAATTATAATCCAGGGGAGAATGTAATACTATAGCGGCAACGCAACCACCGCAAACGCAAAAAGGCGTACAGGTTTCCATACCATGATCATGGTCATGTTGGTCCTGTGAAGCTGTTTTATGGAATGAGGTTTCCTCGACATGTGACTCACTGCACGGCAATACCATAAGACCCAGCAAGTATACTGAGAATAGTATGGTTAGGATATGCCTTGTGCTTTTCATTGGAGTAAAAGTATAAATTTAATTTACACGTTTGAAATTTAATTGACAAAGTATTTAAAATGGTGTCACATGAGATGGAGTTACAGCTGTGAAGGCAGTAGAACTAATGTTATCACTTATCTTAAAATTAGATAATTTTATGAATTATAAAATAAATTGCTATGAACTTGTGCCAGTTTAGAAGCATAAAAATGTAAACAATCCTCAACTGTACAAAATAAACCACTAACTTTGTGAACTTATAAAAATTACCTTAATAATTACCGTTAAAATAGGCCAATTTCTTCAAATCCTGCATAAAATGGTTTGTAAATTGTCCAGTAAGGGTCATTACTCGGGACAAAGCGAAAAAATCTTCTTTTGTCCCGTTTTTTTTGATACCTAACTCATTGCATACCAAATAGCAGTATATTTACCTTAAATACTTTACTCCCGACTCTCATGCTTTCCAAACTGAAATGCCTTGTTGTTGATGACGAGCCACTCGCACTAACTTTAATTGAGAGTTATGTACGTAAAACACCTTTCCTTGAGCTGGCCAGCAAATGTTCCAACGCTTTTGAAGCGATTGAAGCATTAGAAGCCGGTGAAATCCATGTAGCATTTATAGACATCCAGATGCCCGAACTGACCGGACTGGAACTATCAAAAAGTATAAAAAAATCAACAAAGATAATTTTCACTACAGCCTTCAACCAATATGCTTTGGAGGGGTTTCGGCTGGAAGCGCTGGATTATCTGATGAAACCTTTCGGATTTGATGAATTTTACAGGGCGGCTCTTCGTGCCAAAGAATGGTTTAGCCTTGCAGGCAATGCTTCAGTCTCTCCCAAAGAGCAATTTATTTTTGTAAAATCGGAATACCGGCAGCTTAAAATCAGGCTTGAAGAAGTGTTGTATTTTGAGGGCTTAAAGGATTATGTGAAAATTTGGATCCGTGGTGAGGCGAAACCAATTTTAAGCCTTATGAGCCTTAAGTCACTGGAGGAGCAGCTCCCCCCTTCGCAGTTTATGCGGGTACACCGCTCGTTCATTGTAGCGCTTGATAAAATTGAGGCCATAGAAAGAAACCAAATCATCATACTGGACCAGCGCATCACTGTAGCGGAACAGTACAAGCACGGTTTCCAGGATTTCCTTTCGCGAAATTCCTTCTGATACGCGGCTATAGAACAAGCTGCTTTAGTGCCATTTTGTAGGTATCTCCCACGGGAATGACAAAATCGTCGATATGGACAGCCTGACCGTAGCTGGACCTGATTGTCTGCCTGGGAATGACATACGACCTGTGTACCCTTACAAAAATCCCAGAGGGAAGCTTTTGCAGTATTCCGCCCAACGACATCCGTGTCATCACTACCGACTTGTCATCCAGATGGATTTTTATGTAGTCATCCGCACCCTCAATTAAAAGTATGTTTGCCGAATTTATCCATAACAGTTTGTAGTCTGCACGTATCGCCACGCGGCAATGTTGCATCGGGAAGCTTAACAACGTCATCTGTTTTTGCAGCCTTACAACAGCTGTAGAAAAACGTTCGGGTGAAAACGGCTTTAGCAGGTAATCGGCAGCATGGACATCAAAGCCATCAATGGCATATTTACTGTATGCTGTGGTAAAAATTACGGGAATATCTTGGTGCAGTGACCTGTAAAAGTCAATGCCGCTCCTCACAGGCATGTCAATGTCCAGAAAGAGGAGATCGACAGGAAATTGCGACAAGTATTTTCGTGCTTTGTCCGTACACGTAAATGTTTTTTCGATGACAAGAAAATCCAGCATATCACAATAGCGCTCAATAATAGTTAACGCCAGCGGGTCATCATCAATTGCTATTGCTCTTATCATTTGGGTTGCCATTTAAAATTTTATACTATACATCTTTTGCATAGGTTGATATACGGATTACTTATCATTCAGTCCGCTTACATACAATGGGCTTAAAAATAACCCGGGGCGTAGTTATTCACCCCGGGCTAACTACATAAGTAACCACAAAATTTAAACAGTTATTTCCAGCCTTGCTACAAAGTATCCCTCGTGGATGCCGGTCTCAAAGACATGGTCTTTGGGGTAAATAAGCTCCAGCCGTGTCCGTACATTCACCAGGCCTATGCCACTACCGCTGCGGTCGGCGGTTGTAGCAGGATAATTTTTATTGCGCGTCTCAAAAACCATACGGTTTCCGTTTATCTCCAGTTTAAAGGTGATCCTGTTTGGGCCTGCTGCGCTTATTCCGTGCTTAAACGCATTTTCGATCAATGGGACAAGCAGCAGCGGGGCGATCATCATTTCCGGATTTACTTTATCAAAACTGGTTTTCACACTTGTATTCAATGAAGTGCGCAACTGCATGAGTTCAATAAATTTATTTATAAAATCAATTTCTTTTTTAAGGCTTATGCGGGGCACATTGGACTCGTAGAGCAGGTAGCGCATCAGGGTACTCAGGGCAAGGATAGACATCTTAGCCTTATCCGGCGACAGGTCTACCAATGCGAAAATATTATTGAGCGAATTGAAAAAGAAATGCGGCTGCAATTGGTATTTCAGGTGCTCCAGTTCAGACTGCAGGCGGGCATTCTCAAGTTCTTTCTTTTCCCTGTCTGTACTCAGCCATCGCTCAAAAGTTTTTAGCGTTACAGAGAAGGCTACAGGAATAATGAACGATAGTCCGTCCAGATATAC
Source organism: uncultured Flavobacteriaceae bacterium (assembly GCA_942492845.1). Classification (GTDB taxonomy): domain Bacteria; phylum Bacteroidota; class Bacteroidia; order Flavobacteriales; family Flavobacteriaceae; genus Flavobacterium. Next base: position 2,038,123 of record OW818646.1, on the reverse strand, counting down.
GAATATCTTTAACGGCGGACGGTCCTCTTCAGCAGGAAACCCGGCAGGCAGGTCGGGCCCCTCCATTATATAGTGTATGAGTACAAACCTGACCGTTGTACAAATGATTACCAAAAGGAGGTTTACTGCAATGAAAACCAGTGTTTTCTTTGCAAAAAGCAGCTTATTGACCAGCACAAAATAGTTCAGGTAAAACAGGGTTGCCGAAAGAAGCAGCGGTATCCACATGGCTTCAAACATGAAGGGAAAACTAAAGTTCTGCCCTGATGAGAGAAGATAGGGCATCATAAAAAGCATGCCCCACACAAAAATGTGCATAAAAACGTAAGCCCGGTTATTTTTCAAATATCTATTCATAACGTAAAGCGGTTATAGGGTCAAGCGCGGCAGCATTTTTTGCCGGATACCATCCGAAAAAGATTCCTGTAAGCGCGCAAACAGCAAACGACAGCAGCAGCGAATATAATGTAACGCTTACCGGCCACCCGATCAATGATATGCCAAAGGTAGCTCCCAAACCCAAAAGTACGCCTAAAATTCCGCCTGCCACGCTAAGGATTACAGCTTCGGTTAGGAACTGGAGCAGGATATCGCTTCCACTTCCCCCTACGGCCATGCGAAGCCCTATTTCCCGTGTGCGCTCTTTTACCGATACATACATGATATTCATGATGCCTATGCCTCCTATGAGTAGTGATATGCCTGCAATGGCCACCAGGAGCATGGTTAGCATTTCGCTGGTACTGCTGAAGGCAGATATGAGTTCCTGCTGCGAAAAAACATTAAAATCGTCTTCCTGTCCCGGCACGATATTATGGCTGTCGCGCAACAGCGCCGTGATCTCTGTTACTGCCAGTTCTGCCATCTCTTCACTTTTTGAAGAGGTTACTATCGATTGCAGATAAGTTACGGCAAGTATACGCTTTTGAACTGCTGTATATGGAGCCAGTATCACATCGTCCTGGTCCTGGCCAAAGGTATTTTCGCCTTTTTCTGAAAGTACGCCCACAACCTTGAATGGAATGCTGTTGAAACGGATCGTTTTACCAATAGGGTCCTCCCCTTCTGCAAAAAGGTTTTCTACTACGGTAGTACCAATTATAGCAACCTTTGCCGAGGTTTTTACATCCCGCTCGGAAAACATAGCCCCTTCTTTTACGGCAACTCCCCTTACTTTGATATAATCAGGGTTTACCCCATATATGGTAGTTGGCCAGTTTTTGGAGCCGTTAATCGACTGTCCTCCGCTATTTACAAGCGGGGACGTATTTTCTGTGTATTTGGATTCTTTTTCTATTATGGCAAGGTCTTCCATGGTCAATGACTGCGTGGTAGATGCATCCTGCCTCACCCCGCCCATCATGCTTGCCCCCGGCCTTATCGTTATCATGTTGGAGCCCATTGCCGATATTTGTGCCTTGATGCTTTGTTTTGATCCCTCCCCTATGGCCAGCATGGCAATTACAGAAGCAACCCCTATTATTATGCCAAGCATGGTAAGAAAAGCCCTCATTTTATTGAGTTGTATCGCTTTAAAGGCAATCTTTATAAGATTAGATAGGTTCATAGTAATGTGAATAGGATAAATAATTATTCTGTAGGCAGGGCTGCAAGTGCTGTGGCGGCATCCTGCATGCCTGCAAGGGCTTCGTCTTTTATAATGTTGCCGTCTTTCAGTATGATGGTACGGCTGCTGAATACGGCGATATCAGGCTCATGGGTAACAAAAGCAATGGTTTTCCCTTCTGAATTGAGTTTTTGGAAAAGCGCCATGATCTCATAAGATGTGCGTGTATCAAGGTTTCCTGTTGCTTCATCGGCCAGTATGACTACAGGGTCATTCACCAACGAGCGGGCTATGGCAACCCGTTGCTGCTGCCCTCCTGAGAGCTGGCTGGGGGTATGGTGGAGCCGGCCCGATAGTCCTACCAGGTCCAATGAATGGAGTGCCCGTTCCCTGCGCTCTTTCGCACTAACATCACTGTTATACAGTAGGGGGAGCTCTACATTTTCAAGTGCGGTGGTGCGGGCAAGAAGGTTATAGGATTGGAATATAAAACCTATCTTCCTGTTCCGTAGCCTTGCCAGTTCGTTTCTGCTAAGGTTCTTTACAGCCAGCCCGTCAATCTCATAAATGCCGCCTGAAGGCTGGTCCAGGCAACCCAGTATGTTAAGCAATGTACTCTTCCCCGATCCGCTCGATCCCATGATGGTTACGAACTCGCCTTGCTGTATGGAAAAAGAAATGCCTTTGAGCGCCCTTACGGTGTCATCACCCATATGAAATTCCCTTTTAAGGTCCTGTATCTTAATGATTGTTTTGCTCATGGCTGGGTGTGTTTATTTTTTTGACGGCGGTTTTGGCATGAAAGGGCTTGAGGCGCCTCCCTGGGGCATGCCATCTGCCGCGCTTGCGGCTTCGAGTGTTGTAACTACCTCATCTCCTTTTACCAGTCCGCTCAGTATTTCATAGTTAATGCCATCGGTCCGTCCCGTTTTAACTTCCCTGGGCTCCATACCCTTCGCATTTTTAATCCATACGGTTTTAAGGGTATTCTCTGGGGCGGCCTTCTTTACATCAGCCGGTACGGCTTTCATGCCTGCATCGGCATTGTACTTTTGAAGTAAATCCGGATCGGGGGTAAAGTTGAGCACCTTAGCCTCCAGTATCAGTATGTCCTTAATTTCCATTGTATAAATGGACACGTTTGCTGTAAGCCCCGGTTTCAGCTTTTCATCAGGGTTGTCAGCCTTTATTATCACTTTGTAAGTAACCACGTTGGACTCTACCGTAGAATTGAGCCTCACCTGTGTAACAGCTCCGTTAAACTCCTCACCCGGGAAAGCGTCAACGGTAAAAACAACACGCTGGCCCTGCTTTACATTCCCAATGTCGGCCTCGTCCACATCGGCCTCTACCTGCATTTGTTTCAGGTCCTGCGCTATCGTGAAAAGGGTTGGCGTGCTGAAACTCGCAGCTACAGTCTGCCCCTCGTCTACATCCCTTGATAGTATTACCCCATCAATAGGAGAGTAGATATTGGCAAAACCCAAATTGGTCTCTGCTTTTTTAAAGTCGGAAAGTTTCTGCTCAAGGCTGCCTTTTGCTGTTGCCAAATTATATTCAGCCTCCTGGTATTCTGACTGGCTTATCACTTTTTCCCTGTACAGGCTTTTTTGGCGTTCGTAAATCGTCTGCATATAGTTCCGCTCATTAAGGGCCACTTTATAAGCCGCCTGCGCCTGGGTATGGGCCTGCCGAAGGTTTTCCTTATCCAGTTCTGCTATGAGCTGGCCTGCTTTTACGGTACTGTTATAATCCACATAAATCTTTTCTACAACACCCGACACCTGTGTTCCCACCTCAACCTGCTTTACGGCCTCAATAGTTCCCGTGGCAGTAACAACAGTATTGATATCGCCCGTGCGTGCTGTAACCGTTTCAACGGTAAGTGGTACAGTGCTGGTTTTGAATACAAAAAAATAAAGTAGTGCTGCGATGAGGATAAATAGCGATGCACCGATACTAATTTTGGCTTTTTTTGTCATGCCTTCTATAATTTAATTTCGTTTCCCTGGTAAAATTGCAGGAGCTGGTAGTACAGCGCTGCCGAGAACTTGGTTTGTAAATATTTCTGTTCTGCTGATAAATAAGTATTCTGGCTCACCAGCAGCTCAGTGGGATTCAGCGTACCCAAAGCCGCTTTTTTTCCGGCCATCTCATAAGCCTGCCGCGATGAATTCCGGAGTGCCAGTGCCGCTTCCATCCCACTCTGAGCAGAAACTGCATTTTGCCACACGCTCTCAACTTTCAGGTACAATTGTTTGGCTTCGCTCTGTGCTGTGTACTTTGACTGCTCAATGGAAATTTTAGCCTTTTCCACGGAGGCTTTATTTTTGTAATTGCTGAATATGGGTATGTTTACAGACAATCCTGCATTTTGGTAAAAATTGTTGTCGAGCTGCGTTGCAAAGTTGAAATTTTGGGTGTTGGTGTATCCTGTATTCAAACCTGCATAAAGCGAAACGGTGGGAAGATAGCCCGACTTCGACTTGTCCAATTCCACAGTTTCTATGTCGGTTTGGAGTGCAGCGCTTTTTATCTCCGGCATGTTGGCTATTGCTGTATTATATATTTGTCCAACTTCAGGGATGAGCGCTACCGGTTCAGGCAGTTCCGGTTCGGCTATCTCAAAGAGTACTGTGGGATCCATTTCAAGCAATTGTTTCAGCGTAATGATCTGCTGCCTGTAGCTGTTGCGGGCAGTGACCAGATTGTAGTTATCGCTGCTCAACTGGGTTTCCAGGTCGGCCACATCAATACCTGCCACTGATCCGGCATTGTATTTTTTCCGGACCTGGTCCAGTTGCGACTGCGAGGAAGAAACCGCCTGTTCAGCGACAGCTATGCCTTCCTTATAATATAAGGCCATCAGGTAGGCTTCGGTGACGCTAAGCGTTACATTGTTTTTTGCTTCGCTGACATACAACTCATTTTGTTTTACCAACAGGTCATTCTGCTTAATGGTATTATTGATATAATTGCCATTATAGAGCGTTACCTGAGCCGTGGTCGCCAAAGATGTGGAATGTACCATTTGGGTTACGAAACTGCTGGTAATCGGGTCAATGCTCGTACCGTTATTCATGTTCTGGGTGGCCGATGCGCTAAGGCTCGGGAACCTTGAATACCGTGACTGCGTATAATTGACTTCGGCAATGTCCCTGTCAGACTCACTCTGTTTTATGGTGATGTTGTTGGCTATTGCATACGCAATGCATTCCTGCAGGGACCACACTGTTTTTTCCTGCGATACTCCTTTGAATGCAAAGGCAGTAATACATAGCAATGTTAAATAGATTCTCATTTTCCTGAATTATATTTCAAAGTAAGCGCCTTATAATATGATGTGAAAAAGAAATGGAAGTTAGCCCTGATTGCATCGACGTACAACCTGATTTAGACGACGGGCAGCTACCTATTTATTCGAATAATCGTTTTGTAAACCAAATTTCTTCTAAAGACAGGTTTATGGAGATGAGATGGTAATTCTCCCTTATCAATGTATTAGACACCTGTCCGCGCTGTCCATAACTGTATGACAGGTTGATCATGGTGTTCCCCCTGTACCCGAGAGGCAGCCCAAAACCAGCCGTAACGGCCGTATTGGTTATTTTGGAACCCTGAACTGACATATAGCCTGTATCATAATTACCCCCAAGCCTGAAACGCATCCGGTCGAAATAATTCCTCCCTCCGCGAAAATATTCAATCCCACCGCCCAAAAACTGCTGGTTGGAAAATTCCCCTATCGCGGTGTCTTCCTCATTGGTACCTTTCCAAAATCCTATTTTGTAGTCGGCATTGAATGTAAAAGCTTTATAAGTATATTTTGTTCCGATGCCTATTTCGGCAGGCATCCTGAACGAATCGATCTTGCTTTGATCGTTTGTTTCGATTTCGTTTTCCACTCCGCTTATCATGGAGGATACCGTCTGCTCCTTCGATCCCGACAGCGATGTAGGAAGGTTGATGACCAGTCCGAACCCAAGGTTGTCGCGCAGCTTATACTGTGCGCCCACTCCAAACCGGATGCCTTTATAACGGTGGGTTTCATCGATAATCAGGTTATCTGCCTGCAAAGCAACGGTTTCAACCTCATTGATTTTTCCAAAGTAATAATTAACGCTGGCACCGAGGTTAAGACCATTGGCAATCTCTCTCCCGTAGTTAAGCTGGAAGGTATTGAGCCCTCCGCTTCCTGAAACATTACTGGTGTACAGGCTGGATGAACCCTCAATAGTACCGCTGACGGCAGCAATATTGTATCCCACATCGGTATAGGGGAACAGCGAGAAACCTATGCCTGATTTTTCATCGAATGCCAATGCCATGGAGATATTGGCGAAATTTGAAATATTATTTTCCTGTTGGTCCTTACTGCCTACATATTTGCTGTTCTCATTTTTCATTCCGATGTCAAAAAACACTGAATTCTTGGGTATTGTAGCAAATGAAGCCGGGTTGAGGCTATTGATCTCGCTCTCGCTGCCCAGCGCTATACCGCTTTTGCCCAGGGCATTGGTTTTTCCTGACACTACCTCATTTTGCTTGCCCAGCCCGAACAATGAATAGGGAGAACTGGTAAGATTCCCTGTTTGAGCATTGCCGGCGGCATAACAAATGGCAACGCCAAAAAGGATGACTCCTTTCAAATTAATCATAAATTACATAAGTTAAAGTTAGCCTGGATTTATAGTATGGATTGTTCTCCCCGTTCAGCATTATCCTGTCAATAGAAGTATTGTAATTGAATGGTACGAATACCAGTCAGTAATTCAGGTACTGGCTGTTGGCAAGCACTTTCTGGAGAAAAAAATTTACATCTGCTGTAAGGTACACATCGTTCGTTTCGGGGTTTTCGCGGTATATATATCCTACTCCCCCGTAAGAAATAATGTCATTATTCTGGTCCACGGTGCATACATATACTGAATCACGTACCGGGTAATTCCTGCTATAATAGCGATTATCCAGCTTAATTTTGAGTTGGGCCTTAAAGATTTCCCCGTTACCGTCATTGTATTCGCGTATGTTCCGGATGGACGGAAAAGTTACCTTGGTCATTACACCGAGTCCCGACTGGATAAAAGCAAGGTCGCCCAGAGTTGACGAACTAACCTCATTTTCCTGCCCTCCCAGCCCCTGTAGAGGCGTGCCCGATGTATTGCCGCTGATGTTATTGAAGAATTTTTTTGTTGTGCTGTTGTATACCAGATCGATAAATTCACTCTCTAATTCGGCCTGGTCGGGATAGGAATAGTATATACGGATGTAGGAATCCGAAGGTGAAAACCCGATTATGGCCGCATCCTCCGAAGCCGTTGGTGAAATATGGAGGCCTTTAAGGTAGTTTAGGAATTCCTCCCTGTCATTTACATTATTACTTTTCAGCGCTGTAAAAATATGCTGCCCGAATGCGGGGCTAAGGGTAACCGTCAGCGAATCATTGCCCACCCTGGGCCTGAAGGTCTTTTGGCCTATTACCTGGCTTTCGACAGGAATGGAGGTGGTATTATAATAATCCGTCTGTGAGTTTGGAAGGCGCATCTCCTTCGCCATCTTTCTAACTTCTATAGTCTTGGTCAGCAGGGTATCATTGTAAAAGTACCCGTCATAACGGAGGTTAAGCACGATCGAATCGAATACGGCCTCATCATCAAGCGTATAATAGTAATTGTTTGGCGAAAACTCAATGTAGGATGAAGCTTTCACTTCCCCAAAATAAGGATCCACATAACGACCTACCAACAAGCGGTCACCGGCACTGATGATACTATCGTAGCGATAGGTGCTCATTTTCATATCAAAGCTGTCCACATCTATAATACGGACATCGCTCTCTATAAAATCGGCATCGGAAGAAAATGATTCCGTGCTGTCGCAGGAACAAAACAGTACAACTAAAGAGAGTACCGCTAACATGTTTTTGACTGATATCATTTTAAAGCTTTTCCGGCGAAAATAGATACCTGTTATCCACTCATAAAATAATATATATAAATAGTAGGAAAATCACGATGCACAGACCAATCATCACGATAAGGCAGGGCACGGCGACAGTATGCCGGCAAACGTAAAGTATCGGCAAAAATGACCGCCCTGTCTATAAAATTACCACACTGGTATATTATCATTTTCGGAATGTTTCAAAAAAAATACGTTTGTGCAAAGTTCCATATATGCGTGTACAATTTCTTATGTTGTTAGTCCTGATGGCAAGCAATACAGTTTTATCCCAGGAATACAATGCTGCTGCAAATTACAATTATACCATGTTCTATAACCGGAGTTCAGCATCGCTGAACCGGCACCAGGCAGCTGCCAGTTTTAGCACAGGCAGCTGGAAGTATGCCTTTGACATTAACAGCTATACCATGGACTACCAAATGTCGACACCTTTTAGCAGCGAAGACCTGGAAAACGTGCTTTCGCTGCAAGGCTCACTGTCGTATAAAAAAATGATTAGCCCAAAATGGGACGTGAACCTTTCCTTTGAGCCGCGCCTCATTTGGGCAACCGGCCAGAATGCCGGCCTTAATAACATAATTCCCGAGGGTAGTGTATCCTTTTCCAGGAAATTTGGAAACACGAACAAATCATCTGTTTCCGTAGGGGCAGGCTACAGCACCATTTTTGGGAAACCGGCATTAATCCCGCTGGTGTCCTACCAGGCCTCAATAAAAAATTTCAGCATCAGGGCAGGGATTCCTGAAACAGTACTTACATACGATGTATCACCGCAGCATTCCTTTAATGGGTGGGCACGCGCCTCGTCATTCTATGTGAAGTCTAATGGGGATAATTATTTTACATCCGGAGGTACAGATCACAAGATAAATGCCCTGGAATGGGTGGACATCTCGGCGGGGCTGGGATACAAATACCAATCGCAGGGAGGTTGGGACACTATACTGTCAGTCGGGAAAACGCTATCCAATACATTTGAGGTCTCAGGCTACGGCGATACTTATACAGACGCAGGTTTCGGCAACAGCCTTTCGATCTCACTCAATTTTATATACAAGTTAAATTTTAAAAAATGAATATGAACAGATTAATTAAACACGCTTCACTAGCATTATTAGGAACTGCCCTGCTGGCAGGGTGCTCGGACGATGACAGCACAGAAGATGTCGGGAACTGGGTTACCAGCACTGTATTTGACGGGTCGGCCCGTAGCAGCGCCGTCGTTTTTACCCAGGGTAATTATGCCTATGCGGGTACAGGATATGACGGGGACGACTATCTGAAGGATTTTTGGAGATACAACATTGATGGCGGATATTGGGAACAGGTTGCCGACTTCCCCGGTGACCCAAGAAGTTCGGCTTCCGCATTTGTGATCGGAGGTTTTGGATATGTGGGTACAGGATTAAATGGTACCGGTGAGCTTAAGGATTTTTATAAATATAGTATCCAGGGTGACGTATGGGAGCCAATTGCAGACTTTGGAGGCAGCGCCAGGCGTGCAGCCGTAGGATTTAACTCTGCCACAGCAGGATTTGTAGGTTCAGGGTTTGACGGCCAGAATGACCGCAAAGATTTTTGGAAATACAATCCGGGAAATGATACCTGGGAAGAAATATTTGGTTTTGGCGGTAATAAAAGAAGGGAAGCTGTAACCTTTACGATAGGTGATTATGTTTATTTTGGTACGGGTATCACAAACGGCATCAACCAGGACGACTTTTGGAAATTCAATACTACCAACGAATCCTGGACCCGCTTAACCGACCTTGATGACGACGATGATTATACTATCATCCGGGCACAGGCCACCGCATTTGCCATTGGTAACCGTGGTTACATCTGTGGTGGTAATAATGGTAATTCGGTTTGGGAATATGATCCGGTTTCTGACGTTTGGGACAGCAAAACAGATTTTGAAGCGGCAAGCAGGGTTGATGCCGTGGCATTCTCCAATGGATTAAGGGGATTTGTAGCCCTGGGGAAAAGTGGCGAATACTATTTTGACGATATGATGGAGTTTGAGCCTTTTGAAGAAGAGGACGATGATGACTAATGGTTAGTAACAGTGATTACAGATTGGTGAGTTTCGTGTTTAATCCGGGCCAAATAGTACTATTTGGCCCATTACTATTTCAGGTATGCAAAAAATATTCTTATTAATTGCCGTAGCCATCGCAAGTGTTTCCTGCCACAAGGAGGGCATGCAGGCAGAGGTGTACAAAGAGGGGGCGGGCTATGGCTACAAGATCACCCAAAACGGGAAAATCCTTATCAGGCAAAGTACGATACCTTCGGCGCCGGGAGGAAAAATATTTTGTGACAGCATTGACGCGATCAGGGTAAGTAATGAAGTGCTAAAATTGCTGCACCAGGGCAAAATCCCGGCCATTACGGGCGATGACCTGAGCCGGCTAAACATAAGGCTGAAATGCTGAGCAGCCTGCACCATAAGCACATGTCAAGGATATTCCTCCTTCACTTCTTTATCTGGCTGCTGATATTTTCTTTTCCGATAGTAGATTCAATAACCGAATACAGGAGCTTTAAAGCAGGGAGGCTCCTCATACCCGTCGGCATATTTTATTTCAACTATTTTTACCTGGTCCCCCGTTTGCTGCTGCGGAAAATGCATGCAGCCTACATCATTGTTATCATCCTTCTGGTTATTGTGACTTCGTATGTGCTGGTACTCATAGAGCCACCCGAAATGCATCCGTTTGACCCAAAGTTCCTGCCTCCGACACATCGTGGATTCCTGCACGTGCAGATTTTCCCCTTCACGGCAATGATTATCCTGCACATTTCCATAAGTACGTTATTGAGGATATATTCGCAATTGAATGTATCGCTCAGGCAGCAGGCCGAAACCCAGGCACAAAAAAAGATTGTAGAACTTAACCTCCTGAAAGCGCAACTGAATCCGCACTTTTTTTTTAATTCGCTCAATACCATTTATTCGCTGTCCATAAAAAAATCCTCTAAAACTTCCGAAGCAGTCCTGAATCTTGCCGACCTCATGCGTTATATGCTTTATGAAACCAACAAGGACCTGGTGCGGTTGGAGCAGGACATCCATTATATCGAAAACTATATTGAACTCCAAAAGTTACGGCTGACGGCCAATAACCGGATCGAACTGAAAGTTGAAGGAGAACTTCACGGAATTATCATACCGCCCCTGCTGTTCATTTCTTTTATAGAAAATGCTTTCAAATACGGTACCAGCCCCAGCCAAAAGAGTACGATTATTATAGAATTCATAATAAGTGAGGGTACACTTACGTTTAAGATTACCAATGACGTAAACCCTTCAGCGAGTTTGAAAATAAGTGAGAATGGAATGGGAATAAAAAATGCTGTAGAACGTGTCAGATTATATTTTCCTCATAAAAATATATTCAGGTCTGCTGTGGCAGACGGCAAATATACAGTAGAATTAACCTTATTCCTCAAATGAAGATAACGACAGTAATTATTGATGATGAACCCCTGGCCATTGATATAATAGAAAAATATTGCCAATCTATTGATTATCTCGATGTACTTGCTACTTTCACGAATCCTGTGGAGGGAATGAAATTCATTAACAATAATAAAGTTGATTTGCTATTCCTGGACATAGAAATGCCAACGCTCTCCGGGCTTGAAATTGTAGATACGCTCAAAGTCAGTCCCATGCTGATATTTACTACGGCCTATCCCCAGTTTGCGATAGAAGGGTTTGAGATGGATGCGATTGACTATCTGGTTAAGCCGGTATCTTATAAACGTTTCCTCAAAGCAGTCAATAAACTTGACCCAAAGACAATTTCCACCCACCAGTCGCCCGCCTTGTCATTACTCCAGGCGCCTTCGCCGTTTCTTTTCGTTAAGTCTGATTATGAAAGTATTAAAATTGTAATTGACGACATTAAGTATATCGAAGGCCTCAAGGATTACCTCAAAATCCATTTGGCCGATAATCGTTATGTGCTTACCCTTTCCAATTTTAAAAACCTCATGGAAAAGCTCCCAGGCGAAACTTTCATCAGGATCCATAATTCCTATGCCGTCAACCTCAAATTTGTGGAAGCCATACAGCGCAATAAAGTAATCATTGAAAAGCAGCGCCTGCCCATAAGCGAAACCTACAAAAATAATTTCCTTCAGCGTATCCGGCTGTAATCAACAGCTTTTTTTTTGTATCAATTGATTATTTTTCAAACACTTACTCATAATTCAGGATTTTAATATCGTGGTGAAAATAAGATGTTTCAACCTGCCTTAACTTCTCAAAACAGACGTAATCCATCCTGAAAATCGATACGGTAAACCGGCAAATCATGTAGGTGAACACCATGTCGTCACAGCAGCATCTGCTACTCTTTTTCATAATTTTCACATCTGAACTTAAAATTATCACGATGAAAGAATTTGTACTATCAGGCGCGCTTACAGTTGCCTGTGCATTTTTTGTTAATGCCCAAACTACCCTTACTTCTTTTGAGGAAAACGAAACCCTGGGATATACTTCCGGAACAGACATAGGGGAATACAGCGACTTATGGAGCACTTACAATACCGTGTCGGAAGCGGCAGCAGATGCAGCAGTTATTTATGTATCCGACAGCTGGGCTTCTGCGGGGACACAGTCGTTGTTTTTCCCTTCTCAAAACATAGGGACAGATGACTGCTCTAATATTAATTATGCCCTAACCACAGTACTGGACTACTCCACCTTTACTACTCCTTATGCCTTTAGCTTTGATGCAATGACTAACGAAGTTAGCAGTAGTGGCTCTAACTTTTATGCCATGCTGTATAGCTATGATGCTGCTACAGAGGAATCCTACACTATAGCGAGTATGTATTTCAATTATGACGGTGACATGTATTTCGGTGACCTTGAGGCCCGGGAGTATGTGGAGGTTGGCACTTTTGAAGCTGAAACCACAAACAATGCTAAAATAAGGATCAATGCCGATAATACAATTACGTATTTGTCAGGCAATGAAGAAGTGCTCACCTATACCATTGACGCATCGTATCTTACAGGCAATTACTACTTGGTTTTTGGTTCAGATGACTGGGGTACAGACTGGTCAATCGACAATATTCAAATCATTGAAGCAACTGCCGGCATCAAAAAAAATACGCTGAACGGTATTTCAGTGTACCCTAATCCGTCAAGTGACATATTCAATATAACCAGTTCGGATAATGCCCTGATTGACCAAATATGCATTACCGACCTCAACGGATGTGTGGTTAAAACCGTTGCGATCACTGGAGTAAGTTCGGCACAGGTTAATATCGCCGATCTTTCCGGAGGTATTTACCTGCTTTCACTTACTTCAAATAAAGGTAGTTATACACAGAAGATTATTAAACGATAAAAATTTTCATGATAGAAATAAATAAATGTTGGCGTGAGCCTGCCGAATCGGCAGGCTTTTCGGTTAATCTCTTATCTACTTAAATACAAATCTTCCAATTATCAAAGTCCTTAAATTAGATAATTTCTTGACTAATAAATAAAATTCCCATGAATTTGCTATAGTTTGTAAGTATAAATTGTATTGAATCTCCAACAACTTTTACAGAAATATTAGCTGCCAAGCCATTACTGATGTTTTACGCCATTCGTTAGAAATACCGATGCTTATTGCAGTAGTTAATTTTGCAAATGTAAAACTGTCACCAAATAGTATGAGTTTTATGTACAGATTCGAAATTTAGTGCAGTGCATATCCTTAGTTATTACGTGAATTGTAGATTCTTATATCCAGGTCTTTTTCAAGACTGCCTTCCAACAGGTGGGCGAAATTTTTAAACTCGGGCTTACGGAATGTTTATCTAAAGTCTGTGGCCCACATATTTCACAGGCAAAAAGGCCTGAAGGATTTCGGGCTGGCTGATTAATTTATATTCGTGACACCCATTATAATGTCCAGAGATGCTCGTTGATTTTGACCACAATAATTTAAACTATTTATGATGTTTCAATGCCAATAACGCTTGCGATTCTCATTAATCCTTCTTTTAATTGTGTGAACGGGCATGCAATATTGATACGCAGGAAACCTTCGCCTGCCCTGCCGTACATCGTACCCGGGTTCACCCATAAATTTCCCTCCCTGAGCAGTTCCTGTGCCAGAACAACTGAAGATTCGTGTAACTTACTACAGTCCAACCACACTAAATAGGTAGCTTCTAAAGGCAGCACTTTCAGTAAAGGCATATTTTGCGATACAAACTCTTTCAGGTAGTTATAGTTTTTATTAAGGTATCTGATAAGCGCATCGAGCCATTCTTCACCATCATTGTAAGCAGCTATGAGCGCCGCTATTGCAAAAGGGTTTAATAGTTCGACTTCTTGTTCCTGAAGCATTGCCCTGATCTTGTCTTGAAAGGAAGTATTCCTTGTAAAAAGATACCCTACCTGCAGACCGGCAAGGTTAAAGGATTTGGTTGGCGATGTAATTGTAATGCTGCAGGGGCTACCCGAAAACTCAAGCGAGGCAATAGGAATATGTTTGTGTGGAAAGTAAATGAGATCGGAATGGATTTCATCCGATACTATTACCACATTATGCCTGTTGCAAATTGTTTTAAGGTTTAATAGCTCTTCTCTTTTCCATACCCGGCCTGTAGGATTGTGCGGATTACTAATGAGAAGTATCTTCACCCCCGGGTCAGCCGCCTTTTGTTCAAGGTCCTGAAAATCGATAGTGTAATATCCATTTTCAAGCATGAGATTATTTTCCACCGCCTCACAGCCTGCATTTTGTATCGTGGTATAGAAATGATTATATATTGGGGGCTGTATTATAATCTTATCACCTTTATTAGTCAGCGCTTTTATAGTCGCTAAAAGTACTGTAATTGCACCAGTAGCCGGAATTATCCATTCCTGCTGCAACAATAGGCCATGCCTTTTGGCCCACCAGTTAATGATAGATTGGTAAAATGCTTCCGGTGTTTGCGTATATCCGAAGATGCCATGCGATAGCCTTAGCTGTAGTGCATCCAATATCGCAGGTGCAGCCTTAAAATCCATATCGGCAACCCACATTGGCAGTACACTATCACTTACGGCACTATCCCATTTGATAGAATTAGTGCCTTCCCTTGGAATGATCTCATCAAAATTATATTCCATACTTATCTTGCCAGCCGTATTCCGCTAAATTGCCACTGGTGCCAGGGATGGAAAAAATTACGGTAAGTATTACGGCTGTGGCCCATCGGCGTAGCAACTGAAGCACCCCGCAACACCATTTGGCTTATCATAAACTTGCCATTATACTCGCCTATTGCGCCGGGTTCTTTTTTGTATCCGGGATAAGGAAGATAGGCGCTGCCGGTCCATTCCCACCGCTCTCCCCACTGGATTTTTCCTGATGCCGCTTCCCATTCCGCCTCTGTAGGCAGGCGCATCCCTTTCCATGCGGCATACGCAGAAGCCTCATAGAAGTTGACATGGCAAACGGCATCATCAGGATCAATTTCATTAAGGCCGCTAAAAGTGTAATTCATCCATTGTCCATCGATATAGTGCCAGTACAGTGGAGAATTGGCTTTATTTTGCTTTACCCACTCCCACCCTTCTGAATGCCAGTACCTGAAATCTGAATAACCGCCGGCATCGATAAATTCAAGATATTCCTTATTCGTCACAGGATGCATTGCAATCTCGTAAGACTGAAGGTAAGCCTTATGCCGTCCAAATTCATTATCAAAGCAGAAGCCTTCTCCGTCAAAACCAATTTCATAAACGCCTTCCGGCACCTTTACAAATTGTGTTGCGTTTACGACGGTTTTCTCGATCTGTTCAGTGCTGTATGCCGGAAAAAGGGGGTTGTGCCCCAGTATATACTTAATGTCTGTCAACAGCAATTCCTGGTGTTGTTGCTCATGGTTCAAACCAAGCTCCAAAACAGCCGCCGTATCTCCGGCAAGGCCGCCGTTGAGTAAAAATGCCTCCATATTCCGGTCTACGTATCTCCTGTAGTTGTAGACATCAGTAACCGAAGGGCGGCTCAGGTTGCCACGGTCGGTACGCACTACCCTTGCTCCCACTGTTTCATAGTAGCTGTTGAATACAAAATTGTATTGTGGGTCAAATTCCCGGTACCCTTCCATATTTGGCTTTAGTACAAAGGTTTCAAAAAACCATGTTGTGTGGCCCAGATGCCATTTAGGCGGGCTTACATCCGCAATAGGCTGAACTACATAATCTTCTGTCTGCAACGGTTCGCAAATATCCTCTGAATGCCTGCGGACCTGCCTGTACTGCTCCAGCAGGAGCGCCGGCTTGCTGTAATTGTTTACGATACTTTCCATATTTTTTTATTTGGCTATCCACACTGCGTCCATAAACCAGCCCTTGCTGTCGGATATAGCCCGGCTGAATTCAAAGCCGGAAGCATTTGCTAATTGTTCGATATCATTAAGGGAGAACTTTTGGGAAACTTCCATATAAATGCATTCGTGCTCTTTAAAGTCAATTGTTTGCCCATCAATTACTACTTCCTGGGTTTTAAGGCTTACCAGATAGCTCCTGCACGCACCGGTAAGAGGGTCATAATTTTGATAATGCTCAAAATGGTTAAGGTCAAAATTTGCATTAAGTTCCCTGTTGATCCTGGTCAGGAGATTAAGGTTAAAAGCTGCTGTCACGCCCGAAGTGTCATTATAGGCATTAAGGATAACCTTCGGATTCTTTTTAAGGTCAAAGCCTATTAACGCTATGTCGCCGGGATGCAGGCTATTTCGCAGCTTCCTGCAAAAGTTGTGAGCATCTTCCTTTTCCATATTTCCAATATTACCCCCTAAGAACAAAATCACTTTTCGGCGTGCAGATATAGCAGATGCCTTGTCAAGCATTTCAAAATAATCTCCCTCAAGGCTAAAAATGTCGAGTCCCGGTATCTCATCGGCTAATTTCTCCTCCAGTACAGAAAGTATGTTACCCGATATATCAATAGGGAGGTATGTAAACTCATGATTCTTACCCACAAGATATTCCAGAAGATATGATGATTTGGTAGCATCACCCGCCCCAAGCTCAATAAGGTCAAAGGGGCTTCCATCTGCCAATATCGCGGCAATGTCCGCCGTCCTGTTTTTAAAAATGTCAAGTTCGCATCTGGTAAGATAATATTCAGGCAACGCCATGATCTGTTGGAAGAGGCTGTCACCTGTGGCATCATAGAAATATTTAGACTTGAGCTGCTTTACGTCCTGGCCCAGCCCCTCTATTACATCCTTTCGGAATTGGGTCGTTGGCACAGGACTACCTTCATGCTTATTTAATGCAGCTTTTTCTGGTTGTAAAATCATATTATTAAGATTTAGCGGCCTTAGGTTGGCACTACGATTTTTACACTACCGGAAAACTTTCTACAAAGTAGTGCGCGGTAATATCGATAAGATTAAAAGTACACTTTATAACCGGTACAATTGTTCCTTTTTGAATATCCTTAACAATTTCCTGAAGTGATTGGCTTTACACGCATCTAAACACTGTCATAAACCGTCAGATTTTGAGTCGCTGGATAGTGTATGGGTGCAAAGTCGGGAAGAAAAAATTAAGATGTGGTATCTTTAATAGATTAATACCGATAAAATGGAGGGAAAAGGATACTTAATATACAATAAAAAAAAGGGATAATCTTTCGACTATCCCTCACAGTGGGCGATGAGGGGTTCGAACCCCCGACCCTCTCGGTGTAAACGAGATGCTCTGAACCAGCTGAGCTAATCGCCCCAATATGTTTTGCAATTGACGCTTGTTCCGTATTGCGAGTGCAAATATACATGAAAAAACGATACTTCCAATACTTTTGATGACAAATACAGCAGAAATTACGCAACTTTTCACCCTAAAACAAGCAGTATATTAAAAATGAATTGATTACATAAATACATTAGGTGACTAGTCCTAAAATAAGTTGACAGGTTAAAGTTAATCTATATTTCCCTGATCTGACAAGGTCAGGGATTTTTTATGCACTTCATTTGGTGTTTTAAAGTTCAAACTTAAATGTGGCCTTCTACTATTATAGATTGCTACACTCTCATCCAGAGACTTCTTTAACACGTTATAATCAGGATATTTTCCTATTAGGAATTCCATTTTTAATATTCCGTTCATTCTTTCTGCCAAAGCATTTTGATAACAATCATACCCATCTGTCATGGAGCATAATAAATTATTAGATATAAGTATGGTTTTATAGTTACTCTTCTTGTTTCTAATAGCCATCTTTAATGCTTTTGCCATGTGTTCGGTTCTTAGGTCTTCACTCAAGTGGTATCCCATTATCTTCCTGCTGTAAGCATCTGTAACTAATGATATATAGCAGGTCTTCTTTGAAGTCTGCATGTATGTTATGTCACTTACCCAAAGCTGTTCAGGTCCTTGTGGTTTAAAGTCCTTTACCAGGGTAGGGTGTTTATGCATCCAGTGCTTAGAATGTGTTGTCTTTGTATAGCTCTTAAGAGGTTTTACAAGTAAGTGAAGATGTCTTAAGTAACTAAACATCTTATCCCTGCCAATTTTTAAACTGCTGCTTTTTAAATCTGCTTCTAATAACTTATAGAGTTTCCGGGTTCCCAAACGTGGCATATAGACACGCTGCTGTAATACAAGGTTTTTAAGCTGTAGCATTTTACTTAACTCTTCTTTAAGCGATTTTTGCTTTTTATAAAAGGCTTGCCTACTTATTCCGTACAACGCACAGGATTGACTCAGACTTAGTTTTCCTGATTGCTGGAGTTGCTTTGCTGCACGGGGGAAGACTTTTTTCTAATCTGTAGGCCATAATCTTTTTCAGCAATAGAAACGATTGTATTGAGTAACAGATTCTTTTGTTTTTCCTTTTCTAATAGAGCTTCCAATTCTTTAATGCGTTGCTCTGGGGTCTGTGGCTCTTGAGATTTTGACAAAATATGTAATTCTGGTTTGTTCCAATCCAAAGTTCCATATTTTTTTAACCATTTCAAAATAGTGCTACGCCCTTGAATACCATACTTGTATTTAGCCACATTTTTACTCAGGTCGCCTCTTTCTATTTCGGCTACAACCTGTAATTTAAAGGCTACCGTGTAATCCTTCTGTGTTCGGCGCTTACCGCCTTGTTTCCTGTATCCCATAAATAAGCTGTTTTAGTTGTCAACTTATTTTAGGACGGGACAAGGCCAATAAAAAAGCTGCCTAAAAACTCAGGCAGCTTCTATACATTTGTAACTTCATATTAATAAGCCATCAACTCCAAAAGCGCCCCTTCAAACCTGCCTTTCGAAAGGTACTGGTCCTCCAGCGCCTTGGTGAATGGTATCGCGCTCTCCAGGCTGCCCACACGTTTTACCGGGCCGTCGAGGTACTCGAAGCACTGCTCCATGATCATGGCCGAGATGTCGCTGGCCACGCCGCCAAACAGTGAATCCTCCTGCAGTATAATAACTTTGCCGGTCTTTTTAACCGATTGGAATATCGTTGCCGTATCCAGCGGCTGCAGCGTGCGCAGGTCGATCAGGTCGGCTTTGATGTCCGGGTTTTTGTCCAGTGTTTCTAAGGCCCAGTGCACGCTCGCGCCAAAGGTGATCACGGTTACGTCCTCCCCTTCCTTGAGCATCGCTGCCTGGCCGAATGGTATGGTGTAATAATCCTTAGGTACATCCTGGTAAGAGCTTCTGTACAATGCCTTATGCTCGAAGAACATCACCGGGTTCGGGTCGTTGATGGCCGTCGCCAAAAGACCCTTGGCATCATACGGGAACGCCGGGTACACCACCTTGAGGCCGGGGGTCTTGGTAAACCACGCCTCATTGGTCTGTGAGTGGAATGGCCCCGCCTGTACGCCCGCCCCACAAGGCATACGCACTACCACGTCGGCGTTTTCCTGCCAGCGGTAATGCACCTTGGCCAGATAGTTCACGATGGGGTTAAAGCCCGTCGACACGAAGTCGGCGAACTGCATCTCGATAACCGACTTCACGCCGTTGATCGAAAGACCCATGCCCGCCGACACGATGGCCGACTCGCATATAGGCGTATTGCGCACACGGTCCTTGCCGAACTGTGCCACAAAGCCGTCGGTGATCTTGAACGCGCCGCCATATTCGGCGATGTCCTGCCCCATGATCACGAGGTTGTCGTGGCGCTCCATCGACTGCCGCAGCCCCTGTTGGATGGCATCGATCATGCGTATATTTTCCATATCCGATGAAGGGTTAACCTCCTCATGCCGGTACGGTTTGTAAACGTCGTTTAATTCCTCCTCAAGGCTGGCTTCAATGGCCGGTTCAGCGGAAGCCTGTTGGTAGTTCTCATCGATTTCCTTTTTCAGTTCCGCGCGGATGGCACTGTCGGCATCGTCGGTCAGCACGCCTTCGGACTTCAGGAATTTGCGGTAATTCTCCACCGGGTCTTTTACGGCCCAGGCATCCATCAGCTCCTGCGGCACGTACTTGGTACCGCTCGCCTCCTCGTGGCCGCGCATCCTGAAGGTCTTGAATTCCAACAGCACCGGACGCGGATTCTCGCGCATTGAGGTGGCCAGTTCCTCCAGTTTGGTATACACCTCCAGCATGTTGTTGCCGTCGATGATGTGTGCCTCCATGCCGTAGCCTATGCCTTTGTCGGCCAGGTTTTCGCAGCGGTACTGCTCGTTGGTCGGGGTCGAAAGGCCGTAGCCGTTGTTCTCGATAATGAACATCACGGGAAGCTCCCACACGGCGGCAATGTTGAGCGCCTCGTGGAAATCGCCCTCGCTGGTAGCGCCCTCGCCGGTAAACACAGCGGTCACCTTGCCCTCCTTCCGGAGCTTGTGCGCCAGCGCGATACCGTCGGCAACGCCCAGCTGCGGACCCAGGTGCGATATCATCCCAATAATTTTGTACTCCTGCGTACCGAAGTGGAACGAGCGGTCGCGGCCCTTGGTAAAGCCGTTGGCCTTGCCCTGCCACTGCGAGAACAGGCGGTATAGCGGGATGTCGCGGCCCGTGAACACGCCCAGGTTGCGGTGCATGGGGAGGATGTATTCGTCGCGGTGCAGCACAGCGGCTACGCCCACCGAGATGGCCTCCTGCCCTATCCCGGAGAACCATTTGGACACTTTGCCCTGGCGGATGAGGATGAGCATCTTCTCCTCAATGAGCCTTGGCTTTAGCAATTTCGTATATAAATCGAGTAATTGTTCGTTGGTCAGTTGTTTTCTGTCGAAATCCATAGTGATTTTTGAATAATCTTTAAGAGTACCCAAAAGTAATAAAATAACAGGAAGTAGGTAAAAATGTTATGGGAATTTATTTTTGGATGAAATGTTAAGAAATTTTTTGTAGGTTTATCGAAAGATTATAATATGGCAATAAACATTGAAAATTTTAGTTTTGCAGCATTTTTGAGCATAAATAATGGCGATTACTTCGGATCCGGGTTTCGAGTAGAAAATGAAGGATTTGAGTTCATAATAACAGCAAAACATGTAATTTTTGTAGATAACCGTCTTTTAAGGCATGTTTGGATAAAATCTAGAAATTACTCTGGAGAATCTTATGAAGCATTTGATGCAACTGTGGATCTAAACGATGATAATGTTATAACCTTTCAAGGCAGCGACATTGCGATAATAATTTTAGATCAAAAGAAAGACTGTCATGTTACTTATAAAGGTATAAACATTGTTACCGCTGAAGTAACTGATTTGGGAGTATTTGACGATGTAAAGATTACGGAAAAAATATATTTACTTGGCTTTCCATCGTCATTAGTGACACAAGACGATTTCTATGAGAATGATCGACCGCTTTTACGACATGGGATCGTCGCAGGTAAGAACACAACTAATAACACTTTCATTATTGACTCAATCGCATTTTACGGTGTTAGTGGTGGGCCGATTCTTGCTAATATTGATGGAAAATTGACAATTATTGGCATTGCATCAAGATATGTTCCTTTCATAATTGAATGGAAAAACAAACACGAAAAGGAACTAATCCGACATGATTTTTATAATTCGGGTTATGCAGTGTGCGAAAGACTAGATGAAATTATTACTTTTATAAAAAGTTACGCGATATGATCTTTATACAGCACTCAAAAAATCCAAAATACAACACGAATATTAATCCCAAATACAACGCAAATATTAATCCAAAATATAATGCGAAGATTAATCCAAAATATAACGCGAATATCAACCCAAAATATAACGCGAAAATTAATCCAACGTATAATGCTAATATTAATCCAAAATACAACGCGAAGATTAATCCAAAATACAACTCTAATATTAATCCTAAATATAATACTAAATTAAATCCTAAATATAATAGGACAATAAATCCCAATTATGCAAGGGATTTTGATGGATACCTTTTATTTAGCCCTGAAGGTAATATTTTAGGGTATGCAATAAAAATCGAAAATATTATCCTATTTTTCAATCAACAAGATGAAAACGTTAGATTTGGTGTCCAGCACCCTCAAAATGGTTATGACTTGTTTGATTTAGATTTAAATTTTACCGCACATTTCGAAAGTAATTCTCAAAACGGATTCAACGAATTTAATTTAAATAATGAATGGCTTAGCTATATGATATAAGGTGAATGAATATGCATTTATAAGTTACTTATATCTTATACTACCTTCTCCAAAAAAATAGTAATATAACAATAAACAACATAATATGCCATTTATAGTAAAAGCCTCAAGTCGTAATCCGAATATTAATGCAAATATTAATCCTTTCATAAATACGACAATAAACCCTGTTATAAACACTACTCTCAATCCACTAATTAACTCAATTTTAAACCCAAACATCAACACTACAATAAATCCCCTAATAAATACTTCTTTAAATCCGCTAATAAATACTAATGTTAACTACCTTATTAATGAAGCATTAAATCCTCTTATTAATACTTTAATAAATCCAGTTATTAATTCAAACGTAAACCCAAACATTACCAATTCATTTAACGGTTACTATTTATTTGACAAAAATAATTCTGCGCTCGAAATAGGAATACCAGCTAATAACTCAGCTATGATCTTATTCAATGACCGACTTCAAATGACTAAAATATGTATTCCTAATTCTATTGGAGGATTTACTGTATTTGATAAAAATAATAATTGGATTGAAAATTACATATCTGATAAAAATGGCGGTTATCTCATATTCGACCGCACGAGTAATTGGATTGGCTATATTAGATAATTTTAGCCTTGAACCCCCGCTAGCGCAAACTTCCAGTTCGTGCTGGGGTGAGTGAGCAAATATCGCATGCCTTAATCGTCACGTGCTTTAAGCTCGCGCAGAAAGAAAAAAGGGTTTAAATGAAAATTTCTTCATTCGCATCGTTGTAGGCACTATCTGTAGCGGTTTGAATTATTAATCTTTTTATATCTTCGTAAGTCGTATTGATTTTGATGTTGGCTGAATCGGTGCTAAGAAATAGATATACACCATCATCGGTCTTTTTTATGCGAACAATTTGTTCTACATTTACAACTGTCTTTTCATTCTCCATCGTCATTACCTCAATAAATTTCATATTACTTTATTTTAATGGTTAATATAAATTTATCGATATAAGGGTTTATAATATAAACGTAGATTAGTTATTATGAACATAATTATGAACAATTGTTCCCCCCGCTAGCGCGAGCTTTCCAACCTTTGCCGGGCTGAGTGGGCAAAACTTAGATTATATTAATCAGTAATATCCCCCGCTAGCGCGAGCTCAATGTCATTAAGTTAAGGGTTTTATATTGCATCTTTTTGATTTTTAGTTACTTTAGGTTTCATCCTATTTTTATATTTTCCAATACTTCTTATGTTGGAGCGATTAGGTCTTACCGGGACAAGATTTTTTTTGAAGAGTTCTTTTAATTCGTCCACTACCCCCTGTATGTTTTGCTTTTTGATGAACATGCTTATTATCCTGTCTTTCATAAATCCATAAGACAAGTTATTGTTGACCTTGTAATCATATTTTCTATTCAGGTTCTTTTCCTGTATTTCTTCAGCTAGTTCTGCGACTATGAGTGTCTGTACATTACTGATAAATAATGCCACAAAAAAATCCTGGAGTATGCTTTGATTGGAATAGCCTGAGAAGTGTTCTACTTTTAGTTTGTTTTTAAACTCATCGTAAAACGCTTCTATTTTCCATCGCTTGAAGTATAATTCTTTAAAAAAAAACAGACTATATTTTTGACTTTCAAGTAGAGATGTAAGTAATAATTCCGTTTGCCCGCTTGGCAATTCGATTCTTATCATTCTTACTTTTATGGAGGGTTTCTTTTGGCTTATTTTTACATACGGTTTTGTGTTTTTACCTGGATGAATCTCTAATATTTCTGATTTTTTACCGCTTTTCATAAAGGATTTCGTTACATCACTAAAATCAGTTTTTACTCTCATTAGATAATTCAATCCCATTCGATGATGTTCAAATATAAAATCAAAAGATGGATAACCTCGGTCATAGATGATTAAATCGCCTGCTTTGCAGTGTTCTAAGTGGCCAAGAGCCATTTCTCTTTCTCCAATGCTTATATTTGACAATGATCCATCAAGAACAAAATTATTCAGTACATCATACAATACCGAAACTTTAGCCTGTACCAAATAAGTATCACTTTGGTTTTTGGTTTTACCATAACACTCTTCAAGTTCTTTGGTTATTGGGAGCGTAATGCGAGAGCCATCAACAGCTAGTATTCTGAAACCTTCTAAAACTGCCACGCCAGGATTGTCTGTGTAAAATTCATCCGTCAGCACTTTAGAAAGATACCGGAAGACTTCAGGAGATATTTTTTTTCTGCACTGCACAAATGCACTTTTAGTAAAAGATTTTGTGGTACTTAAAAAATCCTTTCTCAGATAGTGTACAAAGTTTTCTATTTCCAGGGAAAGACTTTTGGTTAGAAAATTAACCATAAGCAGCAAAGTGTTTGCAAATGATTGTTTTCTGTTTCTTGTAAAGTCTTTCTCGCTCATCTTATACTTTTGCTGTAGTAAAGTACTAAAAAATTCTTCTTGTACTTTCTCTAAAATAAATAAAGATGTTTTTTTGCAACATAATAAGTATTTGATTACTAGATAAATATACTAAATTTAGCTGAAATAAACAATATAAATACCTGATTTTTAATGGGTTAAACCATTAACTTAATGACATTGAGCGCGAGCTTCTAGCTCGTGCCGGGCTGAGTGATAAATAAAAAAGAAAAATTAAATTCATGAAAGTAATAGCTATGGGAATATTTAGCAGCATACTATCCTTGTTCGGATGGGGAGATACGGTGGCGCAAACTGAGAACCTGGTACGGGCGAAGCAGATCAGGTTAACAGAATTGAACGCCGAGTTGAAACTGTTGGAACAGCATAAAACGGAATTTGATTTTATTGGCATCACTTCAAATGGGACTGACTGCATTTATTTTGTAAAAGACAGTAATAAATTCCAGATTGAATTTGAAGCGATGGGTAAAGATCAAATCCCATTTATTGACAAATTGAAGACATTTTCGGTCCAAAATGGGTATGAAACACAGATGACTACTTACGGCAACAAACCTCAATATAATTCTCCCGAGGCACCGGTGCTGAGAATTTTGACAAATTCGGACCTTGAGGAAACCTCTGCAATCGCACGAAAAATACAAAGAGATATTTTTAATAACGGGGATGATACGAAGTATGATGTAGTTCCGTAGATCCCCGCTAGCTCAACCTTCTAGCTCGTGCCGTGATTTGGACATTAATGCGGAGGGGCTTATTCGAGGCGGTGCGGGCAGGGTTGGTCCCACTAAATCAAAGGGTACTCAATATTGTTTTAATTTTAATCATCTTGCCCTAAGAATAAATAATGAAGCAACTTTCCACCTACCATAACAGAAATGTATTTTGGTTCGACTGCAATAAAAGCATTAACCACTTGCCCGATAATAACTGGGTCTGCCTTGCAATTGCCAACAGGAAACCCGACTATGAAAAATTCGAAAAATTCATACGGACAGCCGTTTCTAAAAATATTCTTGAGTTCAAAGCTCATGGCGTTTTTGGTGAAGAACTTCATGACAACTTTGACGGTATGTTGTCACTCATGGAAGTAATGGAAGGCCATAGTGAAAGTGAAGTGATGACCACCTGGCATAACGGCCAAACATTAGCGGATGCATTTTGGCAGTGTTTCCACGCGACCTGCCTTCCGCATAATGCGGATTTGGATAATATTACTGTAGTATGTACCGATCTTGACGGTATCGACCGCAGCGCAGAGCTCGAAGAATATGTCAAAAGATTTAAAGGGGGGTGGCTGCCGGAAGAGTAGGCCTGTAAAGATCGCTTCGTGCCTCGCGATGACAGTGCCACCCCGCCAGCGCCAGCTTCTAGCCCGTGCCTCGATGAGTAAGCAAAGCATAAATACTATTTACTTACCGGCATGAGCGTCACGCCGGCATCCGGAATTTAATTATATTTGAACTTAAAATGCACCAATGTCAACCCAACCGATACTAGTACCTATAAGCAAAGTCAAACTTATCAAACTACTTATTTTTTCAATAATTTTCGTAGCGCTGGGCATTTGGATTATAATTGCCAGGCCGGAAGTCAGCAATGCCGTGCTGGACAATGCGGTCGTAAAATATGGCGCTGCAGCCGGGTCCCTTCTCATGGGCGTGGCCGGAACGATTTTTTTTACATTGAAGATGTTCGACAACAAGCCCGGCCTTATCATTGACAGCAAAGGAATTACCGATAATGCCAGTGGTGTAAGCGCGGGGTTTATTCCGTGGGAAGATATCAGGCAAATCTACACGACGCAGGTCATGAGTGAAAAGTTTATCATGATCGGCGTTTCCAACCCTGAAAAGTACATTGACAGGCAAACCAAATTCCTGAAAAGGAAAGCTATGAACTATAATTATAAAGCTTACGGGTCGCCCATTTCACTTACGGTAAGCGCGCTTAAAACAAACCATGACAGCCTTCTTGCAACATTGAATGCGTTTTGGGACGTTTCCAAGAAATCGTAAGATCGCTTCGTACCCCGAGATGACAGCGCGTGGTAGCTTACTCAACCCTCCAAATACAAAACCACCTCTCCCCTTAGCCCTGATAGAGCCGGTATCCTGCCGCCCCGCCGTGGCGAGGGAAGGCAGATAAAGGCGAAAGCAGGAATGACGCTTCCTGAAAAAGCCCAAGCCATTCGCTCCTGAAATCTTAAACGGCATAAAATTTGTAAGAACAGCCGTACTAACCTGAACTAAAATGAAATCTACACTACTTTCCCTGCTCCTGCTTTTTGTACTTGCCTCCTGCTCTTCCGACGATGATAAAGCCAATGCAACCAGCGACGGCTCCTACTTTGAGATTACTGTAAATGGCGAAACGATGTCGTTGCCGCGGTCTACTTTTAGCGCCAATGAAAACTGCGAATACATATATGCCGGGGTTATGGATGTACCTTTGGAATTCAGTTCAAGGTTCCATATGCAATTCGAGTTGAGTAAATCGGGCCATATTAAAAAAGTGCGTTTCTACGATTTCTCTGATGCTAACAGGCATTATGAAACCGTCGACTTCGCACCCGCAGAAACCTTCAGCATTAGCAATTTTAATTACGACGCTGAGAACAGGCAACTGTATTTTGAGTTTGAAGGCGACCTTTATGAAATGGGCGTACCCGGTAATAAGAAACACATTTCGGGAAAAATGCAGTACAATGACACCAACTCCATCGCGTGCGGTTTTTTTCCGCACCAGCTCACCGTAGACAATGGTGCGATGCACTTTACCAGTACGGTTACTTCCACATCGACAGATGGTGTTGTCTATGATTTTTATTCTGACAATGGGTATGTAATGCGGATCCAGTCGGATACCGCTATTGAGAATAGGGATACCGGCAGTTATGCGTTTACTGCCGGCAGTAATTTCCGCATACTTTTGTACAAATACATTGGTGCGTTGAAGCTGACCCCCACTGCCAACATTAACCCAACCGAGTGGCAGGCTTACAATTGCAGCGGCACCATTAGCATCGGTTCGCATAACTTACAGCCTTTCCAGTATACGACAGGGACATTCAGCTTAAAAGCTACAGATGGTGAGGGGAATATTGTTTTTGAAAATCTGAAGGGTTCTTTTGAAATGTAATTGCTGCTTAAACATAGCCCATAAAAAATCCCTCTTGCGAGGGATTTCATTATATATAGAGATTTCTCCTGGCGTCTAAATGACACATAATCGCGGTGTTATAAGTTAAAAAACAAATATCGGCCTTTCGCTCATCATGTCGTTTACCTCGTCGGCGATCTGCTCAAGCGATTCCTCGTTCGTGTGGTCCACAATTACACGGTCAATGAAGTCTACAATAGTTTCCATGTCGGCTTCCAAAAGTCCTCGGGTGGTGATTGCCGCCGTTCCTACGCGGATGCCTGAGGTTACGAAAGGTGACTTATCGTCGAATGGCACCATGTTCTTGTTTACGGTTATCTCGGCCTTTACCAGCGCGTTCTCGGCTTCCTTGCCCGAGATGCCTTTGTTCCTCAGGTCGATAAGCATCATGTGGTTATCTGTCCCGCCGGAGATGATGTCATACCCGCGCTTAACGAAAGCTTCGGCCATAGCCTTGGCGTTCTTTTGCACCTGCATGGCATAACGGAAGAAATTATCAGTCAGCGCCTCGCCAAATGCAACTGCTTTGGCAGCGATGATGTGCTCCAGCGGACCGCCCTGGTTGCCCGGGAAAACGGCCCCGTCCAGTAGCGACGACATCATGCGTATCTCGCCTTTCGGGGTTTTGATGCCAAACGGGTTTTCAAAGTCTTTTCCCACCATGATCATACCGCCGCGTGGCCCGCGAAGTGTTTTGTGCGTGGTAGTGGTCACAATGTGGCAATGCGGAATTGGGTCGTTCATAAGCCCCTTTGCGATTAGTCCGGCCGGGTGCGCAATATCGGCCAAAAGCAGTGCGCCCACGCTGTCGGCAATTTCGCGAAAACGTTTAAAGTCCATGTCGCGCGAATAGGCAGAGGCACCGGCTATGATAAGTTGCGGCTTTTCCCTTTCGGCTATTTCCTGTATATTGTCGTAATTAAGGCGTCCTGTCTCCTGCTCCACCCCATAAAATACGGGATTGTACAACTTGCCCGAAAAATTCACGGGCGAACCATGCGTAAGGTGTCCGCCGTGTGACAGGTCGAACCCAAGTATCTTATCGCCGGGCTTAAGCACTGCGGCAAAAACGGCTGTGTTGGCCTGCGAGCCTGAGTGTGGCTGTACGTTTACATATTCTGCGCCAAAAAGCTCCTTTGCCCTGTCGATGGCGATCTGCTCGATAACGTCAACCACCTCGCACCCACCGTAGTAGCGCCTCCCCGGGTAGCCCTCGGCATATTTGTTGGTCAGTATGGAACCTGCGGCTTCCAGTACCTGGTCGCTCACAAAATTTTCTGATGCAATTAGTTCAAGTCCGTGTATCTGCCTGTCCTGTTCTTCCAGGATAAGGTCGAAAATTTGTTCGTCGCGTTGCATTTTATAATTTTTCGTTAATTTGTCATCAAAAGTACAAAAAACGTTTGGTAAAACGATGGGGGAAACTATATTTGACAATTCAATAAAACCAAAAAACACATATAATAATATGCCACTAATAGCAAATGATCCCTCGCGTAAATCCTGGCTCAACGTAGCGAAAGACAGCGATTTCCCTATACAAAATATCCCTTTCGGCGTGTTTTTGACCATAGATGATGTGGTGACCATAGGAACCCGCATTGGCGACTATGCCATCGATTTGGGCGCGCTGCAGCAGCTAAACTACTTTGAGGGCATCGAGCTGACCGACGATATGTTCATGCAGGACACGCTGAACGACTTTATATCGGACGGACGTAAAACCTGGAGGCTCGTGCGCAACCGCATTGCCGAACTGTTCGACGAAAACAATGCGACACTGCGCGATAACGAGGAGCATAAGGCCGTGGTCATTTTCCATATTGATGACGTAGAGATGCAACTGCCGGTACTCATCGGCGACTATACCGATTTCTATTCGAGCCGCGAACATGCCACCAATGTGGGCATCATGTTCCGCGACCCGGAGAACGCCCTGCTGCCTAACTGGCTGCACCTGCCTGTGGGCTACCACGGAAGGTCGTCTACCATCGTGCCGTCAGGAATACCGGTACACCGCCCTATGGGGCAGACATTGCCGAACGGCGAAACGCAGCCTGTTTTTGGGCCGTCGCGCCTTGTGGACTTTGAGTTGGAAATGGCGTTCATCACGACCGATGCCAATGTGATGGGTGAATCGGTTCCTGTGGAAGAAGCCGAGGAACACATTTTCGGGATGGTATTGTTTAACGACTGGAGCGCGCGCGACATCCAGAAGTGGGAATACGTGCCGCTTGGGCCGTTCCTTGCCAAGAACTTCGCATCGTCGGTATCGCCATGGATCGTGACGCTCGATGCCTTGGAGCCTTTCCGTACCGAAGGGCCAGCGCAAACCGAACCGAAGCCTTTGGAATACCTGCAACAGGAAGGCGCGCACGCATTCGACATTAAGCTACAGGTGGCCATTGAACCGGAAGGCGGCGAGGAAACCGTCATCTCGAACTCAAACTTTAAATACATGTACTGGAGCATGGCGCAGCAGCTGGCACACCATACCGTAAACGGCTGCCGTGTGAACAGCGGTGACCTGATGGGCAGCGGTACTATATCAGGACCAACGCCGGACAGCTTCGGCTCGATGCTGGAACTGACCTGGGGCGGCAAGAACCCGATCACTTTGAATGATGGCACCGAACGCAAGTTTATTAACGACGGCGACAGCGTGATCATGCGCGGCTACTGCGAAAATGACGAAGTGCGGATAGGTTTTGGGGAGGTATGCAGTAAATTGCTGCCGCCGTATAAGAAATAGATTTTAAAATGTAAAAGCCCCGGAAGGGGCTTTTATTTTATAATGTATACACAAAGTAAATTCATTCAATTCTTCATTGAAAATACGTTTGATTTGTACTAAATTTTAAATATCTTTAAGGCATAGAATTATACATAGAATAAAGATATGCCATTATCATTAAGCGCTGAACAAAAAGAACTTTTAAAGATATTTAGAATCGAAGAACAATATGTAATCCCCTCATATCAAAGGCCATATTCTTGGGAATATGACCATTGTCTTCAACTTTACAATGACTTATTAGATGCTTTTGAAAATAATCAAGATTATTTTATTGGTAATATAATTATTGCAAAAGCCGACAATAACAATGATACATTAGAAGTTGTCGACGGGCAACAAAGACTTATCACATCGTTATTATTATTTAAAGTTTTAGCGCTTTTTCAACCGGAATTTAAAGTATTAGAACAGATTTTAGAAAAAGAGGATTGGGAAGGAATTAGTAAAGTTACAAGGATAAGATCTGATATTTTTGAAGCTAATGATGGAATTGCTTTAACAAAAGTTTTAAATTACAACACTATCGATGTTGAAATGCGACTTTCTAAAGTAATAGACAAAAATCAAAAGATAGTTGAAAGATTATGCGATAGCAAATTCGAAGCTAACCTTTTATACTTTTATACTTGGATTAGATATTTTACATCAGATAGTAATAAAAATATTAAAGATTTTACCACATATATATTAAAACAAGTCTATCTTTTGCCTATAGAACTAAGTGGACCAACACAAGATGAGGCTAATGAAAAGGCATTAGTTATTTTCGAAACGATTAATAACCGTGGCATGAATCTAGAAGATGCTGACATATTCAAAGCAAAGTTATATAATAAAGCGAAAAATGTTGGTGAAGAAAAAATATTTATTGAGCTATGGACTGACTTTAAAAACTACTGTGATAATTTAAATTTAAATATTGATGATATATTTAGGTTTTATTCACATATAATTCGTGGTAGAGAAGGAATTACATCAAGTGAAACAAATCTCAGAGAATTTTTTATTAACGAAAAGTTTTCTCCATTTACTCTTAAAAAGTATAACGAAGTACTGACCGATCTTTTTAAGATTATTGGTGTGTTAGAGTTATTGAATCAAGAAAGAATTGCTCAATCGGAAATATCTAAGTGGCTTCAAATTCTTGATGCATATACGAATCAATATCCTAGATATGCAATAGTAAACTTTTTATTTGTCCACGAGTCCAATGTAGATGACAAATTTTTGAAATTTCTTCAATCTCTTACAAGATATGTATATTATCAAGGCTCAACAACCACAGTAAAATTCGAAATTTACAATATAATTAGACAAACTTCGTCAAGATTGATTATCGATTCATATAGAAAAAATGAGGTTACCAATGATTATTTTAATTATTTGGGAAGGCTAAAAAAGGGCTTTGCATTGCTTGCATTTTATTTAACACGAAATGTTGCTCTTGCATCTTATAATATAGATAAGATAATTAATTTGAAAGATGAAAAACAACTTGATAATAGTTGGACAGGAATTGACTTGACGGAAATTGTGGACAGAATTGGAAATTTCTTAATAATCGATATACCAAAAAAAAACTTAACATTTAACAAAAAAAGAGAATACTACAATCAGTCTAATATATTTGAAGTAAATAGTGTAATGGAAAATGGAAATTTCACCTATAATGATTTTATCAATCGGGACAATGAGTTGAAGGATAGATTGGTAGAATTTTTCAAAAATGCTTAAGTTTAAACTGAATAAATTTAAAGCTTTTCATGATGAAGTATCGATTACTCTTGATGGAAAAAATTTGTTATTGTATGGTGAAAATGGTTCAGGCAAAAGTTCGCTATATGAAGCTATAAAAACAGTATTTTTTAATCGACGTATGGAAGCTGCTATATCGGCATCGACACCTGACGAGCGTGAACAAATGGTTAAAGATTTCTGGATTAAGTACAATAACAAAATTACTAATCAAGATTTTTCAATTGAAATTAATGATTCTGACTATAAGTTTTTAGACACCTCTAATTATCAAATATTCATGATATCGAGAAGTGAACTAGATATTGAGGAAGGAATTTACCTGAAAAATCTTGTTAGTAAATTCTTTTTTACAATTGAAAGTATTGATGATATTTGTTCAATATGTGATATATTTCAGGGAGAAGTTAATAAAATACTTACTGAATTTAATGAAAGTGTATCAATTGAAATTGATGAAGAAGATGATTTTGCGATAAAAATTATTGATTCACGTAAATATATTGAAAGCAAATCAGAAATAAAAAAATTCTTTAATGAAGCTAAACTAAATCTTATAATAATACTGATTCTATTGAACGTAGTTTTTATTAAAAAAGAAAATAGTAAGAAAAAAATTCTTGTTTTAGATGACTTTATAACAAGTCTAGATTCTTCAAACAGAATATTTTTAATAAGATATATATTAGATAAATTTAATGACACGCAAATTTTAATCTTTACACATAATATCAGTTTCTATAACTTATCAATGTTCATGATAAATAATTTTGCATCCACGGTAAATGGTTGGTCGTTTGCAAATCTGTATGAAATAAATAATATGCATAGAATTTATCAAAAATCTGAAATTGAAGATGTAAATTCTATACGAAATGATTTTAACGCTATTGCTACTTCGACTAGTGGAGGAGAAAACATAGTTATGATAGGAAATCGAATTAGAAAAAAGTTTGAAATTTTACTTTATGAACATTCAAAATTACTTATGATTGGTGCAGTTGAAGACAGTAATAAGATAATTGATAGGATAATGAAGGGAAACGCAGTCTATTACTCTGCAGGCAAGACAGCGTCAGATTTAATTGATTCTATACAACGCATTTTGTCTTTATCTGATGGGACAAACCTCGCTAATATATTACAGAATAGGATCAATGACTATAAGAATCATGACTTTATAAATTTCCAAAAAATAGTCAAGGAACTCAAATTATATCAAAAAGTGACAATGCATCCAATGTCACATGGATCTGCGGGAATGCCAACTTTTACGATTGCAGAAATGAAAAAATCAATTGAATTACTTGAAAAAATGGAGGACTATTTACGCCGAATGGTTGACGGAAATGTATCATCAATTTAATAAAAAACAGTGTATATAGATTATTATGACATTTATATAATCTGACTTATGGAAAAAAATAATCTAACATCTTCATTACTACTAATACCAATAAACCTGACCCTAAATCCTCACCCGTACCCCGCAAATTCTAAATAACATCCTCCATACACGTAATTTCTCATGGCTAAAAAGGTAGCTTTGCTACATTTACCCCAAAAAACAAGCATGAAAAAAATTACTTTCATAGCGCTGCTCTCGGGCATGGCATCATTTGCACAAACATTCGAGTGGCTGCAAACGCCTGAAGTGTCGGTATCCGTTCATTCGGATATGGTAGGGTACTGCGTGGCTGCCGACCCCTCCGGCAATGTGTTTTTTACCGGGTTTAAGGGCGAACCGTATCCGTATACCGATATGTTCGGCACCGTGACCTTTAATAAGTACGACAGCAATGGCGGGCTGCTGTTTGAAAAAGTGATTGGCGGCAAGGCCTGCAACCATAATATGGTGTGCGACTCCCAAGGCAACGTTATTATGTCGCTGGCGTATGTAGGCAGCATAACTATTGGTGATATTACCATATCCACAACCAATCAGGGCGACCGGTTCCTGCTCGCAAAGTTTAGCCCGGACGGAAACCTCCTGTGGCACAAGCCCGTGGAAACTGAAGAGGAATCCACTTTGACTTCCGAAATGAAGGGCCTTACCGTAGATACCAACGATAATATATACATAGGTTACGGCAATTATATGGACAGCTTTATCGACAAGTATGCTCCCGACGGTGCTAAGCTGCTCGGTATTGCCAATGTGAATGTGAGCCGCGTTACATCGGTCAGCGTAGATACGGAAGGAAACATTTATGCGGCGGGATCCTGCGCCGAAACCGACGGCTCCTTTAACGGCGTTTTGGTTCCCACAAACCTGCAGTACAATACCTTTATTGTAAAATATTCTCCGCAGGGGGTGTACCAGTGGGTGAACTTTGTAAACGACATTACCTGTACCACCCCTCTCGTAGTGGTGCGCACACCCGATGAGGTATATTTTAGCTCGTACCTTTTCGGTGCGTATGACTTTGGCGGAATTAGCGCTGAAGGTCCGCAGGGAATGTTCGACGATTTTTTCCTTGCAAAGCTTGATGCTTCGGGAACGTACCAATGGGTGCGCGAAGTTCCCGGCGAAGGCAGGGCCGAACCCGGCAAACGGAACGCACTCACCCTCGACAGCGATGGCAATGTTTACTTTGCCGGACTTACGGGCGGCACAATAACCTGGGGCAATGGGGTAACCACCACAACGCCCCTGATGAGCAGTGACGCTATGGTCCTGAAGTATAGTCCTGAAGGTACAGTCCTTATGGCTGTGACCGCGGGTGGCACAGGATACGACTATGCCGACAGCATCACCCTCGACGCAAACGGCGGCATTTACCTGGCCGGAATCGCCAACAGTACTGCTATGTTTGGCGATATCCAGCACAACGGCGGCGATATATACAATCGATACCCCTACCTCACCAAGATAGCCAACACGACCATGGGCGGCAATGAGGTTGCAACGGATGGGATATGGCTGTACCCCAATCCTGCTTCGGGGCAAATTTTCCTGGGTGGGATCAACGGCAGCGTGAGCGGTACTATCGTAAATATGCTGGGGCAGGAGGTTATGGCCTTTATAACCGATAGTACTATGCCTATAATTATAGACGAACTGGCTGCCGGAACCTATTTATTAAAGGCTGACGGGAGTACAGCGATCCGGTTCATAAAGTACTGATTGCGTTACTACAAGAGTGACATATATAACATTACGCCAAGTCCATGTGATTATTCAGGGTTAATAACAAGATTTTCAGTAATAAATAGCCTAATTTTGCGGGCTATTTTTTTATGCCTGCATAGTATCATAAATGTGGAGTGAACTCTTAAATAGAGGTTAATCTTTTAATAAATGTTACTTAAGGGCAAAACACATTAGAATGTTTCGTGCATAATTTTGTACAGAATCCCTTTGCTAAAAGAACAGTTTAAAGCACAATTTATGGAAAGAAAAATTACTAAACTAATCAGGTTCATCGCAGTCATTACCTTCCTTATTGCGATAAGGCCCGGAAGCTATGCGCAAGTGTACCAGCACGATTTTGGTACAACCAGCATAAATGCAAACCCCTACACTACAGTGCCCCCTGTGATCAATCCCGATCTTTCAGGTTCGTCATGGAGCACGAATGCCACCGGAGGCTTTACCAGTTTTGCAGGTTCTGCAGGACAGGCACTTTCACTGAACAATAGTTCAGGCACTCCCAACATGACACTTACGTTCAATGTGGCCGCCGGCAAAACACTGGACATCACGTCATTCAGCTTCTGGAGGAGGCGCAGCGACAGCGGCGCGCAAAACTGGACAATGACTATTAACGGTATCAACGTGGGAACAGGCACGGTGCCCCAGGGCAATGGCGGTACTACGGGCAACCTGGTAGTGGCGAACCCTGTAAACGGCCTTACCGGCACAGTGACGGTAGTGCTGACACTAAGCGGCGCGACCGGAAACGGTACATTCAGGCTGGACGACTTTACTCTAAACGGAACAGTGAACTCCGGGTGTACTGCCCCCGTTATCACGGCATATACTCCAACATCGGGCCCGGCAAATACCCTTGTAACTATTACAGGAAGCGGATTTGAGGCAGGCACCACTTCCGTGAAATTCGGTGGCGTGGAATCATCCGGCTTTACCGTGGTTTCTGATACCGAAATAAAAGCGATCGTATCTGCCACAACAGTATCCGGTGCGCTTACCATAACTACCAATGGCTGTGTGGGTACATCTTCGGCATTCACATTCATTTCGTCCAACTGCCCTACATTTGCACCGCCAAGTGACCTTTTCATTTCTGAAATTTACGACGCCCCGGCCGGTGAAGGCGGCGCCATAGAATTATACAATGGTACATCGGCTGCAATAGATCTTTCCCAGTATAGCATCATCAGACGCGGGACTATTGGCGGTCCTGCCACCATCAACCTGGCACTTACCGGCATAATAGCGCCGGGAAGCGTACATATCGTTCGTACTGCTACATCAGTTTGCGGCCTTACAGGAACACCTGTGAACCTTCTCCCTTCCGGATTTAACGAGGACGATGAATTAGAACTGATTAAGAATACGGTTGTAATTGACAGGGTATACACTCCTGACAATGTTGGCTTCACCATGATACGCAACAGTAATGCAGTGGTGCCTCAGGCAACATTCAATGCCGGAAACTGGGCCATCTCTGACACCGAAGAATGCTCCAACCTGGGCATTCACAGTATCACCTCCTCCCCCTCCGACCATATT
Organism: uncultured Flavobacteriaceae bacterium; assembly: GCA_942492845.1. GTDB lineage: Bacteria > Bacteroidota > Bacteroidia > Flavobacteriales > Flavobacteriaceae > Flavobacterium. Next base: position 2,001,149 of record OW818646.1, on the reverse strand, counting down.
TCGGCACAGCCGTTAAGTGCTGCCGTTTGTGAGGGCGACGATGTTCAATATACAGTTACACTTAGCGCCGCATCGTCATTTACGTACCAGTGGAAAATGCTTAACGCTGCCGGAAACTGGGTAAACATAACTGACGGCCCGAATTTTTCGGGAACCACCACAACAGTGCTTACTGTTATCGACACACCTATGGATTTTAACGGCGCCCAGTTTTACTGCGTGGCTACTTCTACCGGTTGTACGCTGGTGAGCAACGCCGTACAGTTAACCGTTTCGCCGCTGCCATTGGCGGTAGTGATCCCGGTTCCTCCAACCTGTTTAATCCCGACCGGAGGCATCCTGATCCTGCCATCGGTAGGCGACGGACTCACCTATAGTATTGACGGTATTACCTTCCAAAACGGGCTTGCCTTCAACGGGCTTGCTTCAGGCAGTTACACGCTTACCATAAAATCATCGACAAATTGTATTTCAATCGTGCCGTTCGTGGTAGCCCCTGCCCCGCTTACACCTGCCGTTGCGGATGTTACCGTAACTCAACCGGACTGTACTACAGCTACTGGCACAATTACAGTAAATACACCAACAGGCTTAGATCTTACCTATAGCCTTGACGGAACATCATTCCAGGCATCGCCCGTATTTTCAGGCCTTGCGCCGGGCAGTTATACTGTAACCGTTAGGAATATTCTTGGATGTTCGTCGGTAAGTACGCCAATAACCATTAATGCAGCTCCCGTAGTTCCGGCTGTTGCGGCTACTACGATAACACAGCCTACCTGCGCTACCGCAACAGGCACAATCGTTGTTACAACACCGGTCGGCACAGAATATACTTACAGCATCGACGGGACGAACTTTCAGGATTCGCCAACTTTTGCAGGACTTGCCCCGGGTAACTACACCGTTACAACACAAGGCAACGGATGTACATCGGTTACGGCAAACATCACCATAAATAATGCGCTTGTGGTACCGGTAGTTGCTACAACTACCCTAACGCAGCCTACCTGTGCTGTGGCAACAGGCACCATCGTGGTAACCAATCCTACAGGAGCCGGATATACCTATAGCATAGACGGCACGAATTTCCAAAATTCAGCTACGTTTGCCAATCTTGCACCCGGAAGCTATATTGTTACTACGCAAAGCGCTGACGGATGTACATCGGTTACGGCTTCTGTGACTATAAATGCCGCACCGGCTTCGCCTGCGGTGGCAACTACGTCAGTAACACAGCCTACGTGTACCACACCGGGAAGCATTGAGGTTACAGCACCGGCAGGATTGGAGTACAGTATTGACGGTACGACCTTCCAGACAGGCACAACGTTTGCTAATTTGGCACCGGGAACCTATACGCTAACCACGCGCAATACAGAGGGATGTACATCGGTTACAGCATCGATAACCATTAACCCTGCACCGGGTGCGCCTGCTGTAGCAAACACTACTGTAACGCAGCCTACGTGTACCGTAACGACGGGTGCTATAACCGTTAATACGCCAACAGGAACAGGATATACGTACAGCATAGACGGCACTACATTCCAGCCGGAAACTACATTTGCGAACCTTGCGCCGGGAACTTATACCCTCACCACAGAGCTTGACGGATGTACATCTACCGCTTCGGTTACCGTAAATGCCGTACCTGCCGCTCCGGTAGCAGCTACTACTATAATTACGCAGCCAACGTGCGCAATCCCAACAGGGACAATCGAAATAACAGCCCCTGTAGGAGGAGGCCTTAGCTACAGTATTGACGGCACGACATTCCAGAACGGTACAACGTTCGCTAACCTTGCACCGGGCAGCTATACCATTACAACACAAAATGCTGAGGGATGTACATCAACGGCATCAGCAACTATTAATGCCGCACCGGGAGCACCGGATGTAGCAACCACCACTGTAACGCAGCCTAACTGCTCCGGAGTAACGACAGGTACTATTGAGGTGACTGCACCGCTTGGAACCGGGTTTACTTACAGCATTGATGGCACTACATTCCAGGCCACGACTACATTTGCCAACCTTGCACCGGGTACTTATACCATCACTACAGAGAACGGCGGATGCCAGTCGGTTACCGGAACTATCACCATCAACCCTGTACCAACGACACCCGCTGTAGCCGCAACAACGGTAACACAGCCTACGTGTGCTGTACCAACCGGTACAATTGTGGTTGACGCTCCGACAGGAGCAGGATTTACCTACAGCCTTGACGGGACAACATTCCAGAACAGCGCCACATTTGCGAACCTGGCTGGCGGAGCCTACACGGTAACGGTTATGAATGCCGGCGGATGTACTTCGACTACAGGCATCATCAACATTGACAATTCACCACTACCTGCGCAGCCAACGGCCAACATCATACAGCCTACCTGCTTCATCGCTAACGGAAGGATAGACATTACAGGCCCTACCGGTTCAGGCTTTTCGTACAGCATTGACGGAACAACGTTCCAGAACGGTACTTCGTTCATCAACCTGGCGCCAGGCAGTTATACCGTAACGGTGAGCAACATCAACGGATGTACGTCTACAGCATCATTTACTGTAAACCCACAGCCTGCAACACCTGCCGCGCCTGTATTGGCAACGGTACAGCCCACATGCGACATGGCAACGGGATCTGTTACTGTGACAGCCCCGGTTGGCACGCAGTACAGCTACAGTATCGATGGTGGCACCACATGGCAGGATGACGCTACATTTGACGGCCTGGATATGGGTACGTACAATGTAATGGTTATGAACGATGCGGGCTGCCAGTCGGCTGAAACAAGTGCGACTATCACTGCACCGGTTAACAACATCATGATAACAGGCACACAGGGATGTGAAGGCTCCGGGTTTGACACCACCTATATGCTGAACGTATCGGTAGTGGGTGCCGATGAGGATTCTGCCACGTTTGTATGGATGGACAGCATGGGCAATGAAGTGGGAACAGGATCATCATTTGATGCAACAGCTTATGCAGACGCAAATGACATAAATCCTGACCAATACCCACTTGGCTTTATGCTTACGGTAACTACACCGGGAGGTTGTACACGAAGCTTTACCTTTGAAGTAGACGGTACCTTCTGTGGGATACCAAGGGGTATTTCGCCAAATAATGACGGTAAGAATGACAACTTCGACATATCAGGAATGAATGCGAAGAAAGTATCCATCTTCAACAGGTATGGTGAAGAGATCTACACGAAGAACAACTATTCCAACGAATGGTACGGCCAGTCCAGCAATGGCGACGAACTGCCTACCGGAACCTATTTTTACGTTATTGAGCATACGGGACAAAGCAGAACCGGATGGGTTTATGTAAACAGGGAACAGTAATTTTTTCTTTTAATAAAGTTGAAAATCCTCATTGTGAAAGCAGTGGGGATTTTTTGTTTAGTGCAAGCCTTCAAATTCATATCATTACAGTACAAATTTTGAATATAATGCGTCAAATTCTTGCAATACTATTTTTAATAGTATCAGTAACTGATGTTATGGCACAGGAGAAGGCAGAAGATACAATATCCTGTACCCATCGCTATAACAAAGCACGGGAACTCTTCATTAAGACTTTGTATAGCAAAAGCGCAATGTTTGCACAAAAACTTGGAGACCAATATCAGGACAAACTGAATTTTTTTGGAGACAGCACAGTATTGGCTACTAAAGAAAGTAACTTAAAATGGGCCGCAGAGCACATAGAGATCACTGACTTTGAAAACTATGAGGCCGCTGTTAGGGAATATGAAGCAATGGAATCGGCAGTAGCTGACCAATTAGCTAAAAACAGTGAATTTTATTATTATATAATTTATTGCGCGATGTATCACAAAGATTACAGCCCGATGCCTGATGTTTATCAGGATGTACGAAGTTCCAATCCGGAATTATTTACGCTTTATAAAAAATACGAATGATGAAAGCCGGGTTGTAAAGCTCGGTTTTTTTATGCTTAAAAAATAGCCGCATCCCCATACATTCCCTAATCTCTATAATAGGGTTTCTGTTTCGCTAAAACTTATAGATGTTTAGTGAGGGAAACTACAGGCTCTTTTTGGCTATGGACAAAACAATATACATGAAGATAATCTCAGAAAACATACAGAAGAAAACCGGGGACGTTTCTATGTACACAAAAAAGTCCGGCTGGATGGCCGGACTCTTACGAATTATTCTGATAGTTTGAGGAGCTTTTTCTCACTCCTGGCAATTTTTTTATTTATCGATTTAATTTTCTTTTGCGTTTTTTCGACATCCCTGCTTGCATCTTTAGAGTCGTCCCAGTCATCTTCAGCCCGGTTTGCTGCCCTGCCTGATTTTCTTGCCTTCCTGTTACTGGTAATATCATTCTGCAGCCTGTTTGCTGCAGCTTCACTTTCACCTGATGAATCCTGAGCTTCTGTAGCTTTATTGTGTGCTTTGGCAGTTTGTTCAGATAATTTGGCCTGAAGCATTTCCAGTTCTATACGGTATTCAGCAATGTCTGCATTAATTTCGGCAGCCTTGCCCATATTTTCCGGTGCAATTGTGCCTGCATCATTCTGTGCGTGGGCGTTAAAAGTTATTGCTGTACAAAATAGGGCAACATAAAAAAAGAAACGATTCATATTAGTTTGATTTAGTGTAAGACTCAGTAAAATCACTAAATCTTTAACAAAGATATGCGCACATGATACTATTTGCGATATATCATTAATTTTTTAACAAATTTTTATCTAAAGCCAAATCAATTGAGAAATATTTTAATAATTTATCAATGAAGAAATGATGCATAGAAATTTACGAATCTAAAAAATATCAATATCCCCTTTCCCTTCCCTTACGACTAAAGGCTCGGGGCCTGAAAGGTCGATGATAGTGGATGGCGTGTTGTCGCCATATCCCCCATCAATAACGGCATCGACCAGATTTTGCCACTTTTCAAAGATCAGCTCTGGGTCGGTGGAGTATTCGAGTACCTCATCTTCATCGTGTATGGATGTCGATACGATAGGGTTGCCCAACTGTCGCACGATCTCAAGCGCAATATTGTTATCGGGAACGCGTATACCCACAGTGGTTTTCTTTTTGAATTCCTTCGGCAGGTTGTTATTACCCGGAAGGATAAAGGTATATGGCCCCGGCAGTGACCTTTTCAGTATCTTAAATGTTGATGTATCAATCTGCTTTACGTAATCGGAAATATTGCTTAGGTCGCTGCAGATGAAAGAGAAGTTGGCCTTGTCCAGCTTTATGCCTTTTATCCTTGCAATGCGCTCCAGTGCTTTACTGTTGGTGATGTCGCAGCCAAGACCGTAAACGGTATCAGTCGGGTATATGATGATCCCGCCGTCACGGAGTATCTTCACCACTTTAGCGATCTCCTTCTCGTTGGGATTTTCGGGGTATATTTTTATAAACTGGGCCATTCTTTTTATTCGTTGAAAGGTTTATTTTGTCAATTCAGGTTGTAAACCTAAATTTAGTGAAGTTGTGGGAATAGTGATGTTAAAACGAATATAAACATTTGACAGAACAGCCCGATAGATCCACAGGGAAACTTCACTCATACACGTATGAAGTCACCTATGGAAATCCGGAAACTCCACAATCCAAACCATGACTATTCTATAATATCCAGCTTTGCAAAGCGAAGTAACAATTTCTTGATCCCTCCAACCTCAAAGCGTATCTCGGCTTTTTTGTCGGCGCCTACTCCTTCAAGGTTAAGTACCTCGCCCCTGCCGAAGCGTTCGTGCATTACAATGTTGCCGGGAACAAGTTTGCTTTCGGGCATAGGTGTACTGCTTACGGGCGCACGGCCTTCCACAGGCTTCAGGCGGCGGATACCGGTACTCGGCTTGGGGTCGTTGGAAGTGACCCATGCCGGCGGCGTTGTGGGCGTGGGCTTTAGCTGGCGTAATTTCGACTTATCTACATCGCCAAAAATATCGGTATCGATCATCGGCTTGTAACGATAGGTGTTTTCGGCTGGGGTAAGATGTTCCAAAAAGGTATCGGTGATCTCCTCTATAAAGCGGGACGGCTCGGCATCCACCAGCTTACCCCAACGGTAACGCGACTGTGCGTACGTGAGGTACGCCTGATGCTCGGCACGTGTAAGGGCTACGTAAAACAGCCTCCGCTCCTCCTCCAGTTCGCTGCGGGTGTTCAGGCTCATGGCGCTCGGGAACAGGTCCTCCTCCATCCCCACCACAAACACGTACGGAAACTCCAGCCCTTTGGCAAGGTGCACGGTCATTAATGCCACACGGTCGTCGTCGCCTGTATCCTTGTCAAGGTCGGTAGCCAGCGCCACATCCTCAAGGAATTCCGATAACGCACCCCTCGCACCATCGATTTCGCGCTGCCCTTCGGTAAAGTCCCTGATACCATTGAGGAGTTCCTCTATATTTTCTATTCGCGCTATACCCTCGGGGGTAGCGTCTTTCTTCAGTTCCTGGATAAGGCCGGTCTTTTTGGCAACGTGTTCGGCAAGGTAAAATGCATCCTGGTTCTCATTGATCACCTGGAAGCTCTTTATCATCATTACAAAGTCCTGCAGCTTGTTGCGGGTACCGCTGTTCAGCTTCAGGTCGATCTTGTCGATGTTCTCCATTACCTCAAATATCGAGCGCTTGTAATGGTTGGCCGTCACGGTAAGCTTTTCTACAGTAGAATCACCAATGCCGCGTGCGGGGTAATTGATGACACGAATGAGCGCCTCCTCGTCCTTCGGGTTGATGACCAGGCGAAGGTAGGCCAGCACATCCTTAATCTCTTTACGTTGGTAAAACGAAAGCCCGCCGTATATGCGGTACGGTATATCGCGCTTGCGCAGGGCATCTTCCATGGCACGCGACTGGGCATTCGTGCGGTACAAAATCGCAAATTTGTTGTTCATCAACTGGTTGCGCATTTTCTCCTCAAATATGGTGCTCGCCACAAAACGGCCCTCTTCGGCATCGGTAAAGCTGCGGTGCACTTTTATCTTGTGGCCCTCGTCATTGGCTGTCCAAACCACCTTGTCGAGCTTGGTCTTGTTCTTATCAATAATGGCATTGGCTGCCTCAACAATATTTTTGCTCGAACGGTAATTCTGCTCCAGGCGGTATACCTGCACATTGTCGTAATCCTTCTGGAAATTGAGGATGTTATTGATATTGGCGCCGCGGAATGCATAAATACTCTGTGCATCGTCACCCACCACGCAGATGTTCTGGAACCTGTCCGAAAGCGCTTTTACGATAAGGTACTGCGAGTGGTTGGTATCCTGGTACTCATCTACCAATATGTAGCGGAAACGGTCCTGGTATTTAGCCAAAACATCCGGAAAACGGTTCAGCAGTTCGTTGGTGCGCAGCAAGAGGTCGTCAAAATCCATGGCACCCGACTTAAAGCAGCGTTCTACATATTCCTCGTATATCTCGCCCAGGCGCGGCTTTTTCGACATGGCATCCGCTTCCTGAAGCTCCGGGTTGTTAAAATAGGCCTTAACGGTTATGAGACTGTTCTTGTATGACGATATGCGCCCAAGCACCTGCTTCGGTTTGTACACATCCTTATCCAATTGCTTTTCCTTTATGATGGAACTGATAAGGCGCACGCTGTCCTGCGTGTCATATATGCTAAAGTTGGACGGAAAGCCAAGCTTTCCCGCCTCACTACGCAATATCTTGGCAAACACCGAGTGGAACGTCCCCATCCAGAGGTTTTTGGCTTCAGGCCCCACGATCTCGGTAATACGTTTCTTCATTTCCTTGGCCGCCTTGTTGGTAAAGGTCAGCGACAATATGTTGAAAGCGTCTACCCCCAGGCTCATCAGGTAGGCAATGCGGATGGTTAGTACCCGTGTCTTCCCCGACCCCGCGCCTGCAATAACCATCATCGGCCCGTCCTTCTGCAATGTTGGCAATTGCTGGGCATCATTCAACTGGCTTATATACTTGTGAATATCCATTTTCATAACCGCAAAAATAGGGATTTTAGGTGAGATTTATAACGTAAAAAACGGATGAAAAGCCCAAGTTAATCCACCAAATCCATTTCATCCGCATTCCTTTACCATCAAACTTTTTAATTACTTTTACCGCATGACAGAAAACTACATCATCGGCAGGGAAATAAAAGGGACGGTCTACCAGCCCGAAGAAATCATGTACAAGGACTTTGAGGGCTGCACCTTTACGGATTGCGACTTCGTGGACTGCAATTTCACCGGCGTTGCCTTTATCGACTGCATTTTCGTTTCGTGCAATTTCAACGGGGCAGCGATCAATTATGTCTCATTGAGGGATGCCGTGTTTAACGACTGCGATTTTACCAATGTCAATTTTACCATGGTCGATGCATTGCTTTTTAAAGTGGAGTTTAATGGCTGCCAAATGGATTACAGTAAATTCTACACCCTGAAAATAAAGGGCACGGTTTTTACCGATTGCAGCCTCATTGCCGTTGATTTCATGAATACCGACCTCACCGGGGCTACTTTTAATAATTGCAACCTGCACAAAGCGGTATTTTCAGATACCATTGCCAACAAAGCCGACTTCACTACCAGCTACAACTTCTCTATTGACCCTGAGAAAAATAAGCTCAAAAAAGCAGTGTTTTCGCAAGCGGGGCTTAAGGGATTGTTAGAAAAATATGAAATCATCGTAAAATAAATTAGGCAGCCAAATATATTTGCTTTACATTTGTGGCTTATTGCCAACTATGTTATGAGTAGGCAGTATTAAAGACCCAGGGGCTTCCACCCACGGGTCTTTTTCTTTTTAGGGGTGTTTTGACCAAATTTTATCGGGAAGTTTCCCGTAACTGTTATGGTACTCCTTCCCATCTTTTGGATGGGTAAATTTCAGGGCCGACCATACAGCATTTAAGCTTAGTGCATTGCTTTCCACCAGCCCGAAATTGTATCCAATCCGGATAACCTCTTTAATGTTCAGGTCGGTTCCCAGCTGTTTTGCCTTGGGCCAGGAAACCCATAGCATCCCTTTTGGCGCCAAGTGCAGCTTTAGTTTGGGGAACCACTGCTCCATGTGCTTTTGGTCCGTTGCGAAAAGGTGGATGTAGTCGAATTCGCCGGAAAGGTTTCGTAACCGTGTAATTTCCGGGAGGTTTATGGCCGCAATGGCTTCCTCCACTGCATTAGCGAAGTACGCGCGTGTATTTTGTTTTATGCCCATTTTGGCGGCTACAGTCCTTTCCATATCATAAAGTTACACAACAACCACACCTGTGTGGAGCGGTTTAACTTTTAATTACCAGCCTGTGAATTTCAACTCGGATTTGCCTTTATGTAAATAATTTGCTCTTTTTCAGAATTATACCAAATAATATCCTATCTTCGCCAAAATTTAATACAAAATACAATGCAAGAAGGTACAGTAAAATTCTACAATGAAGAAAAAGGTTTCGGTTTTATCACACCAAGTAATGGCGGCGCCGAAATTTTTGTCCACGCTTCAGGTCTTTCTGAAACCATTCGCGAGAATGATTCAGTTCGCTATGATGTAGAAGAAGGCCGTAAAGGTCCAAACGCAGTAAACGTAGTCGTAGCTTAATCCCTATAACATATAGTTTATAAGGCACCCTTTGGGGTGCTTTTTTTTGCGCTGTAATAACAACCCCTTACTTTGCCTGTCGCTTTACCATTTCGTTGATCCATATTGGGGCAAACGGCGACGTACATCCTTTAGAGACGGGAAAGTCACGGTAGATGCCCAACTTCTCCCCTATTTCAAGCGCCTTTTGGCGGTGCTGCGAATGGTTGATTCCTATATTAGCCAACGATGTGTTCATGGTCCATTGCACTTCGGGTGGGGCAGCTGGCATTTCTTTTTCGATGCGGTCGAGGGTTGCGCCGATGTCGATATCTTCAGGCTCCCTTGCTATCCGTCCTGCCATCAGGCTCCAGCCGCAACGCGCCGCCCATTTATTATCCGAATCCATCCATTGTTCCCTGAACTGCTCCTTATCCGGGAAGTCTTTCAGCACATACGAATTGAACCAGTCGGCTTCATGGACAAAATCCATCGAATGCGCCATACGGCTGACCTCCTCTGCCGAAAGCTTTTTTGGGTTGACGATGAGCGTTGCCAGCAACCTTGCCTCTACATAACCGGTTTCCCATAGCTCAAAGGCCAGCCCATGGTTGATCTTTATCTTTTTAGCAATGGGCCGTATGTCGCCCAGCTTAACGCCAAACTGCTTTACCGCGCCGTATTTTGCATTGTGGGCGAAGGTGGTCTCGTTGCGGAGGGATCCAAGTTGGGTGAGGATTTCTTTGGTGGTCATACGCAAGATGTTTGTAGCGCTAATTTAAGAAGAAAATTAAGGAATGGTTTTCATAAAAAAAGGCCGACTTATAGCCGGCCTGTAGAATATTATGTGTATGATGATTAATTGCCCGTCAGACCAGCATCAGATTCATATTTCTGCATGATCTCGCTAAGGTGTTTTTGATTAGCCTTATTGCCGAAAGCAGAATACCAGGCCCTGTGATTTTTAGATACTTCTCCCGTAAGGGCAAGAATGTTCTCATGTTCGGCTTTAGCTTCCTCAACGCTTGAAAATTTAGTGTCCGGCAGGTTTTTTTTTATCCATTTAAGGGCGCCATCTTCCAAATCTTTTTCGCTTAACATTATGTGGCTGTTGTTGATATTAAGCTTTTCAAAATAAGCATCTTCGGCAGCGTCCAGTTTTTTGTATTCTTCCGAATTTACCATGCGAAGGTATATTGTTTCCAATTCAGTCTTTGTTAATTCTATACCTGAGTTTTCCTTCACAATAATTTCTTTATCAGTGCTGCACGAACTTATTGCTAATGCAACGAAAATGGAAGCTATTAATTTTTTCATACTGGTGATGTTTAGTTAAAACTCATCATGATTTTTAAAAAACCTTTAAGAATAACTAAAAGTAATAAATAATATGTAGGGAAAAAAGTTATAGGAATTTATTTTTATGCGAAATGATAAAGAATTTTGTGTAGGTTTATAGAAATATCTTCAGAAAATTTGTGTGATTTTTAGTAGATATAACTATATAATTTCCAATATTTTAAGACAAAAAGTTAGTTTTAAAAATAACATTGTCAAACCTGATAGCAGCTAGTATATGTATATAATAGAAAAGATCACAAATAGGATTACAGAACTTAAAAAAAAATCATTTTCAGAACTGGGCTTTACTGAAAGAAATCATTTGCAAGAATGGATCGCTAACTCCCCGGCAGTTTTGGGAGAAGATATTCTCATAATTCAAAAAGAGTTCAACGGCTTCCATGATACAAATGAGAGACTTGATTTGTTAGGCCTGGATAAGGAGGGTAATCTCGTAATTATCGAAAATAAGCTTGATGATACCGGCAGGGATGTGACCTGGCAGGCATTAAAATATGCATCGTATTGTTCCACATTAAAGAAAGAACAAATCCGACGTATTTATCAGGACTTTTTAGATAAGCAAGGCAAAAATGAGAACGCAGGAGAGAATTTGAATGAGTTTTATAATGTCAATGATATCTCCGAGATCAGTCTAAATCTTGCCCAAACCCAAAGAATAATATTAGTAGCGGCACACTTTAGAAAAGAGGTGACATCAACTGCATTGTGGCTAATGAATTATAAATTGAGAATTCAGTGTTTCAAGGCTACACCATATGAGTTAGATAATCAATTAGTGCTTAATATTGAACAAATTATTCCTGTAAAAGAAGCGGAGGAATACATAATAAGTATGGCTGACAAAACTCAGGATGATAGAAATACCCAGGAACAATTAAAATCACGACATCATCTGAGAATTGACTTTTGGAAAATGTTACTCAAAGAAATCAATCAAAAATCATCCTCCTGGCAAAATATCAGTCCTTCAAAGGACAATTGGATTTCACTCGGAAGCGGCTTATCAGGACTAACATTTAACTTTGTAATTTCAAATTCAAATGCTCGGGTTGAAGTTTACATTAGCGGACCTGTAAATGAAAATAAACGTGTTTTTAAAGCTTTACATGAACATATCTCTGATATAGAACAGTTATTTGGTGATAAGTTAATATGGGAAGAACTGCCTAATAAAAAAGCGTCCAGAATTAAATATGAAATGAGTGCTGTCGACTATTTTACTAAAGACAACTGGCCAATCATGATTGATTTTCTAGTGACTTCTATGCTTAAGTTAGATCCGATATTTCGCACCTATATCCCTGCGCTAAAACGCTCTTTAACATAATCATTTAAACCTTTTCCCCTACAGCGCGGGTTCCAACTCGTGCCTGGCTGAGCAATTAAATCAAACTAATGAACTGGAAAAAATTAAAAGAAAAAATATACTTTGAAGACGGTTCCCTGCGCGATATCTACATACATGACTTCAACAAAGAGGAATGGCTGCAATGGATTGATTATGTGAATAGTAATTACAGGTTGCAATGGTTCAATACAGAGAAAGATGTTAGTGAAGACAAAATTGATCCTGATGTCATTACTGGATTTTTTGATGGGAGTCATGATCTGTGTCAAACAACCTCAATATTTATTAAGGATGTGTGCATAAATGCACATTTCTTTAGTGAGGAAGAATTTGAAAATGATATTGACCCAAGGGAGTTCAATTCTATTGAAGACCACAATCTTCTTATGAAATATTTGATCGAGCTGTCAAAAATGTTCAATAAAGAAGTGCTACTAACTGTTGAAAATTATGACCCGAATAATCCAAAAGAAATTATATTAAAAGTTAACGGAGATACTACAACCTATTTACAGTAAGTTCCACTAAATAGAGTTCCTTAATAATTTATCTAATATGTAGATTAAATCCATAACCTTTAAAGATCGCTTCGTGCCTCGCGATGACAGTGCGTTGTAGCTTAGATAGAAATATAAAAAACAGAGACGCATTGAATGCGTCTCCTGTATTATCTTTACGTTAGACGCAGGCACTGCGTCTCTACATCATTACAACTTACTAATATAACTCCCGTAAATATCCTTGAACTGGTAGCCTTCGCTAAAGCGGTCCCTGCTCAGCTTGTTGTTCTCGGCAAGCCCCCACAAGATAAATTCCTTCATGAAATACAGGTCTTCTTCGGGTGTGTCGGGCTGGTATTTCTGTACCAGTTGCTTTAGCGGGATGCTGTCGAGCAGCTTATGGTAATCGGCATCGCTGCTATCGTCTTCCATTTCTACGCCCGTCTCATCGTTAAAGAACCAGTCGATAATTTCCTGGAATGGGCCTTTGCCATCGTTCTTTTCCAGCTTTTCTATTTTTGGGAAGTGGTCGGCAAACACAGTTTTAACCGCGGCGCCTATCAGGTGTTCGGCTACCATAGCAGCGCCTTCCTGCTCACCTTCATATACCAGCTCTACCTTACCGGTTATTGCCGGAACAATACCGGCGAAGTCGGCCAGGCGAACACTGGTCTTGTCCTCCCCTGCCCTCAACGCCCTGCGCTCGGCGGTGCTCAGCAGGTTTTCGAATGCCGTGATGCTCATACGGGCGCTCACGCCGCTCTTATAGTCTACGAACTCACTGTTGCGTGCCTCGAAGCCTATCTGCTCCAGCAGGTCGCGGGCAAGGTCCGGTACGTGTATAGTATCTGACTGGCGTCCATCGAGATTGGCTTCCTGCTCGGTAATGGTGCGGGCTATCTTTACGGTTTCAGGGTAGTGCGTAATGATCTGCGAGCCTATCCTGTCTTTTAGCGGGGTCACGATGCTGCCACGGTTGGTATAATCCTCGGGGTTGGCGGTGAACACGAACTGGATGTCGAGGTTCAGGCGTACCTTGAAACCGCGTATCTGGATATCGCCTTCCTGCAATATGTTGAAGAGGGCAACCTGTATGCGCGCCTGCAGGTCGGGTAATTCATTAATCACAAAAATACAACGGTTGGCACGCGGTATCATCCCAAAGTGTATTACGCGGTCATCGGCATAGGACAGCCTGAGGCTCGCGGCCTTTATCGGGTCGATGTCGCCTATAAGGTCGGCCACGGTAACATCGGGAGTGGCCAGCTTCTCATAGAAGCGCTCACTGCGGTGCAGCCAGCTAATGGGTGTGTCACCGCCTTTTTCGGCAATCAGCTCCTTAGCATAGCGCGAAATGGGCTGCAGCGGGTCGTCGTTTATCTCGGAGCCTTCCACGAACGGAATGTACTCATCCAGCAGGTTCACCATCAGCCTTGCAAGGCGCGTTTTGGCCTGCCCACGCAACCCCAGCAGGTTGATGTTGTGCCTCGAAAGTATTGCTCGCTCCAGTTCGGGTATCACCGTGTTCTCGAAACCCCAAACGCCTTCAAATACTTTTTCGCCTTTTTTTATCTTATCCCGCAGATTGCCACGAAGCTCATCTTTGATGTGTTTGCTTTGGTAGCCTGCTTTTTTCAGTTCGCCTAATGTTTTTATGCTTTGTGTATCCATAGTGTTATTTTAAAGTTCCCAGAAGCCCGAGCCCCTGTATATTGTTATTATTTTCAATCAATTGCGGATTGACGCTCCATGCCCCGGCTATCTCCATTACCAGCTCTTCATTGGGGTAATCCAAATCCTCGCGGTCAAAATAGTCCTCATTTTGCGCTTCCGCTGAAAAGGTATTTACAAGATTGTATTGCCTTTCAAATACTGTCGGTTCCCCTTCAACAGCAATGTTCTCACCGCTTTCTCCGAGATAACCATATACCCTTTCCGTTTTTCCATTAACCGACTTTAGCCAGCAATGGTATTCCACAACACGGTGCGTGCCAAAAAATTGCGCTTCGCCAAACCGTTCGCTCAGTTTATCAGCCAAAGCTTTCACTTTTTCAAGACTTTCTGGGGAATCGCCCTTTGGTAAACCCCATCCGACCGCCAGGGTCCAACCGTCAACAACCGGAGTAATAAAAATATTTCTATCAAAGGCCGATGAAAGTGTAATCCCATAATCCCAATTGCATGGTGATACATCGTTTAGACCCATAATTTCAGATACACCTTTCTGATCGGTAGTTTTTACAGCGAACCAAATGCATTTGTAACCAAAAGCCACAGGACTGTCAATCGTATCATTGACTATTGGGGCCCTTAACCTCAGTTCCTGTTTTTCTTTCTTTTTAGCTATCCATACCGAAACTCCAATCAGTGCAATGACAATTGAGATAAGTAAACTATTAGTTCCCATCACTTTACTCTCTTTTTCCTGTTCGTCTCATAATCCTCAAATATCATTTCGCCCAGCCCTTTGAGCCCGGTATAAAATGCCTTGCCCTGGTTGGCCTCTGTAAAATGCTTTATGAATTCCTGCAAATATGGGTCCTGCGCGATCATGAACGTCGTTATCGGAATGTGCAGCTTGCGCGCCTGCTGTGCCATGGTGTAGCACTTGTCGACGATATAGTCGTCGAGGCCGTTGCTGTTCATGTAATACGTGCCATCGCTTTGGCGTACGCAGCTTGGTTTGCCATCGGTAATCATGAATATCTGCTTGTTGGTATTGCGCTTGCGGCGGAGGAGGTCCATTGCCAGTTGCAGCCCGGCTACTGTATTGGTGTGGTATGGGCCAACATTCAGGTATGGCAGGTCCTTAATCGCGATAGGCCATGCATCGTTACCGAACACGAGGATATCCAAAGTGTCTTTGGGGTAGCGCGTGGTTATTAGCTCGGCTAATGCCATTGCTACCTTCTTAGCAGGCGTAATGCGATCCTCGCCATAGAGTATCATGCTGTGGCTGATGTCAATCATCAGTACGGTACTCATCTGCGCCTTGAACTGTGAATCCTCTACTACAAGATCGCTCTCGAACAGTTGGAAGTCATCAATACCGTTGTTCACCTGGGCATTGCGGAGGCTTTCGGTAAGCGAGATCCTTTCGAGGCTGTCGCCGAAGCGGTATTCGCGGAACTCGCCCGTGTGTTCGTCGCCACTGCCGGAATATTTCGTCCGATGGTTCCCGGAACCGGCACGCTTCAGGTTGCCGAAAATCTGCTCCAGCGCCTGCTGACGGATGGACCGCTCGGTTTTAGAGGTTATCTTCAGCCCGCCATTGCCGTCGGGCTTTATCTCCTCGCGGATATAGCCTTTCTTTTTCAGGTCTTCTATAAAGTCGTCAATGGTGTAATTTTTGTCGGTGAGCTTGTATTCCTTGTCGAGCTGCCGCAGCCAGTCGAGGGCTTCATCGAGGTCGCCGGAGGTGTGGGTGATCAGCTCGGTAAATATCTCAAACAGCTTATCGAACGGTGATATATTCGGGGCTTCGTAGGTGCGGAATATAAAGCCTTTTCTTTTGTGCGTTTCCATAGCCCTAAAATTACCACTTTAGCAAATAGGAATATGCAAAATGTAATATAATTTTTTACAGTAGGCCGGAAGCTATATTGTGAGAATAATAGTTTATGCAGACAAGTGTGTCCCCCCATAATAATGCCCGGCAATGTCCCTGTCGGTTACGTCCATGTAATCGCGCATAATGAGCTGGTAACTATCTCCTGTATCAACAACCATTTCGTAATTGGCAACCTTTAGAAGGTCGGAAATTTTTTGGGTTATAGCCTTTTTATCTTTTGCTTCGTCTTTGCTGAGCATCAGGTAAAACAGAAGATAGGTTTCAAATTCCCCACTGCTGTCGGCATGTGTCCGTATCTCCTCTGATACGCCGGTATCCTGCCTGACAGATACTATATTGGAGATTCCCCGGTTGATGGCATCCGAAGCATAAAGCCAAAAATTTTCAGGACTGTACCTTCCTTCCACAAACTTTAGTTCTTTACTGCACGGCAGCTGCAGAACAACAAAATACGTTTCCATAATTAAGGTGATTAAGTCTCTTAAAGTTAACAAGATTACCTATAGGTATACTATTAATTATAAGCACATTAACAATAAAATCATTTTTTAATTGCCAAATAATTATAATATAAATATAAAGTGTGGATTTATCATTAGCGCAATGCTTATACAGATGATCTCAGTATGGAAAAATAGAGAACCCAAACAATCAAAAATACCTGCATCGGGACCCGGAACCAAAGATAGGCAGGGCCTTTACCGGTATAGTCAGCTTTTTCATAACTGACGTGCCGCCTTGCAGCGCTAATATTAGCGGGAAGCATAAGTACGAACATTATAATAATAGCAATGCCTGTACTATA
The DNA here is from genome assembly GCA_942492845.1 of uncultured Flavobacteriaceae bacterium. Classification (GTDB taxonomy): domain Bacteria; phylum Bacteroidota; class Bacteroidia; order Flavobacteriales; family Flavobacteriaceae; genus Flavobacterium. The sequence goes on along the minus strand of OW818646.1, from coordinate 1,984,015 downwards.
CTGATATAGCGGAATCAACAATATAAGTCCCAATACTATCTCGAGCAGTGCGGTACTATAAATAACGGCAATTTTATACGGGATGAAATCAGGTAGCATCATGGCCATACCCCGCGTATACTTAAAATGCCCGATTGCAGTGAACAGCAACATGACGCACATAGCAATGTTGCCACAGTACATAAACTGGCTTTCGCCGATAACAAGGTACGCTGTAAAGGAGGCCAGGATAAAAGATAACAGGAGTACAAAAAGCGGTTTCATGTTACAGTACTAAAAAATTTACACCCAGGTTAAGGGCATTGCGGGTATTGGTCACTTCGGGTATGCTGCTGTCCTTATAAATACTGTTAAAGCCTCCCTGAAAATCATATTCTATGTACAGTTTAATGTACTTAGACAGGGGTATTTTAGCACCTATTCCGAAAGAAATTCCTGCATCAGTACCCCTGAACGCTTCCTTCACATCGGCATCGAACGTCTCCTCGCCCGCGCCTGTCAGAAACCCCACATAAGGCCCAAAATTGATATACCAATTACGCTGCCCGCCAAAATGCCAGTTGAGCATAACGGGAACAGTGATGTAGTGCAGGTCGACATTCGCATTACGAAGCCGTCCTCCACGGAAAAAAAGCGGGCCGTTATCCCATCCCTTGGAATCATAGATAAGCTTTGCTTTTACACTCCATCGTTTCGCAAAATTATAGTCGGCGGAGGCATTAAAGGTCAGGCTGCTGTTACTATCGGCATCGTTAAAGCTTCCATTGTAGTTTACACTCGCACCATTCGTACCGATTCCAAAGCCGAGCTCGAGGTCGCCCTTCGCCTGGCCGTAGGACATAATTGAAATAAAAGGGATAAACAATAAAGTAAATAGATTTTTCATAGCGGGATAATTTTAAAGCCTAATCTTTGAGCATTCTCTCCAAGGCACCCGCGACATCGGGGCTAAGGTATTTGTACAACTCCGTGGGCGACTCACCTATCGGGATTACGATAAGCTTAAAATATTCCGATGGATAGGTGAACTTATCCTTATCACGCTGGTAGTCGTCCATTCTCACAATTGTGATGTGCAGCGCCTGCTCACCGGTTTCGGGATCGTGGGCTTCCATCATTGCATCATCGCCGTATGCAGGTATTTTTTCGATCTTCTCCCCTTCTATATATTTGTTAAAGCCATTGGTTACAGCGGCTATGTCCAGCTTCATATAATTATCCCCACCATTGTACGTCACGCTGCCATCATGGTTGATGAGGACGATCTTATCTGTAAGGCTGTCCTCTGCGTTTTTTGCCCAACGGAATATATTCACACTGTGCAGCTTTTTATCTGCGGATATCTTTTGTGCATTGCCGGCCATTGTCAAGGCTAATGCAAGGAATAGTAAGATGTGCCTCATAATTATTTTTATTCCAAATATATAGGTTTTACAGGCTTCTTTCAAATTACAGAAAAATATTTAATCATTACTTTATATACATTTAATTAAAATGTATATTTGTAGTATGTACAGCAAAGAACTTACAAAAGGAACACTATTACCGATCATACTTAAGTTACTAAGCCAAAGCGAAAAGATGTATGGTTACGAAATAACGCAAAAGGTAAAGGAGCTAACCCGCGGCAAGATCGACATCAGCGAAGGCGCCCTCTACCCTATCCTGCACAAGCTTGAAGCCGACGGCATATTGGACACCGAGAAAGTATATATAGGCAAACGCGTACGGAAATACTATACCGTGACCGGGTCCGGCAAGAAAGCCGTGCAGGAAGTGACCGATGAACTGAATGATTTTATAGCAACACTGTCGCTGATATTTAACGAAAAACAACTTGCCAAATGATACTGACCGATGAACAGGTAGACTACATTGCCACTAATCTTGAGTTTTACGGCATTGCATCAGAGGAATTGCGTGCCGATGTGCTGGACCATATCTGTACGTATATAGAGACAGGCGATTTTGATGAGTTTGATGCGGCCTACAACAGCGCCATACAGCAGTTTGGCGGTTACCATGCTATAGGCGCAATGGAGCGCGACAGGTACCTGACAGTATCACTGAGGGGCAATTTGCGCAGGCAAAAACTCGTTAATTTTACAGGATGTATAGCAGCCAGTGCTATATCCACTGGCATACTATTTAAGTTTATGCATTGGCCCGGCGCCAGCCTGATATTTTTTATGGGCTGTATGCTACTCATACTGGCTTTCTTGCCGCTGTACTTTTACCAACGCTATAAAAATTACTACAAAAGGGCAATTTCGCAGTAACAGGTTAATGTCCCGAATACCAAAAAGGCTTCAAACACAAATTCAGAATAATAATCCCTGTACATTTTCCTCATAATACCCTGCCTTTAATTTGCCGACCCGGAACAGGTTTACTTTTTCGTGGGCAATGCGCGTAGGCTCGGGGATGCGGTGCTTCAGCACGCATTTTTCCATAATGGCAAGGCTGTCCTTCACAGAGACCTTATGCCCCGGCGAAATGTACACCGGCTTTACCCCTGCTTTGGTACGCAACGCATAGCCCATGACCTCGTTGTAGCTGCTGATTGGGCTTGTGCTGAACTTATCCAGCCCCAGTGGCGCGTAATTCCCAAATAACATACTCTTAGCACAGCCAATGGCCGCATGGCCGGCCAACAGGCCAAAGTGGGACGCAATGCCCATGCGTCGTGGGTGTGTTACACCCTGCCCGTCGAGAACGATAACGTCTGGTTTTTGCTGAAGCTGCTCCCAGGCTAGTAACAGTGCAGGCACTTCGCGGAAACCAAGGTATTGCGGAACGTAGGGAAATTTGGTTTCGGCAATGACAAGCGACCAGGACAGCAACCGCATATCGGGGTACGAGAGCACTACGATGCCTGCATATACCGTGTCACTGTCCTTATTATGCGAAATATCGCCCCCGGCTATAGTAGTGATAGCCCTGTTTTCGGTAACCAGTGAAACACTGTTGCGCATCTCGTTTTGCATTTCGGTTGCCTCGGGAATTGAAGTACTGTCATAATTCAGCATGCTTACCTCCTTCATTTTCTCAAATTTAAGCATAATCATCTGAATAATAACCAGATTGTGAAATGTTTGCCGAAATTTAATTTGTCCGGTAATCTTTATGATATTATAAACAATTTAATTGAACTAATTCGATATTTTTGGGGATTGACACATCCTATGGAAAGAGAAGAAGCGGAGGACAGGAAAGAGCTGTACCATTACCAACAAGAAGACATCGATGCAATTTTTGAGAAGTTTGAGGGCCAGCCCGACAACTACCACCTGCTGTACCAGTTACCCACCGGTGGCGGAAAGACAGTAATCTTCTCGGAGATCGCGCGCCGCTACATCGAAAAATACAACCGTAAGGTCCTTGTGCTTACCCACCGTATCGAGCTTAGCAAACAGACGTCGAAAATGCTTAAAGGCTTTGGCGTGAAGAATACGGTTATAGACAGCGCCGTGAAGGACATGCCGCCCGAGAACGACTATTCCTGCTACGTGGCGATGGTGGAAACGCTGAACAACCGCCTTAAGGACAAGAAATTTAACATGGATTATGTTGGCCTTGTTATAGTCGATGAAGCGCACTACAACTCTTTCCGTAAACTGTTCACCTATTTTAAAAATTCGCTTTTCCTCGGCGTTACCGCGACACCGCTAAGTTCCAATATCGAACTGCCGATGTACGAAACCTATAATGAACTCATTGTGGGCGAACCCATCCAGTCGCTTATTAACAAAAGCTATTTGGCGAAAGCCGTGATGTATGGCTATGATGTGGAACTGACTTCATTAAAGCTTGGCATCAATGGCGACTATACCGTAAGCTCTTCCGACGAATTGTATTCCCGCTCGTCCATGCAGGATTTGTTGTTGCAGACGTACGATTCGCGCGCTAAAGGCAAAAAAACGCTGATATTCAACAACGGCATCAACACATCGCTGTATGTGTACGAAACCTTTAAAGCTGCCGGGCTGCCGATAAAGCACCTGGATAACCGCACCCCTGATATTGAGCGCAGGAAAATACTGAGCTGGTTCCATAAAACGCCCGATGCGATACTGACATCGGTTTCCATACTTACCACCGGTTTTGACGAACCCACCGTTGAGGCCATTATCCTCAACAGGGCCACACGGTCGTTGACATTGTACTTCCAGATGATTGGCCGCGGTTCACGAAAGCTGCCGGGCAAGGATATTTTTACGGTAATCGACCTGGGCAACAACGCCCAGCGCTTCGGCCTGTGGAGCGATCCCATCGACTGGCAGTATATTTTTAAGAATCCGGAGCAGTTTTTGGAAAACATACGCACCGATACAGAGATCGAGAGCTACCATGTGTATGCCATGACCGACGAAGTGCGCGCCAAATTTGCCAAGTCTGCCGATGTTACTTTTGACGTGGAGGAAGAATATCGCAAAGTTGTCGAGGACGAAAAACTGAAGCCCAAAACCGTGATCGAACGCTCCATCCGCCAGCACGCGGTGATGTGCATCGAAAATGCGGAAACCATATCAGAAGCACGTAAGCTTGCCAGATTGCTTGACCCGGATATTGAATACCGTGTAAAGAAATACTCAAAACTTCTCGCCAAGACCACTAAAAATTATCGCGAATGGCTTATTGAGGACTACAGAAACCGCCTTACCGTAACGATAGGCCGTATTTTCAATACATACAGCCAAAGTGAAGAAGATGAGGAACCTATACCGCTAAAAGAGCAGTAACTGCCGGCCTTCATCCCTTTCTGGAGGCTTTGCCTTACCAAAAATTGTACGTCCGCCATACCTGTACGATTCATCCCGCTCCTTTTGGATAAGCGCTTCGAAGTTATCATTGGGTGTAAAATCCTTTTCGGCCTGCCACGACAATTCAGATAACTTTTTAATAGCCTGCATTTTATCAGTGTTGCCGATTTTCGCGCGGTGAATGGCAGTTTGCAGGGTTGCTATCGTCTCATCGAACACTTTTATGGGGACAGGAAACGGATGGCCGTCTTTGCCGCCATGCGCGAAAGAGAACCGTGCCGGGTCGTCAAAGCGTGTGGGTGTCCCAAAGATCACTTCGCTTACCAACGCTACCGACTGTATTGTCCGCGGGCCCATGCCCTTCAGCATCAGCAGGCCTTCAAAATCTTCCGGCTTATTTTCGTGGGCCAGCCATAGCATTGCGCCCAAACGTTTCATGTTTACATCCTTCATCCTCACATCATGATGATTAGGCATTGTAAGGTGGTTTACTTCTTTAAGTATCCTCTCGGGGTGTTCATTAACAATAAGCAATGCCTTTTCGCGTGTTGAGGCGGCATCGGCAGCCGTAAGGTTAAGTATCTTTCCCCTGTTTTCGCCATAAATAAAAGTATGCGGCTCATTGACGAACGACTGCAGGCCCTCGCTGTGCCAGTGGTAGCGGCGGGCGGTACCCGAGTTGTGGTTCATGCCCTGCTGGATCACGCACCATTCTCCTTTGGTATCCACGATAAAATTATGCTGGTACAACTGGAAGCCATCCTGTATTGCGGTATTGTCTACCTTGGCGGTTAGCCTGCTCAGTCCGGCAAGCTCATTACCGTTAAGCCCTGTCCTGCTCCCTACCGCCAGGAGTTCGTCGGGTGTTTTCATCGAATGCCTGCCCTTGCCGCCGCAAATGTAAATGCCCAGTTCCTTCGCATGCGGGTTGACCGAACGTTTCAGCGCTCCCAGTACCGATGTAGTAATGCCCGATGAGTGCCAGTCCATGCCCATTACCGCACCGAAGCTTTGGAACCAGAACGGGTTAGCCAGCTTGCTGAGGACTGCAGAAGTAGAAAATTCCATCGCAATGGTTTCCACTATTGCAAGCCCCAGCTTAGCCATCCTTTCGGAAAGCCAGGGAGGAACATGCCCGCCATGCAGCGGAAGGTCGGCAGAGCCGGAACGTTTCATTGATACATTATTTTCTGTAAATATAAGAAAATAATCTTTCTTTTATACGTAAGCCCTATGAGACAAATTTCTTGAAAATATATTTTCATTGAATGCTGACTGCTCAGAGGGACCTTCTCGCCACCTGCGAATCCTGATCCAAATCAGGTTATTCAGGGCATTTATCAGCAATGCAAAGCACGTTTGCACCAAGCTTTTGTTCCTTTATGCGTTCGAATTGTTTGTCATGTACGGTAACCAGTATTTCGACAGAGCCGGTACCCACCGTCCCCGAAAGGATATGGCCACCGTAGGCCAGGAAATCCTTTCCCGTAACGGTTCCATGCGCATGGACCGAAGGCTTGCCGGCCTGCCAGGCGATGGTGCCGTGCATCCCGGCAAGTTCCATGTCCTTAAATTCTTTTGGATCGAACTTCTTTGTCTTAAAATCAAAAAAACCAAATGTCATCGTCACAAACCCCATCCCCGTAAAGTTGGCCGAGGGTATATTCTCTTTTACTGCAAGCGCCTCTATCTCTTTCAGTATATCGTCGCCCTGCCGCAGCACCATGAGGTAACCGGCGGGTACTTTGGCATAGCGCGGGATGTCGGGCTGTGTTTTCTGGGCACGGCATTCGGCAACGAAAATTGCTGCGAGAAAGAAGCCGGCTACTACGTGTTTTGCTTTCATAAATTTTGGTTTAAATCCTAAAAGTAAGCAACATAAAAAACTATTTACGCTAATGAAATCATAATCTTCTGGTTATCAAACAAGCAGCATGGATCTTGAATATTTGGCATTAATTTAATACTAAATTATACATTAATTACCATTAAAGTGAGTAATTTAGGACAACATAAAACGCCTATTAACCTATACAATATTTAATGCCATGGAACGTACCTTTACTCACGATAACAGCCTGAATGCGCACAATGACGTAGCCTATGAAAACGCTGTTGCCGAATTTGAAAAAGAAGTACACGAAGAGGAGCTGTCGTGCAGCCTGCTCCTTAAAAACCTTTTGAAAACGAACCTGAGGCTCACGAAGCTTAATGAAATAAGCATGGTCCTGTTTTTTTAAAACTAAAAATCAAACGCTATGGAAGATCCGAATAAAAATACTGAAAACGAACAATTGGGCAACCCGCAGGATCAGGACAAAGGTTCCGACCGCGAGGCGCTTCAAAATGATACTCCGGCCAATGCTGACCTTAACGGTGAAAGGCCTGATACGGATGACATTGACAATACCGACAAGTATCTCGCCATTGAACAGCCGGGCGTGCAGTATACCGAAGATACCGACCCTACGCTGAATTCCGACCATGCCGATTTTGGCACTGAAAGTAACAAGAGGCAATGGAACGAAGAAGGCGGCAACAGCAAAAATTCGGATGCTTTCAACCAGGATGATTACCTGCTCGACGATAATGTAGACCTTGATGAGGACCAGAACCAGTCCATATCAAGTGATGATGAGGACTTTGAAGAAAGCAACGAGCGCTACACCAATTAGGCATCCGTTAAATTATATATTTCCATCCCCGGTACCCTCGAAAGTATTGGGGATTTTTTCTTAAGCATATGACAGGAAACTCAAAAATAGCGATCTATGGTGCATTGGCAGCCAACATCGGCATTGCTACGGTAAAATTCATCGCCGCATCTGTTACCGGCAGTTCGGCCATGATCAGCGAAGGCATTCACAGCACCGTGGACAGCGGAAACTCCCTGCTCCTGCTGCTGGGCATGAAGCGCAGCCAGCGCCCGCCCGACAGGGGCCACCCGTTTGGGCATGGCAAGGAAATCTATTTTTGGTCGCTTATCGTAGCCATACTGGTTTTTTCACTTGGTGGCGGGATGTCGGTATATGAGGGCATTACCCACATACAGCACCCGGTGGAACTCCGCGACCCGTTTTGGAATTACATTGTGCTTGGCGCGTCGATACTCTTTGAGGGGACATCGCTTATGTATGCTGTCCGGGAATTCAACAAAACCAGGGGCAAGTTCGGATTTTTCCGCGAGCTGAGCATGAGCAAGGATCCCGGTCTGTTTGCGGTAATATATGAAGAAAGCGCTGCAATAATCGGCCTGCTGATTGCCCTGCTGGGGATATTTTTGGGGCATTATTTTGAAAATCCCATGTTCGATGCACTGGCTTCCATGCTCATCGGCGTGGTGCTTATTGCAGTCGCGATCACCATGGTAAAGGAAAGCAAGGGATTACTGGTAGGTGAAAGCGCCAGCGCCGAAATCGTAAAAGGCATCTATGACATTGTAAATGAGGACAAGCGCGTGGAAACACTTTATTTCCCGCTAACAATGCACCTTGCGCCCAATGAGATCCTGCTTGCACTTGACGTGGAATTTCAAAAGGACATGACCGTGGAAGAACTGTTCGACTCCGTGAACAACCTCGAGGACAGGATAAAGAAGGCATTTCCGAATGTGAAGAAAATTTACATAGAGGCTAAAAATTTCGGCGGAAGGCAGCGGCCATGGCAGATTGAAACGGAAGATTAGGCAGGGCCGGCATATAGCAGTAGATGTGGGACAGGCAGAGAAGGCACAAATGCTGAAACCTGCCAAAAATTCAATACCTTTGCGGTTCAATTTTTTACAATGAGATTACATAGGAATTTAGTTTTTACGGTTATCGACTCGCTCGGCTTTATTTTTAACGATGGCGAATATGCCGATAAGGTTGTTGCCCGCGCCCTGAAGAAAGACAAGCGCTGGGGCAGCGCCGACCGCAAGTTCGTTGCCGAAACCATATATGAGATCGTACGCTGGAAAAGGCTTTATGCCGAAATTGCCGAAGTGAGGGAACCCTATGACCGCGACAACCTGTGGCGTGTTTTTGCCGTATGGGCAGTGCTTCGCGGCGTTACCCTTCCCGAATGGAAATATTTTGAAGATACACCCGTACGACGGATCAAGGGTCGTTTTGACGAACTGGCCAAGATACGCAAATACAGGGAATCCATCCCAGACTGGATGGATGAACTTGGCGTAAAGGAACTTGGCGAAAAGAACTGGGAGAAGGAGCTTGCCGCACAAAACGAGCAGGCAAAAGTAATATTGAGGGTCAACACCCTGAAAACTACCCGCGAGAAGCTACGGGCAATTCTTATGGATCTGAACATTGATACCGAGGCGCCAAAAGAATACCCGGATGCACTGGTATTGAAGGAGCGTTCGAACGTTTTCCTGACAGATGCCTTTAAGGAAGGAATGTTTGAGGTACAGGATGCGTCGTCGCAACTTGTAGCGCGCTTCCTTGAAGTAGAACCCGGAATGCGTGTGGTAGATACGTGTGCAGGTGCGGGCGGTAAAACCCTGCACATGGCATCGCTCATGGAAAATAAAGGCCAGCTTATTGCGATGGACCTTTACGAAAGCAAGCTGAAGCAATTGAAAGTAAGGGCTAAGCGCGACGGGGCATTCAATATTGAATACCGTATTATCGACAGTACCAAAGTAATAAAGAAACTACACGAAAAAGCCGACCGCGTACTTATTGACGCACCGTGCAGCGGCCTTGGGGTACTCAAACGCAACCCCGACAGCAAGTGGAAACTGCAGCCGGAATTTGTAGATAACATCAGGAAGACGCAGGCGGAAGTTTTGGAGAACTACTCTAAAATCGTAAAGCCGGGCGGTAAGCTGGTGTATGCCACCTGCTCGGTACTCCCTTCAGAAAACCAGGAACAGGTTAAGAATTTCTTAACTACGGAGATCGGGAAACAGTTTACCTTTGTAAAAGAAAACAGGGTCCTCGCGTCCGAAAGCGGTTTCGACGGCTTTTACATGGCGCTGCTGGAACGGAAAATATAAGCTATGAAAACACGATTTACTTTTATATCCCTGGTATTTGCAGCAATTGGCTTTGCGCAAATTCCGGCAGGATATTACAACAGCGCCACAGGTACAGAATACGCCCTGAAAACCCAGTTGCGCAACATTATTGCGAACGGCCATAATCCGCAAACCTATACTGCCGGGCTTTGGAGCCTGTACAACACATCGCTGCGGGACAATTTTTACGAAAATGATGGTACGCTACTGGATATCTATTCGGAAAACCCAACTGCAACCGATCCATATAACTACCAGAATACCGGGGACCAGTGCGGCAATTACAATGCCGAGGGCGACTGCTATAACAAAGAGCACCTTATACCCAAGTCCTATTTTAACGATGAAATGCCCATGTACTCGGACGCGCACCACGTAGTACCGTCTGACGGGAAAGTGAACGGCTGGAGGGGTAACCTCCCGTTTGGCGTCGTTGCAGGTACCAATTCATCGCCCTGCAATAACGGCGCGACCAACACGCCATGCCACAGCGCGAACAATTCAAAACTGGGCAATAACCTAAATGCGGGATATTCGGCGGGCTTTTCCGGAAAGGTATTTGAGCCGATAAATGAGTTTAAGGGCGACATTGCACGTACTTATTTTTATTTTGCCACGCGTTACCAAAATGAGATGCCGGGGTTTTATTCTGCCGCGCCTTCCACTACAGAGGTAAAGGTGGTGTTTGACGGTTCGGCAAATAAGGTTTTCAGTGATACATTCCTCAACATACTGCTTACATGGCATAACGCCGACCCGGTGAGCGCCAAAGAGATCGCCTTCAATAATGCTATTTATTCATTCCAGGGCAACAGGAATCCGTATATCGACCATCCGGAATATGTGCAGGCAATTTGGGGATCGCCCCTTTCTACAGCACAAAACCAAATGACTGCTTTGGCCGTATATCCCAATCCATCGGACAACCACCAGGTGACCATCCGTTATGAGGGCAATGCCGAAAACATACAGCTGGTTAACCTTAACGGACAGGTTATTAAGGAAATAAATAACCCTGTATTTGAAAATGGCGAACATACACTGCAAAACCTTCCGCAGGGATTCTATTTTTTGAAACTGACATCAGGGAGCAGGTCGGTTACAAAGAAGATCGTGGTAAATTAAACCCTTAATATCATACAGATGGCCTGCGTAACCCGCAGGCTTTTTTATGATTTTTAAGTGCATGTTAAATTTTGGCCCAATCAAAATAAACACGCTACATTTACCGTCCAAAAATTATGGAATGAATAAAATATTTACCTTATCCTTAAGCCTTTGTTTTGGTGCGATCGGCTTTGCCCAGGATGGCGCACCCGCAACCCCCTATTACAACGGATTCAATTTCAACCAAAACGGAACAGCCCTTAAAAACGCGCTGGCGACCAAGATCACGAATACGCACGTCGACCAGCTAACGTATTCGGAATTGTGGAGCGCACTTAAGATAGTGGATCGCGACCCTGAAAATACAAGTACCAATGTACTGCTGGTATATGGCTTTAGTACGGGGCTTTGCCCTGCCGCCTCTTCCAGCGACAACGACCACAGGAGGCGGAATAAGGAAAGCAATGGCGGCGCTACCAGCTGCGAGTGGAACAGGGAACACGTTTACCCGCAATCGCTTGGCACCCCCGACCTTGGCCAGGAAGGCCCCGGAGCCGATGCGCACCACCTGCGTGCCTGCGACGTAGACCGTAACGGGCAGCGCGGCAACAGTAAATATGCCGATGGCAGCGGGAACTCCGGTTCTGTAGGTTCAGGATGGTATCCCGGTGACGAGTGGAAGGGCGATGTAGCAAGGATACTGATGTATATGTACCTTCGTTATGGCAACCAGTGCATTCCCAAAGTGGCTGTAAATGGCGCAACAATAGCCTCTGATAACAATATGCCTGTGCTCCTTTTGGAATGGAACGCCGAAGACCCGGTAACCGCATTTGAGGATTACAGGAATACGTATCTGGGCAATGCAAACAATGGCTACGGGCAGGGCAACAGGAACCCGTTTATCGACAATCCCTACCTTGCCACACTTATATGGGGCGGCCCGGTGGCACAGGACCGTTGGGGCATTGCAGGCGTAGAAGACCTACTGGCTACCAGCCTTGCCGTGTACCCTAACCCGGCCGTTAACAACGAGGTGAACATCTACTCTGAAGCGGAACTGGACGAGATACAACTCATTAACCTTAACGGGCAGCTGATCCAATACATCAAAAAACCTCAGGCAAACAATAACACCTACAGGCTGGAAGGCCTTCCGCAGGGCTTCTACCTTTTAAAAGTGGTGGCCGATGAAAAGACCGCCACGAAGAAAATAGTGGTGAATTAGTACAGAAAAAGCTGCCCGGAAAAGGCAGCTTTTTTATTTCTTTTAGGTAAACGGTAAACACATCCTAACCAAATTAGGTCTTCAGCTTCTTCTTCCTCGCTGCCGGGAATAATACATTATTGAGGATAAGGCGATAACCCGGTGAGTTGGGGTGCAGGTCGAGTACGGTTGGCGCATCCCCTACCCTGTGCTGGTAGTCTTCCGGGTCGTGACCACCATAGAAGGTAAACATACCCTTGCCCTTGGTGCCGTGTATGTATCGCGCTTCGCCGGTTTGCTTGTTCTCACCCATAACCAATACGTTGGACTTTACCTTATCGGAATAAAATGCGGTAGTCTGCCCCATAAAGCCTTTTACGAGCATCGTATGGTTCTGGCACAGCATCGAAGGAATTGGATCCCACTTCGCCGAATATTCCATCAGCGTAAAATAATCGTTATCCGGCAATACGGCGCGTTTGTTTGTCGTGTCGATATCCGAGAATTCGTAAACCATCGGGTTACGCTCCAGTATAAAGTCCTTAAAGGCAAAAGCGTTGTTGTAATCGATTTTCGACTGGTAGTTGGGATCACTGGCATCACCGTCGAACATCGTTTCGCAAATGTCCACACCCTCTGCCGAAAGGGCAATGTCAAAACTATCCGTGGCAGAACACATGGCAAACATAAAGCCCCCGCCTATCACGAAATTACGTATCTTGGTGGCTACAGCCAGCTTTTCGTCGGAAACCTTATCATAGCCCAGTTTTGCGGCAAGCGCTTCGGCGGCTTTCTTCTGTTCAATATACCAGGGCGCGTTGCGGTACATCCCGAAGAACTTTCCATACTGGCCGGTAAAATCCTCATGGTGCAGGTGCAGCCAGTCGTAGAGCAGCAAAGCATCACCCAGCACCTGCTCATCGTAAATAGGCGTAAAAGGTATCTCGGCATAGGTAAGCACGAGTGTTACGGCATCATCCCACGGCTGCTTGCCATCGGGAGTATATACCGCGATCTTCGGCGCTTTTTCGAGTATTACATTCTCCATGTTTTCAGACGGGCTGCTGATCTCGTCGAGTATGCTGTTGGCCTCGCTGTCGCTGAGCACTTCAAAGCTGACACCGCGAATTTGGCACTCCCGCCGTATTTCATCGGCATCCGGCAAAAGGAACGACCCGCCACGGTAGTTCAGGAGCCAGTTGGCTTTGTAGCTCTTATCAAGCGCCCAAAAGGTGATCCCGTATGCTTTCAGGTGGTTTTGCTGCGTGCTTTCGTCCATCGGGATCAGTATCATCGATGCCTTTGCACCAAATGAAACAACCAGCAGGAGGAGTATATAGATTTTCTTAAAAGGCATTTTTATTTTCTTAAGTATTTCCAAAGATAACAAATTGATAGTATCTACACATAACGGCAACCCTGCTTATTTATTGGATTGGGCGGATAATGCAAAGTTTACATTGACCGAAATATTTATAACAAATTTTACGAAATATTCAATAAAAATATAACCTACAACGTTTTCGGTAAATAAAAATATGCTATATGTTTGCACAATTTTTAAGTATAGTGCTTTTTTATCAGCATTTTAATTATTTATTAATCTAACTCACAAAATCATGAATTACACACTGCCTTTAAAAAATGTCGGAATCTATGACATACCGCTTGTTGGCGGTAAAAACGCCTCCCTGGGCGAAATGCTCCAAAACCTTAGCGATCTTGGCGTAACCATTCCTGACGGATTTGTAGTAACCGTAAATGCCTATTACACTTTTTTAAAGCATAATGCCTTAGACGAAAGCATTAAAGCCACCGTGGATGCTATTGACTATGACAATATCGAATCGCTGCGGCGGGGTGGTATGCAGATACGCCAATCATTCCTGAACGGGAAATTTCCCGATGAAATGAGGAAAGAAATCACAAATTGCTACCTTGGCCTGTCTGCACAATACGGCCAGGAAATGACCGATATTGCTGTGCGCAGCTCCGCCACTGCCGAAGACCTTCCGGATGCCTCCTTTGCCGGACAGCAGGAAACGTTCCTGAATGTGCGTGGCCCGGAAATGCTTATGGATTCGATCCGCAAATGCTTCGCATCGCTATTTAACGACAGGGCCATCAGCTATCGCCAGAGCTTTGGCTATAACCATTTGGAACTGGCCCTATCCGTTTGTGTGCAAAAAATGGTACGCAGTGACCTGGGTACATCGGGGGTGGCATTTTCCATTGATACCGAAAGCGGCTTTAAAGATGCTGTTGTGATTAATGCTTCGTACGGCCTTGGCGAAATGATCGTCCAAGGTGCAGTTTCGCCGGATGAGTACATCGTTTTCAAGCCGCTGCTTAAAAAGGGATTCAATTCTATCATCGAAAAGAAAATGGGCAACAAGGACATTATGATGATCTATGGCGAAGGCGGTGACGAGCGTGTAAAAACGATACCTACCGAAGACAAGTTCAGGAAGCGTTTTTGCCTTAGCGATGAGAACGTGATAAATCTGTCAAAGTGGGTGGTGATTATAGAAGAATATTATTCAAAGATAAGGGATAAATGGACGCCAATGGACGTAGAATGGGCCATTGACGGACTTACCAAAGAAATGTTAATTGTGCAGGCGCGTCCGGAAACTATCCATTCACAAAAGAACAGGTCAACCATTACGGAATATAAAATTGAAGACGAGAGCCGCCACGAAAAACTTATCCTGAAAGGCATCGCAGTAGGCGATAAGATCGGCACCGGCAAAGCCACCATATTGTATTCTATGGACAAGCGGGTATCTGAAGGGCATGAATTTGTGCCGGGCTCGATCCTGGTAACTGACATGACCGACCCCGACTGGGAGCCTATAATGAAAAAGGCATCTGCCATTATTACGAACAAGGGAGGACGTACATGCCATGCTGCCATTATAGCCCGTGAAATGGGTATACCCGCAATTGTAGGCTGCGGCAACGCGACCGGACGTATTGCCGAAGGCCAGATGATTACAGCCTCCTGTGCCGAAGGTGACCAGGGCCTTATTTATGATGGGGAAATAAAATATATCAGTACTGAATATGACCTGCGCAATTTGCCGGAGGTCAAGACCGATATCATGTTGAATGTTGCCTCTCCCGGACTGGCGTTCCAGTTTTCGCACCTGCCAAACAAAGGTGTTGGACTGGCACGGGAAGAATTTATTATAAACAATTATATAGAGGTACACCCGTTAGCGCTGCTCAACCACAGGAACCTTAACGATGCTGCTTTAACCAGGGAAATTGAACAAAAAATAACCGGATATCCCGATGAAGAGACATTTTTTATTGATAAACTGGCGAACGGCGTTGCCAAGATAGCAGCGTCTTTCTACCCTAATAAAACAATTGTAAGGTTTTCGGATTTCAAGAGCAACGAATACTACAACCTGCTGGGCGGCAAATATTACGAGCCCGTTGAAGAAAACCCGATGATTGGATGGAGAGGCGCATCCCGTTACTACTCCGAAGCTTACAAAGCAGCATTCGGGCTGGAATGCCTGGCTATAAAGAAAGTAAGAGAAGAAATTGGACTCACCAATGTGGTGGTAATGATACCATTTTGCCGAACTGTAGAGGAACTGCACAGGGTAACCGGGGTAATGCATGAATTTGGGCTGGAGAGAGGATGGAACGGGCTGGAACTGTACCTTATGGCAGAAATACCGTCGAATATCATAATGGCAGAAGAATTTGCGGCACATATCGACGGATTCTCTATAGGAAGCAATGACCTGACACAACTGACATTAGGACTGGACAGGGACTCGTCGTTGGTAGCACACCTTTATGATGAACGCAATCCGGCAGTAAAACGAATGCTCGAGATGCTTATAAAAACAGCTAAGAAAGCCGGTGTAAAAGTGGGGATATGCGGACAGGGGCCGTCGGATTTTCCTGATTTCGCGCAGTTTTTGGTCGGACTTGGAATTGATAGTATTTCTGTTACGCCCGATTCAGTGATCAAAACAGTAAAGGCTATAGCGGAGGCCGAAGCAATGATCGCAAGCAAAGCAGGGATACTGCAGATGAATTAAGTTTACCGTGATCTTAAACAAAGCGCTCCGCGAAACCGGGGAGCTTTTCATTTAATTAAAGAAGTGGATTAATTTTTTTCAACATATTTTATATTTCATCATATCATAAATTACAAAAAAGCGCATCTCTCAATGCGCTTTTTGTATTATTCGTTAATTGAAACCAGCTCGGCGCCATGCACCACCATTTCCAAAATTGTTTCCGTCGTTTCAAGGTCGTTCGCAGTTTTTCCCATAAGTGTTCTTTCGTTTTAGTTACTGTATTATTTAGAATGGCACATCATCGTCGCCATCATTACTGTTCATGTTGCTGCCAAATGCCTCATTGGCCGATGGCAGGTTTTTGGTGATAAAGGCCGAACTGTCGTTCATGCTTGAAGGAAGGTCGGTGAATGGTGAGCCGAAATCATCGAGGTTGTCAAACTTACCAAGGCTGCCGATGAACTTGAGCCTGATATTGTCGAGCCCACCATTACGGTGCTTGGCCACGATAAACTCGGCCTGGCCCTGTGTTGGTGATTGCTCCTCATCATCCCATTCCTCTATCTTATAATATTCCGGACGATAGATGAACGATACGATATCCGCATCCTGCTCAATCGCACCCGATTCCCTTAGGTCGGAAAGCAGCGGCCTTTTGCTTGAACCCCTGGTCTCTACCGCACGCGATAGCTGCGACAGTGCAATAACCGGCACTTCAAGCTCTTTTGCTAATGCCTTAAGGTTACGTGAAATGGTTGAAATCTCCTGTTCACGGTTACCGCCGCCTTTTCCGTTACCGCCCGCAGTCATTAGCTGGAGGTAGTCGACAATGATCATTTTGATTCCAAATTGCGAGGATAGCCTTCGTGCCTTTGCCCTGAGATCGAAAATCGAAAGCGATGGCGTATCATCAATGTAAAGCGGCGCTTTTTCAAGGTCTTTTACCTTGATGCTCAGTTGTTCCCACTCGTGCTTTTCAAGTTTTCCCGTACGAAGCTTCTCTGACGGAAGCCCTGTTTCACTGGAAATCAGACGCGTAATAAGCTGTACGGACGACATCTCCAGCGAGAACAATGCCACTGGATGGTTGAAGTCGATAGCGATGTTTCGCGCCATTGAAAGTACAAACGCCGTTTTACCCATACCCGGCCTTGCCGCTATAATGATAAGGTCGCTCGGCTGCCAGCCCGACGTAAGCTTG
The DNA here is from genome assembly GCA_942492845.1 of uncultured Flavobacteriaceae bacterium. GTDB lineage: Bacteria > Bacteroidota > Bacteroidia > Flavobacteriales > Flavobacteriaceae > Flavobacterium. Next base: position 1,966,671 of record OW818646.1, on the reverse strand, counting down.
TCCAGGTCGTGGAAACCTGTAGCGATACCGCTGAGGCCCTCCTTATTGGCAATCTCTTCAATACGCTTTTTAGCCTGTATTACAAGGCTTTGGGCGGTTTCGGAACTACGCTTGATATTGCCCTGCGTTACTTCGTACAGCCGTGATTCGGCTTTGTCCAGCAGGTCGAACACATCGGTAGTCTCATCATATGATTCCTCGATGATCTCACTGGATATACGTATAAGGCTTCGCTGGATGAATTTCTGCAAAATGATGCGTGAGTGAAATTCAATATGCGCCGAAGACGAAATTTTCTGCGTAAGCTGTATCAGGTAAAAATCACCCCCGGCGAGTTCGAGTTTTGCTGTCTTTTTAAGCTGTGCAGAGACGGTTAATAAGTCAATGGGCTGCGTATCGTTGAAAAGTGCCACAATGGCCTCGTAAATATGCTTGTGCGCGTCCTTGTAAAAAGCATCCGGCTGAAGGATATCAATAACTTCGTCAACCCCCTTTTTGTCGATCATCATAGCGCCCAGCACGGCCTCCTCAAGGTCGAGTGCCTGCGGGGGGAGCTTGCCTTTCTCGAGGTTGATAATGGTCGTCTTATCAACTTTAATAGGGTTTATGTTCCTGATATTTTCCATTGTGCTAAAGTAATTAAAATCGTAAGGTTTGAGTTAAGGAATTGTTAAGTACCACTACTGATAAACTGTTGACAACATGTTCATAAATATCATGCAAATTGTTCATAAGCCAAAAAAAATCCGAAGCTATAAGGCTTCGGACTCATTATGCCGTTAAGGTGGTGTTATTCCTTAAATTCGCCCATTTTGCTATACTTATCCATCCTTTGTGCCACTAATTCGGCTGTTGATAAGTCTTTGAGTTCGCTATAGCCTTTCAATATGTAATCCTGTACGCTCTTAAACGCAGTTTCCCTGTCATAGTGGGCTCCTCCGAGTGGTTCAGGGATAATATCATCAATCAGGTTTTGTTTTTTCATGTCGAAGGAAGTCAGCTTCAGCGCTTCGGCCGCCTGCTCCTTATATTCCCAACTCCTCCAGAGTATCGAGGAACACGATTCCGGCGAGATTACGGAGTACCATGTGTTCTCCATCATGTAAACTTTGTCGCCAACGCCAATTCCTAACGCTCCACCAGAGGCTCCTTCTCCTACTATAACGGTGATGATGGGGGTTTTAAGGCGTACCATCTCAAAAATATTCCTTGCAATGGCCTCTCCCTGCCCCCGCTCTTCAGCTTCAAGTCCCGGATAAGCGCCCGGTGTATCGACCAGTGTCAGTACAGGCACACCGAATTTCTCAGCCATTTTCATAAGCCTCAATGCTTTGCGGTAACCCTCGGGGTTGGCCATACCGAAGTTTCGGAATTGCCTTGTTTTTGTATTAAATCCTTTTTGCTGCCCTATTATCATGAATGACTGCCCACCGATCTTACCGAGCCCGCCTATCATGGCTTTGTCGTCTTTAAAACCACGGTCGCCAAACAACTCCAGGAAGGTGCCGCCAGTAAGCGCCCTAACGTGGTCCATGGTATAGGGACGGCTTGGGTGCCTTGACAGCTGTACCCTTTGCCATGCAGTAAGGTTTTTATATATCTTCTTTTTGGTTTCTTCCAGTTTTTTCTCGATCTGCTTGCACGTATTCGTCACGTCAACATCGCTCTCCTGGCCTATGATCGTGCATTTATCCAGCTGATCCTCAAGCTCCCTGATCGGGAGTTCAAAATCTAAATATTCCATAGTATGGGCAGATTTTTATTTTTGGTTCGAATTACAAAGATAAAATTTTCAATTGGTAAACAAACTAAGCAGGCTAATTACTTTCAGTTTTCGTTCTATTTTTAAGTATCCCATTGATAATCACTGTGCTTAAAATAATAAGGGCGCCTATGTAAAATGCCCATCCCATCTTCTCCTTTTCGCTGAAAACAATAAGCGCAAGAATTATCCCATAAACGGGTTCCATATTAATTGTGAGCATTACGGTATAGGGCGAAATGAACTTCATAACATGTACTGACGCAATGAACGCATAAGCCGTACAAAATGACCCCAGCAACGCCAGCCACATCCAGTCATTTGTTGTAAGCGTAAAAAATTCCACCGTAAATTGTCCTGTAAATAATAGGTATATTGAAAAGAAAAATACGCCGCCCAGCAACTCATAGAACGATATGGTTACCGGATCGTACTCCTTTGCGAATTTACCATTGATGATTGAAAATGAAGCCGACAGGAAAGCTGATGTTAGCGCTAAGGCTATCCCCCAGTAGTGCCCCGGCCCGGAAGCGCCTCCGGCGAGTATCTCCAAAAAGCGGGATGGCTCCTCGGCTATCTTAGGAAAGTGTTCACCGTAAATAATAATGCAAAGGCCTGTGACTACCACAAGGCCCATCAGTATTTCCTGCAGGATTAGCCGCCTGCGGTATACTACCGATTCCAACAGCGTGGCAAACAACGCCCCGGTTGACAGGCATGCCAGCGTAATGGATATATTGGATACTTTAATGGCTTCGAAAAAGGTGAACCAGTGCAGTGCGATCACCAGCCCGGCGAAAACGAACCAAAGTAGCGCCTTCAGAGGTACTTTTAAAACCCTTTTGGTCGCGATGGCAAAAACAAAAATCAGGCTTACAGCTATGCACATCCGGAACCATACCAGCGGGAAAGCATCGAGCGTGATGAGCGCCCCGAGCACCGCGGTAAACCCCCACACAAATACGATAAAGTGCAGGTGGATATAGCTCTTCAGGTTATCGCCTGGCATTGCGTAGCAGGACTATGGCCAAGATGCCAAAAGTGAAGTTGGGTATCCAAACCGCAACAAGCGGCGACATGCTCGATTTTTCGGCCAGCGTGCCAAATACCTTATCGAAGAAGATAAATGTAAACGCCAGCCCGATACCCAAAGCCAGGTTAACGCCCATACCCCCACGCCGTTTCATCGACGACACGGCCACGGCAATAATCGTTAATATAAAAGCCGATATGGGTATGCTGTATTTCTTATATTTCACCACCAGATAGGCATTGATGTTGCCCGACCCACGGTCTTTTTCACTTTCTATAAACTTATTTAATTGGGTAAGTGACATGGTTTCAGCAGCATATACTGTTGGCGTAAGGTCGTCGGGTTTAAAGTTGAACCTGAACTTCTTCTCTGTGGCTGACTCCAGTTTGTCCTCCATCTGGCCTACGGTACGCTTTGTATAATTTGTAAGTGTGTAGGTGCTGTCATTTTCATTCCACTTAATGGTCGTGGCATTGATCTTCGATACCATCTGGTTGCCCTTAAACTCCTCAAGGCTAAAGTTTACACCCATCTTTGACAGGTAGTTGAAGCTGCTGACATATATGTATTCGTTATCGCTTATCTGCTTGTAAACGTCAGTGTTTTTGCGGACTTCCGCATTTTTTTTCAGGTAGGTGAAGCGAAAATCATTAAACCCTTTGCTCGCTTTCGGCACAAAGAAAAACCCCATCAGGAGCGCGAGTATCGATATGAATGTAGCCCCCACAATGTAAGGCCTCAGGAAGCGCATGTACGAGATCCCCGAACTCAATATCGCAATGATTTCGGTGTTGTTGGCCAGTTTTGAGGTGAACCATATTACCGAAAGGAACAGGAATATCGGGAATAGCATGTTGGCGAAATAGATGGTAAAGTCGCCATAATAGGCGGCTACCTGCAGGAACGGCACCTTGTTTTCCAGTATGCGGTTGATCTTTTCCGAAACGTCGATTACGATCCCTATGGGGATGAACATCAGCAGCATCACGAAGAATGTTGCCAGATAACGCTTCAGGATGTACCAGTCTATTAGTTTCACGCTCGTATGTTGTTAATTTAGAGCCTGTTGCTCATTTGTTTCACCATCTTGTCCTTCCACTCACGGAAATCTCCCGCTAAGATATGCTTTCTTGCCTCACGAACCAACCACATATAAAACCCAAGGTTGTGAATGGTCGCTATCTGCTTGCCTAAGAACTCATTAGCCGCAAAAAGATGCCTCAGGTAGGCCTTCGTATATTCGGTGTCGACCCAGGTCATGCCCATCTCGTCGATAGGCGAAAAGTCGTCCTCCCACTTCTTGTTTTTAATGTTTATGGTGCCGTGTGCCGTGAACAGCATCCCGTTCCTGGCGTTCCGTGTAGGCATAACGCAGTCGAACATATCCACACCTAACGCAATGTTTTCAAGTATGTTAATCGGGGTGCCGACACCCATCAGGTAGCGCGGTTTGTCCTCGGGGAGGATGCTGCACACCACATCGGTCATGGCATACATCTCCTCGGCCGGTTCGCCTACCGAAAGCCCGCCAATCGCGTTGCCTACAGCCCCAGCATTTGCTATGTATTCCGCTGATTCCCTGCGCAAATCGGTGTAGGTACTCCCCTGCACGATCGGGAAAAACGCCTGGCTGTAGCCATACTTGAACGGCAGCTTTTCGAGGTGGTTGATGCAGCGGTCTAACCACCTGTGCGTCATGTGCATAGACCGTTTTGCGTAGCGGTAATCGCACGGATACGGGGTACATTCGTCGAAGGCCATGATGATGTCGGCCCCTATGGTGCGCTGCACTTCCATCACGCTTTCGGGCGAAAAGAAGTGGTAGGAACCGTCGATATGGGACTTGAATTTCACGCCTTCCTCCTTGATCTTGCGGTTGGCCGAAAGGGAATACACCTGGTATCCGCCGCTGTCTGTCAGGATGTTACGATCCCAGTTCATGAATTTATGGAGCCCGCCGGCCTTCTCCAGGATGGCGGTTTGGGGGCGCAGGTACAGGTGGTAGGTGTTCCCCAGGATGATGTCGGGGTTGATGTCGTCCCTCAGTTCCCGCTGGTGCACGCCTTTTACCGAGGCTACCGTGCCAACCGGCATGAATATTGGGGTTTCGATGGTTCCGTGGTCGGTGGTGAGGGTCCCGGCCCTCGCTTTCGACTGAGGGTCCTTTGCTAAGAGGTCAAATTTCATATTCCTTTTTTACGAGGGGCAAAGATAGGGAAACAGCGGGAGACTTTTAGAGAATAGCAAGGAGACTTTATGATATTCGCCACGAGATAAAAGGTGCCCGCACGTATGACTTTACAGGACACCCGATGCGACTTTTGCGCACCACCCCGTTTGGGCTGTGGGGAGACAGCAAAAAAGCCATTTTTCGCTTCCGGAAATAATGGAATTTTAAAAAATTTGTTTCATTGCAATTTGAAACAAAACCGATTGTATTGCATTATATAAAAGTGCCACGGCTGAGGAGTCAACTACCTTTATCTTCATCGGTCTCAGGTTTACTTTGCTGCTGATGTTTTGAATAACGGAAGTTGACAGTCGTACAAAGCAATCAAATGTCGGAGTTGTGATGGTCAATGGTCCCGGCTCTTGCTTTCGAATGAGGGTCCTTTGCTAACAGATCAAATTTCATATTCCTTATTTTCGGGTGCAAAGATAGGATCGAGGATTCATTTTAGGCAGCATAGCAATATCCATAAAAACTGCTTTACAAATTTATTATAGAAACTACTCTCCTTATTAATAAAAATTGGAATATAAAGATGTTGAAATTATTTCATATATTTGAACACACAACAAAATTATTGTGTTTATGATTCCTGACTTAATAAGTGTAAAAAATGCTCTTTGGCCGCTTCTACCTCCTGGGATTTACGATGCTACCATAGAAGAAGTTTTCCAAAGATTTGCCATAAATAATAAACGTGAAGATCTTTTTGAAGGAATGATACGTGGAATTGATAATATATTTAGAGCTGGATGTCCACAAGTATACATTGATGGGAGTTATATTACTGGAAAACCTTTACCAAATGATTATGAAATTTGTTGGGATGTCACTAATGTAGATCCATATCTTTTAGACCCAGTATTTTTAGAATATGGAACTGACAATCACAAGAAGAAATATAAGGGAGAATATTTTGCTGATTTATGGATTGAAAAAATAAGTGGTAAATCTTTCCTTAAGTATTTCCAACAGGATACGAACAGTGGAAGCCAGAAAGGAATTATAAGAGTTACAAACTATTTAAAATAATAAGATGATCACTAACGACAGACAATATAAAATAATAAAATCGCAGACTGTCGATTTTATTAGTGCGCTGGAGGGTCTATCTTTCACGCATGCAGAAAATATTCATCCAAAACTTATTGAGGCACATAAAAATGCTTTAGAGTTTAAACTCAACAATTTACTTGGAGATATTAAAGAATATGAAGATTTAAAATCAGGTCAAACAGTTATTTCGCAAGTTGATTCCCTTGAACAATTGCCATTAGCAATTATAAAAGCCAGAATTGCTAATCAATTAACTCAATCTGATTTAGCAAAAAAGCTAAATATAAAAATGCAACAAATTCAGAGATATGAAGCTGAGAAATATGAAACTGCAAGCTTAAAAACCATAAAAAAAATTGCGGAAGTTTTAAACATTCAAATCGTAGCCGATATTCAACTGAAATCCATAGATGTTCCTGACCTACTGAATATTAGGAACTATCCATTCAGGCAAATGTTTCAACGTAATTGGTTTGGAGATTTTTTCGGTTCATATAACGAAGCCGTTAAGCAATCTCCAAAATTATTGTCAGAATTATTTGATAGTGCGGGAACAAACAGTGCTAAATATTCATTAGCAAAAAGGACAATACGTAAAACAGGAAAATTTAATGAGTTTGCTTTAAATGCTTGGTATTCACATGTGATATTAAAAGCAAAAGAACAAGAATTACCTACAGTATTTGATAAAAGTAAAATTGATAAAGAATGGCTACAAACACTTGCACAATTTAGCGCGGAAAAAGATGGCCCATTAAAAGCGATTAAATTTGTTCAGAATAGTGGAATAAAGTTCGTACTTGAACCTGTTTTGGAAGGTACATTAATAGATGGAGCAGCTATATTATCAGATGATTTAAGACCTATTATTGCAATGACATTGAGATATGATCGTTTAGACAATTTTTGGTTTGTATTATTTCACGAAATTGCTCATGTCATTCTTCATTTAAATGAAAACTTGACGGTAATTTTTGATGATTTAGATTCTAAATTAGAAGGCATTGAAAATGAAGCGGATTTATTTGCTTTAGATGCTCTTATCCCAAATGAGGTTTGGCGAAAATCTTTAGTTAGATTTAGTCCCTCAGATGAAACTATTATTAATCAAGCAAAAAAATTAAAACTACATCCTTCATTGCTTGCAGGTAGATATCGAAGAGAAACTGGTAAATATTTTATGTTTACTAATTTAATTGGTCAAGGAGAAGTTCGTAAATTATTCGAAATAATTTAAAATATATATGAATAACTCATTTTATTTACCAATTTTAAAGTCGAAAAAAGGAGAGTTCGATGCTTTATTCCATTTGGATAATTCTACACGACGGCACATAAGACCTTTGTTTGAAATTAATCCTATTGAGTACGATAATCAAACAAAAAAGAAGCCGAAGACTCTGCAAGAACATCTAGATAATTTTTGCGAGAAAATACTTAAACGCTGGGGAAGTAATCCATGTTTCATTGATAGTAGTCGGTTAAAGAGTGACGAAAATAGTAATTATAGTTGTTTAGAGTATATTTATTTGCACTTTAGTCAAGGGTTCTTCCCTTTTTATCCAATACCTGTTCTAAAGTTAGATTCTAATGAAAGTGATACTGTTGCACTAACTAAAATTTTGAAGTTATATCCGATAAATGAATTGGCCATGAGGATAGACGTTGCAAATCTTGGAATAAGTGCCGAATATTTAAAAACATTAGTCGAATCTTTTGACTTGAAAACTACAGATGTACATATTATTCTTGATTTAGCTGATTCTGATTTCACTTATGTTGAAGATTTTGCTGATTCACTTATAGAAATTTTGGAGGAATTTCCATTTTTTAGTGCTTGGAAATCTATAACATTATGCGGAGGTGCATTTCCTCAAACTGGTATATTACAGAAAGGTATTAATTATATTCCAAGAAATGACTGGAAATTATATCTCTTAGTTCATAACAAAATATTTGACAAACAAAAAATATCAGTAAATTTTGGTGATTACGGAATTGTTGCACCTGGTTATTTTGCATTTGATCCACAAAAGATGTCTCGAAGTGCAAATATTAGATATACGTTAGACGATATTTGGTTCGTATTGAAAGGGTCCGCACTAAAAGATAAAGAAGGTTTTCAGCAATACGTTACTCAAGCTATGGAAATAACCAATGAATCATTTTATTTCGGAGAAAATTTTTCATATGGAGATGGATATCTAAAAAAAACTTGTTCAGGAAATAAAACTGGAAATCCAACAATTTGGAATGGAGTTGGGAATAACCATCATTTCACTAAAGTTGTTGCAGACTTGTTCGCCAACCCTCGCGCTTTTTTAAATAGTTGAGTACGATCTCAGTTATTGATTTTACATCACTCACTTCTTCTAACAAACTATATAATTGTTGCCTAGTATATCTACTTTTTACAACTTGATTATATCTACTGGATAAAATTTCTGCTGCTTCATTTTTCCATAATAATTGTGCAATACAGTAAGTACTTCTACCTTCATTATATGTTGACTTACGTTCTTGTAAAAATTCTATTTCCCCACTTTGAGAAGTGGTAATTACATAAATTCCCCACCATTCTGGAATTAATTCACGAATTTTTGACAGATGCTTTTCAGCTGCAATGATAAAAGCATTTTCAAAAATCTCACTATATGCTAACACTTGCGGAGTAAACCTTATTAAAGTATCACGTTCACCTTTAATTTCATAGCCAATAAGTTTACCATTCAACACAGCAATATCAGCACGGATTTCACCATTTTTTAAACCTAATTCATCTAAAACAATTGTATTCTTATCTTCGTGTGCAACACTTAAAATACTTTTATGAAACGCTGTTCTTATAATACGATCTGTCATTATACATCTTTGTTTTCAGTATAATTTTTTTGGTATTCACTGGGTCTGCAAATAACGTAAAAAATATTAAATATTCGAGACAAAATTTAAATCTAGTTAATTACGCTCTCGTCTTTGATATTCTTCTCTTATAGAGAGAAGACTGCAATCATTGCAGGTATGAGTGAGTAATACCAAAAACAACCCCAACCACACCCCCACCCTCCCCTTAGCCCTGATGGGAGCGGCATCCCCCGCCTTTTTCGGCGGGGATCCAGCGGACAGCAGGACCAGCCCTCGGGATGGGAAGTAATCCACCCCGTCCGCTGCGGCGGGCACCCCTCAAGTAATCCACCCCGCCCTCCGGGCACCCCTCCAGAGGGGAAGGAGCTTCACTCCTGCCGTGAAAATCCATAAAAAAAGCCCATGGATTTCTCCACGGGCTTAGTGTTTGGCCAGGATAAACCTGCCGGATTAGTATCGTTGGTAAGGCCGGGCTATTTCAGCGCGTCGAAACCTTTTTGCAGCTTGTTGAATTCCTTCCTGTCGGCCGGGGAGGCTACCAGCGCCTCCACCTTCGGGAGCTGTACCGCGGCATCGTCCTTACGCTTGTGGTAGATCAGGAAGTCGGCATAGTTCCAGTTGTTCAGGAAGTACGGCTTGATGGCGATGCTTTCCTTGTAGTTGGCCTCGGCATTGGCAAGGTCCTTATCCATCAGGTAGCAGGAACCCAGCTGGTCGTGCAGGAACGCCCTGTCGGTGTCGTCCCACTGCTGGCTTAGCGCGTCGCGGTACACCTGGATAGCTTCCTTGTACTTACGGCCCATGATGAGCTTCCCGGCGCGGTTGATGTATTCGGTCGTCCTGCTGCTGGTTTCAGGAAAATCCGCCCTGTCCGACGTTGCCGAACCGGCCACAGCCAGCTCCCCGCCAAAAACCGAATTCGCAAGGTATTTCACGAGTTTCTCGTCGCTGTCCGTTTCATCAAAGAAATCCTGCAGCGGCTTGTAGTTGCCTTCGTTCAGCACCACGGTTGGGTTAACCGAGTTTTTCAGCTTGTCATACAGCGGGTCGATAAGCTTGGCACCCGACACATTCATGCCGGCAAGTACCTTGCGCAACAGTTCCAGTACCGCTAAGAGGTGTGCCTTGTGTTCGGCATTCACATGGTCGTTCAGCGGAATGACGAAAGCCTCACCCAAAGCCCTCAGTGCCGCGTTGCTTTCGCCGGCATCAAATTTGCGCTGCGCGTCGATCAGTTTTTCGGGCGCCTTCTTCAGGTTTTTCTTGGCTGCGAACAGCGAGTAAATGATAAAGAGCACGACCACGCCGCCTCCGATGTATACATAGTTCATAGTAATGGTGTTATGCCCTGTGGGCGGTTATAATGATTATTTATTTAAATATTGTTAGTACTTCACATCGGTTACATTCGCGCCTTTAAAGGTAGCATCGGTCGTATTGGCCCCGGTAAAGTCTGCCCCGGTGAGGTTGGCGATCTCGAAGTCGGCGCCCGACAAATCGGTATCCCTGAAATTGGCTCCGGTCAGGTCAGAGCCTGTAAAGTCTACATTAGTAAGGTCGGCATCTTCAAAATTGGCACCGCGGAAAAAACCGTTGGTAAGCAGGGATCCTGTTAAGTCAGCACCATTAAAGTCCACACCGTCGGCAATACAAGCCGTGAATTCGGCGGCACGAAGGTCCTGGTCTTCGAAGCTAAAATCTTTTGGAATGGTATTCCTGCCTGTTTTGAACTGCTTGCCCGCCTTAGCGTTGGTAATGTAAAAGTTCATCGGCAGGCCTGCGGTATGGAGCTGTTCAAACCGGCCTTTGGCACCACCGTATTCGAGAAATTCCGCATGGGCATCAAGCATTTCTTGTATCGCTTCTTCGCCAAGCACCTTATCCTTTGAAAAGCGCTCAATCATCTCCATGTCAATTTCATCTTCCCTTGGCGTTACATCTGACAGCGGAAAGACTTCCGAAAGAGGATTATCGATCCCGTCAACATACGTCAGCGGAATCCTGTTGCTTTCGCCCGAGGCTTCAAACTCAGCCATCATGTCCAGGCGCACTTGTTTTTTTACCTCTTCATCTTCACTCCTCAACTTGTAAGATGTAAGCCATTCATTAGAAAAAGGCTTCACGTTCACCAGCAGTATCTCCTCGAGGTTCAGCTGCAGCTTTGCAGGAACATTTTTCGACGGCATATTGATGAACGCCCCAAAATCGTCCGGCGCATATTGCCCGTGCCTGAAGAAGGTGCTGATGCCATTGCTGGCGCCCATCATGCCCTTGATGCACCAAAGCTCCACGTTGTCTTCCTTAAACTCAATGGTAAGGTGCTCGTTCTTATCTATGAGGGCCTTGAAGTCGCCGTGCTCAATCGCTATCTGTGTCACGCTGTTGAGCAGGGCTACGCAAAAATGCTTGTAAATTTCGTCGTATGATATATGGCCGTCGAACTCAATGTACATCTCGGCGCCAATGCCGTTGTATTCCAGGTTGGCATCGGAGCGCTCCGACGTGTACACATCGCTGAGGCCGTCGGTGATCACGATGGTGGAGTCTTTGGTATAAATAACGCGCAGTACTTCGGATGTGTGGTAGTGGCTGCCTTCGGGCCAGCTGTTGCTGCGGAAACCGCCTACGCTAAGGTAAATCGGCACCGAAAGTACTGTACCAAGGGTTTTATAGAAATCGGTGCGCAGGCGGATGGCTTCGGCCTGCGCGTCTTTGCGTTTTTTGTAGTCGGGGTCCAGTTCGATGGTTTCACTTGCAGGGTCCAGTTGCGGAATGCCCAGTTCAGGAAAACCCGGTTTGGACTGCACCACAAAGGCATCGCCGTCCAGCTTGTAATAGAATTTTTCGACACCGCCCAGGGCTTTGTAAAGGCATTTGACCAGGTTGGTATCTGCCGGTGAAGAACCCGACCGCGTGCGTGTTGAGAGCACGGTGGTCTCATCGGTATACACGCCCAGTTCCCTGGCCTGCTTTTCGAACTGGATAATGGCTTCAGCGCTTATGAACTCCGGATTATCGGTGGTATAGCGCAGGGCGTCTGCTTTTATTTCTTGTTTTAAATCGGCCAAAAGGTGCGGCACTTCCATCACGAGCATTTGCATAGGCTGGCCTTTGGTGTAGGTAAAGCGGACCTTGGTATCGGCAGGGAGGCCGTAGTACAGGTCGCTTATGTCAAGGTTGCCCCTCATATCGCCTATGACCTCATCGAGTTCTTTCAGGCCCTGTGTAATGAGGTCTTCGGGATTTTGTTCGGCATGCCACGGAGTGTAGTCGTTTCCTTCATGCCTGAGGAATACCGAGCCGCCGCTGCTGCCGTATTCTGATTTGTAAAAATCCTGGTGGTAGGTACGCCCGTCCTTAAGATGCGGGTCGAGGTGCGCACTGATGCGCTGCATTAATTCCAAATGTTCTGCAGATGGGTTCATTCTATGTTATTAAGATTACAAAGCCCGAATTTAGATAATTTGCCTTTACGATTATATTGTGAAGTTAAATATTACATTAACAAATGAACATTCGTTGGATTTACAAGGAAAAGCGTAGCAGTTGGCCGAATATCTCCTGAAAAATTTTGTTTGGGGATACTACTGATTATCAACTGTAAAACTGTAAGATAAAACATAAACTATATCGATTTCGTAGTTTGGCACGGCATTTGGTTTATGCTAATCAGGAACACAATATAAGTTCCGGCGGAAGCCGAAAAGCACAGAGTAGGCGCCATATTAAATTTTAAATGTCATGAAAAAAATTACCCTTTTAGTTGCCGGATTACTCCTTAGCGGTAGCCTGGCCCAGGCGTCAGAATCAGCAATTTTTTCTGGCAGGCCAACACAGTATGCCATCGATTACCGCGAGGCCGAGCCGGTGGTATTCATGGAGCGGGGCGTGGAGTTCCTCGTGTTCCCTAATGGCGAATTCGACTTTAACACTGAACCTTCAACAAGCGGCGATACCTACCACCGCTATGGGCGTGGCAGGTACAACGAAACCTATGGCGCGCCGGGCCGTGGTGCCGGTGTACGCATAGAGCATGACCAGGCGGGCCGTGTACGCCGCGTAGGCAACGTGTTTGTAAACTACGATGCAAGAGGCCGTGTAAAACGCATCGGAACCATATATATGAGCTACAACAGCTTTGCGCTGGCACAAATAGGCAACCTGCGCCTGATATACAACCGTTCAGGACAAATAGTAGATGCTATTGGTTTCATAAATGCCTTTAACCGCGGCTATACCTACGAACCCTACTACAGCGGAAGCCACGACACTGTAAACTATGGCGGCGGCAACCACGGCGAAAGCCAAGGAGGCACCCGCGGAGGCTATGACGACGATAACACCTACTACCGCAAGCCTGCCGAAACCACAAAAGGTTAGATCTGCAAATCAATTGCCCGAAGGGCCGCTTTTAGGAGCGGCTTTTCTTATTTAGCTCGGAGTAATTTATATATAATTTTTCCGTTACATTTATCAATATAGTAGCACCATAAATGAAACTCTTTTATTTTTTATTGGCCTTTTTTGCAGTAAATAACGCTTTTTGCCAGCATTTGCCGCAAAATTTACAGGAACGCCCCGACGGTATAACGATCAGCTATTTCGATGGGTATGATTTGAAAGACCTTAGCGATAAAATTATATTTATCGGCAACGATATGAAATTTAAGTATGCAGATTTTGTCAGCTTTGACCGTATCGATATTTCTGAAATGAAAAATGAAATCGGGATCATTGAAAATTATATGACTGCTGAATTCATGGAAAATCTCGTGAATTGTACCAAAAGATTGCCCGGCCGTGACGTTGGGCGTGGCTATTCGCTAACTTTAAAAAAAGGTGATCTTTACATTAGTACTATCATCAACGCTGATCTTCGAAAACCGGGCATTGAATGCAGCAGCAGGAATCTGCGTAAAATCCTTGAAGCCTTTCATAAACTATAAATAATATGCTCACCTTCAAAAAAAATTACTTCTTCCTTACCCTGCTGCTTTTCATTACCGAAGTCCTCATAGCGCTCTATGTCCATGACAAAATTATAAGGCCTTATGGCGGCGACGTGCTGGTAGTCATACTGATTTACTGCTTCATACGGACATTCTTTAAATGGCCGGTGGTGCCGGTCGCTATCGGGACGCTGCTGTTTGCTTTTTTAGTGGAAACACTGCAATATCTTAAGATCATTGAGGTTCTCGGCCTTCAGGATTCGGCATTTTTCAGGATCGTGATCGGGACGTCCTTTGCATGGATGGATATGCTGACGTATATTATAGGGATTGCGATCGTGCTTGTCGTGGAAAAAATCGCCGCGCGACGCAAAACGGCCAGCAGGCCATAATCCACTTTCGGTGGGTTTGATTATCTTCGTCACCTAAATTGGCGCCATGAACGCAGTACCAGATAATCAAATCACCACATCGTCCCGCCTTAAATCCATCATAAGCGGTTCTGCCGGCAACCTGGTGGAATGGTACGACTGGTATGCCTATTCGGCCTTCTCCATCTATTTTGCACCGGTGTTTTTCCCGAAAAGCGACAGCACCGCACAGCTGCTCAATACTGCCGGTATCTTTGCCGTAGGTTTCCTGATGCGCCCAATTGGCGGGTTGTTTTTTGGCAGCCTGGCCGACAGGGTGGGACGCAAATTCTCCATGACCATCTCCGTGCTGCTGATGTCGTTCGGGTCGCTGCTCATCGCGCTGACACCCTCGTACGCAACCATTGGGGTGATGGCGCCGGTACTGCTGTTGCTCGCAAGGCTGCTGCAAGGGTTGAGCGTGGGCGGCGAATACGGCATTTCGGCAACCTACCTCAGCGAAATGGCAACGCCAAAAAATCGAGGATTTTATTCCAGTTTCCAGTATGTAACGCTCATAGGTGGGCAGCTTATTGCGTTGGGAATTCAGCTACTGTTGCAAAAGTTCATACTTACAGAAGGCCAGCTTGGCGACTGGGGCTGGCGGATTCCTTTTGCGATTGGGGCAGTATTGTCATTGGTGGCGCTATACCTGCGGTCGCACATGGACGAAACCCCCGCATTTGAAAACGAATCGCCCACAGAGAGAAAGAAAAGCGGCAGCATGCGCGAACTGTTCCGCCACCCAAAGGCACTGGCTACCGTTGTAGGGCTTACCATGGGCGGTACGCTGGCATTTTATACCTACAGCACCTACATGCAGAAATTCCTGGTGAACACCGTGCAGCTGACCAAAGGCGAATCGACACTGATAACCTTCCTGTCGCTGCTCCTCTTTGCCGGGATCCAGCCGCTCTTTGGGGCGATGTCCGATAAAATTGGCCGTAAGCCGCTGCTCATTGGTTTCGGGGTATTGGGCACACTGGCCACCTACCCCCTATTGTCCGGTATCAGTAGGGCAAACGGCAAGTGGGAGGCGTTCGCGCTGATCATGATCGCGCTGGTTATCGTAAGTGGCTATACGTCCATCAATGCTGTTGTGAAAGCCGAACTGTTCCCTACCGAAGTACGTGCGCTGGGTGTTGGCTTTCCCTACTCCGTTTCGGTAGCGGTATTTGGCGGTACAGCCGAGTACATTGCACTGTCCTTTAAAGAATCAGGGCACGAAAGTTGGTTCTACTGGTACGTGACAGGCTGTATTTTCCTGTCACTGATAGTCTATACCACAATGAAGGACACAGCAAAATCAGGAAGTTTCAGCGAAATGTAGAAATGTAATAAAAATAATTACAATATAATAAAGTTTGGCACACAACTTGCAATACACATTATATCATGAATCTCTTCATGAGGTTTATAATAATTGGTTGGTTGGTTTGTTAAGTCCCGTCATCTCACGCAGATGGCGGGATTTTTTTTGCCCGGACTCTTCAATGGTTTGATTTTATTTTGGATGGCAGTGATTGATTGATATTAGAGCTATCGCACAATTCGCAAAGGCTTAAAGAAAATAGAAGCGCAAAAATTACCAAATAAACTTTGTGAATCTTTGCGTTCGTGTATTGTTTGTAGAGACGCAGTGCCTGCGTCTCACGCATTGGATAGTATATTGGAAGACGCAGGCACTGCGTCTCTACAGTACGGGATTAAACAACCCCCACCCTGTTCAGCTTACTGTTCCTTCGGCTAAAGCCAAAGTAGATGATAAGCCCGATCATAAGCCATGCCGTGAAATAGATCCAGTTCCACACGCTGAGCTGTGCCATCATGTAGAGGCAGCAGATAAGCCCCAGCAAAGGTATCAGCGACAGGTTTTGGCGATAGGTCCATATTGCCAGGAATACAAGCGAAATCAGGAAAATGTACATGGGTATCTTGTGCTTGAACAGGTCGAAGCCGCTTTCGTATTTCAGGTTTTCGGCAATCGGGAGTTCTTCCACCAGCCTTTTGTAATCGTCGGGGTTGTCCTCATACGTCGCGAGTATCTGCTCCAGGTCCTGGGTGCCGTTGGCTACGTCGCGCGCAAGGAGTGAGTTATATACCTCATCGGCCTGCTGTTTTGTCAGCGATGTTACAATGGTGGCAGGTGTATTGATTTGCTTTTCATTATTAAAAAAGGCCAATGTAGCATCATAATTATATTGGTAAGATAATGCGATTCCCGCCACTATCAGTGCCGGCATGATGTATTTGGCATTCACATACGGCGTGCGGAACTTGCCCCTGGGTACATCCTTCCGGTTTTGAAGCACCAGTACGCCGGCGCATACCAGCACAAAGGCAAACAGTGTCCCTATGCTGCAAAGGTCGGTTACCATAGTAAGGTTAAGGAACAAAGCAGGCACGGCAACCACAAACCCGGTTACAATCGTTGCATACGATGGTGTTTTAAACCTTGGGTGTACCTTCGAAAACTTTTTAGGCAGCAGCCCGTCGCGGCTCATGCTCATCCATATCCGCGGCTGCCCCATCTGGAATACCAAAAGTACGCTCGCCATGGCTACCACGGCGCTCACGGCTATGATGCCGCTCATCCATCTCAGGTCGAGCTTTTCAAATACAAATGCCAGCGGGTCGCCTACATTCAGTTCGTTATAGCGCACCATCCCGGTAAGCACCAGGGCAATGATGACATACAATACGGTACAGATTATAATAGCCCACATCATCCCCCTTGGCAGGTCGCGCTGCGGGTTCTTGCACTCTTCGGCCGTGGTGGAAATGGCATCAAAACCAATGTAGGCAAAGAATACCGCGGACACCCCTTTCAGTACCCCTGTCGCGCCATTTGGTGCAAAAGGGTCCCAGTTGGCCGTATCTACATAGAACACGCCGACAGCAATTACTAAAAGTATAATGCACAGCTTTACCACTACCATGAGGTTGCTGGCGTTGCGCGATTCCTTCATTCCCCTGTACACCAGGGCAGTTATGATAATGATAATAAGCAGTGCGGGAAGGTCGGCCACAAAATGGAACGACCCTATCGTAGGCGCTGTAGTCCATGCCGTATAAGCCGACTGTATCCCTGCATCCAGGTTTTCGAAAGTTTTTCCGCCCTGCATAAGGGCTGTCGCATGCTCAAAGCCGTTGGAGGCTGTAAGGTAGTCCATCTGCACCCATTGCGGCAGGCTGATGCCCCCGCTATTGAGGAGCCCCGTAAAATAGTCGCTCCAGGATATGGCTACGGTAATGTTGCCAATGGCATATTCCATGATGAGCGCCCACCCTATGATCCAGGCGATGATCTCCCCGAAAGCCACATACGAATACGTATAGGCGCTGCCCGATACCGGTACCATTGAGGCAAACTCGGCATAGGCAAATGCGGCAAAACCACAGGCCATGGCCGTAAAAAGGAACAGGAATATCACGGCAGGGCCACCGTCGGCGCTTGCCTTGCCTATAGTACTGAATATACCGGCCCCAATGATAGCTGCAATCCCGAATGCAGCAAGGTCTTTCACTGTAAGGTGCCTGCCTAATGAGTTCCCGTGCTCGTTATTTTCAACCTGGTTAAGTATATCCTGAACTTTCTTTTTACGAAATAAGCTATTCAATCCCATGTAAAGTGATCTGATTTATTGATAAAAACAAATATAGGATTTAATTGAAAAAAAAATCGGCCCTAATTTGCATATTTCTTAAAATTTTCTTAACTAAAATACAGATAGGAATTTTCTATGCAGGCATAGGTAATAACAATCAACTTCGCCTGAAATAAAAGGTTATGGCATCTATATTTGCAACAGAAAATTAATAACTTAAACACATCAAATATGTCATTAGTAGGTAAAAAATTTCCAAACATTGCAGTAGACGCTATGTCTGAAATGGGTGATAACCTTAGTATCAACATTTTTGAAGAAGCAGTAAACAACAACAAAAAAGTACTTTTGTTCTGGTACCCTAAGGACTTTACATTCGTTTGCCCTACAGAGCTTCACGCTTTCGAGGCCGCACTTGGTGAATTTGAAAAAAGGAATACTACGGTAATCGGCGCATCGTGCGATACCAACGAGGTACACTTTGCATGGCTGAACACACCAAAAGACAAAGGCGGCATTGAAGGCGTTACCTACCCTATCCTTGCCGATACCAACAGGAACCTTGCCAACATTCTTGGTATCCTTGATATCGAGTCTACAGAGTACAGCGAGGAAACCGATTCGGTAATCCTAACAGGGTCTAACGTTACCTACCGTGCTACATACCTGATAGACGAGACCGGTAAAATTTTCCACGAGAGCGTAAACGATATGCCGCTTGGCCGTAACGTAGCCGAATACCTGAGGCTGGTTGACGCGTACACGCACGTACAGACTAAAGGCGAAGTTTGCCCGGCTAACTGGGAGGAAGGAAAAGAAGCCATGACTGCCGACCGTAGTGGCGTTGCTTCGTACCTGGCTTCAAACTAATCATTAATTAAACACCTTACCCATAATGTTACAGGAACTTGAAAGAGATAATTTAGCAGAGATCGTTGCAGGAGAACCCGTGGTACTGGTGCAGTATTCGGCAGGCTGGTGCGGCAACTGCAGGATCATGAAGCCAAAATTTAAAAAAATGGCTTCGGAAAATGAGAATGTTACCTTTGTTATCGCCGATGCCGAAAACTTCCCCGAATCGAGGAAGCTTGCAAAAGTAGATAACCTGCCAACATTTGCCCTGTTCAGGGGCGGGCAGTTGGTACACCAGGTACAAACAAATAAAATAGAAATCCTAACCGACTTAGTCAATGAAGCTGCCCGTAATTAAGCACCTTACCCAGTTTATCGAGGACAACGACCAGGACTACGTGATCGAAGCCCTGGAAGTACTCGAAGCGCTTACCGAAGTGCCCTCGCTTAAAGATGAGGAGCTGGATGTGGTTGGGGAGCTGATCTCCAATATGTATGGCGCGCTGGAAGTCAATAAAATGATAAAAGGCGGAATGGCCAAAAAGGAGGCGCTGAATGCATTCATGATGCGCGTGCTTGGTGCCATTGACAAAGAATAGTTTTTCATAATCGGGTTGAATACTGAAACGCTTCCGGAAACGGGAGCGTTTTTTTATTTATGCGAATTAGTCTATTTTAGCAACATTATACTTTATATCATGAAAAACATTTTTTTCTCCATAATTGCCTTTATCACCTTTACAGCAAATTGCCTGGCGCAGAAAGACTTTACCGACCTTAAATATGGGAATGAGCCGCAGCAGGTACTCGACCTGTTCCTGCCAAAAACATTTAACGATAAAACACCTGTAGTAATTATGATACACGGCGGCGCCTGGATGCTGGGCGGGAAATACTGGACCGACAAACGCGCCAAGGACCTTCGCGACCGCGGGTTTGTGGTAGCCAACATCGAGTACCGCTACGTGAATGACAGCGTACACTGCAACGACCTGCTGGAAGATGTGGATAACGCAGTGGCCTATACGCTGAAGGAAGGTAAAAGGTATGGTTATAATACAAAACAGTTCCACATGGCCGGTATAAGCGCGGGGGCACACCTTTCGCTGATGTATGGGTATACTACAAAGCGCCAGGTAAGGTCGATAAACGCCATTTGCCCGCCAACAAAACTGGACAGTTCGGCGCCATTAGGAAATCAGGACGACCCGCATAAAAAGAATATTGAGCTTTTAGCCGATGCTAAGTACACTGATAAACATGTCCAAAGCCAAAAGTTCAGGGATGTAAGCCCGATTACCCATGTTAAAAATGTGCCTACGCTGCTTGTGCATGGCGACAGCGATACCCTGGTGCCGTGGTGGCATTCGCAATTTTTGTACAGCAAATTGCAGGAACTGAAGTATGAATCGAAGTTCCTGACCATGAAAGGCAAGAACCATGATGCCGGGTTAGATGATGCCGATACCGAAAAACAAGTATATGATACGATGACCGACTGGATCAACACCCACAACTGATGCACCTTTACATCAGGAATATGGTATGCCCACGCTGCATCACTGCCGTGCGTAATGAACTGGCGAAGGCAGGTGCTACTGTACTCTCTATTGAACTTGGCGAAGCATACATTAAAGAGGAACTGAACCCGGAAGAAATCCGCCAGTTGGAACAATCCCTGCAGGTGTTGGGATTTGAGTTGATCGGAGACCGCAAGGGACGCATTATCGAACAGATCAAAACGGAAATTGTAAACCTCATCCACCATTCAGGCGAAATACTCACTACCAACCTTTCCACCTGGCTTGCCGCAAGGCTAAATTACGAATACACCTACCTCAGCAGCCTGTTTTCGGAAGTGGAGGGCACAACGATTGAGAAATATTACATTGCCCAACGCATCGAAAAAGTAAAAGAACTGCTGGTGTATGATGAGCTATCCCTTGCCGAAATTGCCGATGCCCTGGGTTACAGCAGTGCGGCATATTTATCCGGCCAGTTTAAAAAAGTGACCGGCCTCACCCCTACCTTCTATAGATCGATAAAGGAAAACAAGCGCCGTAAGATCGATGAGCTGTAAATTTCATAGGTATTTCCCAAAATAGCATAAGCTGCTTTACGGTATAAGCCCGAACTTTGCAGTATCAATTCTAAATACCGCAAAAAATGCGACATACCTATATTGTTTCCGGAATGACTTGCGACGGGTGTTCCGCCAAAGTGAGCTTCCTGCTTAAAAAAGTCCCCGGTGTAACCGATGTGGATATCGACCTCGAAAATGGCACTGCCGATGTATCGATGGAAACCCACATCCCTACCCCAACACTCCGGGAGGCTCTTAAAGACTATCCCAAGTACCAATTGAGCGGCCAGGAACACGGCCACACACCCGCTAGAGATGTTTTTGGCAACGCGCCCGAAGTTGAAAAAAGCTGGGCCGAAACCTATAAGCCCATATTGCTGCTGTTTGGCTACATCACGGCCGTATCGCTGATTGCAGGATTTTCAGGGGAGGGTTTCAGTATCATGCTGTTCATGCGGATCTTCATGGCGGGTTTCTTCCTCGCCTTCTCCTTCTTTAAGATGCTTAACCTGAAAGCCTTTGCCGAAAGCTACGCCATGTATGATGTGGTTGCCATGAAAATACCTGCATGGGGATTCATCTACGCCTTCATCGAACTCTCGCTGGGGTTGGCTTTTGCCTTAGACTTTGAACCCGTGTTCACCAATGTGTTTACTGCCCTAGTAATGTCGGTCAGCCTTATAGGCGTACTGCAGAGCGTACTCAACAAAAAGAAGATACAGTGTGCCTGCCTGGGTGCCGTCTTTAACCTGCCGATGAGCACGGTAACCATCATCGAGGACGGGCTTATGATTGCGATGAGCTTAGGGATGCTGGCTATGTATCTTTAAAAGATATAAAAATCAGGTGTCAGGCGTAACGCAAAGCTGACAGGCAACGGCACCACGTCAATTAAAAAAGGGTATACGGTTTTCCGTATACCCTTTCCAACTAATCCAACTAAACCAACCTAATTTATATTTATGGCAGCAATACTTTATTGATGGCATGGATGACACCGTTAGATGCCTGCACATCAGTAGCTGCTATGGTAGATACGCGTCCGTTAGCATCGGTGATTGATGCCCCGCCTTCAAGGTTTACGGTAAAAGTCCCACCCTGATAAGTAGTAACTTCCATATTGTCTGTAAGGGATGCGGCAAGTGCATTTAGCCCGGTTACTACGTGGTATTTTAACGTATTTTCCAAAGTTGCCTGTGGTACGTCTGCGAGCTCGGTAAGTTCCAGTTCGGCAAGCAGGTCACCGAATGCTGCGTTTGTAGGGGCAAACACGGTAAATGGCGAACTTTGAGTGCCGGACAATATTCCAACAAAATCCGGCTGGTCGTCCCTTGTCAGGGCCGCTACCAACGTAGAGAAATTGGGATTTGCAATGGCATGGTTAACCACTGTCGGCAATCCGATAACATTACCTACTACATGAACAACGCCGTTACTGGCCGTTACATCCGGAGTGGTAACTGTTGCACCGCCATTGGCAGCGCCGCCGTTAATTACAACACCGCTTGCGGTATTGATGAACATGCTAAGCGTGTTGGTTGCTGATGCGCTTCCTTTGGCAAGCGTTTTTACATACCCTGTGGATAACGACGAGGAAGTTGCCGTGCCGGATACCACATGGTTAAGCAGTATTTCTTTTAGCAGAGGAACAGGAACTTCTTCAAGTGAATCGAAGCCTTTCAGTTGTAGGAAGGATGTGAATGCCTGATTGGTTGGTGCAAATACCGTGTAACTGCCTTCGCCATCCAGGGTAGCTGTCAGGCCTGCCCTGTCCAGTGCCTGTACCAGGGTAGAGAGGTTCGGATTAGCGGCTGCCACATCTGCAATGGTGTTGTTGTCCTGTGATGATGAATCGTCATCATCACTGCATGATGAGATTAACGGAAGGATAGCAAAAGCAAAAATTGCCGCTGCTTTGGTGAAAGTGTTCTTTTTCATAAAAATGAATTTTTAGGTTTGTTCCTACGAAATTAAACATAAAATATTGTTCAACAAAAAATGTAAATGTTTTAAACAAAAAATTATATTGTGTTGAACGACAAGCGATAGTACGCAGAACGCCATATTTAAATTTCGCCTTAATGAATGGCGGTTTCGGCAGCTGGAGGATTGCCTGCCAGGAGTTACAGGTTAAACAAAGCGGGAGGGAATAAAAACTACTTTACATTGGAGGCAATTTCCTTGAGGGAGCCGAAGCGTTTAAGCCCCCGGGCGAGCTCTTCAGGTATATCTGCCGCCCTACGCCCTACCACCCAAAGTTCCGAGTCATTGCCGGTGACTTTTTCCAGGAGGGATGCAATGTACTGGTCGATAGGCTTCTCTTCAGGAAGCACCGTAAGATAGGTAATGTAAATGGCGTTCTTAAACAGGCGGGTAACGTCGGCCAGGCTTTCCAGAGGGATATTACTGCCAAGGTACACGCTGCGCACCCCTTTTGAAGCGATTTCATATTGCAGGTACATCAGGCCAAATTCATGGATCTCGCCAAAAGGCAGGAACAGGACATAGCCGGGCATTGCTCCTTTCCTGATTTTACGGGTACTGATTGCCGTTTGCTGCAGCAGTACCATCCGTATGAGGCAGCTGATAAAGTGTTCGTGCGCAGGCTGTATCGTTCCTGCCTGCCACATGAGCCCGATCTCTTCCAGAAAAGGCATATAATGGTCCATAAACACATCGCGGAACGGTATTTGGGCCAGCAGCTGATCGGTAGTTTCCAGGAACAGCGCCTGGTCAAAGGTCATCATCGACAGCTTGTACAGGTGAATTGAGGAGGAACTGCCGTGGCTGCCCAATTTTATCTCCCTCACCATCATCTCAATGTCGGAGGTAGCCATTTGGGCCACACGCGAGATCTTGAACCCGCACCCCGTCAGTAAAGTGACATTCAGCAGCTTGCGAAGATCATCAAGGCCATAGAGCCGGAGGTTGTTTTCCGATCGTAAGGGCGATAGCAAACCGTAGCGCCTTTCCCATATCCGGATCGTATGTGCTTTGATTCCTGAGAGATCCTCGAGGTCACCGATAGAAAAAACGGTCTTGATGTTGTTCATGCTGCCTTTGTGCTGCCGGAATTAGTTAACCGGCAAAATATTGAGGTAAAGGTAGTATTTCGCAACAAAAACGAAAAAAACTTTTGTTAAACAAAATGCAAAAAGTCGATAAACAAAATATTTGTTTATTTATATTTGCTAAATCATTAAACAAACTTACTTGTATTGTCATATATGATGTTCGGGGGGGCTATAGCACTCATCCTTTTAGTGAAAAGGTTATTTCTTTTATCCTTCGTGTAGGTAAGATATTAAAGTATAACCATTTATGCAGGCTAATATGGCGATCTCAGCGCTACGCATCGAACTAATCACTATATTGCTAAGGAGCATCCCCTCTTTAGGTACCCGGAGCCTGTCATCGAACTTCGCGACGGGTTGCCCGGGAGTATTGACACCGCACCAACGCCATTTTCTAACCTTTATAAGATTGTAAACAAACGTACCATGGAACATTCACCAAAAAATTACATCATTGCAGGGGCAAGCAGCGGCATAGGCCTGGAACTGGCAAGGATGCTGCTTCAGGACGGGCATACCGTATATGGCATAAGCAGGAATCCCGGGCCGCTCGGGGGCGAAAAGGGCTACACGCACCTGGAGCATGATTTCCTGAGCGATGCACCCATGCCGGAAATCGCTGTGCAGGCAGGCGGCCTTGTTTTTTGTCCCGGCAGCATTGTCCTGAAGCCTGTGGAAAGGCTCACAATGCAGGATATAGATACTGCATTTTCACTAAACGCAAGGGCAGCCTTCCTGTTTACCAAAAAATACCTGCCCAATGTCCGGCAGTCCGGCGATGCCTCCATCGTGCTTTTCAGTACAGTAGCCGTACAGACTGGGCTTCCGTACCATGCGGCAATCGCAATGGCGAAAGGCGCCGTAGAGGGGCTCACCAGGTCGCTGGCCGCAGAACTTGCCCCGGGAATCAGGGTTAATGCTATAGCGCCATCGCTAACCGACACACCGCTTGCGGCAACGCTCCTCAATACAGAGGCGAAAGCAGAGGCCAACAGGATGCGCCACCCGCTAAAGTCCATTGGCAAAGCGACAGATATCGCCGGATTGGCCTACCACCTGCTCACCCAATACCAATGGGCAACCGGTCAGGTATTCGGGTTCAATGGCGGGCTGGGGACTATAATGCCCAAGCCATGAAAATATTACTAACAGGGGCTACCGGATACATCGCGCAGCGGCTGTTGCCCGTCCTTTTGGACAATGGGCATGAGGTGGTATGCGTAGTACGGGATGCAACTCGTTTTGACCTGGGCAGGTACGCCCACAAAAAACGGATAAGCCTTTTGGAGGCTGACCTTCTGGAAAGAGATAGCCTGGCTTTTCCTGAAGATATCGATGCAGCCTACTATCTGGTGCATTCGATGAGTTCCTCTGGAGAATTCAGTGAAATGGAAGAACGCTCGGCAAGGAATTTTGTTGATGCCATAAACGGTACAGGCGCCAGGCAGGTAATATACCTAACGGGCATAATCAATGAGAGCGAGCTTTCTACACACCTGGCCTCACGCAAAAAAGTAGAGGAAATACTTGGCTCGGGCCGGGTGCCGCTTACCGCATTGCGGGCCGGTATCATAGTGGGTTCCGGCAGCGCTTCCTTCGAGATTATCCGCGATCTTGTAGAGAAGCTGCCGGTAATGATTGCTCCAAAATGGCTCCATACGAGGTGCCAGCCTGTCGCTATCCGGAACGTCATACAATTCCTTTCGGGCGTACTGCTGCAGGAATTCACCTACGCAAAGCATTTTGATATTTACGGACCCGATATACTTACCTACAAACAAATGCTGCTGCGGTTCGCAAAGGAAAGGGGCCTGTCACGGCGCATCATTACCGTGCCGGTGATGACTCCTAAGCTTTCCTCCTACTGGCTGTACTTTGTCACCGCCACTTCCTATTCCCTGGCGAAGAACCTTGTTGACAGCATGAAGGTAGATGTGGTGGCTGTACCTAACAGTTTAGCGGAGCAGCTTGGGATCCGGCTCATTCCCTATAGCGAGGCCATTATGATAGCCTTTGACAAAATCGAACAAAACATGGTCATATCAAGCTGGAAGGATGCCTTAGGCTCCGGCAGGCCCGGCAAAAATCTGTCTGTGCAGGTGCAGGTGCCTGAATTTGGGGTATTTACCGATGTAAAGACAGCAACCACCAACGACCCCGAAAAGGCCGCTGACCGGATATTTGCCATTGGCGGCAGTTCAGGCTGGTATTATGCCGACTGGCTTTGGAGTTTCAGGGGGTTTCTCGATAAGCTGTTCGGCGGGGTCGGGCTGAAGCGCGGCCGCAAAAACGCTTCATCCATATCGGCAGGCGAATCCCTCGACTTCTGGCGCGTGATCTATGCCGACCGCAAGGAACGGCGACTGATGCTGTATGCCGAGATGAAACTGCCGGGAGAAGCATGGCTTGAATTTACCGTGAAAGGCGATACCGTTATGCAGAAGGCCACATTCCGGCCGCTTGGGCTTGCCGGAAGGCTCTACTGGTACAGTGTGCTGCCCTTCCATTATTTTATTTTTACAGGAATGATAAATAAGATAGTACGATGAAAGGAAATGAGATAACACTTGATGCCGTACAGCTCGACAGGGTAATTGAAATGGCATGGGAAGACCGTACACCCTTTGAGGCGATACGCTTCCAGTTTGGGCTTAGCGAAGAGCAGGTACGGGCCCTGATGAAGAAAGAACTCCGGATGGGCAGCTATAAACGCTGGCGCAGCAGGGTTGAAGAATGCCAGACAAAACATGCTAAAAAACGAAGCGATAGTATTCTGCGTTTCAAAAGCCGGATGCAGCGGCAGATTTCCGGAAACCGGATATCTAAGAGAGGATAAAGGCAGGCTGCAGCCTTGTTATTATCGGATAAGGCCATCCTCAAGGGTAATGGCTTATGCTACACTTATTATACCACTTGTTAAAATTGCTATAGCGCACCGCATTCCATTTAAAATAATATACTTTTGAATAACTGATGCAGTTTAGCAAACTTATAAAGTACAATGAGTGAAATTGAAGAGTTTTTAGAAAAATTTTTTGATACCGGCTCCTTTCCGGCAAGATGGTATTGCGGAAAGTGGAGCGAGTTTCACGGATGGCTTTACATTATATCGGATGTCGCGATATGGGCTGCCTATTTTACGATCCCGATACTGCTTGTCACATTTATCCGCAAAAAAAAGGATATTCCTTTTCCGCGGCTATTTTGGCTTTTTGGCGCATTCATATTAGCCTGTGGCGCCACACACCTTATTGATGCAATCATCTTTTGGTTCCCCATTTACCGGATCAGCGCCTTTGTAAGGCTGCTTACGGCTGTGGTTTCATGGGCAACGATTATTGCCTTATACAGAATACTCCCCCAGGCCCTTTTACTGAAAACCCCGGGGGAGCTGGAGCGGCAGGTGCAACTGCGTACCGCAGAACTTAACGACACCATTGCCAAAATGCGATTTATGGCAGATGCCATGCCGCAGATGGTGTATACCGCAAAGCCCGATGGGACCCACGATTACTTTAACCGCAGGGCCCTGGAATATATGGGTAAAGACGATGATGGGCCGGAAGGCTGGAAGTGGACTGACCTCATGCATCCCGATGACCGGTTAAAATTCCTTAAGGAATGGCAGGATTCCATTAGTAACGGAACCGCCTTTGAGTACGAAGTAAGGATACTTTCGGCAAATGGACAATATTACTGGCATCTCGCCAGGGCGGTGCCGCAGCACGACGCGCAGGGGCAGGTGGCGTGCTGGGTCGGAACTGCCACCGAGATCGAGCAGCAAAAAAGAAATGCCGAAATACTCGAAAATCTGGTTTTACAGCGTACCGGGGAACTCCGCATTTCAAACGACCTGCTTCTCCAAAGCAATCGCGACCTGGAGCAATTTGCAGCATTTGCCTCACATGACCTGCAGGTCCCGCTGCGGACAATGAGCAATTATCTGGGAATCCTGGAGGAACGCAACAGGGATATCCTTGACGAAACCTCGAACCGCTACATTAACAAGGCGATAAATGCGAGCCAGCGCATGAGGAACCTGATCCAAACGTTGCTGCAATACTCAAGGGTACAGGCTACCGATGCAACTTTAGGCGAAGTGAAGCTCGAAGAGGTGATACAGGTGATACGTACCGGGCTTGCAGACAGCGACTCTTCCCGTCAGGTGCAAATAAACAGCAACGTACCTCATAATATTACTGCCGACGAATCCATGATGACCCAATTGTTGCAAAACCTCATTGCAAATGGTATCAAATACAATCACAGCGACGTAGTGGTCATAAATATAGCAACTTCCGTAAAAGGAGATGCCACCATTATTACAATCAGTGATAACGGCGTAGGGATTCCCGAAGACAGCCTTGCTAAAATTTTTGATGTATTTACAAGGCTTGAATCCGGGGTACAGGGTACCGGGCTTGGCCTGTCCATCAGTAAAAGGATTGTTGAAAAGCACAACGGCTCGATAACTGTAGCTTCTGAGATGGGGCTCGGTACGACCTTTACAATAGTAATCCCACGCAGGTCGGAATAAAATGCTCAATGATCTATTTACGATGCCAACACCTTTTAGCGTTGCAAAATTTCTGCATTGCAGGCACGCACTCGTAGTAAGTTTTTAAACAGTATTGTTGTGAGCAGAAGTTAAGCAACAAAATAAATTACACTTCAACAAAAGTTAAATAGTACACATCATTTCAAAATTGATAGTATTACTATTATATTTGCGCTACATATTTCATAGCATGAAAACATTACTTGCAAATATCCGAATTCAGCTGAATCCAAAAATCTACATCAAAGATCCGGAAACATCTGCTTTGGGCCGCAGGATCATCCAGGAAAGCATAACACTGATCGACGAAATTGGCTTTGACACGTTCACTTTTAAAAAGCTGGGCGAACGCATAGGATCCAACGAGAGTTCCATTTACCGGTATTTTGAGAACAAGCACAAGCTACTGGTATATCTCTCTTCCTGGTACTGGAGCTGGATGGAATACCGAATCGTATTTGCAACAGCCAACATTGCCGACCCGTCGGAAAAACTCCGCAAAGCTGTAACGCTCGTGACCGAAAAAATTGAGGATGATGCCGATACCGAATATATAGACGAATCGGTGCTCAACAGAATCATCATTGCAGAATTCACTAAAACCTTTCTGACAAAAGAGGTGGATGAAGAAAATAAAGAAGGATTTTTCCTGATCTATAAGCGTGTGGTAAACCGGATTGTAGATATGATCGCCGAAATCAACCCCGAATTCCCTTTTCCCAAGAGTTTAGCATCGGGCATTGTAGAGGGTTCGCTGCACCAGCACTTTATCAAGGACCATTTCCGGACAATAACCGATTGCAATGAAAATGTAAGCCCTACCGATTTTTATCTTTATCTCGTAACCTTTATCAAAAAATAGCCAATGACACCCGCAAAACGTTTCTTCAGCCTGCTGAAGCTGGACAGGAAAGATGTCTACCAAATTTTTTTCTATGCACTTTTTGCAGGGCTCATCAGCCTGTCGCTGCCCCTTGGCATCCAGGCGATCATCAACTTTATCCAAAGCGGCAGGGTGAGTGTTTCCTGGATCGTACTGGTTGTAGTTGTAGTGGCCGGGGTTGGGCTTGTCGGGCTGTTGTCGTTGATGCAGCTGCGGATTACAGAGAACCTCCAGCAGAAAATATTCGTGCGCTCTTCCTTCGAGTTTGCCTACCGGCTTCCAAAAATTCGCTTTTACGAAATGTACAACAATGTATATCCGCCGGAACTGGCCAACCGCTTTTTTGACACCCTTACCATACAAAAAGGGGTTTCCAAACTGCTGATCGATTTCTCTGCCGCATTGCTCCAGATCGGCTTTGGTATCATCCTGCTGTCGCTGTACCACCCTTTTTTCATCCTGTTCGGTATCCTGCTGGTAGTGCTGTTGTACCTTATCTTCAGGTTTTCGTATAAACCCGGACTTGAAACAAGCCTCAGCGAATCGAAATACAAGTACCGAGCGGCCGACTGGCTCCAGGAAATAGCGCGCAATAACTCCTCCTTCAGGACCCGCGTTAATTTTGACTATGCGCTCCAAAAAAACAATACCCTTGTAAGCGGCTACCTTGAATATCGCGAAAAGCACTTTAACATCATCAGGCGCCAATTTACCCAGCTCATCATCTTTAAGATAATCATCACGGCAGGGCTGCTGATTATCGGCGGCTATCTGGTACTGGGGCAACAGATGAATATAGGGCAGTTTGTTGCCGCAGAGATCATCATACTATTGGTGATCAACTCTGTCGAGAAGATCATCCTTGGCCTGGAAACCTTTTACGATGTGCTTACCGCTACCGAGAAGATCGGGCAGGTGGCCGACATGGATATTGATGATGACCCGCTTTCGCCGGGCCTGAACAACGATCAGCATATAACCATTGAAGCCGAGAACATCCGATTCCGCTACCCCGGGGCTGAAAAAGATGTACTGAAAAATATTACGCTAAAAGTAGAACCCGGAGAAAAAATACTCCTTAAGGGCAAAAACGGGTCGGGCAAGACCACCCTGATCCGCCTGCTTTCGGGCTTGCTGGAGCCCACTTCAGGAAGCATTTTCATCAATGACGACACCTTTAATAAGATCGATAAGTCGGGTTACAGGTCGGGGATTGGAAGCATCGTGCAGGGAGAAACGCCATTTGAAGGTACCATTTTGGAGAATATCACCTTTAATAACCCTGCAATACGCCAGGAGGATATAAAATGGGCGCTTGATTCGGTACAATTGACAGCCTTTGTAAAAACGTTGCCCGATGGCCTCAATACAATGATATATCCCGAAGGAAAGCAGCTTTCATCGTCTAATGCCCAAAAAGTACTCCTTGCGCGCAGCATAGTACACAGGCCATCGATATTGTTTTACGAAGACCCCACTGACAGGATGGACGCTGAAGCGGCAGCGGCACTTATCGATTTTATTTTTGCAGAAGAAAATAACTGGACAGTAATTGTGTCTTCGGCAAACCCGCACTGGCAGTTTAAGTCCTCACGACAAATCACAATGGATAACGGAAAAATTACAGAAGATAAAATTGTATAGCCATGCTGAATATATCAAACAATAAAAAAGCGCACCCGGAGGCCGTATCGCACTACAGTACGATACAGCAGCTTTCGCAACGGCCTTATTACAAAGTATTAAACCGGATCATTATCAGCCTCTGCATTTTGGGAGTGTTGTTTTTATTCCTTCCCTGGACACAGAACATTTCCGGCACCGGGGCAGTAACCACGCTGAAGCCCAATCAAAGGCCACAGACAATACACACAGCAATCGCGGGAAGGATCGAGCGATGGTATGTGAACGAAGGCGACTATGTTGCTAAGGGCGACACCATCCTTTTCATCTCCGAAGTAAAGGAAGATTATTTTGACCCCAACCTTGTAGGCAATACCAAACAGCAGGTAGATGCCAAGAAAAATGCGCTGAAATCCTATGACGGCAAGGTACAGGCGCTTGAGTCTCAGATGGCGGCCCTTGATAACGAAATGGGGCTTAAAATACAACAGGGACGAAACAAGATCCGTCAATCCCTGCTAAAGGTGAAGAGTGACAGCATCGATCTTGAGGCTGTAAAAACACAGCTTAAGATTGCAACCACCCAATACGACCGTTCGGTACAGCTCAATAAGGAAGGGCTCAAGCCACTTACTGATGTCGAGGAAAAAAGGCTTAAGCTGCAGGAAGCCCAGGCCAAGATCATCACGCAGGAGAACAAACTGCTCACGGCCAGAAATGAGTTTATAAATGCAAAAGTAGAAATCAATCGTATTACAGCAGAGTATTCGGAAAAGATTTCGAAATCCAGCAGCGACAAATTTACGGCGCTCAGCAGCCAGTTCGACACCGAGGCGCAGGTAAACAAGCTGGAAAACCAGTATGTAAATTACAGCGTACGCAACGGCATGTACTACATTAAGGCGCCCCAAAGCGGCTATGTAAACAGGGCGCTGCAATCGGGTCTTGGCGAGACGATAAAGGAAGGTACGCCAATTGTAAGCATCATGCCTTCGGTATACGATATAGCTGTAGAGACTTATGTGAAACCAATCGACCTGCCCCTGCTTAAAAAAGGCGATGAGATACGCGTATGGTTTGACGGGTGGCCCACTATTGTATTTTCGGGTTGGCCCGACATGTCCTATGGTACTTTCGGCGGCCGGGTCGTTGCCATCGAAAACTTCATCAGCCCTAACGGGAAATACAGGGTACTGATCGCACCGGATAAAAAAGAGGCACCATGGCCGAAACAGCTTAGCATAGGTGCAGGGGCGCAGACGATAGCGCTGCTGGACACAGTCCCTGTTTGGTTTGAGATATGGAGGACACTGAACGGGTTTCCTCCCAACTATTATAAGTCCGGCCCGGATGGCGCTGTAAAGGAAAAAAGCAAATGAAACGATTAATCTGTATAACCCTGCTGTGCCTTGTGTACCCACCCTGCTATTCGCAGCAACAACAACTTAGTTTTGCCGAATATATGGGATATGTTAAAAAATTCCATCCTGTAGTACGCCAGGCCAACCTCGAGATAAGCAGCGCACAGGCCGGGCTTATGGCGGCGCGAGGCGCATTCGACCCAAAGATCGAGGTAGATTATGATAAGAAAGAATTTAAAAACACCGAATATTACTCATTGCTCAACAGCAGCTTTAAGATACCTACCTGGTACGGTATTGAGCTGAAAGCTGCCTTTGATAACAGCGAGGGTATGTACGTAAACCCGCAGAACACAACGCCCAACAGTGGCCTTACGTCGTTGGGCATAAGCATTCCCCTGGCGCAGGGACTACTGATAAACAACCGCATGGCCGACCTGCGCAGCGCCAGGGTACAGCTGCAATTGAGTGAGGCCGAACGCAACCTGCGGGTTACAGCTGCCATGTACGATGCCTCGATCGCTTATTTCAACTGGAAAAAAGCGTATAATGAAGTGGAGCTTTACAATACCTACCTCAAGTTTGCTTCTGAGCGTTACAAGGGGATACAAGGACTGATAGCCGGAGGGGACAAACCGGCAATTGACAGTGTTGAAGCAGGCATTACAGTAAGAAACCGCAGGCTAACCCTTATGGATGCGGAATTGAAGCTGGCCAAGGCAAGGCTAGAGGTTTCCAATTTCCTGTGGCTTGATAATGTACCTTTGGAACTTTCCCCGGATGTAGTACCTGAAGACGCCATTGAGCAGGGCCTGACAGAAGCCCTTGGCATTGATCCGGCCCCGGAATTGGCCGATCCGCTTGATGACCATCCTAAGGTCCTTGCCCTGCAGGGTAAAATTGACATACTGGATATCGACCGGCGCTACAAGGCAAACCTGCTGCTGCCGCGACTCGACCTTAGCTACAATTACCTTTCGGAGCCGGCTTACATTGACAATTACCGATTTGAAGATTACAAGATAGGACTCAACTTCAGTTTCCCGCTATTCTTAAGAAAAGAGCGGGGCGCATTAAAACTGGCTAAAATTAAAGTTCAGGACGGGATGCTGGATCTCGACCTTGCCCGCGTTGAGATCAGGAACAAGCTCATTGCGCAGCGCACAGAAATAGCATCGCTTGCCGGACAGCGGCAAATAATAGATGAACTTGTGAGGGACTATACCACGATGCTGCAATCTGAAGAGCGCCTGTTTTCATTTGGCGAAAGCTCGATATTCCTGATTAATGCCCGTGAAAACAATGTAGTTAGCGCCAGGCTGTCGCAAATCGCACTGCAAAACCGCTACCTTGCCTCCAATGCAGAGCTTTTCAGGATACTGGGCAGGCCTGAGTGATAATTTAGTTTTTCATCCGTGTGAGGCTGGGCAGGTTCAATATGGTTAGGCTGCTCCCTTTTTTGCCGATGAGGCCTTCATTCCTGAATTCAGTGAGCGTACGGCTTACAGTCTCGGAGGCAGTGCCTGACATTGCTGCCAGATTATCCCGGCTGATGGCCACACTTTCGCCCTCACCATTATTTTGGCGAAACAACCGCAATATCGATTCTGCTATCCGCTTCCGTACCGATTGGTAGGCCAGCTGTAGCAGGTGGGCATCCCTTTCGCGCACTTCACTGGAAAGTATGCTGATAAATTTACCCGCAATGTCGGGGTTTTGCAGCAGCGCCTCGAACTGCTCTATCGGGAAAAAGCAGAGTTCACTGTCCTCAAGCGCTGTAGCGGTATCCGGATAGGCCGCATCTGAAAGGATTACATTAACACCCAAAAAATCGTCTGCCTCATATATGCCCGTCATAAGCTCGCGTCCATCCTCGGCCATCTTCACTGTCTTGACCTTGCCGGCCAGTACAAGGTATATGCCTATGGCGCGGTCGCCTTCATAATGCACTACCTGGTTTTTCCGGAATATCCTGCTTTTGCGCTCTTCAATAATTGCCGATAGCTCGTTAAGGCCCTTGCCCTTTGGAACAAGTTTGCCCAACTGTTCGAGGGAAAGGCTGTAAAAATCTTTTTCTTCATGTTTACGCTGCAACCTGATATCTATCGCATTAAGGAGTTCCACATCGTCAAATGGCTTTGTGAGATAGTCATCGGCACCCATTTCCATGCCCTTGCGAAAATCGATCCTGTCAGATTTTGCGGTTATGAACACAAAGGGTATCCTGTTTGTCAGCTCGTTCCTGCGCAATAACAGCAACACACCATAACCGTCAAGCTCAGGCATCATTACGTCGCACAAAATAATGTCCGGTATGCTGCTTATGGCAAGTGCCACCCCTATCTTGCCATTACAGGCCTGCAAAGCCTCATAACCTGCCAGTTTAAGTATCTCGGCAAGGTTTTCCCTGATATCATTGTTGTCTTCAATTATAAGTACATTTATCATAATATAGGAAATGTTAGTGTAAATAATGTACCCTTTTCTACAGTACTTTGAAATTCTATTTTGCCTTCCATAAGGGCTACGTAACGGGCAACAATATTAAGGCCCAGCCCTGTGCCCGGTATGCTTCCGGTATTGTGCGCCCTGAAAAATGCCGTAAACAAATGCTGCTGGTCATCCGGGGGGATCCCTATCCCATTGTCGCGTACGCATATAAGGTAATGGCTGTCATTGATTTCAGTATGAAAATTGATAGCCGTGTTTTCTCCGGAGTACTTGATCGCATTGGTAATCAGGTTGATGATACAGCTCCTGATGAGGTGCTGGTCCAGCTGCACTGTTGTCATATCACCAAAGTGCCTGTAGAATATCTCCTGGTTGGGTTTGGCAAGCAGCTGCATCTCCTCAGAAATTTCAGCGCCTAATTTTGAGAGGTCAAATGAGGAAAATTTCGCCCTGACCGTATCTCCCTCCAATTGCTCTACATATAAAAAGTCATTGAGTATTGTAGTAAGGTTGGCCACAGCGCTTTTTATTTTAATGACATGTTTTATAATATTCCCGTCGCTATAAGGCAATGCGTAACGGTCAATAAGCGAAGCCGAGAGCTGCACAGTACTAAGTGGCGTCCTGAACTCATGGGAAGCCATGGAAAGAAAACGGTTCTTCAGCCTGCTGAGTTCCTTTTCCTTCTCAAGCGAAGAGCTGATTTTTTCCTTGGCCAGCTGCAATGCGTTTATGGTGTCATTAAGCGATTGCGTGCGGTTCTCAACCAGTTCTTCCAGGTGCGATGCGTAAAGCTGCAGGCGCTCCTCTGATTCTTTATGCTGGCTGAGGTCGTGGATAAACCCTGCATAGATGATCCGTCCGGAATAAACAACCCTGCTTACCCCCAACTGCATCGGGAACTCCTGCCCGCCACTTCGCAGGCCCATGAGTTCGCGGCCAATGCCTATTATGCTGGCCTCGCCTGTCTCGTGGTACTTTTTCAGGTAGCCATCGTGATTTTGCCTGTGCGGCGAAGGCATCAGCATCGAGATGTTTTTACCCAGCACATCTGCCTCAGAATAGTCAAATAATCTGCAGGCGGACGGATTTATGGTTTCTATAACTCCGGCCTCGTCAATAGTTATTATACCGTCTATTGCATTTTGTATGAGTGCTTGTAAAAGTGCGGCATTTTCCATGAGCGGGTTTGTAAATCAGGTTACAGTACCAAAGGTGGGGCTAATAAAACTGAAGTATGTTAAAAGGAGAACATTTAAATTTTTATTTTACACATTACCAATATTTTACTAATAAACATAAGATAATTCATTTGCCCGCAGCAATTCCCCATAGGCTATAAAAAGTGTGCTTTATCACCTTTACGCATGAGGGGGATCATTTGCAGCGCCGGGCCGCAGCGTCACCTTTGTGGCTTCAAAGTCCAATTTCAAATTAAATACAATAGTATGGCTGATAATAATGAAATGCTGCAGCAAGAGGTATACCAGGCGCTGCAATGGGAAAAGATGTTGCATGCTTCCGGAATTGGGGTGTCTGCCAAAGATGGGGTGGTAACCCTGTTTGGCAGCGTAGCCTCGACCCCAAAAAAGGCACGGGCAGAAGAAGTGGTAAAAAAGGTTGCAGGTGTATGCGCACTGGTAAAGCATATCGGGATACGCAACGCCTGCCCCGGCATCGTCAGCGACAATAAAATTGCATTGCAG
This sequence comes from uncultured Flavobacteriaceae bacterium, assembly GCA_942492845.1. Taxonomy (GTDB): domain Bacteria; phylum Bacteroidota; class Bacteroidia; order Flavobacteriales; family Flavobacteriaceae; genus Flavobacterium. The sequence continues at coordinate 1,930,167 of OW818646.1, read as the reverse complement.
GTTATGAATGCATTAAAGTGGAATACGGAAATCAGTGCGGAAACAATACACGTAAAAGTGGAATCCGGATGGGTTACCCTGTCGGGAGAGGTAGCCTGGAACCGGCAGAAAGAAGCTGCAAAAAAAGCGATAATAAATCTTATTGGGGTAAGGGGTGTAATTAATGAAATTGCTATTCGCCCCAATCCCGGCGATGTAATACATATAGCCAATATCATGGCAGCGCTGGGGCGAAGCGGCTCCGTAAACGCTAAAGGGATCCACCTTGAATCGGACGGGCATACTGCAATCCTGTTGGGCACGATTGATTCCTGGTACGAAAAGGAAGAGGCTGCCAGGATTGTGTGGAATGCTCCCGGGGTTACTAAAGTTGATAACCGCCTTGAGGTAAAGTATAGCCGCGAATTTGACTAAAAGATTCAGTAAAGTAATGACCATCACATTTTCTCCGGCTGTGCATCATTTTGCAGCCGCTCCATTAGCCGGATATTTGCAATAACAAAAATATAAATACTTAAAAACAAGATCACAATGAAAAAAAATTCCTTATTTGCCGTTATCGCAATCCTTGCTGCCGGTTTTAGTACATCAGCACAAATCCAAAAAGGCAACCTTATGGTTGGCGGCAATATTGCCAATGTAAACCTTGGCCTTAACGACCCAAAAATATTCAGTGTGGACCTGACCCCAAAGGTAGCGTGGTTCATACAGGATAACATAGCCCTGGGTGGTTATGCACAATTTGGGCTCGAAGCCGCAAAACATTCAAGCACCAGCACCAGCTATGGAATTGGCGCATTAGCACGCTATTATGCGGGGCCTGAGGGAGAGCTGATTAAGCATGGACGCTTTTTTGCCGAAGCTACCGCAGGTTTTGGCGGGGTAAATGTAAGCGGCGCAGACAACACTAACGGTATCAACCTGAGTGCAGGACCGGGCTTTGCCTACTTCATAACGCCCAATATCGGATTGGAAGTACTTGCAAAATACAATGGCCTTGTTGGGTTGGGTAGCACTCCTTACCAAAGCAACCTGAACCTTTCCTTCGGTTTCCAGATTTACCTGCCGGGGCGCAGCACAGCGAAAAAGGTTGAAAGTGATTTCAAATAGCAACCGCTCTTAAATAAAGAAATCGTTTAAAGATTAACAATAAACACCAGGTCATGCAAAACGAAAAATCATCCGCATTCTTCTATGAGACACAGCAAAAGGCCGAGGAAGCCATTGGCAAACTCGAAGGAAAAGGTTTTGACATGAAACTGGTGTCATTGGTGCTGGCCGATTTCTCAAACTGTACTACGATAACAGGATACTATACTATCGAATCAAAGATCACAAAGATGGGAAGCACCGGCGGCTTTTCGGGCATGGCTAACCAATCCGCATTCTTTATGATTCCCGGTATTGGCCCGTTGCTAATTACGGGTGCATTTGTAAGTGTGTTTTTAGCAGCATTGAATGATAACCCAACAAAAAGTTTCCCGAAAATTTTAAATTCCGCACTGCTTGCCCAGGGCATTGCCCTTGATGAAACCCAAGAGCACGGGAATGCAATAATCGGGGGAAAATTTATTCTGGTTGTTCAGGCCGCGAGAACTACGTTACGGCAAACAGCAGAGCAGTACTTATGGAAAAACCGCGAAACCATTGTATTGAGCGGTGGGGAACGCTCCCCTTTTCAATAGATTAAGACTGCTGACTGACGGGATACAAAGTCGGACTGAAAAAATTATTAAATATTATTATTATGACTGCTTACAGAAAAACCGGCGTATGGATGGATCACTGCAACGCACACATTATACCCTTTCTTGATACAGCCTATATGCCGCAAACCATCTCTTCAGGATTTACGAACCATGACAGCGAAAAGATAACTGAAGGAAGGACGAGTGCGATGCTGAGCCTGGAGCAGCAACAAAACAATGTGTATTACAAACATATTGCCGCACTCCTTTGTGAAAGCGATGAAGTGTTTTTATTTGGACCAACGGATGCTAAAAATGAGCTATTCAGGATGCTGAGGGAAGATGAAAGTTTTGATGCTAAACGTATTGAATTATACAACCCAGACAGTACGCCCGTTGCCTGTGAACACGAGCCTGAAGAAAATTTTTTTAGTGGTCAGGGTGCGTAACCATTCTGATGGTGATACTCTTAGCGGGAAATTTAGAGAATGAATCTAAGCTCCTTATCAAAGCGAGCAGATAATTTTAAAACTATTACATTATGAAAACGAATGAAGAATTGCAGAAAGATGTGCAGGATGCCATGAAATGGGAACCGCTATTGCATGCAGCAGAAATTGGGGTAAGTGTAAAGGACGGCGTGGTTACATTATCCGGCACTGTAGACAATTTTTTTAAAAAGACCGAAGCTGACAATGCTGCTAAGGTGTTGCCGGTGTAAAAGCCGTTGTAGAGAATATCGAGGTTAAACTGGTAAATGGCTACAGTAAAAGCAATAATGAAATTGCAGACGAGGTACTAAAAGCCCTTAATGACGATTGGTCCGTGCCAAATGACAAAATTATGGCAGAAGTTAATAGTGGTGGGGTTACCCTTAGCGGAGACGTGAACTGGAATTACCAGAGAGAAGCGGCCAAAAGCGCGATCAGCTATTTGGCAGGTGTTAGAGGCGTAACGAACAACATCAGGATAAAAACGGAAATTAACGATGCTATCGAGAAAGAAAATGTCAAAAATGCATTGGCCCGCCACTGGTCCATCAACAGCGACGACATTGATGTTAAGGCCGAAGGGACTAAGATAACCCTTAGCGGCACTGTTACCTCACTTTACCAGAAAGAGGAGGCCGGACGTATCGCCTGGAAAACACCCGGAGTATGGAGCGTTGAAAACAAACTGGAAGTGGAATACCGTTATGCCCTGACGGAGTAGATGGCTGAGGGGGGGATTTTTTCCTCCCTTTTTTACGCTGTTTTACAAATAGCTTACATTCAACACATTTAAACCGGCATCCATATCATAGCGCCTTGGCACACCTGTAGGGATATTTACACCGGCAATCCCGCTGTGGCCTATCCCCTCAAGGTACATCATCAATGCACGCAGACTATTGCCGTGCGCTACGATAAGCACATTTTCGCCTAAGCGAAGTTTTGGCTCGATCTCAGTTTTATAAAATGGCATTACCCTTCTATAGGTCATTTTAAGGCTCTCCCCACCCGGTGGGCATACTTCATAGCTTCTCCTCCACAGTGCTACCTGCGCTGCACCATATTTTCTGTAGTCCCGGCTTTGCTCAGGCCTTCCAGCCTCCCGTACCCCCTTTCATTCAACGCTGCATTCCTTACGATCCGGATTTGGGGCTCCCCTATCGTTTCCAGAATGATCTTAAGGCTTTCCATTGCCCTTTTAAGTACCGAGGTGTACGCAATATTAAAAAGTATACCCTTAAGCTTCGCTCCTGCCAGTTGGGCCTCTTTTCTGCCAAGGTCGGTAAGCGCAATATCTTTCCCGCCGGTAAACCGGTCCTCAAGGTTATAAACAGACTGCCCATGGCGGACAAGCAGTAATAATGGCATAATCTCTAAATTTAACGCTCTGCCTGATGGTATGAACGGTATCAAAGTTAATGCGACAACCTCCCCCAAAAAGTGCCCTTCATCACTAAAAGCCGTGTTTGGCATCATTTCTTCAACGACATCTAATTGGCAACTTTGCAATACATTAGACCTATAATTAAAAGACAAATGGCAGGTTATTTAAAAAATATGCTTCAGGATACGGGCAACCTGTCCTTGTTTACCGCCAGGTTTTTCAGGGAAATTTTCGCACCTCCTTTCCAGGGGAATGAATTTATCCGCCAGTGCTATGCCATCGGGTATAAATCGCTCCCCCTTGTATCCATAACCGGCTTTATCATGGGCCTTGTGCTCACCATACAGTCTAGGCCCACAATGACCAAGTTTGGCGCCGAATCCTGGCTGCCCAGTATGGTCTCGCTTTCGCTGATACGGGAAATAGCCCCCGTAATTACCGCATTGATATGTGCCGGCAAAATAGCATCGGGTATTGGCGCAGAGCTGGGATCCATGAAAGTAACCGAACAGATCGACGCTATGGAAGTATCTGCTATCAATCCGTACAAATATTTAGTAGTAACCCGTATACTTGCTACCACCATAATGGTACCGATACTGGTCATTTATGCCGATTTCATAGGGATACTGGGTGGTTACCTGGGGTATAATGTTCACGGAAGCATGGGCATTTCCAGGTATTTTTCCGAAGTCATAGAACACCTTGATTTTCTGGACATCCTTCCGGCGACCATAAAAACTTTCTTTTTTGGTTTTTTTATAGGGCTTATAGGCTGTTATAAAGGATTCAATGCGTCAAAAGGAACCGCCAGCGTAGGCCTTGCTGCAAATTCGGCAGTGGTAACAGCATCATTGGCGATATTCATCATTGATATGCTCGCAGTACAAATAACCGACCTGTTTTCCTAATGATGAAAGAAGAACCTATAATATCAGTCAAAGGCCTGCGCAAGTCGTTCGGGGACAATAAAGTGCTTAAAGGGATCAACCTTACGGTCAATAAGGGCGAAGACCTGGTGCTGTTGGGCCGCTCCGGCTCAGGAAAGTCGATAACCATAAAATGCCTCGTGGGGCTGCTGAAGGCGGATGCGGGAGAAATGAAAATTTTCGGGACTGATATTGCCGGGTTGGACTATAAGGAATTAAATAAGATAAGGCTGCGAATTGGCTTTATGTTCCAGAGCGGCGCGCTCTACGATTCAATGTCGGTAAGGCAAAACCTGGCTTTTACCCTGAAACACCATACCCATCATTTGCCGGAAGAAGAAGTAACGCCACAGATAATTGAAGCCCTGGAAAACGTGGGGCTGGAGGAAGCCATTGACAAGATGCCATCTGAACTTTCCGGCGGCATGATAAAGCGTATTGGCCTTGCCCGTACACTGATTATAAAGCCTGAAATCATCTTATATGACGAACCTACTGCCGGGCTGGACACCATTACCTCCAGGGAAATCAGCGAACTTATATTATCTGTACAGAAAAAATATAAGACCTCATCTATCATCATTACCCATGACATAGCGTGCGCAAAAATGACTGGCAACCGGATCATGATCATAAAAGATGGCGTAATCAACGCGGAGGGAACGTACGATCAGCTTGCAACGGGCGATGACCCCTGGGTACGGTCGTTCTTTACATGAGGAGTAGCATTATCAAAAGCAAAAATAACTATTATGACTAAAAGTTCAAATTATACATGGAAACTTGGCCTGTTCGTTGTGCTCGGACTGGCATTGTTTTTTGTCACAGTGTATTTTATAGGCAAAAGCCAGAACCTTTTTGGAGGCACTTTCCACCTAAAAACCCAATTTAAGAATGTAGGCGGGCTGAAAGTCGGAAACAATGTGGTGCTATCAGGCATCAGCATAGGCAGCGTAAAGAGCATCGAATTTGTCTCTGACTCTACCGTGGTCGTAAATTTAGTGATTGTTGATGAAGTGCGGCAATATATTAAAAGTGACGCGCTTGCCAGCATTGGCTCAGACGGCCTGATGGGAGACAAGGTATTAACGATATCACCGGGCAATTCTTCACATATCGTGGTAAAAGAAAATGCAACTATCGCTTCTAAAGAGGCTGTTGACCTGGAAGATATTATGAAAGGGCTCAAAAAAAGTGTCGACAATGCCGAGGTCATTACCTACCAGCTCTCTGAATTCAGCTACAAGATCAACAACGGAAAAGGCGCGCTCTCCAAAGTGCTTACCGACGAAAATTTTGCAGAAGGCATTGACAGGACATTGCGGAATGTTGAAAGCGGATCGAATGAATTTGTGGCATTTACCAAAAAAATGAATGATAAAAACGGTACGTTGTCAAAATTGATGACCAATCCCCGTTATGCGAACAGTATTAGAAAATCGTTGGACAATTTTGAGAAAAGTTCCCGGGACATCAATGATTTTACAGCACAGCTAAACAATGAAAATGGTATCGTGTCAAAATTGCTGAGCGACCAAAGGCTTGCGGCTTCTATTGATTCTACTGTTATAAACCTGCAAACAGGGTCAGAGAAGCTAATTGAGATCGAAGAGGCCGCAAAGCATAATTTTCTTTTGAGGGGATACTTTAGAAAAAAAGAAAAAGCCGAAGCCAAAAAGAAAAAAGCAGCAAAGAAGCTACTCAAGCCATAAATGAATTCCGTTCCATTCATAAAACCTTTTTATATACTATCCGAAATCACAATTTTGCACCGCTTTGCCAAGCTTATGAGGCGCAGCGCCACCAATGCGGCTTAATCTACTTTAAAATAAACTTTACTATGAAAATAGCCCACTTTAGCACCAAATATTATGAGCGTGCGTACATGGATAACGCTAATGACGCTGCACTCCATCACCTCACTTATTTTGAAAACCGGTTAAACGCAGGTACGGCATCCATGGCAAACGGATTCGAGGCCGTCTGCATCCAGTTGAGCGACAAAGTGGACAGCCAGACGATAACCCAGTTATCCAAAGCAGGCATCCGGCTTATTGCACTTAGAAGCGCGGGGTTTGATAATGTCGACTTAGAAGCCGCAGCAGCGGAGGGTATTACTGTGGTCAGGGTGCCCGCCTATTCCCCGCAAGCTATTGCCGAACATGCTATAGCCCTCATACTGACACTAAACCGCAAGACCCACAAGGCATACAACAGGGTGCGGGAAAATAATTTTTCGCTGCACGGCCTGCTTGGCTTTAACCTTTTAGGGAAAACGGTAGGCGTATTGGGAACCGGCGAGACCGGCACGGCATTCTGCAATATTATGGCGGGTTTCGGGTGCAGGGTTATCGCTTGTGACATAACCGAATCGGAAGCTTTAAAGAAAAAAGGGGTAAGTTATAATACGTTAGAGTACCTTTTGGAAAACTCAGATATACTTTCCCTTCATTGCCCTTTGACGGCCAAAACGCGCCATCTGTTCGATGCTGCTGCCTTTGCAAAGCTGAAAGCGGGCACGATGCTCATTAATACAAGCAGGGGTGCCATAATTAATACGCAGGATGCTATCAACGCACTCAAGGCCGGCCAGTTGGGCTATCTTGGCATTGATGTGTATGAGGGCGAGGAAGGGCTTTTTTTCAGGGACCTCTCTGAAAGTGTAGTCCGGGATGATGCTATTGAAAGGCTCATGTCCTTTAATAATGTCCTGATTACGCCACACCAGGCTTTCTTTACCATAGAGGCTTTAGGGCAGATTGCCAAAATAACCATTGGGAATTTTACCGCTTTTGAAAATGGCGGCAAGCTGGACAATCAGGTATCATATTAGCCTGAAAACCTCTATAAATGGAGCCTTAACCTATAAGGTCCTGATCCAGTCAATATACAATGTGATTCAAATCATAAATTAAAATGACAAGCATCATGGCAGGACCGTCATAAAAAAGCCATATTTGCTAATTACCCATTAAACCTAAGAAACTATGCAGGTAAACTGGCCCATACTAATTGGTGTTGCAATCGTTGCGGTGGCTCTTCTCATCTATCTGGTAAGGCAAAACCTGAAAGACAAAAAAGTAGCTGACCGTGATTTTAAAGATTTTAAGGATGAGCACAAGGAAGGTTATGAAACCAATGATGACGAAATGTAAATTTCCGGTAAACGCCGCCAATTATAAGTAATATTTAAGAGATATGATACCAATGACTGTTATGGAAAAGATTAATATGGACAGCTTAGTGACTGTTATGAAGGAGGTTGAAATGAGGGGATTTACATCCCAGTTTGAGGTTTCGGAAAAAGGGCTTGTCTCACTAACGACAGGAAGTATATTCCGGCCAGATCAGGTATGCATCTGTCATTTTTACCGCTTTGAAGGCGATTCTAATCCCGATGACAGCGCTATCTTATATGCAATACAAAGTGACAATGGTGAAAAAGGAACCCTGGTAGATGGCTATGGTATTTCAGCAGAAGGTGCAACGACAGACTTTTTCAGTAAAGTAAAACAAATCCAAAAATGAAAAATACAACCCGGACAAAACGGCCGTTCACACACAGTATCATCTATGTGCTTTTTGCCATAACGGCATCGCTTGTACTGTTAAACCGGTATACAAGCCTGTACATCAACAACGGGGTGGTGCATTTTATTGTACTGCTTATTGCAGCCGCATCGTTCATGGTAATTGCCGGGCATCTCTTTGGAAAACTAAAGACAGGCAGGTCTATCGCATTCACCTTTGCAATGGTTGGTGTCCTTTGTTTTATAAAAGCGTTCCTTACCTGGGGCGGCGACTGGAAGACCCAAAAGATTGTATACCGTGATGTAAATAATCCCCGCAGGGCTATTGAATACCAAATGCGTGGCGACAGGTTTTCATTCGGATATAAGAAACGCATTGTCAGTCGCTTAAAAATCGTACCTTTCATTGACTGGAATACCGACATCGATACGCTGTCACTGGATGCCTCCAAATGGAGCCGTACAGATGAGAATGTGAATGAAATGGGCTTTACAGGTCAATAGCCTCGGCATCTAATGTTTAACCGGGTCGTTAATTTAATTGGAAATGGAATTCATAGATTACTATAAAATACTCGAAATCCCGAAATCGGCTGATGAAGCCGCAATAAAAAAGGCATACCGAAAGCTTGCCAGGAAATACCATCCCGACTTAAGCCCTAATGACAAAGAGGCTGAAAAAAAATTCAAGCAGCTAAATGAGGCCAATGAGGTTTTGAGCAATCCGGAAAACAGGAAAAAATATGACCGGTACGGCAAGGACTGGAAACATGCTGAAGAATTTGAAAAATCAGGCTATCAGCCAAATCAATCCCAAAGTTCGGGCAGGCAGCAAAGTTCTTCCGGTGATTTTTCTGATTTTTCCGATTTTTTCCAATCCATGTATGGAGGCCAGTCTACAGGCAGGGGCCAGCAATCCCGCTTCAGGGGACAGGACTTAAATGCCGAACTTCATCTTGAACTGGCTGATGTACTTACGTCCAAAAAGCAGACGCTTACCGTTAACGGGAAAAACATAAGGATAACCATTCCTGCAGGGGTTGAGAACGGTCAGGTAATAAAGATTTCGGGACATGGGGCGCCGGGCAGCACCGGCGGGCCAAGCGGGGACTTGTACATAACATTCCTCATTGCAGATGATCCTGTGTTTAAAAGGGATGGCAGTAATATTTATATCAGTGTAAATATTGATCTTTACACTGCGCTGCTAGGCGGTGAAGTGTTTATAAGCACGCTTGACGGAAAAGTAAAAATGAAGGTGGCCCCCGAAACGCAGCCCGGGCATAAAGTAAAATTGAAAGGCAAGGGAATGCCTGTATATAAAAAAGACGGCGTGTTTGGCGACATGTATGTGACGTATGCCGTTACCCTGCCCACAAAACTGTCTGACCGGGAAAAAGAGCTTTTTACGGAACTATCCAAATTACGAAGCCATGAAAACTAACGAATTAATCCTTGTGGAACAATTTTGCATGTCGCATGGCATTGACATCACGTTTATTACAGCCCTCCACCAATTTGGACTCCTGGAAATTGTCGTTGTAGAAAACAACCAATACCTTTCCAACCTCCAGCTCAAAGATGCTGAAAAAATGATACGCCTTCATTACGACCTTGAGGTTAACTTTGAAGGCATAGACATTATTAATAACCTGCTGGCACGCATTGAAAACCTGCAGCTCGAACTCACAGCCGCGCAGAACAAACTACGGCTGACCGATATTGCCACACCAACCGATTAAAGACACCAAAGTACTATGCCTGCAAATAATTTCAATATAAATGGCCTGTCTGCGGAAGAAGTACTTGCTTCAAGGGAAAAGAACGGGCTGAACACACTGCACTACAAAAAAGAAAATACCTTCTTTCAGGCTGCCAAACGGATCGTAAAAGAACCGATGATGATTTTGCTGATGGTGGCTGCTTCTATCTATTTTATAAGCGGAAATGCAGGTGATGGCCTTTTTCTCGTTGCAGCAATTATTTTCCAGGCATCCATTTCGCTTTTCCAATATTCCCGAAGCAAAAATGCTGTTGAGAAATTACAGGATTTTACGCAGCCCAAATGCAAGGTGATCCGCGATGGAAAAACAGAAGAGATCAGTTGTGCAGAAGTAGTCCCGGGAGACAGCCTTATTGTAGAAGAAGGGACACTAATCGCCGCTGATGGCATCATCATCCATTCCAATGATTTCTCGGTTAACGAATCAACACTTACCGGCGAGTCACTGGCTGTATTTAAAGATAAAACCAAAGAGGACAATTATGTATTCCTGGGCACTAATGTAGCTACCGGCCTTGCCATTGTAACCGTTACGGCTATTGGCAATGCCACAAAGCTGGGCAAAATTGGTTCCAGCCTGGAAAGCGTAAAGGAAGAAAAGACCCCTCTGGAACTACAATTGGGCAACTTTGTAAAAAAGATGGCAATTGCAGGTGTAGTAGTTTTTACAATAGTCTGGATAATCAATTACCTGCATTCACACAACTTTATCAACAGCCTGCTGCAGTCGCTGACCTTAGCCATGAGCATCCTTCCTGAAGAGATTCCCGTAGCCTTCACCACGTTTATGGCATTGGGCGCCTGGAGGCTCATGAAAATGGGCATTGTGGTTAAACAGATGAAAACTGTTGAAACCCTGGGCAGCGCTACCATAATATGTACAGATAAGACAGGGACCATAACAGAAAATAAGATGACGCTTGCAAAATTATTTTTGCCTGCATCCCAAAAAATAATCACGCCGGACGAGATTACATCACCTGACGAAAAAGAAATGTTGGAAATTGCGATGTGGGCCAGCGAGCCACTCCCGTTTGACCCGATGGAGATCGCTTTGCATGATGCCTATAAAAAAGCAACAGAAAAAGATGAACGCCCGCAGTACAAACTGGTACATGAATATCCGCTGGGCGGTAAGCCTCCAATGATGACCCATATATTTGAAAACAGTACAGGTAAACGTATTATTGCTGCCAAAGGGGCTCCGGAGGCATTGTTGTCCATTTCCGGCCTGTCTGAGATTGAAAAGCAGCACGCCACCGATGCCATACAATTGTTGGCCGCCGATGGTTACAGGGTACTGGGTGTAGGCAGCGCCAATTTCGGGGGTAATAATTTTCCTGCAGCACAACAGGATTTTCCCTTTACCTTTTTGGGTATCGTCGCTTTTTACGATCCGCCAAAGAAAAACATAATGCAGGTACTCCGGGACTTTTATGGTGCAGGGATTTCGGTTAAAATCATAACCGGCGACAATACGGCTACTACCACAGCCATTGCGCGGCAAATTGGCTTTAAAGGCTATGATAAAAGTATCACCGGAGAGGAGCTGATGCTGTTGCAGGAAAGTGAATTGGCATCTTGTGTAATGGATACCAATATTTTCACCAGGATGTTTCCTGAAGCCAAGCTGAAAATAATCAATGCACTTAAATCTCAAAACCAAATCGTAGCCATGACAGGTGATGGTGTAAATGACGGGCCTGCGTTAAAAGCCGCACATATAGGTATTGCCATGGGAAAAAAAGGTACCGAAATTGCTAAAGAGGCGGCATCGCTGATACTCCTTGAAGATGATCTTTCTAAAATGGTTGATGCCATTGCAATGGGAAGAAAAATATACGCCAACCTGAAAAAAGCAATACAGTATATTATCTCCATCCATATACCCATTATACTGACCGTATTTATCCCCCTGGCGCTGGGATGGATCTATCCCAATATTTTTTCCCCTGTGCATATTATTTTTCTGGAACTGATCATGGGCCCTACCTGCTCCATTATTTATGAAAATGAGCCTATAGAAAAAAACACAATGTTAGCCAAACCCAAGCCGTTTACCTCCACTTTCTTTAATCGGAAAGAATTATCGTTAAGCATCATTCAGGGCCTTGTCATTACTACAGGCACGCTATTGATCTACCAATATTGTGCAGGGCATAATTATTCTGAGGCGGCGACCAGGGCGATGGTATTTACCGTATTGATTGTAGCCAATATATTCCTGACCCTTGTGAACAGGTCTTTCTATTATTCCATACTTACCACAATGAAATACAGAAATGCAATGGTTCCATTAATAATTTTGATAACAACTGTACTGTTAGGCTTATTGCTTTTTCTAAGGCCGCTAACCCTGTTTTTTGGATTCGAACGGCTAAGTATGTATCAGTTAGCGCTGGCTGCAGGAGTGGGATTTGTATCCGTTATATGGTTCGAAATTGTAAAATTGGTTAAGAGGAGAGTTGCTATTTGAACATCACACCCTGACAAGTTGTTCCATGCTTTTAGCGCGTCATTGAGCTTATCCTGGTGAATTTTAAATTCTTTCTTAAACCCTTTATTTCCCCGAGCGTTGCTAAAGAAAGGGCAACCTTGATATGCAAAATATCGAATTACAAAGAAGGCACCGTTATGAAAATCCTCATGTCGGACCAGGCTACCTGGAAACTGCCCGCGGTCGCCCTTAATTATGCAAAATTCGAAATCAAAAAAATTCACTTTTATGGATAAACCACTTATAAAAAATCACATAAAGAAAGTGAAGCTTCCCGCACTGGGAATTTCGGTTTTGCTTTTCTGTGCGTTGTTATATTTCCCGATATTAGATAACCATCAGGCACAAAAGGCTTTGGCACTACTGATTATGGTAGCGGCTTTATGGATGACGGAAGCAATTCCCCTGGCACTCACCGGACTCATAATACCCGTTGCCGCGATCCTGCTGAACCTGGTGCCATCAGGTAGTGCCTTCCATGAATTTGCCCATCCCATTATTTTTTTATTCATGGGAGGATTTGTCATAGCCGGCGCCTTAACCCATTACGGGCTGGACCGGTTATTGGCTCAAAAACTGATAGGGCTTGCAAAAGGGAATTTTTACAAATCTGCCATCCTGCTGATGTTTGCCACCTCAATAGCGGCATGTTGGGTAAGCAACACTGCTGCGACAGCCATGATGATACCTCTGGGTTTAGTGCTGGTAAAAATGTTGAATAAAGAAGGCCCTAATCCCGAGGACAAATTCCTGATACTTGGGATAGCGTATGCCGCCAATATAGGAGGCGTAATTACCATGGTGGCCTCCCCTCCCAATGCCATAGGAGCTGCCCTGCTTGGCTTGTCATTTACAAATTGGCTTGCCTATGCCCTGCCTGTATTTTTGCTGACATTCCCTGTAATGGTTTTGCTGCTGACACTTTACTTCAGGCCCGACAGAAAAATGAGCATTGGTGCGATGATCATTGTAAAAGAGCAATCAGCTCCTAACAGGGCGCTAATTGTAATATTTGCCATTACCATCACCTTATGGATGCTGGATGGCATATTATCACCATTGCTCAATATTGCGGACAGTTTTAGCTCGATGGTCGCAGTGCTCGCTATTTTCCTGATATTCATTACAGGGGTGTTGGATTGGAAGCAAATAATAAAGTCTGTGCAGTGGGATGTGTTGCTCCTGTTTGGAGGTGGGCTTACCTTAGGAATGCTCATTGATGATAGTGGTTTGGGCAGTATACTTGTCGGCTCTGTTGCCGGGCTTATAACCGTTGTGCCATTATTTATATTCCTGTGGATTATCGTGCTTTTCAGCATTGTCCTGACCGAATTCATGAGCAATACCGCCAGTGCGGCACTCATACTGCCCTTGCTCTTTACGTTGGCGAACCAGTTGCATGTTAATCCCATGATCCTCGTATTTCCGGCCACTATAGCGGCATCTTACGGCTTTATGCTTCCCGCAGGCACACCTCCCAACGCCATGGCCTATGCTACCGGTCAGGTTCCCCAAAAAGATATGATGAAGATAGGTTTGCTGCTGAATATTATTTCTTCAGTAGTATTAACAACATTTTTTTATTTAATTTTCGCATAGGAAAATCTCATACTGTGTCGCTATATTTTATCCCGCACCACCCTCATTTTAAAAAATCATCCCATTCGAAATAGCGGAAATAAGTCCGGCAAAACCAATGCTTTTCGTACATTAGCAGCAATTAAACACAACATTATGCATCATCAAAGCGCATCATACTGGATAAATGAGCTAAGCCTGAAGCCACATCCTGAAGGAGGGTATTACAAGGAAGTTTTCCGTTCACGGCAAAGCATCAGCAGGATAGGCAGTGATGTGTTATTATCGGCATGCACATCGATATACTACCTGCTTGAAGGTGAGGACTACTCTGGCTTTCACCGGATCAAGTCCGATGAGATATGGTATTTTCATAAAGGCACTCCACTTAACATTCATGTGATTAACACAAACGGTGATCATGTGGTTTGGGAACTATCGGATTTACCAACGGGAAATTTATCTTTGATAGTACCCGCCGGATTATGGTTTGCCGCGGGAATACCCTCTAAAAAAGATTATGCACTGGTAAGCTGTGCTGTTGCACCGGGTTTTGAATTTAGCGAATTTGAAATGGCTGACAAGGATGTGCTGCAAAAGCGCTATCCCGGACATGATGCGCTATTTGCTGAATTTTGCAGGTAACACCATACCATTATTCCTTATAATTCTCTGTATTTTTACAATATGATTGCACGAGAACCTCTAATTTACCTGGACAATAATGCTACTACCCGTACTGATGGCCGGGTCCTGGAGGCGATGCTTCCCTATTTCACTTCGGATTATGCCAATGCGGGAAGCAGCCACCTTTTTGGGCTTACTGCCAGTGAGGCTGTTGACGCAGCCCGTGAACAGGTCGCAGGGCTTATCGGCGCAAAGCCAAAAGAAATAACCTTTACATCGGGCGCGACCGAGGCTATAAACCTCGCCATAAAGGGACTTGCAGGCCACACACGAAAACATATTGTTACAGCAGCTACCGAACATAAAGCCATACTGGACACCTGCAAATGGATGGAATCTCAGGGCTTTGAAGTAACATATCTTCCCGTAAAAAATGACGGGTATATTGATTTGGATGCCTTACAGGAGTCAGTCACCGAAAAAACATTGCTGGTTTGTATCATGATGGCCAATAACGAAACGGGGGTGTTGCAGCCTGTCAGGGAAATAAGCGAAATCGCCCACAATAAAGGTGCTTTATTTATGACCGATGCCACACAGGCCGTTGGTAAAATTCCTATAGATGTAAAAGCGGCGGGTATTGACCTGATGCCACTCTCCGCGCATAAGTTCTACGGACCGAAAGGAATTGGGGCATTGTATGTGTCAGCGTATTCAAAAATACGGTTGGAAACCCAAATACACGGCGGCGGACAGCAGCGAAAACTTCGGAGCGGCACATTGAATGTTCCCGGAATCATCGGGCTGGGTAAAGCCTGCGAGATAGCAGAAATTAGCATGGATGAAGATGCGGCAAGGATAGGAAAAATCCGCGACACGCTGGAAAAAGCGCTGTTGGAAATCGATGGTACATTTGTAAACGGCAATCCGAAAAACAGGCTTTATAACACTACCAACATCTGCTTTACAGGTGTCAATTCAGAAAAGTTAATTATAGCCCTGCAAAACATTGCGGTATCAGGCGGATCAGCCTGCTCTGCCGTAACTACTGAACTAAGCCATGTGCTAAAGGCAATGGGACTAAGCGATGCCGATGCGCTGGCTTCTATACGCTTCAGCCTTGGGCGCTATACCACCGAAGAAGAAATCCGTTTTACAATAGAAAAAGTATCGGGTCTCATCCCGAAACTACGCCTTCAGCATTAATGCGGCTGGTTTTCCCTCACGCTGAACACATGCAGCACCTGCGGGAATATGGCCTGTAAGCTTTCTATCACACCCTTTTTCGAACCTGGCAATGTGATAACCAATGTATTTCCTGCAAAGCCGGCCAAACCGCGTGAGAGCATGGCTGTCTTTACCCGCTGCTGACCGTAAGCCCTTGCGGTTTCCATGATACCGGGAACCGGCTTATCTATATAAGGAGCCACTGCTTCCGGAGTTACGTCCCGGCCGGAAAGCCCTGTACCTCCTGTAAAGAAAACCAGATCAACGTTGTCCGCTATATGCTGCTTCAGGGCGTTTTGTATAGCGTCAACTTCGTCCGGCACAATGGAATAGGCTGTATCATCCAGGCCTTGTTGTGAGAGTATGTCAACAATAGCTTTCCCCGATGTATCTTCCTTTTCGCTTTTGTAAACCGTATCGCTGCACACTACTACAGCACATTTTAGGTTTTGTGGATAGCTGTTTTTATCGGACTTACCGCCATGCTTTTCCTGCAGCCGGACATTCTGTATCTCCACATGTTTATCGATGGGCTTCAGCATATCATACATCACCAATGCCGCTACTGATGCTCCGTGCATAGCCTCTACCTCTACCCCGGTTTTATATATGGTATGCACCTCCACCGAAATTATAACCGACAGCCCATCAATCCTGTAGGTAATATTAGCATATTCTATGGGAAGTGGATGGCAATCCGGTATAACATCGCTGGTCTTTTTTATGGCAAATAATGCCGCCGCACGCGCGAATTCGAAAATATCACCTTTCGGGACTTTGCGTTGCTCCACCGCATCTATGGTTTCCTGTTTTGAGGCAAGAACGGTTGCCGTAGCTATGGCCTTGCGCAGCGTGAACGATTTATGTGTAATATCAACCATGTTACTTATTTACTTTCCACTGGTGGGTGGTATCTTCAAAAATTTCTTTTCCCCAAACCGGCAAATCGGCCTTAATACGCTCCACTATTTCATTGCAGGCATCAATTGCCATACGTCTGTGTTTGGACGATGTAAATACAAACAGGCATAGCTCACCCGCCTTCACCATACCCATACTATGGTGTATATGCATGCAGGTAAGGTTGTAATTTGCGAATATTTCTTCACGAATTTCGTGCATTTTTTGCAAAGCCATATCTTCATAAGCCGTGTACTCTATTGCCGAAACCGTGTTCCCCTCTATCGCATCTGCCCTCACCTGCCCTAAAAAAATACTGTGCGCACCAATATCGTGCTTCGAAGCGTGTTTGGCGATGCTGTCGGCGATAAACTGTGCGGTTATTGGGCCCTCTGTAAAAATATTTTTAACCGGTTTGTTCATTTATTTTCCTGTAATGCAGTTATGCCTCCCTTAAGGTGGCTGATGTGTTTTGAAACACCATAATATTCCCGAAACAGCCGCCCGGCGCTGAGGCTGCGCTTCCCGCTTTGGCAGAACAATATAATGTTTTGTTCCGTAATTTCAGGTATGCCGTTATTTAAAACAGATATTGGGATATTCACGTTTTTAAAATCCGCTTCCGGCATCTCCCCTGCTTCCCGTACATCAATGACTATGGTATCTTCTTCAAAAATTTTTGTTACAAAAGCATTCGTTTCTAATACATTTACTCCATTTGCTGCCGAACCGCAAAGCCATTCATAGTCCATAGCTTCAAATTCTGCCCTGTTTGTAGGGATTTTACTTCCCACACCTGCTTCTGCATTAATTTGAACGATAAAGGTTTCGTGCGAAAGCAGGTTCATTGTAAGCAATTTATTTTCTAATACATCCCCTATTCCCGCGATCAGTTTGATGGCTTCCGTTGCTTGTAATATCCCAATGATACCCGGTAATACGCCAATCACTCCGGCTTCATTACAATCGGCGACCTCCAAAGGGTCGGGCGGCTCGGGAAAGAGGTGGCGGTAATTCGTCATATTACCTTCTGGATCAGTCACATTAAATACCGCAACCTGTCCTTCATACAAATAGATAGCCCCAAAAATGAGCGGCTTATCTAACAGCACACAAGCATCGTTGATAAGGTAGCGAGAAGCAAAGGTATCAGTACAGTCGAGTACAACATCATATTCCTCAATGATATCAAAGGCATTGGCAGTGGTAATGCCTTGATTATAGGTAACGATAGTAATCTCATTATTGAGGTCATTCAGCCGTTGGTCCGCAACCTCAACTTTTGGTTTGCCAACGTCATTCGTGCCAAATAACACTTGCCTTTGCAGGTTCGAAATAGAAACCACATCCGCATCGGCTATGCCTATAGTGCCCACACCGGCAGCCGCAAGGTACTGCAATGCAGGGCAGCCGAGACCGCCCGCACCTATAACGAGTAGTTTAGCATTGGTAAGCTTCTCCTGCCCTTCAGGCCCGAAGCCTTTCAGCGAATAATGCCTTGCGTACCGTGGGTTTTGTTTGTCCATAATTATCCTCCCGAATAGGGCGGCATTAGCGCCACCTCATCATTTTCATTTAATGTTACTGTTCCTGCCACTATCTTTTTATTTACCGCTACGGCATATTTTTTATTCTCCAATGCCGGGAATTGCACATCCAACCGTGCTTTCAGTTCGGCTGTATCTGTGGCATCCACAGACACTTCACTGCCTGTAATTTCGGCTATTTGGCCGAATGCTATAACTTTTATTGCCATATTTAAGCTGTTGTCAATACTAATTTATATGAGGCAACCAGAACGAGCACTGTAGCCAGTGTATACTTCAAAATGCTCTGGTTGAATTTCATCGACCCGAGATAGGCACCGAGCAAACCACCAGTAAAGGCAATGGCAACATAGAGTACCATATCTGACGTAAAGGAAACACCTTTTGTCAGCTGCCCCAAAAGCCCCGCTACCGAATTTACAAAAATAAACAATGCGCTTATGGCAGCAGTCTGCTTTTGGTTGGTCCATTTTAGCAGCAGCAGTACCGGCGAAAGGATAATACCGCCGCCAATGCCTATCATCCCGGACATCAACCCTATGCTGGCCCCGATAATTATGGCAACGCCAATGTTATGGCGTTTCAGATCGCTGTCTTCAACATTTTTAAAAAAGAAAAAGCGCACAACCGGTGCAAGCAACAGCACCCCCAGCACCCTTTTGTACAAGCTGTCCTGAAGGGTAATCATGCCGCCAACAAATGCAAGCGGTACCGATGCCGCCGCAATGGGAAGAAAGATCGCAGGTTTAAAATGCCTGCCGCGGTAATACTGTATGAATGAGGTTAGCGATACAAATAAGTTAAGCATCAGCGCGGTTGGCTTCATCTCTTCCGGGGCAACCCCATAAATGGCCATAAGCGCCAAATATCCACTGGCGCCGCCATGACCAACAGCTGCGTAAAGAAATGCAACTACAAAAAGTACAACATAAAACAATTCTATCGGCATCTTAAATCGGTAATATATGTACTTCTACGTCATTTCCTGCGTCGCATCCTCCAGATTCCTCCGATAAAACAATAAAACAATTGGCCTGGGCAAACGAATGCAGGCGGAAAGATTCCTGAGCGTGCAGGGGCGTTACTTTACCGTCGCTGTATGATGCCTTCAGGAAATGGGTCAGCCCGGCAGGTTTTTGGTACTCATGGGTTACTGTTGCTTTTATAATTTTTATGCCGGACGGCAAATGCATCCTCTGTTCAAGGGCAGGGAGCACGTATTCATAAAAGCAGGTAAGTGATGATGAGGGATTGCCCGGCAGCCCGAACACTAATTTGTTGTCTTTTGTGCCAAAGAACAATGGCTTGCCCGGCTTCTGCTTAATTTTGTGGAACTTTTGTTCAATCCCACAGGCTTGGGCAGCAGCCACTACAAAATCATAATCGCCCACGCTGACGCCGCCGTTAAGCAGGATAACCTCATTTTCGCCCAATGCTTCCTCCAGTACCTGCTGTAGTTTTTCAGGATTGTCATCTGAGGTGTAGACTTTTATATCCTTAATGCCCGTTTTTTTTAAAGCTGCCGTAAGCTGCACCGAATTGGCTTCGTACACCTGCCCGAATGCTAATGGCCTTCCTGGCTGCTGAAGTTCGTTTCCCGTAAGAATGATGCCAACTTGAGGAGGTGAATAAACAGCAACGTATTCACAGCCAATACCGGCTAAAAAACCCAACGCTGCCGCAGAAAGGTATGTCCCTTCAACCATTGCGGTTTCGCGCTCTTTCACTTCGGCACCTTTCGGGCGAACGTTCAGGCCATGTTTCAGATTATGATCTTCAATGATTAGTTCATCGCCTTCAAAGCGTATTTTTTCCTGCATCACAACGGTATCAGCGCCTTCCGGCAAAGGTGCGCCGGTAAAAATACGTGTGGACTGTCCGTTTGTAATGGATAACTGCATAGTTGCCCCTGCGGGCATTTCGCCTACAACCGACAAAGGCTTATCCCTGTCCTCAAATTTAAAAGCATACCCATCCATAGACGATTGCGCAAAGTTGGGAATGTCTGTTGCCGCCCTTATATTGGCGGAAAGTATAAGGGCGTACGCATCTGTAAGCGAAACGATTTCAATCCGGCTTTCTCCTATCGATTCCTGTATGATTTTTTTAGCTTCCTGTACCGAAATCATTGCAGGTTAATCAATTGGTTATAATCTTCAATGGTGTCGATATCAATGGCTCCCTGCTCAAAAGGCACACTTCCAACATCTTCGCTAAATTGCTCCAACAGTTTTTTGGCGCCTTCCTGTCCTGAAAGACTTAACAGTTCGCTGAAATATTTTTTTGTAAATAATGTAGGAGTTCCCAAAGTGCCCACATAGGCGGACGCGATAATCCCCATGCCAGTCAGTCCCTGCTCTTCGATAAGTGAATTAAAAATTTCGGTTTCGATGTAAGGCTGGTCGCAAACGGTCAGGATGCATTGCCGTATATCGGGAAATGCTGTTAGTATGGCGCTTAATCCTGCCCTTACCGATGAGCCCATGCCCTGCTCCCACTCCTCATTGTAGACTGCCATGGCGCCGGTATTTTTAAGTTCGGTCTCTATCATCTCCCGGTTCGCTCCTGTAACCACCATAACGGCTGCGCCCGAAACGGCATTAGCTTCCGCTACGGTATGCGACAATAATGTCCGTCCCTTAAATTGCAGTAATTGTTTCGGGTGCCCTATACGCGACGAGCTTCCTGCCGCCAGTATAATAATTCCTGTTGTTTTTTCCATTATCCTCCTATTGTTATCATGCTGCGGTTTTGCAAGGTTGCCGCATCAAGGTTTTCAAATACGCCACTAAACTGGCCTCCCAGTGCTTTTGCCTTTGCCATTATATTTTCATGGATTAAAGGCAGTACTTCCTCACCGTTGCGTAACGCACCCAGTAAATCGGTTTCTGTCTTAGAGAAAAGGCAGTTCTTCAATTTGCCGTCGGCGGTAAGGCGCATACGGTTGCAGGTATCGCAAAACGGCTCGCTCATTGTGCTGATAACCGCATAAGAACCCACGTGCCCGGGTATCATGTAGCGCTTTGAGGTGTCATTCGGTTCCGGCGCTACCGGCAGCGCATCATATCTTTTTGCAATTTCACATTGTATCTCATGCAGGGTAAACACCTGGTTGCCTGTCCATTTGTTACCGCTAAAAGGCATAAACTCAATAAAACGTATCTCGATATTGTTGTGTTTAGTCAATGCGATAAAATCCAGTATTTCATTATCGTTAAGGCCTTTCATTACAACAACGTTAATTTTGACCCTGATACCGTGCTGCAAAAGCAGTTCGATATTGCTGCGTACCCTATGGTAAAGGTCACGCCTGGTAATTTTCAGGAATTTATCAGGCTGCAAAGTATCGAGGCTTATGTTGATGGCTTTTATATTCGCGGCCAAAAGTTCCGGCAGCATCTCATGGAGGCGAACGCCGTTGGTAGTAATAGCCAGTTCAATGCCCAATTTCCCCAGCTTTTCAATGATCTTCGGGGCATCTTTGCGAACTAATGGCTCCCCGCCTGTAAGCCGTATTTTCTTTACGCCCTGCGCTACAAACAGCTTAGCCAGTGTTTCTATCTCGTGGGGCTGCATCAGTTTCGCGGCAGGCGCAAATGCATATTTCTCCTCCGGCATACAGTAAAAGCAACGCAGGTTGCAGTTATCCGTAAGCGATATGCGGAGGTAGTCGTGTGTGCGTCCAAAGGTGTCCTGTATCATATATCCTGTTCTTATACCACCATGGTAGCATTATGTATTTTCTCTGTTTTATATTTTAGCGATATGCCGGTTTTGCCGTTCTTCACAGCGAGTATTTCTGCTATAACCGAAACAGCGATTTCTTCGGATGGCTCTGCGCCAATATCAAGCCCTACAGGCCCGTGTATTTTTTCCAATTGCCCCTTAGGAACCATTACGCCTGCTTCATCAAGATCGGACAGCATACGGTTAAGCTTTGTTTTTGGCCCCAGTATCCCAATGTAACTACAGTCAGTATCCAAAAGCAATTGCAGCAGGGCGAGGTCATAGTTATAATTATGCGTCATCAGCAACACATACGTCCCGGCATCAATTACAAACCGGGTTATCAATTCTTCCGGTTTGGCAATGATGACGGTTTTTGCCTTAGGGAAACGCTGAACCGTGGCATGTGTGGCGCGTCCATCGGCAACGGTAACTTCCCATCCCAGTGTTGCGGCCATCTGTACCAAGGGCTTTACATCATTGCCCGCTCCTGCAACCAGTAAATATAATGGAGGGGCGATGTATTCAATGAGCGCTTCATATGTTAGAGAATCGATTGTTATCGTTTTCATTGCCGATGACCTGCCTGCCAAAACTGCCTGTATATCGGGTAACAATGTTGTAAAAACTTCATCATTATTTAGTGACTGGCCTTCCCGGTAAAGCAAAATGGTCCCGGGCTGTTGTGCTTTCCTGTCAACAGAAAAAAGCGTCATTATTACTGCATCACTCCTTTCCGCATCAAGCGCTTTCAGCAACACTATGGGATTATTTACAACACTACTGTCAATATATTCGAACAGGATATGCACAATGCCGTTGCATCCCAACTGCACCCCAAACTCCACGTCATCCTCATTGCTTGTATCGTAGGTAATGAGCTTATTCTGCTGCTGGTGAATGGAAAGCAAAGCCCTTTTGAGTGCATCTCCCTCAAGGCATCCACCGCTGATGGCGCCTGTAAGTTCGCCATCTTCAGTCACGAGCATGCGCGCACCAGGCTGCCGGTACGATGAACCCTCCACCTTTACTACAGTAGCCAAGGCAGTTTTTTTACCGGCTAATTTTGCCCCATCATAAGCCTTGAGTATGTCGCGTATTTCTTTCACCTTCTTATACCTCTGCTAAGTTAAAAGGCAGCTTCCTTATCCGCTTGCCGGTCAGGTCGAATATGGCATTGGTCAACGCGGGAGCCAATGGCGGCAGTCCCGGTTCACCTACTCCCCCGGCATCTTCACCGTTATCCATTATATGAACTTCTATTGGTGGCGTATCGCCTATGCGCGGCATGGGGTAGGCATAAAAATTCTTCTGCTCTGCCATGCCATCTTTAAAGGTTACTTCGTGGAATGCCGCTGCACCAAGCCCCATCACAATAGAGCCTTCCACCTGCGCCTGTATAATATCGGGGTTTACATACCACCCGCAATCCATCACCGCCCAGACCTTATCCACTCTAACGCCACCTGATTTGCTTTTTGAAACTTTTACAACATGGCCAACGGTAGAATTAAAACATTCCGTTATCGCCACGCCATAGCCTTCATTCTTTTTCTTCTTTTTCCATCCTGAGACTTCTTCCAGCTTATCCATCAGCTTTTGGCATCGTTCTTCTTTCAGGTATTCCCTTCGCATTTCGAGCGGGTCTTTTTTCAATGCTACTGCCACCTCATCAAGAAAGCTTTCATAGGCAAAGCCGTTTGTAGAGGCATACACCGACCGCCACCACATACTGGGTATGGGCGTTTCGAAAACCACTTCGGCAAAACTAATATTAGGTACCGACTCCATATAGGGCTTCAGGAAACCTTCACTGGTACTACGGTTGGCCTGGGTTCTGTCTCCGGTCCGCCAGTGATCATTATTTTGCCCTGACATCCTGAATTTCAAGGCTTCTATCTTACCTTTAGTAATTACGCCTTCACAGCGATAGGTAATTCCCGGACGATAAGGGCCCTGGGTTGCATCATCTTCACGGGTCCAGACTACCTGCACCGGCGCATCGATTTCCTTTGAAATAACAGCAGCCTCATGTGGATAATCTACGAACGCTTTACGTCCAAACCCACCACCAAGAAAAGTCATATTCACAATAACTTTCTCCCTCGGTAATTTCAATTCTTCACTCAGTGCATCCTGTACCCAGTCAGGCGCTTGTATAGGCCCCCAAATTTCCAGTTTATCTTTTTGATAGTGCGCAATGCAGTTCAGCGGCTCCATGCAGTAATGCGACTGGTATGGAGTCTGGTAAACCAGGTCTAGCTTTTTTTGCGCAGTTTTTAAAGCAGCATCGGGATTGCCGTGAGTTACTAAGTTCAGGCCTTCCTGCGTCATTACATTCTCATTCTGGCGTTTATAGATGTCTTCGGTATTGATATGCTCAAAACCGGAATCGTCCCATTCCACTTTCAGTTTCTTTTTTCCCTGAAAAGCGGCCCAGGTACTGTTGGCTACTACCGCCACACCTTCACGGTACGTTTTGAACACCAGCATCTTTATCTTAAAAACCTTTGTAACGCCAGGTATTTTCAGCGCCTCGCTGGCATCAAAGCTTTTTACCTTGCCCCGCAGCCTTGGATTTCTTTCGACAGCGGCATACATCATGCCCGGAAGCTTTTTATCCATGCCAAATATGGTCGTGCCGTTTGTTTTCCCTTTGGTATCAATACGGCGAATGGGCTTGCCTATCAGCTTATAATCGGATCGGTTCCTGAGTTTTACATCTTTCGGGACTTCCAGTTTTGAAGCCGCTGCCACGAGTTCGCCATAATGTGCCCTTTTGCCAGACTTGCTGTGCATCACATGACCCAACTCGGCATGGCATTCGCTGTGCGGTACCGCCCATTTTGCGGCAGCGGCAGCAATCAGCATTTCCCTTGCGGTTGCCGAAAGCATGAGGAATTTTTTATAATTGGCCCTGATGGTCGAGCTTCCGCCCGTGATCTGGTTGCCGTATTTTTTATTGCCCTGGCCAAATATGACATTGATGTCGTCGAGGCCGACTTCAAGTTCCTCCGCCAGTATCTGCGGTACAGAATGATAGGATCCCTGGCCCATCTCTGCCCTGTGGTCTACAAACGTTACTTTGCCGTTGGTATCAATCAATATCCACGGATTTAGTTCTACAGCCTCAAATGCGGCTTCCCCCTCCAATGGCATAATACCACTGGCCTGCGACCCTGAAGAAAACAGGCCAAAATATACTGCTGTCCCGCCCAGGCCAGCCAGCTTAAGGAAATTCCTTCTTGACGTATTTGTAAATGTTGCCATGTTTTTATTTTTTCGGTATATATGCGCCTTTTTCAAGCCACGTTAGCCATGCTTCCTTAAATTCTTTATGGCTCATAGGCGGTTTTTTAAGCCCCTCAGCCGGATACCAGCCTGCTTTTACCAATGTATCATCCGCGTGCTCAATGAGTTTTTTCATGTCCTTGTGGCCGTTCTGGTTAAAATCCATGATCTGCTTTGCAAGTTCATGTTTCGACTTCCCCTCAAAGACCATTTTCATGTCAGCCGGCGGCAGGTGCCATTTAGGGTTGCCCGGCGGTGCGTGAAGTCCCGGCGTGTTTTCGGGCTGGTGGCAATTGGCACATTTCATGGCATATATGCCTTTACCGTCTTTACCCCGTTGTGGCGCCATCTGGTGCAGGTGGCTGTCCTCTCCCTGCAACGGCACATCGCCTTTGGGGTGGCAGTTCAGGCAACGCGGACTCATTAAAACGGTATATACTTTGTCAAATGCCGCTAATGAAGCAGCCTTGTCCTTTTCCGCCTGCGGAATCTTTTTATAGCCGCTTACTGTAACATTCCGCTCCATCCCGAAAGCCAGCAGCACTGAAACGAACAGGACAGCAATTCCAGCGAAGGCGGCTTTAGTATAGTATTTTTTCATATCCATAGCCTTATGATTTTCCCGATTTGCGTTGAATTTCAGCAGCCAGGTGAATAGCCTTGCGAATCCGTGGATAGGTACCGCACCTGCAGATATTACCTGCCATGGCATTGTCAATATCTTCATCGGAAGGATTGGGGTTTTCCTTCAGGAGCACTGCCGCCGACATTATTTGCCCCGAATGGCAATACCCACATTGTGGTACATCGATTTCCTGCCAGGCCTGCTGTGCCGGATGGTTGTCATTTTGTGCCAACCCTTCTATGGTGACAATCTTTTTGCCTTCTGCCCTTTTTACTTTGGTAATGCAGGAGCGCACCGCCTCCCCGTCCAGATGTACCACACAGGCCCCGCATTGTGCCACGCCGCAACCGTACTTGGTGCCGGTAAGCGAAAGGATATCACGCACGACCCATAAAATAGGCATCTCAGGGTCGGCATCTATCTGATGATCGCGGCCATTTACATTTAATGATATCATATATGTTTATTTTAGATTGTCAGTAATTGGAAAGAATTATAAAAGTAAAGCCTTTCGGTTAAAAACAGAAATGTATTTTAAATAATTTCAACATTATAGCAGGCATTTGCAGATATCTTTGACAAATAGTGCAATGATATGTTATATAACTTGTATAGGTTTCCGGTGTTTTGATATAGCAGCACTTAACGCTTAACATCCCTCAACAGGCTTTCAATAATGCGTAATGAAGCGGCTTCCGAAAAATCCAGCCCGGAGTAATCAGGGTTATAGCCGCCAATATAAGGAACCGCCATAATATATATCCTCTTGCTGTATGCCCCATAACGGTCAAGTACCTGGAAATCGTCATTAATGGCAAGCCCGGGTACCTGCAGGTAATAATCGCCGTTTGCCACCTGTTGTATGTCATCGTTATCTTTTTCCAAAGCCTTACCTTCCGCGTTGTCTCTGAATTTTAAATATGCGGGGCTTACTGCATTACTTTCCTTTAATCCCTGAAACGGAAAATTTTTAAAGGGTATGTGTGGCTGTCCGATACTGTCTACAAAAGTTTCGTAGTAATTGGCATGTCCCGTTCCTTCATGGTCTGTATAGTGGTATGTTATCCCGCCCTTATCCTCTATGGCAACGCGACTGTCATTTCCTACCGCTACAATATCAAGCTTGCCGGCATAGTGGAGCGCAAGCATTTCGCGACAGGAGGTTTGCGGGACAAACGCTATTACAACTGATATAAGCGGCATCAGCGTTCTTTTTAATCTTAGCATATCTTCCGCAGAAAGATATTTTGCAGGATAATTCATCGCAAAGCTTAGTACCGCCAGCATTTCTTTCCAGTATACCGACTCATGCCGCCTGAAGGATTTCTCTGCTTCATTATATTCCGACCGCAACAGTGCAAAGGGTTCAATATCCTCGCGAAACTGCATCATCCTTTCGACAAATGCCTCAATATCCATGTCCCTGATCAGGTCATAAAAGGCCGGGTCTTTCCCAATAAACTGCTCTTTGAAGTCCTTTTCAAAAATATAGTCAAGCGACAGGAAACCTTCATTGTTAGCGCGGTGGGCAGCAATGTCTTCCTCAGTAAGCAGGGAGTCGTTTTTGAGGTGGGTATCTTCAAGATGAAAGCGTACTGCAGGAAGGAGGCCGTTGCGGGAGTGCATTACCATTTTAAAATTTCCGCTGTCTTCCCGCGGAACAAACTTCAGCATTCCGTCTGATTGCTCTTCAAAATGACCATGCTGCCTTGCCAGCGTACGGATGGCATCAATGGCCGTGAGGGAAGACCCACGGATAGCTACAGGATGGTCGAGCCGAATTGCAAGCTTTGATGGCGGATAGGGGCTGTCAAAATATCCCGGAACCCTGCCCTCGTGCTCATTATGCCAGTTATGGCCGGTGCAGATGATCACATAATCAAATTTATGTATAGCCCCTCCGGTTACTATTATCTCTGCGTTCTCTTCGTCAGGAAGATCTTTAATATCCAAAACTTCACAGTTAAGATGTACTGTGGTTTTAATCCCTCTGCCTTCAGCCAGCTGTCTCAAAAGAGCGAACTGTGCCTCAAGGTATTTACCAAAAAGCAGCCTTGGGAGTACTTTATACTCATTAAATTTTTCCGGGACAATGTCAAAATCGTCCAGGACTTGCGGGTTTGCGTAAGCCCATTCCCGCATCGGGATGACAATATCGGGAATTTCATTTGCCGAAACATTGGTTATGTGCTCCACCAATGCACCTTCCATGCTATAGGGCATTCCGGCGCCAAGCTGTGAACTGCGCTCAAATATTTCGATTTCAAATTCGTTACTTCCCTCCTCTACGATCCTCTTATACATAAAAAGCGCCGAAGGGCCCCCGCCTAAGATACCGATACTTTTTTGTGTTTTATCCATTTTTAGCTTCCCCTATTCTCGGGAGCAATAAAATTAAAATATAATTTACGCCCTGGTCTTTATAAATTCTTAAATAATATAAATTATTATGAGTGGATTTTAGCAAAACTAAGGCTTACACAACACTACAAATAAAACATAATCAATGAGTTACATTTGAACTATAACAACATACTCTTTCTTTATAAAATTATTTTAACATATCATTGTAACCTGTTTAACAAAAGTGTCGTAAATAATAGACGGAACAGAACATTCTGTTTCGATTTTAACACCTATTCATATAAGTCTCGTGGTAATTACTCCAAAAGTTCATCAAAATGTATTGGAAGGTTATTGATGCGCTTCCCGGTTGCGTGGTATATGGCGTTGGCAATAGCAGCGGGCATCCCCACTAATCCTATCTCGCCAACACCTTTGACTCCTAATTCATTAATAAGGTCATCTTTTTCATCGGCAAAAATAACATCCAGTTCCTGTATGTCGGCATGGGTTGGAATGTGGTATTCGCCGAGGTTGCTGTTCATGTATTTGCCGAGGTTGGCATCGATATGCGTCTCTTCATGAAGCGCTTTGCTTATGCCCCAAACCATCGACCCGAGTATCTGGCTGCGTGCAGTTTTGGGATTGATGATACGGCCTGCCGCAACAGCAGTAACCGCCCTGGTCACCGTTATTGTTTTAAGTTCGGCATCTACCTCGACTTCCACAAACGAGGCACTGTGTGTGGCCTTGCTGTATTTGCGAAGCTTCAGCATGTGCGGCGCGCCCATTTTGACTGCCTTTATTGCTTTGCCTTTATTGGCGGCAACTATATCTTTGAACGAAACACACACAGACGGATCACTTTTTAAACAAATCATGCCATTTTGGAAATCAACATCATTTAAGTCTGCTGCACTTAAGGGTGAACCTTTGATGCCCTTGGCCTTTTTCAATAGCTTTTTCTTGAGTTCCTTTACGGCCACGACGATCCCAACACCTGTAGAAGAAGTTATGGCCGATCCGCCCTGGAACATGGAGAAAGGCTTTTTGCTGTCACCATATTTAAAGTTGATATCCTCCATGTCCATGCCAATTTCATCGGCAGCGATCTGAGTCATTACGGTAAGGGTGCCTGTACCAATATCTGTAGTGGCGTTGTTAAGTTCCAGTTTGCCATCCTGAGTAATGATCGCCTCTACCCGGGCAGGAAACTGGAAGGCATCCCATATACCGGTGGCCATCCCGTAGCCGACGAGCCTGTTACCCCGTTTCATGCTGCCGGGCTCAGGATTCCGTTTGTCCCAACCGAATTTTTCAGCCGCTTTCAAATAGCATTGCCGCAGTTCTTTGCTCGTGTAGGGCTTGTCAGATGACGGGTCCGTTTCCGTATAGTTCTTCAGGCGAAGTTCCAGCGGATCCATATTTAGCTTATACGAAAGCTCATCCATAATACATTCGATGGCATGCATCCCGCTAACACCGCCCGGGGCTCGCATATCTATAGGCGTGGGCAGGTCCAACGGGACAAGCTCATACTGAAACAATGTATTGGCTGCCGGGTACAGCATGTGGCTCCATGGTACCAATATTTCATTATAGTCCTCATAATTTGAGGTTTCGCCAACAGCCCCATGGTTCATTGCGGTTACATTGCCGGCCTCATCTGCCGCAAAACGAAGCATCTGCACTACCTGTGGGCGGTGCCCGAAAGGGAACATCTGCTTTCTTTCCAAAACTACCCTTACATTCCTTTTTAGTTCCAGCGATGCCAATACACACAGAAACAACTGGTATTGCGGACGAAGCCCTGAACCAAACCCACCGCCAACAAACGGCGCCAATACGCGCACATCCTTATAATGCAGCCCGAAGATGTTGGCAACAAACAACTGGCTGTTAATGGTTCCCTGTGTCTTGTCATATATGGTAAGCCTGCCGTTGCCTTCGTAAACCGTTGTTGTGGCATACAGCTCAAGAGGGTTGTGGTGTTCAGTTCCGTGAAAATATTCGGCCTCGACTTTAAACGGGGCTTCGGCATACGCTTTTTCAAAGTCACCTGTTGGTGGTGGCGGTGGCGGCTTCAGGGGTGTAGCCAGCCCTTTTTTAGCCGGGCGAGCCTTATCCAAATGGTGCATCAGGAAGGTTTCGTGTTCCTCTGCCTCATATTCTATATGAACGAGCGTCGACGCGTAACGTGCCGTTTCGAAGTCATTGGCCACAACCAACGCAATGGGCTGTCCATTGAATTTTATTTCATTGTCATGAAGTGGCTTGAACACCTTTCCCGGGGGTGCGTCCATGTCGGCATATTGTATATCGAACCAGGCAAGGCCGGGACGGTTTTCATGCGTAAAAACTTGTTCCACCCCGTCCAGCGCCATCGCGGCTGTAGTATCGATTTTGTTGATCCTGCCCTTGGTAACCGTACTTGCAACAACATAGCCGTACAGAAGGTCGGGTACCTTATATTCAGCGGCATATTTGGCGGCTCCGGTAACTTTTTCACGCCCTTCGAGGCGGCTAACCGGTTGCCCTTTGGATGGTAGCATTGTCATAATCTTAGGTTTCAGGTTAGTGTTATAAGGAAGGCTGTGCGCCCGGCCTTTGTGTTTCGGGATTGAGCGCCATCATGCAGTTGCGGACAATGGCACGCTTTGCCAGCGCTATCTTAAAACTGTTATGCTCATAGCCTCTTGCACCCTGCAATATAATATCTGCTGCAAGCGCAAAATTTTCGGGTGAGGCAGTCTTCCCCTTAAGGAACGCTTCCGCATCGGGAACACGCCATGGCTTATGAGCCACACCGCCGAGGGCTATTCGGGCTTCGTAGATAGTATCCCCATCAAGATCCAGTCCTGTCGCGACCGAAACCAGCGCAAATGCATAGGAATGGCGGTCGCGGAGTTTGAGGTAGGAGTAATTTTTTTCAAAACCTTTGGCAGGCAGGTCAATGGATGTAATTAACTCTCCCGGAAGGAGCGTATTGTCAATGTGGGGCATATCCCCCGGCAGCCTGTGGAAATCGGAAAACGGAATGCTACGCTCCCCGTTGGTGCCGGTTACGTTTACCACGGCCTCAAGCGCTGCCAGGCCCACGCACATATCCGAAGGGAATACTGCAATGCAGTCGTCGCTTTGGCCCAATATGGCATGGATGCGGTTAAAGCCGTGTATGGCAGAACAACCGGTGCCGGGCTCGCGCTTGTTGCACGGCGCAACCGGATCATAAAAGTAGTAGCACCGGGTACGTTGCAGGAGGTTGCCACCGTCGGTAGCCATGTTGCGTATTTGGGGAGAGGCTCCTGCCAGTATCGCTTTTGAAAGTAACGGATAACGCTCTTCGATTAATGAGTGGTAGGCGGTGTCTGCATTCTTTGCCAGGGCACCCAGGCGAACGCCACCGTGGTGGTTTTTCTGTATGGAAGCCAGTCCATTAACGTTGTTTATATCGATTAAGACTTCAGGGTGATAAAGGTTGTATTTCCACAAGTCAATGAGGTTGGTACCACCCGCAAGAAAGTTCGATTTATCGCCTGTTCCTATTGCATTTATGGCATCCGCTGTTGTACCCGCCTTTACGTATTGAAAATTATTCATGGCTGCCTCCTTCCTTTACTTCCATTATCGCATCGATAATCCCTACGTTGGCGCCGCAGCGGCACAGGTTGCCGCTCATCAGTTCTTTTACCTCTTCGCGTGTATTGGCCCTGCCTTCCTGCAACATCCCAATCGCACTGCATATCTGGCCGGGTGTGCAATAACCGCACTGGAAGGCATCATGCTCAATAAATGCTTTCTGCAGCGGGTGGAGTTCACCACTTTCGGCAACACCTTCAATGGTCGTGATTTCACTGCCATCTTTGGCTACAGCCAACGTCAGGCAGCTCAGTATCCGTTTGCCGTCGCACAGTACGGTACACGCGCCGCACTGCCCGTGGTCGCAGCCTTTTTTTGTGCCCGTAAGGCCCAGCCTGTCCCGAAGGGCATCTAAAAGCGATACCCATGGGAGGATATCGAGGTGCTGGACAGTTCCGTTAATTTTCAGGGATGTGTGTAACCTTTTCATTTCCATAGGCCAAAATTTGAAATAAGATTTTAGTGATTTCTTTACAGAAACAGCCAATTACTAATTTCGGGTAAATTTTAAACCGTATGTGATAATGGTTTGTTAAGATTTTTTATACTCTGGTGCAGGAAAGTTACATCATATTGAATTGCACGAACCTCAACTTCAATCTTAAATACCTTGCTGTGTATTTCGCTTTGAGAAAATTGTATTCGGCCGTAAGCAACTGGTTTTTCGAGGTCGTAAAAACTACAGCGTCTATAAGCCCGTGCGTAAATTTAGCCTGGGCAGCCGTAAACGATTTCTCGGCAAATCCCCTTGTGCCTTCCAGCTTAATCGCCATTTCCTCATTCTGCCTGAAATTAGCCGTTTCGCGCTCTATAAGCTGGCGCAGCTTTATCTTTTCCTGCTCTGCGGCTATGCCTTTTTTTTGGTATTCGATGCGGGCCACCTGCACATCCCTGTGCGTACGAAAACCGTTGAATATCGGGATACTGAGCTGCAATCCAATATAATGGTTCTTGTTGTCATTCAACTGTGTCCAGAATGGATTCACGCCCTGGGATCCCAACCCGTTAACCGGCAAATAGTAAAATGAGGAATAACTATAATAAGCGCCCAGCACCGGCAGGTACTTGTTTTTTTGCATTGCCATTTCTTTTTTTGCAATGCTTTCGGCCAGCTCCGCCGACTGTATGGCCGGGTAATTTTTTAATGCATCGTCATAAGCGGTATCTTCTGTATCGGCAAAGATCTCTTCCAGATGCGTATTGTCCAGTACCATCGCATCTGGCGAAAGCTCCTGCACATTCATCAGCTGTATCAGCGCAAGTTTCCTGTTGTACAGGAGCTGCCGGGTTTCCATTATATTGTTCTCCTCAAGCGCATAGCTCACCTGCATGTCATACAGGTCGCTTTTCGGCCTGCTGCCCAGTTGTGCCTCCGCTTCCACCCGCTTCAGGTTAAACACCGCGTTTTCAAACTGGCTCAGCTGTACCCTGAGTAATTCCTGGGTGTACAATGCATTAAAATAATTTTCCAATATACTGAGCGAATACTCGGTGGCAGTTGCTTCCTTGTCGGCAGTAGCTTTCAGCACCGCTAACTTGTTGCGTCGTGCCGTGGTGAACACGTTCAGGTCGAGCAGGCTGATATTCGCATTAAGCGAAAAATTGTCTGTCTGGATATTAGAGCTCACCCTGGTGTTGGTAGCCGGGTCGATGGTCGAGCCGATGCTGTAATTATGGCTGGCCGCAAAATCTACCCTGGGCAAAAACTCCATGGCAGGGCTACGGTGTACGGCTTCCGCGCTAAGAATATCCAACTGCCTGAGCTGGAAATCCAATGCGTTCTTTTTGCCTGTTTCCAGGCATTGCTGCAATGTCCATACTTCCTGTGAAGCAACAGGCACGGAGATAAGCAGCAACAGGTATATAAAATATTTAAACTTCATGGCAGGATTAGTTATAGCTGCGGGTACTTTGGCTTCCCCGCAGCTATGGTTATCAACTAACTTCAACTTGTATTATTCGTACTTAAGGTATTTCAGCACCTCAACTTTGGTAGCTGCATAGGTTTTGGACAGCACTACAATAAGCGTTAATGCCATTAGTGCGCAAAAGCTTACCGCAAAAGGCAGCCACGATACCGGTACCCTGTAGGCAAAATTATCGAGCCACATATCCAGCAACAGCCAGGCCGGGGCAAAAGCTATGGTAAAGCCCGCAATGCAAAACACTATGTACTGCATGGAAAGCTGCTTTAAGAGCGTACCGGTTTCCGCACCCAGGGTTTTGCGTATAGCAATTTCCTTCATCCGGCGTTGTATGTTGAATGATGCAAGGGCGAAGAGCCCAAACAGCGCGATTACGATCACTACAATATTGAGCAGTGTAAACAGGTTGCGCTGCTGTATGTAATTTTCATACGTGCGTTCGAAGTCCCTATTGATAAAATCATAATGGAATGGGAAATCAGGATCTACCTCCTCAAGCCACAGCTTTTCTATAGATGCAATAGCGCTTTCTGTATATTGCGGGTCGATCTTTGCATAAATGTGATGGGCGTTTTGCAGCATCCAGTCGACCGTTTTATAATGATAAATGATCACCGGGAGTATTTTTTCGTGCGGCCCATTGATGTGGAAATCTTTTGCTACACCAATAATTTTAAATTTTGCGCCTCCATCCCAGTCTACGTAGCTGTTCATTGGATCTTTAATCCCCATAAATTTTACAGCCGCCTCATTCAGTATGACCGAACCTATAGTGTCCTGCGCAAATTGCTGCGACAGCGTGCGGCCCTCTTTCATCCGGATGTTGAGCATTTCCATCAGGTTGAAGTCAACCACCATATTCTGCATCGAATAGAAGCTGCCGTTGTAGCCATAGCTGGTATAAAAATTGGACCCTTCGCCAATTCCGGCTGTATTTACCGATACGAGCTCTACCCCTTTTATAGCCTGCAATCTGTCTTTAATATAACTGTAACGGTTGGC
The DNA here is from genome assembly GCA_942492845.1 of uncultured Flavobacteriaceae bacterium. Lineage (GTDB taxonomy): Bacteria > Bacteroidota > Bacteroidia > Flavobacteriales > Flavobacteriaceae > Flavobacterium. The sequence continues at coordinate 1,895,435 of OW818646.1, read as the reverse complement.
TACGATCTTTTTGAAACCCGGCACTTTAAAATCGTAAGGGTTGCGGTATTCTATCGATATCACCTGGTCGGCCTTAAAGCCGGGGTCTTTTGTTGTCAGGTGGTTTACCTGGCTGTATACCACATAGGACCCTATGATAAAGAACGACGCTATTGCAAATTGTACCACCAGCATCCCGTTCCTGAGCCAGATGCCCCTTTTACTGCTGCCAATGGTTCCCCTGAGTACCTGCACCTCCTTAAACCCAGAAACATAGGCCGCCGGGAAAGCCCCCGCCAGTAGTACCACAATAATAAAGATCGCGATCAGCTGGATAAAAAAGTAGCTGCTTTCCATCACCAGTTCCTTGTGTAGGAATTCATTATAGTACGGCAGTGATATTTCTACAATAACCAGCGCCAACAGTATGGCAAAGAATGTGGTTACCATGGACTCGAAAACAAACTGCAGTACCACATCACGTTTTGAAGCGCCCAGCACCTTACGAACGCCAACCTCTTTTGCCCTTTTGATGGCATTGGCCGTAGCCAGGTTTACATAATTGGCTATCGACATGATGAGTATCAGCACAGACAGCCCCAGCATAATAAGCAATAGCTGGTAATTGCCTTTGCCTTCGGGTACGTCTCCGGCATGGGTGTGCAGCCTTATGTCCTTCAACTGTTCGAGGTATACCTTTATCTGTCCGAACCGCTTTACATATTCGTCCACCGGCAGGCCTGCCCTAAGCGCGCTGTTTTTTGTATCGTTCTCGAAATAAAGCGCTTCTATCTTTTTATCAACCAGCGCAGCGTCACCCGGATTGCCGAGCTTCATGAACAGCGCGAACCTGAAATTGCCCCAGTTGTTTGCATTTTCATTAAGTTTCCAGTCGATCATGTTGGTCACCATGTCAGGCATGTACGACGATTTTCCTTCTATCCTGTACACCCCTTTTATGGTAAATGCCTTTTCTTCATACAGTACCTCCTTTCCCAGCACATCGGAAGTACCAAACAGCTTCACCGCAAGGTCGTCGCTGATAGCTATGCTTGCCGGTGTAAGGGCAGTTTTGGGGTCGCCATTTAAGAAGGGATACGGGAAAAACTCAAAAAAATTAGCCTGCGCATCAATCACCTTTTCGGCCATTACCTTTTTGCCGCCGCTTTTCAGTATGTTGCTGTTGTACCAGCCCGACATGTAGCAGTGGCTTTTAACCTGCGGTATCGAAACAAGTGCCGGTCCAAGCGCATCAGAGCTTGACCCCCAAACTTTATCTTCCCCAAGATCGGAAACCGAAAAGAAGATATTTTCCTTTTCCGGGTTCCAGGCGTTGTAGCTGTGCTCGTCGTTCCAGTACAGAATGGCGAATACAAGGCCCGCAATACCCAGGCTGATCCCGAGGATGTTGAGCGCGCTGAAAAGCTTGCTGCCCTTTAGGTGATATAAATATATTTTTAACCAGTTCTTTACCATGATTATTCGTATTTAAGGTAACGGAGTACATCCAGGCGCGTAGCGGCATAGGCCCGCAACAGTACCACCAGTAGTGTAAGCAGGAGCAATACCATGAAACTTACGGCAAACGGCACTACCGAAATATCGATCCGGTAGGCGAAATTTTCGAGCCATTTGTTGAGCAGCAGCCACGCCGGAAAGAACGATATTAGCGCCCCCACAATGCAAAACACCACATACTGTCCCGAAAGCTCCTTAAGCAGCACATTAGTCTCTGCGCCCAGGGTTTTGCGAATGGCGATGTCTTTCATTTTTCGCTGGATGCTGTAGGATGCCAGGGCGAATAAACCGAAAAGCGCAATAAGGATTACTACAATATTAAGCAGCGAGAAAAGGTTTTTTTGCTCCACATACGACTGGTAGCTTTTCTCATAATTTTTATCCACGAAACTGTAGCTGAACGGGTATTCAGGGTCTACCTTGCTTATCCAGAATTTTTCAATCTCTGCCAATGTTTGCTCCATGTCCTCCGGCGCCACCTTTATATACACTTCGTTCAGGTTATATACCATCCAGTCAATCGTCTTAAAGTGGAAAAACGCCATTGGGGGTATTTCAACGTGTGGGCCATACAGGTGAAAATCTTTTACCACACCGACAACCTTTAGTTTTTCGTCATTCCAGTCAACGATTTTCCCTATAGGATCCTTTTCCTTCATCAGCTTCATGGCTGTTTCATTGATGAGCATTGTATTTATAGTATCCGACGCTATATTTTCCGAAAGCTGCCTCCCTTGTGCCATTTTCACCTGTATCATGTTTAGCATGTCAAAATCTATGGCAATATTTTGGGCCTGTACCAGCTGGTCCCTGTAATCAAAGCCCGACGATGAGTGCGAACTGCTGCCCAGCGAAAACGCCCCTCCGGAAACAGCCTCTACACCTTTAATCTTACTGAGCTCCTGCTTCATGGTTTCGTAATGGCCGTACATTACTGCAGGATCGTCATTTTGCGGTATCCTGTAATAGATCTCTATCACCTGCCCGCCGTTAAGCCCAAGGTCTTTATTGCTCACGAACTTTACCTGTTCGTACACGATGTACGAGCCTGTAATGAAAAACGAGGCGATGGCAAATTGCAGTATCAGCATCCCGTTGCGTAGCCAAGCCCCGCTTTTGCTTCGCCCGAAGTTGCCTTTAAGCACTTTAAGGGTTTCAAAATTAGAAACATATACCGCCGGGAAAATGCCCGCGACAATAACCACAATAAAAAATATGGCTATGAGCTGGAGGTAAAACTGGCTGCTGCTCAATTCTAAAGTTTTATCAAGGAATTCATTGTAATACGGCAACGCGAGCTCGACGATCACGAGCGACAGTACCATTGCGACCACCGTTATCAGGACAGCCTCAAAAACAAACTGCCTCACTATGTTACTTTTCGAAGCGCCCAGTACTTTGCGGATGCCTACCTCCTTCGCCCTTTTAATGGCATTGGCTGTGGCAAGGTTGATATAGTTTACGACAGATAATATCAAAATGAGTACTGATAGCCCTGCCATGATAACCAAAAACTGGTAGTTGCCTTTGCCTTCGGGCATACCGCTCACCACAGAATGCAGCCTGACGGTAGAAAGGGGTTCAAGCAGCGCCTTCATAGTACCTTCCTTTTTAATGAAATCTTCAACCGACAGCCCTGCGTCTTTGGCAAATGGCCGGGTACGTTTTTCCATGTAGATGTTGTCTATCTTTTGGGTTACTGCCCCGGCATCCTGAGACGACTTTAATTTCAGCATCAACCCGAAATTGAAGTTACCCCACTGGTCTTCATTACCTTTAAGCCTTGTTTCTTCCATCAGGTTGGTCACGGCATCCGGAGCGAAAGATGACTTCCCGGGGATGCGGTACACCCCCCGCACTATCATGTTCCTTCCTGAGTAGCGCACCTCTTTACCCACAGCTTTCTCATTCCCGAATAGGTTTTTCGCAACCTTTTCTTCTATCGCAATGCTCCTGTTGTCGGGAAGCCCTTTGCCAATACTGCCTTCAACAAATTCGAACGGAAAGAAGCTAAAGAAACCGGCCTGTGCATCCAGGATATTTATCTGCTGCTTTTTGGCGCCGTAGTGTACCATTTCATAATAGTACCACTCGTTGAAATAGCAAAACTCTTCTATCTCAGGAACATTCTTCATGTATTTGGCGAGCGGGTACACATTGTGCGACCATACCTTACCCCCGCCAAGGTCGGTAGCCACAGTAAAGACCTTGTCCTTTTCGGGATTCCAGTGGTTGTAGCTGTGCTCGTCGTTCCAATACAGTATCGAAAAAACAAGCCCCGCTATTCCTATGCTAAGCCCCAGCACATTGAGGGAGGTAAAGAACAGGTTGTTCTTCGCGTTATACAAAAATATCTTCAGCCAGTTCTTTAACATGGTTGATGGTTTTTAAAAGTGATTGATTGATTTTGATTGATGATTGAACCTGCCTGTTAATTGGTTACGAACACATCTACGTTCCTGCTGTTCTGCCTTTCGCTCATGATCATGCCGTCTTTCATGATGATGGTGCGCTGCGAGAAGGAAGCGTCGTAATCCGAGTGAGTAACCATGAGTATGGTTGCGCCGTTGGCATGCAGGTCGGTAAGCAGTTCCATTACCTCGTTGCCGTTCTTGCTGTCCAGGTTACCGGTAGGCTCATCAGCAAGGATGATCTTTGGCCCGGTTACCAGCGCCCTTGCCACAGCCGACCTCTGCTGCTGCCCTCCCGAGAGCTGCTGTGGGTAATGCTTCAGCCTGTGCGCTATGCCCAGCCTTTCGGCAATGGCCTCCACCTTCTTTTTGCGTTCGCCTGCGGGCACATTGTTATAGATCAGAGGGAGCTCGATATTGTCATAGACCGAAAGTTCGTCGATAAGGTTGAAGTTCTGGAACACAAACCCTATATTCTCTTTGCGTATCCTGGACCGTTCGCTTTCCTTAAGCCCAATTATCTCGTTGCCCGACAGCTTATAGCTGCCGCCTGTAGCATTGTCCAGCAATCCTACGATGTTAAGCAGGGTCGACTTGCCGCAGCCCGACGCACCCATTACCGTTACAAATTCGCCCTGCTTTATTTCCAGCGATACAGAGTTTAATGCTTTGGTTTCCACATCTTCGGTACGGAATGTCTTCGAAAGGTTTTCTATCTTTATCATGTCTTGTAGTTTATATTGGTTTATTATTTGTCGTGCTTGTTCTCAAAACTGTCTTCGGCATACTGTACCCAGTCCTGCCGGGGTATGCTGCTGTCGAGGTAATAATCCGGCTGTATCCCTTTGTCATCAATTGCCATATCGGGTATGCGCAGCGATTTCGAAAGACAGTACCTTAATATTATACCGCAGGGTGACGTTACCGAATGCATGTTCGAAATGTCCAGTATGCCGGCAGTCGTAGTGCCAAAAAGCTTTGTCTTGCTGCTTTGTTTCGCTGCCAGCAAAAATTGCTCGCTCGTACTGGCATTGCCTCCGTTTACCAAAATTGCGACATTTTTCGGGAAAGGATGAACGGTGTCGAGCTTTTGTACATACACCGCCTCGTCACTCCACCCCACGAAGCCGCCTAAGTTATCATTAAGCCTTGTAAGCATGGCTTGTACTTCTGCCTTTTCGTCTTCGGTTATGCCTTCGTATCCCATGTACTCTTCGGTACGCTGGTTATTTAATGGTGTCGACAGGAATTGCGTTGCCACAACGCGTATGGGATTAGTATACAGGTATGGGATGATTTCGGCATAGCTGCCATCCGACCCACCGCCATTGTAACGGATGTCGACCACCAGGTTCAGGGTGCGCAGTATCTTGTCGCGGTTGGCTACCATCACGCTGTCTATGGCCCTCTTGTAATCACCATTGAAAGACGGTATCCGCAACACCAGGGTTTTATCCGAATATTGCTGCATCAGCGGGCCATTTGCGTTCGACAGCTCAAGGTAGCTTTTTACCTGTGGAGTGTCCTGGATTGCGGGGTTAACTCTCGTAAGTGTAAAGCTCCCCAGCGATATTGTGTTATAGCCGATCATTTGCACATCCTCCAGTTTGTATTCAGAATAGTTGCGCAGGTAGTACACCCCGCCCACTTTTTTGCCATCGGCAGTAAGCCTTAACTTTATTTGGTTTTTCTGCCAAACGGTAGCGCCACCGTCAATGATAAAACCAATATAACCGGTACCCTGCTTCACGATGCCAATGGTGTACGGTTCGCTTCTCCAAATACCCTCAAAGCTATCCTGTTTTATCCCATCAAAGTACTTTTTTATCTGATTGCCGGTCACCTTATATCGCTCCCAATTGAGTTTGGAGTCCGTTACCGGCTGGACATTTGCCTGCTGGGTGTTGTCCCGTACCACATCGATATCGATATGTCCTTTGCGGAAGAATTTCAGCCATTCGTATAGTGTGGTCAGGCAGGTATCCTTATCGGTTATCGATTTCACTTTGTCAGCGAATACTTCATTGTGGTTCCTGTATTCTGCTTCTCCTTTCCTGTCGACGGCAAAGCGGAAGCCCGCGTCATTTTCCTCAAATGTTTTCCTTACCCAGTTAAAGTGGTCGGTACAGGAGCAGTCCTGGGCAAATGTGCCGGATCCGTAAAGGACAGCGATAAATAAAATGATGTTTTTCATGATGCTTCAGGTTGGTTGAAGTTGATTGATTTGATTGATGATTGAACCCTACAGTTGCGTTAGTATACTGATTATACTCACTATTACTAATAAAATGATTTTACACATAATCATTACTCTTCTATATTTAAAATTTCTGCTTCTTTATAATCAGCGTAGGAGGATGTTACCACCCTGTCGCCTTCCTTTAACCCACCCAATACTTCGTGGTATACAGGATTTTCGCGTCCCAGTTTTATCTCGCGGCGTTCGGCCCTATCTCCTTTTACCACAAATATCCATTTGCCCGCGGTCTCATCATTGAACCTTCCTTTAGACAGCACCAGTGTCTTTTCCTTTTCAGAAAGCATCAGCCGTACACTAAAGCTAAGGCCCTGCTGGAGCGCAAGCTCTTTCCCGGCAACAAAATTCAGTTCCACAGTAAAGCGGCCATTGCGTATCTCCGGGATAACCTTACTTACCACCACATCGATCATTTTCCCTTTAAAGTCTACCTTCCCCTTTTGGTTTTCCGATACACGGGCCAGGTAAAATTCATCCACTTCGGCCACAAGCTTGTAGCCTTTCATTACATCTATTTTACCTATGCTCTCCCCTGCCTGGTAGTTTTTGCCCAGCACAGGCTCAAATGAGGTAAGCCTTCCGGCCAGCGGGGCAGTAACAAGGAAGTTCTTTTTGTTGGTGCGCAGTATGTCGAGGCTTTTGTACATAATAGCCTGCGATTGTGACATCTGCGCGATCTGCATCTGGTTGGCCTGCTTCTGCTTTTTGATGCTCTGCTGTATTATATTCTTCCTTTCTTTCTGGAAACGGAAATTCTCCTGTGTCTTTTCCCATTCGTTTTTCGACACAATCTCCTGCTTATACAGCTTTTCATGAAGGTCGTACTGGTTTTTTGCATCCTGGTAATCGTGGTCTATAGCGACCAGGTCTTTCGCCATGTCAAGCTCCAGGTTCCTCAGATCGAGCCTGGCTTTATTGAGGTTGTTTATCTGCTCGATTATGGATGTTTCCTGTGTTACATAGTTCAGTTCGGTATTCGGGTTATACAGGCGTGCCAGTGGCTGGCCCTTTTCTACATGGTCACCATTACCTACAAATATTTCCTGTATCGACCCGCCCTCGATCACGTTCAGCAGCATAGAGTTCAGCGGCTCTGCCTTGGCCTGGAAAACGATGAAGTCTTCAAAGTACGCGCGCTCCACCGTTTTGATGGCTATCTCGCCTTTCTGTACGTTTAGGCTTCTCTTTTTGGTCGCTGCCGAGTAGCCAAAATAGCACAGAAACAAAAAAACCGGCACTGCCATCAGCAGATATTTATTTTTTTTACTTTTACGATTGATGTTGGTGTCCATTATACTTGTTTGGTATATAGCAATGTAAATTCGTGCCACTCATTTAAAAAATGCAATCTGTTGAAAAACAGCAGGTACATGAAAATAAAATAATCGCCTACTGTCCGTTTTCGGACAGTGTTCGTCCGAAACTGTACACTTAATGAAAAAAACACAAGCCGGCATACTGGTCATAGATGACAAAGAAGACATCCTTTTTGCTGCAAAAATGGTTTTAAAGAAGCATTTTGAGCAGATCCATACGCTTGCCGACCCCAAACAGGCCCTCCGCCACCTGTCCGAAAACCGGGTGGACGTACTGCTGATGGATATGAATTACCGCATAGGCTTTGAAGATGGCCGTGAAGGCATTTACCTGCTTAAAGAAATAAAAGCCTTTTCGCCGAATACCGTAGTAATACTCATGACGGCTTTTGGTAAGGTGGAAACTGCCGTAGAAGGATTGAAGCTCGGCGCGTTCGACTATATCCTGAAACCCTGGGACAATGACAAGCTTGTAGCCACGGTAAAGCAGGCTGTGGCCGAAAGCAGGCGGGAGCGGAAACAGGAACAGGCAAAGCCGAAGGATACTGTTTTCATAGGTGAATCACCAGCTATAAAACGGGCCTATTCCCTCGCCGAAAAAGTAGCGGGTACCGATGCCAATGTACTTATACTGGGCGAAAACGGCACCGGAAAATCAGCCATGGCAAGGCACATCCACCAAAAATCGCAACGGGCATCGCAACCCTTCATACATATAGACCTTGGCTCCCTGAACGATAATATTTTTGAAAGCGAGCTGTTCGGCTATGCAAGGGGCGCCTTTACCGATGCCAAAGCCGACACACCGGGGCGATTTGAGCTTGCCGATAAAGGCACCATATTCCTTGATGAGATAGGTAATGTACCGCTCTACCTGCAATCAAAGCTGCTACAGGTGATACAGAATAAACAAGTGACACGCCTTGGCGAAGCAAAAGCCCGCCCGGTGGATGTTCGCATTATCACAGCCACCAATGCCAGCCTTAAGGCGCTTACGGCTTCGCGCGAATTCAGGGAAGACCTGTACTACCGCATCAATACTATGGAAATACTCCTGCCTCCGCTAAGGGAAAGGCGTGACGACCTTACTGCACTGGCGCATTTCTTTCTTAATGCCATGGCCGAAAAATACGACCGCGAAAACCTTTCTTTTGTTCCCGAAGCGCTTACGCAGATCGAAAGGCACGCGTGGAACGGCAACATCCGAGAGATGGAAAATCGCATTGAGCGTGCCGTGATTCTCTCGGACAACGGCATTATCACGCTGGCCGACCTCGACCTTGACGAAATTATAGAAACTGAAGCCACTCACGATACCCACCTTTCGGACATGGAAAAAACAGCCATAGAGCGCGCCCTGCAAAAGCACTGCAACAACATCAGCAAAACAGCCGAAGAACTTGGGCTGTCGCGTGCTGCGTTATACAGAAGGATGGACAAATATGAAATGAACAAAAGCAAATGAAATCATTAAAAATACACCAGCTGTTCTTCGTCAGGCTGCTGATCATCATGGCGGCAGCAGGAACAGGTATTTATTCCGTTGTTGCCGGACTTCCCTATACCGCCTTCTTTTGCCTGCTTGTAATGCTGCTGCTGCTGGTAGAGCTGTTCTGGTTCATAAAGAATACTTATCTTTTTTACGATAAGGTACTCACAGCGATATTGAGCAATGATTTTTCTGCAGATTTTTCGGGGCACAATGACCCTGATAATTATAAAAACCTGTTCCGCCTGTACAACACCCTCAAGGAACGGCAGCATGACCAGGCCACCAAAGACCTTGTATACAGATCAATACTCAACAATATCGAAACCGGTGTACTCATCCTTCACAGAACAGGCGACGGCTGGGCGATTTTCCTCATGAACGACTATTTTTCGGGCCACTTCAGCACGCCAAAAGTTTCCAAATGGAACTACCTGAAAAACCAGCTCCCTGCGCTTTGCACCATTATAGAGGAGCGCGATTTCCGGGATTTCAGGACATCGGTACAAATAAGCCTTGGCGGCGGGGAAAGCCAGACCTACATGCTTCAAACCTCCCGCAGCACAACATTCGGGCAGGAATACTACATAATCATGCTGGACTCCATACAAAAGGTGGTTGCCAAAAAAGAAAAGGATGCCTGGATCAACCTGATGAAGGTAATATCACATGAACTTATGAACTCCATTACACCCATACGTTCGCTAACCCAGAACATGAACGAAATCATCGCGCAGGAATCGCTCAGCAGGGAAGACCTGGAGGACATCCGCGAAAGCGTACATACCATGATACACCGCAGCGACCACCTGCAGAGCTTTATAGAAAGCTACCGCAAACTCGCCATGCTGCCCTCTCCTGATAAGCAAAGGGTAGAGTTAAAAAGCCTGCTGGATAATTCAATCTCCATTATGGGGCCAACTTTCAAAAAAGCGGGGATTACTGTAAGTAATGATACCGCGCTAAACCGTTGGATCATGGCCGATGCATTACAAATTGAACAGGCGCTTATCAACCTGCTGACCAATAGCATGTATGCCCTTGAGAACAGTAACAGGAAAGAGATAAACATTACCACCGAAGTAAAGAACGAGCGTACATTTATCATCATCAGTGATACCGGGCTGGGTATTGACAAAGAAATCGAGGACAAAATATTCCTGCCATTCTTTACCACACGGCCCGACGGCGCCGGTATTGGGCTTACACTTTCAAAGAATATCATTGAAGCCCATGGCGGCTACCTCAGCTTTAGGAATGATGCTGATGGCGCTACATTTATTATCTGCCTAATGTGACGATCCTATCCGATATTCGCTGGTTCCAAACGAATATTTTCCGTAACACAGCGAACTTTCATTTAACCTTTCGGTTTACATTTTAAATATTATATTTAACAAAAATTAACAAGAAGTGTCTATAGCTAAGTTTGCGGTGGGTACAATACGTCAGTAAAAGGCAGAAATTCTGAGACCTGCAACAAATCGAAAATGAAACAACTTAACTTTATCGAAACGGCCCAACACAATAGGAAAAGCCAGAACAAAGGACTTCGCAACATGATGGTACTTAGCCTGCTATGCGCTGTCCCTGCCGCGATCTCGAGGCTGTTTTTTTGGCAGCATACCCGCGAGGCCATGGTACGGGTGAAGGGTATGTGGGTACAAACCGAAATAGGCTGGCCGGCAACCGTATTTGGGTATGGTTCTTTTTTCGCCGTAGCATTTGCCCTTTTTTATGTTTACCTCCGTTTTAAGCACGACCTTAACCAGCCATCTTTCGGTGTAACTAACGACGGCATCTTCATCAACCAGCAGGTGCTCCGCAATGCCTTCGTGGCGTGGCACAACATCCAAAAGGCCGAATTGCTGGGGCCTGCCGAAAGCCCTTTCATGAGGCTGATGTTTAAGGATTACGCCGACCTGGTTAAAGGCCAGCCGTTCCTCCTGAAATCTGTTGCGAAGGCAAATTTTAAGAATGCCCCGGTACTGAGCATCACAAAGGTCGAGACCATTGGGGACATCCGCAAAATGCAGGAAATCATCCACAATAAAATACCCCCCCGATTTAATGGCAACATGGGCGAGCCGGACACTGTGGAAGGCTATATTGAAAAATATGGCGTAGACCCAAGAACAGCAAAGGCTCCCAAATAATAATATATTAAAAACTAAAAAATACAAAAATGAAAAAATTAGCAGTAATGCTTGCCCTGCTGGGCGGGACAGCATTGGTACAGGCACAAACCATCGAAAACAGCAGCCGCGGCACAGCAGGCTACATTACAAGCAACGGCATTATAGAAAGCAGCAGCCATTCGACGATAGGCTACATTAAGAGCGACGGCACCATTGAGGATAAAAGCCACAGCACGATAGGCTACATAAAAAGTGACGGCACAATAGAAAATAAGAGCCACTCTACGGTAGGCTATGTGAAGAAAGACGGTACGGTAGAGAACAGCAGCCACAGCACCATAGGCTATGTGAAAGATGACGGCACGGTAGAAAGCTCCAGCCACGGTACGATAGGCAGGGCAAGTGGAGTGAAAAAAGAGTGGGCCGCCGTGGCATTCTTTTTCTTTAAACCCTAATCGGCTGCCTTATGGAAAATAACGGAAAGCCGTTTGAGATCCGCTTTTTTAACGAAGAGATGTTTGATAATGCGATGCTTTGCATGGAGGCCGCCACTGAATGCCTGCTGCGCGAAATGAGCAGCAGGGTGATGCTGGAAAACCATCCTGCGGAGTATACCGTCATGGGGTCGGGAACGCCATCCAACACCCTCGATGTGAATATAGGCTCCGGGTTTTACGAGGTGATGAAACAGGCATTTGCAGCTACTCCCAACGATGAATATTTTACATTTCATATCGATACGCAGATCAAAACAGCCGAAACGCCTGAAAGGCAGCTACAGGCAAAGCACCGGGTGCGGGTAAAAAACCCGATGACCGGGGTTAAGCGGCAGGACTGGCCGGAGTGGGAGAATCCGGAGTTTGAAATACCGGAGTTGCTACAGGATGAAGCGCCGCAGGCACAGCCAAAGCAGGATGATTTTACCATTACAGTTTCGCCTCAATATACAGGGGGAGATATGTATGATTTCCTGGATGCTACCGGACATTTTGTTGTAACAATACTTTCTGGCATATCCATTAAAAAGTTCGATATTACTGCAAAGCTGATGCATGAATGGCGCGAAGAAAAGCTATCGGTAGAAGTGAACCCGAGGGCTAAGGGTCATGAGATCGTGGTAGACCTTTCAGCCAACCTCCTCGACCAGATGAAGGGACTGGGCAGCTACAGCCACGGTGAGAATGAAACATTTAGTTATTTCTTTGAACTGGAAATAACCGATGCCGAAGATAAGAAGCACAAACGGAAGGCTTCGGTACAATTGCCAAATCCCTATTACGAAGGGATTGCTGCTGAAAAGGATATTGCTCGCGAAACGCTGGCTGAGGTATTTAAAAGGAAATATAATGAGGACATTGCCGAATTGGACATTGAAAGCCAGGAGGGCTGGTGGGCATGGGAAAAGGACGGCGTGTCCTACCAGTACGGATGGAAGGATGATGCCATTGTGCTGTACCGCTATCTGGGCGCCGAAGATTATGATGCCGACGCCGACGAAGTTTCGGTAGCTATGGGCGACATTAACGAGTTTGCCGACGGTGCAGCGGAGTTGGTGTATGTAGACAATTACTTTGTGCTGAGCCATGAGTTTAGCCCGGAATGGATGGATGCGGAAGACTTGGAAAAGAAGCTGGACGAGTTTGAGGAGATTGCCGTTTCGGATGAGGTGGGCAAATTCCTTGCGAAGTATGAGGGGGAAGCTTAATAACCTGAAGCATGAACGAAGTAAAAATAGAGGACATTGATAATTTCACGATTAAAGAATTGGGGCAATATCTTTTTGGTACCGGTGAGGCTACCCGTGCAATTGCTCAAAAGAAAATAGCGGATATCACCACAACGGATCTGCTATACCTGCTAAGGCGGCAATGTTATACCGACATTGCCGCCCTACTGGCGATAAGGGAAATGGAAGCCAACGGCTTTTACGGACATAGCTTTAAATATGATGAGCGCACAGTAACACAGCAGGATATACTTAAAGAACTGCTGTTGTTACCGGATAGTTTTTGGAATATCAACCAGCGGTCTTTTTATAAATTAAAGCCTTTTGCAGAAAAAAACAGTATCCATGCGAACCTGCCACATAAGGTTACAGCGCAATTTTTAGAGTTCAGCCCTGCACCAATTACCTGGACTAAAAAGGATATAGGCCAAATGGTATACCTGGAAGCAATGGGTTCATTAAGCCTGTTCCTTACAGCCATGGATATGCTAAGGCAGCTTAAGCGCGCGGTAGATGAGGGAATCAGGGTAACTTTGGATTGGGAGGGTAATACCATTGAAATCAGCAATGTAGCTGATATAAGAAAGCATATTCTTCCCTTAGTAACCGAAGACCCTGATTATCTTGAAGATTATGAAGATGTTTTATTTAAAGAAGTAAAAATATGTTTTTAAGATACCCGTTGTCCCTACTGCTTATTGCTTGTGTCTTGCTGGCTTCGTGCGGGCAAAAGCCGGGCAAAAAGGAAACTGTGAAAGAACCGGCAACTATTGCAGATGAAAGCAACAATCCATTTGAAGCTGAAGAGTATGATCCCCCTCCTTCAAATGGGGCTTCGCTTTGGGATTGCGGGGAGTATATAGACAGGCGCAATCCACCGGACACCCTTAAAATACCTAAATAAAAACCAGACGCACTGCCCGCTTTTTAAGGGCATAACCAATTTTAAGATAATGATCTATATAGAACACACCGAAATAACCGGTATTGAGGACCCCCTGCCGATCGATGCATCTGCGGACGGAAAATGGCTTGCGGTAACTTCTTTTGATAAAAAACTAAGGCTGTATGATGCCACAACTTTTGAATTGGTGAAAACCGTGCACCTCGCGACTTCTTTTCCAAACATATTAAAGTTTACCCCAGACAGCAGCAGGCTTGTGACAGGAGGAAAAAGCACTTCTGTTTACGACCTCTCGCCTTCTCCAAAAGACGGGCTGCCAACCCTGAAAAAACTGGCCAGTTTTGCAAAAGTTAAGCAGGACCCACAAAACTGCATTCCCGACCCTGATGGCGCGCATTTATGGACGGTGGGTGGTGAGCTTTATGCACCTTCAGACCATTTTATAAGGAAATGGGATCTGGAAACAGGTGAGCTGAAAGAAAAATGGCCTCTCAAAGACCGTACAGATGGGATCGATATATCTAACAATGGCCTTTGGCTGGTGATAAGCCAGAATTACGGGAACGTGAAAATGTTTGAGCTGGCTACAGGGAATCTTATGTGGGATTTTGCATCCGGACGATCTTCGGCACAATCGGTAGCTTTTTCCAACTATGACAATATTGTGTATATGGGAATGTCTTCGCTATTGGGCGGCCCGGCTGAAATATACGCGATCCGGTCGGCTACAGGAGAACTTATACAGCCCATGCTGGCACTTCCATTCGAAAAATATTCGGTAAACCAGTTAACCGTCATGGAAAGTGGCAATTTGCTGTTGAGCGTTTTTTTCCCAAGAGAAGATAAAAGCATGGTACTGATCGTTGACCCGGTCTCAGGAAACATCATTTGGCAAAGCAATAAATATGAAAGGTGGAACGGCCGCCATGCACTATCAGCTGACGAAAAATATATTTATTGCACATGGTGTGAGCCTGATAAAGTTTTAATATTTAAAGTCACCGGAGAATAAACAACTGAGGGTAAGAATTAAAAAAAATAGTTTTAAAGACCACATTATGAAAAACATACAATTAGCAAAGCTTGACAAATACAACGGCAACCCAAACTTTGAACTGATCGAAGGCAATATCTATAAAGACCTTGGAGAAGACCATTATGTATTTGCCCTGAGCTACGAACTTGAAGACGAAGAAGATTCGCAATACCCGCTGGAGGATATACTTGATAAATTCTACCTCCACGTATCCGACTTTATTGATGAGGAGCGCTACAATACTTCCAAAGAAGTCAACCTTGAGCTGGGCGGCGAACTGGATAACGTGAAAGAAGCGATTGGCGCGGTCATCGGCAAACGGGTGTATAACCAGGAGTACGATGACGAAGAAGGCGTTACAAGGGTACGGCTGGTGATTGAGTAATGAAGAGACACGGAGATGAGAGATGAGAGATGATAAACGAAGAGATAATAGATAAGAGATAATAGATAAGAGATAATAGACAAAGAGATAATGGATAATAACGACGAACAATACATTGCGCATTATAACCTGAAGCAGCAGGCACTGGAAAGTATAATAGGCCCTTCGGCAGGTGTTATCGGGCATGCCATGATTCCTTTCCGGGTGATTGCCGGAATGACGATCGGGCAGGTAGACATGCACTATTTCCCTAACCATATAGTGGGCACCGGGTTCACTACTATGGAACTCATACAACCCGACGGGACAGGCGTGAAACCTAATAAGAAAGGAACCTATGAACTGGTCGCCTTTACAAAGCAGCCGTTCAACGATATAAATCAGGACCCCCCTACCCCATTCAATGTCATGGAAAGGCGCATCTGCGAAAACTTTACCCAGATTGCTGGCGCTGCACAGGAAAAGGAGTTTAATCCTTATGAGATATGCGGCATCAAGGGAAGCGACGGCCAGACGAGGTACATCATTTTTGACGTGTACAAAGAATTTAAGGTCGGAAAAAGAAAGCATCACTTACTGCTGGGCATGGAGATATTTGAGGAAGAGCTGGTTACGGTGGAGAACTTTGGCCACAAAGGATTCCTGGAGATGCTTAAAATGATAAAAATTTACCCATACAGCGACCTTGACAGGAATTGGGTGGGCATTAAAAAATAGACAATGATACAATTACTAATAAATGAGGCTGCTGAGAATATCCTTGACGCTACCAGTTTTGGAGGGCTTCCTGTAAAAGAAGCAGGAACTGCAGCGGCTTGGCCGAGATGTTCCTGCGGGGCGGAATTGCAATACCAGGGAAAAGTTAAAACCGATATAGGCTACGAACTGATTTTCATGTACAACTGTGATGATTGGGGAGACGGCAAGGTTATTATCGTGGATGCCGATAACCTTGAGTTTTACAGCCCCGAAGATGCTGAAATCGCGCTCAGGGCAACAGAATATGGCGCTAAAATCATCGAAACAGATGAAGAGGACTATGAGACAGCAAGGGAAAACTGGAAAGGAAACAGAAGGCAGGTTTTAGGCCAGCTTTACGGTGAACCTTCCTGGATACAGGGCGATGATACGCCTAAATGCAAGTGCTGCAATAAGAAAATGCGGTTTGTCGCTCAATTGGAAGAAGGCCCTGACCATAAAACAGCTATGAATTTTGGCGGTGGGGCAGGGTATTTATTTGACTGTATAGAAGGCCGGACAGCAAAGTTTGTGGTTCAGTGCTAATTTCAATATAACGTACTGCAAAATAGAAGAAATAGTAAACAATGAAAGAACTTATACTATCGTCATCGCAAAAGAAAAGCAAAATAGAAGGTTTTCCCAGCCTGAAAAGCTGCCTGGCCGACATAAAGGGATTCAACAAAGTGCTGCTGCCCATTGTAAAACTGGACGGCGGTGTAATCGACCAAAAGTGGGAGGGCATCCCGTTTACCTTCATCGTCCAAAATGTGGATGTAAGCCGCATGGACTTCAGGCTCGAAGGCGGCAAATACCAACTGCTGGCTCCGGTTAACCTGAGGAAGCTGGAAGAATATGACGAATCGGATGTGAAGCGCGAGTACCTCCAGACATCGGTAGACAAAATAGAAAAGATAAGCTACAGGCAGACAGATGTATACAGCAGCGAGGGGCTGTTGCTGCATTCGGGATCCTATTCGCATGATGCCAACAGGCGTACGGCCTATAGGTATGGAGAAATTAACGGCATGATAATGCCGGTCAGCAAAACGATACAATATTACCTGGGCAATAGGGAATGGATGGATTCTGAATTTTTCACGTATCAGTATGATGCTGAAGGCTTCCTGGTAGGTACTACCATACACCAGCCCGCGCAGGACATCACGATGACCGAAAAGATATTGTACAAAAAGACGCGGAAAGGCTTTACGGCATCCAAGGAACTGGCGCCGCACCATCGAAATGCAACGGATGAAAAAATGGGTGTTACGTATACCAAAGTACCATTCAATGCTGTGTTTTCGTGAAAATGAAACCGACTGGAACGTTGACCTGAACGGGAGCTATATTATTGGCAGGAAAGACGATACAATGAAGGAGGACCAGGCACGGATGATTCATCTGCACGCTTTCAACCATTTTTATGACTTGTATTCCGGATTTTTGAGATATACCTGCGGGATTGAAAACCGGGACAAAATTACTGTAAAGGTCAGCGAAAAAGACGGTTTCCCCGACACTATTGACTACACCTTCAGCTGCCCTGAGGAGAATAGCGAAATGACGTTGAACTATACTGAAAAGGGCGATACGAAAGTAATCGTGGACTGGGGCGAAAAATACACACTCGAGCATTCAGGCGACAAGATTCAGGTAAGGAAGGAAAACCAATACGGTAGCAAAGAGTTTACCCTTTCGGGCAACTACACACTGCAACAGGCCGTTATGATGCTACGAACCCAGAGCTATCTGTGGTGGCATGATTTTGGGCAGGAACGGATTTCGGACAGGCTGATGTACCCGCAAAATACAAACCCTGTAACCCTTAAATTTATATACAACCAAACAGGAGACAGCATTGAACGCATAGTCCAGCAGGTAGAGGTAAAAGACAATGTAACCGAAGGAAAATTGCGTACCGGTAAGCCGTCGTGGCTGCAAAGCGACGAAACCCCACGTGACCCCGACGGGCAAAAAATGGAATTCGTAGCGCAGCTGGACCACAGCAATATGTTCGGTACGCTGTTCCTGTTCTATTCAGAGCAGCACCAGCTGGTGTCGCAGGTGTTCCAGTGTACGTAATTACTAACAAAAATCAATCACATCATGGCAAACCCATTAGCCGATAAAATAAAACAAATCGTCCCTATGCTCGAAGAAGCACTGGTGGACCTGTTTGAACAGCATAAGTACGAACTCGCCGGACTGGGCCGCATAAACGGCATATCGTTCGACATCATTCCCAGCGCGTACCAAACCTATTCGGCGATTTCGTTCCGCAAGCAGTCCGATTACCTGAGCATGGACCCGTTTAACGAAGACCGCGCCCTGATGTACAGCCCGGGCGACTGGGAACATTACAGCCTGTTGGAGTACAGTACCTGCAAGTCGGAGAAGTTCCGGGAGGCTTCAGGGTTCATTTTCCGGTTGTTTGAAGATATATACGAAGCCGCGGGTGAATATGACGGGATACAGCAGGACATCAACCACCTGCTTTATTCGGTAATCGCCGAAGCGGGGCTACAGCCTTCTGTTGCACAAAAACTAAACGAATGCGGTTTGAGCGTTCCCATTGTAACCAACGGCTTTGAGTACGGCTTTGAATATATGGTAACGGACATGGACAGCCCAATATACTTTAATTACTGCGACATGGTTGTAGCCAACAGGATGACTGCCGTGGTAGCCGAAAAGCTAAAGCTTTAATAAAAAAAATACACAAAAATGGAAGTACTTAAAAGCCTTAATGAGGAACTTAAAAGCCATCTGGAATCGGTAAGCGGGACACTGACCAGCGACCTGATAAGCCTGATTAATGGCGAAAACATTATATATTCAGACGGTAAGCAGCAAAGCGATATTGCAGCCTTTAATTTCGAATACCGCCATGATTACCTTGACACTACATTTTTCGCCACAGACAAAGACGGCGTTAAGATAACCGAAGACCTGGAGCTGCCGGTAAAGAACCGGAAACTGAAATTCCTGCCGCAGGCGATTTGGGAAAAGGTAAATGAAATTGAAGGTAGCGATGAGGAGGAAGACCTGGAAGAAAGCCTTGAGGAGTATAACGAAGAGAAATATGAAATATTCGATTCATGGTTCAGCGACTGCTGGACAGCGGCAACTAAAGGAATTGCGGATCCGGTTACAGCCTATTTTTCTGTATCAGAACTGGATTTCGGTATTGAGTTAAACTCGCTGGACATGGTTGAGATCAACAAGGATCAAATCAACAAGCGGCGTTATACTATTTAAATTCGGGTGTAATTACGTTTGACAATGGAATATAAAATGAAACCGGAGGAAGAGCTGGCCGAAATCATGGATGTTTTTCGGGACTTTTTCACGCGGCATCATTTCACATTGAAGTCGGCTCACAGGCAGGAAATGGTATTTGAAAACAGTTATTCGGAACTGCTGTTCGACTTTGATAATTACGGAATGCGCTGGGGCTACATGGCGCCGCCCGATGTGGTGTATATCAACAAGGCATCAGGTAAACGCTTTGCGGTAAAAGCGCTGGTTGAGAAATTACACCAGTTTGATTTTCAGGCTTCATTTGATGAACTTTGGAGGGTAAAGGGAATGGGCTACTATGAAACCTGGCATAGGATAATTGCAGAGTATCTCGAAAACATCATCAGTGACGGCACGTTTTCCTGGGAAGATAATTTTATTAAGCAGTAAACGATGGAGTTGAAGGAATTATACGATAAATTTATTGCCGAAGGCTGCAACCGGTTTTGCATCGAAGGCATAGGCGGCCAGCGGTTTGATGACATCGAAAGGCTGGAGATGAACAACGGAACATGGGAAGTTAACTATTACGAGCGCGGACGGGCGCGGGATACGTTGTTTTCTTCAGTTGATAAGCAGGAAGCCATTCATTTCTATGATGATTTTGTGATGAAAATACAGCACTGGCACCTGGTGGCATTTACAAGGTCGTTCGACGTTTTTAACGCGTACAGGGCTACGCTGGAAAGCCATGGCATCAGGACCATACAGAATGATATACCCGATTATGCGTCAACTAATGACCATATCTACCGGTTAATTGTCATAAATAAGGACATATTCAGGGCAAAGGAACTGTTTGAAAAGCTGCCTTATGTTGATGAGGATATTAAGGTAATCTGGTAGCCGGGAAATAAAGTAATATGTGATGGAGAACCGGGAACTTTTTGGAATTTTGAAACTGCAAATTGAGCGGGGGGATTGCCTTACGGAAGAGGTGGCAACCATTTTAAAAGGATATAAAAATGAGGGCGGGGAACAGGAAACAGCCAAAAACGTGGCGGAAGAACTGGCTGCGCTCTTTTCGGGTGATGAAGACCTGCAGGAACGGGCATACGATATTTATGATATTGTAACAGGGTGGTGCCCGCCCGCGCTGAAGGTTTGGGAGAAAAAGATAAAAAAGCCGCTAACCGACGGCATGCGCTTTGAGGATGAGGACACGGGAGTTATCTTTAACCATTTTTCTTTCTGCGAATTTATAAAGCACACTATGGTAGCCTATGCCCACATGAGCTACGAAGAGGCAGATACGAAAGTGATGGACTCCTTTCTGGCTTATGTTCCGCGGACGTTGGGGCATGTAATGTTCTATACAGGCGAACTGGATTTTCACTGGGCAATGCTTTTGGCGCATGGCCAAATGTATTGGACAAAAGGAATCCCAAGTAATTTCAATAACTTTAGCGAAGAATACCGTCGTTGGTCAGCGGAGGTTCGGAAAAGATACAATATCAAAGAACCGTATTATTATTACGACAAACTATAGCATTTGGAAATGGGGGCAGAATTGGAAATATACAGCATCTACAGGCGGAACGGGGACGACAGTTATTTCCTGCTTCGTACGGTACAACGGGAGTATTCAAATGTTTCCCAGGATGATGAAAATGCGGCCGCGGCTGCAGAACTACATCAGCGGGAACAAATGCTGGACCGGATCAGTGGCGGTTTGGGCAAAGAAAATCTTGAGTTCATAGGCGAACTTCAAAATTATCCTGTCGGGGAAGCCTTATTTTCTGCTGTAGGCGGAACAACAATGGAAATTTATTACATAGAAACAGCGTTCGGGCACCCATGGATCGTTTTAGGAACTGCAGATACAGTAGAAGAATTTTTATCGGAACTGGATGATGATGAGGATTTAGTGAACCTGAAACCTGTCGGAAGCCCTATAAAGATTATGGCAACATTAATAACCGGGAATGAATTTCCGGTTTAATCTTTTAAAACAAAAATTATGCAACAGGAACCATCCTTTATAACAAGCCTGATAATCGGTGAACAAACCCATGAGATAAAAGTGTACGGAAACGTGGATAAAACAACCGATTTCCACTACTATACCTTCGCACTGAACGACGAAAACATGATCGTATTGTCAAAATTTGACGGTGATGAATGGAGGGTAGCCAACGCGATACGGAGGAACAACGACCTGGCAGGGCTGCTGGGGAAACTGGTCGATAAACACAGAAACGAATATAAATTCACACCCTAAAATCAATATAATGGACAAATACGCAGCACTAACATCGCAGGGGGCAATAGCCTATTTAAACGCTCTTGAGGGCATTGGGTGGTTTACACTGCCGCAAAATGACAGGGCAAAAATGGAGGAGCACCTTTCGGGGATAAAGGACAGCAAACACTTCTTCAACATTTTGGTACACATTGACCGTGATGCCGAGGGTTTTGAGGATGGTGATGACTATAAGCAACTCTTCGATTAGATGGCGGGTATCAGCGGGATAAATGTAGTTTCGGCAGAATTTGAATACACTATGATAGGCTTTGGCGAGGATGAGCTTACCGGCACAGTGGTAACCAAAAATGGCACTTACGAATGCCAGTTGGAAGAGCTAATGGGCTGGCTGGACGGCGATTTCATAGAAGGATTCGTAAATGAAGAAGTATTGTCGGGCGAAGGCATTGAAGGCCGTTTTTTCATGCTGCCCGCCACCGACCAGATCGCGCAATATACTTTTATCACTGAGGAGCTCTATGATGAGGCCATCGAAGCCGGAATATTGCCCGATGATCCGGAGTACTTTATGGAGGATTTTGATTAATATTAGGAAAAAATGATAAAGTTCATAATTGCAGCATACATCTTAATAGTGGCAATGTCATGTGATACAAAACTTCCTGATAAGGATAAAGAGAAAAATTTACAGCCTTTACAATCAAAGAATGACAGCTGTGCAGGTTATCGCATTAGTAACAATAAAGTTTATTTGTTAGATGACTGGATTATGGATGCGGATCCCAAAAGTTTCAAGTGCCTGCATGATGGTTTTTCAAAAGATAAGTATCATGTCTTTTTTGGACTTAAAAAAATTGCAAAAGCGGACCCGAAAACTTTTATGGTACTTGAAAGCGGCTATTCTAAAGATAGAAAATATGTATACTATGATTATTATTCTGGTAATAAAATAGCTGGCGCAGATGCCAAAACTTTTGAAGTTTTCGATCTCATTACTACAAAAGATAAAAATTTTGTTTACCGTAATGAAATTGGTAAAATTTTAAAAGTCAAAGGAATTGACGCCAAATCATTTAGGCAATATAATGATGGTTATTACGTAGATAAAACTTATCTATACAATTTTGTATGCGAAAAGATAGCCCGACTGGATACAATAAATATTGAAAGCCTTTTAGAAAGTCATTAGGTTTTGTAGATTTATAGTACGGTATAACCTGGCTGGGTTGCTATCGGCCTGTTTATGTAGATTTACATTAATCCTCAACGTAAGGCACTTCAAACCTTGTTGCCACACCCGTAAATTCCTGATTGCTGACATTAGTGACAGTGACAGCCTGCTTTTGAGTAGGCACGGTATCGCTAAGCCTTTCGATGGTTATTTTTACGGCGCCGGATTCCAGTATGGCTCTCTGCTCACCCAACCTTTGCGGGCCTGCATTGTCAACTACCTCAAACACCAGCTTTTCATTTACCAACAAAAAGCGCGCAACCACGAAACCGTCGCCGCTATTGGCCGCCATTACCCTGTCCACCGCAATGGCAAGCAGTGGCTGTGTCAGCATCGGAGGAAGATAAAGGCTTTCAATATCGATTGCGTCATCATGGTCGACCCGGAAACCAAAGCCTTCGTTGTGGAGCAATTGCTGTACGGCAAAATAGTTGCTTATCATCATAATTTCATCTTCCATCGAAATCAGTTCCCCCGTACTGTTTTCGAGTATCTGGCGGGTCAGGCGGGCAAATTTAGAGAGATAGTTGGCCGCAACATCCGGCTTATCTTCCCTTATGAGTTTTTGGATACTGTCGATGGATGAAGTGATAAAATGCGGACTCATTTGCGTAAGCAGCAATTGTTGGCGTAGTGTGTTGCTCCTTTTGGAAAGCAGCCCGTTTTTCTTTTTAAAGAACCTGTATAAAAACAGGGTTACCAGGGCCAGGAATACTGAAACGGTTACCGAAACCCATACCTTCACGCTTTTGCGAAAGCTCTCCTGTTCCAGCTTTACCCTTTGGAGTTCGCGCTCCTGCTTCAGCAGCTTGTTTTGCGTTTCAATCCTTTTGGTCTTGAAGTTAAAATCCATTTTCTCCCCCATGCCTTTTTTCTGAGTGACATCGTACTTTTTCTCAAGGGATTCATGTTCCGTCAGGTAGCGGTATGCCGTACGGAAATCCCCCATCAAAAAATATACCTCGCTAAGGCAAAATGCCGCAATAGATTGCTCATCAATTCTATTAGCAGCACGTGCGTCATTATAAACCAGCTTTAGTTCGTGCTCCGCTTCTTTATATTTTTCGTTTAAAGTACATATTTTTCCATAGTCTATACGACAGGTATTCACCTCCGCACGGTCGTACTTCAATGCTGCGTCCAACGCAAGTTTGTGATAATGTTCAGCCATCTTTGGATCATACCTGCCGGTGTACGGATCAGTATGGCAATGTGCCAGCGAACCCAGTATGTTATCAATATTGTGGTATTCCGGGATTTTTTTTGCCAGCGTCAAGGCTTCCTTAAACATTGGTATCGCCAATTCGGCATTCCATTCCCGGTATATTTCACCCTGCCGCCATAGCGCCACCTCAAGCAGCTTGTCATTTTTAAAGGTCCTCATTGTTTTCACCGCGCTGTCCGCATAGACCATCGCCCGTACTACAATACCATGCTTCCTGTAGCATTTTTCAAGATTCAGGAGGCAATTGACAACCGTTTCCTGATCACCGGCTTTTTGGAGTACCCCCACGGATTCTTCACCAAGCGCTATTGCGGTCAGGTAATCTTCGGTATCGGTATAGAAATAGAGCCTGGAAAGGTTGTAAAGGCTAAGCCCAAGTTCTTTTTTAAGATGATATTTCCGGGAGATGGCAATTGCTTTTTTATAATTGTCCTCTGCGTTCTGTTGATTGCCTTTATTGTAAAATTTCAAACCAACATGGTTCAGTGAATCCACTGTCTTTTCCGGTGAAATTTTCCTGCTGTTATGCTGTGCCATAGCCTGCTGTGTAAAAAACAACAGGAAGACGATCATACAGCACACAGCGGAAAGTCGTTTCATGCGTGCCTGCTTTTTATTTTATATGGTACAGCAAAGCGGCTTACCGCGCCCTTTACTATACCGTCTTCCATAATAGAAGCTACTTCAATAGCCCCATGCGCGGCATTGAGCCGTTCTGAGGTGATGTTGGTGGCCATAGACCGGTGGCCTTTTAGGGTTTCCGTCCTGATACCTTTCCCGTTATCCGATACTTCAAAATAAAGCCTGTGCCGTTTCCTGTAAAACCGTACCCTTATCATCCCGCCTGTTTGTTTGCCGGCGAGGCCATGTTTTACTGCGTTTTCGATAAAAGGCTGCGTCAGCATAGGGGGTATATATACTGTGTCTTTGTCAATGCCTTCATCTGCAATAATGTCAAATTGAAAATTATTGTAAAGTAGCTGCTGTATAACCAGGTAGTTGGCAGTCATGCTTAGCTCCTCTTTCAGGCTTATGTATTGCAATGACGAGTTTTGGAGTATTTGTAATGTAAGCAGGGAAAACTTCGAAAGGTAGTCTGCCGCTTCGTCATTTTTATCTTCATAGATAAGGCTCTGTATGTTGTCAACCGAATTGAAGATAAAGTGCGGGTTCATTTGCGTAAGCAGTAGTTTTTGCTTCAGTTCGTTATTCCTGTTAGTGGCAATGGCGCGTTTTTGCCTGAAGTAAAAGTACAGGAATGCAAGCACGGTTGCAAGCACTATAATAGTAAAAACAAAACCCAACAGGAAAACGTTTTTGCGTGAATCGGCCTGTTGTGCCTCTATATTTTGTGTTTCGGCAGTGGCCTGCAGCAGGCTGTTTTGCAACGACAGCTGCTCTGCATCGAATTTTACCGATTGCGCTTCGGCACTGGTAATCATTGCGTCATCCATCAGTTTCCTCCTGGACTGCATGGCTTCCATTCCATAGTTATAGGCCTGCTCATAGTCTCCAAGGCCTTCATAAAGCCTGGCAAGCAGTTGATTGGCCTGTACATAATCCTCATTGTGCTCTGTTGCAGGCTTCAGGGCAATGCACTTTTGCAAAAAAAGCCTGGCCTGCTGGATATCCTTTGCAGAAAGATACAACTCCCCAAGGTGCAGCAGGATACCCATGCGAATATCCACATAAGGGTTTGTTCTTTCATCGGCCAATGCCTGCCGGTAATACATCATTGCTTTTTTGCTGTCGCCCATCATAAAACAGCACATGCCCATCCGGTCTTTGATATATGCCTTTGAGTTATAAAAGCCGGTACCGGGTGTATCGGCAAGCGCACCGGAGAGCAGCTGCATTGCCTCGGCATATTTTTTTTGACGGATAAAAAAGTCGGCATAGAGTACTTTGGCAGTAACAGCGTTCTCTTTCTTATGCGGATTCCGTTTAAATATCCCGATAGCCTGCCGGTTGTAGCGCCCGGCTTTGTCATGATCTTTTTTAAACAGGTAGATCTGTGCCATTACGCTGTAGCAGTACGCAATGCCGATCGAATCTTTCAATTCGCATTTGATCTGAAAAGATTTAGTGATGTAATAAAAAGCATCATCATACTCCCTTGACCTTATATAGGCCTGTGCATTGCGGTACGCTGCGTTGGCACGCAGTTCGTTAGTGGCAATCATAAAGCCGGAATCAACATCATTCTGCGCTGCAGCAGCTTTATAATTTTGTCCCGCCCTGCTACAGGTGTCGGCAATGTACTGCAGCGAGTCGATGCGCTTATAATTTTGGGAATAGACGGCACCGCCCGTACCCGTAAGGATACAGTACAGTATGCAAAACCCTATTATCCGGAGGCATCTCATACTATCAGGCTACCACTTGCTGTAGCTTTCCAGTATAGTTAAAAACTCTTCTTTTTTCCGAACTGCCAGTGGTATCTTGGATTTGTCTTTCATAACAATGGTAGAGCCACCATCTGCCTTGATAAAATGGTCAAAGTAAAGCATATTGATAAGGTGCGACTGGTGCGACCTGAAAAAGCCCTGCGGCGTAAGCATGGTTTCATAATCTTTCAGTGTATTCGACACTACAAGGTTTGGCGCGTTTATAAAGAAGAAGGTCGTGTAGTTCTTTTCCGATTCGCAGTGCACAATGTCCTGCACGTTGACAGAATATACCTTCTCTGCGGTTTTGAGTATCAGTTTCTGGAGGTTGTTAGGGCGCTCCATATTCGAGAACAGCGTGCTCAGCTTCAGGTCAAGCACTTCTTTATTAACGCTCTCCTCTGCCTTTTTTACAGCCTCAATAAGATCAGCGGGCTCTACCGGCTTCAACAGGTAATCAATGGCGCTAAACCGGAATGCCGTGATGGCAAATTCCTGGTATCCCGTGATGAATATGACCTTGAAATTAACGGTGCCAATTTGTCGCAGGAGGTCGAAGCCTGTACCGTCGGGCATCTCGACATCCAGAAACACCAGGTCCGGGACATAACGCCTTATTGCTTCTATCCCCGATTTTACATCCTCGGCTTCGGCAATAACGGCCACTCCGGGGCAATACTGCTTTATGGCAGCTATATTTTTACTCCGTATTTTTGCAACATCATCTATAACAATGGCTCTTAGCATAATCGTAATTGTATTGTTAGTTAGTATAGGTATATCCTTTGCCCAGCTTTTCGGTGATCAGCTTATCACGCTCTTTTTCCGCCTTATATATCGAATCAAAAGTTTTGATGTTCTTCTGCCCTGCCGTGCCCGTTTTTCCATAGCTAATGTTCAGCGTGCTCCCCTCCTGTACCACCTGCCAGAATTTATCGCTTTTGGCGTCTTTGTAAGTCAGCAGAACCGCTTCGCCGGGTTCCACTTTAATTTCCGGCGCAAGGTATGCCGACAGGTTGTAGGATGCTGTTTCATACTGCATCTTTTCCCTGAGATGGTGTAGGTATTCGGCTTCGCTAACCTCAAAATCCAAAAGGTAAATGTCCTTCTCTATTTTGGCTTTTACCGGTTTTGCTACAATAATTTTAGCGGCTGCTGCTATAACTTTTAGTGGCTCGTTGTCGAAGCGGATATAGTTTTGCCCATTGCTCATTCCGCCGCCGGAAACCCTCGCACCGTACTGCAAAAACAACTCCTCATTGTTCTTTTCCCTGTACTTAGCATCATTATTCCTCTTATCGGCTTCTTCTTTAGTGATATGAAGTTCCCTTCCATCATTATAAACATGAAGGAGATCAAATTCTTCACGTCTGGGATGCCCTGTTACCAGTTTTTTCCATTCTTCTTCAGAAATGGGAAGCTTATCAAAATAAGGCCTGTCGATATGCCCAGTGTCCAGAAGTATTTGCAATGCAAAATCTTTTGAAGCAAAATTGCTTCCCGCATCCGGGTGTATTACCCGTATCTCAGTGGTGACTTTTGTATCGTTTATGCTGAGTACCTTTATTCTATATAATGAAGACATTGTATTTGTTTTGTTTATTTACTTAAAAAACAGCTTTTCCAGTCTGGCATCGGCTTCTTCAAAATCATTTGAAGACTTTCTGTGCTCCAGCCAGTCGAGGGCAGAGGTGTCGTATTTGTTCTTTATCGAAGGATTGGCGCCATGTTGCAAAATAAGCTCAATGAAACGGAACTCTATTTCGAACCTGCTGTCGCTTTTGTCAATGTGCCGGTGGGCGTGGTCATGATCGTACACGAGCTTATCGCCATAATTTTGGGTCAGGCTGGTAATATAGGTAGTTCTGTTACTGTCAGGTATGTTCACATCTATCCCTAACGCAAGCAGTTTTTCCAATACAGGGAGGTCCCGTTCGCTTGGATAAAGCTCAAATAAGGCTGTATGCGCAAAGGATCCGTTCCTAAGGTTTATATCAACGCCCCGCGCATGGAAAAAGTCGAGCTTCTCCAGTGTGTTCTTATCTTTAAAAATGTGGTGGAAAAGGGTATAGCTATACTTACCTTCTTCGGGCTTGTATAAAGTTGCATTGATATCGATGTTATTGTCATCGAAGAATGCTCCCAACCCCGCTATATTGGCCTCCGAATTCAATATATGGAATTCCTTATGCAGCTTTTGGGGCAATACTATTTTCGGTTTAGCCATTTTGATCTTGTTTTATAAGTATCGGTTCCGGGTGCTTCAGGTAAAATTCGCAAATGCGGTCGCAAAAACGGTCATAAATATCATCTTCAAGGTAAGGCCTCGTTTTATAAGTAAGCGGCTTTATGTCTTCCCTTATCTCTCTTTCATCAAACATACCCGATGCGATCAGGGTAGTTTCAATATAATCGGCCATTCGCTTGTGCATATTGCCATAGTTCCCATTACCGTTGCGCTGGGCTTCATCCCTCAGCTTTTCGATACTCCTCAGCAATTCGCCCTGTACGGTTTCCGAAGCTTCGCTGCGGGGAACATATTTTGCCCATATCTCTTTGCCCACAGCAGGATATTTAAGGTTTGTTTTCAATTCCTGCTTTACCGGCACAGGCTTGTCAATACCCATTGCGTCATATTTCGCCAGCAGGTCAGCCACAGACTGCATTTCCCTTACAGATTC
The DNA here is from genome assembly GCA_942492845.1 of uncultured Flavobacteriaceae bacterium. Lineage (GTDB taxonomy): Bacteria > Bacteroidota > Bacteroidia > Flavobacteriales > Flavobacteriaceae > Flavobacterium. The sequence continues at coordinate 1,866,505 of OW818646.1, read as the reverse complement.
ATTTCTTGGTGGCGTTCCGTAATTATTCACGATATCCGGGTCGGCACCTTTTTGCAGGAATTTTTCCAAAATGTCCAGGCATTGCATTTTCAGCGGGATGCATTTCCATGCCAGTGCACCGTAATAGTACTTTAAAAAAAGGTGGAAAGCCGTGTAACCCTTTGCATCCTTGCCGTTCACCTCTACATTATATTGCAGTAGCAATGACACAAGCTCTATAGTATCAGGAATATATAATATACTATGAAAAGCAGTATAGCCCGACTTCGATTTAAGGTTTGGATCAGCGCCATTGTCCAAAAAGTGCCTTATAAGCCGCGTGTTATCATTGTGTTTGGCACCCGAAATGCAATTGAACAGGATGTTTTCATTCTTATTTTCATATATCAGCTCATTCACATCGATATTATAGTGCGACATGGTTTGCACAACGGCATCAAAATGCCCCCTGATGACATCGATCCCGAATTGCCGGCGCTGTTCCGGCGTGAGGCCATTAATCATGATATTGTATTGTTTCAATTATTTCCGCTAATATATAAAAACTAATACCTGTACAGCATCTAAATGAAAATTCGTTAGACTGTAATGATAATTAGTATAGTTGCTGAAAATAACTGCACACAAGCAAACATTTGGACATAATTTAGTTTAACCGCAACGACACCCTGAAAGCCGAAGGCAGGATACCGAATCTTTTTTTATATGCCGCTGTAAACTTTGCCGGGCTTTCAAAGCCTGTAGTTGCCGCAATGTCCCTTATGGCAGCATCCGACTTTTGGAGAAGCTGCCGTGCAAAAAGCATATTATTCTCCTTATGGTATTGCAGCATGGAGTATCCGTACATTTCCCTGAAGTGCGATTTCAGTTTGGTCGGCGACATATTGGCTTCTACAGCAATTGCATCAATGCCAATGAATGATTCGCCCAGACGATCCAGGATCACTTTTTCAGCCCTTACAATATTCCAATAATCGGACTCTGAAAAAGAAAAATTATCAACAATTCTGCTGTCATTAAAGCAATTAGCAAAGAAAAGCTGTATCAGTTCAAGGCTTTTAAAAGTAAGTTTTGCCGAATCTCCGGGGGCATTTTTTTTCAACAGCCTTGCAATTCTGTTGGCAATGGGTAGTGCTTCCGGACTGGTATTGAGCCACGATAATAGTGCCGGTTTATTATCAAGGAAATCTAAAAATATTTTTTTTGTGGCCTCCCCGCCAAACATCAGGTTATCAGCCATCCATTGCCGGCTCATTACAAAACTGTACGATACTGCACTGGTATTACTAAAAGTAAGGGGGTTGATCCTGATCTTGGGTTTATAAAAAGCCCAACAAACCCTTTCGAGCAGGATCATTGATTTTCCGACTTTGACAGTATGCTGAAAGATGGTTAGCGAAAGGCTATAGGAATTCGGAATGCCTTCTGTAATAGTGGTTTCCTCAACTATCCGTGGGTTATTTTTTATAATCAATTTGACGATATCAAAGCCATCGGCTATATTCCGGTACAGTATGTTGCCATGATCCGGAAGGATATTGCGCGTCAATTAAGGATTTCTGGCCGCACGTAATGTATAGTAAGGGCATTTCTTGCCAATGGACAGAACGCATTATGCTGCATTTAATTTTAATAAGTGTAATGTATTGTAACAGTTGGTTTCTGTAAAGCTAACCTTTTAAAATGTAAAAAAATACTTATTAATATTTATTTGTGTTTTGGGAAATAGCATACAGGCAATATTACTGTGTTTCCAGATTTGAAATTGTCATACGGATGTATAAAAATGTACCAGGGTATTTAAAACTTAACTAACTTTGCATTTCATCGCAGCTTTATAAAGCCCTGATATTCATAACTATTAAAAGAACGATTTGAAGTTACAGTTTTCCTATTACCAAAACCCCGATGTGCTTTTTCTTGCTAAGGACCTGCTCGGCAAAGTGCTTTTTACCCTTATTGACGGCGAGGTAACCTCGGGAGTTATCGTGGAAACCGAAGCCTATTACGGCATTCAGGACAAGGCTTCACATGCCTATGGCGGCCGCCGTACCCACCGCACCGAAACCATGTATGCGCAGGGAGGTATCTCCTATGTGTACCTGTGTTATGGCATCCACAACCTCTTCAATATTGTAAGTTCGGTTAAAGATGAGCCCCATGCCGTATTGGTCAGGGCTGTCGAACCATTGACAGGGCTGGATATAATGGAACTAAGACGGAAAATGCCTGCTACAAAAGCCGCTATTTCGTCCGGGCCGGGCTCTGCATCAAAAGCATTGGGGATTGACCGTTCCTTTAACGCTAAAGACCTCACCGGCGATGAGATATGGATTGAGGATCAAGGCATTCGCTATACCGATGATGCCATTGCCGCGACACCTCGGGTAGGTGTAGCCTATGCCGGCGACGATGCCCTCCTGCCCTGGCGATTCTTTGTAAAGGGCAACAAATATGTGAGTAAACCCAATAAGGTATAGCCTGTAAAAGCCAAACGGCCACCCTTCCGGGTAGCCGTTATTAATTACAATTCAAACAGTTATGAATTTTTCACACACCATTTTAGTATCTTGGCGATGTTATTGGCATCGTCTACGCCGCGGTGGTGGGTGCCCTCCAGCGGGATGCCCAGTATATTCAGTGCGCCGTTCATGCCCGTTGGCCTGGCAATGCCGCGAACCTGCGTAAAGAACGTCTTCACGTTAATGTGGTCCTCCCCCATCGGGTAGGCAATGTTGCGCTGCCTGCACTGCCTCCGCAGCATATTCAGGTCGTACTGGCCGTAGCTGGCCCAGGTATACTCCTTAGGGTCATACTGGTCAGCGACCATTTCGATCGCTTCGGCAAAGGTTACACCCTGCTCATCAAGCAGTTGCTGCGTGATGGTTGTCAGCTCCGTACAAAATGGGCTGACCTCCGAGCGTTCGGGCTTTATCAATATGCCCTGGCTTTGCGAAATTTCGCCGGTTTTCGTATCGAGCACGCTAAGGCCGATCTCTATAATTTCGCTCTCCTGGCCTTTCGGCGGGACCTCATTTTTCCAGCACGTGGCTTCAAGGTCAATGATGATCATTTTATCGGTAATTTTCATTTTTTTTTAGTATTTTGTAGTTGCCGTATGCAGATTTTAGAGGACTCCCAAGGTAACTTTATGGGACCGCAATAGTGACTTTTGCATACGGCAGTGATTAATTTTGTTTAAAAAATAGTTCTTTGAGCTGGCTTACGATATTTCCTCCCCCGGACACGGTGATCTCCCCTATCCTGTCGGCAATTTTTTCAACATACTCCATCTCTTTCAATTTCCACAGCATTTCGTTTTCCTCCATCAGCTTCGCTGTGTTCAGGAGGCTCCTCGTCGCCGCGGTTTCTTCACGCCTCATGATGCTGTTGGCCTGTGCTTTTTTCTCGGCCACGAGCACCTGGTTCATGATGTCCTTCATGTCGCCGGGAAGGATGATATCCCTGATACCCGCGTCGGAAACCTCAATGCCAAGGTTTCCGATCTTACCTTCGGCGTTTGCCAGAATTTCCTGTGCCACGGCATCCTTCCTTCCCAGCAACTCGTCAAGGGTGTACCCGCCGACAAATGCCCTCAATGCCAGCTGCATCACGACATACAGCTGCTTTTCGAAGTCTTTGTTGTCAATCACCGCCTTCACGATATCGGTAACCCGGTACCTCACAAAGAAGTTGATCCGCAACCCGGCCTTGTCTTTTGTAAGCAATTCCTGGCCGGCAATTTCCAGCTGCTGCTGCCTCGTGTCGACCGTCTTCACCTCAACAGAAATGGCGTTGTTCCAAAAATAGTGTGTACCCGCCGCAAGCTCCTTCACAAATGCGCCGTTCACGTACAGCAATGCCTTTTCGAACGCCTGCACCTGGAACTTCCTCACGAAAGCACGCACCCTCACCGCTTCCAGCAAGGCAGGCGGGATAGCCTCAGTGATCTCAGGCTTTGAAATATCGGCCCTCACAAACTCATTTTTGGCAATTCCTTTCCAAAACGCGTAACGGCCGGGAGTCAGTGCTTCCTTAAAGTTGCCGTTGACGAATTGCAGCACGATCTCGTTATCCCCTACTTCAATAACGTCGAGCATCGCAGCCAGTTCCTCATTCTGAAGCAGGATGTTAAGCTCCATTGAAGGGGTAAATGGCAGCGCCATGTCGTAAATGAGCACGTCTTTGTTGCCCCAGATCCAGTAGTCGCCTTCATGCACTACCGCTGTCAATTTACTGTTTTTAAATACCAGTCCTGCCTGGTACGCTTTGATATGTATTTTTCTTACCATCGTTTTTGTTTTTTAAATTCAACATTTTTTAAAAGGAAAACAAGCTGCGGCCATCCTCACGGACAGGCGGAAAACCAACCTGCATCAGGCGCCTGTAATAGTGCCCGGCATTACGGATTAACCTGTTATGTCGGCCCTCTCCTCCTGCCTTTTACAATTACCTTTGCCCGGTGCGCAGTTGCTTTTGCTGGCCTTTCCAAAAGTGCCTTACACATAAAGTGTTTAGCCGACAACCGCAACATTATTTTCCAAAGCGCATTTAGTTTAAGAGCTTATGCTGCTCTGGCCACAGTGAAAGTGTGGTGACTACCAATTGTCAAACCGGGCTACCGGTACAGGATTCGAACCTGTAATTTCTATTGCTCTAACCAGACTGAGCTATCACATACCTGAAATGTGAACGGGAGTCGAACCCGCGACCCATAGATGGTGGGCGTTTTTTGGAAAACCCCCTCAAACCTCCCGGCCAGGCTGGACAGAAATGCCTGATACCCTTCCGGGCAAAGCATCCTGCAATAGTGCTGTACAGAAACACCCAACAAGGCCTGCCTGATATTTTCAGATCACAACCGTTTTCGAATCGTAATCGCTTATCTTCTCTTTTACGGTTATTTTATCCGTATCGAAAGCAATGTAATGCGGCATATAGCAATCTGAGAACTCCGTTGCAACTTCGTGACCATTACTACACAGCTTGTTCAGGCCATCCATTCCCCCACTTCCGCAACATCCCTGAAACCTGTATATATCGCTATGACTGTTTAGTAATCCTTCCCCAAGTGCAATTACTACTTGCTTCTTATCCCAAATACTCATAGAAATTTGCCCTTTTTCCAAAGCATCCTGGCCATCTCCGAGTCTAAGGCTTTGTTCCGAAATCTCAACTAGCGGCCCCGTCAGGCTCACCTTACACTTCTTACAGTAAACGATTAGTGTCCTCATGATGTGCTTATTTTTATTACACTACAAAGATTTCAACCCACCTGCGCAACTATTTTGCGCAGTAAAAAATTATTTCAGCCCCATCCTCTTTTGGTGCTCACGGTCCCGCAGCTCTATCGCGCCGAAGGGACTTCCCTTGCAATACCCAATGTTGGTAAAGCCGTTCTCTTCGGTTATGAGCGATTCTTTTTTTGTGACCGCGCCGGTATATTTGGAGCCGTAATTGCCCGTCAGTTTCTTTGTTACCGGGTCCACATCGCCCCATTCGGGAGTCTTGCCATTATAGACAGGCTCAACAAAATAGATGATGCCTGTATAGCGCGACTTCATCAGGAAGCGCCCTGTCTCGTCGGTATTGGTCAAAAATCGTCTTAAAATGTCCTGTCTCATGGTTACTCATATTTAAATTAAACTTCATTTTTATTGCGGAACAGACCCGGATCGAACGGATACCTCTTGTGCTTCAAACAAGCGTGCAACACCTTGTACACCACTGTTCCTTTTGTACAGGAAGGGAGAGTCGAACTCCCAAAATACTGACCCTGAATCAGCCGCGTCTGCCATTCCGCCACTCCTGCATTTTGTGGAAGTAACAGGATTCGAACCTGCTCAGTACAACTACAACAGATTTACAGTCTGTCCCAAATCTCCAACTTTGGCGTACTTCCGATTTTGTCCGGGAAGCAGGATTCGAACCTGCGGCCTCCTGCATCCAAAGCAGGCAAACAGCCACCGTTATCTTCCCGGTCTGGTTTGGGTGTTTTCGGGGAATCGAACCCGCGTTCTCCGGATCCACAATCCGGGATTTTACCATATAAACTAAAAACACCATGTGCGGCTCATACGGGAATCGAACCCGTTTCTCCCAAGAGACAGTTGGGAAGGTTAGCCACTACCCCAATGAGCCTGTTCCTTTCTAAGAACGTAAGTGATCCCAACAGGAGTTGAACCTGTAACCTTCCCGCCGCTGCGGGCGCTCTGCCTGGCTACGCTATGGGATCAGTAATTTTTGGGCATAAAAAAAGCACCCGGTTAAAGGTGCTTCATAATGCTATAGGATATAATGATCCTATGTCACGTGTGTCTGCACCTGCTTATTTTATCCGGCCTGAAATCCGGACTTTGAAATCCTTTATGCCCTTGAAGGCTTAGGTTTCTATTATCGATTGTATTTTTATAATGACGCATTGTTGTTTCTGTTTATAATTTTAAAACGCTATCAGCATTTCCTGATTTTCTGTGGCAAAGATAATGTCAAATATTTTTATCCTGCAACTATTTTTTAAAATAAATTGTTGATAATCAAATAGTTATATTTAATTTTAAAGCATGAGAAAGCCGGTCCGCATTCCCACAGATTCTTTGTTTTGCATCAAATGACTGTCTCTCATCCAATTACTTTCCAACTTTATATTTCGCTATTTTGGCTATCCATTAAACATTTTGAAATTTTTATTTTTTAAATTTTGCTATTTGTTGTTTTTTCGTTTGTCCATAGGCCTTAAAACAAAAAAAGCGCCCCTGTTTTGGGACGCTTTCATGTATATATTCTTTAATCGTAACTATCAATTACACCTCAAATTCTACAATACATACCGCATCCGCAACGCATGGCCGGAACATATCCGTCCTTACGATCGTTAATTTGTCCAAAAGACAGGCTTGTATGTAGAAAATTGTTTCTCATTGCGCTGCAAAAGTAGGAAAATATTTTATTTGGCAAGTTTTTTTTTAACCTCACCCCCCGGCCCCCTCTCAGGTCGCTTCGTCATTCTTCCTCGCGATGACAGAGGGGGAGCCACTCAAACGTACTTACTCATATAGTATAACGATAATTTACGGCAGGAGTGTAGCTACTCCCCTCTCCTTTGGAGAGGGGCTGGGGGTGAGGTCTAACCGGCAGGAGTGATGTCACGTCCCTTCTCCTTCGCAGAGGGGCTGGGGTGAGGACTCTTAATCCTCCCTGCTCCCGTCATCCGCCATCCTTACCATCTTCGGCGTAAATTTCGCCACAACATCCACAAGCTCCTGCTGCGAGGCCATCACCATATTGATATCTTTATAAGCCATAGGCGCTTCATCAAGGCCGGCGCCAATGAGGGTCACGCCATGGTCGGCAAGGACATCCTGCATCTGCGTTTTGGTAATGGTTTTTTCGGCCTGGGTACGGCTCATCTGCCTTCCAGCACCGTGCGATGCCGAGTTGATGGCGTTCTCCTCCCCCTTACCCCTCACCAGGAATCCCGGCGCGGTCATACTGCCCGGAATGATACCCATCACGCCCTTACCGGCCGGAGTAGCGCCTTTTCGGTGTACGATAACCTCTTCGCCGTTCCATTTTTCTTTCCAGGCGAAGTTATGGTGGTTTTCCACTTTGGCAAGCACGGTCGCACCAAGGGCTTTTTGTAGTTTGTTATGGATAATCTCGTGGCATGCCGAAGCATAATCGCCTGCAAGGTTCATTGCGATCCAGTATTCCTTACCAAGTTCCGACGACATATCAAGGTATGCGAGGTTAGCCGCAACTTCGGGCAGCTTACACACAGCCTTAGCCATTTTGGTATAATGCCCGGCAACGGTAGCGCCAAATCCCCTGGAGCCGGAGTGCGTGAGCAACGCAACATATTTCCCTTTCGGAATGTTCAGCGCCGCGTCGTCCTGTTCAAACTCAAGGATACCGAACTCCACAAAGTGGTTCCCCCCACCCGACGAACCCAATTGCGACCATGCCTTGTCTTTCAGGCTTTTTGTCAATGGGTTAGTATCAAAATCCCTGCTGTCCAGTATGGCATGCTCTGACTTGTACTGCCCGCTGAATCCGTGCCCTGCGCCAAATTTGGTAGTGGCCATCAGTTCCCTTTTAAATATATCCTGGTTTTCAAAGTAAAAATCTTCGGTAATGTCATATACCGACAGCGCCATCCTGCACCCGATATCCACGCCAACACCATAGGGTATAATGGCATTTCGTGTGGCAAGCACGCCGCCTATCGGCAGTCCGTATCCCTGGTGGGCATCGGGCATCAAAGCACCGGCAACCGTAACGGGCAGCTGCATTGCGGTTTTCATCTGCTTAATGGCGCCTTCCTGGATATGGTCGAGGCCATACGCAGAAAATTCGGCAGGATTTTCATTCAACGCGATAAAGTCTTCGGGCTTTTCATTTGCCTTTTCTATAATCGCCACAGCCAGCTTTGCAAACACGCGGTCATTGATATAACTTTCGGGGCTTGCAAGTACAGCCGCATAATGCTGCATCATCTGCTGGCGGTTCAGGCCGTTCCTTCCGCGGTTGATCCGTAATGCGATGCCTAAAATTTTTCCTTCTGAATAACCTATTTCTAACAGGTCATTTCCGTTGATCATCGTACTCATGATTGTTTCGTTTTGATTGTACAAAGATGCATACGCTACTGCGCAATTATTTTGCGCAGTAAAAAAGAAATTTTACTTTTGGCTAAAATCCTCCAAATGGCACAGAACAAAAATGCCCTTATACGCTACAAAGCTATCGATAAATGCCTGCAAAACCGCTACCGCCAATGGAGTCTGGAAGACCTTATGAATGCCTGCTCCGAAGCGCTGTTTGAGTATGAAGGTAAAGAGAACCCGGTGAGCAGGCGCACCACGCAACTCGACATCCAGCTGATGCGCAGCGAAAAGCTTGGGTATAATGCGCCCATAGTAGTATACAACAAAAAATATTACAGGTATGAAGACGATGAGTATTCCATTACCGACATCCCGTTAACGGAAACCGACATCAACGTACTCACGGAAACCGTTTCGATGCTCAAGCAGTTCAAGGATTTTTCCCTGTTCAGCGATGTATCGGATATACTCCAACGCCTTGAGGATAAAATCTATGCCGAGAAGTCGCATACCCGTCCGGTCATTTACCTCGATAAAAATGAGGATTTGAAAGGCCTTCATTTTCTTGATACGCTCTACCAGGCTATAGTAAAAAAGGTAGTGTTGGTTATAACCTACAGATCCTTTACCTCAACGGTCGAGAACAAGTTCAACTTCACTCCTTTTATTTTAAAAGAGTTTAATAACCGGTGGTTCCTGGTAGGCCGGAAAATAAACGCCCGCAATATATCCAACCTCGCGCTCGACAGGATCGTTGCCATTGATTACGATTTTCAGGCGTCCTATACAGAAGAAGATTTTGACGCGGAGGCATTTTACAAAGATGTGGTAGGCATTACGGTAAACCAGGGGATGCCTACGCAAAAAATACAGCTTTGGATCGACTGTGCCAATGCGCCCTATGTACTGACAAAACCGCTTCACCCATCCCAGACTCAGGAAAAAGAACACGAGGACGGCAGTATTGAGATTTCCCTCCACTTAAAGAGAAACAACGAATTTGAAAGGCTGTTGCTTGGCTTTGGCGAAGGGATTGAAATACTGGAACCCCCTGAACTCAGAAGAAATATCCGGAAAAAATTAGAAGATGCGCTAAGGCTGTATAGCATAACCGAATTATAGACGGAATAGTTTCAGTAGGAAACAGTAGTTACAAATAAAGCCGGGCTTAAAGGGCCCGGCTTATTCAATTACTAAAATATGAAACTAAAAAACTATCTTCCGGCTAATCTTAACTCCTTGTAAGGTTTCCACCTGTACTATAAGCATCTGTGATTCTGCCTGTAGTGTTGTAACAGATATTTCTGTTGTATTGATACCATCCGCTTGATACAGTAGCCTGCCCTGAATGTCATATACATATACTGCCTTCATATTTGTTGAACCTGAACTGATATTAATGGCATTGTCATGTTGGTAAACAACAACCGAATTGCTGTTAAAGTCAGGTACATTCGTCCCAAGGGCTTGAGCATACACAACATCAAACCTTCCATTAACTATTCCTGCTTCAGCAGTGAAATTGTATGGAGATTCCTTAAGGTCATGTGTTATTCCAAGAAGGTTATCTCTCAGGTAAATATCCTGCCCTTCCGAAAATACTCCATCCATATGGTCAAGCGAAACAGAATATGCCCCGGGAGTGGTAATCTTACATTCCAGTGGAACAACATCGGCAGGGTCAAATTCAGGCCTGGCCTGTATGCCCAACTTCGATTCGCCTGCAAGCGAATAGATCGCTATCCTTCCATCTGTTATTGCCCTTCCGTCCCACCCGTAGTCGAGTCCGAGGGTCGTGTTTGGTGTATATGCAATAGTCGCCTGCCCGAAATCACCTTCCATACTAGTGATGTTTATCCAAAGCCGTGACTTTGGGTTCTCCTGTGCATTTCGAAACATTTGGTCGTTATTGATCCCTACACGCATACTGTTTCTGAATGATACAGTGCTATTCACCGCCCTTACAATAAACCCCTGTCCCGGATTAATTACCCAGTTTTCGCTCTCATTAGCATTTGCGAAAGCACCATAGCTACTGTCCCCGAAATCATTACCGCTATTGGCATTATATCCTGCCAGGGTAAGGGAGCAGTAGCTTGAGGTGCCTGCTTCGTTTTTCTTCCTCCAGAAGAAAATGGGGGTATTATTGGCTAAATTATTTTCATTCTCCGCAAAAAAGGCGGCAATATTTATGGCGGATGGATAGGGGTTTCCAATGGCATTGAAACCACTCACATCTTCGTCCACATCAGCAGGTATAACGGCAATATCAATATCACCATTATTTGGCTCACCTGTAAAGGTGCCTGCCCATCGTTCAGGAAGAGTTTCGTCATTCACATAATCAGGATGGTTGTTAGCAACACGTATAAGGTAGCCCCTACCTTTAGCAAATTCTGTATTTACCGGATCAGCAACTGAATTGTAGGCATCAGTAAGCGAATTATAGGTGTAAAATCTGTTATTAAGTGTTTGCGGTGAAAAGCCTTTAAGTGTCTCGCCTGATAAGGGAGATGCCCACATAGCGTAATCAAGCCTGTACATTGGGGCACTAAGCTTTTGTACTTTAATATTGCCTGTATTTTCTACATTATCTATCTGTATCAGATTGGCATTATTTTCAATAGTAAAAGATGATTGTTCATCATTAACAGTGAGTACACCTTTTATCGTAAAATTATCCCCTGCTGCAATTACTACATCACCACTGTTTACAGTAAGAGAACCTGCGGTTATACTTCCATCCGTTGCAGAGTTATAATCCCCTTCTATCACAGCATTATAAAGGTTCGATACAGGAATTCCGTTACTCCACGACGTACCGTTCCAGGTAGTTGTAAAACTTAATGGAGTACCATCACAATTATCACCAACCAAATATGTGAAATATTGAGTGACAGACTGGCCGCCTGCATACGCGAACTTTACAGCAAAGTTAACTGTAGTTCCCTGTGCAAATCCGGTTATTGTTTTACTAAATGTAAGCCCGGATGTATTATTCATAGGCATTTCCGTAAAAGGATCCTGTAACCACAGATAAGCAATAACACCCGTCTTGTCAGTGTCAAGAAGCGTAAAGGTTGCGGTAACTTCCGTGTTGCTCGTTGAAAAGCTATAATTATAACCTGTAGAGAATGATCCGTCTAATGCCTGAGTGCTGATTCCCGAACATTGGGTATTGATATTTTCCGGCGTTGTAACTGTAACAACTATGTCATTATTAGCGGCTTCATTGCCGTTTTCATCACTTGCCTGTATACTGAAGCTGTAAGCTGTATTTGGTATAAGGTTGCTTATCACAGCTGATTTCTGCACCCCTGATTCTCCTGTTACCGATATTGTAGTTGGTCCATACATTATATCATAATTTACCTCACCCGAGTTATCTGTAGCATTTAGTAATAGTTCTACCGATGTCGAAGTAACTACTCCGACGGAAGCTGTAAAGCTTTCTGGCGCCTCGGTATCTTCTATGCCGTCACAGTTGTCACCAACCTCGTAACTGAAGTATTTGGTAACTACCTGACCGCCGGCATAGGCAAATTTAACAGCAAAGCTAACAATTGCGCCGGGATTAAGCCCTTCAACAGTTTTTGTAAAAGTCAGACCAGATGCCGCCATCGGCCATTCAGCAAAACCGGGTGCTACCTGCCACAGGTACGCTACAACTCCTGACTTGTCGGTGTCAAGCATTGTAAAAGTCGCGGTAACATTTCCTCCGTTAGTTTGGAAGTTATAACTATAGCCTGTTGAAAATGAACCTTCATGCGCTTCGGAACTTGTTCCAGTGCAGGCCGTATTGGTGTCTACAAGTGTGGTAACTTCAATCACAATATCATTGTTGGCTGCTTCATTGCCAGCCACATCACTTGCGGCTACACTGAAACTATAAGCCATTTCCGGCGTAAGATTATTGATAACTACTGACTTTTGCACACCCGATACACCCGTTACTGATAGAAAAGCTGAACCATAGGAAATATCATAAAATACAATACCTGAGTCATCCGTACCGTTAAGCAACAGCTCTACAGAACTAGATGTAACCGCGCCTGCTGTGGCGGTGAACGATGTCGGAGCTTGGGTGTCGGTGGGAACCACACCGCAGGCATCGCCTACAGTATAGGTGAACCATTTTGTTACCACAGCACCGCCAGCATAGGCAAATTTCATGGCAAGGCTGATGGTAGCCCCCGGCGTAAGGCCTGTTACCGTCCTGGTAAAAGTGAGCCCGGGGTTGCCCTGAACCTGGGGGCTTTCGGCAAAATTAGGGGCCAGTGTCCACAAATAGGCCACAACGCCCGTTTTATCGGTGTCAAGCATCGTAAAGGTGGCCGTTACGCTAGTGCCGCTGGTTGTAAAATTATAGGTATAACCGGTTGAAAAACTTCCGTCCTGTGCCTGTGCGCTGGTGCCTGCACATGCTGTATTGGTATCTGCCAGCGTTGTGGCAGCAATGCTAAGCGGGTTATTAGCCGCCACATTGTTAGCTGCGTCTTTTGCGGTAACGCTAAAAGCATAGGCCGTACTTGGCGAAAGGTTACTTATCACAACCGATTTCTGTACTCCTGAAGTACCTGTTGCCATGGTAGTGGTGGAACCGTAGGTAATGGTATAGATTACCGCGCCGGAGTCATCTGTACCGTTAAGCAACAGTTCTACAGATGAAGACGTTACCGCGCCTGCTGTGGCGGTGAAGGATGTTGGTGCCTGGGTGTCGGTGGGAACCACACCGCAGGCATCGCCTACCGTATAGGTGAACCATTTTGTTACCACAGCACCGCCAGCATAGGCAAATTTCATGGCAAGGCTGATGGTAGCCCCGGGTGTAAGGCCTGTTACCGTCCTGGTAAAAGTAAGCCCGGGGTTGCCCTGAACCTGGGGACTTTCGGCAAAATTAGGGGCCAGTGTCCACAAATAGGCCACAACGCCCGTTTTATCGGTGTCAAGCATCGTAAAGGTGGCTGTTACACTAGTGCCGCTGGTTGTAAAGTTGTAGGTGTAACCGGTCGAAAAACTTCCGTCCTGTGCCTGTGCGCTGGTGCCTGCACATGCTGTATTGGTATCTGCCAGCGTTGTGGCAGCAATGCTAAGCGGGTTATTAGCCGCCACATTGTTAGCCGCGTCTTTTGCGGTAACGCTAAAGGTATAGGCCGTACTTGGGGAAAGGTTGCTTATCACAACCGATTTTTGTACTGCTGAAGTACCTGTTACCGTGGTAGTGGTGGATCCGTAGGTGATGGTATAGATTACCGCGCCGGAGTCATCCGTACCGTTAAGCAACAGCTCTACAGAACTGGATGTCACCGCGCCTGCTGTGACGGTGAAGGATGTCGGAGCCTGGGTATCCGTTGGTCCAACGCTGCAATTATCTCCAACTACATAGCTTATATACTTAGTAACCGACATACCTCCGCTGTAAGCAAACTTAACAGCATAATTAATTGTAACACCTTGTGTCTGCCCCGTGAGCGTTGCTGTAAATGTTAATCCTGAAGTATTAGTCATTAATCCACTTTCGGTAAATGGATTTTGCTGCCATAGACGCGCTTCTACTCCAGTTTTGTTATCAAGAAGTGTACATGTTATAGTAACATTTGAACCTATAGTTTCAAAGTTATAATTATAACCATTATAAAATGATCCTTGTAATGCTTCTGTACTACTCCCGGAGCATCCTTCAAAATGTACTGCCGGATTTTCTTTGCAACCATCTGCATAAGTATTTTGCATACCCATAGCTATAATTAACACTATAAGAGTATTAATAAATATTCTATAAATTTTAACCATATATAATAAATTTTCAGCTAAATTACTTCTAAATATTTATTATATGAATAATTTATTAGTATAAAATAACCATACATACAGACACTTTTCTACTAACTTATCTGAATTTTACCTATACATTAACAATACATCAACGTAATAACTACACCGTTTTCGTACATTTTACGAAAACGATATACTATAATCAATTTAAGATTTAATTTTTCAATTAAGATTATAATCAGTAATGCTAATTTTTTAAGTTAATTGTAAAAGCAGGTACTCATTTAGCTGCACAAAAGCCTCCTGCCGCACCAATAGCCGCCCAGACATACCATTTTTTATACCATGGTGTTCGCAAAACAACCTCAGCCGCCTGCATATCTGTTACCGATATATAGGGATTATCAAATGTAATATCGGTGGTTACTGTTTCTTTTCCTAATAACCATTTTCTTTTTACCCCTGTAATCGCTGTCATTGACAGAGGAATGTACAGGCTGTCGATCCTAATGCCTTCCTGATTACTGGCATACCCGAGTTGATACCATTTATTTATTATTTTATCAGATCGTTCAAAATCGTACGGGATACGTTCAGTATACATTATCGGGATACTGTCGGCCCGCAATGTAGCGTTAGCCCTCAATACGTATTTTACCTGCCTGAACTCCTTCAGGAGCAGTGCTATATCCGCATCCTTTTCTATTATCATATCCTGTAACCGGGACTTGTCCAATTGCAAAGTAGCCTTGCTGGCTGTTATAGTACCTAAACGGTTCCTGTAATACTTTACTGTATCGGCAATTGCAGTGCGGTTATGTGCTTCATGTCCACTACGTTTTCCGCATTCCCGCAAGGTTGCCAGCAGCATTATGGCCAATATCAAAATAACAAGGTAGGGAAAACGATTTTTCATTGTGTTATGAGATTATAGTAATACGTAAACTTTTTTTGCACATCATTAAGCCCGATGTATCCTCCGTTTACGGCTTTCCTAACGGCTTTTACATCTGCCGGAGTACTGCCGTTCATCTTATCCCAAAGCTTATTTTTTGTAAAATAAAAAATTGCGCTTTCCCAAAAATATTTTGTGGCTACAATATCAGGATCTAATACTACCTGCCGGTCTTTTATGAACTCAGCAAAAAGGCTGTAGTTTTTCTTCCCCGTCAACTGCAACGAGCCTCTCCCCCGGTATTTCCATCCATCGCCTGATGATTCACTGCCATTACCCATACGGTTAGCATATACATTGTTGGCAATGGCCTGCTGTTTTTTGGCCAGATTCTTCGCGAGCACGTTAGGCTGCTTTGTCGCTGCGTCGACAAAACGCCCGGGCCAGGTTTTTGCCAGTCCTGCAGCGCTGTAATTCAGGTTTTCGGTATCGTTACTAAAGCCGCCTGTTTCGTGATGTACATTTGCCAGGAAATGGGCCGCCTGCGAATGGGTACAGATGCCGAACACCCTGCACATTTCTTTGATGGTATCCCAGCCAACAATGCCGTCAGCTTTCAACCCGTTTTTTTCCTGAAATTCAATTATATGCCTCATCTTATTTTTTTATATTATTCGGGCAACCGTCACACGATTCCTTATATCCTTCAACAACCTGCCTGAGCATGAATATTTCCTTCTTCATCGCTTCTATCTCGCCTTTCATGTCTGACAAAAGATCCTTATAAAATTGCCTCCATCCGCTGTCTACCTCGAGTTCAGTTTTTTTCTGCGCTGCACGGCGGAGCCTGCTGGCCGAAAACCATGCATAAGCCCCGCCCGCACTTACCAAATACGCTATGATATCGCCTGGTGGTATCATATCAAATTTGTTGTTTCATCTCCACGCCAAACATTTTAGAGAGGCCGTAAATAACTGCATCCAGAGCCTTAAAGCCAAGCATGAGCTCATATTTCATGCCTTCAGAAAAAAGGTTGGTGCCTGCAATGAAAATCGTAACGGCCGATGTAAGGATAAATGTTATCCTGAACATATTCCTCGCCCATAATGGCGTGGTAGAAATAAGAGCCTTTTTAGTAAAGGCATGATATGTTTTCTTTTCCATAAGGTTGCGTTTTTTGTGTACTACTATTTAAGGAGTGGTCACGGCTGCTGTCTGCAACATCCCGCTGTCATCTACAGTCACCAGGTATTTTGTGCCATCCGGTGAGGTGAGTACCATACCGTTGCCGGGAGCCTGAAAATGCATGTTACCGGTTTTTGTAACCCCGGCCCTTACAGCCGTTGTGCCTGCTATGTTCGACGAAAATGATACAATGTTACCTGTACTGGATGCATTTTGGTTAACTGCAACTAAAGCAGCACCGGCATCGCTGACATTCCTGCGAACATTTATACCTTCACCTGCAGTGCTCATCAGCAGCCACCCTCTTGTTGTACTGGAAGCATTGCCTAAAGAAGCGCCGTTGGGGATCGTTACATTACTTGCAGATGTAATACTGATTACATTGTTGTTATTGTATTCCAATGATACGGTTTGGGCATCATTACTGCCTATTACCATTGCTGCCCCCGTTGTATCACCACCAATGTTCAGTTTTGAAGCAAGTGCATCGAATACCGCATTCTCACTAGGGGCAGTTGCGATGACCCCATCATTGATCGTATCGGCAACCTTACGGTCAGCATAGGCCGTAGATGCAGCTTTTGTTGAATTGTCTCCGGCTGCAACCGTTGGGATTATTGGCGATGCAGAAAATGTTTTGACACCTGCAATAGTTTCTGAAGAATGATTGTTGACCTTATATCCTAACTCTGTAAGGACAGCTGTGCCAGAAGGCGCCAGGGTAGTAGACGGAAAAATGATTGCCTGTACCTTACTGTCGGCATAAGCAGTAGTAGCAAGGGTGCCGGATGCATCAGGCAATTCAATCACCCTGTTTGCCGTAACGTTAGATGCCTGGAGAGTTGCATTCCTGTTAGCCGCGCCATTCGTATTTATAGTTACAAGCCCTGCCGCCATTAAAAGGCTTTTATTATCGGACGAACGGCTTACAGTAAATTTGTTGTTCTCCATCGAGGTTGTGTTGGCAATATTGCTAACAGTAACCGTAGCAGGAGTCAGATTTCCTGTCAAATCGCTGTCATAGGCGATACTCTGTGTTGTTGCAGTCGGTTTAAAAAACACATACTGATCGGTCGATCCCCCACTATACCTGATATGTATCCCATTGGTATAATCGGTATAATCTGACAGGAATAAACCATTGCCTGCCAGTTTATGGGTGCCGAGATTGATATCGCCTGCAGCCCCTGAATAGGGGATAAAATTATCATCACAATACTTCTTTTGTACATAATCTAACGGACCAATATTTGACGTGAAATCATATTCGCTCCGAATGCCCTTTGATGTTGGGTTGTCTGCAATTACTGTCACGCCAGTTGGATTGACTAGTATGCTACCTCCATAACTGCCTTCATGGCTGGTAAATTGCACAACATTATTTGATACATTTACACTTGCACCTCCTGTTTCAGAATATGCAGTTTGGTAAATTCCCTCAGAAAAAATATGCTGAGATGAATAAGTATTATTATCGACGAAGTTAAGAGACTGCAAGGTAATGTTGTCACTATTCAAATATATAGAAGAGTTTTTATTTACATCCCCATTTTTCAATTGCCTTGATCCTGAGAATTCAATATCACCGGTTACGGGACTTCCAGCAGCTGTTCCGGAGATCGGGATCAGCCCATTTGCGAAAATCCCTGCCAGATAAGGCCAGGCTATTTTGCGCACCATTCCTTTATTGGCCCCAGCGTTTTCCCTTACAAGGAGGTCAACCTGTGTCGTATCATTAATAGTTGCAGGGTCGTTCTTTAGCTTTATGGCTGTAAACTCGGTTTGCCCATAGGACAATGATGCAAAACATAAAAATATATATAAGCATTTTTTCATTTTCATACTATTTAGTGTTGTTATTCTTCCGGTAAAATATATCCGGGTTCGCCCGGCAATAAGGCATTCATCTCAAGTTCATAAGAGTGATTTGCAAAATCGGCTACATCGCCGCTGCCATTGTATCGCATGTAAGGGATGTATTTGCCATTAGCGGATACCCCCCTGAACAGGTCGCCTTTTTCATGTTCGCCCATACCTCCTGAGTTCGGCGTTATTATGCCGCCATCGGTAATGGTAAAGCCTTTTCCGATTTTTATAATCTTGCCGAAGTCGACTGCGACATCCGACAGCATTGCGTAAGTGTGCTCCCCCGATTTATTGACAGGATGGTTGTAAACGGAATCATGCTCTGTTTCATGAAATACAGACCTCTGAGTATAGCTTCCGGGGCCGGAAAATTCGATGCTGTCTGCAAAATGTACCAGCTTGCTGTTCGCTCCGGTTACGACAAGCGGGTCGGTAGTGCCACCACCATCAGCATTCACTTGCTGTAAAGTTGGCACCCCTGTGATATTCCCATTAGTTACCTGGGCAAAATCAGCATCGATAAAATCATCCGACCCCAACTCGCCACCATAGACACCCAGCGCACCTGTAAACAATGCCAAATACAGCGTACCGCCTATGTAATAGCTGAAGTAATATTCCCGGCCTGCATCGGTCAGGTCATGTTCTTCTGAGTTAACCGCATCGAGAAATCCGCCTTCCTCAATTTCGCCCAAAGGGATAATAAGGGTAGTGTCATTATCTTCGATTTCGCCCGCATTTATCGGTTTTTCCAAAAGCGGATAAAGCATTGCGCCAAAGATGTGGTTCCCCCCCGCGCCCCATGTACCCTTGCCTCCGAGGAAAAGAAACGTATGTGCCGTACCCGCACCAGTTTCCCCCAACGTGTAGCCAGTAAATAGTACCGGTGTATCTATTGGCGTAATGACTGTAGTGAGCGCATTGAGCTTTTGACGCATCCCCACTGCAACAGGCAACGTTTCTATGAGGCCCACATTGCGAATGTAGGGAGCATTGTCGTCATATTGAGGAATGGTGTCGTCAAGGGTCTGGAAATCCTCGTGAGCCGACTGCTGTTCCCCCTGCCCGTATACCCCCGGCTCTCCCAGCCACAGATAAGATACCGGCACAGTTGCAATAGTCCCCTGAAACAAAGTGTATCCTTCATCCTGAGGCCGGATCACTATTTCAGCCAATTGGTTGTTGAGCCATTCCGAAACGGATACATCACCCAACTCCCCAAATTCTATTATAGCAGTTACCGGATCAGCTTCTATGTCGGATACCGTCTCTTCATTAGAGTATACCAATTCGACGTCGTTCGCTGTCAGTTGCATTGCGCCAAGGCCGTAAGTACCTTTCCCTTTGTTCATCATTTTGAACTTTAGTATCCTGTCGGGCGAATATAAACCGGGTACTGAACGCCTTCCCTGCGTCGCAATGAACCATACCGATTGCTTTTCACTTACTGTATACTGAGGGAGGGTGTTTATCTTTGATACAATCGTGTTTAAATTATCATTGGCTCCAACAATTACATATTTTTTTATGTCAATGTTATCCTGCCCTGCAATGAAAAGACTGGCAGCCGGGAATTTGTAGCTACTGCCACTTGCTCCCTGCGATATATCAAACGGCTCAACGACATGGATCAACGCATTTTCTGTTATCGCTGCCGCCTGTGGCCTTTGTGTGAGTTTTTGATTTTCCATTACTGAAATATGTAATTTTTATCGTCCTGAAATATTAAATCCCTGTCATCCTGAAAGATGTAGTTCACGCCTTCGACATTTATTATGCCTGTACCCATTATATCATTAACAAATGGCGCTAATTCTTCTTCCTGACCCGTAAAATCGATGGTGTACTGGGTACTGCTTGTTTTTATGCTGCCAGCTGTCACCCCATTACGGAAACCCAGCAGGAAATAATTGCCATTGCTGTCCAAAACGACCAGGAAATAATCCTTATTTAACAGTTTTTGGAATTGTAGATTATCAAAAGCAGTGATCCTGTTGAAGGTAAGTGTTAGTGACACATCAAAGTACTTACCGCCTTCATCATGGTTTTGCTGCTGAAGGAATGAAGTCCCGTGCACAAGGTCGAACCTGTAAAAGAAAGTTTCGGGAAACTGCAACAGGCTCACGCCGTCATAAATAATCATGCTTCGCTGCAGCTTTTTGTAAGGAGCCATGAAAACGGCTTTTATACCGCCGGTGGTATTTTTGCAGTGTACCTTCCTGTTTGCTGTTACAGAAACCATCCGCCTGATACTTTTACATCCCTGTTACAGCCTCCTTTATATTCCGGCAGCGGATTGTCTCGCAGCCATTTTTCGGCCCTCTCAATATACATCTGTGCCTTTGCGCGTTGGGTCTGTGCCAGGTATTGCACCTCGGCTTTGGTCACCGTTTCTGTATTATCCGGTGCGTGTTTGAATATCCCGCCATTCGCTACAGTATAACTCCCAACCTGTACATATTCAGCGAAGATCTGGTGGCGGAGTATTGGCTTTAGATAGCTATTGAACAGTACCTGATAATCACCATCAAGCATTCCGTCCTGAAAATCCTGCTTTATTTTTTCATATAGTCTGGTGCCGAGCAAAGGTTCGATTACTGTAACCTGCACATCGAGTATGCATGGAATGTACTTATCCACATCCACGTTGCCGCCCATGGGGGTATATGCCGTGACTTCCGAGGGGCGTATTAATAGTATTTCCATGATGCTAGTTTTTAGAGGGTGTAATCTTTTGGGCAGGTGTTGGCAGGGGCCGGGCTTCTTTGCTATCCTGTGTTGCTGCATCAGTAGCTGATTCCAATTCGGTGAGCGGCCTGAAATACAGGTCGAGCGTAATGTTATTCAGTGAGATAATGTTCAGCAGCGCCTCGAGGACATAGTGTTGTTTTGGGGCAATCACCCTTTTCATCAATTGGGCTTCGGCGGTGTCGAGTTCATCTGCGTTGTTGCCAAAACCGGTGTTATCCTTTATTCCGAAAAGCATTGGCGATACGACCCTGTGCGCCGTCATGATCTGCTGTCGGCTCTCCTGGGTAAGGAAATCCCACTGCTTATGCTGCTGCTCATTTACAGGAAAAGGGACAATGGTAATTTCAGCTTCCTTGTTTTGGAAAGAAACCACAAACTTCTGTGCATTGGACGATCCTGTAAGCTGCTCTTTCACTTTCCGTTCAAAATCAAGCTTTTCTTCGGGTGCAAGCCCCTCGCCATCAGGAAAATTTATAATGTAGCCAGCTGTAAGTCCCTGTTTGATCGAATTGATGCAAAAGTTGGATATTTCTTCTTCCATCTCGGCATACTGCAGCCCTGCAAGATAATCGGGGGCTCCAAAATAATTACAGCCGGGTGTGTAAGGCTTTATCACATATATTTCAATGTCGTCTTTTGAAGTTCCGAAAGCACTAAATTCTTGCGGTGGATTCTTATACACCTGCTTCCAGTTTTTGCAGTACCAGTAGCTTTCCACTTCGCCGTCTTCATTCTCTATCGCCGGAACCACAAGTTGCTTGGGTATGTGGTATATTCCTGAAACTTTTTTACGATCCCTGGTTTTTACAACCTGGATGGAAGCTTCGCCGAATATCTGGAAATCGGTAATGATCTTTTTCAATTCCTGTGGCTTAAGGAGGGAAACGAATTCGGCCCATTGATTTGGCTTGAGCTGTGCATCACGTGCAGAAATTCCCCGTCCAAAGGTCAGGTCAATGTAAGATTTATTAATAGCCCCGTTGGTTACGCTTCCGTTATTCCTGTCAATTACATACTGGTAAAAGGAATTGTCACGGCCATTCAGTACCCAGTTCTTTGACTTGTTCTCCTCAAGCTTTGGCCTTACATAACCTGAGAGGTATAAAAATTTAACATCGCTCATAATAGAAATATGTCTTTAGTGGTCTTATACTCCTGTGTATCAGGAACCCGCGCCGTTACGAATAGTTTACCGCGATAAACGATCTCGTCTGCTGCTGCTATCTTTACCCGCCAGCCTGAGGCTTCCTGAAAAGTTTTTTCAAACTCAAGGTACATGTAACCTTTGGAGACGACAGGAGTAATAATGTATGTATCCACTCCTTTTGTTTCCTCGTTTACAACTTCCAGTGAAACATCACCTATCGGATAGAACCTCGGTATAATCTTTAGTGTATGGGTTGTAGTGTTGGGGTCTAGTATGTTCATATTATAATAATGAGGAAGGGGGATTTTGTTTCAATTCCGGAAACAAAATCCCCCTTCCTCACTAAAAATATCTGTATACAAATTGCTAATTGCTACAATTTCGTTCAGTATTGACCTAGCAGTATTTTCTGATCGACTTGCGAAATGGCAATAACATCACGATAAAATATTTTACTTAAAAAATCTTACAACTAATCAATTAAACGCAAAAAGCCATCAGTCAAGATGGCTCATATTTTCAAACTCTACATCTTCCGGAATATACACTGAGGCATCAATTAATGGAACCGGATACTGATTGAGATATGTATTCTCTGTCTTGGAATGCAGAATCCCACGTGTAATACCTAGCGCCATACCTGCAAAATGCTGTGCATATTCTTTCTCCAGCTTGTATTTGTCCTTCTCAATTTGCATTTCTTCCCACGCTGCGTCGCTAAGTTGCATATGAAGGCCACTTTCAATTGTCACAACAATATTTTTATCATATTGAAGTTCAAATAAAGCAAATGCAGCTATTGCCATCTTAGGCTTTACCCCAAAACGGAATCTGATAACCATTTCCAGTTTTGACAAATCTTCGGTGTCAATTTTGTTTTCCTCATACACCGCAAATTGTTCCGTAACGACCTTTAGCAGTTTAAAGGCGAACTCTCCCCTAATGTCTTCCATTTACTTTCTGTTATAAATAAAGGCTCACCATAAGGCATCCTTTTTTTCTCGGATTTACTTTCCACCTTATCAGTATTCATAATAAGGTTACATTGTACAGGCTTGTCATACTGTGTTGTGTGATCATTAGGTATTAGAAACAGCACTGTATCCAGTGCCTTTTGTAATTTACAGATAGTTTCAAGGCTGATATTTTCCTGTCCCTTTAAAAGTTTACTGATATATTGCGGGGAACAGTCCAAAAGAACTGCAAGTTCTTTTTGTGTAATAGCCTTTTTCTTCATGGCTGAAATTGCCTTAATGGCAATAGAGAAAGACATATCAAGCCAACTTGAATTCTCTCTCCGATACTTTGCTTCTTCAAACCACACAGTATCTTTAACAGACTCTTTTTTTAGCCTGTTAATGATTTTATTTGTACTCATATCTCAATAAGGTTATAATCAATATTCAATAAATTCTAAATCTGGATTTTCCTCATCTTTTAGATATTCCTGGGTTATATTAAATTTTTCAAGTTCCAATAATAAATGAGACCTTTCATTCATGTCAGCGGTCAACTTAATTGCTCCGCCGCAAATAACGAACGTATTAGAATCAATTCTAATTGCGTATATACGCAACCAATTATGCTTTTTCAATCCTTTTCCTTTATCTCTTTCAAGTTTTTTGCCAGTATCTTTTATGGTTAATGGCTTAAAGTATTCGGACAAATTATCGTATCGGGAAATTTTTCCTGTTTCAGCTACTTCCAAAATCCTTCCCTCCATTACTTTGGCTTCGTTACGGGTTTTCTCTACAGCTTCTTCCACAGTTATAATACCCCACGCACCACTATGCAAATCACCTATATGTTCAGTGAAAAAATCATGAAGATAAATCGGATCATTCCACAACTCAAATAATCTTCTAAATTCATTCTTGCTTTCACTGGCATATTGAACTGAGTAAAGACTCTCTTCTACTATATCAAAGATACTTAATATTCTCATTCAATCAACCTATAGGTTTATCTTTTTGCAAATGTTTATCATTTATTATTCATTTCCAAATTTATTAAAAAATAATTTATACATGCCCATTATAGACATATATTCTACATTAAACCTGCAAAGACTTAGCCCTGCAGGTTTTCAATTAATTCCAAAACTTAAACCGATGGAGCGTCTTCCGGCACCAGGGCAAGCAACGCGGTTACAGCCGCATCGCTGAGGATAGGCGCTAATGCTCCTTCGGTCGCTGTCCCGGTAAGGTTGTAACCATTGAAGTCGGCTTTGGCGGCGCCTGTGGTTGGGGCTACCGTGAAGTCAACACCTTCAGAGATACCAATTGCATGGTACAGGCCGTTGCGGTCCTTTACTACAACAGTCGGGAAACCGTAAGCCAGCAGGTTAAACTGGTGGTTATCCTCCTTGCTGATCCTCTGCAGGGCGAGGGTAAGTGTTTGGGTGTTTACTGTAGTACCGGCCGTTTTGTCGGAGACCATCGACTGCGCCAGGCTGTTGCCTTCGCCGGAAAGGTCGTATTGGAATACCTCATCGACTGACGGGTTGATCGCAGTAGCTACGCCGTCAACTACCGTGAAAGGCTTCTCTACGTGGTTGATGAAAAATACTTTTGAAGTACCGGCCAATGAATTTTTGCACGGTACTTTTCTTCCTGATGTGATATCACATGCCATATTGTTTTACTGTTTTAAACCGCTATGCTGCGGCAGATTAATTATTATTTTGCTTTTTTTACACGGAGGCAGCAGGTCTGTACCAAACGATTTCCTCAGCGTTGTAATACTCTACCCCGGCATTGTACACCAACGATCCACGTACTTTACCGTCAAGCAATGTTTCGTTGGTATTCACTACGTGCACATTATTGAAGTCGGCTTTAAGCCCGGTGCCAAATACTACATTCTTAGCTTCGGCGATAACCATGTGGTTGTCGGGAAGTCCCGGAAGCTCCACCAGGGTAAACTTGCCGAACTTAATTTCGGTAGCCGAATCTGCACTGTTGCTTGCGAGGCCGTTACTGATCGCCTTTGAGATAAGCAGGAACGAGTAGGCTATTGCAATGTTTGATGCGACTCCCACCCTGATCGGTTTTTTCTGCAAACCTGCCGGCACTTCGCTAAGAGCCCTCATCAATTGTGCTTCGACATTGTCTTTGGTAATCGTGGCACCGTCAATCGTGATGATATCATCATCAGCGGCAAACAATTTCAGGTAGCCGTCGAATTCGTCGGCATTTACAGCGTCGCCCTGCCAGATCATGGTGTCGATAGCTTCTGCCTCCTGCGCCAGCTTCTCGGCAAGGATCGCATCCATAATGACTTTCATGTCACCATCGTTAAATGCAGAATCTCCCAGATCGCCATCGTTCCACTGGCTGCGGAAATCTTCAAGGCACACCTCAAAATCGTCCTTGAATTTTTTGGGCTCCAGCACTTTTTCAGAAAGCACGATGGATCCGGCGGGTACAAATCCGCAAGTGTACTCCCTGCGCCCGCCGGTAAGCTCAATTTTGCGGAGGTTGAGCTTATAATTTACATTTTCGTTCAGGGTGACAAATCCTGATTCCAGCGTTACCGCCTCTTTGAATGCTTTACCTATGATCACCCCTGCATCTTTGCCGGAATAATTGGATGTCGATGTTACTGTTGTAGCCATGTTCGTGAATTACTGATTTTGGATTGCGTGAAAAATTCTTTGTTTTGCTGTTTTAAGCTCTGCCTGTGCCGGGGCGCCCTTGATTGGCCTGGCTGCGGGTGATGCGGAAAGCTCCACAATCTGGGCCTTGAGCGCATCAATCTCTTTTTTGTGTTCGATGTGGTATTTTAGCATTGCAGCCCTGATGGCATTTTCAATAGCTTTGGTACTTTCTTTTCCTTCTTTTACGGCAGGTGTGGCAGGCTTTGCTCCTTCGGCGCCACCTGCAGCGGCAGCATCTTTCAGCTCGCCTACCTTGCCTTCTTCTGTAACCACTAGCAGTTTTTTGTCCTCAAGTTCATACTCGCCCACAGGCAGTGGCACTTCGCTACTGTCTTCGGCAACGATCCACACACGTGCCCCGGGTGTAAGAGCATCGCCCTCATATTGTATGACCACATCGTCATCGGAAGTCTTAATCGCGCCAAGCGCTATGTTTTTCCCCTTTTTCAGGAAAGCCAGAGCCGATTCGAAACCGTCTTTAATTGCATCTGCAATTTTTTTTGTATCATTCATTTTTATATTGCTTTTAAAGTTCACTTCTTTAAGGGACACCAGGGCATCTATCGAAAAACCTTTCACTTTCCCGGTCTTTACATAGCCGTTCCAAATCTCGTCGCTGTCCACTTTCATGGTTGCCATCCAGCTTCCTTTTGGATAGGAAAGTCCCAGCGCACGGGACTTGTCATTTTGGCTGTCCTCAACGATCCAGCTTTCCACAAAGGTTACGCCCTGTATCCTGCCGCTATGTTCCAGGCTGCTGTACTGCTGATGCCCGCCTTTGTAAAAACCGAATGCAAGGTCCTTTATGGTACGTTCAGAAAAGGTGACGTAAAACTCTTCCCCGTCCTGATTGCGGTAAATGGGCTTATTGGGTTCGAGTACCAGGCCGATGAGGATCCGCTCTTCCTCGTTGGCCACACTAAGCTTAACCCCGGCTTCCGAAAGTGCAATGAAGTTGCCCTCCATGGCCGGCTGCTCCACCAGCGAGATGCCAAATACGCCCTTGCTTGTTTTCGGGTCGTATAGTGCTTCGTATATTTTCATTGATTTGCTTTTATTAATAATGGAGGAAATGGATTTTGTTTTGTTTTTGAAATGGTACGATGAAACGCGGATGAGGATGCATATGGAAGTGAGATTTCTCTCTCCGCAAGCTGCGTTCGAAATGGAAGAACACTGTAAACTATCACAAGCTGCTTTGCTCCACAATGTTGCGGTCCAGGCTTTGGGCTGTGGTGACATTGCTGCTAACCACATAAGCCTGGATTGGGGTGTTCTGTCCGCCAATGGCTTCGGCGATCTGGTTTGTGCCGGTGCCTTGTACTAAATTAAAAGCAGGCGCTGCGGGAGCTGCTGCACCACCCCCGCCCCCTGTTGCACCAGGAGCACTTTTTTCGACGGGTTTGGTGGCGAGGATCTTTTTCACGTTCATTAAACCTGAGGCGATGGCTACCCCTGCGGCTGCGGCGCCAAGTGCGGGGCCTACGACTGGTATACCTGCGAGGCTTGAATAGGCCGATGTGGCACCTTTGTAAGTGTCCTGAATTGCCTGTGCAGCAGCCATACCTTTGGCGAGCTCGGCACCTTTGCCTCCGAGCTCAAGCAGTGTTTTTGCGGTATTTGCACCAAGATTGAGACGGTTTTGCGCAACGGCTATATCATAATCTATTTCATCTTCGGTGCGTTCTTTATTTTTATGCGAAATTTTGTCCAGCCATTCACTAGCTACAAAATCAACTTTTTGACGTTTTGCTGCGAGATCATCAAGCCGTTGTTTGTGCTTTGCAACCTTTTCATCCTCCCTTTCCGCTTCTAATTCATCTTGTTTTTGCTTATTATCCTTAATAGCCTGCTCAAGATTCTGTTGGACCATTGCGAGCTGGTTTTGGGCATCGGCACGATCTTTTTCAGAAGCGTTTTCATTTGCAATAATTTTTTGGAGACCATTAATCTCTAATTTTACTTCCTCTTCCAAAAGCACCTTTTGTTTTTCCAGCTTTACTTTGGGATCCGTTTCATGATCAATCTCCCATTGCTTTTGATCCAGCTCTAAATTTCTTTGGGCTATTTTCCTGGCTTCGGCAATATCTTCAAGTTCTTTTTTAAGCCGGGTTTCTTCGTCAATCCGCTTTTGATTGTAATGCGCTGTAATTTTAGCCTTCTGCTCATGCGTGGCTTTAAGGGCATCCATCTCTTTCAAAACCCTCTTTTCTTCAATGTTTATCTTTTGAAGGTTCGTTTTGTTCAGTGCATCCTCTTCTTTCTTATCATAATCCTCCAGTATTTTTTTAACCGCTTCTCTTTTCTGCTTTGCTTCTTCCCTGGCCTTATTTATCCGGTCATCCGCTTTCTTTTTCGCTTCGACATCGATGTTGGCCTGCTCCTCGTCTATCTTCCCCTGATAAAAATCCCTTACCGCCTGTTTTTGGGCCTCGGTGGCCTTGAGCCTGTCCAGCTCCGCGAGGGCCTTTTTTTCTTCAAGGGCGAGTTTTTTTATGGCGGTATCTGCGTCATCCTCTTCCTGTTTTTTCCTGTAAGCATCCAAAAACTTATTCAGTTCGGCTTTGCTGTCCTTATCCGCCTGCTCAATATCCCTGAGCATCCGGTTGTGGGCATCGGTTATGGCCTGCTCTTTTTCTTCTACCGATAGTTTTTCCTCCCTGTTGATCTCGCCTACCTTGTTCCTGTAATCCAGGGATGCCTTCATCTTCTTTTTGGTAAACTCGTCATAAAGGTCACTGTTGCTTTCAAATGCCAGTTCATCCTTTTTCAGCCCGTCCTGTGCCTTTGCCTCAATTTCGTCCAGCGCCCGGGACGCATCGGATGTGGCTCCTACAAAGTCGGTTACCCAATTGACCAGGCCGCCAAAAATATCCCCCAGCACGCCAAGCCCGGGAATGAAATTCATCACGGCGTTCTTTACTTTTTCGAAGTTGCCTATGAGGTAGCCCAATGCCAGCACGATGGCGCCCACGCCGGTATTGGCGAGGGCTACCCTGAACACTTTCATCACGCCGGTAGAACTACCTACGATACCGCTGTAAAGGCTTTGTACGGCAGCGGCGGCCTTTTGCTGTGTAACAAACAATTTTGATACCTCGACAACCTGGCTTACCTTATCAAAATAGCCGTGGGTATGCTCGTTGAGGATTTCCATTGCTGTGCCATTATCAAGTACCGCACTGCCAAAGCCCACAAGGGTTTCACCATAATTCTTAGCCTTTTCGCCGGCTTCTTCAGCGGCCTCACCGGCTCTTTCAGTTGCCTGGGTAAAGTTTATGATATTGGTCATAGCGATCTCGATGTTCGATTCAACATTTACCTCTAATTCTATTTCAAACTTTTCAGCCATGATATGATCCTTTTAGATTTTTGGGTGTTTTCCTCGCGCGTCGCGGCTACGATCATGTGCCTGTTGCGCCTTACCTTTTCCATGGTTTCTTTCCACGTTTTAGGTACCGCGTTCTTTCCTTTGGCTATCTCGATCGTATCGCCGCAGCCGTACCATCTGGCGGACTGCAGCAGTTTTATAGTCTGTGCTATCATTCTGTTTCTTCCTGGTTATTTTCCGGCTCCTGTAGTACATATACCTGGAAGGAGCTTCCGGAGCCGTTGTTTACATTTATATAAATATCCCGTGCCTGACCGCTATCATTTTCGGTTACCGAAATATTCAGGTTATACCCGTCCTTAGTTACGGTTATCCATTCCGTGCCTGATCCTGTATCTTCAAGAGTAATGTGCATCACCGCGCCAT
The DNA here is from genome assembly GCA_942492845.1 of uncultured Flavobacteriaceae bacterium. GTDB lineage: Bacteria > Bacteroidota > Bacteroidia > Flavobacteriales > Flavobacteriaceae > Flavobacterium. The sequence continues at coordinate 1,836,864 of OW818646.1, read as the reverse complement.
TGGACACATATATGCCATACACCTGCTGTAAGTAGCTTAGCTTTACCTTTGGCTGCGACGGTGCAAACACGCCAAAGTTGTTTTCGAACGTGTTTATAAGGTTCAGGCCGGTTTCGCGGGTGGTGAGGTTTACCGTAAAATCATTTATGCGGTAGTACCTGTCTTTAATAAAGAGGACATCGTTCAAATTAAGTTTCGTTAGGAGCCATGCAGGGAGTATCGCCCTGACCTTAAAATTCCGCCTCTTTATATTGAATATGGAGGTAATGTAGGATGACCAGTAATTTTTATACAAAGTGCCCTGTATGGCCGTTGCATTCCATGATGAAAACTCTACGCCCCACAGCAATGAATGCGTCTGGTTGTCCAGGCCCAGCGTATGTCCCGGGGTATTGATTACGGTACCCACCGGTGTTGCATCCCCGCTTTCGTTTATGAGCGAAATGGGACAGGAGGCAATGGAAATCCGGTTATTGTAAAATATAACACCCTTAGGGCTGGCCGGCTCCAGGTTTTCCCCCAGCGCAAGGCCGTAATGGATGCGGGTCTTAAGGTTGGTTGCCAAATCGGTCAGCCTTTCAAATACCATCATTTCAAAGGGCAGTGCGATCTCGAGTGACTCCCCGTCAAGCGGCTCACCTTCGTCATCTGCAAGGCTCAATACTTCATCGCCATAGGCAATTCCTGTATTTTTAAGGAATTGCATGTTTAGTAAAGTAACGGGCTGCCCGTATTTAAAATTCATGTTGCTGAAAATCTTAGCACGCTCCACGTCATATTTTTCCCAGTCTACCCATTTGGTTATGTCGTGAATTGCGCCATCGCGGTAATAGTCATCAATCGTATTTACATATACGTTGCCCCTGTTATCGGGTATGGCAACCAGCTTAAACATAGTAAAGAGCCCCTTGAGAAAATCAATGACCTTCATTTTTGGCAATGCCGGCGCCACATTGAATGTATCTGTAATCGTACTGATGTTTGCATCTGCATCCCTGTCATACGTTCCTCCCAGAGGCGGAGTCCTTGTAGCCCTTAGCAGTATGTAGGCATCGTATTTGAATGATGCGGCGGCGCTGACATAGAATTTGAGTTTAAACGGCGGATCGGGGGCATCTGTAAAATCGGCCTGGAAGGTACCTGTAGCATCGAGCTGCTGGTAGATCACACCGGTATCCGGATTTTTCGCAATGATCCTGTAGGGTACATTTTCGTATCCGGGTTCAGGGGTGATCTTTATCCGGTATTGCATGTTTTTATAAATGCCGTAAGGATATCCGCCTACCGTCCAGGTATCCGTGGTATCATCATTGAAGCCAAAAACCTCCCCGTTGCCATTTATCCAATTGATGGGCTGCTCTGTGTATTTTGCCCCTTCATCGTTATTGAGGCACATATAAATTTCCCTGAAGCTGTCCCGCCCAAAGAAATCCCTGCTGAACGTAATGCCGTACTTCGCTTCAATGGCTTCAATGAGGGCCAGCAGCCTTATGGAAGGCTTCAGGTCGCTCCATACAATGCCCCTGTCCTGGCCGTTGTAGGCTATGTTTACCAGCTTTTCGCTATCGGTATTATCATCGCCGGCTGAGTTGTAAAGGAACTGCCGCCTTTGGCTTATGAGGTTATAAATAAGATTGTTGCTGGCGAAAATTCCTGAAGTAAGCCCCTGCTTTACCTTATCATAATTATATACATGGTCGTACTGCAGGAGGTCCAGGCTGTTGAGCAGGTCGTCCTTGATAAGCGTTTTAAAGTTGGTAAGATTTCCCCAAAAGTTGATGGTGTACGAACTGGCGCGTCCATTTTTTACAGCTACTTTTTCGAGGCGCATTTTCCCTGTGCGGAAAGGCATCCCATCGAGTTCAATGCGGCAGTCCTTTTTAGTCCGCGCATCAAAAGTATTGTCGATATCGGCATTATAAAAATGCTTAAAAATGTAGTTGTTCCTGTCGCTTGCCGGTACTGTAAAGGTTTTGGTATAATCGGTATTGAGCTTGGAAACGTCTTCCGAATTGGCCACGGCGCTGTTGAGCTCAATGGCCTCGTCCTTGTAGAGGTCGACGAGCTGGTTTTCTATGTAGATTTTGAGCATGGTTTTGGGTTTGATGTGCTTGTTGTAGAATTACCGGCTTAGTCCTCACCCCCGGCCCCTCTCCCAAGGAAAGGGGAACGAAGACGGAGGGGTACGTGCTTACTGTTGGAACCTCACCCCCAGCCCCTCTCCAAAGGAGAGGGGAGCCAGGACGTGCCGAGAGGACGTGATTACTCATGGATTCCCCAACCCCTCTCAGGTCGCTTCGTCATGCTTCCTCGCGATGACAGAGGGGAGCCAGGACGTGCCGAGAGGGCGTGCTTACTGTTGGAGACCTCACCCCCGACCACTCTCAGGTCGCTTCGTCATTCTTCCTCGCGATGACAGAGGGGAGCAGCACCGGAGCAGTACGTGCTTACTCCTGAAGAGTTGCTTTGCGACTTTATGACTTTCAAACTTTGTGACTTTGAAACTTTGTGACTTTGAAACTTTGAAACTTAAACATTATTATTCTCATAAAATGCGTGCTCAAACTCGATGGCGTAGTTGATGAGGCGGTCATTTTGGCGGGTTTTCATTTCCTGGGTGGTGGTGGCGACGTTGAGGGGTATGGCTTGCTGGCCTTTAAGCATCCATACCCTTTCGGATAACAGGAGTTGCCTGATGGCTTCGTTTTTATCTTCGGTTACAAAGCCGCTATTGACCGTGAATTTTGTTTTGGCATTTACATTGTATTTGATAAACTGGTGGCTGCCGATGGGCCTGTTGGAATTGAAGTTTTCGCTGTCGATGCTTACCGTGTCTTTTTTTGCCTTAAAAAAGGTGAACAGCTGCAGGGCGCCTTCTTTGTTCTGGAACGCGATGTCTACGGGGTCATAGCGGCATTCATCGGTAATGAGCAGGGTCTTCACCTCCCCGTTATAGGTTATTTCGATATATTCGTCCGATACAGCTTCTGCAACATTTACCCAAAGGTATTTTACCACCTTATTGGAATAGTAGCTCCTTTCGGCATCAATGATGTAATCGATCTCGTGGAGCGGGTAGGATCTTACGGTTATCTGCATGGTTAAGGGATGTTGATGGTTGCGGTTAACGGAGTTGTCACAGGCACTTCGTTGGACAGGCAGCCGTTGGCCTCCATCCTGAGGATATAATTCCCGCCGCCGGAAAAGCTGAAGTACCTGGGGCTATTGGTATCGTACGGATTGCTGCTCCAGTATGCGCCTCCGTAACCATAAACTTCAAGGTCGACACCGGAGGGGTTTATATTCATAGTGTAAAAGACCCGGACGGAATATCCTGAAGAATCGCCTTTCTCTACTTTATATATTTTTAAAGCCGTAATGGTATAAATATTCGATTGTATTACCGCCGAGGTTACCGGGTCGAAGGCCGTGGCCATTACTTCAAATACGTTTGCCGCAATGCCGGCCGGAATGGTAGAAATAACCGAATTGCCTGCCGGGATCCATTCAGCAGCGCCTACGGGCCTTACAAACATGGCAATTTCGCTGTAAGGAAAATTTGCCGTAACTGTGGGCTTGTAGTTAATTCCGGAACTCCTGGTATACTCTTCAATCATCAGTACCCTTTCCGGTACCGCCGGTTCATCTACCATAATGGGCAGCAAAAAACGGCCTCCCCTGCTTACCTTAAATTCGTCGCCCGTCAGCAGTATTTTATTTGCGGGAAGCTGGGGGTTTTCCCCTTCGGTAAAGTAGCCGTAGCCTTTTATGGCCAATTGTACTTCCTGAAGTGCGGGAGTTGCAGGTTGATCATCGTAATAGCAAACGTATTTTACCCATACCTGGTTATTGCCGTCTGCCAGCAGGGTCTGCGCTTTCGGGAGGCATTCAAATTCTATGAAATCATTAACTATACGGGCAATATTGACTTTATCCGGGCCCGATGACCCTGCCGCATTTATTTTGGTCATTACATAGGCAGGCTCCGCAGGTACAGCCGTTTTGCTGCCCTCCCAAATAAAGATGCGCAGCTCGTAACTGTTGCACACGGTACCCGTGAGCGGGCTGGTAAGCGGTATGCCCAAATAATGGGGCGATAGTGTTTTAATGCTCATTCCTGATTGCTGTTTTTAGTTTTTCCATTACTTCGGGCATATAGGCATCCAAAAGCTTTTGCGGGAGTTTTATAAATTCGTCCTTCATGGTCTGGGTTAAAAACCCTGTTGCCGGAAGCCCTTTGTTGTAAACCGACCGCGTAATGAGCCAGGCTGTAGATTCATAAGAGAGGAACTTTCCTGTTTTACTGTCTTTAAACTGTATCCTTTTTCTCCTGACCCACATCCCGATACCTTCTGTCAGGCCGCCTTTTTTCCCCTTGCCGGAACCGAACCTGAAGGGGCTGTCCGGGGCCAGTGATGCGCTTGTTTTCCCGCGTACGCCTTTGTCGGCATAAGCCCCATATTCATCTGCGGTTATCGTAAGCTTGTATTCCGATTCGCCTGTTTTTAATTTATATTGGATGCTGTTGGCCAGATTACCGGTATCGGACTTTCCGCTTTTGCTAAGCTTTTTTACAGCCTCCTGCCGGATGTGCAGGGCAAAGCTTTCCAGTACATCTTTTACGGACATAGGCTGATGGTATCATTGGGGGTTTCCACCTCGAAGGACATGATCCATCCGTCGAGCAGGTTCTGGGCATACTCGGTACATATTTCCAGCGATGGGTTATGGCCAGCAGATATGTTGAGTTCCTCAAAATCCCTGAGCATCAGCAGCCAGATGCGGTTGAGGACCGCGAGCGTGGCATTGAGGTTGTCTACTTCGTTGTCATTGTCATAGTACTTGTCCGCATTAACCTCCTTATTGGTGTCGCGTATATCGAAACAGCCTATCTGTACGCTGAAACGCACGACACCTTCACTGGGGAAAGAGGCATTGCCTATGGCTACGTGGAGCAACGGGAAAATATCCTTTTTGCTGATGTCTATGCTGTCGAAGTCGCCTTGTGTTATGGTATTTACCAATGGGCGGCCTATCTGTTTTATGTACCGTAAAAGCTGGCTGTATCCGTTCATTATAAGTGGGATGTGAGGGTATTAGTATTTCCTTTCATTATGGCTGCCTTTACCTTGTTTTCGACCATTTGGCAGGCCAGGAACATAAGGCAGTGGTGGAGGTTCAGCCTTTCAACTTTCGGGATTTTGAGAATATCGTTCTTAGCCAGTTTTTTAATCGTCGGGTACCAGCCGAAGTCCGCGAAAAATTCGGAGGCGGATTTTCCTTCAGTAGTTCCGCCGTCAAATACTTCCGGGTAGCTTCCTGCAATTCGCTCGCTAAACTGTAAAAAAAAACCAGCGCGCCATTTACGCAGTTAAGCGGCATTTCCTTCATCATTTCGGCATATTCGGCCGTGCCGTTGTAAGGCATGATTTCGTAGCTGCCGCCGATGGTTTTTATGACCGGCCGAAATAGTACAGCCATGAGCCTGTGCAGTGTTTCTGCGCTAAGGCCGTGCTGGGAGAGGTCGGCAAATTCGCCGATCGTGATCTTATCGAAGTCGGGGATAAAGCCAAATTCGATACCGTGCATGGTAAAACGATCGGTAAATTGGGCGTCGGTATTGAGCGCCGTGTCTATTTGCAGGAGTAACCGGTCGTAGTCGGCCTGCCTGAGGCGCGCTGTGTCTTTAAAGGGGATTCCTGTGAAAAGCGAAATTTTGCGCCTGTTGAAGTTTTGCGTGTCCAGATCGCGTTGCAGCAGCTCATCGTATTTAATGAACTGCCCGAGTGTTATCTCGCTGATGTTTTCGGGTAGTATGATTTCCATGTTCATACTATAGTAATGGAGACAGGACGATTTTGTTTTAATATTAAAGCCAAAATAAATAATCAGGCTATATAGGCTAATTAGAGATTAATTAGGCTAAAGAGGCTAATTTTGGTAAAATTAGGTTTTAAAGCCTAATTATGGTGTGATCAGGATATACAACGTATATCAATTTGGTGTATATTTGAGTGAATAAAAAATTATGCAGGCAGTTATAACCGCGGATATTGTCAATTCCACCAAATTAAGATCAAAAGATTTTAAAAGCCTTGTCGATGCCATTGAGGAAATATTCGACTTACCCAACCGGATCGAGTTTTACAGGGGCGACAGCTTCCAGTCACTCATTGCTGATGGAACCAATGCCTACAGGCTGATGCTCCTTGCCCGCCTGAAGGCGTTGACCTATAGCGAAACAGAACACATTGACATCCGCATGAGCATCAGCCTTGGAAACACTAATGTGGAAACAGAGCATTTGGGCAGTAGTGTAGAGGAAATTTTCATCAATTCCGGACGGACGTTTGAAACGTTCAGCAAACAGGGGCAGCAACTGCTGCTTATAAATTCCGGTAATGCGACTGCCGATGTGAGTTATGGGCTCATCGCACGCTACACCGACAGCCTGTTGAGCCGCATATCTGCCAAGCAGGCCCTGGCACTATATCATTTATTTTTGGGGAAAAGCCAAAAGGAAATAGCCCGGCTGCTGGAAAAATCCGAACCTACCATCAGCGAGCATATCAAAAAAGCCCGTTTTGAAGAGTTGAAAAACCTGTTGGATGATTATGAAAACTTAACAAGGACGATTGACAATGGAAGATAACCTTGTATGGCTGGCAAAGTTGCTGCTTGCCCATTTCATCAGTGATTTTTTCCTGCAAAAAAACAGCTGGATTGAAGACCGGAACCACAATAAGGTAAAATCGCGGTTTTTGTACCTCCATATCCTTATCACGGCGGTTACGGCATTGGCATTCATAGGGCCAAAATACTGGGAAACCCTCATTGTGATAACCGTTACGCATTACCTGATTGACCTGGTAAAAGCATACCTGCCGCATAATTTCCGATACTTTATCCTGGACCAGGCAGCCCATATAACCGTAATACTCGTTTGCTGGCTGGCGGTGTCAGGACTGATGCCGTCGTGGGAAATACTTGCTGATTTTTATTACAGGGACAGTTTCTGGATCGTGGCGGCCTGTGTGGTTTTCCTGACGTACCCGTCGGGATTTATTATTGCAAAAGCCACCAAGCCGTGGTCGGACCAGGTGGTTGCTTCGGAAGGCCGGGAGGGTACAGGGCTGATAAGCGCGGGAAAATACATAGGTGTTGTGGAGCGGCTAATCATTTGCATACTGGTTTATTTAAATCAATATGAGGCCATCGGGTTATTAATTACGGGCAAAAGCATCCTTCGCTATAATTCTGCCAATGAAGAAATTAAAACGGAATACCTGTTGGTAGGCACGCTGATAAGTATTTTTATTGCGTTTGTGGTGGGGTTGTTGCTTCAGTTTATCCTTGCCCTATAAAACAAATCACCTCCCCACAAACCGCACGTCCAGCTTTCCGGGTTTTTTGAGTTCGAACCAATAACGCATCATGATGCTGTCCCACTCATCGGGGGAGCGGCCTATCAGTTCCTTTATCCGGTCTTTGGCGATGATACCCTGCTTGCCGTCTTTATCGATATCCTTTAGTTTTACCTGCTCCATTTCTTCGGCGGTGATCGTGCGTACGTATTCGTCACTGCATATCTCCCCTGCTTCGCGGCTGGCTATTTTCTCCGCCATTTTTACAGAGCACTGGCTTTTGAGGTTGTCGAAGTTGGGGACCATGTAGGTAGCGCCGTCTTTTATCTGCAAAGGCCGGGCGTTGTTAATAAAACCTTTGCACCTGAGGTAATCTACCACCCCGCCGCCCACGCCATCTTCGTCGGCAATGGTTTGCGTGACCGGAACTGCATACTTTTTTTGCAGTGTTTTTGCCATTTCTACAATTTCATTTATTGCAGATATGTCCATAGCCTGGCGGTGTATGCACAGCCATCCGTGCCAAACGCGGAACACAGTTTTGTCCCTGCCCTTTCGTGCCACGTCGATTGTCATGTATTTCATGCCTTCGGGGCTGATGTGCACCGGACTGAAATAGTCAGTTATGCTATCGGTATCCATAAGGGTGGCCGGGTCGTCGTCGTACTCCCAGTTGCCGAAATACAGGCGTTCCATTTTAACCTTATCGAGGCGCAACATGGCCGTGAGGGTGCTTTGCGGCAGGAACGGGTTGTCTGTTGGCAATGACCGGATAAAGCGCCTGTAGGGGGGCAATGCACTGTCTCGGTGTGGTTTGTAAAATTCCCGGTACGTCCAGTTCTTTGCCGGGTTGCAGGTGCCGAGCATTTTTGGCATCAGCCCATATTGTGTGAGCTTATACCTGATGCGCGATTTGACCACCTGCCATGCTGTGTAGCTCACCTGGTTGCACTCGTCTATAAAGGCGCCGGTGATCTCGAGTGACCCGAGGCTGTCGAAATTAGGGTCACTGGGGTACAGGTATAGGTCTTTCAGCAGGATCTCGCTGCCGTTGTTCCAATAAAATATGTGTTCCTGCGCGTTGTAGCGAAACTGGCTGGCCAGCCCCAGCTCGCTAACCGTTTCCAAAAAGGTTTTGAGGGTTGTTTCCTTCAGGCTCTTCAGCTTGGAGCGCCCCATGAGCCATCGGGTTCCGGGGTATTTCTGGCACATCTCTATGAGCCAAAGGCAGCCGAGCTTGCTTTTGCCGCCGCCTGCCGCACCACCATACAGGACTTCTTCGGTAGCGTTATCCTTGAGGTAGTATATTGCGTTTTTTTGTTTTTGGAGGAGTTTCATGGTGATTGATTATAATGAAGAAAGACCATACTTTATAGTCCTCTCCCCGGCCCTCTCCCCAGGAGAGGGTGACGGGATGTGCCAACAGGACGTGGTTAGTCTCCGTCGAGAATGCTGTGAGGTACAATCCTTCCTATATTTCCTGCTGGCCTTCGCCGAGGTTGATCATAACAATATTTTGAACGGGGCCGGATTGCCGGTTGTCTTTCTCGTAGCCGCCCAGGTGCTTCATGAGCTTTTCGATGGCGTCGGTCTTGCTGTAGGTCTTTACTTTTTTGGTAAAGCCCACCAGTTCGCGGTCCCTGCCGCTGCGTGTATATACTTCGCTTACATCTACGTGCTGTATCATCCGGCGCGTTTCCTTTGGCAATTCTTTCAGGTTTTTCAGGCAGCCCTTGTCGTCATACAGGTCGGTTATGTCGAACCGCAGCATGGCGGCAAGGTTTTGGATGAGTTCGCCGAGGTTGATATTATGATCGTGTGTTCGCTGCTGTAGTTCCCGTATGCGGTCTGCCACCGCCGGATTTCTGGTCAGGCTTGAGCCATATTTGGAGGCACGCGTTGCTTTTTCGCCATTAAGGCTGTATGCTTCGCAATAGGCTTTGGATTTGCTTCCAAGGCGTACATAGGCGCGGCAAAAGTTTTCCTGGCGTATGTTGAGGGGTTTTGGTTTAGTCATATAATTTGTCTTTTTTTTCTTACTGTTGTAGACCTCACCCCCAACCCCCTCTCCAAAGGAGAGGGGGCAGTTACACTCGTGCCGGATGGGAGTGCCTGCTGTTGTAGTCCTCTCCCCGGCCCTCTCCGAAGGAGAGGGGGACGGGATGTGCCGAGAGGGGGTGCTTACTCGTGTAGTCCTCTCCCCGGCCCTCTAACAGGTAGAGGGGAGCGGGAACGTGCCGGGAGAGGTGCTTACTTTGTAGTCCTCACCCCCAACCCCCTCTCCAAAAGAGAGGGGGCAGCTACACTCTTGCTGGTCAATCTGTACGCGGCTCACTGTATATGCTGAGGGGATCTGTGGATAATGCAAGGGGGCACTGTGAACTGTGAACTGTCTACTATGAGCTATTCGTCATAGGTTTTTACCACGGCGTCCATTTTTTCGATCATGCTGAGGTAGGGCGACGGGTCGCAGGTGGCGCAGGGTTCGTAATAGGGTACATTGAAAACTCCGGAGTAGATGCGGCAGATGTAAATGCGCTGTTCGGCGCTGAGCTTCAGGGTGCGTATTTGTTGGAATGCCCTCCAGCTTTCGAGTTCCTCGCCTGTCATTTCGCGTATGTTTTTCTTTATGCGGGCGGGGAACATCCTGTTCCACTTTTCCTGCCTCTTTTTGCATGCGTCGCAGGGCTGTATGCCTGCAAATTTGGTTATCGCCGCTACAACGTCGCCGGCGCCACGAATTTCTTTGCCCATAGTTTTTTTGTTTTTATATAGTTTGGTTATTATTTGACCTCACCCCCAACCCCCTCCACAGTATTTGCTTACTCTGATAGTCCTCACCCCCAACCCCCTCTCCCAAGGAGAGGGGAGCCGGATGTGCCGACAGGGGTGGTTACTCTTGTAGACCTCACCCCCAACCCCCTCTCCAAAGGAGAGGGGGCAGCTACACTCTTGCTGGTAAATCGCACTCAGAACTTCTCACAAGAAAAGGGTGACGGGATGTGGTGAGAGGGTGACCTTGCTCTTGTAACCTCACCCCCCCAACCCCCTCTCCAAAAGAGAGGGGGCAGTTACACTCGTGCCGGTAAATCGCACTAAAAACTTCTCCCAGGGAGAGGGTGACGGGATGTGCCGAGAGGGGGTGCTTACTGTTGTAACCTCACCCCCAACCCCCTCTCCAAAAGAGAGGGGGCAGCTACACTCTTGCCGGTAAATCGCACTCAGAACTTCTCACAAGAAAAGGGTGACGGGATGTGGTGAGAGGGTGACCTTGCTCTTGTAACCTCACCCCCCCAACCCCCTCTCCAAAGGAGAGGGGGCAGCTACACTCTTGCTGGTAAATCGCACTCAGAACTTCTCACAAGAAAAGGGTGACGGGATGTGATGAGAGGGTGACCTTGCTCTTGTAACCTCACCCCCCCAACCCCCTCTCCAAAGGAGAGGGGGCAGCTACACTCTTGCTGGTCAATGTCACTCAGAACTTCTCAAAGGAGAGGGTAACTGGATGTGCAACGAGGGTGCTTACTCTTGTAACCTCACCCCCAACCCGCTCTCCAAAAGAGAGGGGGCAGCTACACTCTTGCTGGTAAATCGCACTCAGAACTTCTCACAAGAATAGGGTGACGGGATGTGCCGAGAGGGGGTGCTTACTGTTGTAACCTCACCCCCAACCCCCTCTCCAAAGGAGAGGGGGCAGCTACACTCTTGCTGGTAAATCGCACTCAGAACTTCTCAAAGGAGAGGGTGACGGGATGTGCAACGAGGGTGAGTGCTTACTCGTATAGTCCTCTCCCCGGCCCTCTCCGAAGGAGAGGGTGACGGGACGTGCCGACAGGGGTGCTTACTCTTGTAGTATAGTCTGATATCAACAGTTATATGCTTACTATTACAGGCCTGGTATGGGTGTCATGAATTCCCTTGCCCATTGTTCGAGTTTTTCTTTTGCCTTTTTTTCCATCCTGTGTACTTTCTGGAAATTGATCTGGTAGATCCGCTCGATCTCGCGGCCGCTTATTTCCTGGCGCAGCAGCAGTATCTGCTTTTCTACCCAGCTGATGCAATCGGGTATTTCCATTTCGGCATATTTCCGCGGTTCGTCTTCAGGGTCCGCGATCGGGGCATTTTCATCCAGGTCGGCGAACTGTCCCTTCACCCGTATGTAATCGTTAATGTATATGTGCTTCATCGTATGGTAAACATAGGGGTCGTTGAATACCGTATTTTTACCCCTTTCGGCAATACCGTGGAGTTTTATATACATTTCGCTAACCAGGTCGTCGGCTACATAGGCATCCTGGCATATCCCGCGGGCCATCCGTACCCAGGTGTCGTGTTTTAGTGCGAGTTGTTGTATCATATTGTTTCTTTTTTTTAGGAGTTGCCCTTACCGGAAATACTACTAATGATGGAGATGTTGAAATTAAGCTAAGCGACCGGAAAACGGCCACTTAACTTAATTGAAAAAGTACTTAGTTCGCTACTGATACCAGGTGGTAGGCGCATTTTTCATTCCCGCTTACGTTATCAATCTTAATAAATGTAGCACCCTGCCCATTGGACAAGGTTAATGATCCCCTGCCGTTAAGGTAAACGTTTCTGCCTGTAGTCTCGCTTGTAAGACTCATTGGCAAAAACTGCATTGACCCACCGCTTGCCTTGATAAAGATTGTCTCGCCCGGGCAAATGTCAGAATCGATCTTGGATACTATGCTTAGAGGCGTGGCCGGGACAGTTGCAAAAACAAGCTTTTTAGTCCTGGTATGTAAAGTACCATGTGTCGTGTTATTTGCAGTATATGCTGTATCAACACCTACAGTTTGTAAAACACCGCTTGTTTTAGCCAGTTCCGGCCTACTGAAAGAGTTATTATGTATGTTAAATACATTATCATTACCTACACCTTTTATGAAATACTGGCTGCCAATTGCCGAAAAATTATCGCCTCCGGAAGCAACGTGGTTGTTCCATACATTGACGATTGAATTCTCTGCAGCTATTACTGAGCCAACATTACTTGTTGAAGAAGACGAAGAAGGAAGAAATCCAGTGCCTGCAGCATTCGCAAACCTGTTATTGAAAATTTGTATTTGTAATGAGTCTTTTATTGAAAAACAGGTGTCAAGGCCTTCAAAAAAATTTGTATCAAAAGTTATATTGGTAGAATCATTAATTGTTGCAAAATATTCTGAATAAGCTCCACCGCCAGAATTAATAAATGAAACAGCTGTAGTTCCCATTCTTTCTGTATATGTTGTACCTGAGTTAACTGATTTTATCTCTATGCATGTACCTCCCAATATAAGGCCCTGCTGATTCCTAAACTCACAATTTAAAAATGTATAATTAGCATTTTGTCCAGTAATTTTCATACAAGGAAATGCCGCACTCATCCTATCGATTCTCACATTATCAAATATATTCATCTGATTAGGAAGATTCCAATTTGAAGTAGCCCCTGTGGCTGTAACACCCTCACCACCTTCCAAATACATACCAATACCCTTACAGTTCTGAACTGTAATATTTCTGAAAACAGATCCCCACAACCCTGATGGTGCGGAGCCGGTAGGAAATGCTGCCTTAATATGAAAACCTCCACAGGTAAACTGCTGGTTCATATTAACTATAAACTCTTCCATCCTTAATTTAGTAACCGCTCCACTATCCAACCTGAACATATAATCATAGTTATATTTTTCGTTAGTCAAGATGGTAGCTGAGGAGCCTAATAACTTTACCTCGTCTTTAAGAATTATAGTTTTATCTATAAAATAATCACCATTTGGAAAAAATATTGTCACATCCTTACTTTTACTGTCACCATGACCAGTACGCCTGGAATGTGCATAGTCTATCATGAGTTGTATCCTGTCGGAGTTTGAAAAGACAGGGTCAGTAGTACCATAGAAATCCCATGCTTTTTGAACACCAAAATATTCGACATTCATAAAGCCTTCATATTGGCGGATCCATCGGCCTGCAGTCGTATTTGGCGCTATGATTATCCCTTTATTATCAGGCTGTGTATCTGTCTTGTTCAAAATAAACATTCCGCCGCCCCCATCACCTGCTGCAAAATATCCTTTTACATAGGCCACCTGACCATTAGACATTGAAGTTGTGCTTGCGGATTTCATATCTGCAATCGTATTATACTCGTTGATCATTTTTTAAAAATTTGATTTTTGTGGAGAATTTTGTTTTGCCATAACCGGCTATGAAGCTTCCGTGCCAGATTCCCGTGCACTGAAAAATGACAACAGCATACATTTGGCTTTATGCCAAAATTGATGCGCGCTTAAATAATGTTGAAATATCCGTAATGAAGCAAATGCATTGCTAACTGAAGTGTATTATAATAATGGGATTTAACCGTTTTGTTTCAAATGTTTTTATAACTAAACCCTTACAAGGCTGTCGATTACCACATTATTGTAGGTGCCTTTTGAGCCGGAAATGTGGAATTCCATTTCGGCCACATCGCCGGGGAGGATGTCGTTGAACAATTCGATTTTTGTGCCGAGCGCTGAGGGATAGAATATCCTGCCGGTGCCTTCCTGCTCGAAATGGATCTGCTGTACCGCAGTGCCCAGTTTGGTAGTTTTTACTCCGCCCACAGCCGTGATTATGCCTTTAACCTTGTAATTCATCAGTACGTATATTTATAGTTAGTAGAATGTATGCCTTGTTTTACTTCCTGCCTATAGCAGAGGAATTCCTCTGTGGCGCAGTCGACCACTTCTTCCAATGTGCCGCGGAATGTGGTTTGCGATGCAACGAGATAAATGTTCCATTCGCTGCCGTCGAATGAGAGGCGGTGATCGCAATTGGAGGTTTCCTTTACGATCTGTTCCAGTGTTTTTAATTTTTCTTCCATCATATATAGTTGTTACCAGTTTAATTTTTAAGCCCATTCCGTTAAAAAGCGTTCTCCGGGATCTCAGCAAAGGAGTCGGCAATCGCTTACTAGTTCTACGACTACTGCATCATCCCGGCCAGAAACGTAAGCCACATCATGCTGGCGATTGCAAGGGCCACAGCACAACAGAGCGCCAAAATGCGGTTGTCCCGGTGCAGCGCATGGGAATGGATAATGGGTCTTTGTATGAAGTAATATGCAGCAAAGGCCATTGCACCGGCCCCCAGGCACACTATCCAACGTATAAATTCCAATGTGTGTTCCATATTAAATTCGCTAAGTGTTATTATGTGTGCTTCTCCTTGTATGTTTAGCATCCAAAACCCAAACATTTCGGTATGACCGATCCCGATTATTCGGTTATAATAAATCTCCTGTCATTATTGAAATGCATAATGGCAGCGGCCTCTTCCTGTGAAGGCAGGTGTACTGCCATTGTGATTGCTTCCCGTGCGCTTTTGTATTTTTCGAGCATCGTGGAGTACACTTTTATCTTCTCATTATACTGTCCCTGTGTGTTTTGAAGTGAAAGATTTGCTATGGCCTGGGATAGTTCTATCGGAGTTTTCGACTTTATTAACAGTTCGCCAACAATTTTATCAACAATTTTCATATCTTTGTACAACTTTGTGTTACACATTCACTATTTATATAATGCAAATTTACACACATTGTATCACTTTCGCAAATAAAAAGCACACAAAAGAACACTTAAAATTAAAATAAATTTTATTCGGTTGCAAATGAATAATTTAGAGATAAAAGAATTGCGTGTCACGCTGAAGCTAAAGCAGCAGGAGTTTGCCGACCTATTGAATGTATCGAAATCCTCCATCCAGAAGTGGGAAAGCGGGGAGCGCACGCCCGATGACATTCAGTTACGAAAACTGGAAGAAGTGTCACAAAGACGGACAGAACTGAACGATATTGCTACGGTTGACCCGTACGAACTGCAGTTTACCAAAAATAAAAATGCCAACCATTTTACCAGGCTTCCCAATGGGCAGTACTATATGACGATGCCGTTGGCGGAGCATAACATACAGGCCGGTTTTCTTGATAATTACCAGGATATCGAAACCCTTAAAGGCATGTCGCAGCACGGCATCATTGTAGATAAGCCCGCCAAGGGGCGCTACCTTGCTTTCCGTGTAAAAGGCGACAGTATGGACGACGGCACCAGCGATGCGATCCCGCAAAATTACATCGTGGCCACCCGCGAGCTACAGCGGCAGCACTGGACCAGCCCTATCCGTTTTAAGGATTTCAGGTTTTGGGTGATTTATACGACCGAATCAAAATATCCGCTGCTGAAGGAGATTACCGGCCACGATGCCGAAACGGGCGTGATCAAATGCCATTCGCTGAATGACAGTCCGGAGTACCAGGATTTCGACCTTTCGCTCAATGACGTGCAGGCATTATTTTATGTGATCAACATACAAAGGGATGTGGCGAAAGATTATTATTAGGAACGCTTAGTAACTATCTGTATTTTCTTAACCACGTAGCACCAATACTCTTCTATTTATCCTAAAGTGACCTGAGTCCGGGATATGTACACAAGTTTTTTCTGATTGATAAAAGATAATATTTTGTCACGCAAAGACGCGAAGCCGCAAAGTTTGGCGCCTTGAATAGGACATGGTATCCATTTGTAATTAACACATACCGTTTCCGGCAGGAATCTTGGCTGCATTGCTGCTTTGCGTGAAATTTAAACGAAAAGGCAGCTTACCCGACCTCCCGTTATTATAATAATGACATTTGCCAATATTGTTTCATGAATCGTCAGGAAGATATGCTGCTTATAAGCTGTACCAGTCCTTCGGGAGCCAATATGAAATGAGGTGTTATGTTCTCTATGGCATTGCGGGGCATAAACGGCATTTCGGCCGTTTCGGGATCCTGTACTATTATGGTGCCGCCCGCATTTTTTATGGCAATGAGGCCCTGGGTACCGTCGGAATTGGCTCCGGAAAGCAGTACGGCGGCAAGTGAAGGTCCGTACACACTGGCA
The DNA here is from genome assembly GCA_942492845.1 of uncultured Flavobacteriaceae bacterium. Taxonomy (GTDB): domain Bacteria; phylum Bacteroidota; class Bacteroidia; order Flavobacteriales; family Flavobacteriaceae; genus Flavobacterium. Next base: position 1,820,561 of record OW818646.1, on the reverse strand, counting down.
GCGGATTCAAAGGCCACGTCGATGCTCGGCCTGCTGTAGTTCACTTTTTCGGATATGTCGAGCGAAAGCGTATCATCTTTTTCGAATATTCTGCGATATTCTTGCTGGATATATTCGTTATCAAATTTTTTTATATAACACTGATTTCTTTTCTTTTCAAAGATACCGACGAAAAAAAAAAGAAGCAGAAGACCTTTGTTGCTTAAGTTGGCTTAATGCCTGTTAAAACAGGATTATATTTTCCTAAATTTGAAGTTTAGCTCTACAGATAAATAAAAAAACTAAATTAAGTTACAGATAAATACAGATGAAAAATCAATTAAAAATTATTGCGGTGAACATTCTCGAAGAATGTGCAAGCCATGTAAAAAAAAACCTAAAAGTAAATAATCCTTATCTGTTCTATAATAATTACGAGTTAGTGAAAATTGAAAAATCGGAGAAATTACAAATTATAGAAAATGAAACCAAAAAATTAGATTCTGATTTTTTCAAGGTCAATAAATCTCAAACCTCGTCAATAAGCATTAGTGCTATAGTTGGTAAAAATGGTAGTGGTAAAAGTGCCCTGATTGATATTATTCTCAGACTAATAAATAATGTAGCCGACAAAATACTTTCCGGTAAAGTAGATGCAGATCTTATTTCTGTTAAAGGTGTGTTTGCCCAATTATATTTTTCAATTGGGGAAAATTATTATCTTTTACAACAGCAGGGTGAGACTATTGTATTATATGTATTTTTATCAGGTAAATGGAAAAATGTGAGGGATGCAAAAAAAGTTTTAGGAGAACATTTTTTTTATACAATTGTTATGAATTATTCCTTACACGCCTTTAATACACACGAATATAAAGAAGAGTGGGATGAATTTAAAAAAGATTGTTGGCTTCGTGGAATTTTTCATAAAAATGATGGTTATCAAACACCCGTTGTCTTAAATCCGATGCGAACAAATGGGAAAATCGATATTTCTAGAGAAAACAGCTTAGCTAACGATAGATTAATTTCTTTATTGTTAAATGAAAAAAAACAACGTAACGCCTTGTTTACAGAAATTAACGATAAAAACTCTGTCGATTCGATTACCATTACGCTTGAGAAAAAAATAATAGATGAAAAGTGGAATAAAATTGTAGATAACTGGAAACATGCTGGGAATAAAACAGAAGCTGTATTTTTTGATGAGTTGAAAGAAAAAATCATCAATTTATGGAAGGGCAAATATCACTTTAAATTAATAAAAAAAACAGATACAGAATACGATGCTGCTGTACTTTATCTTGTGTATAAAACAATTAAAGTGTCTCAATACGATGCATTCGAAAACTTCGCTCCCTTATCTCCCTTATATGCACCGATGTGGACTAAACAGACTGATGAGGAGCTTAAAAATTTAATAGACGAAATTGATAAAGATAAAAGTCATCTAACTTTCAGAATAAAACAAGTCTTAGCTTTTCTCGAATTGAGACATATTTCAGCGAGGAATTACTCTATAGATGATTTTGCTAAATCTCTTGAGGGAATCGATAATACTAGAAAATGGCGATATATTGACCTCATTCCCCCGCATTGTTTTGAAACGGATATACTATTAAAAGAAAAAGGCAGTAACAAGACCGTTTACTCTTTTTCTAAACTTAGCTCTGGGGAAAAGCAATTAATATATACTTTAAGCTCTATTCTATATCATATACGAAATATCAATTCAATTGAAGGTAATTTACGTAGGGTTAAATACAATCATATAAACATTATTTTAGATGAAATTGAATTATATTTTCATCCTGAGTTTCAAAGACAGTTTGTTAACAATCTTATTCTAAATATTGAAAACATGCAGTATAATATTGAGAGTATAAATATTCAACTGGCAACACATTCACCATTTATCTTGTCCGACATTCCGAAAAAGAACGTTCTATTTATAGAAAACGGCAATAACATTGTAGATGAAATGCAAGAAGATACTTTTGGAGCAAATATTCATACTCTTTTACAGCATGCTTTTTTTCTAAATGGTGTTCCAGTTGGTGATTTTGCAAAACAAAAAATCAACCAAATGTTTGCAAGACTTTATAAGGGAGAATGTTCGGACGAATTATTTACAGAAATCCTTTTGGTTGGCGAACCGTTTATAAAAAGTCAGCTGCTAAAAAAGTATAATGAACTAAGACCAGTAGAATATTCCGATTTAAAAGATGAGGTTAAAAAACTACGTGCTGAATTAAACGAGTTAAAGATAGTAAAAGATGATAAAAATAAGTAGAAATAACTTAGCAATTATAGCAGATAATTATTTGGGGTTATTAAATAATAAAAGGTTTAACAAGAAAAATGATAATGTGTTGCAAAACTATTGGGTTGATAACAAAGATAGAATCATTAAATCAAATGACTTGAATGGAATAATTAATGAATTTGAGAATTTAAACCAAAATGGTTTGGATAACTTTAAAAAATACATGATTGGACAATATGAAGAGATGTTTTATAATCAGAAAATAGGAAAGTGGTTATCTGTGCAACTTAATGTAAAAACTTGTCCATACTGCAATAGACAATACACATTTACAATTGAAAAAGGAAACAAAACTATTCGTCCTGAATTTGATCATTTTCATTCAAAATCAGAATTTCCTTATTTAGCTCTTTCGTTTTACAATTTAATCCCTTCTTGTTCTATTTGTAATCATACAAAATTAGACGCCTTGATAGACACAAGCCCATATAATAATGGATTTGAAGATAATTTTAAATTTCGATTAAGAAACAAAACTGGCGAAGAAGAATCATTAAATTGGGCTTTAGAGGAAGATATCGAGATTGACTTTTCAAACACCAATCTAAATATTGGAGCTTTTGCTTTAAAAGAGTTATATAATGAACATATTGATTATGTGAAAGAAATAATTCAGAAAGCACAAGCTTATAATCACAGTTATTATACCTCATTGATTGATTCGTATAAAGGGCTCGGAAAACAAGAAGCAGATATTGACCGCTTCATTTGGGGAAATTATCTTGAAAATGCAGAACATGAAAACCGCCCCTTATCAAAACTAACAAAGGATATTTTACAACAGCTAAAAATAAAATAATATCTTTAAAACTCACTATCATACATTTATCGCCTTATCAACGGCTTTTCCAATTCGGAGTATTCCAAACCTTTATTCTTTAAACCAACTATAGCGATCTCATAATAAACTCTGTTAGTCCATCCACATCCAGGATAAGATCGGGTGTTGTGTTTTCTATGGCATTGCGGGGCATAAAGGGCATTTCGGCGGTTTCGGGATTCTGCACTATTATGATGCCTCCTGCATTTTTTATGGCAATGAGGCCCTGGGTACCGTCGGAATTGGCTCCCGAAAGCAGTATGGCGGCCAGTGAAGGCCCGTATACAGCAGCGGCTGATTCAAAGGCCACATCGATGCTTGGCCTGCTATAATTAACCTTTTCGGATATATCCAGCGAAAGAGTATCATCTTTTTCAAACAGCAGGTGGTAGTCGGATGGGGCTATGTAAATGCTGCCTGCCTCCATGGGAGTCTTATCCTCCACTTCGACTACGGGGACGGCGGTTTTTGCAGCGATGAGTTCTTCGAGGGTGGAGTCTTCGGCGCTTTTACGATGCAGTACGATCACCATGGAAAATGATATTTCGCTAAGATTCGGCAGTATCTTCAGGAGCGCCTCGAGGCTTCCCGCCGACCCCCCGATGATAAGCAGCCGGCATCCCTTTATTGTATCTTTTTCCATATTTTGTCCCTGTTTAGCTGCTCGTAGCGTTTTTTGAGGTGGGAGAATTTTATCGTTTCCTTTGTGCCGAGGGCAATGTAGCCCAGTTTTGCAAGGCTGTCATCAAACAATTCCAATACCCTGTCCTGAAGGTCTTTATCAAAATATATAAGGACATTGCGGCACAGTATAATGTCAAACTCGTTGAACGACCGGTCCGAAACAAGGTTATGCTGGGAAAACACCATTTTTTCATTGAATTCCCCATTGATTTTCGCAAGCCCGTAATGTGCGGTATAATAGTGCGAAAAATCCAGCTTTCCGCCCGAAGCAATGTAGTTCTCGGAATACTGCTTCATCATCCGCAACGGGAAAACACCCTTTCGGGCAGTATCGAGGACTGCGGGACTCAGGTCGGTAGCATACAGCAGGGATTTGTGCAGCAGGTTGGCCTCCTTAAGCAAGATGGCCATTGAGTATACTTCCTCGCCCGTAGAACAGCCCGCATGCCATATCCGTATAAAAGGTTTCGTGGCGAGCACCGGGAGAATTTCAGTTCGGAGCACTTTGTAAAATTGCGGGTCGCGAAACATCTCGGTGACATTTACGGTAATCTCTTCCACGAGCCTTTTCAAATATTCCCGATCAGACCGTATCCTGGATAAAAGTTCTGAAAAGCTCTTGTACCCGTCGAGACTATAGAGCCTGTCGATGCGCCTTTTGAACGAGGCAAGCGAATATCCGCTAAAGTCATAGCCGTAGTACTCATAAATCTCATTGATGAGCACTTCAAGTTCCCTTTCATTAACCATAATATCACTTATATCCTGCTAAGCACCTGCAGCAGTTTATCCACATCAATAGGTTTGGAAATATAATCGTCGGCACCGGCATCGAGGCATTTTTCCCTGTCGCCCACCATGGCCTGCGCCGTAACCGATATTACAGGTATACCATGCCTTTTCGTCAGCGCTTTTATCAGCGGAATCGCTTCATAGCCATCCATATCGGGCATCATCATGTCGATCAGTATCGCATCTATTTTCGCATCTCCTTCCAGCAATGCCAAAGCCTCGGGAGCTCCGGAACACGAAATACAGCCAAACCCTTTTGCCTTCAGGGTTGCGCTTAGGGCAAAGATGTTGCGGGGGTCATCGTCTATTATCAGTATGTTTTTTTTCATGCCTTAGTTTTTATCATAAAGCCAAACGCGCAGTAGGGAAAGCAACTGGTCCACGTCGACCGGCTTGGTAATGTAATCGGATGCCCCGGCGTTGATGCATTTCTCCCTGTCGCCTGTCATGGCTTTGGCTGTCACTGCTATTACGGGCAGATTTTTCAGGTTCCTGTCCTCCCTTATCCTGGCTGCGGTTTCGTAACCGTCCATATTTGGCATCATCATGTCCAGCAGTACAACGTCGGTTTCCGGATGGCGTTCCAGCATTTTCAGGGCTTCCTTGCCATCAATGGCAGTAATGACATTCATCTTCATGGCTTCGAGTGCCTTGGTGAGTGAATAAATATTGCGAACGTCGTCATCTACAACGAGTACTGTCTTATCGTTCAGTATATTATTCAGCAGGTTGGGTTTCTTCTGTCCCCTGCCCTCAGATTTTTTATTCTCTTCCATCAAATGCAGGAAAAGCGATACTTCGTCCAGCATCCTTTGGTACGAATGCGCCGTCTTAACTACAATGGAATCAGCATATTTCTTGATCTTCAGCTCTTCCTTAAGCGAAAGGGCCTTTCCTGTAAACACAATGACAGGAAGGTTTTCAAGGCCACTGTCTTTCTTTATGTTTTCCAGTATTTCATAGCCCTGCCGGTCGGGTATTCCCATATCGAGTATCACACATTCCACAGGCGAATTTTTTAATGTATCCACCCCATCGGATATCTCGCTTTTTATTTCCGAATTGATATTGAATGTTTCAAGGAAATATGACAATGCCTGGGCATGCTTGGGGTTATCTTCTATTATTAGCACTTTTTGCGACTCCCTGCTGATGATCTGCTCTATCCTCCTGAATATTTCAGGCATCTGTTCATAAGCCACCGGTTTGTCTAAAAAGTTCACTGCACCCCTGAGCAGGCTTTCCTGCTTCATTTTGTGCGACGACATCATGTGCACCGGTATATGCCTGGTTTGGGCATTGCCTTTAAGGTCTTCCATCACTTCCCATCCGCTCTTAACGGGCAGCTGTATATCAAGAAGCACTCCTACCGGTCTGAAAGCGAGTGCAATATTGAGCGCATGGTCCCCACGCACAGTAACAATCCCTTTATACCCGCGCTTTCTCGTAAAATCGAGGAGCGATTTCGCAAAGTTTACATCATCTTCCACAATAAGTATTACCTTATCATTTTCGCCAATATCCTGCCTGTCATCAGGGACATCATCGGGTATTACTTCGCTTATGTACTTTTTCTTTTCCTCGGCTGCTTTCGCATTTTCTTGTACCGCCTCAGTAGTATGGCCTTCTCCTACTGCATCATCCCGGTTCACAGTCACCAACACCGGCAGGGCAGAGCCTATAATAGGGATGACCAGCATAAATTCGCTTCCTTCCTTAACAACGCTTTTAACGCTTAGGTCGCCTTTTAGTAATTTAGAAAGTTCCCTGCTTATTGAAAGCCCAAGCCCGGTACCACCATATTTTCGCTTTGTGGAGCCGTCCGCCTGCTGGAATGCTTCAAAAATAAGCGGCTGCTTTTCAGGAGGTATGCCAATGCCGGTGTCTTTTACCACAAATGAGACCGTCCTGTCGTCCATCTTCCTGACCTCCAGTGTTACTGATCCCCTCGATGTGAATTTTATGGCATTAGAGAGAAGGTTCTTCAATATCTGCTCCAGCCTCATTTTGTCGGTCCGTATCACCAATGGCGCATTATCAATTTCAATCCTGAATTCGATGCCTTTCTGCTTTGCGACTTCAATAAACAGGTTTTTGAGGTTATCGGTAATTTCCTTTACAGATACATCCAGGAATTCAAGTTCCATTTTCCCTGCTTCAATTTTGGAAAGGTCCAGTATCTCATCTATCAGTCCTAATAATCCGGTTCCGCTACTTTGTATCACTTTTGCAAATTCTATCTGCTCGTCGTTCATGTTCTCATCAGTATTTTCAGACAGGAGGCGACTCAGCAGCAATATGGAGTTGAGCGGTGTCCTGAGCTCATGCGACATATTGGCAAGGAATTCGGATTTATAACGGGTAGAAAGTTCCAGATCTTCCGATTTTTTCTGAATCTCCATATTGCGTTCTTCCAGCAACACACTGCGTTCAGCCAGCTCCTCGTTGGTTTGCTGCAGTTCTTCCTGCTGTACGCGCAATTCCTCTTCAGAAGCCTGTAGTTTCTCGGTCTGTGTTTCCAGTTCGGCATTGATACTTTCCATTTCACTGTGCTGCACCCTCAGCTCTTCCGACTGGGCCTCGGTTTCCTCCAGCAATTCCTGCACACGCTTGCGGTTTTGGGCCGTGCTTATGGCAATGGCAATATTATGCGCTGCCGACGCAAGGTATTCGAGCTGAAGCGGTGAATAATTTTTTACCGCTGCCAGTTCGGCAACGCCCGCCAGCCTGTCGTCTATAAGCGGCACTGCCACAATGTGCGTAGGCTTTACTTCACCCAAAGCATATGATATGCTGATGTCATCGGACAATAGTCCCTTCATTTCCATTATCTCGCCGGAAACTGCAGCCTGCCCCGTGATGCCTTCACCATATTCTATGCGATCTTTCATCTTGTCATGCATATAGCTGTACCCACCCGACGGAGCAAGCGTTTCGCCTTCAGAGAGGTATATAATACCTGCGCTACTGCCGGTATAGCTTGCAATGTGAGTGATTATGTCCCTCGTAAGCTGCTCGGGGCTTTTCTCCCCAATCATTACTTTATTGAGTTCGGCTATTCCCGTTTGCAGCCATTCTTTTTCGGATAGTGAAGCGAAGGAGGTTTCCAGTGCAGATGCCATATTATTCAGCGACACACCCACACTGCCAAGGGCATCGCTTTCGGTATCGCCTACTCTCACAGCATAATTGCCTGATGCTATTTCAGATGCTACGCCGCTTATCACGGTTATCCTTTCGGCTGTTTCCTTTTCACTTTTTTGAAGTTCCAACTGCAGTCTCAGGCGGTCATTATAATCTTTCAGTATCCTTACAAAGAATGTCCCGCTGATAAGCAATGCCAGCAATGCTGCGACCACAATGAGTATGCTGCTGTACAATCCGTATTTTTCGGATGTGCCCATTCGCTCCTTCAATAAGGCCTGCTCACGAATCTCCATTGTCTTTAATTCGGCTCTGATCTTACCGGTTATCCTCCTGCCACCGTCAAGGTCGCTTGCCAGTACTGCCCTGCCGCTTCTTTTTTCCAGCACCCTGAGGCGCAGGTAATCCAGAAATTCATCTTTGAGCTTTTTGACATAGCGAAGCGAATTTTGCTGGTCCGGGTTGTCCGATGTCAGCGCCTCCAGCTTTTGGATGCTGTTGTCCATCTGATCCTCAGCGCCGTTATACCTGTCAAGAAAATCTTCCCTGCCCGTTACAAGGTAGCCCCGCATACTGGATTGTGCTTCGACCATTACCGATGCACATTCGTTAAGGTTTACGATCACATCCTGCGTGTGATTTACCATCTGGTTGCTCTCCATCAGGTTGCTTATGCTCAGGAATGACGCCACCGAACTAACCGTAAGTATCAGCATCGAAATTCCGGTGCTTACTATCAGGTTCCTTTTAAAATTTCCGTTCATCCGTATCGTTTCTGTTTGGTTAATGCTGTTTTATATTGGGAGCACCATAATAAAGCGGGACCCTTTGCCGGGTTCGCTCTTTGCGGTGATGATGCCGTTGTGCCGTTCAATTATTTTTTTCGCTATTGCCAGTCCTATACCAGTACCATCATAAGCGCTGCGGTCGTTAAGGCTTTGGAATATAATGAAAATCTTATCCAGGAACTTTTCTTCGAATCCAATGCCATTGTCCTGCACGGTTATCCTGCAAAATTGCCCATCGGGAGTGGCTTTACTGTCAAATTCTTTTTCGGCAACGATTTCAGAATAAATTTCAATGACCGGCGCCTCATCTTTTTTGGAAAATTTGAGCGAATTGCTCACCAGGTTCTGGAACACCTGCCGCATTTGGCTGGCCACACAATTTACCCTCGGCATGGGGCCGATAGTCACTGTTGCATTCTTCTGCTCAATCATGTAATCAAAGTCGTACACCACTTCATCCAGCACCACATTCAGGTCGGCTTTTGAAGCCGAAACATTAGCCGAAAGCCGTGAATAGTCCAACAGGTCGGTAATGAGCGCCGACATCCTTTCGGCCGACTTAATGGTACGCCTCACATAATCAAAAGCCGTTGGGTCCTCTTTAAGGTATTTTTCTTTAATGATCTTGATAAACAGTTCAATTTTCCTGATAGGCTCCTTCAGGTCATGCGATACTACCCAGGAGAACTGCTGTAACTCATGATTGCGCATTTCAAGTTCCTCGTTCTTTTCCACCAGTTCCTTTGTGCGCTCTGCCACTTTCAGTTCCAGGTTTTCCTGTGCTCCTTTGCGTATTTCTATTTCTTTAGCCAAAAGGTCACGCGTGTCCTTGAGCTCTTTTTTCTGCTCATACAGCTTCAGGAAGGTTTTTACTTTGAGTATCAGCAGGTCGGGGTCTACGGGTTTGGTGACATAATCTACACCCCCGGTTTCATAGCCCCTGGATATGAATTTCTTCTGCTTATTCACTGCCGAAAGGAATATTACCGGGATGTCTTTAGTCCTGTTGCTGCCTGCCAGTGCCTCGACTACCTCAAAGCCATCCATACCCGGCATCTGTACATCCATGATGATCAGGGAGTACTCGGCCTTCAGTATTTTGAGCAGGGCTTCCTCTCCGGATTCCGCAGCATCCGAAGCAAGGCCGTGAAGTTGAAGTATTTTCTGCAAAGCGATAATATTCGCCCTTATGTCATCCACAATCAGTATCATGCTAATAAGGGCGCTTTGGAGTTGAAGTACAAGATTTTAGCCACAGTTTATCGGTTAAGGTGCAACACAAGACAGGCCGGGAGCTGCGGCCAGTTTCAAAAGTAAAAAAAGATTTGTTAAAGCAGTGTTAATTCAGATAGCAGATTTTAACTAAAATATTCAGGTTATATAATAATAGCTACCAATGTTCAGGGATACTGGCAGCATCGTTTTACGCTCGTATACCCTCTTCCTGATGTTTCCTTAACTTTGGGTAACAATTAATTTTTACCTTTGCATTGCCCAAACATGAGGGCAATTCTAAAACCAATTTTTATGCAAAACATCCCAAGTGTGGACCTGCGTGATTTCCTTTCGGGTGACCCGGAACGCAAACAAAAATTTGTAAATGAAATCGGTAAAGCCTATGAGGACATAGGATTTGTGGCATTAAAAGGGCATTTCCTCGATGACAGGCTCGTAGAGGAACTTTATGCAGAAGTGAAAAACTTTTTCAGTCTTCCTGTAGATGCGAAAGAGAAATATGAAATTCCCGGAATTGGAGGGCAGCGCGGTTACGTAGCATTCGGAAAGGAACACGCCAAAGGCCGGAAAGCGGGCGATCTTAAGGAATTCTGGCATTTTGGACAGTATCTTAATGAAGGATCAAAGTATGAAGAATTATATCCCGGCAATGTAGAGGTTACTGAATTGCCTAAATTCAACCAAGTAGGCAAAGAGGCGTACCAAATGCTTGAAAAGACAGGCGTATATGTACTTCGTGCACTGGCATTATACCTTGGGCTTGACGAGTTTTATTTTGACAAATACGTAATGGAGGGCAACAGCATCCTGCGCCCCATCCATTACCCTCCCATTACCGAAGAGCCTAAAGATGCAGTACGTGCCGCAGCGCATGGCGACATTAACCTTATCACCCTACTAATGGGCGCACAGGGCAAAGGACTGCAGGTGCAAAATCACAACGGCGAGTGGATCGATGCCATTGCAGAGCCGGACGAACTGGTCATCAATGTAGGCGATATGCTGTCGCGCCATACCAACAACAAGCTAAAAAGCACCATACACCAGGTAGTGAACCCGCCAAGGGAATTGTGGGGTACTTCGCGTTATTCCATCCCTTTCTTTATGCACCCTGTCGCCGATATGAAGCTGGACTGCCTTGAGAACTGCATTGATGAAAACCATCCGAAATTGTACGATGATATTGCTGCAGGCGATTTCCTTCACGAACGTTTGGTGGAATTGGGTTTAATCAAAAAATAATCATTATTTTTATACCGCATAAAGGCATTGGGTGTAAAAGCCTGATGCTTTTTTGTTTTGAGTTTACCCGGCAATTGTGGGTTGTACCTCCTCGCAATGAACAGTGCGAATAAAAATTTATAAAAATGGGAAAAAAGATAAATAACTTAGATGATTTAGGGGGATTTGTGTTCTCCACCAATAAAGATTTTGAGTTAGACAGTAACGAAGAAACTGTAGAAACGCCTGCCAACAGCGAGCAACGCCTCGAAGCGCATCTTGATAAAAAGAACCGCGGTGGAAAGGTTGCAACCGTGATAAAAGGCTTTGATGGCAGCGATGATGACCTGAAGGTACTGGCAAAACAACTGAAAACCTTGTGTGGTGTGGGTGGTTCTGCAAAAGATGGCGAGATCATTATACAGGGAAATTTCAGGGATAAGATAATGGACTTCCTTTCAAAAGAAGGATATAAGGTGAAGAGAGTGGGTGGTTAAAATTCAAACAACAAACCACAAAAATTCAGGCACTTAAAAAAATCTAAATCACAATAACAAACACAGGATTTCCGGCAGACACTGGACATCAGGCATTCAAATTTAACCAATGAAAATAGCACCATCAGAACTTTTTTTAAACCCCGATAACAGCGTTTACCACCTAAACCTGCATCCGGAAAATATTGCGCACGACATTATTTTTGTAGGCGACCAGGACCGCGTATCAAAAATCACGGCTCATTTTGACAGCATCGATTTTTCTACGCAGCGCAGGGAATTCAAGACCGAAACAGGGATGTACCGGGGCAAAAGGCTGTCGGTCATATCCACCGGTATTGGCCCTGACAATATCGACATCGTAATGAACGAGCTCGACGCCGTAGTAAACCTCAACCTTAAAACACGGGAACTGAAAACGGAACTGACTTCGCTCAACATCATCAGGATCGGCACCTCGGGGGCATTGCAGCCGGATATCCCTGTAGATGGTTTCGTCATGTCCAAATACGGGCTTGGGCTTGATAACATGCTCCGCTCCTACCACATAGAGCAAGCTACGGACACTGACCTCGAAGACGCTTTTGTTGCGCACATGGGCTGGGACCCGCGCAAAGGAAGGCCTTATGCGGTGAAATGCAGTGAAAAACTGGAAAAACTTACAGAGGGCAACGAAATGTTCAAAGGTATTACAGCAACTGCCGGTGGTTTTTTCGGCCCGCAGGGCAGGATAGTACGGCTTTCGCTACAGGATAATGACATGAACTATAAAATGGATAACTTCAGCTTCAACGGCGAGAGGGTAACCAACCTTGAGATGGAAACTGCCGCTATATATGGCCTTTCGGCACTGTTAGGGCATAATGCGGTTTCGCTTAGCGCCATAGTGGCCAACAGGGCGGCGGGAACCTTTACTACAGATGCTTACAGGGCAGTTAACAACCTGATCGAATATACACTGGATAAAATTGCAAAAAGCTAATGACCACAATAAAAATAGCCGGTGTACCGGAACATTTCAACCTGCCGTGGCATTTGTGCATTGAAGGCAGCAAATTCAGCGAAGCAGGCATAAATGCGGAATGGACCGATGTCCCTGAAGGTACAGGTAAGCTCTGCCAGATGCTGCGCGATGGCAGTACGGATATTGCTGTAATACTTACAGAAGGAATCATTAAAGATATTGCAGCCGGGAATGACAGTAAAATAGTGCAGGTATATGTGGAATCGCCATTAATTTGGGGTATCCATGTGGCAGCAGGTTCACCGTATGTATCTTTCGATGATATCCGGGACGGCAAAGTGGCGATAAGCCGTTACGGATCCGGGTCGCACCTCATGGCGATCGTTAATGCAAAACAAGAGGGATGGGATACTGTTGCCATGGAGTTTGAGTTAGTGAATACACTCGACGGTGCTGTAAAGGCGTTGACAGATGGCAAAGCCGATTACTTCATGTGGGAGCGCTTTATGACTAAGCCTATTGTTGACGCAGGGATATTCCGACGCATCGGTGACTGCCCTACTCCATGGCCATGCTTTGTTATCGCTGTAAGAAATGAAGTATTGGAAGAGCATAGTCAGGAAATCGGTACGCTTTTGGATACCATCAATAAAATGACAACAGGATTTAAAGAAATACATGGTATTGGCAGGATACTTTCTGAACGTTATGAGCAGAAAATTGAAGATATCAATCAATGGCTGACGTTAACCAGATGGTCACAAAAGAAACTGGACAAAAGCACGTTTGAAAAAGTACAGTACCAGTTGCATGAATTAAATATTATTGAAAAAAAGGCTGCATTTGAAACTGCGGCAGGATAAAACAAATTGTTTTATTTTTACGCATAATGATAAAGCCGTATCTCGCAAAAATAGAAAGGATCAAAGCAAAGCTTCAGGTAAAGAAGCCCTGGGATTCCATTATCATTTTTGCACTCAACATTCTCATTGCGATACCTATTTTCATTATCATTCACCAGAACCTCATCGATCCCGAATGGCCGTATCAATTGGACAGGATACTCATATTCATAACGCTTCTGGCCCTAATACAACTTATATTGCGGTTAATGAAAACCATCCTTATAGTTTGCATTGCACTTTATATTTTGGCATTGCTGTATGGTACACTTTCAGGTAATTATGGATTTAACGCGGTGTACCAGGATTACCGCTCAATGGTTTACTCCATGGCTGAAGATGCCAATCCGCAGGATATTATTATTTCAAAGTTACTGCCCTTTCCAAATAAATCGGAAATAATTGAAGCTGTAGATTATGCAAACCCCGATGTGCGGAACTTTGCGCTCATGGCCACCACCAAATATTTCAGGGATGTAAAAGGCTATAAAAAGTACCGGCAGATGATACAGTGTTTTGCGGTATTTAAAGAAATAAGGAATAGCTGGAACTATGTAGACGATCCCAGCCACAGGGAATACATTGCCCATGCCAGCGAGTCGGTAAAACATTTTTCGGGCGATTGCGACGACCATGCCATCCTCATGTCGGCATGCATCAGGGCCATTGGCGGCACGCCGCGGATCATCCATACGGGCGGGCACTTATATCCCGAAATGCTTGTAGGCAGTAAAACCGACCTGGAAACGGCCAATTACCTGATAAAGGAATTGCTTTTTGTGGAGGAAAGCCGTGGCAAAGAAATTCATTACCATATTGATGAGCGCGGGCAGGTATGGCTCAACCTTGACTATACAGCCACGTTTCCGGGCGGACCCTTTATGAGCGAAGAGATATTAGGGGCGCTAACCTTTAATTGATGGATTTGTGTGGATGGGATCATTCCCACCTGCTGGCCTTATTTTTTTCTTTTTCCATGTATTGGCGGATCTTTCGCTCTTCCCAGTCCCTGCTAAAAAAAATATGGCGGTTGTATACTGTAATCCAATGTGCCAATAGGCCTATTCCCCATGAGAGCGCTGTTATGAAAGTTCCCCATGTCCAAAATTTTTCCCCCGGATCCAGGTTTATGGAATGCATCACGATCAGGAAAGCATTTACAAGGATGTAAGCCGCAAGGTGTTTGTAAAAGCCTTTTATGTCTTCAACTTTCTTGCGGGCTTTTTCAAGCCTTTTATGTTCTTCAAATGAATCTTCCATGGCAGCTTATTTTTGATTGGTCTTGTTTTTTTCCTGTTGCCTGATCAGTTCATACATTTTCTTTTCTTCCCAGCCTTTTTTATTGAGGAGTTGCGGGCCATAAACCAAACCGGCGTTGGCGAGAACGCTTAGTGAACCAATGATCAGGGTTCCTTTAAGACAATTGTTCCACGCACTGGGGTGAATTCCAAAACCTATCAATTTGGCAGCCAGTGTCAGTAGATTTACGGTGATAAATATGAGCAGGTGCATATACAGGCCCTTTAGCCTTTCAATCCTGTTTTTAGCCCTTTCACGGCTTGCTTTTTCATACAGATCTTCCATCCTCGTGGTGTTTTAGGTTATTACTCCGGAATTTTTCCCTTGCTATGCGATCTTCTTCCATAAATTGCTGCAGCTTTCGCTCTTCCCAGTCCTTACTGAGAAAGGGTATGAAGTTGAACGCTGCCATGCCGTGGAACAAGAGGCCCAGCCCCCACCCGGCCATTGAGAAAAAGAACCAGTAAAAATCGGGTGTAAAGGTCAGGTTGATGATAATCAGTACAGGAATGATAGTACAATACAGTGCCAGGTTGATGTAAAACGACCTGATCTCCTTTATCCTCTTGCGGGCACGCTCTATTTCCCTGTTTTCAAATCCGTTTTGCATGGCTAATCATTTTTTATATTTCTATGATTATTGATTGATGACTGAACTGCTAAAGGAAAGCCGATTTTATCCGGATACCAATGGTATATATGTTTAAAAGCGACTGACCTACTTCCACTTGCTGTTGCGCTCGCGCTCCATGAACTCATTCAGCTTGCGTTCTTCCCAGTCACGGCCCAGGAAGGGTATGTAATTGAACACGCTGCAAAAGTGGATGATGACCCCAATGCCCCAACCTACTGCAGGGTACAGAAACCACAAGTGTGCTGCAGAAGTGACGAGGTTGAGCACGGCCAATCCTGAAATGACAATGATGTAGGACATGAGGTTGCCGTAAAATCCTTTTATGTCTTCCACCTTTTTCTGCGCCTTCAGGTAGCCGCTTTCCGAATCGTTATAGCTTGTTTCCATAATGGTAACCTGTTTTGTCAATACGGGCAATTTTACCGTAAAATATTGTTCTGTCTGTTCTATCTGCACCTTGCGGGCAGTAATGATGGCGTAACGGCTTACGATATTCTGCAAGCCTACGCCGCGCCTGTCCTGTAACACCTCTTTCTTTTGGAAATCGTTTTGCACCACCAGGTAACCGTCCTGCTCAAATATCCTGATATGAAGCGGCTTCTGCTGGCTTACGATGTTGTGTTTCACTGTGTTTTCAAGCAGTAACTGGAGCGACAGAGGCACGACCCGGGCATCGGGGCTTGATACTGACTGTGGCACTTCGTAAAATACACTATTCTCAAACCTCATCTTGAGAAGGTTCATGTACGTTTTGGCAAAATCGAGCTCCTCCTGAATGCTAACCAGTTCCTTGTCTTTTTGCTCCAGTACATAGCGGTATACCTTGGACAGTGAGGTTGTGAACCGTTGCGCGCTATCAGGGTTTTCTTCAATTAGTGAACTTAGTACATTCAGGCTGTTGAAGAGGAAGTGTGGGTCGATTTGGTTCTTCAGCGTTTCGAATTTGGCCGATGCAGTACCCGCAATCATCTTCTGTTCCTTAACCCTGTTCTCCTGGTTACGCCTGTAAAAATTGAATGCGTGCGTGAGGAGGCTTATCGTGAGCGTGATAACGGAGGCAATATAATAGTTCTCGATTTTTTCCTCTGAAAAGAACCCCGCAAATGACTCTCCTTCAATTACAACATCTTCAAAAATGCGAAGCAGGAAAATGATGAGCAGCGATACAGCAAATGAAGAAAGGAAACCAATGAGTAGGCGCTTTGGCTTCATCCGGGCCTGGCCGAATTTCCTGTCCATCCACACAAAGACAAGCTTATTGGCCATATAAAGCGTCATGGAGTAACCTACCACAACATAAAGGAACTGGATAAGGTGTTGGGAATTCCATTCAAACTTTCCACCTGCTACCCCAAACAACAACACGAGGTAAATGATGATGCCAATGCCCGCCGCCCTTGCTAATTCCTTATAAATGTTCATTTATTTTATTTTTTACATTCTGCCAACGCCTGCTCTGCCCTCTCTTTACCCCAGTTGGGATGAAACTGCGTTTCAGGCTTAAAGGTAGCAAAAAGTGTGACACCTCTTTCAATTTCAGCACACATCGGCTTGATATCCTTGCCAAAATAGCGCGCGCCGCCAATTTCGAATTCTGCTTTCTGGAACACTACCCTCGGGTTATCTGGCGCCAGCTTTAGTGCTTTTGCATAAATTTCATTTACGGCACCGGAAAGCTTCATCCCGTTGGTCATTGGGTCGGCAACGATCCAGGCAGTGTGTATCATGGCCTGCATTACCAACAGTTCGGCATTGTCCGGCGACAGGTCAAGGGAAGTATCTGTAGCTTCCTGTGCTTTGGCCAGCAGTGCAGCGATCTTACTCTTATCCTGCGTCTGGAAAGCATAGGTAACATTTACCAAAGCGACATAGTAATAGGGAAGCCAGTTGGTTTTTTCAGCGGCGGCAATCCTTTCAAAAAGAGACGATGCTTCGGTGCTCTTGTTCTCTTTCCAGAGGGTAAAGGCTTTTTGCATGCCGGTTTCATATTTCGATTGTGCGCTAATTGTGCTGCAAACCAAAAATGCAACCGCGGTAATAACTCGTATCATAATTTTAATTTTTAGGTTGTTGTAATTTGATGAAGCAAAGTTGCATTGTTTTCACCAACCCTAAAAATGTGTTTTACCGAACTGTAGAATTTGGGGGATGAGTTGTAGGTTATTTGTTTAACTTTGGTTATCTCATCTAAAGCAGAGCGACAATTGCAGAAAATCTCAGGAGAAGTAATAACGAGATGCGGAAAAAACATAATATGAAAAATTTAGTTCTCCTTCTCTTATTACCTTTTTGCAGCCTTTGGTCACAGGAAAAACAATGCGCACCGTTCAAGACAGGCACATTTCAATATGACGACCCGGCATATTCCGGATATAAAATTATACGCACGGAAACTGAGCAGGTCGAAACTAATACTGAAAATAAAACCAAACTTCACGGAACGATTGAATGGACATCCGAATGCTCTTACATACTTACACTTGACCAGTTGGAAAGTGATGGCAAGAAGACATTAATCGATAAAAAAATACATGTTGAAATCCTTCGGACCGATAGCAGGGGTTATACCTGTAAAGCTGTTATGGACGGGCATACTAAGGAAATCACAATCATAAAAGCAAAATATGATTAAATTTTTATACGATTTACCTAACCAAACTCTTATGCAAATATGCTTTTTGCCCTGTTGTGGTCTGTATGTGGAACCAGTCTTTAGCCTGTCCTAAAATTACGACCGTATCATTTGCCGTAAGCGTGCCAACTGTATTAAACATAGTTGCCGGGCCCTTCCTGAGATTGGCTTTACTTTTTATTTTTTGTACGCCTGACTTTGAATTTGTTGGGAATTGTGCCGCTGCAATATTTTCTGTTTCATAAACAAATGGCAGCGGATTCACTGCGCCATTCTTGTAAATTCCGAAGTGCAGGTGGGGCGGAGTAAATTGCGCATTGCCGGTATTGCCCACGAATCCCAGCGTATCACCTGCCTTTACGCGTACACCGCTCTCTACCGCTATGGCATCGAGGTGGGCGTAATACAGTGAATTGCCAAACAGGCCTTCCCGCAACCACACCTGTTTGCCTCCAATTCCTCGCTCACCGGTAAAGCCAATAGTTCCATCTGTAGCCGCAACAACAGGCGTGCCTTTCTTTGCAAATATGTCGATACCCTCATGTGTACGCTTGCCGCCATCGCGCTCCACGCCCCAAAAGCTCATGATAGCCGAATTACCCTTGCCTGCAACCGGGAAGCCATAAGCAGGTTTTTTATTAATGCTGATGAAAAAATTGCTGTTGGCCGAAATCTCGGGCTGTATGATGAGTTTGTAAAGCGAAGTTTCTTCAATGGCATATTCAATTGCGTGGTGCAACGGTTCATTGTTATCTGTCTTCTTCCAGGCGATGCCGTCCCATGCATATACATCCATGAATATGCGTTGATTAATGGAGTCGGCAGCCACCTCTGCGGTAAGCACTTCTCCTTCCTGCATTTGTAAAGTATAACTGTACACCGTGTTTTGGTATGGGGCGAAGGAGCCTTTTTCGCCATAAGGCAGGGTAACTTCCAGGCTGTCGCGTAATGAAGTCGTATACGCTGCTTCCCAAGAATCATAAACAGGGCGATTGTCCCTGAACTCACGAGCATATACCTCGCGGGCCGTCGGGCTGGTTATGGCATCGGTTATTTTTTTAAAGCCCGACGAGATGCCGGAGCAGCTCTTACAGGCGAATGTCAGCAGCAATAATGCTATTATTGCTGACAGTATCATTATATTTCTCTTTTTCATAGTCATTTCCTCACACGGAACTATGCAGGAACTATGCCATAAAGTGTTAATGCGGCATTATCGGAAAAAGAATAAGTTTATCGCGAAGATTTAGGGATTTTCCACAATCAAAATCTCAACTCTCCTGTTTTCTGCGGCCTGTTCCCTACTTTTTTCCGGAATTGGGTGAATCGGCCTTGAAACACCAAAGCCTTCAAATGACAGGCGGTCTTTCTCTACGCCATTCGTATTCAGGAATTGCATTATGGCTTTTGCCCTTTTGGTGGAAAGGTCCTGGCGGTCGGCCTTCATGCAGCACACATGTCCCTGTAGCTTTATCTTAAGGTCTGGATTGGCGCGCATGATTTCAAGCAGTTCGTGCATCCGGTTACGTGATTCTTTCACCACACCGAATGTATTCTCATAAAAATTGAGATTATTAATGACGATGACATCGCCTTTCTTTGCATCGCCTACTTTTTTCATGAAGGCTACATCCAGCTTAAGCGTTTCATCTTTGCCATCGGGATTGCGTACGGTGATTTCGGCAGGATACTCCGCTGACCTTTTTACTTTCGGCTCCGGTTTTGGCACTTCGGTTATGCCGAGTATCTCATTTTCCAATGCAAGGTCTTTTTGCTGCAAGTAGTACAGCGTTACCTTCCGGTTTTCAGCTTTTACCGGCGACATTGTATGTAACTTACCAAAACTGCGGGTCTTAAAGTCTTCACGTGTATTCACTTTTCCTTTAATGATGCCAAACACCTCGGTCACCCTGCGCTGTGCCAGCGTATCGTTGAGGCCTATGCTGCCGTCTTCATCCGTATAACCGTTGATGGCAAGTATTTTAGAAGTTTTGTTGACCGCTACCCATTCCGAAAGCCTTTCCTGCTGTGCATTAGTGAGTTCGTGCTTATTGGTCTCAAAATAAACCGAAAACTGTTCCTGTGCGGAAATCACTAATGGCAGTAAAGCGATGGCGATAAACGAAAGCAGCTTTTTCATGGAGTTTTGTTTAGATAAACGAAAATAGGGCTTTTTTATTATTTAACGACACTAACGGGTTAATCGTAACTGAAACCGTGAACGCGGCTAAAATTTCTTCCCGCTGATCACATCCACGCATTTATAAAAGCGTTTGGTATACATATCCGATCCCAATTCGCTAATTGTCACGGCCATTTCCTTTCCCGAGGAGGCGTGGATAAATTTAGATTTCATCCCATTGGCTTCGCAGACAATCCCGACATGACCAACGGAATTGCTATCCCTGTAGCCATAGAATACCAATACATCGCCTACTTTAAATTCTTCGGGCTTCAGTGCCTTCCCAATGTTGGAAAAGCCAGATGAACTGCGGGGCAGATCAATATCGAAATTTTTAAATACAAAATTGACAAATCCGGAACAGTCGAAACCTTTTTTCGGGTCGGAAGACGCATAACAATAGGCCGTACCCAGATATTTTTTTGCGAACGCTATGATTTCGGCGCGCTTTGCTTCATTGACATCCATCATGGGAGCTTCAGCTACGTGAGGCTGCATTGCAATAGCTTTGGGTTTTTCCTTGGCGCAGGCCAAAAAGATTAGGGCAGAAAAAGTTATGGTAAGTAATTTCATGTTATAAATTTACGCATTCCCGGCTAGCCTCAGCTAAGATTTAACTCCAATTTAAAGCACCCGCCGCATGGTCATGCTTTTATTTACGGTTTCGATGAACTCCTTTTCGGGGTCGCTGTCTTTGGTAATGCCGCACCCGATGAATAGCTGTGCTGTTTTGCCATCTATTTTCATACACCGGAGGTTAACGAACAGGTCCGTTTGCTTCTCCCCTGTTGAAATATCGGGATTAATTTCGCCCAGAAAACCCGCATAATATTCACGGTTATACCCTTCGTTATTCAAAAGGAACTGCATGGCATCCTGCTTTGGCAAGCCGCATACGGCAGGCGTTGGATGAAGTGCATCGATGATTTTGTCTAATTGGGATCCGGTCTTGATCGCTGCAGAAATGTCGGTTTTGATATGTACCAGGTTTCCTGCCCTGAAGGTATAGGGGCCGTTACTTTGGGCATTCGAGACCAATCCATCGAGTTGGTTAAGTATATAATCGGTTACAAACTGCTGCTCTTGCTTTTCTTTATCTTCCCAAACAATTTTTTTCTCTGCATAGGTTTGGGTGCCGGCAAGCGCAACCGTATGCAGCGTTGAACCGTCAGACTTTAGCAATTGCTCGGGAGTCGCACCCATCCACAACCCCGTTTCAGGAGTGTAAAAACAGTACCGGTACGCGTTAGGGTATGCAGACAGAAGTTTTAAATATATATCGGTAACGTCTGAATGGCATGGTACTGTTTCAGTACGCGAACACACCAGTTTCTCAAATTTACCTGCGTGAATTTCGGTTATGCTCTTTGCTACAAGCGATTCAAAATCGGCTTTGGCAATAGTGTCAACTTCAGGTTTAACAGCGAGAGGAACCTGCACATTTCCACTATGATCGGCAGTGATAACATCTGCCTTATCCAAAGGAATAAAAATTCGACTGTGTCCCGAAAATGGTGCGAATACAAATCCGCTGGCGTTGTAATTTTCAAGGTAATGCGATCCCGCCTCTTTTTGGAAAATTCCGGTAATTTCAGCTGCACCCGGCTTGCAAAATACCGCAAAAGGCAGTTGGCTATTAAGCTGGGATGTTATTTTTCTGAGAAGGTTTATCATTTTATATAGTTTGAAAATACGTGGATTTGGTTCTTCGGATCAAGGTTACAAATCCACAAATTACCGGATCAGCGTCGCTTCGGAAGAACCATATTGGTAATCTTGCACAGCGATATAAGCTTACCAGCTTCATCGGTTACTTTTATTTCCCACAGATGCAGGCTCCTCCCCTTGTGTATGATGCGGGCAGTACCTGTAATCACACCATCCCGCTTGCTGCGAAGGTGGTTTGCTGATATTTCGATGCCCCGAACCTCCTGTAGTTCGGGATTTACAAACATAAGCGATGCGGCGCTACCTACACTTTCGGCAAGTGCAACCGTGGCGCCACCATGCAGCAATCCCATAGGCTGGTGTACACGTGGATTAACCGGCATTTTTGCTTCGAGAAATCCTTCGCCCGCATCGGTGTAGACAATCTCCAGGGTTTCCATGAGGGTATTTTTAGCGAAGTCGTTGCACATTTTCAGAGCTTTTTCTTTATCGAAGGGCATAATTTTAATTTAGATTTGTAAAAGTACAAAGAGTAGGTCACAAATTCCAAAAGACAACTACCAAATTACAAACGCAACTACATCCCATAACCAAATCAACCCATAAACTAAAAATCGCAATCCTGCGTTATCCGTAAAATCACTTTCATACATTTCAATTTAATAGCTACTTTTACAAAAAATTGTTTCGCATGCGCCAAATTTTACTTTTATTACTTATAGGATTTACTGTATCGCTTACCTCGTGCCGCAACGACTTTGAGTTCGAACCCAGCACCGGCGACCTCAGGTTTTCAAAGGATACTGTATACCTCGACACTGTATTTACAAATATAGGTTCGAGCACGTATACACTTAAGGTATATAACAGGAGCAACAAAAACATCAATATCCCCAGCATCAGGCTTGGTGAGGGTGAGGCTTCTAAATACCGCCTTATGGTAGATGGCATTCCCGGAAAGGTGTTTAACAACATTGAGCTTTTGGCAAAGGACAGCATGTTTGTATTTATCGAAACGACAATTGATTATAACGAATATGCAAACAATACTACCACCTTCCTTTACAACGATAAAATTTATTTTGACAACGGTACTAACGAGCAAAAGGTTGAACTGGTAACCCTGGTACAGGATGCCATATTCATCAAGCCTGACCGGCCGCTGCCAACCGATGCTAAGGAAACCCTGAATGTAAATGGGCTTGACGATGATGTCCTGGGCCATGAGCTTACCACTCCGGAAGAACTGCAATGGACCAATGAAAAGCCTTATGTTGTTTACGGTTATGCGCTGGTACCTAATGGAAAGACACTAAATATTGACCCCGGAACACGGGTCCATTTCCATGCCGATTCAGGACTTATCGTGGATAGCAACGGTACACTCAACGTAAACGGAGCGCTTTCTTCCAACCCTGAAACACTTGAAAACGAGGTTATTTTTGAAGGTGACCGGCTGGAACCGGGATTTGCCGATGTCCCCGGACAGTGGGGAACCGTATTTATAATGTCGGGGAACGACAATAAAATCAATCATCTTACCGTAAGGAACGCGGTCATAGGCATTTTGGCGCAGCGTGCTAATGAAGACCAGCCCGTAATGCCAAGGCTTACGATTACCAATTCCCAAATATACAATAACGCGGTAGCAGGGATGCTGGCGCAACGCTCGGCCATAACCGGTGATAATGTGGTGATCAATAATGCGGGAGAGGCTGCACTGGCCTGTTCCCTTGGCGGGACTTACAGGTTCAGGCACTGCACTTTTGGCAATCATTATAATTCGTTCAACCAGGTGCCCGTTTACGTCCGCGACTATCTCGATACGGAAGAAGGAACGCTGGTGTCTGATTTGGATGCAAATTTTGACAATTGCATTATGTACGGATCTTCTAACTACGGGATCCTTTTTGACAGGAAAGGCAGCGATACCAACCCGCCAACTGCATTCAACGCCGACCTTAACAACTGCCTGATAAAATTCAGCGATTACAGTAACCTTTATACCGGAAAGGAGTTCTATAAATTTGATACCAGCACTGAAGCCGATATGGTATTTTACAACCAGTGCCTGTTGGCTAAAAATGCTACGGAGAACAACCCGAAATTCTTCGATCCTATTAACAACAACCTGAATATTGTACAGGGTGAATCGGCTGCGGAAGGCGTTGCCGGCCAGGCTGTAGCCAATGCGGTACCTTTGGATATCAATGGTGTAAGCAGGACGAATTCGCCGGATATCGGTGCGTATGAGAGTACGGTGATTCCGGAATAACATGAATCACCTGCCGGGAGCGCCTGTTCCGCCCGGGGAATAATTTTATACGATACAGTATCGCCTGTCTGTTATTTTTTCATAATTTTACAGTACAAACTGTAAACCAAACAATTATGAAAAAAGTAATACTATCGATGGCTATGCTGGCCCTATGTTTTGCTTCGTGTAAAAAAGAAGAAAAAACCACGACAGAAACCGAAACCAACACTAAAGCCGACTCCGTAACCACAAAAGAAACAGCTCCGGAGCAGCCTATGGATAGTGCTGCCATGAATGCGGCATGGAAAAAATACATGACACCCGGAGACGTCCACAAAATGATGGCTGAAGAAACAGGCAGTTGGAATTGTGAAATGACTTTTTGGATGGGGCCTGACGCGCCACCTGAAAAAGCCCAATCGGTTGCGGATGTAAAAATGATAATGGGAGGCCGGTACCAGGAATCAAATTTTAAGGGTACGATGATGGGACAGCCATTCGAAGGTAAAAATACCCTGTCCTACAATAATGCAAGCGATGAGATCACTACAACCTTTATTGACAATATGGGTACGGGCATGATGGTGGGCACAGGAACGTATGACGAGGCTACTAAAACTATAAATATAAAAGGCGAAATGGTAAACCCGATGGATGGAAAAAAAGCATCTTACAGGGAAACCTATACCATTGTCGATGCCAACACCCGCAAAATGGAGATGTTCGACACCAAAGATGGCAAGGAATATAAGAGTATGGAAATAGTAATGAAAAGGAAATAACGCTATTTAGGAAAAGAACCATGCGGTCCGGCAACAATGCCGGACCTTTTTATTTTAAAAAAATTATAAAAAAAACTTCAATATAATTGACACATCAATTATATTTGTATCAAATATAGTGAATGGAAAATTTAAACGACATAGTGTTTTATACAATAGATAAATCCATAAAGAGCTACCGGCAGTTTGCACAGAAGCGACTGAAGGAAGCAGGATTTACCATTACAATAGACCAATGGCTCGTGCTCAAGGCAATTGAGCAGGATAGTACAGCGCCACAGCAGCAGATAGCAACAGCGGTATTTAAAGATGTGGCGTCTATCACGAGGATCATAGAGCTATTGGTACAGAACGGCTACCTCTCCCGTGAATTCCATTCGGGTGACAGAAGGCGTTTTAAAATAATGCTTACCGATACCGGCAAAGACGTGATCGAAAAAATGCAGCCGCATATCCTCGCCAACAGGAACAAGGCGCTTGAAGGCATAAGCCAAAGTGAAATACAAAAATTACAGGATATCCTGTCGAAGATAACGGCCAATGTAAAATAGGCCCGGAGTTCAATTATCATCATCAAATCAATCATCAATCAAAAACTGACAAAAATGAAAAGAAAATTTTTACTGGCAACAGCAGTGGCAATGCTTACCCTCTTTTTAACGCAGAAATTAAATTCGCAAACGCTCCCTGCCCAATCGACATCCATGGACAAAGCGCAAAAGAATGCGGTCATCAATTCGCTGCTGCAGCAAATGAACGACAGCTACATTTTCCCGGAAGTTGCCAAAAAGGCTGAAGCTGCTATCCGTGAGAACAATAAGAAAGGGGTTTATTCGAAGATAAGTGATCCAAAGGTTTTTGCGGAGACAATGTCAAATCAACTAATGGAAATTGTAAAAGACAAGCACCTTAGCGTGCGGTATAACCCGAACAGGCCCTCCGGCCCGCGGAATGAAGCATCAGATAAGGATCGTGAAGAAAAATTTATGCGGCATATGAGGCGCATGAACCTCGGCTTCCCGAAACTGAATATCCTTGAAGGGAATGTAGGGTACCTGAAGATAGACGGCTTTGGCCCGGTGGATAAGGTAGGCGAAACCGTTACCGGCGCAATGATGTACCTTGCTAATACCGAGGCGCTCATTATCGACCTGCGGGAGAACCATGGCGGCGAACCAGAACTGGTACAATATGTGGCGAGTTACTTTTTTGGGGACACGCCCGTACACATCAACGACCTGTATTACCGCAAAGGCAATATCACAACAGAGTACTGGACCATCCCGGTACACGGCAAAAAATACACCGACAAGCCCGTATATGTGCTGACATCTGGCCATACGTTTTCCGGAGGCGAAGAACTCGCCTACGACCTGCAGACCCAAAAAAGGGCAACGCTTGTAGGCGAAACAACGGGCGGCGGTGCCAACCCCGGTGATCAAGCCGACCTTGGCAACGGCTTTGTGGCGTTTATCCCCAACGGGCGCGCAATCAACCCGATAACTAAAACGAATTGGGAAGGCACCGGCGTACAACCCGATGTGGCCATAGCTGCTGAAGGCGCCCTCAAAATGGCGCACATGATGGCACTGCAAAAACTGATAGAAACAACACCTGACGAGGAAGGCAAAAACTATTACCAAATCAATCTGGAAGTGGTACAGAAATAATTAGGATTAGTTTTTTTAGCGAACGTCACAGGTGAAAGCTTGTGGCGTTTTTGTATTCCCGGTCGTTAAGGGACAAGAAGTGTGGATAATAGCGTTGTGACACCCGAAACCACAAGGGATAATACAACTTATCGTTTGTGAAGATTGCTAAAAAAAAACTCTTTATGCTATGATATTTATCATATTTTATAGGATTTTAAGTACATAATTTTGTCTTGTAATTAAAACACAATATCATGAAAAAATTAGCTTTTATCTTTTTTTCTCTGTCGTTATTAAGTGCAGGGTATGTACATGCCCAAGAAGAAACAAACAACGACTTTAAGCGTTGGCAGGTACGCGTTCGGGGCGTGGCAGTCGTTCCGGATGAGGGTGCGGATATAGGTATAATCGGCGGTGACGCAAGCATATCAAACTCATTTATCCCCGAAGTTGACTTTACCTATTTCTTTACAAAAAACATAGCAGCGGAGCTTATCCTCGGTACCACCAAGCATGATGTGCATACTACCGGATCGGACATTTCTGCCATTGGCGGGCCGACAAGTACCGATGTGGATTTGGGAAGTGTATACCTGCTCCCCCCTACCCTCACGCTGCAATACCACTTTATGCCCGACTGCAATTTCAGGCCCTATGCCGGCGCGGGTATCAACTATACCATTTTTTACAGTGTGGATGAAGGCAGTACTGTTAAGGATGTGGAGTACGATAATGCATTCGGGTTTGCATTGCAGGCCGGGCTTGACTATAAAATCAATGATAAATTCTTCATTAACATTGACATGAAAAAGATATTCCTGAAAACCGATGTTACTGTAGATGCTTCAAATCTTGCCGACGGCCTGAATATACCGGCTGAGGTAGACATCAAACCGTGGCTGTTTGGCTTTGGCGTGGGGATGAAATTTTAATCTATCGTGGTTGTTTTTTTTATAAGGGTTATCCGGGGATGGGCAGCCCTTTTTTATAAGGAACGACATATAATGCCGTATATTTTAAAGACATTGCATTGCGGCTAACCTTCTATGTGTAGCTCTACGTGAGGGACAGCAGCGGCATCCCCGTAGCGCAGCGGAGGGATACAGCGCATGGCCCGACGGCGTAGTTTACGGAGCCGGCACGCCCAAAAAAAGTTCTAAGTCACAGTCACAGTTTTGAAGTCACCTATAGATCGCTTCGTGCCTAGCGATTACAGCAGTTGAAAATATTTGTGGAATTAGTGCAATTGGTGGCAAAATTATCTCTTTGCACTTTGGTAACAATTGCCTAATTTTGCACCTCACAACTACAACACGACAACACAATGATCCATTTCTTCGGGAACCAGACCAAGACGGTTTTTGCGGTACAGGCGCAAGGCGAACTTTCGGCAGAAGACACCTCAAAATTAAACTGGCTTTTTGGCAACGCACATAAAATAAAAAAATCCGCACTGACGGATTTTTTTGTTGGTCCCCGTGCCACTATGATTACCCCCTGGAGTACCAATGCCGTGGAGATTACCCAGAATATGGGCATTTCGGGCATCATCCGCATTGAGGAATTTGAGCAAATGGAAGAAGCCGATGCAAAGTTCGACCCGATGCTTTCGCAGAAATACAACGGTCTTACACAGGATATATTTACCATCAACATAAAGCCCGAAACGATCCTTGAGGTAACTGATATCGAGGCCTATAATAACAGCGAAGGCCTTGCCCTGAACGCTGAAGAGGTAGACTACCTGCGCAACCTGGCACTCAAGCTGGGTCGCAACCTGACCGACTCGGAAGTGTTTGGATTCAGCCAGGTAAACAGCGAGCACTGCCGCCACAAGATATTCAACGGCACGTTTGTGATAGACGGTGAGGAAAAGCCTTCGTCGCTGTTCAAAATGATAAAAAAGACCTCGCAGGAAAATCCGAACGACATCGTATCGGCATATAAAGACAACGTAGCTTTTGTAAAAGGCCCGCGCGTTGAGCAATTCGCGCCGAAAAGTGCCGACAAGCCTGATTTTTACGAGATAAAAGAATTTGATTCGGTGATCTCCATTAAAGCCGAGACCCATAACTTCCCTACCACGGTGGAACCTTTCAATGGCGCCGCAACAGGTTCGGGTGGCGAGATACGCGACAGGCTGGCCGGCGGACAGGGTTCATTGCCATTGGCCGGAACCGCTGTCTATATGACGGCCTACTCCCGCCTTGAGGAAAACCGCCCGTGGGAAAACGGCATGGACGAGCGCAAGTGGCTCTACCAGACCCCAATGGACATTCTTATAAAAGCCTCTAATGGTGCTTCCGACTTTGGGAACAAATTCGGGCAGCCACTGATCACGGGGTCGGTGCTAACCTTTGAACATGAGGAAGATACCCGAAAACTGGGCTTTGATAAAGTGATTATGCTGGCAGGCGGTATCGGTTATGGTAAGGAAAGCCAGAGCAAAAAACAAAAGCCGCAAACCGGCGATAAAATAGTGATTCTGGGCGGTGAGAACTACCGCATCGGGATGGGAGGGGCCGCGGTTTCATCAGCAGATACAGGCGCTTTCAACAGCGGTATCGAGCTGAACGCCATACAACGATCCAATCCTGAAATGCAAAAACGCGCTGCTAATGCCATCCGTGGCATGGTAGAAAGTGAGAATAACCCTATCGTTTCGATACACGATCACGGTGCGGGTGGACACCTCAACTGCCTCTCCGAACTGGTAGAAGAAACAGGGGGTAAAATAGACCTTGACAGGCTGCCGGTGGGTGACCCTACCCTCTCTGCTAAGGAGATAATAGGTAACGAGTCACAGGAACGTATGGGACTTGTAATAGGACAAAAAGGACTTGACACCCTGAAACGCATTGCCGACCGTGAGCGATCACCGTTGTATGAAGTGGGCGACGTAACCGGGGACCACAGATTTACTTTTGAGTCGGCGACCACGGGTGCAAAACCGATGGATTTTGACCTCGAGGATATGTTCGGCAGTTCGCCCAAAACGATCATGACCGATAAAACGGTTGCCGCCAACTACAGCGCGCCGGAGTATTCGCAGGACAGGATACACGAGTACCTCGACCAGGTGCTGCAACTGGAAGCCGTAGCCTGCAAAGACTGGCTGACCAATAAAGTGGACCGCTGCGTGGGCGGGAAAGTCGCCAAGCAGCAATGTGCCGGGCCGCTACAGCTTCCCCTGAACAACGTGGGCGTTATGGCGCTGGACTACGCGGGGAAAGAAGGCGTTGCCACCACCATAGGCCACTCCCCTATTGCCGCACTGGTTGACCCGGTTGCAGGTAGCCGCACTGCCATTGGCGAGGCGCTGAGCAACATTATCTGGGCGCCAATGAAAGACGGCCTGAAAGGCGTTTCGCTGTCGGCTAACTGGATGTGGGCGTGCAAGAACGAGGGCGAGGATGCCAGGCTGTACGAGGCCGTGCAGGGCTGTTCGGAGTTTGCTATTGAATTGGGCATCAACATCCCGACCGGTAAGGATTCGCTTTCGATGAAGCAAAAATACCCTGATGGCGACGTAATCGCTCCGGGAACGGTTATCATATCGGCGGCGGGCAACTGCAACGACATTACCAAAGTGGTGGAGCCGGTACTGAAACGCAACAGCGGCAACATTTACCACATCAACCTTTCGGGGGATGCCTATAAACTGGGCGGCTCGTCATTCAACCAAGTGTTGAATAAGGTGGGTAATGAAGTGCCTACGATTACCGATGCGGCTTCATTTAAGAATACCTTTAACGTAATACAGGACCTGATTAAAGCAGGAAAGATAGCAGCAGGCCATGACATCGGCAGTGGCGGACTCATAACGACCCTGTTGGAAATGAGCTTTGCGGAAGTGAACCTTGGCGCGGAGTACGACCTTACCGGATTGGGCGAGGCCGATACCGTAAAAGCTTTATTTGCCGAGAACATTGCCATCGTTATACAGGCGGATGCTTCGGTTGAAGCGGAACTGGCCGCAAAAGGCGTGGCATTCACCAAAATAGGCCAGCCGAAAGAAGGCAACATCGTTACCGTGAAAAACGGCGATACCAGCCTCGAATTTGACATCATAAAAACGCGCGATACGTGGTTTAAAACCTCCTACCTGCTGGACCAAAAACAAAGCGGATGGCAGAAGGCAACCGAGCGTTATAACAACTATAAGAGACAGCCGCTACAATATACTTTCCCTGCTCATTTTACCGGGAAAGTCCTCACCCCCGGCCCCTCTCCCAAGGAGAGGGGAGCAGTCCCGAGGCCAAAAGCAGCCATCATCCGTGAGAAGGGTTCGAACTCCGAGCGTGAGATGGCCAACGCCATGTACCTTGCCGGCTTTGACGTAAAGGACGTACACATGACCGACCTCATCTCGGGCCGCGAGACACTCGAGGATATCCAGTTCATCGGCGCGGTGGGTGGTTTCTCCAACTCGGATGTACTGGGCTCAGCAAAAGGATGGGCAGGCGCGTTCCTTTACAATGAAAAAGCCAAGACCGCGCTGGAGAATTTCTTCAAACGTGAGGATACCTTATCAGTGGGTATCTGCAACGGGTGCCAGCTCTTCATTGAGCTGGGCCTCATTAACCCCGGCCACGAGCAGAAACCCCGTATGCTGCACAACGACAGCCGTAAGCACGAAAGTGGCTTCACCTCTGTAAAAGTGCAGGAGAACAGCTCAGTGATGCTGTCCACCCTTGCGGGAAGCACGCTTGGCGTTTGGATATCGCACGGCGAAGGCAAATTCGACCTCCCCTACTCCGAAGACCGCTACGACGTGGTTGCCAAGTACGCCTACAACGGCTACCCGGCCAACCCGAACGGCTCACACTTTGACATTGCCATGATGGCCAGCAACGATGGCCGCCACTTAGTGATGATGCCGCACATCGAGCGCTCGATGTTCCAATGGAACTGGGCCTACTACCCGGAAGGGCGTAACGATGAGGTAAGTCCGTGGCATGAGGCGTTTGTGAATGCGAGGCTTTGGATTGAAAACAGATAATTTCAGATTGTAGATTTCAGATTTCAGATTGAGCTACACTCTTGAAAACAGATATAGGAACGCTCTCAGGAATGGGGCGTTTTTTTTATTTCCCAAATTGGGAACTTTTGTTTATCTTTCTAAATCATAAGCTATGAAACGAAAATCCATCACAAACGAAAATGACTATAATGAAGCCCTTGAGAGGCTTGAAGTTATTTTTGACGCAAAACCCGGTAGTGCCGAAGGCGATGAACTTGAACTACTGGGTATCCTCATAAGCCAGTATGAGAATACGCATTTCCCCATTTGAATGCCGGATCCTGTGGAAGCAATAAAATTCAGGATGGAGCAGCTTGGCTACAACCAAAGTGACCTTGCGGAAATTGTGGGGCAAAAAGGCCGTGCAAGCGAAATACTTAGCCGTAAGCGCAAACTGTCCCTGGAAATGATACGTCGTCTTCATGACAAACTGCATATTCCGACGGATGTGCTGATACAGGCCTATTAAATAACGATTATAACGCTCTCAGGAATGAGGGCGTTTTTGTTATTCCCATTCGGAACTTTGTTTATATTTATAAATCATAAGCTATGAAAATTAAGCCTATAAAAACTGAAAAGGATTATAACGATGCCCTTGAAAGGCTTGAGGTTATATTTGACGCAAAGCCCGGTAGTGCTGAAAGCGATGAACTGGAACAGCTGGGCATCCTCATCAGCCAGTATGAGGATACGCATTTCCCTATTGGAATGCCGGATCCTGTGGAAGCAATAAAATTCAGGATGGAGCAGCTTGGCTAAAACCAAAATAACCTTGCGGAAATTGTGGAGCAAAAAGGCCTTGCAAGCGAGATACTAAATCGTAAGCGTAAACTATCCCTTGAAATGATACGCCGTCTTCATGACAAACTGCATATTCCAACGGATGTGCTGATACAGGCCTATTAAATAAGGATATAACGCTCTCAGAAATGGGAGCGTTTTCATTATTGAATTGGAAAAACGTTGATTTGTTGATAGGTTTATTTATTTGACAATTAGATTAATTATTAAAAATATAAACTGGATGCAGAGAAGTAAAGTTTGCCAACTATAGTCAGAGAAAGTAGTCTCGGCTTACTCTAAATTTACTTAAAAACTACCGAAAGGAGCAATGGAATTAGGGTGCGTTTATCTATTCCCGCATCATCTCATAAAATACCTTACTAAATTCCGTACCATCTTGTTAGAAATCTTTGACCACTGATTAGGATGGATTATTCCAATTCTTGATTTATCTAACGAAATATTATCGTCCAATAGGCCTTTATCAATAAGTGTTTGGCTCTTAAAACCTTCTGTTGGATCTTGACTAATCCAGTATAGCAATACAATTGGACCGATAAAAAATACTTGAGGATTTGTTTTCTCTGGATGTGGATTAACCCATGTCGGTTGATTTTTTGTGTCGAAAGTCGTAAAAATTGAAATTTTTGGGTTTTTAATTATGTCCTGTTTTATCGTTTCGTTTATTGGGGTTGCTATTTTCTGCAATACTAAAAGCCTCAATATTTCGAGTTCATCATCACTAATAGAATTGTCCATGTCGTCAATAATTTGTTCAATGCATTGGCGCCATACCACGCTTAGAAAGAAGGTTATTAAAACATTAGGGGGGAAGTCAAGGTTTGCATATTTAATAAAGAAACCAGTTCTTTTTATTTCTACTGTGTGACCAATATTATTTATAAAATCATTTAATCTGTTTTGTACAGCAGATTCATATGTACCAAAATTTGTTTCACAAATTTTACAGAATATTCCTCTTCGAGCGTTTGGTTCATCTTTGACTTCTGTAGTTTCTTCTTGTGGATATTGCCGGCCAAAGTATTTGTCAACCGTCCTCTTTTCTGGATCGATAGTATAGATAACTTCTTTGTTTCTTTCCCCGTAGGTATTTTCAGTGATACCTGCAGGAGTTAAATGAGATTTGATTTGGTAAACTTTTCTTTCTTTACAAAGTAGACATCTTTCAGACATATAATATGAGTTTCATTGTTTTGATTGACAGCCAGCGTTAGGTCTCTAAACGCGGCGGCGAGAAACCAGATATAGTTTTCTCTGCCGAACGGAAAGGTAACATAAACTAACGGATTTTCCTTGCTAGATAAAGCTGAAAAATCCACCCGCTGGCGCGAGCGCAATGTCATTAAGTTAAGGGTTTTATATTGCATCTTTTTGATTTTTAGTTACTTTAGGTTTCATCCTATTTTTATATTTTCCAATACTTCTTATGTTGGAGCGATTAGGTCTTACCGGGACAAGATTTTTTTTGAAGAGTTCTTTTAATTCGTCCACTACCCCCTGTATGTTTTGCTTTTTGATGAACATGCTTATTATCCTGTCTTTCATAAATCCATAAGACAAGTTATTGTTGACCTTGTAATCATATTTTCTATTCAGGTTCTTTTCCTGTATTTCTTCAGCTAGTTCTGCGACTATGAGTGTCTGTACATTACTGATAAATAATGCCACAAAAAAATCCTGGAGTATGCTTTGATTGGAATAGCCTGAGAAGTGTTCTACTTTTAGTTTGTTTTTAAACTCATCGTAAAACGCTTCTATTTTCCATCGCTTGAAGTATAATTCTTTAAAAAAAAACAGACTATATTTTTGACTTTCAAGTAGAGATGTAAGTAATAATTCCGTTTGCCCGCTTGGCAATTCGATTCTTATCATTCTTACTTTTATGGAGGGTTTCTTTTGGCTTATTTTTACATACGGTTTTGTGTTTTTTCCTGGATGAATCTCTAATATTTCTGATTTTTTACCGCTTTTCATAAAGGATTTCGTTACATCACTAAAATCAGTTTTTACTCTCATTAGATAATTCAATCCCATTCGATGATGTTCAAATATAAAATCAAAAGATGGATAACCTCGGTCATAGATGATTAAATCGCCTGCTTTGCAGTGTTCTAAGTGGCCAAGAGCCATTTCTCTTTCTCCAATGCTTATATTTGACAATGATCCATCAAGAACAAAATTATTCAGTACATCATACAATACCGAAACTTTAGCCTGTACCAAATAAGTATCACTTTGGTTTTTGGTTTTACCATAACACTCTTCAAGTTCTTTGGTTATTGGGAGCGTAATGCGAGAGCCATCAACAGCTAGTATTCTGAAACCTTCTAAAACTGCCACGCCAGGATTGTCTGTGTAAAATTCATCCGTCAGCACTTTAGAAAGATACCGGAAGACTTCAGGAGATATTTTTTTTCTGCACTGCACAAATGCACTTTTAGTAAAAGATTTTGTGGTACTTAAAAAATCCTTTCTCAGATAGTGTACAAAGTTTTCTATTTCCAGGGAAAGACTTTTGGTTAGAAAATTAACCATAAGCAGCAAAGTGTTTGCAAATGATTGTTTTCTGTTTCTTGTAAAGTCTTTCTCGCTCATCTTATACTTTTGCTGTAGTAAAGTACTAAAAAATTCTTCTTGTACTTTCTCTAAAATAAATAAAGATGTTTTTTTGCAACATAATAAGTATTTGATTACTAGATAAATATACTAAATTTAGCTGAAATAAACAATATAAATACCTGATTTTTAATGGGTTAAACCATTAACTTAATGACATTGGGCGCGAGCGTCACGCTCGTGCAACATATCCGGCACGAGCCAGAGGCATCGCGCCAGCTTTTAACCTCTAAAGATTCCTTCATTCCTGCAATGCCAGTTAGCTCACCCAACTCCCCCAACACACTCCCACCTCCCCCTTAGCCCTGATTGCAGCGGCATCCCGCGCCTTTTTCTGGCGCGGATAGAGTGAAAAGCAGGAATGACGACAACTGGAAAATCCCATGCCATTCGCTCATGATAAAGAAAGATTGCTTCGTGCCTCACAATGACCGCACGAGAGCGTGTGGATTTACTTCAGCACCCTTTTACACCCGTCCGTCCAGAAAATGATAAGGAATATAATTGCCGGTACAACAAACATTGCCGCAATGGCAAATACAATTCCCTCGCCTCCAAGATCGGGGTCATTCATATAAACCGAAGTGGCCCAAAAGCACGTGAGCAGGTAGATCGCCTGGCCTGCGGTGTATACATACAATCCGTTGAGCTGTTTTTGCAGCATCAGTATAGAGCCGATAATGGTGGCTACCCCTGTAATGGCGTAGATCCATCCGCGGATGTATTCGTTGTTATTGTCGGCCGTAGCTACAAGCTCATAAAGCATTCCGCGCACGATCTGGAACACCGACCCTATGATTGTAAGTATGCACAGCACCGTCAGCAATGTGCTGCTTTCTTTTTCCCTGTAGCCATAGCGCTGGTCGGTGCCGCAGCGTGGGCAAAAATTGGTTGCCTCTTCAAGGGGCGCGGCGCAGCGGATACAATTTTGCATGATCTGGTAGTTTTAGGACAGCATCTTCCGGTTTATGTTAAGCCAGTACATCACCAGGAAGGCGACCGCGATGGCAATGCCTATAATGATGGACAGCAGCATTACACCCTCCGGAATGGCGGGATCGGCAGGGATGGCGGAAAAGCCAAAAGCCATAACTACCGTCAGCAGTATGTTTACAACCGCGCCCCCGGTATACACATAAAGCCCGGTGAGGCGTTTTTGCAGCATCAGGATGGCGCCTGTCATTTTTCCGGTTACCGCGAGCAGCCCGACGATCTGGAAAATGAGGTATTCAATGCCCTGGTCCGCTAAAATGCCCATGGTGAGCGCAGCCGAGAACAGGGTCATGGAGGCGCCAACAATGGTGAGTATGCACAGTACTTTCAGGAAGGTGTCGTCCTGCTTTTCATTCGTGCGCTTCGCAAAACGCTGGTCGGCGCCGCAGGAGGCGCAGGGAGTGGGACTGTCTGAAACGACATGGCCGCAACGGATGCATGTTTTCATAGTTTAAATTTTATTTCTTCCCGCCTGTTACTTTCAGAATTGCAGAAATTATGGCAGAAATTATGGTAATACCTCCAACAATGTAGCTTATAACCTGTGTAGTATCGTCGTCGACAAACACCGTGAGGACCAGCGCGAGCGCCAATACAAAAATTACGACCGCTACTATGATAAGGCCTGTATATTCGGAGTATTTAGAGGGTTCAAAACCAGGCCTTGGCTTTAGCTCCCCAACACGGGTATGGCATACATTACAAAAAGTTGCCTCATCACTGAGTATATTATCGCAACCTGCACAGTTCTTCATCTTTTCTCATTTTATTTGCAGGCGGTAAATATAGGCATTCCGCTGAATAATCAGCAGGCATTATGTGGGGCGATATTCAATAATTTTGTTCTTTTGCAGGATGGTTTACAAATTCCTGCTTCTTATCGGCATCATTTTTTTCCTTACCCTGCTGCTGGGCGTTGTGCACGGGCGGAAAAAATACTGGAATGCCGACGGTTCCCGTAACAGCAGGATCTACACGGTGCGCGCAATTGTTATCCTGGTGGTCATTGTGCTGTTCCTGTTTTTTTCGATGGTACGCTAACTATCAGGAAAAAAGCTTACTTTGCAGCGTCATCAATCAAATCATCAATCATGAATATCAAAGCTTTACTCCTTTGCTGTGCGCTGTCTGTTACGGCATTCGCCCAGCAATCCCGGTTCATCACTGTCGGCACAACCAAATTAGCATTTAAAACTACTTCCCTTGAAAAACGCAGGGCGGGCGAACCCATAATTGTATTTGAAAGCGGCTTCGGTTCGGGCGGCGGGAGTTATAATGGCCTGATACAATTGCTGCCCGGCATTCCCGCTTTTGCTTACGACCGCAACGGCCTCGGCGAATCGGCCATCGACACGTCTGTAAAAACCGATGCAGATGTGGTCAGGCAGCTCCATAATCTTTTGGCTGCGGCCAAAGTTGCGCCTCCTTACCTGTTGGTAGGCCATTCGCTGGGAGGTCCGTTCATCAGGCTGTACGCGGCAACATATCCGGATGAGGTGTGCGGGCTGCTGTTTATCGACCCGACCGATTTTATGCTTACCGATACTGAAGACGAGATGGCGAAAAAAGCAAGCGGCAGCACTACCGGCTATATCGGCCTCATCAGGGCGATGTTTAAGCAGATGGCCGATAATGGTAATTTCAGTGCCGGGGCGCGCAATGAAGCACAAAGGCAAATGACAACCCTAAGCCCAGTATTTTTTGGCGAATATAAAAACCTGCCTCCCCTGAAGGACATCCCTGTCACCGCAATCATATCGTACAGGAAGCCCCCGGAGCCGTCTGAAGCGCAAATGAATAAGGAGATGGGGCTTGACATTAATATCCTCCCGTGGTGGAAAGAGTACGACAGGCTGCGCAACAACCATTATGCCGACATGATCGCCAACAACCATTACAGCCGCCTTATTCTGCTGCCCGGTTACAGCCACGGCATCCACCACCAGGATCCCGCCCTTGTGGCTACGGCACTGCGCGAACTGTACACGATATGCATTAAAAAATAATAGTAACCTAAGCAGCCATGAAACAATACCTTTTGTTTTTACTGACCCTCCTGCCCCTACTTTGCCAGGCGCAACAATTTGAACTGAAGCAGCCTGATTCTAAAAAGATCCAGTCGGAAATTAAAAATTCTAATTATCGTGATGAGGAAACATTTGTCTACCTCAAACTGAATTACAAACCCACAGGAAAGCCTACGGGGGTTAAAAAAGACGTGGAGTTTGAGAACCAGCCGGTATGCTCGTTTACCCAGAAGTTTGAGGGTGGGATAATTTATTTTATAGACAGCTGTGGCGAGGGCAAAGGAACTACAGTGCTCCTGACGCTCCCTAAAACCGATACCGCCACCCTTAAAAAATGGATCGAAAAGATGTATAACGCAAACGGCACCGAAATCAAAAACGTATGGGACAAAACCGGGCTTATTTACCAGCCGGAAGATGAAGGCGCGGGATGCTATTACGAAATAAAGCAGTCAAAAAATAAAACGGAGGTCGAAATGTATTGCGGTTGCTAAAGGATGCAATATTGCACGCGTAAAGAGCGTTGAATGGTAAACACCAACCTTATGGCCTTCAACTACCTGAAAACGACATTTTTCCTATTCACAATACTCACCTTTGGATGCAAAAAGGATATTGCTTCAGAAAAAATACTGGCTTCGGTCAAATCCGAAAAAGCAACTGAAGTAACAGCCGTTCCCTACGACACCCTGACAAAGACCATCCACATTTTCGTGGCGCTGTGCGATAACAAGTACCAGGGAATCGTTCCGGTTCCGGCAGGCATTGGCAACGGGCAGGACCCGAATACCAACCTGTATTGGGGGTGTGGCTTTGGCATTCGCACCTATTTTAAAAAAAGCAGCGAATGGAAATTCCTGAAAATTGAAAAACCGGGGGGAACAATTCTGGAGCGGGTAGTGTTTAAGCATTCCACCAAACCCAACCAGTACATTGTCGCCGATGCCTATGACGGGCAGCATATAAAGCAATGCACACAGGACTTCCTTAACAGCAGTGCCGGCAACCGGAAGGATGCCGTAACGATTGACAATAAAATCATCGGAATTGGCGGTAATGCGCAATTGCTGTCATACATCGGCCATGACGGGCTGATGGATTTTGAACTGGATGAATCTTTTAAAAACACCGACGGCAAAAAACGGGACATCATCATCCTGGCGTGTTACAGCAAAATGTTCTTTGGGCCGCACCTGGAAGATGCCAACGTAAACCCGTTGGTATGGACCTCCCACCTCATGGCGCCCGAAGCATACACTGTACACGATGCCATAACAGGTTACCTTGCCGGCGAAACCAATGAGCAGGTACGCAGCCGTGCCGCCAAAGCATACCACAAGCACCAGAAATGCGGAGAAAAGGCAGCGAGGAAGCTACTTATAACCGGGTGGTAAACTGGTCCGGGGTTCAATATTTTGAGTTCGAAGTTGCCGCGATTGGAAACAAATAATTTGTATTTTTGAATAAATTTTTCTGCCATGTCAAAGAACACAATAATTTCGCTGGGCGACCATTTTGATCATTTCATTAATGATGAAATTGCTTCAGGCCGATATAATTCTCCGACAGAGGTTATAAGGACTGCCCTGCGTCTCTTGGAATCTGAAGAAGAAAAGATAGTACACTTAAGAAAAGAGCTTGAAATTGGGGAAAAAAGTGGTTGGGTAGAAAACTTTGACCGTGAAAAGCGTCTTGAGGAACTTCGCCGAAAATATTCATGAAAGCTTCTTATGTTTTCAGTAAGAAAGCAAACCAGGATATAGATGACATCTTTCTGTATACGATCGAAAAATGGTCCTTAGAACAGGGTGAAAGGTATTTCAATCATATTATGAATGAAGTGGAATATCTGACTGCGAACTTTGAAATTGGGCAGGATTTCAGCCATATAAGAAAAGGCTATCGTCGAGCAAAAGTAAAATCACATATCATCTTTTATAAAATCAATGACAATGGCATCATTGAGATTGTGAGGATTTTACATCAAATGATGGATATTAAGAAACGACTTAAGTGAAGGGTATGCCACAGCAGGAAAAACTCTACAAGATACCCGCACGCTATCGCCGTATTGAAAACCTGCATATTGTTTTCTGGCTTATTAAAGACCTGTGCTGGGCGATGCTGTGGAAGCCGCTGGGCCTTATCATGATCGTGCCCACCGTTCTGGCTGCATTGCTGATTACGTGGCAAACGCGTCACATCAGGGCCGAATTGCTGCACAATATTGCCGTGGTTTTCTGGATATGTGCCAACGGCTACTGGATGATCACGGAGTTTTATTGGGCGGAGGATGACAGCCTGCGTTACTATGCGGCCATCCCGTTCGCACTGGGGATTATTGTTATCGCCTATTATTACATCGGTGATTTCCAATATAAATATTTTAGCCAAAAAAGAGATTGATATGAAGCAATTAGTCACCATTACTGCACTATTCATTTTTACCATTGCTTTTCCTCAAAAGCCGGGTATCTGGTATTCATTCGATGAAAAAGTTCAGGGTGAGTCGCTTCAGGGATCATTGCGGGGATTTAAAGATGGAAATGGCAACGTGAAGATCGCGCCAAAATTTACAGGGTTTACCATGGCAACCCGCTTTGATGACCTTATTGCTGTTACAGAAGAGAAGGACGGCAAATGGGATAGCTACTATCTGCTGAAGGATGGTACTAAATTTGGCAAAGACAGTCTTTTCGTATTCGACTTTTCATTTGATTGCGAAAGCGAGGGCTTTATAAAATTCCATGACCGCAAAAATGATAAAGTGGGCATGTTTGGCAAAAATGGAAAGGTCGGTATACCTGCTGTTTACAACGCTATTTCCGGATTTAAAAATGGTATGGCAGTAGCTTTGGCAGGTGCCGAAAAGGTACATATGAAGCATGACCACAGCGATTGCGACCACTGGTACTGGGGCGGCGGTACTTATTACCTTATCAATACAAAAAATGAAGTACTTGTAGAAAATTTCAAGCCCGACAATGCCCTTGATTTTTATTCGATGCTCATCTCAACCGGCGAAAGCCGTGACGGTACAAGGGTAAGCTTTAAGGGTACAAACGGCAGCTATTACTCTTTTATCAATAATGAAAAACTGTTTGAAAAATTCCTTTTGGAAGAGATCATTAAAAATATCAGCCCCGGCAGGCTTATCGAACATTCCTGGCCTGAACTCATTTATTGGAAAGACGGTTTGGGATGGATATCGAAAAACAGCGCTGAAGTTATACATGATAACTTTAACCTGATTTCTAAAATTTTGATTGATATGCAGCGTGAAGGAATGGAATACACCATAACCATTATGGATTACATAATATGCCCTGATGAAATGGATAGCCAGTTCGATCAATACAGGGGCAATTGCGGTGGATTGGATACCGGACATTATCCACTGATGGAAATTTACATACAGCACAAAGGGGATTATAAAACTCAAAAAAGCTTGAGCTTCCTGAAAACAGATGAAGGGTTTAAGCTGCTGTCGCTGTCATTTGGCAATGCGATTAAATAATCCCTATTTTTCGCTAACTTCCTTCTCTTTCCTCGTCTTATACTCCAGCAGGTACTTACCTTTCGACTTTTCGCCATTGAATACGCACAGGTCGGCGAACCAGCGGGCTTCCTTGCGTGCCTGATCATTGTCTGCACCCTCGTATTCTATTTTGTAGATGGCCCCGAACAGCGGCGCCCTTCCCTCCCCGTGGTAGCAATGTACCAGTACCGGGTAGTTGTCGGGATTGTCCATTACAGCAAAATATTTATCAAGCACGGCCTGGTCAGGGATCTGCTCCGAGCCTACGTCGAAATAATTAGTGCCCGGAACACTCTCCACGGCCTTTTTTTCGGCTTCAAGCTCAGGGTTTACTTCAGGGTTGTTCACAAGGTCTTTGGTACCCGGCCTGCGGAGGTCGACCACACTTTTAATGTTGTATTTTTTGATGTAATCCGGCAACTCATCGGGTGGAATGGTGCCCGAACGGTATACTTTGCCCTCTACCACCGGCTCAAAATTATGGTCAATGTTCACATCATACACATACTTGCCCACACCAATAAGGACAACTACACCTACTACGATCAGAATCTTCTTTATCATTTTTTGTAATATAATTTTTTGTCCATTACCCTTTCAAAATAGTCCTGCAGGAAAGCCTTGCAGGCTATCTCGATCTCTGCCATTTCCCTGTTCTTTTCACCGATGAGGTTTTTCTCCAGTCCCTTGTCGTTAATGTCGTAAAAACCAATAGTTTTGCTCCCGTCGAAAGCACAAATATAATTACCCCGCTGAAATAAATACCTGTTGCCGTTAAAACTTATCACATATGGCTGTACCTGCTTGTCGCCAATCAGGCTCCTGCCCCAGCTCATAAACGGTTTATCATAGCCTACCAAATCCAGTACCGTAGGATAAATATCGATCTGCTGGCTCAGCGAACTGTCCACACCCTTCAGGCTGCCGTCAGGCTTATAGATGAGTATCGGCGTGGCATGGCGGTTAAGCACCTTACGATATTCGTCATACGCGATCTGGTTGCCGTGGTCGGCCGTAATAATGAAAATGGTATTGCTGTACCACGGCGATTTTTTTGCCGCCTCAAAGAACTTCTTAAAAGAATAGTCTGTATAGCCAACGGTTTGATGTATCGGCACGGTACCTTTCGGGAATTTGCCCTTATACTTATCCGGCACCACATACGGCTCGTGCGAGGATACTGTAAAAACCGTGCCAAAGAACGGCTGCTGCTTTTTATCAAGCGTGGTTTTCATGAATTGCAGGAACGGTTCATCCCAAATCCCCCAGGAACCATCGAAGTCGGCATCGTTGTTATACTCGGTTTTCCCGTAATAATGGTCAAAGCCCAGAATATTACCAAAACCAAGGAAACCCATCGACCCGTTTGGAGCGCCATGAAAGAACGAGGTATCATAACCCATTTCCTCTAAGGTGGATACCAGCGACTGTATTTTTTGCTTCGGGTAAGGCGATGAGGTAAACGCATCTTTAAACGACGGTATGCCGGCCAGTATCGACGACATTCCGTGTATCGACTTGCTGCCGTTGGCATAGCTGTTGTCAAAAATAAGGCTGTGCTGTGCAAGCGAATCGAGGAACGGCGTATAGCTCACGAAACCCGGGATATTGCGTCCCTTGTTCATGCAGCCCCAATATTCGCGGCCCAGGCTCTCGGTTATGATAAGGACAACGTTGGGTGTCGTCTTTGGGTTATTGGCATACTGCTTTATAGGGTGGAAGTTTTGATCCACAACGCTTTCATCCACAAAGTGGACTTTCTTAAAGCTGGTCTTGCCAATGGTCCTTATGATGGCAAACGGCGTATTAAGCACAATGTCAGCGTGTTCCGGCTTTTCAACATACCGGTTGGCATCAATGATATTGATTGGCCGCGTACTCTTTTTGAAGTCGCCGCGTATACCGCCAATGGCTATAAGCCCGACCACGATAAACCCTACTGCCGAGAGCGTAAAATACTTCAGCTTGTTAGCTGGCTTACCTGTGTCTTTAACCTTCACCCTCTTGTACAGCCATACCCAAAGGAACGCTGTAGCAATGAACAGAAGAAACACATGCCAATAACTGACCACGAAACGTAATAATAGGCTACCCTGGTCCTCATTTTTCAGCACGTCGATCACGGCAATGGTTGTACGCGCGTAGATGTAGCGGTAGTAGATGAAGTCGCCAAAATTTGTTGCAAAGGCGATGAGGTTGGTTACAAAGTAGAGCCACATCAGGAAAACCTGGTAGCCTTTCCGGGTGTTGACCGTAAGTGGCAGGATCGAAAACAGTAGGAATAGCAGGTTGGTATAGAGTATTGCGGTGGTGTCAAAGGCCAGCCCGTGGTAATATAGCGACACGTATTCCGAAACTGAATCGACCTTTAGCAGGTCGTAATTGTATGCAAAAAACAGGAGCCTAACAATAAAATAGAAGAAATAGGCCAGCAAGATCCGGTAAATAAGCGCTTTATATTCCTGTACCCTGAAAGTGGTATTCATTTGAAACGTATGGATTTAACACGAATTTAAGAAGGCGCTAAATTAAGGATTTTGGCACTTTAAACCTCATTTATTTATGTTTTTAGATTTTAATACGCAATTTTTTTATAATTTGCAGGGACAAACAC
Source organism: uncultured Flavobacteriaceae bacterium (assembly GCA_942492845.1). Classification (GTDB taxonomy): domain Bacteria; phylum Bacteroidota; class Bacteroidia; order Flavobacteriales; family Flavobacteriaceae; genus Flavobacterium. Next base: position 1,776,484 of record OW818646.1, on the reverse strand, counting down.
ATAAAACACATGCAAGACATAAAACGTTTATTCGATTTCCCATATTACCAGCTGGAAAAATACAGCATCCCCGACGCGCTGGTCACTAAGTACGGCGACGAATGGGTTAAAACTTCTACGCAGGAGTATGTGGACAAGGCCAATGCCTTTTCGCGCGGGCTGCTGCGGATGGGTGTAAAGAAGAACGACAGGATAGCCGTAATATCGTCCAATAACCGCACAGAGTGGCATATCGTGGACGTTGGCGTACTACAGACCGGCGCGCAGAACGTACCCGTATACCCGACCATTACCGAAGAGGACTATGAATACATCCTGAACCATTCGGAATCGAAGTACTGCATCGTTTCCGACCAGGAGCTATATAACAAAATAATGGCCATTCGCGCCAATGTACCCGGACTGAAGGAGATATACTCCTTCAACCAGATACCCGGCTGTAAAAACTGGAGTGAAATACTGGAACTGGGCAGCGATGCCTCCAACCAGGGCGAGGTAGACCGAATGAAGGACAGCATAACCGAAGACGAACTCGCTACGGTAATTTATACCTCGGGCACCACAGGCAGGCCGAAAGGCGTAATGCTTTCGCACAAAAACATTGTATCAGATGTACTGATGAGCGCTGAAAGGGTGCCGTTCGAGTCCGGGAACAGCCGCGCACTGAGCTTCCTCCCCATCTGCCACATTTACGAAAGGATGATACTGTACCTCTACCAGTATTTTGGTGTATCGACCTACTTTGCCGAGTCGATTGAAAAGGTAAGCGACAATATTAAGGAAGTGAAGCCTTTTGTCATCACGGCTGTGCCAAGGCTGTTGGAAAAGGTGTATGACAAGATCATTGCAAAAGGCTCAGAATTGACCGGCATCAAGAAAAAACTGTTCTTCTGGGCCGTGGAAGTGGGCCTCGAATACGAACCCTACGGCGCCAACGGGCCGTGGTATGGCTTCAAACTGTGGGTTGCCCGCAAACTGATCTTCTCTAAATGGAAAGCAGGCCTTGGTGGTAACCTTGGGCTCATGGTATCGGGCAGCGCAGCTATACAGCCAAGGCTGGCACGTGTATTTGCCGCGGCAGGCATACCGGTAATGGAGGGCTACGGCCTTACCGAAACTTCTCCGGTTATTGCCGTGAACGACCAGCGCAACGGGGGCTTCAGGATCGGTACCGTGGGCAGGCCGCTAAATGGCGTGGAAGTGAAAATTGCTGAAGACGGCGAGATACTCTGCAAGGGGCCTAACGTAATGATAGGCTACCTTAATGACCAGGAAAAAACAGATGAGGTGCTTAAGAACGGGTATTTCCATACGGGCGACATAGGCATCATTGACAAAGACGGCTTCCTGAAGATCACCGACAGGAAAAAGGAAATGTTCAAGACATCAGGCGGTAAGTACATTGCCCCACAGCTCATCGAGAACGCCATGAAGCAGTCGCGCTTTATTGAGCAGATCATGGTAATAGGCGACGGCGAAAAAATGCCCGCAGCATTCATACAGCCCGACTTTGAGTTCGTGAAGCAGTGGGCAGCCCGCAAAGGATTGCCGCTAACCGACAATAGTGCCATTGCGGAAAGCAAGGAAGTAAAGGAACGCATTAAGGAAGAGATCGAGGAGATCAACAAGAAGTTCGGACACTGGGAGCAGATCAAAAAATTCGAGATCACGCCGGGCCTGTGGTCCGTTGACGGCGGCGAAATGACCCCTACCCTCAAGCTGAAGCGAAAAGCGATTAAAGAAAAGTACCAAAAACTGTATGACAGAATATACAGGGAAGGTGAACGATAGTATATGAAGCTCCCCGCAAGGGGAGTTTTTTTTAAATTATTTTTGTAAACACGATTAGTAATGTGTAAGATGTAACAAAATCCAGTTCATTCATATTACAAAAGAGTGGCAATAAATATCTTATCAAGATTAAAATAGTACAAGAGCATTCATTTAAAGATATACAATTCACTCAAGATCGCTTCGTCGTTCCTCCTTGCAATTAGCTCAATCTGAAATCTGAAATTATCTACCCCACACTAACCAGCCTGAACTTATCAGTGCTGTCGATCACTGTTGCATTTTTACACCCAATGAGACAGTGTGCTGCTTTTCTTAAAACTGACGAATTGCTTTCACGTTTTCCAAGGCACATAATTAAAAGGACATAGGTTTTAAACAGGTACTCTTTCTTTGCATGCATTTGAAGTTCTTCCGCCCCCCCGGTATCATTACGCCGGCTGACAAGCTTGGCCTTACCACTACTGATCGTATCGGCGGCATTGTTCCAAAAAATCGCTGAATGTTTACTATATGGCTTAAATTTCAGCTTTTTGTTGTCCGGAAGTTCAAGTATTACAAAATAATTTTCCAAAATATTAGTTTACAATGAATTACGATGTAAACGACCACATAGTTTCCAGTTGTGATACAATTAACAATTATTATCCTCACAAATCATCATTACCGTTGATCAAAATTCTTATTATATTTATACCATTCATAAAATTTCAACGTTAATCCCCTATGCGAATACTACTATACATACTGTTTTCAGCCGGGCTGCTTGCCGGCCATTATCCTACTGATGAAGACAGGATAAGGATAACCGGCTTTGCTGCGGACGCCAAAGCAGGCGCAGTTGTGCTTGACGATACCGGCACACCCTACTACATTGATGGGCTGGACCACTGGGAGGAAAAATACCTGGATAAAATAGTTATCGTTACCGGCGAGCTCAAAAAGGTGAAAATTAAGGATGAAAACAAAGGTTCCAAAAAGAAAAAGCAGCAGGCAAAGGGCACGCAACTTATCCTGATGAATGCTGAATGGGAACTGGCAAAAAAATAACCCGGCCATCCCCGCGCACCACTTTCGACTTTTCAGCTTCTAACAGCATTTTCGACTTTTTTTGCTTACTTTGCCCTAAAAATACACGATGATATCCTACGATCCGAAAGAGTGGTTTTCGTTCATATTTCAATTTCATAAGGGCGACACGTTCCGCAAGCTGATCCCCATAATGATTGGCATCGGCCTGTACTCTGCCGGGATTGCATGGCTCGAGATCGAATACTGGAAACTGTCCGACAGCAGCCATGTTAAGAACGTTACCGTCATGCACACCATGCTCGGGTTTGTTATATCTTTATTGCTGGTTTTCCGGACCAATACGGCCTATGACCGCTGGTGGGAAGGCCGCAAGCTATGGGGCGCGCTGGTAAACAACAGCCGAAACCTCGCCATAAAGCTTGCTGTCATGCTAAAAGATCCTGCAGATAAGGAGATCATGCGAAAACTGATACCCGGTTTTGCGTCAGTGCTCAACCTGCACCTGAAGAACGTTGATATAAGCCACGAACTGTTTGATGATGCCACTCTCGCCTCCGACCATTATAAGCACAAGCCGAACCAGATCGTAAAAACCATGATGCTGCGCATAAATGAAATGTACATTGACGGGAAGCTCACGGGTGACCAGCTTATTATCATTAATGATGAGCTGCGCTCTTTCCTCGACATTTGCGGCGCCTGCGAACGCATCAAGAATACGCCCATACCCTACTCCTACAGCGCATTCATTAAAAAATTCATTTTCTTTTATGTAATGACACTCCCGTTCGGGTACGTATTCCAATTGGGATATTTTGTCGTTCCTGTCGTTGTTTTCATCTTCTATGTACTTGCCAGCCTTGAGCTTATTGCCGAAGAGATCGAAGACCCTTTCGGTACCGACCCCAACGACCTCCCGCTCGAAAAAATATCGGAAAACATCCGCAGGAATGTGGAGGAATTGATCTACTAATCTTTATATTTAATTTAACAGCAGTCGCGTCAAAAAAAGCATACTTTCATTATCCTAAATGAATAGCCATGCTACATGATAAAAAACCGACAGAAGGGACTACCAGTGCCGATGATAAAGTAGATAACAACGCGCATTACTCAGAGTCGGGCGAAATTACCCGCGACGATGAGCGCGACCGCCACGACAGCACCGAAGACTGGAATGCCGAAGACAGCCGCACCGGACGGAATAAGTAGTTAGTAAAAGCTTGCTAATGTATCGAATAAGCCAGGCCAGTCAGTACTTCCATGCCCTGTTCCCAATCGTACTATTATAAGATTTTTCGCTGGATTTACATAAATATACTGACCCAGTATACCTTTAGCCAAATAACTGCCATCGCTGTTGAGCCACCATTGGTTGGTGTAGCCTTCGTTACCGGGTGTTGGAGTTGTAGACTCTTTTACCCACTGGCTGCTAATAATTTGCTTGCCGTTCCAGTTGCCATTATTCAAATACAGCCTTCCGAGCTTGGCAAAATCACGTGCCCTCGCATTGATGCAGCAAAATGTTTTTTCCAGACCGTCTTCCTTACGGTCAAGGCTCCATGTAGCATCATATTCCATACCCAAAGGCTTCCATAATTTTTCCTCAAGATAGGCGGTAACGGTTTTGCCCTTCAGCGCCCGCTCCAGGACAAAGCCGAGAAGCTGTGTATCACCACTGCTATACTCAAAATCACCGCCGGGCGCATGGGCTGCCTTCCTGCGATACATTGACTTACGAAGATTTCGGCCATAATAGTAATTTGCCGCATCCCCAAAAGGATTCACGTAGCTTTCATTAAACTTAATTCCGCTTTTCATGTCCAGCAAGTCTTTTATGGTTACTTTTTCGAGGCCGTCGTGGTTTAATTCAGGAATGTAATTTATTATAGGTTCGTCTGTGGATTTGATCAGGCCATCATCAATGGCGCAGCCTATCAATATAGAGGTAACCGATTTCGCCATTGAGAACGACGCCACAACAGACGCTTCATTGTAACCCCTAAAGTATTTTTCGTAATAAATGCTGTCATTTTTAATAATCAGGAATGCAACAGACTTATTTTTCTCAAGGTAATTATCAAACGAAATTTTTTTATCCCCCACTGAAAGTGCTTTAGGTACCTTTGGATTTTGGGAAACAGGATAGTGAAATTTTATGGAATCGGCTTTTGCTGTTCGCGCCGGAAAAATCTTGTGGTCGGTGATATTGGCAAAGTTGTAGTAGGCAAACCGCCCAACAGTACAGGATGAACCAAGCAGAAAAATGCAAAGAAGTATGGGTAGGCGGAGGTGATTTTTCATTAGGATCTCGTTAGAATTAAGGCAAATATGACGAAAAAATATGTTATTTAAGAATCGGAATGCAAGATAATGACCTGCTTAAAATAAAATTTATCATAAATCGTTATCACTAAACACGTTTATTTATAAAGTGGCAAAATTTTTGTTACTTTGTTGGAAAGATCGCCTTACATGAGATACATCTTTATCGCACTTGCAGGATTTGCCTTTACCGCCGCCCATGCTCAAATGGACAGTGGCACTGGTGGCATTGCCATTCCGCGTGCCAAGACCGAAGTGCCCAAGGCAGCGCCAACCATGAGCGCCGCCAGCCCTTTTTCCCGAAATAAGGAAAAAGCGCCAACCAACAGCACCACCCCGCAGATAGGGGAAAGGCAGAGCAATTTCAGCATGTTCAAAAAGGAGGAATTTGTGAACCGAAGCAGCGAATACCAGGACAGGGTCGAAATAAAACAAAGGGGCGAATCGAGCGAAGCCTTTAAAGGCAACCAGTATTTTGGCGAGGTACGTACCAAAACGAAATTTGTCCAGGTACTGGCGCGTGACTTTGAATATGCCGACGGCGATCGGATAAAAGTACTGGTAAACGACCGCATAATTGTAGCCGACATGACCCTTGACAATGACTTTCGCGGGATACAGCTGACATTGGATGAAGGTTTTAATAAAATTGACTTTGAAGCGCTCAACCAGGGAACATCGGGGCCAAATACTGCTGAATTCAGGGTATTTGACGATAAGGGCGAAGTAATCTCGAACCATCAATGGAACCTGGCCACCGGCTTTAAAGCCTCGGTAATGGTAATAAAGGAATAGTACTTATAGCATAACGCAAAAAAGCCCCAACCGGGGCTTTTTATGTTTTTAGATCAGTCTCAGGCGCTAAGCATCTCAGCGGCTAAACACCTTTTTTATCCATCATTCATAGAGATAAGGAACTCCTCATTGTTCCTCGTCTTCTTAAAGCGGTCATTAATGAAGTCCATAGCCTCTACAGGGTTCATATCGGAAAGGTACTTCCTCATGATCCACATGCGCTGTATCGTCTTGGCATCAAGAAGGAGATCGTCGCGGCGTGTACTGGACGATGTAAGGTCTATAGCCGGGAAGATACGCCTGTTGGCAATCTTCCTGTCGAGCTGTAGTTCCATGTTGCCCGTACCCTTGAATTCCTCAAAGATAACCTCGTCCATTTTAGAGCCGGTATCGGTAAGCGCCGTAGCAATGATACTAAGCGATCCGCCGCCTTCAATATTACGTGCCGCCCCAAAAAAGCGTTTCGGCTTCTGCAATGCATTGGCATCCACACCACCACTCAACACCTTACCCGATGCAGGCTGTACAGTGTTGTATGCCCTGGCAAGTCGGGTAATGGAATCCAACAGGATAACGACGTCGTGGCCGCACTCTACAAGGCGCTTGGCTTTTTCGAGCACAATGTTGGCCACTTTCACGTGGCGGTCGGCAGGCTCGTCAAAAGTTGAGGCGATCACCTCTCCCCTTACGCTGCGCTGCATGTCGGTAACCTCTTCCGGCCTTTCGTCTATAAGCAGTACGATGAGGTATACTTCGGGATGGTTGGCGGCAATAGAGTTGGCAATATCCTTAAGCAGCATAGTTTTACCCGTCTTTGGCTGTGCCACGATCATTCCCCTTTGCCCTTTCCCTATTGGGGAGAACAGGTCGATGATCCTGGTAGATATACTGCTGTTTTTATCGGCAAGGTTGAATTTTTCTTCCGGGAAAAGCGGCGTTAGGTGTTCAAACGAAACCCTGTCGCGCACTACCTGCGGGTCATGCCCATTGATCTTGTTCACCTTTACCAACGGAAAGTACTTCTCTCCTTCTTTCGGAGGGCGCACTACACCTTTTACGGTATCACCGGTCTTCAGCCCGAAAAGGCGGACCTGTGAGTTGGAAAGGTAAATATCATCGGGCGAGGCAAGATAGTTATAGTCCGAAGAACGAAGGAACCCGTAGCCATCAGGCATCATTTCCAGTACGCCTTCACTTTCTATTATGCCGTCAAATTCATAGTCCGGCTCACGGAAATTTTGCTTTTTATGTTGTATGGGTTGGGGCGGAGCAGCGGCAGCGGCAGCAGGTGCAACAGGCTGTTCCTGTGTGTTTTGTCCGGCATTATTCTGCCTTCCTTTATAGCTTGGATGATTAGGGTTGTTGGCATTGGCCCTTTCTATTTGTGCCAGCCTTTCTTCTTCGGTAAGCTGTTTTTTCTGTTTGTTTTCGACCGCCCTGCTATCAACAGGAGCCAGAGGTTTCTTTATCTCGCCTTTAGGCTGGATAATCGGTTTTTTTACTGTATCCTGCACAGGAAGGGCTTCTTCAACAGGTTGTATAACCGCTACTGCAGGGGCAGCAGTTCTATCCTGCTTTTCCTTAACTATTCGTGGCTTAGGCTGAAATTCTTTTTTGCTTTGGGAAGATTTATCTTCGGAAGCTACAGGTTCCGTTTTACTTTCAAGAGGAAGTTCGGCAACCGGCGTTTCCGTTGCAGGTTCGGCTGCAGGCATTTCATCACGGGCATCGCTCTCGCCATCTTTGGTTATGCGTTGGCGCTTTGCTTTTTCCGCCGGTTTTGAAGGCGCTTCTTTTTCAGCTTCGGGTGCGGGTGCGGCTTCTTCAAAAAGTGGTTTAATTTGTGCAGGGTTGGCTGCCTGATGGTCCAAAATCTGGTAAACGAGTTCCTCTTTTTTTAAACCTCTGTACTTATTGATTTTTGCTTTTTTTGCAATTTCCTGAAGCTCAGGAAGCTTCATTTCTTTCAACTCGGAAATATCAAACATGAATGATTTCTTGATTAATTAAATATCGTAATTCTAAATGGGAATAAGGAATTAGTTTTGGTAAAAGCATACTTCGCAGAATGAAGTACTTGTGCTTTTGTACTGCAATATTACAAATTTATTTTTACGGGACAATAGTATTTCTTAAAAAGAAAACATATTTTTGTACTGCGATTACACCAGCATGATACAAAGAATACAGACCTTATACCTTTTTATTGCATTTATAGCAGCTGGCGTGCTGCCTTTTGTTTTCCCGTTGTGGACTACGACTAACGGCGGGCACTACTATTTTATAAGGAACCTGGGCTATGTAGCGTTGTTTGGTTTAAGCACAACGCTGAGCGTTATAAGCATACTGACATACAAAAACAGGAAAAAACAGTTTGTCATGGGCAGGCTGAACATAATATTGAATTTAGTTTTATTAGGATTATTTATATACCAGTTCCTAAATGTATCCGGAGAGACCGACCCTGCGTTGAAGGTTTCTGAGAAGGGTATTGGGGTTATCCTCCCGATTGTTTCTATCGTTTTTTTAAGCCTCGCCAATAAGGCTATCAAGAAGGATGAAGACCTCGTAAAATCTGTGGACAGGTTAAGATAAGCCTAACTTAGTTTATTAGTGCGTAAGAATCCCGCCCCGGCGGGATTTTTTATTTTACCCCTGCAAGCAACCTTTCGCTTTTTTTGGTATCTTACTAAAAACCAACCAGTATGAAACATTTATTTACAGCGATGCTCTTTGCCGGATTTCTGGCAGGCTGCGGCATTGATTATGACGGTGCCACCAAAATAGTTTTTGAAGGAACAGTTACTGCACCCGACGGTTCGCCGCTTGAAGGCATTAAGGTGAGTACGCACCTATCGAACAGTTTTGAGCATGACACCATCAGTTACGATTTTACCGACAGCAACGGCCAATACCTCATGATTTTCCCTAAACCGGATGAAAGTGTTGATATTGAAGTGGAGATTAACGAAAGTGATGCAGCTAACGGTTTATCTGCAACCTCAGTCGTTAATATTAATTTGAGCGATGCCGTTGATTTCAGGATAGATTTTGGCAGCCAGGCACTGTTCGAAGTTCAAAATTCGGTCGCGCTGCATATTAATATTCCGGATAACCTTTCGGTACGAAAAATAGCCCTTACGGGATTGGTTAGCAATAATATTGTAGATAATAATTTTAATTCGCCACCGGACCCTAACGAAAATTGTGTTATTACTGACTACCTGGTAGCAAGGAACCAGGTAATTACCCTCAAGTACCTGCTGGCAAACGGATCTGTCCGTGAAAACCAGATTACTATCGGAGAGGAAGACGTAACCCATACCCTGCAATAACATGAAAAAATTAGTACTTTTAGTTGCCATATTTTCATGCTGCCTGGCATGGTCACAGGATACGCTGATGAAGCCGATGGAGCGCAAAAAGCCGGAAGGCAGAAAGGAATATTTCAGGTTGTATTTTGTAGCACCTAATGGAATAGGCAATAATGTTCTGGCTAAAGCCAATGATGGGATAATGGGGCTTGGGTTTGCTGTTACGTTTTATTCGTGGGAGCAGCTTCACATCATAGGCGGTTACGACTTTACACAGTATGCCGTTACCGATCCCTCGTTGGCCGGGAATATAAAAAATACCAACCTTGCTAATTATTACCTGGAGGCGCTTTATAAGATCCCGGTAATGGAAAGAGTGGATTTTAACCCAAAGTTTTCCGTAGCCTACATGACCGTTCGGCAAAAGACGCACTCAACAAATTACGGCCAGCAGTCGGGGGTCGGGTTATCGCCCGGCTTCGATGTCGACTTCAGGGTTAGCGGGGGTTTCCGGATTTTTGCCGGACTAAATTATGTGTTATCATTTCCTGAAACGGAGACCAATTCGGAGTACAAATCCTTCTTCGGGACATTGCAGCAGCTGAATGTGGTATTTGGGGTGAAGTTTTAAACCCGCTTGCCTATTTCGATAACTTCGAGGTTCTGTATCTTGTCGCCTTCAATTTCAAAGCGCAGCATAGTACGCACCTGGTGAAAGCCGCTTACTCCTGCAGCACCGGGGTTCATGTGCAGCAGGCCAAGCTTTTGGTCGAATTGTACTTTTAAAATATGCGAATGCCCGCAAATGAACAATTTAGGGGGATTGAGCTGGATCTCACTGCGCACCGCCTGATTGTATTTACCGGGATAACCGCCAATATGGGTGATCCATACATCCACTCCTTCGCAGTAAAAGCGGTTGTTGAGCGGGAATTCCAACCTGGCCTCATTGCTGTCGATATTGCCATATACGGCACGAAGCGGCTTTTCCTTTTTAATGGCATCAGTAACCGAAAGGTCGCCAATATCGCCCGCATGCCATACCTCGTCGGCCATTCGTACATATTTCAGAATGGTATCGTCGATATGGCTGTGGGTATCGGAAAGGAGGAGGATTTTCATTTGAGTCGCAAAGTTTCAGAGTCGCAAAGTTACAAAGTTAAGCTTCAGGTAGCAAGTGGCAAAGTTTCGAAGTAATGTTTAAAACAAAAATACCAAAATGAAAACTCTGCAACTTTATGACTTTATAACTCTTCAACTTTATGACTTTGCGACTCTGAAACTTTGCTACTTTGCGGCTCTGCTACTTTGCAACTAAAATCTTATCTTTGCATACGGTATGAGATATTTTATAGAGTTTGCTTACAACGGGAAAAATTACTGCGGATGGCAGTTCCAGCCGCATAGCCCGTCGGTACAGGAAACCCTCAACAAAGCCCTTTCCCTGCTGCTTAGAAAAGAAATTGATGTTGTTGGCGCAGGACGTACCGATACCGGTGTACATGCCACGCAGATGTTCGCGCACTTTGACCATGAGGAAATTACCGATTCGGAAACCCTTGTAAAAAAACTCAACTCGTTCCTGCCGAAAGACATTGTAGTATACCGGTTCATTCCGCTGCACGACGGGGCACACGCCCGCTTTGATGCCGTAAAGCGGACGTATGAATACCACATCCACACGTTCAAGGACGCGTTTGTACACGAGGGGAGCTGGTACAATTTCCACCCTCTGGATGTCGAAAAAATGAACGAAGCGGCAAAAGTGCTTTTTGATTATACAGACTTTAAATGCTTTTCCAAAACGCATACTGATGTGAAGACCTTCAACTGCAAAATCATGCAGGCAGAATGGCAGCAGCACGGTACCAGGCTGGTATTCACCATAAGCGCCGACCGTTTTTTACGCAACATGGTACGCGCCATTGTGGGGACACTGGTAAATGTGGGATTGGGAAAAATAAGCACTGACGATGTGCGCGCCATAATAGAAAGCCGCGACAGGGGCCTTGCAGGGTTCTCGGTTCCGGCACACGGATTGTACCTTACGAGGGTAATTTATCCGTACCTTTAAGCCATTAAAATTGATATGAAAACCGATACGAATCCAAAAAATAAATCCAGGAATAAAACATCGCTCAAAAAGGTAATGCAGTTTGCAAAGCCTTACAGGGCGCGCTTTGTATGGGTGGTGGTATTTGCCGTTGCGCTCTCGGTGTTTGCCGCAATACGCCCCTACCTGCTCAAGCAGACAGTTGATGACTATATACTGAACAGACACGAGTCCGGGCTGTTGAACTTTGTCGGGCTTATGGCTGCAGTGCTGCTGTTTGAGGTGGCATCGCAGTTCTATTTTGTGTACTGGGCCAACTGGCTCGGGCAGGATATTGTGAAGGACATCCGCGAAAAGCTGTTTGGCCACATTACCAGCTTCCGGATGAAATTCTTCGATAACGAAGCCGTAGGACGGCTGGTAACGCGTACCGTATTCGACATTGAATCGATTGCCAAGATATTCAGCCAGGGACTGTTCATGATCATCAGCGACGTGCTTAAAATGTTGGTGGTTTTGGGCGTGATGTTCTACATGAACTGGAAGCTCACCCTTATTGTAATGCTGGCCATGCCGGTACTTGTTTTTGCCACACGCATTTTCCAGAAGAAAATGAAAGGTGCATTTGAGGAAGTGCGTGCGCAGGTAGCCAACCTCAACACTTTTGTACAGGAACGCGTTACGGGCATGAAGATCGTACAGCTGTTTAACCGCGAGGAGATCGAGTACGAAAAATTTAAGGACATCAACAAAAAGCACAACGACGCCTGGCAGAAGAACATCCTATACAACTCCATCTTCTTCCCTATTGCGGATACCATTTCGCAGCTTACGCTGGGCTTCATCATCTGGTACGGCAGCGTGAGCATCCTTAACGGGGAGAGCGTTACCTCGTCGGGTGACCTCTTTGCCTACATCTGGTTCATAGGGATGCTGTTTAACCCGCTAAGGCAGATCGCTGATAAGTTCAACGAAATGCAGATGGGTATCGTGGCTTCCGACAGGGTATTTGAATTGTTGGAAATGGAAGAGCTGATACAGCAGTCGGGCACCATTGAAGCAGGGCATTTTAAAGGCGAACTGCAATTTGACGAAGTGCGCTTCAGCTACCTTGCCGGCGAGGAAGTGATAAAAGGCATCAACCTTACAGTAGATGCCGGGGCAACCATAGCCATTGTAGGCGCGACGGGCGCCGGCAAGTCGACAATCATCAATCTGCTTAACCGTTTTTATGAAATTGACAGTGGGAAAATTTCCATTGACGGAACCGACATTAATGACTTTACGCTCGAGAGCCTCAGAAAGCAGATAGGCATTGTACTGCAGGACGTGTTCCTGTTTGCCGACACTATATTGAACAACATTACGCTGAACGACCCTACCATTTCGCGTGAAAAAGTAATTGCCGCGGCAAAAGCCATTGGTGTAGACGATTTCATCATGAGCCTTCCGGAAGGGTATGACTACAATGTAAAAGAGCGCGGCGTAATGCTGTCTTCAGGGCAAAGGCAACTGATAGCGTTCCTGAGGGCATATGTGAGCAACCCAAGCATCCTGATACTCGATGAAGCGACCTCATCCATAGATACGCATTCGGAGGAAATGATACGCACTGCAACAGATAAGATCACCGAAGGCAGGACATCCATAGTAATTGCCCACCGATTGGCCACCATTGTAAATGCCGACAAGATCATCGTGATGGACAAGGGGTTAATCGTGGAATCGGGTACGCATTATGAGCTCATCAACCGTGAGGAGGGCTATTATAAGAATTTGTATTACTCGCAGTTTGCGGTGGAGAGTGGGGAAGTAGATGATTAGAACAAATACATCTCATTTTTTTCTATTTCTGACCACTTATCATTACTCAGTTGTGCGCAACCGCTTTTCATAACTAAAATTTCATTTGCCAAATTCTCATCTTTTTCAAAAAGACTTTTCCACAGATCAAAATATGTGTTTTTTATAGCAAACTTCGTGAATTTTTGAGGAGTAATAATCTTAGACGTAGGAATTCGAACATTTTCGTTCATACCTATATGCATATGCGAATATGAGTGAACTAGCGGGATATATCCGGCCTTCGAATAGTCATATCGGATGTAATTAGACGTTGAACTAAGCTTTTGCTCAGTTAGAAACTGGTTATAATCATCCTCGTTGATGTCGTTTAACATACTGTCTATATCATCATTACTGAGGTCAATTAACTCCTCTTCACTATACAGTGACATAAGAAAATCTTCCTTGGTAACGTACTTCTGTGGGTTTTGCATATATGCATATCTTAGTTCACCATCAATATTACGCTGAAACTGGATAATTGAGTCATCAACCAAAAGAATATCATAATCTAAATTTTTGATGGCACACTTATAAATTTCGACAAAATCATTATCTTTACTAACTTCTAAAAACTCTTTCGAGTAAACACCATTGCCTTTTGGGCCAATAGACTTAAAAAGACTAAATCGTTTTAACAAATCCGAAGCGCTAGTAAGTGAAATCTTAAATTGATTTGCATTCATTATGTTTTGCTACGGTCTAACTCATTTAACAATCCTAATATTTCTTCGCGGGATAAACCAGTCTTTGACAACTCACTAATTTTATTTGTGATATCATTAAGCAAACTCTGTTGCTTATTCATTCCTCTTAGTATAGTTCGTGTTTTATTTTTGGTTGGTTGTGGAAAAACAAATTTATAATCTTTTTGCTTTAATTTATTTAACTCTTGTTCACAAACAACTAATTTATCAAATCCTGTCAAGGTAACCCAACCTTTACTTCTTGTTATTGCTGTAAAAATTTTATTACGATCAATAATATAGTCCTTACGTAAAAAAGCATATTCTGCTCCCACAATGTATACCATCCCAGCTTCATTGCCTTTGGCCTTATTTAAAGTAGACAATGTCACATGATCATCAACATTAAATGTAGTATTGTTTGATGAAACATTTAACAAATTAAAGACTGGAATTCCTTCTTCGGCAAGATATTGTTGAATGCGATCAAAATAACCTTTAATATGTTTCCCATCAAGGCCAATCACGCATATATCATCGGGTCTTAGATTTTCAACCTTTATATCACTAACAATACTGTCACTTACAAATTTACATTCCTTATCAATATCATCAAAAATTTTAAGTTTTACAGTTTCTTCTTTAAAATATTCATTAGTTTTGATGGGGCTGTTTTCGTGGGGTCTAGATATAACCATTTTTGAATTATCAGAAGAGTCACCCTCTTCTACTGCAAAACCCAAATCCTGCCAATGACTATTATTTTCCAGTCTTTGAAGAACTTTATCATTGTAAATTCCTAGCCCTAAAGCAAAGGCACTAATTAAAGCTAGACGAGGATTCCGATAACATTTGTGTAAAACTATATCTTGTAAATTATTTTCATCTCTGGAAAAATCTACATAGTATTTACCGTTTTCATCTTTTCCAAATGTTTCTTTTTCATCTTGAATATTAACGTCGAAGATATTCTGAAAATCATCATATGCCCAAACAATTCTATCCTCTTTTGTAGCCTTTCTGCAAACTTTATAAAACGAAGATGGAAAGTCTTGGCCTTCATCAATTAGTGTCAAATCATACTTAGTTTTAATATTTTCATTTATTAACCTACTAAAAATATAGTTAAAAGGATTACCTGGCTCTTGTTTTTGTGCCACTACGAAACTTACAGGAGGAATATTATTATCTTGACACAAATCTGAATAAACACCCTTTAGCCCTACACCCCCCCATCCATGCAAAATATGTATTTTGTTCCAATTAGGCTCTTGATTATCTGAGAAGTCGCGATAATATTTTTCTATTAAATACCGAACTTGACCATACAATGCTTTTGTAAAATATGTATAAAGTATCTCAGCATCTGGATTTTGAAGATGGTACAGGGCTACTTTCATTGTGAGGATTATTGTTTTTCCGGATCCTGCCAAACCTCTAATCCTT
This sequence comes from uncultured Flavobacteriaceae bacterium, assembly GCA_942492845.1. GTDB lineage: Bacteria > Bacteroidota > Bacteroidia > Flavobacteriales > Flavobacteriaceae > Flavobacterium. The sequence goes on along the minus strand of OW818646.1, from coordinate 1,761,197 downwards.
TGGGGGGAATCTATTATATTTAGGGCAGCTCGTTTTTGTTCTATATCAAATGCTGCATGTTGATTTTGAATAAAGTTTAAAATTTCGCCTTTTGAAAGGTCTTTTACATTTTTTATCTCTCGATCTTTTTTATTTCTAAGGTGTACAGTTCCTTCTACTGCTGATGTAAGATATTGAAAATCCTCATCTGAAAGCACTTCCTTTTCATTTTCAACAATTGCGTCTTTTAGAGTAGCTAAATTCACAAATTCATCAAAATCGATATCTTCATGATTTATAAAAATTTTAGGAGTTACATAAATTTTTAATTCTCTTCTCTTAAGCCTTAAAGATTCAACTTTATTAATTCTAGAAAATATATGACTATCTAAATCGTCCATTTTTTTTCTTTCATCTTCATTGAAGCCATCAACTGTACTTAAGCATCTAAAAAAGATAACTCCGTATTGTTTTGAAACCAATAATACATGAGCTTGAATTAAATCATCTTTAACTTCTCCTCTATAAAATGGAAAATTATAATAAAGATTAGAATCTTTGAAATCAAACTCTTCAATTTTACTTATTAATATTGAAGCTATAGGATCTTGCTTGAGTTTATTATAATCGGCTATTAATTGCATTTCTCTAATTTTAGACTAAAATAGTAAATGAATCATATAAATTGATTTTTTCATAAAAATAAAAACATTTCACCACAACCAAAATTATACTTATTTTCGTACCACGAATGTAAACAGCAAATTATATACTGATGAAATACGATGTTATTGTTTTAGGAAGCGGCCCGGGCGGCTATGTGGCAGCCATAAGGGCTTCACAGTTAGGCTTAAAGACAGCTATTGTGGAAAAAGAAAGCCTCGGCGGCATCTGCCTTAACTGGGGCTGTATCCCTACCAAGGCGCTGCTGAAAAGCGCGCAGGTTTTTGATTACCTGAAACATGCTTCCGATTACGGACTTACCGTTACTGAATTTGACAAGGATTTTGGCGCTGTGATCGCACGCAGCCGTGGCGTAGCTTCGGATATGAGCAAGGGCATCCAGTTCCTGATGAAAAAAAATAAAATCGACGTTATAGAAGGCACGGGCAAACTGAAGCCGGGCAAGAAAATGGACGTTACCGATAAAGACGGCATGTCTACTGAATACAGCGCCGACCATATCATCATCGCTACAGGAGCACGCTCCCGCGAGTTGCCTAACCTTCCGCAGGATGGCAAAAAAGTGATCGGTTACCGCAAGGCTATGGTGCTTCCTGAGCAGCCAAAGTCGATGATCGTTGTTGGCTCAGGCGCTATAGGCGTTGAGTTCGCACACTTCTACAACTCGATGGGTACACAGGTGACCATTGTGGAATTCATGCCGAATATCGTTCCTGTTGAGGATGAAGATATCTCCAAGCAATTTGAGCGTTCGCTGAAGAAGGCGGGCATCAACATCATGACGAACTCATCTGTAGAGAAAGTGGACACTTCTGGCAATGGCGTAAAAGCTACCGTGAAGACTGCCAAAGGCGAAGAGATCCTTGAAGCCGACATCCTTCTTTCAGCAGTAGGCATCAAATCGAACATCGAGAACATCGGCCTAGAGGAAGTAGGCATTGCCACCGACAGGGATAAAGTGCTTGTTAACTCCTACTACCAGACCAACATACCTGGCTACTACGCTATTGGCGACATCGTTCCGGGACAGGCATTGGCGCACGTTGCTTCGGCAGAGGGTATCCTTTGCGTGGAGAAGATCGCAGGCCTGCACGTGGAACCGCTTGACTATGGCAACATACCGGGCTGTACGTATGCTACGCCGGAAATCGCTTCTGTTGGCCTTACCGAAAAACAGGCTAAGGAGAAAGGTTATGAGCTTAAGATAGGCAAATTCCCGTTCACGGCATCCGGAAAAGCAAAAGCCGCGGGTACGCCTGACGGTTTCGTAAAAGTGATTTTTGATGCGAAATATGGCGAATGGCTGGGCTGCCACATGATAGGCGCCGGCGTTACCGACATGATCGCGGAAGCGGTTGTAGCAAGGAAACTGGAGACTACAGGTCACGAGATCATTAAGTCAGTACACCCCCACCCTACCATGAGCGAGGCCATTATGGAAGCTGCCGCTGCTGCATACGGTGAGGTGATCCATATTTAATTTCAGATTTCAGATTGTAGATTGAGTTGCACTCGTAAATAATATAAATCCGCCTTAAAATTTTCAGGGCGGATTTTTTTATATTTATAAAATGAAAGATTTTCCTTTCCATTTCTTTATCGTAGCTGCACCAGCAATGGCCTGCATTCTTTTTTTGTTCTATAAAGCAGTTAGTTATTACTTTAAAAGAAAACAAGATAAGCTTTTAGAAATATTTGGCAACAATTACATTTATAAAATAGAAGGAGTACGATGTAAAACATTCAGGTCAGGAGGTGCATGGTCGTCGCCATTATTTAACCGGTGTACATTGTATCTGTTAGACAATGGCATTTTGATAATGGGTTACAACAAATTTTTTGGGCTAACTTTTTATTCTGAGTCAATAATCTTTACAAAAAATGTAGCAGTATATGATAATCTGTATTGGTATGCCCTAATTGAACGTCCAAAAAAAGTAAATCCTGACTCTTTCGGCAATACTGTATACATCGACATCGGGGAATCGGGATCGCAAAATGTTACTATAAATATCATCCTTAAGGGTTTGACTACTGAAGAAAAACAGTTTTTCAGAAACTTTTAAACAGAATATCCGCTTTGAGAATTCAGGGTGAATTTTTCTCTACATTTACAAAATCATCAATCAATACTTACAAAATGAAAATCAAACTGCTCCTTTTCTTTTTAATCTGCCATAGCGCGTTTGCACAAATGACCTCCGCGGAAGTGGACCTCCTTGTGGAAGATGCCATGAAAAAATTCAATGTTGCGGGGACTGCTGTGGCAATTGTCAAAGACGGCAAAGTCATTCACAGTAAAGGATATGGGATCAAATCAATTACTACTAAAGAGAAAGTAAACGAACATACCAACTTTGCCATTGCGTCTAACAGCAAGGCCTATACCACTGCGGCACTTGCCATTTTGGTAGAAGAAGGCAAACTGTCATGGACAGATAAGGTTGTACAGCACATCCCTGAGTTTACGATGTACAACGATTACGTTACGGCCAACTTCAACATACAGGACCTGCTGACACACCGCAGCGGCCTTGGCCTGGGCGTGGGCGACCTGATGTTTTTTCCAAGTGGAAGCGACTTTACTATAAAAGATGTGCTGTCCAGCTTTCAGCATTTTGAACCACAGTCGGCTTTCAGGACAAAGTGGGATTATGATAACCTGCTTTACGTTGTGGCCGGGGAAGTGATCGCAAGGGTGAGCGGCATGACATGGGAGCAATTTGTGCAGACACGAATTTTGGTGCCACTGGGTATGGACAATTCGTATGCCGGGCTTTCGATGCTGAAGGACAAAAGCAACCTGGCCTCGCCCCACGCCGATGTAAAAGGCACGCTGAGAAAACTGGACGATTTTGAGGAAATGGTAAATGGCGCAGCGGGAGGCATTTATGCAAATGCAGACGATCTGACCCAGTGGCTGCTGCTTCACCTTAATAAAGGAAAGTATGGGCCTGGTCTCAAAAACCAGCTTTTTTCAGAGGAAAACCATAGGCAAATGTGGCGGATACACACCGTAACCGACGTTAACCGCGACCCACGCTACAATTCGCATTTTTCGGGATATGGCCTTGGGTGGGATCTCGAGGACATTAAAGGCAACATGAGCGTGGCGCACACAGGCGGATTGCCGGGGATGCTCTCCAAGACCATCATGATTCCTGACCTCAACCTCGGCATTGTGGTACTCACCAACACAGCTGAAGGCGGAGCCGGGGTCTTTATGGCGGTTACCAATACCATCGTGGACAGTTATCTGGGCCTCGACAACTTTAAATGGACGGATAAATATGCTGCCATGTTCACGCAATACTACGGTCGTGCTGATGAGGTGGCCGAAAAGGTATGGAAAACTGTAAACGCTAATGAAAAGGTAAAAGTAAAGGCTAGTGATTACATAGGCGTTTATGAAGACAAATGGTTCGGTAAAGTTGAGGTATTCATGAAGGGGAAGCAGCTTTGGTTCAAATCGTACCGGTCGCCTAAGCTCAACGGGCCGATGAATTATTATAATGCCAATGCCTTTGCCATCAAATGGGAATATCAGGACATGAATGCTGATGCTTTTGCAATATTCAGCATTGATGAAAACGGAAAAGCCCAAAGCATAAAGATGAAAGGAATATCGCCAAACATCGATTTCAGCTTTGATTTCCAGGACCTCGACCTGCAAAGAGTGGAGCCGAGATTGGTGGAAATCCAAAAGTAAATAAACTATAAGCAAAATAATTTCCTATTTTAGCTTAAATAAACCACACCAATGAAAAGAGCATTTTCCATGCTTGCCTTTATAGCATTAGCCGTTATTACAAGCTGTGAAACGAAAACTAATAGTAATGAAGGCACTGAAGTAAAAACTGGAAGTGCCGAAACCGCAAAGGCCGAAGTAGCCGAACTGATGGACACCTTCCACAACGCGCTTAAAAATAAAAAGGCAAGGGACTTTAAGAACCTGCTGGACAACAATGGCCTGTATTGCGGCACCGACCCAACCGAAATTTACGGTCGCGATACCTATGCCGGGCACATGGCAGAAACGCTAAACCACCCGGATCTGGGGGAAGTCGCCTATACGGTAGACAAGCGTGAGATACGTGTGGATGAAAGCGGCACCACGGCAACCATACTGGAACAATACAAGGTAGACCTTTTTAGCCCCGAGATTCCCTGGCGGCTGGTAAGCCACGCCGTGAAAAGGGACGGTGTGTGGATTATTGATTTTTTGAGTTTTTCACTGGTTCCGACTAATAAGCAGCAGAAAGTAATTAATAAGGCTGTATCCGAGAAATAGTCCTGCATTCAACATTCGTTAGCGCAATGTTATAATACTTCACATGAAAATCTATTTGCAATAACTTTACTGCAAACAGTACCATCATGAGCAAGTTAAAGAAAAAAGCAAAAAAAGGCAGTGCAAAAAAGAACAAGTTAGGTGTAAAAAACTCTTTGGTAAACAACATCAATGCCAGGAAGCGGAAGGGCATTTCGCGGTCGAAAAAGAAAAAGACGGTTACGGGATCTTCCTATAAAAAGATGAAGAAGAACTGGGGCAGGAAGAAAAAGTGATGGTTGCCGGTTGATGGTTGCCAGAATGCAGCAACTACATAATAAGTAATTATTACTGTATATAAAAGCAAAAACCCGGGCTTACATCCGGGTTATTAAAAAAAGCGTTGTTGTCTAATTCATCGGGCGCTCTTGTAGTCGTAATATTGGCGAATCGTCATCATGTCTTTATAATGGTTTTTCTTTTTGGCAGACACCAGCCACACAATCCCTCCCACGGTAATGCACGAGGTTAGCAGGATTACCAATGTAGTGATCAGGTAATTGCTGAAGCTGGTATTGTCGAAATTAAAATCGTTCAGTAGCATATATCCTCCAAGCATGAGGATGAATATGGACAGCATAAGGTAAATTAGTTTCATGGTGTTGGTGATTTTAGAATTCAACTTCCGTTTCCGTTCAGTTCATGGTGCTAATTTCTATAATTAAATGATTACCTCATAGCAGTTTAATACTATATAACTTTTATTTAGGATTTCATTTGTAGGTTAATAATTACCCGGATTTTGAAGTGCCAGTAAAGACTGAAGGTTTCAGCATTCATTGAACAATGGCCGCATAGATGTTAATGTTTTTACAAACCTTCATCAGAATGTTTAAATAACCCTGAAATTTGTAGAAATCTTACTAAAACAACAACCTATGAACCTGAAACGATTATTTGGTGCCATCCTTACCATCCTGGGCATTATCGGCCTTATTTACGCTGCTTACATTTTTGCCAATACGGCAACCGGCGAGCAAAACATTAAAACTACGGCCATATATGGCGTGATAGGCCTAATCTTTTTCATTGCCGGCATTGGCCTTGTAAAGAAAACACGCGACGACTCCAACCTTTAATACCATTTTTAATTCAAACGCAACCCGGTTATGGAAAAATCACTTGTTGTAAAGAATAACATACGGATTGATGCAGAGATTCCGCGTGTATGGGAAGTTTTAACGAAACCCGAATACATCCGCCAGTGGGACGGGCTGCCCGAAGATTTTGGCGATTATGAAATACAGTCGGCCACCGTTATTGAATGGCCCGGCTCCTCGAAGTTGAGAGTGGTAGAGTTTGAGCTTAATAAAAAGCTGCGCTATTCCCTGTATGTGCCCGCGTGGGATGATGATAGCATTACCGACGTAGGTTATACATACTCATTATCTGTAGATGACAATGGCTACACGTGGCTCAGCATCGAGATAGGTGACTTTGCAGTACTCACAGAAAGAGATTCGTATTACGATGAGAGTGTGGCTTTTGGCCAAACCGCTTCGCAAAAGATAAAGGAACTTGCCGAGCACAGGGAGATACTGCTTTAGTCCAAACGGATGAACATTCCTTGGAAGCTGATCGTCATTTTACCGAACTGCTTTATAAGGTCCTGCCCTATATTGCCGTAAAAATGCAGTTCGTCGTCCCCCGTTTGCCCGGTAAAAAGCTGGACGTTTTCAATTTTTAGCTGCTTACCGTCAATAACGGGCATAAAAGTTACATTGTAGCCTTTTTTTGTTGTCATTCCCCCCGCACCCCCAAACTGAAGGCCGGTTTCTTTATAGTTGGAAATGACCTCCACCTTATGCTTTTCAAAATATTTCGCATAGAGCGAAGTACCCACCGCACCGGTATCGAAGGTATAGTGCTCATCCCCTATCCTGATGACCGGCGTGAGGAAATCGAGCGCCATTTCCAGGCCGCTTATCGGCGTTTGTCTGTGTGGCACGATAAAACGGTCATCCTTTGTAATTTGTATTTCCTTTAACGCTTCGATTACAGGAAAGCCAATGATGCCGTTTATCTGGTAATTTATTTGCGGAAAGGCAAGGGAAGCATCGGGGAACACCAGGAACACGGCATTTTTTACAGTGATGCTACCCATTGAAAACTCGGGGCATATTGCCATTTGCGCCTCCACCTTAGTACCGGTTATGGAACCAACTTCGATGCTGCCGCCAAAAACCGTCATTCCCATCTTGGCAGCAGTGCTTTCCGTGACGGTGGACAGGTTAGCGCCGGTATCAAAAATAAAATCACTTGTAACATTGCGCGAAGTCACAGGAAGATTGGCCAGGTTTGCTTTATCCCTGGTCATTTTTACTGAAGCAGCCTGAACAACGATAACTTCCTGTTTTGGCTGCCCTTCCAGCAGGGCCCAGATATTGCCCATATTTTCGAAGTCCGCCCTCTCCGCGGCATCCAAAAACACCGACCGGCTGCCAAGTATCTGCTGCGCTGTTTGCTTTGCCTCTTTGTACTCAAATAGCCGCGCATGATTGGCATGCTTAAGGCGCAGCAATGCAAGTGTGAGCGAATCGCCTGTGTGGGCGGGATACTTTTGAAATAAAATTTCTATTTTTTTATTCGAAAGCGCAGGACTGTTGAAAATATTATCCATGTTGGCCTGTAAGACAAGGGTTTCGAAGTGGGAAAAGTGGGTGTCATTTTGATAAATGTAATCTTCGGCGTGAAAGTAATCTTTGTCCTTTATCATTTTTTGGGCGTGGCGGTAATGCGCCGATGCTCGTATGTTTTGTGCTGTAGCCGAAAAGCTAACCAGGATTATTACGGCGATTAGGATCTTTTTCATATTACAAATATAATCCACAAATTGATAATGAAACCCTGAATTAAACCCCTGTGTATATGGAGGAAAGGTTTTTCAATCCCATTTTCTCAATATATTCATTTGCTTGGCTTCATGTATTTGCTAACTTAGCATTACAAATTAAAAAACGACATTGTGGAGATAATTATAAGCAACGGCGAACTTAGCGCATCCATCAACCCGCAGGGAGCAGAACTCAATTCACTGAAAGACAGTGGCGGCAACGAGTATATTTGGGAAGGCGACCCCTCGTTTTGGGGTAAACATTCGCCTGTATTGTTCCCAATAGTGGGCACTCTCCGCAATAACAGCTACCTCTATGAAGGCCAATCGTATGCCATGACCCGCCATGGGTTTGCGCGTGATAATGCCTTTACTGTAAAAGAGCAACGAGAAGGATGTGTGGTATTTTCGCTGTCGTCCAATGAAGATACGAAAAGGGTATACCCGTTTGACTTTGAACTTGAACTGACCTACATACTGAATGAAAAGACGCTTCACATCTACTACACGGTAACCAATAATGGAGATAAAGATATGCCCTTTTCGATAGGCGCGCATCCGGCATTTGCGCTGCCCGGCAATTTTGGAGACTACAGCCTTATTTTTGAGAATGATGAGGAATTGGAAAGCACACAACTGGAAAATGACCTGCTGTCATCCAAAAAGGTAACGCTCCCGGTTAAAGGCAATGTACTTCCCCTGGACTACGAATTGTTTAAAGATGATGCACTTATCCTGAGAGGGCATACATCTCGCAATATAAAAATCGCAAAGGATGGCGAGCCATTCCTGAAAGTAGCCTTCAGCGATTTCCCGCATTTGGGCATCTGGACGAAGGAGAATGCACCATTTGTTTGTATCGAGCCATGGCAGGGCTATTCGGATACGGAGGAGGCTACCGGCAACCTTGTGGAGAAGGAAGGCATGGTAACCATAACACCCGGTAACCGGTTCAGGGCGGGGTTCAGCATAATAATTTTACATAAAAAATAAACGTCTGACGCAACCAATGTGGTAAAATATCATCTATAGGTTAAATAACTTTTTATCAAGATCATGAAAACGCTTAAAAAAATTAAATTCATTGCATTCCTAACCATTGCCGCAACCATTGCCGCATGCAGTGTGGATGAAGGGGATCAAACCTGCGCGTTCAGTGCCCAAATGGCAACCACTGCTGTTACCGGGCCAGACACAACTACTATAAATACTCCTATAACACTGAATGTGACCTTTAGGGTAGGTAATGACTGTGGCGTATTCAACCGTTTTTTGGAAACTGTCGCATTTCCCAAGCAGGTGGTAGCCCTTGTTGACTATCCCGGGTGTGATTGTAATCTCACTCCAAACGGCACGTTGACAAAGCCGTATACATTTACCGCTGCCACAGCCGGAACGTATGAGCTAAGGTTTCTGGTGGATACCACTTTGTTTATAACGAAAACCATTACGGTTACGGCTGAATAATCAAATAAATGTATTTTGCATAAAATCTTCCTTCGGGAAGATTTTTTTGTTAAAAGTGACCCTTCTTTTAATATATTTGGCCTCTACACTTTTATCCTATGAATGAGTTCCAAAGACAATTTGACGAAGTGCGCGACCTGTTGCACTTTAATGATTACCAGCTTGTTATAAAGCGGGCTATCGATTTTACGCTCGATACCGGGTCTCCTGACTTTTATAAAAAGACCAATACCCTGCTCGACTGGCTGGATAACCACCCGGATAATGCCGAAAAAGGCGCCAAACTTGCCGCGCTGCTGGACAACCTGCATGCTTTCCTGTCCAATAAGGCACTTCCCGCAAGGGAAAAAATACTGGAGGCCAGGGAACTGAAAAAACAATATGCCTCCTCATCGGCCTTTGCTCTCGGGCCGGTAAACCTTGAACTCTATACCGGAGACATCGTAGGTCTTGTAGGCGAGAACGGCAACGGAAAAACTACCTTATTAAGAGTACTTTGCGGCGAGCTGCATGCGACTTCGGGTGAGGTGAAATATGACTTTAGGTATCACGACAGGTATGATTTACGCACCCAGCTGGTGTACATCCCGCAACGGACCGATTCCTGGTTTGGGTCGGTGTACGAAAACCTTGTTTTTACCGCATCCATGTACGGCTATCCGCCCGAAGAGAACGAACTGGTGGTCCAACTTATCATTGCACGGCTCGGACTTCGAAAATTCAGGCAGCACAAATGGAAGGACCTTTCCTCCGGTTACAAAATGCGTTTCGAACTGGCACGGATGCTCCTCCGCAAGCCAAAAGTACTCCTGATCGACGAACCCCTCGCCAACCTCGACATCATTGCACAGCAAACCGTGCTGGAGGACTTCAGGGCCATCGCCAAATCACCGTTCAGGCCCATAGGCATCATCCTGAGCTCACAGCAATTGTATGAGGTCGAAAAAACTTCCGACCAGGTCATCTTCCTGAAACAGGGTGTCCAGAAAAACCTCCATGACGACACCAATGCCACTCCCGAAGACAAACTCCTGGTAATAGAGTTCGAAACCGAATGGACCCAAAGCACCCTCAACGGCATTTTCGCCCCATACGGACTAATATCACTACAGTTTAACGGTGGTACCTACGTGGCAACCTTCCACAGCCAAAGCACCATCCACGACTTTATGAAAATTGCTGTTGCCAATGAACTGCCCCTAACCTACTTCCGTAACATATCCAACTCCACCCGACGCTTTTTCGTATCCTAAACCCTAACCCGCCATGTTCAAAAACATCCAACATACCTTATTGCTGCGCTATCCCCTGTTATGGAATACCCGCATTGTACCCCTGGTGGCCGTGGGGCTGCTCGTTAACATCATTTTCTTTATATGGGGCTACAACCACGGGGCAGTCGACTTTGGCCCCGCCAACTCCACGTACTACATCGATTCCACACCGGCCATTGTAATCATGCTCAGCATTGTGCTGGCCTTGCTTGCCATTATTTTGTGGCTCGTCTTCTACCTCCGCAACAACGCCTTTAAATCGTTTTACCCACTAAAGGGGAACGCGCTGTACAGGGAATGGCTGCTCATACTGCTGGCCTGCCTCATGAATTGTACCTACTCCCTCTCGTTCCTTTACGGGCAGGATGTGCGCGGAAGGGGCTATTTTTCGGAGGAGGAGTTTTCGCACCGCGTTGACATATTGAGCATGGCCTCCCTCTTTGCCGATGGCGGGTTTAAGGACAATGGCGTGGACCAGACCTGGGTAAATGACAGCCCGGTATACAAGAAGCGCAATTATACCACCTATAGGGGTAAAAGGTACCCGCTAAATTCGCTGCTTAATAAGGAAACCGGCAGCTTTACCTACCAGCAGGATGGCAAAGATTCGATAAATGAGGAGCGTGTAAAAGGCTGGCTGGTCGAAAACCGCAGGGACTCGGTGCTTTGGCTGATGAAGGAATTCGACAAAATCGTGAAAAGCCATGCTGCCAAAACAAGTGTAACGCCTGAAAAATGGCTGGATCTGGTATACAATTATCCTTCTTTCTCAAAGTACGTCACAGTAGGCCGCGTGGAGTTTTACGAGATTCAGGAAACGATGAGGGCTGCAAATACTGACGATATTGAATATGAAGCGGCTGCAATTGGCCCTGACTACGATGTTGCAGCCGACACCGTAACTACCCTGGACGGCTATACAAAGCACATTGACACGATTTCGAACAACGTAAAAGTAATCGACAGCGTAACCTACATCTATCCAAAATATGTGGTGCCGCTGCGGCAGTTGGAACACGCTTATGCTGATATTTCCGACTCTTATACCAATCCCCGTGCCGACTGGGCCGTGGCGCTGGGCTATCTTTGTGTTGCCATGGGGCTATCGTTGCTGGTATTCTCCTTCAGGGTTACATCTGGCAGGGCATGGCTGATCGCTCTGGTTGCTTTCGGGATTGCGGCATTGCTCATGGCCTTCATTACATTTGCCATACTGGACAAATACCTGGGATCGTCGTTTTTCAGTAGCCATCAGGAAGAGTTCTACTTTATCTTCTGGCTTTTCATCGTAGTGGCATTGCTGTTGTATTTCCTCTCCAAAAAACATTCGAAAGGCAAAACCGACATTATTTTGAACATCCTGCTTTGGCTCACCCCGTTTGTCCTGCCCGTACTCCTCTTTACCTCCAAGGAAATCGTGGCCTATTTTGCCTGGGGAAGGTATGCCCACGAATATGAAACCTATTGGCAGGCAAAGGAAATGCTCCGGACACCCTATGAAGCCTTTATAGACGATAACCCCGTGATCATTATTGCGGTATTACTGCTCGGGTTTATAGCCTTTATGTATTATTTTACCAACGCCATCAGGAGGTGGAAAGGCCTTGCGGAATCTTAATCTTTACAATGAAAAAAACACTTTTTACACTATTCGCATTTGTGGCAGCACTCAATGCCCACAGCCAGGAGAACATCAACTATTACCCATTTTGCTACGAAGGGAAATGGGGCATTGCCGATACACATAAAAATGAAGTGGCAGCCCCGAACGCCAGTGATGTCGACTTCCTTGAAAAAAGCGAAGGGCTAATTTTTATGGAAGATGATAAGGGGAAAAATTATTTCTTCAGCGTAACCAATGGCACAAAGACCGAAACCCGTGGCGCGGTGCGCTCCCAGCTCACGATTGCGAACCGGAAGTATTTCCTGATGGCATCGGATAAAGGCGACTACCTGTACAGCCTTGCCACGAAAAAGGAATACCCACAGCAGCTGAAATACAAGTTCATGTACAGCCAGAAGCTTACGGACGAAAAAGGCAAAGCGCACAACTATGTAGTGGGGTACCTTGCAAAAGGCAAGATCGTGGTACTGGACGGCAACAGTCCCCAACTGAAGCAACTGGTGCCCGGCAGCTTCGATGCCATAAGTTTTGTTACGCTCAACGATACAGAATATGGCATGGTGCTGAAAAAAGGCGCTAAATACCTTGGGTATGGCCCCACACTGGTACAGGCCGGCACGATAAACAGCGATGCCGAATACCTGTTTTACGAAGATGATGCCAATGAAAAGGTTAAAAAGATGTTTGGCAGGGATGTAGGGCTATTATCCGACATTGATTTTGAAGAGATCGTGACCAGCTCTGAAGGGCTTACAACCACAGAAGATGGCGATACAGTTACCCTCGGGCGGGAGAACAACGGTACAGCACCGGCAACCGTGGCCGTGATCCGGAACCCTGAAGGCGCGGCAATCAACTTTGACGAATTTAAAGGAATGGAGCTGTTCCGCCTGATAAAGAACTGGAAACCCGTTTTTGCTGGTGTGCTAAAAGTAGTCGACGGCAGGAAGGAACTTATGGTGCCGGCTAAGTACACCGGACTGCAATAGCTATTTCATCTTGGGCAGGGTGCGTATATAAAGCTCTTCCACCTTTTTGCGGGCCCAGTCGGTTTTACGCAGGAATGTCAGGCTCGACTTTACACTCGGATTATCGGTAAAGCATTTTATCTTAATGAGTTCGCCCAATGTATCGAAACCATAAAACCCTTCCAGGTCTTCCAGTATCTTTTTAAGGGTGATGCCGTGCATCGGGTTATTTGAAGTTGGGTTTTCCATAAGGCAAAGGTAAATGTTTCGCCACGAATCTCCCTAATCGCACAAATTTTCTCTTCTCTTGCAATTATCTAACCGGCATGAGTGCGGCTATTTCCTCCTAAGAGCTATCGTTTGGACACAAATGTAAATTTGCATTTTCACAGCTTTGCGGCTTTTTGGGGGAGGATTGTCACGCAAAGACGCCAAGACGCAAAGACGCCAAGACTCATTCCGGAATAGTAGCACTTCAGGACGCAAAGCATTGCTTCGCAATGTTTATATGGGCTCAACTTTGCGCCTTTGCGCCTTTGCGTGACTTTAATTTAAACTAAGCGACTCCTTGTTTGCAATACAAAAAGATGTGTCCACACAAAAGTCTTGAGATGTTATGGTCTGTTAATTTAAATTATTAAATTTCACTAATTTTATAACCACGAAACCTGAATACATGAAACTTCTCTGCCTCATAACAACCCTATTCACCATGACACTATCATCCGCACAGGAAAGAAGCACCACAATCTACCTCATACGCCACGCCGAAAAAGCCGATACAACACCCGACACCCACCTTTCGGAAGCCGGAAAGGAGCGCGCGGTACGGTGGATGGAATACCTCGTTGCCAACCGCATTGATGCCCTATATGCAACACCGTACAACCGCACACGGGAAACAGCACAGCCCCTGGCCGATGCCCTGAAAATGAAGGTTACCGAATACGGCCCGCGCGACATGGACCTCATTGCCCTGGCAAAGCAGCACCATAACCAGTCGGTCGTGGTAGTGGGCCACAGCAATACCATTTCCGGATATATCAATAAAGCGTTGGGAGAAAGTAAATATTCCGATATTCCGGAGGAGGAATTCGGGCAGATATACATCGTACGGATCGCTTATGAGAAAGTGGTGAGTGTAGAGGTTGAGGAGTTTTGAGGGGAGTCAAATTATAAACGTGCCGTCATCGCGAGCGTAGTTTACGGAGCGCGGCAATCGTTACTCGGTCAAATTAGTCCGTTCACCCTGAAAGATTGCTTCGTCGTTCCTCCTCGCAATGACAGTCCCGTTAAAATCAGTGTAATTATTATCTATCTCAATCATACATGCAGTCATTGCGAGGAACGAAGCAATCTTTCCACGTAACGTTCCAATTGAAGACGAAGTAAAGATTGCCGCGCTCCGTGCCTCCTCTCACAATGACAGTCCCGATAAAATTTGTGGAATTCGTGGCTGAAAACTTATCTTGCTACTTTAAACTATTGTCACTAAATTTGCATCCCTATGCAAAAATCGGTAAACATACTAAACAGGCGCGCACGGTTCGATTATGAAATATTGGAGCGCTATGATGCGGGCATTGTGCTGGCCGGGTCGGAGATCAAATCCATCCGCCTGGGCAAGGCCTCCATTGCCGAAAGTTTTTGCGAATTCCACGGTCATGAGCTGTTTGCCATTAATACCAATATTGAGGAATATGCCTTTAGCCGCAGCTTTAGCCACGCACCAAAAAGTGAACGCAAGCTGCTGCTGAACAAAAAGGAGTTGAAAAGCCTTTTAAAAAGCGTGCAAAACCAAGGGGCTTACCATTGTTCCGCTAAGACTCTTCACTAACGAAAAGGGATTGGCCAAACTTGAGATAGGCCTTTGCCGCGGTAAAAAGAACTACGACAAGCGCGAAACAATGAAAGAGCGGGATAGTAAAAGGGATATTGACAGGATTAAGAAGATTTATAAGTAGGGTTTATTTAATTTGGATTTATCATCTTTTATCGGTCTGTTTATGAAGGGCCAAGTTGGCCAATATTCAACCATGATTTTGTAACCTACTTTATACCTCTGATCTTTCGAATCACCATAGTAGGAATTGTCATCAACATTAAATTTGTAGGAAAAAGTGAAATTATCTATTATATGTCCTTTTCCAAGGGTATTTGTTTCGTCAATTATCCAGGCTTCAATTTGTTTTGAATCAGAATCCAAAATAGAATTGTAAATTGGTAACCGGAAGCAATAAAATATAAAAAATAGAAAAGCACTTATATATAAAAACATTTGGCACTTATAAATAAAATATTTTCTCTTCCTTGTTAAATTAAGTGCTTCCTTCTTCATTTTCTCCTTCATAGAAACTAAGTCTTTATATATCACTCTTTATGCTCCTCCAGCCATTCCAGCCTCCTTTGGTCCGGCAGATGCTTTACTGAAAAATACTCAAATTTAGCTTCAAAGCCATTGCCGTCAGGGGAAGCCGCCATCAGTCCCACCATTACCGGGGTATTGTCCTGTAGTGGTGCGTTGCGCGTCATGATGTAATTCTTATCGTCAAGGCTATAGTAGATTTCTACCGCATCCAGCCTGCGTACTATCTTGATCCAGATGAACGGCGGCACTTTTTCGAGCGGCGTTACACTCCAGTCGCTCTTGTCGTGCGTCACAACCGTACTGACGTTAAACTTGCCATCCACAAACTCCACACCCGTCTTGATGTAGTGCTTATGGTCAATGCGCAGCATCAGCCCCATCTGGTCGAAGCGGGCTTTGTAGGCGCCGGTCAGCTTTACCTTGGCTTCAAACTCGCCGCCATACGTTGCGTAGTAAAAAGGCGCATCGTCTACAGTAAAGCCATAGTGCGAAATGCGCCAGTAATCGCTCTTTGGCGTTACCTGCATGATGAGGCTTTTATCTTTGATCTGCCATTGCGAAGGCTCATTGAACCACTGCATTTTTTCGAGGCTTTGCGCCGATGTGATGTGGGCTGCCATGATAAGGGCAAGGCCGGTAAGGAGGTATTTCATTGGTAAAAGATTGATATTTCAAATATAAAAAGTATGAGGCAATAAGAATCAGAATTTACAAAAAATCCGCGAAAATCCGCCCAATCCGCGTTATCCGCGTTCCTATAAATCAATTCTTATTCTCCAATAAAGGTACAAACCTGAAATTACCCAGTTCGTGCTTCTCAAACTGCGTTTCGCTCTTGCGTACCAGCAGCGTCATGATCTGTGCTTCGTGTTCACTGCCAACGGGAATGACAAGTCGGCCCCCAATTTTCAGCTGGGCCATCAGCGGCTTGGGAATCATGGGCGCACCGGCGGTAACGATAATACTGTCGAAGGGCGCATAATTCGGCATCCCCTTATAACCATCGCCAAAGGAAAGGTGCTTCGGGCGCATGCCGAGTTTGGGCAGTAATAATGATGTCGATTTGAACAATTCGTTTTGCCTTTCAATACTATAAACTTTGGCGCCCATGGTACACAGCACCGCGGTCTGGTAACCGGACCCGGTGCCTATTTCCAGCACTTTATGGTCTTTTTCCACTTCCAGCAACTGCGACTGGAACGCCACTGTGTAGGGCTGCGATATGGTTTGACCCGCCCCTATCGGGAAGGCTTTGTCCTGGTAGGCATAATCCTCGAACGAGGAGTTGAGGAACAGGTGCCTCGGTATCTTCCGGATCGCCTCCAGCACATTTTTGTCGGTAATGCCTTTCTGCTCCAAAACGCTTACCAACTGATTGCGAAGTCCCTGATGTTTGGATGTGTCTTTCAATTCCGGCTTGTATTAGTTGCCGTAAAAATAGCAAACATTTTTGGCATTTGTCAAGCGTGGAAGAGATTATAAAATTTAGTGGCGAAACTGTACAGCGGCAGGCATGCTTATGATTTTTACCACAAGGTAATAGAATACCTTATGGTAAAAATAAATATCGCCAGTGGTTAAATTTTTACTCAATTAAGGTTTGAATTATCAATAATTTCGAAGGGATATTTTAAACGTTGCTTTTGGAATATCAATCCAAATAATGTTATTTTTGTTTAAAATATAACTCTTATGCTAAAAGTTGGCGTACTCGGCGCGGGGCATCTCGGGAAGATCCACCTCCGCCTGCTCAACCAGTCCGAAAAATATGACCTTGTAGGCTTTTACGACCCCAACAGCGACAACGCCGATAAGGTAGCCCGCGAATTCGGCTACCGCAAATTCGACACCATAGCCGAACTCATTGCCGCCGTAGATGTCGTGGACATTGTGACCCCTACCCTTTCGCACCACGATTGTGCCAAAGAAGCCATCCTTGCCGGTAAGCACGTGTTCATCGAAAAGCCGATCTCCAATACCGTAGAAGAAGCCGAAGAGATCATGCGCCTCGCCGATGAGCATAACGTAAAAGGCCAGGTGGGACACGTGGAGCGCTTTAACCCGGCGTTCATCGCGACCAAAGCAATGATCGACAACCCGATGTTCATCGAGACGCACCGTTTGGCGGAGTTCAACCCGCGCGGTACGGACGTGCCTGTGGTACTCGACCTGATGATACACGACATCGACGTGATACTGAGCGTGGTGAAATCGCCCGTAAAAAATGTGTATGCCAGTGGGGTATCGGTAATCAGCGATACACCGGACATTGCCAATGCCCGGCTCGAATTTGAGAATGGCTGTGTGGCCAACCTTACCTCCAGCCGCATATCGATGAAGAACATGCGCAAATCGAGGTTTTTCCAAAAGGATGCCTACATATCGGTTGACTTCCTGGAAAAGGTATGCGAAGTGGTAAAAATGAAGGACGCACCGGAAGTTCCGGGGGATTTCGACATGATACTGCAAAATGCCGAGGGCGTGAAAAAGCAAATTTACTTTGACAATCCTGATGTGCAGGCCAACAACGCCATCCTTGACGAACTGGAAACATTTGCCGATGCCATCAATAACAATACTACACCGGTGGTAACACTCGCCGACGGAAGCGAGGCTCTGCGCATTGCCTACCGGATCATCGAGGCTTCGAAGAATAATTTAAAATAGACAAGTGCTGCAGGACGCCAATCTCATTTATGAAATAAAAAACCTTATCGCCACCGCGAGGGAAACGGCCATACGCACTTTCGACTTCCAGCGGACGTTGCTGTACTGGCATATTGGCGAGCGTATTTTTAATGAAGAACAGCGTGGCAAAGAGCGTGCAGATTATGGGACCTATCTAACCAAACTATTGGCAAAAGAATTAGTGCCTTTATTTGGCAGTGGGTTTTTCTCTGCGGCAATTGGAACTTATGCGCCAGTTCTTCAGGATTTTTCCAATTGCGAACTCACTGCGTTCACAATTGAGCTGGGCTCATTATCGTGTACTGCTTCGCATTGAAGATGAAGACAAAAGAGAATACTACATCGCCGAAACTGTAAATGGGTAACAACTCCTATATGAGATGATAATTAAGACACAATTAAAATATACGATCGGTTTATTAATAATATTAGTGCTGGGCATTCCACCATTGCTCATCACTGTTATATCTTATTTCGATTCAACTTTCAATTCAGAAGGAGCGGGAGCGTTTATTTGTTTGTTGTTATTCATAACATGGCTTTTCATTATAGTTGAATTAAGGGACAAGGCAGTGATCATATCTCTTAGTGATAAAGATTTAAAAATTCGCAGGTATCTTGGATTTGGTAAAGAGGAATACTATGATCTAAAAAATTTAACCGGATTTCAAACATGTCAAGTTTCGGGCTACAATTATTTATACTTTATTAATGAAAAAGTCAGAATTGCTAAATCTTCTAATTTCTACCATTCTAATTTCAATGAAGTATTGCAGTTTTCAAAAAAATATTTAACGGATCTTGGGAAAGTATATATTACTATCCCGAGCGAAATAAAAGATGCTTTACAAAAACAACAAACAAACTAAACATACGTAAAAAATGAAAAACATAGCTGTAATAGGCGCTGGTACCATGGGCAACGGGATTGCACATACCTTCGCGCAAAGCGGGTTCAGCGTAAAACTTATTGATGTGTCTGAAAAATCGCTAGACAAGGGCATGGCGACCATTGCGGCCAACCTGGACAGGATGGTGGCAAAAGGTTCGATCACCGAGGAGGACAAGCACAAAACCATTGGCAATATCGTGACCTATACCGACCTTCAGGATGGTGTGGTAAATTGCGACCTCGTTGTCGAAGCCGCCACCGAAAATGTGACCCTGAAGCTACAGATATTCAAGGACCTGAATGATTATTGCGAGCCTCATACCATTTTGGCTACCAATACCTCGTCCATTTCCATTACGCAGATCGCTGCTGTGACCTCAAGGCAGGACAAGGTGATCGGGATGCACTTTATGAACCCGGTGCCTATCATGAAGCTGGTAGAGATCATCCGTGGGTACAATACTTCGGATGAGGTAACCAAAACCATCATGGAACTCAGCGAAAAGCTGGGCAAAGTACAGGTAGAGGTGAACGACTACCCCGGCTTTGTGGCCAACCGCATCCTGATGCCGATGATCAACGAGGCTATTGAAACGCTGTACAATGGCGTAGCCGGCGTGTACGAAATTGACACCGTAATGAAACTCGGCATGGCGCATCCTATGGGTCCGCTGCAGTTGGCCGACTTCATAGGCCTTGATGTATGCCTTTCCATCCTGAATGTAATGTACGACGGCTTTAAAAACCCTAAATATGCCCCATGCCCGCTATTAGTAAACATGGTACGCGCCGGTAAACTTGGCATAAAGAGCGGCGAAGGTTTTTACGATTATTCCGAAAGTAAAAAGGCGGAGAAGGTAGCGTATAAGAGGTAACAAAGTGGCAAAGCTTAATAAATCCGCTAAGATGGAAGAAAATTTTAAGTCAGCTTATACTCCCGAATTTGTGGAGAAGTTAAAACAAGGTGAGGCGGATATTGCGGATCGTAAAACCATTCGCCTTAACCCTGATAATGTATGGGAAAATATCCGGTAGAAGACGCTTCCTGTGCCGAAAATAGCTGCGCCCATTTAATCTACGTGCAGTTATCCTGTACAACAGAAATAACCTGCAAGGTTTTTTCAACCTTGTAGGTTTATAATTTATAACAAAAGACCTACAAGGTAAAAAAAACCTTGCAGGTCATACGATATGGCAAAAATAATCCCATTCAGGGCAGTGCGACCGGCACGCGACAAGGCTGCGCTGGTGACCTCCCGTTCCTACGACGATTACAGCCCCGCCGAGCTCGCCTCGCAGCTGGACTATAACCCGTTCTCGTTCCTCCACGTGCTGAACCCCGCCTATGTGAATACGCTCAAAATATCGGCCGCCACACGCTTTAAGGCGGTAAAGACACGCTACGAGGAATTTAAGCAGGAACAGGTGTTCAAGCATGAGGCCAGGCCCGTTTTTTACCTGTACGAAATACAAAGCAAAACCCGCGTGTACACGGGGATCATTGCCGGGGCATCCATTGAGGATTACAAGAACAACGTCATCAAAAAACACGAGGACACCCTGCCCTACCGCGTGGAATATTTCAAGGACTACCTGCACCAGGCGGGATTCAATACCGAGCCGGTGCTGATCACGTATCCTGAAAATCCTGAGATTGCCGGATGGATCGCGTCCCGAAAGCAAAAACGCCCACTGTACCTGTTCTCCTCGCCCAACCGCGACAAGCATACGCTATGGCGCATAAAGGACGATACCGAAATACAATGGCTGGAGGAAAAATTTGGGGCGATGGAGAGCCTGTATATTGCCGACGGCCACCACCGGTCGGCCTCCGCAGAAATGCTGTATGAGGAGGACAAGGCATCCGGCAATGAGAACCTCAACTATTTCATGAGCTTCCTGATTTCGGAAAGTGACCTGAAGATCTACGAATACAACCGCATCATCCACGACCTGAACGGGCTTACAAAGGACAAGTTTTTAAAAGCGCTGTCCGTCGATTTCGATATTGAGAACAAAGGCCAGCACCTGTGGAAGCCCGAAGAAAAATTCCAGTTCGGGATGTACCTTGACGGCGATTTCTACGCACTTTACCTGAAAAACACTACCTTTAGTTCGGTTGCCGAAGCGCTGGACGCACAAATACTGTATGACAGGGTGCTGCAGCCGTTGTTGGGCATCACCGACCTGCGGAACGACAGCCGCATTGAGTACATTCCCGGCAGCAAGCCCGTGACCGCCATAAAGCAAATGGTGGACGAAGGCGAGTATGAAGTTGGGTTTACCCTCTTCCCCGCCAGCATTGAAGAAATAAAGCACCTGGCCGACAACAACCTCATCATGCCGCCAAAAAGCACGTATATTGAGCCGAAATTCAGGAGCGGCTTGGTGGTTTATGAGATATAGAATTTTTAGATTGTTAGATTTTTAGATTAGAACAAATGGATAAAGTAAATTTTGACGAAACAAAGATTTTAGAAGCTTTAAGTCGATCAGGCTACTTATTTGAATCTGAAATTTCTAAAAATTTGACCACGAAGGGATATTTCGTAGAATCAAATAAATCTATAATTGATAAATTAACTGGAAAAAGCAGAGAAATTGATTTAATTGCTGAATATGATAAAGGTTTTGATAGAGATTATAGTCAAAAATGCTCTTCTAAAATTATACTTGCTTTTGAAATAAAGAATAATTCTTCACCCTTAATACTCTTAACAGAATATCAGAATTCAATTAATGATGAAATTTGGGAAGCAATTAAATCATTTGTAACCATTCCCAATGGGCTTGAGTACTATAATTTTGATTTATCAGAAAGTTTTATTTATCACAATCCCGCCTTATTTACTCAATATTGTTCTTTCCAAGAAAAGAAAGGTTCAAAAGATTTAATGGCATCACATCCCGATAATATTCATTCTGGAATTCAAAAAATCACCCAATACTGCCAAGAACAGGTGAATCTTGTTGAAGATGATGAAAACAATTATCTAAGGCATTGGATATATCTTCCAGTATTATTAATTTCTGAAGAATTATATGAATTAAGATTAGATGAAAATAATATTCCAAAAATTTCTAAAACTGAAGAGGCCACATTAATATATAATTATCATCATAATAATGAACCATCTAGTTGTTTAGTCAAAATAGTCACTAAATTGGGGCTTGATAGCTTTCTTAATTCTATGCTATTATTGGAAAACAACATTGAATCAAATATGATAGATTTACGAAAGAAACAAAAAATTTGAAATGTCAATAAAAAATAATCTCAACACCATACAATCCGCCCTCCCGCCCCACGTTACACTGGTTGCAGTAAGCAAAACCTGGCCTGTACCCGACCTGATGGAAGCTTACAACGCCGGGCAGCGCATTTTTGGGGAGAACAAGGTGCAGGAAATGGTGGGAAAGTATGAGGAAATGCCCAAGGACATCCAATGGCACATGATCGGCCACGTACAGACCAACAAAGTGAAGTACATGGCATCGTTTGTCTCCTTAATTCACGGTGTCGACAGCCTTAAATTACTGGTTGAAATCAACCTGCAGGCAAAACGTTACCGCAAGGTCATAGACTGCCTGCTGCAAATGCACATTGCCGAAGAAGACACCAAATTCGGCATGGATGAGGAGGAACTCAACGCCTTGTTGGCATCTGAAGAATTTAAACAGCTGCAAAACATTCGGGTGACCGGGCTTATGGGCATGGCCACCTTTACCGATGATGAAGCCCAAATACGGCGGGAATTCATGCATCTTAAAGATAATTTTGACCGACTGGGCCAGCAACCTGAAACTTTAAACCTGAAACCCGAAACTTTATCCATGGGCATGAGCGGCGACTACAAAATTGCCATCGAATGCGGGAGTACCATGGTACGTATCGGCAGCAGCATTTTTGGAAACCGGTAATTTGTTTATTTGGACAGGGAGTGTGGTTTAAATTCCCGAACTTTGTATCTTTAAGCATTAAAATTTAGACACAACTTTTTTGTACGCAATACTTGACATAGAAACTACGGGTGGGCAGTTTAATGAAGAAGGCATTACCGAGATCGCCATTTACAAATACGATGGCCATGAGGTGGTCGACCAGTTCATTAGCCTCGTAAACCCCGAAAAACCTATACAGCCCTTTGTGGTAAAGCTTACCGGCATCAATAATGCCATGCTGCGCAGCGCGCCTAAGTTTTACGAGGTTGCCAAACGCATCATCGAAATTACCGAAGGCTGCATACTGGTGGCTCACAACGCACAATTTGACTACCGCGTGCTGTGTACCGAGTTCCGCAACCTTGGCTACGATTTTGAAAAACAAACGCTTTGTACCGTAGAACTTTCGCAAAAGCTGCTCCCGGAACAACCCTCGCACAGCCTGGGCAAACTGGTACGCGCCCTGGGCATACCTATGACCGACAGGCACCGTGCCACCGGCGACGCACTCGCTACCGTACATCTTTTTAAGCTTTTGCTGGATAAAGATGTAGAAAAGGAAATTGTAAAAAGCCTGGTAAAGACCGAAATCAAAAAAGGCATGGCTCCCAAGCTGATGGACCTGCTGGACAGCATACCATCAATTACCGGGGTGTACTATATTTATAAGGAAGACGGTCAGATTATTTATCTTGGCAAAAGCAGGAATATCAAAAAACAGGTCAACCAGCATTTTACCGGCGATTCATCCCGATCAAAAAGAATACAGAAACAGGCTTTTACAGTCAGTTATGATGCGACCGGCAGCGAGCTTATCGCCCTGCTCAAGGAAAGCATCGAGATAAAGGCGAACAAGCCGGCATACAACGCAGCCCCGAAGAAGAACATCTTTCCATGGTCGCTATATGCGGAGACAGATGCTAACGGCTACACAGCGCTGAAACTCCAAAAAACGGATGCCCGCAGGAAAGAGGTGATCTCATTTGGTGGGCCCGCAGAAGGCAGGAGCGCACTGTTTACCGCTACCGAAAAGTACAGGCTGTGCAAAAAGGTAAACGGCATGGACCCGTCGGCAAAAGAGCATTGTTTCCCTTTTGAAATGGGGGAATGCAACGGCGCCTGTGCAAAAGAGGAAGCGCCGGAAGCATATAACCTGCGCGTTTCAGAATATATAAAAGAAAACAGCTTTCATGGGCAAACGCTCGCGATCATCGACCGGGGCCGCGTGGTAGATGAGAGAAGTGTTATACTCATCGAAGATGGTGCATATAAAGGCTACGGATTTTTTAACCTGAACTACCAGGTGCATAAGCTGGACATCCTGAAAAACATTATCGTTCCCATGGAGGATAATAAGGATATCCGCAGGATCATCAGCAACTACATGCACAAAAAGAAAGGCCTGAAAATAGTACGCTTCTGATAGATTTCGTATATTTAATAAACAAAATCCTCTTTCATGCCTATTATTTCGGAAAATTTCAGGAAGAAACTCCATACCGTCATCTATGAAGCCGACAGCCCCGCCGGAAAGTTTTTCGACCTGAGTCTGATAGTCATTATACTCATAAGCGTAGTTGCGGTGATGCTGGAAAGCGTTGCCCCAATAAAAATAAAATACGGCTATGAGCTGGCTGTCATCGAATGGGTGGTGACAATATTCTTCACTTTCGAATACATTGCACGGATAATAGCCGTAAAGCAACCGCTTAAATACATTTTCAGCTTCTATGGCATTGTCGATCTGCTGGCTACCCTGCCAAAATACATCGGGCTGCTGTTTCCTGGAACGGGGTTTTTCATTGCCATAAGGGCCATCCGCCTATTGCGCATTTTCAGGATTCTCAAACTGGTACATTTTGTGGGCGCATCCAACCAGCTTACGGCTGCCATAAAAAAGAGCAGGGTCAAAATTGCCGTATTCCTGTTCAGCGTAATCGTGCTGTGCATTATTCTCGGCACGGTAATGTACATGATCGAAGGGCCCGAGAGCGGTTTTACAAGCATACCTACCAGTATTTACTGGACCATAGTTACCCTTACCACTGTTGGCTTTGGCGACATAACGCCCGCAACGCCGTTCGGGCAGTTTGTCTCCATGCTCATCATGATACTCGGTTACGGAATCATCGCAGTGCCTACCGGGCTGGTAACGGCGCAATTTATTACTGCAACACCAAACGAGAATACCCAGGTGTGCCACAACTGCAATGCCGACCATCACCGGGACGATGCAAAATTTTGCTATAACTGCGCCAACAAGCTTAACTAATGGAAACTACGCCGAAATATCTGATTACCATCATTGGCCCCACAGCCATCGGGAAAACAGCCTTATCCATAAAAATTGCGCAGCACTTCAACTGCGAAATCATCTCAGCCGACAGCAGGCAGTTTTTTAAAGAGATGCGTATAGGGACTGCTGTCCCTTCTGCCGAAGAACTTGAAAACGCGCCACACCACTTCATACAAAATATCAGCATATTTGACGAGTATACCGTGGGCGACTTTGAACGCGATGCCCTTGAAAAGCTGGACGAATTGTTTACAACCAACGACTTTGCCGTGTTGGTGGGCGGTTCGGGCTTGTACATTGATTCCCTGTTAAAGGGTTTTGACGATTTCCCGGATATTGACCCGGTGGTGCGTGAGGGACTAATTGAAAATTATGAACAACATGGAATAGCCTGGCTTCAGGAAGAACTGAAAAAACTTGACCCCGTGCATTACGAAAAAGTGGCCCTGGAAAACCCACAACGCCTGATGCGTGCGCTGGAAGTGAGCATTGGTTCCGGGAAGCCCTACTCCTCTTTCCTGAATATTAAAAAGAACAGCCGACCCTTCACTCCCATTATTATAGGACTTGAAGCGGAAAGGTCGACCATCTACCAGCGTATCAACGAGCGTGTGGATATAATGGCCGCCAACGGGTTAATCGAGGAAGCACGGGCTCTATATCCCCACAGAAAGCTGAATGCACTGCAAACGGTTGGCTACCGCGAACTGTTTAACCATTTTGACGGTGACGTTACGTTAGAAGAAGCGCTCGAAGAGATAAAAAAGAACACACGCCGCTTCGCGAAAAGGCAGATGACGTGGTTCCAGCGCAATGAGGGTGCAAAATGGTTCGACTTTACTACTCCTGCCAAAGACATTATTAACCATATTGAAAGCATACGATAATGCCCATATCCGACAAATTTGAGTCTGTATATTCCCACGAATGGGAGATCAATTTCCTGCAATGCACACCAAACGGCCTGCTGAAGCACACCGAGCTTTGCAACCTGCTGCAGCTTACCGCGGGCTACCACGCCGAACTGGGCGGGCTCAGCTTTACCGACATGCAGCAGCATGACCAGGCGTGGGTACTGAGCCGTATGCGGGTAGAGATTAAAGAATTACCAAAATGGCGCGATATTGTCACCGTAAAAACGTGGATCTACGACCTTCAGGGATCACGGTCCATACGTGCATTGGAAATGTATGTGGGCGATAAGAAGATTGCCGGTTCCGAAACATTTTGGGCGGTTTTCAATACAGAATTACGCAGACCCGAAGCCCTGGCCCTGCCCCATGAGCATTTTGAGAAATACCCGGAAAGGCGTGCTTCTGCGGAATCTTTTAAAAAGATTGATATTTCAAGGGAAGGCGAACTGCATTCCGAAAGAAAAGTGGTGCTGTCCGACCTTGATATTGTTTTTCATGCCAACAACGTCAAGTACCTTGAGTGGTGCCTGGACGCCATTGACCCGAAACTGATATTAAAAAACAGGCTGGCCAGCTTCGACATGAACTACATGCGCGAACTGATGCTGGGCGATACGGTCGAAATATTAAAAGGCGCTTCTGATGGTCACGACTATTTTACCATCAATAAAGAAGGTAAAGCCTGTTTTGCCCTTGAGCTGAACTGGCGGTAATCTTTGGAATTAATGCAAATAAAAAGCCCCGGATGGGGCTTTTTAAACTATTTCTCTTCAGCTACTTTATTCTTAATAACCAGCCTGAAGCCCTCTCCGTGAATATTCAGGATTTCTACATCCTCATCCAGTTTCAGGTACTTCCTCAGTTTGGCGATGTACACGTCCATACTCCTTGAAGTAAAGTAGTTATCGTCCCTCCATATTTTTGTAAGGGCGAGTTCCCTCGGCATAAGGTCGTTTTCATGCAGTGCAAGCATTTTAAGCAATTCGTTCTCTTTTGGCGAAAGCTTGATAGGCTCATCTTCATTAAAGGTTAGGAAACGCAGCTTGGAGTTCAGGTGGAACCTGCCGATCTGGAATTCAAACTTAGAGTTGTCCGTTTTCGTTTCCGAAGCCTTCCTCTGGATGATTGCCTTGATCTTCATCAAAAGCACTTCAGAGTCGAACGGCTTGTTCAGGTAATCGTCAGCTCCAACTTTGTACCCTTTCAGTACATCTTCCTTCATGGATTTTGCCGTAAGGAAAATGATAGGCACTTCCTTGTTTTTTTCCCTTATTTCGCGCGCCAGGGTATATCCATCCTTATAAGGCATCATTACGTCAAGTATGCAAAGGTCGAAATTATCTTTCTTGAACTTCTCGAAACCTTCCATTCCGTTCTTCGCCAGTGTAACGTCAAAATCATTAATTAACAGATAGTCTTTCAGTACCGCCCCGAAGTTCGGATCGTCTTCTACCAAAAGGATCTTTTTGTTTACTTCTTCCATATGTTTAATTTATTAGTGGCATTTTTATTATAAAGGTACTGCCTTTTCCTTTTTCGCTTTCTACGTAAATGTGGCAATTATGATCTTCAACTATTCTTTTTACATACGCCAGTCCCAGTCCGTGGCCTTTCACGTTGTGGATGTCGCCCGTATGCTCCCTGTAAAATTTCTCAAAGATCCTTTTTTGTGTCACTTTGGACATTCCCAGGCCGTTGTCTTTTATTTTTATCAGGATAAAATCCTTAACATTCTCCGTAGATACATCTATAACGGGTTCATCCGGAGAATATTTGATGGCATTATCTAAAATATTAACAAGAACATTAGTAAAATGCACGTCATTTAATAATGTCGTCGTCCGTTGCGCGTCCAATTGCATTGTCAGCGTACCCTGCCTTGCCTCAATAATCAGGTTAACATGCTCCACCGCCGTTTCTATCACGTCATGTATATCCGCCTGCTCTTTTACTATTTCAAGCTCTTTCTTTTCCAGTTTCGATATTTGCAGCACATTTTCCACCTGTGCGTGCATCCGCTTGTTTTCGTCCCGTATCATCTGGAGGTACCGTTGCACCTTTTCTTTATCATCGAATATTTTTGGGTTCTTTATAGAATCCAGCGCCAGGTTGATCGTGGCAATTGGTGTCTTGAACTCATGCGTCATATTGTTGATAAAGTCCGTCTTGATCTCGGATATATGCTTTTGCTTTATCAGCTGGTTGATGGCGCTCAGGTACGCAATGATGATGATCAGCGTAAAAATTATCGACAGCGACGTGATGCCTACCAACTGCGTAAAAAGGAATACCCTCTTTTCCGGAAAACTGATTACAAGCACATAAGCCGATGCCCCGTCACCATCCGTAAAAACGTTATGATGAAGGAGGGAACCCGGATCCGGATCGTATTTCAGGTTGTCCGATTTGATCTTTGTCGGCATCTGGTTGCGGTATATCGCAAACTCAAATGGCGTGTGCACCTCATTTTGCTCAAGCTCAGTACGAATCGTCCTTTCAACTTTTTCTTTGGAAACCCATTTTTCAGGCGGGTTAAACTCCCTGTAGTCCTTCAAAAACCCTGCCAATTGGAAATCAAACCATCGTTCTTTATCATCTACAGCCGACTTGCTGTTGTCGGTACTATCTTCTTTCGCCGGCGTAAATTTGCCTGCAGATTTTCTCCTGACAAAATTATCGATCCTGTTTTTATCAAAGAACACGTCATTGTAATCCTCACGCGTAACATTGTCCGAATAAATTATGGGCTTGCTCCTCGACCCTTCATCACGTTCATAATATGGGAGTAAGTCATACCTGTTCGGGTTACGCTTCAGGCTGTCTTTTGCCTTTACATATATCTTATAAAACTCGTCAGCTTCCTGCTCTTCAAGCTTGTTGGTCACCTTGTCGAGTATGCCCTGTATGTGGTACCGGAACTGCTCGTCATTATTTTTGAGGGATGAATTGACCCAATATAACTGTACCAGTATAATCCCTATCAGCGACAGGCTCATAAAAAATACCAGTAAGCGAAATCTCGTCTTATTCATCTGCCCAAAATTAACATTTTAACATTTAAAGCCCGAAAATATTAACCAAAGATTAACAGCCGGGGTTAAATTGGAGTGTTTGTTATAATTTTAAATACCGATAGTGCATTTACCCTTGCCATTTCGGGGTCCACATTCTCTATGATGTAATTGCTCAGCGCTGCCTTTCTTTCTTCATCCCACTGGTGCCCCATGCGTTCCAGTACTTTCTCCCTGGTTACACCGTCACGCAGCATCACCCTTCGCACCCTTTCTTCTTTCGGGGCAGTTACCAAAACAACAGCGTCGCAGTCCTTATAACTCCCGCTTTCAAACAATATCGCGGCTTCCTTAATCACAAACGGCACATCGGAGTGTTGGGCAACCCAGCGTTCAAAATGATGCTTTACCTTAGGATGGATAATACCGTTCAGAGTGGAAAGCTTAGCAGGGTTGTTGAATACGATTGAAGCGATTTTCTGCCTGTCAGGAACGCCGTTTGTAAAAGCAGCATCGCCGAAAGCTTCCTGAACCTCACGTGCGGCATCAGGTTGGTAAAGTATTTTTTTCGCCTCATCATCGGCATAGTACACCGGTACGCCCCACGACGCAAAGTGCCCCGCAATGGTGGTCTTGCCGCTGCCTATACCCCCTGTAAGCCCGATAATCTTTGTTTTCATTACTTTTTAAAAAATAACTCCGGAAACGCTTCCTGCGGTTTTTGCCGGAGCAGATGGATCTTTATAAACGATTTCAGGTAACCTGTACCGTACCCGTAAAACTGTATCACCACTGCAACCAGCGACAGCAACCCTATCACAATGCTGCTGTTTGCCATGGCCGACACCACCACCAGCATACTAAAGTACAAGATATAAAAGTATAGGAAAATTTTTATATTAATTAACATTAAGATAAGGGAAGCAGCGAACCCAATGATAAAGAGCGATGGGAAAAGGAAAGTTATTTTTTTGTATTCGGGATGCCAAAGGTCCAGTATGGGCCTTGCTTTTCCAAATTTGCTGACCTGCTTATGAAACTTTCCCCAGTCGATCCTGCGCTTGTGGTATACAAAACAATCTGCAAAAAGACTGGTGCGGAAACCAAGCTTCCAAAGCCTTATGGAAAGGTCGGGGTCCTCGCCGGGATGTATGTTGCCGAAACCTGCCGAGGCCTCAAATGCCTTTTTGGAAAGCCCCATATTGAAGCTGCGCGGCTGGAATTTTTCTATTTTTTCAGATGTCCCCCTGATCCCGCCTGTGGTAAGGAAGGATGTCATGGTGAAATTGATGGCTTTCTGCACGTTGCTGAAGGAATCAAGCGCCGCATCGGGACCACCGAAACAGTCTACATAACTCGCATTCAGGCTATGGGAAACACTGGAAAGGTAACCCGGCGGGATTATGCAATCGGAGTCGAGGATGATGAAATAATCACCCTTCGCCTTCCGCATGCCATAGTTCCTGGAGTCGCCCGGCCCCGAATTTTCTTTCAGGTAGTACGATATGTCAAGCTTTTCACGATACTTAAATACTACATCACTGCACGTTACCGAAGAGCCGTCCTCTATGATCACGATCTCATAATCTTCGGTATAGGTTTGAAGGGTAAGGCTTTCCAAAAGTTCCTCGATTTCGTCGGGCCTGTTGAAAACCGGTATTATAAGGGAAAAAAACATCTGTCAGAATTTTTAACAAAGTTAATCGTTTAAAAATAAAAAAACCACCAAATTAATGGTGGTTCCTTATGCTAAATCAATTTCACAACATTATTGCCGTACTACTTTTACCGTTTTTTGGGCGTTCCCTGCATTTACAGTTACCAGATAGGTACCGGCTGAGAGCGATGCCATATCAACAACTGCTTCTGCCATTCCGGGCTGTGAACTGTGCACCATCTGGCCAAGCATATTTGTTATTTTAACCGATGTAATTCCTGTAGGGCCTGAGATTATAAGTTTGTCGGTTACCGGGTTCGGATGGACACGGAAGGCGTTATGGGCAAAATCATCGTTACCCAATACCACATTTGCCGTTACGCCATACGGCGCGCTGGTACAGCCGCTGAATGTAATGGTGGCAAAATACTGGTGCCCGTCGATGGCCTGGGTATCGGGAGCTAATGCATTTTCCCCGCCGGCAGCATCGTCATACGTAAGGTACCAGGTGATGAGGCCACCGCTATCGCCAAAAAGGACGAGATCGCCCACCGTGGCTTCCGATGCCACACCGGCTTCAATGGTCTGTTCCTGGTCTCCCGACAGCGGCCCGGCAATAATGATGTTGACATCGAACCATGTTTCTGCCGTGCAGTCGGGGTTTGAAAAATCGCTAGCGTAAATATACACTACACCCGACTGGCTTACCACATCCCCGGCAGACATCATAGTGCCATTCCCTCCGGCATCGGTATAATAATTACCATAATCAAGCTCAGGGAGCGTATAGCTATCGCATACGGACACACTTTCAGGCGTTTCAAGAACCGCATACGAAATAATGGCCTGCACCGGGAAACGCGTACTCTCGCAGCCATCAGATACCTGTGAGGCATAATACATTTCCAGGTTTACAAGCGGTGTATCCATTGCCAAAGGCTCCCCTCCCGTTGCGGCAGCATACCAATAGGCAGCACCCTGGGCCACGAGGTCGCCTACAGTACCCACATTGCAAAAATACTGTACCGCATCGCCGGTAGGCGCTTCAACGTTGTTTATGGAAACATTCACCTGTGTCCGTTGAAGGCTTTCACATCCGTTAGACGACTGTGCAGCGAAATAGGTGCCGTCGGTAGCAACCGTTGTACCCGCCAATGGCGAGCCGCCCGTTGCTGCCGCGTACCAAATTACTGTGATCCCTTCAGGCGCCAGTTCATTTAATGTGACCGACCCGCAAAGTATAGGCGCGTCATCTTCAAAAAGCGGGGCATCTACAGTAGTGACAGTGACTACGGCCGACCCTGTAAAGGTATCGCTGCCGCTTGTGTAGGAGGCTGTGTAGGTAGTTGTTGCCAGGGGTTTCGCATATACAGACGGTGTTACCGAACCCGTGTACGGAATGGTTGCCGCAGCATCGGTATAAAGCCCTGCCACGGGCGACCATGTATACGAAGCCACAGAGGTTGACGCTCCGGACAAAACCACATCATCGACAGCCCACCCGTCATTCCATGTGGCTACATAGCGGAGCCTGAATTTAAAGTTTGGCTGGTTGAGGTAGTCATTTAAGGTAATGGTCACTGAAGCGAAGCCGGTAGCCGAACCCTGAGTGGAAGAATAGGTTTGGATGGTAGTCCAGCTTGTACCGCCATTAACAGACACTTCCACATAGGCAAAATCCGAGGTGGCGCTGTAATCAGAATAATAGTGCCGGAAAGTTAGCGATAGAGACGTGTAGCCTGTTGTATTCAGCACACCCGACTCCAAAGCCGTATTTACGTTGGCCCCGCTGTAATCGGAATTACTCAGTGCAAATTTACTTCCGGAATTAATGGATGGATTCCATACTGTAGTGGGCGGTGTGTAGGGGCTGGTCCTGTTTGTCCATTGTGAGTTGGCCGTTACGGTACCGCTTAGTACGGTTGCAGTAAAATTCCCGAGGGCTGCACCCTCAAAATTCTCAGAAAATAATGTTGATGTACCCGACCCACCTCCGCCGGTAGCCGTCAGTTGCTGTATTTCGCCGGCGCAATGTGTAGTATTTGCCGGGGAAACAGTTACTTGTGCCCAAGCGGCACTAACCGAAATTAAACATGCAGTAAAAAATAATTTTCTTTTCATAATCAGCTTTTTTTTAATTGGTTAGTTAAAATTAACATTTTATTTTAAAAATGTGATATAAACTCAACTTTTTAACAGTGAGTTCATTACATAAAAAAAACCGCTGCATCTCTGCAGCGGCTTAAAACCTATATCAAATGGATTCTTACAAACCCGCGTGATTATTGTTTTTTCACAACCTTGATCGTTTTCACGGTACCGTTTGCTGTAACTTTCATTACATAAGCGCCGTCGGCAAGGCCGGACATATCAACTTTAGTTTGCGAAGCTGCAGGTGAAAGGGAAATAACCTGCTGGCCAAGCATATTGAATACTGCCACTGAGGTAATATTAGAAGAGTATGAAACGTTGAGAACGTCTTTCACCGGGTTTGGATAATACTGGAATGCAGCAGCATCAAAGCGATCTCCACCCAATGTTACTTCTACGGTAACAGCAAAAGCCGATTCACTTGAACATTGTCCAACGTTCTGCATCGCATAATACGTCTCGCCCGATACGATCTGTGTCCCTGCAGGAAGCACAGGTTCGCCATTCATGGCATCTTCTTCAGAAGCATACCATGTAACATAGCCCTGGTTAGCCGTTACAATAAGGTCTTCGATAGTAGCATCGGCAGCAACACTTGCGTTTACAGATTGTTGTGCTTCGCCGGTAAGGTCGTCTACAGTAGTGATGGAAACTGCTACCACCGCCCTTTGCATACCTTCGCATCCGTCAATAGTCTGCGAAGCATAATACAGCATCCCATTGGTAATAGCGGTATCAGAAGCGAGCGCAGTACCACCTGTTGAAGAAGCATACCATTGTACACCGTCGCCTGTAGCATCAAGGTCGGCCACAGTAGCGCTGTTACAGAATGACTGCAGGGAAGAAGCCACAGCCGGAGCCGCAGTAGCATTGAATACTACCGTAACCATAGCCCTGGTAGCGCTTTCGCAGCCTTCTACCGTTTGTGAAGCATAGTATACGCCGCCATTGGTAAGCGCAGCTGAAGATGAAAGCGCAGTTCCGCCGGTTGCGGAAGCATACCATGCAATCTCAGCGTTAGCAGTACCTGTTGCCATTAGTTCGGCTACAGTAGCAGCATTACAGAATGATTGTGTTGCACTTGCTTCGGGAGCCGCAGGTGTTGTAAGAGTTACAGTCACCATAGTTCTCGTAACGCTCTCGCAACCGTCAACCGTCTGTGATGCGTAATAAACACCGCTGTTGGTAAGCGCCGCAGTACCTGCAAGTGCAGTACCGCCTGTAGCATCGGCATACCAGATTACATCGCCTGTTGCAGCAAGATCAGAAACCATAGCCATATTACAGAATGTTTGTCCTGATGGAGCATCAGGCGCGGCAGGAGTAGTAAAGTCAACAGTTACCATAGTCCTTGCTGTACCTTCGCATCCGCCAACAGTTTGTGACGCGTAGTATACGCCGCCATCAGTAAGGGCTTCAGTACCTGCAAGGGCAGTTCCGCCGGTTGCTTCGCTGTACCACTTGATACCTGAACCTGTAGCCATAAGGCCTGCCACAGTTCCTGAATTACAGAAAGTTTGTGTAGCAGCAGCCGTTGGGGCAGCAGTTACATTCACTACAACAGCTACAGCAGTCCTTAACTGGCTTTCGCAGCCATTAAGCGTTTGTGAAGCATAGTATACCGTAGTTCCGGGCTGGAACGCGGCAGTACCTGCAAGTGCAGTCCCGCCTGTAGCGGCAGCATACCACTGTACGTTTGTACCGGTAGCCACCAGTTGTGATACCGTACCCGCATTGCAGAATGTCTGTATGTCATTAGCTACTGCCGGAGCAGGCGTAACATTGATAGTTACGGCTACCGGTGTCCTTAGTACGCTCTCGCATCCATTAGCCGTTTGCGAAGCATAGTAGGTAGTACCGTTAGCCAGAGCAGCTGTACCCGTAAGCTGAGTACCGCCTGTTGCAGCAGCATACCACTTGATAGTTGTACCCGTAGCTACAAGTCCTGAAACCGTAGCGCCGCTGCATAGTGACTGTGCAGCCGCAGCAGTTGGTGCAGGTGTACTTGTAAAGATAACCTCAACAGCATCTGTAACCGAACATCCCGATGGGTTTGTTGCAGTAGCCGTGTACACTGTAGTAGCTGTTGGCCTGGCATATACCGTAGCCAATGGCTGTCCGGTGTAGGCTGTTGTGGCATCAGCGTTGGTATAAAGGCCTGTTTGCGGAGCCCAGGTAATGTCAGCGCCCTGCTGGCCTGTTACAGTAACATTGTCGATTGCCCAGAAGTAACCCCATACGGCATCAAATTTAAACCTTACATATACCACAGGCTGGTTAAGGAACGGAGCCGTTAATGGTATGCTGGCCGATGCAAAAGCGGTATAAGCACCGGTATTTGCATTGTATGTTTGTAACGTTGTCCATGTAGTACCATCTGTAGATGCTTCCACTTTGCCTGACGATCCTGCATTCCAGTGCTGGTAAAAATGATAGAATCCTATTGTAGCAGAAGCATATCCCATCGTACTGAACGATGGTGACTGCAGCGCTGTAGATGTAGTACTGCCACTGCCCTGCGAGTCGCTGTTCGATAGGTAGAACTGCGAATTATCATTACTATTTACAGCACTGTAACCAGGAATCAAATAGCCGTTAGCGCGAAGTGTCCACGCCGCAGAAGCAACCGTACCGCCTGTACCTGTGTTGGAGGTTGTCCAGTTATTTGTAGCGGCATTAAAGTTTTGCGTAAGCAGTGTGTTCAGGGTTGTTGCCCCTGTTGCCGTGATGGCAGCTGCAGCACCGCCTTCGCAAAGTGCAACACTGTCCGGCAATACCAGTGCGGTAGGAAGCACGCTCACATTTACAGTATATGTAGTCGTGGTAACGCAACCTGATACTGCATTTGATGCCGTAAGTGTATACGTGGTCGTAGCGGTCGGGTTAAAAGTGTACCCTGCAGCTGCAGTTCCCGAAACGCCTGCTAGTGGCGACCATGTGAAAGTGTCGAAAGACGAAGCTCCGGTAGCGATGGTTACGACACCTGAAGTCTGACCCGCACATATCGTACCCGAAGCAGCGCTTAGCGTAATTGCGGTTGGCGCTGTTACGGCAAATGAAGCCGCCGATGTATCCGTACCACCTATAGTAGTAACGGTAACTGTACCCGAAACACCCGCCGGAACCGTAGCTACAATTTGTGTAGCCGTGTTTGTTGTAAGCGGAGTAATTGCTGTACCGCCGATTGATACTGTTGCATTGCCCAGATTGGTACCTGTAATGGTGATAGCACCTGTAGCCGCGCAATAAGTAGCAGGGGTGAATGATGCGATAACCGGGGCGCCCGGCATAACTGCATTGATGGTATAATCTTCGTAAGAACCATAAGTACCCGTATAACAAGGTGTTGGATTACCGGTATCAATAGCGCCTATCCGCATCCTGTGCGCACCCGCCAATGAAGCATTTGCAGGGACAACGAATGAACCTGCAAGGGTAACAGGCGCAACAGCGGTTGATGTACCAGTGTACACAAGTTCGCCGGCATCTGTAAAGTCGAGGTCATTATTCCAGTCGATCCAAATGTGCGTTACATAGTCATAGCATGTTCCGAAGGCGCATGTATTGTAACTCATATTGAAGTTTACCGTCGAACCTAAGTTCGCATCAAAGCTCATTGACGAATAGTTTCCATAATTTCCTGTTTCAGCACCAGTATTATTGTTTACGGTACCTATGGTAACATTGGTTATACCCGTTCCGTCAACGCTCGATGGCGCCGGGGTACAATATCCTGTAAAGAAGCTTGCAGGCCCTGACCACGCGCTTTGGTCGGAACTGGTACAGTTTGACCTTACCCATACATAATAGGTTGTATTTGCAGTAAGGCTGTTAAGCGGCGAAGTAAGTACTCCTGCCGCTACGCTGCCTGTAGGCGTGGCCGTACCTGTAGGAGCCGTGTTCGTAGTGCTTACATAGTACTGGTAACCATTCGCAGGGGCAGTTGATGGAGCCGTCCATGAAACAGTTCCTGATGTAGTGGTTACTGTAGCTGCTGTTACCGCTGTTGGCGCAAGGCACGTTGGCGTGAGCGTGATGTTGATATCATCAAGGTAAAGCCAAAACAGGTTGGCAGCAGAATAGGCATTGAAACCAAAGTAGTATACTCCTGATGATGGAGGCGTAAAGTCTACCGTGTTGTTAAGCGGGCTCGTGGTAAAGCCATTATGGTCGGCAATGGGCAGTGTCATCGATGCGGCTGAAGGAGACGTACCATACATTACTTTGAGCCTTTCGTTAAATCCTGCACTACCATACTTGTAGGTAATCCTGTAGGAAGTACCGGCAGTAAGGTTTAGCCCTTTGGTATAAAACCATGCATTGGCAGCATTGGCTGTGTTATAAGCATACCTCAAAGCCTTGTTGTTAAAGCCATAACCCGCAGGGCTGTTAGTTTCCCATGTATTTCCGCTTAACGTCTGAACCGAGGTACAAGCCGGTAATGCGGGAGTTGTAACTGATTCAAAGTCCTGTGTATAAGGAATGTTCTGAGGGTCGCAAGCCGTTGTAAATGCAGTAACCGCAGTCCACACGCTGGCGCTTGCCCCACCGCAATTACTTCTCACCCATACATAATACGGTGTGTTGGCCGTAAGAGGGCCTAATGCCACACTTGTACCGGCAACGTTAGCTGTAGTAGCCGTTGTAGGTGCAGTATTTGTAGTAGAAATATAATAATCATAACCTCCGGAAGGTGCACTTGCCGGAGCAGTCCAGCTGGCAGTAGCGCCAGTAGCAGAAATACCGCCTATCGTTACCGCAGTGGGCGGAAGGCATGAAGCCACTGCACCTACTATCTGTAACCTTGGAAGTGTGGATGTCCTTCCGTATGCAGCAGGAGGAGTGGCCGGGTTTGGATTTATAGTATCATCATAAAAATAGATGCCTGTGTTAGCACCCGATGTATACGATCCGAAGTACGTGTCATTAAACCCACTCGTGTATAATGCCGCATTTTCGTCAACACCAATTACGAGGTTGCTTGTCCCATTATAAGCAAACGGAGTTGTAAGGGTAATTTCCATCCAGCTGTTTGACACCTGTGTTACGGTACCCGAAAATACCTGTGTAAGATTCGATGTCGGCTCCCAGTCGGTATTGGAACTAAAAGCTGTTTTGGCAGTATGGCCCATATAAATGGTCCAGTTATTCCAGGTGTTAAGCGGGAGTTCCGCAGTAGAAACGTAGTACCTGATTTTGGTTATATTACCCGCTACACCACCACCGCCGCTATATTCTGCAGCCGTAACGATCTGTTGGGAGTACGAATAACCATAATATGCCCTCACAGGCAGGTAAAACGATCCGTTTGTGGTACCGGATCCGATATTGATCGTGCCCTGGGCGTACCCGCCCGTGACCGTCAATGCCGCAAATAGTAACAGGCAGAAATGCCAAAACCTCAAATTTTTCCCTGAATTTGAGGTTTTAAAATTAGTAGTGTTTTTCATTTAATAAAATTTATAAATTATTGTTAATAAAATTAACTAATTATCTTAAATCATAGCAATATGCTAACCTTATTATTCAACTTTTGAATAATAACTAGCACTAACGGATAATGTTTAAATATTTTATTGATATTCCATTTATTTAAGCAACTTAAATACGAATTATGCAATGAAGAAGCTAAAAGAATATTTTAAAACCAATCTAAATAATAATTAATTATAAGATTATCCTTCCTTATACAGCAAATACAGCAATAAATTTTATTACGATTTAATAGTATTATAAATAAAAAAAGCCACCCTCGCGGGTGGCTTAATTACCGGGCTTGTGCCCTATTTACCGGACTACTGTTTCTTTACAACTTTAATTGTCTTCACAGTATTTCCTGCGGTTACATTTACTATGTAAGTAGCATCTGCAAGCGCCGAAAGGTCAAGTTTCACTTCCGTAGCATTAGGCTGTTTTGAAATCACCTGTTGGCCAAGAAGGTTGAACACCGTAACCGAAGTGATCTCTGCAGTGTACGAAATGTTCAATACATCCTTCACAGGGTTCGGGTACGCACTGAATGCGTTGCGTCCAAAGTCTTCCTTGCCAAGTACTACTTCTACCGTTACAGCAATGTATGCGCTTTCGCACTCTCCTACCGTTTGGGTTCCGTAGTATGTAGTACCTGTTACCAATTGCGTACCTGCGTCCAGAGCATCAGTTCCGTCTTCGGCATCTTCAGCAGTAGCATACCATGTAACAGTACTTCCTGCTTCTACTTCCACAACAATATCTTCTATTGTTGCATCTGCAGCCACACTGGCTGTTATTACCTGTGTCGTTGCCCCACCCGGAGCATTAGGGCCTACTGGTGCGGCATTGATAGTTACCGATGCTGTTGATGTACATCCTGCTGAGTTTTTAACTGTTACAGTATACGTACCCGGAGCAACATTTTCAAAAATTGAAGAAGGGCCAAAAGTAGTACCGTCTATACTGTAGGTGTTAGCGTCTGCTATTGGTGCAGTAACTTCGATAGTCCCTGTAGCTACAGTACATGTAGGCTGCGTAAGCGTAGCCGTTGGTGCAGCAGGTACCTCAGGTGCAGCATTAATAGTTACCGATGAGGTTGCTGTACAATCGGCTGTGTTTTTAGCCGTTACAGTATAAGTACCCGCAACAAGGCCGTTGAATGTAGCCGATGCCTGGAACGTTGTACCGTCAACACTATAAGTGTATTCAGCCCCAACCGGAGCAGTTACGGTAACAGAACCTGTAGCAACAGCACATGTAGGCTGTAACACTGTAACAACCGGTGCAGCAACGGTAGCAATGGTTACAGTAACCATAGCCCTTGTTTCACTTTCGCATCCTGTTACGGTTTGCGATGCGTAATACACACCACCATTGGTAAGTGCAGTTGTAGATGCCAATGCAGTTCCGCCTGTTTCAGCCGAATACCATGTTATAGTAGCGCCCGCATTTCCTGTAGCAGAAAGTCCCGATACAGTTGCAGCGTCGCAGAATACCTGTGCAGCCGTAGCTGTTGGTGCAGCAGGAGCATTAACGGTAATAGTTACCATTGCTCTGTCCATACTTTCGCATCCTGTTACGGTTTGAGAAGCGTAGTATACACCTCCGTTTGTAAGTGCAGTTGTTGCTGCTAATGCAGTTCCGCCTGTTGCAGCCGAATACCATGTGATGGTAGCGCCCGCAGTTCCTGTAGCAGTTAAGTCAGCCACAGTACCTAAGTTACAAACCGTTTGAGTAGCTGTAGCTGTTGGTGCAGCAGGAGCGTTTACGGTAACAGTTACCATGGCTCTAGTTGCGCTCTCACATCCTGTTACGGTCTGCGAAGCGTAGTATACACCTCCGTTTGTAAGTGCAGTTGTTGTTGCTAATGCAGTTCCGCCTGTAGCAGCTGAATACCATACTATCGTAGCGCCCGCATTACCTGTCGCTGTTAAGTCAGCAACAGTACCGGAGTTACAAACTGTCTGAGTAACTGTAACTGTTGGTGCAGCAGGGGCATTGATGGTTACAGTAACCATTGTCCTGGTTGCGCTCTCGCATCCTGTTACAGTTTGCGATGCATAATATACACCACCATTTGTTAGTGCAGTTGTTGCTGCCAATGCAGTACCGCCTGTAGCTGCCGAATACCATGCAATGGTAGCGCCCGCAGTGCCTGTAGCTGTTAAGTCAGCCACAGTACCTGAGTTACAAACCGTTTGCGTGGCTGTAGCTGTTGGTGCAGCAGGAGCATTTATAGTAACTGTTACCAGTGTCCTCACGGCACTTTCACAGCCAGCCACTGTTTGCGATGCATAATAAGTACCTCCATTTGTAAGTGCAGTTGTAGCTTCCAGGGCTGTACCACCGGTTGCTTCGTCATACCACTTGATCGCTGTGCCTGTAGCCTGAAGGCCGGCAACAGTAGCTGAATTACAGAATGTTGGTGTTGCCTCTGCTACTGTTGGAGCAGCAACAGTGTTTACAGTAACTGCAACCGCAGTCCTTGCAACGCTTTCGCATCCGTTAACGGTTTGGGAAGCATAATAAGTAGTAGCATCAGCCAAAACAGTAGTAGCTGCAAGCGCAGTACCACCTGTTGAAGCAGCATACCATTTAAGACCCGTACCCGTTGCCTGTAGATTGGCAACTGTAGCGCCTCCGCAGAAAGTCTGTGCAGGCTCGGCAACAGTTGGAGCAGCAATAATGCTTACCGTAACTGCAACCTGGTCAGAAACCGAACATCCGGCAGCATTTGAAGCTGTTGCAGTATAGGTTACGTTGGCAACCGGCTTAGTATATACCGTACCGGCAGTTGTCCCTGTATATGGAACTGTAGCAGCAGCATCAGTATAAAGATTGGTTACCGGTGTCCATACTGTTTGTGTAGGTGTGCCGAAGCTGAAGGTAACATCGTTCCTTTGGCTATAGGTATAGCTTGCCGTACCTGTATAGTTTTCGATAGTTGCAGGTGTTACACTGTCAACCCTATAGTAAATAGTACTTACAAATGAAGTTGCGCTATATTTAGCAGTGTTTGTAGCTTCAGCCGCTGCTGGTGAATCATTATTACTATAGCTCATCTGGATTACAAGGTTGCTTGTACCGTCCCATACGAATGGTGTGGTAAGCGCAAATGTATTAATACCTGTCGATGGCGTATGGTTGAACGAAGTCTTTACAGTTACAAGGTCGGCAACCCACGCAGTAGTGCTTGCAAATGATGAAGCTGTAGTATTCTTCATTTTTATAACCATGCCATTAAGCACTTCAGTACCTGATGTTGCAAGGTTAAGCCCGATTGAGTTGATATTCGAACCCGCAGCCATTCCTAAAGCAGTAAGCTCGGAAGCTGTGTAAATCCATTGCTGCTTAGCGCCACCGTAGAAGTTTTGCAATGGGTTTGGCCCAAGAGCCGCAGTTGTAACAGAAAGTGATGTAGTTCCTGTACCTGTGCCCGAAGTTACCGTACCCGCAGGGCCTGTATAAGTAAGCGCCTGAATACCGCCTTCACATACCGTAACGTCATTCATTGCAGGAACAACAGGAAGCGCATTTACAGTAACTGTAACAGTTGCTGTTTCCACACATCCGCTCACTGTATCTGTAGCAGTAACAGTATACGTTGTAGTAGCCGAAGGAGTTACTGTTTGTATAGCGCCTGTAAGGTTGCCCGGCATCCATACATAAGCATATCCTGCATTAGCGCTGGTTACAGCAAGGCCTGTACTTTCGCCTGCACAAATTTCATTATCAGTAGTTGTTGCAACAATTGCAGGAGCATCGGTTATGTTTACCGTTACCTGCGTCCTTGGAGAAGAACATCCTGATGCATATTGCAGGTTATAGAAGTAGTAGTATGTACCTGTAGTAGTACCACCCCACTCTGATGATGTCACATTTATTGCGCCATCTGTACCATTATACGGGAATGCTAAAGCATCGCTATCCCTTATAAGGTTGACCCCCGAGTACGCTTTAATAACCATTCTGTATCCCGTGCCCGGAGCAACGGTATAATTAAGTGGAACGACAAACGGTGTAGTTGTACCGCCTGCAGGAATAGAAATGTTTCCTGTAGAATATAACTCGGTAGTCATTGCAGCGTTCATGATCTTAATATCAAGAGTACCGGCAGTTGTAGTAAATACCGTAACTCCTGTAAGTGTTACCTCTTCTGTAGCATTGAAAACAATACCCCAGTTAGTAAACGGTGATCCTGTAGCAGTAGCCGGTGGAGCAGTTTTACCTGCTGTACCGCTTCCTCCTGATGCAGTTGCGCCAACCCAGTATGAGGTTGTAGCATCCAGTAACGGAGTTACAAACTGTGAACCTGAAGACAATGGTATTCCACCTGTTTGGGCAGCATACCAACTGATAGTACCTCCTGAAGACGTAGCCGTTAGTGTAGATGTTCCCTGTCCGCAAAGTGCAGTAGCATTGCTTGTCAAAATATCAGGGTATTCGCATAGTGTTGTAAAGCTTGATGCAAGACTCCAGTCGCTGAAGTCAGATCCACAAACCGTCCTCACAAATACATAGTGCATAGTTGAAGCAGGGAGTCCTGAAACGTTAGCTGTCAATGCAGTTGTTGGCGTACCCGCTCCTGTTGGGGCAGTATTTGAGGCAGACACCACATATTGATAACCTGTTGGAGTACCTGATGGCAGGTTCCATGCTATGGTTGCACTGTTCTTTGTAACAGCCGAAGCCGCCAAAACTACAGGGATATCACATGCAGGTACTTGCTCAATAAGAATGTTGCCCACATGGAACTCATAGTCCGGCA
Source organism: uncultured Flavobacteriaceae bacterium (assembly GCA_942492845.1). Classification (GTDB taxonomy): domain Bacteria; phylum Bacteroidota; class Bacteroidia; order Flavobacteriales; family Flavobacteriaceae; genus Flavobacterium. The sequence goes on along the minus strand of OW818646.1, from coordinate 1,717,879 downwards.
ACTCATCAAGAGGGCCGTCAATTGCCTGGAAAGCAACCTGAATCGTCTGTCCTACATAGTCGTTCAACGCAACTGTAAAGTCAGTAAGCTGGTTAGTCAGTGTTGTAGTGTTAGCCGCGTTGAATGTATATACCGGTGTCCATGTTGCACCACATCCGTCTGTTGAAACCAATACAAGTACTTTATCATCCGTACCCTGCATACGTGCTGCATCAGCGTTAGCAGTTCCTGCAGCAGCCGATGAATAATCCGTAATAGCAGCCTTGAACTTTAGCCTTGAATTGGCCGTTATAGCCATTTTCGGGCTGATAAGCCATGCATTTACGGTATTGGTAAAAAGGTTCACCCTGGCAGTAGTAGTACCCAAAGCGGTAGCGCTTGTCCAGCCTGCTGCCGAAGTAGATAATATCCCTACAGGGTTGGCGCTTGAAGGAGCAGTACCTCCTGCAGTAGTAATAGAGGCCTCGTACCAGCCCGGCATTGCCGTATGCAGGTTAGTGCCTGTATATCCTGTGAAATTATTCGTTACAGGCAATCCGGGAGCAGTAGTAACACCGGTAGTAAATGTAATTGCTGTAGCACCCGCTGTATTTACGTATACATCATAAGGCGACGCAGAACCGCATCGGTTGTATTCGTATACCTTTATATAATAGGTAGTGTTACAGGCAAGGCCCGTAACGGTTACAGAACTTCCTGTTCCTTCGTATACCATTTGCTGGCCAGCATTTGCAAAAGCAGCAGCAGCGGTAAATGTTGGGGTTGCAAGACCATATACAGGATCAACGATAGGTGTTGTACTTAGTAGTACAAACCTTCTTCCGCCATTTCCATTTGTCCACGTAATAACCCCTGTAGTAGGTAAAGCTGTAGCTGCCAAAGCAGTGGCAGAAGTTGCAGGCGCTGCCTGTGGGCTTACCGTGGTAACATCGGTAAACGAGTCACTGCCGCCTGCACAAGAAACTTTAAGCCTGTACTGTATAGCAGTACCGGCAAAAACTGGCGGTGTATAGCTTGTAGTAGTGGCACCCGTACCTGCTGTGGCGTTTGCCCAGGTAGTACCGCCGTCAATTGATTCCTGCCATTGGTAGGATATACCGGGTACAGATGCGTTTGCTCCGGTAACGGTTATAACGCCCGGTGCAATACCATTACAAACAAACCTGTTCATCACTGTAGAAACCGTACCTGCAACCGGAGCGCCAGTACATGGAGCCGGTGGTGTATAAGTAAAGGTTAATCCTGAAGTAGGGAATGCCGCCGGAGCGCCCGAAGTAAAGCGTACTGTTGCACCATTTGATGTTGCAAGCGCAGTATTTTCCCAGCTTGGTGTAGCTGTAGGAACTGTAGTTGTAAGGTTACGCGCATTGTAATCTGTTGCCGCAGCACCCCTCAATCCAACCTGTGGCTGGTAGGTAGTAGAGTTGGCAATTGTCACCATATCACCATAAGCAATATTGATTGCCCCGGTGGTTTTGTGAATCCTGATCTGGAAGTTTAACCTCTCAGCAGCGCCCTGTCCCCATCGTGCTGCATTCTTCCATTGGAAAACAAACTCGTCTCCAACTTCCTGCCAACGCAGTTCATAAAGCATTCCTGTCATCTGGGAGTCGCGAAGGTCCATCCCAAGTGCAGAAATTACGCCCGGAGCCGTAATTGTAGAACTGATTGGCGAAACGCTGTTAGTAGGCACTGTAGTAACGCCTAACACCAATGATCCGTCAACACGCATCGCAACTGATGAAACAGCTGCAAAGTTGTACGAAAACGAAGAGGGTAATGTAATGACATACTGGTTGCTGTCATACGCAGTTGCACAGTTAGTACAGCTGGTCACAACTGTACCTCCTGTAATTTCTGTGTAAGCATTACCCGTTGATTGCGAAAAAGTGTAATTCGCAACCAGTTGCCCATAACCTGCTGATAATGTCAACAGGAACAAGAGCAGAAAAGTAAATTTCTTCATAGTTTATTAATTTATTAAAAGTTAATAAAACTATAAATTTTAAATGAAACTATTGAGGCAAAACTGTAATATTGTTACATTATTAGCATAAAACAAAATATTGTTATATTTGACTATAAAAAATGTGTTAAATCATATTTAAAATAGTATATATAGATATTAACTTAACAGTTATATGTTAAATAATTACGCAGGTTTTCGGTCATAACGATAGAAGTTATTAACATAAACGCATAAAAAATGCCCTTAAGGGCATTTTTTATCACATATTGCTTAATTATTATTTAATGCTCTCCACATTTACCATCTCATTGGCATCTGCTTTGTAATCTACTCCGGAGTAATCAAACCCAAACAGGTTATAGAAATCTTTCCTGTAACCTTCCAGATCGCCAATTTCAGCAAGATTCTCTGTAGTGGCCTTTTCCCAAAGTGCCGCCACCTTTTCCTGTATGTCGTCGCGCATTTCCCAGTCGTCTATGCGTATCCTGCCTTTTTCGTCCAAAGGAACATCACCGCCAGCATACAGCCTTTCGCTGAAAAGGCGCTGCATTTGCTCAACCGTACCTTCATGCACACCCTCTTCCTTCATTATTTTATAGAGCAGCGATATATATAAAGGTATAACCGGTATCGCCGAACTCGCTTGTGTTACCAGCGCTTTATTTACCGATACATACGCTTTGCCCCCTACTTCCTTCAGGTTATCTGTTATTTCAAATGCCGTTGCCTCCAAGTGGTCTTTCGCACGGCCGATGGTACCTTTCCTGTACACCGCTTCAGTAAGCGCAGGCCCTATGTACGAATAGGCTACAGTTACCGCGCCTTCCGCCAAAAGGTTTTCGTTCTTAAGGGCGTCCATCCACATGGCCCAGTCTTCCCCGCCCATTACGGTAACGGTGTTGTCAATATCATCGCCCTCGGCAGGCTGGATGGTAACTTCCGATACTTTTCCGGTATGGAAATCCACTGTTTTATTGCTGAACACCCCACCTATTGGCTTTAATACCGAACGGTGCAGTACGCCTGTTTCCGGATGTTGGCGCACCGGCGAGGCAAGGCTGTATATAATAAGGTCTACCTGGCCCAGGTCGGCCTTTATCATGTCGATCGCCTGCTGCTTTACTTCCTTGGAAAAAGCGTCGCCGTTGATGCTTTTGGCATACAGGCCTGCTTTGTGCGCTTCCTGTTCAAAGGCCGCCGAGTTGTACCATCCCGGTGAAGCCGTTTTGCCCTCTACCGGCGGCTTTTCGAAAAACACGCCTATGGTTGCGGCATCACTCCCAAAAGCGCTTGCTATCCTGGATGAAAGCCCGAAGCCTGTTGAAGCCCCTATCACCAAAACCTTTTTAGCACCATCGATAGGCCCTTTCGATTTGATGTATCCTATCTGTTGTTTTACATTTTGCGCAGCGCCATCCGGGTGGGCTGTCAGGCAAATGAATCCCCTCATTCTTGGTTCGATAATCATATTTCCTGAAATATAGTTTGTTGAATTAGTATAGCAAATATAAACTGATTTTTTAGTTTAGCAATGCGCGGGCATGGTTGAGAGCTGAATCGGATATGTCCTTGCCCGACAGCATTTCGGCAATTTCACGTACACGTTCGTCTTTGGTCAGCAGCTTCAGTTCTGATACCGTCGTCTCGCCCTGCGTGGTCTTGAATACCTTGTAATGCTGATCACCTTTTGAAGCTATCTGCGGAAGGTGCGTGATCGCGAATACCTGCATTTTGCGACTCATCACTTTCATGATGTCGCCCATTTTATTAGCAATTTCGCCGGAAACGCCGGTATCGATCTCGTCAAAAATAATCGTCGGCAGTTTGGAGTATTCGGCCAGCACGGCTTTTACCGCCAGCATGATCCGCGACATCTCCCCTCCCGAGGCAACCTTTTTCAGCAGGCCAAAATCGGTGCCTTTATTTGCCGAAAATTGCAGGCTCATCACATCCTTGCCATTCGTATAATAGCTATCCGAGGCTGTGACGCTAAACCGGAAGCGGGCATTGGGCATGCCCAGTTGCGCCAATATAGAACTGATTTTATCTGTCAAAACCGGTATGGCACGCTGCCTTTGTTCGTGAAGCAATGCTGCAGTATCATCGGCCTGTGCCTTATGTTTATAGCTCTCAGCAATAAGCTTATCAATAGCCGCATCGATATCGCCGGCCAACAGCGCCTTGCTGTCCAGCGCTTCCTGTATTTGCAGCAACTCTTCCACGGTTGCGGCGTTGTGTTTTTTCTGTAGTGAATGGATAAGCTGTAATTTTTGGCCTACCCGCTCCAGCTCTTCGGGGTCGTTAGCGAGGTTTTCATAATTCTGCGAAAGCTCTCCCGTTATGTCATCCAGTTCAATAAGAAGGCTGGAGATACGTTCGTAAAACTCATTGTATTCAGGCGCGATACCGCTTATTTTTTGCAGCGATGCCTTTATTTCTTTTACGTTCTGTATGGCGCCCACCTGTTCTTCATTGGCTAAAGCCAAAGCCCTTGCCAGCGATTCCTTTATGAATTCTACATTGCCCAATTTTTCCAGGCTGCTTTCGAGTTCCTGTTGCTCGCCTGCTTTCAGGTTGGCCGACAGCAATTCCTGCAAGAGGAATGCATTGTAATCCTCTTCTTTGGACAGGGCTGCTTTCTGCTCCTGTAATTTCTTCAATTGTGACTGTACCCCTTTATAGGCTGACAGACGGCTTTTGTATGTCGCAAGCGCCGCACTATTACCGGCTACAGCATCGAGTATCTGCATCTGGTAGGATTCATCGCTGAGTTCGCGGGTTTGCTGCTGCGAATGGATGTCGATAAGAAATTCGCCCAACTTCTGCAATTCCTGCAGGTTAATGGGGCTGTCGTTTACAAAAGCGCGCGATTTGCCGGAGGGCAGGATTTCACGTCTTATGATAGTTATCTCCTCGTAATCCATGTCATTTTCTAAAAAAAATTCCTGAAGATCATAATCACCTATCTTAAAGTGGGCCTCCACAACGCATTTTTGTTGCTTGTCTTTCAGGGAAGTCAGGTCGGCACGGTTGCCCAATACCAATCCCAACGCTCCCAAAAGAATGGATTTTCCCGCACCTGTCTCTCCGGTTATGGTCGACAGGCTGTCCGAAAAATCGATATGAAGGTGCTCTATGAGCGCAAAATTCTTAATGTGTAATGTGTGCAGCATGTGTGTGGCGATAGCAGTACAAATATAGTATTTTAGGTTAATATATACGGTGCCAACAACAGGTTATGAAATCCGAGCGTTTAAAGATCGGGGAACACATATCTATAGTACTGTAATTTGTAACTAAGCCTGACACATCCTGGAATATATGCGAACACAATCGTCCTTCCGCTTGTGGCAGCGGAAGGACTCACCCGATGTCCCTGCTACTTCAAACCAGCCAAACTCTGCTCTATCGTTGCTATCTTCGCCAATGCATCAGCTTCTTTCTGCCGCTCTATTGCAACTACCTTTTCAGGAGCGCTCCCTACAAATTTCTCATTCGATAACTTAGCCTGTACCGACCGGAGGAAGCCTTGGTTATACACCAGTTCTTCGGTAAGCTTGGTGATCTCTTCCTCAACGTTCACTACACCGGTTACAGGGATGAAGTATTCGTTGGAGCCCGCCCTGAAGGTCAGTGCGCCGTTTATCTTTTCAGAAATATATTCAAGGTCCGATACATTGCCCAGTTTTTTAATGATGCTGTCAAATTCAGTGGACCATGCTTCGTTGTTCAAAACTTTAACTTCTATAGCGTCCCTGAAGGGAATATTCTTTTCTTTCCTGATGGTGCGGATGCCCGAAATAACCTCAGATGCAGCATCAAATCCCACAATCATCCTATCATCCGCCTGCTTCAGTATCGGCCATTTGGCAACTATAAGCGCTTCTTCAGGCTTTCTGTCGGCAATGTATTGCCAAATTTCCTCGGTAAGGAATGGCATGAACGGGTGTAGCAGCTTCAGGTTGGCCTCCAGCATTTCGATGGCCTTATCATAGGTTGCCCTGTCAATTGGCTGTTGGTAGCCCGGCTTGATCATCTCGAGGAACCACGAACAGAAATCGTCCCATACCAGTTTGTATATCGCCATAAGTGCGTCGCTGATGCGGTACTTCTCAAAATGATCCTCAATCTCGGAAAGCGTCTTGTTCAGCTTGGCCTCATACCAGTTTATCGCCATACCGGCATGGTCAGGCTGGTCGGTATCGCTTACCTCCCACCCCTGGATCAGGCGGAAAGCGTTCCATATTTTATTGGCAAATGCCTTGCCCTGGTTGCACAACTCCTCGTCAAACATGATGTCGTTACCGGCAGATGCGCTCAAGAGCAATCCTGTGCGCACGCCATCGGCACCAAACTTCTCGATCAGGTCCAGTGGATCCGGCGAGTTGCCCAGTGACTTCGACATCTTCCTGCGCTGCTTATCGCGTACAAGCCCGGTAAGGTATACGTTAGTGAATGGTTTTTCACCTGCATATTCGTATCCGGCGATGATCATCCTTGCCACCCAGAAGAACAATATGTCCGGCCCCGTAACCAGGTCGTTAGTCGGGTAATAGTATTTATAGTCTTTATTTTCGGGATCCATAATGCCTCCAAAAACCGCCATTGGCCACAGCCATGAGGAGAACCAGGTGTCCAGCGCATCCGGGTCCTGTTTTAGGTCAGTAGCCGTAAGGTTTTCATTTCCGGTTTTAATTTTAGCTAAAGCCAAAGCATCTGCCGGGGTCTCGGCAACGACAAAATCCTCCTTGCCATCTCCGTAGAAGTACGCAGGGATTTGCTGTCCCCACCACAATTGGCGCGAAATGTTCCAGTCACGGATGTTCTCGAGCCAGTGGCGGTAAGTATTGTCGAAACGTTTCGGATACAGTTTTATCTCGTCGCTTTCAAGCACCGCTTTGATGGCAGGCTTTACCAGGTCTTCCATTTTCAGGAACCACTGGTCGCTCAGCCTCGGCTCGATTACGGCTTTAGTCCTTTCGGAAGTACCCACTTTATTAACGTGTACTTCAGTCTTTTCAAGGCTGCTGATGGTTTCAAGTTCGGCAGCGATCTCATCACGTACCACAAAGCGGTCTTTACCGGCATAGTGCAGGCCAAAACTGTTCAGTGTAGCATCGTCATTAAAGATATCGATGATCTCAAGGTTGTGCCTGTCGCCAAGCTCCTTGTCGTTCACATCGTGTGCAGGCGTTACCTTCAGGCATCCGGTACCAAACTCCATATCCACATACTCATCAAAAATGACTGGGATCACGCGGTTGGCAATTGGCACAATGACTTTTTTGCCTCTCAGGTGGGTATAGCGCTCATCATTCGGGTTGATGCAGATGGCAGTATCGCCCAATATCGTTTCCGGGCGCGTGGTGGCAACGGTTACATAGTCTTCGCTACCTTCAATTTTATATTTAAGGTGGTACAGTTTACCCTGCCTTTCTTCGTAGTTCACTTCCTCATCAGAAAGCGTGGTTTTAGCTTCCGGATCCCAGTTTACCATGCGGTAGCCACGGTATATCAGCCCTTTGTTATACAAGTCTACGAACGACCTGATAACCGAAGCCGACATATCGTCGTCCATCGTAAATTTGGTGCGTTCCCAGTCGCACGATGCACCTAGCTTTTTTAATTGGTCCAGGATTACGCCGCCATATTTATCGGTCCATTCCCAGGCATGCTTCAGAAATTCTTCGCGTGACAGGTCGGCTTTGTTGATTCCTTCAGCTTTTAGTTTGGCCACTACTTTGGCTTCGGTAGCAATGGAGGCGTGGTCCGTACCCGGCACCCAGCAGGCGTTGAACCCTTTAAGGCGGGCACGGCGGATGAGGACATCCTGTATGGTATTGTTGAGCATGTGGCCCATGTGCAGCACGCCGGTGACATTTGGAGGAGGGATAACTATGGTATACGGTGTCCTTTGGTCAGGCTCCGAGTGGAAATAGTTGTGCTTCATCCAGTAGTCATACCATTTACCTTCTGCGGCTTTGGCGTCAAATTGCGATGGGATTGTCATGTTCTTAATATTAGGCTTTACGCCAAATGAAAAAATTTGGCTTGTTTTTTGTAATTACATGCAAAAGTAACCATATAAGTACAATTTTGAAAAAAGAAGCTTTCAATATTTGTACATTAATTTAAACTGACTATTTTTACTAAAAACAAATTATTACCAAAGATGAAAAGAATTTTAGGTCTAATCGCAATGTTTGTTATCACGGCCGCTGCCAACGCGCAGTCGGGTGCTAAGCTGGAACTGAAGAATGGTGACACAATAGATTATGGAACCACCAGCAAGGACGAAGATAACGGGGTGAGGGTATTTGAATTTACCAATACCGGCGATAAGCCACTCATTATTACCGATGCCAAATCGACATGCGGGTGTACCGTGCCCAGCTGGCCAAAGGAGCCGATAGGACCGGGCAAAACCGGAAAGATTGAAGTGAAATACAATATGAACCCCGGCCCTATCCGCAAGACCATTACCGTTCAGTCGAATGCGGTGAATTATCCCGGAGGCACCGTTGCCCTCAAGATCAAAGGTGAGGTAACCTCACCGGAGAATACCAATGTACTGCAAAAGAAAAAGACGATCGTAAACCAGTAATTGCATCCAATGTTTTATATATGAGCCCTGCTTTTGCGGGGCTTTTTTTTGTCTTAAGTGCCCATTTTCATAATAGAGCTAAAATCACTCTTAACACGCAATTCAAAATTCTGCATGTATCCTCTACGGCCTGTACGGTAAGGTCGGGCGAATAATTTGTGATAATTCATCTAATTCGTATCTAAAAATTATTACCTCTCTAAAAAAAGTCGCAAATTTGCGTTGCAAACTTAAAAACTACACGCATGCCTAACGTATCGAATAAAGGCAGGCAGATGCCTGAATCTCCCATTAGAAAACTTGTACCGTATGCCGAAATGGCTAAGAAAAAGGGACACAAGGTATACCACCTGAATATAGGCCAGCCCGACATCAAAACCCCGGAGGTAGCGCTACAGGCCATAAAGAACAATACCATCCAAATATTGGAATACAGCCACTCGGCAGGCTTTGAAAGCTACCGGAACAAGCTGGCGGCTTCCTACCAGGCGCATGGCGTAAACGTAAACCCCGAAAACATTATCATCACTACAGGCGGCTCTGAGGCGCTTATGTTTGCCCTGGGCAGTACTATGGACGCGGGTGATGAGATCATCATCCCAGAGCCTTTCTATGCCAATTATAACGGATTCTCAGTGGCATCGGGCGTAACGGTAGTGCCTGTCATTTCCACTATAGACGAAGGCTTTGCCCTTCCCCCTATCGCCGACTTTGAAAAGCTGATCACCCCGAAAACTAAGGCGATACTTATCTGCAACCCGGGGAATCCAACCGGATACCTCTACACACAGGAAGAGATACAGCAGCTTGCCGAACTGGTAAAAAAACACGACCTGTTCCTTATTGCCGATGAGGTATACCGCGAGTTTACCTACGATGGCGACAAGCATTATTCGGTAATGAACGTACCCGGCATTGAGGAGCACGCCATCATGATCGATTCGGTTTCCAAGCGCTACAGTATGTGCGGTGCCAGGATAGGCTGCATCGTATCTAAAAATAAAGAAGTAATGGCAACGGCCATGAAATATGCCCAGGCGCGCCTTAGCCCGCCAACCTTTGAGCAGATCGCCAGCGAGGCCGCGCTCGACACCCCACAGAGCTATTTTGACGAGGTTATCGGCGAATACAAGGGCCGCAGGGATATCCTGATCGCCGAACTGAATAAGATCGATGGCGTAAAGGTAGCTACCCCAAAAGGCGCTTTTTACTGCATCGCCAAGCTCCCGGTAGACAATGCCGACAACTTTGCGCAATGGCTGCTGGAAAGCTTTGACCACAATGGCGAAACCGTAATGGTAGCTCCGGCGGCAGGTTTTTATTCCACGCCAAATGTAGGCCTGGACGAGATACGCATCGCTTACGTATTGAAGAAAGAAGACCTGGTACGTTCTGTAGAAATCCTAAAGGTTGCGATAGAGCAATACAACGCTAAATAAGCTCATACCCAATAATCCAAAAGCCTTTCGCGCTGCGGGAGGCTTTTTTGTTTACAGTTGCTATATTTGTAAAAACAAATCCAATGGATGTGATGCAGCAGCTTCTCGATGCCATGCAAAATGCAGGCCTGGAATGGTCGGTATCCTTAGAACTGAAGCGCGGAGACCAGCTTTTTCAGGAAGGCAGGACAAATGTACCGGTATATTTATTGGAAAAGGGCATCGTACGGGTCATTCACCAAAATGGAGTAGAACTCAATACGGTCCGCTTTGCGTATAAAGGTTCGCTCTTTGCAGCCATGGACGCACTCATTACCGGGCTACCAACCCACTATTCAGCTGAGGCGATAAAGCAGAATGTGGTGCGGTCTATCCGTAAAACAGACTTTCTTAACTTCATCAGTAGCGACGCAAAACATCTGGCTCTGTGGAATGCCATTCTCGGCTACGTCATCATCGGGCAGCTGGAACGCGAAACCGACCTGCTTACAATATCTCCCCGCGAACGCTATGAAAGGGTTTTAAAACGCTCGCCACAACTCTTCCAAGAGGTGCCGCACAAATACATCGCCTCTTACCTCCGCATGACGCCCGAGACTCTTTCCCGCCTGCAAAAATCTTGAGGCTGATCAACATTTATCGTTAGGGTGATTCCGACATTTGCTGTAAATCATCAATCATGAAAACGGACAGTAACGAACTGCTGGAGGAACTGGAACTCATCACCAAAAGCAACATTACGGCAGCAAAAGGCTTCCTCACGCTGACTAAAGCCCAACTCAACTATAAGGATTCTGCCTCCTCCTGGAGCATCCTTGAGTGCCTGGAACACCTGAACCTCTATTCGGGTTTTTACCTTCCGGAAATTAGCAGGCACCTTGGCGCATCTTCAACAGCACCCAAATCCCAATTCAAAAGCGGCTTCATAGACAACTTTCTTGTGAATATGGTTATCCCGAAAGAAGGCGGCAAGAAGATGAAGACTTTTGCAGCAATGAACCCGTCAGGGAGTAGTTTAAGTGGTGAAGTTATCAATGTGTTTTTCGAATCATAGCACAACCTGCTTGTATTACTAACCCGATCAAAATCAGCCAACCTCAATAATACAGGTGTGGGTGTTACTTTTACAAAGCTCATTAAACTAAAATTAGGCGATGCCCTGCGCTTCATGGCCTATCATAACCAAAGGCACATACAACAGGCAAGGCGTGTCAACTTCAATGCATAATCTTTTATCTTGAGCGAATGGTGTGGGCTTCTTTGCCGTCCATTTTACCGCTGTCGGCTTTACCCCGCCGAAAAAAGCGGGGGTACCGCCTCCATCGGGGCTATCGGGTAAGCTTTTTTTCTGTCGGTTACCTACATATCAGTATATGGGATGCAATTCCCTGCATATTTAAATTCCTACTGCATTCCTATTTTATGAATCCGTGATAAAAAATCAGACCCAGAAGGTTTTTAAAACATACGTGTTCAGAAGACTGAAACAAACGAATTAAACCTTTAAATTTCATTTTCCTTATTTTGAAGCTGGCTGGCAAGGTTTTAAATGCCGCTCCTCCGGAGCTCAAATGGAATCAGCAGATATTTTTACTATAAATATGCCGTCCCTCAGGGACTCATTATTGGAAGCCCCAGCGGGGCAGAATGTTTATAGAAATAATAAGTATGAGTGGATTGGAGCTCCGGAGGAGCGGTATATGATTATTAAAAACTCTTGCGAACAGCTATGTTTTGAAAACCTTGCAGGTCGGCTTTCGTACACATAATCCGACCGATTGAAGCTCGCGTGAGGGGTGGAAGCGGCATCCCCCGCTTTTTCTGCGGGGATACAGCGGACAACCCGACGCCGGAGCGCGCGGAGGCGGCACGCCAAAAAAAAACCTGTTTATACAAATGCAAAAAGGGCACCCTTACCGGATGCCCTTTTGTTATTTAATATGGCTTTTATCGCTTCATTGCGAAGTGGGCCTTGAATTCTTTAGTCACGCCGCCTTCACTGTAGGTAACGGTAAACCAGTAGTCGTCGGCAGGAAGTGGCGTACCGTTGAAGGTACCGTCCCATCCGTCGCTGTCGATGCTTGGGCTCAATTGCTTAAGCAGCTTACCGTAACGGTCGAAGATGTAGATCTTAGTTCCTGCGAAATCATCACCCCACATACCTATAATGTTCCATGTATCATTATAACCATCACCATTTGGCGTGAAGAAGTTCGGGTAATCAATGATGCTCACATCCTCAAGCAACAGGTTGAACTCGTCACATGGATTATCGGTCGCTATATCGCGTATGTGCACTTCATGCGGTCCGGCAGATACATTATTGAACACGTTGGAATTCTGCCAAGGGCCGTTGTCCAACTGGTATTGGTATTCTCCATAACCTTCGGCAAGCACTACAATTGTCTGTCCATCGCTAAAGGCATTGCTTACCACATAACCGTCGCCAATAGGACTTGCAGGGCCACTACGCTCGACTGTAACAGGAGCAATAGGATCAGACACACATCCTGTAGCGCTGGTAGCAACCACAGTATATTCACCGGCTTCGTCAGCTGTATAGGTCGGCTGGTCTGCACCCGGAATCACAACACCGTCATGATACCATACAAAGGTATGTGTTGCATCAAGGCCGCTGTCCATCGGGTGGTCACGAAGCACATCCTGTGTCCTGAAGTCGACACATATCGTACCGCCTGTAAGGCTTGGTTCCGGTATGCGCTCAACAAACAGCTCCAGTGTAGTCACTTCGTAGCATCCGCTTACAGTCGACTCGTTGGTTACCCTTACCCATATCATCTGGTAATCCGGCGATGTGGTGTTTTGGTAAGCCGTTGGAGTCGCTATTGCATTTGTGCCAGCTTCGGCATCTGCCTGGTTGGTGTAGTAGGTTACACTGTAATCTGTCGGGCTTTGAGAGCCAAGGGCATCATCGTCGGCACGTGTCAGGTCAAAGGTGAACACACCATCGTTATCTCCGTCATAGTCACATTCAAAGAACGTTTCGGTAACAGGGTAGGCGATTGCCGCTTCCTCTACCAATAATGTCAATGGAGCCCATATTACACACTGCGTATCGTTATTTCTTACTTCCACAACGATGTTCTGCACGTTTGGCGAACTTGTGTTGGTATAGATATACGGCATTGCTATACCGGCGATGCGGTCAGCATCCGTCCTGAAGAATTTAATTGTATATTCAGCAGGGTTAGCGGTATCCCCAAGGATCTCATCCATGTGGGTATTGAAATCGAATGTAGCGATACCATCAGTGTTCTGCTCGCATATTGCATACGGCTCGATCACGCCTGCCTCACCAAGTTCAGGAAGCGGGGTAACGATTAGCTGGAACGATACAATCTGGAAGCAAACCGGATCCTGCGAGTTGCCGGTGTTGGCCTCTGCCCTTACCCATATCGTAGCATTGCCACTGTTGTAAGCGGTATAGTTTACGATCTGGTTAGTCCTGTCAATAGCATCCTGCTCGGTTTCATAGTAGGTAATGACCATGTCGAAGTCATTGTCCCTTATGTCGGCTTCTGCATCACTAAGGTCGAATATCTCTTCACCGTCCGGCGAGCTGTTCACGTCGCACTGCTCAAGAGGCTCAATCGTAGTATCCGGCTGTGGCAACGGAAGCACTTTTATGGTCAGCGTAGTGTAGCTTTTACATCCTTCAGGGGTTGTCAATTCTACATAAAGTGTCCTTGGGTTGTTAACCGGAGTTACGCCCGGCTCACTATTATTATAGGCCTCAGGAGTAGCAATCGGAGTAGCCCCTGTAACAGTCCTAGGATCCTGCTCATAATATGTTACCGTATTGCCCTGCCCTATACCATAGATGCCTAATATCTCATCGTCTTTAACGGTAAGGTCAAATTGTGTTATACTGTCATTTGGCAATTCCTCATTACAAAGTGTCAGCATAGTCGGAGTAGTAATCAGCAATGGCTGGTGAAGCTCAAGCTCAAAACTCGTCACACTGAAACACTCGTTATCAGGTGTTTCTACCCTTACCCAAATCGTCTGGCCGTTTGTACCATAGTAGTTGGTTGGGTTGGTTATCCTCGGCATACCTTCGTTGGCATTATTCTCACTTGTAAAGTAGTGTATGATCAGGGTTCCGGGAGGAGTTTCCGATTCCGAATAGATGAAAGCATCCTGTACGGTAAGGTCAAAATAAGCCCTTCCGTCCTGGCCGTTATTGTCCTGGTCGTCACACTGCTCAAGATCCTCTAGGTCTTCCGGCGCCATTGGAGCAGGCTCCACAATCAGTGTAAGTACCAAAGGCACTGCATTTGTACATCCGGTAACAGTGTTCTCTACCCTTACATAAATGTATTGGAGACCCGGGTTACTATTCTGGAAGCTGCCGGTATTCGGTATTGCATTCTCGCCATCTTCTGCATCCTGCGCAGTAAGGTGGAACGTTACCAAAAGGTTTGGCGCACCGTTCACCATGTCCTCAACAAGGTCGTCAAGGTTAAATGTAGCGATGCCAAAGCCTGTTGTATCACAAATGGTAAGTTCGTCCTGTGTTGGTGGTACAAGTACCGGAAGCGGCTCAACCCTCACGTCAAGCAAAACGATCCTGTAACAGCCTGTAGCCTCGATCTCCACTTTTACGAAGATAGTTTCTACCGCAGCGCTATTGATATACGTTTCAGGGTTTCCAATTGGGTCGATACCACCAACAGCATCATCGAAAGAATGATAGAATGTGGTGTTAATGCCTGCCTGTGGTACTCCTGCCACACTTATGATCTCATCGATTTTAGTTGTAAGGTCAAACTCTTCTTTCTCATCACCCGGATTATTATAATCACAAAGGGTATACGGTACCGGTGCATTGACTATCGGAAGCGGGTTCACGATAAGCTCCACATCGGTTTCCTTGAAACATCCTGTAGCATTGTTGGTAACCCTCCCAACGATCATGTCTGTGGCGCTCAGGTAGCTTGCCGGCGTAGCTATATCGCCTACAATTTCATTATAGAATGTAACGGTGTACAATGCGGGATCCTGAGTTCCTAATATCGTAGCCTCAAGAGTTGTCAGGTCAAATATCGCCTGGCCGTCGGTGTCGTTGCTGCCATTATCACATAGGATATACGGAGCAGGCTCTGTTACCACTGGTGCGGGATTAACGATAAGCTGCAACTCTACAATATCAAAACAATCTGTCTGGTCAGACTCTACCCTTATGTAAATAGTTTGTACACCATTGGTTGTCTGTGCTAGTATATTCCAATAAGCAGACGGGTTGTCGATTATATTATTTGTGGCATTAAAAAATGCATCATTATAGGTTTCATATGGTATTGCACTAACCGTATTGCCAAGTGCGGCCTCGATTTGCTCAAGCACAGGGACAATATTAAATTCGGCTGTTTTGTCATAATCCGGGTCACATTCTTCAAGCGGGCCTACGTTTGGCGCAATCGGTGCAGGAAGCACTTCAAGATCGGCTGTAGTGATCACCACACATTGGGTAACAGCATTTACCACTCTTACATATATAGTAGCATTTCCTGAAAGATATGGAGATTGCAGGTAGTCGGCCGGGTTATTTTGTGCACTGTCAAGGGAATCATAATAGGCTACAGTATAACCTGAAGCACCCATGGTAACCAATGGCCCTATATCGGTAAGGTCAAACAGGCCTTGTCCCGGCTCTTCCTCACAGGCATAGAACGGTTCCAGGTTGGTGTCAACTACCGGCAGCGGGTTAACCACAAGCCCAAATGAAGTAATTGCGTAACAACCAAAGCTGCTCTCCAGGCGTACCCATACAGTGCCCGTACTGCTTTCATAAGCTGTAGCGTCGGCAATATCGGTTACATCATCAATCGCGTTTTGCTGGCTTGTATGGTAGGTTACCGTTACATCAGGGTCTGTCGAAACTTCATCATTTTTACTGGTCAGGTCAAAGAACTCCACACCGTCAGGCGAGTTGTTATCATCACAAACCACATACGGCGTTACAGTATTTACAACCGGCTTAGGCTGAACGATAAGCGCAACCGGCTCTATAGAATAGCAATCGGTAGTACTGTCAACATTGATAGCCCTGATAAAGATGGTTGTACTTGCTGATGGATAAGCGTCCGGGGTTTGGATGGGGTCAAGGTTAAATTCCGCATTGGTTTCGCTGGTATGATATGATACCAAAACACCATTTACACCATTCACGACCTCTGTACCTGCCGGGAGAAGGTTAAAGATAGCAACACCGTCATAATCGTCGTCACACTCTTCAAGCGGTGTAGCATCAACAAGTTCCGGCCTCTTATCTATCTCAATTTCAAATTCATATTCATCAGTACAAAGAACTGTATCTGCTGTACCCGATTCGGCATAGATATAAAGCATGATGTCATCGGTAATTTCCGTTCCCGCAGGAAGCACATTTCCTGTACCTCCAGAGCCGGTATAGTATTGACCTACATCAATCGGATCCAGGAAATAGCTCTCACAAGCCTCTACAGGAGCTGGCCTATCAACAATCGGCCTTTCATATATGGTCACCGTAAAACTGTCATTGTCTACACAGTTGTTTGGCGTAGTATTGCTTTCGGCAAAGATATACACTGTTTGCGATGTGTAAAGCACCTGTCCTGCCTGCATTGGTGTACCGGCGCCTCCTGGCTGTGTAAAGTAGTTACCTACAGGAATTACAGGAAGCGTATATCCCTCATCGTTACAAGCAAAGCCATCGGCAGGCGGCACGATAACCGGAGTCTCCGTAAGTATGAAAGTAACTGTAGAAGTGCCATAGCAATCTACATTGTTATTGCTGGTAACGCGGATGTATACCGTCATGCCATCCGTTACCGGATGGGCCTCGGGGTTGGCAACAAAGTCGTCATTATCAGTTGCCCCGGCTAATGTGTTGTGATACGTCACGGTAAGTTCGTTCGGGTCCTGGCCTGCAAGTGCGTCGCCGTCCAGTTGCGTAAGGTCAAAGATCTCCGAACCGCTATTATCTAAATCACACAATTGTATGTCCTCCGGCGAGTTGGCTTCCGGAGCAGGATCAGCCTGTATTACAAACGAAGTAATTTCATAACAGCCGGTAGTATAGCTTTCCACCCTAACAAAAATTGTCTGAGGCTCACCATCGGTTTGATACGCTTCAGGAGTAATGATCCTGTCAAGATCTTCGTCTGCCAGCTCAAAGCTGGTGTAGAAAGACAGAATGTATACGTTCGGGTCAAGGCCGTCAAGTATAAGCTCATTATTTTCGGTAAGGTCAAAAGTATAAGGTCCCTCCTCTTCCAGTGCACATATAACAATGTCTTCCGGCACTCCTAACTCAATAGGGTCACGTGTAAAGCTGGTTTCGGCTGTGTAGGTACATATAGCATTGCCATAGCCGATGGTCGAAATAAGCGTAAAGGTAGTGGTGCCTACCGGAAGGCCGGTAGCGCTTGTATTGAGCGATCCCGGATTAGTAATTGCACCGGCTGAAGAAGCCCACGAGAAATTGGTTACGTTAGCACCGTTGTTCGACGTGCCTGAAGCTGTAATTGTAATAGGTGTACTTAGCGCAGGCGAAACCGGCACGGAGAATATGGATGCTGTTGCAGACGAACACGAGTTATCGTTAATGACAGAGTTGATGTTGCCCGAAGCATAGGTAATCGAAGGTGATGCATTACAGGTAGCATCAAGGTTGGTAAAAGTGATGGAAGCATTGGTAAGCGCGCCAACGTCAGCGCCAATACAATCGTATATCTGAACTGCCCATCCTCCCGCGGCGGCGTTAAGGCCTACAAGAGGCGCCCAGTTGATAGGAGTAGGGACAAGCGGGTTGCCTGACATATAACCGCCATACGTGCCACTAAGAGGCACATCAGGGCTGCAAACATCAATGAAGTTAGTTGATGAATTGTTAAGCGTAAAGTTGATAACATTATTGGAACTGTTACATATACCACCGCCCGGATTACCCGTAACACCTGGATTTGGCATCAAAGCCAGCGTAGTTCCATTGGGTGCCACCAAATAAAAGGCAAGATCCGAAACATAGGTATGCGTGGCATTAAATGTCACGCTTATCTGTGTAGCCGGTGTAATGATCGCTTCGGGTGGCGGCGGGTTATAGTAGGTAAACTGGCCCGTTGCCTGTATAGAACCGAATAAGTTTGTCCTGTCGCAGGTCGATGGCTGGTTGCTTGCTGACAGTTGCGTATTCAGGTTCCATACCCATGCATTATAACAGTTAAGCAGGGTGTTCGCAGCGTTATATATCTGCACGCGGTAACCATCGCTGGGAAGGTTCGATATGGTGGAAGTCGCGCCTGTTGCGGTTGAATACAGCGTCCACGACGAGTTATTCTGGTTGTGGTAATACCAGCGGAACGTAAACGGACCCGCACCGGATCCCGCCGGCGGGGTAGCGGTAAGGCTTCCCGTTGTTGCGCCCAGCCCCTCGTTACACCATATATATATTGGGTCGTTTGGGCTACCATTGGTATAAGCCGTTGTTCCTGAACCGGCATTACCGTTGGCAGTAATCTGCGCGTTTAATGTAACGGACAATAACAGGAAAAGTCCAAGGGATAAAATTTTCTTCATTCTTTTCTTTTTTACTTATTGCCGTTTTTTAAGGCCTGAATTCTTTCTGTAGTCTGTTTTACATGCTCTTCGTATGTAGCAATACCTTCTGCATCCTCTTTATCTTTTGCCAGTTGCAGCTTTAGGTTAATGTGATATAGCCTTTCCTCCAGTTCCGGAACCGTAAGTTCCAAAAACGTAGGGGCGGCCTGCCTTTCTACCTGTGGTTTTAGCGGCAATTTCTCAACTTTTTCAACACCCTGCGCTTCATAGATCATGACTCCGTTTGACTCCGTCCTTACCAGTTTCGGGTCGCTGCTTTTGCCCTCCTGGGCTTGGCAGACCACGGCAAACATAAGGCTTGCAGCCAGCATATAACAATTTTTCATAGTGTAGATAGTTTTCTCATTTAGTTCTGCAATCAAAAAAATGCCCGTACAATCGCTGTTATTACCTGATTATAAGTTCCCTTTTGCAATAGTCGCGGCAAAATATTAAGGTGCGAAATTTACATAAATTTGATTCAAATAAAACATAAAGCAGGTATTTTTTTTATATACAACATCTGTATTTACATTTACCCTACGTAAAATCCGAAAAAAAAGCAATTTTAACAAAACACCCGGCACGTGTGATTTTTATAAAGCTTTCAATCTTTATATACTCATACAAACGCCGAAAAAAGCAATGTTAGTATCCTTCATTCAATCAACTTTTATAATTATCTTTGCCTGCTGAATTTACCTCTATATTAATATACGATATAATGATCCATACCGACGACAGCAAAGATGAATTAGGTGACAACCATATTGCGTCTGCTGCACAAACGCCCCTGAGGGCCGATGCTTTTGAAAAGACCGATGACGAAAAAATAGCCCTGATAAAAAAAGATGTGGAAAGCATACTGCTGACACTGGGAATGGACCTGACCGATGACAGCCTGAAAGGCACACCCAACCGGGTTGCCAAAATGTTTGTGAAAGAAATTTTCGGCGGCCTTAACCCTGATAAAAAACCAAGTTCATCCACATTTGAGAACCATTATAAGTATGGCGAAATGCTGGTCGAGAAAAACATCACCGTATATTCTACCTGCGAACACCACCTCCTCCCTATCGTAGGCCGCGCGCATGTTGCTTATATATCAAATGGTACTGTTGTAGGGTTGTCGAAAATGAACCGCATAGTAGATTATTTCTCCAAACGCCCTCAGGTACAGGAAAGGCTTACCATGCAGATCGTACAGGAACTTAAAAAAGTACTGAATACCGAAGATGTAGCCTGCGTTATCGATGCCAAGCACCTTTGCGTGAATTCCCGCGGCATCCGCGATATTGAGAGCAGCACAGTAACGTCTGAATTTGGCGGAAGGTTCAAGGAAGAAAATGTAAGACGGGAGTTTCTGGATTACATTAAACTCGACACCCAGTTCTAACATCTATAAATAAGCAATATCCACCCCATGCAGCTATACCGGAACCAGGCATTAAAGATATACAATACGCTTAGTGGCGAAAAGGAAACCTTTACCCCCCTTCATGAAGGGGCCGTAGGGATGTATGTGTGCGGCCCTACCGTTTACAGCAATGTGCATCTTGGTAATTGCCGCACGTTCATTTCGTTCGACCTGGTTTTCCGTTACCTTAAGCACCTGGGTTACAAAGTACGCTATGTGCGCAACATTACCGACGTTGGCCACATGGAAGACGACGGCGACGAAGGCGAGGACAAGATTGCAAAAAAGGCAAGGCTGGAAAAGCTTGAACCTATGGAGATCGTGCAGCAATATTCCGTCGATTTCCACCAGATCATGGAACTTTTCAACGCGCTGCCGCCAAGCATCGAGCCAACCGCTACCGGGCATATCATCGAACAGATCGAGACCATCAGGCAGATATTCGACAACGGCTATGCTTATGAGTCGAATGGGTCAGTATACTTTGATGTGGTAAAATATAATGAAAGCCATAACTACGGCATACTGAGCGGCAGGAACCTTGACGACATGCTTTCCAACTCGCGCGAGCTGGCCGGACAGGACGAAAAAAGGAACCCCGCCGATTTTGCGCTTTGGAAAAAAGCCGGGCCGGAACACATCATGCGCTGGCCTTCGCCATGGGGTGACGGTTTCCCGGGATGGCATTTGGAGTGTACGGCAATGAGCACCAAATATTTGGGCGATAAGTTCGACCTCCACGGTGGAGGAATGGATCTTAAATTTCCCCACCACGAATGCGAAATTGCCCAAAATGAAGCGTGTAAAGGCAATGCTCCGGTTAACTACTGGCTGCACGCCAACATGCTTACACTAAACGGCAAAAAGATGGCAAAGTCTACCGGGAACAATATCCTTCCACGCGAACTGTTTTCCGGTAATAATGACAAACTGGAAAAGGCATTCACGCCATCGGTTGTACGCTTTTTCATGATGCAGGCGCACTACAGGAGCATCCTCGATTTTTCTAATGATGCCATTGCAGCGGCTGAAAAGGGCTATAACCGCCTGATGGAGGCTCTCGATAACCTGGAGGGGATCACGCCATCGTCCACTTCAACACTGGATATCGCCGCATGGAAGCAGCTGTGCTACGATGCCATGAACGACGACTTTAACAGCCCTATACTTATTTCGTACCTCTTTGAAGGGGTGCGTTACATCAACCTGCTGAAAGAAGGAAGGGAGTCGCTTACCGCTGCCGATATTGATACATTATCCAGAACCATGCACGCCTTTATATTTGATGTGCTTGGCCTGAAAAGCGAATCGGCAGACGAGAACACTAACGACAAGCTCGAGGGGGTGGTAAACATGCTCATCGGGATGCGTAATGAAGCCCGTGCCAATAAGGATTTCCCACTTTCCGACCAGATACGGAACCGCCTTGCCGACCTTGGTATCGAGCTTAAGGACTCAAAGGAAGGCACCACATTTTCAATAAATTAATTTTGAAGCTCCGGCAGGTCATCACATTGCCCTTTGTCCTCCTGATCCGCTTTTACCAGGTGGCGATATCCCCTTTTCTGCCATCGGCATGCCGCTACACCCCTACCTGCTCCCAATATACCATTGAAGCGCTACAAAAGCGTGGCCTTATAGTCGGAAGCTGGCTTGCCGTAAAACGCATAGTCAGCTGTAACCCATGGGGCGGGCGGGGTTATGACCCAGTTCCCGAAAAAGGCTGCGGCCACAAACATTAACGTGTTTTTCCTTGCGGTTGACAGCCAAATATTTAATTTTACAAACAAACCAATAAAATTGCACATGTTACAAAGTTTAAGCATTGTATGGAACTCACCTGAAGGATTCCACCTTGGCCCCATAATGCTGCGGTATTACAGCCTTGGGTTCGTAATCGCTTTCGGCCTTGGCTGGCTCATCATGAAAAAGATATTCGAGCGCGAAGGCGAATCGATGGAAAAGCTCGACAAGCTGTTCATTTACACACTAATTGCCACATTACTCGGTGCAAGGCTCGGGCAGGTTTTCTTTTACGACTGGCCTTACTTCCGTGAGCATCCTGAAGAAATACTCCTCCCCTTCAAGTTCCGGCCGGAATTTGAGTTTACCGGCTTTGCAGGGCTTGCCAGCCACGGCGCCGCTATTGCGATAGTATTATTTATGGTGTACTACAGCCGAAAAGTAATCCACAGGCCATTGCTTTGGGTACTGGACAGGGTCGTTATACCGGTAACCAGCGGGGGTATCTTTGTCCGCTTAGGGAATTTCTTTAACAGCGAGATATTAGGCGATATAACTTCACCTGAAACCCCGACTGCAGTTAAATTCATACGTGGCGAAGAATGGCTGAAGAAGTCGCAGGTAACAGCACAGACCGGCATTAAAGATTATGACAAAGCCTATGAAGCCATAGAGCACAATCCGCAGTTTGCAGGTATACTCGAAAAAATACCTTACAGGCATCCGGCACAATTGTATGAGGCATTCCTTTACATTTTCGTATTCCTTATCATTTACTTTATGTACTGGAAAACCGATGCCCGAAAAAAGCACGGCCTTATCTTCGGGGTATTCCTGGTATTGTTATGGAGCGTACGTTTTGTGGTAGAATACGTTAAAGAAAGCCAGGGTGGGTTCGAAGACCAGATCGCCTCAACCTTATCCACGGGGCAATGGCTCAGCATACCGTTCATCCTTGTTGGCTTTGTGCTGATCTTTACAGCGAAGAACCGGCAAGAGACTTTGTAATATACAAAAACCGCTCTGAAAAGGGCGGTTTTTTTGTTTTATAGTATATCTCCGCAATTACTTTATAAAGTACTTAAGTATTCCCTGGCTGTAAAAACGGGAAGCGAGCTATTTTTAAAATCTTTTTTGTTACGGGTAATTATCACGGGCACATCATTTTCACATGCAATATAATATTGGATAGCATCTTCAAAATCTTTGAACTCATAAGACAGAAGAGCCAAACGCACTGCTTTAGCTTCAAAAGGCAATATCTCTACCAGCATCTCAAACTTAGTAAGTATATTACGGGCGTCACTACTACTATACTGTTTCGATAAAAGATAATAAGTATTAGCTATAGTTAATGAAGAAACATAAAGTTTAACTTGGCACTTTTCAGCTAAAGTAAATAACTCCTGGGCTTCGCGATAAAATTCAGGACGCTTTGAAAGCAAGTCTAAAACAATATTCGTATCTATGAACAATTTGTTCATTATGAATATTTTTCTGATAAATAATCTGTGTAACCTTTTTTATATTCATCATTAATAGGCTCCATAACACCCGTAAGGCTTTCTACAATAGGACTTATTTCCTTTTCGACTGGTTTTTGAGCTAAGGAACGCAGGTAGCCCTCGATAAGTTTAGAAAGGCTTACCTGATGCTTCTTAGCATAAATCTTCGCGTCTTCAACAATATTCCTGTCAATATTTAAAGTCAGTTTATTATTCATGATAAATAATTTACACGTGTAAAATTACAAAAAATTCACGTACAAAAAAATTAAAGACAATTAATCAATCCGTCAGCTTAAAATTATATATGATCTTACCTACCTGTTTTTCAGGAGCGTCACTTTTGCTGTCAAATTTTGTCTGAAGAGCTGCTGCCTTCGCCTGTACCAATAAGCAGCTAGCAGGGTTTGTTGTGCCTCTCGCTCCAGGAGTCGCGGAGATAACCTTCCCGTTCCTGTCCACCGACACCGACACGACTACAATCCCTTCTTCATTGCAATTATAGTTTGGTTTTGGCTTAGTAAGCACCTTGCGGCCATCCAACTTATAATCTCCCACGCCGGTACCCTGACCTGCACCGCTTCCGCCGCCACTGCCGCTTCCTGAGCCCGGCCCGGCACCCGTGCCATTACCCGAACCCTGCCCACCGCCACGGCCTCCACCACTACCACCATCGCCGGTATACGCTCCTGAACTTATGCTCCCCTCCCTGCTGCCCTGATTGCCGGCTCTGTTGCCATTACCATCGCCTGTGTTGTTGCTATTCACAAAAGCATCCAATGCTGAATTGGTAGGTTGCTTTGGTTTTACCGGCTCTTTAGTTTCCACCTTGGCATTCTGCATCCGCGGATCTTTCTTCTCCACTGGCTTCGTATTGGCCACAGCCTCTGAATCATCCGAATCACTGCCTACTACTTCTTCCGCGGGGGCACTGCTGACAGGTTCTGCCTTTACCTTGCTGGCTGCCTCAAGCAGTTCGCTGCGGTAGTTGGCGCCTACACCCTCGTCGCTGTCACCAAAGTTTAGCGTAACACCTCCACCCCCGCCGCCGCCTTCCAGCATTACCGTAAGCGGGTCGGGATAGGTTACCGTATATGTAAAAAGAACAAGCGGCAGGAACAGGCTCAAAAATATGATGAATGTTGCCAGTGCCGACTGTTTTTCCTCTTTTGTTATCTTTTCCATAGTTTACTGTTTAGATACAGCAATCACAAATTTTAGCTTCAGGCGCTCGCCCACCTGTAGCAGGTCTACCATGTCCTGTGCCAGGCAATTGTACGGGAAACGCACAATAACGGTATTGTCGCCGGTTTTCTTCACTTGTTCAGCAAGCTTGCTTTCCAGCTCTTCATAGGTTACCGGTACTTTGTCTATAAAATATTGCTTTGTCTCATCCTCCATTACCAGCACCGATACGCTGGTGTGTGCCTTATCGGTAGTTGTGGTGGTACGCGCCTTGGGCAGCATCAGTTTAATTACGTTCGGGTTTGCCAGCGTGGAGATGATCAGGAAGAACAACAGCAAAAAGAACATGATATCGCTAAGCGCCGACGCCGCGATCTCCGCATGGAAGCGTTTATTTCTCCTTACCCTCATTTTCCTGTCGTGATTAGGTTAACGAATTGTATCATTTGCTTTTGTACTCGAAGTGCAAAGCCGTCAATCACCATGTTGAAGTAGTGGTAACCGGAGTAAGCCACAACACCAACGATAAGTCCAAGTCCGGAACTGATCATCTTTTCGTAGAGACCTTCAGAGATGCTGCCTATCGAAATATCTGCTGTTTCGGATATCTGGTAAAATATCTTGATAACCCCCGCAATGGTACCGATAAAACCTAAAATAGGAGCTATACCTGCAGCAAGTCCCAACCATCCGAGCTTTTGTTCCATCAGGCCAATTTCCACATTAGTTTGCTTTTCCATCATACCCTCAATTTCACTCACCGGCCTGCCCAGCATACCTATCCCGCTTTCAAGGATATTCCCCTCTGCGGTAGCGGCCCTCGCAGCAGTAATTTGTGCCGCCTCGACCTTGCCGGTAGTTACCTGGTGGCGGATGTCACCCATAAGGGATTCGCTGTGCTTTGTCACTTTTTTATAATACATCGCCCTTTCTATGATCACATACAGGGTAAAAAAGAACAGCAGCAATATGGGTATTACCATTACCCCGCCTTTCATTACCAGGGATAAATAGTTTACGGATATCTCCTGTGATTCTACTATGGGAGCCACAGCATCCTGTGCAGCAGCGGGTATCGTGTCCTGTAGCGCTAAGAAAATGAAATTTGTCATACTTGAATCGGGGTTTTCTTTAAAATTGCTTTGTTTTAGTTATAATCCATAACGAATATAGGACATTTTGAGTATGCAAAAAAACAAATAAAAAAAAACCTGCCTATTCTCATAAGCAGGTTAGTATCTATTAAAATAGGATTATTTCAGTTTCGCCTCAACAACCACTTCGTCATTGTGTGCGTGCTCAATCTTGTCTTTGTCTTCTTTAGAAACCGTATCTACAAGAACCGGGGTTGCAATGAACAGTGACGAGTATGTACCTACGATGATACCTACAAGCATTGCGAAGATAAACCCACGGATAGAGTCGCCACCAAATATGAACATGATAAGCAATACCATGATCATGGTGAGCGAGGTATTGATTGTCCTTGACATTGTAGTGTTTATCGAAGCATTAACGATATCCTTAAAGCTTCCCTTAGTCCTGCCGGCAAGGTATTCACGTACCCTGTCAAATACAATAACCGTATCGTTCATCGAGTAGCCGATCACCGTAAGGATAGCGGCAATGAAGTGCTGGTCCATTTCCATGTGGAACGGCATGAACTTGTAGCAAAGCGAGTAGATACCCAATACGAATATAACGTCGTGTGCCACCGCAGCGATAGCGCCAAGGCTGTACTGCCATTTCCTGAAGCTTACCATCAGGTAGATGAACACGATAGCCATTGAACCTAATACCGCCCAAATCGAATTGGCTTTAATATCGTCGGCAACTACAGCGCTTACTTTCGAAGCCTGCATGATACCTACCTGCTTACCTGTGTAGGTGTTAGCAAATTTGTCATAATCAATGTTCGTATAATAGCGCTTAAGCCCGTTGTATAATTTCTGGTTAACTTCGGTATCTGCTTCAACCGTGTTTTCCTTTACTTTATATTTTGTAGTGATCCTCAGCTGTGAGGTATTACCGAATACTTTCGCATCAACATATTCTCCCGAAAATTCTTTTTCAAGGTTTTCCTTAACTTCATCCACAGAAACAGGCTTCTCAAACTTCACCTGGAAGGTACGCCCACCCACAAAGTCGATACCCTGGTCAAGGCCATTCACGTAGAATGATACGCAGCTTACCACAACAACCAGTGACGAGAAGATGTACGTAAACTTCTTGGCTCCAAGGAAATTGAAATGGAAGTTGGTAAACCAGTTTTTAGACATGCCGGTTACAAAGTTTACAACATTACCTTTCCTGATATCGTTATCAAGGAAGAGCCTTGCAATAAAGATCGAAGTGAATAGTGATGTGAATATACCTATAAGTAACGTAGTAGCAAAACCTTTAACCGGTCCTGTACCAAAGATCAATAGTACCAAACCTGTAAGCACGTGCGTCACGTTCGCATCAGTGATCGATGACATGGCGCCCCTCCAGCTGTATGAGATTTTTACAGCTTCTTCAAGCGATTTCCCTGCCCTGAGTTCTTCCTTGGCACGTTCGAAGATGATGATGTTCGCATCAACCGCAGTACCCATGGTAAGTACGATACCCGCAATACCCGGAAGTGTCAGTACAGCGCCGAAGCTTGCCAATACACCGAAAAGGAACAATAAGTTTACCAAAAGCGCAACGTTGGCATACCAACCCGCTTTTCCGTAATATACAACCATCCATAGTGATACCAGCAACAAACCTACGATAGACGACATGATACCGTTATCGATAGCTTCCTGGCCCAGTGATGGCCCTACGATCTCTGACTGCACGATCTCTGCTTTCGCAGGAAGCTTACCAGCCCTTAATATGTTCGCTAAGTCTTTTGTTTCCGTTACATCGAATGAACCTGTAATTTGCGAGTTACCGCCTGAGATAGGCCCTGTAGTAACGCCCGGTGCAGAATATACCACGTTATCAAGAACGATGGCAATAAAGCCCTGCTCCCTGTATGCCTTACCGGTCATTTCTTCCCACTTAAGGGCTCCCCTAGGGCTCATCTGCATTTCTACAGAAGGACGGTTCATCTGGTCGAATGCATCATTGGCACCCGTAATAACATTTCCGCCTAGCGGCGCTACGTTGCCTTTATTGCCTTTAAGGGCATAAAGTTCAAGTATTCCTTTTTTATTTGCAGATGACTCCTTGCCCCATGCGAAGCGCGCAAAACGCTGGTCGCCCGTTAGCAGGGAACGGATGTCTGCCCTTTTCAGGTAGCCGTTGATAGCAGCTGTATCTTTTGCCGAAGCATAACCAAGGACAGGGCCCGACTGGTTAGGCATAAGCTTGTCGAAAAGCGGGTTGTTGCCTTTTTGGGCAGCCTTAAGGGAATCCTTTCCGCCCAACAGCTTTTCGATAGAATCGTTTTCAGTAGTTTTTGTTTCAGTAGTGGCTACCTTCTTTTCAGTAGCGATAAGCGCCTGGTTGGCAGACATAAGAAACATCTGCATCTCGCCTACTTTATAAGCCTCCCAGAACTCAAGCTGTGCGGTACTGGATACCAATTTTTTAACACGGTCGATATCCTTAGCGCCCGGCAGCTCTAACATAATACGGCCTGACTCCCCAATTTTCTGGATGTTAGGCTGCACAACGCCAAATTTGTCAATACGCTCTGTAAGTACGCCAAACGCACTGTCTATCGATTCTGAAACTTTCTTCTTCAATACCGCCTTAACCTCGTTGTCGGTCATTTTGCTGTTCACCGCCTGATCCATGATCCTGTTGGTAAACAACTCCGGAGAAGCCAGCTTTACAGATCCTTTTGATATTTCATCAAAAGCAATAAAGAACGCATCAAGATAATCCTGATTACCCTTCCTGTCTTTGGTAGCTTTGTCAAGCGCCTGGTTCAAAACAGGATTTGTAGAATTATTCGCAAGCCCGTGCAGTATATCCTTTACCGATATCTCAAGCATCACGTTGATACCTCCTTCAAGGTCAAGCCCTTTGTTTATCTGCTTGTCGCTTACTTCTTCATACGTATAGCCAAGATAAACTACCGAATCCTTCATCTGTTCGAGGTAAGCTACCTCCTTATCGGTATCGCCTTTGGCAAAAGCCTTGGCATCATCCTGGATACTGTGCGAAACAAACGTGAACGTAAGCTGGTAAATACACACTAACGCAAATACGATTGCGAAAAATTTAATGAGTCCCTTATTCTGCATTATTACTTAAATTAAAATATTCCATTTTTTAAAAACGAGCAAATATATAATTTACCGCTTGATAAACCAACTTATTTCCTAACAATATCATAAAAAAGGAAATCCGCAGGAAATCCTGAATTTTGTGGCTTTCCCCTAAAAAATATTTTGTATTTTTGGTAAAACAGCAGGATTATGAACAGACTTTTGACACTTTCCGCAATTGTTTTAGCTGCCTGCACCATGCAGGCGCAGGAACCCCAACTCCCGACCAGCCTGATGATCGCCGCCAAAGAAGGCCTGCAGCAACTGGAAGAGCAGAAACAGCAGGATATCGCATTTTATGCCAAAAACAATGTGCCACAAGAGGCTACATCGTCGGCAACACCTGAAAACAGTGGTGATTTTTATAGTATCTATACGAAAGACCCCAACAATATTTACTACAACACCTATTATAACAATAATAACGACCCTGTGCTTACCAATATGCCTGCACCGGGGCCTAACCTTAACTACTGGCTTGTAGATCCGTGCAGCAGTGGTAATTATGATAAGGTGGTAACACAGTAGTTTGTAACTGTACGCCATATTACATCCAGTCGCAGTGACAATCCTAAAAAACAACTGTACAAATTAAAATCCAACAAAAAAGCCGCACGAAGCGGCTTTTAATTTTTCACATATAGGATATTACGACAGTACCGATTTCAGGTCGCCGTTCATAGCCCTTACCGCATCGGCGCTCTTCGCGAACAATGCTTTTTCGTTATCGTCCAGCTTGATGTCAACAATCTCCTCAAGGCCGTTTTTGCCTATGATGCACGGAACGCCCATACAGATGTCCTCCTGTCCGTATTCGCCTTCAAGGAATACAGAACACGCGATCATTTTCTTCTGGTCGTTCAGTATGCTGTCTACAAGATAAGCAACCGATGCTCCCGGCGCATACCATGCCGATGTACCCAACAGGCCTGTAAGCGTAGCGCCACCCACCATAGTGTCGGCAGCAACCTTATCAAGCACTTCCTGCGAAAGGAAATTTGACACCGGGCTGCCGTTGTACGAAGCCAGCCTTGTAAGCGGTATCATGGTCGTATCGCCATGACCTCCTATAACCATGCCCTGCACATCGTTCGATGGCTTGTCAAGCGCTTTTGAAAGGTAATATTTAAAACGTGAACTATCCAGTGCACCACCCATACCGATGATCCTGTTCTTTGGCAGGCCGGTAGCTTTCAGCGTTAGGTAAGTCATTGTATCCATTGGATTAGACACAACAACTATAATAGTGTCAGGCGAATGCTTCAGCACGTTTTCGGCAACTGATTTTACGATGCCCGCGTTGATGCCTATAAGCTCTTCGCGTGTCATGCCGGGCTTTCTCGGTATTCCCGAAGTAATCACTACAACGTCGCTGTTGGCCGTTTTGGAATAATCATTGGTTACGCCACTAACCCTTGTATTGAAGCCTGTAGTAGTAGCACACTGCATGATATCCATAGCCTTGCCCTCGGCAAAACCTTCCTTGATGTCAAGCAAAACTACTTCACTGGCAATTCCCCTGTAGGAGATAACGTCCGCACACGTAGCGCCCACATTACCGGCGCCTACTATTGTTACTTTCATAATTAATCTTGTATTATTTGTGGTTTGTTGTTTTTAATAGTGTATTGCAAAGATATGTTGGTATTGACAAATTTACCAAAAGCAAGTATACCTTGTACATCAAAATTGCCGATATTATAACGCAATGATGCTTCCCCTATTACATTTGTCTTTGTTTTATAAATTTCCTCAAGGCGGGCATTAAGTATTTTTTGGAAAGGGAGCGTTTCTTCTATAGTGCCTTTAGGCCCGCTAACCCTGTATTCTATATCGCTGGTATTCACGATTAGCCCTCCCATGGCCTCCCACCTGCCAAACTCCTTTGAGCCGTTTAGCTGGAACTGCCAGGTATCCACATTGCCTGTAATTTCGTCAATGCCAAGCGTACCGTAGTCTGTTTTTACATCAAGAAAATTAAAAGATATCTCCTCATTGGAATACCCTGCCATTACCGACAAATGTATATTCTTCTCCTCAAGGCTTTTAAAATAACGGCTGACGGTATGCTTAAGCCCTACCCCATATACCTGGTAATTGCTTTTTTTAAGCTTAACGCGGGTAGAATATTTAGCGATGAGTTCGGTATCGTACCAAAGACCGATGCTGCCCTGAAGATACGGATAAACAACCGTTTGCATATCGATACCTTCGGGTGTTTCAAGGCGCACTTCGCTGCCTCCAAGCGTACCCACGAGATATACCTGGTCGTCATTGCCTAAAGATGTCGGGACAACAGCCTCTGTACCTTCTTCTAACTGGAAAAATGAAAAATCACTGTTTTGTATCTTAAATGTCCTGTCGCGCTGCGGCGTAAAGAAAACATTGGCATGAAGGCCAAAAGACACCTCAAACAGGTCTTTAGCTTTAGGGCTCCTTACCCATCCGGATGATGACTGGTATACAGCGGCATCGGTAGCAGGCGTTATGTACTTGTCTGAAAAAAATAAGGCATCGTCTAACAGATGCCCTATTTGGGTTAATGCAAGTTCGGTATCCGTTTGCGCAACAGCCCTGCCCGAAAACAGGAGCGCGATTGCAGACAAACCTATAAGAAATGGCTTATGCGTCAATCTTGGCATAAGCGGCGTTCTTTTCAATGAATTCCCTTCGTGGCGGAACCTCGTCGCCCATAAGCATCGAGAATATCCTGTCGGCTTCGGCAAGGCTGTCGATATTTACCTGGCGCAATGTACGATAATCAGGGTCGAGCGTAGTTTCCCAAAGCTGCTCGGCGTTCATCTCACCAAGACCTTTATAACGCTGCACGGCAGACCCGCTTCCTAATTTCTCAGTTGCTACATCGCGTTGCGTATCGTTCCATGCGTATTCTTTCTTGTTTCCTTTTTTCACCATATATAAAGGAGGCGTTGCGATGTACACGTGCCCGCCTTCGATCAGTTCTTTCATGAAACGGAAGAAGAACGTAAGGATAAGCGTTGCAATGTGCGAACCGTCAACGTCGGCATCACACATGATGACCACTTTATGGTAACGCAGCTTTTCAAGGTTAAGCGCCTTGCTATCCTCGGCCGTACCGATGGTCACGCCAAGCGCGGTAAATATATTGCGTATCTCCTCGTTCTCAAATACTTTGTGGTGCATGGCTTTTTCCACGTTAAGGATTTTACCCCTCAATGGCAATATCGCCTGGAAAGCCCGGTCACGCCCCTGTTTTGCAGTTCCTCCCGCAGAGTCGCCCTCTACAAGGAATATCTCGCACTTTTCCGGGTCCTGGTTAGAACAGTCGCTCAGTTTACCAGGCAATCCGCCGCCGCCCATAACGGTTTTGCGCTGCACCATTTCGCGTGCCTTTTTAGCCGCATGGCGTGCCTGCGCCGCAAGAATAACCTTCTGCACAATAATACGCGCATCGTTCGGGTTTTCCTCAAGGTAATTCTCAAGCATTTCGCTTACCGCCTGGCTCACGGGAGCAACCACCTCGCGGTTACCCAGCTTGGTCTTGGTCTGCCCCTCAAACTGCGGCTCCTGCACTTTTACCGATATAATGGCCGTAAGTCCCTCACGGAAGTCATCGCCGGAAATTTCGAATTTAAGCTTGTCTAACAGGCCTGAACTGTCGGCATATTTTTTAAGCGTATTGGTCAACCCCCTGCGGAAGCCGGAAAGGTGGGTTCCTCCCTCATGGGTATTGATGTTATTTACATACGAGAAGATATTCTCGGTATAGCTCGTATTATAGATAAGCGCTACCTCTACCGGCACTTCGCCTTTTTCGCTTTCCATGCTGATGACATGCGAAATGATAGGCTCGCGGTTGGCGTCAAGGAAACGGATATACTCTTTTAACCCTTCGTCTGAATGGAAAATTTCGGAAACAAATTCGCCCTTATCGTCCTTCTCCCTTTTGTCGGTAAGCGTTATGGTAATTCCTTTATTAAGGAACGACAGCTCGCGCATACGTGCGGCAAGGGTATCGTATGAAAACTCAATAGTCTGGGTAAATATGGTAGGGTCAGGATAGAAAGTCTGGGTAGTACCCCTCTTTTCGGTTTCGCCTATCTGCTTGACAGGGTACATCGATTTACCTTTTTCATATTCCTGCTCGTATATTTTACCGTCCCTGAAGACAGTAGATCGCATGTGGTTAGACAGTGCATTAACAACAGATACACCCACGCCGTGAAGTCCGCCGGAAACCTTGTAGGAGTCCTTGTCGAACTTACCGCCTGCGCCAATCTTGGTCATTACTACCTCAAGCGCCGAAACGCCTTCTTTCTTATGGATATCTACCGGAATACCACGGCCGTTATCCTCAACAGTTACAGAGCCATCCTCGTTAATTGCCACACCAATGGTATCGCAATGGCCTCCCATAGCCTCATCAATAGAGTTATCTACAACTTCATATACAAGATGGTGTAAACCACGTATGCCAACATCCCCAATATACATTGAAGGGCGCATCCTTACGTGCTCCATCCCCTCAAGGGCCTGAATACTATCTGCCGAATAATTGTTTTTCTTTATTTCTTCACTCATAAAATTTGGCTCTTAAACAGATTTTTAAGTTTAACGAACAAATATAGTGAAATGCGACAGATAATGGCTTAAATCGCCTCTTATTAGCTTTTAAGTTATTAACAATTTATTAAAACTCGTCACTTACAAACAATATTTCAAAATAATTATAATGTGATTAAAAATTAGTTATTATTGCATTTAAAATCTTACAATCATCATGACCGGAAGCATCATAGCCTGCATCCCGGAACTACCGGAAGACAAATCAGACCTTTTTGAAAGAATCGTTGACAATGAGGAGTTTGAAATGATCGAACTTGATTATTTAACAAGCCTCGACTTTGCAATTATCAATACCCTCGCAGGCACCAAATGGGAAAGCGAAAACAACCCCGTGGTATATGACGAAGAGGGAGGCCTCGTTATCGTACACCTCGCAAAGGATGGCCTTGAATCAGTTATCGCGTTTAAAGGTGAACTGGATAATGTGGACAAGGAGACCCAGCAGGCAGATATTGCACAGATAAAGGCATTCGCCGAAAAGCATGGGTATGATAATTTATATGAGGTGGTTACTTTTTAAACAGGTTTCACAGTCAATATAGCAACAGGACATAATTAAAGAAATAAAACAAATATCATGGGATGGAAAATTTCGATGATCCTTATCAACACAACAATAAATGAACAGGAAAAACTGGATTTTGTAAAGAAATATTACAAAAGCTTTGAAAAGAAAGGATCTGCTGTGCTGGATAATGTATTACTTCCTGATGGGGCTGATATGTACATTGGCGAATATAATAATTGCACCATCATAACTCATAGTGAGATACCCTATGTTCTTAACTTTGGTGAAGCCAAAACAGGGAGTGCTAAAGGAGAGGGCATCCGTGCACTCAAGCTGATGAAAGCTTTTCCGAAAAATGAGATATTCTGTTTTTATTTCAATAGTGTCTCCGGATACTTTGGATACACAGCTTTCAAAAACAGCATGCGTACCCGATACAAAAACAACATCACAACCAGAAGCCTTAATCTCGGACAGGAAATAGTTCATGAAGGCGGTGAATTATTAAAGACTGAAGAAAAATATTATGCCTCTTCAAAAATTATTTTTTCCAAACCGAAATTAAAGTCCTGGCTTAACAGCGAAAACAAAATCGTCTCCGTAGAAGATCCTGAAAGATTATATCTTGAACGGGAGTATAACCCTGAAAACAATACCGGCACGCTAAATGAATATCAATGCGTTTATAGGGTGATTATGGATACTACCAAATTATATTTGGGTGAACAACTGGAATTGCTTCATTTGGAAAAAATAGAAATGACAAAATATTCTAAATAAGCAAGTTCGGACATATACACCACTATACTCTAAATTACAGCATGGCAAAAAAAAGAAAAACATTACCGAAGAACTTTACAGAAATACTGAAAAGAGGCGATATCGAAGAACTTATACACGTATTTGATAAATGCGAAATTGATGCCTATGGCGGATACGGCAAACAGACAGCGATCGCTTTTCCCGAATGCCCTCCGGCACTGGACACATGGCTGGTTGGCCAGGGACTGGATATAGAAGCCGTTAACGATTATGGCTACACCGCCCTCCAGCACCGAGCGGAATACAGGATCGCAAACATTAAAAGCCTGCTTGAGCTTGGGGCGAACATAAATACCAATAATAAAAACGGAACCGCCCTCCACTGCGCGGCAAAAGGCAATGCCACCGAACATATAAAAACGCTGCTGGAATATGGGGCGCAAGTTGATGCACTGGCACCTGAACCTTTTTCGTATGGAGACAAAGAAGGCACCACAACGCCTTTAGAATACAGCCTGGCATTTTGCAGGAACGTCGACATTGTAAAAACGGTTGAAACAGCTAAGATCTTACTGGATACCGGCGCCCGTAAAACCGAAAAGATTAAAGAACTGGTTACGAAGATCGGGACGGAGTTTGAATATCACCGCCAGGGTTTTAATAAGGATCATGTAGAGGAATTCAGTGATGCACTTAATGAACTTTACAGACTTTTCGACGTTGCGCCTGTACCAGGGAGGGTGTTGCATGACGGCAAATCGAAAATAACAGTTAAAACGGATACCTGGAAAACGCAGTTTAGTGAGTTGTGGGAGCTTTTAATTCCATCTAAAGGCCCCGCCCAAACAATGCAGGGCGAAGTGATCCGGATCGCCGGACGGATTTCTGACGAACTGGAACGCAATGGCGGCATCAACTGGGATGCTGATTATAAAATAATGGCAGACACCTTCTTAGAATTTGTTCAGCAAGGCGAATCCCTATCGCCTGAAGAAATAAATGAAGCTGGAAAAATTGTAAGCGAGGTAAAACGCAAAACAGACAGGAATGTTAACCGCCTGGCTGAGCCTGGGGTTAAATGGGTGCTAAAAAACCCTGTGCCGAAAAGCCTTCCCGAGGTAAAGTACGACCGTTAAGCAATAAAATAGCTAGTACAAATTACAGCAGTAATTACTTAGCCTCCACTACATACCTTTTCAACATCGCATCGCAGTCACATTCATAATCCCCAAGATAGGATTTGTGGTCGTTGTACACGGCATAAGCGCCATCGGGTGAGCCATTGTGCATTTGTATGGCGGCAACAAAGGTCATGACCCTGCATAATTCATCTTCGTTGCCTATTTGTGCCATGGCTTTCTGCAGGTATTTCTCTGCCGAAAGGCCGTAATTCCGTTTAAAGCTGATGTACGCCAGCATGCTGTTGGCCGCAAAGCTATCCTCAATTTCGAGCGCGACAAGGGCATGGGTTTCGGCTTCGGACAACTTGCCCTGTTCAATATAAATTCCGGCAATACCCAGGTGCGCATCTTTACGTACCGTAACTGAAGGGCTTTTCAGGGCCAGCTTTTTAGACAGCATTTCCCGAGCCTTATCAAGCTCCTTAGTCATGTAGTAAATCCCGACCATGTTATCGTATATCTCGGCGGTATTGAACTGGAAGCCTTCCTTGTCTTTCGGGAAGGCAGCCAGCGCTTTTTCGAAATAACCGAGCGCTTCGGGGAATTTCTTCTGCGCGTAGCTAAGTATGCCAAGGCTGAAGTAAGCCCCATAAACATTTCCATTCTTCTCTTTCAATCCTTTTTTGAAGAACTGCTCCTTCGCCTCCATGTAAGCAATGTCATCTTTATTCGGCGTGAAGGTTCCTCCGGGTTCCAGTCCTGGTGAATATTTAAATATTCCGTTGAATAGCCCGAGCATTTGCTTCGCCCGCACCAACACGGGATTTTTAGCATCCATGTATTTATCCAACGCATCAAAGTCAATGATTTTTGCAATGTCCTGTTGCAGGAATTTATCGGTATCCTCCTCCGACATACCGGCAAACGCGGCAGATACCCCATACATCTCGATAACACCAAGCATCAGGTAGCTGAAGTCCTTCATTTTATTTTCCTTGTCGTTGAGCGCAGCGACTACAACGGATTTTGCTTTGGGGAAATCGCCCTTACCCGCAAGGAAAAGCGGATAAAATACCTGTGAAATCGAATCCGATTTGTTAATGGCAAGCGCCCGTTCCATATCACCTATACCTTCCTGGCCCAAATTCAGCTTTATCATGGCCCTGAAGGAGTAATAGCTGGCGGAATCTTTGGCTTTAGGCTGCAGTTTCAGGTTTTGCAATGCTTTGGTATAATACTCCTGCGCCTTGCTGTAATCGCCTTTATTCTGGTAGTACAGCGCAATATTGTTGTATGCGTATGCATCGCCTGGATGGTCACTGAGGCGCTTTTGCTGTTCTTCGAGATAGCCGGGCTGGTAGCTTTTATCCTTTGGAATGTCCTTATAGGCCGACAGGTGGTTGGTAGACACATTTAAGCTAATATTCGGCAGGAAATAAAACAGCGAATCGGCGCTCTTCAGTACTTCCTTCTGCTGCGCTTCGCCAAATTCGCCCCTGAATTTGTAAGCAGTTTGGGCGTAAGAATTTGAAATTAAAAACAGGATGGTAAAGGCGAAGAGCTTTTTCATGAAGAGCGGTTATTTAAGGCGAAATATAGCAATTAAAACATTCCCTAAATATAAATTGTCGCTATTTTCATATCCGGAAAACAGCTGCTTATTGTTCATACGAATAAACCGTAATACAGTACCCTGTTACTCCTGCTGCTTTTTTACATCTTTCAGTATGGCTTTGTCGCTAAAACTTATAACTTCAATTAAAATAGGCTCATCTTTAGCGGTTTTGCCTTCAATCACATACAGCTTGCCGCCACCGGGATTCGGCTTGTTGCTTTTGGAAAAATCCACATCGCCATGCTGCAGGCTCATCTTAATATCGTCAAGCGTTACCCATTTCTCCTTAAGCGTTGCGTCGGCTTCTTTGGAAATGCTAAGGCCTTTGGTACGGATGTCCTTCAGCACCCTGCAATTGGGCATGTAGCAGAACTCTGTGCGCTTTTCCTTAAAGATGAATACAAGGAATACTCCCCCTATCAGGAAGCCTAGGAGGTAGTAGGCCAGTCGGTGTACGAATTTCATTTAGAATGTATTTTTTAAAACTTAGTCTTTCAGTTTCCTGCGCTTCCTTTCGGCACTTATCAGGTTGAGCTCGCGGCTGGTCTGCCCGGCTACGGAGGTGTTCTCCTCTGCCCTGCGTATCAGGTAGGGCATCACATCGCGAACGGGGCCGAACGGCAGGTACTTGGCTACATTATAGCCATGTGCCGCAAGGTTAAAGCTGATGTTGTCGCTCATGCCGTACAGTTGCCCGAACCAGGCCCTCTCGTCATTTTTGGCAATATTGTTTTGCTCCATCAGGTCCATCAGCAGGTACGAGCTTTCCTCGTTGTGCGTCCCGGCAAAGATAGCCATCTTGTCGAGGTGCTCCACCATATATTGTATGGCATTATTGTAATTTTCGTCAGTCGCTTCTTTAGATGCACATATCGGTGTCGGGTAGCCTTTTTCCTCCGCACGCTTGTGTTCCTTTTCCATATAGGCGCCGCGGACTACTTTCATGCCAATATAAAAGCCTTCTCTCTTAGCCTCTTCGTGCAGCCTCTTCAGGTAATCAAGCCTGTCGTGGCGGTACATTTGCAGGGTATTAAATACAATGGCTTTCTCCTTATTATATTTTCGCATCATGTCCGCTACAATGTTGTCGGCGGCATCCTGCATCCAGCTTTCCTCGGCATCAATAAGCAGCGCCACATCGTTATCATGGGCCGTTTTGCAGACAATTTCAAAACGTTCCTTTACCCTGTCCCATTCGGCTTTCTCTTCTCCGGTAAATGCCGCGCCTTCGCCCAACTTCACCCACAGGTCGAACCTCCCGAAACCGGTAGGCTTGAAAACCGCGAACGGTATTGCTTCTTTTTCTTTTGCAAACTCAATGGTCTTCAGCGTCTTCTCAAGGGCTTTGTCAAATTCTGACTCCTCCTCTTTCGCTTCAACAGAATAATCCAGCACCGACGACACGCCTTTGGTAAACATCTTATCTACAACGGGCAGGCAGTCTTCCTCGGTCGTTCCGCCACAAAAGTGGTCGAACACCGTGGCGCGGATCAGCCCTTCAACAGGCAGGTGCAGGTTCAGGGCAAAATTGGTCACCGCGGTACCTATGCGCACCAATGGCTGGGAGGCAATCATTTTGAAGAGAAAATAAGCCCTGTCCAGTTCGGTGTCGCTTTTTAATGCGAAAGCTCCGGCCGTATCGTTGAAGATTTTTTCCATTGTCTTAAAAAATTTGTGCAAATATAAATACTGTGCAATAATTAATGCTATAAAATACTTTATTTTGCTTATTCAATAAAAACATAGCCATGCACCCTATACATGCCAACGGATATACCGTATACTTTGATAATGACTGCTACGGCTACGTACAGGAAGCCCTTGCCGGCGGCAGCTACACGGGCATCTTTATCCTGGCCGACACCAACACCTCCCAATACTGCCTGCCTAAATTTTTGGCACAGCTGGCAACGGACCTCCCTATCGAGATCATTGAGATCGAGGCCGGTGAAGCGAACAAATCGATAGAGACCTGCATTGAGGTGTGGCACGCGCTGACCGACCTGGGCGCCGAACGCAAGAGCCTTATCATAAATGTAGGCGGCGGCGTGGTGACCGATCTGGGCGGGTTTGTGGCATCGACCTTTAAGCGTGGGATGGACTTCATCAATGTCCCCACTACCCTGCTTGCGATGGTAGATGCCTCTATAGGTGGCAAAACAGGCGTTGACCTCGGCGTGCTGAAAAACCAGGTGGGTGTGATCAACAACCCTGTTGCCGTACTTATAGATACCGTTTACCTCGAAACCCTGCCACAGCCCGAAATGCGCTCCGGCCTTGCCGAAATGCTGAAGCACGGACTGATAGCCGACAAAAAATACTGGGACAATTTCGCAGACATGAGCGGCCTGACTACGGACGACCTTAGCGCGCTCATCCATTGGTCGGTCGAGATAAAGAACACTATCGTGCAGCAGGACCCTTACGAGAAAGGGCTGAGGAAACTGCTGAACTTAGGGCATACGCTGGGGCATGCCATTGAGTCGCATTTTTTAAACAGCAGCACCCCGCTATTGCACGGCGAAGCCATTGCAGCAGGAATGGTATTAGAAAGCTATATTGCCCGGGAAAAAGGGCTTTTGGTAATGGAGGATTACGATACTATAAAAGCGGTTATAGTATCTATTTTTGGGGTGGTCAGTTTCAGCAGGGAGGATATAGAATCGGTTATCGGTTTG
Organism: uncultured Flavobacteriaceae bacterium; assembly: GCA_942492845.1. Taxonomy (GTDB): domain Bacteria; phylum Bacteroidota; class Bacteroidia; order Flavobacteriales; family Flavobacteriaceae; genus Flavobacterium. The sequence continues at coordinate 1,677,877 of OW818646.1, read as the reverse complement.
CTGGCCCATGATAAAAAGAACGAAGGGGGGCAGGTAAAGTTTGTATTGCCTGAAGGTATCGGGAAAGGGGTGATAAATCAAAGCGCAGGGAACACATTGATAATCAAAGCATTTGAAGACTATAGAAAGTAACAATTTTTTAAGAGATTTGTTTTTAAATACGGATTATTATTTTTTACATTTGCCCTGATGAAATTAGATCACAGTATATTTTTCTCTATCGGTGCAGGCCGAAAATCCAAGGTTTTGCAGGGTATTAGCGATATAACGTTTTCGTTGAAAAACATTGCCGGGGCAGAAATGTTTAACAGCATACCCAACCATAGGGATAAGTTACAGATAATATACGCCAACTTTAGGGTTTGAAACAGGTTGTAATTTTAGGAGCATTCTTATTTTTTATAATCTTTTTTACCTATTTACAATGAACACAAAGTATTTCGACCTTATAAACCAGACGTTCTATTTTCCACAGGATGAATTTACACTGAACAAAGACAACCTCCAGTTTCACAATATCGACCTGATGAAGCTGGTAGAGCAGTACGGTACGCCACTAAAGTTTACGTACCTGCCGCAAATTTCCACTAACATCCGCAAGGCCAAAACCTGGTTCCGGAATGCCATGGAAAAGAATAAATATGACGGCAAGTACTACTATTGCTACTGCACAAAAAGCTCTCATTTTGAATACATCATGGATGAGGCTTTCAAAAATAACATCCATATTGAGACCTCATCGGCTTTCGACATAAATATCGTAGAAAAGCTCCTCCAGGAAGGAAAGATCAATAAGAACACGTATGTGATCTGTAATGGCTTCAAGAGGGACCAGTACATCCAGAATATTGCCAGGCTGATTAACAACGGCCACAGCAAGACCATGCCGATCATTGATAATTATGAAGAGCTCGACCTGCTGCAGGAACAGATTAACGGTAAGTTTAAGATAGGCATACGCATCGCTGCCGAAGAAGAGCCTAAGTTTGAATTTTACACCTCACGCCTTGGCATCGGTTATAAAAACATATTGCCTTTCTACAGGAAGCAGATCCACGAGAACAAGAATGTAGAGCTGAAAATGCTCCACTTTTTCATCAACACAGGTATCAGGGATACATCCTACTACTGGAATGAGTTGGTGAAATGTTTAAAGGTATATGTAAACCTGAAGAAAGAGTGCCCATCGCTGGACAGCCTTAACATTGGCGGCGGCTTCCCGATCAAGAACTCGCTGGCATTTGAATATGATTACCAGTACATGATCGATGAGATCATTAACCAGATAAAGATCGCGTGCGATGAGGCAGAGGTTGACGTGCCGAATATCTTTACCGAATTCGGTTCGTTTACCGTAGGAGAAAGCGGCGGCGCCATTTACCAGGTGCTGTACCAAAAGCAGCAGAATGACAGGGAAAAATGGAACATGATCGACTCCTCGTTCATTACCACCCTTCCGGATACATGGGCTATCAACAAGCGTTTTATCATGCTTGCCGTAAACCGCTGGAACGACCAATATGAAAGGGTGCTTTTGGGTGGTATGACCTGCGACAGCGATGATTATTACAACTCAGAGCAGAACATGAACGCCATATACCTGCCAAAATATAATAAAGAGAAGCCATTGTATATCGGGTTCTTTAACACAGGCGCTTACCAGGAAACCATAGGAGGTTACGGAGGCTTGCACCACTGCCTTATCCCACAGCCGAAGCACATCCTGATCGACAGAGACGAGAACGGCATACTGGCGACAGAGGTATTCTCCGAACAGCAACAGGCCGAGGAGATACTGGAAATACTCGGATATAACAGGAAAGACAACAAATAAACAGAAATAAGACAAAAACTACTGAAATGAGTAAAGGACCTATTAGCCAGTTTATTGAGAAGTACTACCTGCACTTCAACTCTGCCGCATTGGTGGATGCCGCAAAGGGGTACGAAAAGCAATTGGAAGACGGCGCCAAAATGATGGTAACCCTTGCCGGGGCAATGAGTACGGCGGAGCTTGGAAAGATATTCGCAGAAATGATACGCCGCGACAAAGTGCAGATCATCTCGTGTACGGGTGCCAACCTTGAAGAGGACATCATGAACCTGGTTGCCCACTCGCACTATGAGCGCGTTCCTAACTACAGGGACCTTACACCTCAGGAGGAATGGGACCTGCTCGAAAGGGGACTGAACCGCGTAACCGATACCTGCATCCCGGAGCATGAGGCTTTCCGCCGCCTGCAAAAGCATATTTACAAGATATGGAAAGATGCCGATGATAAAGGCGAACGCTATTTCCCGCATGAGTTTATGTACAAAATGCTGCTGTCGGGCGTATTGGAGGAATATTATGAAATTGACCTGAAAGACAGCTGGATGTATGCTGCCGCAGAAGCCAACCTGCCAATGGTAGTACCGGGCTGGGAAGACAGCACGATGGGCAACATCTTCGCTTCGTATGTGATCAAGGGCGAGCTTAAGGCAAGCACCATGAAATCGGGGATTGAATATATGGCTTTCCTTGCCGATTGGTATACTAAGAACAGTGAGAAAGGCATAGGCTTCTTCCAGATCGGTGGCGGTATTGCGGGCGATTTCCCAATATGCGTGGTGCCGATGCTTTACCAGGATATGGAAATGCATGATGTGCCGTTTTGGAGCTATTTCTGCCAGATTTCCGATTCGACCACCAGCTATGGCTCCTACTCCGGCGCCGTACCAAACGAAAAGATCACCTGGGGAAAGCTTGATATTAACACACCAAAATTTATAATCGAAAGTGATGCAACTATTGTTGCTCCGCTTATATTTGCCTACTTGTTGGATTTATAATACCGCTTTATGAAAAGAGTTATAGTTGACTACGCTAAATTAACCAATGAAATTTTGACCCTGCTGGTGGAGAAATTTCCTGAAGGATATGACGATTCTAATATCGTGCGCTTCAAGAATGCCAGGAATGAAACCATTGAGGCTGTTGAAGTACGCACGGAAGATACCATATACCTTGTGAAAGTGAGCACCAAGCTGGCCGACAGGATCGAAAACTTTGACGATGATGAAATCGACGAGCCGGCAGATGACCTGGACGCATTGAAAGACCTTGAAGTAGGCGACGATGATGCCGACGAAAAGGAAGACAGTGTTGATGGAGACGATGATGTTGATCCGGAAGATGACGATGATGATGACCTCGACGAAGACGGAATGCCAAGGCGCAACCGCAATGTGGGCCTTGACGAGCTTGAGGATGATGATGAAGACGATGAGGAGTAATTCCTTGTGAGAATAATATTAAAGAACTCTTAACAGGGTTCTTTTTTTGTTATATATGGCCTAATTTTATAAAAACAATCAACATGAAAAATACCGCAATTGCACTATTAGCAGTAGTAGCATTGGCTTCGTGCCAGAAAAAAGAAGAAAAAACAGAAACAACGACTACTGAAGAGACTACTGTTACTGTGCCTGCAACGAAACCGGTGGCGGCTGAAAAAGAATGCTACCTTAAGGTGATAGCAAAAGACAGCATCCTGGTGGAAATTGAACACAGTGGCGACAGCATCCACGGTATCTACCACTGGAAACCTTTTGAAAAGGATAAAAAGATCAGTACCTACAAGGGCGTGATGAACGGTAATACTGCGAATGTGGTCGCAGAATCACAGCAGGAAGGTATGAACTATAAGGAAGAGGTCATTTTTACAATAAGCGGGAATACCCTTGCCGTAAAGTTTGGCGAGATGAAGGAAGAAAAGGGCATCTGGAAATATAAAGACGTGGCGACAACTTCAGAACAGGTTCTGGACAAGGTACCGTGCAAGCAATAAAAATATAAAAGCCCAAAACCGTAAAGTTTTGGGCTTTTATTCGCTTTTAATTTTAACCGATTAAGGATTGGTCGACCAAAGGCTGACATCCTTCACTAAAGCCCTACGCGGTAGCCTTAAATGTCCTACGAGTAGTTCTGCAAAGTCCTCCGGCTGCAGGGTAGTTTCGGGGTTGCCGTCGGTCAGGTTGAGGTCTTTTGCCATGTCGGTAGCAATGGTACTTGGCGTCATAGTGAACACCCTGATGTTATCTTTCCGTACCTCCTGCATGAGCGATTCGGACATGCCAATCAACCCAAACTTGGAAGCGCTGTAGGCACTCGTTACCGCAGCTCCCTTTAATCCCGCACTCGAGGAGATATTGACAATGTCCCCGCTCCTGCGCTCCTTCATTTCAGGAAGCAGTAATCGCGTTGCATAATACGCACCGAAAACATTGGTTTTAATGACGTTTTCCCATTCTTCTACTGTGAGGTCCAGGAACTTACCGAACTTGCCTATGCCGGCATTATTTACAAGGATGTCAATGGCGCCGAGTTCCTTTTTTATCGTGGCGATCGCCTCAGCAAGTTGTTCATTATTAGTAATATCTGCTGTGGCATAGGCCACTTTAATTTCAGGATTGATCTTTGCAACCTCTTCGGCGACTGCCTTCAGGTCGGCTTCTGTCCTGGCGATGAGGCCGAGGTTAACGCTGTTTTTGGCAAGTTCGATAGCAATAGCCTTACCCAGGCCCTTTCCTGCACCGGTAATTATTGCTGATTGTCCGCTTATATTTTCCATATTTGTATTAATTGCTTAGATGTTCTTTAATGCGTCATTGCCTTTAATAACTCATAGTTAAGGCTTTAATATTCTATCTTTCACGTATTCTATCTTCGTTTTCCCGTGGGCGGACGGGCGACCAAAGCTATCAAGGTTGACCATCGTAATGTTATCGACTGTAATGATCTTTTCCTGGGTCATTTTGTTGCGGACTTCTGATTTCAGTACGATTGAGGTTGTTCCGAAATGCACTACATCAATACCAATTTCAATGATATCCCCCTGTTTTGCCGAACTCATAAAATTGATTTCGGACATATGCTTGGTTACAACTCTTTGGTTCTCAAGCTGGATAATGGAGTACAGGGCGGCTTCTTCATCGATCCAGGCCAGCAGCTTTCCGCCAAACAGTGTACCGTTGGGGTTCAGGTCTTCGGGCTTTACCCATTTACGTGTGTGAAATCTCATAGCTGGTATTTTTGTAAGGCTAAAGTTACGATATCCCCATGGTCAAATCCTAATTCAGGAAGGTTTTTAACCGAAAACCATTTCGCTTCGGCGGCATCATCAGCAGCAACAGCATTCGCATTTTCATCAGCAAAACCAACAAATACAATCGATACCGTATGATGCCTCGGGTCACGGCCCGGTTTCCCGAATGCACCCAACTGTGTCAACACTTCTACTTCCAGTCCGGTTTCCTCCCTAAGTTCGCGCCTTGCAGCATCGGGAAGATCTTCTCCCTCATCTACAAATCCCCCCGGGATAGCCCATCGCCCTTTAAATGGCTCATTTTTACGCTTTATCAAAAGTATTTCATAGCTTATACCGGCTTTGCGAAATATCACCGCATCTGTCGTGACGAATATATGTGAAGTTTTCATTTCTGTTTTTTGTAGTGTAAATTTAAGGAATAACAAGCGTTGGATATGAAAGAGACAATCGATTTTATCTATACTGCCACAGTGTATGCGATAAACAAAAAACGCCCCGGCTCGTCGGGGCGTTTTTCTACAAACAAACAAACTAAATTCCAAAAAACCTGAAATTATACTTCTGCCTTTATTTGGGCAATTGCGGTATCGGCGTGTACATGCGCCGCGTTAGCCCTTCCGCTCGGGTCTGTATTTTCCTGCCACTTCGGTATCCATTTCCTAACCGTTTGCGCCGCGCTCACCTGCGGGAAATGCTTATGGAAAACGGACCTGTAAAAATACGCCTCCTTGGTAACAGGTGTATTGTAAGGAAATCGCCGTTCGGCACTTTCCAGTTCTTCATCAGTAACCTGGGCAGAACAATATTCTATTAGCGTGTCAATCCAGCTGTAACCTACCCCATCGCTAAACTGCTCCTTCTGCCGCCATAGCACCTCGCCCGGCAGGTAAGGCTGATCCGGTGTATCGAAAGCTTTGCGCAAAATATATTTTTCAATCCCATCGTAGGTCTTGGGCTGTTTATCCTCCGGGTTAATCTTAATAGCAAGTTCCAAAAACTGCTTGTCCAGGAACGGTACGCGCGCCTCAAGCCCATGCGCCATAGTGCTTTTGTCAGCCCTTAGCAAGTCGGCGGTAAAGAGTTTTTGTACCCTCTCGATAGTTTCCTTTTGGAATTCCGCTGCCGAAGGCGCATTCCTGAAGTAAAGGTATCCGCCAAATATCTCGTCGGCCCCTTCTCCCGAAAGCACGACCTTCACACCCATATCAGTAATCGCTTTTGAAAGGAAATACATGGGCGTGCTTGCTCTTATAGAAGTCACGTCATAGGTTTCCAAATGCCATATCAGCTTATCAAGTATAGCAATACCCTGCTCAATGGTAAAGTGTATCTCGTGGTGCTCAGTACCTAAAAATTCCGCTACTTTGCGTGCCGCTACAGCATCGGGCGCCATGGCATCAAGCCCTATTGAGAACGAACGAAGCTGCTGTCCCTTGTCCTTCATCAGCCTTGCCGCGATGGAAGAGGTTAGCGACGAGTCAAGCCCGCCTGAAAGCAATACGCCTACAGGAACATCGCTCATCAGCCTTTTCTCCACAGCTTGTGTAAGCGACTCGCGAATGGCGGCATAGTCAACCGCTTCAACCGCTTTGGAGGCATCTTCCCACTGTGGCCTGTAGTATTTTACAAAGCCTGTTTGTGGTGTATAGTAATGCCCGGGAGGGAAGGTAGAGAATGTCTGGCACTGGTCGGCGATCGACTTCATTTCAGACGAAAAATAAATCCTGCCCCTCTCATCAAGTCCGTAATACAAAGGCTTTATACCCAACGGGTCACGGCCTGCAATATAATCATCGCCATCTATAACAACAAAAGAGAACATACCATCCAGCAGGTTGCAGAAATCGTAGCCATACTCCTCATACAGGTGCACAATCACTTCAGAATCCGAAGTCGTCCTGAACGTGTGATGCTTCAACACGGTATCGCGCAGTTTTTGGTGATTGTATATTTCGCCATTGTGCACCATCCATGCGCTTTTAGTGCCTTGTATGGGCTGCTTACCGGTATTCAGGTCGATGATCGACAGGCGCTCGTGGCTCAATATATGCCCTTTTTCTGTAACATGAAGGTCGCTTTCGTCCGGGCCGCGGTGCGACATCCTTTTCGAAAGCTGCTTAACCAGGGCCTCATCTTTTCCTTTACCTATAATTGCTAAAATTCCACACATATTGTCTTTGTTTTGAATTGGCGGCGGAACAGTATTTTAGTTATGTTCGGCAAGACAAAATTGCATTTATAGTTTCAATTATAAAACATAAGGAGGCTTTTAAGTTTCATATTTAAACAATAAATATTAAAATTACAACAATAATCAATCCCAAATACCTATTTTTGTACCAAGCAGGTTACAAATTATAAAAAAACCCACCAGTTAGGATGGCTGCAGCATCGAAAGAATCAACGTATTACGATTGTCCAATTACCGTCTTGCCGACTATTAAAGAATCTCGTGGATTTCATACTTAGTATTCCCGACCTCAAATTCATCGCCTTTCTCCATCCCCATCATTTTCATGCCCAACGGCGATTGGGATGAAAGCGCAATTACATTTACCCCTTCTATCGTTATTTTAGGCAACGCAGCACTTACGAAAAGATACAAATTGTTCGCTTGCACAAGGCTTCCTAAAGCTATTTTTGATGATGTGGCTTCGGTGTTTATCTTGTCAATTATGACTTTTTGGTCCAGGAACTCTTTTAGCTTATGATTGAGCTTCTCCTGCTCCAGGTGCATCATGGAGAGTGCTGTTTCGTGCTTGTCCCCTGCCGAACCTTTGGCATCGTTGGAGGCATCTTCCGTCAGCGCGGCTATCATGTCACGAAAGGCATCGATGCGGTCGTCTACCTGTTGTTTGTAGTAGGCGACTACTTTTTGTTTGAGAGTCTGCATAGGATTGTTACGCAAAGATTCGCAAAAAAGGCGCAAAGAACCCACAAGACATCTATATTAAACTTTGCGAATCTTAGTATCTTCTTTGCTAACCTTATGTATTGCGTGCTTTAAAAATTAAACTTATACGATGCCCCTATCAAAAACTGGAAGCTCTGTACCGGATAGTTTACCCAACGCTCATAATCCTGGCCTGTAATATTGTTCAGCTTCAGGAAGCCGGTAAGACGCTCGTTGTATTTGTAACCAAGGTGCGCATTTAAATCCAGAAAGCTCTTGAGGGTAACGGTTTCAGAATCACCTGCGTTATTAATAACTACGTCTTTCCTGTCACCCGTAAAAAAGATATTAGTGCCTGCATACCATTTTGGCGTAATCTCTACATCAAGGTTAGCACCCACTTTTATCTGCGGAAGGTTGAATGCCTCTTCCAAATCATCTGTCGAATAGCTGTAGTAGGTACCGTTAATGCCAAAATGTACTTTCTGTGAAAAGTCAGCCTTTAATTCCCCGAAGAAACTGATAGTTTGAAGCCTGTCATATACCAATCCAAACGAGTTGCCATAGGAGTACCCCTCATTGTCACCCAATGTAGTGATTGCGGCATTATTCATGAAGAACGCCCTGTTGTCCTCGTTCATGAACGACCCGCGGATGTTATAGGCCACAGTACTTGCCAGTTTGCCTTTTAACCCAACGTATATATCATACTGCTGGTCAGTTGGTGCTACCACCAATGTTGGCGACACGAATGGGTTCTGACCCACAAAATCTGCATACGAATTTTGGCGCAGTGTACCTTCTGCACCTGCATAGGCTACCATGAGGTCGCCCACGACTTTATACGAAGCTTTTACCTGCGGATAAACGAAAAACTTGTTATCAGTTTCATCGTTCATTTTGCCCATGCTGTAAAAGATGCCCGCACCTAGTTGCACTGAAAGATCCTCTTTTTGGTACAACAGGCTCGGCTGTATGCCAAGGTTGAAATGGCTGTAGCTCAGGTCGCCCAAATCGTTGATATCTTTCTCGAAAGTCCCGCCAACATAGTCAGCAACAAAATCTACCTTGATCTTTTCATCCATGATTGGAATATCCAGCGATGGTGTCAGGAAAAATCTGTTTTCAGCCGACCCGTATGCATCCCAAAAGCGCTTATACTGTGCCGAAGCATCGTGGAAATAGCTGTCTTTGGTCTGTATCTTCCCGCCTATGTAAAAGGTGTGGTAGGTTTGTTGCGGGTCAATATCTGCAATATATTCGTCGGTAAATGTAAGATACTCAAGTGGCAATCCGTACCAGTTGTACACCTGGTTTTGGTAACCTAGGTCTGTACTCCAGTTATAGCCCTGCTGGCGGCTGCCATAGGTTAGGTCAAGGGCAGTATTATAATAGTTATCGTCAACTTTTGCAGCATCTATCCCGCCCTGAGATGACAGGTGGCGAAGCATCCCGCCCATGTAGTCGGTATCGCTCACGTTCTCAGTTATAAACAATTCGGCATTAATCGTGCCGTAGTTGCCCACGCCCAAAGTAGCATAGTTGTTATAATATTTCTCTTTAGCTTCTTTGTCCACCGATGCAGCTTTGCCCTTGGCCGGCGCAAACGTAGATGCCACGGGGAATGAGAAAATGTTGTACTTAATCTCTTCCTTTTGCTTTTCCTGCTCGTCTTCGATAACCGGGGTTTCTTTTACTTTAAAAGCATCCGAAATAGTTGGGGTGTAAGGCTTTACTACATTCACAACCTCGGTGCCTATGTTTTCGTCTTTTTTTTGTGCAATGGCATCCTGCAGGCCTGCAAACGCAATTGCTATTGCAATGTATCTGAATTTGATCTTCATGGCTTAAATTAATTTTGGATGGATGAATTGCGTTTTGCTTCTTCGCCTTTAATGATGTCGAGTTCTGCCTCCGCTTCCTGGATCACTTCAGGATAAGCGCTAAAATTCTTAATGACACTCTCGAGTATATAGGTCGCCTGGTAGCTGTCTTTTAATCCATAGTAGTTCTTAGCCATTACTACGAGGCCTTTCGCCCCGAAGAATTTATAGCCGGAATAATCTTTGGAAAGCTTTTGCACCACAGTATTCGAAGCATCATATTTTCCTTCCTTATTTTTGAAGTATGCATCATAATACATTGCTTCGGCGGCAAGCTCGCCTTTGGCAATGGTAAGCAACTTGGCATAAGCCGCTTTCGCCTTTACCTCATCATTGGCTTTTATTGCAGAGCGTGCCACGATTATCTGTGCATCACTTTTTACCCTGTCTTCTGTTTTGCTGTTCGCCAGTACCTTATCGGCATATACCACCGCATTGGCATAATCTTTACCTTCATAGTAGCCTTTCATAAGGTTCGATTGTGCAAAAGTTACGTTCTGAGGGAAGTCGGCCTCTGTTTCCAGCCTTTTTAGTACCGGTATGGCCTTAGCATAATCATTTTTCTTCAGGTGTATTTCCGAAAGCCTTGCCAGCGCCTGCTCTGTAAATTCACTCCTCGATTTTGAAATTACGAATTCATAATGCGGAATGGCATTCGTCTCCAGGCCATCAGCATAGTAGGACTGAGCAAGATAGAAGTTCGCCTTAAGCGACGATATCCCATTCGGAAACTTCGATACATAACTGCTAAGAGTGGATATCGCCTGTTTGGTATTGTTTTGTAAGTATTGCTTTTCAGCCGCTTCAAATGCCGTATTGTCCAGGTCGGCATCGCTTATGTCTACAAACGTCAGCGTTTTTACCCATGTGGCATACTCATCGGTACGCCCACTGTCCACATAAATAAGGCGTGCTGTTTCTACAGCCTCCATGGCTTCAGGCGTATTCGGGAACTCAGCCACTACCTTCTTGAACTTTGTGAGAGCCTGGTCGTCCTTTTCAGCGTTATAGTATATAAGTGCCTGACGCATGATGGCCTTGCTTACATAGGTACTCGTTTTATATTCTGCAATCAGCCTGTCATATGCCTGTATTGCTTTATCAGTCTGCTTTTCCGTAACGTAGGTATTCCCCAATTCATACAGGGCGTCATCGGCATATTTTGACTTAGGGTATGATTGTACAAACTTTGTAAGGTCTTCTATTTTCTTTTCGTTCCTGCCCACAAACCCGTAGCTAATACCTTTTTGGTATAATGCATAATCTGCATCAATGCCTTTCATGTCAATGGCTTTGTTGTAGGCTTCCATTGCAGGCCAGTACTTACCGGTCACAAAGTTGCTGTCTCCCAAACGAAGAAGCGCATCATTAAGGCGTACTTTATCGTCTTTGGCTGCAGCAACATAATCGGCAAAATGTTTTGCTGCCTGGTCGTATTCCTTCTGCTTGAAATAAGAATAGGCAATATTATAATGGATATTTTTGAATTCCGGCGTGGTCTTCGCTTCGCTCATGCCAAGGAACTGCTTGTAGCTGATAAGCGCCTCGTTAAACTGTTCGAGGTTGTATTCGGTTTCGGCTTTCCAAAATGTGGCGCGTGCCGTAATCCTTGGTGTGCGTTGCTCAGCCAATGACTTTTTGAACAATGCCAGCGCTTCCTGATGCTTGCCATCGGTAGTTATTTCCATCCCACGATAGAATGTAACCTTTTGGTAGGCAGCCCTATTTTCGGGCGACTTGTTTTTTTCGAGAAGTACTAATGCTTCGGTATAATTTTTAGATGTGATATACGAATCGATCAGCAGATTCTGTATTTCCTGCTTAAAAGGCGTGGCTGGGTATTTCTCAAGAAAATTCCCCAATACTTCGGGCACGCTTTGGTACGGGTTGCCTATGTCGTAGCTCAGTTTGGCATAGTTCAGGTAGGCATCTTCCTGTATCTTAGCTTCAAATGCCATTTCCGATGCATTTTTGAACGCATTGAGCGCCTGCTGTTTTTTACCGGTTTTAAGGTAGCTTTCGCCAAGGTGGTAATAGGCATTCTGCGCCACGGCATCATTGCCGCCGATTATCTTGTTGAATTCGGTTATCGCATTTTCATAATCCCCCTGCTTATAATAGGCATATCCCAACTGGTAAAAGTCGGTGTTGCTCCACTTGCCTTTCTTGCCACGGTAGTTCTTCAGGTGCGGAATGGCTTTGTCGTACTGCCCAAGGTTAAAGTAGCTCTCCCCTATTATCTTGGAAAGCTCTGATTTTTCATTGGCATCGCTCTTAGGCAATTGCGGCACACCAAGGTCAATGGCCTTTTGGAACTGGCCTTCCTTAAAAGCCATATCCGCCTGGAAGTACGACATCTTGTCACTGTACTTCTCCTGGTCTTCCACCTGCGAAAAATACTGTGTTGCTTTTTTGTAATCATCCCCTTCATAGGCCATGAAACCCAGGTAATACTTAGCCTGAGAGCCATATTCTTTAGAGTCTTTTACCTTTAGGAGATATTTGTCGGCACTCTTTTTGTCGCCGGCATTAAAATAGCTGTAGCCTTTCTGAAAGTTATAGCGATCGCGGTCAGTTTCGCCAAGGCTGCCCTCGTCTATCTTATCATACCACTCCAGTGCCTGCTTGTAGCGCCCCTGGTTAAAATGATTGCCCGCAACTTCTATGTATGCCTGGTTTTGCCTGGTGCTGGTAGGATAATCTTCAATAAAGTCCTCCATCAGTTCATCGGCATTCTTCTGGTTGAGCTTTATGGCGCTGGAGGCTATGTAATACGCGCAGTCGGCCTGCACGTCCGTTTCCTGGTTGCTGCTTTTTGCCTTTTCAAAAAGTATCTGTGCGGCCTGATACTGCCTGTCATTGTAAAGCGCCACTGCTTTTTCGTAATCCTTTAGCTCATGGGTGTAGATGGCCGACTGCTGGGCCGAAATCGAGAGCGCGTATAGCGGTACCAAAAACGGGAGAGACCTTTTAAGTATGCGCATAGTTGATGTTTTTAGTGATAAATCGGTTCCTTACTTATAACGGATGTTTAACTGGATTTAGTATAATCCCAAAGCCCTCAAAGGAGGAGTCCGCACCGCCAAACTTACGAATATACCTGGCCTGTCTCAAAGGCTTTAATGTATTATTAACGGGTATTTATTAACAATTGGCTGTGGATAAATCTCCCAGGGTATACTGCTAAAATAAAATTTTGAATACCGCCGTTATCTTAGTACTTTTACCAAAACAAACACCCGAACCACTATGTCGCAGGTCGTACTTTCGCTCGAAAAAGTAAATATATTCCAGGACAGCAATGCTGTCCTGACCAATATCAACCTGGAGGTTAACCACGGCGAATTCCTTTATATCATTGGGAAAACCGGCTCCGGGAAAAGCAGTTTCATGAAAACGCTATATGCCGACCTGAAGCTGAAAGAGGGTGAAGGCACGTTTGTGGATTATGACCTTAAAAAGCTGCGTGAGCGCGACATACCGTACCTGCGCCGGAAAATAGGCATTGTGTTCCAGGACTTTAAGCTGCTCCCGGACAGAAGTATTTTCGATAACCTGCACTTTGTGCTCAAGGCAACAGGTTGGAGCGACAGGGAGGAGATGAAAGTGAAAATCGACGAGGTACTGGATAAAGTTGGCATGAAACATTCGTCCGGCAAAATGCCCCACCAGCTCTCAGGTGGTGAGCAACAGCGTGTTGCGGTGGCCCGGGCCCTCCTCAACGACCCGGAAGTAATCCTGGCCGATGAGCCTACCGGAAACCTCGACCCGCAAACCAGCGTGGAAGTGATGAACCTGCTTCGCGAGATCAACCAAAATGGCAAAACCATCATTATGGCTACACACGATTATGCCCTCCTGATGAAGTTCCCCTCCAAGACGTTAAAGTGCGAAGAAGGGACACTTTTCGAGGTAGTTCAAAGGACGGTGTAAAAGATTAATGGTTCAAACAAAATGAAAGTAATCAAAAAATTATCTGAAACCATCTGCCAAAAGCCCCTGCCTGCAATAATTCTTTTTCATATTGTAACCCGCGTTCTGGCATTTGCTATACATCCAAATGTCACCATCTTTAATGATACAGAGGGTTACACGGGCCTCGCAGCCCTGATGCTGGACTTCAACCTTTCCGGGTATGAAGGCTATCGCAGCCCCGGATATCCGCTACTACTCTTCCTTTCCGGAAATGTGCTCCCTGTTACTGTATTCCTCCAAATAGTTTTGGGTATTTTTACCTCCATTTTTGCATATCGGACATTGCGTCTGTTAGATTTTAATAAAAAAGGTGCGGTATATATAATATTACTATTTAATAGCTTTTTCCATGTAATATTTTACGAATTTGCCATACTTACTGAGTCATTTACGCTTTTTTTTGTAACAATATGTTTTTATTACGTAGTTAGATTATTTATACAGCAAAGCCAAACATGGACTGACGCTGTACGGCTTAGTGCCCTTCTTGGTTTTCTTGTCATTATCAAACCTTTTTACATTTTCATCCCTTTTTTAATATATGGCCTTTACTTATTGAGAGATTTCAGGCTCAACAATTTGGCAGGCAAAACTGTTTTTATGCTTTTTTTACCGCTGTCTTCGTTTTTAGGATGGTCTTATGTGAATAAGATAAATACCGGCTATTTTACTTCCACAACATTCTCAGGGCTCAATATTTCCCAAAATTGTGTTTCATTTGCCGAAAATACAACTCCCGAATATGCCGAAATAGGCAGGATATATGCAAAATACAGAGATATAAACATATCGGCCGGCAACTATACCGCAATGAGTATTTGGGATGCCCACGAAGAAATATCAGCTGCTACCGGATTGTCTGGCCCGGACTTGTTTCATGAGCTGGGCAAGTATGGTAAAGCGACTATCAAGAAAAATCCTCTGCCGTATGCCAAACAGTTTTTTATATCATGGAGGGATTTTTGGCGTACATCCATCTATTACAATTTCGAGGATTTTAATCCTCCTTTTTGGGCAAAGGTTGTTAACTCACTATGGTTACTGCAAAATAAAGTACTTTTACTCTTTAAGCTCATCTTTTTACTGCTCATACCTTATCATGCATACATTTATTTAACAAAAAGGTATATTACTTCAGCATTTGCTATTAGTGTTATAATATTTTGCGCTTCTGTACTCCAGGCTGCATTTACTTATGGTAATAATTCAAGGTTTAGCTACCCTTTTGAGTTTTTGATGATTATTACTTTAATTATTACCTTCAGAGCTAGACTCAAGCTATTATTCGAAAGCAATCAAAAGCCTGTCATTTCAAAAATCCCCTGAACTTTGGCAATCTAAAAAGTTATTCTTCCTTCCTATATACATGCGGATTTTCCCTTACGCCTTTTTTGAAGATTTTCCGCAGGCCCATCCGTATCGCCGCATCCAGTCGGAGCAGTCCGTCGGTAAGCCTGTTTTCGGGCCTGCCACGGAAGGAGGTAACATGGAAGGTATCGGTCGCCAGTAGCGGCTCTTTAGAGAAGTAGTAGTTGGATACGCAGCACCGCAGCCCTTCGTAGGTGACGGGTGAAACATAATGCAGCGACTTGTTGTGTGTGGCCATTACGGCAAGGCGGTTAAATTTGCTGTGGATGGTCACCTGTTTTTCCCGCATACCATTGGGTCACAGTTCGAGGTTACCGCCATATGATTCATCTGAGCCATTCCGGCGAATAACAATCCCGCAAATAAAAATTTTGTTTTCATAAATTATGTTTAGTTGATTTACATAAACATATTTACTAATTTTTAACTAATCCCTATTAAATATATTAATTTATTATTAATTTATTATTAATTTATTATTAATTTATTATTAATTTATTATTAATTTATTAATAATATATTATTAATATATATTCAAAATATAAATATAATAGTTGTTATTTAAAGTAATTTTAACACAGAATACTTTATTTATAGTAATCCAATTTCAAGCTAATATTTGCTGCCGGATAGTCTGTCAATGACATTTATATTAAACAATTTTTATTACTTTCGCCCGATGCTTTCCCTACTCATTCCAACATATAATTACAATGTATACTCTCTTGCCTTGGAGCTACAGCAACAGGCAATAAAAACGGGGATAGAATTTGAGATCATTGTACTGGATGATGCTTCACCAAATCAGGCAACTGGTGCTGAAAACGAAAAAATCAACCGCCTCCCCTACTGTCGGTACGAGCTGCTGAAAAAAAATATTGGCCGGAGCGCCATACGCAACCTGCTTGCTGAAAAGGCAAAATATGAGTGGCTGCTGTTCCTGGATGCTGATACCATTCCCATTACAAAAAACTTTATTGCCGGATACCTGCCGTACCTTAACCATGAGGAAAAAGTAGTTTATGGCAGTATAAAATACCAGCCGGAACAGCCCCCTGTAGATAGGCTGCTCCGTTGGGCGTATGGCAACCAACGCGAGGCACTGAGTAAAGATGCCCGTGAAAAAGAGCCCTACCTGAGCCTGCTGACACTGAACTTCGCCATTAGCAAATCGGTTTTTACTAAAGTGAAGTTTAATGAACAGATTCCTAATTTGAGGTATGAGGATACTTTGTTTTCGTACGACCTCATGAAAGCCCGAATTGAAGTAGAGCATATTTCCAATGAGGTATACCACCTGGGGCTGGACACCAGTGAAATATTCATCCGCAAATCGGAAGAAGCCACAGACGGCCTGAAATACCTCATCGACCACAACCTTATTGCCGCCGATTATATAAAAATTGCAAGGGTTTACACCCGCCTGAATAAATTTGGATTGGCATCTTTACCGGCCCTGATGCATTCGGTAACAAAAAATGCTTTCCGAAAAAACCTTTTAGGCCCCAACCCTTCACTTTTTATTTTCGATTTATACCGATTGGGCTATCTTTGTTCCTTAAAGTAACACTATGCCCTATTTTTCAGTCGTTATACCGCTTTACAATAAGGAAAACTACATAACCGAAACACTGGAACATGTTTTTGCACAAACGTTTGCAGATTTTGAAGTTATTGTAGTAAATGACGTTTCGAATGACAATAGTGTAGCAATGGCAAGAAAATTTGACGATCCGCGCCTACGCATAATAGACCACAACGTAAACAGTGGGCTTTCGCCATCGCGAAATACTGGAATTCAACATGCAAATGCAAATTTTATCGCCTTTCTGGATGCAGATGATTTGTGGCAGCCCCGCTTCCTCGAAATAATTTACAACCTGACTATTTTGTATCCTGAGGCTGGATTATTTGCTACAAAATATACGGAAATATATTACGGAAAAATATTCATTGAACCGATATTCAAAGCCAATACAGGCATTTTTGAAAATTTTTTCCTTCGAAACTTACATAAGCCTATTTACTGCCCTTCATCATTATGTGTAAAGAAATCTGTCTTTAATGATATTGGCCTTTACAAAAATGTTTATTTAGGCGAAGACACCGATTTTAATATAAGGGGTAACTTAAAACATAAGCTGGCATATTCTCCAAAATCATTGGTGCATTACAGGATGCATTCTGAAAATCAAATTACACACAACAAACTCGCAGGTAAATCCCTGGTTGACTTTGATTTTTATGAGCGCCAAAATCCTGAAAGGATTGACCTGAAAAAGTTCTTGGATTTCCAGCGCTATATGTGGGCAAAACGCTATAAAATGGAGGGAAGCTTTGAGGAATACATAACACTTTCGAAACCTATCAACCCTGCCAACCTGAATTATAAGCAGCGTATCCTGCTCAACTTTCCGGCTTTTGGCCTGCGGATCATAAAATACCTGAAGTCTAAACTACACAAATTAGGCCTTAACCCTACAAGTTATTAGCTTTAATATAGGCAAGGTATTCTTTATAATCCCTTATATAATCCTCTTCATCATACACTTCGGAGGCTATCACCATGCATACCGCCCCTGAGGAGAAGTTCTCGAGTTCGCGCCAAATATTACTGGTGATCAGCAGGGCTTTGTCGGGTTTGTTCAGCGTTACCGTCTGCTTTTCTTTGCCGTCCTTCAGCACCACGTCAAAACTCCCCGAAAGCGCAATGAGCAGTTGCTGCAGCTTTTTATGGGCATGCCCTCCCCTTTTGGCAGAGCTGGGCACATCATACAGGTAATAAACCCTTTTTATGTCGAAAGGGGTGACATCATTTTCGATCACGCCAATATTCCCATTGGCATTCTTTATTTTAGGTATGTCGATTATCCGAATATCCATTTATACGTTTATTTTAAGGTATTCCATCCACGCCCGGCCTACGTTTTCCATCGAAAATTTTTCAATGCTTGCTGCGGCATTTGCTTTGCATTTACTATATAATGCTTCATCTGTAACCATGCGATCCATGGCTTGCTGCAATGCTGCAAAATCCTGGTCCATTATAAGAAGCCCGTTTAGGCCGTCTTCGATAATTTCTGAAGGCCCGGTAAAACAATCAAAGGCTACCACAGGCGTACCGCAGGCCAGGGATTCGAGCACCACATTAGGCATACCTTCAAATTTACTTGAAAGTACAAAAAAAAGGGCATCCCGCATATAAACATACGGATTCTCCTGATAGCCTTTAAAAATAACTTTCTCTGTGAGTCCAAGCTTACCCACAAGCTCTTCCAAAGGTTCTTTTAATACGCCCTGGCCGAGTATGATAAGTTTTATATTTTTATCGGGCAGTACCGAATTGGCATACGCTCCAATAAGTTTATCAAACTGTTTTACATTGTCCCCGCTTAACCGGCCGGCTGCAATTATGTACCTGCCAATATCATTAGCCTTTACCTCTTTAATGCGGGATTTTATATCTGCAATATCAATCGAATTGTAGATGTAACCGACATTCTGCAGGCCATAACGATTTTCGATGTAGCGTTTCATGCTTTCTGTCAGCGCCAATATTCCGAAGCTCTTGCCGTAAGTGGCGCGGGCAAGCCATTTGCTTTTTGGCAGGTACCATTCGGGGTTGGAACTTCGAACGGTATATACTGTCGGAACCGTAAAAATAAAGTTCGCTATAATCCAGTCCTGAAGTGGTTTACGGCGCATCCTGAAGTCAATGATAAAATCGAAGTTATGCTTTTTTACATAGCGATTCAAAATCCTCAACCTTCTTAATTTGTTAGAAAAGCCATTAGCATTGTCCTTTTCCTTTCCCAAATTCAACAGCTGGCCTGCATAGCTATAAGTAATCACGTCCTGCACTATTATATTGTATACTTCAATTCCCCTGCCTGCAAAGTATCGCGAAAGTGCTGCGTGTGCCCTCTCCGCCCCACCGGCGGAGAGCATGTCGCCTACAAGGCATATTTTAGTGGTACGGGGTTGCAACATTTAGGTTTTTATAGTTACTTTCGGGACAAATATAATCATTCATGAGGATTCTGTTGGTAGGAGAATACAGCAGGCTGCACAATTCGCTAAAAGATGGCCTCATAGCCCTGGGGCATGAGGTAACGCTGGTGGGCGACGGCGACGGCTTTAAGCAGTTTCCTGTAGATTATTCTATAGCGCCCCGCTTTTGCAATTTCAAAATTATCAATATACCGAGGCAGGCCATTTACAGGCTCTTTCGTTATGATATAACACAAATAGAAAGGGGATTGCGTTTCTGTTTCTTATTGAAAAAATTAAAAAACTACGATATTGTACAGCTTATAAATGAGGCGCCTGTTAAAACCAGCCCGTCTTTTGAGAGGAAATTGCTTGCAAGGCTAATGCGCCAAAATAAACAAACATTCCTGCTTTCATGTGGCATTGATTACATTTCGGTAAAGTATATGCTTGATGGCTATTTCAAATACTCACTAATGGATCCCTACCATGCAGATAAAAGCAATGCAACCCACTACCGCTATATTCTTGATTATCTTTCAAAAGGCCATAAAAACTTACATGATATGGTATTTTCCAATATAAAAGGTGTGTTAGCCAGTGATATGGACTATTACCTACCGCTGGAAGGCCATCCGAAATTCCTTGGGCTGGTGCCAAATCCTGTAAACATTGAAAAACTGAAGTTTGCAGAGCTTTCGATTACCGGTAGAGTTATTATTTTTCTGGGTATTAACCGTGGGACTTATATAAAGAAAGGCATTCCGTTTTTTGAACAAGCGCTTGGTATCATAAAACAAAAATATGGCAATAGAATTGAAGTCATAGTAGCTGAAAATGTCCCTTATAAGGACTACATTAACCTGTACAACAAAGCCCACATACTACTGGACCAGATATACGCCTACGACCAGGGCTATAATGCACTCGAAGCTATGGCAAAAGGCAAGGTTGTTTTTACAGGGGCTGAAAAGGAATTTAATGACTATTATGGACTGACTGAAAAAGTAGCCGTTAATGCACTGCCGGATACAAAATCAATCGTCGCCGAACTGTCCTGCCTCATAGAAAACCCTCAAGAAATAATTGCGATGGGCAAAAGGGCAAGGGCATTTGTAGAAAAGGAACACGACCACATAATGATAGCCAAAAAGTACTTGGAGAAGTGGGCGCTTTAGTCTGAAATGGTTTCTATGTAATTGCTTAGCAGGACGGAGCATTTTGCAGCCCCGCCAGTATTCAGGTGGTCGGCATCATAAAAATCATCGTGGGTAAAACGCTTATCGTTGAATAAATTGAGGTAATACACCCCTGGAGATTGGGCAAGGCCGGTGCAGCTGTGTACGATTTTTTCCACCTTTTCCTTATCGGCATATTGCGCATAGTAATCCATCACAGGCATGGTTACCAAAATGACGTCCGCACCCCTGCTCCGGCAATTTTTGATAATGCGTTCCACCCGTGCAAGGTTTTGAGTGAAGTCCGTTGTAGTGTTTTTATACTTGTCTACTAATTTCCGTGCTGCATTTGGGGTGCTTAAAAGTCGATCGTTACCCGCTTTAGCCGCCCATCCTTTTGTATTACACTCTGCAAGGGTGCCATTTTTTATAAAGTCCTTCATTGCCCTGCGCGTGATGTCCATGTCTGTGGCCAGTACAATGCTGTACCCTTTCACATTGTAAGGCTTTATGGTTGGGATGTCCAGCCCCATGAAAATACGGTAAGCATATTTCCTCCACCCATCCTTTCCCCTGCTCTGCGTTTGCCCCAAGGTAAAATAATCTATAGTAATTACCACAGTTCCGGCCTTGGTACAACTGTCAAGGTGCTTTTCTAACAGAAGTTCGTCAAAATACAGGCCCTGGCTAATGTTGGCAAGGTTGATGGCGGGACGTGAAAATATATCCGGATTAAACCCGTAAAACGAATGCGAGTTACCCAGTAAGAGTATTTCGGCCGTATCATAATTTTGGCGAATGATCTTATCCTTAACCGAATAATTATTGGGAACGATCCTGAAAAATAACTCCAGCAGGACTCCGCCGGCCAGTAAAAGCAATGAGAACCACAGTATGTTCTTAAGGAATTTCTTCATCGCAGAGGCGCAAATAATTTTCTCCTGAAATACAGTACAAGTACCAACAGATAGATAAAATACGTTACCGTATGAGCCATTATAGCGCCTTCGCTTCCGTATTTTGCCACCAGATAATGGGCCGAGACATACAATACCGCAAAGGAAAGTACCTCTGTAATGATAAATGCTTTCGTAGCTTTTTTTGCAAGCAGCTCATAGCCGAGTATCAGGGAGCATACTTTAAAAAGGTCGCCCAAAAGCTGCCATATAAACAGGTTTTCCATGGGCAGGAATTTCTCAGAAAGGACAATGTGTATTATGAATTCCCTTAGTAGGTAAATTACAAAAAGCCCCAGTGCGAATACCGGTACTATGCCCGTATAATAACTATAGAATACCTTCCGGGTTTCTGCCACACTCTTAGCTTGGGAAAGCCCCGGCAGGAAATACAGCGTGAGCAGCGTGGATACAAACATCAGGTAGAATGACGATATACGGTTCATACCCTCATAAAACCCGGCCTGGTCCTCACTAAAATTTTCAATGAGGTTATTGCGTATCGAGATATACACCACCGTTCCCAATATTGCCGAAATAAAGCCCATTGTGCTGTATGAAAAAAGCCCCCGGAGCAACGACGGGTCGAAATACTTCCATCTTAAGTAAGGAAAGCCCTGAAAAGTACGATACAGCAGGTAAAACGAAAAAAAGAACATTAACGCCGGGTACAGTATCAGTCCCAGGAATGCCCCGGTAACCCCAAGCTTCCATATCAGCAATGCCGACAGCAGCACACCGGCAATGTTGCCCCAGATATTGATGGCAATGACATTCCGGTATTTGCCCATCCCGTTAAGTACCGCCATGAAAACAAGGTTTCCTGCATACCACGGCAACGAGAATGCAAGCACTTTAAATACCCATGCATACTCGGCCGACTTAAATATCCATTTGCTCCAAAAGTGTGAGGGAATAAACAGCGCCAGCCCCAACAGCACTATCGTAACAGACAGGGAAATAAATACTGTAGCCAGCGTACGGTATAGCTTTTCCTGTCCGTCGGTATGCTGAGCAGTATATTTTATGATGCCGTTCTGGAGGCCAAGCGTGGAAAAAGTATCTATAAATGTAAGGAAATTGCGGAGGTTGCCGGTAAGCGCCATACCCGCAGGCCCAAGGAATTCGGCTGTCATTTTCGATGCGAGGAAGCCGCCCGCAATGCGCACCAGCACGCTAACCGAATTGAGCGAGGTTACTTTAAATAGCGATGTTTTAAATATGTTCCTGATGAAATCCAAAGCACGTTTTTTACCGGTTTAAAGTTAGGTCAAAAAATCCTCGGGCAGTTTAAAATTCGAAGTGTCCAACACATAAAAGTCCTGTACCACTGTGCGTGCGCCGAAACTTTCCTTCCAGTAACTGAGCCCGCCATTAAGTTTCCTGCCCTGCTGCTCATTTGATATGCCGAAATCAAAGTACTTTTTATCAGCAAACACCTTTGTTATCAGGTGGTGGTAAAGAAAATCCAGGCTGCCGGTTTCATTTTTATCTGCCGTTGCGGCCGTATATTGCGAGTGCGCTACGGTATCTGTAACAAAAAAGGTGGTTCCGGCCACGATCACATCATCGCGATACACGTTGAACTGCCTTATTGCATCCGGAAATTTTTCATGAAGCAGTATTATTTCCTGTAGGGTATGCACAGGTGTGGTTCCATGTTTCCTATCGAGAGCCGGCACGAGGACTTTGTTCCAAAACGCCTCGAAATCTGCCTCCTCAACGATATTCAAATTATGGTTTACTCCCCTTTTTACCCCATCATTCCTGTCTTTTGAAAATGCCATTGAATTTTGTAAATCAATTACAGACAGGCTGTCCCTTCTCACCAGTACAGCATTGGTCAGGAAAAGTGCATAATCCATTTCATCAGATGGCATTTTATGGTAAATGTGTGGTATGGTTTTAATATGAATTTTATCTATCCCGTTAGCAGTCAGGAACTTCAGCACCACCGAAAATATCTTTATTACGGACGTAAGCTTTAATGCATGGCCATATACCAATCCTCCGTAAGTAAGGCCCTGGTGGGAATATACCTCAATGCCTTTCCTATTTGCAGGAAGAACCGCCAGTAGCTTACTGCCTTCAAAAACAAGTAGTGAAAAGTCTTCAAAACGGTCGCTGTGGTATTCCATGAAATCACGATGGAACAGGAATGTGCCGTTTCTTGACTTATCTATAAAGCTATTCCAAAGAGGAGCATCAGTGCTGTTGTATCTTTTTACGGTATATATCATACTTAATTCTTTTCGCGTAAAACCTTACCATTTTCATCTATAAGCTTATACACTCCATCTGTAAAGTTTCCAATGCGGATATTGTAACTTTCATCTTTTTCCAAATTGTCAAGATACGAAGTATTCTCGGCAAGGCATGAAAATAGTACCCTGAAAATATTTACATTGCTTTTTAATCTGCCGTCATAATGCTTGTTATCAAGCCCGCCCCAACGTATGGCAGCTAGATTTCCGTAAGTAGAACGGATAAGCTTCTCGTCGGTTGTAGTGTACATTTCAGAATAGCTGTCGATACCAACCCATCCGCCGTGGTCGGCAAGGATAATGATAACAGCATGGGGATCGTTGGCCTCAATTTCACCTATCGTCTTTTTTAACCATGTGCTGGCTTTCTGCACTTTTTCAACATACAAATCCCTTTTCGTCTTTTTGCCCTCATTTCCATACAATGGAACATGGTGTGGCAAGACACGCTCTATGAAAACAAATTTCGGACCTTTTCCTTTGTCCGCTATTACCTTTTTAAGATCGGCTGAAACGTCGCGGGTTAGTTTTGGGTTTAGAATGACAGGTGGTATATCATCCGTATTGATATTATAATGGTCATATATGCCTTCAACTCTATTTTGCTGAAAATATTGATCCTGTGCAAGCAAAAAAGTGTTATATCCATTGTTATTTAAAATTCGCAGGACTGTGTTTTCCAAAATAACCTCCCTTGCATTTGGCATCTCCTCTGAAGGAAACATAACCGCATCAAAATAATGGTGCTTCATGGCAAACATGGAGGCGTTTGAAGCAAGGCTCGCCGGATAATTGCTCCTGAAACCATCGTATACTTTAAATCCGTTATTATCAAGCCATCCGTAAAAATCATTTTTATAGGAATAAGGCGGTTTTTCCATTACTTCCCTGCCGGCATAGCCATCGGGCTGTATCATATAGATATTGGGCTTGTGCCTGAACTTTGCATTAAGGATATCATCTGGCTGCTCGACCCAATGCATGGGCCGTAGGTCTTCATAAATATGCACTGCCACCTTAAACAGTGGCATCAGCGCCATGACAACAATAAGTGCAAGCAGCCGCTTGTAATGATTGTAGAGTTTTAACGATAATAGACACAGGATTATCAGCAGTACCAGCAATACCTTCTTTTTAAAGGTGAAGAACATTACGTACGAAAGAGTGGACGCCATGATGATAACCGGAAGGACAAACAGCAAATGCCTGCGATACGGTTTCAGCTTTGCGGACAGGCCAAACAAGGCGTACGCTATAATCGTGGCTAAAACAGCAGGGAATACAAGTACCAGGAAGAAATACCCTGCATGCTGCCAGGAATTCGCCGACGTGTAGTTATTGCTGTAAAAAAACAGGAACGGGTAAAGGCCGCAAATTAAGCCTGACAGCAACGGCACATCTTTCGGGCTGTCGAAGAACGCTGTCAATCTATTACGCAGTTTCTCCAGCATGCTATTTCCTTTTTAATAAATACATGGTACGTTCAGTGTTGGGTATCTGCTGCTTTTCGACCACATCAAAATATTCGGCATAGTTCGTCTCAAAATTCGCTTTGTTGTAATAATCGAAATGCCCTGCAAACTCCCTCTTGCTCTTCAGCAGGAAATCCACCCAGGAGTCGCCCCTGTCCGGGAACTCAATGATGAGGTAGGGCGTGAGCGAGGCAAACATTGCCGCCGACATGGCAAAGGTTACATTGCCGGTAAGCGATATATGGTGTATAAGCGCCAATGCCAGTGAGACATCATAATTTGCTGCCCTGATACGTTCTTGCAACGGCGCGCGCTCGGTAGCATTGAAGCCGATGCCCGGCGCCGGGTTCAGCAGGTCACTCACCAGCGGCATCATATTCGTTTCCTTATTTTGTAATACCTGCAGGTAATTGTGGTTTACGGCATTCGGGTCGATGTCGGCAACCAGCAGCTCCTCGGCAATGTCTTTGAGTTCGCGGGAAAATGTACCGTCATTCCCCCCCAGATCGACCGCCTTTTTAGCATTGATGGACTGGTACCATTTCCGCACCAGCTTCTTTTTATGGTCAAAGGCTTCCGCGTCATAATTGGTGATGGAGTAATAATCTTTCCATTCCGAATTCTCTTTCAGCTCCAGCCCGTTAATGTAGCTGTACAGCGCGTCGAGTATTTTTTCCTGAGATTGCTTCGATATCCTGATTTCCTTACCGTTACCGGATGTTTTATCATCACTGTATTTCGAATCGTATTTTGCCGTAAGGAAAATGTTAGTGTACAATATAGGGTTGAACCTTGCGGTAAATGGCAAAAGCTTTGCGGCCTTTTGCAGCGGTATGCCATCGATGTACTGCAACAGCAGCTTCAGCATGTCGTTGCCGTAATATTTCGCCAACACCAGCGGCGCCAAAAAATGCATCAGGAACTGCTTGTAGGCACGCCAGGGTTCGCCCTCGTTATAGATTTCAAACGAAAGGCTGTCCACAAAAACCGGCTTACCTTTATGGAACGTGACGTTGAATGCTGTGGCATCCTTTAGCGTATAGCCGTTTTGCAGGCAATATTTTTGCAGCTTTAGCGTATGGAGCGCCGCGTGTTTGTACTGGCTAAAGCTCCATTCGTACGGATAGGAAAAAAACGGAATGTTCTCCGGCTTAAGGGTAATGGCACTACCAGAAGCCGCAACTTCCTCATGCGGTACCAGCAGCCCGGCATCAAACATTTTTTTAT
This sequence comes from uncultured Flavobacteriaceae bacterium, assembly GCA_942492845.1. Classification (GTDB taxonomy): domain Bacteria; phylum Bacteroidota; class Bacteroidia; order Flavobacteriales; family Flavobacteriaceae; genus Flavobacterium. The sequence goes on along the minus strand of OW818646.1, from coordinate 1,651,581 downwards.
AAAAGCCGCTGTCTGTCAGTGAGCGGTAGTGTTCAAAATATATGGGGTTAACCTGCCGCAGGAGTACGCTGTCCTTCACCAGCATAAAGCCCGACGGATCGCGGAACGAAGAGGGGTGCCTATTTTTTGTCTGCATCCTTTTCCTCTTCAATGTCAATATCGCCCATCAGCCCGTCGTCGTGCTTTTTACCGAAAAACGACTGTATGCCGTATTTAATCCTTTTGTAAAAAAGGAGTACGCCCGCGCCAACTGCTGCCACTGCCTGTGCCACAAGGGCGCCCGTACCGGGGTCAAAATATAAGGGTAGTATACTCATAGCTAATTTATATAACGGGTAAAAATAGAAAAATTATTTGGCACATCCCATTTCCGCTGCCAATTATCAATCCCTATTGCTAAATGCCTGTTCTGTAAGTTAAAAAATTGGGGGTTTGCAAATAATTGTTAATTTTAAGCAAAAAAAGAAAAATAGCTGTGAACAAAAAATTACTAACCTTACTTTTCGCTCTGGTAGCATACAGCTTTTTCGGCCAGGACATCAGCCTGTACCAGCAGTTCAATGGCCGGTACGACTTTACCTTTGTGGGCAATACCCTCAACCCTTCCGAAAATAACATCACGCCAACCTGCACCATCAATACCTCATCGGCGGCCAGCCTTACCCTTTCGGCGGGCGACAACATCATTGGCGCCTACCTCTACTGGGCGGGTTCCGGCCCCGGCGACTTCGACATACTGCTTAACGGGCAGCCCGTAACCCAGCAGCGCAACTTTCCGCTTAATGCCCTGAACACCGACGGCCAGACCAGGGCGTACTTCAGCGCCTTTGCCGATGTTACCGCACAGGTGCAGGCAACGGGCAACGGTGTGTACACTGTTTCCGAACTCGACCTTACCACATGGATATCGGACCCGCTGTATTGCGGCATAAAGACCAACTTTGGCGGATGGGCCATTATAGTTTTTTACGAAAATGCCAACCTCCCCCTTAACCAGCTCAATCTGTATGACGGCCTGCAATATGTGCCGACCGCCATCAACATCACCCTGCCAAGCCTTAATGTAATAGATAACGTAGGCGCAAAAATAGGCTTCGTGGCATGGGAGGGCGATGCCGGCCTCGCGGTAAGCGAAACACTGACCATCAACGGGAATGTGCTGAGCAATGCCCTGAACCCCAATGATAATGCCTTTAACGGTACCAATACCATAACCGGTGCCAACAACATGTACAACATGGACCTGGATGTATACGACATCCAGAACAACATAGCCATAGGCGATGAGTCGGCAGATATTGCCCTGCAGTCGGGGCAGGATTTTGTGATGATCAATGCCATTGTCACCAAGCTGAACAGCCAATTGCCCGATGCCACCGTAATTGTAGACGACGTTGCCAAAACCTGCGGCTCCCGCGTGTTGAATGTAGCTTATACCGTGCGCAACGTAAACAGTACCGACACCCTGCCCGCGGGCACTACTATAGGTTTTTACATTAATGGCAACCTTGTGGCGACTGCGGTTACTACGACAGAGCTGCCCATAGGTGGCAGCGAAAGCGGCACGATCAATATAACAGTGCCCAACAACGTGCCTGCCGACTTCGAGCTTATGCTCATCGTGGACCACAACTTCAATGTCACTGAAACCGATGAGACCAACAACAGCTTTATAATAAACGAATCGCTTTGGGTTATCCCAACCCCAAACCCCGCTGACATTACCATTTGCGAAGACCCTTCGGCACCCGGTACCGGCGTAGTGGATTTTTCGGAATATGAGCAGACCCTTAAATATGACCCAACGGATGTTGTGAGGTTCTTCCCCACCCTACAGGCAGCACAAACTAATACCGGTAACATTACTAACCTGACAGACTACCCCGTAACCGCATCGCCTACCGAGATTTGGGTGCGCGTACAAACCGCCGAAGGCTGCGTAGGCTATGGCTCATTCCTTGTTTTTGTAGACGACTGCCAGTTTCCTGATGCCCGGGTGTTTATAAATGGCATTGCACAGGCTTGCGATTCCAGGACCATTACCGTACAATTTACCGTGACCAATACCAACAGTGTAGACGTACTGCCTGCGGGAACCACTGTAGCCGCATACGCCAATAACACTTTCCTGGGCGTAACCACTACAACTGCAGATATCCCTGTGGGCGGAAGCCAGCCGGGAACCATAACCGTAACCATTCCCGCCGGTATCCCGCTGAGCTTTAACCTTATATTGCGGGTTGACCATAACAACCAGGTAGATGAAATCAGTGAGAATAACAACACCGCCCTGCTGGCTGTAACGCTTTGGGTATCACCAATACTGCAGCAGCCGACCAACATTACCGGATGCGAAACCTTTAACGGATCAGGTATCGGTGAATTCGATTTCTCAGCTTACCTGCAATCGCTGAAGAATAACCCTACTGATGTGGTGACCTTTCACCCAACGCAAAACGATGCCACGAACAATACGGCAGGCATAGGCAACCCCGAAGGGTACCTTGCCGCACACAACACCGAAATATTCGTACGCCTTACCGATGCCAACGGCTGTTTTGATACTGCCTCTTTCCGCCTCCTTATCATCGATTGCTATTTTCCCGACGGGGTCGTACAGGTAACCAATGTTAACCAAACCTGCGACTCAAGGGCCATTACCGTAAATTATACCGTGAGCAACCCTGCAAGTTTTGACCTGTTGCCTGCCGGAACCCAGGTGGCTATTTATGCCAATACCACGCTGATTACCGTAACTACAACGGCGGCAGATATCCCGATAGACGGTAGCCTGCCAGCCACTATAACACTCAATATTCCCGGATCGATACCCCTGAATTTCAACCTCATTTTTGTAGTGGATGATAATGGCACAGGCACTGGGTCGGTAGTGGAAACCATTGAGACGAATAATGCGTTTACACAGCCGGTAAGCCTTTGGATTTCTCCCGTACTGCCGGAACCTGCCGACATTACCGATTGTGAGACCAGCAATAACTCAGGTGTGGGCGGGTTCGATTTCTCGACTTACCTGACTTCACTAAAAGAGGATCCTACGGATGTGGTAACGTTCCACACCTCCCAGCAGGATGCCAATACAGGCGATAATGATATCCAAACCCCGGAGGCCTATATATCTAACGGGCTGGTTCAGGAGATTTATGTACGACTTGAAGATGTAAACGGCTGTTTTGATACCGCATCGTTCACGCTTACGGCTGTTGACTGCTATTTTCCCGATGCTACACTAACCATAGATGATATTTACAAGCAGTGCAACTCCCGCATCCTACACGTTCACTACACGGTCTATAACACTGGGAGCGCCGACATCCTGCCTGCCGGTACGCCTGTGAGTATTTATGTAAATGGTGCATTTCTCGAATATACCGAAACGCTGGAGGACATTGCCATAGGCGAAAGCGAGAGCAGCTTCATACTGCTGACGATACCGGTTGGGGTGCCACTGGATTTTGACCTGACATTCGTAGCCGACGACACCGGCGACGGCACGGGCATTATTGTGGAGGCCAATGAAACCAACAACAGCTTCACCCAACCCACCAACCTGGTACTATCCCCCGTGCTGCAACAGCCTGCCGACATCGTAATGTGCGATAAAGGATTCGGACTGGCAACCTTCGATTTTTCGGCCTACGCCGAATCGCTGAAGAACTATCCCGACGAGACCGTGACCTTCTACCTGAGCCAACAGACTGCCGATCAGGACATCGACCGCATATACAATGCCTCGCAGTTTGTCACCACCGAAAACCCGCAGCGCGTTTACGTACGCATGTTCAACGGCACCTGCCATACCACCGCGTCGTTCCTGCTGACCACCAAGAAGTGCGCCCCAATAACTTACAACTATGTAACTCCGAACAACGACAACTATAACGACAGCTTTTTTGTAGAGGGGCTGCGCAACATATTCCTCAACTTCAAAATGACCATTTACAACCGGTGGGGCAACCTGGTTTGGACAGGTAACCATAGCAAGGAAGACTGGGATGCCATTGCCACTGTCGAAAAAGTAGGCCCCGAAGGCACCACCGTTCCTACAGGAACCTATTACTTTGTACTGGAGCTCAACGACCCCGATTTCCCGGAGCCGATAGTGGGATGGGTGTATGTAACGAAGTAGATTTGGATGGATAAGATATAATAGATGAGAGATAATAGATGAGAGATGATAGATGAGGGAACAGACGGGATGAAAAGTAGACCTAATATACTACATTCAGGGCTTTTTGGTCTGAGTGAAGCTTTTCCCCTCTCGAGAGGGGTTAGGAGTGTGTTATTCATTGTCTTACTATTTCAAGTAGTAACAGGATGCAGCCAAAAAGTTTTACTTTCCGGAACGGCAATTGCGGGATCGGGGCCGGGCAGTGTAATGATTTCAGTAAATGATACCTTTCGAAAGCTCGCTAAAAATGATCATTACAACAGTAAACAGTTTAACAAATTATACTTTAACAATAGATACAATGTCCATACCGACCATCAAAAGAGATTTAAAATAAAAGCAAAAAAGACAGATTCCCTTTATTTTATTGCATCCGGCTATTTCCCACAAGCATACCTCGTGAACGACCTTTTAAAACGGGGAAATATAAACATCCAACTAGAACCTCTTCCGTGTGACACCGTAAAATGCAGGGAAGATGCTGTGAAATTCTATGTACTTATAGCAAATAAGACAAAACTTACAAATGTAAGTACTGAAAATTGCCCTCAAATTGTAACACTTGACGGTGTTTCAAAGTACGAAGCTGAATATGCGGTGATACAGAATATTTCAGGAAACTATCCAAATAGCGCAATCAGTTTTACCTTATATTTTGAGTACGGAGTTCCTGCATTTAAAACACACGAAAACGCGCTATTGTACATTGGGGAGTATTGTGGCCGGCTTGTCCATCTGAGAAATTTAGTTACACCAATTTTTAAAACCGATAATGGGCGTTGGGCGGCGCCATATAGTATCCGCGATTATAACTATAAAGATGAAAATGTTACGATAAAACCTGAGATCATACCCTTTGCTGAACCTGTGGAATTTGACATAAACAAAGTTTCAAAAGAATGGGTTAGTAAAGTATATCCATCACCTTATTATAAAATACACGGCGACAAAGCCATCGCCGTATATGGCAACTATGTTGAAGATATATTCGAATTGAAAAAGCAAACCGTATTAAAAGACCGAAAATATTTTGATTAAATGAAAACCCATTATCTCCTACTCCTGTTATTTACCCTCTCCGCCTGCTCCAAAAAAGAGGCGGACGATACCCCATTCGATGTGTTTGTCTATTCTTTTTCCGACAGCCCAAATAATTTTTCTATAAAATTTACGCCTGGTGACACCGTGTACATGCAGAAGCGGGATGGCGCTGCGAAGAAAAATTTTTATGCACTTATGGCAGAAGCCGACAGGGATACACTGGCTACGCTCACGAATGCTATCCAATTCCCGGAAGTGGAAAGTACTGCAATGCCCAGGATGAATGGCGGCATCATCGTCACTTTTTTCAGGATAGCGGATGGTAAGGAGCAGTTGGTATGTGCCGTTAGCAAAAGCGATCCGCAAAACCTATTACCGCATGCCCTGAAGTTTACGGAATTTGCCAGGCGGTTTAATTTTGCGCCAACAGACACAAAGGTCGATTTTGGTAACTTAAAATATACGATACCCCAAAGACAGACACCCATTCCTGATACCGAAAACTAGGGAAAACCCTCCCCCACCTGTTATCTCATTATGAAGCCCGAAGGAATCCATAGCAATCACGTACCACTGCCCCACCCCGGCAGGCTGCTCATCATTGAGCCGTTGGACTATCCTAACCCTTATGACTACCACCGCCCGCACCGCCATGACTATTTCGAGATCATCCTCATAAACGGTGGCACCGGCAGCCAGCAGATCGATTTTACACAATATGATATTTCGGCCGGCAGGCTGTATACCGTTTATCCGGGGCAGGTACACCTTATGGACCGGCAGTCGGCCACCGGGTTGCTCATCCAGTTCCGCAAGGATATTTTTGAATATACCCATCCGTTGAAGCACTACATGCTTTACTTTCGGGATCCGGCTTTTGTTCCCGATGCCGAAACCTTTGCGCACCTGTACAGCATCACCAAGCGCATGATGGCGCTCCTGCAGCAGCCGGACCTTTCCCCGCTTTCCATCCACAAGGCGTATAGCTACCTCCAGATCATCCTGATCACGCTATCGGAAATAAAGCAGGTAAATCATGCGCAGCCTGCCAATAACACCGCATCACAATTCTTGTCGCTGCTGCCGCAAAATATCCGCAGCCGCAAAAAAGTATCCGAATACTGCGACATTTTGGGATGTTCGGCCGACAAACTAAACAATGCCTGCAGGACGGCGCTGGGGAAAACCGCTCTGGAACTTATCCATGAAGAAGTATTGCTCGAAATACGCCGCCTTATTGCCCTTGGCAGCCTTTCGCTAAAAGAGATCGCGTTTGAGCTAAACTTTGACAGCCAGGCCAACTTTAGCGGCTTCATCAAAACACGCACAGGGCTCACACCCTCCGAACTGCAGACCTCCATACTTTAAATCCATAAGTATTTCCGGCTTTTTCATAACTGGTAGTTTAACACATAGCGATATATTTACATTATCTATTAACGCTTAAAATTACTATTATGAACAAATTGATACCCATCCTTGCGTTTACTGCAATTTCGATCGCGGCGAACGCCCAACTTCAAAATACCGGTTTCGAGGACTGGCAGAACCCAATTGATCCGTTGACCGGAAACAAGCCTGTAGGCTGGACAAGAAGCAATGGCATTCCTTCCGGTGAAAACTATAATTTTTACCACCAGCCTGTAACCGACCCGCAAAGTGGAAATTATGCATTACGACTGTCTATATGGTACACGTATGATGAGGACATGGCATTCCAGGAAGCGCCCATCGCATCGAGGCCTGCCGCATTTACAGGCTACTATACCTATACCGACAATGCTGTATACAGCCACTTTTCGGGCGAGGTCGTAGACGATGAGGCGCGGGTATTTGTGTACCTGACCAAATGGAACGCGGCGCTTTCGCAGAATGATACGATAGGTACAGGCTACCTCCAACTGGCAGCGGTGGAAAACTACACGCAGTTCAACTGCCCCATCACGTACACGTCTGATGCTACACCCGATAAAATAAAGGTTATCCTTGACGCATCACTATTAGATAAAAGCACAGGCGGGGCAGCCTTTACCAGCACGGTGCCGGGAGGTGTAAGTTCTATATTGACCGTTGACAACCTTGCGCTGCTGGGCCAAGGCTTTGGGCAATGATGATTTTGACGGCAGTGCTTTAAAAATATATCCCAATCCCGTTGCTGACCATATCTCAATATCCGGTTTTGAAGGCCAGGCCGTGCTTTTTGACGCTACAGGAAAAATAGTACGGTCTGCAGACTATAGCAACTCGCCAATAAGCGCCAACGGCCTGCAGCAGGGCATTTACCTGCTAATGCTCGATGATGGTGGGAAAATTACCTCCCATAAAATACTAAAGCAATAATTCCCGATAACTAACTCAAATAGTGCCACTGCGCAGGATGTAAGGTCCTGCGTTTTTTTTACAGGTTATCCAACTGGTTTGCTTTTTTGTCATCGCTTATCGTCCAGAAGAAGCCCACGAAAATGAACCGGTCTGCCGCCTGCCTCACGGCCTGCCTGGCATACAGGCCATCGGTGCCGGGGTTGTTGGCATAAGTATAGCCAAACACATTATCCGTCCCCAGTACGTTAGACACTGAAAGGTACAGTATCTTTTGGTCGCTCACCAGGTAGGCCCAGCTAAGGCTCAGGTTGTTGTAGCTTTTTGTCTTCCCGTTCATAAAGGCGGTTTCGTTAGGGTTGTCGTACGGCCTTCCTGAGTTGAAGGTATGCGTTACACCCAGCTGCGACCTCAGCCCGGTGATAAAGTACTTACCTACCACAGAAAAGTTATGATTGGCAACATAGCCCGGGGTTACGCTGGTTTCATAATTCCGGTAGTCCCGTTTAGTGTCGATATACGAGTAGGAAACCCAGTACTCCAAAAATTTAACGGACCTGTTGTCCCTCCACAGCACGTCCAGCCCCCTTGCGTAGCCACTGCCATTGTTGCTAAATTGCGAGTCGTACTGAACTGAAGGGGTATCATATTTAACTAAATTGTCGTACTCCTTATGGTACAGTTCCGCGCGGAAGGTACGGCCCTCGGCATTGTGCATGTAGTTAAATATATAGTGCGCTGTTTTCTCATAATCAAAATCCCTGAAATACTTTACATAGTCGGCCTTTGGGGTTTGGTAAAAATCACCGTATGCCAGCGAGAACTGGCTCCTGTTGCTCACCTTATACGCCAGTGCGGCTCGAGGCTCGAGGGTTCCTTTGCCCAACAATGACGAATGCGAACTCCTCACGCCTGCCTTAAGGGCAAAGTTTTTAGTCAGGGTAAAGTCGGCTTCGGCATATCCTGCCCCTATGGAATTGTTGTACCCGCTGTTATAGGCGAACCCGTCGGGTTGGTTGTAATCCTCATTAAAATCAGTAATAAAGTAATCACCACCAAAAGTTAGCCTGACCCGGTTGCTGAATTTTTTGCTGAGCTTCAGCTTCATGTGCGAACTGTGCTCACCATTGGTTACCTCATTATTGTCAAGCATGGTGCCATTATGGCTGTAACCATACCCTATACCGGTCTGTATCGTCCATTGCGTCCCGAACATTCCCTTATAGGATGCATTGGTGTAAAAATTGTCATTAGCCATATCTACACGAATAGGGTTCCCGGGCCTGTTAATATCCTCCTGGTTGATGTCAAAGGTTGCATGGTCAAAGGCCGCGTATACTTTGAGCATGCCGTTTTCAAACTTATACCGGTATACCGTTTCGCCGGAAAGCGATTGATAGGGCTTGTTCCAGTCCACATTTTGCGGTACGGCCCACTGATAGGGCGCCAGGTTGATGTAGGCAGCATTAAAGCTGAGCGAACTCTTCTCCCATTTTTGGGTATTGCCAAGCCCAAGGCCCACGGTCATGAGTGATATATCGGTTTGTTCCTGCACCGGTTCTTCTATCGTATTGAGAAGCAATACGCTGGAAAGCGCCTCTCCAAACTCGGCCGAATAGCCCCCAGTGGAAAACGTCATCCCGCTGAATAAAAATGGCGAAAAACGGCCACGGGTCGGCACGTTATTAGCCGATGCACCATAGGACTGCGCCACCCGGATGCCATCTACAAAGGTTTGTGTTTCGTCGCTTTCACCCCCGCGAACGAAAAGCCTGCCGCTCTCCCCTACCGTTTGCGTACCGGGAAGGGTGTTGAGCGCCGCAACGATATCGCCCGCCGATCCTGCCGTGGTCACAATATCCAGCGGGTTCAGGACGTTGATCTTGCTGTTATCGCCGGCGCTGAATGTTCCGGCAGAGATGATCACGGTATCCAGCGTATTAACATTTTCACGGAGGGTGAAGGTCTTGGGCTGGTATTGCTCCACCACAATGCCTTCCCTCAGTTCATCCATGGTAAGAAAGGTAATAACCAGCACCTGTGCGCCGGTTTCTGTAGTTTCAAAAGAAAAAGTACCGTCCTCTGCCGTCGTGGCGCCATCATATGAGCCATCAATATAAATATTGGCTGCGGCAACCGGGCGGCCTTTTTCATCGGCAACTGTACCGGAAATTGTAACCTGCGCCTGTAGCAACAGCCCTGATAATAGAAATAGAAAAGTAATGATTGGTTTCATTGTTATCTTGATTTGTTGGGTCAAAATTGGGGCAATGCAAGGGTCTTTCATAAAAAAGGTTACCGAATTGCAGATTTTGTGGGATGAGCTGTGAAATGCACTCGTCGTGAACCTGGCATTTCATCTATTGTGATTTCAGATTGCCGAAAAAAATATGGTCAGGTTCTGTATTAAATTAATTACTTCTAGTTTTAAATCCGCGGAAACCACTATTTTCGCATAAACCAACAAACCTGACATGAAGCGCATTTTACTGGTCCTGGCATTCCTTGCCTCAACCGCAACCTTTGCCCAAATAACGTTCCAACCGGGATATTTCATCAACAATAACGGCAACACAACCGAATGCCTCATCAAAAACGTGGCATGGAAGGATAACCCAGCTGAATTTGAATATAAAACGAGTGACGGGGCCGAAACCCAAAAAGCCCTGATTAAGGATGTTGCAGCGTTCGGTGTACAGGGGTACAAGTTTAAGCGGTATAATGTAAGTATTGACCGTTCCTATACCATCATGGACCTGATGAGCAGCAGTGCGGTTCCGGAATGGGAAACCAAAACTGCATTTTTAAAAGTACTGGTAGAAGGAAATGCAACCCTCTACCAATATGAAGAAGGCAACCTTGTAAAATACTTCATCAGTACGGGCGACCACACTGCCCCGGAGCAGCTGATGTACCGGGAACACAGGGACAATGGTGAAATCCGAAAAAACAATAAATTCCGCCAGCAGCTCTATAACATCATGAGGGATAAAATGCCCGAGATGGCCCCATTTGAAAAACTGCGTTACCTTAAGAATGAGCTGGTACCACTGTTTGTAGAATACAATGGCAACAGCAGCGAAGCGGCCGACCTTAGCGCCTCGCAAAACAGGAGCAGCGTGAACTTTAAGATTACGCCCGGAGTGGGCATGGCCGGAATTATAATCGAAAGCCGGGTGAACAATGGCATTTCGTACAAGTTTGACACCAAGCCCACATTCAGGATAGGTGCGGAGGTGGAATATTTAATGCCATTCAATAATAACAAGTGGGCCCTGTTTGCCGACCCTAACATCCAGTTCTACAAAAGCGAAGGCTCGGAAGGAGTGTACGAGTGGCAGGCCGATTATAAGTTCATAGAACTTCCGTTTGGCGCAAGGCACTATATGTTCCTCAATGCCGACTCAAAATTGTTCATTGACCTTGCTTTTACGTTATCAATGAATGTGGGCGACCCATACATACAATACAATGCTGTGAAGGTGGGGATAGAAAAATCATCGAATTTTGCCGCAGGCGCAGGATTTGCTCACAAACGTTACAGCGCCGAACTGCGCTACGGATTTGGCCGCGGCCTTACCAACCTGTACGATACCTGGGGTGCCACTTATTCTTCGGTGGGTCTGATATTGGGCTATAAAATATTTTAAAACCCTTCAGCAAAACTTTACCTATCTTTATCTTAATAAAAAAAGGAAACCATGAAGATACCTTCCACCTACCTCCCGGTGATGCCTTACCTGATCATGGATAAGGCTGCCGAATTCCTTGCGTATGCCAAAAAAGTGTTTAACGCCACCGAGCAGATGGTAGTTCCGGGCGAAGAAGGCCGCGGTATCATGCACGGCGAGATAAAAATTCACGATGCCGTGATTATGTTCACCGGAAGCACGGATACCTGGCCGCAAAAAACAGCAGGTATGTTCCTTTCGTTGAAAACCTGGAGAGGGTGTACAATGCCGCCATAGAGCAGGGAGGTACTTCACTCCAGAAACCGGAGCATAAAGAGTACGGCTATTCCGCGGGATTTGAGGATCCCTTTGGCAACCAGTGGTGGATAACCCAGGGCGAATGATATGGGAAGCCAAAACTTTTATACTCCGGTTATACGCCATTGATAATGTAGAACATTTATTTTTTCTTGTCCCAGTTCAATGTCGGGCTGTTTTTTATGGCGCAACTTTGCCTTGTAATTAAACAACAGCATTATGAACCGCAAAGATTTTATAAAGAAAGGCCTTATGGGGACAGGGATGTTCATCACTTCGGCCGCTGTAGGCGATGCGCTTAAAAACGACATTGACGAAATCAAACCACTGGAACCGATAGGCTTTAACCACCTGCCCAACCCGGGTTCGATGGTTCTCGAAAACACGGTATTGCATAAAGCAGAAAGCCGCGGCCATGCCAACCATGGCTGGCTCGACTCGCACCACACCTTCAGCTTTGCCAATTACAATAATCCCGACAGGATGCACTTTGGCGTGCTAAGGGTACTGAACGATGACAGGGTCGATGCGGGAATGGGTTTCGGCACGCACCCACACGATAATATGGAGATTATTTCCATTCCGCTTGAGGGCGACCTGGAACACAAGGACAGCATGGGCAACACGGCCATCATCAAAAAAGGAGACATCCAGGTGATGAGCGCCGGGACCGGGATATACCACAGCGAATACAACAAAAATAAGGACCGCATTACCAAATTCCTGCAGATATGGGTATACCCTAACAAAAGGAATGTAGCGCCACGCTACGATCAGTTCACCCCCGATGCAGCAGCACAGCGCAACAGGCTGCAGCAGGTGTTATCTCCCAATCCGGACGATGAGGGTGTGTGGATCCACCAGGATGCGTGGTTTCATTTAGGGACATTTGATAAAAATGTAGCAGTAAATTACGCGATTAAGAAAAATGGTAACGGCATATACGCATTTGTGATTAAGGGCGGGTTTACCATAGGCAGTATTATCATTAATCCGCGCGACGGCCTCGGTATATGGGACACAGAGGAAATAACAATCACAGCCAATTCGCAGGATGCCGAAATATTAATCATGGATGTCCCAATGGCTTTACGATAAATAATTGCCAAAAAATTTCAGCAACAAAATAATTTTTATACATTTGTATATACAAATATTGTAGATACATCCATTACAAGAAAACATAACAACAATTAAATTTTTAAAACAATGGCAACAACAAAATGGGCAATAGACCCAACCCACTCCGAGATCGGATTTAAAGTAAAACACATGATGTTCAGTAACGTATCGGGTAAATTTGAAAACTTTACTGCTGAGGCCTCAACGGAAGATGAGAATTTTGAAAATGCACAATTTGATTTCAGCGCCGAAGCATCGTCTGTAAATACTGGTAACGCCGACCGTGACAACCACCTTAAAACCGGTGATTTTTTCGGCACTGAAGAGTACGGCAAATTTACATTCAAATCGACTTCTTTTAAAAAGAACAGTGATGACGATTATACACTAACGGGCGATCTTACCGTAAAAGGGACTACTAAACCAATAACACTTGATGTGGAATTTGGCGGTATCGCAAAAGATCCATGGGGCAACACAAAAGCAGGCTTTAGCGCTACGGGCAAGCTAAACCGTAAGGATTTTGGCCTTACATGGAATGCTGCCCTTGAAACCGGAGGCGTATTGGTTAGCGACGAGGTAAAACTGGTAATTGACGTACAGTTTATAAAACAATAAATTTTTGGTAATTGGTTTGGTTTGAAACCCCGCAGCAGTGATGTTGCGGGGTTTTGTTTTTGTACAATTGAAAGTTAGTGAAGTAGAGGCGCATTGAATGCGTCTAACATAAATTTAGAAATCAATATTGTCTGATGCAGGCATGGATAAACTGCGTTTTCTATGAAAATGTAATCAATCCTCCTCCTCTTCCGCCGTATGCGATTTAGAGTACGTGTGCCACTTCTCTATACAATCGGTCATATCCTGAGGTATCGGCGCTTCAAATCGCATGAATTCTTTCGTTATCGGGTGCTCAAACCCCAGTGTCCTGGCATGGAGCGCCTGCCTTGGCAGTATCTTGAAGCAGTTGTCAATGAATTGCTTGTATTTGGTAAAGGTCGTGCCTTTCAGTATCATGTCGCCACCGTAGCGTGCATCGTTAAACAGCGTATGCCCGATGTACTTCATGTGAACGCGAATCTGGTGGGTACGGCCGGTTTCCAGTTTGCAGGATACCAGCGTTACATAGCCCAACCGCTCGATAACTTTATAATGCGTTACCGCAGGCTTGCCTTCGCTGCCGTCAGGATATACCATATTCTGCATACGGTCTTTCGGATTGCGCCCTATATGCCCCTCGATCGTGCCTTCATCATCTTTAAGGTTACCCCAAACCATTGCGATATATTCCCTCTCCGAAGTTTTCTCGGAAAATTGTTTGGTGAGGTAAGCCATGGCAACTTCGGTTTTGGCAATAACCAAAAGCCCTGAAGTATCCTTGTCAATACGGTGTACAAGCCCCGGCCTTTCGCTGCTGTTCATGGGCAGGTTATCGAAATGATAGGCCAGCGCGTTGACCAGCGTACCCGAATAGTTGCCATGCCCCGGGTGTACCACTAAGCCCGCAGGTTTGTTGACCACCAAAAGCTGGTCGTCCTCATATACTATGTCAAGCGGAATGTTTTCCGGTTCGAGCAGGTGTTCGTAGGGCGGGTGTTCCATCCTGACGCTCACGATGTCGTTAGCCTTCACTTTTTGGTTGGATTTTACCGGTACGTCATTAATAAAAATGTTGCCCAACTCAGCCGCCTTTTGAATCTTGTTGCGGGTGGCGTTCTCCACCAGGTTCATCAGGAATTTGTCTACCCGTAGCGGGGCCTGTCCTTTCCCGGCTTCAAACCTGTGGTGTTCGTATAATTCGTCTTCCGACTCGTTCTCAATAATAGGTATTGTCATCTATTCTTCGTCATCAATATTAATATCTTCTGTCCCTGTGCTGTCCGGCTCTTCATAGCCTGTCTTTCCATCGCCCAGCACCAGGTCAATTTTGGAAGCTTTCATTACTTTATCGCCTGCTTTCAGCTTTTTGCCGTTTTGCCACATTTCGAGCACTACGTCTTTAGCCAGGTACGGCTTATAGGTCTTTTTACCTTCTTCCAGTCCGTTCGCTTTAAGCGTAGGGATGGCTGCACGGTAGGTTTTTTGTATCAGGTCGGGCAATTCTATAGCACTGAATTTTCCGGCGTTTACCTTAATGTATATTTTACGGTCTTCCTTAACGTTCACATTCGGCAACGGGTCCTGCTCTACTATGCTATAGGGAGGATACTCCGGCCTGAAATCAACCGTATCAAGTACAATATATTCCAGGTCAATATTTTCAAGAGCCTCTCCCGCTTTCTCAACGGTCATTTTCCGAAGGTCCGGCACCGGTATCTTCTGGTCATGGTTCGTTGCAAAACCAAGCCATTGGAGCAAAAGGAAAATAACTAAAAGGACTATTCCGATGGCAATTGCAAGATGCTTAAAGAACACTTTACTCGTCAGGAAATTTTTAAGGCTCATACAAATGAATTTTGGCAAAGATATAAATAAGAACTCATTTAAACTTTTTTCAATTGGCTACAAAATGGTCTTTTCGCCCCAAATTTCACCTTTTTATTACTCCGTAGCGCTGCTATGCAGTGCAAAAAAGCTAAAATTTGAAACTAAAATCCTCATTTTCGCTTCAACCAACAAAGTTTTAAACGAGTTCTAATACTAAACTTTATAAGTTAAGGCAAATAATGATATTTTTGTGTTGGCTTGCAGATGTGCAGAATAGGCAAGGATAATCAATAAACCTTTAACAAATGAACATAGCAGTGGTAATGGGCGGATATTCGGATGAATCCGTTATTTCTATACGAAGCGGGCAGCTCATCCTTAATAACCTTGACCGTTCCAAATATAGCCCTTTTGAAGTGCATATCCTCCCTGAAGGATGGAATGTTATCATTAATGACGAAAAATTCCCAATCAACAAAGCCGATTTTTCTTTTGAAAAGGATGGCAAAAAAATAACTTTCGATGTAATATCGAATACAATACATGGCACGCCGGGCGAAGATGGCCACATGCAGTCCTATTGGGAACTGCTTGAAATTCCGTATACAGGGTGCGGTTTTTACCAAAGCGCGCTGACCTTCAACAAGCGCGATACCCTTAGCGTACTGGCAAAATTCAATATACCGAGGGCGAAGTCAATTTACCTTTCCAAAGGCGATGCGATAACCGCCGAAGATGTTGAGGCAACACTTGGCCTGCCTTTTATGGTAAAGCCCAACCAAAGCGGCAGCAGCCTTGGCGTCTCGAAAGTAAACGATCTTGCCGATTTCGATAAGGCGTTGGAGTTTGCCTTCGCGGAAGACAGCGACATCCTTATCGAGTCATATTTAAAGGGGACTGAAGTATCGGTGGGTGTTTTAAATTTTAATGGAAAGACCACCGTTTTGGGACTGACCGAGATCGTATCCCACAATGACTTTTTTGATTATGAGGCCAAATACCTGGGCAAGTCCGAAGAAATAACCCCGGCAAGGGTGGATGCCTCTACTGAGCAGAAAATACGCGAAACCGCTGCCAAAGCCTACGAAGCATTAGGCATGAGCGGGTTTAGCCGCACGGACTTCATTGTAATGGATGGCGAGCCGCATTTTATAGAGATCAATACCAATCCGGGATTGTCGCCGGCAAGCATTTTCCCACAACAGGCAGCGCATGCGGGTATAGCAATTAGCGATTTGCTGGATAGCGAGATACAACTGGCGATGCAGAGAAAAGTGCTTTGGAAACGATAATATAATTGTCGTACGAATATAAATGGAAGATTGTCATGGTTGAAAATCGCTACATAACTATAGATCAAAATTTACGTTTTGGTAAACCTATAATAACCGGAACAAGGATAAGTGTATCTGATGTATTGAATTGGCTTAACAACGGAATGACAATTCAGGATATATTAAATGACTTTCCTGAATTAGGCACTGAGCAAATAAATGCCTGCATTAATTTTAATAAAGATGAGGCTGAGCAGGAACTAAACGGTCAAAAAACCTGAAACCTTAAACCTGAAACTAAAAGAATGAGAATAGCAGTATTCCCCGGATCATTTGACCCGATTACCCTTGGCCATTACGACATCATCAAGCGTGGCGTGAACCTGTTCGATAAGATCATCGTGGCCATTGGCGTAAATGCCGAGAAGAAATATATGTTCCCCCTTGAGGAGCGCCTGAAATTTATAAAAGATGCTTTTGCCGATGAGCCAAAGATTGAGGTAATTACTTACGAGGGCCTTACCATCGACCTTTGCCGGAAAATGGACGCGGGCTTTATATTAAGGGGGCTGCGCAACCCGGCCGACTTCGAGTTTGAAAAGGCGATTGCCCATACCAACCGAAAGCTGTCGCAGATCGAGACCGTGTTCCTGCTGACGGCAGCCAGTACATCGTACATCAGTTCCAGCATCGTAAGGGATGTTTTGCGCAACGGCGGTGATTATACTGTACTGGTACCCGACTCCGTAAGGGTAAAATAATGCTAATGAAGAAGTTTATACTACTGTTGCTGTTTACTGCAACACTGTCCGCACAGAAAAATATGTACACCACACCTTACGAGAAAGGCAACCGCAACCAGACAGCTACCTATCAGGAAACCATCGCCTTCTTCCGGTTACTGGATAAGGATTTTGAAACTGTAAAAATGGTGGAGATGGGCCCTACGGACAGCGGCATGCCCCTGCATATCGTAATTTATAACCCCGACAAGGTTTTCGACCTGGCGCAGGTACACGGTAACAAGGCAGTGCTGCTTTTGAACAACGGCATCCATCCCGGCGAGCCCGACGGTATCGACGCAACCATGATGCTCTACCGCGACCTGGCAACGGGGAAAATACAAGCACCGAAGAACACTGTTATTGTCAATATTCCCATTTATAATATAGGTGGGGCGCTGAACCGGAACTCGCACAGCCGCGCCAACCAGAATGGTCCCGAAAGTTACGGCTTCCGCGGGAATGAGCGCAACTATGACCTGAACCGCGATTTCCTGAAAAGCGACACGAAGAACGCACGCAGCTTTGCAGAAATTTTCCACACGGTGCAGCCGGATGTATTTATCGACAACCATGTGAGTAATGGGGCTGACTATCAGTACACATTTACGTATATTGCCACGCACCACCAGAAACTGGGCGGAAATCTGGGGACTTTTTATAAATCTGAAATGCTGCCGGAAATACTGTGTGCCATGAAGGCCAAAGGCATAGAGGCAACTCCGTATGTGAACATCCATGATGAGAAGCCCGATGGCGGTTTTGAACAGTTCATGGACTACCCAAGATATTCTACAGGGTATGCCTCAATGTTTAATGTTCCGGGGTCGATGCCCGAAACGCACATGCTGAAGGATTACGAAAGCCGCGTGAAGGCTACCTATGAATATATGGCCGAAACCCTTACCTACATAGAGGGAAACAACAAAAGGATAAAAGAGCTGCGCGCCGAAAATAACAGCCACTTTAAGCCCGGCATGCACTACCCGCTGCTATGGGAGATCGACTCCACTGAGATAACGCTGATGCCTTTTTTGGGGTATGAAGGCAGCTACAAAAAAAGTGACATATCGGGAAAACAGCGGTTGTACTACGACAGGAATAAGCCATTTAGTAAAACAATACCTTATTACCAGCGCTATACCCCTACCGTGGAGGTTGTAATACCTGAAGCGTATATTATTCCGCAGTCATGGTGGAATGCAATTGAACTCCTAAAGCTCAACCACATCGAAATGGAACGGTTGGCACAGGACACTGAAATACTGGTGGAAAGCTACCGCATAGCTGATTATAAAACCTCTAAATATCCTTACGAAGGGCACTATCCGCACAGCGGTACAAAAGTAACCGCCAGCGTTCGCAAAGTGCTTTTCCGTAAAGGCGATCTCATTATTCCAACCAGCCAGCCCGGTGTGAAATATTTATTGGAAACACTGGAGCCACAAGGGAATGACTCGTACTTTAACTGGAACTTTTTTGATGCCATATTACAGCAGAAGGAATACTTCTCAGCCTATGTTTTTGAAGATACTGCGGCAAAGCTGCTGAAAGACAACCCTAAGCTGAAAACTGAATTCGATGCCAAAAAGAAACAGGACAAAGCTTTTGCAGATGATGGAGATGCACAGCTGGAATGGATCTACAGGCATTCAGAATATTATGAGAAAAGCCATATGGAATATCCGGTTTATCGTAAAATGAAATAACCATGATACATCCCGCAGCCAGATTATTTTTTTTATCAGTTACTTCAACAATCTTGTTTTCATGTGAAGAAAAAGCAATAATGCTAAGTGATACGGTTCCCTTTGAGAAGGAAACTTATGAAGTGGTGGATTTTTGCTTATCATTACGGGAATCCAAAGATAAAAACGAAAATCTTCGTAACAAGCTTACCAATGAAGCATATTATGAAACCGACTATATTGTAAGCGCAATTGAAAAAGCCTTTCCCGAAGATGAATTATTGCAAATACGTAAACAGTTAAAAGATACCGTATCATTCAGGTTGCGCCCTGAAATGCTTAAAGAAAAAGTAAATGTAATACCTGCGGAAACAATCCAAAAAATGCTCAGGGAAGCTGAAAAAGCCGGTAAGGGCAGATTGTTTTGGCAATTATACCATCAAAAGTATGGTGATAAAACATTAATATCAATTAGCAAGCCTGTTTTTTCTAAAAATGGAACTATGGCAGTGGTATCATTATCCTATTCCCATGGTTCGCTGTCCGGTTTTGGATATACGCTTTTACTGGAAAAAACCGGGGATGAGTGGAGAATCATCCGGCAATTGTCAATTTATATCAGTTAGCAGCATTGAAAAAGCCCGGTAACCAAATGGTACCGGGCTCCTTAATAATTATAAAATTTTATTTCAATTGCAGGTATTCGGTTTCCTGCCAGTGAGCCTTTGCGGTGATGGTACCTTTTTCCAGCACAACAATGCTTGGATTGGCCCGTTCAATAGTTTTAAGCGTGGTAGCATCGCAGAAATAATAATCGAATGGGATTTTAAATTGTTTCTTCTTCGCTTCGATAAGGGCAGTGTCAGACGCGGTCATCCCGATCACCTTGTAACCGGCTGTCTGCGCTTTTTCCGAAAAGGATTTCATTTTGGCAAGTCCCTCATCACTGGCCTTTGCGAGGTCGTACGAAATAATTAATATCAGCTTAGGTTCTTCCAGCATGGCATCGGTAAAATCTTCACCATCCTTTTCTATTGTAAAATCATGTATTGGGGGTACATAGCCTTCTACGATAACTTTCTCCTTCCTGTCTACAAATTCAGCGTCAGCAGGTATTTTATCAAGCTCTTTGTCTGTAAATTCCGTTTCCACACCATTAACTTTGTAGATAAACACAAATTCATACACCGACTTTGGCGCACCTTCCGGGACTGCCATGCCATCCTTTATATTAGTTCCTGTTTTATACGCCCTGAAATCAACTACAGGCAGGTGGTTAAGTACATAATACGCGAAAAGGCAGCACAGTGCAAGACTTGCATACACCGCAATGTTTACCGCTACTTTACCAAATATGCGTTTTATGTATTTTTTATTGATAAACAGGATGATGATGAATACCAAAAGCACTACATCTTTTGTAAATGATTGCCACGGTGTCAGTTTCAGCGCATCGCCAAAACACCCGCAATCGGTAACTTTGTTGAAGTATGCCGAATAGAAGGTAAGGAACGTAAAGAACAGTATCATCAACAGGAGGCTCCACACTGTAAAGGTTTTTTTATAGCCTGTCAACAGCATCACGCCCAGCACCACTTCAAAAATAACTATGGCAATCGCAAGCGCAAGCGCATAGGGTATAAGAAATTCAAGGTTGAGCACGTTGGCACCAAAATATTCTTCCAGCTTAAAAGAAAAACCCACGGGGTCATTCAGCTTTATTAAACCGGATATAATAAACAGTACCCCTACAAGTACCCTGGAAATATGCGTCAGTAATTTCATCAGTTTGCGTTTATTGATTATTGCAATTTATTTTCAAGTATCAGTGCGAATACCGCATAGTTTATCATATCCTGATAATTGGCATCGATGCCTTCGGACACAAGGGTTTTTCCTTTGTTGTCCTCGATCTGCTTTACGCGAAGGAGCTTTTGCAGGATAAGGTCGGTAAGTGAGCTGATCCTCATTTCACGCCATGCTTCGCCATAGTCGTGGTTTTTGGCTTCCATAAGCGTTTTAGTGAGCAACACCTTCTCATCATAGAGCCTTGTTGCTTCGTCCACATTAAGGTCAGGCTGTTCGGCAATGCCTTTGTCGATCTGTACCAATGCCATGATGGAATAATTGATGATCCCTATGAATTCCCCTGTCTCGTCCTCATCTACCTTACGGACTTCGTTTTCCTGCAGGCTCCTGATTCGCTGTGCCTTGATAAATATCTGGTCTGTCAGCGAAGGCAGCCTCATGATCCGCCAGGCGCTTCCGTAGTCCTTCATTTTGTTAATGTAAAGCTGCCTGCAAACGGCTATGACCTTATCGAATTCCTGTGAGGTGTTGCTCATTATTAAGTCTTATCTTAGCTGAAATTTTTTCAAATATAGTAAATAACCGACCTAAACCAAAGGCGATCCCAAAAAAGAATAACGATGCTTATCAACTGCAAAGGCATGCTCATCGACCTCTCACAACCTAAAGTAATGGGCATACTCAACTGCACACCCGACTCATTTTTTGACGGTGGGAAATATGGAAATGAGGCTAATTTGCTATTACAGGCTGAAAAAATGCTGAAGGATGGCGCAGACTTTATTGACATTGGCGCGTATTCCTCAAAACCGAATGCTGAATTCGTCAGCGAACAGGAAGAACTGGACCGTATCGTACCCGTAGTTGAGCTGGTGCTGAAATATTTCCCTGATGCCATCATTTCCATAGATACCTTCAGGGCGGCAGTAGCCAAAGCCTGCGTAGAAAGAGGTGCTGCTATTGTGAACGATATTTCCGCCGGAATGCTGGACGACAAGATGTTTGAAACCGTAGGGCAACTAAAAGTCCCTTATATCATGATGCACATGCGCGGCACCCCGCAAACGATGGCAAAACTTACACACTACGACGATATTATAAAAGAAATGCTTTCTTACTTTGCCGAAAGAGTTAGTGCCGCGAGAACTTTCGGCATCAATGACATTATAATCGATCCCGGTTTCGGTTTTGCCAAAACGCTGGAGCAGAACTATGAGGTACTCGATAAAATGGAACTTTTAAAAATGGCAGGACTACCACTGCTGGCCGGTATGTCACGCAAGTCAATGATATACAAGCTCCTTGGAATAACGCCGCAAGAAGCGCTAAACGGCACTACCGCGCTCAACATGATTGCCTTAATGAAAGGTGCGAACATCCTTCGTGTCCACGATGTAAGGGCGGCAGCGGAATGCGTTACCTTATTTCATAAAACCATTTCCCACTCCAAAGCATAGTTTTTTTGCATGCTCAGAGGGGAAAGTGTAATGCTAATATCTGAAATGGCTTATTCTTCCAAATCCTCATCATCACCTTCTTCATCAAGATCATTGATAAGAAAATCCACAACCAGTTCTACGGTATCACCGTTTTCGTTTAATCCCCAATAGGCCGGATAATAGCCATCGCCCCATCCGGAAGCGAACATAATGACATTATTATCAGAATCGGGATTCGGGTGGTGGTCGTTCCAGTCGCCTAACTGCCTTGAAAAAGTATTCTTTCCGGAATATTCCCTGAATTCCTCAGCTAACACCTCGTCATAATAGTTGGACTCCGGTTTCGCATCCTGCACCTGATCAATCTTCGCGATCAGTTCGGCATTGGTCTGTTCGTCCAGGAAGCAGGCGAGCCCCGACTCTACCGGAAAACCATAAAACTCATCTTCACCAAGCTCATTGAGTTCTTCGGGAGTCAGGTCGTTTGTTAGTGCAAGTATCCATTTTGAGGCATCTTCCGGTCGAAATTTTATTTTAGCGAAAGCAATCCTGTTATGAAGTTCGTCAATTTTCGCCACATAGATAGAAACAGGATATTTGTCCGGCTCAACCGTACGTGAGAATGGCTGCTGTTCTTCTGTGAAGAATGGGTCGGCGACAATGATCCTTCCCGTGGGCAGGTTTACATCGCCTATGTGGATCTCCACCAATTCCTGCGAATTCATTTCACTATTAAGGTCGTAGTGCTGTTCAAAATCATTTACATCTGTCATGGTGTGGTTATTTTTGATTAAAAGTAATCAAAACATCAATTGGAGCGGAGACTTTATAAAATTTTTAACCCCGGAATTTAAATTCCAAAAAACAAATTACAAATGACAAATGTCAGGAAGTACCGGCAACTTGAAACCTCAAACAAAATTACTCTTCAACAAACCCGTTGCCACGATTTATAAAAAGTATAGTGGTAATTTCTTCATCGGTGATGTCGATCAGCCGGTAACCAAAATGATCGGTGGTTATTTCTATTTCCGGCGATTCTTTTTTTACCTGGAAGGAAACGGCCGGGGTAACGTATTGGGTAATATTTCCCTCCTTCCTTATATCGGGCATATGATAGTGCCCGCAAAATATTGCAACCGGTTTTTTACATCCCTGTAACAAAGCATTAATGCCATCCCTGCCATGTAGCGGATAAATATGATCCATACCCGTATCAATACCAAGAACAGGATGGTGTATGAATAGTATGAGTTTTTTATAAGTCGCCGCCTCTCTTTCCAGCCAGGCAAACTGGGCATTGCTTATATGCGACGAAGACGAATCCAGGTAAATATACTTATAGGTTTCGTCCTCCTGTGAATAGTACAGTTCCGTATCGCTTGCAGACGGTTGTGTAAAATACTTCACGGCTTCGGCATGGTTGTCGTGGTTACCGAGAATAGCTTTGTAATCCGGACAGAAAGCAGCCAGCCTTTCAAAAAACCATTGATAATTTTCAGTTTCCGTAATATCGCCTGCAAAGAGTAGTAAGTCAATCTCTTTTTTACCGATGCTGTCAAGTACGAGTTCGAGGTTCTTTTTAGGGTCGATACCTTTAGACACAGGAGTTGGGTCACCCAAATGGGTGTCGGTAATAAGGGCTATACGCATCAGGGCTTGGGTTTAGGGTCTTCTTCAAATACAGGCCCAATGGGTTCAGGCAGCACCAGGTCAGGGCTTAACGAAGGTATGAGCTGGCGCATATTTGCAATGTTATTTTCGGAACAGTCAATAAAATACCAACTGGCGCCATTATCCTTGGATAATGCAATAACATTGGTATAGGCCGTCAGTTTACCACCCGGTATGCGCATTTCGATCATTTCGGTAAATGTGCATTGCATCTCCCCTTCAAACTCCAATACTTTGGAAGGCGCTCCGAAGCTCACACTTACAAAAACCACACCTTCCTTTTCAAATTCTTCAAAACTTTTAATGGTTTCGTCCAGCATTTTTTGCCGGCCGCCCATCATCTGCACCACTGTAGGGTGGCTGTATTTTATAAATGACACATAGTCCTTAGAAATAAAAGCCTTCCCCATCGCATCGGCCTGTGTCAGGATTACGCTGTCGAGCGCGCCATTCACTCCCTGCGGATGGGCCCAAAAACCAATAAAGATGAACAACACCAACAATATCTTTTTCATAACAATCGGATAACGTTGGGCTAAAAATATAAAAAAGCCTGCTAGTAATCACCAACAGGCTAAAAAATTTAAAGTAAATCCATACCAGGCGTCCCTGAAACGATTTACAATTTATGCATATTATGCGCCAGCGTCTCTATAAATTTCCCGATCGGCCCTTTTATCATCATCGCCATCATGGCATTGAATTCGCCGTCAAAATGCAGCTGCACCTCGCATGAGTTGTCGGCAACAGCATTGATATTAGCCGTAAGCGTAAATGGCAACTTGTCGCTTGCCGCACCCAATATAACTTTGTTTGGCGCCTGTTTCTCCTTCATCTTCAGTTTTATCTCAGGCATTCCTTTTAATGCAAAGATAAATGACTCCTCGCCTGTCACTTCAAATTTGGCGATATTGTCAGGCATCAGCTTTTCGAAGTTTTTCACATCGCTTAATTGGTCAAATATATATTGGGCAGGTTGGTCAACTTTAACTTTAGGGCTTTCTAATTGCATTTGATATGATTTAAGATTGAGAATTTAAAGATTGAAATATTCCGGGGACTCCAGCAATCTTTAAATCATTTTAATATTTTAATTTTTAAATCGAGGGTTCCCAAGTAGATGGACTCTTCCTCCACTCCCTGAGGGTTTCCTGTTCTTTTTCGGTAATGTATTTTTTTGCTACAGCCTCATCCAGAAGTGTGTCGTAGTTGCCAAGGGTATTCAGCGTCACGTTCGCCTTTTTAAAATTCTCTTCGGCCACATCAAAGCCATACGTGAATATTGCCACCATGCCCTTTACATTAGCTCCTGCGGCCTTCAGCGCATCAACGGCTAAAAGACTGCTGTTCCCTGTTGATATCAGGTCTTCGACCACTACTACGTTTTGGCCTTTTTGCAAAAATCCCTCTACCTGGTTTTGGCGGCCATGCTTCTTTGGCTCGGGGCGTACGTATACGAAAGGCAGCCCCAGGTACTCCGCCACAAGCATACCTATCCCGATGGCTCCTGTAGCTACCCCGGCTATAACGTCGGGTTTACCGAACTCCTTCTCGATATGCTTGGAAAACTCCTCGCGGATGAAGTTGCGGATTGGTGGAAATGACAGCGTTATCCGGTTGTCGCAGTATATGGGCGACTTCCATCCCGAAGCCCATGTGAAAGGAGTTTGCGGATTTAATTTAATTGCGTTTATTTGTAAAAGCAATTCGGCTGTTTTTTTAGCGGTGTCTGTATTGAAAATCATACTGCAAATGTATAAAGTTTTTGTAAACGATAAGCCACTTTTTTTAACCAACCAGGTTGAAAAAGAAACCGATTTCCAGATATTCCTCCTGGAAACCGTCGATATTGAACAACTTATCAAAAAGATGTTCAACAACAAAGTGCAAAAGGCGTTTTTATATTATCCTGACGAAAAGGAGATCCTTAAAAAGCTGAAAGAAAAGATCCCCGTAGCGAAAGCTGGCGGTGGGCTTGTGTACAACAATGTGGGCGAAGTACTTTTCATTTTCCGCAATGGCAAATGGGACCTCCCCAAAGGCGGTATCGAAAAAGGCGAGGAAATTGAGGATACTGCCATGCGCGAAGTCGAAGAGGAAACAGGCGTGGGCGGATTGCGTATCGTACAAAAACTGCAAAAAACATATCACGTTTTCAAGCGCAACGGGGTCTACAAGCTAAAAATAACCCATTGGTTTGAAATGAAAACCAATTACAACGGGATATTGACAGGCCAGGCGAATGAAGGCATCGAGAAGGTCGCATGGCTAAAACCTGAGGATATTAAGCACGCCCTTGGGAATTCGTATGACAATATCAAATTATTATTTGAAGGTGCAGAGGTAGTAAAATGATTATACTTATTATTTCCATTCCGGAGAAGCCGCAGAGATTATAGCACCATCCTTTGTGGCAGCTACGTACCCGTATCCCCTAAGGTAATAAAACACATAGGAAACTTTAGGATATTCCCCCTTTATAGCCAACAGACCCTCATAGCTGCAAAATGGTGTTTCTAACTTTTCATTGTAGCCTATAACGGTAAAGGTTGCGCCCTGCAGTTCGTTCTTCCAGGTGTGTCCAGGTTTAAAGGAATCATCCCAACGCACAATCTCTTTTTTATTTTCGGGGTTATACTGCACAATGCTGCTTCCCTTATTCGTAAGCAATAATATATCAGCATCGCCATTCTTCCACACCTGTTTAAATTTGAAATATGTAGTGCCGTTAACCAAAGTATCTTTCTCGAACGTCTCAAAATAATAAGTATCGCTCCAAAGCAGTTTCTTTTTCTTTATGTCTAATGGAAAATAGGAGCCTCCAGTGCTTCCTTTACAAAAGTCCTGCCCCTCCTTTTGGGCATATACCGACGCAACTGTTAAACTAAAAACTGAGAAAATCAGATTCTTCATAAATATAATCGTTATGTTTAATAAAGCATAGCTACCTCTTTCAATCCGAAAGAAACCATCTGGTCATCTTCCATTTGAACGAGTAAGTTACCGTTTTGAGTAACGCTTTTTATAATTCCCATAAACCGTCTGCCCTCCTTTTCGAAAGTCATTGGAATATCCTTCTTAAACAACCGGTCATGATACATTTTCCAGATCATTTCGGTGTCCTTATTTAAAATGCGCGACACATTACGGCGGAGGTTGTCGGTAATTGACATCATTATCTCATTCTTCTCAAATGGCTTCCCTGCCACTACTGCCAGTGAGGAAGCTTTTGGCAAACCTTCAAAATCCACCTGATTGACATTGAGTCCGATACCAATGACCGAATAGATTTCACCATCATTACGGATGCTGTTCTCTATCAATACTCCGCCAATTTTATAATTTCCTGCCAAAATGTCGTTTGGCCACTTAATGTAAATATCTTTTTTTACAAATTCTTCCAACGATTGTACAATGCTTAATGCCACAGCAGCATTCAGCGCAAATATTTCTTCAATTTTCAACAGCAGGTCTTTGACCAACACGCTAAAGGTTAGGTTTTTGCCGGGCTCGGCATCCCATTTGGCTCCCATTTGCCCCCTTCCCTGCGTTTGGTTTTCGGCAGCCACTACAGTAAAGTTTTCCACATACCTTTGGGCAAGCAGTCCCTTCAGGTAATCATTAGTCGAGTTAATGGCATTGAGTTTGATGATATTCATTACGAAATAAGACGGATTTATCTTTTTAATCTTATGTTAAGGTTCAAAAGTAAATACAAAAAATGGTAACTTTGCGAAAATATAAAATTTTAGATGGCGAAAAAAAATGTAAGTAATGATGATCTTTTAGCCAACATCATCAAAGGCATTGAAGAAGTAAAAGGCAATGACATAGATATCCTCGATCTTAGGGCAATAGATAATACCGTATGCGATTATTTTGTAATTTGTAACGGTACTTCAAATACTCAGGTGAACGCTATTGTTCACTCTATCCAAAAAATAGTTTCCAAGGAATTGAAAGACAAGCCGTGGCATGTGGAAGGCACAGAGAATGGCGAATGGGTACTTATGGACTATGTGAACATTGTTGTGCACGTTTTCCAAAAGCACATCCGCGAATATTACAACATAGAAAGCCTGTGGGGTGATGCGAGGATCACATCGATTGGAAACAACTACTAATCAGCAAAATTCATGTCAAAAGATAATAAACCAAGTAAGGTAAAAATAAGCCCGTGGCTAATATACGGTGGTATATTGCTGATGTTCCTGGCTATTAATTATGTTGTAGGCGGCTCTACCTGGAGCGATCCGAAACCTGTATCAATATCAAATTTTTACAAGTATCTTGATGCGGGTCAAATAAGCAAAGTAACCTACAACAAATCATCTGCAGAGGTATTTATTAAGGACGAGTTCCTTAAAAATAACGAACACAAAAATATCCAGCAAAAGGATATGTTTGGGAAAGTATCCAAAGGCCCTCATTATGTTGTAAACGTAGGCGACAAAAACGAATTATTCATAAACAAGCTGGACCAGGCCTCAAAAGAAGGCAAGCTTGGCGACTACTCTGTAGAGGCAGACAGTATATGGGGCGACCTGCTGATAGGCATCCTCCCTATCCTCATCCTTGTAGCGCTGTGGATCTTCATGATGCGCAGGATGTCCGGTGGCGGTGCAGGTGGTGGTGGCGGCCAGATATTCAATATCGGTAAGTCAAAAGCCAAACTGTTTGACGAAAAGAACGACATTAAAGTAACATTTAAAGATGTTGCAGGCCTTGAAGGCGCAAAAGAAGAAATACAGGAGATTGTGGAATTCCTTAAGAATCCTGAAAAATACACCAGCATTGGCGGTAAGATCCCGAAAGGTGCTCTGCTTGTAGGCCCTCCGGGAACAGGTAAAACGCTTTTGGCAAAAGCAGTTGCAGGCGAGGCAAAAGTACCGTTCTTCTCGCTGTCGGGTTCAGATTTCGTTGAGATGTTTGTAGGTGTGGGTGCCTCAAGGGTGCGCGACCTTTTCAAGCAGGCCAAGGAAAAATCTCCTGCTATCATCTTTATTGATGAGATTGACGCTGTGGGACGTGCCCGTGGTAAAAACAACTTCTCAGGATCTAACGATGAACGCGAAAACACACTTAATCAGCTTCTTACGGAAATGGATGGTTTTGGCACCAACAGCAACGTTATTGTGCTTGCTGCGACCAACCGTGCCGATGTACTTGACAAAGCCCTGATGCGTGCCGGACGTTTTGACAGGCAGATTTACGTGGATCTTCCGGACATCCGTGAGCGTAGGGAAATATTTGAAGTACACCTTAAGCCTTTGAAAAAATCGGAAGGACTTGATACCGAATTCCTTGCCAAGCAAACACCCGGCTTCTCGGGTGCCGATATTGCCAACGTATGTAACGAAGCGGCGCTTATAGCTGCCCGTAACGACAAAAAAGCTGTGGACAAGCAGGACTTCCTTGATGCGGTAGACCGTATCGTGGGCGGCCTTGAAAAGAAAAATAAGATCATATCGCCGGAAGAGAAACGCGCCATCGCCATACACGAAGCCGGCCACGCTACTGTAAGCTGGATGCTTGAACATGCCGCTCCGCTGGTGAAAGTGACAATAGTGCCGCGAGGGCAGAGCCTTGGGGCCGCATGGTACCTCCCTGAAGAAAGGCTCATTGTAAGGCCGGAACAAATGCTTGACGAAATGTGCGCCACCATGGGAGGCCGCGCTGCCGAAAAGGTGACCTTTGACAAAATATCTACCGGTGCGCTAAGCGACCTTGAAAAAGTGACCAAGCAGGCACGTGCCATGGTAACGATATACGGGCTTAACGAAAAGGTAGGCAACGTTACTTATTACGATTCTTCGGGGCAGAGCGAGTACAACTTCTCGAAACCTTATTCTGAAGATACCGCACAGGTGATCGATAAGGAAATATCCTTGCTTATCGAAACGCAGTACCAAAGAGCCATAGCGATCCTATCTGAAAATAAAGATAAGCTGAACAAGCTGGCAGACATATTAATTGAGAAGGAAGTGATTTTCAAGGATGACCTGGAAGAAATGTTTGGCAGCAGGCCTTACGATAAGCCGGGGCATGAGACAGTTACGGAAGCATAATCCTTCATTTACTAAATAAAACGAAAAATCTTAATTCAATCGTAAAATTGAATTAAGATTTTTTTATCTTTGAGATGTAAGGAAAAAACGGGGCAAACTGTATGAGTCTTTTTAAAAAAATTTTTGGCACTGTAAGCGATGTATCCGGCGAAGAGAAAAATCCGGACGGGAGCCCTTTTCTTCCCGCACAGCAATTACCTATAGATGAGATGTTTATGGTGAATTTTCGCAAGAACGGCGGCAAGTTCATCTATTGTGATAACCTTGGCGAAGTGCACGAGCAGTTCCTCAATGTACTTGAGGAAAACGACTGGTTTGAGTGCGAAGCCCTTTGCTTCGAGCCGCGCCTGCACTCTTTACTCGACGAAAACAAGCTCAAATATATCAATCCGCAAAATCCTAAGTTCATTCTGGCTACTTGTGAAAACCTTGTTGCCGATGAAGGCTCTATACTTTTCTCATCGAACCAGATAAAGCAGCAAAAGCCGAATGAGCTTCCTGCGAACATTGTGGTATATGCTACTACCAGCCAGATACTCGGCACCAAAAGCGACGGCCTGCGCGAGATAAAGCGGAAGTACGATAAGGATTACCCTACAAACATCACCACCATAAAATATTTCGAAAAAGCCAAGGAAGAAGATTTCATGCATTACGGCAGTAGCGCCAAGAACCTGTACCTTTTGCTTTTAGAAGACTTGTAAGATGAATGAAAGCATAGTCAGGGCGCTGTCGGGTATCGTTTATATTGCACTCCTGCTCGGCGCAACGCTCTACTCCCCTGTTAGCTTTGTAATGCTATTCGGCATATTCATGATAATGGCCGTCATTGAGTTTTGTAGGCTGGTAAAGCTAAGTTATGTTACAGCTCTACTGGCAGGCGCAGCAACATCATCGCTCTACAGCATTGCAATACCCAATACCAGCCTGTCGGCAAATCTTTCACTATCCATCGGTGCTGTTTTTGTAGCCCTCCTACTGCTTGAGGAACTCTTCAGTAAACGTCAGCCCGCCCGGAAAAATAATGCTGTAAAACTGGCACAGCTCCTGGGATATGTGATCTTTCCATTTTTACTCATCATAAAATTACCTTTTATCATTGACTGGAAAAACATTGATAGCTTTTATGTCCCGCAAATAATCATAGGCGCATTTATCATCATCTGGACCAATGACACCTTTGCCTATATTGTTGGCAAAACTATAGGCAAACGCAAGCTGTTTGAGCGCATTTCTCCCAAAAAAACTATTGAAGGATTTTTAGGTGGTATGGTTTTCGCCATTACAGCTGCCTATTTATTAAGCATTTATTTTGAAGTCCTTACACCGCTGCACTGGATGGTGTCCGCAGTTATACTGGTAATATTCGGCACGTTAGGCGATTTAGTAGAGTCAAAGTTCAAGCGTATTGCCGGAGTAAAGGACAGCGGCAGCATCATGCCGGGGCATGGGGGAATTTTAGACAGGTTGGACAGCATCATATTTGCTATACCTTTCCTATTTTTGTATTACCAAATTATAAATTATGTTTCATAAAGAAGGAGCGAAAATTATTTTGATCGCATTGGCGGTAACTGTTGGGGTAGTGATCCTCACCGAACAATTCATACACAACTTTTGGCTGCTGAAGTCGATCCAGGTATTTGCACTGATCTTCCTGATACTCATCCTGCAGTTTTTCAGGAACCCCAAACGGTATACAGATGCCGCCGACCACACCATCATTGCTCCGGTTGACGGAAAAGTGGTAGTGATCGAAGAGGTATATGAACCGGAATACTTTAAGGATAAACGCCTTCAGGTATCCATCTTTATGTCGCCCATTAATGTGCATGTAACCCGCTACCCAATAAATGGCCTTGTAAAGTTTAGCAAGTACCATCCCGGAAAATACCTGGTAGCATGGCACCCAAAGGCTAGCGAAGAGAATGAGCGTACGACCGTAGTGATTGAGAACAGTCATTTTGGCGAGATATTATACAGGCAGATTGCCGGTGCGCTTGCAAGGCGCATCGTTAACTATGCCCGCGAAGGGATGCAGGCAACACAGGGTACGGATGCGGGCTTTATAAAATTCGGCTCACGGGTCGATTTGTTCCTTCCTTTAGGCACGGAGGTAAATGTTAAGCTGAACCAAAAGGCGATAGGCGGGAAAACAGTAATAGCAATTAAAGCATAGGCTATGGCGGAAAAGGATTTGAATAGCCTTTTTCTTGAGGCGTATGAAAAAGCCAGTAACATGACAGAATCCCTGCCGCAGGATGTCATGCTTCGCATCTATGCCTATTACAAACAGGCGACATCAGGTGAGGCCAACCAGGGATATTATCAAAATTTCGACCTGAGGAATGCTTTTAAAATGAATGCGTGGATGCAGGTGCAGCACCTTACTCCCGATGAGGCCAAGCAGCTTTACATAGAAACTATAAATTCCATAATTAAATAATTTCGATATGAAAAAAGTTAAAATCTTACTATCAGCACTTGTAGTGATCGCTTCACTGCAATCGTGCAAAGACAAAAATAACCTTGAAGAAGTTGTTGAAGTTCCTGCACCTGAAAAAGCGGAAACAGCGGCTCCGGCAGGTAACCCGGACGATGTTAAGGCTGATGATGGCCCGTTCCAGCTGGTAAAGCTTGGGTATGCTTATGATGCGCTTGCCCCCAATGTTGATGCAAAGACCATGGAAGTGCATTACTCCAAGCACTATAAGAAATACACCGACGAGCTGAATAAGGCAGTAAAAGGTACTGATCTTGAGAAGAAGACCATTGAGGAAATACTGGCTACCCTTGCACCGGATAATAAAGCGGTACGCAATAATGGCGGCGGTTTTTACAACCATACATTGTTTTGGGAAATAATGGCCCCCAAAGCTGGTGGCGAGCCTAAGGGTGCCCTTTCAGAGGCTATAACCAAAGATTTTGGATCGTTTGATGCCTTTAAGACTCAATTTACAGAAGCTGCTACCAAACAGTTCGGCTCAGGCTGGGCATGGCTTGTAGTGACTAAAGATGGTAAACTTGCGGTAACCAGCACTCCAAACCAGGACAACCCATTAATGCCGGGAGCTGCCGTAGCAGGAAAGCCGGTTCTTGGGCTCGACGTTTGGGAACACGCCTACTACCTTAACTACCAAAACAAAAGGCCTGACTATATCACAGCTTTCTACAATGTCATCAACTGGGATGCCGTTGGTAAAAAATATGATGCTGCCATAGCTAAATAATTTGCTAAGGATGGTAAGGATTCACAGTCAAAATATCATTATCCGCCTTCGGGCGGATTTTTTATACCCTCCGACAACGCTTAGGCGCATTGCATCTTGCATTCCGCATGACCATTTAAAGTCAAATAATCTAACAATACCTCTATTGCCTGTTTCAAAAAAAAGGGTGATTTTTGGGCCTTATTAAATAAGCAATCAATGAAATACCTATACGCGTTAGCTTTGTTATTGTTATTAGTTTCCTGCAAGGAAGAAGAAAAGAAAAAACCTGTAGACCGAACCAAAACCGACTGGAACTTTTACAAACTTGAAGGCAATGTAAAAAGCGTTTCAGAAAAATCGTATGAGGCAGTTGGTAACTCCGGACAAAAAGGCAGCACAGGTCACGAAATAGCCAGCAACCATGACTCAGACCTTACTTTTAATGAAGAAGGAATGCTTCTACTTGAGAAAAAATGGATTAATGGTATTACTCTCTTTGAAGAGACTAATTATAGCGGACGGGAAAAAATGGTGGCTAAAATCCAATTCATTAACGGACAGAAGGGCATAAAAACAGAGCAACAGTACGATAAGGCAGGGAATATAACCGCCATCATCCGCCGTAATGGGGATAACACACAACTGGACCGTATAGCTATGACGTACAGCGGCAAAAACCTGACTGAAAAGAAATCATATAACGGCCAGGATAATCCTACTGACAGGATCACATATACCTACGATAAATATGGGAACCTGAAGGTTGAAAATACATACCTGAATACAGAATATATACAAGTGAGGAACTTATATGAATACGACTCCCAAAACCGCATGATTGCCCAGACACGCTACAGCAAGGACGAACTTATTTATAAAACTACGTATCTATATGATGGGAAGAACATTGTGAAAAAAGAAACTATCTCTGCAAAGGGCGTAACCGAATACAGTGAAAAAAACTGTTACGATAAAGCAGGACACCTGTTGGAGCGCTACACACAGGACAGCTATGACAAATCGATGATGCATGACATATACAAATATGATAGCATCGGTAATCTGACAAGCTGGACTTTAACACGCAACAATATTCCGGAAACCCAGGTGCTTTATAAATATGACAGTCACAACAATGCCATTGAGGTAAAAACATCCAACGGCAAAGGTGAAACTGTTGATAGCCGCGAGTACAGCTACGACCATGATGATAAAGGCAACTGGACCAAAAAGACGGTATCGGTAAATGGTAAGCCTTCCTTCATTGCAGAGCGAAAAATAACCTATTTCGCAGGTGCGGACTAACATCCGATAGTGACACAACAAAAAATCCACCGTTTATAGAGCGGTGGATTTTTTGTTGAATGAAAAACCGGAGTTATTTCATTTTAGCTTTCATAGCCTTATAGTCCGCATCTCTTTCAAGTGCCTGATAAATACCGGCAAGCAGGGAGATAGTATATTGATTATCCGGTTTTAGCTTGTGTGCCTTTTCAAGATATGTAATTGATCTAGAATACAATCCATCTTTTTTCTTTTTTAGCGCATCATAGCGCTCGTTGTCTTTCTTGCTTGTCCCCAAACCATTCATCTCCTCTACTATCTTTTGCTCATCGGCAAGAATAATTGTTGCCATTGCTACGAGAGCTGGCTCATAATTAGGATCGATAGTTAACGCTTTTGTATATTGGCGTTCCCCTTCAGCTTTATCCGTTTCAGCAGCTACTACTCCAAGGTTGTAAAAAAGCTCAGGGTTATTAGGGTTCTTTGCCGCGGCTTCATTAATCAGCCTTTTGTAACCATCCATATCTTTGGCCTGATAATAGATATTGGCTTCGGCGACGATTAGATTTACATCGTCAGGGTTGTTTTTCCTTGCGGCAGACATAGCCTGCTTAGCTTTATCATTTTCGCCTTTCTGAACATAGATAAGTGCAATGTTCTTAGTAATTTCACCTTTCAGTGATGGCAACTTTTCATCTTTAGGCTCTACATACTGACCGCCTTTTACAGCAATATCCCTAGTAGCTTTATTTGGAAATCCTTCTATCTGTCCTGTTGCCTTATTCTTAGCAGTAAAAGCAGTCCCCTCGCCGGTAAAGCCGGATTTATCAAGATCAGTGTAATATTTAAGAGCATTATCATAGTCCTGGCCGTTGACAGCCATAGCCGCAGCATTATATAGTTGCGACTGATCTTTGGTGTCGACCTGGTATGCTGCTTCATAATATTTCGCCGCTTCTTTATACTGCTTTTTATCGCTCAAGGCCTGGGCAAACATTAAAGCTCCTTGTTTTATGGCAGGAAAATGATAGGTTTCAATCTCTTCAGTATACTTTTTTTTGCCGGTCTTCTTTTCAAGTTCAAGCACCGTTTTCAGGTTCTCAACAGCTATTGGAAAGTTGGTCACCGCCAATGCAGGATTTTCCAGCATCTCAACATTTGCAAAACTACCTTTGTAATAATGGAATTCTGCTTTCTGCTCATCGGTTGCTGCGCCCATTTTAGGTTCAACCTCCACCAGGAGACGTTTATATTCTTTGTTTTCGTCAGCGGTCAGCTTCTCCTTACCGTCCAGTTTTTTTATAGCTTTTAGTTCTTCTTTTTGTGCAAACGCGCTCATGGATAACAATAGCGACGCTGCAACCGCATATTTAATTTTCATATTGTTATTTTTAAATATTAGTCTTCGTTCTGTTCTTCTTCAGTTCCGGATTCCTCAAGGCCTTCCTCCGCAATTTCCTTCATATCCTGCGGAAGGTTTTCTACACCCTGCTCTTCAATGATCTCCTCGATAGCGTCCTCAATGGCCTCTTCCTCGCGCAGTACCTTGGTAACCGCCGCAATAGAATCATTGCCTTTGATATTGATGAGGCGTACACCTTGTGTGGCACGGCCCATAACCCTAAGATCGGAAACCATCATCCTGATGGTAAGGCCGGACTTATTGATGATCATAAGGTCATCCGCATCCGTAACGCTGTTGATTGATACCAGGCTTCCGGTTTTATCGGTAATGTTCAGCGTTTTAACACCCTTGCCACCACGGTTTGTAATCCTGTAATCGTCGAGGCTGGAACGCTTGCCGTACCCATTTTCAGATACTACGAGAATCTCACTGCTCATGTCATTTACAGAAACCATGCCAATCACCTCATCCTTCTCGTCGGCAAGGGTAATGCCACGAACTCCCGAAGCGCTGCGGCCCATAGGGCGGGTCTTGCCTTCTTCAAAGCGCACCAGCTTGCCGGACTTCACTGCGATAAGTACCTGGCTTTCGCCTGTGGTCAGTTTCGCTTCCAATAGCTCATCGTCTTCACGGATGGTAATTGCAGCGATACCGTTTAGCCTTGGGCGGGAATATTGCTCCAGCAGGGTTTTCTTTACGATGCCCTGTTTGGTTGCCATGATCACATAATGGCTGTTAATATAATCCTGGTTTTTCAGGTCCTGAGTGCAGATGAATGCTTTCACCTTATCGTCGTTCTCTATGTTGATCAGGTTTTGTATCGCACGGCCTTTGCTGGTCTTGCTGCCTTCCGGAATTTCGTAAACACGCATCCAGAAGCATTTTCCTTTTTGTGTAAAAAACAGCATGTACTGGTGGTTGGTCGCAACATACAGGTGCTCCAGGAAATCCTGGTCGCGTGTTGCAACGCCTTTTTGGCCTACCCCTCCCCTGTTCTGTGTTTTGTATTCGGAAAGCGACGTACGCTTAATATATCCGGCATGCGAAATGGTAACTACTACACTTTCGTCGGCAATAAGGTCTTCAATGCTTACATCACCACCGGCATATTCAATCTGCGAACGGCGGGAGTCTCCATATTTATCCCTTATTTCGGCCAGTTCCTGTTTGATGAGTTCCATCCTCAGGTCTTTACTTTCCAAAAGCGCTTTTAATTCAGCAATAAGTTTCATGATATCTGCATATTCGGCCCTTAGCTTGTCCTGCTCCAGTCCGGTAAGCTGTCGTAGGCGCATTTCGACAATAGCACGCGACTGTATTTCGCTCAGGCTGAATCGCTCTATCAAGCGGTTACGGGCTTCTTCACCGTCTTTGGAACTCCTGATAATCCTTATTACTTCGTCAATATTATCCGAAGCAATAATAAGGCCTTCGAGTATGTGTGCACGCTCTTCGGCTTTACGGAGGTCGAACTTCGTCCTGCGCACTACTACATCGTGCCTGTGTTCAACGAAGTGGTGGATAAGATCCTTTAGGTTAAGCATTTGAGGCCTTCCTTTAACCAGCGCAATATTATTTACACTGAAAGAAGACTGTAACTGTGTAAATTTAAAAAGCGTATTGAGCACCACATTGGGCACCGCTTCCCTTTTAAGGATATACACGATGCGCATACCATTACGGTCAGATTCATCGCGGATGTTGGCAATGCCCTCGATCCTTTTTTCATTAACCATGTCGGCCGTCTTCTTGATCATGTCGGCCTTATTTACCTGATAAGGTATTTCTGTAACAATGATGCATTCGCGGCCGTCAACTTCTTCAAAGCTGGTTTTAGCCCTCATTACAACGCGGCCACGCCCGGTTTTGAATGCTTCGCGTACGCCTTCGTAGCCGTAAATGATACCCCCCGTAGGGAAATCAGGCGCCTTGATGTGCGTCATCAGCTCATCTATCTCTATCTCGGTATTATCTATATAAGCCAGTGTACCGTTAATCACCTCTGTAAGATTGTGCGGTGCCATATTGGTCGCCATTCCTACCGCGATACCCGATGCACCGTTTATCAAAAGGTTAGGCACCTTTGTTGGCATAACCGTAGGCTCTTCGAGTGTATCGTCAAAGTTTAACTGAAAATCAACGGTCTCTTTATCAAGGTCGGCCATTATATCCTCGGATATCTTGCGAAGCCTTGCCTCGGTGTAACGCATTGCTGCAGGGCTGTCGCCGTCTACAGACCCAAAGTTACCCTGCCCGTCTACAAGGAGGTAGCGAAGGCTCCATTCCTGGGCCATACGCACCATGGCGTCATATACTGATGAATCCCCATGCGGGTGATATTTACCTAAAACTTCTCCTACGATCCTTGCAGATTTTTTGTGGGCCCTGTTGGAAAGGACACCCAATTCATACATTCCGAAAAGCACCCTTCTGTGAACCGGCTTCAACCCATCTCTTACATCGGGCAGCGCCCTTGATACGATCACTGACATTGAATAGTCAATGTAGGCTGACTTCATTTCGTCCTCTATGTTAATGGGAATTAACT
Organism: uncultured Flavobacteriaceae bacterium; assembly: GCA_942492845.1. Taxonomy (GTDB): domain Bacteria; phylum Bacteroidota; class Bacteroidia; order Flavobacteriales; family Flavobacteriaceae; genus Flavobacterium. The sequence continues at coordinate 1,613,311 of OW818646.1, read as the reverse complement.
TTTCTCCTTCAGACATAAGTAGTTATATTATAAAATTATAGTTAATACAAAACGTGCCAATATACGCAATTTAAACAGGATTTAAAGGCCTTGCGGCTAATTTTTTTAGTGTTTTATCAACACTTTATGCCGTATGCATAGTTAATAAAGTAATATTAAATCATTTTTATTTTCCGCATTTTTTTCGTCATTTAGCCTGACAGCAGATTTTACGCGACTGACACTATTGCACTAAGGTATGGTTTTTGCAAAATTCTGTTTAATTGATTAAATTTACATTATCAAAAATAACATTATGGATGACAATTTTTCACCGAGGGTCAAGGATGTGATCACCTATAGCAAAGAGGAAGCTCTTCGCTTAGGCCATGACTTTATTGGTACGGAGCACTTAATGTTAGGAATTTTGCGGGACGGGAACGGCAAGGCTATATCAATACTGAACAGCATTTCCGTCGACCTTGAGCATTTACGCAGAAAAGTTGAGATCCTAAGCCCTGCGAACCCCAATGCCGAGCGCAACAATGAGAAGAAGAACCTTCACCTCACACGTCAGGCAGAAAGGGCCCTGAGGACTACATTCCTTGAGGCCAAGGTGTTCCAGAGCACATCAATAAGCACCGCGCACCTACTGCTGTGCATTTTACGTAATGAGAACGATCCTACTACAAAATTGCTTAACAAGCTAAAAATCGATTACGAAACAGTTAAAGACCAATTTACAAGCATGACATCAAACGAAGAAGAATATATGGAAAACCTGCCGAAAAATGAGTCGTATAACGACGATGCAGGACAAGATGACAGCCTGCGCGAAAGTACTTTCAACAACCCTTCTTCGGGCGCAAAAGCCAACAAAAAGTCAAAAACGCCAGTGCTTGACAACTTTGGGCGCGACCTTACCGAACTGGCAGAAGAAGGCAAACTGGACCCTGTGGTAGGCCGTGAAAGAGAAATCGAGCGCGTATCGCAGATCCTGAGCCGCAGGAAAAAGAACAACCCGCTGCTTATTGGCGAGCCGGGTGTTGGTAAATCGGCGATTGCCGAAGGCCTTGCCCTGCGCATCATACAGAAAAAAGTATCCCGCATACTATTCAATAAGCGCGTCGTAACACTCGACCTTGCCAGCCTTGTGGCGGGTACGAAATATCGCGGCCAGTTTGAGGAGCGCATGAAAGCCGTAATGAACGAACTGGAGAAGAATGACGACATCATCCTTTTCATTGATGAGATACATACCATTGTGGGTGCAGGCGGCGCTACAGGCTCCCTGGATGCCAGCAACATGTTCAAGCCGGCATTGGCCAGGGGCGAGATTCAATGCATCGGTGCCACAACGCTTGACGAGTACCGCCAGTATATTGAGAAGGACGGTGCGCTCGAAAGGCGTTTCCAGAAGGTGATCGTGGAACCTACATCGGTAGAGGAAACCATTACTATCCTGAATAACATCAAGAACAAATATGAAGACCACCACAGCGTTACGTATACCGAAGAAGCTATCGAGGCCTGCGTGAAACTAACGAACCGCTACATGAGCGAGCGTTTCCTTCCGGACAAGGCTATTGACGCGCTTGACGAGGCGGGTTCGCGTGTACATATAACCAACATAGATGTGCCCAAGCAGGTACTTGACCTGGAGCGTCAGCTTGAGGAAGTACGTGAACTTAAAAATTCGGTTGTAAAGAAACAGAAATATGAAGAAGCTGCCAAGCTTAGGGATGATGAGAAACGTATTGAGAAGGACCTTGCCATAGCCCAGGAGCAATGGGACGAAGAGTCAAAATCAAACCGAATCCTTGTAACCGAGGACAATGTGGCCGATGTCGTATCGATGATGACCGGAATACCGGTAAACCGCATAGCGCAGACCGAGAGCAACAAGCTTGCGAAATTGCCTGAGCTTATCAAAGGCAAGGTTATAGGACAGGATGAGGCGGTTGCAAAAATTGCCAAGTCAATCCAGCGTAACCGTGCGGGGCTTAAAGACCCCAACAAGCCGATTGGGTCGTTCATCTTCCTTGGGCAAACCGGTGTGGGTAAAACACAGCTGGCCAAAGTACTGGCTCGTGAACTGTTTGACAGCGAGGATGCGCTTGTACGCATTGACATGAGCGAGTATATGGAAAAATTTGCCATATCAAGGCTTGTGGGTGCGCCTCCGGGATATGTTGGCTACGAAGAAGGTGGGCAGCTTACTGAAAAAGTAAGGAGAAAACCATATTGCGTTGTGCTCCTTGATGAAATCGAGAAAGCCCACCCTGATGTGTTCAATATGCTTTTACAGGTGCTGGATGATGGCTACCTTACCGACAGCTTAGGCCGCAAGATTGACTTCAGGAATACCATCATCATCATGACATCTAACGTTGGCGCACGCCAGCTGAAGGATTTTGGGCAGGGTGTTGGTTTTGGCACTTCAGCGAAAAAGCTTCAGGCCGATGACCATACGAAAGGCGTGATCGAGGCCGCACTGAAGAAAACCTTTGCACCTGAGTTCATCAACAGGATTGATGATATCATCGTTTTCAATGCACTTGAGAAGGAGCATATCGACCAGATCATCGAGATTGAGTTGGCAAGGCTGTATGCAAGGGTAAAAGACCTTGGTTACACTGTTACGCTTTCGGATAAGGCCAAAGCTTTCATTGCCGAAAAAGGTTTTGACAAGCAGTATGGCGCAAGGCCCTTGAACAGGGCCATCCAGAAATATGTGGAAGATACGCTTGCAGAGGAAATAATCACTTCCAAAATTGCAGGGGGCGATGAGATCTTCCTCGACCTGGAGGAAAATGCTACCGAGCTCACCGTTACAGTAAGAAAAGCGGAGAACCCCGCAAGTTAAGTATATAATTAGTTTTAAATAGTTGAATCCCCAGGCGTAAAAGCTTTGGGGATTTTTTTTGCTTCATCCACTTCCAGAGTGGGATTAGCGTGTGGATGAGCGTCACTTAGACGTTTTTAACTGAGGTTCAGCAGCGAGAGTATTACTCATGTAGACACACAGTTACCTTTACCTTTAGCCCTGATAGAAGTAGCATCCCCCGACGCAGGAGGGATAGCGCGGATAGCAGGAACAAGGATAGCAAAAAATGCGCATACCTTTCGCTACCTCAAAATAAACGCTGCAGTCTGTTTATTGGTCTGATTTACTGTCCTTTCTCTTTAGCGAAGCACAGGAGTTGATGCACATATTATTTTTTTGATAAATAATTCCCAATCCCGCGCCACTATTAAAAAAAGTAGTAATTTAGGTTAATTAATCAATCAAAAAATGTCTGATAAAGTTATCGTGGGAAGTGAAGAATGGTGCTCGTTCCCGCAGCTTGGCGTTCATGCCATTAAGGCCCGTGTAGACTCGGGTGCCAAGACTTCGGCACTGCATGCTGTAAACATTGTACCCTTTGAAAAAGAAGGCGAAAACTGGGTAAAATTCGACATTAACCCGATCCAGAAAAATATAAAGACAGTAATACACTGCCAGGCCCCGCTGGTGGATAAGCGTGTAGTGAAAAGCTCAAGCGGGTTCCGGGAGCAGCGCTTTGTAATACGTACCGAAATACAAATCGGCGAAACGCGCTGGGAGGCCGAGCTTACGCTTACCAACCGTGACTCCATGGGTTTCCGTATGCTGCTGGGGCGGGAAGCCATGAGCGGGCGAATATTGGTTGACCCCGAACAAAAGTATGTACTGGGGCAGCCGACGAACGAGAAACTGCATGAATATTACGACAAGGGCGAGGAGCCAAAACGCGGACTTCGCATAGGGTTGCTCGCCAGCAATCCGTCGTTATACAGCAACAAGCGCATCATGGAAGCAGGAGAACAGCGCGGCCACGAAATGCACTTCCTAAGCCTCAAGGACTGTTATATGAAACTGGATGCCAATACTCCCGAAATCCATTACAGGGGTGGCAGGGTACTCAATGATTTTGATGCTGTAATACCCCGGATCAGGCCAAGCATGACATTTTATGGCTGTGCACTTACACGGCATTTTGAAGCACTAAAGGTGTTTTGCCTAAATTCCGCCATGGCTATAAGCCAATCGCGCGACAAGCTGTATTCGCTGCAGTTGCTACTCAATAATGGTGTGGACATCCCAACCACAGGCTTCGCGAATTCCCCACTGGATACCAACGAACTGATAAAAATGGTAGGTGGATCACCGCTCATTGTAAAGCTGTTAGAGGGTACACAGGGTAAAGGTGTAGTATTAGCGGAAACCAAAAAGGCGGCAGAAAGTGTAATCAACGCTTTTAAGAGCCTCAATGCCAATATATTGGTACAGGAATTTATAAAAGAAGCGAACGGCAAGGACCTGCGGCTTTTTGTAATCGACGGAAAAGTCGTTGCAACCATACAACGTGAGGCATTGCCGGGCGAGTTCAGGGCGAACATCCACCTGGGCGGGACAGCATCGGTTATAAAGGCCACCGCGGATGAAAAAAGGATAGCCATCAAGGCTGCCAAAGCCATGAACCTGAAGGTGGCCGGTGTGGACATTATTCGGTCTTCGAAAGGGCCGCTTTTGTTGGAAGTCAACTCCTCTCCCGGACTGGAAGGCATTGAAGGTGCAACCAATAAGGACATTGCAGGTGAAATGATACGGGCTATTGAGAAGAATTTTAAATACAAATTATAGGCACAGGAGAAATGGGTATCGTCGCTAAAATTATCATCAGTGTGGTGGCATTAATCCACCTTTACATCATGTGGCTGGAAATGTTCGGCTGGATGACAAGGGCGCGAAAAGTATTCCGGAAGCTGCCTGCCGATATGTTCGAAAAGACAAAAGCCATGGCAGGCAACCAGGGACTTTACAATGGTTTCCTTGCCGCCGGGCTGATATGGTCGATGCTGATAATCAACACAGAATGGAGCGCCAATGTAGCAATGTTCTTTTTGGGGTGCGTGTTTGTAGCTGGCGTGTATGGTGCGATGACCGTACAGAAAACGATATTATTTGTACAGGCAGTTCCTGCATTACTGGGGTTGCTGGCGGTGTATTTTAAAATTTAATAATGAAAAGAAGACTTGCATGGTAGCAATTCTTCTGGTCTCCGGAGTACTATTAGGACATTGTACTGATTATAAGCTGTTGAAAATCATTGGCTCATTTTCGCTTATGTTGGGGCTATATCTAATAATTGCAACGATATTACTACCTAAAAAATAATTTGATTTATATGACTAAAAAAATTACTTTGTTACTCAGTTTTATACTTTCTGTTTCCGCATTTGCACAACAATCAGATTGCGCCAAATTCAGGAATGGTACCTTTAAAGTAACAGATCCAGCTTCCAAACAAACCTGCATCATTACCCGAGACGGCAATATACAGACCGAAAAAATGGAGGCCAGCGAGGAGGTATACGACTTCGACCTGGTGTGGATAGACGACTGCACCTATACTGTTTCCCCTACCCCTGCCACGGTCGCACGCAACAAAGATGTGCTGAAGGGCGGGACAATGACCGTGAAAATCATCAAGGCAACAGATAACTCTTACACGCAAAGGGTTACTGTTGCCAACAACCCAAAATTCAGGCGTTTGGATGAGGTGTTTTTGGTGGAAAGTAACTAGGATTGTAGAATGAAAGGTTTACGCTTTGTAGTTTTTTGCCTGGGTATTACCATCTTAACCCCCCGATGCAGCACCCACCCCCTTCCCCAAACCCGTTATCGCCAATTTGATACCGGGACTTCTATCAGGTACGAAAAGGACACCCTGCACTACCACCTCCGAAATACATTGAAATGCCCTTTGCGTTTTTACATTACGGGAGAGGGAAGTCTGAAAAATATCGGCCACATAACGCTCCCCGCAGGTAAAGACACCCTGATACATTTGCCTGCTTCAGCCGAAATCGCGAACACAGCAACGGTGAGAACAGCCTTTGGCGACCTCAACCAAAAAATCATTCCCAATAAAATGAGCCTGCCTTTCCCTTCCGGAAGATCGTGTGAGTTGGTACAGGGTTATAACGGAAGTTATTCCCATGAAGGTGATTATGCAAGGTACAGCCTCGACTTTAGCCTGAAAACAGGCGATACCGTGTGTGCGGCCGACGCAGGTTATGTTGTAGGAATAATAAACGATTACAAGCGTGGAGGTGATAGCAGCGGATGGAGAGATTTTTCTAACTTTATAACAATATACCACCCACATTCGGGGTTATTTACACAGTACGTGCATCTAAAACAAAAAGGAAGCCTTGTAGCTATAGGAGATATGGTGGAACGGGGTCAGCCTATAGGCTTATCGGGCAAAACCGGTTGGACCAACATTGAGCACCTTCATTTTAATGTGCTTGTATCTGCCGATACTGATGAGGGACTTAAAGGACTGCCCGTAGAATTTCAGGAGGGCTATAATGGACTGTTTCTGCACAACGGTGATACTGTAACCAAAAAATAACCAATATGAAACCAACGAATATTATCAGGATTTTGGCAGGATTAAGCTTCCTCCTCTTTTTCTGTCCTTTTTTCCAGATGTGTTCTGATAATATGATATTGAAAAAAGATTCAGAGACACCAGAGCAGTTGAATATGCGCAAAGACAGTATGACCGCCAATGCTTATGAGCTGTCTGTTTTCCGTAAACTGGATTCCGATAACCAACAGGACGTTGAATGGCTTGACATCTTTTTCACGGCCATAATAGTTTCTTCAACAATTATCTTTATAAAAAGCATTAGCTGCCATCATGGCTTTATAATTCCGTTATGTTACTTAAATCTTCTGCTTTCAATCGGATTTGTTATTAGTTCTTTTTTAGTAGGCTTGTTGGATGATTTCGGACAAATAAAATTTGGGTATTATTTATTCATTATCAATACAATTACTATAATTGCATTCACTAACAGAGTTGAAAATGCAATTTAAACAAATAACAACCGACCAACTTATTCTCCGTGAACTAACACCCGAAGTGTACGATTACATCCATGCTACCATGGGCAATACGGAACTGATGGAGTTTTTGGGCCTGGCATCTGCCGAAGACCTTGCAATTGAAAAGGAGAAATACAGCAACGGCCTTGCAACCCACAACCGTACCTTCGTGCTTTTTCAGCTTATTGCTAAAGAAAGCGGGAAAATAATTGGCGGATGCGGCTACCATACCTGGTTCCCAAAACACAACCGCGCCGAGATAGGTTATGACCTGAGGTATGAAAAAGATAAGCGCAAAGGCCTGATGACAGAAGCGGTACATGCCGTACTGGACTATGGATTTAAAGAAATGGGGCTGCATCGGGTAGAAGCATTGGTCGCGGAATATAATGAACCGTCGTTGAAAATATTGAAGAAATTCGGGTTTGTTTTTGAAGGTACATTACGGGAACATTACAATATTGGCGGCACCATGGAGGATTCGGTGATGTATTCTTTGTTGAGGCATGAATTTAAAAAACAATAGTCATGAAAAAAATACTGCTTTTAATATCGGGCATTATACTATTCTCCTGTGCTTCCGAAAGGCATATTGTAGATAATGTAGCCCGGCATGACGATGACATTGAGAAGATAGCCAACACCCTGTTCCGCAGGCATTTTACCGAAACAGGCCTCAACATCAACGAAATTGCAAGCGACATTTGTAAAAAAGAGATGCGAATGCTGAAGCACAGCCTGAAATGCCGGCAAATATTCCTGATTTATGAAAGCCCAGAACCCAACGCTGCCGACAGTCTGGTAATTTTTACGCGTGGGGGCACCTGGGAAAAAGAACATAGCGTTGTGGTAGACATGAGGAAAAAACCCAGGACATCATTGCCGGCCGGGCTTATAAAGCTGACAAAAAAGATTTACTACCGTAATGTACAGGCGGTTATACCAATCAGTTAGAATAAATCATATTATGCTCTGAAGCAGGGACTAACAAATTGAACAACATGAAATACAAAGTATTGACAGGCATTTTTACAGCGTTGCTATTTTCATCGTTCATCGCAGCACCAACAATCGACAGTACACTTCTGGAAGGTACGTGGATCAGCAAAGGCTATAATTTAGATACAGGCACAGATATTTATGTAAAGGTTAAGGATTTTCCCCATGACAAAGGCGGTTATCAATTTGAAAAGGACGGGACACTGACCGTAAAGCAAAATTCCGGCTGGTGCGGCACTCCGCCCATACATTATCAAACAGTTACGGGTAGATGGCACAAAGTAAATGATTCGGTTATCCATATTGAACACCGGAACTGGCGCGATATGATATCGAAAAATCTGCATATCGTAAGCCTAAGCAAATCGAAAATGACTTTTAAAAGCTATCCAAACAAAAATAAATAATGTCCGTAAAATTACTCCTTCTTGCCTTGGTGATTAGCTCCCTCGCCGGTTTTGCCCAAGTGAAAGGCACCATCATCGACAGCGAAACAAAACAGCCGATACCCTGGGTAAACATTTGGGTAGAGGGTAAAAATAGTGGCGCCTCTGCAAATGTGAACGGAGAGTTTATATTACCCGTCGCCGGCGCAACAGATAACCTTGTAGTAAGCGCGGTGGGATATGGCACTGCTATTCTTGTAGTTTCCCGTATAAAAGACACGATCTGGCTGGCACCTCAGCCCATAGTGCTTGATGAGGTGGTTGTAAATCCGCATAAGCCCGGAAAAAAAAAGCTTGTCCTAAATCCGTTTGAAACGGTAGAACAGGAGCAATACAATGGCAAAACAGGTACCGGGCCGTTTATGTTGGCGCGGTTCATTCCTTACAACAGCAGCTATTCAGAAACGCCTTACCTTGGCAAAATACGTTTCAGGGTACGTAAACCACATAAGGACATGTTCTTCAACCTGCGGCTTTGTGCCGTGAATAGTGACGGCAGCCCCGGCGATTTCCTTTATGATGAGAATATTCTGGTGACATTTAAAAAGAAGAAAGAATATGCAGAGACCGACTTCTCCAAACTCAATATCACTATGCCCAAAGAAGGCTTTTTTGTAGTGGTTGAATTTGTCATAACGGAGCAGAATATCGCATCGGCTTTAATGGAAGGTGGAATTATAACCGACCACCTTTACGGACCTGAATTCGTGCACCAGCAAATGCCCGAAGCAGCGGAAGGCTGGATGTATGACGGCAAATGGATACAGAAAAGCGTATTCTGGAAAGAAAAATATGGCGTGCTCGCCGCCGAAGTTACACTTACCGATTGAAATAACTTATGAAACACCTATACACTTTTGCATTTATTTTATGGACTTTTACAGCATTTGCCCAAGTGAAAGGCACCATCATCGACAGCGAAACAAAACAGCCGATACCTCTTGTAAACATCTGGATCATTGATGAGGATAAAGGCACTACCGCAGATGAGAACGGGAATTTTACCCTCCCGGAAGTTGATACTTCAAAAACCATTCTGTTCAGCGCGGTGGGGTATGGCGATGTTTCGATAAAGATTGCTGACCTGAAAGGCATTGTATTGATGCAGGAAAAAGCGATTGAACTTGATGAAGTGGTCATACAACAGAAAAAAAGAAAGATATTCCGCACCGTAAACCCACTCGAAGATGAAGAGGAGACCTATTTTGCTTCGTCGTCTACAACAACACCGCGAATGATGGCAAGGCTAATCCCTTACCGGAAAGATTATGCTGCCACGCCTTTTATTAAAGATGTCACATTCATTACCGTAAGCCGGTCGCCCGACTCAAAATTCAACATACGGCTATATTCGGTAGCTGAAGATGGAAGCCCAGGGGAACTTTTGTATGATAAAAACCTCATCTGTACTGTCAAGAAGGATAAACGAATTACAACTGTAAGCCTTTCATCCTATAACATAAGAATGCCGGAAAAAGGATTTTTCATCGCTATAGAATGGCTCATAATCGACAGCAACCGTTATGACCTTGTATCGGGAAAACATGGCAAGGCGCTTGACAGGAAGGATAAACTGTACAACATATATTACGACCCACCTTTTAAATGTGCCTACACCGACAGGCTAAGCTCACATTGGATGTACGAGAAAGGCGCATGGACAAATAAGTATAATAAGCACGACAACAAGTATTATAATTTTTTTGCAGAAGTAACACTTTCCGACTAATATAGAAACCCATTTCGTTTAATCAAACACGGTTTCGTCGATCTGCATGTTGCTGAGAAACGCGATGGTATTTTCTATGTCATAATGCAATATTCGGTCCTCTGTAACCAGCGGCACTTCCTGCCTGTACGATTTAACAAACATCTCTATAAAATCGCTCGACTTCAGCGGCCTCCTGAATTCGATTGCCTGCGAAGCGTTCATAAGCTCGATGGCAAGGATACGCTCAAGGTTGTTGATTATCTTCAGGGCTTTGGTAGCGGCATTGGCGCCCATGCTCACATGGTCCTCCTGCCCGTTTGAAGATACAATGCTATCCACACTTGCCGGTGATGCAAGCTGCTTATTCTGGCTCACAATGCTGGCCGCAGTATATTGCGGTATCATGAAACCCGAGTTAAGGCCGGGATTGCTCACTAAAAAAGGCGGGAGCCCACGCAGTCCCGAAATCAACTGGTACGTACGCCTTTCGGAAATGCTTCCCAGTTCAGCCATGGCAATACCCAGAAAGTCGAGTGTCAGTGCCAGCGGCTGCCCGTGGAAATTGCCTCCCGAAATGATTTTGTCGCTCTCTGCAAAGATATTCGGATTGTCGGTAACCGAATTGATCTCGGTACGGAAAACCCGCTTTACATAATCTACAGTATCTTTGGTCGCGCCGTGTACCTGCGGTATACAGCGAAAAGAGTACGGATCCTGCACATGCTTTTTAGGCTGGTTAATGATTTCGCTACCCTCAAGCAGTTCATTGAAACGCCTGGCTGTAACAATTTGCCCTTTATGTGGCCGTACCATATGGATTAGTTCGGAGAATGGCTCAATGCGGCCGTCAAAGCCCTCGAGCGATATGGCGCCTATCACATCGGCCAAATAGCAATATTTTACTGATTTAAGGAGTATATACACACCATAGGCGCTCATGAACTGCGTGCCGTTGAGCAATGCCAACCCTTCTTTGGACTTTAGTGTTACAGGCTTCCATCCCATTTTTTCCATCACTTTGGCTGCGGGCTGGCGAAAACCGTCGGCGTATACCTCTCCCATTCCCAGTAATGGCAACGACAAGTGTGCCAGCGGAGCAAGGTCGCCCGACGCGCCAAGCGAACCTTGCTCATAAATAACAGGAAGTATGTCGTTATTGTAAAAATCGATGAGCCTCTCCACTGTTTCCAGCTGTACGCCCGAATGCCCGTAGCTTAATGACTGTATCTTGAGCAGGAGCATCATCTTTACAATCGCGGCAGGTACTTCGTCGCCCATACCGCAGGCGTGCGACATTACAAGGTTTTCCTGCAATTTGGCAAGGTTTTCATTGGATATCTTTACATTATACAGCGACCCGAAGCCGGTGTTGATGCCGTAGATGGCATCTTCGTGCGACTTCATCTTCTCATCGAGGTACATGCGGCACCTTTCTATGTTGGCCCTCGCCTCTTCGGACAAGGCCAGTTTTTTATCCTGCGAGAGGATAGTGTCCACAATTTCAAGGGATAAAAGATCGCTACTGATATAATGTATAGTTTCCATTTAGAGGTATGGTTTGAATGTCAAAATTCATCAAACCATATTAAAAAAACAACATTTTTACAATCTTTTGATATGGAAGATTTTTTTACAATATTTCTATTCTATAGTAAAGCCTGCGCTAACCCCTTGAAAAGACCTTTATCAGTTATGTGAAGACGATTAGTGAAGAGCCGGTGCTATTAACGACGTACAATATTACAAACAAAATATCTGATACCGCAATGTATATATTAAAGCATTTGTATGGGATCGGCCAGAATTTCACATCAGGAATTTATTCTGTGATCGTATCCCAGGGCAGCTATACCAAAGTAATTAAGATTCTGAAAAAATAAGCACCTGATTCATTAATGATTTAAACCGCAGTTAACGCTGCGGTTTTTTTTGCTTGTCGTAAAAAAGCTACAGGAAAGTATTATTTTAGTAACTTCGCCACAACCAAAATTAACCATCGTAACAATAAGCATGCAAAACAGCCGGTTTTTACTGCATTACCGACTCATTGCGCTTGGTGTAACCATGCTGCTATGGGCATCTGCAGGATATTCGCAGGCCATAGAAGAATTCAATACCGGAAAAGCTTTCGCACAAAAGTACCAGATCGATTCGGCTTATAAGCACATGCAAAATGCGGTTAGGGGCAGCAGTGCTTTGCCCGACCGGACACAAGCCATGATATTCGTACATTATGGCAAGTTGCTTAAGTTAAAGGAAAAAACAGACAGTTCTTTCTTTTATTATAACAGGTCGCTCGAAACCTATAAAAAACATAAAGTCAACGACAGTATACTTTTTGTTACAGCCTCCATTGCCGAGGTTTTCCGTTTCCGTGACAATAAGGACAAAGCACTGTACTATATAAAAGAGGCCGAAAAAATGCTTACGCCGAAAACTTCGCCCAACATCCTGGCCTATTACTATAACCGCCGTGCGGGGATAGAAAACCAGTTTGCCTCCAATGATTACGCGCGTCGGCTTTCCGAAAAAGTACTCGCCATGCAGGATAAGGTCAACGATAAGGAAACCGTGGCGTACAGCTACAATGAACTGGGTGCGCTATATGAGGCCGGGGACCGTGACCAAAGCTATACCTGTTATATTGCGGCGCTGGGAATTGCCGAACGCTACAACCTTCTGATACCTAAAGCTGACATTCTGGTAAACCTTGGAAGGATTGCCCCAACCACAGATGAAAAAATCGAACGGCTCGAAGAAGCCTATAGCCTTAGCAGGCTCACAGGCAACCTTGATATGCAGTTCAGGATTAGCAACCTGCTTTTTTGGCCATATAAGGAAAAGGGCGATTATAAAAAGGCGTTTGAGTATTGCTACCTTGCCCTGTACCTTGAAGAAAAAATGTATGACTCCAGGGCTTTGGCAAAAACTGCCGAAATAGAACGCAAATACAACCTAGACAAGGCACAAGAAGAACTTAGGCATAAGAATGCCGAAATACGCAGTACCCAAAAAACCGTAGCCCTCTCGGTAATTATTGCAGCGCTTGCACTTGCCGTGCTATTGGTTGTTGCTTATTATTACAGGAGGACAAAAAAAAATAACCGGATGCTGGCACTGCTTTCTGAAGAAAATGAGTTCCTACTCGGCGAGGCCAACCACCGCATGAACAACAACCTGCAGCTTATTACGATAATGATCAGTGACGAGTTGCGCAAACAACCCGATAACCATGCAACGCTTCATAAGATACTGTCAAAAGTGGAATCTATCGCACTGTTGCACAGGCACCTTTATAAAGCCGGCGACAAACGCCGCATGAATGTTGGGAAATACCTTACGGAAGTACTGGACAATTTTTCGGTCGTTTTCGCCGAACAGGGCATCCGGACCGAATTCAGGGCAGAAAATATTTTCCTGCCCAACGAAGATGCCATCTATATGGGGCTGCTGGTAACCGAGCTTTGCATAAATACCATTAAACATGCTTTTGCCGGCCAAAAGGACAAGCGCGCAACCTTCGAGTTCATTTACCCCGACGACTTGATACTGTTCCGGTTTTCTGACAACGGGCAAAACGTTATTGGGAAAGAAATATATCCTGTACTGGTACAACGCCTTTGCAGGCAGCTAAAGGTGAAGTGCACTATCGAAACAGGAAATGGATTTTTGTTTTACTTTGAAAAAAAATTAGAGTAACATATCAATGGAAGATGCTGTAAACATACTTATCGTAGAAGATGAAGTGCTCATTGCCGAGTACCTGAAGGAATTGCTGGAAGATGATGGCTTTACCAATGTCAGGATGGCGCAGGACCGCGATGAAGCGCTGATGCATTTCTGCTCTTTCATACCTGAAGTAGTCCTTATGGACATCAACATCAATGGGCGCGACATGGGCATTGAACTCGCCATGGCAAAAAACCCCGAAGCCGACATCATTTTCCTGACCGCGCAAAACGACATAGCAACCATGCAAAAGGCGCTTGCCACCAACCCGCACTCCTACCTGACAAAGCCTGTACGGAAAACCGACCTCATGGCCGCCATACAACTTGTACTCCAAAAGCGTAAAGACCGCTTCCTGAACATAAAAGACGGGTATGGCACAGTGAAAATAGCCCAGGGCGACATCCTGTACATCAAATCAGACAATGTGTACCTGGACATCCATACGGCAAAGAAAACCTATACCGTCCGCCAAACCCTCGAAAAATTCCTGTTGGAACTGGACCCCACGCTGTTCAGTAAAACGCATCGGTCCTATGTAGTGAACCGTACGGCTGTAACCCGCGTAAGCAGCAAGGTAATTTACATTGGAAACATCGAGATCCCCCTCTCAAGGAATTTCTCTTCCGACTTCTGATTCGTTCGCATACAAACTTTTGCATTTCGCAACATAAAATCCTGTAGAACCTCCGTTATCCCTATTTTTGATATGAATTTTAGTAATTGTGAAAAGCAGGCCTGCACAATAAACGTATTGCCACATAATTTTTAGTTGTTGCATTCATGACATCGGGGTCTTTATCGCACATAACTGGCAATAGTTTATTACTTTTTCCTCCCCGCAGGCCGCTTTTTTTTTACGAAAAGTACCTTAACTTGGTACTTTATAAAAAAGAGACAAACCACCTGATTATAACAGCCTGTATTTAATGGCGCTTCCGCAACGGAGCGCCTTTATACATTCTCTGTCACTTTTGTGCTTTTTCAGACTCTATCTTCAAATAGGCCTTGCCAAGATACTTAATGATGTCTGATGCTGTAAAGGCCTGCCTGCTTATATCGCAAACCCCAATATCTGCTGCAAGCCCGTGCAGGTACACCCCGAAAACAGCAGCATCGGCAGGAGTGTAGGATTGTGCCAGCAGCCCCGTGATGATGCCGGTAAGCACATCGCCGCTGCCCCCGGTAGCCAGCCCCGAATTGCCCGTTGGGTTAATATATACCGAATCATTCAACGCAATGAGGGTAAAAGCATCCTTGGCCACGAGGATGACGCGGTGCGCTTTAGCAAATGCCCTTATCATCTCTACCTTTTCAAAATCGTCCTGCCAGGACCCAATGAGGCGTTCCAGCTCTTTAGGATGCGGCGTTAATATTGTATTTTCGGGAAGCTCCTCCAGCCAATCCTTATTATAAGACAAAATGTTGAGCGCATCGGCATCGATGACCAGTGGCGCCTGCTGCTTTTTGAGAAAACCTGCCAAGGCCTCCTGCGTTTCCGGATGCTGGCCGATACCCATGCCAACGCCGATGGCCCTGGGGTTAAGGTCAAAGCTGATATGGGTTATGTGGTCAGCGCCATCGGTAAGTACCATGGCTTCGGGAAAAGCGGTTTGCAATGTGGTATAGCCGCACCCCGGAACATAGGCTGTTACCAGTCCGCAGCCGGATTTGAGGGCAGCCCTGGCAGATAGCAGCGCGGCCCCTATTTTGCCGTAGCTGCCGCCAATGATAAGCGCGTGCCCCTGCGTACCTTTGTGCGCATGGTGCGGCACTGTACGGTAGCGGCGGTGGGCTTCGGTCTTGTCGGTAAGGTAATAGTGCGTGGGTTCATTGTCAGTAAAATCTTTGTCAAGGCCTATATCGAGTATTTTAATGTCCCTGATGTATTGGCAATTGCCTGCAAGGTAAAAGGCCAGCTTGGGAAACTGGAATGTTAGCACAATGTCCGACTGCACGGCAAACTCTGTCTTCCTGTCCATAAACATTCCCGAGGGCACATCTATTGAAATAACCTTTGCCCCGCTGTTGTTGATCTTCTCAATAACTGTTCGGACTTCCTCACTTACATCGCGATTCAGCCCGATACCAAAAATTGCGTCGATGTAAACGATTTTGTGCTTTTTGAACTGATACTGCTCATTGGTATTGCAGGCGAGTTCGCTTTGGGAGAGTTTGTCGAGGTTGGCGGTAAAGTCGGCAGATGGGCTGCCCGTCCCTTCCACGATGTCCACAACAGCTTTGTAGTTATCCTGATGGAGAAGCCGCGCAACCACCAAGCCGTCTCCCCCGTTATTTCCGCGGCCGCAAAAGAGGTGAAAAACAGTCTCCTTGTCGGGGAATTTCTTTTTGAGCCACAAAAACACCTGGGTACCTGCCCTTTCCATCAGTTCTCCCGAAGTGATGCCCTGCCTTGAAATTGTTTTTTCGTCAGCTTCCCTGATCGTACCTGCCCCAAAAATTTTCATCCTTTAACGATAAGTGGTGATTTATAAAAAATTCGCAAAAGTGCTTCTGTACAGCGCGCCGCTGCGTAAATTTATTACATTTGCCTGTATATGAAAGCGAACAGCAACAAATATTTAACGTTGCCAGCCCTTACTTCACGGGCTGCCATTGCTGTTACGACTGCGACAACTACTACAACCCCATTCGGGGTATAATCTTTACATATAATCCATTTTGTGGCTATTTCCCCGGAAATAACACAACGCTTTTCGGGAAAATTTTCGCTTACCTAAAAAAACATCTATGAATATCATCAAATTCGGCGGCACATCGGTAGCCAACGCCGCAAACATACTACAGTGCATTTCCATCATCAAAAATAAAAAAGGCAGCCCCCTCATTGTTGTGGTATCGGCACTTGGCGGCGTTACCGACCTGCTCCTCAACGCCGCACGGGAAGCATCGCACAAAAAGGAGACCTACCGCGGCCTACTTTCGGAAATCGAGAACCGCCACATGGAGGCCATAAAAGAGCTCATTCCCGTGACGTCCCAAAGCGGCATACTAAGCCACGCCAAGCGCATCGTCAACCACCTCGAGACACTGCTCGACGGTTGCTTCCTTTTGGGTGAACTTTCGGAACGTACCAAAGACCTCATCCTTTCGTTTGGCGAAGTGCTGTCGTCCTACATCTGTGCAGAAGCCTTAAAGGCGCAGGGTGAAAACTGCGCACTGGCCGACAGCCGCGAGCTGATAAAAACGAACAGCAAATTTGGCAGGGCTGTGGTGAATTTTGGCATCACCAACCTGCTCATACAGCATTATTTTGATAAAAATAAAGCCGACATTACCGTGATGCCGGGTTTTATAGCCCAATCGGAAGACGGGCACGCAACCACACTGGGCCGCGGCGGAAGCGACTATACAGCTGCTATCATAGCCGCGGCTCTCGACCTCCCTTCGATGGAAATATGGACCGACGTGAACGGCATTTATACCGCCAACCCCAAACTGGTAAAGCAGGCCGAACCCATTAGGGACATTACCTTTGAGGAGGCTATGGAACTGTCGCATTTTGGGGCGAAGGTATTGTACCCGCCCACGATCCAGCCGATACTTGACAAAGACATTACACTGCACATTAAAAATACCTTTGAGCCTGATGCGCCGGGAAGCATTATCCGTAAAAATCCGGAGACCAAAAGCAACAACCCGATAAAGGGCATCAGCAACATCGACGGCATTACCCTGATTACCATAGAAGGCCCGGGAATGGTGGGCGTTTCGGGTTTCTCCAAACGATTGTTTGAAGTCATCTCTAATGAAGGCATTAATGTTATATTTATCACACAGGCATCATCTGAGCATTCCATCTGCCTGGGTATTGCAGATGCGGAATCGAAGAAGGCCAAATCGGTCATTGATGAGGAGTTCCGCTTTGAAATTCAGCAACAAAAAATAAAGCCTGCCCTGTTGGAAAACGGCCTGTCTATCATTGCCGTGGTGGGTGAAAACATGAAAAACCACCAAGGGCTCAGCGGAAGGATGTTCAGTACCTTGGGGAGGAACAATATCAATATCCGCGCAATAGCACAGGGCGCCTCAGAAAGGAATATCTCGGCCGTTATTGACAGCAGGGATGTGAAAAAAGCACTCAACAGCCTGCACGAAACCTTTTTTGAGGAAGACGTAAAACAGCTCAACCTGTTTGTAATGGGCGTAGGCAACGTGGGCAGCATTTTCCTTGAGCAACTGCGCGCGCAAAAAAAATACTTGAAGGACAACCTGAAAATCAATGTGCGGGTCGTGGGGCTTGCCAACTCCAAAAAAATGCATACCGATGAGGACGGCATCGACCTGAAGGAGTGGAAAACTGCACTGGATAAAGATGCCGCTGCCAATCCGGGTGATTTTATCAGTGAAATAAAAAGGCTGAACCTGCGCAACAGCATTTTTGTAGACAACACCGCCAGCGACAATGTGGCTGCAACCTATGCCGACTACCTGAAGAACAGCATTGCGGTGGTGACCTGTAACAAGGTGGCCTGCGCATCGGAATACCAGAACTATAAAAACCTGAAGGCCCTTTCACGCAAGTACAACGCGCCCTTCCTGTATGAAACCAATGTGGGGGCGGGACTGCCAATAATCGATACGCTGAAAAACCTTGTGGCATCGGGCGACAGGGTACACAAGATCCAGGCCGTGCTTTCGGGTAGCCTGAACTTTATTTTCAACAACTTTAATGAGGAAAATTCTTTTTACGATGTCGTGAAACAGGCACAGGCAGAAGGCTATACTGAGCCCGACCCTAAGATCGACCTCAGCGGTATTGATGTAAAGCGCAAGCTGGTAATCCTCATTCGTGAAAGCGGCTATGAAATGGAGATGGATGATATAGAGAACCGCTCGTTCCTGCCGCAGGAAAGCCTGGACACCACAAGCGTAGACGACTTTTTTGCATCGCTGAAAACGCATGCGGGGCATTTTAAGGACCTTTACAAAAAGGCATCCGTCGAAGGGGCACGGCTAAAATTCGTCGCTTCGTTTGAAGAGGGGAAAGCGAATGTGGGCCTGCATTTTATTCCGCAGGGGCATCCATTCTACAACCTGGAAGGGAAGGACAACATCGTGCTGTTCTATACCGACCGCTATGCCGACCAGCCACTGCTGATAAAAGGCGCGGGCGCGGGGTCGGCGGTAACGGCTTCGGGGATATTTGCAGACATTATACGAATTGGCAACCAGTAGCTTATGGACACGATAACGATATTCAGCCCGGCCACCATTGCGAATGTTTCCTGCGGGTTCGATGTGCTGGGCCTTTGCCTGGACAACGTGGGCGATGTGATGACGGTAAATAAAATTAAGGGAAAAGGCATCGCCATAAAAGAGATAACCGGCGCTAACCTGCCCCTCGCTGCGGAAAAGAATGTGGCAGGCGTGGCGGCGCTGGCATTGCTTGAGCACTTGCAGCCTGACTATGGTTTTGAAATGAGCATCGACAAACGCATCAAGGCAGGCAGCGGCATAGGGAGCAGCGCAGCGAGCGCAGCAGGTGCGGTATTCGCCATCAATCATTTGCTGGGCAGCCCGCTTACGCTCAGGGAACTCGTGCCTTTTGCCATGCAGGGCGAAAAGCTGGCTAGCGGCAGCGCCCATGCCGACAATGTAGCCCCTGCCCTGCTCGGCGGCTTTACACTGATACGCAGTTATGACCCACTGGACATCATAAAAATCGATGCGCCGGAAGAGCTGTACGCCACCGTGCTACACCCGCAAATCGAGCTGAAGACTATGGATGCCAGATCAATACTGAAAAATAACATCTCCCTGAAAAAAGCAATAGTGCAGTGTGGCAACCTCGCAGGGCTCATCAGCGGATTATACACAAAGGATTATGATCTCATTGGCCGCAGCCTGCACGACGAACTGGTAGAGCCCGTGCGCTACATCCTTATCCCGAAATTTAACGAAATAAAAGCGGCGGCCGTGAACGCAGGTGCACTGGGCGGCGGTATATCAGGATCGGGGCCATCGGTGTTTGCACTGTCGCGCGGTAAGGAAACGGCCAAAAAAGCAGGAGAGGCCATGGCTGCTGTTTTAAACGGTACCGGCATACCCTATGAACTGCACTTATCACACATTAACTCAACCGGAATACAAATAGTATGAGATATTACAGCTTAAACAACCATGATATAAAGGTGTCTTTTAAGAAAGCCGCCATAACAGGAATCGCAAGGGATAAAGGCCTGTATTTTCCTGAGAGTATCCCGCAGTTGGATGTCGATTTTATTAAGAACATCGCAAGTTACAGCTATCCGGAAATTGCACTAAAAGCAATTACGCCTTTTGTTGGGGACGAAATTCCGCAGGACGAATTGAGAAAGATCGTGGAAGAAACATTGTCATTCGAATTTCCTGTAGTGAAAGTGGAAAACGATGTGTATTCCCTCGAGCTCTTCCACGGCCCCACGATGGCCTTTAAGGATGTAGGCGCACGCTTCATGTCGCGCTGCCTGGATTATTTTACGAAAGGGGAAAACCAAAAAATCACGATACTGGTCGCGACTTCCGGCGATACCGGGGGTGCGGTGGCAAGCGGATTTTTGGGCGTGGAAGGCATTGATGTGGTTATCCTGTACCCTTCCGGAAAGGTAAGCCCCGTGCAGGAAATGCAGCTTACCGCGCTCGGGCAGAATATTACCGCCCTTGAGGTATCGGGTACGTTTGACGATTGCCAGGACATGGTGAAGCGGGCCTTTTTGGATGCAGAATTGAAGGATGTAGCCCTTACATCGGCCAACTCCATCAACATCGCGCGCTGGTTGCCACAGATGTTCTATTACTTTTTTGCGTATAAAGAACTGAAGTCGTCAGGAAAGCCAATCGCCATATCGGTGCCGAGCGGGAATTTCGGGAACATTTGCGCCGGCATGATGGCAAAGAAAATCGGGTTACCCGTTGCGCATTTCATTGCAGCGACCAATGCCAACGACACCGTGCCCCGCTTTATGCAAACCAGCACGTACAGTCCCGCAGCTACGATAGAAACAATATCGAACGCGATGGATGTAAGTAACCCGAGCAATTTTGTACGTATACTGGAGCTCTTTGGCGAAAGCCTTGCCACTGAGCTTACCTCCTACAGCTTTACGGATAGGCAGACTTTGGAAACCATAAAAAAACTGTACACTGAAAACAAATACCTCGCCGACCCGCATGGGGCTGTAGGCTATCGCGGCTTAAAGCAATTCATGGCAGATAACCCCGGTTACACCGGCGCATTTCTCGAAACAGCACATCCGGTAAAGTTCCCGGGAAGCATAGAAAAGACATTAGGCATTACCATTCCCCTGCCGGAACAGATAAAGGGTGTGATGGAGGGCAGAAAGCACTCGGTTGCCATCAGCACGTATGACCAATTGAAGGATTTCCTGAAAGGTAAATAGTAGCAGAATTAAAAATTTGTTGATTTGGGTTTCTTTTGACAAAGGCTTTTTTTGGTTATGTTTGCCTTCTAAAACCGCACCATGAAAAAACTGATGTCCCTAAGCCTTTTTCTGTTTTGCGCTGCCCTTTATGCGCAGGAAACACGATATGAAAATAAGGAATACGGCTTTTCGATGGATGAGCCGGACGGATGGATACGGGCCGACAACAACGACCTGAAGCAAAACCTGGGCAAGCTCGACCTGGACAATGCCAAACTGCTAAAGATCATACAGGACCATAAGGGCTCACTGCTGTTGCTGTCCTGCTATAAATACGACCCCATGACCAAAGCCGGCCTGATTCCCGCCATACAGGTAAATGTGCGGGAAAAGCGCAACAAGGATTTTGACGTTTTCAAATCGTATATCGTAAAGAGTGCTAACAGCTTAAAAAGCCTGTACCCCGATTACGAATTTATCGAGGAGCCCCAGGAGGTAAAAGTGAACCGCATTAAGAGCATTTACTTCAGCGGGAAGTTTACCATGAAGACCCAAATGGGTGAAACCTATCGCGTGCGCAGCAGGACCTATGTTATTCCGCACGGTGATTTTTATTTCCAGATCGTAATGACCGATGGGGTAGTGACGGAAGACTGCGCTAAAGTTTTTGAGGAATTAATAGAAAGTATTAAGATAAAGAAGTAGATTTTTTTTGATTATTAGATTTTTAGAAATTAGATTGTAGGAGTTGAGATTCGGAAATCTAACAATCCTATAATCCTATATCTAATAATCTAACACTACTTCTCCCCCAACAACCCTTCCAGCCTTTTCTTATCACTTTCCGGCAATGACGGCAACAGGCTTTCAAATTGTGCCCGGTAACCTTCGTTTTTAAGCATCTTCCGTATGTTGTCCTTCGCGAATTTCACGAACTGCCACTTGTGGTGCCCGGCGGCATCTACCAGGTTTTGAAGCATTACGGGGTCGAGCCTGGCAATATACAGCAGGTTGGCCAGCGCATTCTGGCGCACGGTACTCTCATATTTTGGAGAAGAATAATCCAGCAGTTCCGCATACATTTTATCCTTGTCGGCCACACGGTATTGTTGAGCGGTATACGCCAGTGACAGCCACAGTATGCGCAGGTTTTTATCATTGAAACCCATCCAGCCATCTGCTTTGTCCAAAAATTCTGACTGCCTTTCGGGGAATTTGCTGCACAGCACATTCAGGGCGATCTCTTTCGTAATATAGGAATTGTCGTCGAGCAGCGTAATATATTCTGCCACAAACGATGGCGGTATGGTGGTAACCGTACGCGGCACAGCCTGCCTTAAACGGATATCGCCGCTTTGCATGGCATACCGTATGAGTTCAGCCTTCTGCTCAAAAGGGACATCGGCGGTCTGGAACAGCACTTCCTCTTTGACCGGGTAAAACTGGTCCGACTGCAAAATTTGCATATAGATAGGCTTCTTCTCGTCGAAGCGCTTGTCGGCAAGGTCACCCAGTTTCAGGTAGAGTTGCATGAATTCATTTTTGCCTAACAACTCCAGCGCCTCCTGTACCTCGAAGCCGCCTTTTTCGAGCCACCGCTTCCGGAAGCTGTTCGTATCGTAGGGGGAAACTTTATTGATCTCAGCAAAAAAATCATCGGTGTTGACGTTGCTAAAAGCATATTTTTCAAGGTAGCTTTTGACCGCCGTGCGAAACGCGGCCTCACCTACGCCATTGCGCAACACGTGCAGCGCCCAGGCTCCCTTTTGGTAGAAGGAGAGCACGCTTGCCTTTTCGTTCATCACGGGTATGGTGTCGGTCTTCGCGGCCTGCTGAAGGCGTTCGGCCATCTGGTACAATTCGTAGTTAAAATGGTCGTCGCCGTAGAGTTCCTTTTCGCACAGCAGGGCATAGTAGGTCGCAAAGCCCTCCTGAAGCCAGTGGTGCATACTGCTTTCGGCGGTAATGAGGTCGCCGAACCACTGGTGCGCCAGCTCGTGTGCATTGACATTAATATAGGTACGGTCGTTAAAGCCGGTTTCGTCGACCACAAAATCCTGCGCGAAGATGGTCGACGTGGTGTTCTCCATACCAGCATACAGGAAGTCGAGCACCGGCACCTGGCGGTAAATGCCCCAGGGATACGGTACACCAATCTCTTTTTCGAGAAAATCAAACATACGCCTGCTGTCGCGGTACGTAGGGCCAAATTTATCCTTGTCCTCCGGGCGCAGGTAGTATTCCAGCGGCGTGCCGGAGGCAGACAGTTCCGACTGCTTCTCAAACTTCCCGATGGCGAGCATCACGAGGTAGCTGCTCATGGGTTTGTCCATAGTATAGTACCACGCCGTTTCTATTTCAAACCCTGCCATTTTGTCTAATTTCCCATTAGAGATCACATTAAAGCCATGTTTGAATGACGCGGAAATATTAAAAATCACCTTTTCATTCACATCATCAAAGCTTGGGAGCCAATGGCTGGTGTACTTGCCCTGCCCCTGTGTCCAGATTTGCATATCGGGATGCACCTTCATTTGAGGATGCCCTGTCGCGTCAGGTTCGGTTGATGGCGGGTAAATCTCCCCAACAAAATAAAGCGTTTGCTTAGGCTGTGCCTCATACCGGAATTCTACCGTGTTGTTGCCCTTTTTAAAACCTTTGTACAGCTTTAAGGCATTCGCCGAAGCAGTCCAGCCGGTTTTCTTTTTGCCGTTAACTTTTACTTCCTTAAATTTCATGTTGCGGGCATCAATGTAGATGGTATCCACTTTGTTATCAAGCACTTCAAAGGTGTACACCATCCGTCCCATAACCTTTTTATGCGGTACATCGAAGGACAGGTAGGCATTGGCCGTTTTAAAGTCGACTTTTTTGGTTTGCTGTGCAAAGGCGAATGTGGATAGGAAGAGGAAAATCAGGTATCGCATACAGGTAAGGCGTTTGCACAAAACTAAACAATTGCCTCCATTTTATTTTCAGAATGTAACGTTAAATACCGTTCTTTACCTTCAGGTATTTTTTATATTTAAGGTCGAAAAAATCGTACACAATGGTTACTCAATTGTATAAAAGGCTGCTCTTCCTCGCATTTCTACTTTTCGCAATGCCTGCTGCCAATGCGCAACTGTTATCCGGGATTACAGGTACTGCTGAAGAAACCGCTGCTGAAACCCCTAAAGATTCGTTGGGGCGAAGAACACCACGCGGATCCGTTGAGGGGTTCATCAGCGCGATTGGGGATGCTAATTATATGCAGGCAAGCCAGTACCTGGAACTCAATAAGCGGGCGTACAGGAAAGAGGCCGAGCGTATCCGGATCGTTACTGTTTTCCAACGGCTGCTGGACCAAAGCGGTGACATACAGCCCTATGGGTTTATCAGTAACAAGGAGACCGGCCGCACCGACGAAGAGAAGCTTGCCGAGGGTACCGACCTGGTGGGCAGCATTACCGCGGCCGGCGAGACCATCGACCTGGTGGTCAGGAACACAGCCGCAACAGGTGAACCGGCGCTGTGGCAATTCTCTTCCGAAACGGTTGAGGATGTCCTGAACGTAAATATCGACAACGACATGCTGGTCGATAAAGCACTTCCGGATGTACTTAAAGAGCGCAGGCTGTGGGGCGTTCCCGTGGGGCACTGGTTGGCCATTGTTATTATCGTCGCCATTTCCTATCTCCTTTCCTGGGGCATCATCGCGATCATAAGCCTGCTGCTGCGCCAAATTTGGAAGAAAGCACGTGAAGACGAAAAAACCGCTGCCGTTGTAAGGGCTTTTGAGTTGCCGTTCAGGCTGTACCTTGCCGTGTGGATTTTTGTTGCCCTTTCCCAGGAAGTTGGCGTTTCGATCATCGTGCGCCAAACGTTCAGCGTAATCACGGTAACTATTGGCATTGTTGCTTTCCTTATGCTGCTGTGGCGCATTGCCGACATTGTAAGCATTTACACCAAGGACAGGATGACCGTGCGCAAACGCGTATCGGCTATCTCGGTGATCATGTTCCTCAGGCGCACGTCGAAGGTGGCTATTGTTATATTCGGAATTATTGCCATACTTGGCGCTATTGGCGTCGACGTGACTGCCGGTATCGCCGCGCTGGGTATTGGTGGTATCGCGCTGGCCCTTGGTGCGCAAAAGACTATGGAAAACTTTGTGGGCAGCGTTACCCTTATTGCCGACCAGCCTATACGCGTAGGCGATTATTGCAAGATAGGCGACATCGGGGGAACGGTGGAGTCGATCGGGATGCGGAGTACCAAGCTGCGGACGCCCGCACGTACCATTGTCACAATTCCTAACGGGGACTTTGCCTCCAGTAAAATTGAGAATTACGCGCATCGCGACCGCTTTTTCTTCAATCCGGTGTTTTATTTCAGGATCGAGACCACACCCGACCAGATCCGGTTCCTTTTGGTGGAACTGCGTGCCGTCCTATATTCGCATCCTAAAGTAATCGACACACCTCCAATAGTACGTTTCACCGGGATAACCTCAAGTTCCCTGAAGATTGAGGTGTACTCTTATGTTGAAGCGCCCAACTGGGATACGGCCCAGGAGATACACGAAGACCTGCTGCTGCACATGATGGATGTGGTAGCCAAAAGCGGTACCTTTTTCGCCATGCCGTCACAAATGGCTTATAGCCCTACTGAACTTTATGATTCTGAAAAGGCGGCGGAAGTGGCGGGTATCGTAAACAACTGGCAGGAAAAAGGCGAGATGCAGCTGCCGAAATTTGATGCTGCACAGGTAGAAAAGCTAAAAGGGACTTTGAAATACCCACCGAAAGGGAGCGTGGTGAAGGAGGAGCCGGAACGGAAATAAAATTTAAGAAGAGAGGCATAGATGTTTGCTTGTGTAGGTAAATTGTTGTGTGTAAACCTTACTTCATGCAATAATTTCTTACTTTAGTGCTACCAAACCAACATTTATTATGGACAACTTACTACACAAAACACTGCCGCTTGGCGCAATGCTCTTAACCCTTACAATATCCTGCGCAAAGAAAGAAGAACCTGCAAAAGCTAAAGAACAACCAACGGAAAAGAAAGAGACCATCGTCTTCTTTGACGATTTTTCGGGTACGGCGATTGATACGGCCAACTGGACGCCGCGTACCGATGTGTTTGTGAATAACGAGCAGCAGGCCTACGCCGATTCGACCGCAACGCTTTTCCTGGATGACAATGTTGACGGCGCTGAGAATGGCGCATTGGTGATAAAGGCACTCTACAGTCCGGGGTATCTGGCGGAAAACGGAAAGAAGTTTGACTTCATTTCCGGGCGTATGGATTCGCGGGGCAAAAAGCAGTTTACCTATGGCACCATGGCGGCACGCATCAAAATGCCTCCCGGAAGCGGCTACTGGCCGGCCTTTTGGGCGCTGGGCGCAAAGGGTGACTGGCCCGACTGCGGCGAAATAGACATTATGGAATATGTGGGTGAACCCGACTGGATAGGCTGCGCACTTCACGGGCCCGGCTACTATGGCGACACGCACCTGGTGAATAAAGTATATTTAGACGGTACGGATGTATCCGATTGGCATGTATATTCCGTGGACTGGACGAAGGATGCGTTGCTGTTTAAGGTGGACGGCAAGATGTTTTACCGCGTTACCAAACCCGTAGTGGACAACTACGGCCCGTGGGTGTTTGACAAGCCCCATTTCCTGATACTCAACTTTGCTCTGGGCGGCGCCTACCCTGCAAAGATCAATGGCGTAAAAACGCCATACAATGGCCTGCCGCAAAGTACAGTGGACGATATTAAGAAAGGGAACGCGAAGGTGTATGTGGATTGGGTGAAGGTGACTGCACGCTGATCAAGCCCCTACCCCCCCCCGAAGTGGGAACTCCACTCTTTCCTGTTATACTTTGTGATTTGGAATTTGTTTTTTGGAATTTAATATCAAATATACTTTTCCAAAAACTCAAAGTCCTCATACTTTACGGCAACAGGCTCCATGCGGATCACCTGGAAATCGTAGCCCGTATCGGCCACAGTAGGCAGGTAATTGTCGGCCTGCTCTTCGTAGGCGATAGCCCAGGCATCTTCTTCGGTTAAAATTTCGCAGGATTCAATGGCGAGGACGTTTTTATATTTCGCGTTTGACTGCATTTCAGCTTCGGGAACCAGGGGTGTGTCAGCGAGCATGAGCAGTTTTGCGGTGTGGCCGGCAATGGCCTGCTTCATGGCGGCCCTGAACTTATCTGAATGTTCGGGAAGCGCCAGTTCGCGTCCGCCCGGTATGAGAAATAACGTCATTTTTAAAGCCTCCATTGCATGATATCCTTTTGTATTACGAAATTACGGTAAGCCGCGCCAATAGCGAAAGGGATTAACATTGTGTTGGGGAAGGTTTGGGAATTTGCGGTTGTGGGTTATGGGTTTGGTTGCCTTTGGGGCTGAAGACCTAACCAACCCGCCCGCCGCGGCGGGCACCCCTCCACCGGAAGGGAAGCGCTACACTCATGCTCAAAAATCTTGTGATTTTAGTATCTTCGTAGCCGGAACAATTGCTGTACATGAACAACCTACTCGAAACTCCCATAGACTACCTCAAGGGTGTAGGCCCGGCGCGCGGCGAACTCCTGCGCAAGGAGCTCGGCATTCATAAATATGGCGACCTGCTGCACCTGTTCCCCAACCGCTATATTGACCGTACGCGCTACTACAAAATCAGCGAGCTGCTCAACAACAACGCCGAGGTGCAGGTGGTGGGTAAGATCACGAACCTGAAGACCGTAGGCGACAAGCGGGCGCGCCTGGTGGCCACCTTGACCGACGGCACAGGCGAAATGGAACTCGTGTGGTTCCAGGGCCAGAAATGGATACGGGAGAACATTAAGATCAACGTGCCGTATGTGGTGTTTGGCAAGGCAGCTTCGTTTAACGGGGTGTTCAACATGGCGCATCCCGAAATGGAGCTGCTCAGCGACCACGAGCAAAGCCTGCGTTCGGCCATGCAGCCCATATACCCGAGCACCGAAAAGCTGTCGCAAAAGGGCATTACCAACAAGGTAGTGAACAAGATCATGCAGCAGCTGTTCCTGGAAACACAGGCAAAGTTTGGCGATGTGCTGCCCCCTTCCATCATTGAAGAACTGAAACTGATACCCAAAAATGCGGCACTGTTCAACA
This sequence comes from uncultured Flavobacteriaceae bacterium, assembly GCA_942492845.1. GTDB lineage: Bacteria > Bacteroidota > Bacteroidia > Flavobacteriales > Flavobacteriaceae > Flavobacterium. The sequence continues at coordinate 1,584,996 of OW818646.1, read as the reverse complement.
TCCATTTCCCGAAAAGCCCCGAACTGCTGGCGCGGGCACAGTTCCGCCTGAAGTTTGAGGAGCTGTTTTTCATACAATTGCAGCTCATTACCAAAAACCTCATCAGGAAACATAAGATAAAAGGCCACGTGTTTGATAAAGTCGGCACCTACTTTAACAGCTTTTACCAAAACCACCTGCCCTTTGCGCTAACGGGTGCACAAAAGCGAGTGATAAAGGAGATTCGCCACGATATGGGCCAGCCCGCGCAGATGAACCGCCTGTTGCAGGGCGATGTGGGCTCGGGGAAAACGATAGTAGCGCTGATGAGCATGCTGCTGGCGCTGGACAACGGCTTCCAGGCGTGCCTTATGGCGCCCACCGAGATACTCGCCAACCAGCATTTTATCGGGCTCAGTGAACTGGCACAGCCGATGGGCATCAACATAAAAATACTCACGGGGTCGGTCAAAACCGCCGAACGCAGGATCATCCACGAACAGCTGGAAAGCGGCGAACTCCATATCATCATCGGCACGCACGCGCTGTTGGAGGACAAAGTGCAGTTTAAAAACCTGGGGCTTGCCGTTATCGACGAGCAGCACCGTTTTGGTGTGGAGCAGCGCAGCAAGCTGTGGCGCAAAAACGACATTCCGCCGCACGTGCTGGTCATGACCGCCACCCCTATTCCGCGTACGCTGGCCATGAGCCTGTATGGCGACCTCGACATCTCTGTAATCGATGAGCTGCCGCCGGGCCGCAAGCCGATACAAACGGTACACCGCTACGACAGCAACCGCCTGAAGGTATGGAAATTCCTGAAGGATGAAATTGCCAAGGGCCGCCAGGTGTACATCGTTTACCCGCTGATACAGGAGAGCGAAACGATGGATTATAAAGACCTGATGGACGGCTACGAGAGTATTTCGCGCGACTTCCCGCTGCCGCACTACAGCGTGAGCATTGTGCACGGCAAGATGAAGCCATCCGAAAAGGACAGCGAAATGGCCCGCTTTGCCGCCGGGAAAACGAACTTGATGGTTGCTACTACGGTAATTGAAGTCGGGGTGAACGTTCCCAATGCGAGCGTGATGGTGATAGAAAGCGCTGAGCGTTTCGGGCTGTCACAGCTCCACCAGCTGCGGGGGCGTGTGGGCCGTGGCGCCGACCAGAGCTACTGCATCATGATGACCGGCCAAAAGCTAAGCAACGACAGCAAAACCCGCCTCGAAACCATGTGCCGCACCAACGACGGCTTTGAGATCGCGGAGGTCGACCTCAAACTGCGCGGCCCCGGCGACATCATGGGGACACAGCAAAGCGGCGTACTGAACCTCCAGATCGCCGACATCATTAAGGATAAGGACATCCTGCAACTGGCGCGCCACCATGCCATTCGGATATTACAGGACGATGGCCCGCTCAATAAGCCGGAACACGCCGCACTGCGCCACGCCTTTATTGAAATGGGGAAGAAGAAGAATATTTGGAATTATATTTCGTAAAAAATGAATGAAAGAATCAGAAAATAAGGGAGTGTGCTGGACAATTTGTCCTGAATGCCAGGGGAATGGTAAAAAAAGCAAGGGGTTAAGCAATAAAGTGCGTCTCCAATATCGGGCAGATTTAGAGCAATTTGAAAAAGAAGGCGGTAACGGAATTGCCCCTATCCATCCTAAGGGGCACTTGTACTCATGCCGGAAATGCTCCGGTACAGGGCTGGTACAGTCTGATACCAATACCACACCGGACAATGAAAGATACCCACATGTTGCCATAATAGGTGCGGGGATTGGGGGCGTGGCACTGGCTGTTGCCTGTATGCACCGCGGAATCCCCTTTACCCTCTACGAACGCGACAGTAATTTTGATGCCCGGTCCCAGGGCTACGGGCTTACTTTACAGCAAGCCGGTAAAGCGATAAGGGCCCTGGGTATTTCATCTTTGGAAGAAGCAGTAACCTCAACAAAACACATAGTTCATACAACGGAGGGAAAAGTAATTGGCGAATGGGGAGCCAGAAAGTGGACAGAGCCCGATGAAATAACATCACCGAAACGTTCAAATATGCATATCCCAAGGCAATCGCTTCGACTGGCTTTGCTTGAGGAGTTAGGGGGACATGACATAGTACAATGGGGGCACCAGTTAGTGGACTTTAAGGAGTGCACAGTAGGAGATATTGAGATGTCTTTTATGGTAAATGGTGACTTCAAAAAATCAAGGGCAGGACTTGTGGTTGGAGCCGATGGTATTCGCAGTTCAGTGCGAAGATTATTGATAGGAGAAGACCATACCCCTCTACGCTACCTGGACTGCATTGTGATATTGGGCATTTGTGACCTGCGGGACCTGGAAGGCCCGGACAGTCCTTTGCTCGACTCGGCCACTGTATTTCAAACCGCTAATGGCAATGAGCGAATTTACATGATGCCCTATACAGAAGGGTCGATAATGTGGCAGCTGAGCTTCCCGATGCCCGAAAAAGAGGCTAAGGCTTTAAGCGCACTGGGGCCCGGTGCACTTAAGGATGAAGCCTGCCGCAGGACCCAATGGCACGATCCGGTTCCGCAGATCCTTGCAGCTACCCCCGAAACCAGAATATCCGGGTATCCGGTGTATGACAGGGAGCTGCTCCAGCCGAAACTGTTGGCAAAAGGCGGGCCTGTAACCCTGATCGGGGATGCGGCCCACCCGATGAGCCCGTTCAAAGGACAAGGCGCTAACCAGGCACTGTTGGATGCACTTTCCCTGGCACGGGCTATTGCAAGGGGATGCAGGACCTCCCAATGGAAAACGAGTGGGATAAGGGAAAGTGTATTGAATGAGTTCGAATTGGAGATGTTAGGGCGCAGCGCTGTCAAAGTGAAAGATTCGGCGGAGGCTGCAGCGCTACTGCATTCCGAAATAGTCCTTCATGAGTCGGATTCCCCGAGGGGCAGGCGTCTTAAGAATGACGACCGATAAAAATGAAAATATACCCCAACAGATTTATAACGCTTTAGCCGAAGCTGCCAGCCATTTTGTAAAAACCTCTTTCCATAGTAATTCACTGTGCCCTCCTTTAAATTTAGTAAGGTTAAATTTATACCCGTTGTCTTTCAGTTGCTTTATCAAATTTTCATATTCATCAACTAACAGGAATAATTCTTCACCTCCATACGAAATATACAATTTTTCGCTCCTGTTTTTTTGCCGCTTTATTTCCACATTATAGCCTAATGGCGAATAACAAACATAGCTGCCGAACTTTATCTTTCCTGTAAAATATAAATACAGTCCATAGCCTGCCCCGTTAGAACACCCGTAAAAAACAGACTTATCGCTGAACTGATTTATTCCCCACTTAGCCAATACGTTATTTCCCACTTCTTCAGTAAAAAAGGCTAAATGCTTCTCAAAACGCAACTTTAATTCTTCGTTCTCCGCATCAAAATTATAAACATATTCATATTGCCTCATCGATGTGCCTTTACTTATTTCTGTCTCATTTGAATATACCCCAATGAGTATCACAGGCGGGATGATTTTATTGGCAATCAGGGAATCAATATTTCGCTTGTAATCCAATTTAACAATGCTTTGGCCGTCAGTTGCCGTAATTACCGTATAGTCGCTTTTTAACGGCTCAAAATTTTCGGGGAGGTACACGCAGTAGGTCCTCATTTCGTTAAGAGCGCTGCTGTACACAGAATCAATAACGATACGCGAAGGTGTCTGTGATTGGCAAAATACGCTCTGTGTCAGTAATACTGCTAATAGGATAAATTTGGTCATGGGAATATTTTATGCAAAAATATCCTCATCTGCATTTCTATGATTGTACAATTGGGACATTACATAAAATGCATTGTAAACTTTGTACCGATTACCCCGAAATACCTCTATTCCCAGAATGTTCGCTGTTTTATAAACAGAGGAAATAAATGTCTTACAAAATTTTCATAACGGACTAAAATGTTGTTAGGGTATTATTCTTCACAACTGTTTAATGAATAGACAGTTGATTTATATCGTTGATTTTAGCCTCTTAATAATATATTGTTAATATTTGCCGAAATATTTAGTTAAATATCAAATGATAGTACCTCTGAATGATTTGTTTTTGTTAATATTGTTACAATAAAATGCGGCTAATGAATTTTTTCCACACCTTGGTAAAAGCCAAATTTACGACTGCCAAATTCCTGAAAATCCTACTTTTCTCAGGGATATTCCTTTGCCCGGTCATAGCTGCCGCCCAACTACCCGCATTTAACCTTGAGGTTGCTGTAGAGCATGAAACGTGCCCCGGAAATGGTAAGCTGACATTCAATGTGACAAATGCTGTACCCGGCGCAACTTTCCTGTTTAGCGTATTCCACAATCCCGATCTGGAAGTACCCATATCATCTTCCCCGGCAGTTACGGTAGATGGGATAAATGCAGGTACTTATACTGTAATTGCATTGCAGACGCTGGGCCTGGATACCAGCATAAAACAGGTCGTAGTTACCATTGAGCAGCAAATTACCCCTTTAACCTACAGTATCAGTTCGTCTGCAGCGCATTGTTCGGCGGGCGGCCAGATAGAGATCACTACCTTAAGCGGCATTGCGTCACAGTACGAGATCATTTCGGGACCTGTTATAAGGCCATTGCAGGATTCCAATATATTTACCGACCTGCCCGCAGGAATGTACAACATCAGGGTATTCAATAATTGCGGACAGGCGTTGGTAACGACTTATACCCTTGTGATCACCCCCTGGCCAGCCGGTAATTTCGCCACCTGAATTCGACAACATACTGTCAGGGGACTGCACATCTGTTACCCTGACCAATACCATATCCTACCCGCCCGGCACCGATATAAGTTATCCGCTCGATATTACCTACACTATCAACATACCCGGGGGCGCCCCGGAGGTTACTACACTTCATTTTGATACCGGTGCGCCGTCGCTGCTGGAATTTTCTAATACATTCCCTATAATACCGGGGCAGGACTATACCTACGATCTACTGGTTACCAACAGCTGCGGCATACAATTTGGGAATACCGGAATGGCGGTAACCCCTGTGCCGGGCCTGTCGGAAAACATTAGCCCGCTGCCCTGCGGCCGTTTTTTCTTTACACTGGAGGCATCAGGCTATACCTCACCCTATTCGCTGAATTTCACAGTCGTACCCAATGATTTTAACCCGAATGCGTTCAACGGTGCCTATCCCGGCCCTTTTACCGAAGGTACAGTTGCGTTTGGAGGTGAATTACAGCCTGTACCCGAAGGCGATTATACCGTAAGCATGACCGATGCGTGCGGCAGGACAGGTTCGACATCATTTACCATTGAGAATATTGTGCCGGAACCCAGTGCCAGCGGGAGGAACAACGGCTGCTACTCGCTGTTTGGCCGCATTACTGCGAGGATACCCGACCGAATTTTGGTGTTTGCAGAAATTACAGCCGCACCGCCCGGGTATCAGCCCGGCCTGCCCACTAATGTATCCTCGCTAATAAATGCATCCGGCACACTGGTGGTTACCGACCTGCCGATTGGCACCTATACGTTACACCTGATTGACGACTGCGGTATTGAATATGAGGATGTCGTGGTCATTGTGCCTGCTTTTTCGGAACAGGATTTTACTGCAACTGCCTTTGCAGACTGCTCGACGGGCAAAGGGGCGGTGCGTGTTGCCAGCGGTAACGGAAGGCTTACCACGCTGGTGATAACCGCTGCACCTGATGCATTTGGGCAAACACTTCCATTTGATGTAACGGCGAATATCAGCAGCGGTGGTGTTTTGTTCATGGATAACCTTCCGGAAGGCAATTATACGTTCAGCGGTATCGACATATGTGGCATACAGAGAACCGTATCCGTTATCGTAACCGGCTATCAGCCAACGGGCGGGACACCTTTTTTGTTTGAACCATATTGCAGCTCTTTCGATATAGACCTGTTTGATAATGACACATCATCAGGTACGCCCGGATACTGGCTACAGATGGAAAATCCTGATGTCCCCGGCCAGTGGATGCATCCTGATACCGGTATAATTTATCCGGAAGGCACGCTACCCACAGCTGAAAATTCCCTGCCCCTTCAAAACAACCAAACAACTATAAACCTGCTTTATTTTGGGGCATTCAGGATAGTAAAGGCTTTTGAAACGGTAGGTATGGGGGTTTCCGGAAAAATATGCTCCCGGGTTTTGGGCGAATTTAATTACTATGACGGGGTAACGATCGAAAACGTGTACAGCGTATCCTGCCTGCCCAATACGGATGATATTTTTATCGAAGCTACCGGCCAGGAGCCGCTGCAGTACCGCATTGACAGAAAAGACGGCCAGCCATTTTTCATTGATAATGCCGGCAACAGCATATTTACAAACCTGGCTACAGGCTCCTACCAGTTTGTCGTGGAGGATGCCTGCGGGCACATAGGGCGCAGGACAGAGAATATAAACCTGCTGCCGGAGCTTGCCTACGCGCACGATCCCGGCGGTATGCTGCACTGTATACAGCCCGGCGAACCCGTAGTAGCAGAATTTGACCTTTCGCAGCAAAACGCCGGGATATTGGAAAACCAAAGCCCCAGCGCCTATACGGTGACCTATCATAGAAGCATGGAAGATGCCGATGCCGGGACGGATCCTTTGCCTCTGCTGCATACCAATACCAGCAACCCGCAAACCATTTATGCCAGGCTGGTACACAATTACATTACTATTTGCCACGACATCGTTTCTTTTGAGCTTCAGGTTTCAGAGTATCCCCGGCTCCAAATGGAACTTGAGGAATACATTTGCGCCGGCAGCGGCCCTGTAACGCTTTCTGCCGATCCGGGATTTGATTCCTACGAATGGTCTACCGGTGAAACCACGAGCTCCATTGAAGTGGATACCCCGGGAACCTACTCGGTAAGCGTGGCTAATGTGTATGGTGATGTGGAATGCGAAACCACAACCGACATTACTGTAGAACTTTCGGAAGAGCCTTCGATCCTGGAAATCGAAACCGACGACTGGACCGACAACCACAATTCCATAACCATCCATGCCGGCGGCGTGGGCAGCTATGAATACTCCATAGACGGGGAGCAGTATCAGGACAGCCCGGTTTTCAGCGGCCTGGAAACGGGAATTTACCACCTGCACATACGCGACAAAAATGGCTGCGGGACTATCGTACAATTGTTTTACCTGCTCAACTACCCTAAATTTTTCACACCTAACGGCGATGGCGTTAACGATACCTGGCGCATAAAATACTCCTCGATGGAACCCGATATGGAAATATATATATTTGACCGTTATGGTAAATTTGTTGCTTCATTCCCTCCCGAAAGCCAGGGCTGGGACGGTACGTATAACGGCAGGCAGCTGCCATCTACCGATTATTGGTTCGTTGTGAAAAGGGACGACGGTGAAATCCACAGGGGGCATTTCGCCATGAAAAGGTAGCTCAAATACACGTGGAATTCCCACGCACTATTGTGGAATTCCACACTTCTACGAATCAGTGTTCAAAAATTTAAACACTGTAAACCAATATTTTAAGCCTAAAATAAACCAGCTCTTAAAATGGTACGGTTATTTCATGCATAGTTAGCATGAAGATACAGATGATGAAGGGGTTACTTATTACATTGTTCGTTGCAGCCTTTTCGGGCAATGCCGCCGGGAAAATCCCTCGCCAGGAAGCGCAGGCTATACCCGATGGCTACAAGAGGATCGAAATTATGGCAGTTGCGGCAGATGTACTCAAAGCAGTAAGCGATAAGTACAGTTTATATTCGCTTTCCGAAGCGTATCTGTCAGATGAAGACCGAAATGAATACCGTTTGGTCCTGATATATGGGAAAAAGAAACTTGTGGTTCATTATAAAAGCACAGGCGAATTTATAAAAGAAGAAGTGAAATAGAAAAACATATAGTAAGGTGATTTGAAGAATTTTTTTCTTCGATGAAAGGAGATGCGTGCATCTCCTTTTGTTTTTCTTAACACTTTAAAACTTGCAAAACCGTTACATTTGCAAATATCACTACAAGCTAATGAGTTCCAAAATACTGGTCGTTGACGATGACACTGCTTTTTGCGTAATGCTAAAAACATTCCTTCAAAAGAAAGGTTTTGAGGTAGTGAATGCATTTACGGCACAGGAGGCGGAAGAAACGCTGAAAAATCAGCTGTTCGATGTCATATTGACGGATATCAGGCTGCCGGACAGCGATGGCCTGCACATACTAAAAGCCGCAAAGGAAGCCTCAATGGAAACGCAGGTGATACTCATGACAGGCTATACCGATATAAAGACTGCCGTAAATGCCATGAAGCTGGGCGCTTTCGATTATGTAGGCAAACCTATAAATCCGGATGAAATACTGCACACCATAGGCCAGGCCCTTGCTAAAAAGACAGGCAGCAGCCAGGGACCATCCCGTAAAAAGAAACCCGTGCCAACCAATCTTCCTTTTGTAAAGGGCATCAGCAATGATGCAGGTAGGCTGCACGAACATATTACCCTCGTAGCGCCTACAAATATGTCGGTGCTCATTATCGGTGACAGCGGTACCGGCAAGGAGCATATTGCCCACTCCATCCACTCCCAGAGCAAAAGGGCTGCACAGCCTTATATCGCGGTAGATTGCGGAGCGATACCTAAAGAACTGGCTTCGAGCGAATTCTTCGGGCATATTAAAGGCTCATTTACCGGGGCGATAAACGACAAGACCGGACATTTTGAAGCTGCAAACGGTGGCACACTATTCCTTGACGAAGTAGGCAACCTAAGCTATGACGTGCAGGTACAGCTCCTCAGGGCACTGCAGGAACGCAAGATAAAACCGGTGGGCAGCAACCATGAGGTAGAAGTAGACATAAGGGTTGTAGCGGCTACCAATGAAGACCTGGCCGAAGCTGTAAAGCGTGGCGACTTTAGGGAAGACCTGTACCACAGGCTGAATGAATTTTGCATTAAGGTCCCGAAGCTTGCAGAACGCAAACAGGACATCATGATATTTGCACACCATTTCCTGGCGCAGGCCAACGAGGATCTTGAGAAAGATATTGAAGGCTTTGATGATGAAGTGACTGCACTGTTCAAAAATTACAGCTGGCCCGGCAACCTCCGCGAAATGAGGAATATCATTAAGCGGTCGGTGCTACTCGAGAAATCATCGACGATACATATAGATGTGCTGCCGCCCGAAATGCAGGAACCTTCGGGGACTGAAGGTTCGCTTTCCGGCTATACAAAAAGCAATGAGGAGGAAGCAATACGCAATGCCCTGGAAAAAGCAAATTACAACAAATCCAAAGCGGCCATGATGCTCGACATTGACAGGAAGACACTTTATAATAAACTGAAGTTGTATAACATTGACCTTTAGGCTACCTCTATTGTAAGCGCGGCGCATAGCTCCTGCATCAACGCACAGATATTTTCCACATAATTTTCCGTTTCCTGCCAGTCAGGCCCTGTAGCCTTATCTTCCAGCGGTATCAGCAATCCTGCTATCGAATGTACTTCCATCTGCTTCAGCATAGGGATCATCCTGTGGGCTGTTTCTGACAACAGTTGCGTGTCTTTTAACTGTACCGCCCTTGCCAACGCATCACAATTGCTTTTGGCGCTTTCAATGAATGTCTGCACGATCGTCCTTAGCGCATCGGGGTCGTTATTGGTAAACTGCTCCAGGCTTTTCAGGCTGAACAGCTGGCCGGAAGCTTTTTGGGGAGTAACCACTGCATTTTCTGCCATTTGTTTACCCCCACCCCCAAAAAGGGTAATCAGCAACTCCAGTAACTGCTCAAACTGTATAGGTTTAGGATGATGCGCCGTAAAGCCCCTTGCTATGAAATCGGCTGGGGTAAGGTCCCTCCTGCCCGAAAGCGCGATTACCGGAAGTGATGATATGCGGGCATCGGTATGCCGGCGTATTGTCGCGAGTACCTCGAACCCATCCACAGATGGCATTTGAATATCAGTAAGGATGATATCGAAACTGCCGCTTTCGAGATAGCCTCTCACACCCGCAGGATTGTTAACGGTTTGCACTTCCGCAACGTAACTGCCCAGCAACTCCGACATGAGGGTAAGTTGGGTAGTGTCATCGTCTACCACCAGCACTTTTTTGTCCTTCAATACAGCGGTATGGGGTGCGGGGCTGGTAACTTTGGCAGCCGGCGTGTCATTTTTTGCGGCAATGCAAGGTATTGCTATGGTGAAAATGGAGCCCTGCCCTTCTGCACTTTCCAGTTTAATGGAGCCTTCAAGCAGTTCAATGATCCTTTTCGATATGGTCAGGCCGAGGCCCGTACCGCCAAACTTCTTTTCGATACCCGCGTGTGCCTGGGTAAATTCCTTAAATACCTCCCCATGCTTGTCCGGGGCAATACCGATACCCGTATCCAGTACCGAAATAAGGATGTCGAAACCCTCAATCCGTCCGGTCACCTGAACCGAACCTGTACTGGTGAATTTCACAGCGTTGCTTATCAGGTTGGTAAGCACCTGCTTAATGCGGTAAGGATCGGAAATAAAGTTGCGGTCAAGTTTGTCGTCAATATCCCAGTTGAGTGGTATATTCTTTTTGAGCGCCATTGGCTCAAGAGCCATACAGCTCCCTTCCAATAGGTTTTTCATGTTGAAAGCCGACTTTTCAATAGCGATCCTGTTGTTTTCGAGCCTGGAAAAATCAAGCAGGTCGTTTACCAATTTAAGGATGTAATCTGCCGATTGCTTTATATTGCCAAGATATTGCCCCTGTTTCGGGGTTATCCCGGAATCCTTGATAAGGTCATGAAACCCTATGATACTCCCCAGCGGAGTCTGGAGGTCGTGCGTCACGGTTGCCATAAGCATTGACTTGGTACGCAGCAATTCTTCGTTTTCGTGGTTGAGTTCCTCGAGCTGCTTCCTGTAATTCTGCTGGGTCGTAAGGTCGCGGATAATGATCCATGCAAAAACGATTAGGAAGAAAAGCGTCACTGCGCCTATCCATGCCATTTTTTTTATGGTAGACGACACGGCAGTACGTGATTCTTCGATTTTAGCATACGACTTTTCGAGAAATTCATTTTCCACAGAGGCGAGGATGGCACGCAGCTGGTCGGATATGACACGATTTTCGTCAAGCAGCCTTTGTTCCCTCTCGATAAGGCCTATGTTTACTTTTTTACTGCGGTCTATGACGTCAGAAAGTACCTTATCAAAAATAATGGCAAGCGAATCGTTAGGAATTTGCAGTTTGCTCAGCGAGTCGAGCATTTTTTGTGGAAGCGCGGAGTATACCAGCTGCCGGGCCTCATATTGCTTCCTGGAGCGAACTGGCTTGGTCTTATCCCAAACCGAATCCCTGGCAGAGTATATGCCGTCTATGGCAATATTGAGGGGATCCCTTTTACCATATTTTTTCCGGTAAAGGCGGATTTCGGCAATGCTTTGCTTTTTTCGTGCAAGCAGCATTTGTATGGAGTCGAATTTGGGTATTTGTGCAGGTTCTACATTACCCTTTACACCATCTATCTTATTTCCGATACTGTCTATCAAAACAATATATCGATTGTATTCCCCGGCATCGCCGGAAAGTATGGCACTCCTGCCTATTGCCTCGGAGGCATAGAGATCGGCTATGGTGTTGCTTATCCTGACAATATTCTTATTGTCATTCCCCGTTTGGGATGGTATGGCAATTTTTACAATTTCCCCGTACAGGAACCATACCGACAACACCGCAACCCCGAAGAGCAGCACATAACCGGCAATTACTTTGTATTTTACAGCTTTTGGTTTTTGCACCATACCATAAATTTACAATTTTATCGTAATACAACTGCACAATAAATCTTAAAGTATGTTACGGCCTTAGCTGCGTACCATCACCCTCAAAAAGCTGATCTCTTCTTTTAAATGCTGTATTTCGGAAGTAAGGCTTTCTATGAGGATATCATAAACCTCTTTGTTTGAGCCGGTGAAGCCCGAATTTGTATCCTGCCCAGCCGACTGGTTAAATAAATAGCCGATATTAACGTCCAGTATCCTGACGATCTTCAGGAGTTTTACCACATTCAGCCTCCTGTCATCTTTTTCAAGCCTCCCATAATTGCTCTGGGTAACGTCAAGATGAAGCGCCATGGCCTCCTGTGTAATACCTTTTTCTTCCCTAAGGATTTTAATGCGTTGTCCAATTACATTCATTGCAATATGTTTTAGTAAGTTTAATCGTATCTTAATTTAAAAATTATTCAAGTTATAACTATCAATATTTTTGCTGTGTGAATGATCTTATAAAAAGGAACTGCTTATGGCGTAGGTCCGGTATCCGGTTAGTAAAGCCTCACGCCATTATAATTCCTGCTAAACATTCAATTCTGCTGAAAATTATTATACGGTTATGAAATTTTATAATTTTTTTATAAAAATAAAACAAACACTGCGACTTAAAAATGTTATTGCCAATTATTCGATATAATGCAGTTATACTCGGTGAACTCCATGCAAATACTGCATATATAATTAAATCTTAATAATTAATTCAAGTTGCTAGTTAGAAAATAAAAAAGTAAGCATCAAAAGTGAGAAATTTGGTTTACCACAACTAAACACCCACTGTTATGATGCTTACAAGAGACAAAATTATTTCAATTTTTTGTTTAATTGATGATATTTTAAAAGGAATTGGACACCAGGAAGATACGAGGCGGCAAGTAAGTGATAGTGAGATTATATTGACTGCCATTGTTTCTTCAACGAGTTTTTATGGCAACCATTCTTCTGCGATTGAATTTGTAAAGCAGTATGGTTTTATCCCTAATATGCTTGACAAGAGCAGATTTAACAGGCGCCTTCATAAAGTTGGAAGGTTGCTTTATGATTTATTCGAAATAGTAAGTGACTATTTTAAAGATTTTTGTTGTGAGCTGCATTATATTGTTGATTCTTTCCCTGTTGCAGTGTGCAATAACATGAGGATTGCAAATTGTAAGATGCTTAAGGATAAGAAATGGAGGGGCTATACCGCAAGCATGAGGAGTTATTTTTATGGAGTAAAAGTGCAGTTGCTTACAACAAAAGACGGCATCCCCATAGCTTTCCATTTCACTCCGGGCAAGACAGCCGATGCAAAAGCATTAGGGAAAATGATTGACAAATTGCCCGCAGAATCTTCAATATATGGGGATAGCGCCTATTTGGATTATGGTTTGGAAGACAGTGCTTTTGCCCGGAAAGCCATCTTATTAAAAATCCAAAGGAAATCAAATTCTAAAAGAGTAGATACATTAGATCAAAAAAATGAGAAATTGAAAATGAGAAAAAGAGTCGAGACAACTATCAGTGATATTAAAAAACTGTTCCCAAGAACAATACACGCGGTTACACTGGACGGCTTTCTAATAAAGCTGACTCTGTTTATTTTTGGATTACAATTGAACAAAGCTATTAACTAGCAACTTGAATTAATTATATTTTAAATTACGATTGTTGGAAATAAAAAAGCCCACGCTGTGAACGTGGGCTGGTTTACTGTAATCCAGGTATTATTGTGACAGGATCGCTCTCGAGATCACTATTTTCTGTATTTCAGATGTCCCTTCGTAAATTTGCGTGATCTTGGCATCGCGCATGAATCGCTCTACGTGGTATTCCTTCACATAGCCGTTACCACCATGTATCTGTATTGCTTCAACAGCCGTATCCATGGCTACCTGGGAGGCATACAGTTTTGCCATGGCGCCGCTAAGGTCGTAGTTATGCCCGTTATCCTTATCCCACGCTGCCTTCATGCACAGGTGCCGTGCTGCCTCTATCTGCACGGCCATATCGGCCAGCTTAAAAGCGATAGCCTGGTGGTTGCATATTTCGGTGCCGAAAGCCTTGCGCTCTTTAGAGTATTTAAGGGCAAGCTCGTAAGCGCCCGATGCAATGCCGAGTGCCTGCGATGCAATGCCTATCCTTCCGCCGGCAAGGGTTTTCATGGCAAACTTAAAGCCGAAACCGTCTTCTCCAATCCTGTTTTCCTTCGGTACTTTCACGTCGGTGAACATTAATGAATGCGTATCGCTTCCCCTAATGCCCAGTTTCTGCTCTTTGGGGCCAATTTCAAAGCCCGGCATGCTTTTTTCGACAATAAGGGCATTGATCCCTTTGTGCTTTTTATCCGTATCTGTTTGCGCGATAACAATATAAACATCGGCCGTACTCCCGTTGGTGATCCAGTTCTTGGTACCGTTCAGCAGGTAATGGTCGCCCATATCTATTGCGGTAGTCCTTTGCGATGTTGCGTCACTTCCCGCTTCCGGTTCGCTAAGGCAGAACGCCCCGATCACTTCGCCGGTTGCAAGGCGGGTCAGGTATTTTTGCTTTTGCTCCTCGTTGCCAAAAGTCTGGAGGCCCCAGCATACAAGAGAGTTGTTTACAGACATTACTACTGAAGCCGATGCATCTACCTTGGATATTTCCTCCATAGCCAGTACATAAGAGATGGTGTCAAGACCGCTGCCGCCATATTTCGGGTCGACCATCATGCCCATGAAGCCAAGTTCCCCCATTTTTTTGATCTGCTCGGCAGGGAACATTTGTTTTTCATCTCTTTCTATAACGCCCTCAAGCAATTCAGCCTGTGCAAAATCGCGTGCTGCCTTCTGGATCATCAGATGTTCTTCAGTAAGTTTAAAATCCATATTACCTAAATTATATTTTTGCGTTTTCTGTTTTATGCGTGTCCAAATGTAATTATTTATTGTGAAATTTTCAATATCATTACTTAATTTTAGCCCATGCTACAAAAAAACTATAACGTTATAGGTGTTATGTCGGGCACTTCACTGGACGGGGCCGACCTTGCACACATTTCATTCGAAAATAATGGTGGAAAATGGTCGTTCCAAATCAAAGAATCCGTTACCGTTCCCTACAGTGCCGCCTGGGTACAGCGCCTGAAGGAAGCGGTAGGTTTTGCACAGGATGAACTGGAAAGGCTAAATGCCGACTATACCCTGTTGCTATCGTCCGTCATTAATGACTATATAAAGGAGTATTCCATCAGCGGTATCGATGCCGTCTGCTCCCACGGGCATACCATACAGCACCGGCCTCACGAGGGCTTTACCTTACAAATTGGAAACCTTCCGGAAATAGCCCGACTAACAGGCCAAACTGTTGTGTGCGATTTCAGGGTGCAGGATGTGGAACTGGGCGGACAGGGAGCCCCGTTGGTGCCTATAGGCGACAGGCTGCTTTTTGCCGGATATGCGTACTGCCTTAACCTGGGAGGTTTTTCCAACATTTCGTTTGAAGAAAATGGACGCAGGACAGCCTTTGATATTTGCCCTGTAAATACCGTACTGAATCATTATGCCGCAATGCTTGGACATGAGTACGATGCAGGCGGGGCGCTGGCTTCGGGTGGGAATATCCTGCCCGGGCTTTTGGAAGAGCTTGAGGCCCTGCCCTTTTACAGCCTACCTTACCCCAAATCATTGGGGTTTGAGTTTGTAAAGGAAACTGTGATTCCGCTGATGGAAAAATATGATGCGCGTGAGGAAGACAAGCTTCGGACCTTTACAGAGCATGTTGCTTTACAGATTGCTGCAACTATACAAAAGAAGGGCAGCTTGGGAAGCCTGCTCATTACGGGCGGAGGTGCTTATAACACCTTTCTTGTAAGCAGAATTAAAGAGATGCTGCCTCATACACCGATAACCATTCCTGATGATAAAACGATACAATATAAGGAAGCGCTAATATTCGCATTGCTGGGAGTATTAAAGCTGCGCAATGAGGTAAATGTACTGGGTAGTGTTACCGGCGCCGCAACCGACCACAGCTCAGGGAAAATATTCCGGCCTTAAAGGACGCCTATGCGCTTGATTGCTTCTATAAGTTCCTGGTCATCGCCTCCCCTGCCCTGTAGCAGCATATTTTTCATGCGGGCCTTGCGTAGCTGTATTTCATCCAGGGGCAACGGGATATAATTCGGTATGTCTGCAGTTTTTATGCCTTCGGTAAGTCGCATAAGTATCTGCCTGTCGTACGTATCGAGGTTGTAGTTATCAAAAACTTTATCTTTCAGCGACTTAACGATCTTATTGCTTAGGTAGTTGTCACCCGAAAAAATGATCTTGAAAGCATTGAGGAATTCATCAATATCAATGTCGCTTTTGCAAAGTATGCCCTGCGGGTTTATTTCTTTGATAAGGCGGTCTATCAGCGATGACTCACTGTGCATTGTAAGGATTATGATGGTACACTGCGGCATTTCCTCCCTTAGCAGTATGCCAAGATCCATGCCTGAAAAGATATTTTTTTCGGCATACGGAGGCAGGCTCAGGTCGAGGTAGGCTATGTCAAAGAGTGTATCACTATTTTTTCCGTTCATGATGAGGTTGTAAGCCTCTTCACAGTCAAGCGCTTTTGTAAATACAAGATTATAACCTTCAAAATCTTCTTCGGAAAGGACATTTATATATCCGTTGACTGTCATCGGATGGTCATCGACAATGAGTATGTTAAGGTTTTTGCGGGCAGGTATATTCAAAAGAAGAAAAATTAAAAACTGTTTAGTAAAAATAATGATTTAAAATTATTTATCTTGCTTTAATAAATTTTAATAGTAATTGGTACAGTATCCCTATGTTGTTATAGCCACAGGCGAGGCTAATGTAAATGCAATAATGTTAGAGTTGGGAGGTTATAACGAATTTTACTGCCTGGGGAAGGCAGTAACTAACGATGATGCCGTAAACCTTATAATCGGGGTAGAGCCACAACTGGTTATTTTAGAACTACCAACAAAAGGAAAAACTAACATATCTCTTGATCTGATAACCGAATTACACAGATATATAAGCCACCTGCCTTATTTTATAGTAATTGCCGACAGCGATTCCTTTGCCTTTCAAGCATTAAAGCATGGTGTTTCAGATTATTTATTGAGTCCTGCTTCGTCTATAGAGATGCGCAAAAGCCTGTTTCGATTTAAAAAATCAGACATTGCACGCCGTCTTATCAACATCCATCCACATCCTGTTATAGAAGATGATAAAGAAAACCTGCAGGAAATTCTGTCCCAGGGGGAAGCACAACGCTCTGAAGTAGATATACAAATATGCATCAAATCGTATGGAGATTACCAGTTTATTGCCCTAAAAGACATATTGTACCTGCAGGCTGACAACAATACTACCGATTTTTATCTCGTAAACGGGAAGAAATTCACAGCTTATAAGACATTAAAGCACTACGAAAATAATTTGCCTTCATTTTTTTTCCGAATACACAACAGTTATATTGTAAACTGTAATTACATTTCCAGGATAAATACAGGAAAGCAGCTTTGTTACCTGAACAATAATGAAATATCAGTTTCATTCTCAAAAACATTCAAGGATAATATAGATACAATAATACGCCAAATAGCGCCTGAGTATCTATGATTCGCATTTTACCCTCTACAGCGGGTTAGTTACTCGCATAGCCATACCATTCACTAAAGGCACTTCAAATCATGGTTGGAGATGAATAATTACGTCTAAATTTGCTCATGTATTAGCGCTACCACTTTAATATTATTCATAAAATAAATTAAGACATCTAAAAAAATTTACTACATCTATAAAAACTTTTTACTACCATGAAAAAATTTATCCTTACTATCGCTCTTGTTGCTACACTTGGTACAACTTTCGTTTCCTGCTCAACTGATGACAGCGCACTTACTGATACATCTGCAGATAACGGTCTTGGACAGCAACCCGGAAATGGTGACATATCTCTTCCGCGACCTACAACTCCAAAACCATAATTGGCATATCGATAAAATATATTATTTTTGAGGCACTGGTCAAACACCAGTGCCTCAAAAATTTTGAATAAATACCTACTATATCTATTCTTCATTACCTTTTGCCTTGTTGTGGTTTCCTGCACGAAAAGTGAGAGCCATGCAGGTGCAGGAAATCAAACCAAAATTGAAAAGATCTTTGAAAGAGGTGAAAATGCCGGTTTAGGATTAAAAGTGAGGGAAGCAGCTATTGACTCTGCATATTCAGCATTCTCCGATAATGACAACGATTCCATTACCCGCTTTTTTTATCGGAGGGCAACCGTAGCTTATTATGATTTAAGGCTGTATGAAAAATCCCTCCGCGTAAGCCATAAAGTATTTGATATGGGACGCGAAGCGAAAGATTCGCTCACTATGGCCAAGGCTTCTTATTTTTCGGGAATATCCCATTCTGAAAAAAATAATAGTGACAGCGCATTTTTTTATTATGCCCAGGCGGAAAAACTGTATCGTGATATAAATGACAGGAGCCTGCTGGGTGAAATTGGCCTTTATAAAGCCTACATTTATCACAATATTGGTGAGTATGTTTTATGCGAAAGTGAAGCCATAAAAGCCCTTCGCTTACTGGAAGAAAAACAAAGTACTATTGATATTCATAAATGCAACAACCTTATAGGCAGCGCACTTTTAGGCCAGGGTAATTATATTGAGGCTATAAAATATTACCGGAAATCCCTTGAACAACTCGAAAATCTAAGAAGTGAAGGTTTTCCTGATGAAGTTATTTCCAACTTAAGGGCCTCAAGCTACAATAACCTTGGGCATGTATATGTGAAGGAGGAGGATTATCCCGATGCCATTACCATTTATGAAGAAGCATTGAAAGGTGAGGATATAAAAACGATGGGGGCAGGCCTGTATGCTAAACTAATAAACAATCTTGCTTATGCAAAATTTAAATCCGGCAACAGGAAAGGGCTTCCCGATATGTTTTTCCGCTCCCTCCGTATTCGGGACAGCATAGGTGATTTGCCTGGTGTGGTAGCAAGCCACATAAGCCTTGGAGAATATTATGTCGGGACAAACGATACTACCAGAGGCATTTCTTACCTTAAATCAGCGTATGAAGGAGCAAAAAAAATAAAAAATAATGACGACATACTAACAAGCGCTAAATTGTTATCGGTTGTAGATCCGGTTGACGGGCAATTTTATGCCGAACAGTACATCGACCTCAGTATTAAAATGCAGAATGCTGCTAAAGCTAACCGGGAGAAATTTGCACGCATAGAATATGAGACAGACAAACTCCAGGATGAAAAGGAAGCGCTGGCAAAGAAAAACACTTATATAATAGGTATATCGATGATCGTGCTGCTGTTCGGGGCTGCGATATTTGTCATTTACTACCTTAATTCCCGCAACAAGGAACTCTTGCTGATACAGGAGCAGCAAAAAGCGAATGAGGAGATTTACCAGCTAATGTTTGAGCAGCAATCCAATATCGAGACCGCACGTACCGAAGAAAAAACCCGGATTGCCATGGAACTGCACGATGGCATACTGAACAACATTTATGCAGTGCGGCTTAACCTGGAGTTCATTAATAAAAAATCAGATGATGAGTCGGTACAAAAGAGAAAAGAATTTATAAAAGAGCTCCAGACCGTTGAGAGCGAAATACGTGCCGTATCGCACGACCTTAGCAGGAGCGACATCTTTAACCAGGGCCAGGATTTCGGTGCGATACTCCGCTTTATGATCACATCGCAAAAAAATAATTTCAATACAGTATTTGATGCCGAGATCGACCCTTCAATCGACTGGGATACGATAAACAACACCTTTAAAGTAAATATTTACAGGATCGTGCAGGAGGCATTGCAAAATATCAATAAATATTCTCAGGCGCAGCACGCAGGTGTGGAAATCGTCATGCAGGATAATAAACTGAACATTGTGGTAACCGATGACGGGGTTGGCTTTGACCCTGAAAAGGCCAGGGGCGGCATAGGGCTTCGTAACCTGCGTAAGCGCGCCGATGGGCTTAAAGGCATCCTGAATATCACCTCACGTGCGGGGAAAGGTTCGGCAATTGAAGTGGTATTCCCTTTGTCTTAAAACAAAAAATGCAGAATTCTCATATATTGTTTTTATATATTTGTACCGATTTATAAAAACACAACAAATGAAAGATTTACTAAGTAAATTCGAAAATAAACAACCTGAAATTATATTTAACTGGAAGGATACCGAAACCGAAGCCGAAGGGTGGACGGTAATAAACTCCCTGCGAGGCGGCGCAGCAGGCGGAGGTACCAGGATGCGGAAAGGGCTTGATATGAATGAAGTGCTTTCGTTGGCAAAAACGATGGAAGTAAAGTTCTCCGTTTCCGGCCCTGCTATTGGCGGCGCTAAATCCGGGATCAACTTCGACCCCAACGACCCGCGTAAAAAAGGTGTGCTTCAAAGGTGGTACAAAGCCGTTTCGCCATTGCTTAAAAGTTATTATGGCACCGGGGGCGACCTTAACGTTGATGAGATACATGAAGTAATACCTATGACCGAAGAGTGTGGCGTTTGGCATCCGCAGGAAGGAGTTTTTAACGGACATTTTAAACCGACTGAAGCAGACAAGATCAACAGGATCGGGCAGTTGCGCCAGGGTGTTGTAAAGGTTATTGAAAACCCTGCCTTTTCACCCGACGTGAGCAGGAAATATACCGTTGCCGATATGATTACCGGTTATGGAGTAGCCGAGGCGGTTCGTCATTATTATGCCATTTACGGAGGTGATATTAAAGGAAAGAAAGCCATAGTGCAGGGCTTTGGCAACGTAGGTTCGGCCGCTGCATTTTACCTTGCCGAAATGGGCGTAAAAGTTGTGGGTATCATTGACCGTGACGGTGGGATTATTAACAAGGAAGGTTTTAGTTTTGAGGAAATAAAGCAACTGTTCCTTAACAAAGACGGCAACAAACTTGTGTCCGGTACCATGATTCCGTTTGACCAGATTAACACCGAGATATGGAACGTAGGTGCGGAAATATTCACGCCATGTGCTGCTTCGAGGCTGGTAACCAAAGATCAAATAGACAGTATGATCGTTGCCGGGCTTGAAGTAATATCATGCGGAGCCAATGTGCCTTTTGCAGATAAGGAAATTTTCTTTGGGCCGATTATGGAAGCCACTGACAGTAGGGTGAGCCTTATTCCTGACTTTATATCGAACTGTGGCATGGCAAGGGTATTTGCCTATTTCATGGAGAAAAAAGTAAGCATGACCGACGAAGCGATCTTCAATGATGCATCGGCAATCATTGGCAAAGCGATAGAAAGGGTACATGCACAAAACAACTCAAAGACCGGTATAAGCGCAACAGCATTTGAAATTGCATTAAAGCAACTGGTGTAAGCTAAATAAAAAATAGTAATTTTAATGGCAGGTAACCCCTGCCATTTTTTAATATATATGGATTATAAAGAGACTTTGGAATGGATGTTTGGCCGCCTGCCCATGTACCAAATGCAGGGGGCTTCGGCCTATAAAAAAGACCTGACGAATACCCTGCTGCTTGCAAAACACCTGGGCAATCCCGAAAATAAGCTTACCGCTATACACGTTGCCGGCACCAACGGAAAAGGTTCAACTTCGAACATGCTGGCCTCGATATTACAGGATGCAGGATATAAAACCGGCCTGTACACTTCGCCCCACCTGAAGGATTTCCGGGAACGCATAAAAATTAACGGTAACGATATCCCCGAAGATTTCGTGACCCGTTTCATTGGTAAGAATAAGCCTTTTTTTGAAGAGCAGGAACTTAGTTTTTTTGAGATGACTGTAGGCTTGGCCTTCGACTATTTCGTGTCGGAAAACGTTGATATTGCCGTTATAGAAGTCGGAATGGGTGGCAGACTTGATTCTACTAATATCATTACGCCAATTGTGTCCGTTATTACCAATATCGGCATGGACCACACACAGTTCCTTGGCAATACTTTGCAGGAAATTGCTGCTGAAAAAGCAGGAATAATTAAACCGGGCATACCGGTTGTGATCGGAGAATATACTCCTGAAACAAAACCTGTATTCCTCGCAAAAGCAAATACCTGTTCCTCCCCCATCTATTTTGCTTCGGATGAAGTTATCGAGGAATATTCGTCCGATCTTATCGGTGAGTACCAAAAGGCCAACAAAAAGACTGTACTGAAAACCATTGGGGTGATCCGTGAGCAATTCCCAATAACCCAAAAAAATATTGAAGACGGCCTGCTCAACGTTACCCACAATACCGGATTTAAAGGAAGGTGGCAGCAAATACACACCAATCCAGTTGCCATTGCCGACACCGCCCACAACAGCCATGGGCTGAAAATCGTGCTGGAACAGTTGGTTAGTCAGGAATTTGATAACCTTCGCATCGTTTTAGGCGTGGTAAATGATAAAGACCTTGCCGATATATTGCCGCTTTTCCCGAAAGAAGCAACCTATTATTTCTGCAGGCCCAATGTACCGCGCGGGCTTGATGCCGGTGTTTTACAGGAAGTAGCATCAGGTTTCGGACTTACCGGTAATGTATACAATTCTGTTGCAACGGCTTATGAAGCCGCTCTGAGCGATTCTTACGGAGATGACTTTATATACATTGGCGGCAGCACATTTGTGGTAGCAGAAATTTTATGATTTTTTAATTTATTATTTGCAGTTATCAAAAAACAGCTTATATTTGCACTCGCAATACGGAACAAGCGGCATTGCAAAACATATTGGGGCGATTAGCTCAGCTGGTTCAGAGCATCTCGTTTACACCGAGAGGGTCGGGGGTTCGAACCCCTCATCGCCCACAAATTTTAGAAACTCTTCAGGTAACTGAGGAGTTTTTTTGTTTATATGCTTTCCTAAGTTTAGCATCGCAGCCTTTTTGAATCAATACAAAAACCTGTGGGATGATAAATTGAAGCAACCAGGGACTTTACGCAGAATTGATTTCATTCGCAGGAAAGTTTTTGTACATTAGTCTCCTATAAATCAACTTAAAATGAAAATCCTCATTAAAGACGAACTGTTAAGCGGGAAGTCTGTCTATGAAACAGAGCTTGATTTCTCCAGCGAGACAATCACAGTTAAAGATGTAATATCAGAGAGAGTTAAAATGGAAGTAGCAGATTATAATAAGCGGCTTCCGGAATATTTTAATGGTTTGGTGGAGCCTCTCGATGCGGAGAAAACCCTTAACGGTTACAAGCTAAAATCAAAAAAGGCTATTGATGCCGAAAAGCAGGTTTATATTGCACTGGATGCTTTTCAGAAAAACGGATTTTTTGTGCTGGTAGATAATCATCAGGCCGATTCTCTGGATGATGAAATAGTATTAAAAGGCACCACTACCCTATCTTTTGTAAAACTAACACCTTTGGTAGGAGGATAAGTTATGGGAATATTTGATAAATTGAAGGCTGTTATATCCGGTAGTACCAATGTGGACTCTGAAAAGTTTAGCGCCATAATTAACAAGACGCATGAAGAGTATTCTTCAACACAATCCTATTTTTACGATCCTTCGATCAGTAACCTGCCCGTTTATAAAGATGTTGTGGCAAACTGGGATAACGAGGAGAAGATAAACTTTGCACTCTACTGCATTGAGAAGATTCGTGCTGCCGCTATAGCCCGCTGGGGCGGCCCAAATGACAGGCTATACGAAGATAACCAACTACGCTTCGCTTACTTAAGGCAGATTTTCAGGTCAAAGCTAACGGTGAGCGGCAATGATTTAAAACGTATCATTATCACCATATATAAAGACAAGCAAGACAAATTTTCATTTCAGGATTGGAGCCTGTCCTTTTTAATTAACCAGTTTCAAAAGCAGCACAAAGATAGTTTACCGGATCAGGACGCTATAGATGGCTTGATGGTCTTAAAGCAACAACTTGAAAAAAATGAGAAATCCTATTTAGAAAAAGAGAATGCCAAACTGCTCGAAAAAGTAGAAGAGCTCTTATTTGAAAAAACAGGAGAAAATGACATCCGGCCTGTGCTATTCTTAGGAGATGATAGTTTTACACCACTGGCCAACGCCATCATTGAAGTGCAGCCCCAATCTGAAAAAATCTTCTGGTATGAATTGACTGCCAAAGCACAGAAAGCAACGGGCGCCAGGCCATCAAAAAAGTACATTGCAGAGTCTCAGGATATAATAACAAATTTAGGAGCGGATAAATTTAAGAAAACACTACAGGAGCTCTTCAATGCTGTAATAAACCTAAAAGAGACGGTTGTAGAAC
The DNA here is from genome assembly GCA_942492845.1 of uncultured Flavobacteriaceae bacterium. Taxonomy (GTDB): domain Bacteria; phylum Bacteroidota; class Bacteroidia; order Flavobacteriales; family Flavobacteriaceae; genus Flavobacterium. The sequence goes on along the minus strand of OW818646.1, from coordinate 1,560,945 downwards.
ACAGGCAGACTTATAGCGGTACCGAATACATTTATGCTGAAACAGAGTTTTTAAGCAGCCTGAATACCGAAGCATTAAAAGGCTTTGTATGGATGTGTTCATTATTTCATGACCAGGCAACCATTCAAACAATCAGTAAACTTGCTGACCGCTGTTTCAGGAAAATCCCGCAAAAAGGCCCGGCTTCAACGGGTGTAGGAAATGCATGCCTGTATACCCTCGCCAATTCAAAAGGGCTGGATGGCATCAGCCAGCTTTCAAGGCTGAGGCTAAGGATCAAGCAGAATAATACCCTGAAAATTATTGAGGGTTACATTCAGGAAGCTGCATTAAAACACGGCGTCACCACACATGAGATCGAAGACCTCGCTGTCGACGATTTCAAGCTGAAGGAAGGAAAAAGGGAGTGGAATGTTGGCGATTTTACAGCCGTCTTGGAAATTACTGGTATCGGAAAGTCTACAATTACTTGGCTTAAAGCTGATGGTAAAGAACAAAAATCAGTTCCTGCCATCGTCAAAGATAAATATGCAGCCATTCTTAAAAAGATAAAAGATATTCAGAAGCAGGTTGACCAGGCGACGGCTACGCAGCGAGACAGATTTGACAGGATGTTGAGAAGTAATCGTGAAATAAATCCGGAATATTTTAAAGAGAGGTATTTAAACCACGGACTGCTCACGTGGGTTACGGGAAACATCATATTTAATTTTATCAATGATGATACTACTGTCCAGGGGATAAGGGTAAAGGGTAAATGGCTTACCGCCGGCGGTGACGAAATTAATATCGATCAATATGCCCGTGTTTCATTATGGCACCCGGCAGTAAGCAGTACAGCAGAAGTTAAGGCGTGGAGGGATTTCCTGGCCGATAATAAGATTTTACAGCCTTTTAAACAGGCTTTCAGAGAGATATACCTTCTTACCGAAGCGGAGATTAATA